>NZ_JAKZLB010000001.1 GCF_022808865.1 Geothrix oryzisoli
GGGGAGGCGGGGGAGGTGGGGGCGGCGCGACCTCAGCCTGCTCGGCGAGATCGATGGCCATGGTCTTCAGGACCTTCTGGCCGGCCTCCGTGTGCTTCGCCAGCTGGAAGGCCACGAGCGCGAACAGCGCATACATGGCAATCGTCGTGGGGATGGTCACCTTGGGGTTGCCCCGCCTGATGGCATCATTCCCGGCGGCGAGGGAGGACTTGTATACCGCGTCCTCCAGCGTCTCCTGGGGAGGTGCCGGCTTTGCAGGGGTTGACTTCTTGGGATCTTTGCTCATGCGACTCCCGTGAAAGATCCAGGGGAAAAAACAGCGAGCCGAACCGACGGGAACATCGATCCGGCTACGGAGATGGAGATAAAGAACTGGGGCAAGCCCAACGGCTAAGATGGCAAAGGGCGGGCGGATGGTCAAGCTGGAATAACGGGCGCAAGCCCCCATGAACAGGGCATTCGGCGTTTTTTTGCTGGGTTTCGCAACACCCATCTGCGTTTCAAAAGGGTGGCATTGTTAATTTTTGTTAAGAAAGTCGGAACTCCCCATGCCGAAGATCACAAGTCCATATTTTTCATTCATCCACGAGTCTGGGGGGTCCTCCGGGGCAGCCCGGGCCGGGAGATTCCACACCTCGCATGGTGAAGTCGAAACACCAGCATTCATGCCGGTTGGGACTCAGGGCACGGTGAAGGGGATCACCCCCGCCCAGCTCCGGGAGATCGGGCCCCAGGTGATTCTCGGGAACACATACCACTTGGGGCTCCGTCCGGGCGACGCCCTGGTGGCCCAGCATGGCGGCCTGCACCGGTTCATGGGCTGGGATGGGCCTATCCTCACGGATTCAGGCGGGTTCCAGGTTTTCTCCCTCGCATCCCTTAGAAAGATGACCGAGGAGGGGGTCACCTTCCAGAGCCACCTGGACGGCAGCCCCCAGTTCCTGTCGCCGGAGCGCAGCCTGGAGATCCAGCGGAACCTGGGCTCGGACATCTGCATGGCCCTGGATGAGTGCCCGCCGGGGCGGATGGAGCGGTCCAAGCTGGAACTCAGCATGGCCCGCACCACCCGCTGGCTGGCCCGGAGCCGGGCCGTGCCCCTCCAGCCCCACCAGGGCCTCTTCGCCATCAACCAGGGGGGCACCCACCTGGACCTGCGCCGGCGCCACCTGGCGGAGGCCCTGGACCAGGACGCGAAGACGCCCTTCCAGGGCTTCGCCGTGGGCGGCCTCAGCGTGGGCGAGCCCAAGCCGGAGATGAACGCGGTGCTGGCGGAGTTCGTGCGGGAGCTGCCGGCGGACCGGCCCCGCTACCTCATGGGCGTGGGCACGCCGGAGGACCTGCTCTTCGGCATCGAGCAGGGGGTGGACCTCTTCGACTGCGTCCTGCCCAGCCGCGAAGCCAGGCACGGCCGGATCCTGACCAGCCGGGGCAAGCTGAACCTCAAGAATGCCCGGCACCGGGAGGCGGACCTGCCCCTGGACCCGGATTGCGCCTGCTACACCTGCCGGACCTTCAGCCGGGCCTACCTGCACCATCTCTTCCGTTGCGGCGAGTTGCTGGGCTTCACGCTGAACACGATCCACAACCTGAGCTACACTGTGGGGCTCACCCGCGCTGCGCGGCAGGCCCTGCTGGAAAACCGCTTTCCGGCGTTCGCCCAGACCGCGCGCGCCCGATGGCAGACCGAGGAGCCCTAGATGATGATGTACGCCCTTCTTCAGCAGCCCGCGACCGGTGGTCCGGCGTGGATCCAGTTCGTGTTCATCGGCGGCATGGCCCTGATGTTCTACTTCCTCCTCATCCGGCCCCAGAGCAAGGCCCGCAAGGAGATGGAGGCCCGCCTGTCGAAGCTGAAGGCCGGCGACGAGGTCGTGCTGACCTCCGGCCTCTACGCCACCATCGACCGCGTCGAGGACAAGCACATCTGGCTCAAGCTCGGCGGCTCGGTGGTCAAGGCCCGGCGGGCGGCTGTGGCGGCCCTGGCCAACGAACCCGAATCCCAGAACTGATCTTCCCGACCTGCCGGGCCGGCTCCAGCCGGCCCGCCTTTTGTTAGGAGCGCCCCGTGACCAAACGGAGCCTCTGGCGCCTCGCCATCGTCCTCGCCGTGCTGTTCGGCTGCGGCTACTTCTTCACGCCCCTGTCCAAGGTGAAACTGGGTCTCGACCTCCGGGGCGGCGTCCACTTCGAGCTGGAAGTCCAGGGCCAGGAGGCCCTCGCGGCCGACCTGCGCGACAGCAAGGACCGCCTCGCGGCCCGCCTCAAGGAGAAGGGCCTTCCGGGCGCCATGGTCAGCCTGGACGGCGATGCCCTCCGGGTGGAGGGCGTGGGCGCCGACCAGAAGGCCACGGTGGAGAAGGTCGCCAAGGATTTCTTCTCCGGCTACACCTTCGCGGCTGAGGGGGATGTCTTCCGGCTCAGTCAGAAGGACTCCTACCAGAAGCAGCTCAAGGATGACGCCAACAAGCGGGCTCTGGAGGTCATCGAGAAGCGCATCCGCGATATCGACCCCGCGAACGTGCTGGAACCCGAGATCACCGCCAGCGGCGCCGAAGGCAACCGCATCGTGGTCGAGATCCCCGGCATCGAGGAGGGCGACCGCGAGCGCATCAAGAAGCTGCTGGCCACGCCGGGTCACCTGGAGCAGCGCCTGCTGGCCAAGGCGCCCCAGCTCTACTTCAACTCCAAGGAAGAGGCCCTGGCCGCCTACAAGGGACAGATCCCCTCTGAGTTCGAACTGCTGCCCGAGATCGAGAGCGAGCGCCAGGCCCGTCGGACGGGCCAGGCCGTGGTGAAGGCCAAGCCCGGTGAAGAGAAGATCAGCCGCTGGGTGCTGCTGGAAAGCCGCGTGGCCGTGGATGGTGCCGACATCATCGATTCGCACCGCGCCTCCAACTCGCAGACCGAGGCCAACGAGGTCAACTTCACCCTCAACAAGAAGGGCGATGATGACTTCGCCCGCCTGACCGGCATCGCCTCCGAGGAGAACCGCTTCATCGCCATCGTGCTCGACCGCAAGATCGTCACGGAGCTGAGCGCCAAGGAGAAGATCATCGGCGGCGCGGTCCGCATCAGCGGCAGCTTCAGCGCGCAGGAGGCCGATGACCTGGCCAGCCAGCTTCGCAGCGGCGCCCTGCGCGCCCCCATGAAGTTCCTCGAGGAGCGCGTTGTGGGTCCCGGCCTGGGGCGCGACTCCATCCACGCCGGCGTGCGGGCGGCCGTCATCGGCTTCGCCGCCATCATCGGGTTCATGGTGATCTTCTACCACTGGTCCGGTGCGAACGCGATCGTGGCCCTCACCGTGAACGTGATCGTGATGATGGGCCTCCTGGGCTCCTTCCGGGCCACGCTGACCCTGCCGGGCATCGCCGGGTTCGTGCTCACCCTGGGCATGGCCGTGGACGCCAACATCCTCATCTTCGAGCGCATCAAGGAGGAACTGGGCCTGGGCAAGAGTGTGCCCGGCGCCATCGACGCGGGCTTCGACCGGGTGTTCTGGACCATCGTGGACAGCCACGTGACCCAGCTCTTCGCGGCCCTGCTGCTCTTCATCTTCGGCACGGGCCCCGTGAAGGGCTTCGCCGTGACCCTCACCGTGGGCGTCGTGGCCTCGCTGTTCACCAGCATCTACATCAGCCGCTACATCTACGACTGGGTGCTGGAGCACCATCCGGGCACCAAGACGCTCTCCGTGGGCACCCACACGTTCTTCAAGGGCTCGTCCTACGACTTCATGAAGTACAAGGGCACGGCCATCGCCATCAGCTGGGGCATCATCCTGATCTCGCTCCTCTATGTGCGGCCCTGGAATCTCACCCACAGCAACCGCATCCACCTGGGCATGCAGTTCGTGGGCGGCAACGACATGACGGTGCGGTTCCGCGGCGCCATGGAGCCCGAAACCATCCGGGCCGCCCTGGCCAGGAACGGCTACACGGACGCCTCCGTCGTGGCCTACGAGAATGCCGACAAGACGATCCGCGACTTCTCCGTGAAGGTGAAAGCCCGGAAGGATGCGGATCAGAAGGACAGCACCATCCAGGCCAACGCCCTTCGCGCCATCTTCAAGCAGATGGACCCCGAAGGCGCGAGCAACCCGCTCCCGGCCATCAACCTCGAAGGCTCCAAGACGCTGACGGACACGCTGGTGAAGGCCAATCCCGCCGGCATCGGTGGGGATGAAACGGCGCTGCAGGCCACCTACACCCCCTTCGCGGAGAAGATCATTGCCGGCCGCGACCGGCTGCCCTCGGGCCTCTACCAGAATTTCGGAGAGCTCCCGCAGGACCTGCCGCAAGCGGTGAAGGACACGGTCCAGAAGAACTACCGCCTGGGTTCCGTGGGCATCCTCAAGGACGAGAGCTTCTCCCCCAGCATCTCCGGCGAGTGGACGCGTAAGACCCTCACGGCCGTGGCCTGGGCGCTTGGCGCCATCCTGGTCTATGTGATGTTCCGGTTCACGGCGAGTTACGCCGTGGGCGGCATCGTGTCCCTGATCCACGACATGCTCATGGCCTTGGCCCTCTTCGCGGCCTTCGGCTATGAGTTCAATGTGCCCGTGGTGGCCAGCTTCCTCACCCTCATGGGCTACTCCATGGCGGACACCATCGTGGTGTTCGATCGAATCCGGGAGAACAGCCACCGGCCGGAGTACCGCCGCGCCACAGTGACCAAGCTGGTGAATGACTCCATCAACCAGACCCTCGGCCGGACGATCCTCACCTCCCTGTCCGTGCTGTTCGTGTCGGTCTGCCTCTGGCTCTTCGGCGGCCCGGCCCTCCATGACCTGGCCTTCCCGCTGGTCATCGGCGTCATCACTGGCACCTACTCGTCCATCTACATCGCCAGCCCCGTGGTGGTGTACTGGGACCAGTGGTTCGGCGGCAAGGACAAGCTCAAGCAGCACGCCTAATGTTCTCCGGGGGGTCCGCGCTGACGCGCACGCCCCCGGACCCCCGAGAAGAAGCCCGGCGAAGCCGGGCTTCTTCTTTGCTCCAGCTGATAGCCGATAACCGAGAGCCCTACTTCAGGTGCTTCTCGAGAAACGCGTAGATCTCCCTGCGGGACTCCTGGGCCAGGGTGGTGTCGATGCGGTTGAAGCTGTGGCCGCCGGGGGCGTCCTGGTAGATCTTGTAGTCGAAGGTCTTCCCGGCGGCCTTGAGGGCGTTGATGAGCTGTTCGACCTCCACCACATTCACGTCTCGGTCATTGGTGTTGGTGTGGATGAGCAGGGGGGTGCGGAGTTTCTGGACGTTCCATACGGGGCTCCGGTGCCGGTATTCGTCCACGGCATCCTTGGGCTCCTTGCCGATGTGGAACTTGGCGGAGAACTCGGCGACGTAGTCCTGGCCCAGGTAGCCCAGGCGCGTGATGAGGTCGGACACGGGCACGCCGGCATAGGACACGGCGAACTTCTCCGGATGGTCGAAGACGGCCATGAGGGCGATGAGGCCGCCGTGGCTCCAGCCCACGATGGCGCAGCGCTTCGGATCCACGGGCAGATGCTCCACGGCCCAGTCCCGGCCCGCCACCACGTCGTCGATTTCCAGGCCGCCATAGTCGATGGCCTCGTAGAAGCCCTTGCCGTAGCCCGTGGAGCCCCGGTAGTCCGGCGCGATCACGATGTAGCCGCGCTCGATCATCTCCCGCACGATGTGCACGTGGTAGGTGCCGAAATCGCCGTGGACGCCGCCATGCGGCAGGACGATGAGGGGCAGCTTCCGTCCCTTCTCGGCCTTGCGGGGCACGAAGACATACTGCTGGATCTTCAGCGGGTGCCGCGCGTTCTTGATGCCGTAGGTCTCCTCGCCCTTCGGGTTCGGCGGGCCGGTGTAGGTCACCTTGTCCACCACTGCCACGTCCGAGAGGCGCTGGAACCAGAGCTGGTCATCCGCGGCCTTCCGCACCGCATCGAGTTCCCAGTTGAGGCTCTTGACGCCGCTCTCCACCCTCTGGAGGCGGTCGGCGCCGGGGTTGGCCTGGCCGTGAAGCGCAGGCGGCAACACGAGGAGAAGGACGGGAAGGCCGGCGGACGGCCTGATCGGAAAGCGCATGGACAGCTCCCATTTTCAGCCCAGCCTAGCGCGGGTGGCCTCGTCACGCGAGGGTAGATCGCCATGGCGGAGTGTGGACAAACCCAGGGGTTCCCTTGACCATCGAGGGTGATTCTTGCCCATCCCGTCTTCCCCGGAGGAACCATGACCCAGGCCTTGAGAGGCTCCGCCGTCGCTGCATCCATCGTGGCCCTTGCCGCCGGGGTGCCGGCCCAGGCGCAGGGTCTGCCGACCCCCATCCTGGTCCGCGCCGACCCCCAGATGGTCTATCCAGGCAGCCCTGGCTGGCTGGATGCCAGCGGCCGCGTGGTCATCACGCTCTACGGGGAGAATCTCGCCCCCAACGATGGCTACAGCCATCCTGCGGGCCCGGATGGGGGCTATCAGCACATCTTCATCCGGGGAGTCTCCCCCCACGGAGATCAGGCGACCCCCTGGGTTCCCGCCACCGCCGCGAACGGCTGCCAGATGTATGGCGGCACCTCCACGAGCGGGCTCAGCCTCGGCATCGATCCGGCCCGCTACCTCAGCGAGCCCGGGAGCCACCTCCAGGTGAAGCTCTGGGTCTCGCTGACGGCCACCGGAGCCGCGGATCCCGTCGGCTCCGGCAGCATGAGCAGCTCCTGGTCGGCCATCAAGACCATCGATGTGGCCCCTGCGGGCGCCACGAAGCCCACTCCCGCATCTTCGCCGTCGGCTCCGTCCGTCATCAGCCGCCTCGTGCCGGCGGACTTCACGCTGGGGGCGCCGGGCCAGGACTACCGCCTGCGCATCTACGGGACCTTCGCCAGCGGGGCCTGCCAGGTCATCTTCAATGGCGACGCCGCGGCTCCAGTGCCCGGTGAGGACGCGGCCGTGGGATACGAGATGACGCCCAACTGGACCTCCACGGGAAGCGACAACGTCTTCCGCGTCACCATCCCCGCGAAGTACCGCCGCTCCACGCCGGGGCAGCTGTCGATCGTGGTGGTGGATCGCGCCGGCCGCGCCACCCAGCCGAAGGCGGTCACCTTCACCGCCATGACGGCGCATCCCGCCGGCCGACCCGCTGTGGGCCTTCCTGCGGCGGTCCGCACCCCGGCTTCCGCCGTTCCGCCCGTGGGCGTGCAGGCTGCGCCCCCGGAGCGATCCCCGGCGATCCAGGTGAAGCTGCTCCCCGTCCCGAAACTCCCGGAGGTGCCCCCCGACGTCGCCGGACGGAGCCAGCGGCTGGCGGCCCGCATTCCGGGCCCGGCCCGACTCCGCTACGATCTGGTCCGGACCGAGGTGCTGCGCGCCATGCGCACGCCCGCCGCGGACCTCCGCACCGTCGCCCAGAACGCGGTCAGGGGCCAGTTCGCGGGGGCCGCGAGTCCCGATATCGAGGCGTTGGTGGCCATGGTCCTGATGGAAACCTCCCGTTCGGCGGAGCAGGACCTTCGGGATGCGCTGGCGGCCATGGAGCAGATCAATCAAGCCAAACAGGCCCAGCGCGACCAGGCCCAGCGCCTGCAGGAACAGGAACGGCGGCTCCAGGCGCCGATGCGGCAGGCCACGCCTGGCGTGGCGGTGGCGCCCGGGCTGCTCCGGGTGGCGTCCAAGGTGCCGCGGAGCGTGACGAGGACTCCGGTCTTGAACCTGGAGCTGCCCAGGCTGGCTCCGGACCTGATCCATCCGCCGGCGCCGCGCCAGGATCTGACGGCCGCCCAGGTCGAGGCGGAACTGGCCAGGACCAAGGGCAACCTGGACGACCTGTCCGAGATGAGCGAGATGCAGCAACTGCAGCTCCAGCAGGCCATGGACAAGCGGGCCAAGGTCATAGAGCTGATTTCGAACATCCTGCGGAAGTTCGCCACCACCGAGGATTCGCTGCTCCGGAACCTCAAGTAGCCTAGTCGCCTTCCCAGCTCACCCAGCCCGCCCGGCCCGGGATCTCCCGGCGGGAGACGGCCTTGGCCGGCGGGTTGGCGGCCTTGAGCTCCGGCAGCCAATCGGCGTGGGTGCGGGCCAGGACGCCGCGCTCGCGCAGGCCGCCGAGGAAGGCGTCGAAGGTCTCGAAGAGGGCGCCACCTTCGACCTCTGTGTGCAGGGCGTACACGTTCAGTGCGTCCTCGCGCACCAGGTCCCAGACCTCGCGGTTCACCTGGTCCGGCGTGCGGCCGTCCAGGCCCAGCAGCTCGTCCAGGGTGGGCAGGGTGGTGGGGATCTGGAGGGTGCTGAGCGCGCGCCCCTTCACGACGGGGTAGAAGGGCGCGAGGCCCCGGCAGTCGCCGGCATAGGCTAGGCCGTAGGCCTCCTGGAGCTCCAGCGTGGTGTCGTTGCAGCGCCAGGCGGGGCTCACGGCGCCCAGGGGCTTCTCGCCGAAGACCGTGCCGAAGGCCTCGTGGGCATTCGCGTACCAGTCCGACAGCCACCGGCGCGACTTGCGGTCCAGCAGGTCGTGGTACTGCACATGGTCCCAGGCGTGGATGCCCACCTCATGGCCGGCCGCCTTCGCGGCCTGCATCTCGGCGGCGGCCCGCTTCCAGATGATGGGCGCAGGGATGAGCACGCCGTACATCATGGTCTTGAAGCCGTAGAGCTTGGTGGCGTTGGTGCGCCGCATCTTGGCCAGGAAACCCTTGCGGAAGATGCGCCGGATGGCTTTGCCGCTGTTGTCGGGACCGAAGCTGAAGTAGAAGCTGGCCCGCATCTGGTGCTTGTCCAGCAGGCGCAGCAGGGTGGGGATGCCCGTGACCGAGCCTTCCAGGGTGTCGACGTCCACGCGGAGGGAAATGGCTTTCATGCTGATTCCTCGAAGCTTCCATTGCACCCGCGAATGGCCCCTCCCACAAGGCATGACTCCCGGAGACTGGGACCCGACCCAGAGGTGTCCGCTCTGGATTCGGACAGGAAACGGGTCCGGACCCGTCGCGATAGTTGGGTAATAACGAGACAGAGTCTCTTGTTCTTGTTTGCCGCGACCATCCCGGGAACGCCCGTCATTCCTGCCTCCGGACAGGCCGCACCTCCCTGCATGAAAAAGGGATTCTGCCTGGCGTTATCCGATCTATGATCATCGCGATCCATTCCAGACAGTCCCATCACATAGGAGGTATCGCCATGCAGAAGTCCCTCCACATCGATCCCAACAAGTGCACGGGCTGCCTGCAATGCGAGATGGCCTGCGCCTGGGAGAACCATCGGAGCTTCACCATCGCCAAGTCGCGGATCAAGGTGTTCACGTTCCACCACGAAGGCCGCTTCGTGCCCTACACCTGCACGCAGTGCGACGAGGCCTGGTGCATGACGGCCTGCCCGGTGGACGCCATCCGCCTGGACCCGGTCACCGGCGCGAAGATCGTGCTGGAGCCCACCTGCGTGGGTTGCAAGGTCTGCACGATCGCCTGCCCCTTCGGCACCATCAACTACGTGGCCTCGTCGGGGAAGGTGCAGAAGTGCGACCTCTGCGGCGGCGAGCCGGCCTGTGCCAAGGCCTGCCCGACCGGCGCCATCACCTATGTGGACGCCGACTGGACGGGCCTCGGCAGGATGCGCCAGTGGGCCGGCAAGACCGACACCAACCCGGCGACAGTGTGAGGAGCGACTGCCATGGCATGGACCAAGAACGTTCTCCGCGTGAACCTCGAGGCCGGCACCTGCACCACGGAGCCGCTGAACCTGCAGTGGGCCCAGGACTACCTGGGCCAGCGGGGCCTCGCCACCAAGTACCTCGTGTCTGAGATCGACCCGAAGATCGATCCCTTTTCCCCCAAGAACAAGCTC
This sequence comes from Geothrix oryzisoli, assembly GCF_022808865.1. Taxonomy (GTDB): domain Bacteria; phylum Acidobacteriota; class Holophagae; order Holophagales; family Holophagaceae; genus Geothrix; species Geothrix oryzisoli. The sequence goes on from NZ_JAKZLB010000001.1 coordinate 9,798, forward strand.
ATCTTCGTGACGGGCCCGCTCACAGGCACCATGGCCGCCACGGGCGGCCGCTATTCGGTGGTCACCAAGGGACCGCTCACGGGCGCCATCGCCTGCTCGAACTCCGGCGGCTACTTCGGCGCCGAGATGAAGTTCGCGGGCTGGGACATGGTGATCTTCGAAGGGGCCTCGCCCAAACCGGTCTACCTCCTGATCAACGACGGCAAGGCCGAGCTGGTGGACGCCTCCCACCTCTGGGGCAAGACGGTCTGGGAGACCGAGGAAATCATCAAGACCCAGCACCAGGACCCCCAGATCCGCGTGGCCTCCATCGGCCGGGCGGGCGAGAACCGCGTACTCTACGCGGCCATCGTGAACGACCTGCACCGCGCCGCCGGCCGCTCCGGCGTGGGCGCCGTCATGGGGTCCAAGAACCTCAAGGCCGTGGCTGTGCGCGGCACCCGCACTGACGCCTACCACCTGGCTGACCCGGAGGCCTTCTTCGCCGCCACCGAGGCCGGCAAGAAGGTGCTGGCGGCCAACGGCGTGACCGGGCAGGGGCTCCCGACCTACGGCACCCAGGTGCTCATGAACGTCATCAACGAGCTGGGGGCGCTGCCCACGCGCAACCATCGGGACGTGCAGTTCGAAGGCGCCCATGACATCTCCGGCGAGGCCATGCACGAGAAGCGGCCCACGGACGGCAAGGCCAATCTCGTCACCAACGGCGCCTGCTTCGGCTGCACCATCGCCTGCGGCCGCATCTCCCGCATGGATCCCGGCCACTTCAGCGTCAAGGACAAGCCCCAGTACCACGGCGCCTCCGGCGGTGTGGAGTACGAGGCCGCCTGGGCCCTGGGCGCCGCGAACGGCGTGAACGACCTGGAAGCCCTCACCTACGCCAACTTCCTCTGCAACGAGGACGGCTTCGATCCCATCACCTTCGGGGCCACCGTGGGTGCGGCCATGGAGCTCTACGAGATGGGCGTCCTCACCGAGAAGGAGGTGGGATTCAAGCTGCCCTTCGGCTCCACGGAGGCCATGGTCAAGCTGGCGGAGCTGACGGCCAAGGGCGAGGGCTTCGGCAAGATCATGGGCCTGGGCTCCAAGCGGCTCTGCACGAAGTACGGGCACCCGGAACTGTCCATGACCGTCAAGAGCCAGGAGTTTCCGGCCTACGACGGGCGCGCCCTGCAGGGCATGGGTCTGGCCTACGCCACCAACAACCGGGGCGCCTGCCACCTGCGCGGCTACATGGTGTCGCCCGAGGTCCTGGGCATCCCCGTGAAGATGGAGCCCCAGGCCACCGAAGGGAAGCCCGCCATGCTGAAGGCCTTCCAGGATCTCACCGCCGTGGTGGATTCCGCCGGCATCTGCCTCTTCACCACCTTCGCCTGGGGCCTGTCGGACATCCAGCCGCAGATCCAGGCCGCCTGCGAGGGCGACTGGTCCGAGGAACGGCTCCTGCTGGTCGGCGAGCGCATCTGGAACCTGGAGCGGGAGTTCAACCTCGCCGCCGGCTTCACGGCCAAGGACGACAACCTCCCACCGCGCCTGATGAAGGAACCCGCCAAGACCGGCCCGCAGAAGGGCGCCGTGTCCAAGCTCGGCGTCATGCTGCCCGAGTACTACCAGTTGCGTGGCTGGACACCGGAAGGCGTTCCCACCACCGAGACGCGCAAGCGCCTCGGCGTGTGAACGAGCGCAGGTCTCTCATGAGACACCTCATCATCGGAAGCGGGCCCGCCGGCGTCATCGCTGCGGAGACCCTGCGCAAGGTCGCCCCCGCCGCGGAGATCACCCTGCTCTGCGGCGAGGGCGAGCTGCCCTATGCCCGCATGGCCATCCCCTACCTGCTGAAGGGGGAGATCGAGGAGGCTGGCACCCACATCCGGAAGGATGCCGACCACTACGACCGCCTGCGCATCCAGCTGGTGCAGGCCCGGGCCCGGGCCATCGACACCGCCAACCGCACCGTGGACCTGGGCAACGGGCGCAGCCTGCCCTTCGACCGCCTGCTCATCGCCACCGGCTCGCACCCCAGCCTCGAGACGATCCCGGGCATGGACCTGCCCGGCGTCCACAGCTGCTGGACCCTCGAAGATGCCCGGACCCTCCTCGCCAAGGCCCGGCCCGGCACCCGCATCGTCCAGATGGGCGCGGGCTTCGTGGGCTGCATCATCATGGAGGGCCTGCTGTCCCGCGGCGTGGACCTCACCATCCTCGTCCGCAGCGGCTACATGGTGCGCCGCATGATGAACCCCACCGCCAGCGGCATGATCCGCAGATGGTGCGAGGCCAAGGGCGTAAAGATCCTCACCCACACCCAGCCCCTCGGCATCACGGCCGAGGGCGGCGCCCTCCGGGTGGCCCTACCGGAAGGGCGGACCTTGCCGGCGGACCTCTATCTCAGCGCGGTAGGCGTGGATCCCAACCTCGACTTCCTGGCGGGCAGCGGCATCGATGTGGACCGCGGTATCCTGGTGGATCCCACCATGCAGACCAGCGTCGCCGGCATCTACGCCGCCGGGGACGTCGCCGAGGCCACGGACTGCCTCACGGGCCGCCGGCAACTCAACGCCATCCAGCCCAATGCCGTGGAGCAGGGCCGCATCGCGGCGCTGAACATGGCGGGGCAGCCCGCCCAGTTCCGGGGAAGCTTCGTCTTCAACGTGCTCACCACGCTCGGCCTGGTCTCATCCTCCTTCGGGGAGTGGCAGGGCGTGCCCCAGGGGGAGTCCACCGAAGTCCTCGACGAGGCCCGCTACCGCTACCTGAACCTCCAGTTCGAGGGGGACCGCCTGGTGGGAGCGAACTGCGTGGGCTTCGCCGATCACGTGGGCGCCTTCCGGGGCCTCATCGAGGGCCGGGTGCGGCTGGGCAAATGGAAGCAGCGACTCCTGGAGGATCCCACCCGGATCATGGAAGCCTATCTCGCAGCGGCGCATCGCGTGGCATGAAGATCACCTTCAAGCTGTTCGCCTCCCTCGAGGTCCACCTGCCACCCGAGGCCCGCTCCCGCCACCGCATCGACCTGGAGGTGGCCCCGGGCGCCACCGTGGCCGATGTGATCCGCCACCAGGGTGTTCCCCCCGGCCAGTGCGCCATCGTCCTGGTGGACGGAGTCTGGGTGGCGGCGTCGGAATGGGGTTCCCGGGTGCTCTCCGAAGGCCAGGCCCTGGCCATCTGGCCTCCCGTGGCCGGCGGCTGATGGAGCACCGCCTGACGTTGGAGATGACCCTCTCCCGGGAGGAGTTCCTGCGCCTCCTGCCGGGGGCCGTAGGGTCCTTTGGGGGACCTGGCGAGGGGGATGGGTTCGAGGGGCGGGATGGCCCCCGGCGCTGGCGGATCCGGCTCGTCCCTCTGCCGGATCTTCATGTGGGTCGCGTGGTCCTGCCCCGGCACCGTGTCGAGATCCATCTCCAAGGCTACGCGGAGGGGGAGGCGGAGGCCTTCCTGACCCGCTTCCATCGTGGATTCCAGCGGGGCGGAGGCTAGAAAACCCGCAGGTCCCGTATAATCCCCGGATGCCGACCCAACGCCCTGCCGGAATCCTGCGCTCCTTCCCGCCCGTCTTCTGGCTGGCGAACGTCATGGAGCTCTTCGAGCGGGCGGCCTATTACGGCCTCAACTCGGTGCTCGCGGTCTACCTCACGAACGAAGTCGTGAAGGGCGGTCTGGGCTTCACGGAACAGTCCGTCGGCTTCCTCCAGAGCCTGATCTACGCGTTCACCTATGTCATCCCCATCGCGGGCGGGGCCCTGGCGGACCGCTACGGCTACCGGCGCATGCTCCTCTTCGCCTTCTCGATCCTCACGGCGGGCTATTTCATCGCCGGGAATGTCACCTCCTACGGGGCCGTGTTCGCGGGGCTCCTCGTCATGGCCACCGGGGCGGGCCTCTTCAAGCCCATCATCTCCGGCACCCTCGCCCGCACCACCACGGAGGAGAACTCCGGGTTCGGCTTCGGCATCTACTACTGGATGATCAACATCGGGGCCTTCCTGGCGCCCCTCGTCGTGAGCGTGCTGAAGGGCTTCTCCTGGCGCTACGTCTTCATCGCCTCGGCCCTCTATTGCGCGGCCATGCTGATTCCCACAGTCTTCCTCTTCAAGGATCCGCCGAAGCCCGAGAACACCAAGAGCCTGCGCGAGGTGGCCCATGGCGCCGCCCTGGTGCTGGGCGACGCCCGCTTCATGCTGATGATCGTGGTGTACTCCGGCTTCTGGATCCTCTACTTCCAGAACTTCGGCTCCGTGCTCTGGTACCTGCGCGACTTCGTGGATGCCACGCCCGTGAACCGGTTCTTCGCGTCCTTCGGCGTGCCGCTCAAGTTCGACGCCGAGCACGTCACCGTGGTCAACGGCGGGACCATCATCCTGCTGCAGGTCCTCGTGAGCCGCATTGTGAAGAAGATCCGGCCGCTGCCCACCATGGTGTCGGGCATCGTCATCGGCACCCTCGGGTTCCTGTGCCTGGCGGCCTCCACCAACGTCTGGGTGTTCATCCTGGGCATCTCGGTGTTCTCCATCGGCGAGATGACGGCCCACCCGAAGTACTACAGCTATGTGGGCCTGGTGGCTCCGGCGGACAAGAAGGCCGTCTACATGGGCTACGCCTTCCTCTACGGCGTCATCGGCAGCCTCATCGGCTCCAGCCTGGGAGGCATGCTCTACGGCTCCATGCTGAAACCCCTGGTGGGCCAGCCCGGCGGTCCCGCCGCCGCCCGCCTCTTCTGGCTGCTCTTCGTGAGCCTGAACATCCTGGCGGCCGTGGGGCTCATCCTCTACGACCGCTTCTTCGCCGCGGACACGCCGGCCACCAACGAGAAGGCCCGGAAGATCATGCTGGGGATCTATGTCCTGCTGCTGGCCGCGGGAGTCCTGTTCGTCTGGTCGGCGGTCTCCGGGGCGGAGGTCTCCTACAAGACCCTGGTCCAGGCGGTGATCATGCTGGCCCTGGGCGCGGGCGGGGCGATCGTCAGCCTCCGCAAGGGCTGATCCAGAGGCGGTCTCGTGGCATAGCCTCCTCGCCGGACCCTCGCTCCGTGGCCTGCCCCGCGGGCCACTCCGCGATCCGGCGGTCTCGTGGCATAGCCTCCTCGCCGGATCCTCGCTCCGTGGCCTGCCCCGCAGGCCACTCCGCGATCCGGCGGTCGGCTACCCTTGCCGGAACCCCTCGGACCGGTCGGTCCGTCGCGCTTGGATGAAGCGGTGGATCGGCTCGAGGTCCATGCCGGGGGTGGGATTCAGGACCACGCCCAGGCGGGTGGGATAGTCCTGGCCCTCGAGATAGGCCAGGTGCCGTACTTCACCGGGGCAGTGGAGGATCGAGCCATCGGGCAGCACCGCATCGATGTCCACCGGAGCGTGGAGGTCCACCATCAGGACCTCCTCCAGGGCGAGGCCGACCCCGGTTTCCGTGAGGTTCACCAGCAGGGCGTCGAGAACCTGTCCGCCCAGGCCCACGCGGACTTTCAGGGGCGCCTGCTCCGGGGCGGCGACGCGCATGTCGCGGCGGCGGTGCAGCTGGGCGGGTTCATGGGGCCAGTCGAGGCATAGGAGGGTGTCTCCGGCTCCGTCCTGAAGATGCGGGAGGAGGATGGACTCCAGGGTCAGCACTTCCTCCCCCAGCAGCACGGTGAGGGTGACGGGTGTGCCTTCGGCAGGCATGGCGTCCCGGGCGTGGAGGCCGGATAGCTCGAGCGTCGAGCCGGGACGGAAGCTGTGGATGCGGAGATCACCCAGCAGCCTGGAACTGGCGCCCTGGAGCCGGAGGCTCACCACCGCCTTGGTGAGACGGGCCTGGATGAGGAACTGTTCCAGGACGGGGGCCGACAAGGAGGAATGTCCCATGGGGTGGTGCCTTTCAAATGCCTTGGCTCAGTCTGTCTGCCAGGTTCGAATGGAGCCCGGCAGCCAGGATGGCCTTGGCGGCGCCATGCACATCGTAATCCAGGCGGTGGAGGCGCACTCGCCGCCGCTTGGGGTCGTATGTCATGAAGGAGACTCGGGGATCGCGGTCCCTGGGCTGGCCCACGGAACCCGGATTCGCCAGGTACCGGCAGTGGGGTTGCATCTGGAACCAGTCGCCGGGCTGGAGGCAGATCCAATTCAGCCGGCCCTGCGCCTCGTCCAATTCGAAGCAGCCCGGCAGGTGGGTGTGGCCGAAGAAGCAGAGGGGTCCCTCGAAGGCGTCGAAGGCCTGGCCGATCTCGCGCATGTGAAGCAGGTAGGCGTCTTCATCCACCGGCGACCCGTGGGCGATCTGGTAGTCCTCGCCCACCCACAGCGGTCCCACCGGCAGGTCGGCCAGGAAGCGCCAGTTGTCCTGGCGAAGCTTCTCCCGGGTCCAGTCCGCCGCCTGCCGGGCGGGCAGGCTGAAGGCGTCATAGGGTTCGAGCCCGGCGCAGACCTTGTCGTGGTTGCCCCGGACCATGAACCGGGGCCGCAGCTCCCGCACCTTGTCCAGCAGCTGGTTGGGGTGGGCCCCATAGCCGACCAGGTCGCCCAGGAGCACGAAGCGGTGGATGGCCCGCCGCCGCACGAACCGCAGCACCGCACGGAGCGCGTGCAGGTTCGAGTGCAGGTCGGAGAGGATCAAATCCACTGGGATATTCCTGGGGAGGAACTCCAGTCTACCAAGCCGCCACTAGGGCGGAGACAAGATCCTCCGGACCCCGGCCAAAGGGCAGCAGGGTGGGCGCAAGGGACCAGGCCGCGGCCCGGGCCGCGCACCGGGCCATGAAGGCGCTCCGGCCCTGGGCCAGGGGGCGGCGGGGATCGTGGCCCACCCGCCCCCAGGCCCGGACCGGAGGCTCGGCCAGCCAGAGAGGGGAAAATCCGGCGACGGCCACGAGGTCCCGGTTGGCCGGGGCCTCCCAGGCGCCGCCGCCCAGGGCCACCACGGCGGGGGTGGCCAGCAGGGGGGACAGGTGGCTGGTCTCCAGGGTTCGGAAGGCCGCTTCGCCCCGTTCGGCGAAGATCACACTCACGGGAACGCCCTGGTCCGCCTCGATGCGATCGTCCAGGTCGTGGAAGGGCAGGCCCAGCCGCTGGGCGAGGATCCGGCCGAGGGTGCTCTTGCCCGCGCCGCTGCCCCCCAGGAGCACGATGCCCTGGCCAGGGCGGAAGGGTGGCCGGACGCGCCACCGTTGCCGCTGGACCTCCCAGCCGAGGGTCGCGGGATCGGTGGACTGGTGGACTTCGCCCACCATCGCGAGGGCCTCCGCTCCGGCCTCGAAGCAGGGGGCGGCGTCCGCGAGGCCGAGGCCCCCGATGGCGACGGGGGCCAGATGCCTGGCCCGCAGCGCCGCACAGCCTGCCCGCAGTCCTTCCAGACCGATGGGCGCGGCGTGGTCGGACTTGGTGGCCGTGCCCCGGAAGGGGCCCACTCCCGCGTGATCACAGGCCGGATCCACGGCCTCCCATTCCGCGGGGGCGTGGGTGGAGGCGCCCACATGGCAGGCGCCCAGGCCCGGGAGCCCGATCGCTTCGGAAGCTGGCAGGTCCTCCTGGCCCAGGTGCAGGCCCCAGGGCGCCAGCCCCTCCCGGGCCGCGAGCATCGCCAGATCCGTCCGGTCATTCACGCAGATGAAGGGCCATCCGCCGTTCGCCGCCGCGTCGGCCAAGGCGGCCCGGAGTTCCGTCCACTGGGCCTTGGCATCCAGGGGCTTGCCCCGGAACTGCACCAGCGGGAAGCCCGCCTCACCCAGCCGGCGAACCTGCGCGGACAGGGCTTCCGGGCGCGTGGCGTCGGTGATCGGGTAGAGGGGCGGGAGGGGAAGCATGGGACCTCAGTCTACAGAAAGCCCCTTCGACCCCGGACCCAACCCTTCAGGCTGCCTCGCCCTCCGCGAACTGCAGCCGCACCAGCTTGGCGTACACGCCGTCCTGGGCGATGAGGGCGTCATGGTTGCCGCGCTCCACGAGGGCACCCTGGTCCATGACCCAGATCTCGTCGGCATCACGGATGGTGGACAGCCGGTGGGCGATGGTGAAGGTGGTGAGGCGGTGGCTCACATGCTCGATGACGTTCTGGATCTTGGCTTCGGTCTCGGAGTCGATGTTGGCGGTGGCCTCGTCCAGCAGCAGCACGGCGGGCTCCAGGTAGAGCATCCGCGCGAAGGCCAGCAGCTGCCGCTCGCCGGCGCTGAGCTTCTGGCCGCGCTCGCCCACCTGAGTGTCCAGACCCTGGGGCAGGCGGCCCACCAGGTCCTTCAGCTGACTCTGCTCCAGCACCGAAGCCAGGCGCGCCTCGTCCATGGGCCGGTCCAGCACGATGTTGTCGCGCAGCGTGCCGGAGAAGACGAAGACATCCTGGAGCACCAGGCCGAAGAGGTCCCGCAGGCTGCGGATCTTCAGGTCACGCACGTCCACGCCGTCCACGGTGATGCGGCCTTCATGCACGTCGTAGAACCGCATGAGCAGGTTGATGAGGGTGCTCTTGCCGGCGCCCGTGTGGCCCACCACGGCCACGCGCCGGCCCTTGGGGATGACGCCGCTCAGGCCGCGCACCACCTTCCGCCCGCCCTCTTCGTAGGCGAAGGTGACGTTCTCCAGGCGGACTTCCCGGGCGAAGGTCGCAGGCTTGGCGCCCGGCGCCTCGGGGATCTCCTCCTGGTTGTCCAGCAGGCGGAAGATGCGCTCGCTGGAGGCCAGTGCGGTCTGCATCACGTTGTAGCGCTCGGCCAGTTCCCGGATGGGCCGGAAGAAGCGCCCCGACTGCTGGATGAAGGCCAGCAGCAGGCCCCAGGTGATGGCCCCCGCCTGGAGCTTGAACCCCGCATAGAAGATGAGCGCGGCCAGGGTGGCGGAGGTGATGAACTCCACCACGGGGAAGAACACGGCGTAGGCGAAGATCGTGCGGAGAAAGGCCTGGAAGTAGTCCTCGTTGAGCCCCTTGAACTGCTGATCGCTGTGATGTTCCTGGGCGTTGACCTGGACCAGGCCCATGCCCGAGATCTGCTCCTGGAGGAAGGCGTTGATGCTGGCGTAGCGTCGCTGGGTCTCGCGGAAGGCCTCGCCGGCGCGGCGGCGGAAGATCTCGGTGGCGACCAGCAGGAAAGGCAGGATCCCCAGCGCCACCAGGGCCATGCCGGGGTGGGTCCAGAACATCCAGGCCACGATGGCCAGCAGGGACAGGGCATCCCCCACGATGGCGACAAAGCCCGAGGCGAACATCTCGTTCAGGTTCTGGACATCGCTGGTGACGCGGGTCATGAGGCGGCCCACGGGGTTGCGGTGGAAGAACTCCGTGCTGCGCCCCATGAGGTGCGCGAAGAGCTGCACCCGCAGGTCGAGCATGGCCCTCTGGCCCACCCGGGCCAGCAGGAAGTAGCGGGCGAAGCTGACCAGGAAGCCCGCGATGAGCACCCCGAAGAAGCCCGCGATCATGGGGGCCGCGCCCCTCAGGCTGCCCTGGCTCATGAAGCGGTTGATGAGCCGCAGGGTCAGTTCCGAAGGCATCACCTCCAGGAAGGCGCCGAAGGCCATCAGAACCAGCAGGGCGAGCAGCGCCGCCCACTGGGGGCGCAGGTACCCGGCCAGGCGCCACAGCAGCGTGTGGCGCATGGGCCGCTGGTCCATGCGGTCGGATTGGAAGAAGGCTCCCTGTTCGGACATGGGCCCATTCTCCCACAGGCGGCCGGATTCCTGCGGGATCCGGGACGGATCCCCGCGGCGCCGGTAAAGTAGAGGGATCGCCGGAGACGACATGGGCCCCTGGATCACCGCCTTCCTCGCCGCCACCCTCGTGGCGCAGGCGCCTCCTGCGGGGTCGACGGCCGAATCGCGGCTGCGCCGGGAGGTGGCGTTCCTGGCCTCACCGGAACTCAAGGGCCGGGGCAATGGGTACCCGGAACTGGACCGGGCCGCCGCCCACCTGCTCCGGGAGTGGAAGGCCCTGGGCCTGAAGGCGCAGATCCAGCGCTTCCCCTTCATCGCCAAGGTGGTGCGGGAGGAGCAGGGCGCCCTCCTGAGCCAGGGCGAGACTGGGCGCACGCTGGCCTGGGGACGGGACATCGAGGCCTTCGGCTACAGCGGGGACGCGGACTTCCGCATGAAGCCCCTCGCCTTCCTCGGCTATGGCGTCCGGATCCCCGGGGGGTACGACGACCTCGCCGGGATCGAGGTGAGGGACCGCGTGGCGGTCATCGCCCGCACCCTGCCGGATACGGAGGTCTTCGCCCACCTGCCCCGGGGCGAGCGGAGCCTGCTGGCGCGCATCAAGCGCCTGGAATCGGCCAAGGCGGCCGCGGTGCTGGTGCTGGAGGACGGCCCGGCCCGCCCGCTGCAGCGGGAGGAGGGGCCCGTGCAGCTGGCCATTCCCGTGCTCAGCCTGGGCGCGGATGCCATCGGCACGGCTTGCGGAGACCTGCAGGCCCGCTTCAAGGCCATCCGGGAGACCGGCCGGCCCGCCAGCCAGGACTTCATCTATGCGCCCTGGACGACGCTCACGCTGAGGCTCAAGCTCCGTCGCGAAGAGGCCCAGGTGCCCAATGTGGTGGCCGAGATCCCGGGCCGCGACCCCAAACTCAGAAAGGAATACATCGTCCTCGGGGCGCACCTGGACCACCTGGGCCTGGGTGAGCGCCACAGCCTCGGCGGGGCGGAGGCCCGCGGGCAGGTGCATCCCGGGGCTGATGACAACGCCTCCGGTGCGGCCCTGGTGGTGGAACTCGCCCGGGAACTGCGGCGGCCCCGGCCCCGCCGGTCCATCCTGCTGCTGCACTTCGGGGGCGAAGAGGAGGGCCTGCTGGGTTCCAGCTACTGGATCCAGCACCCCACCCATCCGCTGGAGTCCGTGAAGTTCATGTTCAACTTCGACATGGTGGGCCGCCTGGATGCTGCGTCGCCCAGGCTGTTGATGGGCGGCCTGGGCGCCCCGAAGGCGGCCCTGGAGGCCGCGAAGCAGCTGGCGCCGGAGGGCTTCGCCATCAGCGCCGACGTGGGCGCGGCCGTGGGCGGTTCGGACCACATGAGCTTCTCCCAGGCGAAGATCCCCACGTTCTTCTTCTTCACGGGGATCCACGGCGATTACCACCGGCCCACGGACACCGCGGACCGCATCGATTTCGCCGGCCTGGCGAAGCTGGCCGGCTACGGCCGGACCCTGGTGCTGGATCTGGCCAATGCGGATGCGCTGCCGGCCTTCGACCCCGACACCGCCAAGGTGCCGATGCGGGGCGATGGCGGACCCATGCGGATCGCCTTCGGCACCCTCCCCGACTACGCGGACAACCCCCGGGGCTTCCGCATCAACGGGGTGTCCAAGGGATCCACCGCCGAGGCCCTCGGGCTCCAGGGGGGCGACATCATCATCCGGTTCGGTGACCGGCCCGTGAGGTCCATCTACGATTTCATGGATGCCCTCGGCGCCCATAAGCCCGGGGACAAGACCATGGTCCAATGGATCCGGGGGGATCACACCATGCAGGCCGAGGCCACGCTGAAAGGCCGCCCATGAGGCTCGCCACGCCCACCGGATTCGCCACGGAGGTCTTCATTCAGGAGACCCCGGACCCGTCGCTGCTGCCCGAGGGCCCCTGGACCCTCGTGGGCGACGTCCGCCTGCGTGAGGCCTGGACGGGCGCCGGGCTGCCCGAGCCCAGCCACGCCCTCTGGGTGTCGGTCGCCGAGGACGAGAAGAAGCTGCGCACCATCCTCCCCTGGCTGGAGCACTGGGCCCGGGTGCCGCTGCACCGTGAGGCGACCGTGGTGGCCCTGGGTGGGGGGGTCCTGTCCGACATGGCGGGGTTGGCCTCGGCGCTCTACCTGCGCGGTGTGGCCTGGCAGGTGTGGCCCACCTCCCTGCTGGCCATGGCGGACGCGGCCCTGGGCGGCAAGACCGGAGTGGACCTCGCGGCCGGGAAGAACCTGGTGGGGGCCTTCCACGCCCCCCGCCGCCTCGTGGCCTGCACGTCGTTTCTGGCGAGCCTCCCCCCCCGCCACCTGGAGAACGGCCGCTGGGAGTTGGTCAAGACCGCCCTCATCCAGGGCGAGATGGCCTGGGCCGCGGAGATGCTCCAGGACGGTCCCGTGAAGATCCCCTGGGTGGAGCGGGCCCTGGCCTACAAGGCCGGCGTGGTGCATCGCGACCCGCGCGAGGCGGGCGAGCGGCGGCTGCTCAACCTCGGCCACACCCTGGGGCACGCCCTCGAGGCGGCCTCCGGCTACGGCCTGCTGCATGGCGAGGCCGTGGGGCTGGGGCTGCTGGGCTCCTGCCTGTTGGCCGAGGACCTGGGCCTGAAGCCCTTCCCGGCCGCGTTTCTCGAAGCCCTGGCGCACCGCTTGGCCCCGCTGCTGCCCCTGGTCGCTCCCTGGTCGGCCTGCCTGCCCCTGCTGCTCCGCGACAAGAAGGCCAAGCATGTCCCGGGGGCGGCCGGGGATGAGCCGGCCACCGAGATCCACTGCATCCTCCCGCGTTACGGGGAACCGGCGATCCAGCGCACACTGGCACCGCAGGTCTGGGAGTCCCCACTGGCCCGTCTCATCGACCTGCTTGACCGGGAGGCTTCCCGTGCCTGACCTGCGGCTTCCTTTCCTCGCGGCCCTTCTGGCGGCGAGCCTGGCCTCGGCGCCCTCTGAGGACGTGCGGGCGATGATGCTGCAGGCCCGGGCCCTGCAAATCCGCGGAGGGGGCTCAGACCCCGCTGCGGCCGTGACCATCTACAAGCGTGTGGCCGCCCTCGTCCCGGAGAGCGCGGAAGTCCACCTGCGGCTGTCGGAGGCCCTGCAGGAGAACGAGGACGCCCAGGGCGCCCTGGCCCCGGCCCGGCGCGCCGTGGTCCTGGCCCCCCGCAACGCCGAGGCCCGGGCGCATCTCGGCCTGCTGCTCTACCAGCTGTCCCAGAAGGACGAGTCCTTGTCCGCGGATGCGGCCCGGGAGCTGCGGGCGGCGACGGCCCTGCTGCCCCAGGACCCCGAGCTGTGGGCGCGGCTGGGCGAAGTGTCCGAGCGGCTGAAGGACGGCGAGGGCGCCATGCGCGCCTGGCTGCACCTGGGCCGCCTCCGCCCCAGCTTCCAGGCGGCCTGGGAACGGGCGGCCATCCACGCCCGGGCCCTCCAGAACTATGAAGGCCGGCGGGAGGCGGTGCTGGCCCTCAACAACACCCGCACCCCCGATGAACGCCACCTGCGCATGCTGGAGGACCTGGCCCGGGACCAGATCCAGGCGGGCTACCTGGCCCACGCCGAGGAGAGCTTCCTGCTGCTGGCCCGGCACCTTCCCCGGGAGCCGGGTCTCTGGGAGAACGTGGCCCTGGTGCGGATCCAGACCTCCCGGTTCGAGGAGGCTCTTGACAGCCTGGGCAAGGCGGAAGCCCTCAAGCCGACGCCCCGGACGACCTTCAACTCGGCCCGGGCCCTCATGAACCTCGGCCGGTTCCAAGAGGCCGAGACCCGGCTGGCCGGGCTTCTCGCCGACAAGATCCAGGAGGACTGGATCGCCGACGGCTCCCAGGCCCTGTACGCGGAGGCCCTGCTGCTCGAAGGGAAGGGCGGCGCCCTGCTGACCTTCCTGAAGGAGCATCCGGGCCGGCCCCAGGTTGCGGGCGAGCTGCAGGTGTTCACCTGCCAGGCCCTCATCAGCCGCAACGACTGGAAGAGCGCCCTGGTCGCCCTGAAGGACGGCATCACGCGGTTTCCCAAGGTGCCCTTCTTCCAGCAGGCCGCCCAGCTGCCCCCTGAGTATCTCGAGTACCGCTTCTTCGCCCGGAAGGAGACCCGGGCCGCCCTGGAGCAGCTCCACCTGGAGGGCATGGCGGCGATCTGGTCCGAGTTCCGGCGCTGGGACAAGTGCCTGGAGGCCCTCGAGAGGGCCAGGACCCTGGGGCCCGTCCGGAACGTGGACATCCTGATCATGCAGAGCAGCGCCTACGAGCAGGCGGGACGCACCGACGACTCGCTGCGGGTGCTCCGGGAGGCGCAGAAGGCGAATCCCGGGAATCCGATGGTGCAGAACAACCTGGGCTACCTGCTGCTGGAGCAGGGGCGGGATCTGGAAGAGGCCGCGACCCTCATCGAGGCCAGCGCCAAGGCCACCCCGGACAACGGCAATGTGCTGGACAGCCTGGGCTGGGCCCAGTTCAAGCTGGGGAAGCTCGCCGAGGCCGAAGCCACCCTCCGCAAGGCTGCGGAATTGAGCCCCTTCAGCCACGAGGTGCGGAAGCACCTCGGCGAGGTGCTGGTCAAGCGGGGCAAGCTGGCCGAGGCCGCCGAGCAGTGGGAACGAGCCCTGGCCTTCGTCTTCCCGGACCGTCCGGCGCTCGAAAAGCGGCTGGGGGAACTCCGCATCCGCCTGGCCCGGGAGCGGGCCCGCGCGGCGGAGGAGACCCAGACCGCCGCCCCGGACGCCCTCCCCGATGACGATGACGAGGAGCGGCCATGATGCCTCTGCAGACCCCTCCGGCCGCGGCGGCACCCGCTCCCGCGGTACCGGTGCGCGCCCAGTACGGTTGGGGTTATTCCGGCGCCGGCGGCGAGGGGACGGGCACCTTGAACCTGCTGATGGAGCCTGCCTCCGGCCATCTGGTGGCGGAGCTGCACGGGCTCGGGGAGCGCCTGCTGCTCCTGGAGGGGGACCGGGCCTCGGGCTACCGGCTCCAGGTGCCCCGCCAGAAGGTCGACCAGCGGGCCGCCACCCTGGCGGAGCTGCCGCTGCCCTTCCTGCCCCAGGTGGCCAGTGTCGAGGCCCTGCTGCGCCTGTTGCGCGACGGGGAGGGCCCCGGCGTCTCCATCCTGAAGAAGGACGCATTGGGACCCCTGAAGCTCCACTGGCAGGGCAGGGATCCCCAGGGCAAGGACGAACAGGTCTGGCTGAGCCGGAAGCGCTGGGACGGGCCGAAGTAGAAGGGCCCGCGCGCAGGCTTGGCGCTAGGCCGGCCCAGGACCCCGCTGGCGGATGAACTTGGCGGGATTGCCCCCCACGATGGCGTACGGCGGGACATCCTTGGTCACGACGGCCCCGGCGGCCACGATGGCGCCCTTCCCGATGCGGCAGCCCGGCAGGATGATGACGTTGGTGCAGAGCCAGACGTCATCCTCAATCACGACACCTTCGCCGGGTTCATAGCCCTGGTCGATCATGGGCACGTCGAGCGCATCGAACCGGTGGTTCCGGGTGAGGATGATGACTCCCGGAGCCATCATGACCTGCTGGCCGATGTCCAGCGGGCCGCCGACCCGGCAGTCGACGCCAAGCCCGGACCGGTCCCCGATGCGGATGCCTTTGCCGCTGCCGAAGTCCGCCCCGTGTTCGATGTTGACGGCGCGCCCCACGCCATCCAGCAGCCAGCGGCCCAGCCATCGCCGCAGAGGACCGGCTCCGAAGGCGTAGGCCCGGCTGGAGCCGGGCAGATGGCGGGCGAACCCGTAATAGAGGCTGAAGGCGAACAGGCGCTTCAGCGAGCTCAGGGCCGATTCGCCGGAGCGCCGGGCCAACCCCGCGTCGGAGGGCCCCTCGCACCCTCCCGCAGGTCCGGTCGAAGGCGGCTGGTCGGATTCGGAGGTCGGATGGTTCATGGATGAGCCTCGCTGGGGTCGTTCGGATGGGTGGCGGTTCTACCCTTGGCCCATCATGTTATTTATTGTAAATTACATTGCCACTTCAAAAATGATGCCGATATTGTGTTTATTGTATTCTCTTTGCAACCGGAGTCGCCCCTCAGCGCGGAGATGACGATGTGCCCTCTTGCAACCTTCTCGAATCAGCGTGCAGACCAGGATCCCTCCGTGCCGATCCTCAGGGTCCGTCTGGTTCCCCGCCTCAGGGCGGTCTTGCCGGGATTGGGCGTGGCTCTTGCCTCCCTGCTGACGCTCGTCGCCTGCGCCTCACCCGGGATGAAGCTGAATGTCAAACCCAGCACCAAGGTCACCACGACCCAGATGGATGGGATCCGCGTGACGCTGCATCCCCTGGATGACCAGGCGCTGAAGGCCCAGAGTGCCCGCGCCACCGAGTCCGTGTCCCTCGCCGAAATCACCCGTGGGGAGTTGCCGCCGTACCGGGTGGGTCCCCAGGACATTCTGCTGGTGACGGTCTGGGACCATCCCGAGATCACCCTGCCGCTGGGCCAGTTCCGCTCGGATGCGGCGACGGGGATGGTGGTGGATGAGGAGGGATTCCTCTATTTCCCCTATGTGGGCCGGGTCGCGGTCAAGGGGCTGACGACCTCCCAGGTGCGCGAGGCGCTGACGGCCCAACTCGCCAAGGTGCTGCAGAAGCCCCAGGTCGACGTGAAGGTGCTCGCCTACCGGTCCCAGAAGGTCTACATCGGAGGCGAGGTCAAGACGCCCGGGATGTACCCGATCACTGATGTCCCCTGCACCCTGGCCGAAGCGGTGAACCGGGCGGGGGGGTTCCTCGCGACGGCGGATGACAGCCGGCTGGTCCTCACCCGCGGGAACCGCTCGTGGCGCCTGGACTTCCAGGCCTTGATGGCGCCCGGCGACCGGGGCGGGCAGCTCCTCCTGAAGGACGGGGATTTCCTGCATGTCCCCAGCAGCAACGAAGATCCCGTCTACATGCTCGGGGAACTGGTCAAGCCGGGCATCATGCCGATGATCCACGGGAAGCTCTCCCTGGCCCAGGCCATCGCAGAGGCCGGCGGCATCCAGGGGATCAGCGCCGATGCGCGGTCTATCTACGTCATCCGCCAGGCCGGGGCCGCGGACTCGGTGGATGTGTTCCACCTGGATGCGCGTAATCCGGCAGCCATGGTCCTGGCCGACAACTTCCGCCTCAATCCGCGGGACATCGTCTACGTGGATGCCGGCACTCTGACCCGTTTCAGCAGGGTCATGGGAATGCTGGTGCCCACGGTGTCGGCAGCCGCCTCGACGGCCCTGTCCGCGGCTGAAATCCGGTATCTCAAAGTCCGCTGACATCTGATGGCGAACCTCTCCACGAACTCCATGGATCTTGTCTGTTGAAACCGGGGCGATCGCTGAATTTCATCCTCATCCTTTGCGAGGGGAACCATTGCCGAAGTCCCATGGCCGAAGGCCTCATGAGGGCCGAGTTGGGGGCCGCCATCCGCGTGGAGTCGGCAGGCCTGGCGGCGGAGGATGGCTATGCCCCGCATCCGGAGGCCATCCGGCTCCTGGCGGAGCGGGGCATCAACATCACCACCCATCGGAGCCGGCAGGTGACGCCCGCCATGGCCCTTGCGGCGGATCTCATCCTGGTGATGGATCACGAGCAGAAGGCCTGGTGCGAATCGCTGGTTCCGGGCACCCGGGGCAGGGTCTTCCTGCTCGGCTGCTGGCTGCCCCCGGAGCGTCAGGACATCGCAGATCCCATCCGGGAGCCCCCTGAAGCCTTCTCCCTCGCATTCGAAAAAATCCTCCAATCCGTACTGACCTGGCGAGACCATCTGCCCACCATCTGAAGGACGACATGAGCACCAATCCAGGACCGAAGCCGTCCCACCGCCGGAATGTGAGAACGGCCCATGAAGCGGAGGAGATCCATTTCTGGGAGTGGCTCGACGACCTGTGGGAAGGGCGGTATCTCATCCTCGCCGGCATGTTCCTGTTCCTGGTGGTGGGTGGCTGCCTGCGCTGGCGCTCGGTGCCTGTGTACCAGGCGGAGGGACTGCTGCAGATCTCTGCGAAAAAGCCGCTCCCGTCCGATCCGGCCTTCGCCAAGATGGAGCGGTTCTTTTCCGATCCGGGCACGGCCCTGGCCGAAGTCGAGATCCTGAAGAGCGATCTGGTCCTGGGCCGGGCCGTGCGCAGCCTGGGGCTGGATCTGGTCGCCGAGCCCGTCGATCTGACTCACTTCGGCCGGGGACACAACCAGGGCGGCACGCGGGCTCCTGAGCTGAAGCTGGAGGTCCTCCAGGTCCCGGAGCGCCTGATGTCGAAGGCCTTCCGGATCACGGTGCTCTCCGACGGGACCTTCCAGTGGCTTTCCCCCGCCGGCAAGCCCCTGGGCACCGGGAAACCTGGCGAGACGGTGTCTGCGGTCCTGGACGGGGACCCCCTCGCCCTGAAGGTCCAGGCCCTCGCCACCAAGCCTGGCCGTGAGTTCCTGGTGTACCGCAAGCCACTGGCTGTGTGCATCCGTGACTTGCGCCAGGGCCTGGAGGTGGCCGAGCGGGGCAAGGAAACCGATGTGATCGGGCTCGTCTACAAGGACACCAGCCCCGATCGCTGCGAAGACGTGCTCAACGCGATCATGGCCCAGTATGTCCAGTACCGACTCGAGAAGAAGGCGGGTGACGCCAACCAGACGCGCGCCCTTCTGGAACAGAAGATTGGGCCGCTCAAGGCCCAGCTGGACGAGTCTGAGCAGCGGCTCAACCAGTTCCGCAGCCGGTTCGGGGCCGTGGATCTCTCCCGGGAGGCGGAATCCCTGCTGACGCAGGGCACGAACCTGGGCACCCAGATCTCGAACCTCGAACAGAAGAAGCAGGAGGCCCTCCGCACCTACCAGGAGAACTCGGATGTGGTGAGGACCCTCAACCAGCAGATCGACCAGCTGAAGGCGGAGTCCGCGCGGGTATCCGGACGGATGCGGGCCCTGCCGGGCACCCAGCAGGAGGTCGTGCGCCTCTCCCGGGCGGTCCAGGTCAACACAGAGCTCTACACGGCGCTCCTGAACAACATCCAGCAGCTCCAGATCAGCAGCGCGGGTGAGGTGGGCAGCGTGGGGGTCGTGGACCCGGCCACGACGACCGGAGAGCCCATCGGGCCGAAGGCGCCCGTCATGCTCGCGTTCTACGCGGCCCTCGGGGCCCTGGTCGGCATCGGAGCGACGGTCATCCGTCAACTCCTCCACCGGGGCATCAAGGACCACCGCCTGATCGAGTCCAAGCTGGGGCTCCCCGTCCTGGTCACCATCCCCCACAGCCGCGACCAGGAGAAGCACTCCACGGCCGTCGACCTGGGGCTGGAAGGCTCCCACCTGCTCGCCGCCCACCAACCGGACGACCTCGCCATCGAGAGCCTCCGGAGCCTCAGGACCTCGCTGCTCTTCAGCCTGAAGGACGCGAAGAGCCGCACGATCATGCTCACCGGATCCAGGCCCTCGGTCGGCAAATCGTTCCTCAGCGCCAACCTCGCGATCATGCTGGCCCAGATGGAGGCCCGGGTGCTCCTGGTGGACGCCGATCTGCGCAAGGGCATCCTGCACCGGTACTTCGGTCCCAAGGGGCGGCTGACCGGTTTGTCCGACGTGCTCTCCGGCCGGTGCGACTGGTCTTCGGCCGCCAGTCCGACGGAATTCCCGGGGCTGGACCTGGTCAGCACCGGCGTCCTTCCGGCGGACGCCTCGCAGTTGCTTCTCTCGCCGCGCTTCGGTGCCTTCGTGGCGGAGGTTTCCGCCGCCTATGACTATGTGATCTTCGACGCTCCGCCGCTGCTGCCGGTGACCGATGGGACGATCATCGGCGCCTTCGTGGGCACCGTCATCCTGGTCGCCAAGTTCGGCGAGGATTCCATCGACGACCTGCGCGCCTGCCAGCAGCGGGCCGAGGGCCACGGCATCCGGATCGATGGCTGCATCTTCAACGACATCCTGCCGACGGGGTTGGGATACGGCTATCAGGGCTACCGGTATGCCTATCACTACAAGTACAAGTA
Organism: Geothrix oryzisoli; assembly: GCF_022808865.1. Classification (GTDB taxonomy): domain Bacteria; phylum Acidobacteriota; class Holophagae; order Holophagales; family Holophagaceae; genus Geothrix; species Geothrix oryzisoli. Next base: position 29,363 of record NZ_JAKZLB010000001.1, read on the forward strand.
GGCCCGCCATGGACGCTGCCACCGGGCGAAAGGGGTTCATGCGCAGCCTCGCCTCCCTCGCGGGGGGGGCGGCGGTCGGGCAGGCCATCGCCGTGCTGGCCACTCCCATCCTCACCAGGCAGTACAGCCCCGTCGAACTCGGCGCCTTCAGCGTGTTCTCCACCACCGCCCTGCTGCTCAACGCCACCAATTCCCTGCGCTATGAGATGGCCATTCCCGTGGCCGAAGACGAAGAGGCGGCGGGCCACATGGTCTGGCTCTGCTTCGTCCTGGTCGGGGCCTTCAGCCTGCTCCTGGGAGTCGCGGTGTGGGTCTGGGGCGGGGCCTTCTGCCGCCTGGTCAAAGTCCCTATCCTCGCCCCCTACTTCTGGCTGCTGCCCTTCACCACCGCCGCCGCGGGGGTCTATGAGGCGCTCAACTTCTTCGCCATCCGCCGGAAGGATTTCGCCTCCCTCGCCCAGTCCCGGGTTGTGCAGGGCATGACCCAGGCCTCGATCCAGGTCGGGCTGGGCTTCACGGCCGTGGGCACCATCGGCCTGGTGTCGGGCGACCTGGTGGGGCGGGTGGCGAGCTCGCTCCGGCTCGCCTGGAGCGGATCGTTCACCGCCATTCTCAGGCGGTTCTCCCTGGCCGGGATCCGGCGGGTCGCCGTCGCCTTCGTCCGTTTCCCGCTCTTCATGGCCGGCGCCTCCATCCTCAACCTGGCCGCCATCCAGGTCCCCTTCCTGCTCATCCCCGTCTTCTTCGGGGCGGAAGCGGCGGGGTACTACTTCCTGGCCTACCGCACGCTCTTCCTCCCGGCCAGCTTCGTCGGGAGTGCCATCTCGCAGGTGTTCCTGGGCGAGGCGGCGGAACGCGCCAGGGAGGGCGAGCCCTTGGCGCACATCACCACCCGCATCTTCCTCATCCTTTCGGCGGCCTTCCTGCCCCTCTACACCGTGGCCCTGGCGGGAGCGGGCCTCTTGTTCCCCGCGATCTTCGGCGGGCGCTGGGTCGAGGCTGGCCGGTATGCCCAGGTGCTCGCCCCCATGACGCTGGTCTGGTCTCTGGCGAGGCCCATCTGCGGGATGCTCCTGGTGCGGGACCGCCTCAAGGAGAGCCTTGCCTTCACCGTGTTCGAGCTCCTCGGGATCGTCGCGGCGATCTACTTCGGCCAGCGTTCCGGCTCCATGTACACGACGGCCATCTACATCTCCCTGTCAGGACTCGTGGTCTCGATCACCTCCGTGGGCCGGTTCCTCCATGCGGCGGGCGTCGAATTCGGACCTGTCGCGACCCGGTTCGGAATCCTCCTGGCCCTGAACCTTCCCCTGGGATTCCTGGTGTGGGGAGCGGCGCACCGGGCGAGCCTCCTGGGGACCTTGGCCGCGGCCGTGGTGGGGCTGGGCGTGGTGGGGATGCTCTCCTTCAAGTTCCTGCGCCGGGAGAAGCTGCTTTGATCCGGGTCGTGATGCTGGGCCAGCCTTTCTGGTCCCTCCGGTTCGCCGACATCCTGCGGGAGGGGAGCGGAGGCGAGGTCGAGGCCCGCTTCCTTCCCCCCGGGGATCTGGCCCGGCCCGGAGGTCTGCGGGTGGCGATGGCGGCGGACATCCTCCTCCGGATGGGGTACCGGCCAGGGGCGCGCACCTGGCGCGGGCGGCTCTTCGATGGTCTGTGGGCTTTCCTGAGGACCCTGAACCCCCGGGCCAAGGCCGTCCACTACTGGATCGGAACCGACGTGCTGCATACCCTCCAGGACCATCGCAGCGGCCGCCTCCGCCAGGGCCCGCTGCGTCGCGCCCAGGAAGACCTGCACTGGGCCGACGCCCCGTGGCTGGTGGAGGAGTTGGCCGAAGTCGGCCTGAAGGCGAGGTACATCGCCCTGCCGGTGCCCCTCCGCGAGGTCCAGCCACCCGCACGCCTCCCCGCCCCGTTCACCGTGCTCACCTACATCCCCGACACCCGCCCCGAGTTCTACGATGGGCCCACCATCCTCCGGGCGGCCCAGGCGCTTCCCGGCATCCGGTTCGAAGTCATCGGTGGCGAGGGCGCCTGGGTGCGAAGCCCGCTCCCCAACCTGACCTTCTTCGGCTGGCAGAAGGATGTGAGGCCCTTCCTGGCCCGCGCCTCGGTCGTGGTGCGCCTGGTGCGCCATGACGGCATGGGGGGGACCGTTCTGGAGGCCCTGCAGGCGGGCCGCCACGTCATCTACTCCCAGTCCATCCCCTGTGTGACCGTGGTCCCTTATCAGGATCCAGAAGCTCTGGAAAGTGCCCTCCGGGGGTTGCACGAGAGGTTCGAGGCGGGCGACCTGGCGCCCAACCTCGCCGGTCACCGGTATGTGCAGGAGATGTTCGATCTGCAACAGCGTTGCGATGCCTACCTGTCGGACCTTCGCCGGCACCTGGCTCCACCCGCACTCATGGAGGATCCGAAGCCATGATCCGACGCGTAGCCTACCTCTGCATGCAGGCCACCCGCGAGGGCCAGGCCTCTTACGCCCACGTGAACGAGATCATCAACGGGCTCCGCCGGCATGGCGTCGAGGTGGACCTCTATGAACCCTACTGGAGAGAGGGGGACCGGCCGCCCGGCCTGCTGGGGAAGGCCTGGGGCTACCTGACGGTCCAGTGCCGGCTCATCTTCTGCCTGCGGCGCTATGACCTGCTCTACATCCGCAGCCATTTCATGGCCGGGTTGGCCATCTGGGGGGCCAGGGCCCTGGGCGTGCCCCAGGTCCATGAGGTGAACGGCCCGCTTGAAGATTTATACGTCATGTATCCATGGACCCGGCGGCTGGATGCGCTTCTGAGCGCCCTCACGCGGTCCCAACGCCGGATGGCCGCCGCCATCATCGCGGTGACGCCCCAGATGGCGGCCTGGTGCGCCAAGGGCAGCGGGAACCCCAATGTCCACGTGGTGCCCAACGGGGCCAACCTGGATCTCTTCCATCCTGGCGCCCGCCACCCGGAGGCCCCCTCGGGCTCCTATGCCATCTTCTTCGGATCCTTCTCGCCCTGGCAGGGGATCGACACGATGCTGGAGGCCGTGAAGTCCCCGGAGTGGCCCGCGGGCACGCGCCTGGTCCTGGCGGGGGATGGCGCCGAGCAGGCGAAGGTGGAAGCCGCTGCAGCCGCGGATGACCGGGTGGTGTACCTGGGCGTGAAGGCCTATCGGGACCTTCCCGGTTTCGTGGCCCCAGCGGCCGTGGGGCTTTGCGTCAAGGACGATGGCGGCAATCACGCCAACACGGGCTGGTCTCCGCTGAAGCTCTACGAAATGATGGCGGTGGGCATCCCTGTGGTGGTCACCGATCTTCCGGGCCAGTTCGAGGTCGTGGAGCGCGCCCAGGCGGGCCTGGTCATCAAGCCCGGGGATGCCACGGCCCTCGCCAGGGCCGTGGCCCGCCTGGTGAATGAACCCGGCGAACGCCTTGCCATGGGCCGGCGGGGCCACGAGCATGTGTCCCGGGAACATTCCTGGGACCGCCGCAGCCTGGACACCCTGGACATCCTGCAGAGCGTCATGAAGGGAGCCGCGAAGGCATGATCCGTCTCCATGTCGTCATGATCCTGGCCCTGGCGCAGGCGATCTTCTCGGAGCGCCTGCTGGTCTCGCTGAACACCGGCGGGCAGGGGGTCATTCCGATCATGAACCTCTGCGAGCCCTGGGTTTCGCTCTTCCTGGTGGTCATCCCCTTCCGGGCCGAGGTGAAGAGGGCCCTCTGGACCCGGACCTTCGTCACCTATTGGCTGCCCTTCCTGGGCCTGACCTTCCTCCTCCCCATCCTGGGCGTGATTCTCGTCGCCTTTCCGATCAGGACCCTCTTCGCATCCTGGAACGGCCTCGTCCCCTTCACCTTCCTGGCCCTCGGGTGCGCGGGTGCGGGCGTGGCCCGCCTTCCGGAGGCGGCCAAGGCCCTGAGGGGGTATTTCCTGTTCGCGGTGCTGGCCCAGCTGGTCATGTCCCTCATCCAGACCCTGGGCCAACTCCGCTATCTGCCGGGCTTCCTCTCCTTCATCGACAACTGGGACTTCCGCTTCAAGGTGTTGTACCAGCCGGACAACATCATCCAGGGCCGCGCCACCGGGTTCTATCTCAATCCCAATTCGCTGGGCATCTGGGCCCTCCTGGCCCTGTGGACCAGCTTCTTCCTCCTGAAGGGCCGGCAGCGGGCCATCGGGGTTGCCGCATCCTTCGCCACCGTTCTCCTCTCCCAATCCAGGGGAACCCTTGCGGCGCTCCTGGCCAGCGCCGCGGTCTACGGCCTCCTCTGGATGTTCCTGTGGGCGAACCGGGAGCAGCGGCTGAAGGCCACCCTGCTGGTGGTGGTGTGCGCCCTGCCGATCGTGGCCCTCGCCATTCCCGGCACAGCCGAGTCCCTGCTGAAGCCCCTGAAGGGGGTCACCCTGGTGGAACGCGCCATCGACCGGTACGCCTCGGGGGCCAAAGTGCTTTCCCAGGGGGCCGCCGCCGATGCCAATTTCCAGGGCCGGACCGAGTACTGGGATGCGGCCTACGCGTATCTGGCCCAACATCCCTTCGGATCCCTGGGGTCCCCGCAAATGGTGATCAATCTGCCGCCCGACAACCAGTTCATCGCGGTCCTGGAGCAGGGGAGCTTCTATTTCCTCCTGGCCCTGCTGCTGGCGTTTTTCCGGGGGATCGGGCTCATCCGCGGGGCCGGGGCGCACGAGCGGCTCCTGGCGGTGGTCAGCATCGCGCTGGTGATCAATGGCGTGAGTGCGGTGCCCTTCGCCTATTCGGCTTCGTACCTGTACTGGCTGCTGGTGGGCGTCTACCTGGCCGGACGCGCCCAGGATCCTGACGAGGCGCCTGCCAGCAGGGCCATTCCGGGCGGCTGGAGGGTGCTGCGGGCCGGCACACTGGCCCGGTCCGAACCGAGGGAGGGATGAACATGGGCCACGGGGTGCAGCGCCCGGAGGACGCGCGGGATCTGTCCGGCCCGGTTCCGGCCAAGCGGATCTGTTATGTGACGACGCTGCACCTGACCCTGAGCCACTTCGTCCGGCCGCAGGCTGAATACCTGGTGAGCCAGGGCTGGGATGTCACCTGCGTCTGCGCAGACAGTCCCTCCCCGGAAGAGGGGACGGCAGCTGGCGCCCGGTACATCTGGATGCCGTTCAAGCGGGGCATCGACCCTCTGGGGATTCCGAGAGCCATCGTGTCCTTGTATCGCCTGTTCAGGCGGGAACATTTCGACATCGTCCAGTACTCCACGCCGAATGCGGCCTTCTACGCGAGCACTGCCGCATGGCTGGCGCGCGTCCCTGTGCGCCTCTACGCACAGTGGGGGATCCGGTACGTCGGGTTCGAGGGCCTGGCCCGCCGGCTCTTCAAAGGGCTCGAGCGGTGGTGCTGCAGCCGTTCGACGCTCATCGAGCCAGACAGCTTCAGCAACCTCGAATTCGCGATCAGGGAGGGGCTGTACCCGCGGGGGAAAGGCCGGGTGATCTGGAACGGCAGCGCGAGCGGGGTGGATCTGGCCCGGTTCGATGTCGCCCAGAAGGACGCCTGGAGGACCGCCTATCGAAAGCGGTTGAAGCTGGATCCCCACCACCTCGTGGTCGGTTTCGTGGGTTCCATCCGCCGGGACAAGGGCAGCAACGAACTCATCGCCGCCTGCCGGAGGTTTTTCGGCGGCATGCCTGATGCGCGGCTGCTGCTGGTCGGAGACAAGCTCTTCTACGAGACGATCGACCAGGACCTGCGCGACTGGGCCGAGCAGTCACCCCAGGTGATCCATGTGCCGGCGAATCAGGAGATACCCGAATACATGTCCTGCATGGATGTGTTCGCCCTGCCCAGCTACCGGGAAGGCTTCGGTTCGGTGGTCGTCGAGGCCGAGGCCATGGGGGTTCCGGTCGTCGTCAGCAATGTGCCCGGACCCATCGATGCCATGGTGCCGGATGCGACGGGCCTGATCGTTCCGGTGAGGGACGAGACCGCGCTGGCCGAGGCCCTGCAGGCACTCCTGACGGAGGCAGAGCGGCGCGCGGAGTATGGCCGGAACGCGGCCGCCTTCGTGAGGGACCACTTCGAGCGGAAGGCGTACTTCAAGCATGTGCTTGCCGACAAGGAGGGGCTGCTCTGAAGCGGGTTCTGATCACAGGCGAAGGCAGCTATGTCGGGCGCTCCTTCATGCGCCATGTGGGCGGGGCCTGCAGGGTGGACGAAGTGTCGGTTCGCGACGAGGCCTGGCGCACCCATGATTTCAGCCCCTACGATGCCGTGCTCCACGTGGCCGCCATCGTGCACCAGCCCCGCATCCAGGATCGGGACCTGTACTTCCAGGTGAATCGGGATCTTCCCCGGGAGATCTGCCGCAAGGCCGTACAGGAAGGGGTCCGCCAGTTCGTGTTCATGAGCACGATGGCTGTCTACGGCCGGTCGCCTTCCTACGAGGGCGCGGGCGAGATCACGCCGGCGACGGAATGCCGCCCCGGCACGCCCTATGGCGAAAGCAAGCATGCGGCTGAAGGCGACCTTCTGGAACTGCGGGCTCGCCACCCCTTCCGGCTGGGCATCGTGAGAGCCCCGATGGTCTACGGTGCCGAATGCCCGGGCAACTACTTCCGCCGGCTGATGTGGATGGGGCGCCGCCTGCCGGTGTTTCCGTCCCTGCGGGACAACCGGTTGTCCATGATCGGCATCCGGAATCTGTGCGAGCTGCTCCGATTGATCATCCAGCAGGAGGCCGAGGGCGTTCATTGCCCCGATGACCTGGACGCGTACGGCACACAGGATCGTCTGGGCGCAATCGCCAGAGCCTTCGACCGGGATATCCGCATGGCGAGGATCCCAGCCCCCTTCTCAGGCTGGCTGGCCCTGGAGCGTCTGGGCTCCCTCTACGGAGACCTCTATTACGGCGGAGGCTTCGATCACTTCAACGGCAGGTACGTCGTCGATTCCTTCCAGACCACCGTCGCCGCCTTGGCCACGGGCCTCCGGCTCCAGGCTCGGTGAACCGGCTGGGCCCCTAGGGATTCGGGGAACTGGTGACCGAGGTGCAGTTGGTGATCGCAAGCAGGGTGTTGGCCGTGAGCGGCTGCGTGTTGCCGGTCACGGTCAGTCCATCGACGGCCTTGAATGTGAGCACCGGGCCGGAGGCGGCCTGTGTGGCCTTGTTGTTGGTGAAGGTGATGTTGTACATCCGCTTGTATTGGTTGTTGTTGACGATGGTCAGCAGGGAGGCGTTGGCGGTGCCGGTCAGGGTGTTCCCCGTGATGGTGATGTTGCCGATCTGGTTGAAGGCCGTTCCACTGCCGCAGGCGAAGAACCCGGCTCCGACCCCCAGGTCGGGTCCCCAGGATCCAGCGGTGTTGTTCCGGAAAATGATGTTCGTCGCCGATTCCGTGCTGAGGTTCGGCTCGATGTCGAAGACGAAATAGCCGACATCGTCGAACTGGTTGTTCTCGATCAGGATGCTGTCGCCGGAGATCACGGAGACGCCCTGCCTCCCGGCGTCCCGGACATGGATGTTGTGGATGCGGACGTTGGCGCTGTCGCCGATCTTGACGCCGTCTCCTCCGATGCCATGAGCCAGGATGTCGAAGACTTCCACGCCGTTGCTGTTGTCGATCTCGACGGCGTGAGCCATCTCCCTGCCGGCGTTCCACACGCCCGGGGTCGGGTTGCTGGCTTCGAATTCAAAGCCTTTGATGATGATGTTCCGGTTGGTTCCGCTCCAGTACCCACCGTAGTTCCGACCGAGCAGGAAGAGGCTCTGCAGCTGGCCGAACCCGGCGGAGGGATTCAACTTGAGCTTCGACCCGTAGCCATCGAAGGTCAGGTAGGACCGATCCTTGAACTGGATACCCTGGCTCAACAGGTAGACGCTGCCCGTTGGGAATTTGACCACGGAGGGATTCGAGGCCGTCCCGTCCGGAACCGAGGTGAGCCAGGTGTTCAGGGCGGCGGTCACATCCGTGGCTCCGGTCCCGTCGATGGTGGATGGCACGAGGTAGGTCTGGGCGCTCAGGGTCGTGGATACCACCTGCACCTGCGCCTGCGAGGTGCTGCTGCCCACCAGGTTGGTGGCCTTGCAGGAGAGGGTGAGCGTCCCTGCCGTTCCGGCGGTGAACGTGGCGGTGGTCGCATCGGCTCCAGCGGTGATCGTTCCATTGACGATGGTCCAGGCGTAGGTGGAGCCGCTCTCCGGAGCCGCCACGCTGGCCTGCTGGCCCGTGGCGCCAGCGCCCATGCTGGTGGGGGCAACGATCTGCGGGGCGTTGGGAGGCGTTCCCTCGACCAGGACCTGGAGCGAGGCACTGCGAGTCAGACCTGCCTGGGTGGCTTGGCAGGTGAGTGAGAGGGTGCCGGCCTGATCCGCGGAGAACACCACCGAGGTGCCCACGTTGGATCCCTGGATGGTTCCGCCAAGGACACTCCAGGTGTACTGGACGTTCACCTGGGGCGAGGCGATGCGGGCTGTGAGCCCAGTGCTTCCCAGGGCCACGGCCGAGGGGGCGATGATGACGGGCGAAGCCGGGGAGGCGGACGGGGACGAGCTGGTGGTGGTCGTGGCCGAGGAGCTGCCGCTGCCGCCGCTGCAGGCGATCAGGGAGAAGATCGTCCCCACCACGATCGTTCCCAGCAATCGGAACTGGATGCTCCCTACGTGCATGGGGCCCCCGAGACGGTCTTGATCAGGCTTTGCGTTTGTCTTTGCGGAATCGGAATATCAGCAGGTCGATCGATGGCTGGACGATGAAGAGCCAGGCTCCAGCGTAGACAAAGGAAAGGGACACCTTCAGCCAGTTGGGGACCGTGGTGATGCTGTCTCTCAGCGCCCAGACTGGGAGAGCGGCCACAGGGATGGACACGAGGAGCGTGGTCAGGCAGATGGATCGGAACCTCTGCGGGCTGACGTGCAGCAGGCGTTCGGCCGCCGCATGGTCCTTCTGCTGGCTCACCCTGAAATAGTCCCGGTAGTGGCGGAGGATGGAGCCGCCGGCGGTCGGGCCACTCTGCTTGGCCACGGCCTCGAAGGTCCTGTGGTCGAGCTGCCTGGCGAACCGGATCGCCGCTCCCTGGGGGCCCTTCCGGACCACAGTCCCCTCGACCAGGATGTCCCTCCCGTCCCCTTCACCGGAGGGATGGAAGGCCAATCTGCATGGGCTGCCCACGGCCAGGGGCGGGGTGGGACTGAGCAGAAGCCCCCCCAGGCTGACGTTGACGGCCACGGCGCATTGCTGGGCCTCTCTGTCGGCCGTCGCCACCTCGACCGGGCTGGCGATGTGGATCCGCTTGGAGGCGCGCAAGTCATCCAGCCTTTCCATGGTGGAATCTCCTCCTGCTGAAGCTAGGCCTTGGGGGGGGCCCCGCCAGGAAAGTCCTTCCGGGTGGGGCGGCTCACCTCCTCCGGAGGGCGCCGGTTTCAAATGGTGAACTTCCTTGCATGATCTGCATATGTCTTTTTGAGTCATGGTGGTCATGCAGAAAAAAGCGATTGACGCTAAAATGGATGTGCTGTTTTTTATGATGGGATTTTCCCCGCCCTCAAGTGCCTCCGCACTTCCCAGGGCCCTTGCTGGAGTGGCCGACCCCGTGAGCCGAGCACCCATGACTGAACCCATCCGCTGCGCGCCTTTTTCGCCTTGGCCCTACTACAGTCCCGATGAGGTGCAGGCCGTGGCCCGGGTTCTGGAGAGCGGGAAAGTCAACTACTGGACGGGCCAGGAGGCCCGTGAATTCGAGAAGGAATATGCCGAGGCCGCCGGCTGCGAGAAGGGGATCGCCCTGTGCAACGGCACCTCCGCACTTGAGCTGGCCATCTACGCGCTGGACATCCCTCCCGGCTCCGAGATCATCACCAGCCCGCGGACCTTCATTGCCAGCGCGAGCTGCGCGGTCATGCGGGGCTGCATCCCCGTGCTGGCGGATGTGGATCCCGTGAGCCAGAACATCACCGCGGCCACCATCGAGAAAGTGATCACCAGGAAGACCAGGGCGATCATTCCGGTCCACCTGGGAGGCTGGCCGTGCGACATGGATCCCATCATGGACCTGGCAGAGTCCCACGGCCTCCGGGTGATCGAGGACTGCGCCCAGGCCAGCGGTGCGACCTACAAGGGCCGCCCCGTGGGGGGGCTCGGACATATCGGGGCGTTCTCCTTCTGCCAGGACAAGATCATCACCACGGGCGGAGAGGGCGGCATGGTCACCACCTGCGATCCCGAATGGTGGAGCCGGGCCTGGAGCTTCAAGGATCACGGCAAGAGCTGGGAGGCCGTCTACGATCGGCAGCATGCCCCGGGATTCCGCTGGATCCACGACTCCTTCGGAACGAACTGGCGCATGACGGAAGTCCAGGCCGCGATCGGCCGCATCCAGCTGAGGAAACTCCCGGAATGGACCCGCATCCGTCGCGAGAACCTCCATCGCCTGAACGAAGCCCTGGGCGCCCACGCCTGCATCCGGACCACTCCGGTCCCGGAGGGCATCGGCCACGCTGCGTACAAGGCCTATGTGTTCGTCCGTCCTGATCATCTGAGGGAGGGCTGGAGCCGGGATCGGATCATGGCGGAGATCAATGCCCGCAACATCCCGTGCTTCAGCGGGAGCTGCAGCGAGATCTACCTCGAGAAGGCCTTCACCGAACAGGGGCTCGGCCCCGCGGAGCGGCTCCCGGTGGCACGGGAACTCGGAGAAACGAGCCTGATGTTCCAGATTCACCCGACCCTCACCCGGCAGAACCTGGATGAGGCCATCGCCGTGTGCGACCAGGTACTCGGGGAAGCCTCCCGATGATTCCGTGATGACCCCCTCCCGCCCCGCCTACTGTTTCGCCAAGCGCACCCTGGACCTGCTGGGTGCCCTGGTGCTGCTGCCCTTCCTGACCCCCATCCTCCTGATCCTGTGGATCCTTGTTCGCCTGAAGATGGGCTCGCCCGCCGTGTTCAGGCAGGAACGGGCGGGACTCGACGCACGACCCTTCTGGATCGCAAAGTTCCGAAGCATGGTCGACGCCAACGATTCCGAAGGGAACCCGCTGCCGGACCCGGCCCGCATCACGCCCTTCGGCCGGATGCTGCGGCGCACGAGCCTGGATGAGCTCCCCCAGATCTGGAATGTGCTGAAGGGCGAGATGAGCTTCGTGGGGCCCAGGCCCCTGTTCATGGAATACGTGCCGCACTACTCGCCCGAGCAGCGCCGCCGCCTCGATGTCAAACCCGGGATCACCGGGTTGGCCCAGATCGCCGGCCGCAACATCCTGGGCTGGGAGGAGCGCCTGCGTCTCGACGTGGAATACGTCGACCGGGCCTCGGTCGCTCTGGATCTGTCCATCCTCCTGCGGACCGTGAAGAAGGTGCTCAAGTCGGAAGGAGTCCCGCCCACGGGGCTGGACCCGAATCAGAAATTCCGCGGAACCGCCCCCGCCAAGCCGCAGGACGACCCCTCGCCAGGATCGCCGGACGGGCCGTGATCGCGGGCCGAGCGGCTGCCGGGAACCCCGCCTAGGCCTCGAGCTGGGTGAGGGGGAGGGGGGATTTCAGGAGCGGGATCGCCGGAGGGTGCACTTCGGCGGAAGCCGTCTCCTGGCCGGAGGGAAGGGGCTCCTTGAGGTGCTTGCCCAGGCCGGATGGGGAGGGGCGATAGGAGGGCACCAGCTCCATGAATCGCTGGACGATGGTCCGTTGACGCAGGCCGTCGGGCAGGTCGATGGCCCTGCGCATGGCCTCCAGTCCATGCTCCAGGGAGTCCCGGTCGACCTTGGCCATGACGGCTTCGAACACCTTGGCGTGGACGTCCGATCGGCTCTGCTCCTGGTTGGTGAAGAGCTCTTCGTAGAGCTTCTCCCCCGGCCTTACGCCCGTGAATTCGATGTCGATGTCCAGGCCCGGCTTGAGCCCCGAGAGGCGGGCCATGTCCGTGGCCAGGTCGACGATCCGGACGGGCTCGCCCATGTCGAGCACGAAGATCTTCCCCGTATGCCCGTGCATGCCGGCCTGGAGCACCAGCTGGCTGGCCTCGGGAATGGTCATGAAGTAGCGGGTCATGTCGGGATGGGTGACCGTGATCGGCCCGCCGTTGCGGATCTGATCTCGGAACAGGGGGATCACGCTCCCCCGGCTTCCGAGCACGTTCCCGAACCGGACGCTCACGAACCGGCACTCTGCCCGCTCCTCCTGGGCGGCGCGGAGGACGAGGAACTCCGCGAGGCGCTTGGTGACCCCCAGCACGCTGGTCGGATTCACGGCCTTGTCGGTGGACACGTTCACGAAGTTCTTGGTGCCGACAGCAGTGGCGGCATTCAGGACATTCAAGGTCCCGAAGACGTTGTTCTCGATGCCCTCTTCCGGATGCTTTTCAAGGTAGGGGACATGCTTATGGGCGGCCGCATGGAATACGGACCTGGGATGCCAGGTGCCGAAGGCCTGATGGAGCCTCGTGGGATTCCTGATGTCGCAGAGTTCCACTTCGATCCGCTGGGCGGGGAACAGGCGGCGGAGCTCTCGCTCGATCTCCCAGAGGCTGTTCTCGCCTCGGCCGAGCAGGACCAGGGTGGACGGGTGGAAGTTGGCGACCTGCCTCGCCAGTTCGCTGCCGATGGAGCCCCCGGCACCCGTGATGAGCACCACCGATCCCTCGAGCTCCTGGCGGATGGCCCCCAGGCTCAGGGTGACGGGCTCGCGGCGGAGCAGGTCCTCGATGGCGATGTTGCGGATCTCCGGCTTCCAGGCCTGTCCGACCAGGAGGCTCTCCATGCTCGGCAGCGTCTTCACGCGGACGCCCTCCGCGTGGAGGGTGTTGGCCAGCTCGCGGATGCGGGCCCCGGGTGCGCTCGGAATGGCCAGGATCACCTGGGTGGCGCGGGTCTCCTTGATGATGATCGGCAGAAGCTTCGAGTGGCCGAGCACCGGGAATCCCTGGATCCGGATGCCCTGCTTCTCGAGGGCATCATCCACGAATCCGACGACATGGCACCGCAGGTCGGGATTGGTCCGGAGCTCCTGGCAGAGCTGTGACCCGGCCATGCCGGCCCCCACGATGAGGGTCCGCTGCGCCAGGTCCGTGGCCAGGGACTGGCCGGGGCGGGGCACCTTCCGGCGGCAGACCGTAGGCCGGGGCCGATGGGTGCGGGCAAACTGGCGATGGAAGTAGGCGACCACAGCCGCCCGCAACAGGATCCAGAGCAGCACCGTCACGGAACTGGCGGTCAGGGTGATGCTGGGGGGTTCGATCTTCCAGGGCACGAAGCCTTCGAGCCCGAAATAGCCCACCACGACGACGACCATGACCAGAAGGCTGATCAGGAACGAACGCACCTCCTCGAACCCGGTCAGGCGATAGAGTCGGCGGGTGTGCTGGAAGGCGAGGTTCACCGCCATCGCGAAGGCGATCCACTGCAGGATCGAGACGGGCTGGGGGAACAGGAGGTTGTCCAGGCTGTAGGCCACCACCCAGGCAAGTGCCGCGAAACCTGCGTCCAGCAGGACCTTCACGGCCTGGCGGACGTTGGGGAGCCGCAAGGCCTGTCTGATCCTTGCGGTGGCGCGGGTCTGGATCGGCTCATGATCGTGGTGCATGGAAGCCCCGGGGACTGGAAGGCGGTTCTGGAGGTGCGGGATCTTGCGGCCGAAGGGCGTGGATGGGGGCATTCCGAGAACGAGTCTTACTTCCAGGTCTGGGGTGCGGCATCCATCGGCGGTTCAAACATAGCAGGGGTCTTGCCAACAAGGACTCCAGGAATGAGTTGCATGGGTATCTATGTGAAAAAAATGATGCGTCAATTGGTGCTTGAATTCATTAAACCAACGAATCCCTGGGATCACAAGGTGAGTCAAAGTCTTGGTTTGTCAAGTATTGATGACAGGAGTGATGGGGGCGATCCGCCCCGGCCGCCACGAATCCCCTCAGCGAGGACGAAGGCTCAAGGCCTCCCTGGGCGCTTCCTGGGCCGCTTCCACGCCACCCGGCGGGGGCTCCGGCGAGCGGGCGGCGCGATAGGCCGGGAAGAACCCGGAAGCGGGCAGGAGTCCGCCGTTCAGCCGGGACCACTCTGCGGTCAGCGAAGCATAGCGATCCGAGTCATGGATGCGCTTGTAGGTCCGGAAGGGGACCCGGAGGGGCGAGAACCCGGCCTTGAACCGGAAGATGCCATCGCCCTCCCGATGGAACCCCCCCAGGATCATGCGTTTCTTCCCCGCCAGGGCGGTCTGCCTGATGCTTTCGTAGTGGTAGGCGTTGACCGGGCGCACGCTGGAATGATCCATGTCCATCGCGGACAGGTACCAATAGACATCGGTCGCATCCTGGAAATAGAGCCCGCCGGCCACGACCTCGCCCTGATGCTCCGCAAGGAGGAAGAACGCGTTCCTGGGCAGGGTTTCGAAGACCTCGAGGAGATACTCCGGGGGCAGGAAGTAGTGCTCCTGAGCGGAACGCCGTTCCATGGTCCGGCGGTGGAGGTGGTGGAAGGCCAGGACATCCCCGCGGGTCTCGGCGCGCCGGACGATCACCCCCGCCCGTCGGGCCTGCCTGACCTGGCGCCGGCAGTTCGGAGTGGCCAGCCGCCAGAGATCCTCTTCTTTCATGGACAAATCGACATACACGATCTCGCGGTTCACCTCGACCAGCGAGGGATCGAGCAGTCCGACGCCCTCGTTCCAGGGGTGCAGGTGGCCGAACTCAGCGATGATGCCCTGGGATTGGCAATAGGCCCCGAAGTCCCCGAGGAGGCGCTCCTGGGGAGGAAGCCCGGTGGCTCCGGGAGGCGACAGCGTGAGAAACGGGCCCGTGTATTCCGGGGTGCTGATGTCCCATTCCGACACCGCTCCGGGGCCGGGGACCGGGCGCAGGAAGAAGGGGTAGGCGACCCGGAAACCCTCCTCTTCCGACACGAAGAGCCGGGCCGACAAGCCCAGCTGGCGTTCCTGGATCCGGAGGAAATCCAAGCTGCCCATGATGCTGGTGTCCGTGGGGAGGGCGGCCCGCCAAGCCTCGGCGTCCTTCGTGGTCAAGACGCGGCAGGGGGTCATGGGCGGATGCCGGTGGGGCAGGATGTGCAGCGGTGGGGTGTGAACCCACGCCTCCGCCAGCCGGGCCGGCTGGGAGACGCGTGTGACCCCCCAGATCTTCCTGGTCCGGATGGCTGGAGGTGATCCCCGCTTTTTAACACGCTGGGCTCTGGATTCATTGGCTCCATTTTGGCCTCAGCCCAAAGTGGAGTCAACGGTCAACTAGTGAATTACCGGCAGGGGTGTTGGGCCTTCGGGCCGGCCCGCAGCCACCCAGGCGGTGATCACCGCATCCCCCAGGTGTTTGCCAGCCTGCTGCAGCTGGCCCTGGACAGTGGGTCCCTGCTTGGCCCAGAAGATCATCCAGTAGGCCTGGGAGCGGGCGGCTCTCCCGTGTCCGTCCACGGGCGTGGTGCGGTCCGCGGCGCGGTCATCCTCCAGCAGCTGGGGGACCAGGGCGTGGGAGCTGCGGAGCCAGTCCCAGGGGCGCTCGAGGATGCGCGGATCGGCGGCTGCCGGGAGCGCCCGCATCTCCTCCCGCAGCACGAACCGCTCCACCAGCCCGGTCTCCCAGCGGCTGTGGACGCCCCGCTGGTTGGTGGCCTGGCCGTCATGGTTCTCAGTGGTGTGGAGGGGCACGTGGGCGTCCGCCACATAGTGGCTTAGGATCGAGGTCGCCAGGGCCACCCGGGCGGCATCCCGGGCCCGGAAGGCGTCCACCAGGTCCCGCCACCGGTCCTGGATGATCCAGGGCACCACGCCCCGGCGGTAGAAATCGCCACCCAGGCGGGCCTGGGCCTGTTCCAGCGTCCGGGGAAGCTGATCGGGGCCACCGTAGGGTTCCATGTCGAGGAAGTGCCGAGGCCCCTCCTTGCGGTCCTGGCGCCAGTGGTCGGGATCCGAGGCGTGGTCCTCCACCTCGGCCTCGTGCCCCGCGTACCAGGCCTGCACTTCGGGGGGGAGGCCCTTCAGCGCGAGAGTGCAGACGATGCGGTGCCCCTTGTCACCCCAGGCAGAGAGGGGAAGGGCCGCCAGGAGCAGCAGGAGGACGGGTGCCTTCATGGGGCTACTCGGGAATGGTGCCGGTCCGCTCCCAGCGGGTGCGGGTGAAGAAGTGGCGGGCGGCGTCGATGAAGTCGGCGGCCACGTCCGTGGGGCCCTCGGGCACCCGGCCGTTGTCGTTGTCCGTATCGCCCTCGCGGAAGCTCCACCACACGATGAAGGGCCGGCCCCGCAGGTGGTCCATGGGCAGGAAGCCCCAGTAGCGGCTGTCCATGCTGTTGTCGCGGTTGTCGCCCATGGCGAAGAGGTGGCCCGGCGGCACAGTCACGGGGCCCAGGTTGTCCTTGAACCCCTCCTGGATGAGGCTGTTCATGGACTGCATCTGGTTGCGGTCATGCAGGGCCAGCACCTCCGAGTCCGCATGGCGCCAGAGGCCGATGGGATGCTCCGCTTCGCCGGCATACCGGGTCAGGGGCCAGGGACCGGGCGTGGGGCCCTCTGGATTCCGGCCGAACTGGAACTCGAAGGGGCCGGTGACCAGCTTGCCATTCACGTAGAGCCGCTTGTTCCGCATCTCCACCGTGTCGCCCGCCACGGCCACGCAGCGCTTCACATAGTCCTGGTCGCGGTCGATGGGGTAGCGGAACACGATGATGTCGCCGCGCTTCACGCCGCGCATGGGGAACAGCGTCTCCTCCCAGTGCCACTGCGGCTGGGCGAAGATGAACTTGTTGGCCAGCAGGTGGTCCCCGATCATCAGCGTGTTGCGCATGGAGGCGGAGGGGATCTTGAACTGCTGGCCCACGAAGGTCTTGAAGAACAGGATCAGGATCATCGCGAAACAGATGACTTCCAGGTTGTCCCGCACGGCCCCCTTGGCGGCGCCGGGGGGCAGCTCGATCTCGGTCTCGGGGGTCTTGTCAGGGGCGTCAGCGGCCATGTCGGCTCCGGGAATGGTCGATCAGGGGCGCGGGGCGGCAGGCAGGTCCACGAAGCCGCGGGCCACCAGCCGGTTCACGGTGATCCAGGCACCGTCGCGTTCCTCCTGGGCCTCCACCTCGCCCAGGTTCGGCAGGTAGAGGGTCCGGCGGTGCGGGCCCTGGAGTGGTCTGGCCTCCACCCACACACCCACGGGATCGGAGGTGGCCGGGAGGAGCGCGGCGCCCTCCCAGGTGGCACGGCCCACGACTCGGAACTGGGCGCCCCGGGCCTCCCAGGCCGTGACGGCGGGGAACCCCGCCGGCAGGGTCTGGGCAACCACGCGCCCATCGTCACCCAGGAGGGCGATGCCGCCATCCTGGTGCCGGACCAGCAGGCTCATCTGGCCCCTGAGGCTGGTGAGGTCCAGCTGCACGAGCCGGGGGGCTCCGGGCGCCATGGACGACCGGGCGACCCGCACCTGCAACCGGTCGGCGGAGCGCTGGGGCTGCGGCTGGGAGGGATCCTCGAAGGCCAGGGTGAGGCCCTCTTCCCAGGGGCCATAGACGGGGGCCGCCGCCCGGGGCTGGCAGGCCAGGGACAGCAGCAGGATCGCCGGCGCCACCAGGGGCAGGGCTCGGCGCATCAGCGGAGTCCCTTGTTGAACTTGGCCATCAGGTCGGTCAGCGAGGTCCCCGTGGCGGGAACCGCCGGCTCCCGCTTGGGCTGGGGTGGGCGCGCCTCACGCTCGGGACGGGGCGGGCGTGCTTCCTGAGGCCGTGGAGGACGGGCCCCCTCAGGGCGGGGCGGTCGCGGACCTTCGGGGCGGGGCGGACGGGTACTCTCGGGCCGCGGGGGACGCGGGCCCTGGGGGCGGCCACCGGCCTGGGGGCCCGAAGGCGCTCCGGCTTGCGGCCGGGGCGGACGGGGGCCTCCCTGCGGCCGGCCCTGGGGACGGCGGTGGTGGGGCGGCTGAGGCCGGTCGGCGCCTTCGGGGGCGGCCAGCAGGGCCTTGATGGACAGGGCGATGCGCTTGGCCTCAAGGTCCACGGCCAGCACCTTCACCTTCACCGCCTGGCCCACGGTGAGGGCGTCCGCGGGATTCTTCACGTAGCGGTGGGCGATCTCGGAGAGGTGCACCAGGCCATCCTGGTGGACGCCCACATCCACGAAGGCGCCGAAGTCGGTGACGTTCGTGACGATGCCCTGGAGCTCCATGCCCACTTCCAGGTCGCTGGGCTTGTTGACGCCCTCGCGGAACTGCACGGCCTCGAACTGGTGGCGGGGGTCGCGGCCGGGCTTCTTCAACTCGGCCAGGATGTCCTTCACGGTCTCCACACCGGCCTTCTCATCCACGAAGAGCTTGGGATCCAGCCCGTCCAGCACCGCATCGTTACCGATGAGCTCGGACACGGTCTTGCCCGTCAGCTGGCAGATGCGCTGCACCACCGGATAGCTCTCGGGGTGCACGGCGGAGGCGTCCAGGGGGTCCTCGCCACCGGGAATGCGGAGGAAGCCCGCGGCCTGCTGGAAGGCCTTGGCCCCGAAGCGGCCGACTTCCAGGAGCTGCTCCCGGCGCTTGAAGGCGCCGTGCTCGAAGCGGTGGGCCACGATGTTCTTGGCCAACCCCTCGCCGATGCCCGCCACGTAGGCCAGCAGCTTGTACGAGGCGCTGTTCAGGTCGACACCCACCCGGTTCACGCAGCTCTCGACGACATCGTCCAGGCCCTTCTTGAGGGCGGTCTGGTTCACATCGTGCTGGTACTGGCCCACGCCGATGCTCTTGGGATCCACCTTCACCAGCTCGGCCAGGGGGTCCTGGAAGCGCCGGGCGATGCTCACCGCGCCGCGCACGGTGACGTCATGCTCGGGGAACTCCTCCCGGGCGATGTCGCTGGCGGAATAGACCGAGGCGCCGGCCTCGCTCACGCTCACGCAGATGAGGCCCGTGCGGTTGGTCTCCTTCAGCCATTCGCGGATGAAGGCCTCCACCTCGCGGCCCCCAGTGCCGTTGCCGATGGCGACGGCCTCGACGGGGTTCTCCGTGCAGAGCTTCTCGAGGATGGCGCGGCTGCCGTCCAGATCGCGCTTGGGCTCCAGAGGATAGATGACGTCGTTCTGCACCAGCTGGCCCAGGCGGTTGATGACCACCAGCTTGCAGCCGGTGCGGATGCCGGGATCCACGCCCAGGGTGCAGCGCTGGCCCGCGGGGGGCGCCAGCAGCAGGTGATCCAGGTTCGTCTGGAACACCTTGATGGCTTCGCCGTCGGCCTTCTTCTTGGCTTCATAGCGGACTTCGGATTCGATGGTGGGCGCCAGCAGCCGGTCGAAGGCATCGCCAGCGACTTCGTTCAGGAAGCGGCGGTAGCCGCTGCCCGGATTCACCGGCACCTTGGAGACAAGCTGGCTCACCAGGTTCTCGCGCTCCACGAGCAGCTTCACCGTGAGGATCTCCTCCTTCTCGCCCCGGCGCAGGGCCAGCAGGCGGTGGCTGGGGATCTTGCGGATGGCCTCGGAGAAGTCGAAGTAGGGCTTGAAGCGCAGCGCGGCCTGATCGGCCTTGCGCTCTTCGCGGATCTCGGACTTCAGCACGCCGTGCTCGTGGAACTCCAGGCGCAGCCAGGCTCGGATGTCCGCGTCCTCCGTCAGCCGCTCGGCCAGGATGTGACCCGCGCCTTCCATGCATTCGGAGGGCGAACGGAGACCATCCTCGTCCTTGATGAAGGGCTCGGCGATGAGGAAGGGGTCCGCGCCGCTCTCATCGGCCAGCAGGGAATCCAGCAGGGGTTCCAGGCCGCGCTCCCTCGCCACCGTGGCCTTGGTGCGCTTCTTGGGCTTGTAGGGCAGGTACAGGTCTTCCAGTTCCGCCTTCACCCAGGTGGCCTCGATCTTGGCCTTCAGTTCGGGGGTGAGCTTGCCCTGCTCGTCGATGGACTTCAGCACGGTCTTCCGGCGGTCCAGCAGGTCCTTGTAGTAGGCGTGCCGATCCTCGACGGCGCGGATGGCGACCTCGTCGAGCGATCCCGTCGCCTCCTTGCGGTACCGGGCGATGAAGGGCACGGTATTGCCCTCCTCCAGCAGAGCCACGATGGCGGCCACGCCCGCGCGGGGGAGCTTGAGCTCCTTGGCCATGAGGTCGAGCACTTGATCCACACCTGCTCCTTGCGACCCCGAAATCGGGGGAAATGCGATGATACCAAGGGGGCGCGGATCTGGCCTCCTGCAGGCGTCAGATCTGTGTCAGAGCGATGTTTTTCTGCGCTGGCCCGCGGGGGCGCATTCCAGGTTGCGCAAGGCCTTCTTCCAGTGCAGGGCCTCCAATCCGGTGCCGATGACCACGGCCGCGCAGGCCGGAGGGGTGCCATCGGCGGACAGGGGCAATGGCGAGATCTCCAGACGGCCATCCGCCAGCTGGAAGGCCCAGCGATCGCTGCCGTCGTTCCGGGCGGCCCAGCCCGCGAAGGCGCACACGCCTTTGGCCCGGAGCAGCTCACCGGCCGCCGGCGGCGCCAGGAGCAGGGCCTCCAGGGCGGCGGGGTCCACGGGGTGGTCCCAGTGCAGGGTGAGCGAGCGGGCTTCCGCGAAGCTCAGGCCCTCGGCCGCCTCCCAGCCTTCGGGCAGAGGGCGCAGGTCGCCGCGCCAGGGATCCGGGCTGCCTTCGGGGGCCATGCCATGCCGGGTCGGCACCAGGGGGATCTGCCGGAAGGCGGCGCGCAATTCGCTTTCCCAGGCCACGGCGGCGGAGGGATCGAGATCCGCCTTGCTCAGGTGGATGAGGCTGGCCAGCGCTGCCTGGCGATGGAGCAGGGGCCTGGTCTTCAGGTGATCCACCGGGGCCAGGCTGGAGATCACCGTGAGCAGGCCCGCGAGCCGCAGGCGACCCGCCAGCGCGGCCTCCTGTTCGAGGTCGAGGAGATCCGTGGGATCGGCCAGGCCCGTGGTCTCCAGGACCACGCGTTCGGGCCGCCGGTCTTCGGGCTGGTCGCACCAGGCCTGCAGGGTGGCCACCACATCGTTGCGCAGGCTGCAGCAGACGCAGCCGTTGACGAGATTCTCCACGCCGGCGAGTTCCGGCCGCTCGGCATCGACCAGGGTGCCATCCACGCTGATGGCGCCGAACTCGTTGATGAGGACCGCCACCCGGCGGCCCGCCGCCACCTCGGCCTTCAACAGCCGGTTCACGACGGTGGTCTTCCCGGCGCCCAGGGGGCCGGTGACGATGAGGACTTCGAGCAGGGCGGATCCGGTCATCCCTCCATGATGCCGGTCACGGGTTTTGTCAGCCGCTCTAAATGTGAGAGCGTGGAAGCGTGGATCTCCTCGACTTCAGCTACCTGGCGGCGGCCTCCCTGGCAGGGGCTCTGGCCCGGAGTTGCGTCCGGGGCCTGCCCGAGGCCTGGCGGCTCCGCCTGGAGGCCGAGGCGCCGGACCTGCCTGAGAGAGGCTGGATCTGGCTGCATGCGGTGAGCGTGGGCGAGCTGCTGCTGGCGGATGGCCTGGTGGGGCGGCTTCGGGAGGCGGGACATCGCGTCCACATCAGCACCGGCACCCCGGCGGGCATGGCCTTGATGGCCCGGCGGCTGCCGGGCTGGGACGATGGCACGGGCCGGGTCAGCGGAGGGGCCTTCCCCCTGGATGATCCCGCGGGTCTGGAACCCTTCCTGCGCCGTGCGCCGGCCGCTTTCCTCGCCCTGGAGACGGAACTCTGGCCCGGCCTGCTCCGGGCCCTCGAAGCCCGCGGCATCCCCCGCATCGTGGTGAACGGCCGGCTCACGGAGCGGTCTTCCCAGCGGGGGGGTCCCTGGCTGCGGCGCGCGGCCTCGCGGCTCAGCCTGGTGGCGGCCCGCGACGAGGCCAGCGCGGAGGCGTTCCGTCGCCTGGGAGCCAGGGAAGTCCACCTGGGCGGCAACCTCAAGGCCGACCTCCCCCCGCCGCGCCCCCTGCCTGCAGGCTGGGCGGCCCTGCGGGAGGCCTGGGCGGCGCACCGGGTGGTGGTGGCCGGGAACACGGTGGACGGCGAGGAGAGCCTGGTGATCGAGGCCTGGCAGCGGGCGCGGGAGCGGGTTCCCGGCCTGCGCCTCATTCTCGCCCCTCGTCAGCCCCGCCGCTTCAATGAGGTGGCCGATCTGCTGGCAGGGCGCAGCCTCGCCTTCCGCCGGGCCTCCCTGGACTGGCCTGGGACCACGGTCTGGTCGCAAGTGGAGGTGCTGCTCCTGGATACGCTGGGGGACCTTGCGGCCGCCTACGGCGAGGGGACGCTGGCCCTGGTGGCCGGGGGCTGGGCTGCGGAAGGCGGGCACAACCCGCTGGAGCCGGTCCGCGCGGGCGTGCCGGCCTTCGTGGGTCCCGGCTTCGCCAATTTCGAGGATCTGGTGCCCCCCCTGCGGGACGCGGGCCTGCTGCGGGTGGTCGACGCCTCGGACCTGGCCCAAGTCACGGCGGAGGCCCTGGCCTCCCTGCCGCTGCGCCCACAGGGCCCGCTCCCGGTGCCCGAGTCCCTCCAGGGCACCCTCGCCCGCACGCTCGGCCTGTTGGCGCCGTACCTTGAAGCACCCGCGGGCGTTCCGGCCGCCGGGGCGCGCTTCTAGTATCCTGACGGGACGGAGCCTCCATGATCCGCCGCGGAACGCACATCCTCCTGATCGATGACGATTCCGCCGTACTCGAGATGGTCCAGTCGGCCCTGGCCCACTACGGGATGGAGGTCCATGCCTATCCCGATGCGGCGCAGGCCATGGAGCTCCTCCAGAACCCCAACGCCCCGGCGTTCGATCTGGTCCTCAGCGACATCAACATGGAGGGCATGGACGGGTTCGATGTCATCCACAAGGTGAAGGCGACCCACCCCCACCTGCCGGTGGCGCTCATGACGGGCCAGGCTTCGATGGACTACGCCATCCAGGCCATGCGCCTGGGGGCGTCCAACCTGTTCATGAAGCCCATCGCCCTGCGGGATCTGGTGCAGAGCGTGTTCCACCTGGTGGACCTGCACCGGGACCTCCGCAAGGCCGACGATGGCCTGCGGGGCCTGGTGAACGAGCGGCGGCACTTCCTGTTCCGGTCCGACGAACTGGACATCCCGAGCCTGATGCACCACCTCACGGACCGGCTCGTGCCCATGGGGTTCGCCTCCGCCAGCAACATCGACGTCATCGCGATGGCCATCCACGAGGCCCTGGTGAACGCCCTGGAGCACGGGAACCTCGACCTCGACTCGCGCCTCAAGGGGGACCTCTTCGCTGAAGAGGATCCCTACGCCGCGCTCCGCGAGAAGCGCATGGCGGATCCCAACTATGCCGGGCGGCTGGTCGAAGTGCGGCTGGCCATGGACACCGAGCGGTTCGAGGTGGAGATCAGCGATGAAGGCCGGGGTTTCGACGCCAGCCAGCTGGCTCCCCCGCAGCCGGACTCTGAGATGGCTCCCCACTGCGGTCGGGGCCTGCCCCTCATCCTCCTCGTGATGGACGAGGTCCACTTCAACGAGAAGGGGAACCAGGTGCGGTTGGTGCTCCGAAGGAAATAGCTATCAGCTATCAGCCTTAAGCCAAAGAAAGCGCCGGGTCGCCCCGGCGCTTTTACTGAGAGCTGACAGCTGATAGCTAATCAGAACGCGCTCTCCACGAACGCCTTCAGCTGGGGCTTGGGCTGGCCACCGATGAGCTTGTTCACGGGTTTGCCGTCCTTGAACACGATCAGGGTGGGGATGCTCATGATGCCGAACTGGCCGGCCACCTGCGGGTTCTCGTCCACGTTCATCTTCACGAACTTGGCCTGGCCCTTCATCTCGGCGGCCAGCTCGTCCAGGACGGGGGCGATCATCTTGCAGGGGCCGCACCAGGGGGCCCAGAAATCCACGAGGGTGACACCCTGGGCGACGGCCTGGGGGAACTCGGCGTCGGTGATGTGCGCAACGAGGTCGGACATGAAAACTCCTTTCAGGTTCAGGGTACGGGCAGAGGGCCACCAGGATTGGCACCCCCCCACTGGGCAATGGTGAAGATGCTCATGTAGCGGTCGTTGGTCTCCCGCAGGCGCTGGGCCAGCACTTCACAGAGAGCGTAGAGGATCTTGAGGGCGACCTTGTGCTGCACCTCGATGAGGGAGCGCAGGTCCTGCAGGGGGATGAAGAACAGCTCGCCGGGCTCGTTGGCGATGGCGTCCGCCGCCCGGGCGGCGAGGTCGATGAGCGCCATTTCCCCGAAAAAGGCGGGCGGTTCCAGCACGGCCAGGGCCTCCTCGCCGGTGGAACCCTGCTTGGAGATGCGCACCGAGCCCTTCAGGACGATGAAGAGGCCGTCGCCGGCATCCCCCTCCCGGAAGATCACGTCGCCGGCCTTGACCTGGCGGACCTGGCCGATCATCAGGATCTGCGCACGCTCCGCCTCGTCCAGATTCCGGAACAAGGGCGAGCGGGTCAGGAAGAGGGTATCGATCACTGCCGATCCGTATGGGGCTGGTCCGGGGATGGTTCCAGGGGCACGTGCGAGCAGATGTCGAGGCCGAAACCGCGCAGCCCAATGTACTTGGTTTCGTGCCGGCTCAGGAGGCGCATTTTGCCAACCCCAAGCTGGCGCAGGATCTGGGCACCCACGCCGAAATCCCGGTCGTTCATGGCCTGGAGCTGGGCGTGGCCCTCGTCGGCGATGCCCGGGGTGTGCGCGTGCCGGCGCAGGTAGACCAGGACGCCCCGGCCCTCCTTCGAGATGGCGGCCATGGCCTTCTGGAAGAGGCCGGTCTCGAACCCATGCAGGTCGTCGGGCAGGGTCTCGACGTGGACCCGCACCAGGGGCGGCTCACCGCCCAGGTCGCCCAGCACGAAGGCCAGGTGGCTGCCCCCATCCAGCAGGCTCTGGAAGCGGTGGACCTTCAGGGCCCCCCATTGGCTGGGCATGGCCCGGACTTCGAGGGGTGAGACCAGGGGCTCCTGGCGGAGACGGTAGGCCACCAGGTCCGCCACGGTCACGAGCGGGAGCCCATGCTGGCGGCAGAAGGGGACCAGGTCCGGCACGCGGGCCATGGTGCCGTCATCCTTCATGATCTCGCAGATGACGCCGCTGGGGTGGAGGCCCGCCAGCCGCGCCAGGTCCACGCTGGCCTCGGTCTGGCCCGTGCGGGTGAGCACGCCGCCGGGCCGGGCCCGCAGGGGGAAGACATGGCCGGGCTTCACGAAGTGCTGGGGCTTGGCATCCGGGGCGATGAGGGCCTGGATGGTGCGGGCCCGGTCCTGGGCGCTGATGCCCGTGGTGGTGCCCTCGCGGGCCTCCACGGAGATGCAGAAGGCCGTCTCGAAGGGGCTGGTGTTGTCCCGGACCATGAGGGGGATCTGGAGCCGGTCCAGCACCGAGCCCTCCAGGGCGGCGCAGATCAGCCCCCGCCCGTAGGTGGCCATGAAGGCGATGGTCTCGGGTGTCACGTGCTCGGCGGCCAGGGTCAGATCACCCTCATTCTCCCGGTCCTCGTCATCGACCACCACCACCATGCGGCCCTGCCGGATGGTGTCGATGGCCTCCTCGATGGAGGCGAAAGGGGAGTCGGGGCGGGTGCTCATAGACACCCCAGCATCGCGCAGGAGGACCCGGGGGGGAAGGGCGCACTCCGTGGTAAGGTTGAACATCTTCTGTAGGCCTTTATTTTCCCGACGAGAGGAACAACCCATGTCCCAGGGTGTGATCCAAGGCTCCATGCGCGAGGCGCCGCTGCCCGATATCATCCAGCTCGTGAGCCAGGGCGGGAAGTCGGGGTGCTTCCATGTGCAGCAGGAGGCTTCGCGCGCCCGCATCTACCTGAAGGACGGGCGGATCATCCATGCGGTCACGCAGGCCGGCGAAGGCTTCGAGGCCCTCATGGAAGTGGCCCTCTGGCTCGATGGCACCTACCGGTTCGAAGAACTGGTGCCCGATGTGCCGTCCACCATCACCAAGCCCAATGCCTCCATCCTCATGGAGTTGGGACGCCGCATGGACGAGTGGCGGGTCATCAGCCAGAAGATCCCCTCCGTGGACCTCTATCCCGCCTCCACGCTGCTCCCCGGGGAGACGCCGCACGGCGTGAACGCCCGGGAGGCGCGGGCCCTGGCGCTGTCCACGGGTTACTACAGCGTCGCCGAGGTCGCCGAGGCGATGCAGAAGCCGGTGCTCACCATCGCCAAGGACCTCTACGGCCTGGTCATGGCCGGTCACGTGGTGCTCAAGGGCATCCGGTCGGGCAAGCCGCCCAAGATCGAGGCGCCTGCGGTGCCCGAACCTGCGCCGGCTCCGCCGGTCCAGATGGGAAGCCCTGTCGCCGTGCCGCCGCCGAGTCCCGCGGGCTTCCCCGAAAGCATCGAGCCCCTGCCCGAGCCGGCCGGCAGCGTGACTGCCGCGGCCCCTGCGCCCGCCAAGCCCGCCCCGATGGACGATCCCCAGCGCATGGTCAAGCTCATGAACTTCACCCAGCGGATCGCCCAGGCCGCGAAGATGGTGTTGCCCGAGGCCCAGCACGAGATGGTGAACCGGCTCCAGGCCAAGGCCACCCAGCAGATCATTTCCGGCGATGGTCCCGAGGCGGTGAAGAACCTCGCTCTGGCCATCAGCCGCGGCGCGGTGGATGCAGGGTGCGACGCCGATATGGTGCGCACGCTGAACACCCACCTCAAGGCGCTCTTCGCGACCAAGTAGGCCGCCTTCCATGATCCGATCTCTTCCCGCACGGGTGTCCGGCACCGGGAACATCGCGCGCGCCCTGGGCATCTCATCTCACGGCGCCCTAAGCCACCCCGCAGGCGGTCTCCCATGATCCGACGTCTTCTCGCAGGCCTTGCGGCCACCCTCCTGCTGATGGCCATGGGCTGCAAGGAACCCGATGGCAGTTCGGGAGGCACGGCCGGGGTCGCCCTCTACGCCTACGACAGCACCACCAGCTCGGTGCTCGTCTGGAGCGACCTGAGCGCCCTGTACGACAACACCGGCACCACCGTGGCCCCCAGCAAGACCATCACCTCCTCGGTCTTCAGCAGCAAGATCGGCAGCCTGGCCTGGGGCGGGCTCTGCTTCGACCGGCAGAACGGCTACCTCTACCTGGTTTCGGACACCGGCACCATCGTGCGGGTGAGCAACATCCGGACCCAGAGCGGAGACGTCGCCAGTTCCGACGTGGTCTCCTTCAGCCTGTCCAGCACGGGCCGCCTCTCCAGCTCCACCTTTGGGCAGGCGAGCCTGGATCCCCAGACCGATACCCTCTACATCACCGAGAACGGCAGCAGCGGCACCCAGATCTGGGTGGTTGCCAACGCCAGCACCCAGCCCCAGAGCGCCACGATCACGCTGCAGGCGCTCCTGGCCAGCGGGGACAGCGGCGGGACGGGGGTCGCCTCCGCTTCGGGCTCCGTCTACGCCTTCATGCTCTCCGGCGACACGGTGGGAACCGTGACGACCTACACCGGACCCCGCCTCCGGAAGGGGACCTCCTCGGGATTCACCAGCGCCAACACGATCATCGGCCCCTCGACGCTCCTCGGCCAGTACGGCTCCCTCGCCCTCGATTCGGGCAACGGCTACCTCTTCGTGGCCCGCCACAACACCGACGCCGGGGCCTCGACGGCCCCGATCCTGGTCTTCACCACCGGGATGTTCGGCCAGGCCTACGACCAGGCCCCGACCGCGACCCTGGGGAGCGCCGCAGACCAGCCCAACCTCCGGGTCATCGCCCACGCCGGCACCAAGGACTGGCTGGTGGGCCTGCGGGGGACCGGGGCCACGGCCTTCGGCACCATCGACCTCTGGAAATCGCCCATGGGCGGCACCGCGGCGAAGACCATCACCGCCTCGCCCGCCACCTCCCTCTTCAAGGGTGTGGCGGTGGACGGGAACGCCTCGTGACCGCGCTCCGCCTGCTCGGCCTGCTGCTCCAGGATGTGCTGCGGGATCTCTTCCGGCACCGGGGCCAGTACCTGCTGGCGGTCCTCACCCTGGCTTCCGGCCTGCTTCTGGCGGGCGGCGGGCTGCTGCTGGTGGAAAGCCTCGACCGCTTCGTGGGGCGCATGGAGGACATGGCCAAGGTGGTGGTCTACGCCGCCGACGGGAAGACGCTGGACGAGGCGGAGGCCCGACTCCGGCGCGATCCGCGCTTCCGGGAGGTGCGCCGGGTGCCGGCGGCGGAGAACCGCCAGCGGTTCCAGTCCGCGACCCGGGAGGCCGGGCTGCTGCTGGAAAGCGCCGGCCAGGATGCCCTGCCCGAGAGCCTCGAACTGAGCCTGCGCAAGGACCTGGCTGAGACCAGCAAGGCCGTGGAGGTGGGCGCGAGCCTGCGGGGCCTTCCGGGCGTGGGCGACGTGCTGGCCGACCAGGAGCGGCTGGAGCAGATCCAGCACATGGCCCGCATGCTGCGCTCGGCGCTGGCCAGCTTGGGTGTCGTGCTGCTGGTGGCGGCGGGCTTCGCCACGGGCAACGTCATCCGCATGAGCATCCTGGCCCGCGAGGAGGAGATCGCCATCATGCGCCTTGTGGGAGCCTCCGAAAGCTTCATCCGCACCCCGCTCGTGCTGGAGGGTGCGGCCCTCGGACTGGGGGGCAGCCTGCTGGCCCTGCTGGGCCTCTTCGGCCTGTGGCTGCCCGTCTCCCGGGGCATGGGCGGCCTGTCGCCCCTGCTGGTGGACCTGGCGCGGCTGGGCTTCTTCTCGGCGGGCAGCATGGCGCTGCTGGCCTTCGTGGGAGCCGTCACGGGCGCTCTGGGCGCTCTGTGGGCGTTCTGGACCACCCGCCGCGCCCAGCGCGCCGAGGCCGCGCTGCTGGAGAGTGCGGGCTAGGCGGTCCTAGCTCTTCCACCGCCGCGGGTCTTCCTCGCGCAGCCCCAGCTGGTCCAGCACGCGGGTGGCGAAGGTGTCGAAGAGGTCGTCGAGCGACTTCGGGCCGCTGTAGAAGCCGGGCATGATGGGCATGACCACGGCGCCCGCATCGTGGACGCGCAGCATGTTCTCCAGGTGGACGCGGTTCAGGGGCGTCTCGCGCAGGCAGAGCACGAGGGGGCGGCGCTCCTTGAGGCACACGTCGGCGGCACGACTCACCAGGGATTCGCTCACACCCGAGGCGATGCGGCCCAGGGCGCCCGCGCTGCACGGCACGATGGCCATGCCGTCGTGCCGGAAGGAACCGGACGAGATGTCGGCACCCAGATCACGCTCGTCGCGCAGACCCACCTTGGGCAGGGCGGCCAGGTCCTTCGGCGTGAGGCCCGTCTCGTCCAGCAGGCAGCGCTTCCCCGTGGGGGACAGCAGCAGTGCGATCTGTTCGACCGCGGGACTGGCGGAGAGGCGCCGCAGCGCCGCCACGCCAAAGCCCGAGCCCGAGGCGCCGGTGATGGCGAGCGTGAAGCGGAGGCCGCGGGCGGTCGTCATTCGGGTGTCCCTCATTCCGGCGCGGGGCGGTAGGCCCCGAAGAAAATGGCGTTGAACAGCAGGCGCCGGGTGAAGGGCTCCTGGCCGCGGAAGACGGGATCGCCCGCCACCAGGATCACGGCGCCCTGGCCGAGCTTCTCGCGGAAGGCGTAGGCGGTCTGGTGGAGCTTCGCCTCCATCGCCCTGGGGACCAGGCCGGAGACTTTCAGGTCCTCCTTGCCGTAGTGGAGGGGGTTCTCGCCGCCGGGGCTCAGCTCGAGGATGGGATCGCTGGTGGCCATGACCGCAGCCCCGCCTTCGGCGTGGAGACCCCAGGCCAGGGGATGGCTGCCATCCACCTGGACCCTCAGGAAGGCCCCGGGGATGCTCTCCTCCAGGGTGCGCTCCTCCCGCTTGTCCCAGGGTTTCACCAGCTCGGCGGGATCGGCCTTGGTGGCTTCGCGCTTGGGGTCCTTCTCCTTGAGCCGGGCCTCCTCGGCGGCCCTGGCCAGCAGGTGGTAGCCCGTGGGGGTGAGGCCGGCCCGGGAGGCGTAGGCCGCGCCACCCTGGAAGGCGAGCAGGCTGCCGCCCTCCGTGATCCAGGCCTTCAGCTTGGCCGCGCCACCCTCGCCGAGGGTCTGCTGCCAGGCCTTGCCCTGGGCGCCATCGTCCACCACGACCACGTGGGTGAAGCGGGCCAGCGGAGTGGCGCCGAGCCGGTCAGCCCGCAGCTGCACGAACGGGAGGCCCGCCTCGGTCAGGGTGTGGGCCAGGGCGCCGAAGGCCATGGGGTTGGCGGGGCGGTCCATGAGCACGGCGATGCGGGGCGTGCGGAGGATCAGGGCGCGGTTGGAACCCAGATCCGGTCCGGCATCCATCTGGGCGGTGTCCACGGCCACCACGGGGTGGTGGTTCTCCAGCGCGAGGCTCTGGAGACGCCCGGCGAGAGCTTCCGGATTCGTGCGCCGGGCCAGGACAAGGGTGCCCGGCGGGAGGCGCCGGCCCTTGAACAGAGCGGCTTCCGCCAGGGCCGTGGCCTTGAAGCCCTCCTGGTGCAAGGTCGCCAGGGTGCGTTCGACACCTTCGTGCCCGCCGGGGATCAGATACCCCCAGGCGGCTGTGGGGATCGCCCCTTCCTGAGCCACGGCGAGAGGGGCCGTGGCGATCCGGGGTCGCGTCTTCGCCCACCAGGCCGGGACGTGGAAGGCCAGGGGCAGGCTCCAGGCGGTGATGTCATACGTGGGCTTGGGGCCCATGTGGGCCTCGCCCTCGAGCAGAGCCTGGGCGAGGCCGCCGCGGGGCTGGTCGAGGGGCACCAGGTAGCTGCCGGCGGGCAGGCCGGGGGCCTTGGCCAGGCCGACCGGCTCCAGGCCGGTGGTGCCCAGGTCGGCCGTGGTGCGGAGCACCTCGATGCCGTTGCGCCCCAGCAGGTCCACCAGGGCCCGGGCGCGGCCGGGATCCTCGCCTTCCGCCAACAGGAAGGCCCCGGCGCGGTCGCCCTGGGCCAGGCGCTCGCGGCGGATCCTCTGGAAGTCCCAGAGCAGGGCCTGGCGCTCCGCCGCGGCCGTGGCCACGGTGGCCAGGCTCGCCGCCACATGGCGCTGGATGCGGGCCTCGAGGGTGAGGATCTCGCCGTCCTGGCGCTTGTAGGCGGGGCCGCCCTGGCCGGCCACTTCGAAGGTCATGCCCACGGCCCCCTGGAAGGTGGGCCAGGAATCGCCGTAGCCGGGGTAGAAGAGGTCGAACACGTCGCGGCTGAAGTAGGCCCAGCCGCGGGCGTCGAAGGCCCGGGCCAGGCCCTTGCCGAACGCCACCTGCCAGCGGCCGGAGAGGACCGGCGGCAGGGCCTCGTGGATCGGCTGCATGGTCGGCGGGAAATAGTAGGTGGCCTCGGGCCACATCTCGTGGTGGTCCGCCAGCACCTGGGGGTTCCAGCGCAGGAAGGCGGCGGCCTTGGCGCGGGATTCGCCCTGGGTCTGCCAGGCCCAGTCGCGGTTCAGGTCGAAGAGCCGGTGGTTGAAGCGGCCGCCGGGCCACCGGCCGGTGTTCTGCGCATCCATCGGATCGCTGGTGTGGAAGGGCGTCGCGGCCTCCGCCACCGCCTGGAGATGCCGGGCCAGGCCATCGGGGTTCTGCGTGAGATCCATGAGGAGGACCACGCGGTCCAGCTGCTTCAGCACCTCCGGACCGCGGGCGGCGGCGAAATGGTAGGCCACGGCCAGCGCCGCCTCGGCGCCGGACGCCTCCGATCCATGGACCGAGTAGCCCAGCCAGACGAAGGTGGGCTGGGTCTCTGCGATCCGGCGCGCTTCGTCCTCCCCGCAGGTCCGGGGATCCGCGAGTTTCGCGTTGCTGGCCTGGAACTCGTCCAGCCGCCGCAGGTTCTCCGGCGAGCTGATGACGAGGAAGGGCTGCTCGCGGCCTTCTTCCGTGACATTCAGGGTGAGGAGTTTCACCCGGTCCGGTGCGGCGGCGGCCAGGGCGCGGACATAGGCCATCAGCGCAGGGTGGGGAGTGTAGCGGGTCCCGAGGTCCGGCTGGGGAACCTCCGGGCGGGCGTTGCTCGCCGGCAGCAGACCCGGTGGAAGCCCCGCCAGCAGAGGGGCGATGGCGACCAGGACGGGCAGCAGGCGGGGCGGCGCGAAGGCCATGGTCAGTCCAGGCCCAGGAAGGCCGGCCCCGCCTGGGTGATGGAGCCCGCGCCGAAGGTGATGAGCAGATCCCCACTGCGGGTGAGGCGCTTGAGGACCTCGGGCAGATCCTCGATGCGCCCGGCCAGGTGGACGTCCTTCTGGCCGTGGGACCGCAGGGCCTCGGCCACGGCGGCACTGTCCACGCCCTGGATGGGCGGTTCGCCCGCGGGGTAGATATCCGTGACCACCACGGAATCCGCCTCGAAGAACGCCGTGCCGAACTCGTCGAGCAGGGCCTTGGTGCGGCTGTAGCGGTGCGGCTGGAAGGCCGCCACGATGCGGCGGTCCGGGAAGCCCGCGCGGGCCGCGGCGAGGGTGGCGGCGATCTCCGTGGGGTGGTGCCCGTAGTCGTCGACCACCAGCACGCCGTTCTTCTCGCCCTTGGGCTGGAAGCGCCGGTCGGCGCCCGTGAACTCGGCCAGGCTGGTGCGGATGACCTCGCGCTCCACCTCGAGCTCGAGGGCGATGCCGATGGCGGCGAGGGCGTTCAGCACCATGTGGTGGCCGGGCACGCCCAGGCTGAAGGCGCCCAGATCCTCACCGTAGGCGCGGACCTTGAAGTGGGTGTGGAAGCCCTCCTGGCGGATCTCCTGGGCCCGGATGTCCACCTGGGGGTGGGTGCCGTAGGTGCGCACTTGGCGCTTCAGGCGCGGGCGCACGGCCGCGGCGTGGGGATCGTCCATGCAGAGGAAGACAGAGCCGTAGAAGGGCACCTTGTTGGCGAACGCCACGAAGGCATCCTGGATCTCGTCCAGATCCTTGTAGTGGTCCAGGTGCTCCCGGTCGATGTTGGTGATGGTGGCCAGGGTGGGGTTCAGCATGAGGAAGCTGCCGTCGCTCTCGTCGGCCTCGGCCACCAGGACGGGGCCCTTGCCCAGCTTGGCATTGCTGCCGAGGATGCCCAGCTTGCCGCCGATGACGATGGTGGGGTCCAGGCCGCCGTGGCTGAGCACCTGGGCCACCATGCTGGTGGTGGTGGTCTTCCCGTGGGAGCCCGCCACGGCCACGCCGTATTTCATGCGCATCAGCTCCGCCAGCATCTCGCCCCGGGGGATCACCGGCACCTTGGCGGCGTGGGCGGCCACGACCTCGGGGTTGTCGCCCTTCACGGCCGAACTGATGACCACCACCTGGGCGCCTTCGATGGCCCGGCCGTCGTGGCCCAGGTGCACGGTGATGCCCAGGCTGCGGAGGCGCTGGGTCACGGCGCTTTCCTTGAGATCGGAGCCGGAGACCTTGTGACCCAGGTTGGCGAGCACCTCGGCGATGCCCGACATCCCGATGCCGCCGATGCCCACGAAATGGATGTGCTGGATCTTGCCGAACACCTTGAGTCCCCCATCTTTAGGAATTGCCAGAATACTCCAGCCGCTGGCATGGCTCTGGCTTGATAATGGCGTTCCACTGGAACCCCGGGGGTGTGCGATGAGATCCCGAAGCCCGCAATGCCACGTCGCGACCGTCTTTTCGGCCCTGCTGCTGGCTGGGGCCGTCTGTAGCGCTGCGCCACAACAGGAGCGGAGCCGTCGCGAATCGCCACAGCCCATGCGCGCCCCCGTCGACCGGCCGGCGCCGGACGCGTCCCGCCCCGTCCCGTCCGGACCCGTGTCGAGGCCGGACATGATCGACCGGTCGTCGAACCGTCCGGGGCCCCGCACCCGTCAGGTGGACCCCCGTCCGACGGCCCTGGCGCCCCCGATCAACCGCGTGAGCCTGTACCCGGGCACTCGCGTGGTGGTGCCGCCCGCCTGGAACCGCTGCACCGTCTATCCCACGGGGCTCTACTGGCGTCAGCGGGACCTCATGGCCGAGATCCAGTGGCTTTCGCGCCGGGGATTCATCCCGGTGACGCCGCTGGGCGACTCCGTGGACGCCCTGACCGACTATGTCCAGATGCCTGCCGGCTGGCGCGCCTACGGCGTCTCGGTTCCCGTGGGAGGCACGGTCCAGATCGAAGTCCAGCACGCCAAACTGGGCTGGTTCCGGCTCATGCTGGTGGACAAGTGGGGCCATCCCGGGCCCGGCATGTTGCAGGCTGCCATAGCGCCCCAGCCGATCCTTGTGACCTACAAGAACCCCAACAAGGAGGCCACCGCCGTCTACGTCATCGTGGACGACCCGGCCTGGTGGTCCGATGCGAAGAACCCCTACACCCTGGTCATCCGCCGGGACTGGGATCCGGCCAAGGTGGACCTGAGCCAGGTGAAGATGGTGGCCGGCCTGTGGGGGGCCAGCCCCAGCGTCAGCGCCGAATTCCGGGGACCCAGCCTGACCGGGCCGGCGGTGTTTCCTCACTAGAGCGGTGTTTCCTCACTAGATAGGGCCTCCAGCGAAGGAACGGCCCCGGGCGGGGCCGTTCCTTCGCATGGCTGCGCCTACTGCCAGGGACACGCCCCGGTCACCTGCATCCGGAAGGCCCGCGCATCGATGGTGAGGTCGGCGCGATCGCGCTCGGCCACGGGCTCCCCGTCGAGGTGCCAGGGCAGGGGGCGCTCCAGGCGCAGGGTGGCGCGGCGCAGGCGTCCTTCGTGGCGGAGGGGGGTATGGCCGCCCTCCCGGAACAAGGTGGGCGCTTCCGCCAGCAGGTCGAACCACGAGGGCCGGGCCAGGGTGGCCCACTGGAGGCAGCCGTCCGTGGGGTCCGCGCCCGGAGCGATCCAAAGGCCGCTGCCGTAGGTGGGCAGGTTGGCGAAGCAGAGGCTCCAGGCATGCTCCGGCAGCGCCGCTTCAGGGACCTTGAAGGCCTGCCGGAGGCGGTCGAGCCGCCCCGTGGGCTCAGGCATGGGCGCCAGTTCCGCGTCCCAGGCCAGGCCCGTCCCGGTCCAGGTGCGCCAGAGCTGCCAGCAGGCGCGGGCGTAGGTAAGGAAGCCGCGGCCGGCCATGCCGTCGAAGCGGTGGGCCACCGCGGCCTCGAAACCTGTGCCGCAGACATTCAGGAAGGGGGCCCCGTCGAGGCGGGGCAGGTCCATGCGCAGCTCCCGGCCATCCAGCAGGCGCTGCAGCGCGCCCAAAGGCTCCAGCGGCGTCCGGAGCCCCCGCACCAGGCCGTTGCCGCTGCCGCCGGGGATGGCGCCGAGGGGCACGGGGCACCCGCGATCGATCAGCGCCCTGGCCGCGTGGTGGATCGTGCCGTCCCCGCCCCAGACGATCAGGGGACCCTCCGCCCGCCGGGCCTGGTCGATGGCAGGTGCGAAGTCCCAGGGCGGGCCGAAGGGGATGGGCTCCACGCGCTCCCGGAGTTCCTTCGGCAGGGGCCGCAGCAGGGCGTCCGGATCCTTGGGGGTGGTGCCCGAGGCGGGGTTGAAGAGGATGGGCAGCCTCATGGCCGGAATCTCGC
This sequence comes from Geothrix oryzisoli, assembly GCF_022808865.1. Classification (GTDB taxonomy): domain Bacteria; phylum Acidobacteriota; class Holophagae; order Holophagales; family Holophagaceae; genus Geothrix; species Geothrix oryzisoli. The sequence continues at coordinate 64,625 of NZ_JAKZLB010000001.1, forward strand.
GGGGGGGGCCTCCAGCCTCAGGTCCTCGCCCGTGACGGGGTGCTTCAGACCCAGTCGCCAGGCGTGGAGCCAGAGACGGTCGGAGGGCGCGCCGCCATAGAGGGCGTCGCCGAGGATGGGCCGGCCCAGGTGGGCGAGGTGCACGCGGATCTGGTGCGTGCGGCCGGTGTGGATGCGGGCCACGAGGTAGTGGCCGGGGGTGAGGCCGGCCGTTTCTTCGTCGGTGGCGGGCCGGAAATCCGTGCGGGCGGACTTGGGCTCCAGGAGGTCGCCCTCGCAGCCGAAGCGGCCGGGATCGGCGCCGCGGATCCGGCCGATGGGGGCCTCCACGGTGCAGGCGGCCAGGGGCTCGGAGACCCTGGCGAGGTAGAGCTTCTCAAGGTCCCGGCCCGCAAAGGCCTCCGCCAGCCCTTTGTTCGCTTTCGGGTCCTTGGCCAGCACCAGCAGGCCCGAGGTGCCCTGATCCAGCCGATGGTGCAGGAAGAGCTTCAGGTCCGGACGCTGGGTCTTCAGCAGGGCCAGCAGGTCATGGCGGTCCGTGGCCCAGGTGCCCTGGGTGGCGATCCCCGCGGGCTTGTCCACCGCCAGGAGCCAGGCGTCCTCGAAGACGATGGGAATGGCCGTCGTCGGCACGGGCGGCAAGTCGGGATCGTAGGCCACGCGGACCTCGAGCCCCGGCTTCACGAGCTTGCCGGCCACCTTCAACCGCTTGCGGTCCACCTGCACGCCGCCCAGCTTCAGGGCCTCCCGGGCCGCCCGGCGGGACAGGTCCGTGCGCTTGGCGATGAGCTGGTCCAGACGCAGCTCCGCGTCCTCGGGGTCCACGGTGAAGGTCCATTTTTTCAGCGCCATGTCCCCAGGGTAGCCGCTGCGCCGGATTGCCTCAAAAAGCGAGGCGATTTCGGGGGATGAGTTTGGCATGCTGAAGGCGGAGGTTCCCCATGATCCGAATGCTCCGTGCCGGGCTGCTGATGGCCCTGGCTGTGCTGGCCACGGCTGCCGACATCCCGATGTCCGGCTTTACCTTGAAGCCCGGCTCCACGGGCCAGGCCCGAGGGCTCCGCCTGCAGGCCGCCGCGGAAGGTTCAGAGGCCGTGCTGGCCTCGGCCCCCGTGACGCTGAAGGTGGGCGAGCTGTACCGACTGAGCGCCACCATCCGCGCCGAAGGCGTGAAGGCCGACGCGCTGGCCCGGTATCCCACGGCCCTGGGCGCCTGCCTGTCCATGGAGAGCTTCCCCTTCACCAACGCCTCGCAGAGCGTGGCCGGCACCTCCGAGCGCAAGGTCTCCGTCCTGTTCCTGGCCACCGCCCCCGCGGATCGCGTGCAGCTGCACCTGGGCCGCAATGGGAAGGCCACGGGCGCCGCCATCTTCAGCGGCGTGAGACTGGAGAAGGTCGAGGACGTCACCGCCTTCATCCCCATGCAGACGGTGCGCTGGGCGGGCAAGGGCTTCCGCTACGAGATGGGCGGCTGGACCTTCCTGCACATCGAGGGCACGCCCTATGCCCGGGGCCGCCAGCACGGTGAGCTCATGGCCGAGGAGATCGTGCGCTACATGACCAAGCTCGGCGTGTTGAAGAATGCCGCCGACCCCGTCCAGGGCTGGGCCGACCAGCGCCAGATGGCGGACGCCCTCTTCTTCCGCAAGTACGACGTGGAGTATCTCGAGGAGATGAAGGGGATCGCCGATGGCGCCGCGAAGGCTGGAGTGGTGTTCAAGGGCCGCCCGGTGGATCTGCTGGACATCGTCACGCTGAACAGCGCCGTGGACATGAGCCAGCTGCGCGAAGGCCTGGCGCATGCCTCGAACCCCCTCGCCGGGCGCACCTTCATGACCGGCGACGAGGAGATGGAACAGGGCGGGAAGGGCGACCACTGCTCCTCCTTCGTGGCCACCAAGGGCGCCACCCGGTCCGGCCGCTTCATCTTCACGCAGATGTTCATGTGGAACGGCTATACGGGCACCGAGTGGAACGTGATGCTGGACATCGTTCCCGAGAAGGGCCAGCGCCTGGTGATGCAGACCTTCGCCGGCGGCATCCACAGCGGCACTGACTGGTACCTCAACGCCTCGGGCCTGGTGATGGGCGAGACCACGGTGGGCCAGACGCCCTTCAACGCCGACGGCACACCCCAGAGCAACCGCATCCGCAAGGCGGCCCAGTATGCCCATGGCATCGACGAGGCCGCCGCCATCCTCTTCAAGCAGAACAACGGCCTCTACACCAACGACTGGACCATGGCCGACACCAAGACGGACGAAGGCGCCTGCTTCCTGCTGGGCACCGAGAAGACCCGGCTGTGGCGCACCGGCACCAGGGACAAGGCCGCCGACACACCCGGGAACCACCGGGACTTCATCTGGGCCAACAACAACAACCGCGACCTTGAGGTGCGCGGGGAGTATGTGGCCAACCCCGACAATGCGCCCGCGGACCTGGCCTTCAACACCTGGAACCGCGACATCGCCTTCCAGGAGGCGTTCAAGACCTACGGGAAGGGCGGCTTCGACATCGACGCCTCCACCCGCCTGATGGCCAGCAGCCCCATCAATCGCCCCCACGCCTGCGATGCCAAGCTGACCACCTCGGAAATGGCCGAGAAGCTCGTCTTCATCGCCCATCAGGGCAAGACGACCCAGCGTGAGAAGCTGGTCGGCGGCCGCTGGATCGCGGATCTGCCGGGCGCCACGCCCCACCTGACCTACGGGTACACGGCGTTCAGCCCCATCTGGGTGACGGGCAAGCTCCAGGCCGCCCGGGTGGCCTGGAAAGAAGAGAAGCAGGCGAAGGCGGCGCCCTCGCCTGAGGTGGCTTCGGTGAAGGAGGCCTACAGCTTCGACCCGAAGGGGCTCTGGACCGGGACGGTCAGGCCCGCGTCGGATGCGGACAACTGGTTCGTCAGCGGCTCCGCGGCCTACTGGCAGCAGCTGAAGCACCTGCCGGCCACGCCGGCGAAGGCCTTCGAGGCGCAGGGCGCCGCGCTGGCCGACCTGACCACCCGCCACCTCTGGCTGGGTGCCACGGAAGGGGCCAAGGCCCCGCTGGCGACGGTCACGGACTACGACCGTTACGGCGCCTACCAGATTCCCCGCCTCCGGGGCGTCTTCGCCCTGCACCAGCTGCGCCTGCAGCTGGGCAATGGGGCCTTCGCCAAGGCCATGGGGGCCGTCCACGGCCGCTTCGCCGGGAAGGCCGCCTCCACCGCCGAGATCCTGAAGGCCCTGTCCGAAGGGGCCGGGCAGGATGTGGCGCCCATTCTGAAGCCATGGCTGGAGCGGGCCGATCTGCCCCGGCCGGGCTTCAAGGCCCGGGTGGAGAAGGTCGGCGAGGCCTACCAGGTGAAGGTCGAAGTCGACCAGACCGGCGTGGCCTATCCCTTCGTGGCCTTCGCCAGCCTGGAAACCGAAAAGGGAGCTCGGCTGGAGCGGATGGCCGTGCCGGGCCCCCGGGCCGTGTTCAGCTTCCGGAGCGAGTCGAAGCCCACGCGGATCGTCTTCAACGCTGGCCACGACCTGCCCATGCCCCGCGTCAACTTCTGGGTTCCGGGCAATGTGCTGGACGATTGGAGCGCCACCCTCCTGGTCTTCGGCACCGCCCGCGAGGTGGAGGCCCAGCGCACCCTCGCGCTGAACTATCGCGAAGCCCTGGCCGACAACATGACCGAGGTGCTGCTGCCCGTGAAACCCGATGCCGAGGTGAGCGACGCCGACCTGACCGCCCACGATCTGGTGCTCTTCGGTGGCCCGGCTGAGAACGGGATCGCCGCGCGCCTCCAGGCTGAGGGCAGGCTGCCCTTCGAGGCCGGCCCGGGCTGGTTCGTGTGGCAGGGCCGCACCTACGGCCGCCCCGACGACGGCCTCCTGGCTGCCTTCCCCAATCCCTGGAACCCCAGGCGCATGCTGGTGTTCGTCGTCGCCAACAGCCGCGTCCAGCAGTGGGCCATGACGAAGGCCGTGCCCCGGGGCCTGCCCGGCTGGACGATCTATCGGGGCAGCGAGGTCAAGGACAAGGGGCAGGCCGCAGCCGAAGGCATGGTGGCCGACCTCAAACCCTGAGAAGGTGCCGGGGTCATGGGCTAACCTGGACGGACAGCCCATGACCAACCTCTCCGACCTCATCCAGCGCCTGGCCGATTGGCTGTTCATGCCATGGATCCTGATCGTGCTGATGGGGGGCGGCGTCTTCCTGACGCTGCGGCTGGGATGGGTGCAGCTGCGCCGGTTCCGGGAGGCCCTCGGCGCGATGGTCGCCGAGCAGTCGAGGACGGCCGGTGGGCCCCTGACGCCCTTCCAGGCCTTCATGACGGCCCTGGGGGCCTCCATCGGCACCGGCAACATCGCCGGGGTGGCCACGGCCATCATCTCGGGCGGGCCGGGCGCGCTCTTCTGGATCTGGTGCTTCGGCTTCTTCGCCACCGCGATCAAGTTCTGCGAGGCGGTGCTCGGCCTCCACTTCCGCGTGGTCCACGGCGACTCCGTCCGGAGCGGGCCCATGTACTACCTGCGCGACGGGTTGAAGTCCCCGGCGCTCGCGTGGACCTTCGCCCTGGCCTCCTGCCTGGCGGCCCTCACGACGGCCCCCTTCTCGCAGCCGAACTCCATCGGGGTGGCCATGGCGCAGGTGTTTCCCGGTGGGGAAGTGAGCCTCCCCTGGCTGGGCGGCGTGTCACGGACCGCCCTCTTCACGGGGCTGGCCGTGTGCGTCCTCACCTGGGCGGTGGTCATCGGCGGGATCAAAACCATCGGCCGGGTGGCGGAAAAGCTCGCCCCGCTCAAGGTCGGCCTCTACCTCCTCGGCGGCCTGATCGTCCTCCTCACGCACCTCCCGGCGCTGCCGGGCGTGCTGGCCACGGTGTTCCGGGAGGCCTTCTCCTTCCGGGCCGCGGGCGGCACGGCAGCGGGCCTGGGTGTCGTCATCGCCATGCGGTACGGCGTGGCGCGGGGCGTGTATGCCAACGAGGCGGGCTACGGCTCGGCGGCCATGGCCTACGGCACGGCCCGGAGCGACCGCCCCGACCGGCAGGGGCTCAACGCCGTCATGGAGACCTTCATCATCTCCTGTGTGACCTCGTCCATCAGCGCGCTGACGATCCTCGTGAGCGGCGTGGCCCAGCGGTCCATCGCGGCCATCCGGGCGGGCGGCGCGGGCCTGACCAGCACGGCCGCCGTGGCGGCCGCCTTCAACACCTCGATGCCCACCCTGGGCGGGTGGATCGTCGCCTTCTGCTCGTTCCTCTTCGGCTACACGACCCTCATCGGGTGGGCCTTCTTCGGCGAGCAGGCGATGGAATACCTGTTCCGCGGCCGGGGGACGAAGGCCTACCGCTGGGTCTACTGCCTGCTGATCCCCTTCGGAGCCATCGCCAAGCCCTCCGCCGTCTGGGCCTGGGGTGACCTCATGAGCGTGGTGCAGGTCTTCCCGAACATGATCGGTCTGGTGGGCCTGGTGGGTCTCGCGGCCCGTTACGCCACGTCGAAGGAGGCCTGAAGCGCGGGGTCGCCCGTCGGGACCGGGCTCAGATCGAGTAGCCCTGGCTGTCCACTTCCAGCGCCTGGTGCCGGTCGGCGAGGTCGGCCAGCGTGGTGCCCCGGAGGACCACCCGGGCGGCCTCGGTGCTGCGGGACCAGAGCTCGCGGATGGCGCGGGCGCCGGAAGTCGCATCGGCGGGCAGGCCGCCGGTGGTGAAGCGGCCTTCAAGGGCCTCCAGCACCTCCAGGGCCGTGATGTGGCTGGGGTGGCGTGTCAGCTCGCAGCCGCCATTGGGGCCGCGCTGCACCTTGACCAGGCCGGCGGCCTTGAGGTTCCCCAGGAGCACGCGGAGGAACTTGACCGGGAGCGCCTGACGCTCGGCGATGTCCGCCATCAGGACCGGGCCCCGGCCCGCATGGAGGGCCAGTTCCACCATGAGCAGCAGCCCGTAGCGCCCTTTGGCTGAACCCTTCAACATGCGGCCTCCCCGGACAGTCTAGCGGTCGTCTGAAATGCATAATAAAAATAATTAACAAACTTGACAATATGGGTTTCCCTCCCATACTTCTCCATTCCGGGCCGCGCCCGAACTCGAAGGAGCCCCCATGAGCAAGTCGGCCCGCCCCACCGACCGCCCCAACCGCGTCGAGCACGCGTACGAACTGGTGGGCTACACCCCCGTCGTGCGCCTGAACCGCGTGGTGCCCAAGGGCTCGGCCAAGGTCTATGTGAAGCTGGAAAGCGCCAATCCCGGCGGCAGCGTGAAGGACCGCATCGCCCTGAGCATGATCCAGGATGCCGAGGCCCGCGGCGCGCTGAAGCCCGGCATGACGCTGCTGGAGGCCACCAGCGGCAACACCGGCATCGGCCTCGCCTTCGTGGCCGCGGCCAAGGGCTACAAGATCACGCTGGTGATGCCCGACACCATGACGCAGGAGCGCCGCTCCTTGCTGAAGGCCTATGGTGCGGAGCTGCTGCTGACGCCCGGCTCCGGGGGCATGAAGGCCGCCGTGGACAAGGCCCAGGAACTGGCGGATGGCGATCCGTCCTACTTCCTGGTGCGCCAGTTCGAGAATCCCGCCAACCCCGCCGTTCATCGCCGCACCACGGCCCTGGAGATCCTGGAGCAGGTGCCGGAGCTGGATGCCTTCGTCGCGGGCGTGGGCACCGGCGGCACCGTGACCGGCGTGGGCGAGGTGCTGGCGGAGAAGAAGCCCGGCACCCTCGTGGTGGCCGTGGAGCCCGAGACCTCGCCCCTGCTGAGCGAAGGGAAGGCCGGCCCGCACAAGCTCCAGGGCCTGGGGCCGAACTTCGTGCCGGGCATCCTCAACAAGAAGGCCTTCCAGCGCGTCCGCCCCGTGGGCTATGACGATGCCATCGCCATCACCCGCCGCCTGGCCCGGGAGGAGGGCCTGCTGACGGGCATCAGCACCGGCGCCATCGTCTTCGCGGCGCTGGAGGTGGCCAAGGAGCTGGGTGAGGGCAAGACCGTGGTGGCCGTGCTCTGCGACACCGGCGAGCGCTACCTGACGCACCCGCTGTTCGCGGAGATCGATGGGCCGGCGCTCTGATGGGTCGACCGGCGTTCCGCCCGGGCCCGAGCTGCCCCATCTCCCGGGACCTCACGGACGAGACGGCCGGCCGTTTCGCCGCCTTCCTGTCGCTGGCGGTGCTGGCCCTGGCCGCGGGGTTCGGCCTAGGCTGGGCGGTTCTGCTGCTGGCCGCCGACTTCGCCCTGCGCGCCCTGGGGCGCCCGGCCCTCAGTCCGGTGGCGCGCGCGGCGGGCCTCCTGCGCCGCCGGGCTGGACTGGCCGAACGGAAGATCAATGCCGGACCCAAGCGCTTCGCAGCCTCGGTGGGGTTCCTGTTCTCCCTGGGGATCGGCCTGGCGCTGCTGGCCGGACAGCGGGGTCTGGGCCTCGGCCTGGCCGCGGTCCTCGGGGTCTGCGCGGGGCTGGAAGCCTTCTTCGGCTTCTGTCTGGCCTGCCAGGTCCATCCCTGGCTGCCCTGGGTCCACACCGCCACCGTCCGGCCCCTCTCCGGCGGAGTCGACGAACCGGCGCGCTGAGCGGCGCCCCGTCCTATCCTTGAGGCTGCCACCGAGGTGCCCAACATGCGGTTCGCAGCCTTCCCGCTCGTCCTGATCCTGCTTCCTGTGCAGGCCGCCCCCGGGGAGGCCAGGAAGGCCACGGCCTTCGAGCGGGCGGTGGTCCAGGAGATGAGCGACGCCCGCGTCCAGCCGAAGGCCTACGCGAAGCACCTGCGCGAGCTGCGGCCATATTTCGAGGGCACGCTCTGGAACCGGCCAGGGCGCGTGCCGTTGCGGACGGAGGAGGGCGTTGCGGCCCTGGACGAGGCCATCGCCTTCCTGGAATCCACGCGGCCCGTGGGCCCCTTGCGCTTCAACGAGGGCCTCGCCCTGGCGGCCCGGCTGCATGCGCAGGACATCGGGCCCAGGGGCAGCCTCGAGCACACGGGCTCCGACGGCAGCCGCCTCTCGGGCCGCCTCAACCGGCTGGGCCGCTGGCAGGGGCTCGTCGCGGAGAACATCAGTACGGGAGAGGAGGACGCCCGCCAGGTGGTGATCCAGCTCCTGATCGACGACGGTGTGGCCAGCCGCGGCCACCGGAAGAACCTCTTCAACCCGGACCTCCACCAGGCTGGTGCCGGCGCGGCGCCCCATCGGGAGTACCGCACCGTGACGGTGATCGATTATGCCGATGGGTTCGTGGCGGGGCGGTAGGGCAGGGGAGATGGGCCGGCCCCCGGACGCGCAGGCGCAGGGCGGCCGGTGGCGCGGGCCGCTTCTGGCCGGGCTCCTGGGCGCTTCGCTGCTGGCGGGGCCTCCCTTCTCCACCGATGATCCGGAGCCGGTGGAGTACCACCACATGGAGCTGTACCTGAGCTGGCTGGGCCTCCGGACGCCCGGCGGCGCCACGGGCAGCCTGCCCCTGGTGGAGTTCAACGACGGCATCCTGCCCGAAACGCAGTTCCACATCGTGGCCCCCTTGGCCTACGCCAAGCCCGCGGGTGGGCCCGTGACGCGGGGGTACGGGGATACCGAGATCGGACTCAAGGTCCGGGTCCTGCGCGAAACGGACATGCGGCCCCAGGTGGGCGTCTTCCCCCTGGTGGAGGTTCCCACGGGAGCGGCTGACCGGGGGCTGGGCGCGGGGCACACCCAGGTGTACCTCCCGATCTGGCTCCAGAAGAGCTGGGGTTCCTGGACCAGCTACGGCGGGTACGGCTGGTGGCGGAACCCGGGGGACGGCCGGCGCAACTGGCACTACCTCGGGTGGCTGCTCCAGCGCGATCTGTCGGGCTGGGCCACCGTGGGCGGAGAGGTGTTCCGGCGCTCCCCGGCCACCTTGGGTGGACGGGCCTCCGAGGGGTTCAACCTCGGGGCCATCTTCAACCTGTCGGAGCGGGACCACCTCCTGGTCAGCGCCGGCCGGAACCTGTCGGGCGACCGGGAGACCCACCTCTACCTCGGCTATCAGGTGACCCTCGACCTGGAAGGCGCACGCCTCCGCCCCTCCCAGAGCAGGGGCGGTCAGCCCTGAACGGCTTTCTGCTAGCCTGGGAGCCATCCCTCGGGTGAATGATGGCTTTCCTTGCGCGGCTGGGAGCGCCGGTGCGCGGCTTCCTGGAGTTCCTGGGCGACCAGGCACACCTGGTGTGGCGGACCCTGCGTTCCGGGCTGGCGCTCCGATCCGGCCAGCTGGCGGTGGTGGGCGGGCAGACGAAGCTCCAGATCCGCTTCACGGGCCTCGACGCCGGGGTGCTCGTGATGGGCACGGCCCTGCTGCTCGGGGCGGTGACACTCATCCAGGCCTTCAGCCAGCTCTCGGGCCTGGGCGCGGAGAACTACATCGGCACGCTCATGGTGCTCATCATCCTGCGGGAGCTGGGCCCGCTGCTGACGGCCGTGCTGGTCATCGGCCGCAGCGCCACGGCGATCGCCGCGGAACTGGGGGCCATGCAGCTCAACGGCGAAGTCGACGCTCTCGCCGTCCACGGGGTGGATCCCTACCGGTATCTGCTGCTGCCCCGCTGGCTGGGGGTGCTGGTGTCGGTCTTCGCCCTGGTGGTGTTCTTCGACGCCGCGGCCCTGGGCGGCGGCTTCCTGGTGGCCCGCCTGAAGTACGGCGTCACCTGGGGCTTCTTCATGGAATCGGTGCGACAGGCACTGTCAAACCGGGATTTCGCGGCGACCCTGCTGAAAGTGGTCTTCATCTCCGGCGCCATCACCTTCCACGCCTGCCACTTCGGGCTCCGCGTCCAGCGCAGCCAGACCGAGATCCCGCAAGCCGTCACCAGGACCGTGGTATCGGCCCTGGTGGCCGTGTTCGTCATCGACGGCCTCATCGCCGCACTCCTCTACTTCTGATGATCCAGGCCCGGGGCGTCACCTGCGAAGCGCCCGATGGGCGATGCCTGCTGGAGCGGATGGATCTGCAGGTGCCGGAGGGCGGGAACCTCCTGGTGACGGGCCCCAGCGGCTCCGGGAAGAGCCGCCTGCTGAGGGTGCTTGCGGGGACGGAAAGGCCCCGGAGTGGAGCACTCCGGATTGCGGGCATTGCCGTCTGGCCTGGTGACGGAGCCCTCCCGCTGGCCGGGCGCGTGCGCCTGGGCTTCGCCTTCGCCGCGGGCGGATTGCTGTCGAACCTCAGCCTGGAGGACAACGTGGCCCTGCCCCTGCGCTTCCTGGGCCTGGGAAAGCCCGAAGTCGCCCGGCGGACCGCGGACGCCCTGGCGCGGCTCGATCTCGAGGCCGTGGCGGGGCTCCGTCCCCATGCCGTGAGCGGCGCGGCCCGCAAGCACACGAACCTGGCCCGCGTTCTGGCCCTCGAGCCGCAGCTGGTCCTGCTGGACGATCCCCTGGACGGCCTCGACACTGTGGACCGGGCCGTGGCGCTGGAGCTGATCCGGGCCTGGGCCGGGAACTCTGGCCGCACGCTCGTGGTGGCCGCGGAGGACGCCCAGGCCTTTCCCTGGCTGGCGTCGAACTCCATCCAGCTGGCCCTGGCGGCCACATCTCCGGAGCCAAGATGAACTTCGAGAAGCAGGATGCCCGCCTCGGGCTCTTCGTCATCCTGGCCCTGGCCCTCTTTGCCGGCGTGCTGGCCTACAAGAACGCCCGTGCCGTGACGGAGAAATCGTATCCGCTGGTGGTCCGTCTGGATCAGATGGAAGGACTGGTGCCCGGTACCGACGTGCAGCTGAAGGGCTATCGGGTGGGCGCCGTGGAGCGGGTGGACATGCGCCAGGAAGGCTCGGACTACGACTTCCTGGCCACCCTGGCCGTGCGCGCGGACATCCGGCTGTGGCGAGGCACCCGCGCGGTGGTGGCGCCCAAGGGGGTGGGCAGCGTGATGCTCGACCTGCGCCTGCCCCCGCCCGGGGAACGCCTGGTGCTGCTGGCGCCAGGCGAGCAGATCCCAGGGGAGGAGGGCGTATCCCTGGGCGGTGTGCTGGAGCGTGCCGACCGCCTGCTGGCGAACCTGAATGCCTCTCTCGACACCGTGCGTGAGCGCCTCCGGCAGAAGGGGCTGGGGGACCTGCTGGAGCACCCCTCCGTGGCCCAGGCCCTGCGCTCCCTGGATGCCACCCTGCGCGAGTTCCAGGCCCTGGCCCGGGAGGGGCGGGGCCTGGCCTCCCATGCGGACCGCAGCATGGGGGAGGCCGACAAGGCCCTGGAGGACCTGGAGCGGAGCCTGGCCGTGACCCGGGGACTCCTGGAGAAGCGGGCCCCGGAGCTGGACCAGATCCTGATGAGCCTGGCCTCGGCCCTCCAGCAGTCGGACGCGCTGCTGACGCGGTTCCGGGCGGAGGACCAGCCCGAGCTGGAGGCCAGCCTCAAGGCGCTGCGGCGGTCCCTGGATTCCGCGGAGGAACTGCTGCAACTGCTGAAACAGAAGCCCAGCCGGGTCATCTGGGGCACCCCTGGTCAAGCTGAGCGGGAGAAGGCCCGGAAGGCACTGGAGGCGGCCAAGGCTGTACCGCCACCGAAGTAGCTGGGGCCTCGGCGCATAGGTGGCGGGACCGGCTGGTTCGAATTTTGCGACCTTGTTTCAGGCTCAACTGGGCCCATCCTGGGGGTCTCTTTCCAGGGGGCCCCGTGGCTTGCGGGACCCTTGTGGGTGTCCTACACGCGCTTCCCGTCGGAGGCCGGTCCTTCGTTTGGGACAGCGCCTGATCCAGCAGGAGGATCCATGGGCAGCATCGCAACCATCCACAACGGCGTGAATGTGGATGCCCTCAACACCACCGTCTCGATGGTGAAGGCCAATCCCGCCCTCGCCAAGTTCACCTTCCGGTCCAAGGCCAAATGGATCAACGGAGCCCACTCCCAGAGCACCTTCGATTCGCTCTACGGGGCAGGCATGGAGCACAAGCGGAGCACGCCGATGTTCCTCGAAGCGGACGAGCCCGAGGCCCTCCTGGGGACCGACTTGGCGCCCAATGCCGGGGAGGCGGCGCTCCACGCCCTCAGCGCCTGCCTGAGCGTGACCTACGCCTATAACGCCACGGCGATGGGCCTGGACATCAGCAGCCTGAGCTTCGACATGGAGACCGACTCGGATCTCCAGGGCTTCCTGGAACTGGACAAGAACATCCGGCCCGGTCTGTCCCAGATCCGGGTGAAGGTGAACCTCGCCTGCAGCGGCACCCCGGCCCAGATCCAGGAACTCCACGATCGGGTGATCCGCACCTCGCCGCTCTACGACACCTTCAAGAATCCCGTGGACATCAAGATGAGCCACTGAGGGCTCAGTCCACTGCAGGTGCAGGTCTGTTCTGAGCGGGGCGGTGTGGCCTGGGCCAGCCGCCCCGCTGCGATGTACGGGATCCCTCCGGGCGATGGAGGTGGATCCGGATCGAACGGAAGACGAGGGGCAGCGGCCCTGAAGCGGGCACTCGCGTCCTCGGGAGCAGGAGACGAACAACTCCAGAACGCCGACCGGAGGGCTGGGTTGAGCATTGATTACCTTTGTGTGATCAATATCACAAGCCCGATTCCGCGATCGTTGAATCGAGTTATGAAATTCAATGCAATGGCTGGAGAACCTGGACAACTCCGCGATTCTCCCTTCGAAAACGAGATCTGGCCCTGAATGGATCGCCTCCCGGGAGTGTGGTTGTTGACCGGTCCCCCGCTCATGCAGAAGGTCGCCCGCCGCACCATCCTCGGGCTTGGCCTGACCATCTGCACTGTGGGCCTTCTGGCGCTGCTCGGCTTCGTCCTGGAAACCCGGTATCTCGCCGCCATCAGCCAGGGCATGGTGCCCATGTCCCCCACGGCGGCGGTTCTGGTGCTGGTGCTGGGGGGAGCGTTGCTGCTGGAGAGGGTCTGGCCAGGCTCTGCGCTGCTGCGGCGCGTGGCCAGGGGCCTGGTTCTGGCTGGACTGTGCCTTGGCCTGGCGGTGGTGGCCTGGCGCCTGCTGGGGCTTGTACCCGTTCTCGGGCGCTGGGCGATTCCCGGACGGCCTGCGTCGCTCCTCACGGGGCTGGCCATTTCCTTCTCCGCGTCATCAATGCTCGTGCGCCGGCGGATGCGGCAGGTCGCCTCGCTCCTGGCCCAGGTCCCCCTGGTGATCGGCACGGTGGTGCTGATCAGCTATGCGGCCGGAGCGCCGCTGTTGTACGAGTCGGGCCTCGCACCCATGTCCCTGCCTTCGGCCTTCTGCTCCGTCGGTTTCGGTCTCGCGTTGATGCTCGCGGCCGGGTGCGATACCTGGCCTCTGGCCGTGTTCGGTTTTGTGCCGGGGCATGGGCGCGGCCCCCGGCCCCTCTGGTTCACCACAGGCCCCCTGGCGCTGTTCCTGCTGCTCGGCGTGCTGGTCCTCAGCGGCGGTTCATTCTTCCTCCGGGCCCAGCTCAAGGCGACCCGCACGCAGGTGCACACGGAGCTGTCGACCATCGCGGAGTTCAAGGCCCATCAGATCGAGGCCTGGATGGCGGAACGCCGCGCCGTCGCCGATCGGGTGGCACGGGGGAACCTGATCCAGGGGGCGTTCCGGCGGTTCCTGGCCGAAGCGCCCGGGGCGCCGCCCGAAGCGCAGCTGCGGGCCTCGATGGAGGATCTGCAACGCGGGACCTACCGGCGGGTGGTGTTGTTCGACCGGCTGGGCCGGGTCCGGATCTCGGTGCCCAGTGGAGAGGCCTTCAGCGATGAAGACAGGGATGCCTCCGAACTCCAGGCGGCTCTGCGATCCAAGGAGGTCATGATCCGCGACCTCCATCAGCATCCGGGCAAGCCGGATATCCACCTCAGCCTGTGGATACCGATCGGGGCGAGCTCAGAGCCCGGCTCCCTGGCCGAGGGGACCCTGCTGCTGGTCATGGACCCCCGGACATTTCTCTATCCGTTGGTCACGTCCTGGCCCACGGCCAGCCCCAGCGCCGAGACGCTGCTGGTGCGCCGGGGGGGTGACGAGATCCTCTACCTGAGTGAATTCCGGCACAGGGCCCAGCCGGCCCTGAGTCTCCGTCTGCCACTGAAGGCCGACCCCAGCATGCCCTCGGCCCTGGCGGCGCGTGGCCAAGAGGGCCTGGTGGCGGGTCTGGACTATCGCGGAGAACCCGTTCTGGCGGCCATCCATCAGATCCGGGCCATGCCCTGGGGCATGGTGACGAAGGTGGATGAGGCCGAGGTTTACGGCCCTCTGCGCCGGCGGATCTGGCTCGGGGGGATCGGGCTCATCGGCATTGTGGTCATCGTCGCCGCCGGGCTGGGCTTGATGGTGCGGCATCACGATGCCGAGATGGTCCGCAGGCAGCTGAACCTCTCCCAGCGCTTCGAAGGGCTGATGCGCCAAGCCAACGACATCATCCTGCTGATGGACGGGGAAGGGCGGATCCGGGAGGCGAACGCCCGGGCCGTGGAGCACTACGGCTATTCCCTCGCGGAGCTCCAGAGCATGAGTGCGATGGACCTGCGCGTGACCGAGACTCATGCCGAGGGCGTTTCCCAGTTCGCCAGGATGAAGGCCCTGGGGGCGACCCGCTTCGAGACGGTGCATCGCCGCAAGGACGGCAGCACCTTCTCGGCGGAAGTCAGTGCCAAGGTGGTGGACCTGGGGGACGAGCAGATCGTCGTCAGCTTCATCCGGGATGTCACGGAGCGCCTGGCCCAGCAGCGGGAACTCCAGCGCATGACCCAGCTCTATGCCGCCCTCAGCCAGGTGAACCAGGCCATCGTGTGGACGAGCTCCCGCGAAGATCTGTTCGCGAGGCTCTGCGAAGCCCTCGTGAAGCACGGACGGTTCCGGATGGCCTGGGTCGGCCTGGATGATCCGGTCACGCACCAGGTGGCCCGGGCCGCCCAGTGTGGTGACATGGCGGGCTACCTGGACACTCTTGACGTGCGCAGCGATGATACGCCCATCGGCCACGGCCCCATGGGCACCGCGATCCGGGAGGGCAGCCACTGCGTCTTCAACGATTACCTGGGCCTGCCGGATTCGGGGGCCTGGCGGGAGGCCGCCATCCGGTCGGGCTTCGCCTCCGCCGCGGCCTTCCCCATCCGCGAGGGAGGGCAGGTGATCGGCGCCCTGGCCGTCTATGCCGGGGAGAAATATTTCTTCGGGGTCCATGAGGCCGAGCTGCTCGCCGAGGCGGCCATGGATGTGTCCTACGCCCTGGACCATCTGGCGGGCGAGGCCCGCCGCCGCGAGGCCGAGGCCGCGCTGAAGAAGAGCGAGCGCCTGCTGAGGGAGGCCCAGGAGGCGGGTGGCGTCGGGACTTATACCTGGGACATCGGGAAGGACGAGTGGACGAGCAGCCCCTACCTCGACCGGATCTTCGGCATCGGACCTGACTATCCCCGGACCCTGGCCGGCTGGACCGATCTCGTCCCCCCGGGCCCCCGCGAGCAGCTCGCAGGCTATGTCGCCGGGATCATCGAACGCCGCGAGCGTTTCGACCTCGCGTACCCCATCGTCCGCCCATCCGATGGCGCCTCCCGATGGGTGCATGGCCGGGGGGAGCTGCACTGGGATCCGGAAGGCCGGCCAGCGGAGCTGGTCGGCGTCATCCAGGACATCACCGAGCAGAAGGAAGATGAGCAGGCCCTCCGGAAGATCTCGGTGGCCATGGAGCAGAGCCCGCTCAGCGTGGTGATCACGGATCCCAGGGGGACCATCGAGTATGTGAACCCCAGGTTCACCCAGGTGACCGGCTACTCCGCCGAGGAGGCCATCGGCCAGAATCCCCGCCTCCTGAAGTCGCCCGGAACACCCTCGGATGTCTACACGCAGATGTGGAGCACTCTGGCACGGGGCGAAGTCTGGGTGGGCGAATTCGCAAACCTCACGAAGGAGGGCCGGACCTTCCTGGAGCGGGCGACCATCGCCCCGGTCCGGGACGAAGCCGGTACGCTGACCAACTACATCGCACTCAAGGAAGACATCACAGAACAGAGGCGGGTCGAGGCTGAGCGGAGGCAGCTGGAGGCCCAGCTCTACCAATCCCAGAAGCTGGAGAGCCTGGGGAGCCTGGCGGGCGGGGTGGCCCACGACATGAACAACGTGCTGGGCGCCATCCTCGGGACGGCCTCGATCCTCCATGAGCGGAGCGACCCGTCGGACCGCTCGGCAAGGTCCCTCGAGACGATCATGAGCGCCTGCCTGCGGGGCCGGGACGTCGTGAAAAGCCTCCTCTATTTCGCCCACAAGGACATCCAGGAAGAGCGGCCGGTCGACCTGAACGGCCTCATCCAGGAGATGAGCGAGCTCCTGAGCCACACCGTCTTGAAGAACATCCACCTCGACGTGCATCTCCAGGAAGGGCTGGGGCTCATCCGGGGAGATGCCGGCGCCCTCAGCCACGCGCTCATGAACCTGTGTGTCAATGCCTGCGACGCGATGCCCGACGGGGGAACCCTCCGCCTCCAGACCGCCCGGACCCCCGAGGGCGGGATAAGTCTCAGGGTGCAGGATACGGGCGAGGGCATCGCCCCTGACGTCCTCGCCAAGTGCATGGAGCCGTTCTTCACGACCAAGCCCAAGGGGAAGGGCACGGGCCTGGGGCTGTCGATGGTGTACGGCACCATGAAGGCCCACGAGGGGTCCCTGGAACTGCATAGCCAAGTGGGGCAGGGGACGGAGGCGGTCCTGACCTTCCCGGCGTCGCGGGTGGGAGGCGTGCCTCCCGAGCCGGGCCCAGCCGCTCCACCGGCAATGGGCCCAGGAGGCCAGAAGATCCTGCTGGTGGATGACGATGACCTGTTCCGTGAAGCCTTGATGCAGGGTCTGGAGCTGCTGGGGCACCAGCCCACCCAGGCGTCGGAGGGACAGGAGGCCCTGCGCCTCCTGGAAGAGGGGTTGCCGACGGACCTGGTGATCCTCGACATGAACATGCCCGGGATGAGCGGCGCCCAGGTCCTGCCGCGGCTCCTGGCCCTGCGGCCCGGCACCCCCATCCTCGTGGCCACGGGTTACAGCAGCGACCTCGTCGCCCCCCACATGGACGGACGGCCGCTGGTGCACAGCCTGAGGAAGCCGTTCAGCCTGAAGGAACTCCAGGCCAAGCTGGCCGAACTCCTCCCCTGAGGCGCAGCCTCTGGTGTCTTGCAGCCAGGTCCGGGGAGTGTCCGTCCAAATGCCCGCCTGGGGTCTGGATCACATCCGATCCAGCCCGTCCTTGCCCGCCATCACGTTCCACACCAGCAGTTCGTAGTTGGCGAGGCCGGCCTTGTGGAAGGGATCGCCGTCGCGGAGGGTGTCCAGGTCCGCCAGGGGGTTCTCGTCCTGCACCCGCACCAGCCAGGCGCCGCCGAAACGGGGATCCAGGGGGCCCGAGGCCAGGAGGATGCCCTGCGCCTTCAGGGTGTTGAGATAGGCGCGGTGGGCCTCGGTGACAGCCTCGACCTCGACGAGGGGACGGCGGTAGCGGACGAGGATGAGGGCGTACATCGGGAGCTTCCTCCGGGGAGCCCTCAGTCTCGCACGATGCGGGTGCCCACGGTGGCGGGGTCCTCGGTGGCCAGGGCTTCGGCGGTGGTGATGAGCACTTCGTGGCCGCCGCCCTCCAGGTAGGCCAGGGCGCTCTCGATCTTGGGGCCCATGCTGCCGGCCGGGAACTGGCCCTCGGCCAGGTGCCTCCGGGCCTCGGTGGCGGTGATCCGGTCCATCCAGCGCTGGGTGGGCTTGCCGAAGTCCAGCGCCACCTTGGCGACGCCGGTCAGGATGATGAAGAGGTCCGCTCCAAGCTGGGCCGCCAGCAGGGCGCTGAGGCGGTCCTTGTCGATGACGGCCTCCACGCCCACCAGCAGCCCGCTGGCATCGCGGATCACGGGGATGCCGCCGCCGCCGCCGGCGATGACGGAACTGCCGGACTGGAGCAGGGTCTTGATGGCGTCCAGCTGGACGATCTCGATCGGCCTGGGCGAGGGCACCACCTTGCGCCAGCCGCGGCCCGAGTCCTCCTTCATCTTCCAGCGCTTGGAGCGCATCAGCTCCAGGGCCCGGAACTCGGGGTAGAAGGGGCCCACGGGTTTGGTCGGATCCTGGAAGCCCTTGTCCTCCTTGTCCACCACCACCTCGGTGAGCACGGAGGTCACCGGCGCGTCGAGCTTCATGAAGCGCAGCCGGTTGATGAGCATGCGCTCCAGCATGTAGCCCATGGAGCCCTGGGTCATGGCGCCGCAGATGTCCAGGCTGTAGGGCGGGATCTGGCCCGATCCGGCCTCCTGCTGGATGAGCAGGTTGCCCACCTGGGGCCCGTTGCCATGCACCACGCAGAGCGCATAACCCTCTGCCACCACCCGCGCCAGCATCTCCGCGGTCTCCCGGGCGTTCTCCAGCTGCTCCTCCTGCAGCCCGCGCTCCTTCTCTTTAAGAAGGGCGTTTCCACCGATGGCCAGGAGTGCGATCTTTCGGGTCATGCAGATCCCCGGGAAACGAGGATTCTACAGGGCCCGGCAGGTGGATCAAAGGACGGGCGTCACAGAGCCGGCTCCATCCAGAGTTTCCTTGCCAAGGCCCCATCGGCTTTTGCACACTGTCAAACGATCCCCATGCGCTCCGCGATCCCCCTCACCCTGCTCCTCTGGCTGGCCCTGCCCGCGGCAGTCTCGTGGGCCCAGACCCCCGAAGAGCCTGGACAGGAGGGGAGCTGGCTGCTGCAGGGGCACCGGTTCTGGTCGGGTTCGAAGGAGGCCCCCAGGGACCGGATCCAGGCCGCGGCCTGCTATCGGAGGGCCGCCGAAGCCGGAGATGCGGAGGCCATGGCCCATCTGGGGCGGATGCACTTCCGGGGAGAAGGCATCCCGAAAGATCCGGCCGAGGCTCTGAAGTGGCTCAAGGCCAGCGCGGGGAAAGGCAACGCCCGGGGGCTCTACCATCTGGCGGAGCTGTACCAGAACGGCTTCGGCGTGCCGGTGAACCACACGCAGTACGCCACCCTGCTTCGGGCCGCAGCGTTGAAAGGGTGCCCTGATGCCATGGCGGAACTGGGGCAGTGCCATTCTTTCGGTCTGGGGGTGGACTGGAATCCCAGGGAGGCGGAGGCCTGGTTTGCCAAGGCCGCCGAGCAGCCCGTGGCCCGGTTCTATCCGATGACCCTGGCGTGGATGCACGAGCGGGGCCTGGGATTCCCGAAGGACGCGAACGCCGCCTTCCGGTACGGGCAGCAGGCCGCCGCGGCGGGTTACTCGGACGCCCCGAGGTACATGGGGCATCTCTGCCTCGATGGCATCGGAGTATCCAGAGATCCGCAAGCGGCCCTGGGCTGGCTGACCCAAGCGGATGCCCTCGGTGACCCCCATGCGCTCGTGGAGCTGGCGGGCATGCTGATGAACGGCACGGGCGTGCCCAAGGATCCCAGACGCGCGGTGGGCCTCTATCGCCAGGCAGCGGGCATGGGCTCCGCCGCGGCCATGTATCTTCTGGGGAACTGCCGCCAGCGGGGGCTGGGCGGTCCGGTGGATCCGGCCGAGGCCGTCCTGTGGTACGGGAGAGCCGCCGAGCGCGAGTTTCCGCCCGCCTTCTCCAACCTCGCCTGGCTCTACCACAAAGGCGAGGGGGTGACCCAGGACGACAAGCGGGCCGTGGCCTGGTTGAGGCAGGGCGCCGAGAAGGGTTCCCCGTCCGCCATCTACCTGCTCGGATGGTTTTCCCAGAACGGATGGGGCGTGGAGAAGGATGTTCCCAGAGCCGTGAGCTACTACCACCAGGCCGGCGAGCGGGGGTGGTCGCAGGCCTGGCTGCAGCTGGGGTTCTGCTACAAATCGAATGACGGCATCGAGAGGGATCTCTCCAAGTCGCTGGCGTTCTTCCGCAAGGCGGCGGATCTGGGGGACACCACGGCCCTGCACCAAGTCGGCTGGGCCTATGAATTTGGCGAGGGCGTGCCCGTGAATCTGACGGAGGCCATCCGGTGCTACCAGGTGGCTGCGGACCAGGGCAGTGGCGCCTCCATGAACCAGCTCGGCTGGTTCCATGAGCATGGGCTGATCGTTCCCAAGAGCCCGGAACTCGCCCTCGGCTGGTATCTCAAGGCGGGCGCCAAGGGGAGCACCAGCAGCTGGTGGAACGCCGGGCTGATCTACGAATCGGGGGAAGAGACGAACCTCCGGGATCCCGCCAAGGCGAAGCACGCCTTTGCGGAGGGGGCGACCCTTGGACATGCCGGGTGCATGCAGAAGCTCGGCGAGTATGCGGAGCGCGGAGTCGGCGGCCCCCGCGACATCGATCAGGCCCTCGCCTGGTACCGGAAGGCCATGGACAAGGGCCATGCCGAGGCCCGGGCGGCCTACCTGCGCCTGACGATGCCACCGCCGCCCGAGCCCGAGCCCGACGAGGAGTGACCGGCTCCCGTGCCGGGCGGCGCGGGCTGGACGATGTCGCTGTTACCGATCGCGGGTCGGGAGGGCCTGCACCAGCATCCGGTCGCGGTCCACCTGTTCGCCCACGCGGAAGGTGGCCTCGCCGGCATCGGTGAAGCCGGCCTTGGCGTAGAACCGGATGGCCCGGGGGTTCTGCTCCCAGACCTGAAGCCAGACCCCGTCGTGGCCTGCTGCCCGGGCGTGAGCCAGGGCCGCGGCCATCAGCGCCTGGGCCGCACCCCGGCCGTGGAGGGAGCCATCCACGTAGAACCTGGCGACTTCGAGCGGTCTGACGAAGTGGAAAGAGCCGGTCCCCTGCTCCGGGCCACCGGCGCGGAGCAGGGCGTAGCCCATGAGGTCGCCATCCTTCTCCAGCACCAGCATGAGACAGGCCGGGTCGGCCAGCTCGGCGGCCTGTTGGCGGAGCCCGAACGTCTTGGCGAGGTGCAGGTTCAGGTTCACTTCGGGGATCAGGCCCGCGTAGGTGCTGCGCCAGAGTCGCTCGCCCAGGGCCGCCAGGGCCGGGGCATCGGGTGGGAGGGCAGGCCGGATCCGCATCCCGCCAGCTTATCAAGCGGCCGAGAACCCGCTAGAATACTCGTTTTGGCGAGTCCCCATGCATATCCAGGAACTGATCCTCCGCCTGCAGCGGTTCTGGGCCGACCGGGGCTGCCTCATCGGCCAGCCCTACGATCTGGAAAAGGGCGCGGGGACCATGAACCCGCTGACCTTCTTCGGCGCCCTGGGGAGCCGCCCCTGGAACGTGGCCTATGTGGAGCCTTCGCGCCGCCCGGCGGATGGCCGCTACGGCGAGAACCCCTTCCGCGTCTACAAGCACCTCCAGTTCCAGGTGATCCTCAAGCCCAGCCCCGCCAAGGTCCAGGATCTGTACATCGAGAGCCTTGAGGCCCTGGGCATCGACCTCTCGAAGCACGACCTCCGCTTCGAGGAGGACAACTGGGAGTCTCCTTCGCTCGGCGCCTGGGGCGTGGGCTGGCAGGTGGTGCTGGACGGCATGGAGATCAGCCAGTTCACCTACTTCCAGCAGGTGGGCGGCCTGGACTGCCGGCCCGTGAGCGCCGAGCTGACCTATGGCATCGAACGCATCTGCATGTTCCTGGGCGGCTACGACAACATCTTCGACCTCGTGCATGGCGAGGTGAAGACCGACGACGGCGTGTTCCCCGTGACCTACGGCCAGATGCGCCAGCGCGAGGAGTTCGAGCTGAGCGCCTACAGCTTCGAGCACGCCGACCTGGACCTGCACCGCCACCTCTTCGATGCCTTCGAGAAGGAGGGCTGGCACCTCCTGAACGACCTGGGGCACTTCCTCAGCGCCTACGAGCAGGCGCTCAAGATGAGCCACACCTTCAATGTGCTGGATGCCCGCGGCGCCGTGAGCACCACCGAGCGCCCCGGCATCATCAAGCGCGTGCGCGACCTGGCCTGCGGGTGCGCCAAGGCATATCTGGAGCACCAGGAGGGCGCCGCCGCAGCTGCCGAGACCGCCGGGAAGGGAGGTGCGAAGTGAGCGCCACGAAGACCTTCCTGCTCGAGCTGCACTGCGAGGAGATCCCGGCGCGCTTCCTGCAGCCGCTGGCGGACGAGTTCTCGACGGCCTTGTCGGCCTGGATCCAGGGGCAGGGCTTGGCCGCCGCCAGCCTTGAATCGTTCTATTCCCCGCGGAAGCTGGCCTGGCGTGGTATCGGCCTGCCGGGCTCCCAGCCCGACCAGACCGATACCCAGGTGGGCCCGCCTCAGCGCATGTGCGTGGGCGAGGACGGCCAGCCCACCATCCAGGGCCTGAAGTTCGCGGAAAAGTGGGGCGTGGCCTTCAGCGCCGTGCGCTTCGAGCAGCCGGCGGGCAAGAAGGAACCCTGCGCGGTGGTGACGATCACGAAGCAGGGCCGCCCCACGGTGGATCTCCTGGCCGAGGCCCTGCCCGGGCTCATCGCCGGATTGCACGTGCCCAAGGCCATGCGCTGGGGGAGCTCGGAGTTCGAGTTCGTGCGCCCCATCCGCAACATCCTGTGCCTCTTCGGCGATCAGGTCGTGCCCATCACGGTGGACGGCGTCGCCGCCACGGACAGCACCTGGGGCCACCGCCTGTACCATCGCCAGCATCCCGGGCCGGTGAGGATCCCCACGCCGGAGTCCTACGAGTCAGCGCTGGAAACCGCTGGCGTCGTGGTCAGCGTGGAGGCCCGCCGGACGCGCATCGCCCAGCAGCTGGAAACGCTCGCCGCCGAGGCGAAGGGCCGCGTCGTCGCCGATGCGGAGCTGCTGGACACCCTGGCTGAGATCGTGGAGTTCCCCAAGATCGTTCGGGGTGACTTCCCGGTGGACTTCCTGGAACTGCCCAAGGAGGTGCTGGTCACCAGCCTCCGGGAGCACCAGAAGAGCTTCTGCATCGAGGGGCCGGGCGGCGCGCTGCTGCCCCACTTCCTCACCGCCGCGAACCGTACGGATGATCCCGCCGGGTTCGTGAAGGCTGGCAACGAGTGGGTGCTCAAGGCGCGGCTCTACGACGCCCGGTTCTTCTTCGCGGAGGACCGGAAGCACCCCCTGTCCGACCGGCTGGAGAAGCTCAAGGCCCTTACCTTCCAGCGGGAGCTGGGGAGCTATCACGACAAGACGGGGCGGGTGGTGGCCCTCACCAAGGCCCTTGCCACGAAGCTGTCCAAGGACGATGAGCACATCGACCGCGCCCTCGAGGCGGCCCGCATGGCCAAGTGCGACCTGCGCACGCTGATGGTGGGCGAGTTCCCCGAGCTGCAGGGGGTCATGGGCGGCGAGTATCTCAAGCACGAAGGCGCCCACGAGGAAGTCTGGATGGCCGTGAAGGAGCACTACCGGCCCATCGGCGCCGACGATGCCGTCCCATCGACGCCCATGGGCTGCCTCCTGTCGCTCTGCGACAAGCTCGACACCGTGGCGGGCTGCTTCGCCGTGGGCCTCATCCCCAGCGGCTCCAAGGATCCCCTCGCGCTGCGCCGCGCGGGCCAGGGCATCGTGCGCATCCTGTGGGAGCGCGGCTGGGCCTTCACGCCCGCGGACCTCATCGCCGCCGGCCTCCGGGTCGTGGGGACCCGGGCCACGAAGCCGGCCCCCGAAACCACCGAAGCCCTGCTGACCTTCTTTAAGGATCGCGTGGCCTACCAGCTGGAGCAGGCCGGGTATGCCGGCTCGGTCCGCCGTTCCGCCCTGGCCGCCGGCTGGGAGGACCTGGCGGACCTCAAGGCCCGCTGCGAGGCCCTCTCCGCCTTCGCCGAGGATGTCCGCTTCGCCTCCCTGGCCCAGAGCGCCAAGCGCATCGGGAACATCCTGAAGGACGAACTCGCCAGCGGCGACTTCGACAGTGCCTTGCTGACGCAGGGTGAAGAGAAGGTGCTGGCGGAGCATCTCGGCCGGCTGGAAGCCACCGCAGACCAGAAGGCCCTGCTCGGTGCCTTGGCCGAGTTGGCGGAACCCCTCGAAGCCTTCTTCAACGCCGTCATGGTGAAGTGCGACGATCCGGCGCTCCGGGCCGCGCGGCTCAGCCTCCTGCACCGGCTCCGCCAGGCCTTCCTGCGCGTGGCGGACTTCAGCCTCTGGCAATAGGCCGGGGCCCTGCCGGGCCTGATGCGATCCTCAGGGTCCCTGGCTAGAATCGAGACCATCAGCCCATTCACAGATCAGGCCGATCTCCACGGATGGGCGGAGGGCCCATGCAGCCGACCAACCTGATCCGCATCGCGTTGCTTCTTCCCGTGCTGGCCATCGGGGCCAGGCTGGAGGCGGCCCGCAAGGAGACCTGGGTGGAGGTGAAGTCGCCCCACTTCCTCGCCTATTCCGATGCCGGCGAGAGGGAGGCGCGGAAGGCCCTGAAGGGCTTCGAGGCCATCCGCAGCGTCTTCGGGACGATCTTCCCGGGCATCCGGGTGGACGCCCCCAAGCCCCTGGTGGTCCTGGTCCTGGAGGACGAGGCCTCCATGAAGCGGTTCCTGCCGAAGGAATTCGAAGGCAAGGATCCCAAACGGTCCGCGGGGGTGTTCTTCCCGGGCCGGGAACGGAACTATGCGGTTCTCCGGCTGGATGTCGACCACCAGATGGACCAGCCCTATTTCGTCCTGTTCCACGAGTACACGCACAGCATCGTCCACCAGAACTTCCCGGCCCTGCCCACCTGGCTGGATGAGGGGCTCGCGGACTTCTACGGGGCCACCGAGATCCACTCGGAACGCGTCTACCTGGGGCGCGTGCCCGTGGGCCGCCTGGGGCAGATGCGCACCCATGTCCATCTTCCCCTGGAGACGCTGTTCCGGGTGACCCATGACTCGCCCCATTACCGGGAAGGCGAGAAGACCGGGATCTTCTATGCCCAGAGCTGGGCGCTCGTCCATTACCTGTTCATGGATGCGGCCGCCCAGAAGGCCGGCCTCTTCAAAGCCTACCTGCAGGCCCTCACCCCGGGCCGGGAGGCCCTGGACGCCGCGCGGCAGGGGTTCGGGGACCTCGAGAAACTCCAGGCGAACCTGAGCCTCTACTCGAGGAAGGATGCCTACGGCTACTGGAACCTGCCCCTGGATGTGAAGCTGACGGACAAGGACTTCCGGACGCGCCCCATGAGGGAAGCCGAGTCGCTGCTGGTTCGCGCCGAGTTCCTGCAGCATTCCCGGCAGGAGAAGGAGGCGCAGCCGCTCCTGGCGCAGGTCCTCGCCCTGGAGCCCCAGAACCCCGGGGTCCATGTGGCGATCGGGCTCGCCCAGGCTGGCCGGGGGGAGATCCACCCGGCCCGACAGTCCTTTGAAACCGCCATGCACCTCGGAAGCGATGATTTCCGGGCGCCCTACGAACTGGCCATCAGTCTGCAGGGGGAGATGCGGGGCGGCGCGGACCGGGTTGATTCCAGCCGGATTCTGGAATTGCTGGAGTCGGCGTGCCGCCTGTGTCCCGATTTCCCCGCCGTCCATATGGCCCTGTGCCAGCAGTACGCCACCGCGCCCAGAGATCCCCAGCGGGCGCTGAAGGAAGGGCGGCTCGCGGTGGAACTGGAGCCCCAGGATCTGTCCCACCGGGCCAACCTGGGGATCGCCTGCATGAACCTCGGCCTGGAGGCCGAAGCCAAGGTGATGGGGAACCAGCTGAACCAGCTGGCCGCCAACCCGATGGAACGGAATCTGGCCGAGTCTTACGCCGGGCTGCTGGCCCGGTTCCTGGAGGGGAGGCAGGCTCTGGCCCAGGCCGCGTCCACGCCGTCCCCTGCGGAGGAACCGCCGCTTCCGCGACCGGCGGCTGCGGTCAGGCTCCCGAAATTCAGCCTGCCTTCGTACCTGGCCGGCCTGGGGACGGAGGTCGTTCAGCTGGTCGGGCAGGACCGGATCGACGAGGCCATCCGGAAGGTGGAGGCGGCCAAAGCCAAGGCCCGCTACGCCTATGACCGGAAGGCCCTCCAGAACCTGCTGGACATCCTCAGGGGCGCTGCGGGAGGCCGGTAGTCAGGGGCCATCCGGGTGTCCCGGAGCGGCTGGATGGGGCACACTGGAGAGAGCCCCCAGGACCCCTGGGCGGCCTCCGCCTGAGGCTCCATGCACCACGAACGCATCGCGATCATCGACTACGGCAGCCAGTACACCCGGCTCATCACCCGGCGGCTGCGGGAACTGGGTGCCTTCGGCCTGGTCTACAACTCCGGCACCACGGCGCAGGAGATCGCGGGGGCCGACCTCAAGGGCGTGATCCTGTCCGGCGGGCCCAACTCGGTGCTGGAACCCGGGGCGCCGGATCTGGATCCGGCCATCCTGGGCCTCGGCGTGCCCATCCTCGGCATCTGCTACGGCCAGCAGCTGCTGGCCCGGAACCTGGGCGGCCAGCTCCATCGCTCCGCCAGCCGGGAGTACGGCAAGGCGGAGATCCAGGCCATGCCCGAGGCGTCCATGCTCTTCGAAGGCCTGCCCCACGCCCAGCAGGTGTGGATGAGCCACGGCGACCATGTGGAGGTGGCCCCGGCGGGCTTCACGGTCACTGCGAAGACCCCCAGCGTGCCCGTGGCGGCGATGGAGGACCCCAAGCGGGGGATCTACTGCCTCCAGTTCCACCCGGAAGTCACCCACAGCACCCAGGGCACGCCCCTGCTGCTGAACTTCCTCAAGCACTGCGGCATGGCCCTGGACTGGAATGCCGGCAATTTCATCGAAGAGAAGGTGAAGGTCATCCGGGGGCAGGTGGGGCAGGGCACGGTGGTGCTGGGGCTCAGCGGCGGCGTGGATTCCAGCGTGGCGGCCCTGCTCCTGCACAAGGCCATCGGCAAGCAGCTCACCTGCGTGTTCGTGGACCATGGCCTCATGCGCAAGGATGAGATGAAGCAGGTGCAGGCCTACTTCGAGCCCTTCGAGCTCAATGTCATCTGGGTGGACGCCTCGGACGAGTTCCTGGGGGCCTTGGCCGGCGTGACCGATCCCGAGCAGAAGCGGAAGATCATCGGCGGGAAGTTCATCGAGGTCTTCGAGCGCGAAGCCGGCAAGGTGAAGGCCGACTTCCTGGGCCAGGGCACCACCTACCCGGATGTGATCGAATCCAGCGGCATCGGCGGCGCCATCCTGGTGAAGTCCCACCACAACGTGGGCGGCCTGCCGGAGCGCATGAAACTCAAGCTGGTGGAGCCCCTGCGCGAGCTGTTCAAGGATGAAGTCCGCGCCACCGGCCTGGCCCTGGGCCTCCCCGAGGAGATGAACCAGCGGCACCCCTTTCCGGGCCCCGGCT
Source organism: Geothrix oryzisoli (assembly GCF_022808865.1). Taxonomy (GTDB): domain Bacteria; phylum Acidobacteriota; class Holophagae; order Holophagales; family Holophagaceae; genus Geothrix; species Geothrix oryzisoli. The sequence goes on from NZ_JAKZLB010000001.1 coordinate 91,668, forward strand.
TGGCGGTGCGCCTCCCTGGCGCCATCACCCGGGAGCGGGCGACCATCCTGCAGAACGCCGATGCGATCTTCCTCCAGGAGCTGCGGGAGAGCGGCTGGTACGGCCGCACCAGCCAGGCCTTCGCGGTGCTGCTGCCGGTGCAGACCGTGGGCATCATGGGCGATGAGCGCACCTTCGAGTGGATGTGCGCCCTGCGGGCCGTCACCAGCGAGGACTTCATGACCGCGGACTGGGCCCGGCTCCCCCACGAGCTGATGGACCGGATCGCCCAGCGCATCGTCCGCGAGGTGAAGGGGATCAACCGCGTGGTCTACGACATCACCTCGAAACCGCCCGCCACGATCGAGTACGAGTAGTGGCGAAGCGACAGGAACCCGTCCGCAAGTCGGTGAAGGATGTGCTGGAGGACCTGCTGGCGGGGCACCGCGAGGCGGCTTTCAGCGGGCCGGAAGCCGCCCTGAAGTACCTGCGCCGCACCTTCGAGGGGCAGGCCAGCCTGCCGAACGCGGTGAAGGCGGCGGCCTACGACCTGATGGCGGAAGCCCAGGCCCAGTGCGGGCTGTGGGAGGAATGCGCCGCTTCCGTGGCCTCGGCCCTCGGCTACCTGGGGGACCTGGAGGCCGCCTTCCCCCATGAGTACCGGCGGATGCTGGGGGGCCTGACCTGCTTTGAGCGGGGCATTCAGGCCCAGAGTGAGCTGGGGGACTTCCACGCGGCGCTGGAGCTCTGCGAGCGGGCCCTCGCCCTGGATCTCGGGGCGCACTACGCCGCGAAGCGCGATTCGCTGGAGTGGGCCCGGTAGGTTTCCGCAGCGGTGGCCCGACGGGGGTTCCGCAAGGAAACTTCATGGTTTTTTCCGCTCATGCGATGATCGACTGCGACAATCATCCGACCAGCGTTCCGTTGAACATCGATCCAGGAAAGGTCCATGGGCGAGGAAATCCAGGTGGTGCCGCAGCAGGTCAGCATCCTGATCGTGGATGACCTGCCCATCATCCGTCTTTCCCTCGAGCGGATCCTCACGAAGGCCGGCTACCGCTGCCGGGTGGCGGAGGATGTGCCCGGGGCCCTCAAGGCGCTGGATGCGGAGCCTTCGGACCTGGTGCTCAGCGACATCCAGATGCCGGGGGCCTCGGGGCTCGACCTGGTGAAGGCCCTGCAGCCTCGCATCCCCGACATCTCTGTGGTGATGGTGAGCTCCACGGAGGCGGCGGAGACCGCCATCGAGTGCCTTCAGCAGGGTGCCTTCGGCTACGTCCTGAAGCCCTTCCAGCCCCGGGAGATCCTGGTGCAGGTGAACGCCGCTCTGCGGCGGCGCATGCTGGAGATCGCCTTCCGGGACCGGGAGGCCCAGCTCGCCCGGAAGGTTCGCGAGCAGACCGAGCAGATCCGCTCCTCCCGGGAGGAGGTCGCCCTCCGGCTCATCTCTGCCAGCGAGCACAGGGACCACGAGACCGGCACGCATGTCCGCCGCATTGGCCTCTACGCGGCGGAGATGGGGCGGCTGCTGGGCTGGGACGAGGATGCCATCGAGACCATCCGAGCCGCTGCGCCGATGCACGACATCGGGAAGGTCGGGGTTCCGGATGCCATCCTCCAGAAGCCCGGCGCCCTCACGGAAGAGGAATGGGTGACCATGAAGCGGCACACCTCCATGGGCGCCACCATCCTCAAGGGCTCGAAGGTCCCCTTCATCCAGATGGGGGCGCGCATCGCCTTCGGGCACCACGAGAAGTGGGATGGCTCGGGCTACCCGAAGGGCCTCAAGGGCGTGGCCATTCCCATCGAGGCCCGCATCACCACGCTGGTGGATGTCTTCGACGCGGCCAGCAGCCGTCGCCACTACAAGGATTCGTGGCCAGAGGACCAGGTGGTGGAACTCATCAAGAAGGGCCGGGGTGTCCATTTCGATCCCGACCTGGTGGACCTCTTCCTGGGCAGCCTGGATCGCTTTGCGGCGATCCTCGCCGCGAACCCTGATGAGGAACGCGACGAGGATCCTGGAATCTAGATCTGCTGCGGCGGGGCCTCCGCCGAGGTTCGCCCCTTGGTGATGGTGAACTCACCCAGCATCATGGGGACGGCGGCCTTCAGCATGAGGGTGAAGACCAGGAAGCCGATGGCGAAGATGCCCGCGGCCACGGCGATCTCGGTGAAGGAGGGGCGGTAGACGTAGATGTCCCCCAGCACGTCGGGCGTGAGGCCCGGGATGATGAGGCCCATGCCCTTCTCGATGTAGACGCTGGCATAGATCAGTACGCAGCCGATGTTCAGCGTCACCCAGTTGGTGCGGGTGCGCGGCACGAGGAAGAGGATGAAGGCCGCCAGGCCGCAGAGGATGGAGGCCCAGGCGTAGGGCACCAGCGTGGTGTGGCCCTTGAGCCCGAACAGCAGGTACTGGAAATACACCATGTGCTCGGTGCCGGAGTAGAGCTCCTTGAAGGCCTCCGCCGCGGTGAGGAAGAGGTTGAACCCCATGGTGTAGGCCATCAGCTCGGCCACCTTGAAGATGGCTTCGTCCTTGATGCTGAGGCGGGTGGTCTTCCGCAGCACCTGGAGCAGGATGAGCAGGATGGCGGGGCCCGAGCAGAAGGCCGAGGCCAGGAACCGCGGCGCGAGGATGGCGGAGTTCCAGAAGGGCCGGGCGGCCAGGCCGTTGTAGAGGTAGGCGGTGACGGTGTGGATGCTCACGGCCATGGGGATGGAGAGCAGCACCAGGGGCAGCACCAGCTTCTTCACGTAGTGCCGTTCCGTGTAGGCGCAGAAGAGCAGGTAGGTGACGACGAACCAGTTCAGCAGCAGGTACAGGTTCAGCACGATCACGTCCCAGGCCAGCATGGACTGGGGCCAGTTCAGGCGGCCCACGAGCGGGATGATGTGCCAGAAGCGGTCGGGGCGGCCGATGTCCACCATGACGAAGCCCAGGCACATGACGAGGGCGCTGATGGCCAGCATCTCGCCCAGGATGGTGATCTCCTTGATGGGCTCCCAGTCGTAGATGTAGGCCGGGATGACCAGCATGATGGCCGCGGCGGCCACGCCGACGAGGAAGGTGAAGTTGCCGATGTAGAAGCCCCAGGAGACCTGGTCCCGCATCTTCGTGACGATGAGGCCATCCTTCAACTGGCCGATGTAGGCTCCGGCTCCGATGGCGATGAGGAGCAGGAGGAAGCCGACCCAGGCGTAGTAGAGGCGGCCGCCCTTGGTGACCAGGCGGAGGGTGTCGGAGAAGAATCCCGAAAAGTTTCTAAGCGTGAACATGGCCTCACACCCCGTAGAAGTAGAAGAAGTTGGGTTGGGTGTTCAGGTCTTCCTTGAACTTGAAGACGCGCTTGTTCTCGAGGACGTAGCGGATCTCGCTGTCCTTGTCGAGGAGGTTCCCGAACTTGCGGGAGCCCGTGGGGCAGATCTCCACGCAGGCCGGGTACTGGCCGTTGCGGGTGCGCTGGATGCAGAAGGTGCACTTCTCCACCACGCCCTTGGGCCGCGGCCGGTTGCCGAGGTAGTGGGTGTTGGGATTCACCTGGTCTGCGGGCAGATGCGGTTCGCCCCAGTTGAAGTGGCGCGCGCCGTAGGGGCAGGCGGCCATGCAGTAGCGGCACCCGATGCACCAGTTATAGTCCACGACCACGATGCCGTCCTTCTCGCGCCAGGTGGCGCCCACGGGGCAGACCTTGGTGCAGGGCGGCTTCTTGCACTGCTGGCACTGGACCGGCATGTAGAAGTGACCCTCCTGGGGCACCTCCTCGGGGTTGTAGTACTGGTCCGCGTGCTGGAGGTTGACGCCCTCCTCCTTGTCCATCTGGAGGACGCGGATCCACTGGACTTCGGGTTCCCGCGACTGGTTGTTCTCCTTCACGCAGGCATGGACACAGCGGCGGCAGCCGATGCAGCGGCTGAGGTCCAGTGCGTAGCCGAAGATCACGCCGGGAATGGCCGGAGTGTTGGCGACCTTCACCTCCTTGCCGTACTTCGCCTTGTATTCCTTCTCCAGGCGATCGATGACGGAGAGCACCTCCTCCTTCGACAGCTCCTTGAAGTTGTGCTGGAGGAACTCCTCTTTGCTGAGCGTGCCGCAGCCGGTGAGGGCGGCGGCCATGGCGGCCGTGGCGGCGCCGAGGAATTCCCGACGGCTGCCGCCGACCGAGGCGGGAGGCTCACAGCCCCCAATGGGGCATTCGGGCTTGTGGTCCGTCATCGGGCACCCCCTTTCCGGGTCTGGATCTGTTCGGGAGGAGCGGGTGGCGGCATCGGCTTCAGAGGCTGGAACCGCGGGGTATGCGGGTTGTGGCAGTTGACGCAGAGCAGGTACTGCTTGGGCCCGTTCCAGCTGCCGGTGCGCTTGCCATGCACGCCCACCCGCCAGTCACGGAGCTTGTCGCCGTGGCACTGCCCGCACAGCAGGTAGGAGGAGGTGAACGGGATCTTCTCGCCGCTGGCCAAGTGGAGGCTGTCCCGGTTGTTGGCGTCATGGCAGTCCAGGCACCAGCGGCTCGCCGGCCCGTGATGCAGGACGATGTCCGTGTGCATGTCGGTCAATTCGCGGCGCTTGAGGTTGGGCTTCATGCTCTTGCCGTCATGGCAGGAGCTGCAGGGGAAGATGCCTTCGCTGAAGGGGGGCTTGGGCACCTGGATGCCCTCGGGCGCGCCGGACGCATCCGTCGTGGTTCCAGGGTGCGGCTTGGCGGCGGGCGGGTCCGCGAAGGCCACCGGTCCCAGGAGGATCAGCAGGCCTGCCGCCAGCGTGGACAGAGTCGGGAAGCGCATGAGAGGTTCCTTTCGTGCAGCTGGGCCGCAGGGCGGCGGTGGAATCGGACGGGGGTCGGCCTGCCGGAGCGGCGGTGTCATGGGGCATCCTCGCTGTCTTCGTCCACACCCGGGGTGGCAGGGTTTCTCAGGAGGCGCGGCGCGAGGATGAGCGTCGCTCCGAAGCCCATGAAGGCCAGGAAGAGGGTCAGGGGACGCCCCACGGTCATGTCCTCGAACAGGAACTTGAGGGTGGTGACGGCCAGGAGGGGATAGACCATCCAGCGCAGTTCCAGAACGGGCAGCCGGCGCCCCAGCCAGGCCAGGGTGATGGCGAGGGCGGACAGCACCAGGGTGCGGGCCAGGGCCAGGCCGCCAGGGTCGGGTGTTCGACCGCCGCAGCAGGCCCAGATCGCAAGCGCGCCAAGGCCTGCCACCGCCAGACCCCCCATCACCAGCACCGCCGGCCGCATCAGGACGGTGACGGGATCCGGCGGCCGGCGGGCCAGGAAGTACGCCACCGTCGCCAACAGGGCGATCAGGCTGGCCAGCCCCGCCCCGGTCACCGGGGCGGTGGGTCCGGCGGGGTCCATGAACACGTGGAAGGCCCAGGCACCCAACCCGGAGGCCACGGCGGAGGTCGTGAGGTACAGGCCACTCTGCCAGACCAGCACCTTCCTGCGCAGGCGGAGCGCCGCCACCATGGCCACCAGGCCGAGGAGCCCGGCGAGGGTGGCGAAGGCGGGCAGCGGGAGGACGAAGGGACCGCCCAGCAGGAGGAAGACCAGGGCCAGGAAGGTGAAGAAGTTGAAGTTGGCCCGGGTCTCCTCCTGGTCGTCCACGAACGGGAACGCTGCGGCGTAGCAGCCGATGCCGGCCAGCGAGATGCCCGCGCCGAGGATGCCCGTGCCGGCCCCGGTGGCCAGGGAGACGCGCACGGCGCCTCCGAATCCCACCAGCAGGACCAGGGCCGTCTGGATGACCTCGAAGGCGTTCACCACCCGGCGTCGCTGGAGCATCCTGACGGCGAAGCTGCCGATGTAGATCGCGGCCAGGGCGAGAGCGAGGAACAGGGCCCGGTTCAGCGACAGCCCACGGTAGATGCCCTGGGGGCCGCCTGGCCAGGTCGCGAGGAGGGTGAGGATCAGCACACCCAGATCTGCCGCCAGGGCGGTGGGCCAGCGGAGGCCATGCCAGCGCCGACCATAGGTGAGCCACAGGGCCCCGGCCCCCAGGGCGAGGAAGGCCGCGGCGAAGGGCTCGATGGCCCGCTGGACCATCATCACGATGAAGCCCGAGCCCAGCGCCGCCAAGGTGGCCAGCCAGAGGATGGCCTGGAGGTCGCGGCGCCAGGCCACGGCGGCATGCACCCCGGCGATGCCGACCAGGAGGAGGGCCGCCAGTCCTGGCGTCAGGATGCCGAGGCGGGTGGAGGACTCCACGATGAGCGGGTAGGCGATCAGCAGGGAGGCGAGGGTCCGGAACGCGGCATCCAGAGGCCTCCGGGCTCGGTCCCCCAGGAAGGCCCAGGTGGCGGCGTAGGCCAGTCCGAAGCCCACGCCCACCCCAGGGGGCAGGGTTCCCGCATCCACTAGGGTGCGGATGAGGTAGGCGCCACCGAGAATGAGACAGACTCGGCCGATGAGGCCCAGGATGCGGGTGGGGCTCGGGAGGGCGGGGTCGAGGAGGGGGCCGTCTTCTCCGCGAGGCCCGTTCTCGGGAACTGGCGTCTGGGGGGACGGGGTGAGGGTCGGCGCCCCCCGGAGGGCCGCCTCCAGCGCCTGGACCCTGGCTTCCAGGGTGTGAACCAGCTCCGCCAGCGCGGCGAGGCGGGATTCCACCCCGGCCGGCGGATCGCCTGGCGGGGCCTTCAGGGGTGGAACCTGAGCGGTGGACATCGACCTTCCTCCGGGGAGGTGGGACCGAATATGAATAGGGGTTGGTTGGACCCCATGCTGGCCCGGCCGCGCGGGGCGTCAAGCAGGATCAATGCATTCCAAGTGGTTCATAAAGAAAACAATGAATGGTGTTATCACATGGCTAATCGTGTTTTCCGGCGCAGTTGCCGGAGGACATGGGAAGAAACAGATCACTGCAAGTGTCGGGACCTCCCACCTTGGTGGAAGAGCATGTGCCCGCCATCACAGGGGAGCCGGGCCTCCGTTAACCTGGGGAAGGGAGCCCCCCATGACTGGTGTTCGATCCGGATTTCTCTTCGCCTGGCTGCTCCTCTCCGCAGCGGGCCTCATCGCCCAGGACACGACGGTGGTCCTGCTGAGGCACGCCGAGCGCCAGTCGATCTTCGACGGAGACTCGCCTCTGGCTGAAGCCGGCCGGCGCAGAGCCGACGCCCTGGTGCCGCTGCTGGCGGGCTTCCACCCCACCGCGCTGTACACCTCGGAGCTGCAGCGCACCCGGCAGACCTTGGCCCCCACCGCTGCGAAGCTCGGCCTGGTTCCCCTCGTGCGGCCGAAGGAGGGCAGCGCCGCCCTGGCCGCGGAGATCCTCCGGAATCAGCGAGGACGGACCGTCGTCGTCGTCTGGCACCACGATCTGATGAAGAAGGTCGTCCGCGCCCTGGGTGTGAAGGGGCCCGTGCCCTACTGGTCCCTGGACATCTACGACCGGCTCTGGATCGTGACCATCCCCGCCCAGGGGGAGGCCCGCCTGGTGGAGCAGAAGCAGCAGCTAGCGCCAGCTCTGGCCACGGCGTCCTGAGGCCGCCAGCACTTCCTCCGCGGCCCGGAGGCCGTGATCCTGGGCCTCCTCGAAGAGGGCGAGGCCGCTGAGTTCCGTATGGGCGAAGTGGATGCGGCCGAAGGGGTCGGCGAGGGCCCGAAAGGCGGGATCCCACAGCAGACCCGGCGCGGGGCGCACCATGGCGTGCCCCCAGCGCATCACGTCCAGGCGCGCCACCAGGCCTTCCAGGTCCGGGTGGGCGACGCGCAGATCGTCCATGACCATGCGCGCGCAGGTGGGCCAGTCCAGGGAGCGCAGGCGCGTCCGCTCCAGGTCGCAGTCCGGGCCCGCGAAGGGGCGGTACCAGGTCCACACGGTGGGGCCGTAGTCCTGCAGGCTCTGGTGGGTGGCCGCCACATAGCCCAGGGCCTCGCTGTCCCGCAGGACGTTGTCCCAGGCCAGGGGGAAGGTGGGCTCCTTGGGGCGCGCCCGGAGCGTCAGATTGGCCACCATCCAGGGGGCGTTGCGGATGCGGGCCGCCGCCGGCCGCGCCGCGGCCAGGCCTTCGACGACATGCTTCGCCACATGTTGCGGGCCTGCGAAGATCACGCGCTGGGCCTTCCAGCCGACGCGCACCTGGTTCACCGCATCCCAGGCCGTGACCATGAGCCCGTCCTTGGCCTCGTGGATGGCGGTGGCCATCACCCCGCAGCGCAGACGGTCGCCGCAGGCCCGGCGCAGATGGTTGATGAGGAAGCCATTGCCTTCGGGCCAGGTGAGCAGGGGCCGCGAGTCCTCGCCCGGTCCCTGCTTGCGGGCCGCGAAGTAGAAGAGGCCCGCCCAGGCGCTGGTGGTGTCCAGCCGGGAGCCGTAGTCATCCCGGCAGGCGTAGTCCAGCAGCCAGCGCAGGCGGGGGGAGGAGAACCCGCGCGCGTCGAGCCAGGCGGCGAAGGAGAGGCCGTCCAGGGCCACGGCCTCGGGTGCATCCGAGCAGCGGGACCGTGGAATGCTGAAGGCGGGACGGCCTTTGGCGTCGCGGAACGCGGCCCACTGGTCCACCTCCCGGAAGAAGGCGTGATACTGCCGCTCATCCTCGGGGCTGGCCCCGGCCCGCAGGTAGAGTCCCTCCCACCACTGGCCGAAGGCGAAGATCCGTTCCTCGGGCGCGCGCACGGTGGCTTCCTCGGCGAAGACGGGATCCCCCTTGGCGTCGAAGCCGTGGAGGACGCCACATTCGTCCAGCAGGCGCAGGACGGCGTGGTTGCCGCGGTCCGGCACGGGCAGGTAGTGGGCGGCCCAGGGGAAGGCGCTCACGTGGTTGCGGTCCGAGCGGGAGGTGCCGCCGGGTTCCCGCTCGAGTTCCAGCACGCGGAAGTCGTCCAGCCCGCCGCCCGCCAGCCGCCAGGCGGCGCTGAGACCCGCCGCGCCGCCCCCGATCACGAGCGCGGACACGGGCTCGAAGTGCTCCGGCTCGGGGAAGGTGCCTCCGCGCAGCCAGTGCCCGAGTGGCAGGTCCGGCCCGATGATCTCGCCGGGAAAGGGGAACTCCGGCTTCCGGCGGCAGGCCAGGGAGACCGCAGAGAGGGCACCCGCGGCGAGGAAGTCGCGGCGCTTCATGGCCGTGGACTCACGACCACCGCCGCCACTCCCGGGCGTAGAGGTGGACGAGCACCTGGTTGTCCAGGCGGTTCACTTCGGTGGGCACGCGATCCATGTCCCGGGGGAAGGCGAACATGGCGGCGGTGGCCTCGTCCGACAGGTGCCGCAGGCCGGGCAGCACGTGGGTGGGGATCCCGAAATCGCGCTTCGAGGCCAGGGCGAAGCCCCAGACGCCGAAGGAGGGCACCGCCAGGTGGTAGGGATGCACCTTCAGGCCGGCTGCCTCCATGGTGGCGGCGATGCACCAGAAGGACTCCCGGGCCATCAGCGGAGAGGTGCTCTGCACGGCGACCATGGCATCGTCGGCGAGGCGGCGTTGCAGCAGCCGGTAGAAGCGCGAGGTGTAGAGCTTCCCCAGCGCATAGGTGTTGGGATCCGGGAAGTCCACCAGGGCGATGTCAAAGGGCGGGCCTGTCGTCTCCTGGAGCCAGACCATGGCATCCGCATTGACCACCTTCACGCGGGGGTCGTCCAGGGAGGCGCCGTTGAGCTGGCGCACCATGGGCTGTTGCCGTGCCATGTCGGTCATGGCGGGATCCAGGTCCACCAGCACGATCTCCTGGACCGAAGGGTGCTTCAGCACCTCGCGCACGGCGAGGCCGTCGCCGCCGCCGCAGATGAGCACGCGCCTGGCTTCGGGCCTGAGGGCGAACGCGGGGTGGACCAGGGCCTCGTGGTAGCGGTATTCATCGGCGGATGAGAACTGCAGGTTCCCGTTGAGGAAGAGCTGGAAGCTGCCCCGGCCCCGGGTGAGCACGATGCGCTGGTAGGCGCTGTCCTTGGCGTAGACGATCTCGTCCGCGAAGACCTCCTCTTCCAGGACCAGTGTGAACCTCCCGGCGAACACCAGTCCCACGGCCAGCAGGGCCATGATGGCCAGGCAGCGCAGGCGGATCAGCCGGGTGGGGCCCAGCTGGGAGACCAGCAGGTAGGTGGACCACAGGCCCACGGCGGCGTTCAGCAGGCCGAAGAGGAGGCTCGTGCGCACCAGGCCGAGCTTGGGCATGAAGAGCAGCGGGAAGAGCAGGGAGGCGAAGAGGGCGCCCACGTAGTCGAGGGTGAGCACACCCGCGATCAGGTCCTTGAAGCGCACCTGGTCCTTGAGGATGCGCATGAGGATGGGGATCTCCAGCCCCACCAGGGTGCCCACGGCCATCACCACGCCGTAGAGCACGACCCGGAAGGCATGGGTGTGGGCGAAGGCCTGGAACAGGATGGGGGCCGAGAACCCGCCCACCAGCGCCACCGCCAGCTCCAGATCCACGAAGCGCCGCGCCAGCCCCCGCTGGAGGAACTTCGACAGGTAGGAACCCAGCCCCATGGCGCTGAGGTAGACGCCGATCACCGTGGAGAACTGCGTGACCGAATCTCCCAGCAGGTAGCTCGAGAGCGTCCCCGCCACCAGCTCGTAGATCAGCCCGCAGCTGGCGATGAGCAGCACGCTGATGAACAGCAGGGGTGCCTTGAGGGTCGATGGCGGCGCCTCAGGGCCGGGCTCACCCATGGATCGCGGCGGCGATGATGAGGCTGATGCCCAGGATGAGGCTGCCGAGGACGATGCCGAGGGCCACGTTCTGGTCGTCCTCCATCTCCTTGCGGAGGGAGAAGGGCAGGATCTTCACGAGCACGAGCCAGACCACGCCGAGGATGACGAGGCCCAGGACGGAGAAGATGGCGGCGACGAGAAGCTGGTGGAGCAGCTGGTCCGTGAACATCACTTGCCTCCGTGAAAGCCGTTGTTGTGCAGGAAGGTGCGGTAGGCGCCCGGGGTCTGGCGCACGCTGGGTGGCAGGTCGGCGCGGCGCCGGTTACCGAAGAATTCCCGGCCGAGGAAGCCGTTGGCCACCATGAGGCTGAAGCCGCCGCCGAGGAAGAGCAGATAGAGGATGCGCATCAGTCGTCACTCCCGGAGGCGGCCGCACTCGGCGCGTACATGCTCTCCTGCCAGCGCCGGCTTTCGAAGGCCGCCAGGCGGAACACCATGAGCAGGGGCACCAGGACGATGGCCAGCAGGGCGAGCCCCGGGTACAGCCAGCGCATGACGCCCTGGCGGAGCTGCACATCGATGGCCCTGACGGGCGGAACCTTCCCGTCCCACTGGGGTGCGAGGCGCAGCACGTAGGTGCCGGCGGGCACGGCGCTGAGGAACACCGTGTCGGTGCGGCCACCCTCGGACCAGGACTCGCCTCCATCCACGCCGTGGTACCAGCTCGATTCCACCAGGAAGAGCTCGGCCACCCCGGTGGTCTCGCTCACCAGGGCGCCCTCCACGCCCACCCAGCTGTTGTTGACGGGGGCACTGAGGGTGACCGCGAGGTTCTGGTGGCTGTCCTTGATCTCGATGGGGTCCGAGAAGAAGACCGGCTCCTGGGCCTCAGGTGCCGGCGTCGCGGGGCCCGCACCCCGACGCGCGGGCAGGCCGGGTCGGGCGGAGTCGCCAGGAATCTGCCGCAGGGCTGGAGTCAGGTCATAGAGATCCAACTGCCGCCGGAACAGCTCGGTGTTCCGGTGCGTGATGGACTCCGCCATCACCAGCAGCAGCAACAGGCCCAGGGCGCCCACCAGCCAGGGGGCGGCTTTCGCCAGGGCGACCTTGTGGGGGTTGGGCTGGAAGGAGGCGATGCCGGTGGGCGCGGCCGGCGCCCCCTCGAGGCGGAAGGCCGCCCAGACTTCCCCGGGTTCCAGGTAGGTCGAAAGGCTCCAGTTGACCTCGCCGCCCCCGCCCTGGTGGGCCTGGCGTTCCCGGGTGAGGCTGCGGGGCGGGGCCACGAACTCGGAGACCTCCACCCGCTCACCCTGTTCCACGGTCCAGTAGAACTCGCCCCACACACCTTCGACCACGGCCTCCACATCCTGGAAGCGCCGCCAGTTGTGGCCCTGGGTCCAGAGGTTCTTCTGCCCGTCGCGGACCTGGGGAACCTCGCCCGGCGCCACGGCCACGGCCAGGCTCCAGTGGCCGTCGCTCTGCACCAGCCACTGGAAGCCGTGGCGGCTGTCCAGCAGCAGGTACTCGTTCCAGGGATAGGCCGTGCCTTCGATGGTGCAGCTTCGCCGCAGCTGCCCGATGCAGGTGACGGACTCGCCGCGCAGGGTGCCTGCGGCGCCCAGCGGGATCACCACATCCTGGCGCGGCTGCTTCAGGCTCTTGAGGAAGGCGAGCTTGCCGCCCTCGGCCGAGAGCAGGCTGCCGCAGCTGGGACACCCCACGCGCAGGGTCTGGTCCGGCGCCCGGAGCGCCAAGGCCCCACCGCATTTGGGACAGTTGAGGCTCTGGGCGCCCGCTTTCGGGGGCTTCCTCGTGCCGCCCTGGATGCCGAGGTCGGCCAGGGACACCTCCCGGCCCAGGAAGAAGAGGGGGGGATCCTCGCCGTAGTCCAGGGTGGCGAAGGCGCCGCTGCGGCCGGACAGGTCCGCGTAGCGGTAGGTGGCGCCCGGTTCCACGGCCCAGGGGATCTCGCCCTCGGCGCTGTGGAAGGCGGCCTCGCTGACCTCGCCCACCGTCCAGAGGCCGTCGGGACCCAGGTCCGCGAGCCCGCCGGCCTGCAGGTCCGCGGGGGCGGGCAGCACGCCGTGGGGCGTCTGGGTGAAGGTCAGGTAGAAGCGGCCCTGGGCTTCCGCCAGCCAGCCCCAGCGCCCATCGTCCAGGGCCAGGTACCACTCGTCCCAGACGCCGCCCAGCGGATGCTTGAGCTGCACGCGGCCGGCCAGCGTGAAGGTGCGTCCCGTGTAGTGGCCCGTGGCGCCCAGGCCCAGCGGCGAGCCTGTGTCCACCAGGTCGGCCACCTTGCCGATGAGTTCGGGATCGCGGTCCCGCCGGGCGGCCAGGGCCTTGCAATAGGAGCAGACGGCCACCATGGTCCCGGGCCGGAAGCTCAGGGAGGCACCGCAGCTGGGGCAGGAGGCGAGGGGGCTCATGGGGTCCCGGTGATTATGCAGGTCGGTCAGAGGCAGGGGAAGATGCGGCCCAGTCCATCCCGGAAGGTTTTTTCCGGAGTGAGGAGGCTCAGCACCAGGTGGCCGTCGCCCGGAAGGTCGAAGAATGAGCCGGGATGCACCAGGACACCGGTCCGTTCGAGCAGGCGCAGGGCGCAGGCCCCATCCTCGTCCACGGCGGGCCGGCGGAGCAGAACGGACCAGCCGCCCTCCACAGGCAGCCGGGACAGGTGGGGATGGGCGGTCAAGGTCGCGTCCAGGGCGGCGAGGTTGGCCCGCAGGCGGATCTGCACCTGCTGGCGGATCCCGGGGGCCAGGGCCAGCAGGGTCGGGGCGGCGGCCTGTACGGGAGCGGACACGGACAGGTACTGGTCGGCCAGGAAGGCCAGGGCCTCCAGGCCTTCCGCCGCGCCGGGCCCGCGGACGGCGATCCAGCCGAGCTTGAGCTGGGGCAGGGCCGCCACCTTGCTGAGGCCCGAGAGCAGGAGGACCGGGCAGGGCGGGTCGGGATCCAGGAGGGCCGTGGCCAGGCGGTCGGCGGGTGGTTCCAGGGCGTAGTCCGCGAAGACCTCGTCCACCAGGAGGGCCAGGCCGAGCCTCGCACAGAGATCCGTGAGCGCGGACCATTCCGCCCTGGACAGGAAGTGGCCGGTGGGATTGTTGGGATTCACCACCACGATGGCCCGGGTCCGGGGGCCCGCCGCCGCTTCGAGCGCGCCGAGATCCAGATGCCAGCGGTCATGGAAGTACGAAGGTACCGGGCGGGCGTGCAGGCCCTCCAGCCGGGCCAGCCAGTCGAAGAGGGGATAGCTGGGACTGGGAACGAGCACGTCGTCGCCGGGATCGCCCAGCAGCTTGAACAGCAGACCGTAACCCTCGCTGGTGGAGGCCGTGAGCAGCAGCTCCCCGGCCTGCAGGCTGTGCCCGTGGTGGGCCGCGATGGCCTCGCGGGCGATCTGCGAGCCCTGGGGGTCGGGATCGTAGCCCAGCACGGCGGGGGCCGACAGGGCCGCGCGGAGGTCCGCCTCGGGGTAGGCGAATCCGCAGCGGGTGGGATTGGATCCCGTCAGATCGAGGACCGGCCGACCTTCCGAGCGCAGTTGCGACAGCCGAGCCGACAGGGCGTTCGGCTCGAAGCTGGGCGGAAGGCGGGCGGACAGGCGCATGGGACCAGGGTAGACGAATTGCCTGGGGGCCCTGTTCCCGGGGTGGATAATCGACCCATCCATCAGGAGGCTCCCATGGCGAAGACCCCCAAGGTCGCGGTGCTGCTGGCCGGTTGCGGCCACCTGGACGGCGCAGAGGTGCGGGAGGCGGTGCTCACGCTCCTGGCCCTGGATCAGCATGGGGCGGCCTTCCAGTGCATCGCGCCCAATGCCGATCAGCACCACGTGATCAACCACGCCACGGGCCAGCCCGTGCCGGGGGGGCGGCGCAACATCCTGGAGGAATCGAGCCGCATCGCCCGGGTGGGCCAGTGCCTGGACCTGGCGGAGGCGAAGGCCGCGGACTTCGATGCCCTCGTGATGCCCGGCGGCTACGGGGTGGCCAAGAACCACTGCACCTTCGCCTTCAAGGGCGCCCAGGGCGAGGTGCGGCCCGACGTGGCGACCTTCGTGCGGGCCTTCTTCGAGGCCAGGAAGCCCGTGGGCGCCATCTGCATCGCCCCGGCCCTGGTCGCCCTGGCGCTCTCAGGGAAGGCGTCCGTCGACCTCACGCTGGGGAACGACGCCGGCTGCGCCACCGCGGTCAACCAGCTGGGCCAGCACCACAAGGACACCCCGAACTCCCGGGAGATCGTGATCGACGAGGCCCACAAGCTGGTCACCACGCCCGCCTACATGTTTGATGATGCGAGGCTGAGCGATGTGTGGGTGGGGATCGAGCGCTGCGTGGCCGAGATCCTGAAGCGCTGCTAGCCGAGTTCCCGCCGCGGGTGCACCATCCGCCGGAGGGCGGGTGTCGTGATCCTGCTGGCGGCGAGGATGCGGGCTTCCTCCTCCATGGCCCTGATCCAGGGCACCGCGTGACCCAGCGCCAGGCCGGAGTCCGGCAGGGCCAGGCTGCGATCCAGGGCGCGCAGCACCTGGTCGGCCACGGGGCCCGTCTCGCGCCAGCGGGAGGCGGCCAGGGCCTCGGTCTGGGCAGGGCGCAAGGGTGGCTGGATGAGGGCCACCAGGGCTTCCATCCCCAGCTTCGGGTTCTGGAGGAAGGCGGCCAGTACGCCGCTGTCGGGGGCCCGCCACACGAGGGACCACAAGGGCCGGGGCGCGTGCAGCGCGAGGCTGCGGCGCTCACCTGTGGTCATGACGCTCCAGAGCTGCTGGAGTTTCTCGATGGCCTGCTGGCGAGCCTGGGGATGGGCGGCCGCATCCACCGCCACTGTGGCCAGGGCCCGCCAGGGCAGGCGCCCCATGAGCGAGGACCGCAGGTGGGCCGTGGCCTTGGGGTGCTGGGCGATCCAGCGCAGCAGCAGGGGCCGCTTCCGCAGCTCAGGCAGTTCCGCCGCCGCTTCCAGCCAGCCCCGGGGCGGTTCCGGATGCCGCAGCATCCGCAGGAACCGCGACCAGGGGATCTCAGGCGGCAGGGCCCAGGGGGCGGGGGAGGTGCGGGGCATGGGGAGAGTTTAGGGGAATCGAGTCGGGTGTCCGGAGTCCGGACTGAAGGCTGAGGCCTGGGGACCGTTTTGCGCCACACTGTCCCCATGACTCCCGAGTTCACCATCCTGGGGCGGGGCCGCGCCGGTCGGGCCCTGGCGGCGGCCTGGGGGGCGCGGGTGGCGCTGCTGGATCACGGCGCCCGGCCGGACGGGCTGGTCCTTCTCGCGGTGCCGGATCGCGCGATCGCCGAGGTGGCCCAGGCCTTTCCCGGCCGCTGTGTGCATCTGGCCGGGAGCCTGCACCTGCCGGGAGTGCCCTGCGCCCACCCGCTCACCAGCTTCGACGGCGAGGCGAGGGACTGGGCGGGCACGCCCCTGGCCATCACCGGGGCCGTGCCGGACCTCCTGCGGCGGGCCTTCGGCGACCTGGGCTTCGCGGCCTTCGACCTGCCTGCGGACCTGAAGCCGCTCTACCACGCGGCGGCCGTGCTCACCTCGGGCCACGCGGCCTCGCTCTGGCTGGGGGCGGACGCTCTGCTGCGCGCCCGGGGCGTGGCCCTGCCGGGCCGGGGCCTGCTGCCGCTGGCCGAGGCCACCCTGCGCAACGTGACCGCCCTCGGTGCCGCCGGGCGCACCGGACCCTTCGTCAGGGGCGACGAGGCCACCATCGCCCGGGATGCGGAGGCCCTCCCGGAACCGTGGCGCGGGATCTTCCTTAGACTGGGGCGAAGCCTCGACTGAATCCACGAAACCGCGGAGCGCCATGTCCCTGCTGCTCATCGTCTCCATCATCTGGGCCCTGTCCTTCGGCCTCACGGCCCAGGTGAGCGACCTGGGGGCGCCTTTCGTGACGGCCGTGCGGACCCTCCTCGCGGCCCTGGTGTTCCTCCCGTTTCTGGACGCGAGGGGGTTGTCGCGGAGGCAGGTGCTCGCCTTCGCGGGCATCGGGGCCCTCCAGTTCGGCCTCATGTACCTCCTGTACATCGCCTCGTTCCGCTGGCTGCAGTCCTCCGAAGTGGCCCTGTTCACCATCTTCACGCCCCTGTTCGTGACGCTCGCGGCCGATGTCCTGCGTCGGCGGCTCTCCTGGCTGTTCCTGCTCACGGCGGCCCTGGCGGTGCTGGGGACGGGCATCTGCGTGGGGTCCGGCCTGGGCCGGAAGGGGATCCTGCTGGGCTTCCTGCTGATGCAGGGGGCGAACCTGTGCTTCGCCCTGGGCCAGGTGCTCTACCGGAAGCTGGCACCGGCCTCAGGCAAGCGGGACCGGGACCTCATGGGCCTTCTGTATCTGGGTGCCTCCGCGGTGGCTGTGGCCATGGCCGCGCCATCCATCCCGTGGGCCAAGGTGCAGGCCATGAGCCTGCGGCAGGTGGGCGTGCTGGTCTACCTGGGTGCGGTGGCCTCGGGGCTGGGCTTCTTCCTCTTCAACGCCGGGGCACGCCGGACGGACATCGGCACCCTGGCCGTCTTCAACAACATGAAGATCCCGCTGGCGATCCTCGCTTCGGGCCTGGTGTTCCGCGAAGCCGTGGACTGGCCGAGACTGGCCGCCGGCGGGGCGGTCCTCGCCTGCGCCCTCGGGTTGAATGGTCTCTCTGGAGTTCGGCCATGACCACCTTCACGCCGCCGCTGGCCCTCCGGGCCGAAACCCCCGCCGCCTGGGCTGAGGCGGCCCTGGCAGATCCGGAGGCCCTGCTGTCCGACCATGCCCACTGCGAGAAGAAGGCGGCGCTCACGGCCATGAACCTGGCTCGGCACCTGGGCGACCAGGCCCACGCCTCCAGACTGCTGACCCGCCTGGCGGACGAGGAGCTGGACCACTACCGCCGGGTTCTGGAGGGGATCCAGGACTTCGGCTGGACCCTGCGGCCCGACCGGGGGAACGCCTACGCCCAGGGGCTCCACCAGCTGGTGTCGAAGGGCCTGCTGGATCAGCTGCTCATCGCCGCCCTCATCGAGGCCCGCAGCTGCGAGCGGCTCTGGTTGCTGGAACGCGCCGCCGCCGGCCATCCGGCCCTGGGAGCCGCCCCCTGGCTGGCCTTCCTGCTGGAGCTGGAGCGCTGCGAGGCGGGCCACGCCCACGCCTACCTGAGCCTGGCCGAGGACCGGTTCGGCCGGGAAGTGGCCCGGAAGCGCCTGGACTGGTGGTTGGACCGGGAGGCGGAGACGATCCTGGCCCTGCCGTGGAGATCTGCGGTCCACTAGGTCTCTTAACCAGAGGTAAGCCCAACCGTGGCATCCTGGAGCGTCCCCCGAGGCACGCTATGTCCACAGTTCCCGACCATGGTCTCAAAGAGATGGTGCCGGTCTTCGGACCCGACGCGCTCGGGGCCCATGCCGGCGCGAGCTTCCACCAGGCGCTGGCGCGGCTCAGCGAGGGCGGCGACCTCAAGGCCCGGCTGTTGCTGTCGGCCCTCTCCCACTTCGCGGCCAAGGGCTACGACGGCGTGCAGGTGAAGGAGGTGGCCGAGGAGGCGGGGGTCTCGAAGCCCACCCTCTACTACCACTTCGGCAGCAAGGAAGGTCTCTTCCGCCAGCTCTGCCTCGTTTCGCTCTCGGCCATGGCCGTGCGCATCCAGGCCCTGGTCGAGCCGTTCCTGGCGGCCCCCATCCGGGGCGCCAAGGCCATCGACGAGGCCTGTGTGAGGCTGGTCCAGGCCTACCTGGACCTGCTCCTGGAAAGCCAGGAATTCACGGGCTTCATCCTGCGTTCCATTGCGGTGCCCTCTCCGGATTCCGGCTTTCGCGACCTCATGCCCCTCGTGGAGAAGGGCCTGAGCCCCCTGGGGCTCTTCATGAACCATGTGTTCGGCACCGGCCTGGAGCAGGCGCGCAAGGAGGTGCTGCTGTTCACCTCCCTGGTGGGTGCGCTCATCGAGGAGAAACTCCGGGATCCGCAGTACCAGATCTCCAGCGAGGAAGTGCGGTGGGTGGCCAACCGCTGGCTCCACGGCGTGCAGGGCTGAGCGATCTGAGGAAGGACATCATGGCCAAGCCCGCCCCGATCCGGGCCATCCTCCGTCCGCTGGATCTGTTCCAGCACCTCTTCGAGGTGGAGTTGACGCTTCCCACCGAGGCCCTGGCTTCCGGGGCGGTGGTGGCGATGCCGGCCTGGACGCCGGGCTCGTACCTCGTGCGGGATTACGCGCGGTTCGTGGACCGGGTGCGCCTGCAGGAGGGCCGGAGGGAACGCCCCCTGGAGAAGCTGGACAAGCAGCGCTGGCAGCTGCCGGCCTCGAAGGGCGACCTCACGCTCCGCTACCGCGTGTACGGGAACGACCTCACCGTGCGCACCAACCATGTGGATGCCACCCACGCCCAGATCATTCCCGCCGCCACCTTCCTCTACCTGGAGGGCCAGCTGGACCGGCCGGTGGAAGTGCGCTTCGAGGGTTTTCCAAGCGACTGGAAGGTGGCCACGGCCCTGCCCCGGAAGCAGGGCGCCCACTTCGCGAAGGACTTCGACACGCTGGTGGATTCCCCCTTCGAGCTGGGTGCGTTCCGGACCCGCAGCTTCGAAGCGGGAGGTACCACCTTCGAGCTGGTGTTCACGGGTCGCCACAACGGCGAGGAAGGCCGCATGGCCGAAGCCACCCGGAAGATCGTCGAGGCCGCGGGCGCCATCTTCGGCGGCTTCCCCTTCAATCGGTATGTCTTCTTCTTCACTTTCACGCCCAAGCTGCGCGGAGGGCTGGAACATAAAGACTGCACCAGCCTCATTGCGGACAGTCATGCTTTCGACCGGGTCGAGGGCTACTACGCCCTGTACCAGCTGGTGGCCCACGAGTTCTTCCATGCCTGGAACGTGAAGCGGCTCCACGACCCCATCCTCGGGCCCTTCGACTACAGCCGGGAGAACCCGACGAAGATGCTCTGGTTCCACGAGGGGCTCACCTCGTACATGGAGCATGTGATCGTGCTGCGGGCCGGCGTGGTGCCCTGGGCCCACACCTCGAAGGAGCTGGCCAAGTGCTGGAGCGAGCAGGTGCAGCGCCCGGGGCGGCTCGAGCAGAGCCTGGAGGAATCCAGCTGGGATGCCTGGATCCGCTTCTACAAGCAGCACGAGTTCAGCCCGAACAGTTCCGTCAGCTACTACGACAAGGGCGAGATGGCAGCCTGGCTCATGGATGCCACCCTCCGCGAGGGGAGCCGGGGGAAGGCAGGCCTGGCGGACCTCTTCGCGCGGCTCTGGACGCGCCACGGCGAAGCCGGCCTGACGGACGCGGATGTGCGGCGGGCGTTCCAGGAACTCTCGGGAAAGGATCCCGCGCCCTTCTGGGATGCCTACATCTCCGGTCGGGCCGAGCTGGATGCCACACCCCTGCGCCAAGCCTTCGGCCTGGCCATGGAGGCCCGGGCCCCCTGGGAGGCCCTCTCCGCCGAGGAGGCCAAGGACCCCGCGGCGCAGCGTCGCGCACGCGCCTGGACGGGCCTCGTGCTGGCTTCCAACGGACCCACCATCCAGAACGTCATCCCCGGGAGCCCCGCGGCCAGGGCAGGCCTCAGCTTCGGCATGGAGCTCCTCGCCGTGGACGGATGGCGCACCACCACTGCGGCGGAAGCCCAGCGCAGCCTTGCGGAGCCGGGTCCCGGCGCGAAGGTGAGGGTGCTGGCGGCCGACCGGGGACGGGTCTTCGAGGTCGACCTGCCGGTGGTCGAGAGCCCCGAGCGCACCTTCCGGCTGGTGCCTGAAGCGCAGGCCGGACCCACGCAGCGGGCCGCCTTCGCGACCTCCTATGGCCAGTCCCATCCCTCGGCACCCGTGAAGCGGGGCGTGCGCCGGTGAGGATCGCCGCGATCCTCGCCGCCCACGACGAGGCCGACCACATCGGACCGGTGCTCGCGGGTCTGGGGCCCTTCGGTCTCCACCGCATCCTGGTGGTGGACGATGGCTCCTCCGATGCCACGGGCGCCACAGCCGCCGCCCATGGCGCCGAGGTGCTGCGCCTGGAGTCTGGGGAGGGCGGCGGCAAAGGCCAGGCCATGCGTGCGGGCATCGCCCGGCTGCGCTCCGACGACTTCGATTTCTACTTGTTCCTGGATGCCGACGGCCAGCATGACCCGGCCGACTTCCAGCGGTTCCTGGACCACCTCGCCTTGCATCCGGACACCGACTTCCTGATCGGGTCGCGGCTGCTGGATCGGGCCAAGATCCCCCCCAAGCGCTGGCGGACCAACGCGCTGGGCACCTGGACCCTGGGCCGCATTGCGGGGGTGACCTGGGAGGACAGCCAGAGCGGCTTCCGCCTGATCCGGAAGAAGGTGCTGGACCGGCTGGAGCTTCGCGCCACCGGCTTCGCCATCGAAATGGAAATCGCCATGAAGGCTGCGGACTGGCGGCTGCGCTGGGCGCATGTGCCCATCCGGGCCATCTACCAGCCAGGTCCGGCGAGAAGCCATTTCAGGGGTGTGATGGATACCTGGCTCATCGCCTGGGAATCCCTGAAGTGCTAGCGGGCTTCAGCCCGGTCAGGCCTTGTCGTTTGACGCTGCCCCGCAGCGCCAAACGCGGTCCTGATCCGGGTTGACCTGACTGATCGCCTGGGGACCACTCAAGGGTCGAGGTGTCCGGGCCACCGGCGCCCTGGCGCTGCGGCACAGCGCCAGGGTCGCTCCCGATCGGCGTGGCGCCTCCTGGGGATGGGGCTGCCTGCAGGCTCAGCGCGCGGTGGCCGAAGTGACCGCCGCGTGGCCCTGCACCTGCACCACCGGCAGGGCCGGGGCTCCACTTGCAGGAGTGACGGCCCGCAGCAGCGCCTGGATCCGGGTCTGCATCTCTTTGTCCTCCACCTTGCCCACCCGGGCCAGATACAAGGTGAACAGCTCGGAGCCATCGACCGGAGCTGTCCCGGGCTTCAGGAAGGCGGGATGCACCGCTGCGATCCGGCTGGCGCCGTCCTCTTCGAAGGTGCGCTGGGTGTAGGGATGCCGCTGCTTGGCGATCTCCTTCCAACGCTTCTGGTCGTTCTCCGGCATGCCGGAGGTGGGATGGATGTGCTTGAGCACGACGAAGTAGTTGTCCTCCTCGTCCTCGGAAATGCTCACCCGGCGCAGGTCCCAGGCGACGTCCTGCCCCTTCCGCGAGAAGCCCATGTTCAGGATGAGGAAGTCCTTGGGCGACAGGGCCACCTGGGAGGCATCCAGGTCCAGCTTCGCCCAGAGGGCCTGGAGATGCAGGGATTTGCCCTCCTTGAAGGAGAACGCCATGGTGCGGAGGGGGGCGGGAAGCTGATCCCGGTGCTGGAGATACTCCACCCAGTCGCTGAGTTTGCCGCCGTAGGGCACGTAGGTGTAATCCAGGAACTTGGCCATGTCATAGAGCCAGGAATTCAGCGATGAGGAATTCGTGAACTTGACGGCCATGACCACCCCCGAGGGGACGAGGGTGGTGTAGGTGATGACCGAGCCATCATCGTAGGGCGTGAACCAGAGGGCCTCCTGCCAGGCGCGGCCGAAGCGGTCCGTGTGGGGCTTGACCTGGTAGGGCTGGCCGAAGGAGGTCACGCGGATGTCCTGCCCGCCGACGGTTCGCTGGACCTGGACGCCCTTGAGCAGCAGGTCCATGGTGACCTTCGGCTTGGTGAGGAGGTCGCCGAGGGCGACTCCATCCGGACGGCGCATCTTGAAGAGGTACACACCGTTCGCCTCGGCGTACCAGAGGCGGCCGTTCTTGGGGATCTCGTTGCTCTTGTACTCCAGGCCGGACAGGCTCCAGGTCTTGGTGGTCTTGTCGCGGAAGATGACTTCGGGATCGCCGCTGCTCGGGATGTCCGCGATGGCCGCTTCGCTGGCCTCGCCACCCGGGAACAGGTCGGCTCCGAGGCTGGTGAACAGGTCATCCATGGCCTGCGTGTTGAACGCATCCGCCCGGGCCGCAAGCTCCTTGCGGAGTTCGGTGTAGGGACGGGGCAGGGGGAGGTTGAAGGCCCGGTCGAGCGCCTTCGACTTTTCCGGCAGCAGGGCGAAGGCGAAGGTGAACTTGTTGAAGAACGCTGCGGTGTTGGCCTTCACAGCCTTCAGTTCCTCGGTCGGCAGGGAGTAGCAGATGTTGTCCTTCTTCCCCTGGACCAGGCCCACCACGCGGCCCTGGGGGTCCACCAGCGGACCGCCGGAGTTGCCGGGGTTCACGCCCGCACTGCTCTTCAGGAGGTTCCAGGCGCCACGCAGAGGCTCCGGCAGCGTGCCGATCACCTCTCCCGGGCGGATGACCAGACCCTCCCCGTAGGCGTTCCCCACCGTGAATACGGTCTCGCCGGCCTGGAATCCGTTGCGGAGTTCCAGCCACCGGTCGAAGGTCCGTCCTTTGACGGTGAACTTGATCATGTCCCGCTGCTCGTCGAGTGCGACGACCTGGTCCACTTCCCAGACATTCTGCTTGGCGTCACGGATGTAGCAGGTCTGATAGCCCATGGAGGCGTGAACCGGCTGGAAGACGTGGTGCGCGGTCACGAGCTCCGTCTTCGAGACCGCGAAGGCGGTGCCGATCGAGATGTAGCGGTCATTGCGGATGTTGAAGGGCACCAGATCCCAGGGCAGCTCCTTCTCGTAGGAGACCGGATCCTTGTCGGGATCGGGGCGGAGCACCACCACCTCGAAGCTCGATTCGGTGACCCGGGCCTTGACGGCCGGGGCGAGGGCAGTCTCCTGGGCCCTGAGGGCGGGGAGGCAAACCAGGACCGGGAAAAGGAGGGCGGCGAGGTATCTCATGGGGCATCCGTGAATGATGGGGGACAAACCTTCATCCAGCCTGAGGGCGTGGCACCTATGCTTACTGGCCTTGAATGTCCGCAGTGTATCTCAAATGGGCCCCGGTGAATTCGCGGTACCTTGGATCCATGGACATGGACGATTCTGGAACAACTCAACCTTCGCTCCGGCCGGCGGAAGGCCCCGGATTCCCTCTGGTGATCCGGTGAACCCTCTGGATTGGGATCTGGGCAACGTGCCACCGGGCGTGGCCTGGGGCGGCATCGATGAAGCGGGCCGGGGCGCCTGGGCGGGCCCCGTGGTGGCGGCCTGCGCGGTGCTGGACACGGACACCGTCCGCCGGTGGCGGCATGTGCTGATCGGCGTCCGGGACAGCAAGCAGCTGACGCCCGAGAAGCGCGAGGTCCTGGCGGCGGAACTGAAGGCCATCCTGCCGGCCTACGGCATTGCGGAGGTGGAGGCCATGGCCATCGACCGGGAGAACATTCTCGAGGCCACCATGATGGCCATGCGGCAGTCCGTGAAGGAATTGTCCCTGAGACCCCGCATCCTGTTCATCGATGGCAACCGCGGACCGAGAACCGGCCTGCCGGAGCGCCTGGTGGTGGATGGCGACGCCATCAGCTGCGCCATCGGGGCGGCCAGCATCCTGGCCAAGGCCCACCGGGACGCCCTCATGATCGCCCTGGAGGAGCAGCAGCCCGGCTACGGATTCGGCCAGCACAAGGGCTATGGCACGGCCCTGCACCGGGCCCGCATCGCGGAACTGGGGGTGTCCCCCGTCCACCGCATCAGCTATGCGCCGGTGGCCGCGCTCCAGCGCGTGGATGAGGACCTGCGGGACGCCCTGCATCACAGCCTCGATCGCTGCGCCAGCGTGGTGGAACTGCAGGCCTGGGTGGTGAGCGACCTTCGGCCGGCCTACGGCCGCCTGAAGCTGGTGTGGGTGGAGACCCTGCGCCGCCGCTATGCGGATCGGCTGGCCCAGTTCGCCAGCGCGGAAGGCCTCGAATGACCGAGGTCGCGCTGGCCCTGATCTGCCGGGACGGGCGCTGCTTCCTCCAGCGCAGGGCAGCCTCGAATCCGGTGATGCCGGGTCTCTGGGAATTCCCGGGGGGCAAGGTGGAGGCTCTGGAGACGCCCCTCGACGCGCTGCGCCGGGAGCTTCGGGAGGAAGTCGGGGTGGTGTTCGAAGCGGCCACCGAATTGCCGGTCATCGAGGGTCCCGTACGCCTTCATCCGTTCCTGGTCGAAGGGCCGGACCGGCCGCGCACGGACCTGGCCTGGGGCTGGTTCACCCCGGGGGAGATGGCGCACCTGCCCATTCCGCCGGCCAACGGTGAGCTCATCCGCTGGTTGGCCACGGCCCGCTGACTGGGGGCCACGACCCGATCTGATAGGCTGGACTTTTGCCCAGGCCCGGAGCTGTCATGCCGCGATTCCTTGTTCGGACCTTCCTGTTCGCCCTCGCCGCGCTGGCCCTGCAGGCCCAGCAGACCGAGGTGGTGCTGAGCGCCTCCAGCAGCGCCAAGCTGGTCCTGGGTATGGCGCCGCCCAAGGTCTCCGGTATCGATGAAGCCCAGGTGGCCACGGAATTCACGGCCGTGCTCAAGCGCGACCTGGATGAGACGGGCGTCTTCGCCGTGCTCCAGGAGGGACTGCCCGCCGAAAGCGCCCCGGCCAAGGCCTGGAAGGAAGCCGGCGCCCAGTGGCTGCTGAGCGTCCGGCTCACGCGGGCCGCGGTGGGCGAGCTCCAGCTCGAGGCCTCGGCGCTCGACACGGCGGCGGAAAAGTCCGTCTTCACCAAGCCCTACAAGGCCGAGCGGATGGTGCCGCTCCGGCGCCTCGCCCATGCGCTCGCCGATGACCTCGTCGCCCGGCTCACCGGCGAGCGGGGGGTGGCTTCCAGCCGGGTGGTCTTCATCCGGCAGATGGCCCCGGGCGTGAAGGAGCTCTTCCAGATCGACCGCGACGGAGCGAACCTGGTCCAGCTCACCCGGCACGGCAGCCTCACCCTGTCGCCCTCCGTGGCCGCGGATGGCCGACTGGCCTATGTCACCTACAAGGGCGGAGCGCCCGAGATCTGGGGCCAGCGCCACCGGGATGGCGCCCACCAGAAGCTGTACCCCGCCAGTGGCTCAGGGGGCATGATCACCTCGCCCGCGTGGTCCCCGGATGGCCGCCGCCTGGCCTTCGTCCAGGGTGACCGCCGCGGCAACAGCGATATCATGGTGCTGGACCTGGAAACCGGACGCACACGCCGTCTGACCGACGGTAATGGCATCAATACTGAACCTAGCTGGAATCCCAACGGCACTCAGATCGCCTTCACGTCAGATCGCGAGGGCGGGCCCCAGGTGTTCCTCATGCAGGACGATGGCTCGAATCTGCGCCGCTTGACCGGCGAAGGCACCTACAACGCCAGTCCGGCGTGGAGCCCCAACGGAGCGATGATCGCCTATGTGTCACGATTCGAGGGCAAGTTCGATCTTTTTATCTATAAATTGGGAGAAGGAAAGGCCTATCAGATCACCACGGGCGTGAGCACTTCGGAGTCGCCAGCCTGGTCTCCAGATGAGCGCCGGCTTGTATTCACGAGCAACCGGTTCGGCTCGATGCAGCTATTCACTACGGATCTTTCGGGTCGCCAGGTGGTCCGGATGACGGACCTTCCCGGCTGCCAAAGCCCCAAGTGGACCCGAGGCCGCTGAAAAATAAATGACAATTTCCTGAGTACAGTCCTTCTATACTCAGGCTCATCCAGGAGGAACAATCCCATGAGATACGGAACCTACCTCGTCCCTGCCGCTATCGTGCTCACGCTCGGCAGCCTCGCTTGCAAGCCCCCCAAGACGGCGGAGCAGATCAAGCAGGAGACCCAGGCGGCCTTCAATGAGGGCTACCAGGCGTTCAAGGACGGTAAGGCCCGCACGACCAACCCCTACCTGAGCGACAAGGAAAACCCGCACAAGCTGCAGGGTTGGTATGACGGCTGGGACAAGGCCAAGGCCGACAAGGATGCCGCCGACAAGGCCGCCGCCGACAAGGCTGCCGCCGACAAGGCCGCTGCTGACGAAGCCGCCCGCAAGGCCGCTGCCGACGAGGCTGCCCGCAAGGCCGCCGCCGCCGAGGCCGAGAAGGCTGCCGCCTTCAAGAAGGCTGCCGATGCCGCTCTCAAGACCATCCACTTCGACTTCGACAAGTCCGACATCAAGGAAGGCGACCGCGCCCTCCTCCAGGGTATTGCCGACTTCATGAAGGCCTTCCCCGCCGCCAAGGTCGAGATCGAAGGCCACTGCGACGAGCGCGGCACCAACGAGTACAACCTGGCCCTCGGCAACCGCCGTGCCGCCGCCGCCCTGGCCTACCTGAAGACCCTGGGTGTGGATGAGGCCCGCTTCACCACCATCAGCTATGGCAAGGAGAAGCCCCTCTGCACCGAGGCCAAGGAGGCCTGCTGGAGCCAGAACCGCCGCGGCGAGTTCAAGCTCAAGTAAGCATTCCGCATTCCGTGAAGCGGGGGCTCCGGCCCCCGCTTTTCGTTTAGGATGGGAAGGAACTCCGGAGGTCCCATGAATGCCCGCACGCTGCTCCTTCCGGCCCTGACCGCCCTCCTCACCCTCGGATGCAGTTCCGAAGACCAGCTTCGACGCGTGGAGCAGGAAGTGGGCGACCTCAAGCTCGAAGTCTTCAAGCTGCGCCAGCAGGCCGAAGACGGGAACCGGCGTGCCGAGGCCGAGCAGAAGGCCGCGCAGGAGGCCCGGGCCCAGGACCGCCGCTTCCAGGCAGATCTGCAGGAGAGCCTGCGCCAGGTCCAGGACACCACGCGGGTGCTGAACAACCGGCTGAACAGCCTGCCGCGGGCCGGGACGCGGCCGGCCGCCGAGGCGCCACCGGCGGCCCAGGCCTCCGAAGACGAGCGCGCCTTCAATGCCGCCGTGCTGGACTACAACCGCGGCAACTACCCCCTGGCGACCGAGGGCCTCGGCCAGTTCCTGAAGACCTATCCCCAGAGTGCGAAGCGCCCGGACGCCCTCTTCTTCCTGGGACTCTGCCACTACAACCTGGGGGCCTTCGACAAGGCCCAGGTGGCTTTCGATCGCATCATCAAGGATCACGCCGCTTCGCCCCAGTTCCTGCCCGCCAAGCTGAAGCGGGCCCAATGCCTCCTCAAGCAGGGCCTGAAGCCCGCGGCCGTGAAAGCCTTCCGGGAACTGGTGGACGGTTTCTCCGGCAGCGCCGAGGCCCGCACCGCCCAGCAGGAACTGAGCGATCTGGGGCTCTGAGCGTGACCCCGGAAATCTGGCGCGTACCCGTCCGCATCGACTTCGCGGGCGGCACCCTCGACCTGTGGCCCATCTACGCCATGATGGGCGGCTGCCTCACGGTGAATGCCGCCGTGGACCTGTGGATCGAATTGGAGGTCGTGCGCAGCGGCCCCGGGCACCGCATCACCAGCCGCGACCTGGGCCTCGACTCGGCCTTCGAGTCCTGGCCCGCGGAGGCGCCCCATGGCCTGTCCTGGGTGTGGCGCGTGCTGGACGGGTCGGGCGCGCCGCCGGCGGCCATCTCCATCCACAGCCCCGTGCCCCAAGGCTCAGGGCTGGGGGTCTCCTCCTGTCTGGGGGTGGGCCTGCTGGGCAGTGCGCTGGGCGAGGAGGCCGGTGAAGATCTTGCGCGCAAGGTTCCGATTCTGCGGGACATGGAAAGCAGGGAACTTCAAACCCCGGCGGGCTGGCAGGACTACTACCCGGCCGCCCTGGGCGGAGCGCTGGCCCTGCACTGGGACGGTCCCGACCCGCGCTGGGAGCGCCTGGAACCCCATCCGCGCCTGCTGGCGGATCTGGTGGTGTTCTACACGGGCAAGCCGCACCACTCCGGCATGACCAACTGGGAGGCCTACAAGCGGTTCATCGAGGGCGACCGCCAGACGCGGCAGGCCCTGTCCGACATCCGGGGAATCGCCCGGGAGATGGCGCGGGCGCTGCCGTCGGATCCTGCCGAAGTGGCGGTGCTGCTGGAGCGGGAAGGCCAGGCCCGGGTGCGGCTGTCACCGGCCGTGGAGACGGACGCCATGCGCGCGGTGCGGGACCGGGGCCACCGGGAGGGCTGGTACGCAGGCATGAAGCCCTGCGGGGCGGGCGGTGGCGGCTGCTGCCTGCTGGTGGTGAAGGATGGCTGTCGGGAGGCCGCCGAAGCCACCTTGCGGGCCATGGACCTGCCGCCCCTGGACCTGGGGATCACGCCGAAGGGGCTGCACAGGCTCGGGTGAGGACGGCGGGATCCGGGGCCTCCAGAGGCCGTTGTCCCGGGGTGGCGATGAGATCGCGCAGGCGCTGGTCCCGCTTGCCGAGCGGCAGGGCGGAGAGCTCGTCCCGGGGAATCCAGCGCAGGCCGTCCGCTGCCGTGAAGCGCGCTTCCACGCGAAGGAACAAGGGGCTCACGCTCTCGCGGCGGTGGGTGTAGACCTGGGTCCAGCCGGGCCAGGCGATGAGCGACGGTGCGCCGGGGGTTGCGGGGACCGTTTCCGCATCCAGCGTCGGCCAGCGCCAGAGGCCCGCCAGCAGGCCCTTGGCGGCGGGAGCCTGGAGCAGCAGGTGGCCCTCGGCTTCCAGAGCCAGCAGCCAGAGGGCCGAGGCCTTCGGCGGGGTCCGCCTGGCCACCGGCGGGATCTCCCCGGTGCGATCGGCCTGCCGCGCGCGGCAGCGGTCCGCCAGCGGGCAGCCCCCGCAGGCGGGCGTGGGGGCGCAGACCGTGGCTCCCAACTCCATGAGGGCCTGGGTCATGCGGGAGGGGCCATGGGCTTCCAGGGCGGGAACGAGCCAGCCGCGCAGCTCCGCGGCCCGGGCCTTGGGATCCCCTTCGATCAGCAGCAGCCGGGCAAGCACCCGGAAGGCGTTGCCATCCAGGGCCGGGGCCGGCCACTGGAAGGCGATGGAACCCACGGCGGCGCCGGTGTAGGGACCCAGCCCAGGAAGGTCCGTGAGGCCCTCCAGATCGCCGGGCCAGCCCTCGGCGGCGATGCGGCTGGCGGCGGCCTTCAGGAACCGGGCCCGCCGATAGTAGCCGAGGCCCTCCCAGGCCTTGTGGACCGTGTCCTCGTCGGCTTCCGCGAGGGCCCTGATCGTGGGGAACCGTGCCATCCAGCGGATGAAGTAGGGAACCACTGTGGCCACCTGGGTCTGCTGGAGCATCAACTCCGACACCAGCACCGCGTAGGGGTCCGGGTGCGGCGCATCGAGGTCCGGGGCGCGCCAGGGCAGGTCCCTCCGCACGGCCTCGAACCAGGGGGCCAGGGGGGCGAGGAGGGCGGAAGCGGCAGGCCAGGGCATGGATTGAAGCTATCAGCTATCGGTTGTCGGCTTTCAGTGGCCGATAGCTGACGGCAGACAGCAAAAGAGCGCCGGAACCGGCGCTCTTTCTGTTGGTGCCCGCGAGCAGACTCGAACTGCTACGGCTTGTGGCCACCACCCCCTCAAGATGGCGTGTCTACCAATTTCACCACGCGGGCACGTGGAACAATCATCTTCACTCAAAGCGCGGACGCGGTCAATGCCTCGTTTCGCGCGAGGCGGACCTACTTCTTCCCGGGAGTCGGCGCGTGCGCAGGAGCCGGTGCGGGAACGGGCGCGATCGGCGCCGGGGCGGTGGCCGCGGGCTTGTCGGAGATCTTCTCGAGGACCGAGCGGTTCCCGCGGATGATCAGGATTTCGATGAGCAGCGTGGTGCCCAGGAACCCGGCGGCGAGCCAGTAGGTGGCTTTGGAGAGGAAGGGCGTGGCGCCCTGGGCGCCGAAGGCGGAGTTCGCCCCGCCGCCGCCGAAGGAGGCGCCGAGGCCGCCCTTGGTGCCGGGCTGCAGCAGGATCGTCCCGATGAGCAGGACACCGAAGAGGATCAGAAGTGCGAGGGCGAGGCCATTCATGGAAACTCCGAACCACCTAGTCTGGCACGGGGATGGCGTTACATCCAGAGCCCAGTGAGGCTGGGCGCCTGCAGGGCCCGGTGCACGGCCTGGGCGCGCTCCACGAGGCGGATGAAATCCGAGGGCAGCAGGGCCTGGGGGCCATCACTCAGGGCCTTTTCGGGGTTGCAGTGGGTTTCCACCAGCAGCCCGTCTGCGCCCGCGGCCACTCCGGCCAGGCCACAGGGGATCACGAGGTCCCGGCGCCCCGTGGCGTGGCTGGGATCCACCATGACGGGCAGGTGGGTGAGGGCCTTGGCCGCGGGGACCACGCTCACATCCAGCGTGTTGCGGGCGTGATCGGACCAGGTGCGGATGCCCCGCTCGCAGAGCACCAGGTTGCGGTTGCCCTCGCCCAGCACATACTCCGCGGCATAGAGCCACTCCTCCAGGGTGGCCGAGGGGCCGCGCTTGAGGAGCACGGGCTTTCCGCAGCGGCCGGCCCGGCGCAGCAGGGCGAAGTTCTGCATGTTGCGGGCGCCGATCTGCACCATGTCGGCGCTGCGCTCCACATCATCGAAGGTTTCGACCTCCGTGGCCTCCGTGACGATGCCGAGATCGAACTCGGCCCGGACCGCTTCCAGCAGCCGCAGGCCCTCCAATCCAAGTCCCTGGAAGGCGTAGGGGCTGGTGCGGGGCTTGAAGGCGCCGGCCCGCAGCAGCTTCACGCCGGCCTCGGCCACATAGCGGGCCACGGTGAAGAGCTGCTCGCGGCTCTCCACGCCGCAGGGGCCACCCACCAGGGCCAGCTCGGGGCCGCCGATCTTCACCCCACGCACCTCCACCACCGTGCGGCCCGTGACGGCATCGGCGCTGGCCAGTTTGTAGGGACTGGTGATGGGCACCACCCGCCGGACGCCTGCCATGGGTTCGATGCGATCCGGCTTCAGGGCCCGGGAGGCGTTCGGCGCCACGATGCTGAGGGCCTCGGGGGTCTCGTTCACCTGTCCGCGGATGCCGGCGCCTTCCAGCAAAGCCAAGACTTCGCCCACCTGGTCGCGGGTGGCGGTGGGTTCCATCAAAATGAGCACGCGGATCTCCTAGCGGGGGGAGAGGATCGGGCGAATGAGGGAGGGCGGTTTCCTGTCCCCGAGGTCTGAGCCCGGCAGGGCGAGGAGGATGAGCATGCGGCCTCACAAGGAATCCAGATTCTACCGCCCGGGCGGACCCGCTGCCTGGACAGGAGGACGGGCGGCCCCCAGACTTGGGCGCGGAGGTCCCCATGCGGCGCGCTCCCATCCTGCTCCTCGCACCCCTGATGCTGCTCCTGGCCTGCCAACGGCCAGAGGTGGAAGCCTTCCGGCAGCGTCCCACGCCGGTGACCGTGTCGGTGAGCCTGCCCACGGGTCTGGCGGATCGCGAGGGCTTCCAGAAGGAATACGCCTCGGCCCTGCGCGCCCGGTTGGCGACCCGCGTGGTGGTGGTGCCCGAGGGGGTGAAGCCGCCGGTGGGGGCGGTGGAGCTCCAGGTGGACATCCGGGACGTCTCCCCGGCGCCCGGCGAGCCCAGCCCCGCCGCGGTGGGCGTGGCCGTGGGCGCGACCGTGGGGGCCCTCAGCGCCGCCTCCGGCAACCGGGGCTGGAGTGTCATGGACGGTCTCTTCTGGGGTTTGTGGGCGGGCTCCCACGCCGCCATGGCCCAGGAGCACACCCGGGATCGCCTGGGCTATCGACCCCAGGTGGTCCGGGCCCAGGTCCGGCTCCTGCAGCCCGGGAATCCAGAGCCGCTGTGGGTCGAGGCCATCGAGCCCTCCGAGGTGGTGGAGGCCATGGATCCGCTGCCGCCCGGAGCCCGGGACGACGATGGCCGCATCCGCGAGGAGGAGGCCAAGGGCTTCGCCCGCGTGGTGGTGCAGAAGCTGTCCACCGACTTCCGGTGGACGCGCTTCACCGAGCAGCGCTTCTATGAAGACCCCGCGGCCAAGCGGGACGAGGCGCCCCCTGCGAGACCGGACCCGGAGCCGAAGAAGGACTGATGGAAGCCCGAGCCCTCCGCTGTCCCGGCTGCGGCGCCCCGGTACCGCCGGATGCGTCGCAATGTCCCTACTGCCAGGCCCAGCTGGCCACCGTGGCCTGCCCCGCCTGTTTCGCGCTGGTGTCGTTGTCGGCCAGCCACTGCCCGGCCTGCGGCGCGGCCATGACCCCCCGGACGCCCCTCGTGGCCGAGGAAGCCCCTTGTCCCGCCTGCGCCAAACCCCTGGCCGCCGATCGGGTGGGGGACCTCGACGCCCGGGTCTGCCTGGCGTGCGGCGGTCTGTGGATGGATCGGGCCGTGTTCGAGCAGCTGGGCGCCAGCAGGGAACGCCAGGGCGGCGTGCTGGGCGCGCTCCCGGCGCCCGCGGCCTCGCCCGTGGCGGCCCTGGAACCAGTGCAGTACCGTCCGTGTCCCGCCTGCGGAGCGCGCATGAACCGGGTGAACTACGCCCGGCGATCCGGCGTGGTGCTGGATGTCTGCAAGGCCCACGGCCTCTGGTTCGACCGGGATGAGCTGCGCCGGCTCCTGGCCTTCATCGCCGGCGGTGGCCTGGACCGCGCCCGGGAGCGGGACCTGGAGGATCTGAAGGAAGCCAAGCGGGCCGTGGTCCAGGTCCCCGAGCACCCGGCCTCCTCCTGGGAATTCCGCGAGCAGGGGGGCCTGTCGGAGCACTGGCTCTCGGCGGCGGGGCTGGTGGGCTTGGCCCTGGAGGTGGCCGACCACCTCCTGAGTCGCGACTGATCAGCTTGCCTGCTTGACCAGGGTGGCGAACTTGGTGGGATCCAGGCTGGCGCCACCCACAAGGCCGCCGGCCACCTCGGGGATGTCCAGCAGCTCGGGGAAGTTCTCGGGGGTGATGCTGCCGCCGTAGAGGATGGGCACGGGGCCGAAGCTCAGGTTCAGGAGCGTGCCGACTCGGCCTTTGATGAAGGCGTGGGCCTCCCGGATCTGCCCAGCTTCGGCGCGCAGGCCGGTGCCGATGGCCCAGACCGGCTCGTAGGCCACCCAGAGCGGCGTGGGACCCGTGCGGGCCAGGATGGAGAGCTGGCGGTCCAGGATTTCCAGCGTACGGCCCTGCTGCCGCTCCTCGAGGGTCTCGCCCACGCAGAGCAGGGGGAGGAGGTTCCAGTCCCGGGCGGCCTTCACCTTGGCGACCAGAGCCTCGTCGGTCTCCCCGAACAGCTGGCGGCGCTCGCTGTGGCCCAGGATCACCCCCGAGCAGCCCACATCGTGCAGCTGGGCCATGGAGATCTCGCCTGTGTAGGCGCCGCTCGGCTCGGCGTGGCCGTTCTGCCCGAACACCCGCACCTGGCGGCTGCGGAGGCTGTCGGCCACCGGGCGGATGAGGTGGAAGGGAGGCGCGATGGCCGCCGTCACTGAGGGCGACGGGGCGTAGTCCGCCAGGAAGATCTCGCAGAAATCGCGAGCCTGGCCGGACAGGAAATTCATCTTCCAGTTGGCGACGACGAAGCGCATGGGCAATGGCTCTCGACAATCAGCTGTCAGCTGTCGGCTGCCGGCTGGGGTGGATGGGTGGAAGCAGTCTAGCGGGAAAGGGCCGCCACGCCGGGAAGTTCGAGGCCGCTGAGGAACTCCAGGCTGGCGCCGCCGCCCGTGGAGACGTGGCTCATGCGGGAGGCCACGCCGGCCTTGTTCACGGCGGCCACGCTGTCGCCGCCGCCCACCAGCACGAAGGCGCCCTTGTCGGCCGCTTCGGCCAGTTCCTCGGCCATGCTCAGGGTTCCGGCCGCATAGGAGGCCATCTCGAAGACCCCCATGGGACCGTTCCAGAGCAGGGTCATTGCGGCGCGGATCTCAGCGGCATAGGCGGCCACGGTCTCGGGGCCGATGTCCAGGGCCATGCGGTCCGCCGGGATGTTCTCGTCCACGGTGATGGCGCAGTCCGCGTCCTCCTTGAACTGGTCGGCCGCCACGTGGTCCAGGGGCAGCAGCAGCCGCGTGCCCTTGGCCTTGGCCTGCTTCAGCAGGTCCAGGGCCAGGTCCAGCTTGTCCTCCTCGCAGAGGCTCTTGCCGATCTGGAAGCCCTGGGCCTTGAGGAAGGTGAAGCTCATGGCGCCGCCGATGAGGATGGCGTCGGCCTTGCCGAGGAAGTTCTGGATCAGCTCGATCTTGTCGCTCACCTTGGCGCCACCGAAGATCACCACCAGCGGCTTGTCCGGGTTCTCGGTGACCTTGCCCAGGGCCTTCAGCTCCTTCTCCATGAGGAAGCCGGCGGCCACGCGGTCCTTGGGGAAGTGCGCGACCATGCCGCTCACGGAGGCGTGGGCGCGGTGGGCGGCGCCGAAGGCGTCGTTCACGTAGGTGTCGGCCAGCTTCGCCAGGCTTTCGGCGAATTCCTCCTTGTTCTTCGTCTCGCCCTTCTCGAAGCGCAGGTTCTCCAGCAGCAGGATCTGGCCTGGCTTCAGGGCGGCGGCCTCAGCCTCCACGGCCTCGCCGTTCACGTAGCTGGCCAGCCGGCAGTCGAAGCCCTGCTCCTTCAGCCAG
This sequence comes from Geothrix oryzisoli, assembly GCF_022808865.1. Lineage (GTDB taxonomy): Bacteria > Acidobacteriota > Holophagae > Holophagales > Holophagaceae > Geothrix > Geothrix oryzisoli. The sequence continues at coordinate 126,431 of NZ_JAKZLB010000001.1, forward strand.
GCGGCCACGGGCGCCGCACTGAAGGCGGCCTCGAAGCCCTTGCCCTCGGGCCGGCCCAGGTGGGAAGCCAGTACCACGGAGGCCCCGCCTTCCAGCAGGCACTTCAGGGTGGGAAGGGTCTCCCGGATCCGGGTGGCGTCCGTGATGCGGCCCTCCTTGAGCGGCACGTTGAGGTCCGCCCGGAGGAAGACGCGGCGGCCCTTGACGTCGAGATCCCGCACCGACTGGAAGCCCATGGCTGCTCCTTGCACTTGGAAAGATCCATTCTGACGGAAGAGGAGGCTGTCAGCTATTGGCTGTCAGCTGTCAGCTGTCAGTGGTCGGAGCCTTCTCGAAGATCCCGATCCAGCGGGGACTGTCCTCGTGGAAGGCGGCGCCGGCGTAGGTGCCCATGACGCTGCGCAGGCCCAGGCCGGCGATCCGGGCCATGGCCTGGAGTGCGGCGGGGTGGTAGAGGCGCACGCTTTCCATGGCCTCGCGGGTCTCTCCCGTGTCGAGGCGGGTGAGCGTCATGCGCTTCACGATGCGCTCACCCTCGATGACTCTCCGGCTCAGGACCCGCACGCCAGCGCGTTCCAGGGTGTCCTGGGGGACCAGGCTCCGCACCACCTCATCGGCATTGAGGTAATCCATCAGGAGCACGCCGCCGGGCCGCAGGAGGCGCCCCAGGTCCACCAGCAGCGCGCGATTCTGTTCGTCCGAGAAATAGCCGAAGGGCGTGAACCAGAGGCAGACGCCGGAGAGGGTCCCGGGCTTGACCGGGACGGTCCGCATGTCCCCCCGCAACAGCCATGGGCGCAAGTCGGCAGGCGCCAGGTCCAGCAGGGCGGGGGAGAGGTCCATGCCGAAGGCCAGGGGGTTGGTCCGGCGCAGGATCTCGAGGTGGCGCCCCGTGCCGCAGCCCAGGTCCAGCACGGGCCCCCGGCCGAGTTCCGGGGCCTCCTGCAGGGCCCGGCCCACGGCCAGGCGTGCCTCTCCGGCGTCCCGGTGGGCGTAGAGCAGGGCGTAGTCGTCATCGAACCACGCTTCGAACCAGTCGGCCAAGGCAGCGCCCTCTGAAAAAACCAGAGTATCCAAGCCGGCGGCCCGGGGGCCGCCCGTCGAGGAGAAATTCCCGGTCGGCTACACTGGGAGCTGCAAAGGAACCTCATGCAACGCCCCGAACGCCTTGAAGACCAGGTCCACTTCCTCCTCTCCACGCTCGTGCAGCGCGAGCTCCGGGATCCCGAGCTGGGCTTCGTGACCCTCACGGCCGTCCGCCTTTCGCCGGATCGCAGCGTGGCCAAGGTGTATTTCACCGTGCTTCCCGCCAACGGCGGCGACCAGGAGGCCCAGGATCTCCTCACCCGCAAGGCCCTGGGTCGCGCGGCGGGCTTCCTGCGCAGCCAGCTGGCCACCCGCCTCAAGATGCGCCGGGTGCCCGAGCTGCGCTTCTTCCCGGACGGCACCCTGGAGGATGGCAACCACATGGAGACCCTGCTCGCCGAGATCGAGAAGGAGCGGGCCGCGCGGCCTGCGGATCCGGAAGCGGAAGAAGGCTGAATGGTCGAGTCCGGCATCCACCTCGTCCACAAGGCCGTGGGCCAGAGCAGCTTTGACGTGATCCGGGCCTTCAAGCGCCGGGCCTTCGAGGCCGGCCAGAAGAAGCTGGCGCTGGGTCACGGCGGCACGCTGGATCCCTTCGCCGACGGCCTGCTGCTGGTGCTGGCGGGCCAGGCCACGCGGCTGATGGAGCTGATGCATCCCCTGCCGAAGGCCTATGTGGCCGAAATCGCCTGGGGCCTGGAAACGGACACCTGCGACCTGCACGGGAAGCCGGTGTCGGAATCGGAGGCTCGGCCCTCCCAGGCCGCCCTGGACGCGGTCCTGGCGCCCTTCCTGGGCTGGACCGAGCAGGTGCCCCCTGCCACCAGCGCGAAGAAGATCGACGGCGAGGCTGCCTACAAGAAGGCCCACCGGGGCGAGGATGTCGTGATGAAGCCCTGCCGGGTCTTCCTGCTGTCGGCCCGCTGGAGCGCCCACGACTTGCCGCGGCGGAGCACCCTGGTGCTGACCTGCCGGGGCGGTTTCTACGTGCGCAGCCTGGCCCGGGATCTGGGCCGCGCCCTGGGCTGCGGCGCCCACCTGACGGCCCTCCACCGTACGGCCATCGGGCCCTGGACTGACCCTGGCGAAGGCCGAGAGCAGCTGCTCACCGGCGTCGACCTGCTGCCCTGGTGCCCGTCGCGCCTGCTGTCCGATGTCGAAGCGGACCACCTGAGCCATGGCCGGGCCATCCCCGAGGGTGAACGCCAGCCTGCGACCTGGGCCATGCCCGATGGGTTCCCGGACCCCGCCGCGCCGCTGCGCGCCCTGCACGAAGGTCGGCTGGTGGCGCTGCTCAAGAGTGCCGAAGGCGGGCTTCGCACCTTCGCGAACCTGCGGGGCGGCCTCTAGAGGGCCTCTCCGCTCTCAATATGGATCAGTCAGTGGCTGAAGGCCTAGGGGCGCTGCCGCTTGAACTGGATGCGACTGCGGACCACGAGGGGCTTGCCCCCCTCGGCGACTTCGAAGGTCTCCACGTATTCGTCGGGGGACACCACTTCGAAGGTCTCCCTGGCCTTCCAGGTGGCGGGGGCGTTGTCCAGCTGCTCGCTTTCGAAGACCAACTTCGTGGGGCCGCTCTGGGTCTTCGAGAGGACGAAGATGCCGTTGACGCGCTCCTGGTGGAACTGGCGGAACAGCACAGTCTTCCGGGCCCTGTCCTGCATCAGGAAGCTCGCGTAGTTGAGCACGGTCCCATCGGTATGGAGCGGCTGGGGCGGGAAGCTGGCCATGCTCCGCTCCTGGAGGTACTCGCCGCTCAGGATGAACCGGTAGCGCCGCGTGACGGTGCCCGTGCCCTGCTCGCCTGTGACGGCTCCCCGCCACTCTCCCACCAGGAACCGGAGGGGGGACCAGGGATCCGAGGGCCTGTCCTGGGCCTGGGCCAGGGGAGCGGTTCCGATCAGGCAGGCGAGCGCCAGGGCGAACTTGGTCATGACATCCTCGAGCGGGACAAAGCAACAGCTTAACCGCTCTCGAGGTGTCCTCAGTCCTGGGCGGGCACCTTTGCGGCCAATTCATCGAGGACCGCCAGCATGTGCTGGCACTCCTCGCAGCTGGTATGCGGGCTTCCGCAGGGGAAGCCGTCGCTCTGCAGGCCCAGGCACCGGGGCTGCTGGATGAAGCGCACCAGCTCGGCCATGAGGCCGGAGACCTTCGCCCGGAGCGGGCTGTCCGGGATCTCCCGGAGGGCCATGACGATCTTCCATTCCTCGGCATTGAGGGTGGTCTGGATGGTGGTGTCCGTCATGGCTGCCTCCTGAGGGAGATGCCGACCTACTTGGCGAGGGCTTCCACCGACTTGATGCCCCAGGCGAAAGCCTCTTCGTTGAGGGGGATCAGGGCGCACTTGTCCTTCAGGGCCACGCGGATGGCCGTGAGCATGGTGTCCTTGGGGAAGATGTTCGTGGCGGCCTGGAGAGCGCCCAGGGCCACGATGTTCTTCACCACGGCCTTGCCCAGGTCGGTGGCGATGCCCGTGAAGGGCACGGGGAACAGCTTGATGCTGGGATCCAGCGCGGGGGCGTCGGTCACCACGGAGCTGTCGTAGATGATGAAACCACCCTTGCGGACCGTGGGGCCGAACTTGGCCAGGCTGGGCGCGTTGAAGGCGATGAGCACCTGGGGATCGGGCGAGCCGGGGTTCAGCACCTCGTCCTCGGCCACGTGGACATCGGCGTAGGAGGTGCCGCCACGGCTCTCGGGGCCGTAGCTGGGGATGTGGGTGGCGTCGAAGCCCTCGCTGATGGCCGCCCGGGCGATGAGCATGGCCGCGGTCTGGGCGCCGTCACCGCCGGAGCCGGCCAGCTTCAGCGAGATGTCGTTCAGCGCCAGATGGGTGGGGAAGCCCTTGCAGAAGCGCTCGGGGTGCTCGGAAGTGGCCCCGGCCAGGCTGAGGATCTTCTCGCCCTTGAAGCAGGGCGCATTCCGCTTGAACCAGGGATCGACCGTGAGGTCCTTCTTCACGCCCAGCGGGTAGACGGGCTCCATGCACTCCTTGACCCACTTCTCGGTGTCCTCGGGGTTCATCTTCAGGTGGGTGGGGCACTCGGCCAGCACCTCGATGAAGGAATACCCGCGGCCTTCCACCTGGAGCTTGATGGCCTTCTGGATGGCCTTCTTGGCCTTGATGCGCTGCTTGGCGTCGTAGAGCGCGACGCGCTCCACGTAGACGGGGCCGTCAAGTCCGGCGATGAGCTCGGCCATCTTGAGGGGCTGGCCGTTGTACTCGTTGCGGCCCGCCGGGCTGGTGGTGCTGGTCTGGCCCATCAGCGTGGTCGGGGCCATCTGGCCGCCGGTCATGCCGTAGATGGCGTTGTTGATGAAGATGACGGTGATCGGGGCGCCCAGCTGGGCCGTGGCCACGGTCTCGGCGAGGCCGATGGAGGCGAGGTCGCCATCGCCCTGGTAGCTGATGACCACGCTCTCGGGGTTGGCGAACTTGTGGCCCAGGGCGACCACGGGCGCGCGGCCGTGGGCCGCCTGGGTGTTGCCCACATCGAAGTAGTAGTAGAGGAACACGGAGCAGCCCACGGGACTCACGGCCACCGTGCGGTCCTGGATGCCCAGCTCGTCGATGGCATCCGCCAGGTACTTGTGGGCGAGCCCATGGCCGCAGCCGGGGCAGTAATGCGTGGCGTGGCCCTTCAGGCCCTCACCGTGGGAGTGGCGCTCGAACCTGTCGTAGAAGACGCTGGTCTTGCTCATGCGAGCACCTCCTTCCGGCCCAGGACCCGGGTCATGATTTCGTTCTGCTGAGGCAGGACACCGCCCATGCGGCGCACGGATTCGATCTCGGGGAACTGGCGGACGCCGGCCTTGCTGAGGGCGAGGCGGACCTCATCCTCCAGCTGGCCTGCGCTGGCCTCCACCACCACCAGGCGCTGGGCGCCATGGATGGCGGCCTTCAGGTCCTCCACGGGGAAGGGCCAGAGGGTGATGGGCCGGAAGAGCCCGGCCTTGATGCCCTGGTGCCGCAGCTCCTGGACCGCGCCCTTGGCGGTGCGGGCCGGCGTGTTGCAGGCGATGAGGACCACTTCCGCGTCGTCGCAGAGGTAGGTCTCGGCGCGCGCTTCCACCTGCATGGCCTCGTACTTGGCGTTCAGGTGGACGTTGTGGGCCTCGAGGTCGCTCTCCGTGAGGAAGATGGAGGTGATGACGTTCCTGCGGTGCATGGCGTCGCCATAGACCGCCCACTTGGGGATGCCGGGCTTGATCATCGTATCGGGCAGCTGGACCTTGCCGGTCATCTGGCCCAGGTAGCCGTCGCCGAGGAGGATCACGGGGTTGCGGTATTTGAAGGTCAGCTCGAAGGCCAGCATGGTGAGGTCGAGCATCTCCTGGGGCGTGGAGGGGGCCAGCACCAGGGCCCGGGTGTTGCCGTGGCCCAGACCGTGGCAGGCCAGCTTGATGTCGGCCTGTTCGGGGGCGATGTTGCCGAGGCCCGGGCCGCCTCGCATGACGTTGACGAAGACGCCCGGCAGCTCGGCGCCGATCATGTAGGACACGCCCTCCAGCATCAGGCTGAAGCCCGGCGAGGAGGTGAAGGTCATGGTGGGCAGGCCGGCGCCGGCGGTGCCGTACATCATGTTCACGGTGGCCACTTCGCTCACGGCCTGGATGAAGGTGCCGTCCAGCTTGGGCAGGAACTTGGCCATCAGCTCGGCGCCCTCGGTGGAGGGGGTGATGGGGTAGCCGTAGACGTGGCGGCAGCCCGCCAGCAGCGCGCCCAGGGCCGAGGCGTAGGTGCCCTTGATGACCAGGGGTTCCGTGCTGGGCAGGGGCATCACTTCCGAGGGGATGTCCACGGGCTCCGGGGCTTCACTGGGCCGCACGCCGAAGATCTTGGCGGGGTCCTCCAGCTCGAAGTCCTGGATTTCGCCTTCGTGGGCGGGCCGCAGGCCGTAGGGCTCGGGGCAGGCGTCCATGCACAGGCCGCAGGCATTGCAGTTCGTCAGATCCAGTTCCACGGGCACCAGGCCGGTCATGGAGTTGATCTGGTCGCTGAGGGTGATGCAGTCCTTGGCGCAGGCGTCGAGACACCGGCCGCAGCCCTTGCAATACTCCGGCAGCAGGAAGGGTTTCGGTCGTTCTTTGAGGGCCATGGGAACTCCATGCAGGGACGCAGGTCCTAACCAGGGGGAAGTGTCATGCCCGGCCCGTGTGCGCGCGGTCACAAGCGGGCTGCGACGCAGACCGCCGCCGACCGAAAGGTCAGGAATGGTGTGCAGACAGAGCGGTCTGCGGGGGACAGACCGCCGGTTGGGAGTCGGGGGCCTGGACCCTACCGATCCCCCCAGTGCAGCTTCTGCTGGAGCAGGGCGAAGAAGTCGAGGCCGGGCCGCTGGAGCAGGGTGATACGGGTCTGGGCCTGGCGCAGGCGCACCTCGTCTCCGGGCAGCAGGTGGTGCCCGATCTGGCCATCCAGGGTGAGGTGGGCGTCCTCCGCCTCCTCCAGGGTGATGCTGATGGGCTGGGACGCCGGCACCACCGAAGGCCGCAGCGTCAAGGTATGCGGGCAGATGGGCGCGATGACGAAGGCCTCCAGGCTGGGATGCAGGATGGGGCCGCCTGCGGATAGCGCGTAGGCCGTGGAGCCGGTCGGCGTCGCCACGATGAGGCCGTCGGCCTTGATGGGACCGGCGTCCTGGTCGCCCACCCGCAGGTGCATGTCCATGATCCGGGCCAGGGCGCCCTTGGCCACCACCGCGTCGTTCAGCACCGTCTGGCGCGCCAGCAGCCGGTCGCCGCGCCAGAGCTCCACTTCCAGGGTGGGGCGCCGGTCCGCGACGAGGGTTCCCGCCAGGAAGGCCTGCACCGCCCCGGCGGTCTCGGAGACGGGATGGGCCGTGAGGAAGCCCAGGGAACCGAGGTTGATGCCCAGGATGGGCGTGCCCCGCATGCCCACGCGCCGGGCGGCATGAAGCAGGGTGCCGTCACCGCCGAGCACCAGGCAGAGGTCTGCGACGGGACCGGAGGCGCCCAGGTCCGGGTCCAGGGTCAGCCGGGTGGGATCCAGGCCGGCCTGCGCCCAGGCTTCGGCCAGCTCCGGCTCACCCGTCACGGTCCAGCCGCGCTCGAGGAAGGGGGGCAGGGCCTCGCGCAGGGTGGAACCCAGTCGCGGGGATTTGGCCTTGGCCACGAGGATCAGTCGCTGGGGCATGGCAACAACTCTACCGCTATCCTTGGGGCATGGCTTCCACCCATGCCTCCTCACCCAACTCTCCGCGCCGGTGGCTCGGTCGGGCCTTGTGGGCGCTCCTGGCCCTCGCAGTGGCCGGCGGCGCCACCCTGGCGGTGTCCTGGTCCGTGCTCTCCCGCGATGCCGACAGCTTCCTCACCCTGTTCGCGCTGCGCGTGCCCAAGACCATCACGAAGGTGCTGGATCACGATGGCAACGTCATCGGCATTTTCGCGGAGGAACACCGGGTGGTGATTCCCTATGGCGACATCCCCAAGGCCTTCGTGAACGCGTTGATCGCCACGGAGGATGCGGATTTCTGGGGGCACAGCGGCGTGTCCGCCCGGGGTGCCCTCCGGTCGGTCAAGAACATGGTCACCAGCTTCGGCCGCCGTCGCGAAGGTTTCTCCACGCTCACCATGCAGCTCATCCGCACCGTCACGGCCAAGCGGCAGAAACGCCTGGACCGCAAGCTCAAGGAGATCATCCTCGCCCGCAAGCTGGAGAAGGCCTACTCCAAGAAGCAGATCCTGGAGATGTACGCCAACGAGGTGTACTTCGGCGGTGGGCGCTATGGCATCGAGGCGGCGGCGGAGTTCTACTTCGGGAAGAGCGCCCCGCAGCTCAACGTGGAGGAATGCGCCCTGCTGGCCGGGCTGGTACAGAACCCGAACTGGTACAACCCCTACAACCCGGATCCCCGGGCCCGCGCCGCGGCCAAGGCCCGGCGCAACCACGTGCTGGTCCGCATGGTGAAGGAAGGGTATCTCAAGGCACAGGAGGGGAGCCTCCTGATCGACAAGCCGATCCGCCTGGCGCGTGAGAATGCCAGCGAGGAGGCCGTCGCCCCCTATGTGGTCGAGGAGGTCCGCAAGTACCTCTACGAGAAGTACGGTCGCGAACAGGTCCTGAACGGCGGCCTGGAAGTGACGACCACCGTGGACAGCTTCTGGCAGGAGGCCGCCAATGAGGCCGTGCGGAATGGCCTGAAGGCCGTGGACCGGCGTCGCGGCTTCCGGAAGGATGCCGTCCAGTTCGTGACGGATCCCGAGACGACCCAGCTCAATGGCTGGCGTCGCTACTTCGAGAACGGCGACAACGTCCGGGGCGTGATCCTGGGCTGGAAGGCTGGCAAGGCCCAGGTGCGCATCGGCAAGGCCACCCTGGAGGTTCCCGAGGCAGCCTTCGGCTGGATCGGCAAGGACCCCCAGAAGCTGCTCCCCCGGGGAGCGGCCCCGCTCTTCCTTGTGAAGACCACCGAGGACGGCACCCCGAAGGCCCTGGAACTGGACCAGGAGCCCCAGGTGGAGGGGGCCCTGATGGCCCTGGATCCCAAGACGGGCGAGATCCGGGCCATGGTGGGCGGCTACGACTTCAACCGCTCCAAGTTCAACCGTGCCCTCCAGGCCCAGCGCCAGGTGGGATCGACCATGAAGGCCTATGTCTACGGCGCGGCTTTCACCGCCGGGAAGACGCCGGCCAGCATGGTGCTCGACGTGCCGACACGCTTCCTCGACACCGTGGATTTCCTGACGGTCACGAACCCGGATGGCACCTCGGAGTACAAGCCCCTGCGCGGCGGCGTGAAACCCTACGAGCCCAAGAACTACGAACGGGATTTCTGGGGGCCCATCCCCATCTGGGAGGCCCTGCGCGATTCCCGCAATGTGCCGGCAGTGCGCACCCTGGAAGAGACGGGCGTCCTCAACGTCATCGACTACGCCCGCAAGTGCGGCATCACGAGCAGCATCCCGCCCTATCCCAGCATGGCCCTCGGCTCGGCGGACCTCACCCTCAAGGAGATGGTGCGCGGCTACGCCACCATCGCCAACGGTGGCCTCCAGGCGCCCGTGCCCTTCTTCATCAAGAAGGTGGTGGATCGCAACGGCCGCGTCCTGGAGAGCCACAACGGCGCGGCCACTGAGCAGGTGCTGGACCCCCAGAGCACCTATCAGCTCATCCAGTGCCTCCAAGGCGTGGCCACCAGCGGCACCGGTGCCCGCAGCAACGAACTGGGCTGGCCGGTGGCCGGCAAGACGGGAACCACCGACGACCATACCGATGCCTGGTTCCTGGGCTTCTCCACCCGCGTCGTGTGCGGCGTGTGGGTGGGACTGGACGAGAAGAAGACCATCTTCCGCGGGGCGGATGGCGCCAAGGTGGCCCTGCCCATCTGGGTTGATTTCATGAAGGCGGCCCTGCCCACCACCCCGCGCGAGGAGTTCCAGGCCCCCGAAGGCATGGAGTGGGCGGACATCGACCGCTACACGGGCCTGCTGGCGACCTCCGCCACGGCCGACAAGGTCATCCACTTGGCCTTCAAGCCCGGAACCGTCCCGAAGTCGGGCAGCGACGCCGAGGCCATCCAGAAGGTGAAGGAGGCCCGGGACAAGGCCGCGGGCCAGCCTGTGGAAGTCAGGGTCTGGGGCCGCCCGAAGCCGGCTGAGGAGGCCCCCAAGCCCGTGGACCTCAACGCGACGGATCCGAATTCCTAGGGTGGGTCTCAAACCACAGGGCACAATAGGCACAAAACGAGGGCGCCACGGCGCCCTCGTTTTGTGCCCTGGACTGACGCCAGGAGGGCCTGTTACTTCTTCTTCCAGGCCTTGGCCGGAGCGGCCTTCCAGGGGCGGGGCGTGTCCTTGGGGGCGGGGCGGTCCTCCCAGGTCCGGTTGGGGCGCGCCGCGGCCTCCGGCTTGGGCTTCTGGTAGGGCCGGGGCTTGTCGTCGAACTCGCGGCGGGGCTTGAAGCTGCCATCGGGGCGGGTCTTGGAGAAGGAATCGGGCTTCGGCGCCTCGCCGCGGGCGGCACTGCGCTCCGCATAGGAGCGCTGGGGCCGGGGGCCGCCTTCCTTGCGCTCACGGGCGGTGTCGAAGCGGGGCTTGGCCTTCTTCTCGGGCTCGTTCGGCAGGTCGAAGCCCGAGGACTGCTCGGCCTGGACGAGGCCCAGAAGACCCGCCACCAGGCGAACGGGATCGCCCTCCCTCAGCAACTGGGCGGCCTGGGCCAGCAGGGCGGCGCTGGCGGCGCCCTGGATGCCCTCCAGGAGCCGGGTGGTCTGGGCCTCGCGGATCTCCGCGGGGGTGGGCACGGCCCGCCAGTCGAGCTTGAGGCCGCCCCGGCGGCCCCAGGCCAGCAGGATGCGGCTTTCCTTCCAACCCACCAGGGCCAGGCTGGTGCCCTTGGCGCCGGCGCGGCCCGTGCGGCCGCTGCGGTGGATGTAGTTCTCGAGCTGGGTGGGGATGCCCACATGCACCACCAGCGGCAGGCCCGTGATGTCGAGGCCCCGCGCCGCCACATCGGTGGCCACCAGGTAGCGCAGCTTGCCGTCCTTGAACTGCCCCAGGATGCGCGTGCGGGTGGCCTGGGCCAGGTCGCCGTGCAGGAAGGCCGCGGCCAGGCCGGAGACCGTCAGCTCTTCCGCGACTTCCTCGGTCTGGGCCTTGGTCTTGGTGAAGATCAGCGCGGAGCTGGGCTGGTCGCGGAGCAGCAGGTTCACGAGGGCCCGCACATGCTGGTGGTCGGGCACCAGCACGGGGGTGTGCGCGATGTCCGCATGCACCGCGTGCTCGCCCGCCTCGGCCAGCTGGATCTGGACGGGATCCTTGAGGAAGCGCTTCGCGAGCTTGGCGATGGGGACCGGCAGGGTGGCCGAGAAGAGGTAGGTCTGGGGGCCTTCGGGCACCTTGGCGAGGATGGTCTCCACATCCTCGAGGAAGCCCATGTTCAGCATCTCGTCGCACTCGTCGAGGACGATCATGCTCACGCGGCTGAGGTCGAGGGTGCCCCGGTTCAGATGGTCCATCACGCGGCCCGGCGTGCCCACGACCACCGGAGAGCCCATCTGCAGGGACTTGATCTGGGGAGGGTAGGCCACGCCGCCGACGAGGTTGGCGATGGGGAGCTTGGGCATGAGGCTGTGCAGCTCGGCGCCCACCTGTTGGGCCAGCTCCCGCGTGGGGGCGAGAATCAGGGCCTGGGGGTGGCGCTCATCGGAGAGCCGGTGCAGCAGGGGCAGGCCGAAGGCCAGGGTCTTGCCTGAGCCGGTGCGGCTCTGCACGAGCAGGTCGCGGCCTTCGAGCCCCGGCTTGAAGGTCTGGGCCTGGACCGGCATGGGGGTCTCGAAGCCGCGCTTGGCCAGGGCGGCCAAAAGGGCTTCGCTGCAGCCGAGGGCTGCAAAAGTCGTATCACTCACTGGTATCTCCCGGGGCTATCCCTGCGCGAGTGTGCCGAATGGCAGTCTCTGTTGGCGAACAGCGCCAGCCGGGAGGGGCCCAAACGATCAGCATCCCATGAAACGCCTTGATATTCCAGGAAGAATCGCGGATCGGGCATACTGGTCCATGCCCCTTCCCGACGATCGCATCCTCACGCTGCCCCTCGGTTCCGAGCCCTCGCTCCAGCGGCGCTACATGGTGCTCGACGAGGATCTCCCGGCCAATGTGCGGTTCGGCCTGATCCTGGAGGTGCTCGACAAGGTGGCGGAGGAATGCGCGCTCGACTACGTGCGGCGCATCCATCCCCAGGCCCGCGTGGTGACGGCGGCCATCGACAACATCTACGTGCGCAGCGCCGCGGACGTGCGTCGGGACCTGGTGTTCCGCGCCCGGATCAACTTCGTGGGTCGCACCAGCCTGGAAGTGGGCATCCGCGTCGAGCACGCCGCCGGTCCCGATGGCAGCCCACCCGCGCACATCGCCTCCTGCTACTTCACCATGGTGGCCCGGAGCACCACGGGAGCCGGCGCGGAGAGCCTGGTGCTGCCCTCGTTCGGCCCCGACGACGCCCTGGCGGTGCGGCGGTGGGAGCGGGCCATCGCGCGACGGGAGGGCTACCGCCAGCAGCTGCACCAGGCCCAGGAACCCCCCACCCGCGAGGAGTACGCGCTCCTCACGTCCCTCCACGCGGCCCAGGACGAACCCGGTTTCCGCGGGCTGATGGCGGCGGATTGCGTCACCAGCGGGTGGGAGCGCACCTATCCCGAGCACGAGAACGTCCCCACGAAGATCTTCGGCGGGCACCTGATCCGGCAGGCCTTCGAACAGTCCGCCATCTGCGCCGAGCAGGTGGCTCCGCACCGGCCCGTGATCGTGGCCGTGAACCGCATCAACTTCGTCCAGCCCGTGCGGATGGGCGACAAGCTCCAGTTCCTCAGCCGGGCCGTGTATTCCGGGAACACCAGCGTCTGCGTGGAGACGGACATCATCCGCGTCAGCCGCGACCGGACCCAGACGAACCTCTCCAACAGCTGCGTGTTCACCTTTGCGAACGTGGACGAGGAGCTGCGTCCCCAGCCCGTGCCGCCCATCTATCCCACCACCTACGCCGAGGATGCCCGCTACCTGGCCGCCCACCGACGCCGCGCCGCGCGGCTGGCCTGGCAGGCGTCGCGGAGGCGGTAAGATCACCGCATGACCACGCTCCTCCTCATCCGCCACGGCATCGCCGAGGACCTCCACCCCGGCCAGCGCGATTCGGACCGCGCCCTGACGCGGGAGGGCTGGACCAAGACCCGCGCGGCCATGCACGGCCTCGTCGCCCGCGGCCATGTCCCCACCCGGGGCTTCAGCAGCCCCTACCGGCGGGCCGTGGAGACCATGGCCTGCCTCCAGGAGGCGGCGGGGGCCTTCCCCCTGGAGACCTCGCTGATGGTGCTTCCGGAGAGCCGGGTCCCGCAGGCGGACCTCTGGCTGCGCGGCCTGGCGGCCGAAGCAGACGGCACCCTGGCGGTCATCAGCCACCAGCCGTTCCTCGGCGAGCTGATCTTCCACCTCACGGGACGCAACTTCGAAGTGAAGAAGGCCAGCTGCACCGTCATCCGCTGGGAGGACGGCCTCTGGCGCTTCGAACGGCAGTACCAGCCTTCGGAACTGAGGCACGGCGCATGAGGCCTCAGCCCACCTTCGCGACGCTCGGCTCGGGAGTGAAGCTCCACTACCGCGTCCAGGGCAACCCCCAGGGGCCCTGGCTGGTGCTGCTGAACGGCCTGCTGTCGGACACCACCATGTGGGCCGGCGTGCTGCCCGGCCTGATGGACCGCTACCGTGTCCTCACCTTCGACAGCCGGGGGCAGGGCAAGTCCGAGGCGCCCGTGGAGGGGCCCTATCCCACGGCTCTGCTGGCTGCGGAGACCTGGGAGCTGTTCGGGCTCCTGGGGGTGGAACGCCCGTGGCTGCTGGGCCTCTCCAACGGCAGCGCCATGAGCCTGGAGCTGCTCACGACCCACCCCGGCGCCTTTGCGGGAGCGGTCCTCACGAGCGCCATGCCCCGCATCGACTTCGCCATGGCCCTCAAGGCCGAGCACTGGGCGCACTGCCTGGAGGTCGGCGGGCCCCTCATGCAGTTCGATGCCGTGGCGCCCTTCCTGTGGGGCGATGCCTTCCTGGAGGCGCGCCACGGCGTCTTGCGGGCCTACCACCAGGTCGTGACGGGCGGCACCGACAAGCCCATGCACGGGAACCTGCACCAGATCCGGGGGATCCTGGGCTGGGACATCCGGGAGCGGTTGAGTCTCATCCAGGATCCGGTGCTGCTCCTCTCCGGCGCCGAGGACCTGCTGACCCCTCCGTGGAAGTGCCGGGAAACAGCCCAGTCCATCCCGGGCGCTTCCTTCGAGGTCGTGCCCGGCATCGGGCATGCCTACCCTGTGGAGGATCCCAAGGGGTTCGTTGCGAGGACTCGCGCCTTTATGGATAAAGTCGACACCGGGTTTGGCCGATAGGGGAAACTGGCCTACCATACATCCTTCCCCGAGCCACTCCCGACTCGCCCTGCCCCCGAGGTGACCTATGGCCACCCCTTCTCAGTCTCCCGCCATCTTGAGCTTGCAAGAGCTCAAGGAGCTGTCCATCGGCAAGCTCGCCGAGCTGGCCAAGGAACTCCAGATCGAGAGCCCGCTCTCGATGCGGAAGCAGGAGCTGGTCTTCCGTGTGCTCCAGGCCCAGGCTGAGCGCGAGGGCCAGTTCTTCGCGGAAGGCGTGCTGGAAGTGCTGCCCGAGGGCTTCGGCTTCCTGCGCAGCCCCGACCAGAACTACCTGGCAGGCCCCGAGGACATCTACATCTCGCCCAGCCAGATCCGCAAGTTCAACCTGCGCACCGGCGACACGCTGTCCGGCATGATCCGCGCCCCCAAGGAGGGCGAGAAGTTCTTCGCCATGCTGCGGGTGGATGCCGTGAACTTCGATCCCCCGATGACGGCCAAGGAGCGGATGCACTTCGACGACCTGGTGCCCCTGTATCCCAAGCACCACCTGCGCATGGAGCGGGATGCCCAGGAACTGAGCACCCGCGTCATGGACCTGATGACCCCCCTGGGCAAGGGCCAGCGCGCCCTCATCGTGGCTCCGCCGCGCACGGGCAAGACCGTGCTGCTGCAGAACATCGCCAACTCCATCACCGCCAACCACCCGGAGGTGTTCCTCATCGTGCTGCTCATCGACGAGCGGCCTGAGGAAGTCACCGACATGGAGCGCAGCGTGAAGGGCGAAGTGGTCTCCAGCACCTTCGACGAGCCCGCCACCCGCCACGTCCAGGTGGCCGAGATGGTCATCGAGAAGGCCAAGCGGCTGGTCGAGCACAAGAAGGACGTGGTGATCCTGCTGGACTCCATCACGCGCCTGGGCCGCGCCTACAACACCGTGGTGCCGCCCAGTGGCAAGGTGCTCTCCGGCGGCGTGGACAGCAACGCCCTCCAGCGGCCCAAGCGCTTCTTCGGCGCCGCCCGCAACATCGAGGCCGGCGGCAGCCTCACCATCGTCGCCACGGCTCTCATCGAGACCGGCAGCCGCATGGACGACGTGATCTTCGAAGAGTTCAAGGGCACCGGCAACAGCGAGATCGTCCTGGACCGGAAGCTCAGCGACAAGCGCATCTTCCCGGCCATGGACATCCAGAAGTCCGGCACCCGCAAGGAGGACCTGCTCATCGACGCCGCCAAGCTGGCCAAGATCTGGGTCCTCCGCAAGATCCTCAGCGCCAGCGGCCCCAGCGAGAGCATGGAGCTCCTCGTGGACCGCCTCGGCAAGGCCAAGACCAACGACGAGTTCCTGGCCAACCTGCAAGAGCCGCCACCCCGCAGGTAGCGGCCCGGCCCGGAATCCGGCTGGGCCGGATTCCGGGCCCACCCCGACACGCCCCCCCCCCCGGCCGCTCGCGCCCGGCCCCTGAGTGGGGCTGGGCCGGATTCCGGGCCCCCGCTACACTGGAAGGTCGGACAGACCATGACCTTCCCGCATTCACCCTTCCAGATCCGCGACGTCGAGGTGCCCAACCGCCTCGTGATGGCGCCGCTACATGAGATCACCGACCAGCCCTTCCGGAAGTTCATCCGGGAGATCGGGGGGGTGGGGCTGGTGGTGTCGGAGATGATCAGCAGCGAGGCGCTGATCCGCCACGCGGTGAAGGCCGAGAAGATGATGGCGGCCACGGGTGAGCGGCCACTCTCCATGCAGATCTCCGGGGGACGCCCGGAGGCGCTGGCCGAGGGCGCGGCGCTGTGCGAGACCGCCGGGGCGGATCTGGTGGACCTGAACATGGGCTGCCCGGCCAGCAACGTCACCAAGGGCGGCGCGGGCTCCGCCCTGCTCAAGGACATCCGCCTGGCGGAGCGCTGCGTCACGGGCATGGTGAAGGCCGTGAAGGTGCCCGTGACCGTGAAGATGCGCGCGGGCTGGGACGCCTCCCAGAAGGAGCGGGGCGAGTTCCTGGACTTCCTGCGCATGTTCGAGGCCGCGGGCGTGCAGGCGCTGGCCATCCATCCCCGGACCCGCGCCCAGCAGTACGAGGGCCACGCGGACTGGAGCATCATCGCCCGGGCCGTGGAGGCGGGCACCTCCTATCCCATCATCGGCAACGGCGACGTGAATCTCCGGGAAGATGCGTACCGCATGGTCGAGGAGACGGGCTGCGCGGCCGTGATGATCGGCCGGGGCGCCCTCTACAACCCCTTTCTCTTCCGGCAGATCCTGGAGCCGGCCTTCGTCGTGACCACGGAGATGCGCATCGACGCCACCCTGCGGCTCTTCCAGATCCTGCTGGACCTGCTGGAGCCCCGGGAGGCCCTGCACAAGATCAAGAAGATCGGCGCCTGGTTCACCAAGGGCGTGCCCGGCGGCCACGGCTTCCGCCAGAATCTCCACGCCGCCAGCGATCCCCAGGCCCTCATGGCCGCCATCGACGCGCTGAGGCACCAGGCGGCTTAGCGCCTGCGTCCTCCGCCTCCGAAGATGGACCCCATGACGCCCCGGATGATCTGGCGGCCGATGGAGCTGCCGGCGGCGCGGATGACGCTCTTGCCGAAGGCCTCGATCATGGAGTCGCTGCGCCGCGCGGGTTCCTTGTCGGCCTTGGCTTCCGCCTTGGCCTGGGCCTCGGCGGCCTCCTGCTGCATGGCCTGTTCGGCGCGGGCCTTGAGCTTCTCGAAGGCGCTCTCCCGGTCCACGGCCTGCTCATAGTGGCCTGCCAGGAGAGAGGTCTTGATGACCTGCTGCCGCTCCTCTGGCGTGATGGGCGAGAGCTGGCTCTGGGGTGGGCAGACGAAGGCGCGCTCCACGATGCCGGGACGGCCCTTCTCGTCCAGCAGGGACACCAGGGCCTCGCCCACGGCCAGTTCAGTGATGGCAGTCGCCACGTCCAGGTCCGGGTTGGCCCGGAAGGTCTCGGCGGCGGCCTTCACAGCCTTCTGGTCGCGGGGCGTGAAGGCGCGCAGCGCATGCTGCACGCGGTTGCCCAGCTGGCCCAATACCTTCTCGGGGATGTCCAGCGGGTTCTGGCTCACGAAGTAGACGCCCACCCCCTTGGAACGCACCAGGCGCACCACCTGCTCGATCTTGTCCAGCAGGGCGTCGGGCGCGTCATTGAAGAGGAGGTGCGCCTCGTCGAAGAAGAAGGCCAGCTTGGGCTTCTCGGGATCGCCCACCTCGGGCAGGCGCTCGAAGAGCTCCGACAGCAGCCAGAGGAGGAAGGTCGCGTAGAGCTTGGGCGCATTGATGAGCTTGTCCGCCGCCAGGATGTTGATGACGCCCCGGCCCTTGGCGTCTGTCTGGATGAGATCGTCGAGGTCCAGGGCGGGTTCGCCGAAGAAGACCTCGCCGCCCTGGCTCTCCAGCTCCAGCAGGCCGCGCTGGATGGCGCCGATGCTGGCGGCGGAGACATTGCCGTACTGGGTCTTGAACTCGGCGGCATGGTCGCCCACGAACTGGAGCATGCTGCGCAGGTCCTTGAGGTCGAGCAGCAGCAGGCCGTTGTCGTCGGCGATCTTGAACACCAGGTTCAGCACGCCGCCCTGGGTGTCGTTGAGGTTCAGCAGCCGGGAGAAGAGCAGGGGCCCCATGTCGCTGATGGTGGTGCGCACCGGGTGGCCCTGCTGGCCGTAGAGGTCCCAGAACGCCACGGGATAGCCCTGGTATTCGAAGCCCTCGAGCTTCAGCTGGTCGACGCGCTCGGCCACCTTGGGGTTGTCACCGCCGGGCTTGCAGAGGCCCGGCAGGTCGCCCTTCACGTCCGCCAGGAACACCGGCACACCGATGGCGGAGAACCGCTCGGCCATGGTGCGCAGCGTCACCGTCTTGCCGGTACCTGTGGCTCCGGCCACCAGCCCGTGGCGGTTGGCCATGCGGGGCAGCAGGACGAGATCAGACGCGCCTTTGGCGATCAGCAGGGGCTCGGACATGGGGGCCTCGTGAAGGTGGAGGGGATGCGATCGATTCAGGCCGGCCCTGCGGCCGTGGCCTCTTCCAGGGAGAAGGCCGTATCGCCGGTCTGGGGCGCCCGCCGGATGGCACAGGCCTCGGCCGGGCAGCGCTCGCAGTAGAGGCGTCCGCAGGGATCCACGTGCGTGTGCACCTCCCCTTCGATGTCGGCCCCCTCCAGCGCACGCTTGCCGAAGCCTTCGCAGAGGTCGTGGGCCTGGCGCACGGGGTAGTACTCGGGCACGACCATGTGCACGTCCACGTGGGTGTACCGGCCTGAACGGAAGGTCCGCATCTCGTGGACGGCGATGATGTCCCAGGTGCGGGTGCGGTTCATGGCCGCCAGGACCTTGCTGAGCACTTCGGGATCCTCCATGTCCAGCAGGGCCTGGGAGGATTCCTTCACCAGCCGGAAGCCTGTGCGGGCCAGCAGGAGGCCGACGATCATGGCCATGACGGGATCGAGCCACTTGATGCCTGTGAGCTTCACGGCCAGCAGGCCGGAGGCGATGCCCACGGTGGTCCAGAAGTCGGAAAGGATGTGGTGGCCGTCCGCCTCCAGGGCCCGGGAGCGGGTCTTGCGGCCCTGGGTGAGGAGGAACCAGCCCAGCAGCCCATTGAGGGCGCCGGCCAGCAGGTTGACGGCCAGGCCCCGGCCCAGGTCCTTCAGCACCACACCGTGGATGAGCCCCTCGGCGGCCTCGAACAGGATGAAGGCGGCCGCCAGGGAGATGAGGCCACCCTCGAAGGCGGCGCTGAAGTGCTCGATCTTGCCGTGGCCGTAGGGATGTTCCTTGTCCGCGGGCTTGCCTGAGAAGACCACGGCGCCCAAAGCGAAGATGGCGGCCACGACGTTCACGACGCTTTCGATGGCGTCGGATTTCAGGGCCACGGATCCCGAGAGCAGGTAGGACAGGTATTTCAGGCCGAGGACCGCCACCCCTGCCGTGATGGACAGGAGGGCGATGCGGACCCGGGATCGCTGTTCGAGGTGTTCGGCGGACATGGCAACTCCGGCCTCCACGGTACCAGCCGAAAGGAGGAAAGGACTCACGAAGGGCACGAAGGGAAAACGAGAACACGAAGACAAAGACTCATCCTTCGTGGTCCGGCTCGATTCTTCGCGCCCTTCGTGGAGATCTTTTGCGGGTCTATTCGAAGTCCTCGAAGAGCCCCCGCTGGAACCCATTCCCGGGGTCGGCCGGGAAGGGGAAGGCCGCCGGTGCGGACCAGGGACGATCAGGATCGAAGGGCGCCGGGGGCGGCAAGTCCGGCGGCAGCCAGCGGAGGGCGGGGGCAGGCTGGATCTGGGCCAGCATGGCCTGGGCCCCGGCCTCGGGCGGCACGGCGGGTACCCGCAGGAGGATGGTGGGGGGATGGTCGAGGGTGTCGGTCCAGCCGGCGGGCTGGAGGGCGCGGGCCTCCAGGGGCGCGGGGTCGCGCGGGTCTGCGGCGAGTCCGGGCGTGAAGGCGCCGGGCGCGGGCGGAAGGGGCAGGCTCGCTCGCCAGGGCAGGCCTTCCCGAAGCGCCTGGCGCCCGAGCAGAGCGGCGATCCGCGGATCGCCGCAGGCACCCAGGTGGATCGGCGTTCTCAGCCGTTCCTGGAGCAGGGCCTTCAGGGCGCGAAGCTGCCCGAAGGCGGCGGGCCAGGCGCCTCCGGCCCGCTGGAACTCGATGCCGCCTGCCAGGGCCAGCCGCCAGCCCGCGGCCCGGCGCAGGAAGGGGAGGTCCACCCAGGCGTTCGCTGACAGGCGCTGGGCCAACCCCCGTTCCGCCGCGCCCTGGGCCTCCGACATGGCGGTGATCAGGGCTTCGCCGGAGGCCAGGGTGGAGAGGGCTCCGAGGGGCAGGGTCACTTCACCCCAGAGCCAGCCGGGGGGCACTTCGTCGCCGGGCGCGGGCGTGCCCAGGTCCGGCAGGCGCCAGGTCGTGGCGACCCGCGGAACCCAGCCGACCACGCCCTGGCGCCAGGCTTCGCCGAGGGGTCCCTCGGGCATCTCGGGGGTGTGGAGCCAGGCCCGGAAGGCGCCGCCGGGGAGCTGCGCCGCCGCCTCCGGCCCGAGGTGCAGGGCCAGCCCGGGGATGGCGGAGATGGCCTCCCACCAGCCTTGCCGGGACTCGGCGGGCAGGGCCTCCATCCAGGCCGGGGGATGGTCCCAGATCAGGCCAAAGCCCCCGGGGAGCAGGGCCGCCAGGTTCATGAGCCGGGCCAGGGCGCGGCCCGGCGCCGCATGGACCGAGGCCAGCCCTTCTTCGAGGAAGCGCGAGCCCGACCAGCCCGCCCAGGGGCCGTCCGTGGCAGCGCGCAGCATGAAGCCCCGGCCTTCGTCCTCCGTCACCGGGCCTCCCCGGCAGCGGATGCTGATCTCAGGGCCATGGGCGCGAACATGGGCCGGCCCGCGCCGCCCGGCGTGAAGGCCAGGGCCCAGCTCTCCCGGAGGCGACGGGCGGACTCCCGGGCGGCGGCGCGATCCTCGAGGCCTCCCAGGCGCAGGCCGAGCCAGGTGGCGGACAGGAGGCAGCCCGTGCCGCGGCGCTGGCCGGGCAGGCGTGGCGCGGCCTCGAGGCGTTCGATGCCCTCCCGGGTGATCCACAAATCCTGGATCAAGTCCCCCGGGGCATGGCCGCCCTTGAGCCACACGGCCGCGGCACCAGCCTCGAGCCAGGGCGTGGCCAGCCGTTCCGGGGCGGCCCCTTGGATGGCCTCGGGAGGCAGACCGGCGAAGGCGGCGGCTTCGCCCCGGTTGGGGCTGACCACCCAGCCGCCCATGGGCAGCAGGTCCGCAGCCATGCGGCGCAGATCGCCGCCGTCGTGCAGGCCCACCCCGGCGCTGGGGGCCAGGATGGGGTCCCAGATGCGCACGGGCGGTGCGAGGTGGCGCAGGGTGGCGCAGAGCCGCCGAAAGGGGCCGGCCTCCAGGGCGCAGAGGCTGAGCTTCACGCCCCAGCGGCCCGCCAGATGGGGGGCGAGGGTTTCGAGGCGCTGGACCGGGTCCATCCCCGGAGCCTCGATCCGGGTGCAGGCCAGGCCGTTCTGGAGCGTCTCCGCCAAGCTCACGGCCATGGGCTGGCAACCCAGCTCCGCCAGGGCGAGGGCATCGCGCAGGAGACCTGCTCCCCCGGACGGGTCCATCCCGCCCAGGCACAGGGCGACCGGCGGGGCGCTGAGGCGAGAGTCATCCATGGCGAAGTCCCAGGATGACACAGGATGAGGGCCCGGCGCTCCTCTCGAGGCTCATCCGGATCACAAAGAAAGACGGGGTTTACAGCGCTCCGACCGGGGGAAAACGAGGGTCCGGGCCCCACACGGGTTCCAACGGGTCATGGGCCATTAATATTTAAAAAAAGCGCTTTGACGCGAAACAGGGCCCACCGAAGCGGGCCCTGCGATCCTGGTGTCCGGCCGAAGCCGGTCAGGCTGGTCCTACTTGCGCTTCTTGCCGCCCTTGCCGTTGACTTCGTCAGCGAGCTTCTTGCCGGGCTTGAACTTGGCGACCTTCTTGGCAGCGATCTTGATGGGCTTGTTGTCGCGGGGGTTGCGGCCGGTCCGGGCGCCACGGTTGGCGACGGAGAAGGTGCCGAAGCCCACGAGGGTGACCTTGTCGCCGGTGCGCAGAGCGCCGGAGATGCCACCGAGCACCTGGTCCAGGGCCGCAGCGGCCTGGGCCTTGGTGATGCCGGCCTTGTCGGCGACGGCGCTGACCAGTTCAGCCTTGTTCATGGAAACCTCCGAATTTGGGGACTGTGTCCCCGGGTTGAGAGAAACGGAATCGGCTCCACGCGGAGACGACCGTGGCTACTGGATTTTCGAATATCATTTGCCCGCAAAGGCCCATGAATACTGTATTTCCTAAACTGCCAAGAAGCTACGCCGCAGATGTAGCACGGTCAAGGCTTTTATTTGAAAAAAAAACGGAGATCGGCTCCCCTGCGGAATCTAGGCTGGCATGGAACATCCGGATGGGCGGAAATACTGGCACCTAAGTTCCATGGATGGCACAGATCACCGTAGAACGGGCCATTGGGGAAGAGCCTCGGCGCGGAAGGCCTGCCGAGGGGCGGTTCGGGGCCTATGATGGGTCCTATGACGCATCCATACTTCCTCACCGTGGCCTATGCGGGCGGGGGCTTTCACGGCTGGCAGATCCAGACGAGCCTGCGGAGCGGGCAGGGGGATCTCTGGAAGGCGCTGCGGGCCTTCGATCCGGAGGCGCCCCTGCCCCAGGGTACGGGGCGCACCGATGCGGGCGTGCATGCCCGGGCGCAGGGCGTGCTGATCCAGGCCAACCGGGAGTGGGATCCCTACCGTCTGCTGGCGGCCCTGAACGCGCACTTGCCGAGGGATATCCGGGTGATGCGGGCGCAACCCGCGCCAGCAGGGTTCTTCCCGCGCCAGCATGCGGTGGCCAAGCGCTACATCTACCGGCTGGGCCTGGGGCCGGCGGAGGATCCTCTGATGGCGCCCTTCCGCTGGCACATCCGCCAGGCCGGACCTCTCGACCTCCTGGCCATGGCCGCGGCGGTTCCGCCCCTGCTCGGCACCCATGATTTCTCCAGCTTCCGCTGCACCGAATGCGCCGCGAAGACACCGGTCCGGACCCTGCACGGCATCCGGTTCGCGCCCAGCGAGGGCGGCGTGGACCTCGTCTTCGAGGGCAGCAGCTTCCTCATGCATCAGGTCCGCATCATGACCGGCACGCTGGTGGAGGTGGGGAAGGGGCGGCGCCGCCCGGATTCTCTCGGCGCCGTGCTGGCCGCGAAGGACCGCACCCGGGCTGGGCTCACGGCACCGCCCGAAGGCCTCTGCCTGGAGAAGGTCTGGTACGAGGCCGCATGGGCGATCGGCGAGCCCAGCCCCTGGGGTGAGCGGGGTTGAAGCCGTCCCCGGTCCTCAGTCTTCAGTGAGGCTTCGCCCTTCCCGTCCATTTCTGAAGACTGAGGGCCGAAGCCTCAATCCAGATAGAACCCGACGCCCTGCCAGACCTTGAAGCGGGTCTTGCCGTCCTTCGAGGTGGCTGGGTCGAAGACGAGCTTCTTGGCCGCCTCCACGCAGGCCTCGCCCGCCTCCTTCACGTCGGGTCCGTCGCCGGGGAGGCCTTGGATCAGGCGGGAGGCGACCACCTCGCCCTTCTCGTTCACCAGCACGTTCACCACGACCACGCCCTTGGGCCGGCCGGAGAAGAGCCCTGAAGATTTCAGCCGGGGGACCACCCGGTTCAG
Organism: Geothrix oryzisoli; assembly: GCF_022808865.1. Classification (GTDB taxonomy): domain Bacteria; phylum Acidobacteriota; class Holophagae; order Holophagales; family Holophagaceae; genus Geothrix; species Geothrix oryzisoli. Next base: position 149,603 of record NZ_JAKZLB010000001.1, read on the forward strand.
GTTCAGAGGCCGCGCGGGCTGCACCTCCGCACCCAGGATCACCAGATCTCCTTCGGCGGGGACGGCGCTCACCTTCTGGCGGAGTTCCTCGTTCTCGACCTTGAGCCTCGCGGCCTCGGCCTTGGCCTCCTCGGCTTCCTGCCGGGCGACCCGGACATCCTTCAGGATGGCGTCGCCCCCGCGCTCGTTCTCCTGGAGGGTGGCACGGACCTGGTCGGCCTCCTTGCGGGCGGCTTCCGCGGCCGCCTTGGACAAGTCCCGGGCCTTCTGGGCGGCGGCCAGTTCCTGCTGGAGGTCTTCGGTGGCGGCCAGCCGCTGCTTGAGGCTGTCCCGCTCCTCGGTGAGCTGCCTGACCTGGGCCTGAAGCTGGGCGGGGGTGGGTTTCTTCGCCGCGGCGAGGGGCAAGGTGATCAGCAGCAGGGCGATGGCGATGCGCATGGCGCCTCCGGATCCGGGAGGGGTCAGCGCAAGGAACCCGGCTGATCGCCTCCCTTGGTGAGTTTCGATGTCTTGAGAATCCCACGCTTGATGAGCCGCGAGAAGATGGCGAGACACTCATCCTGCTCGAAAGGCGCGATGGTGAGGATGTCGCGGATGGACCACAGGCCGTTCACCCGGCTGGCCAGGAAGGCCTCGTTCGGGCCGAGGTCGGTGGTCATCAGTTCATCCAGGGTCACGGCCAGCGCGGGGACCAGCTCCTGATCCAGCTTCCGGTCGTCCAGGAGATCCTGGACCACGGCCATCATCCTGCCCGCGTCCACATGGCGGGGCTGGTCCTTGAGGATCCGCCGGAGTTCGACCTGGGCCTCCTGCAGCTTCTGCTTCTCCATCAGGGCGCGGACCCGCTGGAGATGGAGGCTGGGGTTCTCCCCGAGGTCCCCGCCGGGGTTCACGATGCGCAGCAGGCCCTTTTCGTGGAGGTCGAAGAGCAGCTTGTTGACCTTGTATTCCGGCATGCGGATGTTCAGGACGAGCTGGTCCACGCGGACATGCCCATCCATGCGCGCCAGGATGTCCGCATCCTCGGAGGCCAGGGGCAGATGCTCGGCGATGGCTTCGGGAACGGGCGCCAGCACGGCATCACCGCCCCTGATGACCCGCCGGATGCGCTTCCAGTCGTCCATCCGGCGAGCGCCTTCCAGCACGATGCCGGTGACGTCGAGGCTGAGCAGCATGGCCTTCTGGTGGGAGGCCGCGCCGTCGTGGTAATCGAAGCTGCCCGAAGGCCAGAGGAAGGTGTCGTAGATGCTCTCTTCGACTTTCAGCTGCACGATGCGCCGGACCTCGGCTTCCGTGATCAGCTGGCGGTTGATGAGGATGCGCCCCAGCAGCTGCTGTTCGTCTTCCTGAGTGGCCAGGGCCTCCCGCAGCTGATCTTCGGTGATCCGGTTGAAGGCGAGCAGGTACTGGCCCAGGTACTCCCGGGGATCGGACGACCAGACGCTGGTGATGCGGCCCTCGTGGAAGGCCATGCGCTTGGTGTGCAGGGGGCCGCGAAGCTCGAGGACGCCGGTCTTCTTGCCGACGGCCAGCCATTGGAAGATGTCTTCCAGGCTCATCGTCGCCAGATCACCGCTCAACGCCAAGACCGTGCCTCCTGTCCGGACAAGGCTAACCTGGATCTTGGCTGGAAACCCAGGTCGATCAGGATTCTACAAGCCTCCAGACTCTGCTTCTGGATCGGCCGGAGTCAAAGCCGGGTCAGGGTTTCGCGGATGGCCTGGTTCAGCAGGTCGGGATGGTGCCGGGCCATCGGCGCTTCGGGATCCAGCAGGGGGAAGCGGTGCACAGGAATGCCCAGCACCTCGCTGGAGGGGGCCAGGATGGGCTCGCCGCCCTCCTCCCGGTAGCGGGCGAGCATCTCGGGCTGGAGCGGGGCCGAATTGGCGATCACGGCCGAAATGCCCACGCGCCCGAAGGAGGAGATGGCCGCCAGGTGGTTTTCCAGGTCCAGGCCGGAGGATTCTCCGGGTTCAGTCATGAGGTTGGCCACATACACCACGGGGGCGCGGGAGATGGCCACCGCCTCCTGGAGCTCCGACAGCAGCAGGTTCGCGATGGTGGAGGTGTAGAGGCTGCCGGGGCTCAGGATCACCAGGTCCGCCCGCAGCAGGGCGAGAACGGCCTCGGGCAGCGGCTCGGCGCCGGCGGGTTCCATCCACAGGCGCGCCAGAGGCGGACGGCACGAGCCCACGGCGGTCTCGCCTTCGTAGCGGCGGCCTTCCATGTCTTCGGCGCAGAGCGTGATGGGCACCACGGTGGAGGGGAAGAGCCGGCCCACGGTCACCAGCACGCCCGAGAGCTGCCGGATGGCCCGCACCCAGTCACCGGTGAGGTCCGCCAGGGCCCAAAGCATGAGGTTCCCCAGGGAGTGCCCGGCCAGGCTGCCGTCCCCCCTGAACCGGTAGTTCAGGAGATCCGAGAGGGCCGAATCCTCCAGAGTCAGGGCCGAGAGGCAGTTGCGCAGGTCCCCGGGCGGGATGCCGCCAAGTTCGTCGCGGATCCGCCCGGAGGAGCCACCGTTGTCGGATACGGTGACGATGCCGGTGAGCTTCCAGGGGTCGCGGCTGCGCCCCGCCTCGCGTTTCAGGGACCGCAGCAGCGCAGCGAGCCCGGTGCCGCCGCCCAGGGCCACCACCTTCAGGGGCTGGTCGGCATGGAGACCCCGGGGCCCTGACATGGGACGGTCCGGCGCGGCCTAGTGGCCTTCGGTGAAGGCGAACAGAGGGGACTTGCGGACGGAATTGAAGTCCGGCTCCATGTGCCACTGGAAGATCAGGTCCGCTTCCAGTTCCACGGCCTTCTTCAGGCTTTCCGCGGCGCCCTCGGCGTTTTCCATCTGGGCGAAGGCCACGGCCCGGAGGTAGTGCAGCGTCCCGTGCGTGGGGTGGGCCTTGATGGCCTTCTCGAGCTGCTTGAGGGCCCCGTCCGTATCGCGGCGGTTGAGGCTCGCCTGGATCTCGGTGACGGTGTCGGGCGTGGCGACCTTGGGGGGATGCAGCTTGGATTCGGCCAGGGCGCGATAGACCTGGGCCCGGCGCTTGACCGCCCAGTCACCGGCGGCCTGGGCCTCCACCATCAGGGCATCCAGGGCCTTCACGGCCTCGGCGTGCTTGCCGCCTTCCGCAAGCTTCACGGCCTTCGCGAACGCATCTGCGAGCGGGAAAGCCTGGACGGCCGGAGCGGGGGCGGACTTGGGAGCGTGTTCTGACTTGGCCTTCGTCGCCATGCGGGATCCTCTGGAAGCCTTGGAGAAACTATAGGATGACAGCTTTTCCCGGGCAAATGGCCCCGACGGGCCCAGGGAATCCATCCTCAGGCCTTGAAGAGGGCCTTCTCACGGTTCAGGATCCGCGTGGAAATCCAGGTCATGAGGGTCGCCAGGCCCACAGTCATGGCAAAGGCGATGGCGTATTCGCCCCAGTTGGGCTGCTGGCTGAACAGCTTGCGGAGGGCCAGGCAGACGTTCACCACGGGCACGTAGGAGAGGAAGGACATCTTGTCCACGCCGGGCGCCATGGTGAACATGCCGAGGAACATCACCAGAAAGATGCCGGGTGCGATCGCGCTGCCGGCCTCGATGGTGTTCCTGGCCTGGATGCCCATGAGCAGGATGAAGTTCGCGAAGAACAGGCCCAGGGGAACCATGATGAGGAAGGTGAGGCCCAGGGTCAGGGGGTTGGCCAGGGCGGCCACCGCCTGCATGGAGGAGTGGGATCCGCCGCCGATGAAGGGGATGGAGAGGGCCATGCTCAGCAGGTTCAGGAGGGCGGAAATGACGCCGATGCTGAAGATGTAGATCAGCTTGCCGAGGATGATCTGGTTCCGCGGCAGCCGTGTGGCCATGAGGCTGAGCAGGGTCTGGCGTTCCTTCTCGCCTGCCGTGGCGTAGATGCCGTGCTGCATGGAGCCCGCGTACATCATGATCATCAGGAGGTAGGGCAGCAGCCGGCCCGCGATCTTCCCCATCTGGAGGGAGGCGTCCGCGGCGTTCCTCACCTCCAGGTTGAGGGGCTCCGCCAGCTGGGGGGAGGCCCCCAGGGTGTGGAGGCGGCCCTGCACCCAGCTCTTCTCCTGCTCCTTGAGCGTGTCCTTCAGCCGCTTGAGCGCGACCCCGGAGGCCCGCTCGCTTTCGTCCATGGTGGCGGCCAGGGTGAAGGTCTCCTGCTTCTGCAGGGCCGCGGCCGCTGACGGGGCCACTTCCAGGGCCAGCTCCAGCTTCTGGTCTCGGATGGCCTGGTCGAGGCTTCCCTCGGGTCTCGGCACCAGCTCGAAGAGCAGGGGCTGGGCCTTCAGGGCCGGAGCCAGGACGTCGGAGGGATCGGTCAGGTAGATCCGGCTGGCCTTGTTGCGGTTCTTGGCCTCGTCCCGCTTCTCCATCCGGGCGATCATGCCGAAGATGGCGGGATAGATCAGGAAGGGCAGCACGAAAGCGAAGAACATCGTCTTGCGGTCCTTCGAGAGTTCCAGGAACTCCTTCTTGGCGATGAGGAGGGCGCCTCGCATCAGTGGTTCTCCTCGGATTCGGCTGCCAGCTGGAAGAAGACTTCATCGAGGTTCTTCGCGCGCCTCGATTGCAGGAGATCCCGGGGCGGGGCGTCCCCGTGCAGCTTGCCGTCGAAGATGATGCCCACGCGGTCGCAGATGTCCTCGACCATGGGCATGACGTGGGTGGAGACGATCACGGTGCGGCCCTCTTCGCGCATGATGCGGAGCAGGTCCAGCACGGTCTTGGCGGTGAGCACGTCCAGGCCGGTGGTGGGTTCGTCGAAGATCACCACCTTGGGATCGTGCAGCAGTGCCCGGGCGATGCTCACCTTCTGTTTCTGCCCCGAGGAGAAGCCCTCCATCCTCACATCGGCAAAATCCGCCAGCTGGAGCTTATCCAGCAGGTGCATGCCCCGGCGCTCCGCGACCTTGGGCTCCACGTCCTGGAATTCCCCAAAGATCCGCAGCAGCTCCCGGGGGGTGAAGCGCGCGTAGACCCCCATGTCCGTGCTCAGATAGCCCAGGCAGCCGCGAACGGCTTCCGGCCTCTGGCGGGTCTCGTGGCCGCAGACATGGATGGTGCCGGTGTCCGGTTCCATGAGCCCGGCGATCATGCGCAGGGTGGTCGATTTGCCGGCGCCGTTGGGGCCCAGCAGACCGTAGATCTCCCCGGGCCTGACTTCCAGCGAGATGCCGCGCACGGCATCGATGCGCTTGGTGAGTCGGGTCTTCCGGTCCTTGACGGTGAAGGATTTATGGACCTCACTGAGCTGGATCACCAAGCCTCCGGGTGGGAAGGTCACAGTGTAGGGGGAAGACCGCCTGCCGGTCGGGTGGACCGGCGAACGGTGCGGTCGGGCCGGTGAACGGCAGTCTTAGAGTGCCTAACAAAACCCCGACGGGGCCGCGAGAAAGCCAGGTGGGATGCACCGCAAGGAAGGGCCCGCAGGGCGATGCGGGACATCGTTCAAGGGCCGTGACGCTGCGGGGCGCCCACCTGGCTTTCTCCCTTCGGGCGAGGGCCGGCGGGCGTCGCGAAGCCGCGTCACGCTCGTCGCGCGTAGTACCCGCTACGCGTCTTCTCGCGTTCCTCGCCTCGCTCGCCCGGCGACCCTCGCGCGGTCCCATGGGAGTTTTGCTAGGCACTCTAATGATGGCCGAGGGCGCCCGTGGCGCTGAGCGCCAGCATCACCAGGCCCAGGCCCAGGCAGTACAGGGCGAATCCGTTGAGCCTCGGTTTCCGGGTGAACCGGTCGAGGAGCCCGATGGCCATGTAGCCGGAGATGGCCGCGGCGAGGACACCGATCCCGCAGAGCAGGGCGGGGGAGGCCGAGCCGGCGGGGAAGGCCAAGTCCGCGGGCAGGGGCTGATGGCGGAGCAGGGGCTTCAGCAGGCCCCGCAGCTCCACCACGGCGGCCGCCGCGATGGTGGGCACGCCCAGGAGGAAGCTGAACCGCGCCGAGGCCGGGAGCCGCAGGCCCTGGAAGACGCCCATGGAAATCGTGGAGCCGGACCGCGACAGGCCGAAGCCGCCGCCGATGCCCTGGATGGCGCCCACCGCCAGGGCGTCCGAGGCGCGCAGATCACCGATGCCCCGGCCTGCCTGGTCTTCATGGCGCAGGTTGTTCCGCTCGCAGCTGAGGCGGTTGGCGAGGTAGAGCAGTCCGGAGGTGCAGACCAGCCCGATCCCGTAGACCCACAGGTGCTCCTTCGCGGCCTCCTTCACGCCCTTGGTGGCCAGCCCGAAGATGCCCGTGGGGATCATGGCGAGGAACAACCACAGGGCCAGCTTCCGGCCCTCCGCGTCCCGACCGATGCACCCCATGGCCACCTGGAACAGCTCGCGGCGGAAATAGATCATCAGGGCGATCAGGGTGCCCCCGTGCAGCAGCACGTCGAAGGCCAGGGGCATGGGCCGCCCGCCGAACATCAAATGCTCGGCCAGGGTGAGGTGGGCGGTGGAGGACACCGGCAGGAATTCCGTCAGGCCCTGGATCAGCCCCAGGAGGATGGCGTGCAGCAGATTCATTCAGTCCCTCGGCGCAAAGGAACAGTGTGCCAGAGGAATCAGGCCTCCCGCGGAAGCGCCCGCAGGAGGGCGAGGTACTCGCGGTGCTCCTTCCAGCCCCGGACCATGGCCAGGGCGCTCCAGACGAGGATGCCCAGGAGGAGAATCACCAGGACGATCTGGACGACGGTGGAGGCGGTTTCCATCGAGGATTGACGGTAGGGTCGGGCGCTCCAGAAGGCCAGGAATGAGGCCAGGAACCAGAGCATGCACTCGCCGACAAGGACGGCATAGACCCGGGCCTCCTCGATGCCGCGCAGCATCCACGGCGTGGGGGCGAGGTAGAGCAGGGGGAGCCAGAGTGCGGCGAGCGAGGGCATGGTCAGGCAGGCGCCCGCCGGATTGGCGCGCAGGAACCCCGATGCGAAGCCAAGGATGCAGAGGCTGAGAAAAACACCGATGAACAGGGCGAGGCCCAGGATCCAGAACCATCTCCGGCGCTCGTAGGCAGCGTCCGGGCTGGCCTTGACCTCCCCGAGATCACGGTAGAGCACGCGGCCCAGGAGGGTCTTCAGGACCAGCCAGGCGAAGGGCGCGAGCAGCAGATACTCCAGGAGGTAGTGCCCCATCGGGCGGACTCCCAGCGCATCGACATACATCGGGGCCGTGAGGAAGAGCACCGCCATCAGCCCGCCCAGGGCCGTGGCCAGGCCGCTCTTGCGGGCCTGGAAGACGGCGTAGTTCCGGGTCAGGGTGGCCAGGGCTTCAAGGTCCGTGGTGGTCATGGCTTGCCTTCCTTCGGGAGCAGGGCCCGGAGCTGCTGGTGGTAGGCGCGGAGGGCGGTCCGGCCGTCCTCGGTGATGCGGAAGCTGGTGACGGGGATGCGGCCCTGGAAGGCCTTCACGGTTTCGAGATACCCGGCCCCCTCCAGCTTTTGCGTATGGCTTGAGAGGTTGCCCTTGCTGAGGCCCGTGACCCGCTGGAGGAAGAGGAAGGCCACCTCCTCCGCTGAGGCCAGCACCGTGAGGATGGCGAGCCGGGCGGGTTCGTGGACAATGCGGTCCAGGTCCAGGATGGCTTTGGGGTTGGTTCCTGTTTTGCCCATGAAACAAGTTTGTATTGCAAACTTGTTTTGTCAACCACCCATCTCGGCTTGTGTTTGAATCTCCCCATGCGATCCATCGACCTCCGCTCCGACACCGTAACCCAGCCCTCGAAGGAGATGCGCGCCGCCATGGCCTCTGCGGAGGTCGGGGATGATGTGCTGGAGCACGATCCCACCATGGTCCGCCTGGAGGGCTGGGTGGCTGAGCTGCTGGGCATGGAGGCGGCCCTGTGGGTGCCTTCCGGCTGCATGGGCAATCTCATCGGCTTGATGCTCCATCTCAAGCGCGGGGATCGCTTCCTGGCGCCAGCCCAGGCCCATGTCCTGGGCTCGGAGCTCGGCACGGCGGCCTGGCTGGCGGGCGGCATGCCCGAGGCCCTGGCGTGGGACGGCGGCCCCGGCCGTCCCACGCCGGCCCAGGTGACCAGGGCCGCGGGGGCGCCCGGTCCGTACTACACGCTGCGCACGACGCTGCTTTGCCTGGAGAACACCCACAACTTCGCGGGGGGGACTGTGACGCCCCTGGCCGAACACCGCGCCCTGGTGGCTGCCGCGAAGGCCGCGAGGCTGGCCGTACATCTGGATGGCGCGCGGATCTGGCATGCCGCGGCCGCCCTGGGACTGGCACCCGCGGCGCTGACGGAAGGCGTGGATACCGTGCAGGTCTGTCTCAGCAAGGGCCTGGGCGCGCCCATGGGGTCGCTGCTGGCGGGCTCGAAGCCCGCCGTCGCCGAAGCCCGGCGGCTCCGCAAGATGCTGGGCGGCGGAGTCCGCCAGGGCGGGGTCGTGGCTGCGGCGGGCCTGGTGGCCCTGGACTACCTGCCCCGGATTGCCGAGGATCACGCCAAGACCCGGCGCCTTGCGGAAGGGCTGCGGGGGTTCGGCATCGCCGCGCCCACGCCCGAGACGAACGTCCTGCTGGTGCCGGTGCCCGATGCGGCGGCGGCCCTGGCGGCCCTGGAATCCGTCGGCGTCAGGGCCCTGCCGGTGGGCTCGGCCATCCGCTTCATCCCCCACCGCGACCTGGAGATGGCCGACATCGAGGATGCCCTGCGCCGCATCGAGCCCTTGGCCCACCTGCTGCGGACCGCCTGACCATGAAGCTCCGCATGGCCCTCCTGGCTCTGGCGCTCCTCGCCCTCGTGGCGGGGGGCACCTGGTGGTACCTGGATGCCCTGGTGCCGGTGCCGTTGGCTTCGAACGAACAGCGGTTCGTGCCCGGCCAGCCCGAGTTCGGGGAGGATGAGGCGGTGGTGGAGGTCCTGCTTCCGGCAGGTCCGACCCTCGACGCGTTCCTCGTCAACCAGTCGGACCTCGCCCTGCTGGAGAAGGCGCCCGAGGGTGGCTGGGCGGGACAGCTGCTGGCGGGGCTTGAAGGCTCACGGCACGGTCGCCGCTGGCGGCTCGCGGTGAGGCCTGGCTGGCGGTTGCAGAACGGGACCCTGCTCGATGCGGCCCAGATGGCCAAAGCCCTCGCCGCCGAAGCGGGGAAGCTGGGGGGCACGCTCCGCGTGGTCGACGGGGTCACGCTCGAACTGCGCTTCAGGACCCGCCAGGAAGGGCTCCCCGCCTTGCTCGCCCAGTGGCGGGTTCCCGGCAGCGGACCGTTCATCCGCCAAGGCTTGACCCTCACCCGCTTCGAGCGGTTCACCCCTGGTCGTCCCGGGCTGGCCGGAGTGCGCATCAGCACGGACCCCGCCCTGATGGAGAGCCGCGCCTGGGCCGAGGGCCTGGCCGCCCGGCGCTGGGCCTGGGCCGTATTCCCCGGGCAGGTCGCTCCTGAGGACATGGCCAGGGTCCGCATCGCGCCCTACGACGAGTACCGCACGAAGGACGGCTCCGTGTGGTTCCTCTCCCGGCGCATGCGGCGCCTGAGGCCGGAACCTTCGGACTGGGCCCGCACGCGGCTGTTCGGTGTTTGGAAGAGCAGCACGGAACTGCCGTACGACCCGCTCGGTTTTTGAGGCCTACTCCAGATTGGCCGATTGCTCGCGGATCTGGTCGAGGGCGCCCTTGGCTTCCATGACCGCGCGGGTCATGGCGATGCGCTTGCACTTGCTGCCGGTGGTGTTGAGCTCGCGCAGGACCTCCTGGCACCACACGTCCACGGCCTTGCCTTCGAGCCGGCCGCTGGCGAGGCGTTCCGCGAAGTCGTCCAGGTGGGCGGCGAGCCGGGTCAGCTCTTCGCGCACGTCCTGCCGCTCGGCCAGCACACCGGCTTCCGCCAGCAGCCGCTCGGCGGGCAGCTGGCCCGCGAGACGGGCGTCCTCCAGGAGCTGCTCGATGCGCTGGCGGTAGAGGCCGGGAAGCTCCGCAGCCTGGAGGTCCGCCTCGGCCTGGAGCCGCTCACACAGGGAACACAGCCGCGCCAGCCCATCCGCGAAGAAAGGGCGCAGCCGTTCGGCCTCCCGGGCCCGGCCCTCGTTCCAGGTGGCGAGCAGGGCCGCCAGGGCCTCGCGCACGGGGGCCTCCATGCGCTCGCCCAGGTCCGAGGCGGGCGCCTGGAAGGCGCCGGGCAGGCGGAAGAAGGCCTCCGCGGTGAGGGGCGGCAGGTTGAGCCACTCGGCGTCCTCCTGCCAGCCCTTGGCCACCGCCCGCAGCAGGGCGCGATTCATGCGGGGCTCCAGCGAGGGCTCGTCCTGCACCTCCACGGTGAGGTCGAGCTTGCCGCGCTGTGCGGCCTCGCGCACCTGGGCGCGGAGCCCCGCCTCCAGCGGGAACAGGGCGGGGGGCAGGCGCAGGCTGAGATCCAGGGCCTTGCTGTTCACGCTGCGGAGGGACAGCCGAAGCTGCCCGGCCTCGAGGGGCCGGACGACCTCGGCGAAGGCGGTCATGGATCTCATCAGGTACCCCGGAGGTTGAGCCTCCAGAGTAGCGCCTCAGCATCCGCCCACCGCCAGCCAGGGTGCCTCGACGCGCCGCCGGGTCTCGTAGGCCTCGATTTCCGAGAGGTTCGCCTCGCTGCGCTTGATCTCGTCCATGCCTTCCAGCAGGGCGGCCTTCCGCGCGGCTTCGATCTCGAAGCGGAAACCGCAGCCGGATCCGCTCACGGTCTGGGTGGACAGGTCCACCGTGAGGGGGCCGGCCTCGGCCGCGAGTCGGGCGATGGTTTCCGCGGGCAGGACGACCGGCAGGACCCCGTTGGAGAAGCAGTTGTTGAAGAAGATGTCCGCGAAGCTGGGCGCGACGACACAGCGGATGCCGAAGTCGAGCAGGGCCCAGGGCGCGTGCTCGCGGCTGGAGCCGCACCCGAAGTTGGGCCCCGACAGCAGGATGGTGGCGTTCCGGTAGGGTTCGCGGTTCAGGACGAAGTCCGGAACCTCCCGGCCCTCCGGATCGTGGCGGAGCTCGTCGAAGAGGTGCCGGCCCAGGCCCGAGCGGACCAGGGTCGTGAGGAACTGCTTGGGGATGATGAGGTCCGTATCCACGTTGGCGCGGAGCAGGGGGGCCGCGATGCCGGTGAGGGTCGTGAAGGGCATCATGTCAGTTCTCCAGCATCCGGCGAACATCGGTGAAGTGGCCCGTCACCGCGGCGGCCGCAGCCATGGCCGGGCTCACGAGGTGGGTGCGGCTGCCGCGGCCCTGGCGGCCCTCGAAGTTGCGGTTGCTGGTGCTGGCGCAGCGCACGCCGGCCTCCAGCCGGTCCTCGTTCATGCCGAGGCACATGCTGCAGCCGGGCTGCCGCCACTCGAAGCCCGCCTCGAGGAAGATCCGGTCGAGGCCTTCGGCCTCCGCCTGCTTCTTGACCAGCCCGGACCCGGGCACGACGAGGGCACGCACGCCCTGCGCCACTTTCCGGCCCCGGGCCACGAGCGCGGCCTCGCGCAGGTCCTCGATGCGGCCGTTGGTGCAGGAGCCGATGAACGCGACCTGGATCCCGATGGCCTCCATGGGCGTGCCGGGCTCCAGGCCCATGTATTCCAGGGCGCGGAGGATGGCGTCGCGCTCGTCCGCGGTGCGTGCCTGGGCGGGATCCGGCACGCGGCCCGTGATGTCCGTGACCCACTGGGGGCTGGTGCCCCAGGTGACCTGGGGGGCTAGGCCGCGGAGGTCGACGACCACTTCCTGGTCGAAGGCCGCTTCGGGATCCGAGGTGAGGGTGCGCCAGTGGGCCACGGCCGCGTCCCACAGGGCGCCCTTCGGCGCGAGGGGGCGGCCCGCCACATAGGCGAAGGTGGTGTCGTCGGGGGCCACCAGACCGGCCCGGGCGCCGCCCTCGATGCTCATGTTGCAGAGGGTCATGCGGCCTTCCAGCGACAATCCGCGGACGGCGGATCCGGTGTATTCCATGACGCAGCCGGTGCCGCCGGCGGTGCCGATCTGGCCGATGAGGCGGAGGGCCATGTCCTTGGCGCCGGTGCCGGGGGGCAGGGCGCCGTCGAAGCGGACCCGCAGGTTCTTCGAGCGGCGCTGCGGCAGGGTCTGCGTGGCCATGACGTGCTCGACCTCGCTGGTGCCGATGCCGAAGGCCAGGGCTCCGAAGGCGCCGTGGGTGCTGGTGTGGCTGTCGCCACAGACCACCGTGGTGCCGGGCAGCGTGAAGCCCTGCTCGGGCCCCACCACGTGGACGATGCCCTGGCGGTCGTCCAGGAGCGGGATGTAGGGCACGCCGTGGGCCTTCACATTGGCTTCGAGGGCTTCCACCTGCAGGCGGCAGGTCTCGTCGCGGATGCCCTTCTCCCGGTCCGCCGTCGGCACGTTGTGGTCTGCCACGGACAGGATGTTGCCGGGCCGCCGGAGCGCGCGGCCCGCGAGGACCAGGCCCTCGAAGGCCTGGGGGCTGGTGACCTCGTGGACCAGGTGGCGGTCGATGTAGATGAGGCTGGTGCCGTCGGCGCGGGTGGCCACCAGGTGCTCGTCCCAGATCTTGTCGTAGAGGGTTCGGGGGCTCATGGACGCTTCCTTCCCGGGGCGGGCATGGGTTGGCTGAAGTCGATGGAACGGATCAGGTCGAGGAAGGCCCGCGTGGCGGGGGACAGGGCCGCCTCGCGGCGGGTGACGATGCGGATGAGCTTCTCCACCTGGAGCTCGCGGATGGGTACCTCCACCAGCCGGCCTTCGCGGACGGCCTCGGTGGTGGTCATCCGGGGCAGGATGGCCAGCCCGGCACCCAGGGCCACGAACTCCAGGATGGTGGCGATGGACGCGAGCTCCATGGTGAGGCGGAGGGGTGTGTTGCAGCGGGCGAACAACTCGATGATGGCGGTCCGGGTGGGCGTGGGGGCGTTGTGCGCCACGAAGCGCTCCTCGCCCAGGTCAGTGATGCTGAGGTTCTTCCGGCGGGCCAGGCGGTGCCCCGGCGGCATCACCAGCACCATGCGGTCCCGGTGGATGACCTCGCTCACGAGCTCGGGATGGAGGGCGTCGTAGGAGACGAAGCCCACGTCGAGGCGCCGCTCCAGCACTTCGGTGGGGATGCGCTCGGAGGTCTGCCGGTAGGCCTGGATCTTGATGGCGGGCCACGCCTGCTGATAGGCCAGCAGGATCCGGGGGAGCAGGAACTCCGACACGCTCTCGTTCGCGCCGATGTTCAGGCGGCCCTGCTGGAGCCCCTTCAGCGCGCCGAAGGTGTCGAGGATCTCCTGGCGCAGGTCGAACATGCGCTGCGCCAGAGGCAGCAGGGTCGTGCCGGCGTCCGTGAGGGTGCCCCCCTTGGTGGTGCGGTCCACGAGGGTCTCGCCCAGTTCCTCCTCGAGTTTCTTCAGGGCGAGGCTCACGGCGGGCTGCGTGCGGAAGAGGCGCTCCGCCGCGCGGGAGAAGCTCTTCTCGCGCGCCACCACCAGGAATGTTTCCAGCTGCCCGAGGTCCATGGACCCTCCGTCGGAAAGTGTAGGGTTTTAAGTATTACTTATGTAATCATAAAAAAAATTAAATGTATTTATGGACCGGATTAGGTGATCTTCACTTGATCCCACCGGCGCCAGCCGGTCCAGGAGCACCTTCATGGGCAGCGAGCGGATCGCCATCTTCGACACCACTCTCCGGGACGGGGAGCAGTCGCCCGGCTGCAGCATGAACCTGGACGAGAAGCTGCTGATGGCCCGCCAGCTGGAGGCGCTGGGTGTGGATGTCATCGAGGCTGGCTTCCCCGTGGCCTCGGAGGACGACTTCGCCGCCGTGCAGGCCGTGGCCCGCGAGTGCCGGAAGCCGATCATCGCGGCGCTCTGCCGCGCCCTCCCCAGGGACATCGAGCGGGCCTGGCAGGCGGTGTCCGGAGCCGCCCGGCCCCGCATCCACACCTTCCTGGCCACCTCGGACATCCACCTGGAGTACAAGCTCCAGAAGACGCGCGAAGAGGCCCTGGCCATGATCCGCGAGGGGGTGCGGGCTGCCAAGGGTTTCACGGAGGATGTGGAGTTCTCCGCGGAGGATGCCACCCGCAGCGATTGGGACTTCCTCGTGGCGGTGTTCACGGTGGCCATCGAAGCGGGCGCGACGGTCCTCAACGTGCCCGACACCGTGGGCTACACCGTGCCCGACGAGTACGGCCGCCTCATCCGGTACCTGCGCGACAAGGTGCCCGGCATCGAAGGCGTGACCATCAGCGTCCATTGCCACAATGACCTGGGCCTGGCCGTGGCGAACTCCCTCGCCGCTGTGGCGGCAGGGGCGCGGCAGGTGGAATGCACTGTGAACGGCATCGGCGAGCGGGCGGGCAACGCCGCTCTCGAGGAGCTGGTGATGGCGCTGTCGGTCCGCCGCGATGTGCTCCCCTTCGAGACCGGCATCCACCGGGAGGCCATCACCCGCGCCAGCCAGACGCTGGCCAACATTACCGGCGTCCAGGTGCAGCCGAACAAGGCCATCGTGGGCAAGAACGCCTTCGCCCACGAGAGCGGCATCCACCAGCACGGGATGCTGAGCCACCGCTCCACCTACGAGATCATGACCCCCGAATCCGTCGGGGCGAACCGCACGAGCCTGGTGCTGGGCAAGCACTCCGGCCGCCATGCCCTGGGCAAGCGCTTCGCGGAGTTGGGCTACCCCCTGGACAAGCCGGCCCTGGAAAAGGCCTACAAGCTCTTCACGAAGCTCAGCGACCAGAAGAAGGAGATCTTCGACGAGGACCTGCTCGCCATCGTGCGCGACGGCCTCCCCCAGATCCCCGAGACCTTCCGGCTTCGCGCGGTGCAGGCCACGGCCGGGACGGCCATGTTCGCCACGGCGCTCGTCACCCTCGGAAGCGAGGCGGGAGAGGCCACGGAGACCGCCATGGGCGATGGCCCCGTGAACGCCGTCTTCGCCGCCATGGACAAGCTCACGGGATTGAAGGGCCGGCTGGTTGATTTTCGCGTGCATTCCATCACGGGCGGCGCGGATGCGGTGGGGGAGGTATTCGTACAGGTCGAGTTCGACGGCGTCATCCAAGGGGGGAAGGGCGCCAGTACGGACATCGTCGAGGCCGGCGCCCGGGCCTACCTGAATGCCTCCAACAAGGTGCTGTTCGCCCGCCGCCCTGCCGAGCAGCCCGCGGCGGGTCCGGCTCCCGCCGCCACGAGGTGATGGCATGAAAGAACAATTGCCCGAGGGCCTTGAATTCACCGCCGCCAGGACGGACATTCCCGTTCCGGCCGCCGCGCTGCCCGCCCCGCCCCAGGAGGATGGGGCGGACCCTGACCAGTACCTCTGGGGAGTCTGATCGTGGAAGCCCGCATCACCCTTCTTCCCGGCGACGGCGTGGGCCCCGAAGTGGTCCACGAGGCCGCCGCCTGCCTCACCGCCGTGGCCAAGGCCTATGGCCACCGGTTCCACCTGGAGGAGGCCCTCATCGGCGGAGCCGCTGTGGATGCCACGGGCGATCCGTTCCCGGCGGAGACCCTCGCCAAGTGCCAGGCCAGCCGGGCCGTCCTGCTGGGAGCGGTGGGTGGACCCGCCTGGGACCGCCACCCCCGGGACCAGCGTCCGGAGTCCGGTCTGTTGCGCCTGCGGCGGGCCCTCGGGCTCTATGCGAACCTCCGTCCCGTCAAGGTCCATCCGGCCCTGGAGGATGCCTCCCCGCTCCGTCCGGAGGTGGTCCGCGGCACGGACCTGATGATCGTCCGGGAGCTGGGCGGTGGCCTCTACTTCGGCGAGCCCCGGTCCTTCTCCGACGAGCGGGCCGTGAACACGCTGCCCTACACCCGCAGCGAGATCGAGCAGGTCGCCCAGGTGGGCTTCGAGCTGGCCGCCGCCCGCCGGGGCCGCCTGGTCTCCGTGGACAAGGCCAACGTGCTGGAGACCTCCCGCCTCTGGCGCCAGGTGGTCGACGAACTGGCCCCGGCCTATCCCACGGTGAAGGTCACCCACGCCTACGTGGACAGCTTCGCCATGGCCCTGATCACGCGCCCCCGGGACTTCGACGTGGTGCTGACGGAGAACCTCTTCGGGGACATCCTCAGCGACGAGGCCGCCGTGCTGGCGGGCTCGCTGGGGCTGCTGCCCTCCGCCAGCCTGGGGGGTCCCGTGGGCCTCTACGAGCCCATCCATGGATCCGCCCCGGATCTTGCCGGGAAGGATGTCGCCAACCCGATCGGAACAATCCTTTCCGCCGCCATGCTGCTTCGCCACAGCCTCCGGCTCGAGGCCGAGGCCCTGGCCCTTGAAGCCGCCGTGGACCGCGTGCTCAAGGGCGGCCATGGCACCTCGGATCTCGGGGGCCTCAAGCACCAGCACGGCACCCGGGCCCTCGGCGAGCGGATCCGCGACGCCATCCGCCCTCCCCGTGCCAAGGGGGCCCGGCTGGCCGATTCCGCGTATTCGTGGTGCGGTTCGCCCGAAGGCGCCCGCTCCCACCTCTGAACCCCAGTTCCTCTGACCCTCCACCCGGAACCCTCCCGATGCCCCGCACCGCCACCCCCGCCGACGCGATCCCCGCCTTCGAGGTCGGGTTCCCCGTCGTGATTACCGGCCTGCCCGGGCTGGTGCTGTGGCTGGCGGGCTAGGGGAGGGGAGGACACCACACGGACCCCGGCCCCGCACCCCACCAGGCGGGGCCTTTCTACATCGGCACCCCCCTTTCCGCACCCTCCCGAGGAACCCCATGACCCGAGCAGAACGGACTCCAGCCTTGACTTTTCCCAGACCTCCCCGGAGACTCGTCCCCCATGAGCCTCTCCTCCCACAGCCAGCAGACAGCCCCGGCGGTTTCGCCGCTGTCTGTGCGCCCCGTGGCAGGCCTGGTGGCCATTCCCGCCGTGCTGATGATTAGCGGCGAGGTGGGGGCCTCCTAAAAGTTCTCGGAACCAACCGAAACCGGCCCCGCACCTCGAACGATGCGGGGCCTTTTCACATCGGTCCTGCCATCCCGAGGTCGGCGGCCTTCCCAGAAGGAAGACCATGACCAAGTCCGCGACGCACACCGGGGCCCAGCTCATCTGGGAATGTCTGACGCGGGAGGGCGTCACCACCGTCTTCGGCTATCCCGGCGGAGCCATCCTCCCCGCCTACGACGCCATGGTGGGCTTCGACATCCGGCATGTGCTGGTGCGCCACGAGCAGAGCGCCGTGCACATGGCCGACGGCTACGCCCGCGCCTCGGGCCGCGTGGGGGTCGTGGTGGCCACCTCGGGCCCCGGGGCCACGAACCTGGTGACGGGCCTGGCCACGGCCATGATGGACTCCACGCCCCTGGTGGCCATCACGGGGCAGGTGGGCTCCGGTGTGCTGGGCACCGACGCCTTCCAGGAAGTGGACATCACCGGCATCACCCTCCCGGTGACCAAGCACAACTACCTGGTCACCCGGGCCGCGGACATCGTGCCCGCCCTGCGGGAGGCCTTCGCGGTGGCGAAGAGCGGCCGTCCCGGTCCCGTGCTGGTGGACATCACCAAGGACGCCCAGCAGGGCCGGGCGGACCTCGACTGGGAAGCGGCGGAGCCCATCCGGCACCTGCGCCACCTGCCGCCGCCACTGGATCCCGAGGCCCTGGCCCGCGCCCTGGAGCTGATCCGCCACGCCAAGCGGCCGCTCATCCTGGCGGGCCATGGCATCCAGCTGTCCGGCGCCCGGGCCGAGGTGCTCACCCTGGCCGAGCGGGCGGACATTCCCTTCGCCCTGACCCTCCTGGGCCTGGGCGCGGTGCCCGCCACCCATCCCCTCAGTCTCGGCATGATGGGGATGCACGGCGAGGCCTGGGTCAACAAGGCCATCCAGGAGGCGGACCTCCTGCTGGCCCTGGGCATGCGCTTCGACGATCGCGTGACCGGCAAGCTGAAGGAGTACGCCCCCCACGCCAAGAAGATCCACATCGACATCGACGCCAGCGAGCTGGGGAAGAACGTGCCCGTGGACGTGGCCATCGCCGGGGACCTGCTCACGGTCCTGCGCGCCCTGCTGCCGGGTGTCCAGGTGGCCGATCGCTCCAAGTGGCTGAAGCAGATCCGGGGCTGGCGCGGCGACTCCGCCGTCCGCGACATCAAGAACCTGCCCGACGACGGCCACCTCTACGCCGCCCATGTGATGCACGACCTCTGGCGGCTCACCGACGGCAAGGCGGTGGTGGTGACGGACGTGGGCCAGCACCAGATGTGGGAGGCCCAGTACTACCACCACGATGCGGAGCGCAGCCTCATCACCAGCGGCGGCGCGGGCACCATGGGCTTCGCCCTCCCGGCCGCCATCGGCGCGAAAGTGGCCAGGCCCGAGGCCGAGGTCTGGGTGGTGGCCGGCGACGGCGGCTTCCAGATGACCTTCGCCGAGCTGATGACGGCCGTGCAGGAAGGCGTGAAGGTGAACATCGCCGTCATCAACAACGGCTTCCTCGGCATGGTCCGCCAGTGGCAGGAGCTGTTCTACGAGGGCCGCTACGCCGCCACGCCCATCCTGTCGCCGGACTTCGTGAAGCTGGCCGGTGCCTTCGGCATCCATGGCCAGCGCGTGGATACCCGTGCGGACCTGGCGGGAGCCGTGGGCGCTGCCCGGGGAGAGCAGGGCACCGCCCTCATCGAGTTCCGGGTGGAGCAGGAGGACAGTGTCTATCCCATGGTCCCGGCCGGGGCGGCGCTGCACGAGATGATCCGACGCCCGTCCGCCAGCGCCATTGCCGAAACCGGGTCCGACCCTGTCTGAAAGGAATTCCATGCCCCATGTGCTCGTGGTCTATACCGATGATGAACCAGGCGTCCTGACCCGGGTGGCTTCGCTGTTCCGCCGCCGGGGCTTCAACATCCACTCGCTTACCGTGGGCCCCACCGAGCGTTCCCGGCAGTCCCGCATGACCATCGTGGTGGATGCGGAGGAAAGCACCGTGCGGCTGGCGGTGGAACACCTCCGGAAACAGGTGAACGTCCTGGAAGTGCAGCAGCTGGGCGACCGCCCGAAAGTGGTGCGGGACCTGGCCCTCATCCGGGTGGCGGCGGGACTGGAGGTCCGCTCCGAGATCCTCCAGCTGGCCCAGGTCTTCCGCGCCAACGTGGTGGATATCGCCGGGGACAGCCTCGCCATCGAGTGCACCGGCGGCCCCGACAAGATCGATGCCCTGGTGGATGCGCTGCGTCCCTTCGGGATCCTCGAGCTGGGCCGCACCGGGGCCGTCGCCATGGCCCGGGGGCCCAGGGCCTCACCGGAGGTCCGCCCCGAACGGGTTCCCGAACCGGCCAGCAACCAGGCCATGTCCGTCTGATCTCCGACTTTCCCGACCCACCGACTTCCGACCACCCCACAAGGAGCCTCCCATGGCCAAGATCCACTACGACGCCGACCTCGGCCTCATCCGCGCCCGCAAGGTCGCCATCCTGGGCTACGGCTCCCAGGGCCACGCCCACGCGCTCAACCTGAAGGACAGCGGCGTCCACGTCCGCGTGGGCCTGCCCGCCAGTTCGGCCTCCCAGGCGAAGGCCGAAGCCCAGGGCCTCACCGTCATGACGCCCGCCGAGGCCGCCGCCTGGGCGGACGTGATCATGGTGCTCACGCCGGACACGGGCCAGGCGGCCCTCTACCACGAGGCCATCGAGCCGCACCTGACGCCGGGCAAGACCCTGATGTTCGCCCACGGCTTCAACATCCGGTACGGCCTCATCAAGCCTCCCGCGGGCGTGGACGTGAGCCTGGTCGCGCCCAAGAGCCCCGGCCACCGCGTCCGCGAGGTCTTCGTGGAAGGCGGCGGCACGCCGGCCCTGGTGGCCGTCCACCAGGACGCGAGCGGGCAGGCCCAGGCCGTGGCCCTGTCCTATGCGGCAGCCCTTGGCCTGACCCGGGCAGGTGTCCTGGAAACGACCTTTACGGAAGAAACCGAAACCGATCTCTTCGGCGAGAAGGCCGTGCTGTGCGGCGGCACCAGCGCCCTGGTGAAGGCTGGCTTCGAGACACTGGTGGAAGCGGGCTACCAGCCCGAGATCGCCTACTTCGAGTGCCTGCACGAACTCAAGCTCATCGTGGACCTGATGCAGCGGGGCGGCCTCAGCTACATGCGCTACAGCATCAGCGACACGGCGGAGTACGGCGACTACACCGGCGGCCCCCGCATCGTGACCAGTCAGACCAAGGCCGAGATGAAGGAGATCCTGAAGGAGATCCAGGACGGCCGCTACGCCGACGCGTGGCTCGAGGAGAACCGCACGGGCCGCAAGTGGTTCGAGGCCCAGCGGGCCGCCGATCACGACCACCCCCTCGAGCAGGTGGGCCGCGAGCTGCGGCGCATGATGCCCTTCCTCGATCCCGTGGAGGCCCCGGCGCCGGCCCCGACGGAGCGCGGCTAGGAGAATCCGGGGGAACGGATAAGGCTTTTGACTCCAGGTAGAAGGTTGAACCCCGTCACAGGGGGAATGGCCTCACAATAGTCCTTGGGAGATAAGCCTTTTCCGCTCCCCCGGAGCCATGCATGTCCGAGTCTTTCTTCAACACCGCGTCCCTCCCCACCCTCCAGGGTTGGCAGGCTCCCGGTTCTCTGGATTTCCAGGCCGCCTTCCTTCGGGCCGGCGGCTGGGCCTTGCCCCGCACTGAGGCCTTTCCGGATGCCGCCAAGCTCCGGGAGCGGCTGCAGGAACTGAAGGCCTCCATGCGCGAAGGCGGCAAGATCGGGCTGGACCTGCGCGGGCTCCGCGACAGCGCGGACGCCGTCATGGCTGCCGCCCGCGAGGCCGGCGTGGCCTTCCTGCTCCACACGGCGGAACTGCCGCCCACGCTGGATCTGCTGCGCCAGGCGAACCTGCCGCGCATCGTGGCGGTCCAGAACGCCGAGGAAGCGGCCCAGGCGAAGGCGGGCGGCGCATCGGCCCTCCTGGCCCGGCCCGGCCTGGTGGCCGCCCTCCGCTCCCTGGGCCTGCCGGTGATGGCCACGGCCGATACCGAAGCCGAGGCGAAGCAGGCCATGGCGGATGGCGCCATCGGGCTGCAGCCCCGCACCCCCTCGCTGCTGGATGCGTCACCGCTGGCGGCCTTCCGGTCCCGCCTCATGGCGGGCCTGGATTCCATGGCCCAGACCCTGGTGCGCCGGGGTGCCTGCACGCTGCCGCGCCTGCGCATCCGCAACCTCGACCTGGCCTATCCCATCCAGCAGGGCGGCATGGGCGTGGGCATCTCCTGGGAGGGCCTCGCCGGTGCCGTCGCCCACGAGGGCTGCGTGGGTCTGGTGTCGGCCATCGGCACGGGCTACCACGGCTCCGCCAATCCCAAGATGCGCCTGGGCCGTCCCGACGGTTCCGATTCGCTGAACCCGCCCAAGGCCCTGGAATGGATCATCCGCGAGGCCCGGGAACGCTCGGCCGGGCGTGGCGCCGTGGGCGTGAACATCCTCTGCGCCATCGAAGGCTACGAGGCCGCCGTGAAGGCCTCGCTCGCGGGCGGGGCCCAGATGATCGTGTCCGGCGCGGGCCTGCCCCTGGGCCTGCCGGGCATGGTGGGTGACGCGGATGTGGCCCTGGTGCCCATCGTGTCCTCGGGCCGGGCGCTCCAGGTGATCTGCAAGCAGTGGCAGCGGAAGTACAACCGCCTGCCGGACGCAGTGGTGCTGGAAGGACCCGAGAGCGGCGGCCACCAGGGCTTCAGCCATGAGGGCTGCGCCGATCCGGCCCACACCCTGGAGAACATCCTGCCCGAGGTCATCGCAGAGCGGGACAAGTGGGGCGACTTCCCCGTCCTGGTGGCGGGCGGTGTCTGGGACCACGCGGACATCCAGAAGTTCCTGGCCCTGGGCGCCTCCGGCGTGCAGATGGGCACCCGCTTCATCGGCACCTTCGAGTGCGATGCCTCGCCGATCTTCAAGGAGGTCATCCTCCGGGCGAAGGCCGAGGACATCGGCCTCATGAAGTCCCCTGTGGGCCTGCCCGCCCGCGGCGTGCGCACCTCCCTGCAGGCACGCATCGAGGCCGGCACCGCGCCCCAGATCCGCTGCGTCAGCAACTGCCTCTCGCCCTGCGGTCACGGCAAGGGTGCCGCCGCCGTGGGCTACTGCATCGCCGATCGTCTGGCCGATGCCATGAAGGGCGACCAGGAGAACGGCCTCTTCTTCACCGGCAGCAACGGCGCCAAGCTCCGCGACCTCATCAGCGTCCGCGACCTCATCGAGGAGCTGACTCAGGATCCCGGGCTCCAGCGCGTCTACGCCTGAGACGGCGGACCTTCCCAGAACAGAAGCATCCCAAAGCCATCAAGGCCACCAGGAACCGCCCAGGCGATCCGCCTTCGCGGCCACTGGTGGCCTTGGTGGCTGGATGGCTGGCCATGCCTTCCTTGTTGATGAGGTCGCAGGCTGGCAGGGGTTCACCTGTAGGTTCCACTTATCTATTTTAGAAAATATCGATAAAAAACAATTGATTTTGTGTCTCAGTCATTGAATATGAGAGGCCAGCCCCTGCCTTGCCATCGTTGACCTGCCCCTTGAGAGGACGGACATGACCACTGACTCGCGCCCGGCGGCACTGGCTCCGCCCCATCGCCTCTACACCTTCGGAGCCTGGGCCGTCGCCGGCCTCGTGCTCCTGGGGTTCGCCAAGACCTACTACCTGAAGCTGGCTTTCGGCACGCCGGCGCTCCCGCCCCTGCTCCACCTGCACGGCCTGATCATGAGCCTGTGGTTCGGCCTGTTCGTGGTGCAGACGCGGCTGGTGGCGATCCGCCGGCTGGACCTGCACAAGCAGCTGGGCCTGCTCGGGGCCTTCCTCGCCGCGGCGGTGCTGGTCGTCGGTACGGTGACGGCCGTCAACGCCGCCCGCCTGGGGCGCTCCCCGGGGCCGCCGCCCCTGATCTTCCTGGTGGTGCCGCTGGGGGACATGGTGGTGTTCGGGACCATGGTGGGGGCCGGTCTCGGCTTCCGCGCCCGGGGGGACTACCACAAGCGGTTCATGCTGCTCTCCTGTGTGGGCATCCTCGCGGCCGCCATCGCGCGAATTCCGCTGGACGCCATCGCCAAGGCGGGCCCTCTGGCCTATTTCGGACTGACGGACCTGGCGGTGATCGGTTGCGCCGTCTATGACCGGCTGCGGAGCGGCCGCCTGCATCCCGTCTTCCTGTGGGGCGGGCTCTTCATCATTCTGTCGCATTGGCTGCGCCTGGCCCTGGCGGGTACCGGGCTCTGGATGACCTTCGCCACCTGGGTGACGAGGTAAGGTCGGTATTCAAAGTGGATGTGAGCCGCGACGCCGTCCCTGAGGGCAAGGGGCGGCGCCCGGCGCGATACGGCGTCAAGCTCCTCGTCTCGCTTGGGCGGCGCCCCCTTGCGCGGCCAGACCCCACTTTGAAAACAGCCCCTGGCTCAGCTCGCGTTCGGATGCCGCTCCAGCAGCTGCCGCAGGGGGGCATTGCGCTTCACGGTGTCCTGGCGGCGGAGGTGGGCGATGAGCTGGGGTGGGGTCGCGCTCCAGCGGCCGAGGTTCTGGATGAGCAGCGTGGAGACGAAGGTGCGCCGGCAGAGCAGGGCGGTGGCATGGCCATCGAGGGTCAGGCCCACCAGGCTGGCGAGGCAGCGGCCTTCGGTGGTGAAGATGAGCTCGGCCTTCTCCTCGCCCGTGCGCTGGGTGAAGCTGGCACGGAGCAGGTCGCGGGCCATGGCGCGCACTTGTTCCGGCGCATCGCGGGAGATGGCCACCAGGTACTGTTCCAGGAGGCGCCGGGGGGACCAGAGCCGGCGGTAGAGTCCGGTCGGGAGCAGGGGGTTCTGGAGCAGCGCACGGCGGACCCCCAGGTCGTTCGTGAAGCCGGTGCGGCCGCCCAGGGCCTCCAGGCCGGCGCTGGTGCGGTGGTGGGCGGCGATGAGCCGCGCCTGGACCAGCCCCGCCCGGGGGTTCTCCAGAACGGCGCGGATGACCTCGGCCGTGGGGTCGAAACACCAGGCGCTCAGCTCGGGTTCCACGGCCACCCGCGCCTGGGCCACCCGCTCGTCCGCGGGCCGGGCGTGCAGCCGCTGCTCGAAGAGCTGGCGGTGGGTCGCGGCCCGGGCGGCGGCCGTGGGGGCGTCCTCCTCGGCTTCCGCTTCCTGCGACTCGGTGGCCGGGTCGGCCTCGGGTGGAGGAGCGGCCGGAGTCAGGGCCGAAGTCCGTGGCGCCGGGCGGGGCTCAGGACCCTCCGGCAGCACGGCTCCGAGGGCCACCAGATCCCGCAGCATGGCCGCGACCCGTTCCTGGGGCATCCCTGTGAGGGCTGCGAGGGTGGGCACGTCCAGGGTCCCGTCCAGCCGCGAGAGGAGGAAGCCATGGGTGGGGTCGAGCGGCAGCGCGAGGGCATCCACGTCGGTCCGGGGGACGGGTCTCCAGGTCATCGGAAGAGCATAGCTTGAACGACGCCGCGGCCTATTCTTCCGCCACGCCCTTCAGCCAGGCCTTGCTCCGCAGGCGCTCCACGCTGGTCTCGGGGTAGAGGTCGAGGGGGCTTTTCCCCTCAAGCCCCAGGCGGGGCACGGCAGCCGCCGCAAAACCCAGACGGGCGCCCTCCTGGAGCCGCAGGGGCAGCTGGGCCACGGGACGCACTTCGCCCGTGAGGCCCACCTCGCCCATGAAGAGGCACTTCTCCGCCAGCAGGCGACCCCCGGCGCTGCTGCAGAGGGCGGCGATCACGGCGAGGTCCGCGGCGGGATCCTCGATCTCCAGGCCGCCGGCCACGTTCACGTAGACGTCCCGGTCGTGCAGCTGCACGCCGCCCCGGCGCTCAGCCACCGCGCAGAGCATGGCCAGGCGCGGTCCGTCGATGCCCAGGGCCGTGCGGCGGGGGATGCCCAGGCCCGCGGCGGCCACCAGCGCCTGGATCTCCACCACCATGGGCCGGGTGCCGCTGAGCACCACGGTGGCGGCGCAGCCCGGGCGGGGCTCGGCGTCCAGGAAGAAGGGGTTGCCCTCGGCGGGCACCAGGCCCTTCTCGGTCATGGCGAAGACGCCCAGCTCGAAGGCCGCGCCGAAGCGGTTCTTGAGGGCGCGGAGCAGGCGGTGGTGGTGGTGGCGATCGCCCTCGAAGGCCAGCACCGTGTCCACCAGGTGTTCCAGCACTTTGGGCCCGGCCAGGCCGCCATCCTTGGTGACATGGCCCACCAGCACCAGGGGCGTGCTCGTGGTCTTGGCCCAGCGGGTGAGCATGGCGGCGCAGCCGCGCACCTGGCTCACACTGCCGGCGCTGCTCTCGAAATCAGGATCGAAGAGGGTCTGGATGCTGTCCACCAGCAGCAGGCCCGGCTTCATGCGCTCGGCCTCTTCGATGATGCGGCGGACATCCGTTTCCGCCAGCAGGTGGATGCCCGGGTTCTCGGCACCCAGGCGCTGGGCCCGCAGCTTGATCTGGCGCTCGCTCTCTTCGCCGCTGGCGTAGAGCACGGTGCCTTCCGCCGTGGCCGCCCACTGCAGCAGCAGGGTCGATTTGCCGATGCCCGGTTCGCCGCCCAGGAGGGCCACCATGCCCGGCACCACACCACCGCCCAGGACCCGATCCAGTTCCACGAGGCCCGTGGGGCTGCGCTGGGTGTCCGCGACATCCACATCGGGCAGGGCCACGGGGCCGGCGTAGTGGCTCTGGGCGTAGGCCGAGCCCGCCCGCTGGAGGTCGCGCTTCAGGCTTCCGCGCACCTCCTGCACGGTATCCCAGGCGCCGCAGCCTGTGCACTTGCCCATGGCCTTGGGATGGCGCGCGCCGCAGGCCGTGCACTCGAACAGGGGGCTCGTCTTGGCCATCAGTCGCGGATTTCCTTCCGGATGAAGGCCACGATGTCATCGGTGTTCGTGCCGGGCTGGAAGATCTCGCGGATGCCGATGGCCTTGAGCCCGGGGATGTCGCCATCGGGGATGATGCCGCCGGCGAACACCAGCACGTCATCGGCGCCCTGTTCCTTCAGCAGGCGCATCACCTCGGGGAAGATCTGGTTGTGGGCCCCGCTGAGGATGCTCATGCCCAGCACGCGGGCGTCCTCCTGCACCACGGCCGCCACGATCTGCTGAGGGGTCTGGCGCAGGCCGGTGTAGATCACCTCCATGCCGGCGTCCCGCAGGGCCCGGGCCACGACCTTGGCGCCGCGGTCATGCCCATCCAGACCGGGTTTGGCGACGACGACGCGGATGGGGGTCTGGCTCATGGGGGCTCCGGCGGATGGGTTACCAGTTCTCAGTCTGCCGCAGCGCTTCGTAAAGGCCAATGGCTGCGGCCTGGGCCAGGTTCAGGCTGCGGTGGTGATCGCCCAGCATGGGGATGCGCACCAGATGGTCCTTGTAGGCTTCCAGGAGGTCATCCGGCAGGCCGACGGTCTCGCGGCCGAAGACCAGTCCATCACCGTAGGCCCAGGGCACCTGCGTGTGGCGGCGGGCCCCCTTGGTGGTGAAGAACCAGAGGCGCTTGACGGGGCTGCGCGCCTGGAAGTCCTTCCAGTCCTCGTAGTGCGTGGGCTCCAGCTTTTCCCAGTAGTCCAGGCCCGCCCGCCGCAGGTAGTAGTCGCTGGTATCGAAGCCCAGGGGATGGATGAGGTGCAGCCTGGCGCCGTTGTTCACGCACAGGCGGCCGATGCTTCCGGTATTCTGCGGAATCTCGGGTTGATGCAACACAATATGAAACATGGAGGTCCCTGATGAGCGAGTGCCTGTTCTGCAAGATCGTGCGGAAGGAGATTCCCGCGGTTCCAGTGTACGAAGATGACAGCCTGCTCGCCTTCAAGGACATCTTTCCGCAGGCCCCGGTGCATCTGCTGCTCATCCCCAAGGCCCACTGCGAGGGCCTGGCGGACATGACGCCCGAGATCGCCGAGGCGGTGGGGCGCCTTCCCCAGGTGGCCGCGCGCCTCGCCCAGGACCATGGGATCGCCGCCAGCGGCTGGCGCCTCCTGACCAACAGCGGGCCGGATTCGGGGCAGACGGTCTTCCACCTCCATTTCCACCTGCTGGGCGGCAAACCCCTGGGCGGGAAGCTCTGCCTCTGAACTGAACCCAGATACGTTCTATTCATATTTAGCGAAAAAGACACGCGTTTGCGTGTCTTTTTCGCTTTTATTTCCGCTTGTGGCATCTCCGCGTCTTTCTAGACTTTGAAGTGGCTCTCAGTGGAGAAAAGTGGTCTGAAGTGGATCAAAGTGGTCTCTTCCGCTCCCCCAGTATCTCCTGAATGCCTGGTTGAAAGGCGATGCTGGTGCTGCGACTTCGCGGGAACTCACCGGCCACGGTGGATGAGAAGGGACGCCTGAAGCTCCCCTCTTCCTTCAAGGCCGAGCTCGAGACCTTCGCCCAGGGCGAGGGGGCTCAGGCTCTGCGTGACGGCGGCGCCCTGCGGCACTACCTGACTTCCCTGGACGGCCGCTCCGCCCGCCTCTACCCGATGCCGGTCTGGGAGGCCATCGAGGCCCGCCTGGCGAACCTGCCCTCCACCAGCCCCGCCAAGCGCAAGTTCCTGGAGACGACCGCCTACTTCGGCAGCGAAGTGGAGCCGGACGCCCAGGGCCGCTTCGTCATCCCGCCCATCCTGCGCGAGGCCGCCCAGCTCACCGGCGAGGTGGCCGTGCTGGGGCAGATGGACCATCTGGCCCTGTGGAACAAGGCCGGCTTCGAGCGCCGCCTGGCGGCGGAGCCTCTGGGTGCCGAGGACCTGGCCCAGCTCGCGGATCTGGGGATCTGATGATGACGATTCCTGTCCATGTCCCCGTGCTGCTCCAGGAAGTGCTGGACCACCTCCTGCTGCCCCCCGCAGCCCGCGTCCTCGATCTCACCTTGGGCCTGGGCGGTCACGCCGAGGCCCTGCTGGCCCGCTGCGACAAGGCCGCCCGCTACCTGGGTGTGGACCGCGACCCCGAGGCGCGCTACCAGGCCCGCCGGCGCCTGGGCGACGACATCCGCCTGGAGATCCTGGCGGGGAACTACGAAGACATCTGGAGCGATGCCCAGTTCCTGGCCTGGAAGGCCGAATTCGCCCCCGGCGGCTTCGACGCCATCCTCGCGGATCTGGGCGTGTCCACGCTCCAGCTCCGGACGCCGGAACGCGGCTTCAGCTTCCGGGATGAAGGCCCCCTCGACATGCGCATGGACACCACCTCCGGCCCCACTGCCGTGGAGTGGATCGCGGAACAGACGGACGAAAGCCTGGCCGACGCGATCTACCAGTACGGCGAAGAGCGTGCCAGCCGGCCCATCGCCCGCGCCATCCTCCGGGCGCACCGCGAGGGCCGGTTGGCCACCACCAAGGATCTGGCCGAAGCCGTCTATACCGTCATCCCCCGGGAACCCGCCAAGCGGAAAGGCCACAGCGATCCGGCCACCCGCACCTTCCAGGCCATCCGCATCGCCGTGAACGGCGAACTGGACCACCTGTCGGCCGCCCTGGAAACCGCCGTCGCCAACCTCCGTCCCGAAGGGCGCTTGGCGGTCATCAGCTTCCACAGCCTGGAGGACCGCATCGTCAAGCAGACCCTGCGGCGCCTCGCGGGCATCTACGACGGACCGGGCCGGACGGCCCCCGTCGAACTCCCCAGGATCCTCAGGCTCATCCAGCCCGGTGGCATCGCTCCCAGCGAAGCTGAGGCCGCCGCGAATCCCCCCTCCCGTTCCGCCCGCCTCCGCGTGGCGGAGCGTCTCCCCTGATCGAGGTACCCATGGCCGCCGGAACCCTCCCGAGCCCCGCCCCTCCCGTCCGCATGGTCGAGAGCGAGGGCATCCTGCGCATGCTGCTCCTGGTGCTGGCCCTGGCCATGCCCCTGGCCACCCTTGCCTACCTGAAGATCCAGAGCACGCGGCTGAGTTATGCCATGGGCGACCTGAAGGAGCGCATCCGCAAGGAAGAGGAGTTCCAGCGCAAGCTCCTGCTGGAACGCAGCCGCTACCAGCGCGACGAGGAAGTCCAGGGCTATGCCCAGAAGGCCGGCCTCCAGCCCCGCAAGCAGGGGCACCTGATCCGCCGTGCCTTCACGCCCGAGGACCAGCGTCTTGCCAAGCTCCGCCCCGTCTCGTCCGATGGATTGTAGTCTGTAGGCTGGGGGCTGCGGCCCCGTCACCGCCTCCACCAGCCCCGGCCTTCCCGTGTCCCTCCGTTTCGCCACCGAGCCCCGTGTCTCCCGCCGCCTCCTGGGCCGGCAGGATCCCCAGGATCTGCTGAGCCAGCGCCTGCCCTGGATCATGGGCGGCATGGCCTTCTGGGCCCTGCTCATCCTGATGCGGCTGCTCTGGTTGCAGGGGGTGGAGCACAACCGGTACCGGGCGAGGGCCGAGCAGCAGCACACCACCATCGTGCCCATCCCGCCCATCCGGGGCGAGTTGCGGGACCGCCGCGGAGAACCCCTGGCCATCTCCATCAAGGTCGAGAGCCTCTTCGTGGACCCCCGCGTGTTCTACCCCGACTACAAGCCGGGGAAGGGCGAGGACCGGCAGTGGGGCGAGCCCGACCGCAAGGCCGCCTCCGCGGTGGCCGCGAAGCTGGCGCCCATCCTGGAGCAGACCCGGGGGCAGGTGCTGGAGAAGCTCCTCCGCAAGAAGACCTTCGTCTACCTGGAACGGCACCTGCCGCCCACCAAGACGGCGGCGGTGCGCGCCTTGAACCTGGATGGCGTGGAGTTCCAGCCCGAGAGCCGCCGCTTCTACCCCCGGGGCAGCCTGGCCGCGCAGATCATCGGTTTCACCAACATCGACGGCTTCGGCCAGCTGGGCATCGAGCAGACCTATGACAAGCAGCTGGCCGGTGTGAAGGGCGAGCTGATCGCACCGAAGGACGCCCACGGCAAGCTGCTCATCCTGCAGGAGAACTACAGCCAGGTGCCGGTGAACGGGGCTTCGCTCCAGCTCAGCCTGGACGCCTCCATCCAGCACATCGTCGAGGACGCCCTGGAAGAGGGCGTGCGGATCTCGCGGCCCAGGACGGCCTATGCCGTGGTGGTGGACCCCCGCACCGGCGAGATCCTGGCCATGGCAGGCACGCCTACCTTCGATCCGAACCACATCCTCCCCAAGAAGTTCCGGAATCGCGCCGAGTCCGAGCTCTCGGCCGCCGAGCGGGAGGAGCTGCATCGCGAACTGGAACGCCAGAAGGCGGCCCGCAAGGTGCATCCCGTGGAGGACGTCTACGAGCCCGGCTCCACCATGAAGATCTTCACGGCGGCCATGGCCCTGGAAGAGCGCAAGGTCCACCTGGGCGAGCGCATCGACTGCATGTCGGGCCGCTGGCAATACAGCCCGAAGATCCCGCCCATCACGGATACCCACCGCCACGGCCTCCTCACCTTCGAGGAAGTGCTCTGGCAGAGCTCCAACATCGGCGCGGCCAAGATCGGCATCCGGCTCGATCCGGCGGCGCACTACCAGTACCTGCGGAAATTCGGGTTCGGGGACGCCACGGGCCTGAACTTCCCGGGGGAGAGCTCCGGACGTCTCATCGCGCCGGACCGGTGGAGCGTGCCCACCCAGTACACGATGTCGTACGGCTACGGCCTCAGCACCACGCCCCTGCAGATCCTCATGGCCGGCTGCGCCCTGGCCAACGGGGGCAAGCTCATGCAGCCGATCCTGGTCCAGCGCATCTACAACGACAAGGGCCTGCTGCTGAAGGAATTCAAGCCCACGGTGCGCGGGCAGGTCATCAGCGAAGAGACGGCGAACCTGATGAAAGAGACGCTGAAGGGCGTGCTCACCCAGGGCACCGGCAAGCGGGCCAAGCTCGACAACGGGGTGGAGGCCTTCGGCAAGACGGGCACCAGCCGCAAGCTCATCGACGGACAATACGACCCCAAGCGCCACTACGCCTCCTTCATGGGCTTCTTCCCGGCGGACAAGCCCCAGTTCGGGGTCCTCGTGATGCTCGACGATCCGGCTGGTGACACCACCGGGGGCGACGTGGCCGCGCCCCTGTTCAAGCGCATCGGCGACGGCATCCTGCGCTTCCGGCAGACCTCGCCCGATCCGGATCGGGAGGCGGACCTGAAGCTGTCCCTGCGGGACTGGCCCGTGAGCGAGACGGACGAGGCGGCCCTGCATGTGGAGCGCGGCCGCGTGCCCGACCTCCAGGGGCTCAGCCTGAAGGCTGCCATCCATCGCGTGGTGCTGGTGGGCGGGAACCCGAAGGTGGAGGCGTCCCCGGGCCAGACGGCCACCCACGTGCTGGGGCAGAGCCCCGCGCCGGGCACGCCGTTGGAGCCGGGCACGGTGGTGAAGATCAAGGCGGGGCTGCCATGAAGCTGGACGCGCTCATCGAGGGATTCGCGGTCCGGCGTTCCGGTTCCGACGCGGAGGTGGTGGATCTCACCAGCGACAGCCGCGAGGTCCGCCCAGGGTGGGCCTTCCTGGCCTTGAAGGGCGAGAAGGCTGACGGGACCGCCTATGTGCCCCAGGCTCTGGCCCAGGGCGCCAGCGCCGTCCTCGCGGAATCCACCGTGGAGGTGCCGGGGGCGATTCCGGTCTGCTCGTTCACGGGGGATCCCCGGCTGCAGATGGCCGGGCTGGCCCGCCGCCTCCACGGCGCGCCGGACGATCACCTGGCCCTCATCGGCGTCACGGGCACCAACGGCAAGACGACGACCACCACGCTCATCCGCCAGCTCCTGCGTGAGGCCGGGATCGGCTGCGGCCTGGTGGGGACGGTGCTGAATGCCGCGGGCGACCTGGAAGAGGAAGCGGTCCGCACCACGCCCGAAAGCCCGGCCTTCTACCGCTGGCTGCACCGCAGCGTGGCGGCGGGCGATGCGGCCTCGGCGGTGGAAGTGAGCAGCCACGCCCTCTGCCTGGGCCGGGTCCACGGCGCACGATTCCGCGTGGGCGTCTTCACGAACCTCACCCAGGACCATCTGGACTACCACGGCACGCTGGAGGCCTACTTCGAGGCCAAGCGCAGGCTCGTCGCCCAGTGCGACCGCTTTCTGGTGAATGCGGATGACACCTGGGGTCGTGGCCTCCTGGAACGCGAGGGCCACGTGAGCTACGCCGTGGACCGGCCCGCCTGCTACCGGGCCCACGGCTTGGAACTGGGCCCCACGGGCACGCGCTTCACCCTCCACTCCGCTGAGGGAAGCTGGGAGGTCCAGACCCCGCTGCTGGGCCGCTTCAACGTCTACAACCTCCTGGCGGCCCTGGCGGCCTGCGCGGAGGCCGGCTTCGACCTGGACCGCCTGGTGCCCGCGGCCCGGAAGGTCAGCGGCGCCCCGGGCCGCCTGGAGCGCGTGGACTGCGGCCAGCCCTTCGGCGTGATGGTGGACTACGCGCATACCCCGGACGCCCTGGAGAAGCTGCTGGCGGAGGGCCGGCGCCTGCTGCCGCCGGGTGGACGGCTGCATGTGCTCTTCGGCTGCGGCGGCGACCGCGACCGCGCCAAGCGCCCCCTCATGGCCGCCGCGGTGGCCGCGGGCGCGGACGTGCTCTGGCACACCAGCGACAACCCGCGCACGGAGGATCCCGAGCGCATCCTCGATGATGCGGCGCCGGGGGTTCCCGAGGCGATCCGGGCCGATCCGGCGCGGTACCACCGTCAGGCCGATCGCCGCGAATCGGTCCGCCGGGCTCTGGCGGACTGCCGCCCCGGCGACCTGCTGCTGCTTGCCGGGAAGGGCCACGAGCCCTATCAGGAGATCCACGGTGTGAAGTACCCCTACAGTGATCGGGCCGCCGTGGAAGCCGCGCTGCGGGACGGTCGATGACGCGCCTCCTCCAGGTCACGGGGCCGGACGATCCGGCCATCCTCGAGGCTGCGGCGGTCCTGGCCCGGGGGGGCCTGGTGGCTTTCCCGACGGAAACCGTGTACGGCCTCGGTGCCGATGGCCTGAATCCCGAAGCCGTGGCCCGGATCTACGCAGCCAAGGGGCGGCCGGCGACGAACCCCGTGATCCTCCACGTGGCTGATGCCGTCGGCGCCCAGGCGCTGGTGTCCCACTGGCCCGCGGAAGCGCAGGTGCTGGTGGAGCGGTTCTGGCCCGGTCCGTTGACCCTGGTGCTGCCAGCCTCGGACCGCGTGCCTTCCATCGTGCGGGCCGGCGGGCCGTCGGTGGCCCTGCGCTGTCCGGCCCATCCCGTGGCCCTGGCCCTGATCCGCGCGGCGGGCCGCCCCCTGGCCGCGCCCAGCGCCAACCGCAGCCAGCATCTGTCGCCCACCCTGGCCCAGCACGTGGCCTCCAGTCTGGGCGAGGCGGTGGACCTGATCCTGGACGGCGGCGCCACGGCCGCAGGCCTCGAATCCACCATCCTCGACCTGGCCGGGGACCGGCCGCGCATCCTGCGCCCCGGCCCCATCGGACCTGCGGACCTGACAGCCCTTCTGGGGCCCGTGGAGCTGTGGGAGGGCGCGGTCAAGGCGGGCGAGGTGCAGGCCGCCCCGGGCATGGCCGAGCGCCACTACGCCCCCCGCGCGAGGCTGGAGCTGGTGGCGCCGGGGAGCGGGGTGCGCGGCATCTCCGGTACGGTGGCCTATGTGGGGCTGGGTTCGCTGCCCCCCCTGCCCGAAGGGGTCCGCGGCATCCTCCTGCCACTGGACGCGGAAGCGGTGGGGACCCGCCTCTACGCCCTCCTCCACGAACTGGACGATGCTGGATTCGAGCGTATCTTCATGGAGCGCCCACCGGAGGGCGAGCGCTGGCTGGCGGTCCGTGACCGGTTGCGGCGGGCCTCCGCCAAGGAGTTGCCATGAGCCTCTGGTCCCTGTTCCAGGCCGCTTCCCAGGTGGGTGGCGAGGTCCTGGGGGATGGCGCCGTGGTGCCATCGTCCCTTTCCCTGGATACCCGGACCCTCCAGCCCGGCGCCTGCTTCGTGGCCCTGCGGGCGGAGCGGGATGGGCATGACTTCGCGAGCCAGGCCGTGGCCACCGGTGCGGCTGCCCTGCTGGTGGATCATCCGGTGGACACCGATTGTCCGCAGCTGGTGGTGCCCGACACGCTGGCGGCTCTCCAGCGCTGGGGCCAGACCCGGCTGGCGGCGGTCCGGCCGAAGGCCGTGTTCGGAGTCACGGGCAGTGTCGGCAAGACCAGCACCAAGGAACTGCTGGCGGCCGCCGTGGGTGGCTGGAAGACGCCGGGCAACCGCAACAACACCCTGGGCCTGCCCGAGGCCCTGGCCACCTTGCCGGAGGGCCTCGGCGCGGCGGTGCTGGAGATGGGCATGAGCACGCCTGGCGAGATCCGACGCCTCACGGAGATCGCGCCTCTGGACTTCGGTCTCATCACCTTGGTGGGTACCGCCCACGCCGAGAATTTCGCGAAAGGCCAGCAGGGCATCGCCGAAGCCAAGGGCGAACTGGTGGCGGGCCTGGTCCGGGGGGGCGTCTGGGCTCACCTCGCCGCGGACCCCTGGTGCGGGTGGATCGCCGAACAGCCCTGGGCCCAGCATGCGGAGGCCCTGCCGGTAGGTGAGGGGCAGGCCTACGGCTGGGAGGCAGTCGAGTCCCTGGGCGCGGCGGGCGAGGCCTTCCTCCTGCGGACCCCGATGGGGGCGTATCCAGTGCAGATCCAGCTGCCGGGAGAGCACCAGGTTCGCAACGCCGCCCTGGCGGCGGCCCTCGCCATCCACACGGGCCATGATCCGAAACAGGTGGTCGCAGGCCTCGGCTCGGTGGTGCCCGAGCCCGGGCGGGGCCGGCTCCATGTGCTCGCTGGAGGCGGCTGCCTGCTGGACGAGACCTACAATGCCAGCCCGGACTCCATCCTCGCCTGTGCTCGGGCCCTGATGCAGCTGCCTGGCGGTGAGGCCGTTGCGGTGCTGGGCTCCATGCGGGAACTGGGGCCGGAGGCCTCGCGGATCCATCGCGAGACCGGCGCCGCCCTCAAGGCCCTGGGGCTGGCCAGGCTCTGGGCCTACGGCGACTTCGCGGAGGATTACGCGGAGGGGTTCGGCTTGAGGGCCGTGGCCTTCCCGGATTTCGAGGCCCTCCAGGAGGACGCCGCCGGCCTCTCCGCAATCCCGCCGGGAGCCCGTATCCTGGTGAAGGGCAGCCGCTTCTGGCGCGCGGAACGCGCGGTGGATTGGCTTCTCCTCCACTGACTTCAGACCCCAGACTCCGGACCCCCCATGCTGCCTTGGCTCCTCTATCCCTTCCGCGACGTGATTCCGGGTTTCTCGGTCTTCCGCTACGTAACCTTCCGCAGCGCCCTGGCCGCCGCCACGGCGATGGTGCTGAGCCTGCTGCTGGGCCCCTGGGTGATCCGCACGCTGACGGCCCTCAAGATGGGCCAGCACATCCGCGACGTCGGGCCCGAGCACCACCAGAAGAAGGCGGGGACACCCACCATGGGGGGCATCCTCATCCTGCTGGTGATCACGGTGTCCACCCTCCTCTGGTGCGACCTCAAGAGTGGCGCCATCTGGGTGGCCCTCATGGCCCTGCTGGGCTTCGGCACCGTGGGCGCCTTCGACGACGCGCAGAAGCTCCTCAAGAAGCAGAATCTCGGCCTCACCAGCTGGCAGAAGATGGCCCTCCTCACGGGCATCTCCCTGGTGGTGGCCTGGCTGATCCTCCACTTCGGGCTGCGGGGTTCCGCCACCAGCCACCTGTCCGTGCCCTTCTTCAAGAACTTCAAGCCGGATGTGGGCGTGCTTCTCATCCCCTGGATCTGGCTGGTGATGGTCGGGACCAGCAACGCCGTGAATCTCACCGATGGCCTCGATGGCCTGGCCATCGGCGGCACGCTCATCGTGTCGCTCACCTACGCGATCCTGGCCTACGTGGTGGGCCACGCCAAGATCGCGGCCTACCTGGCGGTGCCCCACGTGCCTGGTGGCGCGGAACTGTCCGTGTTCATGGGCGCCATGGCGGGTGCCTGCCTGGGGTTCCTGTGGTTCAACGCCCACCCGGCGGAAGTCTTCATGGGCGATACGGGCTCACTGGGGCTGGGCGGGGCGCTGGGCACTGTGGCCGTGGTCATCAAGCAGGAAGTGCTGCTGGTCATCGCGGGCGGGCTCTTCGTGCTGGAGGCCGTGAGCGTCATCCTGCAGGTGGGCAGCTTCAAGCTCCGCGGCGGCAAGCGCATCTTCCGCATGGCGCCCTTCCACCACCACCTCGAACTGGGTGGCCTCCAGGAAACGAAGGTCGTGATCCGCCTCTGGATCACCGCCATCGTCTGTTCGATCCTGGCCCTCAGCTCCCTGAAGCTGCGGTAGGTCTCCCTCCTCGGGGAAAGAGGCGGGTCTCAGGCGGACCCGCCATGGGCTGTCCGGGTCCTCCGGAGCCATTCCCGGCGGCGGCCGGGGTACAGGGAAGGGCCCCGGCCGGAGCCGGGGCCCTTCGCCTGGGAATCCTCCTACTGGTTCGCGGGTGCCACCACCTGGTAGATCGAATGGGGCGTGGATACGGTCAGGTCCCCATCGGCGTTGGCCGTGAGTCCCTGGGGCGCGTAGAGAACCGCCCCGAGCATGCTCTTGCTGGCGTTGTTCCCGCCATTGTCCGGGTTGAGATAGCCGGGCTTCAGGCCGAACAGCGTCTGGGTCGTGGTGCTGGTGGTGTAGCCGAGCAGGGTGGTGACATTCCCCGTGGCGGCCTCGATGGCGCGGATGCCGTTCTGGGAACTGGTCGTGCTGCTGCTGAAGTTGTTCACATAGATGTAGCCACCCGCCGACGCGATGCCGAGGGGAGCCACGAACTGGGCGGTGGTGTAAGCGCCGTCCACCCAGCCTGCGGTGCCCGTGCCGACGGCCATCTGCACGGTGCCGGTGGTGTCGTACTTCTTCACCTGGCTCGCGCCGGTGATGGAGACCCACACTGAGCCATCCGCGGCGACGGCCACGCCCGTGGGGTTGGTGCCGGTGGCGGCGACGAAGTCGAGGCTGGCACCCGTGGTGGCGTCGATCTTGAAGACCTTGGCCGCAGTGGAATCCGTGGCGTAGACGAAACCGCCGGTGGAGTCGACGGCCAGACCCGCGTGGTTCGGAGTGGCTGGATAGGTGCCACCGCTCACCGTGAAGGTGGCTTCGGTGAAGGTGCCATCCCCATTGGGAGTGAACTTGCGCAGCTTCTTGGTGGCGCCTGTGTCTCCGACGAACAGGGCCATGAGGGCGCCCGTCGAAGGGTTCACCTGCACGGCGACGCTCTTGGGTGCGAAGAACGCGATGTTGGTCGCCGTGGCGTCCTTGAGGGTGGTGACCGTGCCGTCCGTGGCCATGACGCGGACGAGGTTGTTGACCGTGTCCGCGGCGAACGTGAGGCTGCCGTCGGGAAGGGTAGCCAGGTTGGCGCCCGAAGCGGTTCCGAAGGTGAACTTGGCGCTGACGCCCAGGCCGTCCGCGTTGCCGGTCACCCGGGGCGAACCTGCATAGGCATAGCCCAGGGGCTTGGTGGGGTCATCGAGGGTGTAGGTCAGCTGGCCCGTGGCGGGGGAGGAGACGGCCAGCACCCGGATGGCCTGGTTGTCGAAGCCTGCACCGGCATCCGCCACATAGATCTTCGAACCGGCGGTGCCATCGCCCTGGGCCAGCACGTAGTAGACGTTGCTGAGGCAGGCGGTGGTGGAGGTGGGGAGGGTCGTGGTCCCATCCAGGGTGATGCTGGAGGAGGCGTAGCCTTCGAGCTGGGTTCCGGTCTTGCCAGCGATGGTGATGAGGGCGCCGGCGAGGGAGCCGGAGGCCGGAACCATACGGACGGCGTAGTTGTCGCGGTCCGCGATATAGACATTGCCCGAGGTGTCCACGGAGACGCCCTGGGGGTTCCTCAGCAGGCCGCTGGTGGCAGCCAGGTTGTCGGCGAAGCCGGCCGTGCCGGTCCCGGCGAAGGTCGTGGCGACCGGGCTGGCGCCCGAGAGGTCGATCTTGACGACCTTGTTGGTGCAGACCACGTAAAGGAGCTTGCGGCCGCCGTTGAAGTCCTTCGCCATGGCCGTGGCGCTGGACACGCCGCTGGCGTAGAGGTTGGCGACCAGCACCGGGGCGGGGGCCCCCACCGTGAGGTCCATGGTGTAGAGGTTCCCCGCGGAGGCGGAGTATTCCACGAAGTACATCGTGCGGGTCGCGTCGATCACCAGGGCATTGGTGTTCAGGCTGAAGCTCGCCACGAGACCGGGCGCGTAGGTGCCATCCCCGTTGGGGGTGAGCTTCAGCAGGCGCTTGGTGGTGTAGCCTTCGCCGCCCACATAGATGTCCCCGGTCACGGGGTCCACGGCCATGTTGCGGGGGGAGAGCAGGGTGGTGGTGTCGGTGTTGGTGGCAGCCGCGCCGGCCAGGCCAGGGGTCCCGGCGATGGTGGTGACCCGCCGGTCCGGCGTGACGCGGCGGACGAGGTTGTTGCTGTAGTCGGCCACGATCAGGGTGCCGTCGTTGGCCTTGTCGTCCCAGACGATGGCGTTGGGCCGGTAGAAGCGGGCGGTCGAGAAGCCGGTGAGGGGATCCGCGCCGCCGTCCACATTGCCGCGGCCGGAGCTGAAGGAACCCGCCACGTAATGCAGGCCCTTGGCCGCAACCTTGAGGATGCGGCTATCGCCGCCCAGCGTGTTGGAGCCAGCGAGGGTGAAGCTCTGCCTCCGGACCGGATTGACGGTCGCACTGGTGCTGCCGAGCACATTGGCGCCGTTGAGCGTGAGGGTATCGGCCAGGCCCGTGTAGGACCAGGAGAGGGTCGAGGTCCCGCCATAGGTCGTGGGAGCAGGCGCCGCCGTGAAGGAGGTGATGGACACGGGGGCCGTGCCGACGGTGACTCCCGCCGTCCGGATCACGGGCGCGCCGCCGGCGGCCGGGGTGGCTGACAGGGTGTAGGTCGTGGTGACAGCCGGGCTGACATTCTTGGTGCCGGAGAGGCCGAAGGGGCCGGTCCCGAGGGTCGCATCCGCAGGGTTGGCGGTGAGGGTCACGCTGCTGAACACCCCTGAAGCCAGGCTCGCATCCCAGGCCAGGATGGTGCTGCCGCCCAGGTTGATGACCGCGGGGCTGAGGGTGAAGGCGAGGGGGGTGGCGGCCACGGTGATCTTGATGGGCCGGGTGGTGTTGCCCACCGAATTGGTGGCCGTCACGGTGTAAGTGGCCTGCGCCGCGGCGACTTGGGGCGTGCCGCTGATCACGCCGGTGGCGGGGTCGATGGCAAGTCCGGAGGGCAGGGGGGGATTCACACTGTAGGTGATCGGGGCGCTGCCGGACACCGTGGGGGCGTTGGCGGCGATCTGCACATCCACATAGCAGGTGGCATTCTCGTTGGCGTAGGTCAGGCCCGAGGGCGCCAGGAGCACCGTCACGGCCGTGGTGGCCGTGGCCTTCTGCCCGTCACCGCTGGTCACGGTGAGGGTGTACACACCTGATGTCGTGATGTTGGAGATGGGGAAGGGGACGTTGCTCGTGACCGGAATGTTCCCGGGTGTCACGACCGCGGTTCCGTTGGTGGCGGAGAAGTTGGCCCGGAAC
Organism: Geothrix oryzisoli; assembly: GCF_022808865.1. Lineage (GTDB taxonomy): Bacteria > Acidobacteriota > Holophagae > Holophagales > Holophagaceae > Geothrix > Geothrix oryzisoli. Next base: position 188,844 of record NZ_JAKZLB010000001.1, read on the forward strand.
CAGGCCGTTCCGCCCTGGGGGATGGACAGGGTGGAGCCGCTGGGAGTGGGCGAGAAGGTCGTCCCGGTCTTGGTGCCGGTGGTGAAGGCGGAGATGTTGGGGGCGGGATGGTCGTAGCTCGAAGGGTTGGAGGCGCAGCCGATCTGCATGGCGACCAGCCCCAAGGCCAGTCCGAATGTCAGGCAGGCCGACGCCCAGAGGGCGCTCAGGCGGGTTGAACGGGTTTGCATGTGCTCTCCTGAAGGATCTCGTGCGATGGGGACAGATGGAGGGATTCAGCCTAGAAGCGCAGCTTGAGCGTGAACTGGGCTTCCCGGGTGCGGTTGTCGGGGCGGTCGATGGCGCCGAAGATCGCCGAGTAGTTGTCCGGATAGGTCGAGGCGTTCTTGGCGAAGGTCGTCTGGGAGGTGTAGTGGTTGGCCCAGTTGAAGACGTTGAAGACATCGACGATGCCCTGGAGGCTGACCTTCCGGGTGAGGCGGAAGGTCCGGGTCAGCCGCAGATCGAAGGTCTTCGCGTTCGGCTGCCGGTAGGTGTTGCGCCCGTTGGCGGTATCGAGGTACTTGCCGTCCCCGTTGAGATCGTCGTAGTAGACGGCCGTGAAGGGGCGTCCTGTCGTATAGGTGGTGACTCCCGAAATCTGGATCCCGTAGACCGGAGGGGCGTACCAGGCGAGCACGGCCCGGAACTTGTGGTCGTTGTCGCTGAGGGCGTAGGACCCCAGGGGATCAGCCGGATTTTCGGTCAGCGCATTGGTGGAGGTCAGGGTGGCCCGGTCGTTGGAATTGTTGTCCTCGGCCTTGGAGAAGGTGAGGTTCCCCCGGAAGCCCCAGCCATTGGTCGTGCGCTTGGAGCCTTCGATCACCAGGTTCTTGTAGCGGCCCTCCCCGTCGTATTTCGAGAGGATGACGTCGCCGTAGCCGAGGAGGTCCAGCTGATGGCCCCGCACGATCGCGCTGTAGGGCCGGGCGGTGACGGCGTTGGAAAAGTGGTTCCAGGGACTGGCGTAGCCATCGTTGTAGATGGCATTGCTCAGGGTGGTGGTGCTCCCATCGGCGTACTGGGCCAGGTTGATGTTCACGGCGTACTGCAGGTTCCTGAACTGCTTGTAGGTCCCGCGGATCGCCCCGGTATAGCCATTGCCGAAGTCATGCTCGATGCCCAGGGACGCGGTGCGCGCCTGGGCCATCTTGGCCTCCGGGTCGATCAGCGTGACGGTGATGGAGTCCTTGGGCAGCAAGGCCAGCTGGCTCATGGGGACCGCCGTCAGGGCGCCGGGGCCCGTGAGAGGACCGGACCAGCGGGAACCGGCGGAGAGCACGCCGCCCGGCTGGAAGTTGGCTAGGCTCGAGGCGGAAGCGGAGGACACGTAGTAGGACATCAGGTTGATGCCGTTGTTCATCATGGCGCCCGAGGTGGTCTGCCCGGGGTTGCCCACGCTGGACCAGCCGTAGCCTCCGCGCACGAGGGTGCGGTGGTCGCCAAAGAGGTCGAAGGTGAAGCCGAACCGGGGGTCCAGCGCACTGTCGTTGGGGGCCCGGTCCAGGCCCTGGAGGCGGGGATTGGGATTCGGGTTGCCGCTCCACCGCTCGACGGTATACCGCGCACCCAGGCTGAGCTGGAGGCGCTGGTTGAAGAGGCCGCCGTACTGGACCTGGGCGTAGCCGGCCAGGTAGTCCAGGTCGAAGGCACTCACGCCATCCAGAGGCGAGTAGCCCTGCGAATAGGTCACGCCAGTGCCGCTGAGGGTTCCGGCGAACCACTGGTTGGCCGCATCGTAGGTGTTGAAGGTCCAGTTCCCGCGGCCACTGGGCAGGTAGCGGTTGTTCATGTGGACCCTCTGGAGATCGACGCCTCCCTTCAGAGTCCAGTCGCCGGTGAAGAAGGTGAGGTTGTCCTGGAACTGGGTGGTCCGCTCCTCGGTGTTCCGGGGATCGATGTAGTACTGGCCCGCATTGATGGCGTAGCTGGTGTCGATGCGGGCGATGCGCACCGGCGCCGAAAGCGTGGTGTTCGGGGTGGTGGGGCGCTTCTCGTTGGCGAACTGGAGCCGGGCCTCGTTGACCAGGTTCGCACTGAGGGTCGAATTGAGCTCCAGCACCGTGGAGAGGCTGGAGAACTTCATGGTCGAGTTGCCCGATTCCGCCGTGTCGCTCCTGCGGGTCCCGGGGTAGATGTCGTTGAGTCCCTCGTACGACTGGGAGTTCAGGCGGACGGACATGCGGTGGTCGGTGTTGATGGTCCAGTCCAGCCGCCCCATGACGGCCAGGTTGGTCTGGCGATCGGCCCACGAGGCCTTGTTCTCCTGGGCCAGAGTCCGGCCCGGCATCGTGGTCATGAGGGAGCCCATGCCGCCAGGGCCGAAGAAGGTGTTGAAATCCGCCGTCGTGTTGCCGGAATACGCATCGTTGAAGCCGAAGGCGGGAACGCTGTCCTCGCTGGTCCGGGCCGCTTCCACATTGATGAAGTAGTGGAGCTTGTCCTTGATGATGGGGCCGCCGAAGTTGAAGCCTGCCTGGGTGGAGTGGAAATTCCGGGTGCGGACGGCCGGGTCGTTCACACTGCCCTTCGGGTCGTAGGACACGGGCTTGACCTTGGCCACCAGGCTGCTGGGCCGGAACAGGATGAAGGCCATGCCGCCCGGTTCGTTCGTCCCCGTCTTGCTCACCGCGTTGATGATCGCGCCCACGGCGTCGCCGTACTGGGCGTCGAAGGAATTGGTGATGACCTGGAGCTCCTTGATGGAATCCTGCCCGAAGGTGAAGGGGATCCGCGTTCCGCCGCGCTGCTCCGTGTTGAACCTCGAGTTGAAGCTCATGCCATCGATCTGGAGGTTGTTCTGGACGCCGCGGGCGCCTTCCACGGAGGTGTAGTAGCTGGTCGCGCCGGTGGCGGCGCCGGGCGTCAGCTGGACGAGGTCGGTGAAGTTCCGGCCATTGATGGGAACGGCCTCGACCAGGTCTTGCGTGATGGAGGTCTGGGTATTGATCTGGGTCAGGTCGAGCCCCTCGGCCTGGGCGACGACTTCCACCACCGCCGCGGCTTCGGCCGAATCCAGGGTGAAGTTCAGGTCTGCCGTCTGCCCGAGACTCACCCGGATGTTCGCGGATTTGCCGGCCCGGAGTCCCTTGGCCGTGACCGCCAGATCATAGGTCCCGATGGGGAGGAAGACGAAGTGGTACTCCCCCCGCTCATTGGTGGTGAGCGTCTGGGAGAAGCCGGTTTCCAGGTTCCGTGCGACCAGGCTGGCGCCCTTCACAGGCGCGCCCTGCCTCGATTTCACGATGCCCCGGATGGCTCCGGAGGTCGTGCTTGTCTGGGCATGCCCGATGACGGCACAGGCCAGAGCCGTGAGAAGAGTCGAGGTTGCGCGCAGTCGCATCAAAAGGCTCCTCGCCCGAAGGGCGTCAGTACTCGTGGAAATCCGGGGACACCGGTTGAAGGGGAACGGTCCATCATAGACGAGGCATCGCTACTTTATGCTTCAATTTTCGTGAGTCCCGGGTAAAAAGCGCGTAATATCCCTGCTTTCCCATTGGGGCCTGGCCTGTTCAGAGCTACGCTGGGTGATCCCAACACCTGAGTCTTGTGGGTATCCAACCGGGGCGCCTGGCCGGCTTGACCGTCGCCTCATGGTCTTTGTGGGCCGAAGGGTCTGGAATCGATCCGCCTTTCTCCCCTGGTCTGAAGCAGAGAGACATCATGACGAACCCTCAGAAACCATTCTTCCGCCGAGTGCTCCCGGCCTTCCTGGTGGGGGCCCTGGCCCTGATGCCTGCCTGTGGCGGAGGCGGGGGCGGCGCCAGCACCGGGACCACCTCTGCCCAGGCCTCCAGCCCGGCGATCACCACCCAGCCGGCGTCCCAGGTGGTGCTGGAGGGCGCGAAGGCCACCTTCAGCGTCACGGCCACCGGAAATGGCACCCTCAGCTACCAGTGGCGGAAGAACGGAACGGACCTTGCGGGGCAGACCGGGAGCACGCTGACCTTCGATCCCGTGACCCTGGCCGATGGGGGCAGCTACGCGGTGGTGGTGACCAACGCGCTGAATGGCGCCAGCGCCAGCACGACCAGCGCGGCGGCGACGCTCACGGTGAGCCCGAAGGCGACCTCGCCGATCATCGCCGCCCAGCCGGCGTCCCAGACGGTGCTGGAAGGCGCGAAAGCCACCTTCAGCGTCACGGCCACCGGAAACGGCACCCTCAGCTACCAGTGGCGGAAGAACGGAGCGGACCTCGCGGGGCAGACCGGGAGTACGCTGACCTTCGATCCCGTGGCCCTGGCCGACGGCGGCAGCTATGCGGTGGTGGTGACCAATGCGCTGAATGGCACCAGCGCCAGCACGACCAGCGCGGCGGCGACGCTCACGGTGAACCCGGCCAACAGCACCGCCCCCGTCATCACGGCCCAGCCGCTCAGCCTCACCACCGTCGCGCCTGACGGGGCGACGTTCTCCGTGTCCGCCACCGGAACGGGAACCCTCCGCTATCAGTGGCGGAAGAACGGGAGCAACCTCGTCGGGGCCACTCAGCCGAGCTATGCCGTCAGCGCCACGGATCTGCAGGAGACCAGCGCCCAGTTCAGTGTGGTGGTCACGGACGATGCCGGCGGCACGACCAGTCAGAACGCCACCCTCACGGTCATGGCACCAGAGCCCACCTATGCGGGCGATCCCATCGCTGTTCCCGCCCGGGCGCTCACGGTCCTGCCTTCGTACAACGTGGGAACCGCCTTCCCCCACGGGGCCTTCCGGCTGGGCTACGACGAGTCGTTGAAGAACCCTGCCTGGACGGCCTACGCCAACTTCAAGTTCATCGCGGCCTACGCCAACGGCACTCGGACCTTCCTCGCGGATGACCGGCTGGTGGCCCCCCAGGTGACCGATGCCGACTACTCCGGAAGCGGCTGGACCCGGGGCCATCAGGTGATGATGTCCGATCTGGCCTACCGCTACGGTTCCCAGGCGGGTACGGACTCGTGCCGCCTGTCGAATGTCGCGCCGCAGGATACGGACCACAACAACAACTTCTGGAACAACCTGGAACAGATGATCGGCGGGAGCTTCACCGGGAGCGGTGGGGCCTGGGTCCCGGGCGTGGCGGATGCCAGCGGCCGGATCTGGATCTACACCGGACCGACCTTCGAGGCGAATGCGGCCCTGCTTCCGGGGGCGGTGGCCCCCGTCCGCATTCCCAGCGGCTTCTGGAAAGTCGTCGTCCGGGAAGTGGCGCCGGGGCAGCCCAAGGTCCTGGCCATCCTCACTCCCAATCGATCGGGACTGCCGGCCACAGACGCGGGGATCCAGCAGTACACGACTTCGGTCGCGCGCATCGAGGCCCTCACCGGCCTGGACCTCTTCCCGAATGCGGCTGTCCCCCTGCCGGCGGGCTTCAAGACCGGAGTGGACGTGCGTGGCTGGGGCAGCCACTTCGAGGTGACGGGCGCGCCCAACGTGCACATGGTCGAACCCAGCTGGGACGGCACGGCTTCCATCGGCGTGAACTACACCTTCCAGGGCCAGGCCACCAGCTCCAACAGCTCCGTGGCCTCGGTGCGTTGGGATTTCGGCGACAGCACCACCGCCACCACTCCGAATGCCACCCACACCTACTCTGCGAATGGCACCTACAGCGTGGTCTTCACGGCCACGGACGCCCTGGGGGTCAGCCGTTCCGTCACCCGGGTGCTCACCTTGACCGGCGGAAACCAGGCCCCGGCCGTGGCGGGGCTCCCGGCCTCAGCCTCCACGCCTGTGGATACGCCCCTGGACATCCCGTTCACCGTGACTGATGACGTCGCCCCCCTCAGCGTCACCTTCTCAGCCACCTCCAGCAACCAGGCCATCGTGCCAGACGGCGGCCTCACCGTCGCGGGGACGATGGCCAGCCCGATCCTCCACATCGTGCCCGCCGCCGGGGCCACGGGTACGGTCACCCTCGCCCTCAAGGTGACGGACGGGGACCTGGCCAGCACCACGAAGACCCTGACCCTCTCCGTGGGGACGCCCCCGCCGCCGGCCGGGCTCGCGGAGCACTTCACCTGGGCAGGCATCGGCAGCTATTCAACCGGAGACTACACCCTGGCGACCGGCTCCTGGCACTTCGTCACGACCCTGAGTACGACCAGCGACTCCAACGACGCCAAGAATGACGGTCAGAGCCTGCGCATGAAGGCCGTGGCCGGCAGTGCGGTCTGGATGAACTTCGACTACGGCGATGCCGCCACGCCCGTCTCCTCGGTCAGCGTGGCGTACGGTGTCTACAAGTCGGACGAAACGAATGCCAGGTCCGCTGCTTTCTCCCTCTACTACTCGAACGATCAAGGCGTGACCTGGACCAAGATCGGCAACTCGGTGACGGCCACCTCCAACACCCTCAGCACCGCCACCTTCGGTGGGCTCAGCCTCACCGGCCCGATCCGCTTCAAGATGGCGGTGGACGGCACACCAACTGCCCGGCTGAACCTGGACGACTTCGTCGTCCAGTAGCCCCCACCAGACAGCCGCCGGCCGGTCCACGGATTCCGTGGCCGGCCGGGTGGGTGTCCTAGGGCAGGGGCTCGAGGGCCAGCGGCTTCGGCTGGGTGGGCCATGGGCGGCCCAGGATGTAGCCCTGGCCCCAGGGCACATCGGCGTCCATGACGGCCTCCAGCTCCTCCAGGGTCTCGATGCCCTCGGCGATGAAGCCGATGCACATGTGCCTGGCGAAATGGGAGAGCGCGTTGAGGAGTGCGGCCTGGTAGGGCCGACGATGGACCTGCTCCACGAGGCTCCGGTCGGCCTTGATGAAGTCCGGTGCCAGCCGTGCCATCTGCGTGAGGCTGGCCACGCCGGCGCCCAGGTCGTCCACGGCCACGCGCAGGCCCAGGTCGCGCAACCGCTTGGCGTAGGACTGGAGTGCCTCGAGGTCATGCACGCCCTGGGATTCGGTGAACTCCATCACCACGAATTCCACCGGGAAGGGCAGGGCTTCCAGCCAGCGGGGAAGGCAGCGCCAGAATCCGGGAGCTTCCAGGCTCACGGGCTCCAGGTTCACGAAGTGCAGATGGCTCCCGTTCCCGCCCTGGCTCAAGGCCGTGAAGGTGGCCTCGAGGAAGCGGAGATCCAGAGCCAGCCGGTCCTTGGGTGCCAGGGTCGGGTCCTGGAGGATCGGCCCCACGGGATGAGTCGCGCCGTCCGGGCTCTGGAGGCGCGCCAGGTACTCCTGGGCCATCATCCGGTTGTCGCTGAGCCGGTACATGGGTTGGACGTGAGGCACGATCGCGCCTTCTCCGCTCAGTAGACTTTCCAGGATGCCCTTGGGCATGGCCGCTCCGCACTCGTTCAAGGGTCCCGCAGCCAGTGTAGCGTGCCGGCGGTCCGCATGCAGGAAGCTTCAACCCGGGTTACGCTGGACATGGGGGGCGACATGCGCACCGTGGTCATGGGGGCTGGACGTTCGGGCCTGGCGGCAGCCCGATTCCTGGTGTCGCAGGGGCAGTCGGTGGTGCTGACCGATACCCAGCCCAGCCCGGAACCAGAGCTGGAACTCGAGCTGGCGAAGGCGGGCATCCCCGGTGTCTGGGGCAGCCATCCTGCGTCCCTCCTGGAACAATGCCGCGAACTCATCATCAGCCCTGGAATTCCTCTTACCGCGCCCTTTGTCGCTGAGGCTCTTTCTCGCGGAATTCCTGTGATCGGGGAAGTGGAACTCGCCCACCGCACCCTGCGGGCCCGTCACGATGGCAGCCGGGTGCTGGCCGTGACCGGCACCAATGGCAAGAGCACCACCACCGATCTGGTGGCGCACCTGCTGCGGACCTCGGGCCGGCCTGCCGTGGCCTGCGGCAACCTGGGCACCCCGGTCATCGAGGCCGTGGCCGCCGGCACGCCCGGCTCGCTCTACGCGGTGGAGCTGAGCAGCTACCAGCTCGAGACCGTGGCTGGATTCCATGCGGAGGCAGCGGCCTTCCTGAACCTCACGCCGGACCACCTGGCCCGGCACGGCACCCTCGAGGCCTACCGCCGGGCCAAGCTGCGGATCTTCGAACGGCAGGGCTCCGGGGATCTCCGGGTGGTGCCTGCGGCCCATCCCGAGTGGTGGCAGGACGCGCCGGGCGACGGGCGGACCGAACGCTTCGGCTGGACCGGGTGCGAGGCCTGGTGCGATGCCGCGGGCCACCTGCACCTGCATGGCCAGGCGCTCCTCCACCGCGACGATCTGCGGATCCCCGGCGACCACAACGTGGAGAACGCTCTGGCGGCGGCCCTTCTGGCACGGCACGGCGGCGCCACGCTCGAGGCCATCCGCGCGGGATTGCGCACCTATCCGGGCCTGGCCCACCGCATCGCCTTCTGTGGCGAGAAGAGCGGTGTGAAGGCCTACAACGATTCCAAGGGCACCAACGTGGACGCCACGGTGACGGCCATCCGCGCTTTGCCGGGGCCGCTGGTGCTGCTGCTGGGCGGCACGGACAAGGGCGCCAGCTACGAGCCGCTGCGGCAGGCGCTGGATGGCAAGCTGCGCCGCCTGGTCTTCCTGGGTGACGCGATTCCGCAGCTCACCCGCGACCTGGGCGACCTGCCCCACGAGGTGGTGCCGGTCTTCGACGAGGCCGTCCGGGCGGCCCTTGCCCTTGCGCACCCCGGCGACCAGGTGCTCCTCAGTCCCGCCTGCGCCAGCTTCGACCAGTTCGACAATTTCGAGCAGCGCGGCGAGCGGTTCGAGGCGCTGGTGCAGGCCTGGCTCTGATAACATAACCCATAGATCGTCTTTATCTGGCTGGGTTGGGCCCCTGGAGCCTCCCGAGGTTCAGATATGCCGATCCGCTGGAGGCCCCGATGCATGACGCCACCCGAATCGCCGCTGACCTGCGAATCATGTTGGGACAGGATGCCGTCCTGACCGACGTGGAGGACCTCGCCAAGTACGAGTCCGGCTGGCGGTACGGGAAGGGCAAGGCCCTGCTGGCGGTCCGCCCGGGAACCACCGATCAGGTTGCGGAGGTCATGGCCTACTGCCACGAGCGGGGCGTCCGCGTGATGCCCCAGGGCGCCAACACCGGCCTGGTCGGCGCCTCCAACCCCGACGCCAGCGGCGAGATGCTCGTGCTCAGCCTGGAACGGCTGAACAAGCGGCTGGAGATCGATCCGGTCAACCGGACGGCGGTGGTGGATGCCGGCGTGCTGCTCAGCACGCTGAACGGGGCCCTCGCCGAGCACGGCCTCATGTTTCCCATCGACCTCGGGGCGGATCCCACCATCGGCGGCATGATCGCCACCAACACGGGCGGCACCCGGCTCCTGAAGTACGGCGACGTGCGCCACAACCTGCAGGGTGCGGAGGCGGTGCTGGCGGACGGCACGGTGGTGGACGTGATGAACCACCTCCGGAAGAACAACACCGGCTTCGATCTCAAACAGATCCTCGTGGGCACCAGCGGCGTCTACGGCGTGATCACCGGAGCGGTGCTCCAGGTGGTGCCCGTGCCCCGGCAGGACGCGACGGCCCTGGTGGGCTGCGCCTCCGGGGACGCGGTGCTGGCCCTGCTGAAGGCCCTGGAGCGGGAACTCGCGGACGTGTTCACGGCCTACGAGGTCATCAGCGCCAACGCCCTGAACCCCGTGTTCAAGCACCACGACACCATCCGGAATCCCTACGGCAGCACCAGGCCACCGGCGTACACCGCCCTGGTGGAGCTCTCATCCACCCTGCCTGAGACGGCCCTGAACCTGCCGGAAGTCCTGGAGGAGCGCCTGGGGGCCTTCCTCGAAGCCGATGGCGGCGAGGGCATCACGGACGTCTTCATGGGCAAGCCCGAGGACTTCTGGGCCATCCGCCACCACATCAGCGAAAGCCTGCGGAACGAGGGCAAGGTGCTGGCCTTCGACATCAGCGTGCCGCGAAGCCGCATGGCCGCCTTCACCGATGCCGCCGTGGCCCTGCTGGCCCAGGACTATCCCTTCGTCCGCTGCTGCGACTTCGGCCACTGGGGCGATGGCGGGACCCACCTCAACCTGGTGTGGAACGAGGCGGAGTCGCCCCGGCCGACGGCGGTGATCGTCGAGGAGCTGCAGTCGCGCATCTACGAGCTGGCGGTCCGCGGATTCGACGGTTCGTACAGCGCTGAGCACGGCGTCGGCCCCCACAACCAGCGGTTCTACGATGCCTACACCCCGGAGCCGGTGAAGGCCGTGAACCAGGCGCTCAAGCAGCGGCTGGATCCCGAGGACCTGCTGGGCACCACCCGGCTCGGCTGAACCCGGATGTCGGACTGATTCTCAAGGAGCCAATCATGGGCGGAAAGAAGTGGATCTATCTCGTGCTGGCGTTCGCCTGCCTGGCCGGGATCCTGTGGTTCATGCCGACCTCGGCGGCCCTGAAGCCGGCCGCGAAGGCCTCGCTGGCCATCGCGGTCTTCGCCATCATCGTCTGGGTCACGCAGGCCATGGACGATGCCCTGAGCGCCCTCGTCATCGTGTTCCTGCTCGCGGCCCTGAAGGCCACCGACCTCACAGGCTCCTTCGCGGGCTATTCCAACACGGCCCTGTGGCTCATCGTCATCGGCTTCATCATGGCGGCGTGCATGGAGAAGTCGGGGTTGTCCAAGCGCATTGCCCTCTTCCTCGTGAACGCGGCGGGCGGCTCGGCCATCAAGGTCTATTGGGCCGTGGCCGTCGTCATGGCGGTCCTCAGCTTCCTGGTGCCCTCCATCACGGCCCGTACGCTGCTGATGCTCCCCATCATCCTGGGCGTGGGGCAGGCCTTCGGCACCAAGGCCGGCGAGAGCAACATCGTCAAGGCGCTGCTCTTCATCGTGGCCATGAGCGGCACCATGATGAGCATCGGCGTCCTCACGGCCCACGTCGGCAATCCCATCACGGCGGGCCTCATCCAGACCGCCACCAAGACCACCATCTCCTGGTCCCAGTGGCTGAAGGTGGGCGCGCCCCCGGCCTTCATCCTCGCCTTCGTGTCCGTCTACGTGATCCAGCTGATGTGGCCGCCCGAGTTCAAGGAACTGGGCAAGGGCCAGGATTTCGTCCGCAGCGAACTGGCCGCCCTCGGCAGGTTCAGCGGCATGGAGGCCTACACCCTGGTGGTGTTCCTCATCACCCTGGTGCTCTGGGCCACGGACTCCTTCCACAAGATCAACGTGGTGATCATCGGCATGCTGTCCGTGATCCTGCTGCTGTGGCCCGGCAAGGGCGTCATGACCTGGAAGGAGGCCCAGGCGAAGGTGCCCTGGAACGTCTTCGTCCTGTACGGCGCGGGCCTCTCCATGGGCACGGCCCTGGCCAGTTCCGGCGCGGCCAAGTGGCTGGCGGGAACCATGCTCTCCCCCATCGTCACCATGCCCCACGCCGTCCAGATGGTGATCCTCATCTGGTTCATCACCCTGCTCCAGATCTTCTTCACCGGCGGCGGCCCCAAGACCACGGCCCTCACGCCCATCATCATCGCCCACGCCGTGGCCATCGGCGCGAATCCCCTGGGCTTCGCGCTCATCCTCGGCATGAACATGCAGCACCAGTATCTTCTCCCCGTGAGCAACATGCCCAATGCCGTGGCCATGGGCACCGGGCACGTCACCACCAAGGAGCTGATGAAGACCGGGGCGGTCATGAGCGTCCTGGCCGCGGTGTTCATGACCGGCGTCGTCTTCACCTACTGGAAGTGGCTGGGCCTCGTCCAGTGATCGCCATCGGCGGGATCTCCCGGTAGATTCGAAAAGTCCCCCAGGAGATCCCATGCGCACCTCCCTGCTCGCCCTCCTTCTCGCCGCCCCGCTTCTCGCGCAGGCCCCCCCGTCCAAGGCCGATGCCTTGGCACCGGTCCGGTTCCTGGCGGGGGAGTGGGTGGGCGAGGGGGATGGAAAGCCCGGCTCTGCCAGCGGCGCGGCCTCCTTCCGCTTCGAGCTGGAGGGGCAGGTCCTGGTGCGGCGCAGCCACGCCGACTACCCCGCCGCCAACGGCCGGCCCGCCGCCCACCACGAGGACCTGCTGACGGTCTTCGCCGAAAGCGGCCAGCTCAAGGCCTTCTATGTCGACAACGAGGGCCATGTCATCCGCTACCTGGCGGCCGCCGTGCCCCAGGGGGTGGCCTTCACCAGCGAGGCGGCCCCCGGTCCGCGGTTCCGCCTGACCTACCTCCGCGGGGCCGCCGATACCGTCACGGTCCGCTTCGAGATCGCCCCGCCCAACGCCCCCGACGCCTTCAAGACCTACCTGGAAGGTGTCACCCGCAGGGTGAAGTGACCCTCAAGCGCCTTCCCCTACATGCGAAACGGCCCCCGGTTTCCGGGGGCCGTTTCGCATGTAGGGGAAGGATCAGGCCTTCCCGTGTGGTTTCTCCACCCAGAACCTGGCGGGCGCATAACAGATGGCCATGAAGACCAGCTGGCTGATGATGAAGCCGGTCAGGGCGTAGAAGGCCTGGTCCATGAAGCCGTAGGAGTGCAGGCCCACGCCGAGCATGTTCACGCCGAACCAGGAGCAGGCGGTGATGACGTTGCCGAAGATCGCCATCACCATGGTGCCCCGCTCGCGAACGTAGCCGGCCCAGCGGGCATGGAGGATGATGGCGTTCCACAGCACGATCATCAGCGCGCCGTTCTCCTTGGGATCCCAGCCCCAGAAGCGGCCCCAGGACTGGTCGGCCCAGATACCGCCCAGCACGGTGCCCACGAAGCTGAAGAACAGGGCGAAGCAGATGATGCCGTAGGCCATGTCCACCAGGGCCTTGTCGGTCTCCGGATCCACCTTGGTGACGATGTGCTTCCGGATGGCGTAGCCGATGGCGATGGCACCGGCGAGGAAGGTGCCGGAGTAGCCGATGGTGATGGTGACGACATGGGTGGCCAGCCAGAAATTGGAGTCCAGCACGGCCCGCATCATTTCCATGGTGTCGCCCTCGGTGCCGAGGTTCTGGGCCACGATGAGGGATGCGAAGCCCGCGGCGGCGGCCACGGCGGTGCCGAAGCCCTTGCGGTACATCCGCTCTACGATGAGGCCGAGGATCACGGCGCCCCAGCCCACAAACACGGCCGAAGAATAGAGGTTCGTCACCGGGGGGCGGCCCTGGAGGATGATGCGCGCCGCCAGGCCCAGGGTGTGGACGATGGCGCCGGCGAAGAGCAGCGAGTAGGCCGTGGGGCGCAACAGGTCGGGCTTGTAGATCCAGGAGATGCACAGGACCATGAACGCCACGAAGTAGATGGAGAGGCCCACGAAGAAGGGCTGGGCGCGGTTGAAGACGACTTCATTGTTCGCGTGGCTCAGGGCGCCGGGCTTCAGGGTGGAGACCACGCCATTCATGTCGGCCAGGGCCTGGTTGAAGCTGGCGGGATCGTTGGCGGCATAGGCGGCGTTGAGCCGGGCGAGCGGCACCAGGGCCGGGTGGACGCCCTGGCCGGAAGCCATGGCGCGGAGTCCCTCACCCACGTTCTTCCAGGCGTCGGGGTTACCGCCGGGCAGGGGGGGCAGAATGCGGAAGGCCGCGAACTGCATCAGTTCCTGGTGGCGGGCGGAAGCCTCGGCATCGCTGATCGACTGGAGCTCCCAGCCGAGGCCGGGCGACCCCGCCAGCTGGAGGGTGTTCCGCAGCTTGTAGTAGAGGTAGGCGCGGTCGAACAGGTTCACGATGGCGCTCTGGAAGCGGGTCCGCTTCTGGGGCGCGATGGGCTGGGCGTTCTGCGCCTGCTTCTGGATCTCCTCCAGGTGGGAGGACAGGTCCGCGAAGCTGAAGTAGTTCCGGTTCTTGGTCTGCTTGGCGCCGATCAGGCCGATGACATCCGGATCGTCGATGACGAAGATGGGCTGCTGGTCGGCCACCTGGGGCCGGAACATCACATCGAGGAGCCACTCGTCGGGCCCGATGGTGCGGCCCTCGTAGCGGAAGCCCTGGCGGCTGTGGATGACCAGCAGGGAATTGCGGGCCAGGGAATCCAGCGGCTTGACGCGGCCACCGTCCAGGATGGGGATGTTGCCGAAGCCGGCGGCGTCGAAGCCGCGGACCTTCCCGCCGGGCAGGGCGAAGATCAGCGCGATGAGCAGGGCGAGGACGCCGGCGCCCCAGGCGAGGTATTTCTGCACGAAGGTCATGTCAGCCCTCCTTCTTGTCCTGGCGCCGCTTCAGCGAGCGCCGCAGGACGATGGCGAAGTGCACGAGCAGGCCCAGGGAGACCAGCACGCACGACACATAGGGGAGAAGCCAGCCGGGATTTTCAACCACGGAAAGGACAGAGAGCGTGTCGTTCTTGCCAAAGCTCGCCTGGTAGAAGGTCTTGCCCTCGTACCGCAGCGGCTGGTTCATGTAGATGAGCACTTCCCGGGACTCCTTCTGGGAGGGGTTCACCACCTGCACCAGGCTCGAGAAGTTCTTCGGGATGTCGGTGCCCGGGTAGACGTCATGCCGGAACTGCTTGAGCGTGAACGAGTAGGGCAGGTACTGGCGGCGCAGGCGCATGGAGAGTGAGTAGGTGTGCCCCTCATGGGTGAAGGACTGGGGCGCGCCGAGGGCCATGGAGGCCAGCCAGATGCCGTAGCTGTGGCCTCCGGCGATGGGCTCCACCAGGACGGACCCCATGTTCATCTCGTTGTCGTTGGTGACCGTGGGCCGCTCGACGATGGCGACGTTGGGGCCGATCCCGGCTGTGGCGCCCGAAGGCTGCCCGCCGGCGCCCAGGTTGGAGAGCTCGGCATTGGGGAAGTAGCGCTTCACATTCAGGGTGATGGGCGTGCCCGGGATGGCGATGGTGCCGCCCTTGGACAGCAGGGTGTCTGGCACCGAGTAGACCTCGTCCCAGGTGGGATCCGTGGTGTCGATGACCGCCAGTTCCATGTTCTTGTAGCTCTGGACGTAGTTGACGGTCTGGCCCACCTCGATGGACATGTTGGTGTCCACCTGCATCAGGCCGGCCACGAACTCGCCGGCGAACAGGATCACCAGGCCCGCGTGGACCAGCCACATGCCGGCCTTGGCCCAGCTGCGCTGGATGTCGAGGGTCTTGGCGATGAGGTTCAGGGTGAGCATGAGGCCCACCAGGCCGCCGCCCGGGAAGGTGGGAACCGGGAAGGACAGGAAGCTGAACTGGTGCCAGACGAAGAAGCTGCGCATGTAGGCGTTCACGGCACCGGCCGTGCCCAGTTCCACCTGGGCGAGGGTGCAGAACACCACGAGAAGCATGAGCAGGGCCAGCAGCACGATGGTGAGCTGGAAGGACTTGAAGAAAGCCCAGATGCGGGAGGCGAGTGTCTTAATCAAGGCGGAGGCTCTCCAGGATGCGCATGAAATCAGGCTTGGCCTTGGCTACCGGACCGGCATCGCCCGTGAGCTTGAGGAACCAGGTATTCCCGTCGGGGGTGGAGATCAGGCCGGCCACCATGCGGCTCTTGGTCTGGCCTTCGCTGGTGAAGTCGTAGACGTTCAGGGCACCGGCCTTGGTCTTGACCACCACCCGCGCGGCGGCCAGGGCCGCTTCGTCGATGGGGCCCAGGCCGATCTGGCCGCGCCAGCGGTTCACGTTGGCCAGCTCGCCGCCGGCGGGTCCGGGCAGGACCACCACGGTGGCCTCGTTGCGCCCGGCCACCGGGGACTTGAAGGTGGCGTAGCGCATCCCTTCGCCGGTGGCCTCGCTCCAGCCCTTGGGGAGGGACCACTTCAGGGAGCCCTGGCCGGAGGGCCTGGGGGGGGCGGGCATGTCGCCCTCGGCCAGGGGCATGCCAGCGGGGGCTTCGCCCATGGCGGCCATGGGGGAGCCGGCGGTCGGCGCCTCCTTGGGCACTCGGAAGTGGCTCACCTGGTCTCGGTTGCATCCGACGGCCAGGGCCAGGAATCCGGCACCGGCCAGCAGGGAGGCCTTCTGGAGGAAGGGCAGGGAGCGGTGGGGAGGCGTCGATGTTTTCAACAAGGGGTTCCTCTGGGACACATCAGAATACCGGACCTTCCGGGGCGAAGACAGGTGACATTGGGCAAGGCTTACAGTTCGAAAGGCTGGACAGCTTCATCGATGAGTTTGGCTAATTGTTGGTCTTTATCGGTGATACCTCCCGCGTCGTGGGTGGTGAGGGTGATCCGGACATGCCCCCAGCCAAAGATGATATCTGGGTGGTGATTCATGGCCTCGGAAGGTTCCACCACGGCGGTCACAATCCGGAAGGCCGTCATGAAGTCCGGGGTCCGGAACTCCCGGACCAGGCATCCGTCCCGTTCGATCCAGGTCACGGCTTCACCTCCAGGGCCAGGGTGGCCTCCAGTTCAGCCAACTCCGCCTGGAGGAGCCATTCGCCTGGGAAAGCGCGGGCCTTCCCGGCCAGGATCCGGCTCCGGGCTTCGTTGGGGAGGCCCCCTTCTCTCAGGGCCCGGGCCTCCATGTACAGCCCGGCCAACTCCGGGGGCAGCGAGGCGGCCTTGCGGGCCCGGGCCTGGGCCTCGGCCTCGCCTTCCGCAAAAGCGCCCAGCCCGCCGTACCAGCGGTCCCAGGCGCCCGGGTCTGCCGGGCCGCCGGCCACGGAGGGCAGGCCCGGGCTGAGGAAGAGGAGGGCCCAGCTGGGCAGGTCCAGAGGGCGGCCGTCCTGGTGGCCCCGCAGGTTGATCACCTCGTGCTCGCCCACCCGGAAGCCGGTGAGAAAGAGCCCCGAGGGCAGGTCCAGGCTGAAGGGGCCATGGGGGGGCAGGGCTCCGCGGCCAAAGGCCACCAGCGCCGAGCCGGGCCAGGGACGGTCCTCCGCGACACCGCCCCGGGAGAGCAGCACGGGGCCCTCCACCCGCACCAGGGCGGTGGACAGTCCCGGGGCCAGCTCGCCGCGGGCGGGGATCCGCGCCACCACCTTGCCCGTGAGTTCGAGCCCACCCTCCAGGCCCAGGTGGTTCACGGTGCGGGCCCGCAGGGCCTCCTCCAGGCCATGGTCGCCGCCCCGGCGCCAGCTGAGGGTGGCCTCGAAGGCCTCCAGCACCGCGAACAGGTGATCGAAGTCCCGGGCCACGAAGAGCTGGGGCTGCATGCAGGTGATGTCGTACTCGGTGTCCACGCAGCCAAGGCCCAGCGGCACCTTGGCCACGGCTGATGTGAGGCAGTGGGCGGCTTCGCCCAGGCTGCTGAGGAGCCCGGCGCCGTAGAGTTTCGGATCCGCCAGGTCGCCCACCAGGCCGTATTCGGCCGTCCACCAGTAGAGGCGGCTGGCCTTGGTGCTTTCGCTCACGTAGCGGCGGCTGGCGGAGGCGGCCCGGAGCCGCTCCTCCGCAAGGTGGACTTCCGTCCCGGTGGCCTCGGGATCCTCCTTGACCACGCTGAGGTTGCGGATGGCCTCATAGACCGCCTGGTCCTCCACGGAGGCGATGGCGCGGAACCCGGCCTCCCCGCAGCGCTTCAGGTAGTCCGCGTAGCGGCGGTCCGCGAGGATGGGCGCGTGGCCCGCGCTTTCGTGGACGATGTCCGGCGCCGGCGTGTATTCGATGTGCTCGTGGCTGCGGATGTCCGCCGCGATGGCCAGGACGCCCAGGGACTGCAGCTCTGTGAACACGGCCGGGGGGATGAAGCCCCGCACGCCCACGGCGGACCAGCCCAGGCCTTCGAGCTTGAGGTTCATCTCATCAAGGCTGGGGATGCGCTCCAGGCCGATCCCCGTGGCCGCCAGCCCGGTGAGGTAGCTGCCGTGGGCCGTATCCTTCAGGCGGTCGGCGAGGCGGTGGAGGATGTGCCGCCAGACGGCGTGGTCCCGCGGGGTGTACGCCTCATAGTCCTGGGCCGCCACATAGCGCCGCAGGTGGGCCGGAAGCCGGTCGATGGCGCGCTGGGTGGGGCTGGGAGACGCGGAGGTGGAGGCCATCATTGAATTCTAATCCGAAATCAATGACTCGTCGCCCGCCATTCCTGAATCTGGGAACCCACAAAGGTCCAGGGAATCCGGCCGGCGGCGGGCTACCCTGGTTCCATGCCCTTCGACCCCTGGGAACCCTACCGCGACCTGCGCTTCGCCGGCACCCGGGAACATCCGGTGCACGGACCCTGCTTCATCGCCGAGGGCCGGATCCTCGTGGAGGATCTGCTCTCGGCGGGCCGGGCGGGGCGCCTGCAGGTCGTATCCGTGGCGGCGACCACCCCAGCCGCCGAAGCGGCGCGGGCCCTGCTTCCGGCCGGGACGGAACTGCTGGTGGCCGAGCCGCAGGCCCTGTCGGAACTGGCGGGCTTCTCCTTCCATCGCGGCCTCATGGCCCTGGCGAAGGTGCCCCCGCCGCCCCCGCCTTCGACGCTGCTCCCGGCCCGGCGCCTGCTGGTGCTGCCGAGGCTCTACGACGGCGAGAACCTGGGCCTGCTGCTGCGCAGCGCGGCCGCCCTGGGACTGGATGGGGTGCTGGCGGGGCCGGGGCCGGGTCTCTGGAGCCGCCGCACGGTGCGGGTGTCCATGGGCGCGATCTGGCGCATCCCGGTGTGGCGGGTGGAGGATCCCTGGCCCTTTCTCGCTGACTGGAAGGCTGCTGGCCCCGGCTCGGAGGTCGTCGCCGCCGCGCTCACGCCGCAGGCGGAGAACGCCCGCGCCTGGCGGCCCGCGGCCCGCTGCGCCCTCGTGATGGGTCCCGAGGACACGGGCCTGGATGCGGACCAGCTGGCCCACTGCGACCGCGCCGTGGCCATCCCCATGGCCTCCGGCATGGACAGCCTCAATGTGGCCGCCGCCGGGGCCATCCTCATGTTCCGGATGGTGGAGCCGGGCTAAGCCTCCCACGGGGGCGTACCTTTGGGGTGGCGCGGACCGCGGCCCGCGGGAAAGGAGGCGCCATGAATGCCGTGAAGCATCCCACCTCGCCATCCCTTGAATGGCTGGATCCCAAAGTGCGGGAGCCCCGGTATGAACTTCATGCCGGCGACGAAGTCGTGGCGAGGCTCACGCTGGAACCCTTGTGCCGCACCTTCGCCACGGCCGAGACCGCGGACCGCAGCTGGACCTTCCGGCAGACCGGTATCCTGGCGTCCCTGGTCCACATCCGCGAGAAGGGTTCCAGCCAGGATCTGGCTGTGTTCCACCCGGGTTTCCTGGGCCGGGGGGACCTCACCTTCGCCGATGGTGAGACCTTCTCGTGGCGCCCGGACCATCGCCGAGGCACCTGGTCGTTTCGGGACAAGGGCGGCGAGGCGGTGCTCACGCTCCGGCTGGAACCTTCGCCTCCAGGCGAGCCCTGGCCCCACCGGACGAAGGCGGAAGTCGAGATCCCGCCTGAACGGCGCACAGGCCCGAACATCCCCCTGCTGACCGCCTTCGGCTGGTACCTGATCGTCCTTCGCCAGTAGCAAGGGCTATTTCTCGAAGGGACATCGCCGACCGGGATGTCCGGAAGCCACGC
The DNA here is from genome assembly GCF_022808865.1 of Geothrix oryzisoli. GTDB lineage: Bacteria > Acidobacteriota > Holophagae > Holophagales > Holophagaceae > Geothrix > Geothrix oryzisoli. The sequence continues at coordinate 208,162 of NZ_JAKZLB010000001.1, forward strand.
ACTCCAAGGTGCCTTCTGACTCCCAGGTGCGCGTGGTCTAGAGTGGAATCCTGTCCTTCAAGGAGTCCCCATGGCCACCGCCAAAGCCTACGCTGCGACCTCCGCCACCGCTGCCCTCGCGCCCTTCCAGATCGAGCGCCGGGCCGTGGGGCCGCACGATGTCCAGATCGAGATCGCCTACTGCGGCATCTGCCACTCCGACCTGCACCAGGTGCGGGACGAGTGGGGTGGCTCCAAGTACCCGATGGTCCCGGGCCACGAGATCGTCGGGAAGATCACGGCCGTGGGCGCCCATGTGAAGGCCTTCAAGGTCGGCGGCCTGGCCGGCGTGGGCTGCATGGTGGACAGCTGCCGCACCTGCCCCAGCTGCCAGCGCAAGCTCGAGCAGTTCTGCGAGAAGGGCGTGGCCTGGAGCTACAACAGCACGGAGATGGACCGGGTGACCCCGACCTACGGCGGCTATTCGTCCAGCATCGTGGTCGACGAGGCCTTCACACTGAAGGTCTCCCCCAAGCTGGACCTGGCCGCAGCAGCCCCGCTCCTCTGCGCGGGCATCACCACCTACTCGCCCCTGCGCCACTGGAACACGAAGAAGGGCGACAGGGTGGGCGTGGTGGGTCTGGGCGGTCTGGGGCACATGGCCGTGAAGATCGCCGCCGCCATGGGGGCCGAAGTGACCATGCTCAGCACGTCGAAGTCGAAGGAGGCTGATGCCCGCAAGCTGGGCGCGCACCACTTCGGCCTCACCTCGGAGGATGCCACCTTCAAGCGGCTGGCGGGCCAGTTCGACCTCATCATCGACACCATCTCCGCCCCCCACGACTACAACAAGTACCTGGGCCTGCTCCGGGTGGAGGGTGCCATGGTGCTGCTGGGCGTGCCGCCTGAACCCACCCCGGTGGCGGCCCACGCGCTCATCGGCGGCCGCAAGACCCTCAGCGGCTCGCTCATCGGCGGCATCCAGGAGACCCAGGAGATGCTCGATTTCTGCGCCGAGCACGGGATCGTCTCCGACATCGAACTCATCCCCGTCCAGCAGGTGAACGAGGCCTACGAGCGGATGCTGAAGAACGATGTCCGCTACCGCTTTGTGCTGGACATGAAGACGCTCTGACCGGTCCGTGCCGCCGGCAGCCGCAGCCTGAATACAGACGCCCCGCAATCGCGGGGCGTCTGTATCCAGGGGAAAGGCGATTCAGAAGGGGCCGGCCACCAGATCCAGGGTGGCCCGGGGGCCGCCCTTGGTGCCCATGGGCATGGGCTCCGCCCCGGTGACCTCGATGATGCCCTTGATCTTCGGGTCATAGAGCAGGGCCCAGTTGGTCGCCTGGCCCTGGGCCATGACGCAGCCGTTCTTCAGCGCGGCGGGGGTGGTTCCGAAGGCGGGAATCCGGTCGGCGACCCCGTGGACCACCAGGGTGGCGAAGGACGAGCCGTCGTGGACCAGCAGATCCCTCGGCATGAGGGCCAGGAGCTCGACCTTCCGCTGAGTGAGCACGGCTGCCGCCCGCTCGACCTGGAGGGGGTAGCGCGCATCGATCACCGTGAGGGTGGATCCGTCGGGCAGGGCCCGCTGCAGGTCGGCCACCAGCTCCTTCGTGACGCCGTAGTTGCAGACGACTCCGAAGTGGGTCTTCCCCGGGAAGACAAGGCCTGCGGTCTTCACCACGGGGCCGAAGTCGTCCGCGACCAGGGCGGTGGAGAAGGCTGCCAGGGCGAGCAGGGTGATGGGTCGGAACATGGAACACCTCCGTGAAGGGGACCCGGCCGGGCCCAGGTGGATGCCCAGCCGAAGCTGCGGCAGGGGGAAACCTTGGCCGGGGCGCCTCACCGCGCCATGGTGGCTGCCTTATGGCATAAAGATTGGTTAGATGTGGTTTGTAACGTGGGTATGGGGCCATCGCGAGGTTTGGCCGTGTCTCGTGACCCGGCTGTTAGATCCGCGTGAGATCCCTGTATTGAAGAAGACCCCGTGGGTCCCATACTTGCCACGCGACCTGTGGTGCCAAATGACCCGACTGGCTTTTGGCGGTTTTGAACTGGACCCCACCACCGGAGAACTCTGGAAGGGGGAGGAGGGCGTCCGCATCCAGGAGCAGCCGCTCAAGCTGCTGCTCTGCCTGCTGGAGCGGCCGGGACAGGTGGTGGGTCGCGAGGAGCTCCAGAAACGGGTGTGGAAAGGGGACATCCACGTTGGTTTCGAGGATGGGCTCAATGCAGCGGCATGGCGGCTCCGGCAGGTTCTGGGGGACTCCGCCGAGCAGCCCCTCTACATCGAGACGGTGCCCCGCAAGGGCTACCGCTTCATCGGGAAGGTGCTCCCCCTGCCCGGGAAGGCGCCTCCTCTTTCAGGCTCCTTCCCCATGCCGGTCTTCCGGCCCTCCACCAACTCCAGCCTGCACCCGGCGATTCGGGGCAACCGGCGCTGGGGAACGTGGAAACTGGGGCTGTCGATCGCCCTGGGATTGGGTCTCCTGGGCGCCGGCGCCATCCTGTGGGCCACCCTGAGGCCGAAGCCGGTGGCCTTTGTGATGCACCCGCTGGTGAACGTGACCGGCGACCCGGCGGTGGACTACTTCGCTGCCGCCCTGACCCGGCAAGTGGCCCAGGATCTGGCGGCCGAGCCCCGGTTGAAGGTCCTGCCCGTCGCGGCGGCATCCGCCGGGCAGGAGGCCCTGCCCCCCGATGGCCTGAGGCTCACCTGGACCTTGGCCAGGGAGTCCCAGGGGTACCGCATCACCATGAGCCTGAGCGATGCCCAGGGCCATGGTCGTGGCGACCGGGTGATCCAGGTCTCCTCCGAGGATCTTCACCGGGCGCATCAGGCCATTGCGGCTTTCCTCATGGAGCAGGCCGCCCAGGGTTCTCCGCCGGGGACTTGATCCATGGCCCCTGCAGGGGAGGATGGCGGGCTTGGACGCAACCCGCCGAGTGGATGGACCTGCTCCTCAGCCCCACACCCGCTCGCCACCCACCCAGGTGCCGAGGACTTTGCCGGGCAGGCTCCAGCCCTTGAATGGTGTGTTGTAGGACTTGGACTGGATGAAGGCACGGTCCACCTGGACCTGGGCGTTCGGATCGAAGAGGACGAAGTCCGCGGAGGTGCCGGGCCGGAGACAGCCGAGGCCCTGGCGGTCGAGATGGAAGACCTTGGCGGGCTCCCAGCTGAGCAGGCTGATGGCCTTGGCGAGGCTGATGACCTTGCGGTTCACGAGCAATTCCAGGGTGAGGGGCAGGGCGGTCTCCAGGCCGATGACGCCGAAGGCGGCGATGGGCAGTTCCACTTCCTTGTCGTCCCAGCCGTGAGGGGCGTGGTCCGTGGCGATGGCGTCCACGGTGCCATCGGCGATGGCCTCCAGGACTGCCTGGATGTCCGCCTCGGTGCGGAGGGGCGGGTTCATCTTGAAGTCGCTGTCGAACTTCATCAGCTCCTTGTCCGACAGGGCGAAGTGGTGGGGTGTCACCTCGCAGGTGACGGCCAGGCCGCGGGCCTTGGCGTCCCGCACCATCCGCAGAGAACCCTTGGTGCTGAGGTGGGCCAGGTGCAGGTGGCCGCCCGTGTGCTCCGCCAGCACGATATCGCGGGCCACCATGGCCTCCTCCGCCGCGGCGGGGATGCCCAGGCAGCCGAGCGAGGCGCTCACAGCGCCCTCGTGCATGTAGCCCTTGCCGGCCAGCTCCCTGTCCTCCTCGTGGGCCACTACGGGGACGTCCAGCCAGCGGGTGTATTCCAGGGCCCGCCGCATGAGCGAGGCGTTGCCGATGGGCAGGCCGTCGTCGGAGAAGGCCACGCAGCCCGCGGCCTTCAGGGTGCCCATGTCGGCGAGTTCCTCGCCCTTCATCTCCCGGCTCACCGTGCCGATGGGGAAGTAGCGGCAGAGGCCGGCCTTGGCGGCCCGGGTGAGCATCATCTCGGTGATGGCCACGCTGTCGTTCACGGGTTTGGTGTTGGCCATGGCGCACACGGCGCTGAACCCGCCCGCCACCGCCGCCCGGCTGCCGCTCTCGATGCTCTCCTTGCGCGTCTGGCCCGGCTCGCGGAAATGCACATGGAGGTCCACGAACCCCGGCGCCAGGACGGCGCCGCCGCCATCCAGGATCTCGGCCCCCGCCGCCAGCGGATCGCGTTCCAGATCGGCTCCCATGGCCGCCACGACCCCCTCGACCACCAGCAGCGACCCGGGCCCGTCCAGGTTCTGCGCCGGATCCACAAGGCGGACGTTCTTCACGAGGAGGGACATGGGAGCTCCGGGGATGCCTTCAGGTCTAGTTTGGGCTGTCAGCTGTCGGCTGTCAGCTATCAGTGGCCGGCAGCTGGCAGTCGACAGCGCCCTTACTCCATCCGGTAGTTCGGCGCTTCCTTGGTGATCATCACGTCGTGGGCGTGGCTTTCCCGGAGGCCGGAGCCGCTGATCTCGACGAGGGTGGCCTTGGCCTGGAAGTCCGCGATGGAGGCGCCGCCGCTGAGGCCCATGCCGGCGCGGAGGCCGCCCATGAGCTGGGTGACGAGGTCGCCCATCTTGCCCTTGTAGGGCACCTGGCCCTCGATGCCCTCGGGCACGAGCTTGGTGTCCTCCTTGCCCTCCTGGAAGTAGCGGTCCTTGCTGCCCTGCTTCATGGCGCCCAGGCTGCCCATGCCGCGGTAGGCCTTGAAGGTCCGTCCCGCATAGAAGATGGTCTCGCCCGGAGCCTCATCGGTGCCCGCGAAGAGGCTGCCGATCATCACCGCGTCCGCGCCGGCGGCGATGGCCTTGGCCACGTCGCCGCTGAACTTGATGCCGCCATCGGCGATGCAGGTGACGCCGGCCTCGCGGCAGGCCCGGCTGGCCTCGGCGACGGCGGTGATCTGGGGCATGCCCGCGCCGGTGACGATGCGCGTGGTGCAGATGGAGCCGGGCCCGATGCCCACCTTGACGGCGTCGGCACCGGCCTTCGCGAGATCCTTGGCGCCCTGGTAGGTGGCCACGTTGCCGGCGATGACGGGGACGGCGGGGAAGGCCTGCTTGAGGGCCTTCACAGCATCCAGCACGCCCTTGCTGTGGCCGTGGGAGCTGTCCAGGCAGAGGACATCCACCTGGGCCTCCACCAGGGCGGCGGCGCGGTCCAGCAGCTCCTTGCCCACGCCCACCGCCGCGGCCACCCGCAGGCGCCCATGGGCATCCTTGCAGGCGTTGGGGTACTCGATGGACTTCTCGATGTCCTTGACGGTGATGAGGCCCTTGAGCTGGCCCTGGGCATCCACGACCAGCAGCTTCTCGATGCGGTGCTTCTGCAGGATGCCCTTGGCCTCCTGCAGCGTGGTGCCCACGGGCACGGTGACCAGGTTCTCCTTGGTCATGGCCTCGCGCACGGGGATGTCCCAGCGGGTCTCGAAGCGCAGGTCGCGGTTGGTGAGGATGCCCACCAGGCGGTGGCCCTCCACCACGGGCACGCCGCTGATGCGGAACTTGGCCATGAGGGCCTCGGCGTCGCGGATCGGCGCGTCGGGCCCGATGGTGATGGGGTCGGTGATCATGCCGGATTCCGACCGCTTCACCTTGTCCACCTCCTCGGCCTGGCGCTCGGGGCTGAGGTTCTTGTGGATGACGCCGATGCCGCCCAGCTGGGCCAGGGCGATGGCCATGCGGCTCTCCGTCACCGTATCCATGGCCGCGGACATGAGCGGGATGCGCAGGCCGATGTCCTTCGTGAGCCGGGTACCCAGGTCCACCTGGTTGGGGTGGATCTCCGAGTAGCCGGGGACGAGCAGGACGTCGTCGAAGGTGAGGGCGTGCATCAGGGGCAAGGTCAGCATCGGGGGGCCTTTATCCGGACCCGCTGGCTGCGGGACCTTGCATCCCATGGTCTCATGCCGGAGGCGCGGCTTCCAGAGGCCGCTCGCACCGCAGGCCGTCATGCGGGTTTCCGCGCCAGGATCCCCAGGCGCCACAGGTGCCGGCGGGATCGGGGCAGCGGGGCCGGAAGGGGCACCCGGCGGGGCGGTCCTGGGGGGCGGGAAGGAAGCCCGATTCCGACGATGGCTGCCGCCGGGCGGCTGTCAGGAGGCGGGCCGTGTAGGGATGCCGGGGGGCGGAAAGCAGGCGGGCGGCGGGCCCGGCCTCCATGGCCTCGCCACCGTAGAGGACCAGGAGGCGCTCGCAGGCCCGGGAGGCCAGGGCCAGGTCGTGGGTGATCCACAGGAAACCCAGACCCCGCTGCCGTTGGAGTTCCAGGACCAGGTCCAGGAAGGCCGCCTCGGCCAGGGGATCCAGGGCCGTCGTGGGCTCGTCCAGCACCAGCAGCTCGGGATCGCAGGCGAGGGCCATGGCGAGGCAGATCCGCTGGCGCTGGCCGCCGCTGATCTGGTGGGGAAAGCGGCCGAGGAACGGCCCCCCCGTGGGCAGCTCCAGACGCTCGAGCAGGGGCCCCAGCCGTTCCAGCGCGGCCGAGGGGGACTCCCCCCGATGGACACCCGGCAGCAGGGTCAAGTGCTGGCCGAGGGACAGCAGAGGGTTCAGGGCCTGGCGGGGGTCCTGGGGCATCCAGGCCATCCGGGCACCCCGGATGAGGTCCCGGTCGCGTCCGGGCTGGTCCATCGGGACGCCGAAAGCCGTGAACTTTCCCCCCGCCAGCCGCACTCCAGGAGGCAGGACGCCGAACAAAGCCTGCACCAGCAGGCTCTTCCCCGAACCACTCTCACCCACCAGGCCCAGGCGCTCTCCCGGGTCCAGGCGGAGGTCCAGGGGACCCAGCAGACGGACCCCGTCCACCCGTTCCAGGAGCAGTGCGTCGATGGCCAGGGACATGGGCCAAGAATCGCATGGAAGTGATGGAAGTCAACGGGTTCCATGTGAATCCGGATTGCCTCTTGACGCCCCTTGGGTGGGCCTTACCCTTGGGCCACCTGATCACCCTGCGGGTTCCGCGGCGGGCCCGCCCAGGCAAGGAGGATTCATGGATTTCCTGCGCCCAGATCTCCAGGAGCGCCTAATGAAGGAGCACTTTGAATTCCGCAAGCTCATGGAAGAGCACCGGGCCGCCGACACGCGCCTGTGCGATCTCCAGAGGAAACCCACCCTCTCCGCCAAGGAATCCCTGGAGGAGGTGGAACTGAAGAAGACCAAACTCCGGGCCAAGGAACGCATCTATCACATCGTGCAGGAGGCCTCAAAGCACGCCGAACAGTAGGCCCTCCGCACTCGCAGGAGAAGCCCCGGGAATCGGCCCGGGGCTTCGTTTTTGGGGCCGGGGCGGGAACTACGCCGGCAGCAACCTCGGCCGGTAGGGCTCGCCCACCCAGTACACGAGCTCGAGCATCTCGTTCACATCCCAGAGCAGCACGTCGGCCTTGGCGCCGGGGTAGAGGTGGCCGAGGTCCGGGCGGCGCAGGCTGCGGGCGGGGTGCAGGGTGAGCGCGGTGAAGGCCTCCTCGAAGGTCATGCGCAGCTGGAGACAGCCCAGGCGCAGGATCGTCAGGGGGTCCACGCAGGGGCAGGACCCGGGGTTGAAGTCCGTGGCCAGGGCCACGCGGCAGCCGGCCTCGATCATCCTGCGGGCGGGTGCCCAGTCCCGCATGCCCAGGAAGAGGGTGGTGCCAGGCAGGAGGACGGGCGTGACATCGGCGGTGGCCATGGCCCGCATGCCCGCCTCGCTGCAGAACATGAGGTGGTCGGCACTGGCGGCGCCCAGCTCGGCGGCCAGCTCGGCCCCGCCGGTCCAGCTGAGTTCGTCCGCATGGACGCGGGGGACCAGGCCCAGGCGCTTGCCCGCCTCGAAGATGCGGCGGCCCTGGTCGGCGGTGTACACGCCGGTCTCCACGAACACATCGCAGAACCGGGCCACGCCGGGATGGCGGCGCACCAGCTCCGGCAGCCAGTCCTCGGCCACGGCACGGGCATTGGCCTCGGCGTCTCCCGCGAACTCAGGGGCGAGGTCGTGGGCCGGGAGCAGCGTCACATCGAGGCTCCAGCCCCGCTTCTTCAGCTCTGCGTAGGCCGCCGTGAGGCGGGATTCCGCCTCCAGTTCCAGGCCATAGCCGGTCTTGCACTCGAGGTGCACCACGCCCCGCTCGCGGAAGGCCTTCAGGCGCTCCTGGCCCGAGGCCACCAGCTCCTCCACCGAGGCGCTCCGGGTGGCGCGCACGGTCTCCCGGATGCCGCCACCTTCGGCGGCGATCTGCTGGTAGCTGGCGCCGTGGAGCCTGCGGTTGAACTCACCCGAGCGGTCGCCACCGAAGAGCAGGTGGGTGTGGGGATCCACGAAGCCGGGGGTGGCCCAGGCCCCAGCCCCGTCCACCCTGGGCGCATCGGTCCAGGTTGCGGGGAGGTCCGCTTCCCGGCCCAGCCAGGTCACCCGGCCATTCTCCATGGCCAGGGCCGCCCCGGGGACCCGGTCCACCGCCCAGCTTCGAGCGGGATCGGGGGTCAGCAGGCCCCGGAGGTTCACGAGCACACGGCGATCCGACATGAAATCAGTCTGCCAGCAAATAATTCCCCCGAGGTCCCTTGCGCCGGCGACCGGGCTTGATAGCATCGCTCGACACCGGAGGTTCCAGTGCGGGGCAGGGGGCGTGGCATGAGGCGACTCGCGCAGGGTCTGTGTGTGCTGGGGGCGCTCCTGCCCTCCGGAGCGGCGGCCCAGGAGGCCGTGCCGGCCTGGGCGCGCGAGCGGGCCGGACACTGGTCCACCTACCGCACGGATGGCCGTGGGCAGCGCATCTGGCAGGCCGTGCCCTTCGCCCAGATGACGCCCGCTGAACAGTGGGATCAGTTCCTGGAGCATCTGAAACAAGGGGGCGAAGCCCGCCGGGTGGCCCTGGCCTTCCTGGGTCAACGGACCGCATCGGTCTGGGCCGAAGAAGGCCTGAAGACCGGGGATCCGGAGGTGGCGCTCGCCCTCTATCGGATCGGCTACCGGCGTCCGGGCGCCGACCCCTTCGCGTACCTGGGTGCTCCGGACCGCGTGGAGCGTCCCTGGACTCATGGCCTGGGGCTCCACCTGGACAAAGCGGGCTGGCGGTTCCAATGGATTCCCAGCCCGGCCCTGTTCACGCAATCTGGGACGGCGGCCCTTCCGAAGGGCCTGGCCCAGGCCGCGCAGCCGGGCGTGCTCATCCACCTGAAGCGCCTGCGACCCGACCTCGAGCGGCTCGTCTCCCTCGGCGGAGGGCAGGGGGCGGCCCAGGCCGGCCCTGCCGGCGGCATCCTCCCGGCGCTGGCCCAGGGCAGCCGCGTGGGCTTCGCGGTGCGGCACCTGGAGCCATGGCTGAAGCAGGCCTCTCCGGCCCTGGAACCCCTGGCGAACCGCGAGGCCTGGGTGCTGCACTACGGGCCCGCGCGGGAGGGCGCGGAAGGGATCCAGGGAACCCTGGTGTTCGTTCCAGGTGATCTGCCGGCGCGGACGCAGCTGATGATGGCCCTGCTCAAGTTGAACCCCCTGAGCGCGGGGGCCCGCTCCCGCGTGGTGAAGTGGACCGGCCCCGGGGCTTCCACGGAAGTCCAGCAGCTGCGTGGATCCGGTGGGGTCTTCCACTTGATCCAGATGGCCGAGGGCACCTGGATCAGCGATCGCGAGGCCCCACTGCGCGCGCTGTTGTTCCCGGGTCCCTTTCCCACCCTGGGCGAGCGCCCGGAGTGGGCCCGGGTGGCCTTGTCGGCCATGGGGTCGGAGACCGAGTTGTCCTTCTGGCTGGCCCCGCGCATCGGTGCGGACGCAGCGTTCGAGATCCAGGCCCTCCGCCGCCGGCAGGTGAACGCGCAGCAGGGCACCTGGCCCAATCCCTTCGTGGCCAAGGCCGCCCCGCGTACCGGGGCCCTGGCCGTGGCGCTCGGGGCGGGGCCCACCGAGAAGCTCGTGGAGGCCCTGTTGCGCGTGGACCATCCCCGCGACCTTCCGGTGCCTCAGATGCCCCAGTTCGCAGACGGCGGGCGGGCGCTCAGCCCCGCGCAGATGACGGAGTACAAGGCCGCCGTGGCCCGCGGGGAAGAGCAGCTCCGCCAGCGCAACCTGCTCCGCCAGGACGCGGCGGCGCTGCAGGCCTGTCTGGACCTCCGCGGCGCCGCTCTGTTCTGGAACGGCTGGGTCACGGCGCCGCCGCTGAATCCTGCCGAGAAGGCGGCCCTGACGGAACTGGCCCGGCTCCGGCGCGAGGATCCATGGCGGGCCATGCGGACTCAGCAGGAGGGGAAGGTGGCGGCCTTCGGCGGGTTCGGTGAGCCCGGCATGGTCCCGAGCCTGGCCCTGGCCCTCCCCCTGCAGCCTGCCCGGCGGATCCAGGCGGAGAACCTGCTGAAGAAGGTCCTGCCGCGCCTCTTCCAGGGGCAGAACCAGAAGCAGGCCCTCGGCGCCGCCGAGGTGCACCGCATTCTCACCGCCCAGGCGTTCCGGCCCGCCTGGATCGTGGTGGCCGACACCCTGGTGCTGGGCACGGACGAGGCCGCCGTGAAGGCTGTGGCCGCGGGGCTCCTGGGCCAGGCCCCGACCTTGGCCGACAGCGACTCCCGCGCCTGGGCGCGCATGGAGGTGGATGGGGCTCGGGCTTCTTCCGAACTGGAGAACCTGCTGCTGGCCTTCCTCCGCAGCCGCACAGGCAGCGGCTGGTGGATCGGCGAATCGGCCTCCCAGGATGAGGCGGCCGCGGAGCTGGCGGGGAGCCTGGGCCCCTTCCTCGGCGTCCTCAAGGGCCTGGGGCCCGTGCGCCTGGAGTGGAACTGGACCGCAGGCGGCCTGGAGGGGCGGCCCCGATGAATCCACGCCTCCTGTTGGCCGCGGGCGCCGTGCTGGCCGCCGCGATCGCGCTGGTGCCGGTCCGGCACCGGGCGACCCTGGAGGCCGACCCCGCCAACCCCGTGGTCCGCCTCCGGGTGGAAAGTCGCTCGCTCCTGGGCCTGCGTCGGTCGGGCTGGGGCGTGAGCGTCCGCGGGGTGCAGGCCTGGCGCGGGCCCGGAGGGTTCTTCCTGGTGGCCGAGGCGCCCGTCGTGGCGGAGGTCACGGCCTGGCCTGGCTTCCGACAGTCACTGTCCATTTCAGCCTCCGGCGCCCGGCTCCAGGGCGGCCTTCCGGATGAAGGCGACCGTGAGGCCTTCCGCAGCTGGTTCGTGGCGCTGCTCGAGCAGCAGGTGGAGGCGCCCAGCCCCGCCTGGGAGCCCGCCCAACGGGACTGCGCGGGTCTGCTCCGCTTCGCCTTCCGCGAGGCCCTCGCCCCGCACACGGCCGAGTGGCGGAGCCGCGTCGCCTTCAACGAAGGTGCCCCGGGCCAGGATCCCTCCCCCGCGCTCGGTGCCGCCTGGCGGCAGGGGTTCCCCACACCGGATGGGCCGCGCCCCTTCGCCAAGGGTGCCTTCCTCCGGCGTCTCGCCTGTGTGCCCCTGGGGCGCGATACGGCCTTGGCCCGCCCCGGGGACCTGGTGTTCTTCGCCCGCGGCGGAGCCCGCACCCAGCCCGACCACGCCATGGCCTTCGTGAGGCCGGATGTGGACGGCGCCCCCATGCTGCTCTACCACACAGGACCCGAGGGCAGCGGCACCGCCCAGAAGCCCGGCGAGGTCCGCCGCGTCCGGCTGGATGATCTGCTGCACCACCCCGATCCCGACTTCCGACCCGTACCCGAAAATCCCTCGTTCCTGGGCCTCTTCCGCTGGCGCTTGCTGGCGGGCGGAGCCTCCGAGCCATTCCTTCCCAGGTCCTGACATGCGCTGGTTCCGACCGATCCTCACCCTGTTGCTGCCGGCGCTCCTGCTGCTGCCGACCGCCGGTACGGCCCAGAAGCGGGCCACCGAAGCCCCCTGGCGCGAGGGTGGCTGGACCGGCGCCTTCGCCACCCTGCGGCCGACCCTCCCGGGGAAGCCGGGCCAGCTGGAGGCCGCCGGTCCCATCCCGGCTGAAGCCCGCATCCGGATCTACCGGGTGGAAGATCCCGAAACCTTCCTGAAGAAGGTCCTGACCGACCGCAACCAGGCCGCGGCGGCGGGGGGCCGCGGGGTCTCGGATCCCCTCGACCTGCTGCGAGAAGCGGTCCTGTGGGGCGGACGCCGCGCCTTCGTCACCGTGCATCGCACCGCCACCCGGACCCTGCGGGATGTGGCCAAGCAGACGGACCGGCTGCACTCCGCCCGTACCAGCCCGGACCGGGTCCGCGAAGGCTCGGCCCTGCCCATCGAAGGACAGCCGGGCATCACCTTCGTCACCGAGATCATCCCCAGGGTCAGCGAGGACATCGCCGGGAAGAAGGGACATGAGGACGATGAATCCGGTGATGACGGTTTCACCAGCCGCGTGCAGCTGCCGGCCCAGCCCACGGGCCTCTACCTGGTGGAGATCCTGCGGGGCAGCGAGGCGGCCTACGTGCCCTGGATGGTGACCGATCTGGCGCTGCTGTCGGAACAGGACGGCCTGCGGATCCGCGTGCAGGCGGTGGATGGGCGCGATGGCGCGCCGAAGGCCGGCGTGTCCGGCCAGCTCCTCGAAGGGGCCAAAGTCCAGCCGCTGACCTTCGATGGCGGCGGCAGGGCCGAGGCCACGGTCACGCCAGGCGTGCGCCGGCTGGTTCTGGCCCGCAGCGGAGGGAGCTTCGCCCTTCTCGCCAGTGAAGGCCAGAGCGCCGCCGCCGTGCGCCAACGCCTCTATGCGTTCACGGAGCGGCCGCTCTACCGTCCGGGCCAGGAGGTCTTCGCCAAGGCCATCCTCCGCCGCGTGGACGAGGGGGAGAACCGCGTGGTGAATGGGGCCGCGAGCCTGCCCTTCACGGTGCTCGACCCCGAGGACACGAAGGTGACGGAAGGCCAGGCGAAGCTGCTGAACGCCGAAACCGGCACCTACGCCGCCCAGTTCATCCTGCCGGGCGCGGGACGCCTGGGCCTCTACCGCCTGGTGTTCCAGGGGCCCCAGGGACCCGGCCAGGCCGAGTTCAAGGTGGAGCAGTTCGTGAAGCCCGCCTTCGAGGTGAAGGTGACATCCGAAAAGAGCAAGGTGGGCCTGGGCGACGCGCTGACCTTCCATGCGAATGCCCGCTACTTCTATGGCGCGGCGGTGCGCGGCGCCAAGGCGGACTGGTTCCTCTACAAGGTGGTGCCGCCCAAGGCCCGCTGGATCTGGGATGAGGAGGATGCCGGTCCGGCCCCGGAGTTGATGGAAAGCGGCCAGCTGGAGCTCGACGATGACGGTCAGGCGGATCTGCCCACCTTCAAGGCAGAAAGCGACGGACTCTGGCGCATGGTCGTGAAAGTGGCCGACGCCTCGGGTCAGCGCAACAGCGGCCAGGCTCAGGTGCGGGCGGCCGCCGGCGACCTGGTGCTGATGATCGCCGCGGACCGCCAGGTGGCCCTGCCGGGGAAACCCTTCCAGGTGACGGCGCGGGCCCTCGATTTGGACGGCAAAGAGGTGTCGGGAGTGCCCATCATCTTGCGGGCCGCGCGCATCGTGGCCCAGAAGGACAGCGCCTACTGGTGGTCGCGACCCACGGCCCTGAAACCCGGCGAGACCATCGCCTCCGCCCGGGGCCCCCAGGCCATGCTGAGCATCCCCGAGGGTGGTGCCTTCCTGCTGGTGGCCGAGGCCCGGGATTCCAAGGGTCGGCCCGTGACCGCCCAGCGCCAGATCACCGTGGCGGCGGAAGGCACGCCGCTGCCCGCCGTGCCCGACCTCCGCGCCGCCGCCGACAAGCCCGAATACCAGCCCGGCGATACGGCCCGCATCCTCGTGCAGCTGCCGCGGCCCAGGCTGACCCTGCACTGGGCGCTGGAGCACGAAGGCCTTGGGCAGCAGCAGAGCCGCGCCGTGCAGGGCACCACGGCCCTGATCGAAGTCCCCGTCACCGCGGCCATGCAGCCCAATGTCTGGGCCGTCTTCGAGATCGTGAGCGAGGGCCGCCGCCAGATGGCGGAAGTGCCCCTCCGGGTTCCGAAGCGCGACCGCCGCCTCCAGGTGGCCGTCACCACCGAGAAGGAACGCTACCAGCCGGGCCAGCCCATGAAGGTCTCCGTGGAGGTGAAGGATGCCTCCGGAAGGCCCTCCGCCGCGGACCTCAGCGTGGGCGTGGTGGATGAGGCCATCTACGCCCTGAGCCAGGAACTGCATCCCGACCCGGTGCGCTTCTTCCATCCCACGCGCCGCCACGGCGTGCTGCGCTCCGGCTCCACGGACTGGAACTTCCACGATCTGCTGCGCCGGCAGCGCCCTGTGTGGAGCCTCAAGCAGACGAAACGCGGCGACTTCAAGGCCGATGACGACGACAAGGTGCGCCAGAACTTCAAGGACACGGCCCACTGGGTGCCCTTCGTGGCTGCGGGCCGCGACGGGAAGGCCAGCGTGGACCTGGTGCTGCCGGACAACCTCACCGCCTGGCGGGCCACGGCCACGGCAATCACCGCCGATACCAAGGTGGGTGTGGGCCGGGCCTCGAAGCCAGCCTCGAAGCCCCTGCAGGTGGCCCTCACCCTGCCGCGCACGCTGAGCGTGGGCGAGGAGGCCCGGGCCATCGCCCTGGTGCGCAACCTCTCCGGTCAGCCCATCCAGGGGAAGATCCGGCTGGAGGTGCAGAACGGCCGCTTCTCCGGGACGCCCGATGGCACCTTCACCCTCCAGGACCAGGGCGAGTACCGCTTCGCCCTGCCCCTGTTCTCCGACAAGACCGGCCCGCTCACGGTGACGGCCCGGGTGGAAGGCGGCGGGCTGAAGGATGCCGAACGGCAGAAGGTCGTCGTCCAGGACCAGCTCGTCCCGGCCTCGATGTCCGGTTCCCTGCTGATGGAAGGAGGCTCCCAGACCCTCACCATCCCGACCCCGCCGGGCGCCAAGGGCGAGGCGACGCTGGTGCTCACGCCCGTGGGCAACCTGGAGCACCTGGCCGCGCCCTCGCTGCCCTACCTCATCGGCTATCCCTACGGCTGTGTGGAGCAGACGCTCTCGAGCTTCGTGCCCAACCTGCTGGTGGCCGACCTCGTGAAGCAGGGCGCCATGCCGGACCTGGACTGGAAGCAGCTCACGAACCTGGACCGCAACATCCGCGATGGCGTGTTCAAGGTCTACGGCTATCAGCTGCCCAATGGCGGCTGGGGCTGGTATGCGCCCAAGGACTTCGGCCTGGACGCCAACCCCCACACGACGGGCTACGCCATCCAGAGCTTCGCCACCATGGCGCGCCTGGGCTATGCCGTGGATGAAGGGGTCTACCGCCGCGGCCGCATGGCGGCCCTGAACCTCTTCCAGCAGGTGGCCCGGCAGGCGGATCAGGCTGGATCTGCACCCAAGGCCCGGGCCGACCACGGGCGCGCCACGGAACCCGCCGCGGATGCCGCCTTCCTGCTGGTGTCCCTGGCCCAGACTGGCGAACCCCTCGCGGGCCTGCTGGACAGCGCCGCGGACAAGGTGCTGCGCGGACAGTGGCCCGGTGACCACGTGCTGGCCATGGTGGCGCTGGCCGCCGCCCAGGCGAAGCACCCGCGGACGGCCGCGCTGATCGAGCGCCTGGAGCAGCGCGCCGTGGTGAAGGGCGGCCTGGCCCGCTGGGAGGGCCGCCGGGAGTTCTGGTGGAGCTATGCCTCGGGTGATGTGGTGCCCACGGTGATGGCGCTGAAGGCTCTGTGCCTGGCGCGTCCCCAGTCGCCGCTGATCCGCCAGGGCGAGACCTTCCTGGCCTCGGAATACCGCGGCTACGGCTGGTACTCCACCTGGAGCACGGGCCAGATCGTGGATCTGCTGCCCTACCTGATGAAGGTCCGCAAGCTGGACTGGGGGCCGCTCGCCATCCAGGCGGCCGTGCAGGGTGGCCCCACCTGGGACTTCAAGGAACGGCCCCAGCCCCGCCGGTGGAACGCCCGTGAGTCCCGCCCGGGCAGCTACGCCATGGCGGAGCCGAAGCCCGTCACCCTCACCGCCAGCGGCAAGGGCCTGCTGGTGTGGACCTATGCCTACCAGGTGCCCGGCAGTGCCGCGGCCATCCCCAAGGGCGACGCCTCCTCGGCTCTGCGGCTGTCCGTGACCCGCAGCCTCTGGCGGCTGAAGACGCCGCAGGAAACCGGCAATGCCCGCCAAGGTTGGATCCGCCAGCGCTGGACGGGGACCCTGAACGCAGGCGAGGAGGCCTGGATGGAGGTGTCCTTCCGCACGGACCGGGACGCGGACTACGTGATGCTGGAGGTGCCCGTCCCCGGTGGCCTCAATCCCACAGTGAAGCTGGAGGGCTTCGTCCTCGAAGGGAAGTCCTTCACGGACGAGGGGGCCACCGAAACCTGGACGAAGCCCCGCATCGAGGTTCACGCAGACAAAGTGACCTTCCTGTTCCCCCGGACCTGGAGCTGGGACACCCACACGGTGCGGATCCTCCTGCGGGCGGGTATGGCGGGCAGCTACCGGCTGCGGCCGGCCAAGCTGAGCCTCATGTCGGACGAAGGGCAGTGGGCCACCTGTGATGGCGCGGGCCTGAAGGTCCTGGATGGAGGTGCGCGATGAGGCCGCTGCTGGTTCTCCCCCTCCTGCTGACAGCCCCTCTCCTGGGCGCCCAGAAGGCGCGGACGACCAGGCCCCAGCCCGTGGTGGCCTATGTACCCGACCTCAAGCAGTGGCGCCTGGAGCTGTCGCCGGCCCTCGGCGGGTGGTCCGGGGACCGCACCGTGAACCTGCGGATCAAGCTGGTGGACCCCCGGGATCCCAACCCGCCCAAGGACCAGGCCCAGCCCCGGTTCTTCGATGAGGAAGGGGGGGGCGAGGACGAGCTTCGCACGGAGGACACCCGCACCGCCGAGCAGCTCCGGCAGGAACGGCTGGCCCGGGAGGCCGAGGCCGCCCGCAACGCCTGGCGGACGCGCACCCTGCAGGTGTGGTTCAACGGTGCGGCGCTGCGCTGGCAGGCCAGCGTGGGCACCACCCTGCACACCGAGCTCACCGCCCAGAATGGCGAGAACCGGCTGGAGATCCTGGAACCGGATTCGGGCCTGAAAGTGGTTCGCAGCTGGTGGGTGTCCACGGCGCGGACCCGCCTCCGCGTGGTGTCCCTGCAGGTTGGCGACGAGTACCCCGGCGGCAGCCTCCAGGTGCAGGAGCCGGACGGGGCCCTGGCCCAGGGGGGGCGCCGCACGCCCTCGGGCGGCATGCTGCGCTGGTCCGGCGAATACACCCACGAGACCCCGCCACCGGGTACCTACACGCTGAAATGGATCAGCGGCTGGCGGGGCGGCCGGCCGACCCGGGTCCGCCTCGAGGCCCTGCTGGACGGCGGCACCGACCAGGAGCGCCGCTGGACCTGGGAGCGCCTCATTCTGCCCGGCGCCGGACCGGTCACCCTGGGGACCTTCGATGTGGAACCCTAGGCTCGCCGCTGTCCTCCTGGCCTTCCGGCTGCTGACCGCCCAGCCTGCGCCGGAAGCCGGGCCCAATCCCGCGCTGCTGGCGGCTTCGCGGGCGCCGGTCCTCCGGCCGGGCGAGGGCTTCGCCATCACCTTGGGGGACGGTGAGGTGCGGGCCTTCGGGGAGGCCCGCCGGGAGGCCCCCATGGGCAGCCTCGCCAAGCTGGTCTGGACGCGGCTGGAGGGGGCCGAGTGGTCCAGCTCGGGCGTCCAGTACCGGTGCAAGGGGGCGGACGGGCCTTTCGTGTGCTGGAACCGCGAGGGCCATGGTCGGGTGGATCTGGGCCGCGCCCTCCAGGAGAGCTGCAACCTGGCTTTCCTGTTCTGGATCGCGGGCTCCCGCGAGCGCTGGCTGCAGGACTACGGCCCGGATGCGGCCCGGGCGCGCCTGGAGGATGTCTTCCAGCCCTTCCTGGGCCACCGGATGCCTCCGGGGGAAGGCCTGCCTCCCCTGACGCCGGCCTGGGTCGGGGACGGGGATCTGCTGCGGACCAGCCCCGAGGCCTTCCTCCGCTGGCTCATGGAACCGGACCAGGCGGAGGTGGTGACCTTCGGGAAGCGCTACCTGGCGGGCTACTGGGTGGAGTTCATGGACCTGTTCGGCAAGGAGGGCTGGTGGTTCAAGACCGGCACCGGCCCGGTGCCCGGCGAGCCTGCCGCCACCAGCGCCTGGGTGGCGGGTGGGCGGGGTTCCGCCCTCGTGGTGCTCCACCTGCCGCGCGGTCGGGGCAAACACGAGGGCATGGTGCGCATCCGGGAGATCCTGGGGCTGAAACCTTGATCGCTCTGGCGGTCGCGGCACCCGCGCCACCGTTCACGCCACCCGTGGTCGAGGGTGATCCGGTTGTCCGGCCGGCTGTGGAAGAGGCGCTGCGGCAGTCCTTCGCGGCCACGGCAGGCTATGGCGCCTGGCCTTCCGGGCCCTGGCGCGTGGTCATCCACCCGGATGCCGCCGCCTTCGAGCAGGCTACCGGGGCCCCCACCGGCCGCAGCGCCCAGTGGGTGGGCGGAACCCTGCATCTGCGCCCCTGGGAGCAGCTGCAGAGGCGGGACGCGGGGCTGGTTCTGCGGCATGAGCTGACGCACCGGCGCCTGCGGGATGCGGGCCTCCGCCGCTGGGCCGAGGAGGCCCGGTGTCTGTGGGCGGAGCGTCACCCGAGGCCGCCGAAGGCCTGGCCCGCCACGCCTCCCTCCGGGCTGCAGGCGCGCCTCGACCGCGCCCTCGCCGGGGGCACCACCCGCGAGCAGGCCTGGGCGTACCGCTGGCTGCGGGCCTGGCTCCGGGGCGAGCCCCTGCCTGCACCGCCCAGCGCCAAGGCGGCCGAGCGCGATGCCTGGGTCCGGGAAGCCCCCCTCCTGGCCGAGACCATCACTGTGGTGTGGCCGCCGGAGCGCCTCCGCCACGGCATGGAAGTGAATGGACACCGGCTGTCGCATGTGGCCGGGAAGACCTGGCGGTTCCGCGGTCCGGTCCGGTTCGGCCCGGGTTTCCCCGTCCACCAGCTGACCGGCCGCGTGGTGGTGCGGGCCGAGGCGAAGGGATGGCGCCTGGCCTGGACGGCCTCCCACGCTGCCTGGATCGCCGCCGCCACCGAGGGCGAGCTGGGTGCCGGGGCGCCGTTCGAGGCCCGGCGGGCCTTGGCGGCGGTCCTCCGCCGCTGGCTGGAGGGGCACCGTCAGCAACATCCCGGCGGCGTCCTCTGCCCCCTGACGCACTGCGCCGTGGTGCGGGGCAGTGCCTCCGCAGACACGGCCCAGGCCGTGGCGGCCGCTCCGGGTCTGGAGCTGGATCCCCGCTGGGCCTTCTTCACCGGCTCTGCGGGTGGGCACGCCCTCAGCCCCCGCGAGGTATGGGGCGAGGGACCGGTCGGCTCCGGCCAGGCCGCGGAGGTCCCCGGCGACCGCTGGCGGGCCTGGGAACGGGACCTCAGCGCCGCCCAGGTCGAGGCATTGAAGCAGGCTGTGCGGCCAGGCGTGAAGGCAGGGCAACGCGGCCTGCGCCTGGGGGACTCCGGGCCCTATGCGGTCGAGGATCTGCGCCTGGCCGCAGGCCGGCGCTTCGGCTGGACCACCTGGCCCAGCAATGTCTGCGCGGCGGAGGTCCGCCCTGACGGATCGCTGCGGCTGAGCGGCTATGGTTGGGGCCACAACGTGGGCCTCTGCCTTGCCACCGCCCGTTTCCGCGCGGGCGAGGGCGCCAGCGCAGAGCAGATCCTGGCGGAGGCGTTCCCGGCCTCGTGGCGGGTCGCACCATGATCTGGTGGGTCTACCTGCTCCGCTGCGGGGACGGCACGCTCTACTGCGGCATCGCGCTGGATGTGGAGGCACGCCTCCGGCTGCACCGCGAGGGAAAGGGTGCCAAGTACACCCGGGGCCGGAGCCCCCTGGAGTTGGTGTATCGCGAAGCCTGCGGCTCGAAAGCCGAGGCCCTGCGGAGGGAGCGGACCCTCAAGCGCCTGAAGCGCCCGGCCAAGGAAGCGCTGATCACTACAGGAAGACCGTGATCGCGAGCCGGATGCCCGGGTGGCGGGGGTTGACCAGGTAGTAGCCGTCGCCGTAGTAGTCGACATACACCTCATCGGTCAGGTACCAGTCGTCCACCCAGAACTCCGGCCAGGGATCCACCATGAGGAACCAGTAGCCCCCGCACCTGAACCGGGGATAGCCCTGGTAGATCACCGGGCGGCTGCCGATGCGGAAGGGATGCCCGTACCCGAAACGGGAGACGAACTGCGGCTCGGGGATGCGGTAGCCGCCGTAGCCTCCGCGCTGGGCCCAGGTCCGGTGGTCCCGCTCCCAGTGCTGGGCGCGATGTTCCCGCCAGCTCGAGTGGGCCGGCCAGGCATTCCGGCGCCAGGTGTCCCGGGTCTGCCAGGCGCGGGCCGTTTCAGCGGCCCGCGGGGAGGGGCGAGCGTCCCGAACCGGCGGACGGGAGGACTCCCGGCGGTCGGAGGGGGGCCTCACAGCGCCGGGCGCCTCGCGTCGGTCCATGCGTCCCTCGGAGCGTCCTTCAGGCCGGGCGAATCGTTCCGGCCGCGCCTGGCGCTCGGGCCCAGGCATGGGACGGACCCGTTCCATGTCCCGCGAAGGGCGGGGCGCCTGGGGGGCGGCTCTCGTGGGTGAGGGCTGTTCCCGGCCCCGCTCGGGGCCTCGTTCGGGGGCGCGGCCCTCACGGGGGCGATCCGGCCGGGGGCCTTCCTCCCGGCGGTCGTGCTGGGCCGGGGCCGGCACGGTCAGGACGGCCAGAAGCAACAGAACCAGGGGGCTGGACGTTCGATGGCGCGTCATGGACTCCTCCTTTCCACATCCTCGATGGAGGCACTGGATAAGATGCTGGAAAAGCAGGATCAGTGCCAGCCCAGGCAGCTCCGCCTTCCGGAGGGGGTGTTCCAGCCCTTCGGAGCCTGGCCTTCCAAGGCCGCCATCAGTGCTGCAGCAGGTTCCGCAGGTCGTCCATCTGGGCCTTCGACGCCAGCGGGCGGGCTGGCTGGGACCCATCCAGGGGTACCGCGAGCACCTCCGCGGACTCGGCCTTCCGCGAATCGCTCCGGGTCTCCACGACCAGGTAGACCGTTCGACGGAGGCTGTCGTAGTGCCAATTGGCACACGCGGTCCCCGTGGCGGTGACCGCGCGCAGGTTCCGGCCCGACGCGTCGCAGAGCCAGATCCGGGCCTCGTCGCCTTCGTCGAGGCGGCCATTCCCGTTCGTGTCCGAATCGACGATGCTCACCACCAGGCCGTCGACTCGGGCGCTCCGGCCCTCGTCCCCATCCTCGAGGGTGTCGTAGCGGAGGATGAGGCTTTTCCGGGTGAGCAGGGGCCGGGAGGCCAGCGTCTTGGCGTCCACGAAGAGGAGGTTGAAGAGGGGGACGTTCGGGGCGCTCTTGTTGTAGCTCCCGATGCCCCGAGGCTCCTCGGGTTCCTGTGGGAGACCCTCCACGGGGACGAGCAGGGTGTCCGTGCCCTTCAGGGACTTCGGAACCCCAAGGCGCAGGATGGCGGCTTGGGAGGGAGTGTCCGTGGTGGACGCCGAGGCTCCGGCCGGAAGGCCCTGGCCCCGGTCGCGAGCGGGCCAGAGCGCGGTGGCGCCGACGATCAGCAGGACGACCAGGCCGACCAGCAGGAGCGTTCCGTTCACGGCCCAGAGAAGGTGGTTGTAGCGCTGGAGGTCGGTCCTCATGCCTGCCGCCCCGCACCCATCTCTTGCAGGAGTGAAGCCACGGCCGTCCCCGGGGCCTCGGCCTTGAACACAGCGTTGCCGGCCACGAGGCAGTCGGCTCCGGCCCGCACGAGATCGGAAGCGTTCTTCAGGCTCACGCCGCCATCCACCTGGATGAAGAAGGGCACGCCGCGCGCCGCCCGCAGGGCGTTGAGGCGCTTCACCTTGTCCAGGACACGGGGGATGAAGCTCTGCCCGCCGAAGCCCGGGTTCACGCTCATGAGCAGCACGAAGTCGAAGTCGCCGATGAGGTCCACGAGGGTCTCGATGGGTGTGCCCGGATTCAGCACCACACCGGCTTTGCCGCCCGCCTGACGGATGGCGGCGAGGGTGCGGTGCAGGTGGGGATCCGCCTCCTGGTGGATGCTCACCCAGTCGGCGCCGGCCTTCACGAAATCCGCCGCGTAGCGCAGGGGCTCCACGATCATCAGATGGCAGTCCAGGGGCAGCGTCGTGGCCTTGCGCAGGCCTTCCACCACCGGCAGGCCGATGGTGATGTTCGGCACGAAGCGGCCATCCATGACGTCCACATGCACCACCTGGGCCCCCGCGGACTCGATCATCCGCAACTCCTCGCCCAGCCGCGTGAAGTCTGCGGAGAGCAGGGAAGGGGCCAGCAGGGGGGATGCGGGGCGGAGGGTCATGTGCCTAGTATCACCGAGGTCGGTATTCCGTGTACCAGCGGGAGGCTGGAGTTAGGGTCAGCTCAACTGCCACCCATCTCGACCCTCAGCGATGACTTGCCGCTTCCACTTTTTCGGGCTGTATTGTCCAGCGCTGAACGTGACTTCGTAATGGATGATGCGTTGGCGGATTTGAGCTGTATAGGTGAAGAACTCCACCACAATATCCCCCCCGCTGCGGCAAACCTTCGGATGCCAGTCAGTCGGGGCTGATCTCACCCAAGTCCATCCCGAGGGCAGACGCTCTGCCTTTGTCAGGTAAGTGAGTGGCGCAGGATTGGTTTGGGGTAGGTCTTCTTCGAACTGATCCTCTTTGAATCGGTAATGGCTAGGACTGGTCCAGAGAATGTGCTGGAAATTCCATGCGCCCAAATTTTGCGCATCGGCCTGATCCCATGTTCCGGGGAAGTCCTGAATTTCCAACCGGAAGAGGGAGGCCTCGAAATACGATTTCAGGGAGAGGTCTCCCGCGAGGAGGGACATGTAGTCGCGGCTGAACCAGGCTGGATCATCGTTCGGCAGATTCAGGGGTTCCGCTGGTTGTGGAGGGAATCTGCGTTGATTATTCGGTGTCGCCAGAGGAGAAAGCCTAAGTGTAATGCCCCGATGGATGCCATAGACCTTGGTGAATCCACACGGATGGCAACAACTCCCAACCGCAGGCCCCCAGTCGTACGCCACGAGGGTGAACGTTTCGTTTAAGTGAATCGATGAGAACTGGCAGAGGATCGCCATCGGGTCGCGGAACGGGACGATCCAGGATGCCGAATCAAGTGGCCGATCGTATCGGGCTACCCTCGATGCCGCGCTCCGGTAGCTTCGAAGCCTTGCCAATGTCGATTGGAACTCGGGCTGCGAGAATCTGACGCAGTCACTCGTCGTACTCCGAAATTTCGAGGGGCCACATCCCAAATTCACGACGAGCAGGATCGAGATCCATGTGTCGCCTCGGAGACGAATCGTCATCACTCAGCTCCAATGATTACGGGTGGCCCAGGGGCACCTCGACCCCATTCACCCACAGCCGGCCCGGCTTCACTTTCCGCATCGCCTCGGGTGTGACGGAGCCCAGGGGCGCCTGGACCCACAGCAGGTCGGCCACGGCCCCCTTCTGGAGCGCGCCCAGGTCCTTGGCGCGGCCCAGAGCCGCGGCATTCCCGGCCGTATAGGCCCGGACGGCCTCGGCGCGGGTGAGGCGCTGGGCGGGCAGGAAACCGCCGGGCGGGTTGCCGTCGGGATCCTGGCGCGTCTCGGCGGCAGCGAGGGCGATGAAGGGGTTGGCGTCCTCCACCGGCGCATCGCTGCCGAAGGCGAGCAGGGCGCCGCCGTTCACAAAGCTGCGCCAGGGGAAAGCCTCGTTCACGCGCCCGGGGCCCAGGCGGGCGGGCGTCCAGCTGTGGTCCGAGGTGCAGTGGGTCGGCTGGATGCTGGCCACCACGCCGAGCTTCCCGAAGCGGGCGGCGTCGTCGGCGGTGACGATCTGGGCATGCTCGATGCGCGGGGGCAGGGCGCCCCTGCCCTTCTTCATGGCCTTTTCGAGCAGGTCCAGGGCCGCGTGGTTGGCTGCGTCGCCGATGGCGTGGATGGCTGGCTGGAATCCGGCCCGCAGGGTGATGGAGGCATCCAGGGCGACCTTGGCCGGATCGGTGACCCACAGACCCTGGGTGGACGGCTCGTCCGAATAGGGGGCCAGGAGCCGGGCGCCGCGGCTGCCCAGGGCGCCATCCAGGTAGAACTTCACGCCCTGCACCTGGAAGAAGGACAGGTTCTTCGCCCGGCCCTGCTTCAGCTCCCGGAGCATCAGGGCGTGGTCATGGTTCAGGTAGGCGAAGACGCGGATGGGCAGGGCGCCTGCGGCAGCCATGCGCCGGTAGGCCGCCAGCTCGCGGGCGCCCACGCCCATGTCCGCCACGGCCGTGAACCCGTCCGCGCGCAGGGCGGTGAGCCCGGCCTTCAGGCGGGCTTCCAGTTCCGCCGAGGTGGGTTCAGGGATGTGCTTCTCCACCAGCTGCACAGCCGCATCGAGCAGGATGCCCGTGGGGCGCCCGGCGGCGTCCTTGAGGATGCGGCCGCCTTCGGGATCGGGCGTCTTGGGGCCGATGCCCGCCAGGGCCAGGGCCGCGCTGTTCACCCAGGCGGCATGGCCATCCACGCGCTGGAGGAAGGCGGGACGGGAGCCGGTGAAACCATCCAGATCGAGGGCTCTGGGGAAGGTCTTGGCCGGCCACCGGTTCTGGTCCCAGCCCCGGCCCAGCACCCAGCCCTGGGGATGGGCGGCAGCCCAGGTGCGGATGCGCGCCAGGGTTCCCTCCAGGTCCGCCGGTCCCGTGAGGTCCACCTTCCGGCTCAGGGCGCCCAGGCCGCCGACATGCGCGTGGCCCTCGATGAGCCCGGGCAGCAGCGTGCCGCCGGACAGGTCCACGCGCCGGGCGGTCGGGTGGGCTTTGGCGAGGGCCTCCGGCTTGCCCACTGCCAGAATCCTCCCTTTCCCGATGGCCAGGGCCTGGCCGTGCTGCAAGCCCTGGGGCGTCCAGAGGTCGGCCCCGGTGAAGATCTGGATGGAAGCTGGCGGCGGGGGCGGCAGGGGCATGGGGATCTCTCGAAGGGGGAAGGGCCAGTGTAGCGTCCCCCCTCGCGTGGGCGATAAGGTGGATCTCATGGAGGCCCCATGTACCAGAAGGATTTCCTGGATCAGGTGCGCGCACAGCTCACGGTGTCGGAAGATCCGGCGAAGCTTCGGCAGCGGTCCTTCGAGACCAGCTCGGGCATCCCCCTGAAGAACAGCTACACGCCGGCGGACCTCGCGGACCATGACCCTCTGCGCGATCTCGGCGCGCCAGGGCAGTACCCCTTCACACGGCATGTCCAGCCCACGGGCTACCGCGGCCGCCTCTGGACCATGCGGCAGTACGCCGGTTTCGCCACGGCGGAGGAAAGCAACGCGCGGTACCGCTACCTTCTGGAACAGGGGACGACGGGCCTCTCGGTGGCCTTCGACCTGCCCACGCAGATCGGCATGGACCCGGACCATCCCATGGCCCTGGGCGAAGTCGGCAAGGTCGGTGTGAGCATCAGCTCCATCCACGACATGCGCACCTTGTTCCGGGACATCCCCCTGGACAAGGTCAGCACGAGCATGACCATCAATGCGCCGGCCAGCGTGCTGCTGGCGCTGTATCTGGCCGTCGCGGAAGAGCAGGGCGTCCGTCTCGACCAGGTGAGCGGCACCATCCAGAACGACATCCTCAAGGAGTACATGGCCCGCGGCACCTACATCTTCCCGCCGCGCCAGAGCCTGCGCCTCATCACGGACATCTTCGCCTTCTGTGCGGGCCAGGTGCCCAACTGGAACACCATCTCCATCTCCGGCTACCACATCCGTGAGGCCGGCTGCACCGCGGCACAGGAGATCGCGTTCACCCTGGGCGATGGCATCGCCTATGTGCAGGCCGCCCTCGACGCCGGCCTGAAACTCGAGTCCTTCGCCCCCCGCCTCAGCTTCTTCTTCAACGCCCACAACCAGTTCTTCGAGGAGGTGGCCAAGTTCCGCGCGGCCCGGCGGCTCTGGGCGCGGATCATGAAGGAGCGTTTCAAGACGACCGATGCAAAAAGCCAGATGTTGCGTTTTCACACGCAGACAGCCGGCAGCACGCTCACGGCCCAGCAGCCGGACAACAACATCGTCCGCACCGCCGTGCAGGCCATGGCCGCGGTCTGCGGCGGCACCCAGAGCCTGCACACCAACAGCCGGGATGAGGCGCTGGCCCTGCCCACCGAGCAGAGCGCCATGATCGCGCTGCGCACCCAGCAGATCCTGGCCCATGAATCGCGCGTGGCGGACGTGGTGGATCCTTTCGCGGGGAGCTATTTCATCGAATCCCTGACGGACGAGCTGGAGGCGCGAGCCTCTGCGCTGCTGGCCAAGGTGGACGAGCTTGGGGGCATGGTGGCCGCCATCGAGAAGGGACTTCCCCAGCGGGAGATCCAGAACGCCGCCTATGCCTACCAGAAGGCCGTGGAGAAGGGCGAGCAGATCGTGGTCGGCGTGAACCGCTTCGCCATCAGCGGCGAGGTGACGCCCGACCTTCTGCGGGTGGACGAGTCCCTGGGCGAGACCCGGCGCCGCCAGGTGGCGGCCGTGCGGGCGGGGCGGGACCAGGCTGCCACTTCAGCCCGGCTGGCCGAGCTCGCCGCCGCGGCCAAGGGCACGGAGAACCTGATGCCGCGCATCCTGGCCGCAGTGAAGGCCGAGGCCACGGTCGGGGAGATCTGCGATGCCCTCCGCGCAGTCTTCGGGGAGTACCAGGAGCATCTGGTGCTCTGATTTTTCAAAACACCATAATATCTTGTGAGATTGGGCGATCCGGGTACCCTTATTGCTTCGCAGTGACCAACCCCGTCCCGCCTCCCCGCGGGACCCTGAACCGGAGGCACCATGCGTATCGCCATCCTCATCGCCGCTGCGGCGCTGATCCTCGCCGTTCCCGCCCAGGCCAAAGTGCCGTTCGTGAAGAAGGCCCAGGAGCTGGGCTTCGCCGAGGTGAAGGACTGCAAGGCCTGCCATGTCGGCGCTCCCAAGAAGGGTGGCGAGATGACCGCCCGCGGCAAGTTCCTCGAAGAGACCAAGGCCAAGAAGAAGGCCGCCGAGGTCGATCTCAACTGGCTGAAGGACTACAAGGGCAAGTGAACCGCTGAAGCGTTCCTGAAGGTCACCGGGCGGCTTTTCCGCCCGGTTTTTTCTGTACCCAGAAGGCGTGCCCGCAATAGATCACGACACCTGTAGCGACATCAATAGGCAGACATGCAACGACTTGGGATTTACAACGGGCCGTGATCTAGATCACCACCAGGTATCTTAATGGGAGGTAACCGCGCTAGGCTGATAGGCGACATGTGAGGTAGCTATGCGTCTGCTGATCGCCGGACTGCTTTCCGTATTCCTTGCGGCCGCTCCTCCCTCGGGTCAGGACTGCACCGGCTGCCACGACATCGATCTGGCCAAGTTCGCGACCACGAAGCACGGGAGCATGGGCTGCACGGATTGCCACAGCAGCATCACGAAGCTGCCCCACGCGGACAAGCCTGCGCCCGTGAAGTGCGCCACCTGCCACGAGGACCAGGTCAAGGCCTACAGCAAGAGCGTTCATGGGGTCGCCAAGCAGAACGGGATGACCGATGCGGCCACCTGCGCTTCCTGCCACGGGCCCGCGCACCAGATTCTCGGAGCGGGCGATCCCGCGTCGAAGGTGGCGAAGCAGAACCTGGCGAACACCTGCGGCAGCTGCCACTCCAATCCGGATTTCCTCGCCAAGCACCAGATCCCGTTCGTGAAGCCGGTGGAGGCGTACCGCCTGAGCGTGCACGGCCGCGAGGTCGCCAAGGGGAACGCGGGCGCGGCATCCTGCTCCGACTGCCACGGCAGCCACGACATCCTGGCCTCCCGGGACCCCAAGGCCAAGGTGAACCGCGCCAACGTGGCGGAAACCTGCGGCGTCTGCCACAGCGACATCCAGGCCATCTACGCCGACAGCGTGCACGGGCTGGCCGTGAAGCGGGGGTCCAAGGATTCCCCGACCTGCACGGGCTGCCACGGCGAGCATGACATCCTGGCGCCTTCGGAAGCCGGCTCCCTGGTGAACGCGGCCCGCGTGTCCACCATCACCTGCGGCCGCTGCCACGGGGACGAACGCCTGAACACCCGCTACGGATTCGGCGACAAGGTGCCCGCCTACCAGGACAGCTTCCACGGCCTTTCCGTCCGCGGTGGCGGCAAGTCCGCGGCCAACTGCGCCTCCTGCCACGGGGTGCACAACATCCTGCCCTCTGCGGATTCCCGCTCCACGGTGAACCCGGCCAACCTGGCCCAGACCTGCGGGAAATGCCATCCCGGTGCTGGCTCCAAGCTCTCAGCGGCGCCCATCCATGTGCGCACCGCCACGATCACGGAGCATGTCTCCGTGCGGTGGATCCGCCTGGCCTACCTGGTGCTCATCCCGCTGACCATCGGGTTCATGCTGCTGCACAACTTCCTCGACTGGCTGGCCAAGCTGCGGCGCGGACCCCACCACGGCGGCACGCACGAGGGCTTCCCCCGCATGAACAAGACGTTCCGGCTCACCCACGCCATGGTGATCGTGAGCTTCGTCTCCCTCGTCATCACGGGATTTGCGCTGAAGTTCCCGGACTCGGCCTGGGTGAAGCTCTTCCAGTCCTTCGACCCGACCTCCAGCCTCCGCGGTGTGGTGCATCGCATCGCCGCCGTGGTGATGATGGCGGGGACGGTGTTCCATTTCATCCACCTGGCCCTCTCGAAGCGGGACCGGGTGATCCTCGTGGAGCTGCTGCCCTCCTGGCAGGACGCCAAGGACATCTTCAACATGCTCCGGTTCAACCTGGGCCTGATCCGGGAGCGGCCGACCTTCGGCATGTTCGGCTACGCCGAGAAGATGGAGTACTGGGCCTTCATGTGGGGCACCGTCGTGATGGCCGTGACGGGCCTCCTGCTCTGGGCCGAGAACTGGAGCCTGCGCCACCTCCCGAAATGGGTGCTGGACGCCGCCACGGCCGCCCACTGGTATGAAGCCATCCTGGCCACGCTCTCCATCCTCGTCTGGCACTGGTACCTGGTGATCTTCGACCCCGATGTCTACCCCATGGACCTGGCCTGGCTGAACGGCAAGGCCTCCGCTGACCACATGCGCGAGACCCGGCCCGAGTACTACCGGAAGACGATCGAGAAGCACGGAACCGACCACCCCGACGCCTGAGACCACCCCCTTGGCGCTTTACTGACCCCTCCCCACCCCATAGGAACCCTCCCCATGACCTGGACTTCTACCGATACTCAGGCTCCCGCCGCCGCCAAGCGGCGCGGCGGAAGCCTGCTGCTGGCCCTGATCACCGGCCTCCTCCTCGCCACCGCGCCCCTGCAGGCGGCCCCCGCCAAGGCGGCGGCCAAGGAGAGCTGCTTCGATTGCCATAGCGACAAGGACCTCACCAAGGAAGGGCCGAACGGGACCACCGTGCCGCTCTTCGTGGATGCGGGACGGTTCGGCGGCTCGGTGCATGCCTCGTTCTCCTGCAAGACCTGCCATGCCGACATCCACAAGGACCATCCAGGGGATGGCAACCCGGTGCCGAAGGTGAAGTGCGGGACCTGCCACACCGAGCAGGACAAGGTCTACCAGGGCAGCATCCATGGCATGAGCAAGGCCATGGGCGCCTCCGCCGCGGCGAACTGCACGGACTGCCATGGGAACCACTACATCGTCCCCGTGAAGCAGACGGATTCGCCGGTTTACAAGATGAACCTCTCGCAGACCTGCGCGAAGTGCCACGCGAACAAGAACCTCACCGATGAATACAAGATGAAGTACCCGCAGGTGGCCTCCCAGTACCAGGAGAGCATCCATGGGAAGGCGCTCCTCGTGAAGGGGCTCATCGTCGCGCCGGGCTGCAACGACTGCCATGGTGTCCACGACATCAAGCGGAGCGTGGACCGCAGCTCCCCCATCAACCATGCCAACGTGGCCAAGACCTGCGGCAAGTGCCATGTGACGGTGGAGGAGGTCTACAACAAGAGCGTCCACGGCCAGCTGCTGGCCAAGGGCGATCCCCGTGGCCCCGTCTGCATTCAGTGCCACTCCGCTCACCAGATCGAGACCCCGGTGAGCGGCCACTTCAAGGCCGGCAGCGACATGGTCTGCGGCAAGTGCCACGCCGACCGCCTGGAGCACTACCGCGACACCTACCACGGCAAGGCCATGGCCCTGGGCAAGGCCAACACCGCCAGTGCGGTGGCCGCCTGCTACGACTGCCACGGCCACCACGACGTCCTGCGGGCTGCGGATCCCAATTCCCGGCTCTCTCCCGCGAACATCGTCAACACCTGCAAGCAGTGCCACGCCAACGCCTCGGTCAGCTTCACGAAGTACGCACCCCACGCGAATCCCATGGATCGCAAGAACTACCCGGTGCTGCACTACGTCTTCCTGATCATGACCGCGCTGCTCGTGGGGACCTTCTCCCTGTTCGGTGCGCATACCCTCCTGTGGCTGTTCCGGTCCATCTGGCTCTACCGCCACGACTCGAAGCAGTTCCGCGAGGCCAAGATCAAGATCCAGGAGGATGACGAACAGTTCACCCGGTTCCAGCCCTTCGAGCGGTTCCTCCACATCCTGGTGGTGACGAGCTTCCTGCTGCTGACCATCACCGGCATGCCGCTGAAGTTCTACTACACCGACTGGGCGAAGGCGATCTTCCGGTTCTTCGGCGGAGCCGATGTGGCCCGCACCCTCCACCATTTCGGGGCGGTGATCACCTTCACCTACTTCGTGCTGCATGTGACCAGCACCGTGAGCCACCTCTGGAAGAACCGCGGCTACCTGAAGGACCCCGAGACCGGCGCCTTCAAGCCGGGCCGCATCTTCACGGCCATGGCCCACCCGGATTCCATGATCCCCACCAAGCAGGATCTGAACGACTTCGTGGCGCACAACCGCTGGTTCTTCGGCAAGGGACCGCGCCCCGAGTTCGACCGCTGGACCTACTTCGAGAAGTTCGACTACCTCGCCGTGTTCTGGGGCGTCTTCGCCATCGGCGTCTCGGGGCTGATCATGTGGTTCCCTGAGTTCTTCAGCCGCTTCATGCCAGGCTGGATGATCAATGTGTCGCTCATCGTCCACTCGGACGAAGCCCTGCTGGCCGCCGGCTTCATCTTCACCGTGCACTTCTTCAACACGCACTTCCGGCTGGAGAAGTTCCCCATGGACACGGTGATCTTCTCGGGCCGCATCTCCAAGTCCGAGATGCTCCACGAGCGCAAGCGCTGGTATGACCGTCTGGTGTCCGAAGGCCGCCTGGACAGCTTCCGCGTCAAGGATGAGTGGGAGGCCTGGAAGGGCATCGCCCGCAGCGCCGGCTACATCTTCTTCGGCGTGGGCCTCGTCCTGCTCTTCCTCATCATCTACGCCATGACCTCCCGTCTCGCGCACTGACGAGGTGACACCAGGAGGAGGGGCTCCGGTTTGCGCCGGAGCCCCTCTTCTTGTTCCTAGTCGCACCCGATCATGTGTGTTCTCAAGTTATTTGGAATCAGCGCGTTTTGGATCATGACAAAGCTGTGACTGCCATCACTGACGAACCCGGGCCGTCATATGACACTCAACTCATCGATTCAGCCCTGCTCGGATCGGATTCGAACCCCTACCCTCAACAGGAGTTTCCATGCGCCGCATCACCCTCCTCACCGCCGCCCTGATCCTGGCCGTGGCTCCGATGGCCTCCGCCAAGCCGACCACCGTCAAGGGTGCCAAGTGCACCGCCTGCCACGTGGGCGCCCCCAAGGACAAGAAGTTCAACGCCGAAGCCACCAAGATGGTCGCGAAGTACAAGGAAGCCCAGTGCAAGGACTGCCACGGCTTCGCCGATGGCAAGCTGACCGTCACCAAGAAGAAGTAGTCGTTCCACTCTCCAGAAACGAGAAGGCGCCGGATCTCCGGCGCCTTCTCGTTTCTGGAACCTGATTAGAGGCCGAGCAGCGAACGGGCTTCCGTCTCCAGGCGGTCCAGCTGCGATTCGCCGCCCCGGCCCTGCAGGTACACCTTCAGCTTGGGCTCGGTGCCGCTGGGGCGGAAGGCGGCGAAGGCGCCGCTCTCCAGCCGGAACTTCAGGACATTGCTGCGCGAGATGGGCAGCGCGACGCTGCGGTCATCGGGCCGGTCCAGGATGGGCTCGCTGAGGCCATCACCATGCCAGAGGCCGGTCTGGAAGTCCTCCCAGCTGACGACCTTCTCGCCGCCCAGGGTGGCGAGTCCCGCCGCCCGGATGCGGCCCATGGCCTCGGCAAAGCGCTTGGCGCCACCGGGCCGGGGATCCTCCAGGTTCACCAGGCGGTTGCGGAAGGTGCCGACCTTGGCCATGAGGGCGTCCACGGCCTCGAACAGGGTCTGTCCCTTCGCCTTGTGATGGCCCGCCATCTCAGCCACCACCAGGGCCGCTGTGACGCCGTCCTTGTCCCGGAGGTCGGGGGGGAGCAGCATGCCGTAGCTTTCCTCGGCGCCGAAGGCATAGGGCTCGCCCAGCGCCTCGAGGCGATCCATGCAGACGGCGATGTTCTTGAAGCCCGTGAGCGTCCAGACCACCGGCAGCCCATGGTGCCGGGCCACTTCGGCCATGAAGTCGGAGGTCACCACCGTGCTGACCACGGCACCCTTGCGCCCCTTCTGGGTGCAGAGATAGTCCAGGGTGAGGGCGGCCAGATCATTGCCCGACATGAGCTCCCAGGCCCCGTTCCGCCGGGCGACGACGCCGATGCGGTCCGCGTCGGGGTCGTTGGCGAGGATGATCTCGGCGTCCATGGCCTCGGCCTCCTTCAGGGGGGCGGCATAGGCCGCCAACTCCTCGGGATTCGGGCGCGGCGCCGTGGGGAAGGTGCCGTCCTGCACGCCCTGGCTGGGGCTGATGGAGAGCGGCAGGCCCGCCCGCTCGAAGAGGGCCGGCACGAAGGCGATGCCGGTTCCGTGGAAGGGCGTGTAGAGAATGCGCGCGGCCTCGAAGGACTTGGGCCGCTGGAGCAGGTCCTGGCCCATGGCGATGTAGGCTTCCTCGACCTCGGCGGGGATCGGCTGGATGCGGCCCGTCGGTACGACAGGTGGTTCGGGCACCAGGGGCAGGCCCGCCATGTGCGCTTCGACTTCCGCATCCCAGGGCTCCACGACCTGGCCACCCAGGTCGTTGTAGGCCTTGAAGCCGTTGTATTCCTTCGGATTGTGGCTGGCGGTGACGATGGCGCCACAGCCGGCGCCCAGGCGCTTCATGGCGAAGCAGAGGAAGGGGGTGGGCAGGGGACGGTCGCCCAGGAACACCTGGTAGCCGGCCGCCGCCAGGACCTCGGCGCAGGCCCTTCCGAAGGCCTGGGAGTTGAGGCGGGTGTCGAAGCCCACCACGGCGATCTTCTTCCCGGGGGCCCTCTGGCTGGCGACGCTGGCCAAGGCCAGGGACACGCGGCGGATGTTGGGGAGGTTCATGCGGCGGAGTCCCGCGGCCATGAAGCCCCGGAGTCCGCCGGTGCCGAAGGCGAGGGGCTCCGAGAAGCGGTCTTCCAGTTCGGCTGCGGCCCTGGCGTCCCCCGCCTCCGCGGCCCTCAGCAGGGGCTCGAGCTCCGCCCGGAGCTCCGGCTCCAGATGGGGGAAGGCGAGGTAGGCGTGGGCGGATTCAAGGCTCATGGAAGGTCCTGTGGGAACATTCGAGGATTGCAGATCAATCGACCGAGGTCGACCCGGAGGCCTTGCGGGCCACCACCTGGACCACGGCGCCCAGGCCGTGATGATGGGCGCCTTCGCGGATCTCGCGCACCACCTCGCGGCCGACTTCGAACTCCAGCCCGGGCAGAAGCTCCCTCAATTCCTGGAGGGTGTTCAGCAGGCCCGGTTCTCTCGGCCCGCCGGTACCGTACTCCAACTGGTCGGGCGTGTAGGCTTCCAAGATCAGGACGCCCCCGGGAGCGAGGGCGGCGGCGCAGCGCGGATAGAGGTCCCGCCGGAGCGTCGGGGGCAGGTGGCAGAAGATGGAGATGATGCCGCTCCAGGCTGTGATCCCGGGGTCGAACTCCGCGAGATCGGCGACCACGGTGTGGAGGGTCACCCCGCGGCTGGCAGCCAGCTCCTGGGCCCGGGCGAGACCGACCGGGGACAGGTCCACGGCCGTGACCCCGTGTCCCAGGGTGGCCAGGTATACGGCGTTCCGTCCTTGTCCTTCACCCAATCCCAGCACGGGGCCCAGGGGAATGCGCGGCGCCATGTCCCGCAGGAAATCGTTCGGTTCGGCGCCGTAGGTCAGCTCGGGCTGGCCGTAGCGCTCATCCCAGAACTCGCGTCCCATCAGGCGCCTCCCAGAGCGATGTCCTCGAGGAGGATGCTCAGGCCGGCGCTGCTGCCGTACCAGCGGAGATCGCTGCCCAGGGCGGCAATGCGGGTGAGGAAATCGCGAAGGTTGCCGGCGAAGGTGAGCTTGTCCACGGGCTCGGCCAGGAGGCCGCCGCGGATGCGGATGCCGCTGGCCCCCACGCTGAGGTCACCGCTGACGGGATCCACCGTGTGGAGACCCATGATCTCCGTGATGAGCACGCCATTCCCGGCCAGGCGGTAGAGGGCGTCGGGCGCCGTCGCGCCGGGCAGGGGGAACAGGTTGAAGGTCGTGGCCCCGGGCTGGCTGCCGAAGCCCCGGCCTGCGCTGGCGGTGGGGGCCATGCCCATTTCCGCCGCGGTCTTGAGGGTGTGGAGGTAGGTCTTGAGCACGCCGCCTTCGAGCAGCACATTGCGGCGCGTGGGCAGCCCCTCCGCGTCCCAGGGCTCGGTGCCGAGCGCTGGGCGGCCGGGTGCCTCGGGCAGGCGGCCATCGTCCACCAGGGTGAGCAGGGGGGAGGCGATGGCCTGACCCAGCTTGCCGGTGAAGAGGCTGCGCTGCTTGAGCACGGATTCGGCGTCCAGCATGCCGGCCACGATGCCCAGCAGATCGACGGCCACTTCCGGATGCAGCACCACGGCGTATTTCCCGGCGGGGAGGCGCTGGGGATTCAGCTTGCGCTCGCCCTTGAGGGCCGCTTCCGCGCCGATGGCGGCGAGATCGAGCCCCGGACGGCGGGCCACATCCCAGTGCCAGGCCGCCTGGCGTTCCTCGCCGTCGGCGACCGCCAGCTCGATGGCGGCCGAGCAGCTGGACCATGCATCCGGGGCCCGCACGCCTTTTTGCGTGAGCAGCAGGCTGGCGCCGGTGCCGTCGCTCCAGGCGGATTCCCGCACCGCGGCCACTTTCGAGGAGGCCTTCCGCGCTTCGGCCTCCAGTTCCAGAGCCCACCCGATGCGCTGTTCGGGGGTGAGGGCCTCGACGGACGGGTCGAAGCGGCTGGGGAGGTCATCGGTGCCCTCGGGATCGGCCTGGCGCAGCCAGGGGTCCTCGTCCCCCAAGGCGCTCAGTTCCCAGGCCTGGGCGAAGAGGGTGCGGAAATCGGTCGCGGCGAGGTCGGTCGTGGTGGCGAGGCCGGTGCGGAAGCCCTTGCCGCCGTTTCGGATCACGCGCACCCCCAGACCTCCGCGCTTGCTGGCGGTGAGATCCTCCAGCGCCCCGTTCTGGACCTTGGCCTTGCGGCTGCGGGACACGGAGACGAAGGCCTCGGCGCCTTCCGCACCCAGGCTGAGCGCGTGGCGGATGCCGTCCTGAAGGCGGGCTTCAAGGGCTTCGGGGATGAAGGTGCGGAAGGGATCAGTCATGTCAGGGCTCTTTCTCGAAGGCGGACCGCAGGATGGCCAGGGCAGGGGCGTCGAAGGCCACGAGGGTGATGGTCTGCGGGAGGTCGTGGGCGGCCAGCCAGGCGCGGCAGATGGCCATGGCGATGGCGGCGGCCCGGTCGGCGGGGAAGCCGTAGATGCCCGTGCTGATGGCGGGGAAGGCCACGCTTCCGCAGCCGCGGGACTCGGCCAGGCGGAGGCTCTCCCGGTAGCAGGAGGCGAGGGTCTCGTCCTCGCCCTGCCGCCCGCCGTCCCAGACGGGGCCCACGGTGTGGATCACGAAGCGGGCGGGCAGGCGGTGGCCGGCGGTGACCTTCGCTTGCCCCGGCGGGCAGCCGCCCAGGGCCCGGCACTCGTCCAGCAGGCCCGGTCCGGCGGCCCGGTGGATGGCTCCGTCCACCCCGCCGCCACCGAGGAGGCTGCGGTTCGCGGCATTGACGATGGCGTCCACGGCGAGGGTGGTGATGTCGGCCTGCACCACCTGCAGGCGCGCGGAGGTCAAATGACGCTCGGCAGGGGCTCGGCGGTGCCGCCGACCACGAGGGCGGGGCAGAGGATGGTGGGCAGGGCGTCACTGACGGGCACCCCCTGGCCGTCCTTGCCGCAAGTGCCGATGTCGAAGTGGTGGAGGTCGGAGCCGATGCGGGTGAGGCCTTTCAGCACGTCGGGGCCGCAGCCGCTGAGGGTGGCGTTCTTCACGGGGTATTTCGGTTCGCCGTTCTCCACCCAGTAGCCTTCCGTCACCTGGAACACGAAGTTGCCCGTGACCGTGTCCACCTGGCCGCCGCCCATGTGCTTCACGAGCAGGCCGCGGTCCAGGTCCCGGAGGATGGCCTCGGGCGCCTCGCTCCCCGCGGCCAGGAAGGTGTTGCGCATGCGGGGGATGGGCAGGTGGCGGTAGCTCTCCCGGCGGCCGTTGCCCGTGGGCTCCGTGGCCATCTTCCGGGAAGTCTTCCGCGACTGCAGGTAGGCCTTCAGCACGCCGTTCTCGATGAGGACCACGCGGCTCACGGGATTGCCTTCGTCGTCGATGGCCTGGCTGCCGCGCTTGTGGGGCAGGGTGCCGTCGTCGATGATCGTCACCCCTTCGGCGGCCACTTTCTGGCCCAGCTTGCCCGCGAAGGCGCTCATGCCCGCGAGCGCGAGGTCCGCCTCCAGACCGTGCCCGCAGGCCTCGTGGATCATGGTGCCGCCGGCGCTGCTGCTGAGGACCACCGGGAAGGTGCCGGCCGGCGCGGGCTGCGCGTCCAGGGCCTGGATGGCCAGGCGGACGGCTTCGCGCACGGTGCGCGCCACGGCCTCGTCCGTGAAGAGCTCGAAGCCACGGGTCTCGCCCAGGGCCTGGTAGCCCGTCTGGAGCTGGGTGCCATCCCCGGCGGTGACATTGGCCCGGAGCACGCTCTGGGTGCGGTGGTCCTCGGTGAGCCGCCCCGTCCAGGTCCCGTTTTCGCGCTCGGCGGCGGCGATCCACACCCGCTGGGTGTTGTCGCCGTAGCCCACGGACACCTGCTTGAGGGCACCAGGGCGCAGGGATTCCGCCTCGGCGCGGGCCAGGGACTCGGCGCGACGGACCAGGGCGACCTTTTCATCCAGGGGCACGCCGCCCGGGTCGCGCTCGACGGGGCTGGGCGTGGGGTGGACCTTCAGCGTCAGGGCTGGGATGGCGGCCATCGTGCCGGTACCGGGGGCGGCCAGGGTATGGGCGGCCTCCAGCAGCTCCTCGAAGGTCGGGGCGATGAGGTCGGCGAAGCGGGTGGTCTCGCCATCCACCAGGCGCAGGCTGGCTCCGAAGGTCTCCGAGGCCAGCACATCTTCCATGCGGCCATCGTCCATGCCCAGGGCGTGGGCCCGGCGCCGCTCCGCAAAGGCCTCGCCGTAGTCGCCGCCGCGGCTGAGGAGGGCGGTCAGGACGTCGCGGAGCTGGTCGGGGGTGAAGGGTGCGGGCATCAGGGCTCTCCACGTCCGCGCGCGGCGGACCCTCCAGTTTGACAGAAGGGCCGCTTCGGCTCCCGCCAGGATCCCGGCCAGGTCCCTGCCATCGTTGGGGATCACGAGGTCCGCATGGAGGGCACGCTCCGGGGACGTGGCCTGGGCTCGCAGGCGGGCCAGGGCCTCCTCGCGGGGCATCCCGTCCCGGGCCATGAGGCGCGCCAGCCGGAGATCCTCCGGGGCATCCACGGTCCAGAAGGCATCGAAATGGTGGGATCTCCCGGTTTCCACCCAGAGGGCCGCGTCCAGCACCGCCCCATGGGTGCCCGGGGGGAGGGTCGCGAGCCGGGCGGCCTGGAGGGCCTCGATGCGGGGGTGGAGGAGGGTGTTCAGCCGGGCCCGCGCGGCGCTGTCCGTGAACACGTGGGCGGCCATCCAGGCGCGGTCCAGGGCGCCATCCGGCCGGAGGCAGGCGGGCCCGAAGGCGGCGACCACGGCCGCCAGCCCCTCACTGTCCGGCCGCACCACCTCCCGGGCCAGGGCGTCCGCATCGATCACGGCCCAGCCCCGGGCCGCCAGCAGCCCCGCCACAAAGGTCTTCCCCGCGGCAATGCCGCCGCTGAGGCCGAGGATGGGGAAGGGGGACGATGGAACAGGGGACATGGTCGGGTTGGCGGGAATTCTCAAGGGTCGGAATGGAGGAATCCGGTGGGAGGCGTGACTTGCGTCTCTTGCAGCCTTCTGTCGTCGTCTGTCAGCATGCCGGAATTGCCCTCCAGGAGGTCGGTTTGAAATTGCGTCATTTCATTGCCGTACTCTGTCTAGCCATCCACGCCTGGGCGGGGAGCGATTGGCCGCCCATCCCGCCGGAAATCTGGGCGATCAAGGAAGGCCCGAAGGGGGCCGTGGTGATTGAGGAACGCTACCGGTTCCAGCTCATGGAGATGGAGACGGTCTATCGCGTCCGCATCTTCTCGGAGGAGGGCCGCGGCGCGGCCGCCCTGCCGGATCTGCCCAAGAACGCCCAGGGCATCAAGGGCCGCACCGCCTATCCGGATGGCCGCGAGATCACCTTCGACAGCCGGAAGGACTTCGCCGAGCGGAAGGTCGAAGCGGGCGGACGGGATTATTCCCAGGTGCATATGGTGGCTCCGGGGGTCACTTCGGATTGTGTGATCGAGGTCCGGTGGAGGGAGCGCTCCGACGGCTACCTGTCCGGGTTGCCGAAGCGGATGGTCAACGGCCTGTACGGCGCCTGGACGCTCGGGAACCCCTATCCGACGCGGGTGGCCACGGTCGAGATCGCCAAGCACTTCCCGCTCGCCTTCTACATGACCGGCGGAAGGGTCGGCATGGCCGAGGACACGGAGCGGGGCGGGTTCCGCATCATCTCCTACCGGAACCTGCCGGCGATGGAGAACATCCCCTATTCCATCCCTCCGACGAACGGATTCCCCCGGATGGAGATCTTCTGGCAGCCCGATGACCTCATCCGGGCGATCCACAACGGGAATGACGCCTATTGGACGGAGGCCTTCGACCGGATCTTCAAGAGCGACTACGAGGAATCCGTGGACACCGGCGGCGCCTTCCGGCGGCTGGCCGCGGAGCTGGTGAAAGGGCTCCCGGAGGCCCCCCAGGCGCGGGCGAAGGAGCTGCTCGCCCGCCTGGAGGCGCGGATCAAGAATGTGTCGGTGCCCACCGCCTCAGAGAAGAAGGCCCTTCCCAAGAACTTCTGGGACGATTACGAGTCCAAGCGGCTGGACAAGGCGGCGGCCTCTGGCCTGGCCAGTGCCAGCGGCATGCGGCTGATGTACTACCATCTGCTCAAGGCCGCGGGGATCCTCCCCAAGATCGCCAAGCTGGTGGACCGGGACCAGAACCTGTTCAACTACGGCCGTCTGAACGCCTGGCAATTCCACCACGACATCCTTGGGATCGCCGAGCCCGGGAAGGATGACCTCTGGCTCGACCCCGGCAACCGCTACGCCGCGCCGGGCGTGATCCATCCCGACTACCAGGCGGTCCCCATGCTGGTCTTCGAGTCCCAGGACTGGAAGACCTGGAAGCCGGTCCGGGGCATGCTCCAGGCCACCAAACCCACCTTCAACACCCGCTCCTATGCCTATGAACTGCACCTCGGGGAGGATTCCGACCAGTTTGAGGTCCGGGCCCAGTTTGGCGGATATCCCGAATATTCCGAGCGCTTCCGCTATCTTTCCCACGAAGCGGCGGATCAGTCCCGCCTGCTGAAGGAGGAGTTCGAGAAGCACGGGAAGAACCTGATCATCTCCAAGGCGGTCGTCCTGGATGCCGCCAACCCCGGGAAACCGGTCTCCTGGGAGGTCGGCGGCAGCCTGGAGCGCGAGTCCGGCCGCCGCCGGGAGGTGCTGCCCTTCCCGGGGATGCCCTGGCCCCTGTGGGTGCCCGACAAGCTGGACGTCCCGCGCACGGTGCCCATCGTGCTGCCCTACCTGGCGTCCCACACCGCGGTCTGCACCTTCGAAGTCCCGCGCGGGTACCGCTTCGACCCCCCGAACGAACTGCGCAACCGGAACCCTTTCGGAACGGTGATCTGGACCACCAGGTACGACTCGCAGGCGCGCAAGGTCACGATCCAGCTCAGCACGGAAGTGGCTTCCATCAACCAGGGGTCGGGTTACTGGCCGGCCTTCCGGGAGTTCCTGGGCTGGATCCAGGAGGCCTGCAGCCGCACGGTCGTGCTGACCAGGGAGGGCTGACATGTCCAGGGTCCTCCCGCTGCTGCTCCTCTCCCTGACCTTGTCGGCCCAGGATGCCTTCCGCAAGCTGCCGGATTGGGCGGCCACCGTTGCCCGGGCCGCCCAGGGCGAGACGGCTCCGAATCAGGCCGATGCCTGGGTCCTCCTCGACCGCACTGAGATCGCCTATGTGGGCAGCGGGGAGATCCGCCAGCGCCGGTTCCGCCTGGTGAAGGTGATCTCCGAACGGGGGCAGGGCCATCGGACCTTCACCCTGCGGGGCCTGGGGGGAAAGGCCAGCAAGGTGAAGAAGCTCAAGGGATGGAATCTCCGGCCGGACGGCGAGATGGTGAAGCTGGACCAGGACGAGGTGGTCACCATCC
The DNA here is from genome assembly GCF_022808865.1 of Geothrix oryzisoli. Taxonomy (GTDB): domain Bacteria; phylum Acidobacteriota; class Holophagae; order Holophagales; family Holophagaceae; genus Geothrix; species Geothrix oryzisoli. The sequence continues at coordinate 248,700 of NZ_JAKZLB010000001.1, forward strand.
ACGACGCCGGGAGCTCGGAATTCAGCACCGAGACGCTCACCGGAGCCTCGCTGGATCGGGTGGTGCCGGGCAGTCTCCTGGCGTTCGAATCCCTGGAATCGGTGGAAAGCCCGTTGGGACCCGTCGCCCAGGAGTGGATCATGGAGTCCACCCCGGTCCGTCGGTGGGAGCTGGAGGTGGCCAAGAAGGATGGCTGGTTCACCAACCTCAAGGCGGTGACGATCTCCATGGAGAAGTACCACTTCCAGCCCTGGATCACCAAGGTCGAAGAGGTCCAGGGCTCCCGCCTGGCCCTTTCGGATCTTCCGGCCCTGCCCAAGGACGAAGGGGGCCACCCGGACTTGTCCGGGCTCCTGCCCATGGTCCGGGTCTGGTTCCTCGACCCTGAGCTCGCCACCTCCCGGATGTGGAGCAGCTGGAATGGGCTGGCGACCTGGGCGGAACAGAACTATGTGGCCAAGCAGGTGCCTGCCACCGCCGCCGCGCGCGGATGGTCGGGCGTCGGCGGATTGAAGGCGCTCCACGCCTGGATGGGGGGGGCCCTCACCTACAAGCAGATCTACCTCACGCCAGAGCGGGGATGGGTTCCCGAGCGCTCCGACGAGGTGGGGCGCAAGCGCTATGGCGACTGCAAGGACATGAGCTGCTTCCTCATCGCGGAGGCCTCGGCCATGGGCTTTCCCGGCTTCCCCGCGCTCGCCTCCATCGGAGGCGCTGAAATCAATCCGGCGGATTCGCCCTATCCTGTGTTCAACCATGTGATCGTGGCCCTCAAGCTGGAGCAGAGCCTTGGGTTCCCGGCCGAAGTCGTCACCCCGCGGGGCCGCTTCCTGCTGGTGGACCCCACGGACCCGCTGACCCCGCTGGGCCTGCTCAACGAGGCCCACCACGGGCGCCATGTGATGCTCTGCCTGGGGGACGGTGCCCAGTGGGTGCGGATTCCCGATGCCGCGATCCAGCCCAGCCGGCTTGAGATGGATCTGGAAGGGGAGGCCGCCCGGGATGGGCGGCTCGTGGCCACCCTCCAGATTGATGAGACCGGGGATGCCTGGGACCTGCGTTCCACCGCCAAGGCGTTGGGGACCAAGGGCGTCCACGACAGGCTCGTGCGGGATCTGCTGGACCTTCCACCCACCGGGACCGTGGTGGTGCAGGGGCTGGGTGATCCGTTGGACCTCACCAAGCCCTTCCATGTGAAGCTCCGGGTGGATCACCCCCAGGGTTTCCGCGTGAACGGCTCGGAACGCGAGCTCGTCGGCTGGGGCATTCCCTGGCCCCGGGGCCTGATCCAGAAGGTGGGTGAGGCCCGACGGTATCCGGTCCAGGCCCGCAGCTTCGGCGAGCGGACCGTGAAGGCGCGGCTGAAGATCCCGGAGAGCGTCGAACCGATCGCCCCCAGCCGAGCCGGGGAGACGGCCTTCTGCGCCTTCTCCTGGGAGGCGGCAACCGAGCAGGCTGGGTCCAGATCCACCCTCACCTTCCGGTTCCAGCATCGGTGGAAGGAGGCGAACTTCGGCTTCGACCAGCGGGAAGCGGGCCTCCAGGCCTGGAAGAAGGACCGGAACCTGTTCAAGACCTTCCGGGAAGAGGCCCTCGCGTTCAAGGTGCTGCAGTAGGCGTCCGGTGCGGGCCGATCCAGCCCTGATCGGCTACACTGGTCTGCCCCGCTTTTTGACCCGAGGTCACATGAAAGACGCGACTCCCGAACAGGCCATGGATCTGTCCCAGCTGGAAAAGCCGGTACTCGAGCTGGAGGCCCAGATCCGGGCCATGGAGATGGACCCCTCCCAGTCCAAAGAGCGGGAAAAGCTGGAGAAGAAACTCGAGAAGCTGAAGGCCGAGCTGTTCACGAACCTCACGGATTGGCAGCGCGCCCAGCTGGCGCGCCACCCCAAGCGCCCGTACACGCTCGACTACCTGGAGCGGATCTGTGAGCGCTTCGAGGAGCTGCACGGCGACCGCCGCTTCGGCGATGATGCGGCCATCGTGGCGGGCATGGGCTGGATCGAGGGCAATCCCGTCATGGTCATCGGCCAGCAGAAGGGCCGGGACACCAAGCAGAAGATCCTGCGGAACTTCGGCATGCCGAAGCCCGAGGGCTACCGCAAGGCCCTGCGCCTCATGAAGCTGGCCGAGAAGTTCCAGCGCCCTGTCCTCTGCCTAATCGACACGCCGGGCGCCTACCCGGGCGTGGACGCCGAGGAGCGCGGGCAGGCGGAGGCCATCGCCCGCAACCTGCTGGAGATGGCCAAGCTTGAGGTGCCGGTGGTGGCCGTGGTCCTCGGCGAGGGCGGCAGCGGCGGGGCCCTGGCCCTGGGCGTGGCCGACCGCGTGCTCATGATGGAGAACGCCATCTACTCCGTGATCTCCCCGGAAGGTTGTGCCTCCATCCTGTGGAAGGACGCCAGCCAGGCCCCGAAGGCCGCGGCGGCCCTGAAGCTCACGGCCCCGCACCTGCTGGAGCTGGGCATCATCGACGGCATCGTGAAGGAGCCCCTCGGCGGAGCCCATTCCAACTTCGATGCTGCGGCTGCCGCCCTGAAGGAGGCCGTCGTGGAGGCCTTCTCGGAGCTGTCCGAGTTGTCGGCGGAGCAGCTGGTGGAAGAGCGGTACCAGAAGTTCGCCCGCATGGGCAGTGTCGGCTGATATGGACGCCAAGGTGTGGCGCCTCCGCCGGGAGATCCCGGCGGGTCCGGCGCCCTGGCGGGCCCTGGCGTCGGCCTGGGAGCTGGAGCCCCGCCTGGCGCGGCTGGCCTGGCTGCGCGGCGTGGACCAGCCCGAGGACCTCGCCTGGCGCCTCGATCCCTCCTGGGTCCGCAGCACGGACCCTCACCTGCTGCCGGGCGTGGACGCGGCCGTGGCACGCATCCGCCGCGCCGTGGAGGCCCGTGAGCGCATCGTGGTCTACGGCGACTACGACGTGGACGGTGTCACCGCCACGGCCCTGCTGGTGCGCGCCCTGGAGCGGCTCGGTGCGGAGGTCTCCTTCTTCATCCCCAACCGCTTCTCCGACGGCTACGGCCTGCACCTGGACTGCATCCGGGAGCTGAAGGAAGCCCGCAATCCCGGGCTCCTGATCTCCGTGGACTGCGGCGTGCGCAGCGTGGACGAGGTGAAGGCCAGCGCAGACCTGGGCCTGGACTGGGTGATCACGGACCACCACGCGTTGGGCCCGGACCTGCCACCGGCTTGCGCCGTAGTGCATCCCCACCTCGACGGCTACGCCAACCCCTTCCTGGCGGGCGTGGGCGTGGCCTTCAAGCTGGCCCAGGCCCTGCTCGGTGCCGTGCCACACCCCACGGGAGCGGACGCCGCCTTCTTGGACGGGATGCTGAAGCTGGTGGCCATCGGCACCGTGGCGGACGTGATGCCGCTGGTGGCTGAGAACGCGCTGCTGGTGCGCCGAGGCCTCGATTCCCTGGGCGGAAAGAACGGCCCCGGACTGGCGGCCCTCCTGCGCGCCGCGAAAAAAGAGGGCGCCTTGGGCGGCCAGGACATCGCCTTCGGTCTGGCCCCCCGGCTCAACGCCGTGGGCCGCATGGGCGGCGCGGAAGACGCGGTGCGCCTGCTGCTGACCCGCGATCCGGCCGAAGCCGAGGTCCTGATGGCCCGGGTGGAAGCGCTCAACCAGGAGCGCCGCACCATCCAGGAGGAGCTGGCCGCGCGGCTGCCCGCACCCGACGGGGCGGCCTTCGACCTGGTCCTGGATCCCACCGCCCACAAGGGCGTCATCGGCATCGTGGCCGGCCACCGCATGCGCGCCACGGGGCGTCCCGCCGGCGTCTGCACCGTCATCGACGGCGTGGCCCACTGCAGCCTGCGGGCGCCGGAGGGCTACGACCTCGGCGGCCTGCTGGCCCTGGCCCAGCCCTTCATCCTGGGTGGGGGCGGGCATCGCGCGGCGGCGGGGCTCAGCTTCGAGGCCTCCCGGCTCGCCTTCGTCCGCCAGGCGCTGCAGCGCGGCGCCTCTGAGCAGGCCGGCGGTCGCGAGGTTCCGCCCCTGCTGCTGGATGGCGGACCCGGCGACCTCCCGGAGGACGCGGATCTGGTTCGCCTGGAGCCCTTCGGGCAGGGGTTTGCGCCGCCGCTGGCGCGGCTCGAAGGCGCCGTGGCGTCCACGGCGGTGTTCGGGGCGGACCACTGGAAGCTCCGCCTGACGGGGACTCCGGATCCCCTCACCTGGTTCGCGGGGCGGGAGCGCCCCGTCCAGCCGGTCGCGGGCCACCACCTCTGTGTGGCTGCCGCGCCCCAGGGCAGTGCCCGCTGGGGCCGTTCCTGGCTGGTGGATACTCTGCTCGGAGAGGCGGTGCCATGAAGGTTGCGGCCCTGCTCCAGGATCTGCCGCCGGCCCGCCATCCGCTCTGGCGGGGCCTGGGCTGGGGCCTGGTGGCGAGCACCCTGGGGTTCACGCTGCGCTTCCTGGTCTCCGGTTCCGACGGCATGCCGGGCCGCACTGTGGGGGTCGATCCTCTGTTCGGCACGGGCACCAAGGGCAGTGTGGGGACGCTCACGGAGCAGCTCGGGTCCAACCGCATGGTCCTGGCCTACCGCACCATCGAAGGGGCGGAAGAGGACCTGCGCCTGGAGACGGTGAAGGGGAGCCTGGACGAGCCGACCGGCCAGTGGCGCATGCTGTCGCCCAAGGCCCGCCGCCAGGCCGGTGTCTGGACCCTCCAGGGCCCCATGGATCTGGAAGTGGCGGACCCTGGCACCAAGGTGCTCCTGGGCAAGGGCCGCGTGGAAAACCAGGGCCCGGCCCTCCGCTGGGCCGGGGGGGAATGGGAAGGGCTGGCTCCGCTGCGCTGGGAGGCCCTGGAAGGCTCCGCCCGGGGCGTCTGGAACCTGCCTACGGGCTGGCGCCGCGAGGCCGACGGCCGGTTTCGTGTGGACCAGGGTCCCGTGCGCTGGCAGGCCCCGGCGGACGGGACCGCCCCGGCCACCCTCCAGGGCATGGACGCAGAGCGGCTCTGGGCCATGCCGGGCTTCCAGACGGGACACCTGGAAGGGGTGAAGGCCCGTCTGGCGGAAGGGGCCCTGCAGGCCTCCGTGGCGGACCTGACGCCGGAGACGGTCACTTGGCCCGGGCCCCTCGCCTTCGAGCGGGCCGATGGGTGGCGGGGCAGCGCGAAGGGCGGGGTGGCGCCGCGTCCCGCACCTGGGGCGAAGTTCCAGCAGGTGGAGTTCCGGACCTTCCAGGCCCATCGGGCGGGGCCTGCGGGAGAGGAGCGCCTGTCCACGGACGGAGCCCGGTGGACGCCGGCGGGCCTGCGCCTGGAAGGCAGTGTGGTCTGGGATCAGCCCCTGGATGGCCAGCGCCTCGTGCTGCGGGCACCACGGGTGCTCATGCGGGAAGGGCCGGGCAGTGACCTGCCCGAATCTCTGCCCGTGGGCCATGCCGTGGCGGAAGGCCAGGCCCTCCTGACCTGGGGCCGGCGGAACCTGGCCTCGCCCCGCATGCAGGTGGAGCGGGCCACCCGGCGCTGGAAACTCCAGGCCCCGGTGCTGGGCCGCGGCGAGGATGGCACCTTCAGCGGAGGCGCGGGGCAGGGGGATCCCAGGTCCTGGACCATCGAAGGGCCGGTGCAGGTGAACCTGTTCTCCGGTGGCAGCCTGCGCGGGGCGAGGCTCGTGTGGGAGGAGGCCCTGTGGACCCTCACCGGCCGTCCCGCGGCCTGGAGCCGCCTGCGTGAGCGGCTGTCCGGGCCCCGCATTGTCCGGAGGGGCGAGGCGGTGAGCTTCCCGGAAGGGCTCAGCGGCACCCTGGCCGCCGCGGACGGGGATCTGTCCCTGAGGGCAGAACAAGGGCAGAGCGAAGGGCAGAGGATCCTCCTCACGGGCGGAGTGGAGTGCCAGGGACAGGGATGGCGCCTGGCCGCGGACTCCGTGACCGTCACCGTGGGTCCGGACCGCACCGCCAAGCTGATCCAGGCCAAGGGCGCGGTCACCTTGCGGGGGCGCCTTGGCGAAGGCCAGGGCGAGGCCCTGGACCTCGAACCGGGCACCCAGACGGTCAAGTGGCAAGGCCGTGTGCGCGGCAAGGGCGCCGGTCCGGGATGGTGAAGCTGCGCTCGTTCTAGGGCATCATGGTGCAAACCTCGTAACAGGAGGCACCATGCCCCGGTTCAGTTCTCTCTCGCCTCTGGCCCTGCTTCTCGCCGCCCTGCCGGTCCTGGCGGCGCCGCCGGCGAAGGCCAAAGCTGCGGAGAAGGTGGAATCGCCCTTGGCGGGGCTCCCCCTCCGGAACCTCGGGCCGGCGGTCACCTCGGGCCGGGTCGCCGACATCGCCGTGGACCCCCGCAAATCCGATACCTGGTATGTGGGGGTGGCCTCCGGCGGCGTGTGGAAGACCGTGAACGGCGGCACCACCTGGACGCCGCTCTTCGACAAGGAAGGTTCGTTCTCCATCGGCTGCGTGACGGTGGACCCCCATGACTCGAACACGGTGTGGGTGGGCACCGGTGAAAACAACTCGCAGCGCTCCGTGGCCTACGGCGACGGGGTGTACCGCAGCCTGGACGGCGGGAGGCACTGGGAGAACCTGGGCCTGAAGACCAGCGAGCACATCGCGAAGATCCTGGTGGATCCCCGGAACAGCCAGGTGGTCTTCGTGGCCGCCCAGGGCCCCCTCTGGAAAGAGGGTGGCGAGCGCGGTCTCTACAAGACTGTCGATGGCGGCAAGACCTGGAAGGCCGTGCTGACGGTCGACGCCCACACGGGCGTCACCGACGTGGTGGCCGATCCCCGCAACCCCGATGTGCTGTACGCGGCCACCTACCAGCGTCGCCGCCATGTCTGGGGCATGCTGGATGGAGGGCCCGGCAGTGCCATCCACAAGAGCCTGGACGGTGGCCAGACCTGGACGAAACTCACCGAAGGGCTGCCCAAGGAGGACCTGGGCCGCATCGGCCTGGCCATCCCCGCGGGCGAGCCCGACACCGTCTACGCCACGATCGAGGCCTCCGGCAAGGCCGGGGGGTTCTTCCGCAGCCAGGATGGCGGCCGCACCTGGGAGCGCCGGAGCGAGCAGGTCTCCGGCAGCGCCCAGTACTACCAGGAACTCTTCTGCGACCCCAAGGATCCCAAGCGCGTCTATTCCATGGACACCTGGATGCAGGTGACCGAGGACGGCGGCAAGACCTGGCGCCGCGTGGGCGAGAAGTACAAGCACGTGGACAACCACGCGCTGTGGATCGATCCCGCCAACCCGGAGCATCTGCTCTCCGGCTGCGACGGCGGCCTGTACGAAAGCCGGGACCGCGGCGCCACCTGGGCCTTCGCGGCCAACCTGCCGGTCATCCAGTACTACCGGGTGGCCGTGGACAACGCGCGTCCCTTCTACAACGTGTACGGCGGCACCCAGGACAACTTCTCCATGGGTGGCCCCAGCCGGACCAGAAATCTGCACGGTTCCACGAACTTCGACTGGTTCGTGACCCAGGGTGGGGACGGCTTCTACAGCCAGGTGGATCCCGACGACCCGAACACCGTGTATTCGGAAAGCCAGTACGGCGGCCTGGCCCGCTTCGACCGCCGCACGGGCGAACGGGTGGAGATCCAACCCCAGCCCGCACCGGGGGAGGAGCCCTTCCGCTGGAACTGGGATGCCCCGTTGATGCTCAGCCCCCACAACGGCAAGCGCCTCTATTTCGCCGCCCAGAAGCTGTTCCGCAGCGAGGACCGGGGGGACAGCTGGACGGCCGTGAGCCCCGACTTGACCCGGAAGATCGACCGCAGCCGGCTGAAGATCATGGACAAGGTGTGGGGCGTGGACGCGGTGGCCCGCAATGCCTCGACCAGCTTCTACGGCAACATCGTGGCCTTCACCGAAAGCCCCAGGATGGAAGGTCTGCTCTATGTGGGCACGGATGACGGCCTCATCCAGATCAGCGAGGACGGCGGCAAGGCCTGGCGGAAGCTGGACCGCTTCCCGGGCATCCCCGACCTGACTTATGTCTCCTGCCTGGCGGCCAGCCCCCATCAGCCCGGCACGGTGTATGCCGCCTTCGACAACCACAAGACCGGCGACTTCCGGCCCTACCTGCTGCGCTCCCGGGACCGTGGCCGCACCTGGGAATCCATCGCCGATGGGCTGCCGGAGCGGGGCAGCATCTACACCCTGCGCGAGGATCCGGCCCGGGAGGGCCTGCTCTACTGCGGCACCGAGTTCGGCCTCTTCTTCAGCCTCGATGCCGGGAAGACATGGTCCCGGTTCACCCAGCTGCCCACCATCGCCGTGAAGGATCTGGCCATCCAGAACCGGGAGGGCGATTTGGTGGTGGCCACCTTCGGCCGCGGCTTCTACATCCTCGATGACCTGACGGCCCTGCGCGAGGCGCGGGCCGAGGACTTCACGGCCGAGGCCCACCTCTTCGGCCTCCGGCCCGGCCAGGCCTACATCCCCGCGGTCCCCTTTGGCGGGCCCGGAAAGTCCTTCCAGGGCGACGCCCTCTTCCTGTCGCCCAATCCGCCCTTCGGCGCCGTCTTCACCTACCACGTGAAGGCCGAGCCGAAGTCGCTGAAGAAGCAGCGTCAGGAGAAGGAGAAAGAGGCCGCCAAGGCTGGCCAGGATCCGGTGATCCCCAGCTGGGACGCCCTCCGGGCCGAGGATCGCGAGGCGGCCCCGGCGGTGGTGCTGACCATCGCCGCCAGCGATGGGCAAGTGGTGCGCCGCCTCGCTGCGAAACCCGAAAAGGGCCTCCACCGCCTGGCCTGGGATCTCCGTCTCCAGGATCCGGCGCCCATCCGCCTGAAGACCTCCGGCGACCGGGATCCCTGGGACTACGGCGACCACGGTGCCCTGACGGCGCCGGGGCGCTACCAGGCCACCCTGTCCTTCCAGGTGGATGGCGTGCTAAGGCCCGTGGCCGGCCCCGTCGCCTTCGAGGTGAAGCCCCTGGATGCCGACCGTCTGACGCCAGCCCAGTGGACCGAATACAGCGCCTTCTGCGCCCGGATGGGCGATGCCCAGCGCCGGGCCGTGGGTGCTTCCGAGCGGCTGGGCGAGGTCCAGAACCGCCTTGATTTCGTCCGGAAGGCCCTCCTGGAGACGCCTGCTGCCGAGGTCGCTCTGCTGGACCAGGCCAGGAAGCTGCACGCGGAGCTGAAGGAACTGCGCATCCTCCTCAGCGGAGACGCCACGGTGGCCAAGTATCAGGAGCCCACGGCTCCGGGCATCCTGGGCCGCATCCGCGCCGTGACCGGCAGTGTGTGGTCCACCACGCAGCTGCCCACGGCCTCCCAGCGCCAGGACCTCGGCTGGGCCGAGGAGAGCCTGAAGGCCTTCCAGGGACGGTTCGAGGCTGCCTCGGGCGCGCTCAAGGCCTTGGAGGACGCCCTGGATGCGGCCAAGGCCCCGTACACACCCGGCCGGCTCGTCCGCTAGCGGCTTTTCGGGCCGCGCGCCGGTGACGGCGCGCGGCCACCGGCGCGATCGGGCGGGCAGTATGTTCTGATAGATCCATGACCGAACCGACCACCTGTCTCGAGGCCGTCAACCTCCAGAAGCGCTACGGCGACCGCACCGTGGTGCGGGACGTGAGCCTCTGTGTCGGCATGGGCGAGGTGGTGGGGCTGCTGGGACCCAACGGGGCGGGCAAGACCACGACCTTCTACATGGTGGTGGGGGTGGAGGCGCCCGACCGGGGGGACATCCGCTGGCTGGGCCAGGATGTGACCGCCCAGCCGATGCATCGACGGGCACGACTGGGCATCGGCTACCTGGCCCAGGAATCCAGCGTGTTCCGGGGCTTGACAGTGTGGGAAAATCTCATGGCCCTGGCGGAATTGCAGCCAGTCTCGAAGGCGGAGCAGAAGGACCGCTGTGAGCAGCTTCTGGCCGACTTCCACCTGGGCAAAGTGCGCGACACCCTCGGCATGAGCCTTTCCGGTGGGGAACGCAGGCGCTGCGAACTGGCGCGGGCCCTCGTGACCGAACCCCGGATCATGCTCCTGGATGAACCCTTCGCCGGCGTGGATCCCAAATCCGTGCTGGAGATCCAGGGACTCATCGCCGACCTCAAGGCGCGAGGCATCGGCGTGCTGATCACCGATCACAACGTCCGCGAGACCTTGCAGATCGCCGACAGGGCCTATATCTTGGCGGACGGGATGATCATGAAACACGGCCTGCCCAGCGAAATCGCAGAAGATCCGGACATCCGCCGGGTCTACCTGGGCGACCGGTTCAGGTTGGATTGATCGTGGCTGGCCCCTTCCTCTCCCAGCGCCTGGCCCAGAGCCAGACCCTTGCGCTCACTCCCGCGATGCAGCTGAAGCTCAAGCTGTGGCAGATGAACCTGCAGGAGCTTTCGCAGACCATCGAGCGCGAGCTGGAGGACAACCCCCTGCTGGAGCTGGCCGACGATGGCGACGAGGTGCCGACGCTCGAGGCCATCGAGGAAGGGCGCGACTCTGACGTGACCGAGGCGGCCTCCGACCAGGCCGGTGATGGTGTGGAACTGCCCGAGGGGGTGGACACCATGGACCTGGGACCGATGCTGGATGCGGCGGGCGAAATGAACCCCGAAAGCGATCTGGAGAAGTTCACGGAAGAAGGCGTGGCCCAGGTCCAGGAGACCGAGTTGGGCGCCGAGAACAGCTGGGATTCGGATCTGCCCCGGACCAGCAACCTGCCGGAGGAGGACCGGTTCTCCTGGGAGGACCGCCTCAGTGCCTACGAGTCCCTCCAGGACCACCTGGTGGGCCAGCTCTACGAGACCCTGGAGAACGACGATCCCCGGGCGGCCCTGGTGGAGCGGCTGATCGACCGGCTCGACCCGAAGGGGTTCCTGCGGATGGATCCTGACCAGCCCTCCGTGGAGGCCACTCCGGCAGCCCTGGCGGCAGACCTGGGCGTCACGGAGGAGGCGCTGCGCGCCGCCCTGGATGTCCTCCAGGAGTTCGATCCCTCCGGCGTGGGTTGCTTCACGGTGCAGGAGAGCCTGCTGCTCCAGCTCCGGCACGCGGGCGCTGAACCGGACGATCTGGCGGTGCGCATCATCCAGGACCACTCCGCGCAGGTGGCGCAGCGGGACAGCGCCAAGCTGCGCCGCGCCCTGGGCTGCACCGACGCGGAACTCTGCGTGGCTATGGACCAGCTCAAGCATCTCAATCCCTCGCCCGGCCGGGCCTTCGATCCCGAAGGCGAGCGGGTGGTGAAGCCCGACGTGGTGGTGCTCAAGGGCGAGGATGGCAATTGGAAGATCTACCTCAATGACGAGGGCCTGCCCCGGCTCAAGGTGAACGGCGATTACCAGCGGTTCCTGGCCTCCAGCGACGCCAAGGCCGACAAGGATTTCATCCGCGAGCGCTTCCGCAGTGCCCGGGACTTCATCCGGGGCGTGGAGGACCGGAACCGCACGGTCCTGCGGGTCTCGGCCCAGATCGTGGAGCTCCAGAAGGAGTTCCTGGAGCACGGCATCGAGCGCCTGAGGCCCATGGTGCTGCGGGACGTGGCCGAGGCCACCGGCTTCCATGAGAGCACCATCAGCCGCGTGGTGAAGGCGAAGACCATCCACACGCCCCAAGGGCTCTACGACCTGAACTATTTCTTCTCGGCGCGCCCCAAGGATTCGGACATTTCCGCCACGGTGGTGAAGCACCGCATCAAGGCGTTCGTGCAGGCCGAGGACCCTGCCAAGCCGCTGTCCGACGAAGCCATCGCCGGCCTGCTCGAGCGGGACGGCATCAAGGTGGCCCGCCGCACGGTGAACAAGTACCGCGAGGAGCTCAAGATACCTCCTGCCTCCCAGCGCCGGCGCCGCTAACCGGGCTGAGGCCCCCTTTCCGGCACCGGATCCATGATCCCCGGGCCACCCGGCCCTTTTCAGGAGTGTCCCATGAAGGTCCATTACACCGGCCGCCACGTGGAGCTCACCGAGCCCCTGAAGCAGTTCACCAAGGAGCGGCTGGACAAGATGGCCACCTACCTGGACGACATCATCGACGTCCACGTGATCCTGGCCGTGGAGAAGCATCGCCACGAGGCCGAGATCACGCTGAAGACCCGCGCCAGCGCGTTCGTCGCCTCGGCCACCACGGATGACATGTACACCAGCATCACCCAGGCCGTGGAGAAGCTGGACGTGCAGGCCCACAAACACCAGGGCAAGCGCAACTCCCGCCCCCATGAAAGCGCCAAGGCCGGCGCCGTCGAAGATTAGTCATTCCCTCTTTTCCGATCAAAGGCGGCCCATCCGGGCCGCCTTTGATATCCTTGAAGGTCCGGAGTCCGCCATGCCCGATCCCACCCATCTCTACGCCCCGAAGACCAGCACCGAGCCGACCCAGATCTGCGAGAAGTGCCGGAACCCCTACACGCTGGACCACTTCCAGCACGGCGTGGCAGGCCAGGAATGCGTCTGCCGCCGCTGCCTCCAGGTCATGGGGTACCAGGTCTAGGCATGCTGAGGGCCCTTGATACTCCCGAAGCGATCCTGGAGGGTGTCCTCCAGGGCCGCCGCGTCACGGCCGCCGAAGCGCTGCTGCTCCTGGAGCGGGCGGAACTTCCGGACCTCGCCGTGGCCGCCACCGCCGTGCGGGACCGCCACAACGATCCGCGGCGCGTGAGCTACGTCATCGACCGCAACGTGAACTACACGGACATCTGCAACGTCTACTGCACCTTCTGCGCCTTCTACCACAAGCCCGGCGACACCCGCGGCTATGTGCTCACCAAGGAGCAGCTGAAGCAGAAGGCCGAGGAGACCCAGGCCATCGGTGGCACTGGCTTCCTCCTGCAGGGCGGCGTGAATCCCGATCTGCCCTGGGACTACTACCTGGACCTGGTGCGCTACCTCCACCACGACCTGGGCATCTGGGTCCACGGCTTCTCGCCGGTGGAGATCCAGATGATGGCCAAGCTCAGCGGCCAGACGCTCGGCAAGACCATCGCGGACCTGCGCGAGGCGGGCCTCGGTTCCATTCCCGGCGGCGGCGCGGAGATCCTGGTGGACCGCATCCGCAAGAAGATCGCCCCGCTCAAGGGCGGCCGCGAGAAGTGGCTGGAAGTGATGGAGGCCGCCCACGAGGAGGGCGTCAAGACCACGGGCACCATGATGTTCGGCATCACGGAAACCATGGCCGAGCGCATCGAGCACCTGGAAGCCCTGCGCGATCAGCAGGACCGGGCCCTGGCGCGGAACAACGGCGGCGGCTACACGGCCTTCGCCGCCTGGCCCTTCCAGAGCGGCCACACCCCCTGGGAAGGCAAGGTGCCCAAGCCCACGGATGTCGAGTACCTCCGCACCATCGCCATCGCCCGCATCTTCCTCGACAACTTCGCGCACATCCAGAGCAGCTGGGTCACCATGGGCCGCAAGACCGGCCAGCTGGCCCTGCACTACGGCTGCGACGACATGGGCAGCCTCATGCTCGAGGAGAACGTCGTCAGCGCCGCCGGCACCTGCTACAGCGTGAACAAGGACGAGATGACCCGCATGATCCGCTCCGCCGGCTACGAGCCCTGGCAGCGGGACAACATCTACGGCGAGATCCAGGGCTGACCGGGGTCTTTCCGCCATTGCCTCCGGAGTCCCGCCATGCCCGTCTACCGCTCCCGCACTTCGACCCATGGCCGCAACATGGCTGGCGCGCGCTCCCTCTGGCGGGCCACCGGCGTCAAGGACGGTGACTTCGGCAAGCCGATCATCGCGGTCGTTAACTCCTTCACGCAGTTCGTGCCGGGGCATGTGCACCTGAAGGACCTGGGCCAGCTGGTGGCGCGCGAGATCGAGGCGGCCGGTGGCATCGCCAAGGAGTTCAACACCATCGCCATCGACGACGGCATCGCCATGGGCCACGACGGCATGCTCTACTCGCTGCCCTCGCGGGACCTGATCGCCGATTCCGTCGAGTACATGGTCAATGCCCACTGCGCCGACGCGATGGTGTGCATCTCGAACTGCGACAAGATCACGCCCGGGATGCTGATGGCCGCGATGCGCGTCAACATCCCGACCATCTTCGTCTCCGGCGGGCCCATGGAGGCGGGCAAGGTGCAGTGGCAGGGCCAGACCATCGCCGTCGATCTCATCGACGCCATGATCAAGGCCGGCGACAGCAAGGTGTCGGATGCCGAAGTGGACAGCTTCGAACGCTCCGCCTGCCCCACCTGCGGTTCCTGCTCGGGCATGTTCACCGCCAACTCCATGAACTGCCTCACTGAGGCCCTCGGCCTGTCCCTGCCGGGCAATGGCACCCTCGTCGCCACGCACGCCGACCGTCGGGGCCTGTTCCTCCAGGCGGGCCGGGGCATCGTCGAACTGTGCCGACGCTGGTACCAGGATGGCGACGCCTCGGCGCTGCCGCGGGGCATCGCCACCCGCGCCGCCTTCGAGAACGCCATGGCGCTCGACGTGGCCATGGGCGGCTCGACCAACACCGTGCTGCACCTGCTGGCGGCCGCCCAGGAGGCGGGCGTGGACTTCACCATGGCGGACATCGACCGCGTTTCGCGCCGGGTGCCCTGCCTGGCCAAGGTGGCGCCGGCCACGCAGCAGTACCACGTCGAGGATGTGCACCGCGCGGGTGGCGTCCTCGGCATCCTCGCCGAGCTGGATCGCGCGGGCCTGCTGCACCGCGAGTCCGCGACGGTGCATGCGCCGACACTCGGTCAGGCCATCGAGGCCTGGGATGTGGCCCGGAGCGGCGACCGGACCGTACTCGACTTCTTCCGCGCCGCGCCGGGCGGCGTGCCGACCCAGGAGGCGTTCTCCCAGGACCGCCGCTTCCCGGAACTCGACCTGGACCGGGAGCACGGCTGCATCCGGGACTCCGCCCACGCCTACACGCGCGAGGGCGGCCTGGCGGTGCTCTACGGCAACATCGCCCTCAATGGCTGCATCGTCAAGACCGCCGGCGTCGACGAGAGCGTCTGGACGTTCTCGGGGCGCGCCCGGGTCTTTGAAAGCCAGGAGGAGGCGGTCGGGGGGATCCTCACCGGCCAGGTCGTGGCGGGGGACATCGTCGTCATCCGCTACGAGGGACCGAAGGGCGGGCCGGGCATGCAGGAGATGCTCTACCCGACCTCGTTCCTGAAGTCCAAGGACCTGGGCAAGGCCTGCGCGCTCCTGACCGACGGCCGCTTCTCAGGCGGGACCTCGGGCCTGTCCATCGGCCACGTCTCACCGGAGGCCGCCGATGGCGGCGCCATCGGGCTGGTGGAGGACGGCGACACCATCGAGATCGACATCCCCGCCCGCAGCATCCGCCTGGCGGTGAGCGACGACGAACTGGCGCGCCGGCGCGCTGCCATGGACGCCAAGGGTGATGCGGCCTGGAAGCCGGTCAAGCGGCAGCGTCAGGTGTCGGCGGCGCTGCAGGCCTACGCGCTGATGGCGACCTCCGCCGATCGCGGCGCCGTGCGCGACGTCAGCCAGATCCGGCGCCGGTAGTCGGACCGGGGACCCTCGTGACCCTCGGGATGGATCTTCCCGAGGGTCAGTCCTGGCCCTTCAGCGCCGCGATGAGGGCTCCGGCCAGGGGGCGGAGGCGTCCGGGCTCGCTGAGGTAGGCGCCGCGGGCGGCGACGAGGCGGGCGGAGGAGCGGCCGAGGATGGCCGTTTCCACGAGCCCGTGGGCCTTGAGGGTGCCGCCGGTCTGCACCAGGTCCACGATGGCGTCGGCCAGGCCGAGGAGCGGCGCCAGTTCCGCGCTGCTGCTGAGGGGCACCAGCTCGGCCGTGAGGCCTTCCCGGGACAGCCAGGCCTCCGTGGCCTTCGGGAATTTGGTGGCCAGGCGCAGGTGCGGTCTGGCGCGCAGGTCCTCCAGGGTGACCTCGGCCTTGGCGCACAGCGATAGGCGGCAGGCGCCGAAGCCCAGGTCCGCCAGCTCCAGCAGGTCCATGTCCATCTCGTCGAGGGTGTCCGAGCCCACGATGCCGAGGGAGGCCACGCCGGCGGCCACATAGCGGGGCAGGTCGGCACCCTTGAGCAGCAGGGCCGCCACGCCGGGCGTGGCCGTGGGGATCTGCAGCACGCGGGACTTCAGGGCCGCGGGGTCCAGGGCCAGGGGCGTGTGGGCCAGCTTCGGCACCAGCTCGTCACCGAGGCGGCCCTTGGGGAAGGCGATGAGAAGGGTCGAGTGTGTCATCGGGGTTCTTCGAAGAGGTCGGGCCGAGTGGCGGCGAGGTCGAGGAGACGGGACAGGCGCACGCAGAAGCCCGCGGCCTGCCAGGGCCGGCCCAGGCCCGGGAAGAGGCGGTCGTAGCGGCCGCCTGCGGCGAGTTCCTGCTGGGCGCCAGGGGCCCACAGGCGCAGGGTGGGGCCGGTATAGAACCCGAGTCCCGCCACATCGGCCAGATCCACGCGCAGCTCGAGGTTGGGCGGCAAGATGGGGAGCAGGGCCTGGAGGGCCCGGTCCATGTGGCTCCGCTCCTCCTCCAGCAGGGCCGCATAGGGGCTGGCGGCCAGGGCGCCCAGGGTGCCGGGGCCGTCGAACTCGGAGAGCAGCGCCTCGGCGTGGGCGGTCAGCCGCGCCGCGGAGGGATGCCCGTCCAGGGCCTCGCGCACGCGGTGCGGTGCACGGCGCGAGAGGGCCGCCACCACGGCGTCCGCCAACTCGCCGAACAGGCCTTCGGCTTCCAGGGGGCGCCGCACCAGGGCCGCATTGCCCAGGTGGAGGATGGCGCTCTTCAGGCCCAGGAGGCCCGGGACGGCCATGAGCATGCGGGCCAGTTCCACGTCCGCTTCGGCAGCGGGTTCGCCTTCGGGCTGGAGACGCTCGCAGCCCACCTCGAAACGCTCCACCGCCTCCCAGGGCTGCACGGGCCGTCGGAACACCGCGCCCGCGTAGGCCACGCGGTCCGGCGGGGCGGGGAAGGTCCGGGCCAGCAGGCCCGCGAGGGCCATGGTGAAGTCCCAGCGCAGGGCCACCAGCTCGTCGCCATCGAAGAAGCGCAGCGCGCCGTCGGGCACGGCTTCCCGCAGGACGAGGGAGGGGTGCAGCTCACGGTAGCCGTGGGCGGCGAAATGGCCCATGAGGGTGCCTTCCCACTTGCGGAGCCGGGCGGCGGCGCTGAAAAGCAGGTCGGGGAAGTGGGGCGTGCGGACAGCCATCAGGCGGGCCCTCCCGTGCGGTCGGCGTGGCGACGGTGGAGCACCTCCACCACATCCAGGAGGCTGGCCCCGCGCTCCAGGAGGAGCATGTCGAGGTGGAACAGCAGGTCCGCGGCCTCGCCGAGGAACTCCTTGCGGTCGTCGTTCTTGGCGGCGATCACGACCTCACCGGCCTCCTCCACCACCTTCTTGGCGATGCGGTCCACGCCTTGCGCGAAGAGCTTCTGGGTGTAGCTGCCGTTCAGGTCCGCCAGCGCCCGGCGGGACTTCAGCAAGGCTTCCAGGCGGCCCAGCCAGGGCAGGGTGGCGGGCCAAGGCTGAGCCGCGCTGGGCCCGCCTTCCGGATCCGCATCGAAGCAGCTCTCCGTGCCGCGGTGGCAGCTGGGACCTTCGGGATCCGCAAGGATGAGCAGGGCGTCCGCATCGCAGTCCGGGCGGATCTGGACCACCCTGAGCCGGTTTCCGCTGCTCTCCCCCTTCACCCAGAGGGACTGGCGGGAGCGGCTCCAGAAGGTGACGAAGCCCGTGTCGAGGGTGCGCTGGAGGGATTCCCGGTTGAGCCAGGCCACCATGCGGACTTCGCCGGCGCGGTCCTGCACGATGCCGGGGATGAGACCGGCGGAATCGAAGGTCAGTGCTGCGAGGTCCATGTCAGATCCGTATGGAGAGGTCGTTCTGGGCCAGGTAGGCCTTGAGGCGGGGGATGGGCAGGATGCCCTCGTGGAAGAGCGTGGCGGCCAGCACGGCGTCGGCGCCGTGTTCCAGGGCCTCCAGGAAGTGGACCTCCAGGCCCGCGCCGCCGGAGGCGATGAGCGGGATGGGCAGCTCCGAGGCCAGGTCCAGCAGGGGCAGGTCGAAGCCGTCGCCGGTGCCGTCCCGGTCCATGGAGGTGAGCAGGATCTCGCCGGCGCCGAGATCGTTGAGCTCCCACAGCCAGTCCACGGCCGCCCGGGCCGTGGGTTCGGTGCCGCCCTTGAGGTAGACGCGCCAGCCCAGGTCGGGATCACGCTTCACGTCCACGGCCGCCACCACGCACTGGCGCCCGAAGGCGTCCGCCAGCTCGCAGACCAGGTCCGGCCGCAGGGCGGCGGCGGTGTTCACGGCCACCTTGTCGGCGCCGGCGCGCAGCAGGCTGCGGGCATCGTCGACGCTGGAGACCCCGCCACCCACGGTGAAGGGGATGCTCAGCTCCCGGGCCACCTCGCGGACCCAGGCCTCCCGCGTGCCACGGTTCTCCAGGGAGGCCGCGATGTCGAGGAAGACCAGCTCGTCTGCACCCTCCAGGTCGTAGCGGCGGGCCAGCTCCACGGGATGGCCCAGGTCGCGGAGCTGCTTGAACTGGATGCCCTTGACGACGCGGCCGTTCTTCACGTCGAGGCATGGGATGATGCGCTTGGCGGGCATCAGGCGCCTCCTGCCAGGGCGGCGCGGGTGCGCGGATCGTCCAGGGGGATGAAGCCCTCCATCAGAGCCTTGCCGCTGATGGCGCCCACGACGCCGGGCAGCGTGGCGAGCGGGGTGAGGTCCGCCAGTTCCTTCACGCCGCCGGAGGCCTGGACCTGGAAGCCCTCGCGGGCCACCCAGGCGACCGCTTCGAGGCCCGGGCCTTCCAGCGTGCCATCGCGGCTCACGTCGGTGACGAGCGCCCGGTCGAAGCCGAGGGTGAGCAGGGCCTCGAACACGTCCGTGGAAGCGCAGGCGCTATCAGCCTGCCAGCCGCGGGTGACGATGTGCTGGCCCTTGAGGTCGAGGGCCGCCACGACGCGATCGCCGGGCAGGCCCCGCAGGGCCGAAGGCTGCTCCACGGCGAGGGTTCCGACCACGGCGTCGAACCCCAGGGCCAGCACCTCCTCGATGGAAGCGCGGTCCCGCAGGCCGCCGCCCAGCTGGAAGCGTACCTGGGGGAAGCGGGCGGGGAAGGTGGTGAAGGCCCCCTGGCGGGGCTCCCCGAAGGCGCCGTCCAGATCCACCAGGTGGATGCGGCGGGCGCCGGCGGCGATCAGGTGCTCGACCCAGCCCTCGGGCGTGAAGTCATAGAACGTGGCCTGCTTCCGGTCGCCATGGCGCAGGCGGACCAGGCGGCCCTGCAGCAGGTCCATGCTCGGGATCAGTTGCATGGCGCCTCCGATGGCATGGGCAGGGCGCCCATCCAGGCCAGGGCCGACTGCAGCAGCCCGAGGCCGGCGGGCCCGGATTTCTCAGGGTGGGGCTGGAAGCCCAGGACCTTCCCCCGGGCCTCCACGGCGGCGAAGGGGCGGCCGTGGTCAGCCAGGTAGACGGTGTCGGCCGAGGGCTCCAGGGCGTAGCTGTGGACGAAGTAGAGCCAGGCGCCGTCGGGATCCGGGAGGGCGGGGTGGGCGCTGCCCTGGCGCACCTGGCACCAGCCCATGTTGGGGACCTTCACGCCCGGCCCCAGGCGCCGCACGACGCCGGGGATCAGGCTGAGCCCCGACGCGCGGGGAGCCTCTTCGCTGCCTTCGGCGAGCAGCTGCAGGCCCAGGCAGATGCCCAGCAGGGGCCGTCCTTCGGCCACCAGGGTCGGCAGGCTGGACCACCAGCCCCGCTCACGGAGGGACCGCTGGGCGGCTTCGAAGTGGCCCACGCCCGGTAGCACGATGGGCCCAGTGGCCGCAGCCTGGTCGGGCGATGCGGCCCGCACATAGGCCAGGCCCAGCCGGTCCAGGGCGCCTTCCAGCGAGGCAAGGTTGCCGGCGTCGTAGTCGATGAGGGTGATGGCGCTCATGCGGACAAGGTCCCCTTGGTGGAGGGTACGCCGCCGCCGCCCTCGGCGCGGGCGGCCTGGCGCAGGGCCTTGGCCAGGGCCTTGAAGAGGGCCTCGACCTTGTGGTGGGTGTTCACGCCGCGGAGGAGGTCCGCGTGGATGGCGAGGCCGCCGCGCATGGCGAGGGCGATGAAGAACTCCCGGACCATCTCCACCTGGAAGCCGTCACCGAGGACCACCGGCGGAAGGTCCGCGTGGAACTCGCACCAGGGGCGGCCGGAGAGGTCGACCACCACCCGGGCCAGGGCCTCATCCAGGGGCACGTAGGCGTGGGCGAAGCGGGCGATGCCCGCACGGTCGCCCAGGGCCGTCTTCAGCGCGTCCCCCAGGCAGAGGCCCACATCCTCCACGAGGTGGTGGCTGTCCACGGGCAGGTCGCCGGTGGCCTCCACCTCCAGGCCGAAGCCGCCGTGCTTCGCGAGTTGCATCAGCATGTGGTCGAAGTAGCCCAGGCCCGTGCGGATGCTCGCCTCGCCGCCGTCCAGAGAGAGGCTCAGCTTTACCCGGGTCTCGGCGGTGGCGCGGTTCAGGGTGGCGGTTCTCATGGCTTCTCCTGATTCAGCATCGGCAGCAGGCCGCGCAAGGTCTCGGATTGGATGTCTTCCGCCACCGCGAAGCGGCTGCGGTCGGGTCCCAGGGCCGCGAAGCGCCAGGCCACTTCGGGCTTCAGCGCCGCGGCGGCCCGCAGGCAGCGGGCATCGTCCACCGTGTCCCCGGCGAAGATGATCTTCTCCGCCCGGAAGGCGTCCGCCAGCTGGAGCAGGCCCGCCGGTTCAGGTTTGCGCAGGTGGGGCGCCGCATCGCAGACCGCGGGGAGCTGGAAGCCGAGCACCCTCCAGGCCAGGTCCAGCTCCTCGGGCGGCCGTCCCGTGAGCACCGCCAGCTCCCAGCCCGTGGCCTGGAGGTCGGCCAGGGTGGCGAGGGGGCGCTCGAGACGGATGGTGTCGGCGTAGTGCTTCTGGACGGAGATCTGGGCCGAAGGCTCCAGGGCCTCCATCCGCGCATCGAGCTCTGGGAAGCCGCGGCCGTCCGCCGCTTCGATCACGGGCCGAAGGTCCACGTCACCGTGGGCTTCGGCCAGGGCGAGGGCCCCGGCCGCCAGGCGGAAGTCGTTGTTGTAGCCGCCCAGGCGCTTGAAGGCGCGGTAGGCCTCGTCGGACCAGGGCAGGGCGGGGCGCAGGTCCGCCAGGGCCCGGGCCACCGCCTCCATGAAGCTGCGGTCCGCGTCGATGAGCACGCCGTCGATGTCCAGGACCAGCAGGCGCCGGGTCGCGCGCGGCGCCGGAGCGGGCAGCTCGCCGCCCAGGGTCGCGGCCACGCGGGCAGTGTCCGGTTCCGTGCCGATGGTGAGCCGCGCGGCACCGGTGCCGGGCAGGCGGCGCACCTTGATGCCTTCGGCCTCCAGCGCGTCCGAAGGGTCCGGCGACACATGGATGAAGTTGCCGGCGCTGGGGGCGGCCCGATGGGTGGGCAGGGCGGCGGCCAGGCGGTCGCGCCGATCTGGCAGGGCCCGCACGGCGGGCTCGAAGGCCGGGGCGAAATCGAGGGCCACGTCCAGGGCCTCCAGGCTGGCGGCCGGGATGGAGTAGGGCAGCTGCAGGGTGGCCAGCTTGGACACCAGGGCAGGATCGCCCAGGAGGTAGCCCAGGCGCCAGGAGGCGGAGGCCAGCGCCTTGCTGAAGGTCCGCAGCAGCACCACGTTCGGGTAGCGGTCCACCGCCAGGCGGTGGGTGGCCGGGGCGAATTCTGCGTAGGCCTCGTCCATCACCACCAGGGGGGGCACGGGACGGGCCGCGGCCGCGGCCAGCAGCGGCTCCAGTTCCGCTGGCGACACCCAGGCGCCGGTGGGGTTGTTCGGCAGCGTCAGCCAGACCTGGCGGCAGTCCAGGGCCTGGAACCAGGGCTCCAGCGGAAAGCCTGTGCCCTGGGGCACCTTCCGCACCTGCCCGCCATTTCGCCGCACGAGCATGGGATAGAGGCTGAAGCCGGGATCCGGGATGGCCACCGTGTCGCCGAAGCTGAGGCCCGCCATGGCCACCAGGTCCAGGAGGGCGCCGCTGGAGGGGCCCAGCAGCAGACCGCCCTCGGGGGCGCCCACGCGCTTGCGCAGGCGCTCGGTGAGCTCCTCCTGCCGCTCCGGGTAGAGGTGGAAGGGCAGGGTTCGGAGCCGCGCCAGCAGGGCCTCGCGGGCCTCCGCGGGCCAGTCGGATCCGGCCTCGTTCATGTGCAGCCGCACGCCCGTGGGCGGTTCGGGAGGCCGCCGGTAGGCGGGCAGGTCGGCGAGATCGGGTCGGAGGAAGGACATGGGCAACTCGGGATGAGGGTAGGAGGAAAGAGCGTCCAACAAAACCCCGCGTGGTCACGCGAGGGGTGCCGGGCGAGCGAGGCGAGGAAGGTGAGTCGTAGCGTAGCGGGTGCTACGCGCGACGCGCCTGACGAAGCATCGCGACGCCCGCCACCCCTCGCCCGGAGGGATGAAGCCAGGCAGGCGCCCCGCGGCGTCAGGTCCCTTGAACAACGAACCACGTTGCCCTGCGGGCCCTTCCTTGCGGTGCATCCTGCCTGGTTTCATCGTGGCCTCGTGGGGTTTTGTTGGGCGCTCTTCACCAGGCTTCCGGGGAGAAGAAGCGGAACGGAGCGCTCGGCGAGGAGGCGCTCCCTAGGGGTGGTGATGGCCGCGCAGGCCGGCGCTGCGGCCGTGGTGGGTGAGGCCCTCGGCCTCGGCGAGCTGCTCGACCCAGGGGGCCATGGCGGCGGCATCCGCGGCGGAGAGCCGCAGCAGGCTCTGCCGCTTGAGGAAGGTGGCCACGCCCAGGGGGCTGGTGTAGCGGGCGCTGCGGTCGGTGGGCAGCACGTGGTTGGGCCCGGCGCCGTAGTCGCCGAAGGCCTCGGCGCTGGCGCTGCCGATGAAGACGGCTCCGGCGGTGGTCAGCGAGGGCAGCCAGGCCTCGGGATCGCGCACGCTGAGCTCGAGGTGTTCGGGCGCCCAGGCCTGGGCCAAGGCGATGGCCAGGTCGCGCTCGGCGCAGACCAGCCGCCCGTGGGCGCCCAGGCTCTGCTCGAGGATCGCCCGGCGGGGCGAGGCGGCCACGCGGGCCTGGAGTTCGGCCTCCACCGCCTTGAGCAGGGCGCGGTCGGCGCTGAGCAGCACGGCGGCGGCATCGGGATCGTGCTCGGCCTGGGCCATCAGGTCCTCGGCCAGCCAGGCGGGATCGGCGCTGCCGTCGGCCAGGACCAGCAGCTCGGTGGGGCCCGCCAGGGCGTCGATGCCGCAGGTGCCGATGAGCTGGCGCTTGGCCTCGGCCACGAAGCGGTTGCCCGGGCCGGCGACGAGGTCCACGGCGGGCTCCCCGAAGGCCAGCCAGGCCAGCGCCTGGGCGCCGCCGAAGGGGTAGAGCTCGGTGAGGCCCAGCTCGGCCGCGCAGGCCAGCACCAGGGGATCCACGCCCCAGGCGCCGGGCAGGGTGGGCTGGGGCTTGGGAGGGGTGACACCCACGATGCGGCCCACACCGGCCACCTGGGCAGGGATCACGGTCATGGCGAGGGTGGAGGGATAGAAGGCGCGCCCGCCGGGAATGTAGACGCCCGCGGTCTTCAGGGGGCACCAGCGCTCACCCACCGTGCCGCCGCCGGGGAGGGGCAACTCCAGGTCGCGCAGACAGCCGCGCTGGCCCTCCGCGAAGCGACGCACGTTGGCGATCATCTCCCGCAGGGCGCCCATGAGCTCGGGCCGGCGCTGGTCCAGGTCCGCGCGGGCGGTCTGGAGGGCCGCCTCGGGGATGCGCAGGGCTGCGGGATCGAGGGCCACGCCATCCAGGCGCAGAGTCCAGTCCAGCACGGCCTTCAGGCCATCCCGGCGCACGTCCGCCAGGATGGCCTTGACGGCCTTCCGCGTGTCCTCTTCCATCTCCCCATTCCGCGCCAGCGCGGCCACCCAATCGCTCACTTGCCCGGGCATGTCCGCCCGGTCAGTCAGGTCATTGAAGGAGATGAAGTAACACCTATGCACCTCTGAGGTGAAGCATCAAGACTGCCAGATTCCTGTGATGGGCTGCAACCAGAAATCCAACCGGGGTTGGATCAGGCCGGCTGGGCGGCGATGCTGAGGTCTGCGGCCTGGAAGAAGAAGTGCACGTTGGCGGGCTCCGTCTCCTCGGTCCACTCCCAGCAGCTGGGATCCGACAGGATGGCCTGGGCCAGGGCGACATGCATCGCATGACCGGCGGCATGGGCCTCCACGAGGCCCAGCAGGGGCGCACCGAGCAGGGCCAGATCACCGACCAGGTCCAGCATCTTGTGGCGCACGGCTTCGTCTTCGTAGCGCAGCGACTCGTTCAGGGGTCCGTCGGCGCCGAAGACCACGGCGTTGTCCAGGCTGCCGCCGAGGGCCAGGCCACGGGCGCGCATCTGGTCGATCTCCTGGGCCAGGCAGAAGGTGCGGGCGGCGCCCAGCTCCCGGCGGTACTTCTCCGGGGTGAGGCTCAGTTCGCGGCTCTGGCGGCCCAGGGCGGGGATGGGGAAGTCGATGACATAGCGCAGGCGGAGGCCGTCGTAAGGAAGGGCGCGGATCCATCGGTCCCCGTTCCGGACTTCGATGGGGCGCGTGATCTTCATGAACCGGCGACGGCCCTCAAGGGCCTTGGTGCCGGCCTGGAGGATGGCATCGACCCAGGGAGCGGCGCTGCCATCGAGAATCGGCAGCTCCTCGGCATCCACCTCGATGCGCAGGTGTTCGACCTCCAGCCCCGTGAGCGCCGAAAGCAGGTGTTCGATGGTCTGGAGGCGCACCCCATCCTTCACCAGGGTGGTGGCCAGGACCAGGTCGCCGGCCAGGTCGGCCCGGGCGGGGATTTCAGTCCCCGTAGGCGTGTGGATGAACACGATCCCGGTGGGTTCGGCCACGGGCATCAGGCGCACCGAGCAGGGGCGGTTGCCGTGCAGGCCGCGGCCCGAGACGGTGATCTCGTGGCTCAGGGTCTGGGGCGTGGTGCTGCGGGGCATGGGTCGTCCTCGCAGATTCATAAGCTAGATTTGTGCCATTGCATAAAATAAATCATTTCATGATTTGTTTTATGTTTGAGGATGGATATCTGTGGTGGCTCTGCCACAGGCCGTAGTCAGCGGGGCTCGGTCCGCTCCCAATCTTCCGGGGTGGTGAGCTTCAGGTTGGAACTGGGGCTGGGGATCACCTTCACCGCCAGTCCCAGGCGCTCCAGCAGCGCCACATCATCCGTCGCGGCGAACCCGGCCTCGTTGGCGAGGCGGAAGGCCCGGAGCCAGGTTCCCAGGCGGGCGATCTGGGGGGTCTGGGCCCGGAAGAACTCCTCCCGCGGCTCGGTGCCGAGCACCCGCCCGTCCGCATCCACCCGTTTGAGGGTGTCGGTGGATGGCTCACCCAGCAGGACGCCATCGAACCGGTTCAGGGCCTCCAGGGCTTCCCACAGGGGGGCCGCCGGGGGAAAGGGCCGGACGGCATCGTGGATCATGACCGGGGCGAGGGGCTGGTCCGGCAAGGCCAGAAGGGCCGACCACACGGAGGACTGCCGGGTCTCCCCGCCGGGGACCACCCAGCAGGGGGCGCTGAAGGTCCAGGAGCGGGTTTCCTCCAGGTGGGTTTCCGGAACGGCCAACGCGATCCCGGCGAGCTGGGGCATGCCGGGGGCGAGGAAGGCCTCCACCGTGGCCTGGAGCAGGGGGCGTCCGCCCCAGTCCCGGAACTGCTTGGGCAGGCCGCCCCCCATGCGCAGGCCCCGCCCCCCGGCCGGGATGACCAGGAAGGGGCGCAAGAGCTCAGCGCTGGCGGGTGATGAAGGGTTCGACACCGCGATCCTTCAGGAGCTTGGCGAGCTGCTGGGCCGCCTGCTCCGCGTCCTGGCGGCTGGTATAGCTGCCCACTCGGACCCGCTTCACGGCCAGGCCGCCCCGGGTGGTGGCGCTCTGGAGGGTCACCACGCCGAAGGTGTTTTCAAGTTCGCGCGTAAGTGACTCGATATTCTTGGGATCTGAAAGTGCCGCCACCTGCACCACGAAGGGGTCCAGGCGATCCATCGACGGATCCAGGGCGGTGGGCAGGCCCATGGCGTCCACGGAACGGAGGCGGATGCGCGTGGTGCCTTGACCCATGAAGCCCAATTCCTCGGCACCGCGCTTGGAAAGATCCAGCACGCGCCCCTTCACGAAGGGGCCCCGGTCGTTCACCCGCAGGACGGTGCGCTTGCGGTTCTCGAGGTTCTCGACCTCCACGAAGCTGCCCAGGGGCAGGGTCCGGTGGGCGCAGGTGAACTGCTCGGGGTCGAAAATCTCCCCGCTGGCCGTAGGCCTGCCGGTGAATCCGTCATCGTTGCCGCCGTACCAGCTGGCCAGACCCTCCTCCACATAGGCCTGCCCATCGGCGGGCCGGACGTCGCTGCGCGACCCGGAGGCGGGGGAGGCGTAGGTCGCGGGAGGCCGGGTGCAGTGGAGGGTGAAGCTGAGGGATACGAGGGTGGCCACCCGGGGCGTGCTCCAGCGCATGAGCCTGAGGAATCCGCCCTTGCCTGGATCCACCGGAGTTGGAGGGTCGAAGGCGACATGGATCTCGTGGATCCAGAGCGCACAGGTCTTGCTCCAATTGGTGGGATGGAAGGATGACAGCATCGGACTCCACAAAGATCATCGGGCCAAATTTAATGGACCCGCTCGTATACATATAAAGTATGGCGGAGCCTGCCCCTTTTGTAAAGGACCATAAATTGCAATAGGAATATGTGCGCGGAGGACCGTAATTATGCCTATTGCCGGCGGGGGATGTCGCCCACCCGGAAAGGCTTCGGACGGTTGCCGGCGGCCAGGAAGGGCGCGGGAAGGTGCTTGGCGGCGGCCAAGGCGGCGGCTTCCGATCCGTAGATCCCGAAGAAGATCTGATAGCAGGTACGCCCATTCCGCATGGTCATGGGCAGGAGGAAGAGGTCCGGGTCCCGGCCCTTCAGCAGCCCGGCGGCGTTCTGGACCGTGTCGCCCTGGCAGGCGATCTCCAGGCGCAGGGTCCACTTCTCCTGGACGGTGGCGGCCAGGGCAGTGCCCTGGGCGAGGGTCAGCTTCCATTGCCCCTCGCGGATGGCCTTCAGCCGTTCCGCCTTGGAAGGAACCGCGGGCGGCTTGGCCGCTGGCTTGGCTGCCGGCTTGGGCGGCGCCGGGACCGGTTCGGCCGGCGCGGGTCGGACGGGGGCTTTCACCTCAACGGGAGAGGTGGGATCCGGGGCGGCCTTGGCTTCGGGCTTGGAGGTCTGCTCCGTAGTGGGTGGCGCTGGTTTCACCTGGGGGGGCGGATTCTCCGGGGCCGATTGCGTCAGCCTGGGGAGGATGATGGGGTTTCGTTTATACCATCGCAGACCACCCCAGAAGCCCAGGGCCACCAGGAGGATCAGGGCCAGGACCAGGGGCCGACGGGAGGAGCTCCTGGGCTCAAGGTGGGGAGGCTCGGGAAACTCGGTGCTTCCCGCCGCGGTCTGCTGGATGGGAAGCGGGCGATCCCCCGGCAGGGGCGGCTGGTTGCCGGCCAAATAGGGAGGCTCCTCCACTTCGTCCTCGGGCCCCAGCTGATCCAGTTCCTCGGAAAGATGGTCCAGGTTGGTGGTGGGGACCTGGCTGGCCTGGATCGCCTCGATCAGTGAGGGGTAGGAGGCCGGCGGGGGAGGCGGTGGGGGTGGCGGGGCCGCCGGAGGGGCGGGGACCGGCTCGGGGAATTCCAGGACCTGGAGGGGCGGCGGTCCCTGCAGCCGCACCCGGCCCATCTCCCGCAGGAACAGGATGAAGGCACCCAGACGGAACGGTTCGACCCCGGATTCCTGGCTCAGCTCCAGCATGGTCCGCTGCCCATTCAGCAGGCCGGGGATACGAAGCAGATCGGGGGGCAGGTTCCATTCGGAGGGCCGCTGGCTTTCCGGCACGACCACCTGGTCCAGGGGGCCCAGCTCCGCCAGCAGGTGCTCCCGATCCTGCAGGTTCAGCACCCCAGCCAGCAGCATGGCGGGGGTGTCGAAGGGGAGGCGGACCGTGGCGGCATCCAGGGGTTTGGCCTCGAAGACGGGTTCCCCGGCGGCGGCTGCCAGGCTGGCCCAGACCACCCGTTCGACCTGGGCCCGGGCCACATCCAGCAGGTCCCGCTGGGTGATGAACCCCATCTCGATGAGGTTCCGGCCGATGGACATGGTCGGATTGAGGTTGGCCATGGCGTAGTCCAGCTGGACCTGGGTGAGCTTGCCCCGTTCCACCAGGAGGTGGGTGAGGCGGTCCGGCGCGTGGGTGCTGACGGCGAACACCACACTCCCTTGCTCGAAGTAGATCGTCCGGTTGGGCTCCTGGCCCAGGCGCCAAATACCGGTGGCCTCCGCCCGGTGCCTCGCGAAGAGGTCCTTGAGCGCGGGCAGGCTCATGAAATCATCCAGCGCTCAAGCTTGAGCTTGCCGACCTTCACGAGGATGGACTGCCCGGGGAGCAGCGAGAGCCTGAGGGCGGGATCCGCGGCCTTCTGGCCATCCAGACTCACGGCCCCTTGGCCGATGAGCCGCTCCGCCTCCTTGCGGCTGGCGGCCAGACCGCGGTCCACCAGCAGGCGGCTGAGGGCGACCTCGCCGTCCGTGGGCGCCACGGCGACTTCCGGGGCCTCCTCCTGGCTCCGCTCGGAGAACCGGCGCACCCAGCGCTCTTCGGCCTCGCGGCCGGCGGCGGCCCCGTGGAAATCGGCCACGATCTGCCGGGCCAGGGCCTTCTTGGCATCCATCGGGTGCCCCTGCTTGAGGGCCTCGATCTCGGCGGGCAGCTTGTCCGTCAGCAGCAGGTACCAGTCCCACATGAGGGCATCGCTGGCACTCATGGCCTTGCCGAACTGGGTGTCCGGATCCTCCATGAAGCCGATGTAGTTGCCCAGGGACTTGGACATCTTCTCCACGCCGTCCAGGCCCAGCAGCAGCGGCACCGTCAGCACCACCTGGGGCTTCTGGCCCGAGGCCTCCTGCAGGATGCGGCCCTGCATGAGGTTGAAGAGCTGATCGTTGCCGCCGAGTTCCACGTCCGCCTGGAGGGCCACGGAATCGTAGGCCTGGGTCAGGGGATAGAGCAGCTCATGGAGGGAGATGGGTTCGCGGGCCTCCATGCGCTTGGCGAAATCATTGCGCTCCAGCATCTGGGCCACGGTGAACCGGGAGGCCAGGCGGATCCACTGCTCGCCGTGGAGGGGTTCCAGCCACTCGCTGTTGAACCGGACCTTCGTCTTTTCCGGGTCGAGGATCCGGAAGACCTGGGCCTTGTAGGTCTCCGCATTGGCCAGCACCTCCTCGCGGGACAGGGGCGGGCGCGTGGCCTTCTTGCCTGTGGGATCGCCGATGAGGCCGGTGAAATCGCCGATGAGGAAGGTCACCTCGTGGCCCAG
Source organism: Geothrix oryzisoli (assembly GCF_022808865.1). GTDB lineage: Bacteria > Acidobacteriota > Holophagae > Holophagales > Holophagaceae > Geothrix > Geothrix oryzisoli. The sequence goes on from NZ_JAKZLB010000001.1 coordinate 277,945, forward strand.
CTTCTGGAACTGGGCCATCTTGCGGATGAGCACGCCGTGGCCCAGGTGCAGGTCCGGGGCCGTGGGGTCGAAGCCGGCCTTGATCCGCAGGGGCCGCCCCTCCTTGAGTTTCGCCTCCAGCTGGTCCAGCTTGTGGCAAGTCACGGTGCCCTTCGTGAGCAGGGCTAGAGCATCAGATACGGATCCGGAAGCGGCGGTCATGCTTGAATCTTGGCGGAAAACGGGCGTGGGCTCAATGCGGAAGGGTCAGCGGACATCCACTTCCAGCACGCGCCTGGGGCCTTGGTCCCCGGCGCGGCGGGCGCTTTCGAAGGTGACGTAGACGGCCCGGCCCGACTTCGGGCTCCAGCCCACCTCCACCTTGCCGCCGAAATCACGGTTGATGCGGAGGCCATGGTGTTCCATCAGATCCGGCGTGAGGTCCGGGACCGGAGTGAGATCCTTCTGCCACTTGGCAGCGGCTTGGAGAAAGCCGGATTCAGTGGGCCAGGTCTTCGCCAGCTCGGGATTGGCCGTGTAGAGGGCGTGGCAGCCTTCGGGAGTGCGGAGCTGCTCCACCACGGCGCGGAAGTCTTCCCAGTCCGGGCGGATCTTCTCCAGGGCGAACCCCATGACCTGGTTCTTGAAGCCTGCGGGGTCCTTCTTGGCCTTGTTCGCCACGTAGGCGATCCCCCCCACGCAAGTGACCAGAGCCACCAGGAAGGCGATGCCGCAGCCGAGGGCCACCTTGCCCCAGAGCGGCAGGCCCGGCTTGAGGGGAACGCCATGCCCGCCATTGTCCCAGGATGAATCCGCCATGAAGGGCTCCTACAACAGGTTGCTCGCCAGTTCCGCCAGCTTGCTGCGCTCCCCCTTCTGGAGGGTGACGTGGCCGGAGATGTCGAGGTGCTTGAAGTGTTCCGCCAGGAAGCTGAGGCCGTTGGTGCTGGCGTCCACATAGGGGTTGTCGATCTGGTGGGGGTCGCCCGTGAAGATGACCTTGGTGCCCTCTCCAGCGCGGGTGAGGATGGTCTTGACCTCGTGGGGCGTGAGGTTCTGGGCCTCGTCCACCACCAGGTACTGCTTGGGGATGCTGCGGCCGCGGATGTAGGTGAGGGGCTCGACGCTGAGGTAGCCCGCCTCCTCCAGTTGGCCCGCGGTCATGGTGGTGCGTTTCCTAGCTTCGGTGTTCGCGCCCACGATGAACTCGAGGTTGTCGTAGATGGGCTGCATGTAGGGCCGCAGCTTCTCGCCGATATCCCCGGGCAGGTAGCCCAGATCGCGCCCCATGGGCATGACGGGCCGGCTCACGAGGATCTTGTCGTAGGCCTCGTCGTCCACCACCTGCTGGAGACCGGCGGCGATGGCCAGCAGGGTCTTGCCCGTGCCGGCTTTGCCCAGCAGCGTGACCACCTGGACGGTGGGATCCAGCAGCAGCTCCAGGGCGAACTGCTGCTCGCGGTTGCGGGGCTTGATGCCCCAGGGATAGGACTCCATGCGCTTCACGGGCCGCAGCAGCCCCTCGCCCGCCATGAACCGGGCCAGGGCGGTGTGGCTGGGATTGGTCTGGTCCACCAGGGTGAGGAACTGGTTGGGCTCGAGGTGCAGCTCGGGGTCGGGCTGGAGACCGCCGTCGTAGAGCAGGTCCACCTTGGCGGGATCCACCTCCCAGGACTTGTGGCCGGTGTAGAGCTCCTCCATCTCCACCCGGTCGGTGGTGTAATCCTCGGCCAGGATGCCGATGGCGTCGGCCTTGATGCGCAGGTTGGTGTCCTTGGTGACCAGGACCACCTTCTCTTTGCAGGTGGTGAGGAGTTGCTTGGCACAGGCCAGGATCTGGTTGTCGGCCTTGTGCTTGTCCTCGCGCAGGATGCCGATGTCCAGGGGGTGATTCTCCACGTCCACCTTGAGGGAGCCGCCGCCCTCCAGGGCCACGCCCCGGCTGAGGCTCCCGCTGGCCCGGAGCTTGTCCAGCATGCGCGAGACCGTGCGGGCATTGCGGCCCACTTCGGTCTGGTCCTTCTTGAAGTGGTCCACTTCCTCGATCACCACGATGGGCAGCACCACGTCGTGTTCCTGGAAGTGGAGGATCGAGTTCGGATCGTGCAGGAGGACATTCGTATCCAGGACGAAGACTTTCTTGCTGGATGGCGGGACCAAGAGACCTCCGGTTCTGCCCGCACCCTACCACCAAGCTCCCCCGGTTGCACGGCTGGGATTGGGGTTCCCGAAGGTGGGAGAATGACCGCCCCCCTGGAGACCCGCATGAGGATCTTGATCATGGCCCTTGCTTTGACCGCAGCCCTGTCCGCCCAGCCCCCCATTCCCTATCCCGCCACCCGCAAGGCCGACGTGGTGGATGATTTCTTCGGGACCAAGGTGGCGGATCCTTACCGCTGGCTGGAGGACGACAACAGCGCCGAGACCAAGGCCTGGGTGGAGGCCCAGAACAAGGTGACCTTCGCCTACCTGGAGCAGATCCCGGAGCGGGCGAAGATCCGGGAGCGCATCACCCGGCTGTGGGATTTTGAGAAGTACAGCGCCCCCTTCAAGCGGGGCAAGCGCTACTTCTACTCCTACAACACGGGCCTCCAGAACCAGTCAGTGCTGTTCGTGACGGAGGATCCCAAGGCCCCGGGCCGGGTGCTCCTCGACCCGAACACCCTGAGCAAGGACGGCACCGTGGCCCTCAGCGGTGCGAGCTTCACGGAGGACGGCGGTCTCATGGCCTATTCCGTGTCCGTGGCGGGTTCCGACTGGCAGACCTGGCGGGTCCGCGATGTGGCCACCGGGAAGGACCTGGCCGACGAGATCCGCTGGTCCAAGGCCAGCGGCGCGTCCTGGCGGAAGGATGGCAGCGGCTTCTTCTACAGCCGCTATGAAACGCCGAAGGAAGGCGGGGCCCTGACCGGTGTGAACAACAACCACATGCTCTATTTCCACAAGCTGGGCACGCCCCAGTCCGAGGATGCGCTCATCTACCAGCGCCCCGATCAGCCCGAGTGGTACCTCGGCGGCACCGTGACCGATGACGGCCGCTGGCTGGTCATCACCGGGAGCAAGGGCACCAACCCCGAGAGCAGCCTGTTCCTCAAGGACCTCTCGAAGCCCGACGGTCCCGTGGAGCCCTTCCTCGACCGCATGGACGCCTCCTACGGCGTGGTGGACAACGAGGGCGACACCTTCTTCGTGGTCACCAACCAGGGGGCGCCCCGCAACCGCCTGGTGGCCATCCGCAGGGGCCAGGCGGACCCGGCCCAGTGGACCCCGATCATCCCACAGGCCAAGGGCCGGGACGTGCTGGAAGCCGTATCTCTGGTGGGCGGCCGCTTCGTCGCCACCTGGATGCGGGATGCCCACTCCGTGGTGGAGTTCTATGACCTCAAGGGCAAGAAGACCGGCACGCTGGACCTGCCCACCCTGGGCACGGTCACCGGCTTCGGCGGGCGCCGCGAGGACACCGAGACTTTCTACACCTTCGGCAGCTTCGCCTATCCCGGGACCATCTACCGGCTGGACCTGAAGGCCGCCAAGAGCACCGTCTTCCGCACGCCCAAGGTGGCCTTCAGGCCCGCGGACTACGAGGTCGAACAGGTCTTCTATCCCAGCAAGGACGGCACGAAGGTGCCCATGTTCCTGGTGCACAAGAAGGGCCTCAAGCTCGATGGCCAGAACCCGACCCTGCTCTACGGCTATGGCGGCTTCAACGTGTCGCTGACGCCCGCCTTCTCCGTGTCCCGCATGGTCTGGCTGGAGATGGGCGGGGTGTATGCCATGCCGAACCTCCGGGGCGGCGGCGAGTACGGCCTGGAGTGGTACGACGCGGGGCGGAAGGCCAAGAAGCAGAACGTCTTCGACGACTTCATCGCCGCCGCGGAGTGGCTGATCGCCCACAAGATCACCTCCACGCCGAAGCTGGCCATCAATGGCGGCAGCAACGGCGGTCTGCTGGTGGGCGCCTGCCTCACCCAGCGGCCGGACCTCTTCGGGGCCGCGGTGCCTGAAGTGGGCGTCATGGATATGCTGCGCTTCCACAAGTTCACCCTGGGCTGGGGCTGGAAGAGCGACTACGGCAGCAGCGAAACGAAGGAGGGCTTCGAGACCCTCATGAAGTACTCGCCCCTGCATACCATCAAGCCCGGCACGAAGTACCCGCCGACGCTGATCACCACCGGTGACCACGATGACCGTGTGGTGCCCGCCCACAGCCACAAGTTCACGGCCACGCTCCAGGCCGCCCAGGCGGGCCCGGCACCCATCCTCACCCGCATCGAGACCAGCGCGGGGCATGGCGCGGGCAAGCCCACGGCCAAGGCCATCGCCGAGCGGGCCGATGTCCTCGCCTTCCTGGTGAAGAACCTGGGCATGAAGCTGCCCTGAGCCTTGTTTTAGCCTTTTCTTACGAGGTATCCTGAAGGGCATCCCCACCCATGTTCTTCAGGAGGCCCATTGATGCCCCTCGCCCTGTCCCGATCCTGCCTGCTGGCCCTTGCCGCTTCGGCGCTGGTGGCCCAGGTGCCGCTGACCTATCCCGCCACCCGCAAGGCGGACGTGGTGGACAACTACTTCGGCACCAAGGTGGCCGATCCCTACCGTTGGCTGGAGGATGACCACTCGGCCGAGACCGCGGCCTGGGTCACGGCCCAGAACCAGGTGACCCAGGCTTACCTGGCGCAGATTCCCGAGCGGAAGGCCATCGAGGCCCGGATGACCCGCCTCTGGAACTACGAGAAGTACGGCGCACCGAGCAAGCACGGGAAGTACTACATCTACTCCTACAACTCCGGCCTCCAGAACCAGGCGGTGATCTACCTGACCGAACGCCTCGAGGACAAGGGGCGCGTGCTCTTCGACCCCAACAGCCTCAGCAAGGACGGCACCGTGGCGCTGGGGGGGATGCGCTTCAGCGAGGATGGGGCCTTCGTGGCCTACAGCCTGTCCAAGGGCGGGTCTGACGTGAGCACCTGGAAGGTCCGGAACGTGGCCACTGGCGTCGACCTGCCGGATGCCTTCCCGGCCGGCCGCATGGGGGTCAACAGCTGGGCCAAGGATGGCAGCGGCTTCTACTACACCGACTACCCCAAGGTCGAAGCCGGCAAGGCCCTGACGGCGGTCTACAAGAACCAGAAGCTCTTCTTCCACAAGCTGGGAGACCCCGCCGGGAAGGACGCCGTGATCTACGAGCGTCCCGACCAGCCCGACTGGGGTTTCGGGGCCGATGTCACCGACGATGGCCACTGGCTGATCATCTCCCAGCGGCAGGGCACCGAGCGGAAGAACCGGGTCTTCCTGAAGGACCTCCGCAAGGCCGGCAGTCCCGTGGTGCCCCTCTTCGACCGGTACGACGGCTCCTATTCCATCCTCGGCAACGACGGCGACACCTTCTACGTGCATACCGACTTCGGTGCCCCGCGCCACCGGGTCGTGGCCGTGGAACTCGCACACCCGGAGGCCAAGGCCTGGAAGGATCTCATTCCCGAGGGGAAGGGGCGTGACGTCCTGGCGGGAGCCGATCTCTTCGGCAACACCCTGGCCATCACCTGGAAGGTGGATGCGCTCAACGTCGTGAAGCTCTATGACCTGAAGGGCCGCTTCCTCAAGGAGATCAAGCCCGAGGGCCTCGGCAACCTCAGCGGCTTCAACGGCCGCCGCCAGGATACCGAGACCTTCTACACCTTCACCTCCTACAACCAGCCGCCCACGCTCTACCGCTACGACCTGAAGACCGGCAAGAGCTCCGTGTTCCGGCAGCCCAAGGTGGACATCAAGCCCACCGAGTACGAGGTGAAGGAAGTCTTCTATCCCAGCAAGGACGGCACGAAGGTGCCTATGTTCCTGGCCTACAGGAAGGGCCTGAAGCTGGATGGCACCAATCCCACGCTGCTCTATGCCTACGGCGGCTTCAACATCGCCCAGTCGCCCGGCTATTCCCCCATTTCCCAGGTGTGGATGGAGATGGGTGGTGTCTATGCCGTGGCCTGCCTGCGGGGCGGCAGCGAGTACGGCAAGGACTGGTGGGAGGCCGGCAAGCGCGAGAAGAAGCAGAACGTCTTCGACGACTTCATCGCGGCCGCCGAGTGGCTCATCAAGGAGAAATACACCAGCACCCCCCGCCTCGCCATCCAGGGTGGCTCCAACGGCGGCCTGCTGGTGGGCGCCTGCATGACCCAGCGCCCGGACCTCTTCGGTGCGGCCCTGCCCGCGGTCGGCGTCATGGACATGCTGCGCTACCACACCTTCACCATCGGGTGGATGTGGAAGAGCGACTACATGTCCAGCGACACGCCGGAAGGCTTTGCCAACCTCATCCGGTATTCGCCGCTCCACAACCTGAAGCCCGGCGTGAAATACCCTCCGACGCTGGTGACCACTGGCGACCACGACGACCGCGTGGTGCCCGCCCACAGCCACAAGTTCATCGCCACCCTCCAGGCCGACCAGGCCGGCCCCGCCCCCGTGTTGACCCGCATCGAGACCAACGCGGGCCACGGCGCCGGCAAGCCCACCGCCAAACTGATCGCCGAGCGTGCCGACCTGTGGGCCTTCCTCGTCAAGAACCTCCACATGAAGCTGCCCGCCGGGCTCGGCCAGTAGTTGATTCCAGGGCCTTCCCAGGGCAAACTGGGAGGCCAGCGCCAACTTAGCTCAGCTGGTAGAGCAGCTGATTCGTAATCAGCAGGTCGCAGGTTCGAATCCTGTAGTTGGCTCCAGTGAAAAGGCCCCGCTCGCGGGGCCTTTTCACTGGAGTGGATCCCTGCGGGGTTCGAACCTGCGAGTGGACTTCGAGGCGCGACTAGATGTAGCGCCGCAGAAGGCCGGCACACGGCAAAGCCGGGTGCGGTTCGAATCCCGCCGGAGTGGTAGGCGCCTCTTCCAACATCCCAAGCACTAAAAACCTGCGCAATAAAATCCATTTGGGGCGGTCCCTGCCTTCTTGCCCTATATTTCTAGCCGGGAGGGGACCGAAGATGAACCGACGGATCAGTCAGACCCCCTTGAACTACGACCGCGAAGCTGGGACCGAGCGCCGCGCGTTGCGTTCCCGGGGGGATCGCCGTCGCCACGGTCGGGCTCTCCGCATCTTCTTCATTCCCCTGGACATGTTGGTGCATAAGCTGCGCACCCGCACCTTGGTCGTGTTCTGAGGGGCCGGGCCCGCTAGGACTTCACCACGCCGTCGACATAGACCCAGCGGCCGTTTTCCCGTGCGAAGGTGCTCGTCTCGATGTGGAGGGTGCGCCGGCCGTTGGTCTGGAGGCTGGCGTGGAAGGTGACGATGCCAGTATCGTCGGCCTTGCCGCCCCCCTCCTTGCTGACGATCTTCAGCCCCACGCAGCTGACGGACTTGCAGTAAGTGGCGAGCTCCTCCCGGTTCTCCTCGCCGCGCTTGGCTTCAGGGCGGGTGGTGATCAGATACTCCACTTTGCCGAGCGCATAGGCCGAGAAACGGGACCGCATGAGCTGTTCGGCGGCCTCGGGCTGGGCCGTGCCCGCATGGTACGGGCCGCAGCAGCGGTCATAGGGCTTCTTGGAGGTGCAGGGGCAGGGGCGGGACATGGGGCTTCTCCTGGTGCGGTCAGCGGGTTTCGATGCCCTGGGCGATGGTGACCTGGATCTTCTGCTGCACCTTGGCGGCGCCCAGGGTCAGGGTGGCGGTGTAGGTGCCGGGGCGCACGAACTTGTCGGGTCCCAGGCCACCGTACTCGGTGAGCAGGGTCTTGGAGGGGCGCAGGTTCCAGGCCACCCGTCCCAGGCCCGGCGTGCGGGGCAGGGGGAAGGTGGCCACGGGCTGGCCTTCGGCATTGGTGATCGAGAGGCTGGGGGCCTCGTCGCCCAGGTCGCGGATCCAATAGGTGAGCAGCGCGCCCTCGGGCGGGTTCTCGCCGCGATAGATCCCCTTGCCGGCCGAGTCCTCCCAGCCGGGCAGCAGATAGGCCCCTTCCGCGGGCCGCACGGGGAAGAGCTCCAGCGGCTTGGCGGCGACCTCGGCGGTGAGGGCCTCGAGGGGGGTGAGGTCGTCCAGCACATACAGGCTGCGCCCGTGGGTGGCGATGACCAGGTCGTGGTCCCGGGGGTGGACCTGCAGGTCGTCCACGGCCACGGCGGGCAGGCCGCCGAGCTTCACCCAGGTCGCACCCCGGTCCAGGCTCGCGTACAGACCGGCTTCGGTGCCGGCGTAGAGCAGGTCCGGGTTGAATGGATCCTCCCGGACCACCTTCACGGGCCCATCCGGCGGCAGGCCGGCCGCCAGGCTCTGCCAGGTACGCCCGCCGTCGGCAGTGCGGTAGACCAGGGGGGCGTAGAGTCCCGCCCGATGAGCGTCCACGGCCAGGTAGGCCACCTTGGGATCGCGCCCGCCGGGTTCGATGCGGCTCATCCACTGCCCGCGGGCCGGCGCGGGGACGAAGGTGCTGAGATCCGTCCAGTGGCCGCCGTCATCCTCGGTGATCCAGAGCTTGCCGTCATCGGTGCCGGCCCACAGCAGCCCAGCCTTCACGGGCGATTCGGCCAGGGTGTACACCACCCCGTAGGTTTCCGCGCCACTGCCCGTGGCCGTCGTCTTCAGCGGATCCCGGGTCGAGAGGTCGGGGCTGATGGCCTTCCAGGTCTCTCCGCGGTGCGTCAGGCGGAAGACCTGGTTGCCGCCCAGGTAGAGGGCGCCCTTGTCGTGGCGGCTGCCGAAGAGCGGGGCGTTCCAGTTGAAGCGGAAAGCGGGCTGGCCCTCGGCGGGGTTGGGCCGCAGCGCCTTGAACTCGCCCGTGCGGAGGTTGAAGCGGTGCAGCATGCCCTCCTGGCTCTCGGCGTAGACCAGGTCGCGGTCCTGGGGATCGAAGGCGCAGGAGAAGCCGTCACCGCCACCGATGTTGGTCCAGTCCGAGTTGAGGATCCCGTCCTTGGAGCGGGTGCGGCTGGGTCCCACCCAGTTGAGGTTGTCCTGAAGGCCGCCGGCGATGCGGTAGGGCAGGCTGTCATCGAGGGCAATGCGGTAGAACTGGCCGGCGGGGATGTTGTTCAGGTGGAGCCAGGCCTGGCCTGCTTCGTAGCTCTGGTAGACGCCGCCGTCCGTGCCGAGCAGCAGCCGGGAGGTGACGGGCGGCAATGCCGGCTCGCCGGGCGCGGGCGGCTCCACCTTCGGGGGATCGGCTTTCGGGAAGGCCAGGGCATGGCAGTCCGAATGGACTTTGCCGAAGAGATCCTCCCGGAAGCTGCGGCCCCCGTTATCCGAGACGTGCAGCATGTAGCCCGCCACGTAGACCCGCTGGGGATTCACCGGGTCGATGCGGATCTGGCTGAAGTAGAAGGGACGGGGGTCCAGCGCGTTCACGCGGGTCCAGCTCTCTCCGCCGTCCTCGGACCGGAACACGCCGCCGGCGCGGCTCAGGAGCTCGTCGATGCCGACGGTGCCGCCCTGGTCGCTTTGGACCACGGCCATCACGATGCCCGGGTGGCTGCGGGAGACATCCAGGCCGATGCGCCCGGTCTGCGTGGGCAGACCCTTTTCGAGCTTGCGCCAGGTGGTTCCGCCGTCGATGCTCCGGTAGATGCCGCCGACATCCTGCCCCTCCGAAGCGGCGATGCCGTAGCTGAAGGACCAGGGGGTGCGCTGCCGCGCATAGAGGGTGGCGTAGAGGGTGTCCGGGGCCGAGGGGTCCAGGGCCACATCTCCACAGCCCACCCGGGTGTCCAGCTTCCCGGGGGCCTTCAGGACGGCCTTCCAGGTCTTCCCCGCATCGGTGGTCTTGAAGAGGCCCCGCTCACCGCCGGGGCTCCACAGGTCACCCATCACGGCCACCCAGGCGGTGGCGGGGTCCTTGGGGTGCACCACGATCCGGGGGATGGCCCTGCTGTTTTCCAGGCCCACACAGGCCCAGGTGGCGCCGCCGTCGGTGGAACGGTAGACGCCATGGCCCCAGCCCGAGCTGTTGCGGTCGTTGGCCTCGCCCGTTCCGACCCAGAGCACCCTGGGATCAGAGGGGGCCACGGCCACGGCGCCGATGGAGGCCACGGGCTGCTTGTCGAACAGAGGGGCGAAGGTGGCCCCCGCATTCGCCGTCTTCCAGACCCCGCCCGTGGCGAGGCCCACGTAGAAGGTGTCGGGATTCACGGGATCCACGGCGAGGTCGGACACCCGGCCACCCATGATGGCGGGTCCGATGCTGCGGGCCTTCAGGGCCACGAGGCGCGCGGCATCCACTTGGGGGGCGGGGGCCTTCGGCGGGGGCGCCGCCCGCTTGTCCCTCGGGCTGGCGATCAGCGAGGCGCAAAGCAGGAGGCCGGACAGCAGGCGGATGGACATCGGGACCTCGGCGGGAGATCCGCCAGCTTACCGCAGGATGTGAGGCACCCGCTGATCCAGTGGCGTCAGCCCTTCATGGGGATGTGCAGGCCGATGGCCTCGGCGTGCTCGCGGGCGGATTCGTAGCCCGCGTCGGCGTGGCGGAAGACGCCCATGGCGGGATCGTTCCAGAGCACCCGGGCGATGCAGCGGTCGGCGCGCTCAGTGCCGTCGGCCACGATGACGACGCCGCTGTGCTGGCTGAAGCCCATGCCCACACCGCCGCCGTGGTGGAAGCTCACCCAGGAGGCACCGCCACCCACGGCGGTCATGGCATTCAGCAGCGGCCAGTCAGAGACGGCATCGGAGCCGTCCTTCATGGCTTCGGTCTCGCGGTTGGGGCTGGCCACGCTGCCGCTGTCCAGGTGGTCGCGGCCGATGACGATGGGGGCCTTGACCTTGCCGGTGCGGACCAGCTCGTTGAACTTGAGGCCCGCCAGGTGGCGCTCACCGGCGCCGATCCAGCAGATGCGGGCGGGCAGACCCTGGAAGGCGATCTTCTCCTTGGCGGCCTTCAGCCAGCGGATCATGCCCTCGTTCTGGGGGAACAGCTCCATCATGGCGGCGTCGGTCACTGCGATGTCCTCGGGGTCGCCGGAGAGGGCCGCCCAGCGGAAGGGGCCGATGCCCTTGCAGAAGAGGGGCCGGATGAAGGCGGGCACGAAGCCGGGGAAGGCGAAGGCGTTCTCGAAGCCCGCGCGCTTGGCCTGGGCCCGGATGTTGTTGCCGTAGTCGAAGGTGACGGCTCCGCGGCGCTGGAACTCGACCATGGCCTCGACGTGGGTCCGCATGGAGGCCAGGGCCCGCTGCACGTAGGCCTCGGGCTGCTCCTTCCGCATCACCGCAGCCTGCTCGAGGGTGAGGCCGGTCGGGATGTAGCCGTTGTACTCGTCGTGGGCGCTGGTCTGGTCGGTCACGAGGTCGGGCTGGAAGCCGCGCTTGAGGATCTCGGGCAGGATCTCCGCGGCGTTGCCCAGCAGGCCGATGCTCCGGGCCTCGTGGGCATCCACATACTGCTGCACCAGGGCCAGAGCCGTGTCCAGGTTGTCGGTCCATTCATCGAGGTAGCGGGTGTCCAGGCGCTTCTGGATGCGGGTCTGGTCCACCTCGACACAGAGGGCTACGCCGCCGTTCATGGTGACGGACAGGGGCTGGGCGCCGCCCATGCCGCCGAGGCCCGCCGTGAGGGTCCAGGTGCCGGCCAGCGTTCCGTTGAAATGCTGGCGGGCGGCCTCGGCGAAGGTCTCGTAGGTGCCCTGCACGATCCCCTGGCTGCCGATGTAGATCCAGCTGCCGGCGGTCATCTGGCCGTACATCATCAGGCCCTTCTGATCCAGCTCGCGGAAGTGCTCCCATGTGGCCCACTTGGGCACCAGGTTCGAGTTGGCGATGAGGACGCGGGGCGCGTCGGGGTGGGTCTTCACCACGCCCACGGGCTTTCCGCTCTGCACCAGCAGCGTCTCGTCATCGTTCAGGTGCTTCAGCTCTTTCACGATGGCGTGGAAGCAGTCCCAGTTCCGGGCCGCCTTGCCCAGGCCGCCATAGACCACCAGGTCCTCGGGCCGTTCGGCCACCTCGGGATCGAGGTTGTTCATCAGCATGCGCAGCGCCGCCTCCTGGACCCAGCCCTTGCAGTGCAGGTGGGTGCCACGGGGCGCAGTGACGATGGGGGCTTCGGATGCGGTGGTCATGGGGGCTCCGACGGAACCCCTTAGTTTCCCACGGCTTCCAATCGACCGCGATCAAGAACGCCGGAGCACCCTCAGGGCCCGTTCCAGTTCGGCCCGCATGGCGGCCGGGGAAGCCGCGTGATGGATGCTCCCATGCCCCGGCAGCACCCAGGTGAACTCGAAGGCCAGGAGCCTTTCCAGACTGTCAAGCTGCCGCTCCCAGGAGTGCCAGTTGTAGGTGCGGGAGGCGGAGAGGTGCCCCTGGTCCGGGTTCCACCACAGGTGATCGCCGGTGAACAGGAAGTCCCGGTAGAGCAGGCAGACGCTCCCGGCCGTGTGGCCCGGGGTGGGGATGAGGAGCAGGTCCTCCGCCAGCTGGATGGGTGCGTCGCCCGCCACGAGGTGCTCCAGGGCCGTGAAGCCATCGGCCCGGTGCATGATCCGCTCACAGCCGAACCGCGCATGGTAGGCCACATGATCCGCCACGTCGTCCTGGTGGCTGAGCACCAGCATCGACACGCCGCCCAGGGCCTCCAGGTTCTTCATGAGCGGTTCCGCGGCCCGCGGGGAATCCATCAGCACATTGCCCCCAGGGCGGCGGATCAGGTAGCTCCATGCGCCGAAGCTCTTCTCGCTGGTGTAGCCGCAGAAGAAGACATCCTCGGCCAGCGGATGGGGGAAGGCCCGGGCGGCGGCCGGGAGGCCGGCCTTGTCGTCGGTGCCGATGGAGCCCACGGGGCAGGCCACCAGGGCCATGGCGGCCAGCCGTCTCGACTCCGGATCGCCAGGCTGGGTGTGGATCTTCGCATGGTCGCCGCCATCCGCGAAGGTCCCCGGGGCGAACTGATAGCAGGTTCCACAGTCGATGCAGGTCCGGTCCACGAAGAGGGGACCGGGGGCATTGTCGGCGTGGGCATCCGTTCGGCGGGCCATGAACCCTCCGTCTCTTGGATGCTTCAGCGGTTCACCATGTGCATGGCGGACTCCGGGTAGCGCGTCCCGGCGGCGGCCCCGGGCGGGAACAGGCCGCTGAGCTCCTGGAGTTCGCCGGGGCACAGCACCTGCTCCAGGGCGCCCAGGTTCTCGTCCAGGCGGTCCCGGCGCTTGGTGCCGGGGATGGGAACCACGTCCCCGCCCTGGCCCAGCACCCAGGCCAGGGCGAGCTGGGCGGGGGCACAGCCGCGGGCGGCCGCCATGTCCCCGAGGCGCGCCACCAGGTCCAGGTTCTTCTGGAAGTTCTCGCCCTGGAAGCGCGGCGAGTTCCGGCGGTAGTCACCAGGCTCGAAATCCTCGAACGTCTGGATCTGGCCCGTGAGGAAACCCCGGCCCAGGGGGCTGTAGGGTACGAAGCCCACGCCCAGGTCCCGGCAGGCCTGAAGCAGTCCGTTCTCGGGATCGCGGGTCCAGAGCGAATATTCGGACTGCACGGCACTGATGGGATGCACCTTGAAGGCCCGTCGCAGGGTGGCGGGACTGACTTCGGAGAGGCCCAGGAACCGGACCTTGCCCGCTTTCACGAGGTCGGCCATGGCGCCCACGGTCTCCTCGATGGGCACGTCCAGGTCCACGCGGTGCTGGTAGTAGAGGTCGATGGTGTCCACGCCCAGGCGCTTCAGGCTCCCGTCGCAGGCGCTGCGCACATAGTCGGGCCGACCACAGACGCCGCGCAGGGCCGGGTTGCTGGGATCCCGCAGGATGCCGAACTTGGTGGCGATCACCACACGGTCCCGTACGCCGGCCAGGGCCTTCCCGAGCAGGATCTCGTTGTCATGAGGGCCGTACATGTCGGCCGTGTCGAAGAAGCTGATGCCACGATCCACGGCATGGCGGATCGTGGCCGTGGATTCGGCATCATCCCGGTGGCCGTAGAAGTCCGACATGCCCATGCAGCCGAGGCCGAGGGCGGACACGGTGAGCCCCTGGGTTCCGAGCGTACGGGTCAGCATGGGGACCTCCTGGCTTCAGTATGAACTCCGGTCACCGGTGCTCGACGACGTCCTTGGCCTCGAACCGGACCTTGGGGGTGGCGGCGTACTTGTCGTCCGCCGCGCGATAGCCCAGGGGGCAGGCGCTGATGGTGGTGTACCCGGTGCCCTTGAGGCCCAGGATCTCATCGTATTTCGCGGGCTCGATGCCTTCGAAGGGGCAGGCGTCCACACCGAGCAGGGCGGCGGAAGTCATGAGGTTGCCCAGGGCGATGTAGGTCTGGCGGGCGGCCCATTCCTGAATGACCGCATGGCGAGCGCCCTTGACCAGATCGCCCACCATGTAGCCCTTGTAGCCGGCCAGGCTGTCGATGGCTACGCCACGCACTTCGGCGATGCGGGCCACAAAGCGGTCCACGTCGGCTTCGGTGATGTCCTGCTTGGCCGTGAGGACGATCAGATGGCTGCAGTCCTCCACCTGGGACTGGTTCCAGGACGCGGGGCGCAGCTTGGCCTTGAGGGCCGGATCGGTGACGACGATGAACTTCCAGGGCTGCAGCCCGTAGCTGGAGGGCGTGAGGACGAGGGCCTCCTCGATCACGGACCAGTCGGCAGCGGAGATCTTCTTCGTGGGGTCGAACTTCTTGGTGGCGTAGCGCCAGTGGAGTTGTTGAAGCAGGCTTTCGCCAGAGATGGTGCTCATGAGTGCCTCGGAATTCGGATGGAAGACGGGGTTCAGATGGCCTGCTGGATGCGGGTCCGCAGCTGGTCGATGGGCATGGAACCCACGATGCGGTCCAGGGGCTCGCCATCCTTGAAGATCACCAGGGTCGGCATGCTGAGGACGTCGTACTGCTCGGACAGCGGGGTGAAATCATCCACGTTCAACTTCGCGAAGCTGATCTTCCCCTTGAACTCCGCAGCCAGGGTCTCGGTGATGGGAGCCAATTCGCGGCAGGGCGCGCACCAGGGAGCCCAGAAATCCACCACGGTGTAGCCATGGGCCACAGCCTGGGCGAAGGTCTGGTCGGTGAGGTGCGAGATGAGGTCGGACATTCGGTGGCTCCTGCGAAACCCTTCCAGGTTAACGGATCTGGAAGGGTTTCCGGTCATGACAATCTCAACAGGGCCTCAGGCCCCCTTGGCCCACCGGGTCGTGGCGGAGGCGATGCGTTCGCCCAGCAGCTCGGCGCTCCTGCGGTCGGCCAGGTTGGGCTCGACATCCGGGGCCACCTGGCCCGCCTGGGCCATGAGGCCGGTGAAACTGCCGAGGCGGTTGATGCCCTCCTCATTGCCAGGCATCTCGGCATTGCCGATCCAGACCATGCCGTGCTGCATGGCGAAGATCATCAGGGACTGGAGGGTGTTCAGCTTGTCGCCGCTGGGGCTGCCGCTGATCGTGAAGCCGGCCGCCAGCTTGTCCTTCCACTTCCGCTCGAACCAGGGCTTGGAGCTGGCATCCATGAAGGTCTTGAAGGGGCCGCTGACGTTGCCCATGTAGGTGGGGCTGCCGAAGACGATGGCATCCGAGGCCTCGAGGTCCCCCCAATGGGCGTCAATCTCCTCGACGGGAATGAGCAGGGCCTTGACCCCGGGGATGGTCTCGGCGCCGGCCTTCACGCTTTCGGCGACCACCTTGGTGTGGCCGTAGCCGCTGTGGAACACGATGGAAATCTGGGTCATCCTTGACTCCTTTTCGGGGGCTTGCATTCGTTTCGCCCGTGGTCCAAACTTTAGGTGCTTACGATCAAAAAGAAAGTAGGCACTATTTTGGAAGGTAGGCACCCAATGGTTCGTAAAGCCTGCACGCTGGCTCCCAATGTCCTCAGCGCCCAGTGTCCAACCCGCCAGGCGCTGGATCTCATCGCCGACAAGTGGACGACCCTGCTGATCTACCTGTTGTCGAAAGGGAAGCAGCGCTACGGCGACCTCCACCGCCAGGTGGGCGGCATCAGCCAGAAGATGCTCACGCAGACCCTGCGCAAGCTGGAGCGGGACGGCCTGGTCACCCGCCACGTCTATCCCGAGGTGCCGCCCCGCACGGAATACGAACTGACCAAGCTGGGCCACACGCTCATCGGGCCCCTGGGCGCGCTCTGCGAATGGGCGGGCACGCACTTGTCAGAGCTGGAGCAGGCCCGCAAGCGCTACGACCACCTGCAGAAGAAGCCCCCTCTCAGCGCCTGATAGGGTCCGGGGGGACCGCCTGCTCGCGATGTCCCCCTGGGCCCCCGCGCTTCGGCCGGGCGAGCCCGCCCTCAGCGCCTGATGGCGTCCAGGTCCCCAGGCGCGTCCAGGTCGTCGGCACCGGCCGGGAAGGGCAGGGCCGCGGCCCCCTCGCGCAGGAGGAGGCCCTTGGCGCCGCGGTCCCCGCGCAGCGTCAGCAGTTCCGGGAAGAGGCGCCGTGGCAGCACGGCGGGAATGCCGAGGGTGTCCGCATAGGCGCAGGCTGCGGGGCGCTCGGGATCGACCGCGGCCAGGGCCAGCAGGCCTCCGAGCAGGGTGGCATCCACGGCGGGCTGGTCCACCGTCAGAAGCAGGGCCGCTTCCACGGCCGGCCCCAGGGCCGCGACGCCCAGGCGGATGGAGCTGGCCATGCCCTCCTGGGCTTCGGGGTTGAACACCGTCTGGACCTCCAGGCCGGCAAGGCCGGGGTCCCAGGTCCCGATCACGGCGACCACGGGGCTGCAGCCGGCACCCAGGGCCGCCCGGGCGGCGCGGCGCAGCAGGGTCTCGCCGTCCAGGCGCAGGAGGGCTTTGGGGCCGCCCATGCGACGCCCCGCCCCCGCCGCCAGGATGACGGCCGCGATCACGGGGCGGACACCGGTGTGCGGGCCGCCCGCAGAGGACCTCCCGCCCGGTCCTGGAAGCTGGCCTGGATCTCCGCCAGCACGGCCAGGGCGATGGTCTCGGGGTCCTCGGCGCCCAGGTCCAGCCCCACGGGGCTGTGCAGGCGGTCTCCCAAGTGGATGCCTTCCACGGCCAGCTCCGCCACCATCTTCGCGCTCCGGGCCCGGCTGCCCATGAGGCCGAAATACCCGGCCCCGGATTCTCCCAGCAGGCGCAGAGCCTCAAGGTCCTTCAGGTAGTTGTGGGTCATGAGCACCACCGCGCTGCGGCGGTCCAGCCCCAGCTCAGGCACCCGCTGGACGGGATGGCCCGAGAGGACGCGGTCCGCCTCGGGGAAGCGCTCCGCCCGGGCGAAGGCGGGCCGGTGGTCCAGCAGGCCCACCTTCCATCCGAGCCCCTTGGCCAGGTGGACCAGGGGGCGGCTGTCGTCGCTGGCGCCCAGGATCCACAGGGAGATCGGTGGGGGGATGATCTCCAGGATCTCCTCATCGCCTGGAGCTTCACTCTCCCGCAGGCGGCGGCAGGGGAAGCCGTCTTTCAGCGAGGTCGCCAGGCGCAGGGGGTGGCGATCGCGCAGCACCTCCTCGGACCAGGCCACCCAGGCCGGGGGTGCGGCGGGATCCAGCCGCTCCACCAGAATGTCGAGGACGCCCTCGCAGCCGCTGCCGCTGCCCCAGACCAGATCAGCCTCGCCCCGGAGGTCGTACCGGAGCAGACGCGGAAGGCCATCGGCCAGCACCTCCTTGGCCCTTCCAAGCACCTCGCCTTCGAGGCAGCCGCCGCTGAGGGAACCGCGGAGCACCTGCTCCCCATCGGTGAGCAGGCGGGAGCCGGGCCGGCGGTAGCTGGAGCCTTCGACGCGTAGCAGTGTGGCCAGGGCCAGACGAGCTTCATGACCCCGGAGCAGGCCGAGGATGTCCTGGAGTTCCTTGTGCATGAGGAGATTATGCCTTGCGCAGCGCTGGCGGGAGGAGCGGCAGGCTGCGCAGGCGCTTGCCGGTGGCGGCGAAGACCGCGTTGGCCACGGCGGGGGCCAGGGGCGGCAGGCCCGGCTCGCCCACGCCGCCGGGCGGCAGATCGCTGGGCACGATATGGACCTCCACCTTGGGCATGGACGGGAGCAGGAGGATCGGGTGGTCCGAGAAACTGTCGGCGGTCACGCGGCCATCCTTGAGCGTGATCTCGTCGTAGAGGGCGGCGCTGAGGCCGAAGGCGATGCCACCCTCCATCTGGGCCTTCACGTTTCCCGGATTGAGCACCATGCCGCAGTCCACCGCGCAGACCACGCGGTGGACACGGATGCCGCCGCCGGCCTTGGCCTCCACTTCTGCGACTTGCGCCACGTAGGTACCACAGTCCAGGTAGGCGTGGGCCGCGATGCCCCGGCCCCAGCCCTTGGGCAGCTTGCGGGTCCGCCACCCGGCCTTGGCCGCGGCCAGCTTGAGCACGGCGCGATAGCGGGCGGGATCGAAGGTGTCCTTGCCCAGCTTCTTCGGGCCCTTGGGGAGGTTCGCGAGGCGGAAGTCGAGGGGATCCTTTCCAGCCGCGTGGGCCAGCTCGTCCAGGAACGACTCGGTGACGAAGGGGTTGAAGCTCGCGGGGACGGCACGCCAGAACCAGATGGGCACCGGCGTGTCGCTCTGCCCCCACTCCACGTGCAGGTTCGGGATGGCGTAGGCGAGATCGGCGGCGCCCGCCAGCTCCGTGGCCTCAGGGGGCCATGGGAAGTGGTTGGATGCGGCGATGGAGGGCCCCACGAACCGGTGCCTCCAGGCCACGGGGCGGCCCTGGGCGTCCAGGCCCGCCTCCAGCTCGTGGAGCGTCGCCGGGCGATAGCCGTCGTGCTGGAAATCGTCGGGCCGTGTCCACTGCGCCTTCACAGGTGCTCCAACCGCCTTCGAGCACTCGACAGCATCCGCGATGAAATCCGCCATGGCCCGGCGGCCGAAACCGCCTCCCGCCAGGGTGACCTGGATCTCGATCTGATCGGCCTTCAGGCCCGTGATCTTCTCGACGGCGGGCAGGGCCATGCCCGGAGCCTGGGTGGGCGCCCAGATCATGCAGCGGCCCGGCTTCACGTCCGCCACGGCCACCATGGGCTCCATGGTGGCGTGGGCGAGAAAGGGCGCGTCATAGGTGGCCTTGATCCGCTTGGCTGCCTTGGGCAGGGCCTGGGCGGCATCGCCCTCCTGCCGCACCACCTTGCCCGGCGTCTTGAGCCGCGCTTCGAACTGCCGGCGGAGGGCGGCGCTGTCCACCTTGGCGGCCGGTCCCTCATCCCACTGCACCTTCAGCGCCTCGCGGCCGGCGAAGGCCGCCCAGGTGTCCTCGGCGAACACCGCCACGCCGCTGGACACCTCCAGCACCTGCTTCACGCCGGGCACCTTCAGGGCGGCCGAGGCGTCGAAGGACTTCACCTTCCCGCCGAACACCGGGCAGCGCTCGATGCTGGCCACCAGCATGCCCGGCAGGTGGAGGTCCGTGGCGAACTGGGCGCGGCCGGTGACGAGGTCGGGCCCATCCACACGCCGAGCATCCTTGCCGAGGATCCGGAAGTCCTTGGGCGCCTTCAGGGGCGGCTCCGGCGGAGGGGTGAGCCGGCCCGCCCGGGCCACCAGGTCGCCATAGGCGAGATTCCGCTTCGTGGAGGCATGCCGGATCTGGCCCTCGCGCGCGACGCACTCGGCCTTGGCCACGCCCCAGGTGTCGGCAGCCGCCTGGAGGAGCATCTCCCGGGCCTGGGCGCCCACTTTCCGCAGGGCCATGGTCGTGGACAGGGTGGTCTGGCTGCCGCCGGTGACGCCGAGGTCGCCGAATCTCGGCGCGGTGGAGGCCTGGAGGACCTTCACCTTGGACCAGTCCGCTTCGAGCTCTTCCGCGACGACCATGGACATGCTGGTGCGGACGCCCTGGCCCATCTCCGTGCGCGTGGCCCAGATGGTGACGGAGCCGTCGGGGTCGATGCGCAGCATGCCGTTGGGCTGGAATGCCGGTTCAGGGGCCTGGGCCGCAGCCCCCTTCAGTTCCAGGGGCAGGCAGAAGGCCAAGGTGAGGCTGCCGGTGGTCTTGAGGAAATCGCGCCGGGTGGTGCTCATGGCGTCACCCCCTTCCGCTGGCCCGCCGCCCGGTGGATGGCCTCCCGGATTCGGAGGTAGGTCCCGCAGCGGCAGACGTTCTCGCCCATGGCCGCATCGATGTCGCGATCCGTGGGCTTGGGATGCTTGGCCAGCAGGGCCGCCGCCGTCATGATCTGGCCCGTCTGGCAGTACCCGCACTGGGCGACGTCCGTCTCGATCCAGGCCCGCTGCAGGGGATGGGCGCCGTGGGGGTCCAGGCCCTCGATGGTGGTGATGCGCTGAGTGCCGACGGCGCTCACCGGCGTCACGCAGGACCGTGTGGGCGCGCCGGCCAAGTGAACGGTGCAGGCTCCGCAGAGGCCCTGCCCGCACCCGAACTTGGTGCCGGTCAGCTGGAGCCGGTCCCGCAGGACCCACAGCAGGGGCATGTCCGGGGGGGCTTCGACCGTGTGGGACTGGCCATTGACCGATAGGGTGAACGCCGCCATGGGGCACCTCCCGTTATGGATGGGCCCCATCATCCTACGCTCGATGTGAAGACTGGGTGCTGGCTAGAAAAATCAGGCCAATTGTTGATCAAGAGGAAGTTTGCGGATCCGCTTGCCCGTGGCCGCGAAGACCGCGTTGAGGACCGCGGGGATGGCGACGGGAACGGGCGGCTCGCCCATGCCGGAGGGCGCCTCCGGGCTGGGGATCACGTGGGTCTCGATGAGGGGCATGTCCGCCATCCGGAGCACCGGGAAGTCGTGGTAGCCGGTCTGCACGGTGCTTCCCTTCTCCCAGGTGATCTGACTGAAGAGGGCCGACAGGCCGAAGGCGATGCCGCCTTCCACCTGCGCCTCGAGTCCCGCCGGGTTCACGGCCAGGCCGCAGTCCACGGCGCAGGTCACCTTGTGGATCTTGAGCTGGCCCTTCAGGACGGAGACCTCGGCCACCTCGGCGGCGTAGGTGCGGCCGTCATAGGCGTGGCAGGCAAGGCCAAGGCCATGGCCCGCGGGCAGCTTCCGGCCCCAGCCGGCCTTGGCGGCGGCCACCTCCAGCACCTTCTTCAGGCGCCGGATGTCGGCCTCGTCGCGGCCGAACTTGACCTTGCCCCGATCGCTCAGAAGGTCGAGGCGGAACTGGAGGGGATCCCGGCCCAGGGTGTGGGCCACCTCGTCGAGGAAGCATTCCCGGGCGAAGACATTGGGCACGACCTGGATGCCGCGCCACCAGCCCAGCGGTGTGGGAGCGTCCACCTCCGCGAAGTCCACGGCGATGGCGGGGATGGCGTAGGGGATGTCGTAGGCGCCGTTGGTTTCCGTGGCCGCCTGGGACGGTGCCTTCTGCCCGCCGATCCAGGATCGGAGGACGGCCGGGCCCGCGATGCGGTGGGCCCAGGCCGTCAGGGTGCCGGCGGCGTCGAGGCCGGCCCGCAGGTGGTGCAAGGTGGCCGGGTGATGGAGGTCGTGGCGGAGGTCATCCTCCCGGTCCCACACCACCTGAACGGGCCCGCCACCGGCGGCCTTGGCCACCTGGGCGGCCTCGGTGCTGAAGTCCGTGCCGAGCCGGCGGCCGAAGCCGCCGCCGATCAGCGGCACCGTCACCTTGAGCTGCTCGGGTTTGAGCCCCAGGGCTGCGGCGGCCCGCTCGTGGGCCCGGTTCGCGGACTGGCTGCCCACCCACATCTCGGCGCCCGTTGCACTCACCGCGGCCGTCGCGTTCATGGGTTCCACGGTGGCGTGAGCCTGGTACGGGAAGCTGTATTCCGCCTCGAGGACCTTGGCTGCGGCCTTCAGGGCCTTGCCGGCATCCCCTTCACGCCGGGCGTCGTCGGCGGGTCCGGTGAGGGCGGTCCGCATCTTCGCCTCGAGTCCCGCAGAGTTGAATGCCCGCGCGGCCCCCTCTTCCCAGGCCGTGGTGGCGGCGAGGGCGTCCCGGCCCTTGAAGGCGGCCCAGGTGCTGTCGGCGATGACGGCCAGGCCGGTGGGCACCTTCACCACGGCCTTCACGCCCTTCACGGCTTTGGCCTTGGCTTCGTCCCAGGCCTTCGGCTGCCCTCCGACCACGGCGCAGCGCAGCACGGCGGCAAAGCGCTGGCCGGGCCGGCGCACGTCGAGACCGAAGATCGCCTTGCCCGTGACGATGGCGGGGCCGTCGAAACGGGGGGTCCGCTTGCCGACCAGGCGGTAGTCCGCAGGCTTCTTGAGGGGCGCCTCCTTGGGTACAGGCTGTTTGGCGGCGGCTTCCGCCAGAGCGCCATAGCCGAGCTTCCTGCCGTCCGGGCCCAGGACGAAGCCCTGTTCCGTGCGGCACTGCGCGGGGCTCACCTTCCACTGCGCGGCGGCGGCGGCCTTGAGCATCTCCCGGGCCGTGGCCCCGGCGCGGCGGAGCGCATCCCAGGTGGTGCTTACGCTGGTGCTGCCGCCGGTCTGCATGGCCTTGAAGTCGGGCCCGGGCTGGGCGTTCACCACCTCGATCTTGGCCCAGTCCAGGTCCAGCTCCTCGGCCAGCGCCAGGGGCAGGGCCGTGCGCACGCCCTGGCCCATCTCGGCCTTGGGCACGGTGATCCGGGCGGTGCCATCGGGCCGGATGGCCAGGAAGGCATTGGGCTGGAAGGCGGCCGGGGGCATCTCACCGGGACGGGGCTTGGCCTCCAGATACAGGCCCAGCATCAGGCCTGTCCCGGCGGCGCCGGTGACTTTCAGGAACTCGCGACGGCTGGTCATTTCACACCCCCGGCGGCACGTTTCACGGCTTTGCGGATGCGGGGATAGGTGCCGCAGCGGCAGACATGGTCAGCGAAGGCCTCATCGATGTCGTGGTCCGTGGGATGCGCCTTGTGCTTCAACAGAGCCGCCGCGCTCATGATCATTCCGGGCTGGCAGTAGCCGCACTGGGCCACATCCTCGGCGATCCAGGCCTTCTGCACCGGGTGGGAGCCGTCCCTGGACAGGCCCTCGACCGTGACGACGGCATGTCCCGCAGCCTCTTTGAGGCTGGTCTGGCAGGACTTCACAGCCTGGCCATCGAGGTGGATGGTGCAGGCACCGCAGACGCCCTGGCCGCAGCCGAACTTGGTACCGGTGAGCCCCAGGGTGTCGCGGAGGACCCAGAGAAGCGGCGTGTCGGCGTCGGCCTCCACGGTGCGGCCGCGGCCGTTCACGGTGAGCTGGTAGGTGGGCATGACGACCCTCGCAAATATCGTGTGACGAGGGTTCCACCCTACGCCTCTCCCGGCTGCTTCCACAATGCCCGGGCCAGGGGCCAGCGCGCCCAGGAGGGCGCCGAGGCGCTATCCTGGGAGGACCCCCCTGGAGCTTCTGATGCGACCTCTGATCGCCCTCCTTATGTCCTTCGCCGCCGTCGCCCTGGGCGCCGGGACCAAGCCCCAGGTGAAGCTCACGACCTCGATGGGTGTCATCGTGATGGAGTTGGAGCCCCAGGCGGCTCCGCGGACGGTGGAGAACTTCCTGAAGTATGTGAAGAAGGGGCAGTACAACGGCACCATCTTCCATCGGGTCATCCCCGGCTTCATGATCCAGGGCGGCGGGTATGTGGACTACCTCGGGAAGAAGCGCACGGATGGCTCCATCCCCAACGAGGCGGACCGTGCGCTGGCCGCAGGCCTGAGGAACAAGCGCGGCACGGTGGCCATGGCGCGGACCCCCGACCCCCACAGTGCGGCCGCGGAGTTCTTCATCAATGTGGTCGACAATCCCGCGCTGGACTTCAAGAGCAAGGCCAATGACAAGACCTGGGGCTACTGCGTGTTCGGCCGGGTCGTGAAAGGCATGGATGTGGTGGACCGCATCAAGGCCGTCAAGACCAGCAACAAGCGGAGCGACTTCCTCAACCTGCCCGTGAAGGCGGTGATCATCAGGGAAGCGGTGCAGATCCAGTGACGGCCATGGCCTCCGTTGGCGCACCCAGCTTGCGGAGGCTGCGTTCAAGGCGCTGGCGGTAGCGGGGCCAGAGATCCGTTCCGTTGAGCATGAAGCGGGCCCGGTCCCAATCGAGGATCAGGGCACCGCCCTGGGGCGGCAGCAGGATGTTGGTGGCGTTCAGGTCGGGCGACCACAGGCCCCAGTCGCAGAGCGAGGTGATGGCCTGGCGGATGTCCGTGGCACGCTCCCTGCTGAGGTCCCAGCGGCGTGGCCAGGCTTCGCCTTCGGCGAGCCGGGTGAACAGCACCCCCTCCACGCCCAGCCCGTTGGGGCGCCAGGCGTAGCCGAGGGGTTCCACGGTGGGGAACCCGGCCTCCCAGAGGCCGCGATGGACCGCATGTTCCGCGGCGAAGCGGAGGTGGGTCCGGTAGGTCCGCTCATTGAGGTGGCGCAGCAACCCGCCTCGGCGATAGGGGCGCAGCACCAGGTCGCCGACCCGGAGGATGCCGCCGCGACCGAAGGCTCCTTCCAGGGGAACGGCCTCACCTGCGATGAGCTGACCTCCGGGCGTACAGACCCGCCAGCCCGAGCCGAAGCCCGGCAGGTCGAGGTTCACGCGACAGCCCAGCGGCCGGAGCGGCCTGCCCGGCTCGTAAGGCCAGGATGCGGGCAGCGGAGGAACGATGTAGGGGTCATGGATCATGTGGCTTCCAGCTTGGCGGGTCCGGCCCAGGAAGGCAAAGGCTGTATCCGGCGCGCTGCCGGAACGAGCCCGGCGACACCTGTCAACTGTCGTTTCGTGAGGGGAACCTGCCACCAAAAATCAGCACGGACCCAAGTGGCTTGCGCTGGAAGGAATTCTCCCGGATTGCACACCCGCTTCCCACAGCGGATGTGGAAATCCCCCGGCGGTGTTTCGGTAAAGCGGAAAATTTTTTCTCGATTTCTGCACGCCTACCCAGTGGGGTTTCATCGGCACGCGCGAGCCAGCCTCACTATCCTGGGAGAGTGGACGCACCCGCTCGTCATTCCTTGATTCCCGCTGAAGCCCTGGCCCGGCAAGCCCGGCTTGCGGGCCTTCTGGCGGCCATGGAACAGGGAGCCGAAAGCCGCGAACCTGCTTCGCTCCAGAGGCTCCGCCGTGCCCTCGCGGGGGCGCAGGCGGAGCCTGCCGAGCTCGTTCAGTCGCTGGCCTCGGAGGGGCTTGTGGAGGAGGGGGCCAGCCTGATCCGTGCCGAACGCCGGGCTGCGGAAGCGACTGTCGCGAAACAGACGGCTGCCCTCCTGGCACCGCTTGCGGCCAAGGCGATGGCCCGGCGCGAGGCGTCCTGGCAGCTGGACAGCCGACGGGCCACCGTACGGCTGGGCTATGCGAAAGAGGGGGAGGCCCTGGACCTCGACGAAGGGGATGTGCACGCGATCCTGCTCCAGGCCTTCCGCCTCGAGGGGTTGAGGCTGGCCCTGGATTTCGGCAAGCGCCCCAGGCCCTTGCTCCGCCTGGAACTGCCGCTGCCCGCAGGAGCCGGGGGTCTGGCGGAATGGGCGGAGGCAGTGTTCCGGGTGGAGCCGGTCGAGACGCCCGGAGCGGTGATGACCCGGCTGAACGAGCGCCTTCCGGCCGGGCTGCGGATTCAGAGCTGGGATGTCCTGGCGCCCTACGCCTCACCCCTCGGGGAACTGGCGGAAGCCTCCCATTGGCGCTGGATCTGTCCCGAAGCCCAGGTCCCGGAAGCCGCCCGCCGCACCGCGGCTTTTCTGGCTTCCGCGGAATGGCTCTGGGAGAAGGGCGGCCGGGTCGAGGGGCGCAAGGAGATCAAGCAGGTGGACCTGCGGCCCCTGGTGACGGAGCTGCGCTGGGATGGGGCCACCCTCTTCAGCACGACGCGGACAGGGAGCTCCGAACCGGGCAACCCCCTGAAAATCCATGCCGCCATCCTGGGCCTCGAGCCGGCGGACCTCAGAGGGCTCCTGCGCCTGTCCCTGGACCTGCGGGCCGACCCGCGCCTCGCCCAGGCGGAGCGCTTCGAACCCAAGCTCCGGAACATGTACGAGGATGCGGTGCTGCTCAGCGGCGGCTCGAACATCACCCTGGTCGATGAGGATGACGAGGAACCCCTGCGCCTAGGCTGAGCCCGCTTCCTTGCTGATGGCCAGCAGCAGGCCCAGGCAGATCAGGCTCGCAATGAGGCTGTTGGGGCCGAAGGAGATGAAGGGCAGGGGGATGCCCTTGTTGGGCGCCAGGGACAGCACCACGCTCATGTTCATCAGGGCCTGCACCACCAGGAGCAGCACGAAGCCCATGGCGCAGAGCTTGAGATAGGTATCGCTCACGCGGCGGGCGATGCGGTAGCCCCGCCACAGGATCGCGATGAAGAGCGCGAGGATCGCCACGGTCCCGATCAGGCCGGCCTCCTCGGCGATCACCGCATAGATGAAATCCGTGTGCGCCTCGGGCAGGAAGAAGAGCTTCTGCTTGCCGCCTCCCAGGCCGACGCCCATGAAGCCGCCGTTGCCCACGGCCACAAGGCTCTGGAGGGCCTGGTGGCCCTTGCCGAGGGGATCCGCGGCGGGGTTCAGGAAGCTGGTCACCCGGGCCAGGCGGTAGGGCGAGAGCACCACGAAGGCCGTCCCCAGAGCGCCCAGCACGGGAATCGCCACTGCGAAGATCCATTTGGGCGCGCCGCCGAGGAACACCACCATCAGCGTCACGAAGACGATGAGGAAGGAGGTTCCGAAATCAGGCTCCCGCAGGATGAGGGCCAGGGGCACCGACATGAGGCCGGCCAGGCCCAGCAGCTTGGGCAGGGCATCGCGATGGCTGGTCCAGGCTTCGCGGTAGCGCACCATCCACCCGGCGGCGATGAGGACGGACAGGGGCTTGAACAGCTCCGAGGGCTGGAGGCTCATGGCGCCCAGGCGGATCCAGCGGTGGGCGCCGTTGACCTTGGGCCCGAACAGGAGGACCGCCGCCAGGAGCACCACCAGGACCCCGTAGGTGATCTGGATGGGGCGCGAGTGGTCCTGGAGGGGCGCCAGATCCACCTGGGAGAGCGCCAGCATGCAGGCGATGCCGATGGCGCCGCCCAGGAGCTGGCGGGTCAGGAAGGCCGTGGCGGCCGCGTGGTTCTGGGAGGCCTTGATGGCGGAGGCAGAGTAGATCCACACCATGCCGACGGCGACCAGGGCCAGTGCGAAAAACACCAGCCAGCGATCCACGGGGCGGCGGACATCGGGCGCCATGTCTGATCCTAGGCCAGGGCCAGGTCGCGGCGGGCGGCCGCTTCAAGCTCGAGGAGCGCCTGGTCCACCCAGGCAGACTCCTGGGCCTCCACCATGAGGCGGAGCTTGGGTTCCGTGCCGGACCAGCGGATGACCTGGCGTACCCCATCGCCCCAGCGGGCATCGATGGCGGCCATGGCGGAGACCAGGTCCAGGCAGGCTTCCACGGGCCGGCGGTCGCGGGCGACCACGTTCACCAGACGCTGGGGCCAGGGCCGGAAGGTCCAGGCCCAGCGCCGGTTGGCTGGCCGGTGCAGGAGGGCACGCAGGATGCCGAGCGCGGCGGCCATGCCATCACCGCTCGGGCCCACCCGCTTCTGGATGAGATGCCCCGAGGCCTCGGCGGCGAGGTCCCAGCCACGGCGCGCCATCTCCCTCAGCAGGAACTTGTCGCCCACAGGCGTGCGGACGAAGGGGATGCCCGCCTGAGCCAGGGCCTGAGCCAGGCCGCCGTTGGTCATCACGGTGCCCACGACGCCCGGAGGGGCGTCTCCGCAGGCCTGGCGGTCCTGGGCCAGGAGCCACATCATCTGGTCGCCATCCACGAGATCGCCCTGGCCATCCACCAGCAGGCAGCGATCCCCGTCGCCGTCGAAGGCGATGCCCAGCTGGGCCCCTCGCGCAACCACGGCCGCGGACAGGGCATTGAGGTGGGTGGAGCCCACACCCACGTTGATGGAGGGGCCATCGGGAGGGACGCCGATCCAGTGGATGCCGGCACCTCGGAAGAGTTCCTGGGCGGTCTCGGCCGTGGCGCCGTGGGCGCAGTCGATCACCACGCCGAAATCCGCAGGCAGGTCGATGCCGCCGAGGTGGGCCAGGTAGGGCTGAAGGTCCAGATGGGCGGCCGGTACCGAAATGGTGGTGGGTTCGGGAAGGGCGTCGAAGGCGGTCTCGATGGCGCGTTCCTGATCCTCTTCCAGCTTCTCGCCCAGTTCGTTGAAGCCCTTGAGGCCGTTATCCTCGGGCGGATTGTGGCTGGCGGAGATCATGAGGCCCCAGGTCTTCTCGCCCTCGGCGCTCAGCTTGGCGACCGTCCAGGCCACCGCAGGAGTGGGTGCCATGCCGAGGATCAGCACTTTGAGACCCAGCCCCACGCCCATGATGAAGGCTTCGGACATGGGACCGGAACTGGAGCGCGGATCCCAGCCCATCACGAGCCGCTTCACACCTGCGGCCCGGGCCACCTGGGCCCAGGCGGCGCCCCAGCGCGAGACCTCCTCGAGGGTGAGGGGAGTGCGGAGGGCCACCCCGCGAATGCCGTCGGTTCCGAAATAGCGCAGACTCATGCCGCCAGATTAACCGATGGCGTGCGTCCTGAAGACCCTGTAGCCCCATTCCAGCGCTTCCGCATGGGCCGCGGCCGTGAGAGCGTCCCTCCGGCCCGGGGCGAGACCCGGTGTGCCGGCCCGGGTGGCCAGGAACCGCTTGCGGGAGATGCCGATGCAGATGCGGTCTGCCGGCCAGGCCAGGGCCTCCGGCAGCCGGGGCAGGGCCTCCCAGAGGGCGAGATCCTCCAGGAACGTGGTGCCGAAGCCGAAGCCGGGATCCAGCAGCACCCGGCCATCGGCGAGGCCGGCGGTGCGCAGTCGGTCCCGCACGGTGAGCAGTTCGCCAAGGGCGGAGTTCGCTTCCTTCGGCGTGGGGTCGTCATAGGTGGGCATGAGGAAGCCCTCACCCAGCCGGCGGCTGCGCATGGCGATGAGCCCGCAGGAGGAGGTCCCGGCGAGCTCCAGCATGGCCGGCTCGGTGAAGCCATCCACATCGTTGATGACGGAGGCGCCGGCTGCGAGACCCTTCGCCGCCACCGCCGCGTGGCGGGTATCCAGGCTGAGCGGAATGTGCGGCAGGGCCTCGGTCAGCGCCGCCAGGACCGGCTCGAGGCGGCGCCACTCCGTGGCGGCGTCCACCATGGCGGCCCCGGGGCGGGTGCTCTCGGCGCCGAGGTCCAGCATCCGGGCGCCGGATGCCACCAGCTGGCGGGCCTGCACCAGCGCCGCCGCAGGT
The DNA here is from genome assembly GCF_022808865.1 of Geothrix oryzisoli. Taxonomy (GTDB): domain Bacteria; phylum Acidobacteriota; class Holophagae; order Holophagales; family Holophagaceae; genus Geothrix; species Geothrix oryzisoli. The sequence continues at coordinate 306,934 of NZ_JAKZLB010000001.1, forward strand.
TCCGCGAACTGGCCGCCATCACTGAATGAGTCCGGCGTCAGGTTCAGGATGCCCAGAAAAAGGGGACCACCCGTCAGGAGTGGCCCCCAGTCGAAGGTCTTTCCGGTCACGCGGGCTTCAGGGCCGGATTCAGGCCGGGATCCGTGGAAGGTCCCTCCACCGTGGCGGGGGCCGTGGGGGAGCCGCCGCCCTTGGGCGGGGGCAGGGTGCCACCCTTCATGAGGATGTCGATGTCGTTGCCATCGAGAGTCTCACGCACCAGCAGGGCCTCGGCGATGGTCACCAGCTGGTCGCGGTGGGACTCGATGGCGGCCTTGGCGCGGCGGTAGTTCCGGAGGACGAACTCCTGCACCTCGACGTCGATGAGGCGGGCGGTGTCCTCGGAGATCTCGCGGTGCTGGGCGAAGTCGCGGCCGAGGAAGACCTCGTGGTTGCCGCCCCCGCCGAAGTTCAGCGGGCCCAGCTTGTCGCTCATGCCGAACTCCGTGACCATCGACCGGGCCATCTCGGTGGCCTGCTGAATGTCGTTGGCGGCGCCGGTGCTGAGCTGGTTGAAGAAGATCTCCTCGGCGATGCGGCCGCCCATGGCGATGGCGATCCGGCTCTCCATGTAGTCCCGCGTGGTGTTGTAGCGGTCCGTGACGGGCAGCTGCCAGGTGACGCCCAGGGCCCGGCCGCGGGGGATGATGGTGACCTTGTGGAGGGGGTCGCTGTCCGGCACCACGTGGGCCACGACCGTGTGGCCGGCCTCGTGGTAGGCGGTGATGCGCTTGTCCGCCTCGGTCATCACCAGGCTGCGGCGCTCGGCGCCCATGTAGACCTTGTCCTTGGCGTTCTCGAAGTCGGCCATCTCGACCCACTTCTTGCTGCCGCGGGCGGCGGTGAGGGCTGCCTCGTTGCAGAGATTGGCTAGATCGGCACCGGCAAAGCCGGGCGTGCCGCGGGCGATGACTTCCAGATCGACATCGGGGCTGAGGGGGATCTTGTCGGTGGTGTGGACCTTCAGGATCTCGTGTCGGCCCTTCACGTCGGGGCGGTCCACCACCACGCGCCGGTCGAAGCGGCCGGGGCGGAGCAGGGCGGGATCGAGCACATCGGGACGGTTCGTGGCGGCGATGAGGATGACGCCCTCGTTGCCCTCGAAGCCGTCCATTTCCACCAGCAGCTGGTTCAGGGTCTGTTCGCGCTCGTCGTGGCCGCCGCCCAGGCCGGCGCCGCGGTGGCGGCCGACAGCGTCGATTTCATCGATGAACACGATGCAGGGGGCGCTCTTCTTGGCCTGTTCGAAGAGGTCACGCACGCGGCTGGCGCCCACGCCCACGAACATCTCCACGAAGTCGGAACCGGAGATGGAGAAGAACTGCACCTTTGCCTCGCCGGCGATGGCGCGGGCCAGCAGGGTCTTGCCGGTCCCCGGAGGGCCCATGAGCAGCACGCCCTTGGGGATCTTGCCACCCAGCTTCACGAACTTGGCGGGATCCTTCAGGAACTCCACGATCTCCTTCAGTTCCTCCTTGGCCTCGTCGCAGCCGGCGACATCCGCGAAGGTGACGCGCTTGGCGCTGCTGGACAGGCCCTTGGCCCGGGCCTTGCCGAAGCTCAGGGCCTTGTTGCCGCCCATCTGGGCCTGGCGCATGAACACGAACCAGAGCACCACGAAGACGAGCAGGGGCGCCCAGAACATCAGCACATAGGCGAAGTTGTTCTCGCTGGGCTTCGCGGCCTTGAACTCATCGAGCTGGCCCTCGGTCTTCCAGCTGAGGATGACCTTGCCCAGGTCCTGCATGGGCGGGGCCACGGTGCGGAACTTCTCGATGACCTCGCCGGTCTTGCCGTTCTTCTCGGGCTGCTTGTAGGTGCCTTCGACATCGAAGCCCGACAGGGTCACGGATTTGTACTTGCCTCCCACACCTTCGGTATAGAAGGTCGAGAAGGGGATCTCGATCTGGCGGCTGTTCTGGGGGATCTGGCGGAAGGCCAGCACCAAGAGGGCGATGATGCCCAGCCAGACCAGCACGCTCTTCATCATGGAATTCAAAGGGTCACTCCTTGGGGCACTTGCCCAGGTGGCCCTCCAGTGTACTAGGCCCGGGAAGGCAGCTGAACCTTAGATGCAGATACCCGCCATCTGGTTCAGGCTCCAGGTGGAAATTCCCCCACGAAGATGGTTTGCGGCCACTCGTGAGGCGCCTGGCGAGCCAGGGTGCCAGGTCCCGCAACAGGGCGGCTTCCCGGGGCCAGCCAAGGCGGCGGAAGGCGGATTCCAGGGTCCAGCGCAGCTCCGGTTCCAGCCAGGATTCACGCCGGAGGCGGATTTTCCCCTCCGCGACGGACCAACGGGTGCCTTCCCATCCGGCGACCAGTGTCCTGGCCAGGTGTTCGGCCTCCCCCGCCTGGAGGTGAGTCTCGAACAGGTGGCGGTCCAGGCCGGGGGCTTCCCGCCGGAGCGTCTCGAGAATCGGCCGCCACCGGTTCCGCGCCGTGAAGGGCTCAGCGTTGCTGGCATCCTCCCGCCAGGGAAGGTTCCGCGACGCCAGGTAGGTGCGCAGGTCCGCCCGGCGGATCTCTGCCAGGGGCGACCAGCGCAGGCCCTGCCGGGGCGCGAGGGGGTGGAGGCAGCCGAGGCCGCCGCCCCGGGCCAGCCGCAGGAACACCGTCTCCGTGTGATCGTCCAGGGTGTGCCCCGTAGCCACGCTGCCGGCGCCGGCCTGCTCGGCCTCCTGCCGGAGCCAGTCCCAGCGCAGCTCCCGGGCCGCCATCTCCAGCCCCTGGGCGCTGGCTTCGGCATGGGCCCGCACCCCCAGCGACGCCTCCACGAGATCCAGGTCCAGCGCGCGGCAGAGCTGCCGCACGAAGGCCGCATCTTCCGCGGCCTCCGGCCGCAGGCCGTGGTCCGCATGGGCGACGCTCAGCTCCAGGTCCAGGCTCTTCCGCAGTGCCCAGAGCAGGGCCAGCAGGGCGACGGAATCCCCCCCGCCCGAGCAGGCCACCAGCACGCGGCCCGTGACGCCATCGCCCCGGCGCTGGATCTGCGCGAGGAGGTCGGACTCGAAGCGGTTCATGCCGGCGCGTTCAGGCGGCCCACGAGCTCGATCAGGGCCGGGGGGACCGGCCGCTCGCACCACAGGGCCTCGGCCCAGTCGCACATGTGGAGGGAACCCCAATGCATGGCCCGGCCCAGGACGCCGCGCCGGAAGGCCGGGTGGGCGATGCGCGTGACGGGCTGGGCAGCATCCTGGTTGAACTGGCTGCCGAAGGCATCGAAGGCGGCCATGCGCCGCTCCCACACGGCGCTCACATCCACCAGCAAGTCCGGCGGGCCGGGATTCTCGCCACCGACCCAGGCGGTGGCTTCGGGGCGCCAGGGGGACCCTTCGCAGGGGTAGTTCTTCAGGCCGGCGTAGTAGGCGGCCTCCCGGGCCAGGCGATGGGCACGGCGGTGGTCGGGATGGCGGTCGTCCGGGGCTGGCACGATCAGCACCCGGGGCCTGAGCCGACGGATCTCGGCCATCAGGCGCAGTCGGTAGGCCTCCTCCTCGGTGAAGCGCCCATCGGGAAAATCGAGGACGAGCCGGGGCACGCCCAGGATGCGCGCAGCCGCTTGCGCCTCGGTGCGGCGCGTCTCCGCGGTGCCGCGGGTGCCGAGGTCGCCGCTGGTGAGGTCCAGGATGCCGGCCTTCATCCCGCGGTCCGAAGCCAGGGCGAGGAGGCCGCCGACATGGACTTCCACATCATCCGGATGCGCTCCGAGGGCGAGGAGGTCGAAGTCGTGGCTCATGGTTCCTCCACCAGGATCACGGGGGTGGCACCGTCCATGCGGTCCAGGATGCGGTCGAGCAGGGCGCCGTTGCGGAGCCAGGGAAGGCCTGGCACCACACGCTCCTGGGGCCGGCCGAAGGGGAAGAGCAGCTGGCGGAGCCGTTCGGGGTCGCTGCCCACCAGCCTGGCCGCCGCCTCCCGGTGCAGGCGATGGTCCAGCTTGGCCAGCCGTTGCCTGGTGCGGGCCTGCTCCCGCTGGAACCGCAGCTGCAGCGGTTCCGGCCAGGCGGGATCCGGCACCACTGCCTGGAAGCGGGTGGTGGGCAGCGGGCCGGACCATGCGGCCAGGCGGTCCCAGGCCCCCAGGCGCAACGCATCGAGCTGTCCGGCGGAAACCTGGAATCCCTGAGGCACGACATAGACGCTGGGCCTCGGCAGGAGCTTCGGTGCGGCGAGCCCCACCTGGTCCCAGAGCGGTTCACAGAGGCGCCAGTAGGCCCGTTCGGAGGGCCCCAGCACCACGGCGGCGACGGGCAGCAGCAGGGACTGCATCAGGGGCCGGACGGCCGCGCCGGGGCTCAGCCAGCAGCCTGCGGGAAGCGGAGCCCCCCGGTCCAGACGCCGCCGGAGCCCGGTGCGGGGATCGAGTGAGAACCAGGCCGCCTGTACCCGTGGATCGAGGGGGAGCGGAGCGCCTTCGGCCTCCAGCCGGTCTGCCTGCCGCATCATGAGCGCTTCGAGATCCAGGCCCCGCCAACGTTCCAGCTCGCCCTGGATGGGCTCCCGGACCGCCGGATCGGTGGGCGAGAAAGGACGCAGGCCACGCTCCCAGAGCGGCTGGCCCAGGGCCAGGGCATGGCCGCGAAGGGTGGGCTCCTGGGGTTCGGGCAGGGTGCCCCACAGGGTGGTGGCCTCGGCCTGGTGGCCCGGCAGCCACGGCAGCCAGCCGGTGGCGGTCCCGGCCCGTGCGTCGAACCGGAAGCGATGCGCGGCCAGCCGGCCCGCCCGCCATCCCACCACGGAGGCCACTTCGGCGCGGTCGTGGTCCTCGTCCGCCAGCCAGTAGACCGCCTCGGCCCCCGTCCGGCGGGCCTCCGCCAGGGCGGCCAGGGCCTTGGCCACGGAAAGGGCTGGGCTCCAGCCGGCCCCGATCTGCTGTCCCGTGGCGACCACGGGCTTCCGGGCGTTCATGGCCGGCCCTCGGGGGGCCAGGCCGTTTGCAAGCCGCGCTGGGGCATCGTACACATGGGCCCAAGCCTACCCGATCTGCCATGCTCGTCGGCATGTGGAGCGTGGAACCCTGGATTCCCCCCCGTGAGCCGGACCTGGCCCACCTCGCCATGGCGGCCGCGGATGCGGCTGGCATCGTCTCCTTGAGAGTCTGGCCGGAGCTCCGCAAGGGGGGCATCTCCTTTGGGGCCTTGCCCCCCTTCCTGAGCTGGCGGGGATGGGGAGATGGAAGCTGGCACCTGGTCCTCCTGCAGGCCCGGGAGGTCGGGGCCCTGGTTCCGGGGGCCCGGACCAACCCGCTGCCCCAGGACTGGCTTGACCACCTGGATCTGGAGTCCCTCGCCCGTCCGCTGGCCCGCCATCCGGATTTCCCGGGGGGGGCCTCGGTCCACGTCATCCACTTGCCCGGTGGAGCGGCCTTCCGGTCGCGCACCTACGGCCACGCGGCGCCGGACCTTGTGGGCGAAGTCCTGAAACGCATCAGTCACATCCAGATCTGGCATCCGGCCGATTAGGGACAGATCGGGACCCTCGGGAGCGCGCCATGTTGAGCCTCGACTTTGCCACCCTGAAGGAAGCGGCCATGGCCGTGGCCCTGGGCCTGATGATGGGTCTGGAGCGGGAGCGCAGCGGGTTTGAACGTACCCAGGAAAGCCACGACGAGCCCCAGCGCCGGGAATCGGATCGGGGGGAGTCCCTCCACGGCAGCCTGGGGGCCCGCACGTTCGCGTTGTTGACGCTGCTCGGATGGATCTCCGTGAAGGTCGGCGGGGAGGGGCTGGCCATGCCCATCGCGGTGCAGGCCTTCGCGGCGCTCCTGATCGGGCTCTTCTATCACCAGACCAGCTCGCCGGACCGCGGCCTCACCACAGAGATCGCGGCCCTGGCCGCGCCCCTGCTGGGCATGCTCCTCACGCGAGATGCGCTGCTCGCGGTCGCCCTGGCCGTGATCGTGACCCTGCTGCTGCTGTCCAAGCCCTGGTTCCGGGCCTGGATCCCTCGGTTGCACCGGGAGGATCTGACCTCCGCCATGCAACTCCTCATCGTCTTCGCCATCATGCTTCCGCTGCTGCCCCCCCGGGCGCTGGACCCTTGGGGCGTCCTCTCCCCGCAAAAGGTCGGCTGGATGGTGGCGCTCATCGCGGCGGTGGATTTCCTGGGGTACGCCCTCAACCGCGTGCTGGGCTCCCGGCGCGGGGCGTTCATGACGGGGCTGGTGGGGGGCATGGTCAGTTCCACCGTGGTCACCGTGACCATGTCGCGGCAGGCCAGGGAGGATCCGACCTTCTGTGAACATGGGCAGGCGGCCGTGATGCTGGCCTGCGCCGTCATGGGCGTGCGCGTGGTCATTCTGGCTGGCGTGGTCGGCGGTCCGGACCTGGTGCGTCCCCTGCTGCTGCCCATGGCCGCCATGGTGGCCATGCTCCTGGCTGCGGTCTGGTGGACCTTCCGCTCAGGCTCGGCCCGAACCGCGGGCGCCGGTGAAATGCCCCTCCGCAATCCCTTCCACCTCAAACGGGCCCTGGGTTGGGGCCTCGCGCTGGCCACCGTGATGCTCGTCTCCGCGGCCGCCCGGGCCTGGTTCGGGGACCGGGGGCTGATCGTGACGGCGGGCCTCTCCGGTGTGGCGGACGTGGACCCCATCACCCTTGCGGTGAGCAGTCAGATCCACACCAGCAGCCTCTCGGCGGGCACGGCAGTCCTCGCGATCGTCACGGCGATCGCCGCCAACACCCTCGCCAAGGCCGGTTTTGCGTGGATCTCAGGCGGGCGCGCCTTCGGCCAGCGCCTGACGGCGATGCTGGCCGCCTCCCTGGTGGTGGCCCTGGCGGTGGCGGCCGTGAGCCTGAAGATGTAGGGGCTATTTGCCCCGGTTGCTCATGCGGGTGTGGGCCACGGAGCTCTTGCCCTGGGGCCGGGCGGAGGCCTTCACCATGGGCTTGGGATGGGAATCGGCCTTCGGTTTTCCGGCGCTGGCCACGGAAACCGGCTTGTCCGCGGCCTGGACTTGCTTCAGCAGATCGGCGGGGACGAGAGGCTTGGTCATGGTGGTGCTCCTATCCCCCAGATTCTAACGCAGCATGCCAGGGGCCCCGCCGGTCCGGATGTGACCGCCCTCAAGGCCCGGCACCGCAGGCCAGCGTTAAGCTGGATCCGCGCCGGGGCGCGACTCGAGCATTCCGTGGAGGATGGACCATGATGGCGGCGCGTGAGAATGGCTTGGTCGAGGCGGCCCTGGCATCTTTCGAGGCCTGGCGGGAGGCCACCCGGATGCAGCGGCGGCGGCTCATCGACGCCTGGCTGGAGCAGGTCGGAGCGGCCCGGGAGGACCTCGCCCGGCTCCTCACCGAAGAGACCGGCAAGCCCATCACCCTGGCCCGGGGCGAGGTGGGCCGGGGCGAGGCCACCCTGCGGGCCACGGCCGAGGCTGTGGGCTGTTTCGGCGAAGAGGCCGTGCCCTACGACCTGATGGCGGGGGCCGAAGGCTGCCGGGCGGTCCTCCGCCGGTTCCCGGTGGGCCCCGTCCTGGCGATCACGCCCTTCAACTTCCCCGTGAACCTGGCGATCCACAAGCTGGGACCCGCCCTGGCCGCGGGCTGCAGTGTGATCTGGAAACCCTGCCCCCAGGCGCCACGTACCTCGGCGCGGCTCTGGGAGACCTTCGACGCCGCGCGCCGGCAGGTGGAGGCGCCCGCGGGCCTGCTCCAGATGGCCGCCCCGGATCCCGTCGCCGCCGAGGAGCTGGCGAAGGATCCCCGCCTCGCGGCGGTGAGTTTCACCGGTTCCGAGCGGGTGGGACGGCATCTCGAGAAGGTCCTCGCCGGTCGGCGGCTGCTGCTGGAGCTGGGCGGCAATGGCGCGGTGGTGGTGGATGCAGGCGTGGATGCCGGGGCCGTAGCCCGGCAGCTGGCCCCGGCCGCTGTCGCCGGGGCCGGGCAGAGCTGCTCCAAGGCCCAGCGGATCTATGTGCACCGGGATCTGTGGCCCGCCTTCGCCGCGGCCTTCGTGGCGGCCGTGCAGACCCTGCCGGTGGGCGACCCCATGGATCCCGCCACGGTGGTCGGGCCGCTCATCGACGAAGCCACGGCCCGGCGGATGGATGCGGGCCTGGATCGCGCCGTGGCGGCGGGCGCGGAGGTGCTCCTGCGGGGGACGCGCCAGGGGGCGCTGCTGCCGCCCGCCATTCTTGCGGGCCTGCCCGAAGACGACCCCTTCCAGTGCGAGGAGGTCTTCTCACCCATCACGGTGCTGACGCCGGTGGCCAGCTTCGCGGAGGGCCTCGAGCGCGCGGCCGCCACGCGCTTCGGCCTGCGGGCCAGCGCCTACAGCCGGGACCAGCGGCACCTCCGCCTGGCGGAGTCCAAGCTGCGGGCCGGCGGTGTGCTGCTGAACCTGCCGCCCACCTTCCGCCTGGATGCAGCGCCCTTCGGCGGAGTCGGCGCCAGTGGCAACGGCTTCGAGGGACCCCGGTGGGCGATGGAGGGCTTCACCGAAGGCCGTCTCATCGTCGAAGGCCCGGCCCTGTAAGAATCGACCTGGAGCCGAACCATGCCCCTGTCCATGCCCTTCCGTCCCGGCGACCTCGTGGTGGTGGTCCTCCATTCCCCGCGGGAACGCCTCTGGGGGCGGATCCTCGGGCTGGAAGCCTCAGGCATCGCGGTGCGGGGCGTCGATCTCTCTCCCTGGACCGAGGTCCTGAGCCTGGTCCGCACGGGCCAGGCCGATCAGGTGGCGCTGAGCACCCGCTTCCTGCCCATGCACCGGGTCGAGACCCTGTACCTCGACGAACCCAGTTCCGGCGCCCCCAGCCTCGCGGACACGTTCCTCGACCGCACGGGCCAGGATCCCCATGCGTTCCTGGCCGATCCCCCTGCGCCCAAACCCTCATCCCGACACCGGAGGAACCCATGAGTCACGCCAATCACGCCCGCTGGATGGCGCGCTTCCGCGACCGCGCCAAGGCCCTGAAGCGCCACATCGTCCTGCCCGAGGGCCGGGATGACCGCACCCTCCAGGCCGCCCAGCTGCTGCTGGACCAGGGGCTCTGCCGCCTCACCCTGCTGGGCGATCCCGCCGACATGGCGAAGCGCGGCTCGGCCCTGGGCCTGTCCCTGAAAGGCGCGACGCTGGTGGACCCCGCCACCAGCCCCCTGCTTCCCGAGCTGGCCGGTGCCTACTATGAGCGACGCAAGGCCAAGGGCATCACCGAGGCGCAGGCCCTGGAGGCGGTGAACAATCCGCTCTGGTTCGGCGCCATGCTGGTGCAGGCCGGCTCCTGCAACGGCATGGTGGCGGGCGCCCTGAACACCACGGCGGAGACGGTGCGGGCCTGCCTCCAGGCCATCGGCGCCGCCCCGGGCATCAAGACCGTGTCGAGCTTCTTCCTCATGATCCACCCCGACACCGCCTTCGGTGAGCAGGGCGCCATGATCTTCGCGGACTGCGCCGTGGTGCCGGATCCGACGCCTGAGCAGCTGGCGGACATCGCGCTGGCCTCGGCGGAGAACGCCCGCCGGGTCATGGATGTGGAGCCCCGGGTGGCCCTGCTCAGCTTCTCCACCCGCGGTTCCGCCGAACACGCCCGGGTGGACAAGGTGCGGGCCGCCCTCGCCATCGTCAAGGAGCGGGCGCCGAATCTGGCCGTGGATGGGGAGCTGCAGGCCGATGCGGCCCTGCTGGCCTCCGTGGGCCAGCGGAAGGCGCCGGGCTCTCCGGTGGCGGGCCGGGCCAACGTGCTGGTCTTCCCCGACCTGGACGCCGGCAACATCTCCTACAAGCTCACCGAGCGCCTGGGCGGGGCCGTGGCCCTGGGTCCGCTGCTCCAGGGGCTGGCCCGCCCGGCCAACGATCTGAGCCGCGGCTGCAGCGCCCAGGACATCGCGGATGTGGCGGTGCTGACGGCCCTCCAGTGAAGCGAATCGCGTTCTTCATCTCCGGCACCGGCGGCAATGCCCTGAACCTGCTCAGGGCCTGCCGCGAGGGCCGGGTGCCGGCCGTGCCCGTCCTGGGTCTCGCCTCCACGGCCAAGGCCGGGGGCATCCCGCGGCTCGAGGGGGAGGGGCTGCCCGTGGTGGCGGTCGTCCGGCAGGACTTCGCCTCGGACGAAGCCTTCTCCGAGGCCTGCTACCAGGCCGCCGAGGCTGCGGATGCGGAGGTGATCTGTCTGTGCGGCTGGCTGAAGAAGCTGGCCGTGCCCCGGCGCTGGGAAGGCCGCATCCTCAACATCCACCCGGGCCTGCTGCCCCGGTTCGGCGGACCCGGCATGTACGGCATGAACGTCCACCGGGCCGTCCTGGCGGCCGGCGAGTCCGAATCAGGGGCCACGGTGCATCTGGTGGACACCGAATACGACCACGGGCGGATCCTGGACCAGCTGCGGGTTCCCGTCCTTCCGGGCGATACCCCGGAGGATCTGCAGAAGCGGGTCTATGCCGCCGAGATGGAGTTGTACCCGAAGGCCCTGGCCGCCTACCTGGCCAAACAGGCATAGACTGTCGCCATGATCCCCCTCCTCACCGCCGACGAGATGCGGGCCGCGGAGCGCCAGGCCATCGAGGGCTGGGGCATCCCGTCCCTGGTGCTTCAGGAGCACGCGGCCCTGGGGGCCTTGGCCCTGGTCCCGCCGGGCGAACCGATCCATGTCCTGGCCGGCCCCGGCAACAACGGGGGCGATGCCCTGGCCCTGGCCCGTCTGGCCCGCCTGGATGGGCGCGAGGTGTCGGTCTGGTCGCCTTCCGCCCAGCCGGGGTGGGTGGGCGACGCCGCCCATCAGGCCCGGCTGTGGAAAGGGCTCGGCGGAGAGATCCGGACCTCCGTGGCTCCGGCGGAGGTCATGGCGGCTTGGCGGGGCTGGGTGGTGGACGGGCTCTTCGGACTGGGGACCACGCGGCCGCTGGAAGGCGCCGCCCTGGCCTGGGTGCGGGCCCTGAACGCCTCGGGGCTGCCCGTGCTGGCCCTGGACTTGCCGTCTGGCCTGGACCCCAGCTCTGCGGAGATCCCCGGTGAGGCGGTCACCGCCACCCGGACTGCCTGTTTCGGGCACCGCAAGGTCTGCCACGGCCTGATGCCCGCCCGGGAAGCCTGCGGCGGGATCACGGTGGTTCCCATTCCGCTGGACCGGACGCCCCAGGCCATCATCCAGCTCCTGGAGCGCCCCGTCCTCCCCCCGAGAGCCTGGAACGCCCACAAAGGCAGCTTCGGGCACGTGGCCATCCGCGCAGGCAGCGTGGGCATGAGCGGTGCCGCCGTGCTGGCGGCCCTGGGCGCTCTGCGGGTGGGTGCGGGCCTGGTCACCGTGCTGACGGATCCCGAAGTCCGCTCCGAGGTGGCGGCCCAGGTGCCCGAGGCCATGGTGCGGCCCTGGCAGGGGGCAGTGACCGTCGAAGCCGATGTCCTTCTGGTGGGGCCGGGCGGCGTGTCCCAGATACCCGATTGGGACGGCCCCCTGGTCCTGGATGCCTCCGCCCTGAAGGAGGGCGAAGGGAAGCGGTGGATGGAGCGGCCCGGCACCGCCATCACGCCCCATCCCGGGGAATTCGCCCGCCTGTTCCGATTGCCGCGACCGCTGCTGATGGATGAGCGCCTGGCCCAGGCCCGGCAGGTGTCCGCCGGGCAACCCGGCGTCCTGCTGCTCAAGGGGGCGCAGAGCGTCCTGGCGGGGGGCGCCCGGGACGACCTGTGGATCAATCCCACAGGGCATCCGGGGCTCGCCACCGGCGGTAGCGGGGATCTGCTGGCGGGCATGGTGGCCGGGCTCCGCGCCCAGGGCCTGCCCATGCGCGAAGCGGCGGCGGCCGCGGCCTGGCTGCACGGCGCCGCGGCGGACCGCCTTCCGGGCGCCGGCCTGCTGCCGCGGGATCTGGCGGATCAGCTTCCGGAGCTGCTGCGTGGCTGAGAGATACCTCGCCGACGACGCCGCCACCGAGGCTCTGGGCGAAGCCCTGGCCCGGGTCACGCCGCCCGGCGGCACCTGGCTGCTCCACGGGGAGTTGGGGGCCGGCAAGACCACCTGGACCCGGGGGTTTCTGCGCGGACTGGGGGGTGACCCGGACGAGGTGGCCTCGCCCACCTATGCCGTGCTGCATCGCTACGGGCTGCCGGCCGGGCGTCTCTTCCACCTCGACCTCTACCGCCCGGGCCCTGAAGGTGCCTGGGCCCTGGGCCTGGAGGAGAGCATCGGCCCCGCGGACCGCCTGGTGGTGGAATGGGCGGGCCCGGATGGCCCCTGGCCCTCGGACTGGGTGGCCGAGCTGTCACTGACTCCCGAAGGGGAGGGCCGACGGGCCGAATGGACACTGCCTGGCGAATCAACCGGAGGATGATGGGGCATGAGCCTCCCTCTGGTCCTCTCCCTGCTTGCCTGCCTTGCGGCCCTTCTCGCCAGCTGGGCCGCCCTGCGACGGGCCCCGGCGGACCCTGCGCTGTTCGAGGCGCTGCGGCGCCACGCCGAGGAACTGGCCTCGAGAAACCGCGCCGAATCCCACCAGGCGCTCGCGGCGCAGATCCACCCCCTGGTGGCAGAGCTCGGTGAACTTCGGGCGGCCCAGGCCGAGAAGCTGGCGGAGGGTTTCCGCCAGTTCACCCTCGCAATCCAGGAGGCGCTCCGGGCCTCACGGTCGGAGCAGGCGGTCCAGCTGGGGCTGGTCCAGCAGCAGGTCCAGCAGCGGCTGGAGGCCCTCCAGGCATCCAACGAGGCAAAACTCGAGCAGATGCGCCGTACCGTGGATGAGCAGCTGCACGAGGCGCTGGAGAAGCGCCTGGGCGAGAGCTTCAACCTGGTGGCGCAGCGGCTGGAACAGGTCCAGCGGGGGCTGGGCGAAATGCAGGGGCTGGCCCAGGATGTGGGCGGCCTGAAGCGGGCACTGACCAACGTGAAGGCCCGGGGCGTCCTCGGCGAGGCCCAGCTGGGGGCGCTGCTGGAGCAGTTCCTCTCTCCGGGCCAGTACCAGGCCAATGTCCACATCCGGCCGCGATCGCCCGAAGTGGTCGAATTCGCGGTGAAGCTGCCGGGGCCTGACGAGAATGGCCCGGTGTGGCTGCCCATCGACGCCAAGTTCCCCCTGGAGGACTACCAGCGCCTGATGGAAGCCTACGAGGTGGGTGACCTCGTGGCTGTGGAGGCCGCGGGACGGGCCCTGGAGGTGAGGCTGCTCTCCCAGGCCCGCGACATTCGCGACAAATACATCGTCCCGCCCCAGAGCACGGACTTCGGCCTGCTCTTCCTCCCCTTCGAGGGGCTCTACGCGGAGGTGCTCCGCCGACCAGGCCTGTTCGAGCGGCTGCAGCGGGAATGCAAGGTCATCCTGGTCGGTCCCACCACGCTCACCGCCTTCCTCAACAGCCTCCAGGTGGGCTTCAAGACTCTGGCCATCAGCCGGCAGACCAGCGAGATCTGGAAGGTGCTCGGACAGGTGAAGGCCGAGTTCGGCCGGTTCGGGGTGGCCCTGGCGGCGGTCCAGAAGAAACTGGAGGAGGCCAGTGGCAAGCTGGGCGATGTCGCCGCCCGGCGGGACCAGATGGAAAAGAAGTTGGCCGGAGTGGAGGCAGCCCCGGAGGTCGGTTCTGTGGGCCTGCTGGACGATTCTTCCAATGAAAGCGTGCCTGTTTTGTCCAATTTGAATGAATAATTCACTTCACAAATCGACGGATTGCCTTAGGATACGGGCCAATCCGGGGGTGTGATGCTGAAGGGACGTGAACGTCACGGGGCAGGCGAGGTGATTGCCGTCGACCGGAACTATGTCCCCATGCAGGAAGTCAGCCGGAGGCGGGCCCTCTGTGCCGTGGTGGCGGGACGCGCCCATGTGCTCAATCCGGCGACCTTCGAACGGCACCGGAACCTCGATGGGAGCCTGGAGCTCATCATCTTTCCGCATGCCCAGGCCTGCAGCGATTCCAAGCTCCTGATCGGCCGCCTGGAGCGCCGGGTGCTGCGTCGGGACCACTACCTCTGCCAGTACGAGGGCTGCCAGCGGAAGGCCACGACTGTGGATCACGTGATCCCCCTCTGCCAGGGCGGTTCCACCACCTGGCAGAACCTGGTGGGCTGTTGCCTGGCCTGCAACCAGGTGAAGGGCGGCCGCACACCCGATCAGGCCGGTATGGTCCTCAAGCGCCAGCCCAAGGGCCCCCGAGCGCACCTCTTCGAGCGTTTCGAAGAGCTGCTCAAACGGGCCAGCGCGGCCTGATCAGCCACTCATCATCCCGTGATGGCGCGGGTCTTCAGGACCAGCTCTGCCCACTCCCGGGCCGGGTCGCTGCGCCGGGTGATGCCCCCTCCGGCCCAGTAGGTGAGGGCTCCCCCGGCGATCTGGGCTGTGCGGATGGGCAGGGCCAGATCCAGGTCGCCGCTGGGAGCGATCCAGCCCAGGGCTCCGCAGTAGAAGCCGCGGGGCGCGGCTTCGGTGCGGGCCAGGTGCCCGCAGACCGCATGCTTGGGCGCGCCCGTGACGCTGCCGCCGGGGAGGACCGAGCGCAACAGGTCCGCCAGGCCCAGCGCTGGGCGGGCCTCAGCCTCCACGGTGCTGACGAGGTGCTGCACGGTGGGGTAGGGCTCCACGGCCATGGGATGGGAGACTCGCACACTGCCGGTCCGGGCCACGCGGCCCAGGTCGTTGCGCACCAGATCCAGGATCATGGTGTGCTCGGCCCGTTCTTTGGGGTCCGCGGTCAGGGCCTCCGCGGCCCGCCGGTCCCGGTCCGCGTCCCCGGTGAGAGGGACGGTGCCCTTGATGGGCTGGGACCAGAGGCGGTCCCCCCGGCGGGACAGGAGTCGTTCCATGCTCAGGCAGAGGAGGTGGAGGTCGCCGAGGTCCAGGAGGGCGCCGAAGGGAGGACGGGCCCGGCCGAAGGCTCCCAAGGCCAGCTCCACCGGATCTCCATGAAATGTCGAACCAAAAGGAACACAGAGGTTGGCCACGTAGAACCCGCCTTCGAGGATGCACTCCCGGAGCGTCTCGACCGCGGCCCGATGGTCGGATTCGGCCCAGCGGGGAAGCAGGTCCAGGGGGGTGGAGGCGGGAACTGAGCAGGCTCCGGTTCGGAGGCCGGTCTCCCAGGTCCGCGGATCCGGGGGCTGCTCGCCCCAGGACCACAACTCGGCCTCATCCCCCTGCACGCGCAGGGCCTGCCCGATGGCCCGCCAGTGCTGCCCCAGGGTGCCGGGAGCCAGCTCCTGGCGGGGCAGAGCGGCCTCATCGCAGGCCAGCTCGAAGGAGGCGGCGCCGATCCAGGGTCCCGGATGCCCTGGAAGGGCGGAAGCCAGGGCTTCCCAGGGAGTTCCGGGACGGATCCGGCCGCCCAGGTGGGTGGTCCAGGCTGAACCGGACCAACGGGAGGTGAGGGTCACGCTGTCGGGAAGGCCCAGGATTCCGTCTCCAGTGCCGCCGGTGTGGAGCCAGGCGGCCCCCCGCCGGAGGAGATCTCGCGCGCAGGCGGGCCAGGGGCCCGGGAGGGGGAAGGGTCGGCGGTGCCGGGGGGCGAGATCCATGGAGACCATCTTCCCATTGGTTTCCGGAACTGACTCTATCCCCTAGTGTTGAAAAAGGTGTCACTAATAAATTGCTTGGCCGTGACAAATAGCGATGCAAAACAGGCTTTTCTTTTTTTTCAACAGGACTTAGGCTCTTGAACCAGGAGGAACTCCCATGCCTTCAGTGGATATCAGTTCTCAGACCGGAAAAGATTTCGCCGGAGATGCGTTGATCGTTCCGGTGTTCTCCGGGCGCGAACGCCATCGTCTGCCGCTTGCCATCAGCAAGGTTGCGCGCCAGGTGATGGACGAGGAGGATTTCAAGGCTGACTATCTCGAAGTTGTGCCGCTGCATCACCCCAATGGTGTCAAGGAGAGCCGTTGGATGGTGCTGGTCGGCCTGGGCGATGAAGAGAAGGTGACTCTCAACAAGATCCGCAAGGCCGTGGGAACGGCCGGCCGCTTCTGCCTGAAGAAGAAGTGGAAGAAGATCGGCGTGCTGTCCCCGTCCACCTCCACGATGGACCACGATGCGGTGCAGGCCGCCGTGGCAGAGGGCGCGCTGCTCGCGAACTACGATCTGGTGACCTTCAAGGGCGGCAAGCAGGAGGCCAAGCAGTTCTCGTCCATCGAGATCTTCACCAACGGGGATGACACGCGCAAGGCCCGCCGCAAGCTGCCCATCATCGAGGCTGGCGTCACCGCCTGCCACCGGGTCCGTGACCTGGCCAACACCCCTGCCGGCGATCTCTATCCCGAGGTGTTCGCCGACTTGGCCGTGAAGCTGGCCAAGCAGCACAAGCTCCACTGCGAGGTGCTGGATGTGCCGGCCCTGGAGAAGGGCGGATTCCGCTCGGTACTGGCCGTCGGCCAGGGCAGCGTGCGCCCCCCCCGCGTGGTGAAGCTTGAGTACAAGCCCAAGGAGAAACCCAAGAAGCATGTGGTGCTGGTGGGGAAGGGCGTCTGCTTCGACTCGGGCGGCCTGTCCCTCAAGGATGCCTCCGGCATGGAGACCATGAAGGACGACATGACCGGGGCCGCCATCGTCCTGGCCACCCTCGCCGCCTGCGCCCAGCTGGAGGTTCCGGTGCAGGTGACCGGCCTCCTCGGCCTGGTGGAGAACATGCCGTCGGGCTCCAGCTACAAGCCCGGTGATGTCCTTCGCAGCCGGAGCGGCAAGACCATCGAAGTGCTCAACACCGACGCCGAGGGCCGGCTGGTGCTGGCGGACCTGCTCCACTACGCCGGGGAGCTGGGCGCGGACCATGTGGTGGACCTGGCCACGCTCACGGGCGCCGCACTCATCGCCATGGGCGATGGCGTCTCCGCGGTCATGGGCACGGACCAGAAGCTGGTGGACCGGCTCCTGGATGCCGGGAGCGCCGCGGGCGAGCACCTCTGGCAGCTTCCCCTGGTGGAGGAGTACACCGAGCTGCTCAAGAGCCCGCTGGCTGACCTGAAGAACATCACCGGCATCCGCTGGGGCGGGACCATCACGGCGGGGCTCTTCCTCCGGGAGTTCGTGGGCAGCGCCTCCTGGGCCCACATCGACCTGGCCGGCAGCTGGTCGGGCAAGGAGCGGGACTATCGCACCCACGGCGCCAGCGGGGAGGGCCCTCGGTTCCTCCTGGAATGGCTCATGGATTGATCCCGGGGCGCGAGACTGGGCCAAGGGGGGCATCGCCCCCCTTTTTTTCAAATGGGTGAAGATATCCCTCTTGACCGGGAGGCACGGATGGGGATTTATTGAGGACTGCCTTCAACCTACCTGAGTGCCCAACCCCCTCGGAGTTCCCATGGAAGCGATGGAGACCCTTACCAAGGCTGACCTCTCCCGGCACCTGATGGAGCGGCTCGAACTCGGGAAGAAGGATGCGGATCTCCTGGTGAACACCTTCCTGGAGAGCATCATCGAATCCCTCAAGACCGGCGAAGGCGTGGAACTGCGCGGCTTCGGGAGCTTCCGCCTGCGCGACCGGCGGGCCCGCCAGGGCCGGAACCCCCGCAGTGGGGAGAGCATCCAGGTTCCCCCCAAGCGCGTGGTCTATTTCAAGCTGGGCAAGGAACTGCGCAGCAAGTTGATCGACGAGTAGACCGTCCAACCCACCCTCCAGGGAGTCCCCATGCGTTTCCGCAAGCTGCTCCTCGCCCTGCTGGCCGTCGTGGCTGTCGCGACACCCGCCCTGGCCCAGAAGAAGATGTCCAAGGAGGAGAAGGCGAAGCTGCCCCGCATCGCGATCCTCGAATTCAAGGCCGCTCCCGACGCGTGGCACGGCTGGCGCTTCGGCGGCTGGGGCAACCAGATGAGCACCATCTCCAACCAGCTCCGCGACCTCTTCACCACCGAGATCATGGAGAAGGGGCGGAACAAGATCCGCGTCATCGAGCGTGAGCGGCTGTCCGAGATCCGCGAGGAACTGAACTTCCAGCAGAGCGGCGAGGTCGATACCGCCACGGTGCAGAAGATCGGCAAGCTGCTGGGCGTGAAATACGTGATGACCGGCAAGATCACGCGCTTCGCCTACAAGGAGGGCGGCTTCGGCACCGGCTGGGGCGTGGGCGCCCTGGTGAGCAAGGTCACGGGCGACGGCATGGCCGGCGCGGTGGCCGGGAGCGTGAATGTGAAGAAGGCCTCGTTCACGGGCCGTCTGGACATCCGCCTCATCGAGGTGGAGACGGGCGAGATCCTGGGCGCCTGGAAGGATGAGGACAAGATCTCCGACACCAGCGTGAAGGTGGCCGGCACCGGCGCCGAAGTGCAGTACGACGAGGAGCTGGTGAACAAGGTCTTCGAGCCCATCGTCCAGCGCATCACCCCCAAGCTGCTGCGCGCCACGGTCGCGGCCCACGAAGAGGACTAAGTCCTCAGCCGGTTCAGGGATTCATGGGGGGCCTTCCGGGTCCCCCAGTTGTGTCCGGGAACCAGCTGCCCACGGCTTCCCGGATGGTTCCGGCGTAGGCCGGCCCCAGGACCTCCGCGCAATGCAGGTGCCAGGTGGGCACCTCGATCACCCGGATCGAGGCGAAGCGCGCGGCCACGGCCCGCTGGACCGCCGGAGGCGCGAGCCGGTCCTGGGTGGCGAGGAAGCACACGCTGGGCGTGGCGAAGCGAAGGTCTCCGGTGCGGTGCAGGAGATCCGTCGCCGCGGGATCGTAGGCGCCCATGCGCCCTGCGGCCCAGCTGGCCAAGGCCCCGATCGGTGGGGCGAGGCCATGCCACCAGCGGTCCTCGGGTCCGCGCACCAGCCGCTCGGCGAAGCTCCGGCTGCTGGCGGGGGCGCCTTCCCAGATGAGCCCCGCGAGGGGCCCACGGCCTTCCCGCTCCAGGTCGGCCAAGGCCATCAGGCCCACGGACGCACCCAGGCTCCGGCCCAGCAGGAGGATCCTCCTGCGGGGGATCCCCGAGGCCTCCAGGTGATGGACGATGCGGACCACATCCCGGGATTCGGCCACGCCGAAGGTCACGGCCGGGGCCGGCCCTCCGGCCCGGAGGGCATCGTCCCGCCGCCGGTAGGTGAAGATCGCGGCATCCAGGCCCGGAAACCATTTCAGGGCCGGGCTGGTGCCCCAGCGGTCGTCGCCGAAACCATGGAGCAGCAGCACCACGCCTGGAGACGGGGCCTTGCGCTGGAGGCGCCAGAGCTGCAGGCCCTCCACTTCCTCCGAGGTCCAGATCCCGCCGGGGTCCCCATCGCTGCCCGCGGCGAGGTCGCGGTAGGTGCCCTCCACGCGGATCAGGGGTTGGGGGCGGTAGAAGGGCGGGTCCACCAGTTCCCGGGCGACCATCCGGGCTTTCCAGGCCACGAAGGTCCCCACCGCCAGCAAGGGCAGGGCGGACAGGGTGATCCAGGTCCGCGGCTTCACCAGTAGCCCGTGGTGATCAGGACGTCGGCGGAAGGATCGGTGACCCGGCACTGGCAGCTGAGCCGCTGGTTTGAAGCGGCCTCGTTGCGATCCAGCGTCCGGGACTCGTGGGGGCGGGGCGGGCTCAGATGCGCCGCTCCGGCCAGAACCGTCACCAGGCACCTGGCGCAGGCGCCCTGGCCCGAGCAGGCCGAAGCCACCGGCAGGCCTCCGGCCACGCAGCGCCCCATCAGGGTTCCCCGCCCGCCGATGACGAGATCCGCCCGGCGGGTGCGGGCCACCAGTGCCATCGCTACTTGGCGAGTGTCGCGGTCACGCCCGGCAGGCCCTCAGCGGTGGGCAGGGGGTCGGGCTTGCCGTAGAGCACGGCGTTCAGTTTCTGGACCAGGGTGATCTGGTAGACCCCCTTATCGGCGCCCATCTCCACCTCACCCAGATCGGGGCTGAAGGTTTCCCGCTGGCTGGTGAGGAAGAACCGGTGCTTGCCGGAGGCGAGGCCCTTCACCACGAGGCTGGTCGCGCCTTTCGGCAGCTGCTGGACCGGGATGCGCGAGCCATCGAGGCTCAGTTCCACGGGGCCCTGCACCTTGTGGGTGAACCGGAAGACGACCGTTCCCGCCGGGATCGGGGACCTGGGAGTCAGGGGAACCTTGCGGCACCCCAGGTAGGACATGGATCCCAGCAGCACCAGGGCGGGAACGAGGGGGTGAAGCTTCATGAAACCTCCGGATCCTTGATGATATGCGATGAGGGGCCTCGAGGTCTCAGGAGCCGACGCGGAAGAAGTTCATGCTGACTCCGGGGGGAGGGGCTTCTATTCTGGGGGATTGAACCCGAGAGGTGAACCATGACCCGTGTGCTCTTCCAGACCGACAAGGGCGATATCAACCTGGAGCTCTTCCCGAAGGAGGCCCCGGGTACCGTGGCGAACTTCGTGAAGCTCATCGAAGCCGGTTTCTACGACGGCCTGGCCTTCCACCGCGTCATTCCCGATTTCGTCATCCAGGGTGGGTGCCCCAACACCAAGCCCGGCGCCTCGGGCATGCCCGGGACCGGTGGCCCCGGCTGGAAGATCAAGTGCGAGACGGCGGGCAACCCCCACCAGCACAAGCTGGGCGCCCTCTCCATGGCCCACGCCGGAAAGGACACGGGCGGCAGCCAGTTCTTCGTGGTGAACGGCGACCGCCGCAACGTCCAGCACCTCGACGGCGTGCACACGGTCTTCGGCCAGTGCGTGTCCGATGCGGACATCAAGGTGGTCCAGGCCATCAGGGCCAACGACCGCATCCTCAAGGCGACGGTGGTCGAGGCTTAGGTTTCATCTGGATCATGGAAACAGGGCGGCCCGGCCGCCCTGTTTCCATGATGGAGGGGAAGGGCATGGACAAGAAGGTCCGCTGCGGATGGTGTGGCGAGGATCCGCTCTACATCGCCTACCACGACGAGGAATGGGGCGTCCCCCAGCACGACGACCGGCGCCTCTTCGAGAAGCTGGTGCTGGAAGGGGCCCAGGCCGGGCTCAGCTGGATCACGGTGCTGCGCAAGCGGGAGGCCTACCGGCGGGTCTTCCACGGATTCGACCCGGTCAAGGTCGCGGCGATGACCGATGCCGAGCTGGAGACCGCCCTCCAGGACCCGGGCATTGTGCGGAACCGCCTGAAGGTCCTCTCTGCCCGGAAGAACGCTCATGCCTTCCTGGCGGTGCAGCGGGAATTCGGCAGCTTCGACACCTTCCTGTGGCCCTTCGTGGGCGGAGCCCCGAAAGTGAACCATCCCCGCACTCTGGCGGAGGTTCCGGCCGTGTCCCCGGAGGCCGAGGCCCTGAGCCGGGCGCTCAAGAAGCGGGGCTTCACCTTCGTGGGGCCCACGATCATGTACGCCTACCTGCAGTCCCTGGGCCTCGTGAATGACCACCTGGCCACCTGCTGGAAGCGCCAGGGGCCTGACTCGCTGTAGACTGGAAGGCTCGGAGTTCCCGTGTCCAAGCCCTTCTACATCACCACGCCCATCTACTACGTCAACGACCGCCCGCACATCGGCCACACCTACACGACGGTGCTGGCGGATGTGATCGCCCGGTTCCACCGCATGCGCGGTGAGGAGGTCTACTTCCTGACGGGCACGGACGAACACGGCCAGAAGGTGGAGAAGGCCGCCGCGGCCCGGGGCATCACGCCCAAGCAGCTGGCCGACGAGGTGGTGGCCAACTACACGGACCTCTGGCAGCGCATGGGCATGACGCACTTCCGCTTCATCCGCACCACGGACGAGGACCACAAGGCCCAGGTGCAGCGCCTCTTCAAGCGCCTGCTGGACAAGGGCGACATCTACAAGGCCACCTACAAGGGCCTCTACTCGGTCAGCGACGAGGCCTATGTCACGGAGACCCAGGCCAAGGAGTTGCAGGCCCAGGGTCTTGCCCACCAGCTGGTGGAGCTGGAGGAGGAGACCTACTTCTTCCGCCTGAGCGCCTATCAGGATCGCCTGCTGAAGTACTACGAGGAGCACCCGGAGTTCGTCCAGCCGGACTTCCGCTTCAACGAGGTGAAGCGCTTCGTGGAGGGCGGCCTGCAGGACCTCTCCATCAGCCGCACCAGCATCAGCTGGGGCATTCCCGTGCCCGGCGACGAGAAGCATGTCATCTACGTGTGGTTCGATGCCCTCCTGAACTACCTCACGGGCTGCCCGGTCAACACCTGGCCCCCGGACCTCCAGCTTGTGGGCAAGGACATCCTGCGTTTCCACGCCGTGTACTGGCCGGCCTTCCTCATGGCGGCGGGCATGTTCCAGCCCACGACCATCCTGGCCCACGGCTGGTGGCTCATGGGCGAGGACAAGATGTCCAAGAGCAAGGGCAACGTGGTGCGCCCCGACACCCTGCTGCGCTTCGGCAACGACGCGCTCCGCTTCTACTTCATGCGCGACATGCAGGTGGGCCATGACCGCGGCTTCAGCTACGAGGGATTCATGGATCGGCTCAACGCCGATCTGGCCAACGGCCTGGGCAACCTGGCCTCCCGCACCCTGAGCATGATCCAGCGCTATCGCGGCGGCGTCGTACCCACGCCCACGGTCATGGACGAGCTCGACCGTGAGATGGCCCAGCAGCTGCTGGCTGTGTTCCCCGAGTACCTGGAGCAGGCGCGGGCGAACAATTTCCACGGCGCCCTGGACACCCTGTGGACCTACCTGCGGACCCTGGACGGCTACATCGTGAAGGCCGAACCCTGGAAGCTGGCCAAGGACCCCGCCAACGATCCCAAGCTGGACGCCGTGCTGGCCATCCTCTACCGGGCCCTGCGCGCCACGGCCCTGCTGGTGGCCCCCGTGATGCCCGAGCTGGCCCAGACCCTGTGGGAAAGCCTGGGCCACGGCACCAAGGTCGCGGACCGCACCTTCCACGGCTTCGCCCTGGACGGCCCCGCCAGCGGCCCCATCGGCGATCCGAAGCCCCTGTTCCAGCGCATCGACAAGGAGAAGGAAATGAGCGAATTGGAAGCTTCCGCCGCATCGGCCGAGGTGAAACCCACCCTGGACGTGCCGGAGATCCGCGAGACCGTGGATGCGGACACCTTCTTCAAGGTGGACCTGCGGGTGGGGAAGGTCCTCGAGGCTGAGCGTGTGCCCAAGAGCGACAAGCTCATCAAGATGAGGGTCGACATCGGGCTCGAGCAGCGCACCATCGTGGGCGGCATCGGCAAGGCCTACGAGCCGGCGGATCTGCTGAACCGCCTTGTGGTCGTGGTGGCGAACCTCGCGCCCCGCAAGCTCATGGGCATCGAGAGCCACGGCATGCTGCTGGCCGCCAGTGACAGTGCCAGCAAGCCTTACCTGGTGGCACCGCCGGCCGACGCCCTGCCCGGGTTCCTGGTGAAGTGAAACAGCCGGTCTTCAGCTTCGAGGCCGAGCTCCTCACCGATGCCCCCTACGATCACATCGTCGGGCGGCTGCGGGAGAGGGCTCCAGAGGCCTTCAAGAGCCTGGGCTCCCTGAAGCGCTGGGCGCCGGTCGAGGAGCGCGAGGGCCGCCTGGAGCTGACCTGGACGCGCCGGGTGGCGGGCGCGGTGGAATCCGGACGACTGACCGTCGCCCCGGACCCCAAGGGCGCCCACCTCCAGCTCGAGGGCCGCATGAAGGGCTGGTCGGCCTTCCTGCTGTTCGGCCTGCTGCGCTGGCGGACGGATCGTCTGCTGGACCGGTTCGTGGAGGAACTGTGAAGCCCGTGCTCTGGATGAAGTCGAGCTGCACCACCTGCCGCAACGCCAAGGCGAAGCTGGCGGAGCTGGGCCTCGAGGTGGAGGTCCGCGACTACTTCAAGAAGCCGCTGGAGGCTGGAGAACTGGAGCATCTGCTCCCCGCGGACCCCGCGCCCATGCTGGGGACGAAAAGTCCCAAGTACAAGGAACTCGGCCTGAAGGACCGCCATCTGTCCAAGGCCGAGGCCATCTCCCTGATGGTGCAGGACAACAACCTGCTCAAGCGGCCCATCCTGGTGCACCCCAAGGGCACAGTCATTGGTTTCGATGCGGAAGCTTATGCGAGACTGGTCCGCTGAAGGAGGACGCATGCGCTTCTACAGCTGGAACGTGAACGGCTTCCGGTCGGTCCTGAAGAAGGGCTTCATGGACTGGCTGGAAGAGACGGAACCCGAGGTGCTCTCCCTCCAGGAGATCCGGTGCGAGTGGGAGGAGGCGGACCTGGGCGTGCGGCGCCAGATCGAGAGCGCCTACGACGTGTGCTGGTTCCCCGCCACGAGCAAGAAGGGCTACGCGGGCTCGGCCACCCTCTCGAAAAAGGAGCTGGGCTTCACCCACGCCAAGGGTCTGGGCATCGACGGCTACGACGCCGAAGGCCGCATGATCGTCTCGCGGAAGGACAAGCTCGTCTTCATCGGCGGCTACTTCCCGAACGCCTCCCAGGGGCTGGTGCGCCTCCCCTTCAAGCGCCAGTTCGCCCGGGATCTCGCCGCCATCGTGGCCAAACACCACCAGGCCGGGGATCAGGTGATCCTCACCGGCGACATGAATGTGGCCCCGGAGGAGATCGACCTGGCGCGTCCCAAGGACAACACCAAGAATCCGGGCTTTACGCCTGAGGAGCGCGAGGACTTCAAGCTCTACCTGGGCGCCGGGCTCGCGGATGTGCTGCGGGAGCGTAACCCCGACGTGCCCGGCCTCTACACCTGGTGGACGGCCCGGGGGGGCGCCCGGGAGCGGAATGTGGGATGGAGGATCGACCTGTTCCTCGCCAGCCGGACGCTGCTGGACCGCGTGAAGGACACCCGCATCCATGCCGAGGTGCTGGGTTCGGACCACTGCCCCATCAGCCTTGAATTGCTTTGATCTGGTTCTGACGGCAAAAGGAGAGGGCCCCGACCGGGGCCCTCTCCTTTTGCCGCGAACGACGGCTAGTGGATCTTCTTGAGGGAGGGATCCTTGAGCATCTCCCTGGCAGTCGCGGCGTTCTTGCCGGCGGGCGCGAGCTCGATGTACTTCTCGAGGTGCTGCTTGGTGCCCCGCAAATTGTTTTCGCCGAATTCGACCATGGCCAGCAGGTAGTGCGCCTCGGCGTACTTCGGATCGACCTCCAGGACCTTCAGCAGCTGGGTCTTCGCCTCCCTGGTCTTGCCGGCATTGAAGGCCTCGACCCCCTTGTTGTAGATCAGGTCCGGGTTGGGCCCCTGGATGGCCTCCAGCATGGCGGTGTACTTCTGCTCGGCCGCCTTGTCGGCCTTGGCCTTGCTGGTCTCGATGAGGCCGGCGATCACGCGCTCGTCCTTCGGGTTCCGCTCGAGGGCCTTCAGGAGGTACGGCTCAGCCTCCTCCTTCTTGGTGCCGGCCTGGGCGATGCAGATGCCCAGCACACGCTCGATCTTCAGGAGCTCGGGCGCAAGCTCCGTCTTGGTCGTCTCATCCTTCAGCTTCGTCATGGCCTCGGTCAGGGTCTTGTAGGCCTTGTCCACCTGAGGGAGGGCCTCCTCGTACTTGCCTTCGTTGTAGAGGGGGATGGCGGCGTTGAAGGCATCGCGGCCCTCGGCATCCAGGGCGGCGCCGGGGTCCTCGGGCGTGGCCTGGGTCCCGCCGGTCGCGGGGGCGGCCGTCCGGGCCTCGGCCGGAGTCAGGAGGGTGATGTTCTTCACCAGGACATCGGCGAGGGGGATCTTGACGATTTCCTTGAAGTCCACGTAGCCAGGCGCGCTGACGGTCATCTCGAATTCCTTGGGCTCGAGACCCACCTGGAGGAAGTTGCCGCTCTTGTCGGGGAACAGGTCCTTGGTCCAGGCCCGGTCGGTCCGCTTGAGGTTGACCTTGGCACCGGGGACGGGCTTGCCCTCCTTGTTGAGGACCTTTCCGGAGATGCGGCCTGTCTGCTCTGCCTGGACAGAGAGGCAGAGGACCGGGAGCATGAGGGCGAGAACGAGGCGTCGCATGGGGCTTCCTCCAAACCCATCCATCGTTCCACAGGGTCGCTTCTGCGCCGAGTGCTTTTCGTCAAAAAGGCGCTTTGCCGGTCTCCCGTTCCCCGGCGAGGTGAGGCAACTCGGGCCGGATGCAGGAAAATTCGGGCTGTGGTAGGCTTCCCGGCAGACAAGTCCTGAAAGTGTTCGAGGTAGTCCATGAATCAAGCGGTGCCGGAAGCCTCCTTGACCGCCCTGATGCATCTCCTGACAGAACAGGCGCTTATGGCCCTTGGTGTGCCGCATCCCCTGATGAAGGAAGTCCCGCCTGCCAATCCGGCTGTGGCGAGGTTCTATGTGGACCTTCTCGGAGTGCTCAAGGAGAAGACCGAGGGCTCCCGGGATGACGCGGAGACGCGCCAGCTTGAGGACCTCCTCTATGGCCTCCGCATGCGGCTGATGGACCTCAAACCGGCCGCGAGCGCTCCCGCAGGCCCCAAGCCATGAGTCGCGGAAGGATGGCCCTGGGTCTCATCCACCTTGTGCGCACGGCCACCCTGACCGGCTTGGTGGGGCTTACAGCCCTGCAGGCCGCGCCCAAGCCCGAGGCACCCAAGCCCCCCCCGGCCCCTCCGGTCACCGCGACGGAAGCAGCCATCGCCCTCAGTCATCGCGCCAACCATCTGTTCGAGGCTGTTTCGAAGGGCGATCCGGAGGCGGTGCGGGCCGCCCAGCTGGAAGTCGAGGCCCTCCGGCGCACCTACTCCACCATGGATGTCATGCCCCTGGTGGAGGCCACGGCCCTCTGGGCACGGCAGCAAGGCGAGGTCGGAAGGCCGGCCCTCGGGTTGGAGGCGCTCCAGGCCGTGGAGCGATGGGCTCCCGATCATCCCAGCCTGCTCGGCAGCCGCATCGTGTTGATGCGGCAGGAGGGGCCGCGGGGATGGTTCTGGAGCTTCCCGGACCTCCTGCGGCTCACGCGACTGCGCCTCGAACAGCCGGCCCATCGCTGGCTCTGGTTGCTGCAGCACCTGGGGATGCTGCGACTGGCCGCGACGCTCCTGCTCTGGGGCTGGGCCCTCACCATGGGGCTGCGCTACCGCAACGTGCTGCGGCACCTCTGGGAGGAACCCCTCCAGCACAAGGGCATCGCCCCAGTGCTGGCGGCGCTGATCGGGGCGGCGATCCTGGCCGGGCCCGTGCTCCTGGGCCTGGATCCCCTGGTGGCCGCGCTGCTCTGGCTCATCCTGCTGGCGCCGTTCCTCCTGGTTTCCGAGGTGAGGATCACGGTCTTCATCATGCTGTTCCAGCTGATCCATCCCATCCTGGCGGTCATGGAACCTCTGGCCGCACGGGAACCCGCGCCCAGCATCCAGACCCTTCAACTCCAACCCCGGGTCCAGCCGATTCCCGCGGATTCACTGCGCTTGCTGCCTCCCACCGACCGGACCTTCCTGGCGGGATGGGAACAACTTCAGAACCAGCAATGGAAAGGCGCGGAGGAGACCTTCCAGAGCCTGGTCGGCCGGCATCCGGATCAGCCGGAGGTGCTGAACAACCTCGGAGTGGCCCGCTACCAGCTGGGCGATGCCGCCGGAGCTGAGCGCACCTTCCAGGAGTCCCAGCAGGCAGGGGTGCGGATGGAGGCCCTCCTCAACCAGAGCATCCTGGCCTTCAACCGGCTCGACATGGCCCTGGGAGCGTCCAAGCAGGAGGAAGCCAAGGCGGTCGCTCCCGAGGCGTATGCCCGCCTCATCGCCTTGAACGATGCCCGGAAGGAGGCGCGGACCTATCCCATGCCGCTTCCGGACACGCTGCCTCGGGCCGAGGCCCTCGCGGAAGCCGCCGGGGGGCACAAGGATGATCGGCACCCCCTCTCAGAACCGGCTCTCCAGGTGGCCCTGCTCTTGCCCCTCCTGGGAATCGGGGGCTTCCTCCTGAGGGTGCGGAGGAGCATGCGAAGGGCCCATCCGGGCCAGTGCATCCGCTGCGGCGAGCCCTACCACACCACGGACAGCCCCGATCCCGAGGTCTGTTCGAAGTGCCACCACCTCTTCGTCCTGCGGGATGGACTCCACACGGAAAGCCGCAAGAAGAAACTCGACGAGGTGGCGGTGCACCAGCGCAACACCCGCTGGATCCACAAGACCCTCATCCTCCTCCTGCCCGGATGCGATCTGGCCTTCCTGGGCGAAACCCGGGAGGGGCTGCTGGAGTTCCTCCCCTTCAGCCTGGCTGTGGGCATGGTTCTGGCCACGGGCCGATCGGTGCGGTACCCGGGCGAGATCCTTCCGGACCCAGCCTCCACCTGGCTGGCCCTCGGGGCCGTCTTCCTGGGCCTGCTCTACCTCCGTTCGTGGCTGAAGCTGCTTTTGAGGAGGGCCTGAGATGGCGCTGGAAGGATCCCTCCGGGACTTCGACCTCTTCTCCCTGTTCAACATGATCAAGATCCAGGGGAAGAACGGCACCCTGGTGCTGTCCCAGGGGCAGGAGTTCGTCAAAGTCTTCTTCGAGAACGGCGAGATCGTCGGTTGTGATTCCAACCAGGTCCGCATGGAGGACCGGCTGGGCACCATGCTCGTGCGCCTGGGCCGGCTCACGGGGGAGGAACTGCTCGCCATGGTGCAGGTCCAGCGGCAGACCCTCAAGCGCATGGGCACGCTCCTGCTGGACAGCGGCAAGGTGACGGCCGCCGATCTGCAGGACGCGCTCTTCAGCCAGGCCACCGCCATCCTGCACCGGACCTTCCGCTGGGTGGAGGGGGATTACCGCTTCGACTCCTTCCTGCCGGCCGACCTGGACCGGGAGCACTTCGTTCCCATCCCGGTCGACACGGTGCTCATGGAGGCCGCCCGCATCCAGGACGAATGGCCCGAGGTGGAGCGCCGGCTGCCGGGCCTTGACACCGCCCTTGGCAAGTCGCCCAGGGCCCAGTCCCTGCACCTGGACATCGACCGCGAGGTCTCCTCCGTGCTGGACGGGAAGGGGCATGTGCATGGCTCCTCGGGGCTCACCCATGAGCAGGAGATGGTCCTCTCCTACTTCGATCACCCCCAGAGCGCCCGGGAGATCATCCAGATCAGCCGCTACGAGGAACTGGATACCTGCAAGGCCGTCGCCGACCTCCTGGAGGCCGGCCTGCTGGAGCCCAAGTCGAACGACGGGAGCGTCAAGGTGTCCCGGCCCTGGGTGGAAGGCCACCCCGACCTGGCCCCGGAGACCTGGGAGCCGAGCCCGCTGTTCTGGCCCCTGGTGGTAATGGGCTTCGCGATTCCGCTGGCCATGTATGTGCCCCACGCGCGCGGATCCATGAACCTGGGACTGGCGAGCCTGGAGCCGATGGATGTCCAGGTGATCCCGGAAGGACCGACCCGCCTCCGGCATGAGTGGGCCCTGCGGATGGCCGCTCCGAAAGATGGGGGCGTGGCGTTGGCGAAGCGGCTTGGGGGCTTCCTGGACGGGAAGAACCCGGTTCCCGATCTGGCTGCCCTCCCCGATCCCATGGTTCCAGCCAAGGCCCCCGAACCGCCTCTTCGGCCCAAGCGATAAGGATTCCCGATGTTCGTGCACCAGCGCCAGGGTTCCCTGGAGGTGATCTGCGGCCCCATGTTCTCCGGCAAGTCGGAGGAGCTCATCCGGCGCATCAAGCGGGCCATCATCGCCCGGCAGAAGGTCCAGGTCTTCAAGCCGGCCCTGGACGACCGCTATGATGTGTCCGCCATCGCCAGCCACAGTCAGCGCAAGCATGACGCCATCCCGGTGAAGGACAGCGTGGAGCTCGCCCGGCACCTGGACCCGGAGGCCCAGGTGGTGGCCCTGGACGAGGTGCAGTTCATGGACGAGGGCCTCATCCCGATCATCGAGGACCTGGCGGATCGTGGCGTTCGCGTCATCGCGGGCGGGCTCGACCAGGACTCCAACGGCGAGCCCTTCGGCATCATGCCCATCCTGCTGGCCAAGGCCGAATACGTCACCAAGCTCCAGGCCATCTGCATGGTGTGCGGCGCGCTGGCCGGGCGCACCCAGCGCATGGTGCAGACCGGCGGCCAGGTGCTGGTGGGGGCTGCGGAAGCCTACGAGGCCCGCTGCCGCCACTGCCACGAGACCCCCCACGCCACAGGGGGACGGCTGCTGGAGGACCCCGCCCAGGGCTCCTGATTTTCCACTTCGTCAAGCCGATTCCCGACATGACATCCATTGGCGGGTGTGGGGCGGAATGTGACTCCGGACCGGTTCCGGGGCGGCGGTAGACTGGCCCCGGCGCGCTGCTGCAGCGCCGTTCAGCCCCACCGCCCGAGGCTTCAGGGCACACCAGGAGATCCCCCATGGCCGGCGCCTACGCCACCTTCACCCACATCACCGACTACATGGGCTTCGAGGGCCTGCTCACCGAGGAAGAGCGGATGATCCGCGAGACCGCGCGGAAGTTCGTCAATGCCGAGGTGCTGCCCATCATCGAGAAGCACGCCCAGGACCAGACCTTCCCCAAGCACCTCATCCCCAAGATGGGCGAGTTGGGCTTCTACGGCCCTTCGCTGCCCGAGGAATATGGCTGCATGGGCGTGTCCAACGTCGCCTACGGCCTGCTGATGTACGAACTCGAGCGCGGCGACTCTGGCCTGCGTTCCTTCGCCTCCGTGCAGGGCAGCCTCGTGATGTGGCCCATCTACGCGTACGGTAGCGAAGAGCAGAAGAAATACTGGCTGCCCAAGCTGGCCGCAGGCGAGAAGATCGGCTGCTTCGGCCTCACCGAGCCTGATTTCGGTTCCAACCCCGGCGGCATGCTCACGAAGGCCGTGCGCGAACCCGGCGGCAAGTGGCGCATCAACGGCACCAAGATGTGGATCACCAACGGCACCGTGGCCGACGTGGCCGTGGTGTGGGCCCAGACCGAAGACGGCATCCGCGGCTTCCTGGTGGAGAAGGGCACCCCCGGCTTCAGCGCCCCGGAGATGAAGGGCAAGTGGAGCCTGCGCGCCTCCACCACCTCCGAGCTGGTGCTCGAAGACGTGATTGTGGACGAGAAGGCCAGCCTGCTGCCCAACGTGAAGGGCCTGAAAGGCCCCCTCGGCTGCCTCACCCAGGCCCGCTACGGCATCGCCTGGGGTGCCCTCGGCGCCGCCGACGCCTGCTACCAGTGCGCGCTCGACTACGCGAAGAGCCGCATCCAGTTCGACAAGCCCATCGCCAGCTTCCAGCTCCAGCAGGAGAAGCTGGCCTGGATGGTCACCGAGCTCACCAAGGGTCAGCTGCTGGTGCACCAGCTGGGCCGCCTCAAGGACGCCAAGACCTACACGCCCGCCCAGGTCTCCATGGCCAAGATGAACAACGTGAACGTCTCCCTCGAGATCTGCCGCAAGGCCCGCACCATCCTGGGCGCCAACGGCA
The DNA here is from genome assembly GCF_022808865.1 of Geothrix oryzisoli. Lineage (GTDB taxonomy): Bacteria > Acidobacteriota > Holophagae > Holophagales > Holophagaceae > Geothrix > Geothrix oryzisoli. Next base: position 338,043 of record NZ_JAKZLB010000001.1, read on the forward strand.
TCCTCGACGAGTACCCGGTCATGCGCCACATGGCCAACCTCGAAAGTGTCTACACCTACGAGGGCACGCACGACATGCACACCCTCGTCATCGGCCAGGAAGTGACGGGGATCCCCGCGTACCGCTGAGCGCCGTTCCCGCCGCAGAAAACGGGCCGCAGGGTCCGTTTTCTGCGTATAGAATGCCGGATGCCCCAACTCTTCCGGGTCCTGTCCATCGACGGCGGCGGCATCCGCGGCCTGATCCCGGCCCTGGTGCTGGCGGAGCTGGAACGGCAGACAGGCCGCGCCATCTCCGACTGCTTCGACTTGATCGCGGGCACCAGCACGGGAGGCATCCTGGCCCTGGGGCTCGCCATGCCGGGGGAGGGTGGGCGGCCCCGCTACTCGGCCCAGGATCTGGCTGGACTCTACGTGCGGGAGGGCGCGCGGATCTTCGATGAAAGCCCATGGCGGCGGCTCACGAATCCCATGGGGCTGCGGGCGGCCAAGTACCCGAGCGACGGCGTCGAGGGGGTGCTGGCGCAGTATTTCGGAGAGGCCCGCCTCAAAGAGGCCCTCGTGGAAGTCCTGGTGACGGCCTATGACCTGGAGAAGCGGGACGCCTTCTTCTACCGCCGCCGCAGGGCCCGGGCGGACGCCCGCTACGATGTGCCCATGCGGGTGGCCGCCCGCGCCACCAGCGCGGCGCCCACCTACTTCGAACCGACCCTGGTGACCTGGCCCGGCGAGCGCGATGTGCTCGTGGACGGCGGCGTCTTTGCCAACAATCCCGCCATGTGCGCCTATGCAGAGGCCCGGCAGGCCCCGTCAGGAGGAGCGGACATCCTCCTGGTCTCCCTCGGCACGGGCCTCTACACGCGGCCCTACCGCTACGAAGATGCCAAGGGCTGGGGGGTGGCCGGCTGGGCCCGTCCCATCTTGGATGTCATCTTTGATGGCGTGGCCGACACTGTGGACTACCAGCTGCGTCAGCTCCTGCCTGCCGGCATGGACGGCATCCCGCGCTACCGGCGCTTCCAGACCGACCTCGATGCGGGCCTCAGCGAGATGGACGACACCAGCCCTGAACACCTGGAGGGGCTCCATCGCGCCGCCGAGGCCATCCTCCAGCGCCAGTCCGCCGACATGGCAGCCCTGGTGAGGCAACTCGCAGGCTAGGCAGACCCTAGTGCGTCTTCTCGGTCCGCACCACGAGGACGTCGCAGGGCGCCAGCCGCACCACGCGGGCGGCGGTGCTGCCGAAGAGGAGCCGCTCCAGCGTGGAGTGGCCGACCTGGGCCACCACCAGCAGCGTCTTCGTGTCCGCCTCGGAGACCAGCTCCTCGGCGGGGCCACCCCACTTCACGACGACCTGGGAATCCCCGTACGGCTTCACCCAGGACTCCAGCTGCTCCCGCGCGTGGTCCTCCATGCTCTTGAGCCAGGCGGGGTCGGGCAGGGCGATCTGCGCCTCGGGCAGCATGGGCGCGGGGGGCTGTAGGACATGCATGGCGACCAGGGGCACGCCCATGCGGGCCGCCCAGGTCCCAGCCCGTTCCAGAGCCTGCTTCGAGGCTTCGGAGAAGTCCACACCCACCAACACCCGTGTGATCACGGCGTCCTCCGCTTGGATGCCCCCAAGATACGTCCAGGTCATCGATCGGTGCCGGTTTTTTTCAGGGGGGGCTTGAAATAGAAGTTGCAACACATATAATGGGTTCAGGAGGCGCCATGATCACGCTGCGATCTGCCGGGGCCCGGGGCCACTTCGATTTCGGATGGCTGGACACCCACCACACCTTCTCCTTCGGAGAGTATTTCGATCCTGAACACACCCAGTTCCGTGCCCTGCGCGTGCTGAATGAGGACCGGGTCCAGCCCGGCAAGGGCTTCGGCACCCACGGCCACCGGGACATGGAGATCCTCACCTGGGTTCTCTCGGGCGCCCTGGAACACCGCGACAGCCTGGGCACCCACGGGGTCATACGGCCCGGCGAGGCCCAGGTCATGAGCGCCGGCACGGGCATCCGGCACAGCGAGTTCAATGCCTCGGGCACGGACCCGGTGCATTTCCTCCAGATCTGGATCCTGCCGGAACGGCAGGGCCTGGCTCCCCGCTATGACCAGGTGGCCTTCGGCGCCGAGGATCTGGAGGACCGCCTGCGCTTGATCGCCAGCCCGGATGGTTCCGAGGGCTCGGTGAAGCTCTTCCAGGATGTGAAGGTCTACGCGGCCCGCCTGGGCACCGGCCGCGAGGTCCAGGCCGCGCTGCCCGTGGGGCGCTCCGGCTTCCTCCAGGTGGCCCAGGGCTCCGTGACGCTGAACGGCACCGCCATGAACGCCGGGGATGCCGCCCGCATCGAAGGAGAGCCGTCGCTCACGGTGGTGGCCGGCATGCCTTCCGAAATCCTGTTCTTCGACTTGGCCTGAGGAGGTCCCATGTCCTTCAAACCCGTTTCCATCATCGTTCCAGGCCTCCCCACCGAGGACGGCAACCGCGTGCCCCTCACCCGCCTGGTACCCGGACAGGGGCACCGGGGCGCGGATGCCTTCCGCGCCATGGACCCCTTCCTGCTCATGGACCACTTCGGTCCGATGGTGCTGCCGCCGGGCACGGATGCGGGCTTCCCGCCCCACCCCCACCGCGGCTTCCAGACCCTCACCTACCTCATCCAGGGCGCCTTCCGGCATCGCGACAGCACGGGCGGCTCCGGCCTGCTCCAGCCCGGCGGCGCCCAGCTGATGAACGCGGGCGCGGGCATCGTCCACGAGGAGATGCCGGTGCCGGAACACCTGGAGACCGGCGGCCCCATCGAGGGCGTGCAGCTCTGGATCAACCTGCCCAAGGCGGACAAGGGTTCCGCCCCCGGCTACACGGATCTCCAACCGGAAGCCATGCCCTGGCAGGCGCTCCCCGGCGGCCGCATCCGCGTGCTGGCGGGCACCTGGGCCGGTGTGACGGGCCCCGCCCAGACCCCGGCGCGGATCGCCTACGCCCACCTGGAGCTGGAGGCTGGAGCCCGCTTCCAGCAGGCGATTCCGGAGGGCTGGATCGCCGCCGTGGTGCCTTTGCACGGCACCGTCCGGGTGGAGGGCACTGAGGTTCCCGCGGATACCGTGGCCCTGCTGGGCGAAGGAGACACCCTGGCGCTGGAAACGGTGACACCCGCGAGCCTCATGCTGCTCGCGGGGGAACCGATCCGCGAACCCATCGCCCACTACGGTCCCTTCGTGATGAACACCCGCGAGGAAATCGAGCAGGCCATCCGGGACTACCAGGAAGGCCGCATGGGGTACCTCGACTGATCAGATCGGCTTCGCTTCCAGCTTCCGGCCCAGGGTGAACCTCCCCTGGGCCAGTTTCTGGATGGCTCGGGCCAGGCCTTCGCGGCTGCAGGCCAGCTCGGTGCTCCAGGCCTCCAGGGGCACTTCGCCGCCCTCGGGGTGATCCTCGATCCAGGCCTGCCACAGGTCTGCGAGGGCCGCCGCATCCGGCTCCTGGCGGTCCCGCCAGCTGCGCTCCTGGGGGCGCTTCGGTTCGTAAAACGATTGGCCACGCAGCTTATCGGGCAGGAAAGTCTGCTCCCGGTCGTAGTCGTCATGGGAGTAGTGGTAGCCTGCGCCGCGGCCCGCCTTGCGGGCGGTGCTGGTGTGGGCGTCGCGGATGGCCTCGGGGATGGGCGCGTCGTCGGCCGCCAGGGCCGCGTCCACGGCCAGCACGGTGGCGTTGCTCTTGGGGGCGTTGGCGGTGTAGATGATGGCCTGGGCCAAGGGGATGCGAGCCTCGGGCCAGCCGATCTGCTCTACGGCGCGGCTGGCGGCCTCGCAGAGGATGAAGGCCTGGGGATCGGCGTTGCCCACATCCTCGGCGGCGCAGACCATCAGGCGCCGGGCGATGAAGCGCGGATCCTCGCCGCCGCGGATCATGCGGCTGAGGTAGTAGAGGGCTGCGTCCGCATCCGAGCCCCGCAGGCTCTTCTGGAAGGCGCTGGCCAGGTCGTAGTGGCCGTCGGCACGGTCGAACATCATGCGCCCGCCCAGGGCGCCCTGGAGGGATTCCAGGTCCGGATCCGGCATCTCCATCCAGGTCTCCAGGCCCGAGAGCGCCGAGCGCAGGTCGCCGCCGGCCCAGTGGGAGAGCCATTCGAAGACTTCGGCAGGCTCCGGCTGCCCTGGCCGCTCCCTGGCCCAGGCCCGCTTGAGCACCTGCTGGATGTGGGTGGGCTCCAGGGCCTTGAGGGCGATGAGCTGGCAGCGACTGCGGAGCGCGGGATTCAGGTAGAAGGCCGGGTTTTCAGTGGTGGCGCCGATGAGGATGGCCTCGCCGCGCTCCAGGAAGGGCAGCAGGATGTCCTGCTGGGCCCGGTTGAAGCGGTGGATCTCGTCGAGGAACACCACGGGCGGCACCGTGCGGAACAGGGGCATCTCGCGGCTGTCCGCCAGGAACTTCTTCAGCTCCGCCGCGCTGCCGCTGACACCCGAGAACTCCATGAAGCCGTGCCCCGTGGCCTCCGCCAGGATGCGGGCCAGAGTGGTCTTGCCCGTACCCGGCGGCCCCCACATGACCATGGAGGGCAGGCGACCCCCGGCGGTCAGCCGGGTCAGGGCACCCTTGGGGCCCAGCAGGTGGGCCTGGCCCACCACCTCATCAAGGGTGGCGGGGCGGAGGCGCTCGGGAAGGGGAATGTGGGACATGGTCGGCCGGACCTCCAGACTAGCCGCTGTGCTAGGCTCCCCGCATGACCCAGCTTCCGGCCTACGAGCGCGACCCCTATCTGGACCACCTCGAGACCCGCATCCTGCGCAGTGGAGAGGGGAAGGGCCGTCCTTTCGTGATCCTGGAGGACACTGTCTTCTACCCTGAGGGCGGAGGGCAGCCCTGCGACCTGGGCACGGTGAACGGTGTGGCCGTGCTGGATGTCCAGAAACAGGCCGACGGAATCTGGCACGAGCTGGCTTCACCGCTGGCCGAAGGGCCAGCCTCGCTGGCCCTGGACTGGGCCCGCCGGTTCGACCACATGCAGCAGCACACGGGCCAGCACCTGCTCACGGCGGTGGCCCAGGACCGATTCCGGTGGGGGACCACCGCCTTCCACCTGGGGCCCCGGGTTTGCGACATCGAGCTGGACGCGCCCGCCATCTCCCCGGGGGATCTGGAGCGGCTCGAAGAGGCCGTCGCCGCGGAGATCCGCGCCCGGCGGGAGATCTCCGCCCGCTGGGTGAGCCCCGAGGCCTATGGCCAGGAGGCGGTCCGCTCGCGGGGGCTGCCCGAGGGCCACACCGGCGACATCCGTCTCGTCGAGATCGCCGGGGTGGATCTGAACACCTGCGGCGGCACGCACCTGCGTCATACCGGCGAGATCGAGGCCCTGAAGCTGCTCGGGACCGAAAGCATCCGGGGCGGCACCCGGCTCTTCTACGCCGCCGGCGGCCGGATGCGGCACCGGCTCGGCAGCCACGAAGCCCGCAATGCCGCGCTGCGCACCCTGCTGGGCGCACCGGATGAGGACCTGGTGCCCGCCCTCCAGATCCGGCTGGACCAGCTGCTGGCTCTGGAACGGCGTCACCGCAAGCTCGAGGAGGAACTGGCGGAATACCAGGCCGCGGCCCTGGCCGCGCGGCCCGGGCCTCTGGTGGAAGCCCATCTGGAAGGGAAGGACATGGCCTTCCTCCAGAAGCTGGCCCGGGGCATCCTGGCGGCGGATCCCGCCAAGGCCGTGTTCCTGACCTCGGATCAGGGTGGGCAGGGCCTGTTCCTGCTGAGTGCGGGCGAGGATTCCCGGCTGGAGGTGCCGGTGGCCGGCAAGGCCGTGGCGGCCCTCCTGGGCGCCAAGGGGGGCGGTTCCGGGAAGACCTTCCAGGGCAAGGCCCCAGGCTTGTCTGCGCGGGCCGAGGCGCTAGCCTGCCTGCGGGACCAGGAGGTCTGATCCGATGGGCTCCTGGCCGCCGCGCCTCCTGAAGCTGCTGGTCTGGGGTCTCGGCCTCTATGCGGGGTTCTGCTTCCTGGCCTTCCTGGTCCAGCGGCGGATGATGTATTTCCCCGATCGCGAAATCGAGCCGGAGGCCGTCCAGCGGGCCGTGGGCGCCCGGCTGGTGCCCTGGCGGGATGCGAAGGGGAGCGTGCTGGGCTGGCGGCGGGCGGCGAGATCGGCGGCTCCCCGGGTCCTGGTGCTGCACGGGAACGCCGGCGATGCCCTGGGCCGGGTGGACTATCTTCCGGTGCTGGAGGCCGCGGGTTTCGAGGGCGTGCTGCTCGATTACCCGGGCTATGGTCCCCGGGAAGGTGATCCTGCGGAGGCGGCCCTGGTGGCCGATGCGCGGGCGGCCCTGCGCCAGCTGAAAGCGGAATCCGCCGCGCCGGTGCTCCTGCTGGGGGAGAGCCTCGGGTCCGGCGTGGCGGTGCAGGTGGCCGCCGCCGAACCGGGCCAGGTGGCCGGGCTGCTCCTGGCCGTGCCCTTCGCGCGGATGACCGAGGTGGCCGCGCACCACTACCCGTACCTCCCGATGGGCCTGATCATGAGGGACCGCTGGGACAGCCTGGCGGCGCTTCGCGGCTATCCAGGCCCGGTGGCGGTCCTGATCGCGGGTCGGGACGAGGTCGTGGGGGCCGAGCAGGGGCGGAAGCTGGCCCGGGAGGCCACGGGTCCGGCCCAGGTCTGGGAAGTCTCCGGGGCCGCCCACAACAGCCTGCCCATGGTCCCCGGCCGCCCCCCCTGGCCCGAGGCCCTGAGGTTTCTGCGGAACCGCATGGCGATGGGACAATGAGCCCATGGACCTGATCTACCTCGACCACAACGCCACCACCGCCCTCGATCCCGAGGTCTTCGAAGCCATGCGTCCCTGGTTCACGGAGCGCTTCGGCAATGCCAGCGCGGCCTATGCCCTGGGCCACTTGTCGGATGGCGCGGTGGTCGCGGCCCGGGAGCAGGTGGCGGCCCTGGTGGGCTGCACCCCGGCGGAGGTCGTCTTCACCTCGGGCGGCACCGAGAGCCTCAACCATGCCTTCCGCGGGGTGTGGGAAGGCTTCCCGGCCAAGCGCCATCTGGTGACGACCGCGGTGGAGCACCCTGCGGTGCGGGCGCTGGTGCAGTGGTGGAAGGGGCAGGGCGGCGAGGCCACCGATGTGGGGGTGGATGAGTCGGGCCAGCTGGATCTGGGGGCCCTGGAGGCCGCTGTGCGGTCGGACACGGCCCTGGTGGCGGTCATGGCCGCCAACAACGAGTCCGGCGTGCTCTTCCCCGTGGCCGAGGCCGCCCGCATCGCGAAGGCCAAGGGCGCGCTCTTCCTGGTGGATGCCACCCAGGCCATGGGGAAGATCCCCGTGGATGCCGCGGCCTGGGGTGCGGACCTGCTCTGCCTCAGCGGCCACAAGTTCCACGGTCCCAAAGGCACCGGCCTGCTCATGATCCGCCGGGGGGTGCGCCTGAAGCCGCTGATGCTGGGCGGCTCCCAGGAGCGCGGTCGGCGGGGCGGCACCGAGAACGTGCCGGGGATCGTGGGGCTGGGCAAGGCCGCGGAGCTGGCGCAGGCCCGGCTGCCGGAGATGGAGCGTGTGCGCGGCCTGCGGGATGCCTTCGAGGCGCGCCTGCTCCGGGAGATCCCCGAAGTCCTCATCCATGGCGCCTCCGCCGACCGCCTGCCGAACACGAGCCTCCTGGGTTTCGCGGGCCTCGAAGGCGAGGCTCTGCAACTGAGGCTGGCCGAGCAGGGCATCTGTGTGTCGACCGGCAGCGCCTGCAGCACGGGCATGCGGGAGCCCAGCCATGTGCTGCGCGCCATGCGCGTGCCCGATGCTTACGCGCGGGGCACCGTGCGCTTCAGCCTCGGCCGGGGCACCACCAGCCTCCAGCTCCAGGAGGTGGCCGATCTGCTTCCCGGGGTGGTGGCGACCCTCAGGTAGGGCCGTGGAGTCGCGATATCTGGCCGGTAAATTACATGAATGATGCATGTTTTTCATAATTCTTTGGCGTGATGCCCAGTGGCATGATGGTCGGAACCGGAGGCGGCGGGTCCTTGCCTCCGGATGAGAGCGCCGCATGACCCTGGAATTCCTCAAACGCCTCGCCCAGGCCCTCCGGCCTGTCCCGGGTGAGGCTGGCGGCCCGCGGTGGCGGGCGGCGGCCTACCTCGATCGGGGCCATCTCGGGGAAGCCCGACTGGCCCTGGATCACCGAGGGCGAGGGATGGCCTTGTGGGAGAACGGCGGAAACCTGTGGACCATGCCCATGGGTCCCGCTGCTTCGCCGGCCCTCCTGCGCCTCCCCTTCGGCGAGGGGGCGAACCCCAGACTTGCTTTGAGCCCGGAGGGGCGGGGTCTGGCGGTCTGGTTGGCCGAGCGGGGTGCGGAGCGACAGATTCTCGGCAAGGTCCTGGGGGCCAGGGGAGGCCCGGAGAATGTGGTGTTCCGGACGCACGGCTCCGTCCGCCGGCTCCAGGTCACGGTGGACCGCCGGGGGAACGCGCTCGTGGTGTGGCTCCACGAGAGGGTGGGGCGGATCGAGGTCATGGCCCAGTCCTTCGACACGCGGGGCGGGGCCTGGGATACGGGGCCCATCGTCCTCGGCCGCCCCTCGGACCCCGAGGCCTCGCCGCGGCTCGCATCGAACCACCGGGAGCACGCCATGGTGCTCTGGGAGGCCCAGGACAGCCTCTTCGAAGGGCTGATGGCCAGCCACTACTGGCCTTCGGAGCGGATCTGGTCGGACCGCCCGGTTCCCGTGGTCACCCATCTGGCCCACCACCATCAAGTGGCCATGGATGACCACGGGAATGCCCTCGCCCTGTGGATCCACGCACCCTACGGCCAGCGGGGGGCCCTGGAGGCGAGTTTCTACGATGTCCAGGCCGGCGACTGGAGCGAGCCCGCCACGCTGGCCAGGGCTCAGGAGATCTCTTTCCCGCGCCTGCTCATGAACGGGGCCGGCGAAGCCCTGGCCACCTGGAGCCAGCGCGAGAGCGGGGGGGTCTCCTGCCTGTTCTCGAAGGCCTTCCGGGAACGGGCCTGGGAAGCCGATGCGGAGTGCCTCGGCCACGATCCCGGGCGGTACCACGACTACGCCATCGACCTGAGTGCCGACGGGCGCGCCGGCCTCCTGGTGGTGCAGCGCGGCGCAGCCGGGGACCAGGTCTCGCTGCGGATCCGTCAAGGCGCCTGGTCGGCGCCCAGGGTGATGGGCTCTGCTCCGGGTTCTACCTGCGATTCCCCCAGGATCGCCCTCTGTCCCCGAGGGACCTCCCTCCTCTGGACTCAGGGAACCGGAGCCGAGAAGACCTTGATCCTGGTGAACTCCCAGGGCTCCGAGCCTTGAGGCTCACCCGCGGAGCAGCTCGCGGATGTAATGATCGACCGCATACGGCAGCCAGCGGTGCCCCGGCAGGTCCCGGCTGAGGTAGCCCATGTGGCCGCCGCGGGGCTCGATGTGGAGGTGTACGGCGGGGGAGGTCTCCGCCTCGGCGGCGTGTCGCCAGGGGATGAAGGGATCGTCCTTGGCCATGAGGATGACGGTCGGTATCGCGATCTTCGCCAGATGGGGGCGGGCCGAGCACCGGGCGTAGTAGTCGTCGGCATCCCGGAAGCCCCCGGCCTTCGTGGTGTAGGCGTCGTCGAACTCCCGCAGGCTCATGAGGGGGCCTGTCCGGTAGATATCCTGGATGAGCCCGTCCTCCACGCGCTGGCGGATGGCCTTGCGGCAGCGCTTGATGAAGCGCAGCTCGTAGAGGCGGCTGAGGCCGGCGTGGATGGCGTTCGAGCAGGCGCCCAGGTCTACGGGCGGGTTCACGGCGATGGCGCCATCGGGCTGGGCCGCGGGTTCCGGGAGGCCACCCCCCAGGTTCAGCAGCAGGGCGTTGGCGGAGAGGGAGTAGCCGATGGCCAGCTGGCGAAGGGTGGGATGCCGCTCCCGCGCGGCGCCGAATGCTGCACCGAGGTCGTCGCCGGAACCGCTGTGGTAGGGTTTCCTCGCCAGGCCGCGTCCCTCGCCGCAGCCCCGGTGGTTCACAGTCCAGACATGGTGGCCCAGCTTCCGCGCCAGGGAGATGGTGCGCCGCACGTAGTGGGCCTGGTCGTCTCCGCCGAGGCCGTGGAAGACCAGCACCAGGACGTCGCTCTCACCGGGGTAGTGTCGCCCGGTGAGCTGGTCCCCATCGGGCAGGGGGATGCGGAAGGGGGTGGAGGGGTGGTCCGGCAACGCCCCGGGCAGATAGTTGCCCAGGATGGTCTGGAGATGGCCGGAAGCGGCCCACCAGGGGGCGCGGCAGGGAAGGGGCGGAGGAGCCAGCGGGCGCATGATCCCAGTTTGCCCGGCTGCGGCTCAGTCGTTCCGTCTGAACACCAGCTTGTAGGTGAATGGGTTGTCCAGCTTGGGATGGGTGTAGGTCACCTGTAGGGCCAGGGAGTTCCCATCCTTGCGCATGGAATAGACGTATTTGAGCGTGTAGCCGTCGCCGGTGAGGGTCTGGATCATGGTGGGGCCGTCCTTGGTGAGGGTGGCCTTGAACACCGTATCGTCGCTGCGCTTCCAGTCGTTCTCGGTGCCATCCGCAGGGGTGTCGATGGGCCGCTCACGGCCCATGGTCACCGAGAAGCTCTCCCCCGCCAGGATGTCGAGCTTGTTGAACTCCTGGCAGGCCGACTGGAGCTTCTTCTTCCAGTAGAGCTTGAAGGCGAAGTTGAGGTCCTTGATGTGGGCTTCGATCTGCTCGCCGACCTTGTCACTTTGTGAAGCCGCAAGCGTCCATTCACCATCCCAGTCCACCTTGGCCTCCTTGGCTGGCTCGGCGGCCTTGGCTGGTGCCTTGCCAGGCGTCTTGGCCTTCTGGGCCAGGACGGGAAGGGCCAGCAGGCAGGGCAGCAGGAAGGGCAGCAGGCGCATGGAGGCTCCGTGATGGGGGTGGTTGGATCCTAATCCAGCCCGGTCCACCGGGAAAGCATCTCTTGTGACCCGTGCAACAACGGGGGGGATTGATGACCTTACAGGCATGATCGCGTATGACGAGGTGTAAGCTTGGTGGCATTCAGCCCATAGACAGGGCACTCAATTCAAGGAGTGTGGCCATGAAACGCAAGCAGGAAGCCCTCGACTACCATTCGCAGGGACGAAAGGGCAAGATCGAGGTCGTTGCCTCAAAGCCCTGTTCCACGGCGCGGGATCTGTCCAATGCCTACACGCCTGGAGTGGCGGAGCCCTGCCTGGAAATCGAAAAAAATCCTGAACTGGCCTATGAGTACACCGCCAAGGGCAACCTGGTGGCCGTGATCTCCAACGGCACGGCCGTGCTGGGGCTCGGCAACATCGGCGCCCTGGCCGGCAAGCCGGTCATGGAAGGCAAGGGCGTGCTCTTCAAGCGCTTCGCCGACATCGACGTGTTCGACATCGAAGTGAACGAGTTGAACATCGACAAGTTCTGCCAGGTCGTCAAGGCGCTGGAACCCACCTTCGGTGGCATCAACCTCGAAGACATCAAGGCCCCCGAGTGCTTCGAGATCGAGACCCGCCTGAAGAAGGAGATGAACATCCCCGTCTTCCATGATGACCAGCACGGCACGGCCATCATCAGCACCGCGGCCCTGATGAATGCCGCCGAGTTGATCGGAAAGCCGCTGGATGGCATGAAAGTGGTGTTCAGCGGCGCAGGCGCCGCGGCCATCGCCTGCGCGAACATGATGATCGCGGCGGGCGTGAAGCTGGAGAACATGTGGCTTTGCGACACCAAGGGCCTGGTGTACGAAGGCCGCACGGAAGGCATGAACATCTACAAGGAGAAATTCCTCAAGAAGACGGACCATCGCACCCTGGGCGACATCATCGCCGGGGCCGATGTGTTCGTCGGGTGCTCCAGCAAGGGCGTGCTGACGCCTGAGATGATCCTGTCGATGGCGAAGAATCCCATCGTCTTTGCCATGGCCAACCCCGACCCGGAGATCGACTACCCCACGGCGAAGGCCACCCGTGACGACATCATCATGGCGACGGGTCGCAGCGACTACCCGAACCAGGTGAACAACGTCCTCGGCTTCCCCTTCATCTTCCGTGGCGCCCTTGACGTGCGCGCCTCCGAGATCAACGAGCCCATGAAGCTGGCCGCCGCCAAGGCCCTGGCCGCCCTGGCCAAGGAAGAAGTGCCGGATTCCGTCGTGAAGGCCTACGCGGGCCAGAAGTTCACCTTCGGCCCCGAATACATCATTCCCAAGCCCTTCGACCCCCGCGTGCTGCTGTGGGTCGCCCCTGCCGTCGCCAAGGCCGCCATGGACACCGGCGTGGCCAAGAAGCCCATCGCCGACATGAAGGCCTACGTCGAACGCCTGGAGGGGCTCCAGGGGCGCAGCAAGGATGTCATCCGCAGCGTCATCCACCGGGCGAAGACCAACCCCAAGCGCGTGGTCTTCCCCGAGGGCGACCATCCGCTGATCCTCCAGGCCGTGTCCCAGATGGTGGAAGAGGGTATCTGCACCCCCATCCTCCTGGGCGACCCCGCCAAGGTGAAGGCTGTGGCGGCTGACCGTGGCCTTTCGCTGAGCGGTATCGAGATCCTGGATCCCAGCACGGTCACCTGGCGCAAGGAGGCCGAGGACACCTTCCTGGAGCTTCGGAAGCGCCGGGGCGTCACGCGTGACGAGGCTCGGCGCAAGGTCCGGGAGCGCATCTACTTCGGCGCCCTGATGTGCCGCATGGGCAAGGCCGATGGCCTGATCGCGGGCCTCACGATGTACTACCCCGACACCATCCGCCCCTGCCTGGAAGTCATCGGCACCCGCAAGGGCGTCAAGCGCGTCTGCGGCGTCTACACCATGGTGCTGAAGAACCGCGTGCTGTTCTTCTCCGACACCACCATGAACATCGAGCCCAACAGCGAGCAGCTGGCCGAGATCGCCCTGCTCACTGCGGACCTGGCGAAGGACACCTTTGGCATGGAGCCCCAAGTCGCCATGCTCTCCTTCTCCGACTTCGGCAGTGTGGAACACCCCCTGGTCCGCAAGGTCCAGAAGGCCGTGGAAATCGTGAAGACCACCCGCCCCGGTCTCAAGTGCGACGGCGAGATGCAGGCCGACACCGCCCTGGGCGACGGCATCCTGTCCGAGAACTACCCTTGGGTGGACCTCCCGGGCGGGCCGAACGTGCTGATCTTCCCCGACCTCACCAGCGGCAACATCGGCTACAAGCTGGTGCAGCGGTTGGCGGGCGCCGAGGTCATCGGCCCCATCACCTGCGGCATGGCGGCTCCGGTCCATGTGCTCCAGCGGCACAGCGACATGAACGACATCATCCACCTCACGGCGCTCACCGTCGTGGAGGCGCAGCAGAAATAGCCGTCAGCCATCGGCTGTCAGCTGTCAGTGACGGGGGCCTTCGGGCCCCCGTTGCCATGGGGGTGGGCCCAATGCGAAACCCCGGGAGGCCGGCCGGCTTCGCCTAGCTGGGTGACTCCAGCTGCTGCAGCCAGGCCTGGATCTCCGGGTCGTAGTCGGGGCTGAGCCGCAGGGCCTCACGAAGGTCCCGGAGCGCGGGCGCAGGTTCGTCGCGCTGGAGGTGGACGAAGGCGCGCTCCTTGTGGGCCCGGGCATCCAAGGGGTTCAGCAGGATCAGGTGGGTGGCCGTCCACAGGGCTTCCTCCCAGTCCTCGGCGTGCATGAAGCGCAGATGCAGGTTGCGCACCAGGCGGACGAGGATCTGGCGGTCCGAGACGGGGCGCAGCATGTCCGGGTGGAAGACGATCCGGCCGGCGCTGGCGGCCTTCACCAGGGCGGCTCCGCCTTCCTCGCCCACCGCCCGGCCGCGGTTGAACGGATCGAAGCAGGTCAGGGTGGGGCCGGTGCGCAAGGCGCTGATGAAGTGCCCCGGCAGGCCCACACCCACGGCGTCGAAGCCCAACCGCCGCGCGAGGTCGATCCAGAGGATGGAGAGGGCGATGGGAAGGCCCTTGCGCCGGGCCACCACCGCCGGAAGCAGGGCATTCAGCGGATCGTCGTAGGTCTCCCGGTCGCCTTCGAAGCCGAGTTCGACGAAGAGCAGGTCGTTCAGGGCCTCCAGGGCCTTGCGCGTGTCCCAGGGCAGGGGCATGCGCCCCGCCAGGGTGAAGGCCCACTCGTTCAGCTGCATGACCACGGGGGCGGGGTCGGGGTCTTCCAGGGCCGGCGCCACGGCATGGATGGCGCCTTCGGCCAGGTTCCGGCACTGCGGATCCAGGCGGAGGTATTCGAGCAGGGACATCAACCCCGCCGGCGGATCACCGAGCGGGCCACCAGGGCCACTGCCACCAGTGCCGTGGCGCCCCAGGCCCAGTTCATCCAGGAACTGGTGGCGGCCTGGACCTTCCGGGTCTCCTCCGCCTTCCGGGCGTTCTCCTCGATCGAGATCTTGGACTGGGCTTCCCGCGCGTCCTTGACGGCCTTCTGGGCCGATTCGCGCGAGGCCTGCAGGTCCTTGGTGGCGGCCTCCTGCTCTTCCTGGATGCCGAGGACCGCGACGTGCGTATGGGCCTGGGGCTGGGCCTTGGGGGGCAGGCTGGCGGGCACCGCGTCGGCATCATCGCCGCCGGAGACCGGGCCCTGGCTGTTGTCCAGCGATTCCGCGAGGGCCTGGATGTCCTCGCGCAGGCCCTGCAGCACCTGATTCTGGCGGTGGAGCTGGGCGCCCTGCAGCCAGAGCATCAGCAGCTGGAGAACCAGGAAGGCGGGGATGGTCCATCGGAGGGCGGGGCGGGTCATGGGTGCTCCCTTCCCAGGATAAACAGAGTCCGGTCATCCCGGTTCTGTGTATCAAAAGCCGCTACATCCCGGAAGACCGCTTCGCAGGCCGCCCGGGGGCTGCCCGTGCCCCAGAGGCGGCGGAGCTGGCTGCACAGACGGGCCACCCCGTAAAGCTCGCCTTCGTGGTTCATGGCCTCGGACAGACCGTCGCTGTAGAGCACCATCCAGCCCTTGGGGGGAAGCTCCCCTTCGACCACCTCCCAGTCACCGGGGCCCGCCGGGCGCAGGCCCAGGCCGCGGCCATGGGGCGCCATCTCGGTGGAGCAGTCCTCCGCCAGCCCCTGCAGCATCAGGGCGCCGGGATGGCCGGCCCGGGCCAGCTTGTAGTGGCCCCGCTCGTCCCATTCCAGCAGGACGAGGGTGAGGAACCCCCGCTGCCCCAGCAGTTGGCGGAGGGTGTGATCCAGAGAGCCGAGCATCTCCTCCAGGCTCTGGTCCTCCCGCTGGACGGCCTGTTCCAGCAGGGCCGTGGCCTGGGCCATGTAGAGGGCGGCGGCGAGGCCCTTGCCGCAGACATCGCCCACGGCCGCGAGCCAGTTGCCGCTGGGGCGCCGCTTGACGAAGAGCAGGTCACCCCCGGTCTCCTGGGCCGGCTCCAGGCGCAGGGCCACCTGGAACCCCGGGATGGGCGGCAGGTGCGAGGTGACGAGACCCTCCTGGATCCGCCGGGCGGTTTCCAGTTCCTGGCTCAGGCGTTCCTGGGCGAGGAGGCGCTGGTGCATCACGGCCGTTTCCAGCACCTGTCCCGCAGCCAGGGCCACCTCGCGCAGCAGCTCGCGGTCCTCCCGGCCATAGTTCAACTCGGCGTACTTGCCGCCCAGGAGCACCGCGCTGTGGGGATGGTCCCCCGCCAGGATCAGCAGGAGCAGCTGGGCCTCCAGGGCATCCACATGGGCCCGGAGGCCCTCTCCCTGCTCCCGGATCCAATCGGCCTCCTCGCTGCCCAGGCCGAGCACCAGCTCCCGGTTCTCCCGGGCCAGGCGGAGCAGTCCGGGGGGAAGGCGCAGGGGCTGGGGCGGGAAATGCACCCGCCGGTCGTCGCGATCCATGGTCTCGACGGGGGGCAGCAGGATCTGGCGCGACTCGATGGGCACCACCTCCAGGAACTGGGGCTGGAAGGCCTCGTCAAGGGCGTGGCGCAGGGACTTCAGCAGGGCCTCCTCGCTGAAGCGCTTCCGGGGTTCCCGCACGGCACTGAGGGCGATCTCCCGGGTGCTGGAGAAGTCCCGCCGGAAGCGGCGGCGGATGCCCTTCAGCAGCCGCCGCAGGGTCCAGCCCAGGGGCAGGGCCAGCAGGCCGATGAGGGCTCCGGCCCAACCGGAGGGGATGGACGCCAGATGGGAGAAGCCCCAGGCCAGGCCGCCCAGGTAGGCCGCCACCGTCAGCACCAGGATGGCCATGTAGCTCACCCACCTCAGCAGCACCTTCCGCACATCGAAGAGCCCGTGGCGGAAGATGGCGAAGGCGAAGCTCAGCGGCAGCAGCGGCGCGGGCAGCATGAAGATGAAGATCTGCCGGCGGAAGAGGAGGCTGCCGCCGTACCGGGCCCGGAGCACGGTCCAGGCCAGCAGGTCCAGGCAGAGCACCGCCGCCACGACGAGGGAGGGCAGGAGGGCTCGGCGGAGCCGCTCGTGGGTCCGGAAGGTGCCGACCAGGAAGAACCCCAGCCCGGCCAGGGCCGCTCCGGCGTAGAGCGGGATGGGCAGGAACCCGAAGAGGTTCAGCGCCGTCTTGAGGAACCCTTCCGGGGGCAGGCCGGCGGGGGTGCGGAGCGCGCCGTCGCTGAGGGTGAACCAGAGCCGGACGAGGAACTGCACCAGCGCCATCAGCGCGAAGACCCCGTAGACGGCCTGGAGGAAGCGCCGGTTCTTCCGCAGCCGGAAGGGGTAGGGGAAGCGCAGGAAGAAGTGGATCCAGAGCGGGGGCAGGAGGGCGGCCGTGAGGGAGGCCATGAACCCCACGACGATCCGCAGGGCCGCCGGGGCGTTCAGCCCCACCGTGGCGCCGGACATCAGCAGCGCGGTGGCTGCCAGATAGAAGAAATGGCGGGAGGTCTTGCGTTCGGGTGCCGACAGGACCACCAGCAGGCCGAGGGCCCAGGCGAGGATGCCGTTCAGCAGGAGGGCCACCTGCTCCAGGTCCAGGGGCTTCACCAGCCGCAGGGGCAGCAGGATCTGGCGGCCCTGGCGCTTCACGGTGTAGATCAGGATGGTGCCCTGGGACTTGGCGTTGATGAACCGCTGGGCCTTGAGGGTGCCTTCCTCGGTGGGCTCGAAGGCCCGGCCCTGGATCTTCACCAGCTCGTCGCCCTCGAGCAGGCCGGCCACTTCCGCCTCGCCATCCGGCAGGATTTCGCGGATGACGATCTTCCCGTTCTCCACGATCCAGGAGCACTGGTCGTCCGAAGGAGCGTACACCCACTGATTGAGTCCGAAGGACCCGAGGGCCAGCACCAGGCAGGCCAGGCTGATCCAGAACAGGCGCCAGCGGATGCGTTTGAGATAGGGGTTCATGGGACCTTTGTGAAAGAATGCCCCGATGGAGCAGATCTCGCGGAAAGGCAGGCCCTGCTGGGTGCTGGTGGGTGGCCGCCGGCGCCTGGGTCGCGCCTTGGCGGAGGATCTGGCCCGGGATCACGATCTGGTGCTGACCAGTTCAAGCTCCTGGGACGGCGAAACCTGGTTGGACGGCTTGTCGAAGACGGCGGTGATCCGGACCTGTGTCTGGAATGCAGAGAGTCCGGAACTGAGTTCCAGAATGATGGCAGATCTGGAGGGTTTGAAGGCGGATGGCTGGGCGATTTCCGGCGCGGTGCTGCTGGCCGGGACATTCCCCGAAGAGTCCCTCGGCACCTGGACGCCGGCCTCGCTCGAGGCCACCTGGCGCATGAACCTCAGCTTCCCCTTCCTCTGCGCCCAGGCCCTGGCGCCACACCTCGCGGAGAGCGCCTGCCTCCAGATCCTCCTGGACACCTCCATCCACCGCCCCTGGCTGAAGCGCCTGCCCTACAGCGCGGCCAAGGCCGGACTGGCGGCCCTGGTGCCCGGGCTCGCCCACCTTCTGGCGCCCAAGGTGCGCGTGGTGGGCCACGCCCTGGGCGCGATCCTGCCCGCCGAGGGCAGCGATGAAGCGTTCCTGGCGGACCGGACCTTGCTGAAGCGCCTGGGCGACCCTGCGGACCTGGCCCGCGCGGTGCGCTACGCCGCGGACAGCCCCTTCCTCACCGGAGACATCCTCACCCTGGATGGTGGGCGGCGCTGGGTGGACCGGTGAAGTTCAAGGTCAACGAAGTCTTCCACAGCATCCAGGGTGAGGGCGCCCGGATCGGCCGGCCCTGCCTGTTCATCCGCCTGACGGGCTGCCCGCTGCGCTGCACCTACTGCGATACCGAATATGCCTTCTACGATGGCACGATGCGGGAACTGGACGACCTGCTGGATGAGGTGAAGCGGCGCCTCGGGCCACCGGTGAAGGGCCCCAGCGCCCCCTTCGTGGAGCTCACGGGCGGCGAGCCTCTGGCCCATCCCCAGGCCCCGGAGCTGCTGCGTTCCCTGCTGGACCTGGGCTACGAGGTGGCCCTGGAGACCGCAGGGGCCCACGATCTGGCCCTCGTGCCCTCGGAGGTCATCAAGATCGTGGACCGCAAGACCCCCGGGAGCGGCGAGGTCCACCGCTGGCTGGAGGCCAACCTCGACCACATGGTCTCCGGCCAGGACGAGCTGAAGTTCGTGCTGTGCGACCAGGCCGACTACGCCTGGGCCAAGGCCTGGTGCGCCGAACGCGACATCTGGAACCGGCTGGAGGTGCTCTTCAGCCCCGTGTGGGGCAGCCTCGACCCCGCCTGGCTCGCCGGGCAGGTCGTCGCTGACGGCCTGCCCGTGCGGGTCCAGGTGCAGCTGCACAAGGTGATCTGGGGAGCGGAGAAGAAGGGGGTCTGAGCCCTACTTCCCGGCCTTCCAGGCCACCATCTCCTTCTCCAGGTTCTCCGTGTATTCCTTCGGCGTCTTGCCCTTGGAGAGGTCGATGGCCTTCTGGAGATGGGCGATGGCTGCCGGCAGGCGCTTGGCGTCCTTGTCGATGCGGGCGGCCACTTCGTGGTTCGAGTAGGTCTCGCTGATCTTCAGGCTCTTCTGGATCCAGGCCTGGGCCTTCTGGGGTTCGAGGCCCTGCTCCTGGCAGTAGCGGGCGGCCTGGTACCAGGGCACCCAGTCGGTCTCCGGCGCCTTCTTGAGGGTGTCCTCCAGGTGGGCCCAGTAGATGCCCTTGGTGTCGAACTCCACCGGGAAACCGATCCGCAGGTTCTCCCAGCCGAGCTCCACGGTGGCGTGCCCGGCGTCGACCGGGATCACGCGGTAGTCCAGGTACTCCAGGAAGGGGCCGGCCTGGGGCGTGGCCTCCCACCGCATCTGGTCCTCCTGGGCCTTGTATTCGTACGCTCCCCACTGCTTGGCCTTCTTGTTGAGGATGAGCGTCCAGGTCTTCTCGCCGGGGATGACGAAGAAGCCATAGCTGCCTGCCGGCACCTCCTTGCCCGCCACCTTGGCGGCGTGGCTGAAGGTGAGGGTGGTGGCGTTGTTGGCGCCGGCCCGCCACACCTGGCCGAAGGGCACGAGGCCGCCCCAGATCTTGCGTCCCCTCACGGCGGGCCGGGCGAACGCGAGGTCGATCTTGCTGATGCCGATCTCCTGGGACACGGTGCAGGTCGGGCTCAGGCGCAGGGGCGTCAGGCGCACGGGGGCGGGCTTGTCCTGGGCCACGAGGGGAAGGATGGCGGATCCGGCCAGCAGGGCGGGGAGAAGCAGGCTACGCATGGGAATCTCCTGGGACATGGCTGTCGAGGGTAGCACCCCGGCGGGGTGGAAGGAGGAAACGGCGTGGATTCCGGTTGAAGGCCTTGAGGATCTCCAGCCAGAGATGGCGGCTGGCCCGGCCGCTGAGGTCCCGCGCGCGCAGGGCGGTCCAGAGGGCCAGGGCGAAGGACACGGTGAAGTTCAGCACGCCGATGAGGCCGATGCCGAACAGGCCCCAGAGAACCTCCCGCCAGGCCAGAGTCCCCTCGAACCAGAGGGTGGCGGAGCCCAGGGCCAGCGAGGCCGCCTGGAGGGTGACGTGGCGCACCTCCGCATGGATGCCCGCGAAGGCGAAGCCCATGGGCACGAAGACCAGCAGGGCGGCCAGGGCCGTGTACCCGGCGAACCCCGCCAGGTGGCGGTGGACGAAGCGGCCCAGGGCTTCGGCGCCCGCCACGCCGAGCCAGGAGCGGAGGCGGTGGTTCTGGGCCAGGGCCTCGGGCAGACAGCGGTACGCGCTCCAGTTGGCGGTCCAGCCCGCCGCCAGGCTGGAGAGCCAGAGCAGCACGCCCGTGAGGGCCGCAAAGGCCAGGGTCCAGCCGTGGAAGGGATGGACGCCTTGGAGACCGTGCAGGGCCGCCTCGTGGTCGATGGGGGCGTGGCCCGTCAGCCAGACCCAGGCTGCCACGAGGCCGGCTGCCACGGGCATGGTGGACAGCACGTTGCCGAAGGTGGCGATGACCTGGGTGCGCGTGATGGCGGCCACCAGTTCGATCTCCTGGGCCTGGCCATCGTTCTCCTCCAGGGCCTGGGCCAGGGCCGCGGCGGTCATGGCCGGCTGCTTGGAGGCCAGGCTGAAGCCCAGCAGCTGCATGGCGCAGAAGCTCACCGCGTAGTTGGCCGTCAGGGCGAGGCCCGACACGAGGGGCGCCAGGGGCAGGAGGGAGAGACTGATCTTGAGCAGGGCGGTGCCCGCCGTGAGGAGGCCGCCGCCCGCGGCGGACCGGCCCATGGCCCACCACTCGGCCCGGTCCCGGGCGATGTAGTGCTCACCGGTCTCCCCCGTGTGCTCCACCATCTTGCGGGCCAACCGCTTGACCGTGGAACGGAGCAGGGCGACCAGGCCGTGCTGGGCGATGCTGCCGCGCACCAGCTCGGCGGCGAAGGCGGTGCCGTCGCCCTGGCCCGCGGCGAAATCCAGGATCTGGCCGATGCGGTTCAGCTGCGCCTCCAGCAGCTCGAGCCGGAAGACCAGATCCGTGGATACGCCCCGGTCATCGAGGCGGGCGTGGGCCCGGGCCAGGGTGCCGGCGCAGGCAGACCAGCAGGCCTCCCAGGCGGCCCGGGCCGCGGCATCCCTGGGGCGCTCCCCGGCGTCATGGACGACACGGGTGAGGTGGAAGAAGGGGGACTCGGTGTCGCTGCCCTCGGGATCCAGGGCCAGCAGGTCGCGGGACAGACCCACGGCGGCGGCCCGGTGGGCCAGCAGGCGGGCGGCGTGGGCCCAGATCTCGAGAGGGGGCGCCAGCAAGAGACCCCACACGATCCGCAGGTCCGCCGGCAGGCTCTCGATCCAGCCCGCATCGGCCTCGCCCAGGTCCAGCCGGTCCAGCAGGGCGTAGAGATCGCCCTCGGGATCCAGGCGGGGGATGACCCGGTCCACGAGGCGCAGGAAGCCCTCGCCGACCAGGGTGGTGCGGTCCGGCAGGCCCGTTTCAGCCAGCAGGCGGATGGCGGAGGCGTGATTCCACGCTTCCGCGAGGGGACTCGTGAGCCCGCGGAAGGTCAGCGCGGCATGGAGGCGCCGGAGCCGGGTCGTGCGGCGGGGCTCCCCGTCGAGAGAGTCCAGCGGCGAGGCCTCCAGCAGCCAGCGCAGCAGGGGTTCCAGCCTCAGGGTGCCGCCACTCAGCAGTTCATCCAGCCTGGGGTCGGACAGGGGCATCGGGACTCCGGAGGAGTTCCCAGGGTGGCACAAGCCTAGGAATTGGAACCCGATCGATCGGACGAGGTCCGTCTAATCCGTTCGAGGAACTGTTGCACTGCCTGGGGATCCACCGTGGCCGGCAGACCCGACCAGCGCTGGGACGGCCGCAGCATGCCCAGCATGTCCTCGGGGCAGCCCACCTGGTCGTAGAGGCGCTCGACCTTGGCCGCCAATCGGGGTGCGGTGGTTTCCACGGCCAGGGCCTCCCGCAGCACGGCCTCCCGCCAGCGATCCTGGGCCTGGGACCAGCGGGTGCTGCCGGGGCGAGGGGTCTTGCCCACAGCTTCCGCGCAGGCGGCCCAGAGGTGGGCCTCGAAGGTGCGGAGGGCCTCGCCCTGGAGGGCCTTCAGGCGGGCTGCGGCCGTCCCCTCGCCCGGGACCCAGGCCTGGATGTCCGGAATCTCGAGGAAGCCGAAGTCGTGGCCGGTGACGATGTCATCCCAGGTGATCTCGCCGTGGGTGCGGCGGAAGGCGTCGAGGGCACTCATGGAAGCCTCATGCGAGGAGGTGGAGGGCGAGGTGGACGGCGACCCGGGCGCTGGCTTCGGCACCTTCCAGCGTGGGGGCCAGCTCCATGAGGTCCGCGCCCACCCAGGGTTCCGGCCAGGCGCGTGCGGCACGGATCAGGCGCAGCGTTTCGGGGAGGCTGAGGCCGCCAGGCACCGGCTCCGCCACCGCAGGCACCAGCACGGGATCGAGGGCGTCCAGGTCCAGGCTCAGGTAGGCGGGTCCCCGCCCCACGGCGGCGAGATCCGCCGCCAGGCGGGCATCCAGGCGGGGGTCGCGCAGGTCCGCGGGTGTCCACAGGCGCACGCCAGCGGCCTGGAGGAAGGTCAGCTCGCCTTCGTCGAAGCGCGGCGCCCGGAGGCCCGCCTGCACCACCCGCTCCGGGTCCAGCAGGCCCTCCTCGAGCGCCTGGCGGACCCAGGTGCCGTGGTGGATGGCCGCGCCCCAGGCAGCGCCATCGGCGGCGTCCGGGTGGGCATCTAGGTGCAGCAGGCCCAGGGGGCCGTGCTGGCGGGCCAGGGCCCGCAATGCGCCGAGGGTGAGGGCATGGTCGCCGCCCAGCAGGAGCGTGCGGCAGCCGGTCATCGCCCAGGCGCCCACCATGGCCTGGACGGTCTCCAGGGCTTCGGCCAGGGAGAAGGGCAGGGTGGGGATGTTGCCGCCGTCCACCCACCCCTCGGCGGCCGCGGCTCCCAGGTCTGGGCCGCCTTCGCGCAGGCGCTCGGGCATGGGGCGCGTGCCGAGGCCCATGGAAGCGGCCCGCATCGCCCAGGGGCCCAGACGCGCACCAGGGCGGTTGATCACGCCCGCATCGCAGGGCACGCCGAGGACGACGCCGGCGGAAGGCCGGGGATCGAGGACCAGGGGCAGGCCCAGGAAGGGCGTGAGGCCGGTGCGGAGACCCTGCATGAGGACATCAGCGGACATCGGTGCTCCGGGGTTCGAGGGCGGCGCGGAAGGCGGCGAGCCACCGGTCGGGGCCGCTGAAATCGGCCGGGTGCAGGGGCGGTTCGGCCACCACGGTGAGGGGCGTGCGAGTGGCGAGGAGGGTGCGAAGGTGCGGGAGCAGCGTTTCTTGACCGGTCCAGGGGTAGTGGGGGGCCGGGCTGCTGAGGCGGAACGGCTGGGCGGGGAGGCCCAGCTCATAGGCCGCCCGCAGCCCGCCTTCATAGAAGGGCGCCAGGCGCTCACCCCGGGTGGTGGTGCCCTCGGGGAACAGCAGCATGTCCCGGCCTTCCCGGAGCGAGTGGACGAAGCTGGCCAGCGCCGCGGCGCGGCTGGCGGCATCCTCCCGTTCCACGAAGTGGATGCCGGACTTCCGCGCCCAGCGGCCGAGGATGGGGTAGCCCGTGACCTCACCCTTGGCGATGGTGCCCATGGGGCGGAGGCTCATGAGCGCCACGGGATCCACCCAGCTGAGGTGGTTGGCCACCCAGAGGGGGATGTCGTTCCGGGGGTGCCCGGCGACGCCGAGGTCCACGCCCAGGGCCGGCAGCAGCCGCCGGGCCCAGCGGTTCATGCCGGGCTGCGGCGCCGCTCCGGCCGCCAGACGGGGCAGCAGGGCGAAGGTGGGCCAGAGGACGCCGGCCCAGGACACTAGCTCACCAGCTTCAGGCGGGTGTAACGGGCCCGGACGCGCTCGAGGTCGTCGCGCGTGATCGCGGACCAGAGCCGGGTATCGCCGGGGGCGTAGTAGTCCTGCACCTCGGCCACCACCCGGGCGCCCAGGGCGTTGTGGACGCTGCGGGCATCGTTGTTGCCAGGCTCCACCAGGAAGCGGCACTCCTCCACGTTCTCCTGGAGCAGCTTGGCCACCATGGCGCGGATGAGCAGGTAGTTCACCCGGCCCTTCTGGTACTCCGGGTGCACGGCCAGCGTGGCGCAATAGACCGTCGAGCCTTTCACGAAGTTGAGGACGTAGCCTACGGGCCGGTCGCCGTCCATGGCCAGGAAGCACCAGTCGCCGTAGAGCTCGGTGCAGAGGCGCAGGTAGTGGGGGCACAGCTCGCCGGCCCCGTCGCCGGACCAGATCTCGGACTCGAGGCGCTGGAGGCGGGGGAAGTCGGCACTGCCGAGCGGCCGGACGGCGTAGCGGGCGCCTTCGGGATGCGGCGTGAGGGTCTCGATGGTCATGGCAAGCCTCCCTGGTGTCGGAACCAGGATCGGAGGCGGCCATGACAGGCCTATGGCGCCATTGGTAAATCCATGAAAATAGACTAGTACCAATCGGTTACGCGATTCTTGCGAACCGGGCCCTCCAGACTGGCCGGAGGCTGTGACGAGGCTGCTCGTTCGCGGTCACATTCCCGCGACCTTCGCAGGGCGTCAGAAGAAGGGGGTCACCAGTTTGAGGAAGCCCGCTGCGAGCAGGGCACTGATGGGGATCGTGAGCACCCAGGCCACCACGATGTTCCCGGCCACGCCCCAGCGGACGGCGGAGACGTTCATGCTGGCTCCCACGCCCATGATGGCGCCGCTGATCACGTGAGTGGTGCTGACGGGGATCCCCATGTGGGCTGTGGCGAAGAGGACGATGGCGGAGGCCGTCTCCGCGGCGAACCCGTGGATGGGCCGCAGCTTGACGATTTTCGCGCCCATGGTGCGGATGATCTTCCATCCTCCGGACATGGTGCCGAGGCCCATGGCTGTCGCACAGGCGAGCTTGACCCAGACAGGAACATCCACCCTCGCGCCGTGGGTATGGAGCTTTCCGTAGGTGATGAGGGCCAGGGCGATGATGCCCATGGCCTTCTGGGCGTCATTGGTGCCGTGGGTGAAGGCCATGGCGCCGGCGGAGACTAGCTGGAGTTTCCGGAAGGCCAGGTTGACACGCGGTCCGGCCGTGTGGCGCACGATCCACAGGATGATGATGATCAGCACCATCGCGATGAGAAACCCGACCACGGGGCTCACGATGAGGAAGGTTCCGACCTCTTCGAGCTTCGAGGTATGGAGGGCGCCTCGGCCCGCCTGGGCGACCACGGCTCCGGCCAGGCCACCGACGAGCGCATGGCTGGAACTCGATGGGATGCCGAAGTACCAGGTGATGAGGTTCCAGACGATGGCGGACAACAGGGCCGCGACGATGACCGCGGGAACCACGTACTGGCTGTCGGCGATGCCCTTGGCAATGGTCGTGGCGACCTGGGTGCCCAGCAGGGCGCCGCCGAAATTCAGGATGCCGGCCATGAGAATGGCGTTCCGGGCGCTGAGCACGCCGGTGGACACGACCGTGGCGATGGCGTTGGCGGTGTCATGGAAGCCGTTGATGTAATCGAATACAAGCGCAAGGGCGACAATCAGCACCAGGGCCGGGACGATGCCTTCGAGCATGGGTGGCTCCGGCCTACGCGTTCTTCATGACGGTGGACCCGATGACCTTGGCCACCAGCTCGATCTTGTCGGTGGCGTCCTCGATCTTCTCGAGCATTTCCTTCCACTTCACCAGCTCGATGGGATCCTTGGGGTTCTCGAAGATCTGAGCCAGGCCTGCGTGGTAGATGGAATCCGCCTTGTTCTCCAGGGCGTGGACCCGCCGGATGCGGTCCCCGATCTCCTTCTGGTTGGACATGTTGCGCAGGGACCGGGTGAGGTGGAGGATCTCGCCGGCGCCCTCGACGATGATGGAGCTGATCTCCGTGACGGCCGGCATCACATGGCTGATCCGGTAGAGGATCAGGCGCTCGCACACCGAGTGGATGCGGTCGATCACATCGTCGATGGAGTGGGCGAGGGCCAGGATGTCCTCCCGGTCGATGGGGGTGACGAAGGTGTGGTTCAGGCGGTCGATGATCTCGTGGGTGATGTCGTCACCGGCGTGCTCCAGATCCTTCATCTGCCGGCGCAGCTCGGCGAACCGGGCCGGGTCGCCGCTGCGGATCTCCCGATCGAAGAGCTGGGCGGCCTGGTAGACATTTCCCGAGGCCGACTCCAGGAGATCGAAGAAGACCATCTCTCTCGGTTTGAGCCAGCGCATCACGGCATTCAAGGACATGATCACTCCCATGGATCCGTTCTCCACTGTACCGGCTCCCCGAGGGTAAACAGAGCGTAAATTGGCGATGGGCCGGTGCGTTGTGACGTCGTAGTCGGTGTATGGTCTGAAGGCATGGCTGGAAGCAGGTCACATCGCGAGGCGGGGCCCGGCGTCAGGGCGTTCCTGGAGCGCGCCCTGGTCTGCCTGGGGGCGGTGCTCTTCCTCGGCCTGGGGCTGGGCATGACCGTGCAGAAGGGGGTGTCCCTGCCTTGGATCCTGGGGCTCATCGCCACGGTGGTCCTCGTGGTCGTCCTCATGGCCCGGTGGCAGGTGCGGCTGGTGGCGGAGCCCCTGGGGCGCCTCCTGGGTGGATCCCGGCCCAGCGCCATCGAGGATCTCCCCCGCGCCTGGTCGGCCATGGAGCAGGAGAACCTGGACCTGCGGGAACGCGCGGCCCGGGAAGACCGGCTGCTTCCCGGCATCATGGCCCGCCTGGAGGAGGGCGTCCTGCTCTTCGGTCCCGGGGGAGGGCTGGAACAGTTCAACCCGGCCGCCCAGCGGCACCTGGGCCTGGGAGCACCGCTGGGCAAAGGGATGGCGGTGGAGGAGGTGTTCCGTGATCCCGACAGCCCTTCGGCCGTGCAGAAGGCCTATCGCGGCGTGCCCTCGGAGTGGCGGCTTGTCCGGGCGGGGCGCACGCTCCGGGTCCGCGCCATCCCCTTTGCGCCGCTGGGCAGCGTCTCCGGCGTGCTGTTGACCGTCGACGACGTCACCAGCCAGGAGGCGCTGGAGACCACCCGCCAGAAGTTCATTTCCAACGTCAGCCATGAGCTGAAGACTCCGGTGACGGCCATCCGCATCGCTGCGGAGAACCTCAAGGAGGAGGCGCTGCCGGAGCCGGCGCAGGCCGGTGCCCAATCCATCCTCCGGTCCGTGGACCGGCTGGCGATGCTGCTGGGGGACCTCTCCGAGCTGAGCCGCATCGAGAGCGGCGCGCTGCACCTCGATCCGGTCCGGCTGGATCTCACCGCCTTTCTCGCTTCCGTGGTGGAGGATCAACAGGACCGGCTGGCAGACGCAGGGGTCCAGCTCGATGTGGACCTGGATGCGCCGGAGGGGACGACGCTGCTGGCCGATCCTCTGCGGCTGAGCCAGGTGCTGGACAACCTTCTGACCAATGCCATCAAGTTCAGCCCGACGGGGGGTCGTGTGCGGCTGGGTGTCCACATCTCGGCCCAGGGCCAGCTGTGGGAGGTGGCCGACCAGGGCCCG
Organism: Geothrix oryzisoli; assembly: GCF_022808865.1. Classification (GTDB taxonomy): domain Bacteria; phylum Acidobacteriota; class Holophagae; order Holophagales; family Holophagaceae; genus Geothrix; species Geothrix oryzisoli. The sequence goes on from NZ_JAKZLB010000001.1 coordinate 365,299, forward strand.
GGCGTTCCGGAGGCGGAGCAAGGGCGCATCTTCGAGCGCTTCTACCGCTCCCAGATCGCCAAGGCCAAGCCGGGAACGGGCCTGGGGTTGGCCATCGTGAAGCACCTCTGCCGCTTGATGGGCGGTGAAGTCACGGTGGAAAGCCGTCCCGGGGAGGGGGCCACGTTCAAGGTGATGCTGCCGCCCCAGCCGGCCGACCGACTTTAGGTGCCGTCGCCGACAAGGCGGCTCAACCTTGGGGCGGAACCGGCCCTCTAAGCCGTCGGGAGCATGCCGTCCCATTTCAAACATTGGCGCAAGGCCCAGAGGGGCGGTACCGTATTTATCAGACTGAACCAAGGGACATCGCATGGAATTAACCAGTGGCGTATTCACGATCTCGCTGGATTTTGAATTGTACTGGGGCATCCGCGACCTTGTGACGATCGAGCAGTACCGGAAAAACCTTGAGGGTGTCCCCGGTGCAGTCCAAGGGATGCTCGACCTGTTCCGGGACCACGGCGTCCATGTCACCTGGGCGACCGTCGGGTTTCTTTTCTTCAACGACAAGGCCGACCTGGTCGCCAACTTGCCAGACTCTGAGCCGACCTACGCCCACGAGCACCTCTCTCCCTATCCGTACATTCGGGACCATGACCTGGTCGAAACGGCGTTCCATTTTGGTCCGGACCTCATCGCCAGCATTGCAGGCGTCCATGGACAGGAGATCGGCAGCCACACGCACTCCCACTACTACTGCCTTGAAAAGGGGCAGACGCAGGACCAGTTCGAAGCAGATATCAGGGCCGCCATCCTGGTGGCGAAGCGGCGGGGGTTCGAGCTGAGGAGTCTTGTGTTTCCCCGGAACATGGAGAATCCAGACTATCTCCCCCTGCTGGCGGAACTGGGCATCCGATGCTATCGGGGGAACCCGAGCCATTGGATGTACCAACCCACCGATGGGATCCTGAAAAAAACATGGCAGAGGGTCCTGCGCCTCGCCGACGCCTACCTGGATGTGTCAGGTCCGAGCGCCTATGGCTTCGAGGTGTGCGGGGCTCACCGGCCATATGATTTTCCGGCCAGCCGCTTTCTCAGGCCGAGTTCCAGGCGATGGCCGTGGCTGGAAGCCCTCCGCCTGCGGCGGATCAAGAGGGCCATGACCTCTGCAGCCAAAAACAATCAGATTTATCACTTGTGGTGGCACCCGCACAATTTTGGTGCCGATCCCGAGGCCAACCTCGCGTTCCTGCATGAAATCTTGAAGCACTTTGAGGTATTGAAAACATCACATCGCATGCGGTCCTTCAACATGGGTGAGTTGTGTGACTTGCTTGAGGCCGGCCATGTCGGATGAACCACTCCGGGTCGTCATGCTTTGCGGGAATGACCGATCTTCCCGGCTCATGTTCCATGGCTTGAAAGCTCATGTATCGATCCAGTGCATCATCGTCGAAAGCAGAGTGTCCAACTTGGCCTTGGCCCGGCGGAGGGTGAAGAAACTCGGGTACCGGAGAGTCGCTGGACAGCTGCTCTTCATCGCCTGCAACAAGGCGATGGCCTATTGTTCCAAGGCGCGCATCCGGCAGATCATCCGGGAATCGGGCATGGAGGACGGGGATTTCCCGGAGACCCTGGTCATGCACGTGCCGACCATCAACGGCCAGGAGGTCGTGGAGCGGCTGAAGCAGCTGAGCCCCGAATCCGTGGTCGTCAACGGGACCCGGATCCTCTCCCGGGAGGTCCTCGCCGCGGTCCCGGTTCCATTCATCAACACACACGTGGGCATGACGCCCAGGTACCGTGGCGTGCATGGTGGCTACTGGGCGCTGGCCAATGGCGATCCCGACCACTGCGGAGTGACCGTCCATCTGGTTGACCCGGGCATCGACACCGGAGGCGTCCTCTACCAGGCCACCATCCATCCGGACCGCCGGGACAACTTCAACACCCTCCCCGTGCGGCAGCTCTCGGCGGCGATTCCACTCATGAGAGCGGCCCTGGACGATGTGAAGCACCATCGGATCCAGACGCGGACGGGGGTCCTGCCGTCCGGGCTATGGTCCCACCCCACGCTCTTCCAGTATCTGAAGACCTGGATGGCGCGAGGCGTCCACTAGGCCTCGCTCGGCCCGCCCAGGCGGTAGCCGACGCCCACCACCGTCTCGATCTGTTCCGCGGCCACGGGTCCGATCTTGGCGCGGACCCTCCGCACGTGGGCATCAATGGTGCGGCTCTCGCCCAGGTACTCAAGGCCCCAGACCTGCTGGAGGATTTTCTCCCGCGTCAGCACCCGGCGGGGATTGGCCAGGAAGTAGGCCAGCAATTCGAACTCGCGGCGGGTGAGGTCCACGACTTGCCCATCGACCCGGGCCGTGTGCATGTCGAGGTCGACGCTGATGGGACCGAAGGTCAGCTGGGGGGCGCGCTCCACGGCCTCCGCGGGCGTGGAGCGGCGCAGGATGGCACGCAGGCGGGCCGCCAGCTCCCGGGTGGAGAAGGGCTTCGAGATGTAGTCGTCGGCGCCGAGCTCGAGTCCCAGCACCCGGTCGATCTCCTCGCTCCGGGCCGTCACGAGGAGCACGGGGAGACCGCGGTGCGTGGGATGGGCCCGGATGGCCCTGAGCACGTCCAGGCCGTCCATGTCGGGGAGGCTCAGGTCGAGCAGGGCGGCGTCGAGCCGGAGCCCGGACGTCCCGAGGGCCTGGAGCGCGTCGCGGCCGGTGCCCACGCTGGTCAGGCTGAAGCCCTCCCGGCGCAGATGCTGTTCGAGACCCAGGCGGATCTCGGTGTCGTCTTCCAGGAGGAGGATGTGGGGCATGGGTGTCTTCGCCCTTATTCTACGGAATCGCCGTGCAGGTAGGTGTGCTTGGCGCTGTGGCCTTCGAGGATGAAGAGGACTTCCTCGGCGATGTTGGTGGCTTCGTCCGCGATGCGTTCCCAGTTCTTGATGACGAGGATCAGGTGGCTGGCCCGCTCGATGCACAGGGGATCCGCCAGCATGATGCGCAGCAGGTCCCGGTAGATCTTCCCGTAGAGGGCGTCCACGCTGTCATCGCTCAGGATGACGGCGTGGGCCAGGGCCGCGTCATTGCCCACGAAGGCATCCACCGCACGTCGGACCATGCCCCGGGTCTCCGTGCCCAACTGCTCGAGGTCATTCCCGGCCAGGATGGGCGGATGGACCATGGCCACTCGGCGGGCGATGTTGCAGCAGTGGTCGCCGATGCGCTCGAGTTCGGGGATGATCTTGAGGCTGGAGGCGATGCGGCGCAGGTCGGAGGCCGCCGGGGCGTGGAGGGCCAGGAGGTCGATGCACTGCTGGTCGAGTCTCAGCTCCCACTCGTCCATGCGGCGGTCGAGCAGGTTCACCTGCTCGGCCTTGGCCGGCGAGGGCTCCGCCAGCGCCTGGATGGTCAGTTCGATCATCTCCTCGGCCACCCCGGCCATGGCCATGATGCCTTCCCGGAGGGCCTTGAGTTCCGTGTCGAACAGCCGCATCAGCCGAACCTCCCCGTGATGTAGTCTTCCGTCATCTGCACCCTTGGTGTCGTGAAGATGCGTTCCGTCAGGTCCATCTCCACCAGTCTGCCCAGCCAGAAGAAGGCCGTGTAGTCGCTCACGCGGGCCGCCTGCTGCATGTTGTGGGTGACGATCACGATGGTGAGGTTCTCCTTCAGGTCGGTGATGAGATCCTCGATCTTGGCGGTGGCGATGGGATCCAGAGCCGAGCAGGGCTCGTCCATCAGCAGCACCTCGGGGTTCACCGCCAGGGCGCGGGCGATGCAGAGCCGCTGCTGCTGGCCGCCGCTCATTCCGGTGGCGCTTTCCTTGAGGCGATCCTTCACTTCATCCCAGAGGGCCGCCTTGCGCAGGGCGTCCTCCACGATGCCATCCAGACTCGACCGGTCGGTGACGCCGAACAGGCGGGGCCCGAAGGCCACGTTCTCGTAGATGGACTTGGGAAAGGGGTTCGGTTTCTGGAATACCATGCCCACGCGCCGGCGGAGGTCGACTTCGTCGATGCCGCCACGGTAGATGTCCACACCGTCGATCAGCATGTCGCCGCTGACGTTCACGGTGCTGGAGACCTCGTGGATGCGGTTGAAGCACTTGAGGAAGGTGCTCTTGCCACAGCCGCTGGGGCCGATGATGGCCGTGACGCGCTCGGCATGGATGTCCATGGAGAGCCCGTCAAGGACCTTCTTGGTGCCATAGCTGAAGGCCATGTTGCGGACGGACAGCTTGATGGGCTTGGTTTCGGGGAGGGTCGGGGTGAGCATTTAGGGCCTGTTTTCAACATGGGACGCGGCCGCGACGGGTCCAGCCACGTGATCCAGGAAGGCGGTGGCCGCCGGGCGATGCGGGACATCGTTCAAGGCCACCAACGCACCTGGGCGCGTGGCTGGGCCCGTCCCGGAGGGCGAGGGGCGGCGCCCGGCGCGATACTGCGTCGAGCTCCTCGTCAATAGTACCGCTATTGTCATCGTCGCTTTCCTTGTCTCGCTTGGGCGGCGCCCCACGCGCGGCTCCGTCTCATGTTGAAAAAAGGCCCGAACGGGTCCGTCGTCGGATGGCGCGGTCCACGAGGCGGACCAGCAGATTCAAAGTGAGCAGTACCAGGATCACCACTGCGGCGGTGCCCGCGGCGATCTCCCGCGCATCGGGCAGGGTGCCGTCCGAGGTGACATACCAGAGGTGCACGGACAGCGTCTCACCAGGCACGGTCAGGCGGAAGTCCGGGAAATGGGCGCTGGCATTGGTGCCGGCGGTGAAGACCAGGATGGCGCTTTCGCCGAAGGCCCGGCCCGCGGTGAGCACCAGGCCCGTCAGGATGCCCGTGGCCGCGTAGGGCAGGGTCACCTTCAGGATGGTCTGGAGCTTGGTGGCGCCCAGGCCGTAGCTGGCCTCCTTCAGCTCCCGGGGGACGGCCAGCAGGCTGACCTCGGTGACGCGGGTGATGACGGGGATGTTCAGCAGGGCCAGGGTGAGGGCACCGGAGCGGATGGAGAAGCTCCAGCCCATGGCCTGCACGAAGACGATCATGCCGAAGAGGGCCAGCACGATGGAGGGGGTGGCCGCGAGGGTTTCGATGCAGAGCCGCAGGAAGTTCAGCATCCGGCCCTTGCCCGCATATTCGGCCATGTAGACGCCCGCCCCCAGCCCCACCGGCAGCGAAAGCCCTAGGGAGAGGACCACCAGGTAGAGCGAGTTGAAGATCTGGGGCTTGATGCCGCCGCCGGCATCCAGGGTCTCCGGCATTTTCGTGAGGAAGCCCAGATTCAGGACCGGCCACCCCTGCTTGAGGATGGCGCCCACGAAGACGACCAGCACGAGGACGAACAGGATCGCGAGGCCCCAGAGGACACCGCGCATCAGGCGGTCGACGAACTTCGAGGTTCGCGATCGGCGGAAGGTCAGCACCGGGGTCATCACGCCTCCTTGCCGCGGCCCAGCCGCCGGGTGGCCAGGATCAGGACCATGGTCAGCAGGTAGAGCAGGAGACCCATGGCGAAGAGGACGTTGTTCCAGGGACTGCCCGCCGGGGTGTTGGGCAGCTCCTGCACCAGTTCCGTGGTGAGGGTCGCCGCCGGCGTGAACAGGGCCCGGAGGAAGGGAGCCCGGTCGGTGGACTCCCGCATGAGGGCCATCCACTGGGGGTTGTTCCCGATGACCATCTGCACGGCCATGGCCTCGCCGATGGCGCGCCCCAGGCCCAGCACCGCGGCGGTCAGCAGGCGGGGCCGGGCGGCGGGGATGAGCACATGCCAGATGGCCTGCCAGCGGCTGGAACCCAGGGCCTGGGCGCCCTCATCCAGGCTGGTCGGCAGGGATTCGAAGGCGTCGGTCGACAGGCTCACGATGGTGGGCACGATCATGACGGCCAGGATCAGGGCGGCCACGGCGAAGCCGGAGGCCGGGGCCTCCGCGAGCCAGGTGCCGCTGACGAAGGGAAGCACCACCGTGAGCCCGAAGATCCCGTAGACCACGGAAGGGATGCCCACCAGCAGGTCCATCACCTGGCGCATCAGGTTCCGCATCCAGGTCGGGGCCAGCTTGGCGATGAACACACCGGTGAGGATGCCGGCCGGGGCGGCGATGAGCAGGGCCAGGCCCGTGACACCCAGGGAGCCGGCGATGAAGGGCACGATGCCGAAGTGGTCCGAGGAGGGCGCCCAGTCCGTCGACAGAAAGACTTCGGAGAGGCTGAGGGTCCTTCCAGTGTTGCCCGCCACGGGCCAGAAGGCCGCCAGGCCCCGGGAGGCCAGGAAGAAGAGGATGCCGCCGATGAGGCCGACCACGAGCAGGCTGCAGGCCAGGAAGGCCAGATGCGCCCATCGGTCGGAGAGCCGGTGGAACCGGCTGTGCTGGAGAACGGGCGCTCCCGTCGCGGCGAAAGGGGGCTCCTGCCCGGCTTCCATGGGAACGCCGCCTCCGGTGGGGGCGGCGGTGAGGGCGGCTTCTGGCGCATCGGGCATGGGTCCGGCTTTCCGCAAACCACCCAGCGGTAGGCCCGCTGGGTGGGGAAGGGTGGATCCGATAGGCATTAAAGCTTGGTCTTGAGGGACTTGACGTAGTCCACAGGCAGGTAGCCGGCCTTGAGGACGTTCTGCTGGAACTCATGGCTGAGGATGAAGGCCAGGAAGCCGTCCACGGTCTGCTTCACCTTGGGATCGCTGAGCTTGGCCGGGTTGGTGTAGGCGTGGCCGAAGGAGAAGACCGGGTACTTGCCGGACTTCACGGCCTCGTTGGAACAGGCGACGCCGTTGTAGGCGATGCCGGCGACGCGGGCCTTGTTCTTCTCGAGGTGCTCCAGCTCCACGAAGGAGATGGCGCCAGGGGTGGTGGCGACCGCGGTGACCACGGCCCCCGTGGAATCCTGGATCAGGACGTTCTTGCTGAAGTCCTGGTCGTGCAGGATCACCTTCTTCTGGACAGCGCGGGTGCCCGACGACTCGGGGCGGATCACGCGGACGATCTTCTGATCCTTGCCGCCGACTTCCTTCCAGTTGTTGATCTTGCCCGTGAAGACCTGCTCGGCCTGCTGGGCGGTGAGGTTGCCCACGCCGACGCCCGGGTGGGCGATGAGGGTGAAGGGCTGGACCACGATGTTGTAGTTCTTCACGCCGGCCTTGTCCTGATCGGGGGTGGCATAGACATCGGAGATGCCGATGTGGCAGCCGCCGCTGGTCACCTGGTTCAGGCCGGTCATCGACCCGCCACCGCTCACCGCGATCTGGACGCCGGGGTGGGCCTTCATGTAGTCATCGGCCGCCTTCTTGACGATGGGCCCCAGGGCGGTGGAACCCATGACGGTGACGGTCTGGGCCTGGGCTGCCCCGGTCACGAGCAAGCCCGCCAGGATGGTCTGGGCCAGGAATCGGATCTTCATGGGTATCTCCCTCAGATGCTTCCCATCCTGGTGACCGGGGGTGAACGCCTCGGCGACTGGTTGTGACATCGGTGTAACTTCGGCCAACCCTGACGCCCAGGGCCCCAGGGCGCTCTTTGCTTGCCCCTCCGGAAATAAGTGGGTTTAATGATTGAAGATCCTGTGGGCAGATCGAGGCATCGCCCTTTGCCCCCCAGGGATCGCGACCATCCCTTTTTTCCATCCCGGGTGGCCGAAGCCAGGGCAGGGCCCCCTTCGGTTTCCCGACCTCCCATCCCGATATCCATCCCCATGCAAGGCCGCCGCGCACGCCCTGCGCCAGCCGCAGCCTGGGAACCCACAGGAGAATCCTTGAACCCCAAGAAAATCATGATGATCAATGCCACGGACCCGGAAGAGATCCGCGTGGCCACCCTGATCGACGGTGTGCTGTTCGATTACGACGTGGAATTCCTCCACAACGAGAAGATCAAGGGCAACCTCTACAAGGCCAAGGTCATGCGGGTGGACACCAGCCTGCAGGCCGCCTTCGTGCATTTCGGCGGCCAGAAGAACGGCTTCCTGCCGCTCGGTGAGCTGCCCCGGGACATGAGCGAAGGCCGCCGGGGCCGCATCCAGGAGATCCTCCAGCGGGACCAGGAGATCCTCGTCCAGGCCGTGCGCGAGGAACTGGGCTCCAAGGGCGCCATGATGACCGGCCAGATCAGTCTGGCGGGCCGCTACCTGGTGATCACTCCCGGCAACCCCGTGAACGGCATCAGCCGCAAGATCGAGGGCACGGATGAGCGCCGCCACTTCAAGCAGCTCGTCGACACCCTTGAGATCCCCGAGGACATTGGCGTGATCGTCCGCACCGCCAGCCTCGGCGTCACCAAGGAGGACTTCCAGCGCGACCTGGAGTACCTGCTGGATACCTACAAGGAAGTGTTGAACCGCTACAAGCACCGGCAGGGCCCGGGCCTCGTCTGGCAAGAGGATGACGTCGTCACCCGCACCCTGCGCGACACGTTCAGCGCCGATGTGGAGGAAGTGCAGATCGACGACCTGGACACCTTCCACGCCGCCCAGTCCTTCTTCAAGCGCACCATGCCCCAGCACCTGGACGTGCTGAAGCACTACACCGGCAAGAAGCCCCTTTTCTCCCGCTTCCAGCTGGAGGAGCAGATCGACCGCATCTACGGCCGCAAGGTGCCGCTGCCCAGCGGCGGCGCCCTGGCGCTGGATCAGACCGAGGCCCTGGTGGCCATTGACGTGAACAGCGGCAAGACCTCCGGCGACGGCGTGGAGGACATGGCCTTCAAGACGAACATGGAGGCGGCCGAGGAAGTGGCCCGCCAGCTGCGCCTGCGCGATCTGGCCGGCCTCATCGCCATCGACTTCATCGACATGAAGCGCGAGTCCCACATCCGCTCCGTCCAGGACCGCCTGGTGGACTGCCTCAAGGCCGACAAGGCCCGCATGGAGGTCGGGAAGATCAACCGCTTCGGCGTGCTCGTCATGACCCGCCAGCGCATCCGCCCCAGCCTGCAGCACGTGAACCATGAGGCCTGCCCCACCTGCGCGGGCACCGGCAAGGTGAAGACCATGGAGGCCCTGGTGCTGTCCGTGGTGCGTCGCCTCCAGGGCATCCTGGCCAAGGGCGGCATCGGAGAGATCCGCGTGAAACTGGCCCCGGCCATTGCCACCGCCCTCCTGAACCAGAAGCGCCGCGATCTCTCCCTGATGGAAGAGCAGAGCGACGCGAAGGTCATCATCCAGGCCGATTGGTCCATGTCCTACGGCGAGATGTCGGCCGAGATCGAGCGGGCCGAGGAGGCTCCGGTGGAGAAGCCCACGCCCAAGCCTCACCGCGAGAAGGGCACTCCCGAGGACGAGACGGTGGTCCTGGGTGGCGACAGCCCCATCTCCTTCGACAAGGCGCTGGGTGTCCATGGCGAAGGACCCAAGGAAACCAAGAAGGAAGCCTTCAAATACGACCGCCGGGACCTCCAGCGGGCGGCCCTGGATGAGCGGGAGCGCCTGCGTGCCCTGTTCGAGAGCGCCAAGCCCGAAGACGAGGACGAGGAAGAGGGTGCCGAGGCCGGCGGCGAAGAAGGCAAGGGTGACGGCGCCAAGCGCAAGCGCCGCCGCCGTCGTCGCAAGGGCGGCGCCGAGCGGAATGGCGAGGCTGCGGTCACGACCTCTGAAGATTCCACCTCCGAGCCCGCTCCCCGGCCGACGCCCCAGTACGAGGCTCAGCCCGAGCCTCCCAAGGCCACGCCGGATCTGGTCGCCAGCCTCCTGACGCCCAGCCCGCGGCCGAAGATTGGCGCTGCGCCGACGGCGGCTCCCGAACCGGCGGCTCCGGCCAAGCCCAAGCGCACGCCCCGCGCGAAGGTGCCCGCCACACCAGAGTCCGTGGCACCAGTGGCCCCGGTGGTCCCCGAACCAGCGGCCGAAGCCCCGGCCAAGAAGAAGGCCGCGCCCAAGGCCAAGGCCAAGAGCGCCGCCAAGGCGGAAGACGCTCCTGAAACCGCGCCCAAGCCCAAGGCCACCCGCGCCAAGAAGCCCAAGGCCGAGTAGCCGATCATGTCCATCTACTGGCTGGCCCCTCTCGCGTCTCTGGCCACCCTCCTGGGCGGCTGGGGCGTGGTGCGGTTCCTCCAGGGCCGGGCCCAGTTCATGCGCCTGCTTTCGGGTGTGGCCGCAGGCTACCTGCTCTCGGTCACCCTGGTCCGCATCATCCCGGAATGCATGGAGGCCAGGGGTGGCGAGGGCAATGCCCTCTGGGTCCTCGCGGGCTACCTCCTGGTCCACGTCATGGAGCACGGCATCACGCTTCATTTCCACTACGGCGAAGAGACCCACAAGGACGGTTCCCCGCTCAGCGGGGTGCTCGCGCTGGTGGGCCTTTCCCTGCACAGCCTCATGGATGGCGTGGCCATCGCCGCGGCCCTGGCCACCCACAGCAACCTGGGACCCCTGGTGGTGCTGGGCATCCTGTTCCACCGCATCCCGGAAGGCGGCACCATCGCCTCGATCTTCCTGGTGCGGGGCTTCGGGAACCGGGGCGCACTCCTGGCTGCCGGAACCCTGGCTCTGGCGGCCCTGGTGGGCGCGGCCGGACAGTCCATGCTGGGCCTTCCCACGGGCCCCGTCCTGGGCCTCACCGCGGGCCTGGCGCTCTACGTGGCCAGTTCGGACCTGCTGCCGGAAGTGCAGAAGGTCTCCGGACTGCGCAGCACGGTGGCGCTCCTGGGCGGGGTCGGGATCTTCCTCGTCAGCGCGCGGCTGCTGCCGCACCAGCACTGACCCCCGATGGCCATCCCCGGGAGGTCCCGAGGCCTGCTGCTGGGCGCCCTGTCGGCCCTGCTGGCGGCCCAGGGCCTGCCCGACATTCCCCATCCGGCTCCGCTCGAGGCGCCCACGCCTGCCGAGCTGCTGCCCCTCCGCCCCTTCCAGGTGGAGCGGGGGCCCGGGCTGTCCCGGGTGCCCTTCGATTACCGGGGTGAGGGCGTCTTCGAAAAGGGGGATGTCTGGATCCTGGAGCAGGGCGCCATCCAGTCCGAGGGTCTGCTGCTCCTGGCGGACCGCATCGAGTACCACATCACCGATGGCCGCCTGGTGGCAGAGGGGCACATCCGACTGGAGGGGCCGGCGCTCCGCCTCCGCGGTGAACGCCTGCAGATGGATTGGGAGCGGCGGTCAGGCGAGGCCTGGGCGCTCCAGATGGACCTGCCGCCGAGTTGGACCTTGCGCTCCAGCCATGTCGCTTTTACTACGCTGCGCACCTGGGTCTTCGACGCCGTGGAGCTCAGCCCCTGCCCGGAAGAGCGGCCGGGCTGGAAGGCGCGGCTCTCCTCCCTGAAGGTGGACCTCGACGGCTTCGCCAGCATGTGGAATGCGCGGGTGCTGCTGGGGGCGGTCCCGATCTACTACGTGCCGTACGCCTTGTATCCGGCCCAGGCGGAGCGGACTTCCGGCCTGCTGCCTCCCAAGATAGGGATGTCCAGCTCCTTCGGCACCAACCTGGGACTTTCCTACTACCAGGTCCTGGGCGACTCGGCTGACGCCACCTTGGCGCCCGAGTACTACACCAAGGAAGGAGTCCTCTGGGGCGGGGAGGCGCGGTGGCACCCGGATCTGACCCACGAGGGCAGTTTCTCGGGCCAGACCATCCACCAGCAGAGCCTCGACACCCGTCGCTACCGCTATTCCCTCAAGGAGGTGTGGCAGCGCGAAGACGGCTGGCAGCTCACGGCGGACGTGAACCAGGCGTCGGACAACCTGGTGGACGCTGATTTCGGCAAGGGCATCGGGTACCTGGGCTCCACCAGCTTCGATTCCGCCCTCTACCTGGGCCGCACCTACACCTTCGGGAGCCTCAACCTCTCGGCGGCCGAGCAGCGCAGCTTCTTCTACACCAAGGACCAGGGCGACCCCTTCTACAGCCCGGACTTCCCGGCTTCGCTCCGGCGGCAGACTCTGCCCCAGGCCGAGTTCCGCTTCTTCCCCGTCCCGCTGCTGGGCCCGCTGTATCTCGATGGCGGCATCCGCCTGGGCCGCTTCGCCTACCGGGTCGAGGGCAGCGCCACGACCTCGAGCCAGACCTATGCCTGGGATCGGCAGGACGCGAACACCCGCATCCACGGACGCCTTGGGCAGTGGGGCCCCTTCCGGGCGGACTTCGAGGCCATGGGACGGGCCACCCACTACAGCGCGAGCCTGGGGTCCGCGGTGTTCGATCCGATGGGCGGGGAAACGGACACGGCGGTGAATCCCGCGACCAGCCCCTTCCAGGTGGATGGCGCCGCGGCCACGCGCTTTCTCGCCTCTGAGCACCTGCGGCTGTCCGGTCCCCAGGTGGGCCGGACCTTCAAGGAGGTCTCGATCCTCGGCTACCAGGGCGAGCTCAAGCATGTGGCCGAACCCTATTTCGGCTGGACCCAGACCAGCCTGTACGGCGAGGCCGGCAGGCTGCCGCGCTTCGATACCGTGGACTCCTTTCCCGGCGTGAACGAGAGCGCCTCCGGCGAGCGGAGTTTCGAACTGGGCCTCAAGCAGCACCTCCTCGGACGGCCCGGCGCCGGTTCCGGGTTCGCGGACATGGCCCGCCTGCGCATCGCCACCCGCTACCACTCGTCCCCCATCATCCTCAGCGACGGCCGCTACAAGAAGGGCTGGTCCAGCGTGGATACCGACCTGGACGTGGAGCCCGACGAGCGGCTGCGGATCAGCCTCCGCCGCTCCTCGGACCTGGGGGCCGGCGGCTCGGACAACGCCCTGAGCATGGACGTGAAGGCCAAGAACGGCAGCCACTTCAACCTGGCCTACTTCTCCACCGGCATCAACCGGTTCCTGGTGCGCCAGAAGGGCCTGCAGGTGGGCGGGGTCCAGCGCATCTGGGACGACCGCCTGCGCCTGGAGTTCAGCGCCAACTACGATTTCCACATGAGCGGCTTCGCCTCCAGCCAGGTGGCCCTGGCCTATGTCGAGCCCTGCGTGGCCTACGTGCTGAAATACACCCATGTGGCCCTGAACACGAACCTCGTCTCGGGGGGGCGGGAGGATCGAGTCGACCTGACCCTGACCCTGCGCGGACTGGGGGATCTCTTCAGCTTCCGGCGCTGAAGGCGGTGGTCACGGCGAAAACCGGCGGGTGATCCGGCGGTGGAGGGCGCAGGTCAGCTCGTAGGGGATGGTGCCGAGCACCTGGGCCAGGCGCTCCAGGCTGTGCGGCGCGGCCGGGTCCGAACTGTAGAGGGTCATGGGCTCTCCCGGCACCACGGGCACGTCCAGGGGCAGGGCCACCGTGAGGTAGTCCATGGAGATGCGGCCCACCACGGGGAAGGTCCGCCCCCGGAAGCCCACCACCCCGCGGTTGCCAAGATCGCGGCGATAGCCGTCGGCGTAGCCGCAGGTCAGGGTGGCGATCTGGAGGGGGTGGGGCGCCACGAAGGTGCGGCCGTAGCCCACGGTAGTGCCCGCCGGCATGGCCTTCACCCGGGCCACCTCGGCCACCAGCTCCAGCGCGGGCTCCAGGCCGAGGACATGGCCTTCGGCCAGCAGGGTGAGCCCGTACAGGGCCAGACCCGGCCGTGCGTGGGTGTCCTGGTCCAGCAGGCCGCGCAGGCAGGCGTCGCTGTTCCCGTGGTGGCGCTGGGTCGGATGGATGCCCGCGTCCGCCAGCTGCGCGAGGCAGGCATCGAAGACGCGGCGCTGGCGCTGGGCGAAGCCCGGATCCGGGTCGTCCGCCGTGGCGAAGTGGGCCATGGCCCCCTCGAGCCAGGGCGACAGGCGCTGGAGCTGGGGAAGGTGCTCCCCGAGCTCCGATGGGAGCAGACCGAAGCGGCCCATGCCCGTGTCCAGCTTCAAGTGGAGCCGGACGGGGTGCTGAGGCAGGAGGCGGGCGTAGTCGTCGAGGTGTTCCGGCCCGACCAGGGCGATGGTGAGGTTCTCGGCGCTGGCGGCGGGGAGGGCCTCGGGCCGCAGGCCGCCCAGCACGAGGATCGGGCACTCGATGCCACCCCGACGGAGTTCCAGGCCCTCCTCGAGGTTGGACACAGCCAGGCCGTGGACGCCCGCTTCCTCCAGGGCCCGCCCCACCGGCACGGCGCCATGCCCGTAGGCATTGGCCTTCACCACGCCCCAGATGCCCCGGCCCCCCGCCGCCGCCCGGATGCGATCCAGGTTGCGCGCGATGCGGCCCAGGTCCACCTCCGCCCGCAGGGCACGACCCTCCGGGTGCCGCTTCAGGGGTTCGAGATTCTGCTCATTCACTCCGCGAGGCCCTGCTCGACCAGCCAGCGCTCGGCGTCGATGGCGGCCATGCATCCGCTACCCGCGGCCGTGATGGCCTGCCGGTAGACGTGGTCCTGCACATCGCCGCAGGCGAAGACCCCGGCAAGGGCCGTGCGGGTAGAGCCCTTCTCCACCTGGAGGTAGCCGGTCTCGTCCATGGCCAGTTGGCCCTTGAAGAGGCCGGTGTTGGGCTGGTGGCCGATGGCCACGAACAGCCCCTCCACCGGCAGCTCGGACTCGCTGCCATCCACGGTGTCCTTCAGCTTCAGGGCGCGGATCTTCTCGACTTTCTCGCCCATGGGGGTCTCGTGGGTGGCCGTGAGCACATCCAGCACGGTCTTGTTCCAGACCGGATGGATCTTCTCGTTCTTGAGCGCGCGGTCCTGCATGGCCTTCGAGGCGCGGAGCTTGTCGCGGCGATGGATGAGATGGACTTTCGTGGCGAACTTGGTGAGGAAGGTGGCCTCCTCGATGGCCGTGTCGCCGCCGCCCACCACGGCAATCTCCTTGCCGCGGAAGAAGAAGCCATCGCAGGTGGCGCAGGCGCTGACGCCGCCGCCGGACCGGGAGAGCTGCTCGTCCTTGCTGATGCCCAGCCACTTGGCCGAGGCGCCGGTGGCGATGATGACGGCATCCGCCGTGTACTCGCCCTTGTCCGTGGTCAGCTTGAAGGGGCGGTCCTGAAGATCAGCCTTGAGGACGGTCTCGGACTTGATGATGGTGCCGAAGCGGAGCACCTGCTCGCGCATCTCATCCATCAGGGCCGGCCCGGCGATGCCCTGGCGGAAGCCCGGGAAGTTCTCCACCTCGGTGGTGATGGTGAGCTGGCCGCCGGGCTGGACGCCTTCGAAGACCAGGGGAGCCAGGTTCGCGCGAGAGGCGTATAGCGCCGCTGTGTAGCCTGCGGGGCCGGTTCCGATCACGACGACTTTATGGTGGCTCACGGGATTCTCCTGGCAAGGAACGGGCGTTGGCCTCGAGCAGAGTCTACCGCGCCAGTCCCCGCTCCCGCAGCAGGGCTTCGGCCGCGGGGACATCCGACGGCACATCCACACCCAGGCTCAGGAAGGGGGTATCCGCCACGCCGATGGGGATGCCCGCGGCCAGGGCCCGCAGCTGCTCCAGCATTTCGAACTGCTCGAGGGGATGGGGTGCCAGTCGGGTGAAAGCCTTGAGCGTCTCCGGCCGGTAGGCGTAAAGCCCCAGGTGGCGCTTGAAGTGGGCCAGCTGCTCCGGCTTCATCCAGGGCCGGAAATCCGGCTCGAAGATGGTGCTGCTGCGCAGATAGGGGATGGGGCTGCGGCTGAAATAGAGGGCCCGACGGTGGTCATCCACCACCACCTTCACGGCATTGGGATTGAACAGCTCGTCCGCGTGGGCGAAGGGGCAGGCGGCCGTGCCCATGGGCAGGTCCGGCTGGTCGCGCATGAGCGCCACCACGGCGGCGACGGTCTCGGGGTGCATGGCGGGTTCGTCGCCCTGGATGTTCAGCACACAGTCGAAAGGTTCACCCACGGCCTCCAGGGCCGCCGCCGTGCGATCCGTGCCGGAGGGCAGGGCGGGATCCGTCAGTACGGCCTCGCCGCCGAATCCACGCACCACCTGGGCGATGCGGTCGTCATCGGTGGCCACCACCACCCGGTCCACTCCCTCGGCGCGGCGGGCCGCCTCGAAGACCCACTGGATCATGGGTTTCCCGGCGATGAGGGCCAAGGGCTTGCCGGGGAAGCGGGAGGCCTGGAAACGGGAGGGGAGGACGGCAAGGGTACGCATCACGACAGTTTAAGCGCCTTGGAGGCTGTCGCTGATGATCGGATCATCCGATGGCCGGAGGTCATGGAGCTGACGGGCCCTCTGGGCGGCGGATCTGGTGGCTCCGGCGATCCGACCACCGATCCAGATTCCAGTCCCCGGACTGTCCTGCCGATGGCACGGCATCGGGAGTGCTCTTGGATCCATCCTTCGACGATGTCTGGGCTGAATGCGAGGACCTGTTCGCCCAGGCCCGGGAGCGGCTGGCGACGCTGAAGACGCCCCAGCCTGCGCACGTGGTGCAGGCCTCGGTGAACGCGCTCTTCCGCTCGACCCACACCCTCAAGGGCATGGCCGGGATGCTCGGCTTCCCCCGGTTCAGCCAGGCCGCCCACCGCATGGAGGACATCTTCGACCTGATGCGCCAGGGCCGCCTGCGGTCCACCGACTCGCTGATCGAGACGCTCGAATCCGGCATCCAGGCCCTGGAATCCGGCCTGGCGGGCCTCCAGCGGGGGCAGCCGGAACCGGACGACTACCTGCATGCCATCCGGCGCCAGCTCGGGGAGCTGGAGGCGCTGGCCCGACCGCCCGATGGCGCGGTCCTGGATCTCACCTCACTGCTGGATCTCCCCCCGGATGTCCTGAAGGCGCTGTCCGAGTACGAGCGGACCCGGGTGACGGCGGTGCTCCTGGCCGGCATCCCCATTCACGGGATCCGCGTCAGCCTGGAACTCGCCACCTTCGACGAGCGCCTCCGGGCCCTCAGCGAGGCCGCCGGGGCCCAGGGGGAACTCATCTCCGCCCTGCCTCTGGAGGCGGCCGAGGGCCAGGACGGACTGAGCTTCCTCCTGCTGGTGGCAGCGCCCATCTTGGAGTTCCAGGGCCTGGGGGCAGGTCCGGACGAGGCCCTGGAGATCCTCAGGCTCGCCGACCCCGAGCGGATCCCCGCCAGCCTGAGGGCCGCCCCCGAATCGCCCGAGGCCTCGTCCCAGGCCGCCGAACCGCTGCAGGCCTCCCCACCCCCGGCGGCCCAGGACGCCGAAGTGCTCCGGCTGCCGGCCCAGCGGGTGGAAGCGCTGGAAGCCCGCCTCATGGCCGTGGCGCAGGTGCGGGACACCGCCAGCCAGGTGCTGCGCCAGTTGGAGGATCCGGACCTGGACCGGCCCCGGGCGATGATGGGCGAGATCGAAACGGGTCTGCTGGAGGTTCAGAAATCCCTCCTCCAGATGCGCATGGTGAAAGTGGAGAGCCTGTTCCAGCGGATCGAACCCATGGTGAAGGCGCTCAGCCGCGACATGGGGAAGCCGGTGCGGGTCTCCTTCCAGGGCGGTGAACTGGAGTTGGAGCGCAGCCTGCTCGGGCGGCTCACCGAGCCCTTCCTCCACCTGGTCCGGAATGCCCTCGACCATGGCCTCGAAGGGGCGGCGGAGCGGGTGGCCCAGGGCAAGGCTGAAATCGGTTCGTTGAAGATTTCGGCCTCGCAGCGGGGCCGGAACCTCCGGTTCGACATCCGGGATGATGGACGAGGGTTCGACCTGGCCCGGATCGAGGCACGCGGCCTCGCCATGGGGCTGCTCCGGGAAGGGCAGGTCCACACGGCTGAGGATCTCCATCGGCTGACCCTGGAACCGGGTTTCTCCACACGAGAGCGGGCCTCCCAGATCTCGGGCCGGGGGGTGGGCATGGATGTCGTCCGGGCGGAGGTGGTGGGCATGGGCGGCGAAATCCAGATCTCCAGCGAGCCGCGCCGGGGCAGCCTCGTCCGCCTCAGCCTGCCGCTGTCCCGGGCCGTGGTCGGCTGCCTGAAAGTCCGCTGTGGCAAGCAGATCTTCGGGATCCCCCTGAGTCACGTGCTGCGGGTCCAGGCGAGCCCTGAGGCCCTGCGGGGCGGCAGCCGTGCCGAGGTGCTGGGGGAGAACCTTCCCATGGAATCCCTCCAGGCCTGTCTCGGACTGCCCGAACCGGCCCAGGGGCAGCGCCTCCTCGTGGTGCTCCGCCAGCAGGGCGCCTCCGCCGATGCGAGCCTGGACCTTGCCCTGGGCGTCGATGAAGTCTCGGGCCGGGCCGAACTCCTCCTGCGGAGCCTGCCGGAATTGGCCCACGCCCCGGGGATCATGGGTGGCAGCCTCCAGGAGGAGGGCATCCTCTGGGTGCTCGATCCCGAAGACCTGATGGGCCTGGCCATGGATTCCCTCATGCGGCGGGTGGCCGGTGTCTGAAACCTCGCTTCTGCTTCGGGCCAAGGCGGCCGGTCGGGACATCCTGCTGCCCATGTCCGGCCTTCGCGAGGTGGTGGCGCTCGCACCGATCACGCCCCTTCCCGGCGGCCCCCCCGGCATCCAGGGTGTGGTGCTCTACCAGGGGGAATTCCTCCCCGTGCTCGACTGGACCGCGCTCCAAGGTTGCCCGGCCCGCCTGGAATCTGCGGTGGCGATGGCGGTCCTCATGCCTCGCCTGGGCCTTCCCCTGGAGGGGTTGACCGGCACCCTGGAAGCTCCGGAGGAAGGGTGGTCCGACCCGGCGGAAGGCGACCCCTGGGCTCCGATCCTGGCGAAGGTGTGCCGGGTCGGTGGCGAGGAACTGGCCCTGCTGGATCCGGATCATCTCCTGGCGCTGCTGCACCGTCTTCGCAAGGACCGCTGACGGACCCGGGCGTCCATGCGATGATGACTGTTTCGTGCCCGGAGGCTCCCTTGAATCGTCGCCTTGCCGCCCCCGTTGGAATCACTGCCACTGGGCAATGTTTTCCTCCAAAAGTGGTCACCAACGACGATCTGTCCAAGATCATGGACACCAACGACGAGTGGATCCGGACCCGCACGGGCATCCGAGAGCGCCGGTGGGTCGAACCCGGCACCGGGGCCTCCCAGCTGGGGGCGCCGGCCCTTCAGATGGCCCTGGACAACCGCGGCATCAAGGCCTCGGAACTCGACCTGATCCTGGTCACCACCGTGACCCCCGATACGCTGTTCCCCGCCACGGCCTGCCGCATCCAGCACATGGTGGGCGCCAGCAACGCCTTCGGCTTTGACCTGAACGCCGCCTGCTCCGGCTTCCTCTACGCCCTGACGACCGCCGCCAGCCTGGTGGCCGCCGGGGGCGTCCGCCGGGTCGCCGTGGTGGGCGTGGACATCATGTCCACCATCATCAACCTGGAGGATCGGGCCACCTCCGTGCTGTTCGGCGATGGCGCCGGCGCCGTGATCGTGGAGCGGGTGGAGGAGGGCCTCGGCATCCTCGACTTCGAGCACAAGGTGGACGGCGCTGGAGGCTGCTTCCTCTACATGCCGGCCGGCGGCTCCCTGAAGCCCGCCACCGCGGAGACCGTGGCCGCCAAGGAGCACTACATCCACCAGGCCGGCAGCGAAGTCTTCAAGAACGCCGTGCGCGAGATGGCCGACAACAGCAAGCTGCTCATGGACCGCAACGGCTTCCGGGGCGACGAGCTCAAGCTGTTCGTGCCCCACCAGGCCAACATCCGCATCATGGATGCCGCCGCCAAGCGGCTGGAACTGGATCCCTCCCGCATGATGGTGAACATCGACCGCTACGCCAACACCACCACCGCCACCATCCCCACAGCGCTGCATCAGGCCGTGGAGGCCAAGCGGGTGGAGAAGGGCGACCTCGTGGTGCTGTCGGCCTTCGGTGCAGGCTTCACCTGGGGTTCCACGCTCCTGCGCTGGGCGTACTGAACCCCGGCAGCATGAGGATCATCGCCGGGACCCTGAAGGGAAGACGGCTCGCGGCGCCGCCCCCGGGGGACCAGCGGGTGCGGCCGACCTCTGACCGGGCCCGCGAGGCCCTGTTCTCGATCCTCCAGCGGTGGCCCTCCGGGCCGTTCCTCGACCTGTGCGCCGGGACCGGTGCCGTGGGACTCGAGGCCCATTCCCGTGGGTACGGGCCCGTCGCCTGCGTCGAGGCCTCCGAGCCCGGCTGGTCCTGTCTGGTCCGGAATGCCAAAGGCACGGGGATCCAGGCGCTGCACACGGACCTGCGCCGTCTTCCGGAGGATGCCTTCGCCGGCCAGGCCGTGGTGTTCCTGGATCCCCCCTACGACCAGGCTGCGGACCTCTGGGCTCGCCTGGCCACCCGCCTGAGGGCCTGGATGGCCCCAGGAGGGATCCTGGTCTTCGAGACGGACCGCCAGACCGAGCTGGAATTACAGAGCGGCTGGATTTTGGCCGAAAGGCGCGAATATGGTGCAGCCCGATTCCATTTCTGGGCCCCGGCCTGAACTCAGGGTCGAAGGGCCCGCCCAGGTGGACCCAGCCGTCCTCAACCTGGTGGTCAACCGTCTCCGCACGGGGACGGGCTTCGTCTGGCTTGCGGCCTTCCTGGTGGGTTTCGGACTGTTTCTGTTCGTGGCCCCGCCGGGATTCCACCTCTCCATGGGGGGGGTGGCGGCCGCGCTGGGCCTGCTGCTTCTGGCGGCGGGGATCTCCGTGCTTCAGATCAATGCCCTGGGGCGGACCCTGGCCGGCGGAACGCTCGGGCCGGACCTCTACCGCTCCCTGACCCGCTTTCCACAGACCTCATCCCTGCTGTTCTTCTATCAGGGAACCTGCCTGAGCGTGGGGACCTACCTCTGGATCAAGCTCCATCTCGGCCAGAGCACCCTGGTGAGTTCCGTCACCGCCGCGGTGTTCCTGGTGCTTGGGTCCCTGGCGTCCATCAGCCAGTATTTCCTGAGCAAACAGAACCTGATGAAGATCTACAAATGCCTGGCGGGCCAGCCCGGATTCACCGAATCCGAAGCCCGGTTCTCCACCAGCCTGCGGGCCAAGTTCGGCTTCGGCATCCTGGCCATGACCGGCGGTGTGCTCGTGCTCTCCATCCTGGTGTCCGGGCTTACTCTCCAGTCATCGATCCGCACCAAAGTCACGAGTTATGCCAACAACGAACTCGCCAATCTTGCCGATTCCGTGGCCTTCGTGCAGGAGATGAACAGCACCCAGGACGACCTCGACGCGTTCATCGGAACCCTGAAACTGGGCGCGGGGGGAGGGCTTTCCCTCCGGCTGCCGGCGAGCAAGGGCGGGGCGCTCCTCGGCTCCCGGCTCCAGGTTTCGGGGGCCGGGGACATCGTCGTGGGGCAGATGCTTCCGGACGGATCCGAACTCCGGGCGGTGATCCCCGAAGCGGAGTACGCCGATGCCATCTGGAAGGCCCTGCGGCCCAGTCTCGCCATCCTCCTCCTGGCCGTGGTCTTCCTGGTCTATTTCATCCAGCTGATCCTCCGCGACGTGCAACGGCCCCTGCTCCTGCTGAGCCACAATGCCAAGCGGGTGGGCGAAGGCCGCATCGACACCCTCGAGTCGGTCTACAGCGACGACGAGGTGGCGGCTCTGGCTCAGGGGTTCGGCCGCATGGTGGGAAGCCTCCGGGGCATGGTGGTCCAGATCCGCGCCGCCAGCCGGGACCTGTCCAAGGCCTCCAGCGCCATCCGGGAATCCGCCGACGGCGTCCGCCAATCCAGCCATGGCCAGCGCGAGCTCATCGAATCCTTCCACGAGGAGATCAACGAGCTGACCGATACCTCCATCAGCATCAGCGCGAGTTCCATGGAGCTGAGCCTGGCCTCGGAGAACACCAACGCCACCATCGTGCAGATGGCCGCCAGCGTCCAGCAGATCAACCAGAGCATGGATGAACTGCTCATGGTGGTGGAGGGGATCACCTCCGCGATCCGGGACTTCGACGTATCCATCAAGAACGTGGGCAAGAACGTGGATCGCCTCGCGGATCACGCCGAGCACACCCGGGAGTTTGCGGAAAACCTGGAGCAGAGCACCTCGGCCATCGATGACAACGTGAAGATCGCGCAGCGCCACGCCAAGAACGTGATCCACACCGTGGCCCGGGGCATGGAGCTGGTGGCCCGGAACAAGGACAAGATCCAGGTGATCGATCGGGTCGTCCAGGACTTCCACGGCACCACCCGCACCCTGCTCCAGCTGGGCACCGACATCGCCAAGATCCTGGACTACATCGGCGATCACGCCCAGCAGACGAACCTGCTGGCCTTGAACGCGGCCATCATCGCCTCCCAGAGCGGCACGGCCGGGGACGGGCAGGCCAAGGGCTTCTCGGTGGTTGCAGACGAGATCAAGCAGCTCGCCGAGCAGACCGGGCGTTCGACCCAGGAGATCCAGCAGATCATCGGGACGCTCCAAGCTGAGATCCGGAAGGCCTACCAGCAGGTGGAGCTGGGGATCGATGCGGTGCGCGACGGGGCCGAATCCATGGGGCAGAGCGAGGAGGCCCTCCAGGCGATCCTCGAGTCGGTGGGCGGAATGGATCGGGTTGTGGAGAGCATTCTCAGCGAGACCCTCCAGCAGGGTGGCCAGGCCAGCCTCATCCACGAGGCCAACCGCAACATCCACCACCAGGTGGAAACCATCCGGTCGGTCATCGTGGAGCAGCAGCAGACGAGCAACTACATCCTGTCCCTGGCCATGAATGTCCAGCAGGCCACCAGTGTGGTCCGCGACTCCACCCGGGAGCAGAGCGCCGGCAGCGACGAGATCGCCCGCGCCACCGAGCAGGTCCGGGCCCTGGCCAGCAGCCTCCACGAGATCCTGGCCCGGCAGGAGAGCCACGTGCTGTCGCTGAAGGAGACCATGAACCGGGTGCTGGGCAAGGCCGTGGAGAGCGAGCGGGCCATCGGGGCCTCCAGCGGGGCCGTGGAACAGCTGGGCGTCCAGGTCCACATGCTCAACCGGGAAGTGAACCTCTTCAAGCTGTAGTCCTGCTGGTAGGCTGGAGGCCGCTTCCCCGGGCCCCTGCATGTATCGCCTGTCCATCAAGACCAAGCTGAGCGCCGTCATCAGCATCCTGGTCCTCTCATTCATCGCCTTCAACCTGCTGTACTACCCTCGCTGGGTGGAGCAGCAGATCCTGACCCAGGCTGAACTGAGCGCGCGCCAGGTTGCCGAGACGGCCAGCTATGCCCTGGGCCCGGCCGTGAGCACGGGGAACACCCGGGACATCGCCAAGGTGCTCCAGGGCGTCCAGAACATCCCCTCCTTCCGGTTCAGCGCCGTCTACGGCGCCCATGGGGAGGCGCTGGACAGCACTCCCACCACCCCAGAGTGGGCCACGGGGCAGGTCCTGCGGGACGGCATCTCGCGCACCTATGCCCGGCGGGAGAGCAACATGCTGGTGGCGGTGGCTCCGGTCTTCTACGAGGAGCCCCGGGCGGACCAGGTGGGCACGCTGGTCATCGGGTTCACCACGGAAGGAACCCAGCGGGCCGTCCGCGAGAACATCCGCGCCAGCCTGGCCGTGGGCCTGGTCACCTTGGTGGTGGGCATCGGTGTGGCGGTCTTCCTGTCGAACCGCTACCTCCGACCGGTGATCCAGCTCACGGAGGCCGCCCAGAAGGTGGCCCAGGGCCACCTGGAGACCGTTTCCGTGAAGGTCTACACCCACGACGAGATCCAGGATCTGGGGCATTCCTTCGAGGTCATGACCGACAAGCTCCGGGTCTCCCGGGACGAGATCGAGCGCCAGAACCGCCTGCTGGAGTACCGGGTCCAGGAGCGCACCCGCCAGCTCATGGAGACCATCTGGGAGCTGGAGGAGATCCGGGCCAACCTCGAGCAGCTCGTCCAGGAGCGGACCCGCGGGCTCGAGCAGAGCCGTGTGGAACTCAGGGCCTGGGCCAGCACCCTCGAAGAGAAGGTCCAGGAGAAGACCCAGGAGCTGCGGGAACTGAATGACAGCCTGGTGACCAGCTACCAGAAGCTGAAGGAAGTGGACCGCCTGAAGGATGAGTTCCTGGCCAACGTCAGCCACGAGCTCCGCACCCCGCTGAACTCCATCATCGGTTTCTCGGGCATGCTCATGCAGGATCCGGATGGGCGGCTGGGCGAGGAGGCCAGGGAGGATCTCCAGATCATCTACCAGAACGGCCGTGCCCTCCTGGGGCTGATCGACTCGATCCTGGACCTCTCCAAGATCGAGGCGGGCAAGATGGAGCTGGAACTGGAAGAGGTGGATCCCGTGGCGCTGCTGGACGAAGTGAGGGCCATGGCGGCCGGCCTGGTGCAGAATCGCCCCATCACCCTCGAGTACCGGCGGCCCGATGATCCGGTGCGGGTCCTGGGCGACCCGGATCGGCTCCGGCAGGTCTTCACCAACCTCGTGGGCAACGCCATCAAGTTCACGGAAAGCGGCTCCGTGGCCATCTCCGCCGAGACGGTCGGAGAACGCTTCCTGGTCCGCATCGCGGACACCGGCATCGGCATGACCGAGGAGGACCTGGGCCGCCTCTTCAAGCCCTTCCAGCAGGTGGATGGCAGCATTTCCCGGCGGTTCGGCGGGACGGGTCTGGGGTTGGCCATCAGCCAGCGGTTCATGGGGCTCATGAAGGGCCACATCCGGGCCACCAGCCGCAAAGGCGAGGGCAGTGTGTTCGTAGTGGAAATGCCGTTGGCGTCCGGGGGAAAGGTATGAGCGGGGCGACTCAGAAGATCCTCTGCATCGAGGACAACGCCATGAACTGGCGCCTGGTCCAGCGGCTTCTCTCGCAGGCCGGCTTCGAGCCCCACTGGGCCGAGGATGGCCTCAAGGGGTACGAACTGGCCGTGCAGCTGAAGCCCGCCCTGATCCTCCTGGACATCAACCTGCCCGGTCTCTCCGGGTTCGAGGTGGCCACCAAGCTTCGCCAGAACCCGGCCATGGACGGCGCCCTGATCGTGGCCCTCACCGCCAAGACGATGCGCAGCGATCGGGAGACCGCCCTGGTGACCGGCTGCGATGGCTTCATCTCCAAGCCCATCGACCCGTTCCTGTTCGTCGGGCAGGTGGAATCCTACCTGGGGGGCCACCGGGACCGGCTAGAGCAGGGGCGGGAAGGGGCGGCTCTGCGGCAGTTCACCCACCAGGTGGTCGAGCACCTCGAGGCGCAGCTGCGGGAGGCCCAGGAGGGCAACCGGAAGCTCCTGGAAGCCCAGGGGGCGCTGGAGCAGCGCAGCCACCACCTCTCCAGACTGCTGGCCCTGGGCAAGGACACCATCCCGGTCCGGGATGCGGACGAGATCATGGCGAGGATTCTCGGGCAGCTGAGGGAAGAACTCGCCCTCGACCACCTCAGTGCCTACCGCCTGCATTCAAGCGGGGCCTATTTCCAGGGGCGGGCCTGGAGTGACGGTGGATTCGGGGAGACCCCGGTACTGCCCAGGGAGCAGGCCCTGGCCGCCGGCGCGGAGGCCCTTCCACCAGGCGAAGTCCTCGGGAACGCCGACCTTCGCCAGACAGCGGTCTGGGAGCAGGGCATCGACCTCGGACTGTGGGATCCGAGGGCCCAGGCCCTGCTGCTGCCGCTGCGCAGCCGCTCGGGGGAAGAGGGGCTCTGGGGTTTCCTGGCGGCGGATCGCCCCGGGCAGGCCTTCCAGCCGTTCGAGATGGAACTGGCGGCCCTGTATGCCGGGACGCTGCAGGTGAGCCTGGAGAATGCGGAGCTCATCGCGCACCTGGATGAAACCAGCCGGGCCCTGGGCACCAGCTACGAGGGGCTCGAATCCACCTATGTGGCCCTCAAGGATGCCCAGAGGGCCCTGGGGGCCCAGGACCGCAAGACCGCCTTGGGCGGCCTGTTCATGCAGATGGCCCAGCGCCTCCAGAAGCCAGTCCTCACCCTGAAGGAGGAAAGCCACACGCTGTCCGTCCACATGGAGCGGACCGAGGTCCCACTTCCCGAAGAGCGGGAGATCTGCCACCGGTCCATGGAATCGATCCGGAATGCCATCGCCCAGGTGGATGATCTGGTCCGCGCCCTGCTCCGCCGCGCAGGCCAGGTCGAGGCCAGCGCCCCGGAGTGGATCCACCTGCACGACCTGTTGCGGCAGGAACTCGAGATCTTCCAGGCGGACGGGACCCTGGCCGCGGAACTGGCGGTGGAACTGAACCTCCATGCCCCCCGGGACCTGATCTTCGGTGTCTCCACGGATTTCTCGGAGCTGCTCGGGCACCTGGTCGCCCACGCCCTGGGCGGCAGTCCCGGGTGCCTCCGGCTGCGCACCTGGGGAGGGAAGCGGCACTTCCGGCTGGAGCTGGAGGATGACGGGGGAGCCATACCCCCCGGGCTCATCGAGCGCGCCTTTGAGCCCTTCTCGGGTTTGCGGCCGGAGGATCCCGTCCTGGATTCCGGCCGCCGGCCGGGGAGTGGACTGCCTTCCTGCGCCCAGCTCATGACCGCCTATGGCGGTGCCGTGGAGCTCCTGGGGACCCCGCAGGGGACCATCGTCCGGCTCAGCCTTCCGATGGGTTGATCCGCGTCACCACTTTCTCGATGCGCTTCTCATAGGCCGTTCCCAGGACCAGCCGATGGACGAAGATGCCCGGCGTGTGGATGGCATCGGGGGCTAATTCACCCACCTCGACGATCTCCTCCACCTCCGCGATGCAGACCTTCCCGCAGGTGGCTGCCAGGGGATTGAAGTTGCGGGCGGTCTTGCGGAACACCAGGTTGCCCAGGCGGTCCGCCTTCCAGGCCTTCACCAGGGCGAAGTCCGCGAAGATGCCTTGCTCCAGCACGCATTCCCGGCCGCGGAACTGCCGGGTCTCCTTTCCCTCGGCGACCTTGGTGCCGGCCCCCGTGGGCGTGAAGAAGGCCGGGATGCCCGCGCCGCCGGCGCGCATCCGCTCGGCCAGAGTGCCCTGCGGCACCAGCTCGACCTCCAGCTCGCCGCTGAGGAACTGCCGGGCGAACTCGGCGTTCTCGCCCACGTAGCTGCTGACCATCTTGTGGATCTGGTGGTTCTTGAGCAGGATGCCCAGGCCGAAATCGTCGACGCCGGCATTGTTGGAGTAGCAGGTCAGGCCCTTCGCCCCGGTCTGGGCCAGCGCCGCGATGAGATGCTCGGGGATGCCGCAGAGGCCGAAGCCGCCCACGGCCAGGTGGGCGCCGTCCGGGATGTCCTTCACGGCTTCCAGGGCAGTGCTGATGCGCTTGTCGATCATGGAGGGAACCTCGGAACGGCCCAACAGTGTGCCATCTCTGGCATTCTGCTCGAATCCCTGTTTGAACCGGAAGGAGATCTCCATGAAGCCGGCTGTGTTCCTCGATCGGGACGGGACCCTCAACGAAGAGGTGGACTACCTCAGCGATCCGGATCGGCTGGTGATGATTCCCGGGGCCGCCGCGGCCGTGGCCCGCCTCAATGCCCGGGGCATCCCGGTGGTGGTGGTGACCAACCAGAGCGGCATCGGCCGCGGCAAGTACGATTGGCGGGATTTCTCCGCCGTCATGAGCCGCATGGGAACGCTGTTGGCCCTGGAGAACGCCCATATCGACGCCGTCTACGCCTCGCCGCACCACGAACAAGGGCAGGGGGACTATGCCGTGGCGGACCATCCCGATCGGAAGCCCAACCCGGGCATGCTGCTGAGGGCGGCCGCGGAGCATGATCTCGACCTCGACGGATCCTGGATGGTGGGGGACAAGGCCATCGATCTGGAGGCGGGCCGTCGGGCGGGGTGCCGAGTGGCCTTGGTCCGCACGGGCTACGGGGCCGAGGTGGAGGAAGCCTCGGCCGACCTGGTGGCCGCGGACCTGCCGGAGGCCGTGGACCGCATCCTGGCCCAGTGGCCATGATCCTGGTCGAGAAGACCGGCCTGGTGCAGGGCACGCTGATCCAGCGCTACAAGCGGTTCCTGGCGGATGTCCGGTTGGAGGATGGCACCGTCATCACCGCCCACACCACCAATACCGGCTCGATGAAGACCTGCTGGGAGCCCGGCGACCGGGTGCTGCTGGAACCCGCCGCCAATCCGGACCGCAAGCTGAAGTTCACCTGGCTGGTCGTGGAGCGGCCCGGAGGCTGGGTGGGGGTCGAAACCGGCATGCCGAACCGGGTGGTGGCCGAGGCCGCCCGCCGCGATGCGCTGCCGGGCCTGCCAGGCCTGCACGGGGTGCGCACGGAGGTGAAATATGGCTCCGAAAACAGCCGCATCGACGTGCTGGCCCTGGATGGGGAGGGCCGCCAGGTCTTCATCGAGGTGAAGAACACCACCTTGAAGGATGGCGCCTGGGCCCTGTTTCCGGACGCGGTGACCGAGCGTGGCACCAAGCATCTTCGGGAGCTTCAGGCCATGGTGCGCGAGGGGCACCGGGCCGCCATCGCCCTGTTCGTCCATCGTACGGACGTGGACCGGTTCGACGCGGCCCGCGAGATCGATCCGGCCTATGCGGCGGAACTGGAGCGCGCGGCGGAGACCGGAGTCACTGTCCTGCCGCTGGCTGTGCGTCTTGTCACAAGGACGGAACCAGGTGGTCTGTGGAGCTTGGGCTGGGAATTGCCGGGCCTTCTGCCTTGGGTTCCCCGGCGATAGACTGGGGCTTCGCACTGGAGATTCCCATGTCCACTTCCGCCACCGAGCTGATGAAGACGCCGCTGAATGCGGCCCACCGTGCCCTGAACGCCAAGATGGTGGATTTCGGCGGGTGGGATATGCCGGTGCAGTACCCGGCGGGGATCCTCGCGGAGCACGAGGCGGTGCGCACCAAGGCCGGCCTCTTCGACGTGAGCCACATGGGCGAGATCCGCGTGAAGGGCCCGGGCGCCCTGGCGCTGGTGGAGCACCTGACGCCCAACGCCGTTTCCAAGCTGGCCCTGGGCCAGGTCCACTACACCGCCTTCCTCTACGAGAACGGCACCTTCGTGGACGATCTGCTGGTCTACCGGGAAGGCGAAGAGGAGTTCCTGCTGGTGGTGAACGCCGGCAACTCCGACAAGGACTTCGCCTGGGTGCAGCAGCAGGCCAAGGGCTTCGACTGCACCGTGGTGAACGAAAGCCCCGCCACCGGCCAGATCGCCCTGCAGGGCCCGCTGGCCGTGGGCATCCTCCAGCCCCTGACGAAGACCCCGCTCGACCCCATCGGCTACTACTTCTTCACCCACGGCGAGGTGGCCGGGATCAAGTGCCTCATCAGCCGCACAGGCTACACGGGCGAGGATGGCTTCGAGCTCTACTGCGCCGCCGGCGACACCGAGCGGCTCTGGAATGCCGTGCTGGCCGCCGGGAAACCCGCCGGATTGATCCCTGCCGGCCTGGGCTGCCGCAACACCCTGCGCCTGGAGTGCAAGATGGCCCTCTATGGTCACGAGATCGATGACACCATCCATGCGTTGGAGGCTGGCCTCGGCTGGATCGTGAAGCTGGACAAGGGCGACTTCATCGGGCGCGAGGCCCTGCTGGCCGCCAAGGCGGCGCCGGCTCCGCGCAAGCTCGTGGGCTTCAAGACCCTGGAGAAGCGCGACATTGCCCGCGATCACATGCCCGTGGTGCAGGACGGCCGGCAGATCGGCTTCGTCACCAGCGCGGCCCCCTCACCGACCTGCGGATTCAACCTGGGCCTGGCCTACGTCCCCACCGACCTGGCCAAGATCGGCGGGCGCATCCAGATCGAGATCCGCGGCCGGGCCGTGGATGCGGAAATCATCCCCACGCCGTTCTACAAGCGGGCAAAGTAGTTCCCTTCCCCCTGCACATCCCACACTCCATGGAGGATCCATGTTCCCTGCCGACCTGAAGTACACCAAGGACCACGAGTGGCTGAAGCCCGCGGGCGATGGCACTGCGCTGGTGGGGATCACCCACTATGCCCAGGATGCCCTGGGCGACGTGGTCTTCGTGGATCTGCCCGAAGCTGGCGCGGCCTTCGGCCAGGGCGAGGAATTCGGCACCGTGGAGTCCGTGAAGACCGTCTCTGAGCTGAACATGCCCACGGCCGGCGAAGTCCTCGAGGTGAACGCGGCCCTGACGGATCATCCGGAGGCTGTGAATGAGGATCCCTACGGCAAGGGCTGGATGGTCAAGATCAAGCTGACCGGCGCCCTGGCCGGCGACCTCCTGGACGCTGCCGCCTACGAAGCCCTGGTGAGCGCGGAAAGCCACTAGGCTCATGCCGCTGCCGCTTCTGACAGCCCTGCTCTGGGGGGCGGCGCCGGTCCAGGGACCGCCGCCGCCCCCCCAGCCCCAGGCCGTGATCGCCCCTGTCCGGGCCCCCGAATCGGATGCGGCCCGGCTCGCCCGCCTGCGGTCCCTTGTGGAGGCCGCGGAACAGGCGCTGGAAGCGGACGATGAAGATGCGGCCGAGGCGCGTGCCGATGAGGCGGATGTCCTCACGGCCGACTGGCCGCCGGAACTGCTGCGTACGGCGGCGGTCCAGGATCTGCTTCAGCGGCTGAAGGAGGTCCAGGAACAGCTCTCGGCCGAGGAGCCGCCGGCCCCGGGTGAGGCGGAACCGGGCCTCAAAGCCGCGGAGGAGGTCATCTCCCTCAGCGGGGAGGAACTCCGGAGCGAGCTGGAGAAGGTCCGGGCGGCGGAGCAGGGTGCCACCTACGACTTCCCCATCGACCTCAATGACAAGGTGCTCACCTGGGTGAGCGTCTTCACGACCAGCAAGCGCGGCTTCATGGAAAATGCCCTGACCCGCGCCTCGGTGTACATGCCGATGATCCGGCAGGTCTTCGCCGAAGAGGGCGTCCCTTCGGACCTGGCCTACCTGGCGGTCATCGAATCGGGCTTCCGCAACGAGGCCAAGAGCCGCGCCAAGGCCGTGGGCATGTGGCAGTTCATCCGTTCCACCGGGCGCATCTACGGACTGACCGGCAATGCCTGGGTCGAGGAGCGCCGCGATCCGGTCAAGTCCGCCCGCGCCGCCGCGCGCTACCTGAAGCGCCTCTACGAGATCTCCGGCGACTGGTATCTGGCGGCCTCCGGCTACAACGCCGGCCCGCTCACGCTCGAGCGCGCGATCCAGAACATCGGCACCCGCAACTTCTGGGATCTCGCCCGTTCCCGCTGGCTGCGCACCGAGACCAAGAACTACGTGCCGGAACTCTGCGCGGCGATCCTGGTGGGGCGCAACCCCGAGCGGTACGGCCTGAACATCGTGCCGATGACACCGTACGTCTACGAGACGGTGACGGTTCCCACCATGACCAGTCTGGCCGTGCTGGCGCGCTGCGCCGGAACGGACTCCGCGACCCTGAAGGCCCTGAACCCCGAGCTGCTGCGTGGCTCGACGCCTCCCGGGAGCTATACGCTGCGTGTCCCCCCAGGCAAGGCCCTGGAGTGCCTGCGCCAGCTGGCCCGCATGCCGGCCGGCAAGCGGCTGGATTTCCAGCACTACACCGTCCGCAGGGGCGACACCCTGGCCAAGGTGGCCAAGCGGTTCAAGCTCGCTCCGGACGATCTGCTGGATGCCAACGACATCACCGCGCGGCAGTTCAAGCCCGGGAAGCGCCTCCTGGTGCCGCCGGCGCCGAGCCTGGCCCTGGATGCCCGCGACCTCGCCCCCAGGATCGAGCGCGTGAAGCTGCTGGGAGACCGGCCTCTGGAACCCCTTCCGGTGGTTCCCGCCGACCCCGGCCCCGCCGCTGCCCCTGGGGGCGCGGTGGCCGGGAAGGTGGAGGACAGCGCCGCTCCCGCCCTCCCCAAAGCGACTGCATCCGCGGCGGTCGAGCCTCCAGCCGCTGCGGCGGAGAGGCCGCCGACGGCCGCCGTTCGCGAACCCGCCTCCGAGGGCGCCACCTATCGGGCCAAGCCGGGCGATACCCTCGCCAAGATCGCACGGGCACGGAAGGTTCCGCTGGGGCAGCTGATGCGGCTGAATCCGGTGGCCGCGAAGGCGCTGCACCCTGGAGACACCGTCCGACTGCCCGGTTCCGATGCCTCCGGATCCGCGCAGCCCGCCACTGCCACCCCGCGGTCGCACCTGGTGCGGCGGGGGGAGACGCTCGCCGCCATCAGCCGGAAGTACGGTCTGGATCCCGAGGATCTCAAGGCCTGGAACCGGATGAAGGGCGATCGTGTTCAGGCAGGCCAGCGGCTCCGTCTGGTTCCCCGATGATCTGTGCTTGCAGAAGCGGAGAAGGGGTGTGATACTAGGTTTTCCCGATTGGGGCCATAGCTCAGCTGGGAGAGCGCTTGCATGGCATGCAAGAGGTCGTCGGTTCGATCCCGATTGGCTCCACCAAAACCGAAGGCCACCGGAAGGTGGCCTTCGCGCTGTCAGCCGTCAGCTATCAGCTGTCAGTCGCACCTCCACCGATAGCTGGCAGTTGATCGCCGAGAGCTGAATCGCCCATGCTCGCTTCCCTCAACCATGTCGATCTCCGCTTCGGCCCCCAGGAGGTGCTGAAGGATGTGACCTGGGCCATCCAGGAGGGGGAGTGCTGGGGCGTCATCGGGCGCAACGGTGCGGGCAAGAGCACAGTCTTCAAGCTGCTGCTCGGCCAGCTGGAAGCCGACAGCGGCACGGTGGTGAAGCCCACGAAGGAGCGCGGCATCCGCATGGGCCACTACGCCCAGGACCTGGTGCCTGAGACCCAGGGCAGCGTGCTGGAAGAGGCTCTGGCGGCCTTCGGCGACGTGGAACGCCTCCAGCATGAGATGCGCGAGCTGGAGCACCGCATGGGTGAGGCCGGCGCTGAGCTCGACGAGGTGATGGAGCGCTACCAGAAGGTGACGGAGATATTCGAACACCTCGACGGGTTCACCATCCGCGCCCGGGCCGAGAGCATCCTGCAGGCCCTCGGCTTCAGCGCCGCCGATTTCGAACGCCCCGTGGAGACCCTGTCCGGTGGCCAGAAGAGCCGGGTGATGCTGGCCAAGGCCATCCTCCAGGGCCAGGACCTGCTGCTGTTGGACGAGCCCACCAACCACCTGGACCTGCCCAGCCTGCGCTGGCTCGAGTCGTTCATCCAGGACACCGATGCCACCGTGGCGGTCATCAGCCACGACCGCTACTTCCTGGACAAGATCGCCACCGAGATCCTGGAGCTGGAGCTGGGCCGCTCGCGGGCCTACGACGGCAACTACTCCGAGTTCATGGAGAAGAAGGAACAGGAACTTGAGCTGCTGGAGCGCCACTACGAGCAGCAGCAGGCCTACATCAAGAACCAGGAAGAGTACATCCGCCGCAACATCGCAGGCCAGAACACCAAGCAGGCCCGCGGCCGCCGGACCCACCTCGCCAAGCTGGACCGCATCCAGAAACCCCTGAAGGACCGGCGGAAAGTGAAGTTCAGCTTCCCCGAGACTCAGCGCAGCGGGGATGTGGCCCTGGTGTTGGAGAACGCCAGCGTGGGTTGGGGCGGGAAACCGCTCTACGCGCCTCTGGAGCAGCTGCAGATCAAGCGTGGCCAGAAGATGGGCATCGTGGGCCTCAATGGTACCGGGAAGTCCACCCTGCTGAAGGCCATCTCCGAGGAGATCCCCTTCATCACCGGCCGGGCCCGCCTGGGCAGCCAGGTGAAGCTGGGCTACTTCGACCAGCACCACAAGAACCTGGATCCGCGGAACACCGTGTTCCAGCAGATCCACGCCGTGAATCCCCAGGCCCTCAAGCAGGATGTCCTGGGCTTCCTGGCCAAGTTCCAGTTCCGCGGTGATGAGGTGGACAAGCCCGTGACGGCCCTTTCAGGCGGCGAGCGGGCGCGCCTCAGCATCGCCACCCTCATTCGCCACGGCGTGAACCTGCTGCTGCTGGACGAACCCACGAACCACATGGACATCCCCAGCATGGAAGCGATGGAGGACACCATCCTGAGCTTCACCGGCGCCGCCATCGTGGTGACCCACGACCGCTACCTGCTCGGCCGTGTGGCGGACTCCCTGCTGCGCATCCACGAGGGCAGGGCGGAGTTCCGAGAGGGCGGCTATGAGGACCACCAGGCTTGGGTGGACCTGGATCTGAGCGCCGAGACGGAATCAGGCAGCCCTGAACCCGAAGCCACCAGGAAGCCCCCTTCGCCGCAGGCGAGGCAAAGTTCTGGGGCGAAGCCGCAGAGCGCCGCCACCGCGCCGATTCAGCCTTCCAAGCCCACCGCCATCGACAAGGACAAGCAGCGGGCGGTGAAGCGCTTCGAGAAGCATGTGGCCGAGGCCGAGGCCAAAGTGGCGGACCTCGAGGCGAGACTGGCGGACCTGCAGAAGGAGATGGCCGCCATGGATCCTGCCGACTGGCAGGCCTTCAGCGCCAAACTCGATGCCCAGAAGACGCTCGAGGCGGACCTGGCCTACGCCATGAGCGACTGGGAAGCCGCCCAGACGGCCCTGGAGGAAGCCCAGCGCTGAGGGTGATAGCATCCTGGGGATCCCCGAGGTTCCCATGACGGCTCTCCGCGGCGCCCACGTCCTCATCACCGGTGCGGCCAGTGGCCTGGGCCGTCTCATGGCCCTGGAGGCAACGCGCCGTGGGGCCCGGGTGAGCCTGGTGGACCGTGAGGCCAAAGGCCTTGGCGAGGTCTGCGAGGCCATCCGCGGCCGGCAAGGGGATGCCGAGGGGTTCGTGGTGGACCTCTCCGACAAGGCCGCTGTCCAGGCTGCCTGCGCTGAAATACGCCAGCACCGCGGGGCGGTCGATATCCTCATCAACAACGCGGGCATCGTCTCCGGGAAGACCCTGCTGGAGTGCAGCGACGAGGCCATCGAGCGCACCTTCCAGGTGAATGTCCTGGCGAATTTCTGGACGGTTCGGGCCTTCCTGCCGGACATGCTGGCGGCGGGGAAGGGGCATATCGTCACGGTGGCCTCCGCCGCGGGCCTGGCGGGCACCTCGCGCCTGGTGGACTACTCCGCATCGAAGTTCGCCGCGGTGGGTTTCGACGAGTCCCTGCGCATGGAACTGAAGCGGCTGGGCAGCCCTGTGCGCACCACCGTGGTGTGTCCCTTCTTCATCGACACCGGCATGTTCGAAGGGGTGAAGACCCGCTTCGCATGGCTGCTGCCCATCCTCAAGCCCGACTACGTGGTGCGGCGCATCCTGGACGCCATCGAAGGCAATCGCTCACGCCTGATCATGCCCCGCTTCGTGATGACCGTGCCCGTGATCCGCGTGCTGCCGCCCTTCCTCTTCGACGCCGTGCTCAGCTTCTTCGGCGTGAACCGGAGCATGGACGAGTTCGTGGGCAGACACGAGTAACTTGAAACGCTCACCCTTCGGGGGGATCATTCACCGGTCTCCAGGGTGAGCGATGAACCTCCGAGCCCCCTGCCTTACGAGTGGTTTGCTGTTGTCCCTACTCCAGGGATGCCTGGTCGTTCCTTATAAACCCGCATCCACACTGCCGGACCAGAGGGTGGTGGATTCGCTGGCCCAGGGAGACGAGACCCGGCAGAGCCTGCGCGCGAAGATGGGCCCCCCCAATTTGTTGGAACTTCAGTCCATCTATGCGTGGGAATGGGAGGGAGACCGGACGGATATTCTCTGGTCTGCCGGGTGGGTTTACGGGGGCAGCGGGGGCCATAAAGAGGGCTCTCCTAAAGTATTCCGGGTCCTGGCTCGGTTTGAAGGCGACAGGGTCATCCGGATGGAACGGGATGTCGCCTTCTACAAGTTCAACACTCTCCCTTCAGACCCGGACAAGGTTTGGGGTGCCTGGTCGGGAGACCGCCATCGGAGGAGGGGGCGCCTTCTCCCACCCTCCGAGTGCATCCGGATGGAGCGTTCCAGCGGCCTCAAGTCCGTGCTGATGCTCCCGGAAGGGCGTATCTTCGCCGTGGATGCCCACGGGGCCCTGTGGGCCCGGGGAATGGGCCAAACCGGTCCCTCCTCTGGCCTGCTGGATTCCGTGGACGCGCGAGAGGGATCAGAGACAGCTGTTCCTCGGCTGGCGGTCGACCCCTCTGGGCGGTTCGTGGCCGTTGGCTTCCAGGGGAAGGTGCGGGTCTGGGACAACAGAGAGAACTGCCGGGTACTGGACCTGGGTGAACCTGGAATCGGACCTGTGGGGACCTCCTTTTCGGAGATACAGGAAGTTGTCTTTTCCCCGAATGGCCAATGGCTGGCTGTGCTGGGTTCTCGCGCCTCGGTTCTGCTCAAGACGGCAGACTGGAAGGCGGCCGCGAGGCTCGCAGGCGAGGACAAAGTTTCCCGAGCGGCCTTCTCTCCCGATAGCCGGCGCCTGATCATCCAGGGGGGGCGGTTCCAGATCCTCGACGCTGCCTCCGGAGATCTCCTTGGGGAGCTTGCGGATGCATCATCAGGAAGCTTCGCCATGCAGGGCTCCCGGCTCGTCATTTCAGGGGTCGAGCTGCAAGTCGTTGACCTGGAAACAGGTAGGGAGCTTGGTCGCATAAGGAGACCGCCCACCAGTTCCACCACCGCCTCTGAGCTTCGCTTCTCGTCCGGGGGCGTTTGCACCGTCTATACCCGGGAGACCTTGGAACAATGGAGCCTCATCGAGGTCGAACGCAGCTTCAGGGCTGGGAGCAAGCGGTTGGAATTGAGCGGGGATGCGGAAGTCCCAGCTCTCCTGGATATCCGGATGGTGCCGATCTCCCCGGCAAGCCTCTTCCCGTGGTACACGACCACGGAACGGCTGTTCTCGCCGGATGGCCAGTGGCTCGTGGACCACTGGCATCCCTACATTCAGATCCTGTCGGCCACGACGCTGCAACCTCTTGGCAGCATCCGCATCACGGAGAAACCTGAAGATATCCGCATCGGATTCTCCGGGGATGGGCGGCTCTTCGTGCTCACACCGAACGAGATCCGCCTCTGGAACCTTGCATCCATCCAAGCTGAGACAACCCCCAGAAAGAACCCGGAGGGGAAAGGCCTCCCTGCGAAGGGCTCAGCCATGGGGCACTAGGGCCTGTTCGATTATCAAAACAAATGCCTAGAAATAGCGAAGCGTCAGGTCGATCATCCGGCGCACGAAGCTGGTGTAGGGCGGATACATGAGTTGGATGGCGGAGAACCGGGTCCGCTGGCGCAGGATGCCGCGCGCATTGGAGAAGGCCTCGAAGCCGTGGATGCCGTGTGCCTTGCCGAAGCCGGAGGTGTTCACGCCGCCGGTGGGCAGACTGGTGTGGGCGAAGTGCAGCACCGTGTCGTTGATGCAGGTTCCACCCGCCGTGGTGCGGGCGATGAGATCCCCGGCGGTCCGGCGGTTGCCGCTGAAGACATAGAGGGCCAGGGGCTTGGGGCGGGCGTTGACGAAGGCCACGGCCTCGCCCATGTCCTTCACCTTCAGGACCGGCAGGAGGGGTCCGAAGATCTCCTCCTGCATGACCGGCGAGGCCGGATCCACGCCCGTGAGCACCGTGGGGCCGATGTAGCGGGAGGCCGCATCGACCTCCCCGCCGAAGGCGATCTGCCCGCCAGACCCGTGCAGCAGGGCCTGGACTCGGGTGAAGTGCCGGTCGTTGATGATCCGGGCGAGATCGGGGCTGGCCTGGCGAGCCTCGGGGGTGGCGCCGTAGAAGGCCGTGAAGGCCTGCTTCAGCTCGTCCACCAGGCGGTCGTGGACCCGTTCGTGGACCAGGAGGTAGTCCGGGGCCACGCAGGTCTGGCCGCCGTTGAGCCCCTTGCCCCAGGCGACCTTGCGGGCGGCCTCGCGCAGGTTGGCATCCGCGTCCACGAGCACGGGCGACTTGCCGCCCAGTTCCAGCGTCACCGAGGCCAGATGCTCGGCCGCGGCCTTCATCACGGCCTTGCCCACGCCTGGGCTGCCCGTGAAGAAGACATGGTCGAAGGGCAGGGCCAGCAGGGCTTTGGAGGCTTCCGCATCCCCCTCCACCAGGGCCACCTCCTCCTCGGGGAACAGGCTGGCCAGAAGCTCCCGCAGGAAGGCCGTGGTATGGGGCGTCAGCTCCGAGGGTTTGAGGATGGCGCAGTTGCCGGCGGCGAGGGCGGAGACCAGGGGCCCCAAGGTGAGGTAGATGGGGTAGTTCCAGGGGCTGATGATGAGCACCACGCCCTTGGGCTCGTGGCGGATGGTGCCGGCGCTGCCGAGGAGGCCGATGGGGGTGGGCACCCGCCGCAGCTTCATCCAGCGGGGAAGGTGCCGCAGGGCCTCCTTGATCTCAGAGATGACGGGATAGAGTTCGGTGAGGTCGACTTCCTCCGGGGCCTTCCGGAAGTCCGCGGCCAGGGCCGCCCGGGCCTCGTCTCTGCGGGCCATGAGCGCTTCCAGGAGGGTAAGCAGCTTGGCCCGGCGCTGGTCGGCGGATGACGCCGCCACCCGCCAGCGGGCCGCCTGCTGGCGGGCGAAGAGGGCTTCCAGCGGGGTCGTGGTCATGGGCGGTCCTGGGGGTGGTTCCGCCCATGATAGTCCTACGCCCAGGCCATCTCCGCGGTGAAGTGCCGCAGGTACTTGCTCTGCTTGACGATCTTCACGCCCCGGATCTCCTTGGCCTTGGCCTTCACTTCGGCGATGACCTCGGCCGCGAAGTCGAAGTGGCTCTGGGTGTACATGCGGCGGGGGAAGGCCAGGCGCACGAGTTCCATGGAGTGGTAGGTCTCGGTGCCGTCGTCCAGGTGCTTGCCGAACATGACGGAGCCGATCTCCACGCCCCGGATGCCGCCTTCCAGGTAGAGGGCGTTGCAGAGGGCCCAGGCCGGGTACTGCGACACCGGCATGTCGGGAAGGACGGTCTTGGCGTCGATGTAGACTGCGTGTCCGCCGGTGGGCTTCACGAACCCCACGCCCGCGGCCTCCAGCTTCTCGCCCAGGTACTCGGCGGTGCGCAGGCGGTAGCGGAGGTAGTCCTCGTGCATGCCCTCCTCCAGGCCCACGGCCATGGCCTCCAGGTCCCGTCCGGCCAGGCCGCCGTAGGTGGGGAAGCCCTCCGTGAGGATGAGCATGTTGCGCACGGGGTCGAGCCACTCGTCGCTGCGCAGCATGATGAAGCCGCCCATGTTCACCAGGGCGTCCTTCTTGGCGCTCATGGTGCAGCCATCGGCATAGCTGAACATCTCCTGGCAGATGGCCTTGATGGGTGTGTCCTGATAGCCGTCCTCCCGGAGCTTGATGAACATGGCGTTCTCGGCGAAGCGGCAGACGTCCATGATCAGGGGCTTGCCGTACTTCTTCAGGAGCGCGGCGTAGGCGCGGAGGTTCGCCATGGAGACCGGCTGGCCGCCGCCGGTGTTGTTGGTCACGGTGATCATGCCGAAGGGGATGCGGGCGCCGTCCTTCTTGAGCACCTCCTCCACGCGGGCCAGGTCGATGTTGCCCTTGAAGGGGTGGATGAGGCTGGGCTGGAGCCCTTCGGGGATCACCAGGTCCACGGCCTCGACGCCGTTGTACTCCAGGTTGGCCCGGGTCGTGTCGAAGTGGCAGTTGTTGGGCACCAGATCGCCCTTCTTGCATACCGCCGTGAAGAGCACCTTCTCGGCGGCGCGGCCCTGGTGGGTGGGGATGAAATGGGCCATGCCCGTAATGTCCTGGAGGACTGCCTCCAGCCGGAAGAAGCTGCGGGCGCCGGCATAGCTCTCATCGCCCACCATGATGGCGCCCCACTGGGCGGAGCTCATGGCGCCCGTGCCGGAATCCGTCAGCCAGTCCAGCAGCACGTCCTCCGCCCGCAGCTTGAACACGTTCAGCTTGGCGGCCTCCAGCAGCTCCAGACGCTCGGCGGCGCTGGTCATGCGGATGGGCTCCACGGACTTGATGCGGAAGGGCTCGATCATGGTGCGGGGCATGGTGGCTCCAGGCAGAACCCCCAGGGTAATGGAGGCTCCGGGAATCGGCATCACAAGAGGGTGGCGGGCGCCGCCTCGTCAGGCGATCCTAAATGGCTCGGAGTGCGCATGAGTCTTCTGTTGGCCGTCGATGTGGGCAACACCAACGTGGTGCTGGGGATCTACGATCTGTCAAAAGGACCGGACTCGCCCCTGGTCTGTTCGTGGCGCCTGGCCACCAGCCGGGAGCGCACGGTGGACGAGTACGGCGTGTCCGCCCTGGCGCTCATGCGCCATCAGGGCATCGAGGCCAGCCAGATCAAGCACGTGGCCATCTCCTGCGTGGTGCCGCCACTGCACCCCATCCTCATGAGCCTGGCCTCGATCTACTTCGGTGTGGAGGCCTTCTATGTCGAGCCCGGCGTCAAGACGGGCGTCAAGGTGCTCATCGACAACCCCGCGGAGCTGGGGGCGGACCGGCTGGTGAACGCGGTGGCCGCCATCGAAGCCTACGGAGCGCCTGTCATCGTCGTGGACTTCGGCACCGCCACCACGTTCGATGTGGTCAACGCCAAGCGGGAGTATCTGGGGGGCCTCATCTGTCCCGGCCTCAAGATCAGCGCGGATGCGCTCTTCCAGCGGGCCAGCCGCCTCCCCCGCGTGGAGGTGGCCGAGCCCGAGCGCCTGGTGGGGCGCAACACCGTGCAGGCCATGCAGGCCGGCATCTTCTACGGCTATGTCGGCATGGTGGACGGCATCCTGGACCGCCTGCTGGCCGAGTGCCCCGAGGCGAAGGTGGTATCCACCGGGGGGCTGGCGAGGGTGATCGGGCCCCACACCCGGGCCATCCGCCTGGAGGCGCCGGACCTCACCCTGGACGGCCTGCGCATCCTCTGGCTCCGCAACCAGGGCAGCCGGAAGTAGCGTGGAGCTCCCCCTGATCCGCCTGGCCGAGGTGGATTCCACCCAGGCCTTCCTGCGCCGGCATCCCCACCTGGGCTTCTGCGCCGTCCTGGCGGACCGCCAACTCCAGGGCCGAGGGCGCCAGGGCAACCGCTGGGAGAGCGCCGCTGGAGCCGGTCTGTGGCTGTCCGCGGCGCTGCCCGCGGCCGCCGGCGTGGCCCCAGGTCTGGTCCTCCAGCGCGCCATGATCGCCGCCGCACAGGTGCTTGATCCGGAAGGGCGAGCTCTGGGGCTGAAGTGGCCCAACGACCTCGTGGCCTGGAAGGCGGGCCGCCTGATGAAAGTGGGGGGCATCCTGGGCGAGCAGGTCGGCCCTCGCCTCATCCTGGGGCTGGGCGTGAACCTCAGCTCGGCCCCCGACCTCCCCGATCGGGCGATCCCTCCGGCATGTCTGGCGGAACTGGGGTTGCCGATCCCAGCGACAACCAATCTTGCCGTCCACATCATCAAGGCATGGAGTTGTTTGACGCAGGATGTTCAACCGCTCTTCCGATGGCCGGAGACTGGTACTTCCCTGCGCTGGGAAGAGGGGCAGGGTACCTGCCTGGACTGGGAACCGGACGGCCGCCTGAAGGTGGCCACGGCGCACGGCGTCCAGCGGCTCAGCGCCGGGGACATCTCCGGGATCGGGCAGGGAGCCTGATCCAGGCTGCTCTCCTCGGCCTTCCTGATCGGGTTTCAAACACCCGAGTCCGAATTGTCCTTGAGCATTGATCCATTCGAGCGCACTGTTTGATGGGTTTTTCCGAATCCACCAAGGAGATGCGCGCGATGAGCGGTTCCCACCAGGATTCCACACCCCTTTCCCCACGCTGGCGCCAGGCGGTCATCCTCGTGATGATCTTCGGCTTCAGCCTGCTGATCTGGGTCACGGCGAAGACTTATGCCGGCGCGCCGCCCATCCCGGCGCGGGTCGTGGGGGAATCGGGCCAGGTCCTCTTCACGGGAGAGGAGATCAAGGACGGCCAGGAGGTCTTCCTGAAGTACGGCCTCATGGAGCACGGCACCCTGTGGGGCCACGGCGCCTACCTGGGGCCGGACTACACCGCGGAGTACCTGCACCGCCAGGCGGAGATCGGTCGGGATGTCCTGGCCCAGGCCCGCTACGGCAAGGCCTTCAAAGAGCTGGACCCGGCCCAGGCGCTGGAGATCGGCGCCCAGCTGGCCTCGCAGACCAAGCAGAACCGCTACGACCCCGGCACGGACACCCTCCGGTTCACGGACCTGGAAGCCGCGGCCTACCGCACCCAGACGACCGAATGGAAAACCTACTTCTCCGGCGACAAGGCAGCCGTGGGCCTCCCCACCAAGTTCATCCAGGACGAGGGGGAACTCAGGAACCTGACGGCCTACTTCGCCTGGGCCACCTGGGCCACCGTGGCGCCGCGCCCCGGGAAGGACTACTCCTACACCAACAACTGGCCCTACGAACCCCTGGTGGGCAACACGCCCACGGCGTCGACCTACCTGTGGAGCGCCATGAGCCTCATCGCGCTGCTGGGCGGCCTGGGCCTCATCCTCTTCATCTTCGGGAAGTTCGACTACCTGGGGTGGGGCGGCGAGGCGGGCTGGAAGCACGCAGAGGAGGGCCGGCTCCACGCTTGGACCCTCACCCCCAGCCAGAAGGCCGTGGGCCTCTTCTTCGCGGTGGTGGCCCTGCTGTTCCTGGGCCAGACGGCCCTGGGCGGGGCCCTGGCACACTACCGCGTCGAGCCCGGGGGCTTCTATGGCTTCGACCTGGCCCGCATCCTGCCTTACAACCTCGCCCGGACCTGGCACCTGCAGCTGGCCATCTTCTGGATCGCCACGGCCTGGGTGGGCGGCGGGCTCTTCCTGGCCCCCCTGGTGGGTGGCGTGGAACCCAAGGGCCAGAAAGCGGGCGTGCTCCTCCTCCTGGGTGCCCTCGCCATCGTGGTCTTCGGCAGCCTGTTCGGCGAGTTCCTGGGAATCAACGGCTATCTGGGCAGCCTCTGGTTCTGGCTGGGCCACCAGGGCAGCGAGTACCTGGATCTGGGACGGTTCTGGCAGATCCTCCTGGCCGTCGGTCTCATCTTCTGGCTCTTTCTCATGTTCCGGGCCCTGCGTCCGGCCATGAAGGGCGGCGAGCAGGGGGAGCTGCCCTCCCTCTTCTTCTACGCGGCCATCGCCATCCCGCTCTTCTACGTGCCGGCCCTGTTCTACGGGCCCCGCACCAACTTTGCCGTCATCGACAACTGGCGCTTCTGGATCATCCACCTGTGGGTGGAGGGCTTCTTCGAGCTCTTCGCCACGGTGCTGGTGGCCGTGATGTTCTACCAGTTGGGCCTCGTCACCGCGAAGTCCGCCACGCGGCTCGTGTACCTCGACGCCATCCTCTACCTGGCTGGCGGCATCATGGGCATCGGCCACCACTGGTACTTCACGGGGCAGGGGACCCTGAACATGGGGCTGGCGGCCAGTTTCTCCGCCCTGGAGGTGGTGCCGCTCACCCTGCTGACGCTGGACGCCTGGGACTTCATCCGCCTGCAGGACAAGGACTGCGAGGACTGCGGGAAGCCCTTGGCGGCGCGGCAGCGCTGGGCCATCAAGTTCCTCATCGCCGTGGGCGTGTGGAACTTCGTCGGGGCGGGCGTCTTCGGGTTCCTCATCAACCTGCCCATCGTGTCCTACTTCGAGATCGGCACGACCCTCACGGCCAACCATGGCCATGCGGCCATGTTCGGCGTCTTCGGCATGCTGGCCCTGGCCGTGCTGGTGTTCTGCCTGCGGGAACTCAAGGGCGACCGCGCCTGGGAACGGGTGGAGAAGGCCATCCGCTTCGGGTTCTGGGGGCTCAACATCGGGCTGGGCCTGATGCTGCTGCTGGATCTGTTCCCCGCCGGCGTCCTCCAGCTGTGGGACGTGCTCTCCAACGGCTACTGGCACGCCCGGCGCCTGTCCTACCTCATGGGCGGTACCTTCCACACGCTGGAGTGGATCCGCATCGTCGCCGACACGATCTTCCTGCTCGCGGGGGCGCTGCCCATCGCCTACGCCACCCTGAAGCTGGTGTTCACCTCTGAACCGCAAGACGCGGCCTGATTCCCAGACCGCCGAGACAAGGAATCCCGATGACCATCACCAACCTGCAAGAAGCCCTTCCCATGCCGGAGTCCCAGCGGGCCACCTTGCCGCTCATTGATGTGGAGCACGGCACCAAGGTCGTCCTGGTGGCCCTGCCCGGAGGCGTCAAGATCGCCCCCCACAAGGCACCCTATACCGCCAGCGCCCAGCTCCTGACCGGCCGCATCGAGGTGCTCAAGGGCGAGACCTGGCTCCCCATGGCCCCCGGGGACCGGGTGATCTTCGACAAGGACCAGCCCCACGCCCTCACCGGGATCGAGTCCTCCTACGTCCTCGTGACCCACATGCGGGGCTAGGGGCGGTGGCAGATCCAGCGCCTGTCCTTCCCACGGTCCTCATCGTCGGCGGCGGATTCGGGGGGCTGAAGGCCGCCCGGATCCTCGCCGAGGCGCCGGTCCGGGTCGTGCTGGTGGACCGCCAGAACCACCATCTGTTCCAGCCCCTCCTCTATCAGGTGGCCTCGGCCACGCTCTCCCCGGCCGACATCGCCGCCCCCATCCGCCACATCCTCCGCGAGCAGGCCAACGCCGAGGTGGTGCTGGGCGAGGTGACCTCCGTGGATCTCG
Organism: Geothrix oryzisoli; assembly: GCF_022808865.1. Lineage (GTDB taxonomy): Bacteria > Acidobacteriota > Holophagae > Holophagales > Holophagaceae > Geothrix > Geothrix oryzisoli. Next base: position 409,265 of record NZ_JAKZLB010000001.1, read on the forward strand.
CCGCCCGGCAGGCGCGCCTGGCGGAGGGCGGGACGCTGGCCTACGACTTCCTGATCCTCGCCGCAGGATCCCGCAGTTCCTACTTCGGCCAGGACGCCTGGGCCCGTGTGGCCCCAGGCCTCAAGACCCTGGAGGACGCCCTGGAGATCCGGCGGCGCTTCCTCCTCACCTTCGAGCGGGCGGAGCAGGAGGAAGATGCGGAACTGCGCCGGGAGTGGCTGACCTTCGTCATCGTGGGAGGCGGGCCGACCGGCGTGGAGCTGGCCGGCACCCTGAAGGAGATGGCCCGGCTCACCCTGCCGCGGGAGTTCCGGCGCATCCGCACGGACCGCGCCCGGGTGATCCTGGTGGAAGCCGGGCCGGGCATCCTGGCCAACTTCGGCTCCGGGTTGTCCGAGCAGGCGGTGCAGGGCCTGGAGCGCATCGGCGTCGAGGTCCGGCTCGGGCAGCCCATCACGGGCATCGACGAGCATGCCGTCCAGCTGGGCGGGGAGCGCATCCCCACCCGGACCGTGCTCTGGGCCGCGGGCGTGTCGGCGGTGCCCCTCGGGGCAAGCCTGGGCGTGCCGACTGATCGCATCGGCCGGGTGCTCGTCGAGCCCGACCTCAGCCTCCCCGGCCATCCCGAGGCCTTCGTCGTGGGGGACCTGGCCGCGTTCACGCATGGGTCCGGCGGGCCTCTGCCGGGCGTCGCCCCCGTGGCGATCCAGCAGGGAACCTGCGCCGCGGAGAACCTCCTGGCGACCCTCGCCAACCGGCCCCGGCGGACCTTCCGCTATCGGGACAAGGGCAGCATGGCCACCCTCGGCCGGGGCAAGGCCGTGGCCCACATCGGCCGCCTGAACTTCACCGGCTACCCCGCCTGGCTGGCCTGGTTGTTCGTCCACCTCATGCTGCTCGTGGATTTCCGCAGCCGCGTGTTCGTCCTCTTCGAATGGCTATGGGCCTACCTCACGACCCAGCCCAGGGCGAGGCTGATCGTCGAGAGGAAGAGGCGTGATGGCTAAAGCACGGCCCGGATCTCGGCTTCGCTGAGGATCCGGGGGCTGTTCTTGGCTGCCTGGAGGATGCGTTCGACGCGGTCGGGACTGGTGTCGTACCCATTGAGCTCGAGCCAGTAGATGACGTTGCTGTGGCCTGCCATGGGGCCGATCTCGATTTCCTGGCGCCGGCCCACCAGGGCGGCGGGGACCCCGGAGTAGACCGCGTCAGCCAGGTCCACGTCGCCGCGATGCAGAGCCTTCACGATGGCGGCGGCATGGACGCCCGTGCCGGTGCGGAATGCGTCCCGACCCAGCACCGGATAGTTGGCGGGGATCTCCACGCCGCACAATTCAGCCACGCGTTCCGCCAGGGCCGGGAGGTCGGAGAGGTCGCCCTTGGGGAAACCCATGAGGTGCAGGTTGATCATGAGCTGGTCCAGGGCCACGTTGCCGCAGCGTTCGCCGATGCCCAGGATGGTGCCGTGGAGGCGGTCCGCGCCCGCCTCGAAAGCGGCGATGGCATTGGCCACGCCCAGGCCCCGGTCGTTGTGACCGTGCCAGTCGATGTGCACGGAGCGGTCCTTGACGACCTCGTCCTTGATGAAGCGCACCAACCGCCGCACGCCGTCAGGGGTGGCGTGGCCGCAGGTGTCCGACAGGCAGAGGGACTGGGCCCCTTCATCCAGGGCGGCACTGTAGATGGCTTTGAGCACCTCCGGCCGGGCGCGGGTGGTGTCTTCCGTCACCATCATCAGGGGCACTTCATGGCGGCGGCAGAAGGCCGCGGCCTTGCGTGCCATGTCCACCAGGAAGGCGAGATCCCACCCTTCCACGTCCATGCGGATGGGGCTGGAGCCCAGGAAGGCGCCGGCCTCCAGCGGGAGGCCCACCCGCTGCTGGATCTCGGCCACCTGCGCGAGGTCCACCTCCATGGTCCGGACGGCCACCTGGGGATGGATGGGCAGGCGGTGGTCTCGGATCTCCACCATGAGGGCCCGCACGGCCGCCAGGGCCTTGGGGCCCGCGCCGGGCATGCCCAGATCCACGGCATCCACGCCCAGGCGGGCCAGGAGGTGGATGAGGTCGCGCTTGGCGGCGATGTCCGGATCGCGAACGGAAGGACTCTGGAGGCCGTCGCGCAGGGTCTCGTCGAGGAGTATCGGGATGCGGCCTTCCGCCAGGGGGCCGTTCCAGTCGTTGATCAGCTCATCGAGTGTCATGGAGGAATCAGACTACGGTGACTTCGATCCTACGGTCCAGCAGGGTGCCCAGGAGGACGGCCTTCTCGCGGAAGGCCTCCATCTCTGGTTCCACATCCCCGGTGGCCTCCAGGCGCACCCGCAGGGTCTCCTCATCGATGTCCACCGATAGGTCACGCACCGTCTGGCGGCGCCTGCGGTCCAGGGCATCAGCCCCCCGCACCAGGGCCGCCAGCTTGCGGACCACCTGCCGGTGCCAGGGTGCCAGGGCCCGGAAGGCCTCATGTTTCGCGTGGTGGGGCGGCTTGCCCCGGTGGAAGCGCACCACCTGGGCGAGCACATCCACCTCCTCGGGCCAGAAGCCGGGCAGGGCGGCATTCCGCAACAGATACTCGCCATGCTTGTGGTGGTCCTTCTCGGAAACCGAGAATCCGATGTCGTGGACCCTAGCCGCGAAGGCCAGCCACTGGCGCTCGGTATCCCCCAGCTCGAAGTGGGGCTGGAGGGCGAGGAAGAGCTGGTCCGCCAGCCGGGCCACATGGCGGCTGTGGCCGGGGTCGGGATCCAGGCGCGCCGCCAGCTGCTCGATGGAGGCCCGCCGGCGGTCCGCCAGCGGCGGGATCGCGGCGCCGCCGTGCTTCAGGGCCTCCCAGATCATGCCTTCGCGCAGGCCCACGGGCAGGTGGCGCAGGGGCGGGGTGCCCAGCCACTCCATCAGGGACAGGGCCCAGATGGCACCCACATGCAGCACCTCCGCGCGCTTGGGGTCGACACCCAGGCGCTCGGTCCGCTGCTGGGCATCTGTCCGCCAGAGTTTCAGGGTGTAGGCCCGGAGCTGCTCCACGGTGAAGCCCCGGCCGTCATCCGAGCCCTTCGCCAGGTCCTCCAGCGTGCCCGATGTCCCCAGAAGGAGCGTGGGTTCCGGCAACTCCGTGGGCAGGTCCTTGCGGGCTTTCTTCAGGATGCGGCGGATCATCTTCCGCAGCCGCTTGAGGTCGGGGGCCGTGGGCGGGTCCGCCGTCTGGGCCGCATCCGCCAGCCGCTGGAGGCCCCGGGGCAGGGAGATGCTGGCCGCCACCCGGCCTCCGGCCACCCAGGTCAGCTCGGTGCTGCCGCCGCCGATGTCCACCAGGGTGACGGGCTCCGGAGGGAAGGGGATGGCGTGGGAGACGGCCTGGTAGATGAGTCGGGCCTCCTCCTCGCCCGAGATCACCTGGATGGCGATGCCCAGTGCTTCGGCCTCCATGACGAAGGCCTGGGCGTTCTTCGCATCCCGCAGGGCCGCCGTGCCGCAAGCCATGACGGTCTCGCACTCGAAGCCCTGGATGACCTTCGCCATCTGGCTGAGGGCATCCAGGCCAGCCTGGAACGCCTCGGGGCCGATTTCGCCGGAGCTCGCCTCGCCGCGGGCCAGGCGCACCATGGCCTTCTCCCGGGCCAGAACCTGCTGCCCGCCCATGGGATCCGCTTCCACCACCACCAGGTGGATGGAATTCGATCCAACGTCCACGGCCGCAATCCGCATGGGTCGATTGTGGCGAGTGCCGCCGACCTGGCCAGAAGATTCTTGGCGGGCCGGGGTTCTCCGGAGCACGGATGAGGCCCGATGGACCTGCGGGGCTGCGAGGCGGGCTCCTTTGTGGTTCAATCAATACCTGTTCATCCACAAAACAGGGGGCGTCGCATGATCCACCGCTGGTGCATCGGATTGATCCTTGGAGTCGCTTTGGCCGCCGGCCAGCCGGACCCGGCGCGGGCCCAGGCCTGGGTCCTGGCGCTCGATACTCGCGGGGCCCTAGTGGGGGACCTCCGGGCCGAGGACTTCAAGGTCCAGGTCGATGGGAAGGTCCGTGCGGTGGTCCAGGTGAAGACTCCCGCTCAGACCGCCGATGCCCCGCAGTCCTGGGTGCTCGTGTTCGAGCCCATCCGGGACACGAACCTCCGGGCCATGGCCTTCCTGGCTGCGGCAGACTTCCTGACCAAAGTGCCCGGCGGGGACCGGGTACTCATTGTGGCCCGCGGGAAGGATGCCCTGGAGTCCCTGATGCCCGGCTTTTCGGTCCGGCGGGCGCTGTGGGCCGAGGCCCTGGCCAAGGTTCCGGACCTGCTGCCCGAGAGCCTGACCGGATCGTCCAGAGAGCGTCTCCAGGGCCAGGGTTTTCAGAGGGACTTTACGGATGCCTCCGATGGCGAGGCTGGCCAGGACACCCTGAATGCCATGCTGGCCCGGTTCAAGGTGGCGGCGCCTGGCTGGGCCAGGGGCACGACGGACCAGCGCGGCATCAATGTCCTGGACCGGCTGAATTTCAGCAGCCAGTCATTCATCACTGGCATGTTGACCACCATCGGGCGGGAGTCCCAGGCCCTGGAATCCATCCTCGAGGCCATCGCTGCGGTGCCGGGCCAGAAGCATGTCGTCGTCTTCTCGCGCTGTGAGGCGGATGACATGGCCCATCCGACCGTGAAACGGGCCGCGGGCCAGAACTTCAAGCGCGAACGGGGGGATGCGGGGGGACCTGCGGAGACCGCCTCTCTGGCCACTCGGGACATGGCCCTCTTCCAGGCCTCGCTCAAGGCGAAGGCCGCTGCCACCGGCGTCACCCTCTACTCCGTGGCTGGAGCCGGGCAGAACGTCACGGGTCATGTGGGCGCCATCGCACCCGCCACCGGAGGCTTCGCCTTTCCGCTGAAGGTCGGGCTCGAGGCCCGGTTTGGACAGAGCATTCAGGCCTTCGGTTCCCGCTACCTGGTGCAGTGGTCGGAGGGTTCCCCTTCCGCTAGACCGCTGCCCCTTGAGGTCAGCACCGCCCGAAAAGGCGTGACCCTGTACGCTCCATCCGTCCGGTAGGGGGCCGCGTCCAAAAGTACGAATCGATTCGTTGACAAATTACGAATCGGTTCGTATGTTGTCTCCAGATCCCCTGGAGGCTCCATGTCCACCGCGCCCATCCGCCCTTCCGATGGCGAGCTCGCCATCCTGCGGGTCCTCTGGTCGCGGGGCTCCTCGACGGTTCGGGATGTGCACACCGAGCTGTCGAAGGACCGGGACATGGGCTACACCACCGTGCTGAAGCTCATGCAAATCATGGTGGAGAAGGGCCTGGTGGCGCGGGACGAACGCGCGCGTTCCCACACCTACCAGGCCCTCCAGGGGGAGGCCGAAACCCAGCGCTGCCTGCTGAAGGAACTTCTGCAGAAGGCCTTCGCAGGCAACCGTCGGGACCTTGTCCTCCAGGCTCTGGAAGCCGAGCCTGCCTCGGCGGAGGAACTGGAGGACATCCGCAAGCTGCTGAATGAAGCCAAGGGCAGGGCCCGATGAGCGACCTGGCCTCCCTCCCGCTGCTTCGGACCATCGGCTGGGCCCTGCTCCACAGCCTCTGGCAGGGCGCGCTGCTGGCCCTGCTGGCGGCGGTCGCGCTCTGGCTGGCGCGCCGTCGTTCTGCGGAACTCCGCTATGCCATCGCGTTCGCCACCCTCGGCCTGCTGGTCCTCGCCTTCGCGGGAACCCTGGCCTGGATCTCGATCGGCGGGGACCCGCTGGCCGCGGCCGATGCGGTCTTGATCACCCCCGTCGGCGAGGGGGGCGGCCTGGTGGGATGGCCATTCCGGCTGCACGCCGCGCTCGCTCCCTGGATCCCCTGGCTGTTCCTCGCCTGGATCCTGGGCTTCAGCCTCCGGCTCGTGCAGGTGGGACATGCCATGGCTTGGCTCTACGGGTCCTGCCTCCGCAACCTCCGGCCGCCGCCGGCCGAATGGCTGACGCGGTTCGAGGCCCTGAGGGTCCGCGCCCGTGTTCAGCTTCCGGTCCGCCTTGGGTTGTCCGATCGGGTGGACTCGCTCGTGGTCCTGGGCTGGCTGAAACCCGTGGTGCTCATTCCGGCCGCGGCCCTGCTGGCCCTGTCTCCCGAAGCTCTGGAAGCCCTCCTGGCCCATGAACTGGCCCACGTCCGACGGGGCGACTTCCTCGCGAACCTCGTCCAGACCCTCGCGGAGGCCCTGCTGTTCTATCACCCCGCCGTCTGGTGGCTCTCCCGGCGCATTCGCCAGGAGCGTGAGCACTGCTGTGATGACGCCGCCGTGAACACCTGCGGTGACCCGATCCTCTACGCCTCCGCCCTCCTCGGGTTGGAGGAACTCCGAACCCCATCGAACCTGATTCCCGATCTGGCCCCCGCGGCCAGTGGAGGTCATCTCATGCTCCGCATTCAGCGCCTGCTGCGCCCCCATCCCACCCATGTGGCGGCTTCACCTGCCGCCGCACTGCTCCCCGTCCTTTTGCTGGCGGGGGTCCTCGGCCTCACCACGCTGTCCGCCACCGGCACCCCGAAGCCCGCAACGATGGCTTCGGAGCCCGTGGAGATGGATTTCAAGCAGATCCGTGTCAAGCATCAGCCCGAGGCACCGGTCTATCCTCCCGAGGCCAAGGCCGCGCGCATCCAGGGCACGGTGGTGGTGGTCCTGGTCATCGACACCAAAGGCAAGGTCACCAGCGCCAAGGCCATCTCCGGCCCGCCCGAACTGCACGCCTGCGCCGTCGACTATGCGGAGGCCTGGGAGTTCGAACCCGCCAAAGTCAAGGGCAAGGCCGTGCCCGCCAGGTTCAAGCTCACCATGCCGTTCCGCCTGAGATGAGGCTTTCCACTCTGACGAAGAAGGGGCCGGCCGGCCCCTTCTTCGTCGGGAGAAAGGCCTGCGGCAGCTTGACCTCTGGTAACCGTTGCGTGAAGTCCGAGGGCCCGGCCATGCTCGATCCCACATTCCGAGGTGATCAAATGGCTTTGACGGTGGATGGCATCTTTACGCTCATGCCTGAACTCTTCCTGCCCGAAAAGGCACAGGGTCTCACGGTCTCCGTCTACTACCAGGTGACGGGCGAGGGCGGTGGCGACTACACCTGCCTGATCGAGAACGGCGCGTTCTCCCTGAAGCGGGAAGCCAAGCCCGACGCCACCTCCGTGGTGGTCATCGCAGCCGAGGACTGGATCGCCCTGAACGAAGGGAAGCTCGATCCCATGCAGGCCTTCATGACCGGCAAGCTCAAGGGCACCGGCGACCTGGGTCTGCTCCAGAAATTCCCGAAGTTCTTCAAGAAGCCGCAGAAGGAAAGCGGGCCGGTGAGGCCCCTGAAGGACCTGGTGCCGGCGCGGCTCGCGCTGGCCGGGGCCGGCATCAAGGTGACCGTGGGCGGTGACACCTGGGGCGACGGCGCCGAGGTGGCCGGCGACGAAGCAGCCATGCGCGCCCTGGTCTGCGGCCTTTCCGATCCCGGACCGGCCCTCCTGGGCGGCCAGCTCCGCTTCTCCGGCGACATGGCCGTCCTCCGCAAGGCCTGGAAGACCTGGTCGCAGGAGCCTGAGATCACCTTTCCGGACACGCCCGGTGGCAAGGCCCTGGCCTCGCTCCGCAAGCGCTACAAGGGCGGCGCCACCGGCACCATGGAGGTGAAGGTGGACGGCGTGCCCTACCGCCTCGATTTCAGCCCCGAGGGGCTGTCCGTGCGGCCCGGCGAGGTGGAGGGCGGGGCGGCCCTGGGCATCTCCGATGCGGATTTCGCGGCCCTCAACGTCGGCAAGCTGAACCTGGTGGCGGCCCTGCTGGGTGGCGCCATCACGGTGAAGGGGGATGTGAGCGAGGTGGCGTCCTACACGGCCCATTTCGAGGCGGCCGTGAACCCGGCGGAAGCCCTCCTGGAATCCATGCCTGAGCGTTTCAACGCCGAAAAAGCCGGAGATCTTGAAGCGGCCGTGGGTTACCAGATTGATGACCTGGGCTACACGCTGTTCGTCCGGAATGGCGCCTGCATGGTGTTCCCCCGGCTGATGAAACCCTGTGATACGCTCCTGAAAGCCAAGGCCGACGACTTCATTGCCATGAGCACCGGAACGCTGAACGCCCAGGAGGCTTTCATGACCGGCAAGATCCAGATCGAGGGCGACCCTCTGCTCATGCAGAAGGTTGCGAAGAGCTTCAAGCGTCCGGAAGCCTGAGCCTGCCATGACCCCCGCCGCCCCTTCCCGCAAGAAGTCCCTGGCTCCGAAGCCCGGGAAGGCGGCTGCGGGCACCATCCGTGTGGCCAAAGTCATCGTGCCGATGATCACCAAGCCCGGGGCCAAGGCTCCGCTCGAGCCCGAGGAGGATCTCGCGCCGGGCCCGCCCTGCGAGGGGCGCTGCGGGCACTGCCATCACCACCCCTGCCGCCTGCACGGCGGGATCTGATCAGGCTCCTTCCCACAGCTCCCGCAGCCGCTGGTAGCCGGCCCGGCTGACAGGCAGGCGCGTGCCATCGCGCAGGATGGCGTCGCGGTGCTCCTTGGTGTCCTGCTCCACCCGCACGAGGCGGTCGAGGTTCAGGAGGTAGCTCCGGTGGATGCGGATGAAGCGGGCCGGGTCAAGCTGACCCTCCAGGCTGGCCAGGGTCTGCTGCTTCAGGAGGTTCTTCCCCTCGGTGCGCAGCAGCACGTAGTCGTCCTGGGCCTGCACCCAGTCCAGGCGCTCCAGGTGGATCACGGTCACCTTGGGGCCGTCCTTCACCACGATGCGCTCGAGGGGCCGGCCCTGCCGGGCGGCGGCGGCCAGTTCCGCGGCGGGGGGCGGCGCGGGCTGGGCGGCGTGCAGGGCACGCGCCTTGGCCAGGGCCGCGTCGAAGCGCTCCTTCGAGAAGGGCTTCAGCAGGTAGTCCACCGCGTGCGCTTCGAAGGCCCGCAGGGCGTGCTGGTCGTAGGCGGTGACGAAGACTACGGCGGGACGCTTCCCCTCCGCTTCCAGCAGCTCCAGCACCTCGAAGCCATCGAGCTTGGGCATCTGGATGTCCAGGAAGATGAGATCGGGCTGGTACTGGGCCGCGGCCTTCAGGGCCTCGAAGCCGTTGGCACACTCGGCCGCGACTTCCACGTCCGGATGGGCCGCCAGATGTTCCCGCACCACGGCACGGGCCAGGTCTTCGTCATCGATGATCAGGGCTTTCATGGTTCTGTCTCCAAGGGGAAGACCAGGGTCACGCGGTGGACGTCCTGCTGCACGCCCGCCTCGAAGCGGGCCCGGCTGCCGAACCGTCCGAGCAGCCGCTGGCGGACCTGGCGCAGGCCGAGGCCCAGGCCCTGGGGGGCCGGCGCCTCGAGATCCGCGGGGTTCTCCACCCGCAGGGTCACGTGGCCTTCCACGATGTCCGCCGCGACCAGGAGGGTGCCGCCATCGGGCAGGGCAGCGATGCCGTGCTTGATGGCGTTCTCCACCAGGGGTTGCAGCAGCAGGGTAGGCAGGAGGGCTGGTTCGGCCGCGGGATCGATGCGCCAATCCAGCTTCAACCGGGCCCCGAAGCGGATCTGCTCGATGGCCAGATAGGCCCGGGCCAGGTCCAGTTCCTCCCGCAGCGCCACCAGGCGGCGCTCCCCCAGGCCCAGGCTGCGGCGGAGGAAGTCGGAAAGCAGCACGCACATCTCCCGGGCCCGGGCGGGATCCACGGCCGTGAGCGCCGACAGTGAGTTCAGGCTGTTGAACAGGAAGTGGGGGTTGAGCTGGGCGCGCAGGGCCTTCAGCTCGGATTCCTGGGCCAGGAGCTGCAACTCGGCCCCCCGGCGTTCAGCCTCCAGGGCCCGGTCCTGGGCCAGCATGAGGTAGCTGAGGGCCACCGAGGCCAAGTAGAGCAGGATGCCCACACCCGTGAGCACCGGCAGGGCGAGGTCCACCCGCTGGGGGAGCGCGCCCAACCCCGGGATCCAGGCCAGGATCCGGGCCAGCAGCCAGGCCAGCCCGGCCCAGATGCCGCCCATGAGCACCGCCGCCAGGCCCCAGGCTGCCCCGTGCGAGCCGAGGGCCTCCACCTGGCGACCCAAGGGCAGCGCCCGGCAAAGGAACCAGGCGGACAGGAACAGGAAGGCCGCCACCAGGCAGAGGGGTACGGCGAGCATGCTGGCTTCGACCCAGCTCCAGCCCTGGCTCCGGGCGATGCCCGTCAGCAGCAGGGCGATGGGGGCCCACCCCAGAAGGTAGGCCCCCAGACGCGCACGGCTGGCCAGCAGAGGATGCATCAGCTCTTGACCTCGGTGCCGCCGAAGAGGATGAGCCCGGTGATCACCAGGCGGGGCCGGCTGTCCGGAGATGCCGGCCCGTGGTGCGTGCCGTCGTTGAGGGCCCCGGCGATGGCGGTGGCGCGGTTGGAGATCTCCCAGCCTTCGGGCACCCGGATCTCGCCGCCGCCGAACAGCACGAACACATCGATGCGGGCCTGGCCGTTTTCGAGCACCGCCTGGCGCAGGTCCACTTCGTAGCCGCCGAAGATGGCCGTCAGTTCGCCGCCCTTGAAGGCCTGGGTGGAGATCCGCCGCTTGAAGCCGCCAAAGATGGCCGTGCCCTGGAGGAAATCCTCGGAGCGCGCCAGCTCCGGGGGCACGCCCCGGGTCTGCTTGAGCGCCTTGATCACGATGAGGATGCCCACGGCCACCACCAGCATGGGTCCCAGGGCGTCGGCCAAGTGGCCATGGCCGAAGGTGAAGAGCAGCAGGAAGGCCCCGCCCAGCACCAGGAACCAGCCGCCCAGGTTGCTACCGCCCCGGTCCTGACGGATCTTCGCCACGCCCATGGCCACGAGGACCAGGGGCCAGAGCTTGAAGATGGTGTGGGCTTCGATGAGCCCGAGGTTATCCAGGGTGAGCACCAGGCCCGCCACGATGATGGCCACGCCCACCACCAGCTTGGGGCTGAAGGGGCTTGGGGCCTTGGTGTCGTCGGGGGCGGTCATGGCTTCACCTGGGCGGAGTCGTGTTCAGGATCACAGGAAACCCCGGGCTCTGGCGATGGGGGTTGCGACCGGTTCCGGCGAGGCCTCCGAGGTTGGGGGAAGATGGCCCGTAGAGCCACGACCACACCGCCCCAGATCAGGAGGACCGGCCACCAGCGCTCCAGCAGGCCCCAGGGCCCGAACTGGGAGATGAACCCCGCCACGGCGAAGCCCAGCCAGATGTGGCCGCGCAGGCTGAGAGGGCCATCCTGGACCAGCCGCGCAAGCCCGAAGGCGGCCAGGGCCACCGGCCACCAGGCCAGCAGGTGCCAGGCATCGTACCAGTGCAGGCTGTCCAACAGGAGGATGAGGCCGGTGGCGATGACCACCAGGCCGAGAACCAGCTTGACCGAAAAGACCGGGGGGCGTTCCTGGGGGCTCATGGGCGGTATTCCTTTCTTCCTGAACCGAAGGGGACGGCGAAGGCCAGGGAGGGGAGCCACAGCGCCAGCCACCACCAGGGGCTGTCGAGGAACCACCCTGCGTGGACCATGTCCGCCTCCTTCCGCATGACCAGGCTACGGGCGTCCTGACAGGCATACGGGCGAGGATCGGCGAATGGAGGGCAGGGACCGGCGAGCGGTCAGTCCCAGGCGATGCTGCCGCCGCGGCTGCGTTCCTGCCAGGCGTGGTCGAGGGTGGGGCACTGTTCCGGAGGGCACTCGAAGCGCAGGGTGGCCCATTCACCCTCGAAGGCCTGTTCCACCAGGGCCGCATCCGGGAAGGCCCCCAGCAGGGCGAAGGGCAGGTGGGCCAGGGCCGCAGGCACCCGGATCACACCTGTGCGGAGCACCTTCACCTCCTCCCAGAGGCCCCGGCCATCGGCCTCGGCCAAGGCGCCCTGCACCCCCTCGGTGTAGGCCCGCACCAAGCCGCCGGTGCCGAGTTTCGTGCCTCCGTACCACCGGATGCAGATGGCGATGAGGTCCGTGGCCCCGGCCCCCTCCAGTACCGCCAGCATCGGCCGTCCGGCGGTACCGGAGGGTTCGCCGTCATCGTCGGCGCCGGAAGCCGTGACTGGAACGCCCTCGCGCCAGGCACTGCAGTGGTGGGTGGCATCGAAGTCCCGCTTGCGGAGCGAGGCCAGCACGGCCGCCCGCTCGGCCCCATCCCGGGCCGGGTGCAGTTCCGTGAGGAAGACGGAGGCCTTCTCGCGGAAACGGTGGCTCACGACCTCTTTCAACCGACGCATGGATCCAGCATGGATGCGGCTGTGACGGGAATCAACAAGTGCAGGTCAATGACGACCGCTCAGTCGTTTTTTACTTATAGTTAAGGTGGATCTTTTCGAGGAGACGGCATGGATACCGTCATGCGGCCCTTCACGCCCACGGTCCTGCAACGCAGGACCCCCGTGCCCTCAGATCTGGACATCGCCCAGGCGGCCACCCTGAAACCCATCGCGCTCATGGCGGCCGAATTGGGCCTTCGGGAAGACGAACTGGAGCCCTACGGCCCCACCAAGGCCAAGGTGCGCCTCGAAGTCCTGGATCGCCTGCGCGGTCGGCCCAATGGCAAGTACATCGATGTCACGGCCATCACCCCGACGCCCTTGGGCGAGGGCAAGACCACCACCACCGTAGGTCTCAGCCAGGCTCTGGGAGCGCATCTCGGCCAGCACGCGGTCACCTGCATCCGGCAACCCAGCCAGGGGCCCACCTTCGGCATCAAAGGGGGCGCTGCGGGCGGCGGCTACAGCCAGGTGGTTCCCATGGAGGACTTCAACCTCCACCTCACGGGGGACATCCACGCCATCACCGCGGCCCACAACCTCTGCGCGGCGGCCATCGACGCCCGCCTCCTCCATGAAGCCGGTGCTTCGGACGAGCAGTTGTTCGAGCGCATTTTCCCGAAGGGGAGATCTGGCCGGAAGTTCCCGCGGTCGCTGCAGCTGCGCTGCGCGAGGCTGGGCATCACGAAGGGGAACCCGGAGGACTTCACCCCCGAGGAGCGCCGCCGCGTCTGCCGGCTGGACCTCGATCCCGCCGCCATCACCTGGCGCCGTGTCCTGGATACCAGCGACCGTTTCCTGCGGGGCGTGACTGTGGGCCGAGGTGAAGAAGAGCAGGGCTTCGCCCGGGAGACGGGCTTCGACATCACCGTGGCCAGCGAGATCATGGCCGTGCTGGCCCTGACCACGGGCCTCCTGGACCTGCGGCGCCGCCTGGGCGACATGGTGGTGGGGCTCAACCGGCAGGGCGAAGCCGTGACCGCCGAAGATCTGGGGGTGGCGGGCGCCATGACCGTGCTCATGCGGGACGCCCTCAAGCCGACCCTCATGCAGACGCTGGAAGGCACTCCCGTGTTCGTGCATGCGGGACCCTTTGCCAACATCGCCCACGGCAACAGTTCCATCCTCGCGGACCAGATCGCCCTCAAGCTGGCCGACTATGTGATCACCGAATCGGGTTTCGGCGCCGACATGGGCATGGAGAAGTTCTTCGACATCAAGTGCCGCGTGTCAGGGCTGGTGCCCGATGCAGTGGTGCTGGTGGCCACGGTGCGCGCCCTCAAGATGCACGGGGGCGGTCCCAAGGTGGTGGCCGGGAAGCCGCTGGATCCGGTCTACGTGGAGGAGAATCTGGATCTCCTGCGCCAGGGCCTGCCCAACCTGCTGCACCACATCCGCATCGCCCGGAAATTCGGCGTGCCCGTGGTGGTGGCCGTGAACGGCTTCGCCACGGACAGTCCCGCCGAGCTGGACCTGGTGCGCCGGGCTTCGCTGGAAAGCGGCGCCGAGGATGCCGTGGTCTGCCTCAACTGGGCCCTGGGCGGGGAAGGGGCCCTGGACCTGGCACGGGCGGTCATGCGGGTCTGCGAGCGGCCTTCGACGTTCCGTTTCCTCTACGGTGTGGACGAGCCCATCAAGCAGAAGATCGAGACCATTGCCCATGAGATCTACGGCGCCGATGGCGTGGACTTTGCGCCCGAGGCCGAAGCGAAAATCGCGACCTATACGCGCCTAGGCTATGACCGCCTGCCCATCTGCATGGCCAAGACCCACCTGAGCCTGAGCCACGATCCGGCCCTCAAGGGCGTACCCACGGGATTCCGCATCCCCGTGCGGGACATCCGGATCAGCGCCGGAGCAGGCTTCCTCTACCCTCTGCTCGGCAAGATGGCCACCATGCCGGGACTGCCCACCCGACCCGGCTTCTACGATGTGGACATCGACCCGGAGACCGGCCGCGTGGTCGGTCTGTTCTGATCGCATGACCTCCGGGAACCGAGGGGGCCACTGGTAGCATGAAGCCTTCATGACATGGGTTCTGTGATGCCGACCGGTCCGCTTCCTTCCTTCCGCAGGTGTCTCCGCGGCCTGGCAGCCTTGTCGGCTGGGATCCTGCTCCTGACGGGCTGGCCGGGCCGGGCCGAGGGTGTCTCTGCGGCACCCGCGAAGAGCCTGGCTGAGGCCTTCGAGAAGGGTCCCATCTCCCTGAATGCCAGGGTCCTCCGGCGCGGAGCCGACGGCCAAGAGCAGGCACTGCCGCTCTTCCAGACCCCGATCCTCCGGTACCAGGATCGGGTGGAGCTCTCGTTGTCCGGCGAGGCCTTCGATCCCCGGGTCACCCGCTCCGACTGGACCCTCATCGTTGTCTTCCTGCCCAGGACCGTGGCGCCGACCACCCAGGGCGTGGCCGAGCTGCGCCTCAAGCGGCAGGGCGGCCAGATGGTGGCACCCGTCCTCCAGGCCCCTTACGACGCCATTCCGATGTTCTTCCTGGTGCCCGACAACGGAGGACGGCGGAAGGTCCTGGCGGATGTCCTGGCCCACCTGGAGGCTTTCCGCTCCATCTGCCTCAAGCTCTCGGATCTGACCGAGCAGCGGGCCCATGCCGACCGCTTCCTCACCGGCCTGGACACCATCCGGAAGGACCAGTCCCCCGCCGCCTACGATGCGGCCGTCTTCAACTTCCTGAAGGCCTACGGGGGACAGGTTTCCCAGGATCTGCAGGTCTTCCTGAGCCGGAACAGCGCCTCGAATCTCGACAAGTTCCAGTTCCTCACCCAGGAGTTCCGCCGGACCAACATCCTGGTCCCGGCCAATGATGCCGGCGACAGGACCACCACCGTCCAGGGCCAGTCGGTCTCGGGGCCTGCCCGGGCCTCCTCCGCCTACATCTCCATCGTGTTCGACCTGGTGCAGATCTTCCAGAACCTCTGGCCGGGCCACCGGTTCCAGTATGTCCCGGCCCTGGCCAAGGACTTCGACGGGACCCGTTCGCAGCTCTGGTACGGCGACTGGATCCATACCACCGGCGATGTCCTCGGAGCCCTGGTCTTCAGTCCCTGCCGCTGGGAGGATGCCGAGCCGCCCGCCTTCACCTTCTCGGTCCCCCCGGACAGCGCCCTGGTCCAGCCGTACGGCCAGCTGCTGATCCAGCCCAAGGCCGGGAGCAACCTGCCCTTCGCCCTGTTCGGTCATGACTGGCGGCTGATCGTCGAAGGTCCCAAGGGAGAGAAGCTCTCCCCGCTGCCCCTCGTGCCGAGCCCGGGCAAGCAGGCTTTCATGATCGTTCCAGGCGCCCCGTTGGAGGCCCTGCGCCAGCATGGCTTCCTGGCCGTGAAGGCCCACATCGAGGGGGCCTGGGGCTTCCAGGCGGTGGCCACCGAGGCCCAGGAGCTTCCCACCGGCCTCGATCCCGCATGGCGTCCCTCCGCGGCGGAGCGGGCCCACTTCATGGTGGGGGAAGCCAGTGTGCTGCGCCTCCCCGCGCCCTGGGCCGCCTGCCTCGGCCGCATCGCCTTCCGTCCAGGCAAGGGTGGGACTTCTCCCCTGGAGGGCGATCTGAAGCTGCAGCCGGACGGGTCACGGCTGGCCACGTTCAGGCCCTTGGGGAACCTCTCTGGGCCGGGGAATCTGGAGTTGTTCCTGCCCGGGGCCGAGCGGCCCGCCTTGAGCCTCCCCATGACCCTGCTGCCTCCCCTGCCGGTGGTGGACCGTGTGGAGGTCCACCAGGGCGAAGCCACCGTCCTCATCTCCGGGCGCAACCTCGGTGAGGCTTCCCAGTGCGTCCTCGGAGGCCAGGTCCTGGCCCGGGGCAAGGAGAACAGCGACGGCTGGACCTTCGATGCCACCAAGGGGCCGATCGCCGGAACCGCCGGGGCCCTGCTGCAGGGGGAGCTCCCATTGGCCGATGGGCGGACGCTGGCCCTGAAGGATGTGCGGCTGCTCCCCCCGCGCCCGGTGCTGGGCGGTCTGCAGGTGCTGGCCGAGCAGCCCGCTCCGGGCCTCCCGCTCTCTGCAGAACCACCGCTCCTGTCCACCACCAGCCCGGTGATGGTGTCGATCCTGTCGGGCCGCAAGGGGGCCTTCCCCTTCGGGCACAGTCCCAAGCTGTCCCTTCGCCTCGCGGATGAGCCGGGCACCGTGCGTGCGGTGCCTCCCGCCGCGGTCCGCCTGCTGGGGCGTGGTCAGCGCCTGATCGCCACGCTCCGGGTGGCGGAGCTCTTCGGCCCCACCGCTTCTGGACGCCTGGAGATCCAGGTGGAGGACGCCTCCGCGGGCGCCAGTGCCTGGGTCACCCTGCCGCCGCTGTTCCTGGACCTGCCCATCATCAAACGGCTCTACCAGGATGCCACCGGCACCCACCTGGAGGGCCCGGCCCTGGAGGCGATCGAGGCCGTGGCCCCCAGTCCCGCCGGTCCCTGGGTGCCACTGGCCATGGGCTTCCGGAACGGAAGCCAATCCGCCGAGGTCCCACCGCCTCCGGCTGGGGAGCACCTCTGCCTGCGGCTCTACGGCTGGCCCGAGGTCGTGGTGCGGCTCCTGGAGCCGGTGGCCCCGCTCGTGCCGGTCGCTGCACCGGCGCCGGCAGCACCTCCCGCGCCGGTGGGCACCGCCGGGCCCGAGCCCCGGCCCGGCCCAGCGCAGGAACCCAAATAGACGCGAAACGGGCCCGCGCTGGCGGGCCCGTTTCAGGCGTTTCCGGGGCTGCTAGGCGATGCCGTCGATGATGGCGTTCAGCGTGGCGCTGGGCCGCATGGCGGCGCCGGTCTTGGCCTTGTCGGGGTGGTAGTAGCCGCCCATGTCCACGGGCCTGCCCTGGGCCGCGATGAGCTCCTCGTTGATCTTCGCCTCGCTGGCGCCGAGCTGCTGGGCCACCTGGGCGAAGCGGGCCTGGAGCTCCGCGTCCTTGGTCTGGGCGGCCAGGGCCTGGGCCCAGTAGAGGGCCAGGTAGAAGTGGCTGCCGCGGTTGTCGATCTGGCCGACCTTGCGGGCGGGGGACTTGTCGTTGTCGAGGAACTTGGCAATGGCCTGGTCCAGCGTCTCGGCCAGCACGCCGGCCTTGGCGTTCTTGAAGACATTGGCCACATGCTCCAGGGAGGCGCAGAACGCGGAGAACTCGCCCAGGGAATCCCAGCGCAGGTAGCCCTCCTTCTGGAACTGCTGGACGTGCTTGGGAGCGGAGCCGCCCGCACCGGTCTCGAAGAGCCCGCCGCCGCCCAGCAGGGGCACGATGGAGAGCATCTTGGCGCTGGTGCCCAGCTCGATGATCGGGAAGAGATCCGTGAGGTAGTCGCGGAGTACGTTGCCGGTGACGGAGATGGTGTCGAGGCCCTTCCGGATGCGCTCACAGGAGACCTTCATGGCCTCATCCGGGGTCAGGATGCGGATGTCCAGGCCCGTGGTGTCGTGGTTCTTGAGGTAGGTCTCCACCTTGGCGATCATCTGCGCGTCGTGGGCCCGGGCCTTGTCCAGCCAGAAGATGGCGGGGGCGCCGGTCAGGCGGGCCCGGGTGACGGCCAGCTTGACCCAGTCCTGGATGGGGGCGTCCTTGGCCTGGCAGCCGCGGAAGATGTCGCCTTCCTCGACCTTCTGGGAGAGCAGGGTGGCGCCGGACTCGTCCACGATGCGGATGGTCCCGGCGGCCGGGGCGAAGAAGGTCTTGTCGTGGGAGCCGTATTCCTCGGCCTTCTGCGCCATGAGACCCACGTTGGGCACGCTGCCGATGGTGGCGGGATCGAAGGCGCCGTGCTTCTGGCAGTCCTCGATGACGGTCTTGTACATCGTGGCGTAGCAGCGGTCCGGGATCATGGCCAGGGTGTCGTGGAGCTTGCCGTCGGCACCCCACATCTTGCCCGCGTCGCGCACCACCACAGGCATGGAGGCATCCACGATGATGTCGTTGGGCACGTGCAGGTTCGTGATGCCCTTGTCCGAGTCCACCATGGCCAGGGCCGGGTGGGTGGCGTAGACCGCCTGGATGTCCGCCTCGATGGCCGCGCGCTGGGCCCCTGGCAGGGTCTGGATCTTGGCGTAGACATCCCCCAGGCCGTTGGCGGTGTTCACGCCCAGCTCCCGCAGGGTCGCGTTGTGCTTCTCGAAGACCGGCTGGTAGAAGACGGACACGGCATGGCCGAACATGACGGGATCGGAGATCTTCATCATGGTGGCCTTCAGGTGCAGGGAGAGCAGGAGGCCGTCCCGCTTGGCCGCGTCGATCTGCTCCGCGTAGAAGGCGCGGAGGGCCTTGACGTTCATGACGGAGGCGTCGAGCACCTCACCGGCCTGCAGGGGCAGCTTCTCCTTCAGCACCTTCACGGCACCGTCCGCGCCCACGAACTCGATGCGGGCCGTCGTGGCCTGGGCGAGGGTGGTGGAGGTCTCGCTGCCGTAGAAGTCGCCGGAGGTCATGTGGGCCACGCGGGCCTTGGAGTCCGGGCTCCAGGGCGCCATCTTGTGGGGGTGCTTCTTCGCGAAGTTCTTCACGGACAGCGGAGCCCGGCGGTCGGAGTTGCCCTCGCGGAGCACGGGATTCACGGCGCTGCCCAGCACCTTGGCGTAGCGGGCCTGGGTGGCCTTCTCCACTTCCTCGGTGGGCTGCTCCGGATAGTCGGGCACGTTGAAGCCCTGGGACTGGAGCTCCTTGATGGCCGCGATGAGCTGGGGGATCGACGCGCTGATGTTGGGAAGCTTGATGATGTTGGCTTCCGGCTTCAGGGCCAGGGCGCCCAGCTGGGCCAGGTTGTCGGGGACGCGCTGGGCCGGAGTCAGGTTCTCGGGGAAGTTGGCCAGGATGCGGCCAGCCAGGGAGATGTCCGAGGTCTCGACGACGATGCCGGTGCCCTTGGTGAAGGCCTGGATGATCGGCAGCAGCGAGTAGGTCGCCAGCGCGGGCGCCTCGTCAATGTCGGTCCAGATGATCTTCTGCGTGGTCATGGGCTCTCCTTTGGGCTTTTTTCGGCACCGCCGGGGCCTGGATGACTCGCCACCCCCGCTGGTCCGGCTCAGGGCATTTCAGGCAGGCTCCCACGGGGGATGCCAGCCTTCAAGCAGCTTTCCCTGTGAGGACGGGGATTTGGGACTTCCGTCACGCCCCGGCGCTATCCCACCACCGGCATGGCAGCTCCGGAGGCGGCCTTCACTTCGCCGCGGGCCAGCGCGAAGTCCATGCGCCCGAGGTTCACGCCGCCGAAGCCCACCTGGAAGACGAGGGTCTCACCCTGGGCCTGCTTCACCTTGACGGGGGCGTCCAGGAAGGTGTGGCTGTGACCGCCGATGATGGCGTCGATGCCGGCGACCTGGCCGGGCATGCGCAGGTCGTCGTAGCCTGCGTCCTTGACGTCGTAGCCCAGGTGGGAGAGGACCACCACCAGGTCCACCTTCTCCACCTCGCGGAGCCGCTTCACCACCGGCTTGAGGCTCTCGAAGGGATCCTTCCAGCTGACGCCCTCGTGGTTTTTCGGCGCGACCAGCCCGGCGAAGGCCACGCCGACTCCCGTGATGCCGACCTTCACCCCCGGGAAGTCCCGGACGAGGTAGGGGCGGATCCGCTTGGCCAGCTCCGGGGCGCCCTTGCAATCGAAGTTGCAGTTCAGGAAGGCGAAGGGCGGGTTCCGATGCTCGAGCTGTTCCATGGAGGCCATGGCCTCCACCAGCATCCCCACCCCATTGTCGAAATCGTGATTCCCGAGGGTCGTGGCGTCGTACCCGATCATCCGCATGAGCTGGTAGTCGAGGCGCCCCTTGTAGCGGTTGAAGTAGGGCGTCCCCTGGAAGGTGTCGCCCGCGTCCAGCAACAGCACGGAACCCAGCTGCCGGCGGAGCTGCTTCACCAGGGTGGCCCGGCGGGCCATGCCGCCCTTGCCGCTGATGGCGCCATTGCCGGGGCCGAAGGGCTCGATGCGGGAGTGGGTGTCGTTGGTGTGCAGCAGGGTGATGCGGCCCGAAGCGGGGCCTTCGGCGGCCTTGAGGGGCACCTGGGAGGCGACGGCGGCGGCACCGAGAGAGGCGAGGAAATGGCGGCGGTCCATGGGCATTCCTACAGCTTGAACGTCTTGTCGCGGATGGCTTCCAGGATCGGCACGGGCACCGCATAACGGCCCGTGGCCGGGGGCAGCAGGTCCTTGCCGGCCTTGCCCAGGACCGCGCACTGGTCGAGCAGCATCTGGCGCAGGGTGATGCCCGTGGTGAAGGGCTTCCGCCCCTTCTTCAGCGTCGGGATGGAGTCCCCGCCTCCGTAGAGGTAGTCGGTGGTGGCGACCTTTACGACGGTCGCGGGATCGATGGGGCTCCCGTCCTCCCAGGTGACCGTGAGGGTGGCCTGCTGAGGGGTGCCCTCGACCTTGACCTTCACGCCGGAGCAGGGTTCGCCGCCACGGCGCAGCAGTCCTTCCTTCACCACCTGGATGACCTCGGCGCCGGTGAGCTCGACGACGACCAACTCGTTCTCGAAGGGCATCAGCTCGAAGATGTCCCCCACCTTGAGCTGGCCCGGGCGCAGGTTGGCCCGCAACCCGCCCGCATTGGTGATGGCGAAGCGGACCGGCACGCCGACCAGAGGCTGGGCGGCCTGGCGCATGACGTCCGACACCCAGTAGCCCAGCAGGTTCTCCTCACCCCGCCGCCCTCGGAACAGGCCCTGGGGCGCCTGCACGAGCGGCTGGCCGAAGCTGGCCTTGATCTCTTCGGCCAGGGGGGCGATGACCTTCTGGACCTCCGGATCATCGGGGAGGGCCTCGGTGATGGGGATGACTTCGGCGGTCACCTTGGGCGGCTGCGCCGCCAGGTGAAGGGGGAGCAGGGCAAGGGCGAGGAACGCGCTAGAGAGCTTGAGCTTCACGGGGTTGGTCCTTCATGGCGGCGCGGGCGTCCCGCACGGCGGCATCATGGGTCCAGAACAGGGCGGCAGTTCGCAGGAGCCAACCCATCAGCCAGCCATTGAGCAGGGTGACGGCCAGCTGCAGGAACAGGAACAGCCCCACGCGGAAGGTGGTGCCACCTCCCATGCGCCAGGCCAGGACGAGCACGAGGAAGGGCAGGAGCGACCGCAGCGCGGCGCCGCCGAGGGACACCAGGCCCCACTGGACCGGGTGCGCCCACAGCCGCAGGAAACAGTCAGCCAAGTGGTGCCGGTAGCCGCGGGCCAGCCCGGCGGTGCGCCCAAGACGGCAGAACCACCACTGGAGGTTCAGGGTGGCCACGGCCGCCATCCAGAACAGGGGGCGTCCGAAGAAGGCCATCCAGCCGAGGCCGTCGATACCGAGGCCGCCCAGCCAGGCGAGCACCACATCTCCGAGCCAGGCGGCGAGGCCCACGGGAAGGAAACCGATCAGAACCGTGTCCAGGGCGCCCAGCAGCCAGGGCCCCAGGCTGGCCTTCTGGCCCACCCGCTCCGCCTGCATACGCCAGCCGCACCAGAGGACGATCACGAGGCCCAGGCCGAAGAGATGCACGGTCGGCGAGTTCGCCAGACGATGCTGGAGACCGCCGTTTTCCCAGAGTTCCCAGATGTCCCTGGCGCTGATGCGCTCGCCCCAGTGGCTGGGCAGGGCGCTCCAGCCCGCGGACCGGCGCAGATGGCCTGCCCAGCCCAGGACCGGACCCAGCAGCACCAGCATCCAGCCGGCCATGAGACCCGAGCCCCAGCGGCTGAAGCCGCCCGGCAGGCCGGGGCGGAGGAAACGCCAGGGATCCCTCGGCGCAAGGGCGTCTTCGGTATGGATGGTGGTGGGGCGTTCCGTGTCCGTAAGCTGCATGGCCGTCCGCAAGCAATCCTTCATCAAACCACACTTGACAGGGCCCGCGCCGATGGGGTTTCATCGGTCTTATGCCGCTGTCCTTTCCGACCCTCCGCCAGGGCCTCCTTCACGGGGCTTGGTGGTGGCGTACGGGCTTGGACGGCTCCCTGTGCGAGGCCTAGCGGCCCACGCCACCCCGGACCCTCCAAGCCCGACCCCATGGTCGGGCTTTTTCGTATGTGGACGACAACCATGGCTCCTGAATCCAGGCTCCTGATCCGCCATCCCTTCCCCGCGGACCTGCTCACGCCCCTGGCCGCCTACCTGGCTTTGCGCCCCGTGGGTGCCAGCCTGCTGCTGGAATCCTGCGACCAGGGCGAGCGCGTGGGCCGCCACAGCTTCGTGCTGCTGGAGGGCCCCGCCGAATGCCGGCTGGACCCACCCGCCCGGGGCTGGGTGGAGGCCCTGCGCGACCTGGGCGGTCCCGTTCCTTCGGGCACCGTCAGCGACCCCGCTGCCGAACTGGCCGCCTTGAGGGAACCTCTGCCTGTCGGGGTGGGTTGCGCGGGCTACCTGGGTTTCGAGGCCGTGGGTGCCCTGGAGCCCACCCTGCCTCAGCCCGCCGGGAACAGTCTGGGCCTGCCTGGCCTGTGGGTGCGCCGCTTCGAGGTGGCCCTGGTCTTCGACCACCTGCACCAGGTGGCAGAGCTCCAGACCGTGGATGAGGATGCCGAGGCGGGATTCCGCCGGCTCCGGGACCTCCGGGCACGCCTCCTGGGCGGGGTGGCGGATCCCGGCCCCAGCGCCTCCGAACCTCGTGCCACCGCCCAGATGACCCGCGAAACTTATGAAGGCGCGGTGCGGACCGCCCAGGAACTCATCCTGGACGGTGACATCTACCAGCTGGTGCCCAGCCAGCGCTTCCGCATCGAGGACCCGCCGCCGCCCCTGGAGGCCTATCGCCGCCTGCGCCGCCTGAATCCCAGCCCCTACGGTTTCCTGCTGGAATGGGATGGCTTCGCACTGGTGGGTGCCTCACCGGAGATGCTGGTGCGGGTGCAGGGCGACGAGGCCGAGACCTTGCCCATCGCCGGCACTGTGCCCCGGGGAGGGAGTGCCGAGGAGGATGCCGCGCGCTTCGAGGCCTTGAAGCGGGATCCCAAGGAACTGGCCGAACACCAGATGCTGGTGGACCTGGCCCGCAACGACCTGGGTCGTGTGGCCGTGCCCGGCGGCGTGCGGGTGGAGAAGCCGCTGGCCCTCCAGCGCACCAGCCATGTGCTGCACCTGACCACCACCGTGAAGGCGAAGCTGAGCCTCGGAGTGGATGCCCTGGATGTGCTGGCGGCGACCTTCCCCGCGGGAACCGTCAGCGGCGCCCCCAAGCTCCGCGCCTGCCAGCGGATCGCCGAGCTGGAAGGCGAGATGCGCGGTCCCTACGGTGGCGTGCTGCTGCGGCTGGGCACCGACGGGGCTCTGGACACGGCCCTCATCCTGCGCACCGCGGTCTACGCCGGCGGCGCGGCCTACATCCAGGCCGGGGCCGGTGTGGTGCGGGCCTCGAAACCCGAGTCGGAATACTTCGAAACCCTGCACAAGCTGGGCGCCATCGCCCAGGCCCTTGGGGTCCAATGGCCCGGAGCCGCCCGATGATCCTCCTGATCGACGCCCTGGATTCCTTCACCTACAACCTGGTGCAGGCCTTCGAGACGCTGGGCGCGCCTGTGAAGGTCGTCCGCCACGACGCCATCACCCTCGACGAGGCCAAGGCCCTCCGGCCCGAAGCCGTGGTGCTGTCCCCGGGCCCGGGCCACCCCACGGAAAGCCCGGCCCACATGGCCCTGGCGGGTTCCGGCTGGGGCGTCCCCCTGCTGGGCGTGTGCCTGGGGCACCAGGCCCTGGCCGCGGCCACCGGTGGCCGGGTCATCCGCGCGGTGGAACCCCTGCATGGTGAGGCCACGCCCCTCGAACACGACGGGACGGGCCTCTTCCAGGGTCTGCCCATGGGCCTTCCCGTCGGTCGCTACCACAGCCTCATCGCGGATCCCACCACGCTGCCCGCCTGCTGGCGGGTCACGGGCCGCAGTCCCGGCGGCGAGATCATGGCCATGGCCCACCGGGAGCTGCCCCGCTGGGGTGTGCAGTTCCACCCCGAAAGCATCCTCACGCCGGACGGCCCGGCGATGCTCGCCAACTTCCTCCGCCTTGCCAAGGACGCGACCCGATGACCCTGCTGACCACCCACAACCCCATCCGCCCGCTGCCGGAGGCCACGGCCTCGGAGCTCATGCACATCTTCATCGACCAGGACACGGACGCCCTGCTGGTGGGCGCCTGCCTGGCCCTGCTGGCCCAGCGGGTGCCCGAAGCCCACGAGCTGGCGGCCTTCGCGGATTCGCTCTTCGAGGTGGCCGTGCCGTTTCCGCAGGTGCCCGAGGGCGCCATCGATGTGGTGGGCACGGGCGGCGATGGCGCTTCCACCGCCAACCTCAGCACCCTCACGGCCCTGTTCCTCTCGACCCTCGGCGTACCCGTGGTGAAGCACGGGAACCGCGCCGCCACGGGTGTCTGCGGCAGCGCCGACCTGATGGAGGCCCTGGGCTACGACCTCTCCAGGGCGGTCTCGGATCTGGAGACGGACCTCCGGGAGCACCGGTTCGTCTTCCTCTTCGCACCCGCCTACCACCCGCTGATGGGCCGGCTCCGGGAGATCCGCCGCCGGTTGGGCATCCCCACGATCTTCAACCTGCTGGGGCCGCTGCTGAATCCCGGACATCCGCCGCTGCAGGTGCTGGGCGTGGCGCGCGAGGAACTGCTGGCGCCCATGGCCGGGGCCCTGGCCCGGCGCGCCCGCCTGGAGCGGGCCTTCGTCATCCACGGCAAGGACGCGGAAGGGAAGGGGATGGATGAAGCCTCCATCGAGGGTCCCACCACGGTCCTGGCTGTGGCGGAGGGCCGCGTCCAGGCCCCCCAGGTGCTGGTGCCGCGGGAACTCGGCATCACCCAGCCCAGCCGCCACGCCCTGCGTGTGGCCGACCGGGCCGAGGCGCTGGCGGTGGCCCGGGGCATCTTCGGCGGGGCCGGTCACGCGGATTTCCGCCCGGCCGTGGCGGATGCCGTGGCCTTGCAGGCCGGCTTGGGGCTGGTCTTGCACCGGGGCGGCACGCTGGACGGCCTGGCCCCGACCTTCCGCGACCTGCGGGCCGCCCTCGAGCACGGCTTCAGCCTGCCGTTTCCCGTGGCGGGGGTGTAGCCGTGAGTCGCCTGCCTGATCCCACCTCCCTGGTCCGGGGCACCGGGCTGCCCAAGAGCTCGCATCTTCAGCGCGTGCTGGTCTCCGAACTCGCCCGCCTCTCCCAGGCCGCGCCCGCCGCGCCCCCGATCCGCGCGCGCCTGGACGGCCCAGGCCCCTTCGAGGCGGCCCTGAGACGGGGTGCCGCGGCCCGCGGCGGGGCCGTGATCGCCGAGTACAAGCAGGCATCGCCCTCGCTTGGCCCCTTCGCCGCCGGCACGCCCCTCCAGGCCCAGCTCCAGGCCTATCGCGAGGGAGGCGCGGCGGCCTTCTCCATCCTGGCGGAGCCAGCCTACTTCCGTGGAGCGGCGGCGCACCTGGCCTCCGCGGCGGACTTTGGCCTGCCGCGCCTCTACAAGGGCTTCGTCATCTCCGAGGCCCAGCTGGCCGAGGCCGAAGCCTGCGGCGCCGAGGCGGTACTGCTCATCGTTCGGGTGCTGAAGGAGCATACGGCCGACTTCGCCGAGGCTGCCCGCCAGCGCGGGCTGGAGGCGCTCGTGGAGCTGCACGACCTCACGGAGGTGCCCTACGCCCAGGAGGCCGGGGCCCGCATGGTGGGCATCAATGCCCGGGATCTCTCCACGTTCACCCTGGGCGAACCCACAGCCGGGCCTCTGCGCCAGGCTTTCCCGGAAGCGGTGCTGGTCCGCGAATCCGGCCTGGCCACCCCGGAGGACGCCCAGGCTTCGCTGCGCGCCGGCTTCGACGCCGTGCTCATCGGCGAAGCGCTCATGCGCAGCCCGGACCCCCGGGGCTTCCTGGGGCGCGTCTTCGCCGAGCTCCGCCAGGAGGCCCGATGACCCTCCTGGCCAAGGTCTGCGGCCTCACCTCGGCTGCGGATGCGACCTTCGCCGCAGGGCAGGGCGCGGACCTGCTGGGCTTCGTGTGTCATCCGCCCAGCCCGCGTCACTGCGCGGACCTGTCCTTGGCGGAGGCCTTCCTGGACCGGGCGGTGCTCGTGATGGTGGCCGACCAGGCCGAGGCCATCCTCGCCACGGCCCGCCGCCATGGCTTCCGCCGGGTTCAGCCCTACCTGCCGGCGGCGGAGCGGGAGAGCGGCGTCGCGCTGCTGAAGGCTGCGGGCCTGTTCGTCCTCTTGCCCTGGGCCGATGAACCGGGCCAGGCGCCCGTGCCCGCGGACCTCTACTTGTGGGAGTCCAGCCCAGCCCAGACGGGCGTGGCCGGTGGCTCGGGGCAGGGGCATGCCGCCGCCTTCCCGCCGCCCGGCCCCTTCCTCCTGGCCGGGGGCCTGGACGGGACCAACCTGGCGGCGCGGGCCGCGGCGCTTCCGGCAGCATCTCGGAGCCGCCTGCGGGGCTTCGATGCGGCCAGCCGGCTGGAGGCCCGCCCTGGGATCAAGGATCCATCGAAGGTGGCTGCGTTCCTGGCGGCCCTGAGACATGAAACCTCGGAAGGAAAGGGCACCCATGACTGATTCGTTCGCGCTTCCCACTCGGTTCGGAGCCCAGCAGCTCGGCGGCTGCTATGCCCCGGAAACGCTCATGCAGCCGCTGTTCGATCTGGAGGCGGCCTTCCGCGCCGCGCTGGGCGATCCAGCCTTCCTGGCGGAACTGAAGGGCGAGCTGCGCCACTTCGTCGGCCGGCCCACCCCGCTCACACCGGCGCCGCGCCTGGCCGCGAAGCTGGGGCTGCGAGCCCTCTTCCTCAAGCGGGAGGACCTCACCCACACCGGCGCCCACAAGATCAACAACGCGCTGGCCCAGGCTCTGCTGGCCCGGCGCATGGGCAAGACCGAGATCATCGCGGAGACCGGCGCCGGCCAGCACGGCGTGGCCACCGCCGCGGCCTGCGCGCGGCTGGGCCTGTCCTGCACGGTCTACATGGGCGTCACGGACATGGCCCGGCAGGCGCCCAACGTGGCTCGGATGCGGCTCTTCGGCACCAAGGTCGAGCCTGTGGCGGCGGGGCAGGGCACGCTCAAGGAGGCCGTGAACGAGGCCCTGCGGGCCTGGGCGGGCCGCTGTGACCGGGCCCACTACATCCTCGGCTCCGCCTTGGGGCCGCATCCCTTCCCGACGATGGTGCGGACCTTCCAGACCGTCATCGGCGAGGAGGCCCGGGCCCAGGTGCTGGAACAATCGGGGGCCCTGCCGGACACCGTCATCGCCTGCGCCGGCGGCGGCAGCAACGGCCTGGGCCTGCTGGTGCCCTTCCTGGGCGATGGGCTGCGCCGGGTCGCCGTCGAGGCCGGCGGTCACGGCAAGGCTCTCGGGGAGCATGCTGCGCGCTTGGATGGTGGCCGCCTGGGCGTGCTGCACGGGTGCAAGACCCTGCTGCTCCAGGATGAGCATGGCCATACGGCCGAGACCGCCAGCATCAGCGCGGGGTTGGATTACCCGGCACTGGGACCCGAGCTGGCGGGCTTCGCCCTCGATGGGCAGGTGGAGGTGCGGCGCGCTTCGGACGAGGAGGCCCTCGCCGGTGCCCGTCTGCTCTGCGAGACCGAAGGCATCCTGCCGGCCCTGGAGAGCAGCCACGCCCTGGCCCTGCTGTCCGCCCTCGCGGCCGAAGGCGCCGCCACCGTCCTGCTGGGCCTCAGCGGCCGTGGCGACAAGGACCTGTCCACCTACCAATCGCGTCTGGGGATCTGACATGAACCCATTGCTCCCTTTCCTCATGGCGGGTGACCCCTCCCTGGAGGCATTGCCCCAGTTGCTGTCCGGAGCCAAGGCCCTGGGACTCGACGCCCTGGAACTGGGCCTGCCCCATTCGGATCCCATCGCGGATGGCCCCGTGCTCCAGGCCGCCGCACATCGGGCCATCGACGGCGGCGCCACCCCGCTCCGGGTGCTGGAAGCCCTGGCGGGCCTCACGGACAGCCCCGATCTCGTCCTCTTCACCTACCTGAATCCGCTGCTCCAGATCGGTGCGGCCCGACTGAAGAAGCTGCTCGCACCCACACCCGTGAGGGCCTTGCTGGTGGTGGATCTGCCCTTCGGGGAGGAACCGGCCTTCGAGGCGGACCTGCGCGCCGCAGGCTACCCCATGGTGCCGCTGCTGGCCCCCACCACCCCGCTGGACCGGGCCCGGCAGATCCTGGCCGAGCGCCCGGATCCCGGGGCCTCGGCCCCATTCGCGCAGCGGTTCGCCTATGTCGTGGCCCGCCTCGGCGTCACCGGCACGGGGCAGGGCACGGACCTGGCGCCCGTGCGACGCCGGGTGACCGATCTGCAGGCGCTCACCACCCGGCCGCTTGCCGTCGGTTTCGGGCTTTCCGATGCCGCCAGTCTGGCCGCCGTGCGGACCATGGGCGCCACGCCGGTCGTCGGATCCGCGCTGGTGCAGGCTCTGGCCAATGGGAAGGGCCTCGGGGAAATCCTGGCGCCCGGCCTTCGTTGACGACCAATTGATCGTGAACAAGCGGGCGTTTCATCCTACCCTGAGGAAAGTTGCAAGGGCGAGGCGATTTGGTATCGTGATCCATCTTGCCCTTTCAGAAACGGCTGGCAACAGCCACCCACCCCGGGATTTCCGGGATTAGGAGCCATGCGCCCATGACCCACCGTTCACGTCTTACCCTCACGGCCTTGACCCTCATCGCCGCCGGCGCTTTCGCTCCCCAGGCCCAGGCTTCCGGCTTCCAGCTCCGCGAACAGAGCCCGAGCGCCCAGGGCAATGCCTTCGCGGGTATCAGCGCGGGGGGCAACGACATTAGCGCCCTCTTCTTCAATCCCGCCGTGATGACCCAGTACGATGGCTGGCAGTTCTCCTTCGGTGGCACCTACGTCGGTCTGGACGTGAAGCTCCAGGGCATGACCGCCAACCGCACCCCGGCGCTGACCGGGCTCGGCTTCAATGTGGTCCCCAACACGACCACGAGCCTGATCCCAGTCTCAGGCGACCCCAGCCACAAAAACTCCGGGATTTCCGCTGTCCTGCCTGAATTCAACATCATGTACAGCGTCAACAAGGACCTGAAGCTGGGGCTCTCCGTGAACGTGCCCTTCGGCCTCACCACCGAATACGACGCGAACTGGATCGGGCGCTACCACGCCCTCAAGTCCGACCTGAAGACCATCGACATCACCCCGAGCCTGGCCTACCGGGTGGCCGACAAGTTCTCCATCGGCGTGGCCTTCGTCGCCCGCAAGGCCGATGCCGAGCTGACCAACGGCGTGGACTACGGCACGGCGCTGGCCCTGAAGGTGGGATCCGGGCTGGCCGCTGCCGGCCTGTCCACCACGGCGCCCAGCCCGACCCAGAACAGCCCGGTGGCCACCATCGCCATGGGGGCTCCCAACGCCACCTTCGGCACCCCTGGCTTCGCCATTCCCGGCGCCTGGGACGGCAAGGCCGGCCTGAAGGGCGATGGCTGGGGCTACGGCTGGAAGGCCGGCTTCATCTGGGAGGCCACCAAGGACTTCCGCCTGGGCGGCGCCTATTCGGCCGCCATGACCATGACGCTGAAGGGCGACGCCTCCTTCGAATACCCCGCGGGCATGCCCTCCACGGATCTGGCCGCCCTCCAGGGCGCCGGCCTCCGCAATGGCAAGGGCCAGGCGGATCTCGCGCTGCCCGCCACGGCTTCGCTGGGCTTCGACTGGCAGGTGAACCCCACCTTCTCGCTGCAGGGCGAAGTGGCCCGGAGCACCTGGTCCCGCTTCAAGGAACTCCGCGTGAAGTTCGACACGGGGCTGGCGGATTCCATCACCGACGAGAACTGGAAGGACACCTGGTTCTACTCCGTGGGCGGCACCTGGAAGCTGAACCAGGACTGGACGATCCGGGGCGGCCTGGCCTATGACCAGAGTGCCGTGGACGAGAACCACCGCACCCCGCGCATCCCCGACAACGACCGCAAGTGGGTCTCCCTGGGCGTGAGCTACAGCTTCTCCAAGAAGACCTCCATCGACGTCGGCTACAGCCACCTGTTCATCAGCGACAGCAAGATTAACCTGTCCTCTGCGGGCGACAACCTCACCCGGGGCAGCCTCAACGCCACGATGAAGGCCACCATCGACATCCTGGGCGTGCAGCTGAGGTACAGCTTCTAAGTCCACCCGCCAGGCAGGCAAAGGGCCCGGCTCGCCGGGCCCTTTGCCTGCCTAGACCCCCGTGATCGCTTGCAACTCCCCCGATCGGATGGCCCCCCGGAACCGTTCATGGTCCCGGGTGACCTGATCTGCATAGGCCTTGGCGAAATCGGCCAGAGCTTCGTCCAGCTTTTCGGTATCACCCAGGTAGCCGTCCAGCATGACGGGATCCCCGGTCCGGGCGTGGGCCTTGGCCAGGAGGCCGCCGCAGAGCGCCGCGTAATCGGTCAACGCAGTTCCCTGCAGCGCGGATAGGTCTACGGCAGCCTTGTGATCGGACCACTGCCGCACCAGGAAATCCTGGCTTCCGAAGCGGGTCCAGCCGAGGAATGGATCGACCCAGGTCTGCATGCGGTGCTGGCCCAGCGCGGCTCTCCGCCCCTGGTGGGGGGCTGCCTCCGCCTCTGGCAGATACGGGGCCCACACGGAGGGTTCCTCCGATTTCAGTTTGAGGAAGAGCGGGTCCTCCAGGTTCTGGCCCAGACAGAGCAGCAGCAGGCAGGTCGTCCCGATGCTGCCGGTCCCCAGGACCTTGAAGACCGCGTCCACGGGGACATAACCCTCAAGGACCTGGCGCCGTCCGGGCAGCACGGTTTCCCGGTAGTCCGGCAGGCCCCCCAGCAGATCCTCCAGTTCCGCGGCCTTCAGAGGCTGGATCAGGGGCGGACGCAGCTGGAAGCGTCGGCCGCCGTGGCCATCATCCTCCGTGGCCTTGGCCAGGAGCTTGTCGGGGGTATCGCGCGTGGCCCTGGCCAGCACCTCCTTCAGCACGCCTCCGCCGCCCTGGGGGGTCACTTCGAAGCGGGCCAGTTCCAGCCCCTTCATCTCCGCGAACCGGGCCATGCCCTCACGGTAGGCCCGCACCAGCACCTTCACGGCATCTCTGCAGTCCGCCTCGGACCGGGCCGCCTCCCGTCCTCCCAGCACGGCACTGGCGCACAGGCGCTTCAGGTCCCATTCCCAGGGGCCCGGCATGGATTCGTCGAAATCATTGAGATCGAAGACCAGGTGCCCGTCCGAGGCGGCGTAGGCCCCCAGGTTCAACAGGTGGGCATCTCCGCACATCTGGACCTTCATCCCGGTGACGGGCCCCGAGGCGATGTCCATGGCCATCAGGGCGCCCGAGCCCCGGAAGAACGCAAAGGGGCTGGTCGACATCCGGCCCCACTTGAGGGGGAGGAGATCCGGCCGGCGTGGGGCGTTGGCGGTCTTCAGGCAGGGGATCAGATCGGGCCGGTCACCCTGGGGCGTCCAGTTCCCCTGATCGGTGCGTTGCAGCCGGTCCCGCAGGGCCTTGCCTGTGGAATGGCGGTCGGCCATGGAGGGACGGGGCGGCGGCATCGGCATGACGGGCACCTTGAGCTGGACCTGCAGTGCCACGGAGAGGCGGGTCTATACGCGCTCCACGGCCATGGCGATGGCGTTCCCACCCCCAAGGCACAACGCGGCGATGCCGCGCTGCTTGCCTTGGCGTTCCAGGGCATGGATCAGGGTGGCCATGACGCGGGCGCCGGACGCGCCGATGGGATGGCCCAGGGCCACGGCGCCCCCGTGCACGTTGATGCGGTCGGCGGGAAGTTTCAGCTCGTTCATGGTGGCCACGAGCTGCACGGCGAAGGCCTCGTTGATCTCCCACAGCTCCACGTCCGTGGCTGCCCAGCCCACCTTGACCAGGAGCTTGCGGATGGCTTCCACAGGGGCCATCAGCACCCACTCGGGATCCAGGCCGGCCGTGGCCGCGCCGAGGATCCGCGCCTGGATGGGCAGGCCGTGGGCCTTGGCGTAGCTCTCGGTGGCGACCAGGGTGGCCGCGGCGCCGTCGTTCACGCTGGGGGCGTTCCCGGCGGTCACGGTGCCATCCTTCTTGAAGGCCGGGCGCAGCTTGGCCAGGGTTTCGGGCGTGGTGTCCGGGCGGGGGCCTTCGTCCTCGGAGATCACCACGTCGCCCTTCCTCCCCGGCACGGTGATGGGGACGATCTCGGCCTTGAAGGCTCCGGACTGCATGGCCGCCACGGCCTTGCGGTGGCTGTCGGCGGCCCAGGCGTCCTGGGCCTCGCGGCCCACGCCGAATTTGGCCGCGACGAGTTCCCCCGTGTGGCCCATGTGCTGGTCCGTCATGGCGCACCAGAGGCCGTCCAGCACCATGGCATCCATGGCCTCGGTATGGCCCATGCGCGCGCCGGCCCGGAGCTTGGGCATGAGGTAGGGCGCATTGGACATGGACTCCATGCCGCCGGCCAGCACCACCTGATGGTCGCCCAGGCGCACGGCGTTGGCGGCCAGCTGGATGGCCTTGAGACCGCTGCCGCAGACCTTGTTGATGGTCAGGGCCGAGATGCTGGAGGGCAGGCCGCCCCGCAGGGCCGCCTGGCGCGCCGGGGCCTGGCCCACGCCCGCGCTCACGACGTTGCCGAAGATGGCCTCGGTGGGTTCCACACCGGGCATGGCACCCATCAGGGCCTTGACCACCTGGGCCGCGAGGTCCGGTGCCGCGAGGGGGGCCAGCCCGCCCTGGAACTTGCCGATGGGACTGCGGAGGGCTTTCAGGATGACGGCGTGGGGCATGGGATCTCCGATGGGTGGCGGTCAGCTGTCGGCTATCGGTTGAAAGCTGATGGCCGATGACTAACTCGAGGCCTTGGGCCGGCGGATGGGCGGGATCGGCGGCTCGTCGAGCGAGGTGAGGTCCAGACCTTCCAGATTCAGAGTGGGCGGAGGGGCGAGGTAGATGTCCGGCGCCTCTTCCTGGACATGGCGGCGGGTGCGCTCCATGAGGGACTCCAGTTCCCGGACGAACCGGGTGCGCTCCATCTTCAAGTTGCGGATCTGCACTTCGAGCTCCACCACATGCTGCTGGGCATCCCGGAGGACCTCTTCCGCCTTGAACTGGGCCTCGCGGATAATGAGCTCCTTTTCCCGGTTGGCGCCGTCCAGCACATCCTCACGGGTGCGCTGGGCCTGGAGGAGTGTTTCCCGGAAGATGCGGTCCTGGTCCTGGTACTGACGCAGGCGCTCGCGGCTATCGAGGATCTCCTCCTTCAGCTTCTGGTTTTCAGCCAGAAGTTCCTCCCATTCGGCGGCCACCTCGTGGAGGAAGGTCCGCACCTCCGATTCCTCAATGCCGCGGAAGGCCTTTTCGAATTCCCTGCGCTGGATGTCGAGAGGCGTGTATTTCATGGCTGCTCCTGTGTCATGAACCCACGGCCTGGGCCAGCACCTTCTGGACGCCCCACAGCAACAGGAGGGCGATGAAGATGTCCAGGCTGATCCCGCCGATGGGAGGTACCAGGGCACGGATGGGGTGCAGCACGGGATCGGTGATGGCGTGCAGCAGGCGGATCCAGCGGTTCCGAGGATCGACCGGGAACCAGGAGAGCAGGGCCGTCGCGATCAGCAGCCAGCTGAGCAAGGTCAGGGCGTGGTAGGCGATGGCGAAGAGAAGGGGCATGGGCAGATTCCCGGGAACCCGATCATCATAGCTTGGAGCGAGGGTCCTCCATGCGCATCGGTATTTCCTGCTACAGCACCTTCGGCGGCTCGGGCGTCGTGGCCACGGAGGTGGGCAAGGCCCTCGCCGCCCGGGGGCACGAGGTCCACATCCTCAGCCCGAGCGTCCCCCCGCGGCTGCTGGGCTTCGAGGACCGCATCAACTTCCACGAGGTCCGGGCCACCACCTATCCGCTGTTCGAGGATGCCCCCTATTCCATCGCCCTGGGCTCGAAGATGGCGGATGTGGCCGAGCACTACGGTCTGGACATCATCCATGCCCACTACGCGATCCCCCACGCCATGGCGGCCCTGCTCGCCCGGATGGCCATCCCCAGCCTGAAGGTCGTGACCACCCTCCACGGCACCGACATCACCGTGGTGGGCAGCGACCCCAGCTACCTGCCCATGGTGAAGATGGCCATCCGGGAAAGCGACGGCGTGACCGCCGTCTCCGAGTACCTGCGGGAGGAGACCTTCCGCACCTTCGGGGTGGACCGCGTCATCGATGTGATCGGCAACTTCGTCGAGCCGCCCGGCCAGGAGCGTCCCGATTGCCGGGCCTGGCTGGCCCCCAAGGCCACCTCGGTGCTGACCCACATCTCCAATTTCCGGCCCGTGAAACGGGTCATGGATGTGCTGAAGGTGTTCGAACGCGTCCGCAAGGAGATTCCCGCCCGCCTGGTGATGGTGGGCGATGGACCGGACCGGGTGGAGGCCGAAGCCTACTGCCGCGACCGGGGGTTCGCCTCGGAGGTCCGGTTCACCGGCAAGCAGCTGGACATCGGCACCGTGCTGGCATGCTCGGACCTCTTCCTCCTGCCCAGCGCCACGGAGAGCTTTGGCCTGGCGGCCCTGGAGGCCATGGGGCACCGGGTGCCCGTCATCGCCAGCCGCGTGGGAGGCCTACCTGAGGTGGTGCGCCACGGGGTGGACGGGTATCTCGAACCCGTCGGAGATGTGGACGCCATGGCGGCGGATGCGCTGACCCTCCTCCGCGACGAAGCCCTGCGCCGGACCATGGGTGACGCCGCCAGGGAGCGGGCCCTGGGCACCTTCGCGGAAGGGCCCATCGTCGACCAGTACGAGGCACTCTACCGGCGGGTGCTGGGCCAGGGCTGACCGCCCATCGTTAACCTGGAAGGCCGGGCCTCCGATAAGCTGGAACGGGCGGGAGTCGGCATGGGGGTGTTGCGGGTCATGGTGGCAGGACTGCTGGGGGTGTTCTGCCTGGCGGCCGAAGGCTGGCACCGTCCCTTCGAGGTGCTGGGCCCGGACCACGGCCTGCCTTCCGGGGCCATCACCGCCCTGACCCAGGATGCGGAGGGGTTCCTGTGGGTGGGGACTGAAAGCGCACTGCTCCGCTATGAAGGTGGCCACAGCCGCCGCTGGACCCGGGAAGACGGGCTGCCCTCCGGGTTCATCCACCGGGTGCTGCCCGCCCGCGAGGGCGGCGTCTGGGTGTCCACCCTGCGGGGTCTGGTGCGGCTGCGGGAGGGGCGCATCGAGTCGCCGCGCTTTGGTGACCTGCCGGCCCCCCCGAGGGTCGAGACGGTCGCGGTCGATCATCGGGGCCGGCTCTGGGCTCTGACCGAGGCCGGGCTGTTCCTCCAGGAGGAGGGGCTGCAGTTCAGCCTCCGGGCCCCCAGACCGGCGGGACTGACCACGGCCCTTGCCGCAGGCTCCAGGGGGGCCATGTACCTGGGCACGAAAGCCGGAATCACCCGCCTGCTGCCCAACGGGACCCGGCAGGACTGGGGCAGGGAGCAGGGACTCCCCGCCGACGGGGTCACCATGGTCGTGGAGGACGGGGCTGGCCGCCTCTGGGCGGGTTCCGGGCGGAGCCTGGTGATGAAGACCCCGGAAGACGCCAGGTTCAAGGACCTGTCGAGTCGTCTGGATGCGAGCCTGTCCCCCAACAGCGTGCCGTTTGTCGACGCCGATGGCTCCATCTGGATCCCCACCCAGGCGGGAGCCCTGCACCTCTCGGGGGCTGCCACCGAGCGCCTCAATGCGGCCGGCGGGCTTCCCTTCCGCTGGGTCCGCACGGTCTTCCGGGACCGGGAGGGCACCCTCTGGATCCTGGGCACGAGCCTGGCCCGGCTCCAGGGGGGCGGTCGCGTCTGGAACCACGCTCTGGCCGCCGGGGCGTCCGGTGAAGTGGTCTGGTCCATCGTCCGCCATCCCGGGGGTGAGATCCTCGCCGCCACGGATAACGGGGCCCTGCGTGTGACCCCCACGCGCATCACGCGCATCCCGGGCACCGAAGGCCAGCGCATCAAGAGCCTGGTGCTCGACCGGGCTGGAACGCTGTGGATGGTCAGCACCATCGGCCCCACGCTCTGGCTCCGGCCCGGGCATCGGGAAGCGGAAGTGGCGCCCCTGGGCGAGCTGGGCTTTGCGGTGAACAGCGTGATGCAGGATTCCAGGGGCCAGATCTGGTTGAGCCATATCCGCCACGGGATGCTCCGGTGGGATCCGGCCCGACGCCAGCTGGTCCAAGAGGTGGAGCCACCCGGAACAGGTACCCTCGGGGCTTTCCGCATCCGGGAGGACGCCCAGGGCCGCCTCTGGGCCGCCACCACCGCGGGCCTGTATCTCAAGGAGGCCCATGGCCCCTGGCGGTTGTTCACGGAGAAGCAGGGCCTCCGGCCTTACGGGCTCTA
The DNA here is from genome assembly GCF_022808865.1 of Geothrix oryzisoli. Classification (GTDB taxonomy): domain Bacteria; phylum Acidobacteriota; class Holophagae; order Holophagales; family Holophagaceae; genus Geothrix; species Geothrix oryzisoli. Next base: position 445,686 of record NZ_JAKZLB010000001.1, read on the forward strand.
TGGCCTGGCCTTCCTGCCGGATGGCAGCGCCTGGATCTACTACCAGGAACCCCAGGGCCTCACCCGGGTTCGCGTGGATGGGGACCGGCTCACCGTGCTCGAGCAGCGGGCCAAGGGCCAGGGCCTCCAATCCAACCAGGTGTACGCCGTCGAGGTGGATGGCCGGGGACAGACCTGGGCCACCACGGATCAGGGTCTGGACCGCCTGGACCCGCCCCTTCACATCGGGCAGCAGGACGGCATGGTGAGTGAGGACTGCGCCATCCAGGCCCTGCTGGTGGAGGGGCACTCCCTCTGGGTGGGCACGGCCGCAGGGCTGGTGCGCTATGAGGCCGGCGGAAGCCAGGGCCAGCTGCCGCCCGCCCAGGCCCACATCCTCGAGGTCACCTGGGGCACGCGTCGGCTGGAGCCCCCGTTCCGGGACCTGGCGCCGGTCGCCCATCGGGAGAGCACCGTGACCTTCCGGGTGGCCGTGCCCACCTATCTGGACGAACGCCGGACGCGGTTCCAGGCGCGGCTTCTGGGCCTCGAGGACGGCTGGCGGGAGATCGACAGCCCGGTGGTGCGGTACCCCGCCTTGCCTGGAGGCCACTATCGGTTCGAGGTTCGGGCCTCGGCCAGGGACGGTGCCTATGGACCTCCGGCAAGCCTCGATTTCAAGGTCCTGCCGCCCTGGTGGCGCACCTGGTGGGCCATGGCCCTCGGCGGCCTGGCCTTCTTGGGGGTCGGGGTGGCGATCCTGCGCTACCGGGTGGCGGCCCTGGCTCGCAGCAAGGCCGAACTGGAAGCCCTCGTGGCCAAGCGGACGGAGGAACTGCGCGCCCGGAATGAGGAGCTGTCCACCGCCCTCGGCGAAGTGAAACAGCTGTCCGGCCTGCTGCCCATCTGTGCCTCCTGCAAGAAGATCCGTGACGACAAAGGCTACTGGAACCAGATCGAGCACTACATCAGCGCCCATTCCCATGCCGATTTCACCCACGGCATCTGCCCCGATTGCGCCGACAGTCTGTACCCTGAGCGGTCCAGGGCCTCGAAGCGGGAGGGAGGCGGGGCGAAGGGGTGAGAAGGGCGCGAGGGCGTCGCCCCTTTGGCGGACTCAATGGCAATGCCGTTGGGCCCCCCAAATGGCCCGTTCGGGGGTTTCTGGCATTGCGGGCCGGAAAGGCGTGTTTCATGGGGGATTCCCGTGAGGGGTCCGTCCTGTATGCCATCCCATTCGAAAGATCTCCAGCGGCCCAGCCTGGCCTCCCGCTCGATGTGGGCCCCGCGCCGATGTCCGATCCAGCCGGCACTGGCGTCGAGGCTTCTGGCCCGGGGTGACCATCAGGCCCTGGCCTTAGAGCGGCTGCCGGGGTTTTCCCGGATCGAGGAGTTTGAAGACCACCTCGCCTCCGCCCTGAGCAGTGGCATCTGTGTGTATTTCGATGGACCCGAAGCCTGGCTGCTGGCCGGAACGCCACTGGCCGGAACCCCGAGCAGCCTGCGGATCGAGATCGGTACGGGAATGCTGTGCCCGCCTCGTTTCCATGTCCTGGGCCCGGGCGTGGACGCCTCGTTTGCCATCGCGGACGGGGCCTTGCTGGCCGGCGAATCGGACCGGCGGCGAATCGACCTGATCCGCTATTGGTACCAGAAGGCCAAGCCCCATCTCATCAGGGTCTGGAACGAGACCCGATCGTCAAGGCACCCGGTCGGCCCGATCGATGCGGCCTGAAGACCCCGCAGGTGACGCTCTGGTCGCAGGGCAGGTCGTTTCCTGGCTGACCCTACCTGCGCGGCATCCCTGACTTTGGATCCTTCCTACGCCCCCCAATGAAAACGACCGCCTTGCGGCGGCCGGTTTCGTTGGGGAGGAAGGATTCGAACCCTCGGTACGCAGGATCAAAACCTGCTGCCTTACCACTTGGCTACTCCCCAGGCGGAAAGGCAAGCATAGCGCGGGTCCGCGTCCCGCCCAAGCCCCGGCCTCGGGGCGCAGGCGTCAGGGATTGGGCTTGGGGGTGAAGCCGAACTCCTCGACGCCAAGCAGGTCGGGGCGCACCTGGGCGGCTTCGCCGCGCTCGATGCGGCTGAGGGCGCGATGGCCCGTCGCGGTTTCGTAGGCCAGCAGCACCTTCTCCTCGATCTGCTCGCGGAGGGCGTTGTTCAAGGGGTAGGCGATGTCCTTGAAGCTGCCGTCGCGCTTGCGGCGGCTGGGCATGGCGACGAAGTAGCCGTCCTCACCTTCCACCACCCGCAGATCACCCACCAGGAAGCAGTCGTCGATGACCAGGCCCGCAAACGCGCGCAGCTTGTCGTCGCCTTCCACCTTGGTGATGCGGATGTCGGTGATGTTGAGCATGGCGATCCTCGGTCTTGAAGCGTCAGTCCCCGGGAGCGAGGGCCAGCTTCCAGATTAGCTGATCTCGATCCAGCCCCACTGGCGGTCCGTGGTTTCGCCGCGCCGGTAGGAATAGAGCAGGTCGGGGCGGCACATGGTGCAGAGGGCCACGCTGCCTTCTTTGGAGGGATCGAGACCGAGGTCCAGGGCCTGGGCCCGCAGGAAGCCATGGAGGTCGAGATGGGCCTTCCCGGAGGGGCCGACGCTGCGCAGGTCCTCGCGCCAGGCGGGGTCCTGCCTGGCGGCGGCGATGACCTCCTCGCCCACCTCGAAATGGCAGGCCAGGATGGCGGGACCGAAGGCCCAGGTCAGGTGGGGCGGGTGGCCGCCCAGGGCGCGGTAGCGGGCCACGCCGCGGCGCAGGATCCCGCCTCCCGGCTCCGGGTCATCATGGCCTGTGGCGCCGCGCCAGCCGGCATGCAGGGCGGCCGCCCAAGGCCTGCCATCGGCCAGGGTGCCGGCCAGCAGCACCGGTACGCAATCGGCGACGCGCACGCCGATGCGGAGACCGGGGCGGGTGGTCCAGAGGCCATCCGCCTCGACCACGGCATCGGAGGCCTCGGCCACGCCGCAGCGGTGGACCTGGTTCAGGCGCCGTTCGGGCGACTCGGCCGGCAGGTCCAGGCGCGTGGAGAAGCCCCATGTCAGGGGGAAGGGGGGCTCGACTTCAGGGATGAGCACCGGAGCTCAGCTCCGGGGACCCACGCGGGCTTCCAGCCACTGCTTGATGCGATTGGCATCGCCCAGGCGGGAGTACTTGCCCCAAGAGTCCAGCAGGATGATGAGCACGGGGCGGTTGGCCAGCATGGCCTGCATGACGAGGCAGCGACCCGCCTCTTCGATGTAGCCGGTCTTGGAGAGGCCGATGTTCCAGCGGGAGCTGCGCACCAGGGCATTGGTGTTGGGGAACTGGATGCTGTGGCGGCCCGCCTGGATGCTGGTTTCGGGCCGGGTGGTGAAGTCGCGGATCTCGGGGTAGCGGTAGGCGGCTTCCATGATGCGCGCCAGATCACGGGCATTGGCCACATTGCCGGCGGAAAGGCCGGAGGGGTCCTCGAAGCGGGTTTCCTCCAACCCCAGGGTCCTGGCCTTGGCGTTCATGGCTCCGACGAAGGCGGAGAGGCCGCCGGGGAAGGTGCGGCCCAGGGCGTGAGCGGCGCGGTTCTCGGAGGCCAGCAGGGCCAGCAGCAGGGCCTGCTCCCGGGGCAGGCGCGTGCCCACGGGCAGGCGGGACTTGCTGTGGCGCAGCATGTCCTTGTCGTCATTGGTGATCGTGAGGATCTCCTGCGGATCCAAGTGGGCGTCCAGCAGGACCATGGCGGTCATGAGCTTGGTGAGGGAGGCGATGGGCTGGACGGCCCCGGCCTGCTTCTCGATCAGGGCCTGACCCGTGACCTGATCCAGGACCAGGGCGGAGCCGGACTTGAGCGAGAGCTTCGCGGGGGGGCGGGAGGCTGCCTGCAGGGCGGCGAGGCCCATGCAGCAAAAGATTCCCAGCTTCTGGATTCCCCGCTTGAACCCCATGCCCACTCCATGAAGATAACGATTGTCGTCACCCATTCCAAGTCTACTGGATCGGACGGGTGATTCCTTCCATCAAAATGGTCGGGGCCAGAGTAGAACCAACAAACTAAGGTCGGTGACGGCCCAGGCACCCAAGCCCCAATACATGCCAGTTTCGTGCCGGCGATCACTCCAGGTGCGCCAACCGACCATCCAGGGCAGCAGGACTCCCAACCAGGCCGCTAGCGAGGGCAGCAGCAGAAGCGGGTTCCGGCCCAGGCCCATCGCCGCGGCGCCGAACAGGAGGTGGGCCGCCAGGGCGGCGCCCAGGGCCAGGGCCAGGCTCCGTCCCACGCCCAGCCGGATCACCAGGGTGCGGTCGCCTCGGCGGGTGTCTTCAGCCACCTGGTAGATCTGAGTCATCGGGTAGAGGGCGGCGAAGAGGAACGCGAAGCCCCAGGAAGCGCGGAGGATGCCCGCGTCGAAGGGTCTTCCGGTGAGGGCCCAGCCAGCCAGGGGGGTGAACAGGCCGAAGCCGAGGCAGTTGATGAGCAGGTCCCAGCCGGCCCGGGCCTTGAGACGCACCGGAGGCACGGAATACAGCACGCTCATGACCACACAGGCGAGGTTGAGGAGGGCAAAGGGCCGGGGCAGCAGGAAGCCCAGGAGGGCAGAGGCGGCCAGCAGCGTGGAGGAGAAGGCCAGCAGATGCTCGGGCGGCGCGGGGGGCGCCTTGAGGTAGCCGATATCCCCTTCGTCCTTGTCGAAGGCGCTGTTGATGGCGAGGGTCCCCCCGTTGAGCAGGGCGACGAACACGAACCACCCCAGCAGCGTGGGCCGGGCGCGGAGGGCACAGCCCACCGCGAGCAGCGTGCCCAGCAGGAAGTGGGCCGTCATGATGGGCCACTCCAGGGGACGCAGGTGGAGCAGGTAGGCCAGGGCCCTGGGCCCGAGGAGGCGCTGGAAGAAGGCCCGGAGGGGGAAGGCCGGTGGAGGTCCGGTCACGCGATGCCTGCGCGGCGCAGGGCCTGGACTTCGCCGGAGGGCCGCCGGGGCTCCACCAGGGTCTCCATGGCGGCCAGCAGGTGCGGCACGTTGAAGTCCGTGTCCACGCACATGCCGTGGGGCAGGGCCAGCGGGATCACGTAGCAGGGGATCTCCGGCATCTTGGTGAGCCCCTTGAGCAACCGATCCGTGCAACTCACGGCGACCACCAGGTCGGGGCGGTACTCCCGGGCTTCGCGGTAGGCCTTGTGGCTGCGGTTGGTGATGCGACCCTCCCAGTGGTTGGCCAGGACCAAGTTCAGGTAGTCGCCCACCGGGCAGAGGCCGCAGTCGTAGCAGGCCTGGAGATCGTCGAGGATGCCGGCTTTGCAGCGGGCCAGCTGGACGCAGTGGGGCAGCAGGATGAGGGCCCGCTTGGCCCGTTGGTGTCCGAGCGCCTGGCGGACACGCTGGTTGTTGTGGCCGCAATAGGAGAGGATCCAGGCATCCTCCAGGCCCAGCCAGCGCGCGAGGGGACGGAAGGCGTAGGCCCAGAGGCCGTCCTGTCGCCGGACCGTCGTCTGATTCCGCAGCAGGGCCTCACCCCGCAGGAAGCTCGGCCAGGCCACGGCCAGGAAACCGACTCCCGCCAGCAGCCACCATCCGCGTCCGGCGTTGTGGAAGGTGGCCCCGGCGAAGGCGAGCACCGAGGCCGCCAGGGGCAGGCCCCGACGGACCCAGAGAAACAGCGCACCCCGCTCCTCCGGCAGGGGGCCGGGCAGGGGCAGGGCGCGGGGTTCCTTCACTTGGCCGACCCCGCAAGGCCGATAATCTTTTTCAGGTCATCGTCCTTCCAGCGCAGGCCGCCGCCGAAGAAGATCGTGCGGAGGTCCTTGTTCCCGATGTCCTGGACACCGGCCTGGACGTAGGCGCCCTTCCAGAACTGGTAGCTGCTGGTGAAGCGGTAGCGGGGGTTGGGCTTGTCGTCGCGCTTGGTGAAGTCGTAGGCCAGCAGGCCGAACCGCAGGCGGTCGTTGTCCAGGGTGCGCAATTCCACCCCGCCACCGCCCTTGCCCTCGACGATGCCGGCAGAGAAGACGGCGGGACCGAGGCGCTTGGCGAACTGGGCGGACACGGTGAAGGCCCGGTCCGTGGTGACGAACTGGTTCCGCTCCAGCACCGTGACGGGCTGCCCGGTGATGGGATCCAGCTGCGTGACGGTGCGGGTGCTCTCGCTCAGCTTCCCGTCCGGAGTGGAGGCGAAGCCCAGGGCGTACCAGTAGTCCGGCCGGGGGGCGATCTCGAGACCGAGACCCACGCGGCTGTCCTTGCGCTTGTCCCACTGGGCCGCGTCCATGTCGAGGCGGAAGTCCATCTTGTTGAACCCGCCCAGCAGGCCGTTCACGTTGTCCACCGCTTCGTTGATCTTCTTGATGGTGGTCTCGTCGTTGAGCAGCTTGCCGATGGTACCCTCGCCCTTGTTGATGCGATCCGTGAGGACCTTCAGGTTGTCCGCGGTGCCCTGGAAGCTCTGGGCCAGCTTGCGGACATCGCCCATGACGCCCTTCAGCTCGGGCCGGTTCTCCTCGAGCATGGCGTTCAGGTTCTTGCCGACCGTTTCGAACTGCTGGGCCAGCTTGGGCAGCTTGTCCCGCAGATCGGCGGTGATGGCCTCGACATTGCCCATGGTGTTGTTGATGGCGCTGTGGTTCTCCTGGGCCATGGAGCGGAATTCCGCCGTCAGCACGCGGATGTTGTCCACGATCTCGTCAAGTTTCTGACGGCCCTGCTCGCCGCCGATGGACTCGTTCAGAGCCTGGGTGACGCCCTTCACGTTCTTGCCCACGTCGGCCAGGGTCTCCATCAGGTTGTCGAGGCTCACGCCGGCCTTGCTGGGCAGGGGCTGGCCCTCGGGGAAGGGACCCTTGGCGCTGTGGCCGGCGTCCAGGTCGATGAACTTCTCACCCAGGATGCCGATGGAGCCGAGCGACACGAAGGCATCGGCGTAGACCGGCACGGAGGAGTCCAGGCCCACCACCACGCGGGCCTTGCCGTTCTCGAGGGAGATGGTCCGGACATCGCCCACCTTCACGCCGGCGATGCGCACGGCGCTCTGGAGGTTGAGGCCCGCCACCGAGTCGAAGTAGGTGAACTTCTCGGACTGGTTCTTCTTGCCGCCGATCTCCAGCTTCTCCGAGCGGAATACCAGCACGGCCAGCAGGAAGATGGCACCGGTGAAGAAGAGGCCGACCTTGGTTTCGGGCTTCATGCTTGGGCCTCCTGATGTCGTCGCTTGGGCGGGGGCGGATCCTGAAGGAACGGGCCCTCCGCATCGCCCCGCAGGAACTGCTGGATGACGGGGTGCGGATTGGCCTTGAAGGCGGCGGGCGGCTCGCAGGCGATGCACTCGCCGCGGAAGAGCAGGGCGATGCGATCGGCGATCTCGAAGGCGGACTTGAGGTCGTGGGTGATGGTGATGGTGGTGACCCCCAGCTCATGCTTGAGGTCCAGGATCACGCGGCCGATGACGTCAGTCATCACGGGGTCGAGCCCGGTGGTGGGCTCGTCGAAGAGCAGGATCTTGGGCTTGAGGGCGATGGCCCGGGCGAAGCCCACGCGCCGCTTCATGCCACCGGACAGCTCCGCGGGTTTCAGCTTGTCGGTGCCCTTCATGCCCACCATGGAGAGGCACTCCTCGACCCGGGCCTGGACTTCGTCTTCGGTGATCTCGAGGTGCCGCCGGAGCCCGAAGGCCACGTTCTCGAAGACGGTCATGGAGTCGAAGAGGGCCGCCATCTGGAAGCACATGCCGATGCTCTGACGGACCTGGAACAGCTCCTTCCGGGTCAGCTGGGCGATGATCTTGCCCTCGATGGCCACGTGCCCCGAATCCGGCGTGAGGAGGCCCATGATGTTGCGGAGCAGCACGGTCTTGCCCGTGCCGGAACCGCCCAGCACCACCAGGCTCTCGCCCTCCTGGACCTGGAGGTTCACATTGGACAGCACGACCTTGGGACCGAAGGCCTTGGAGAGGTTGACGACATCGATCAGGGCCATGCCGTCACACCAACAGGAGCTTGGTCAGGAAGAAGTCGGAGATGAGGATCCACAGCGAGCTGGTCACCACGCTGCTGGTGGGGGCGTTCCCCACGCCCTCGGCGCCCCCCTGGGTGCGGTAGCCCTTCCAGCAGCCCACCAGGGCGATGATCATCCCGAAGACCAGGCCCTTGTAGAGGGCGATGCGGAGATCCCGGAAGGCCAGCAGCTTGTAGAACTCGTGGCTGTAGACGTAGGCGCTCTGTCCCTCTACACCCACCAGGATCATGTAGCCGCCCCAGAAGCCGACATAGATGGAGACCACCGTCAGCAGGGGGACCACGACCAGCGAGGCGAGGAAGCGCGGCACGAAGAGGTAGTGGATGGGATCCGTCGCGAGGCATTCCAGCGCATCGATCTGCTCGGTCACCTGCATGGTGCCCAGCTCTGCGGCCATGGCCGAGCCGATGCGGCCCGAGAGCATCAGGCCCGTGATCACCGGGCCCAGCTCGCGGACAATGGCGAGGCCCTCCACCTGGGAGGCCAGCCCTTCCGCCTGGAACTGGCGGAAACCGAAGGCCAGCTGGACTGCGAACACCATGCTGACGGCGACGCTCGTCAGGATCACCACCGGCAGGGAGTGGACGCCCACGGCCTGGAACTGGTTCAGCAGGTTCTTGCCGTCAAATGGGCGCTTGAAGATGGCGGCGAAGGTCCTGCCTGCCAGCGTGGCAAAGTCCCCCGCGGTGTCGAGTGCCGCGAGAACCTTGGCGCCGGTCGTATCGATGAAGGTCAGAACCATGGGGCTCCGGGGGGCAAAAGACTAGCTTAACCGAGTCTGCTTTTTCTGCCGGGCCCGCAGCCGCAAGGCGCCACCTTCCCGCAGGGTCTGGGCCGTCCGGCTCAGGGCCAGGGCATCCGCGGGTACGTCCTGGGTGATGGTGCTGCCCGCGCCGATGAGGGCGCCGTCACCGATGGATACCGGAGCGACCAGCTGGGTGTCAGAACCCACGAAGACGCGACTTCCGATCAGGGTGCGGTGCTTGTTCACCCCATCGTAGTTGCAGGTGATGACCCCCGCGCCGATGTTCGTGCCTTCACCGATCTCGGTATCGCCCAGGTAGGCGAGGTGGTTGGCCTTGGCGCCCCGGTGGAGCCGGGCCTTCTTGGTCTCGACGAAGTTCCCGATGTGGACGCCCTCGGCCAGATCCGTGCCCTCGCGCAGGCGGGCGAAGGGGCCCAGCTTGGCGCCCGCGCCCACGATGGCCTGCTCGATGACGCAGTAGGGGCGGATCTCCACACCCTCCGCCAGGGCGGAATCCGTGATGACGGTGCCTTGGCCGATGCGGCAGCCCTCGCCGACGGTGACGGCCCCCTCGAGCCGAACGCCCGGCTCCAGGAGCACATCCCGCGAAAGCACCACCCGCGGACCGACCAGCGTGCTGTCGGGATGGAGGAAGGTGACCCCCTCGGCCATCCAGTGCCGCTGGATCCGCCGCTGGGCCGCGGCCTGGAGCGTGGCCTGGTCGTGCCGGGAGTTCATGCCGGCCAGCTCCTCGGGATCGCATACCTCCACCGCCACGGGAAGCGTCGCGGCCACAGCCGCCACGGCGTCGGTCAGGTAGTACTCCTTCTGGGCGTTGTCGTTCGTCAGATCCTGGAGAGCGCGGCGCAGGGCGGGCCAGGGCAGGGCATAGGCGCCGCCGTTCACGCGCTGCACGGCCAGCTGCTCGGGCGTGGCGTCCTTGGCCTCTACCAGGCCCGCAAGCTGGCCGTCCGCATGCTGGAGGACTCGGCCGTACGAGCCGGGAGTCTGCATGTCCATCGCCAGGAGCAGGGCCTCGGCGGAACAGAGGCGCCGCACTGTGGCGGGGGAAGTGAGTGGCACATCGCCGCAGAGGATGGCGACCTGGGTGGCACCGAGCCGGTCCAGCTCCGGAATGCAGACCTGGAGGGCATGGCCGGTGCCGAGGGGTTCGCCTTGATCCACCGCCGTGACGGAACAGGGCAGCAGTCCGGCCTGGCGCCAGGATTCCAGGGCCGCCAGGACCCGCTCCTTGCCGTGATGGACCACCACCACCGCACCGCCAAGATCCGGAGGCAAGGTCCGCAGCGCCCAGAGCAGCGAAGGATCGCCCAGGATCGGGTGCAGGACCTTGGGAAGCCGCGATTTCATGCGGGTTCCGAGCCCCGCCGCCAGGATCACCGCCACCGTCGACATGCTGCCTCCAGTCTCCAGCCTACAACAGCCCTGCGGGTCACTCCGCCGGGCTCCGCAACAGGGCCAGCACGGATCGGGCAAAGGCCGCGGACCCGAAGGGCTTCTCCAGGAAGCTGATCCGGCGCAGGCCCAGGAAGCCCGCATCCACGGGCAGGGACTGGCCCAGGCCGATCACCAGGGTGGGGACGGGCTCTTTCTGGAAGGCGCGGAGGGCGCGGTGGAAGCGCTCCAGCTTCGGCGTCCGTTCCAGCACCAGCGCGTCCGCCGGGGCCTGCCCCCGGCTGGTCCGCAGGAGCTGAGGCAGGTCCTCGAAGGTTTCGGCCTGGCCCCCCAGCCGCTGGACCAGGTCGGCCATGGCGCTCCGCGCCAGCGGATCACGGTCCACGATCCAGAGGATGCGCCCGGACAGCAGCGGCCCCTCGAGCGGACGCGCCGCGGCTGCGGCCGGGAGGTAGACCCGGGGTCGCACCTTCGCCTGGGTGTCCTGGTCCAGCTCCAGCATGCCTCCGGCCTCCAGCACGGACTGCCGCAGCCACCCGAGGCCGAACAATTCCCGGGTCCAGCCTCCAGCTCCTCCCGCCGTTTCGGCATGGAGCAGACCGAACCGGCGGCCTCCCAGGTCCGTGGCCTCCAGGACCAGCACCAGGTCTTCCCGGCCTGTTCGTTCACGGGCGTGCAGCAGCAGCTGGGTCGCGATGCGCTTCAGCGCCTCCGGCTCCACGGCCAGGGGCAGGGCCACGGCCTGGAGGCTCAGGCTGCGACCGGGCGCGAGGATCTTCCGGAACCCCGGCAGCAGCGCCTCCAGGGCGGCGCGGCCCTCCACCGGTTCCGGCTCCGGAATGGCTGGCGACAACCGGAACGCGGCCTCTTGCATTCGCTCGGCCGCCTGCCGCGACGGACCCGCGGGAAGATCGGCCAACAGGCGGTCCGAGGCCGTGGCGAGGGCCAGCATCGCATTGGCGCCAAGCCTCCGCCGCTCGTCATCGCCACCGGCATGGGGCGCCGCGCCGGCCTGCAGGGTCAGGGAGCCGGCGGTGGGGTTGGCGATCCACACCAGGCCCATGCCCCGGTCGAAGGCCGAGGCCTCGAGCACGACCTCGCTGAAGGTTCCGTCCTCACTGACCTGGGTGGCTGCCACCGAGGCGCTGCCGAACTGGAGAAGCTGGTTCTTGATGGCTTGCCAGACGGGCAGGTCGCCACCCTGGAACAGGGCATCCAGGGCGTACCCCCGCAGCTGGTATCGAGGCAGGCCCACGAGCTGGCTGAAGGGCCCGTTGGATTCGAGGATGCGGCCCTGGTCGTCCACGAGCCACATGGGCTGGCGTGGATCGAGCCCCAACGCGAGCCCCGGAAGTTCAGCGGGGCCGGTCTTCTCCAGGAGGGCCAGGGCCATGCGGAGGCCCTGGCCGCGACCTTCCACCCAGGCGCCCTGCTCCCGCAGCCACTTCAGCTGCTGCAGGGCCACCAGGCCCAGGAGCAGGCCCGCGAGGATGGCCGCGAGCCAGGAGAGGCGCGAGGCGCCCGGCGGCAGCAACAGCTGGGCGACGGCACCCACGCCCAGGGTCACGGCCCCCACGAGGGGCATCCGCAGTTCCAGCTGGCGCCCATGGGTCCACCGGTAGGCGAGATCCGAGAGGACCAGCCAGAGCAGGGCCTCCAGGGCCGCACCGGCCCAGACATGCAGCACCGACTGCCAGGGCAGATGGATGCGGACCAGCAGCAGGGCCAGGAAGAGGCTGGCACTGCCCACGCCGACGGCCAGCCGGCGCACGCCCTGGACCCCCTCGCGCTGGGCCTGGAGGAAGATCGTGAACCCCAGCAGGGCGCCGCCGAGCTGGGCCGCCGGCAGGGGAAGCCCGGTGAGGTGCGCCCAGGGCAGGGCCATTACAGCGAGGATCCCACCCAGGAAGTAGCCGTAACTGAGCCCCACGCGGCCCTTGCGGCGGAAGATCCAGAACCCCAGCCAGGGCGGGAGGGGCAGCAGCAGGGCCGAGATCAGGTCCGCGAAAGGCATGGTGGAGTCCCGGATGAACCTCTCAGAGAAGGACGGCGGGCCAGAGGCCGCGGAGGGCGTTCATGCACCAGATTTGACCGCCGGAGCAGTCCTCACGCGGGATGGACGCGTGGTGCACGGTCCACCCCCTTGCCTCGGCCCAGAGGGGAAGGTCCAGTCGTTCAGCGACGCTGGCTACGCGGCCCGCCGCGGGAGGCAGGGTCAGGATCCCCTCCCGTTCCAGGGCGACCGTGGCGATGGCGGTTTCCGCCAGTGTCCCGTCCGGCCAGAGCAGCAGGGCATCCTCGGCGCCATGTTGCCAGACCTCAGCCAGGACCTGGGGTCGCCAGGGGCCGGAGAGGCCCTTGTGCGGAGCCAAAGGGTTTGGGCGCAAGTCCCCCATGGGATGGGGCAGGGGGGCGAGGCGGTACGGAATGGAGGCCTGCGGCAGGGGCTCCAGGCGAGCCTCCATGAGTTTGAGGTCGAGGCGGAGTTCCAGGCGCAGCGCGGCCTCGGGTGCGGCATGCCGCTTCAGCCAATGGCCGAGTTCCTCCGCGGCCTCGGCCAGCCAGGAAGGGGTGCTGCCCAGGGCCTTGGCGCCGGCATGCAGGCGTTCCAGGTGGGCCTCCAGATGCAGGGGTGCGCCATGACGGATCGGAAGGGCCGTGCGCGGAAACGGGAGGTTCTGAGGCTCCACCCCATGGCAGGTCGCGCCGGGCCCGAAGGCGGCTCGAAGGGCGGGACTCAAGGTCCGACCACCTGGGCGGTCCAGGGCTCCTGGCGGGCCCGTCCGGCCAGACGCACCGCCATGGCCGCGGCTTCGAGGAAGTTCCGGGGATCGGCGATCCACTTCCCGGCCTTGTCGAAGGCGGTGCCATGGTCCGGACTGGTTCGGATGAAAGGCAGGCCCAGGGTGAGATTCACGGCCCGACTGGGTTCCAGCAGCTTGATGGGAATCAGTCCCTGGTCGTGGTACAGGGCAACCACGAGGTCGAACTCGCCGGAGACCGCTCGGTGGAACAGGCTGTCCGACGGCAGAGGGCCGGAGAAGCGCGGGCCGCCGGGTCCGGCGGTGCTCCCGGGGGCCCGGAACTCTGTCGGATGAAGCGTCCACCCTGCCGGTGCCGGCTCCGCGGGGAAGGGGGAGGGCAGCGTGGCAAAAGGGCCGGCCGATCCAGCCTCGCGGAAGGCGGCCTCGGCCCGCTCGCGGGCCTCGACCAGCAGCCGCTCCTCGTCGCCGAAGGCCCCTGCCTCGCCGGCGTGAGGATTCAGGGCGCAGAGGGCCACCCGGAGGTCCGGGTTCCCCGTGAGCTGGATGAAACGGCTGGCGGCGAAGGCCAGGGTTTCGGCCACAGCCTCCGCGTCCAGGTCCTCGACCACGGATCGCAGGCTCTGGTGGACGGTGTGCAGCACCACCGAGAGGCGCGGGCTCACGAAAGCCATGCGGGTGAGCGGCGCGCCGGCAAGGGCCTGGAGGTACTCGGTGTGGCCGGGGATCGGATACCCGGCGAGGTGCGCCGCGGACTTGGCCATGGGCAGGGTGGTGAGGGCATCCACGGCGCCAGCCATGGCAAGGCCCGCCGCCACGCGGATGGCCTCCACGGTGGCCCGCCCGGAGGCGGCGGAACCCTGGCCCAGGACCAGATGATCGGCGCGGATCTCAGGGGTGGGATCAAGCCAGAGCGCGACGGCCGATCCGCCGGGGCTCTCCACTTCGAGCCCGCAGGCGATGCCGCGAAAATCCTCCGGCGCGGGCGCGGGGGCATCCGCCCAGCTCCAGTTCGCGAGCCTCCCCTCCGTGCCCTTGAGAAGGTCCAGGCCCGCCCGTGATCCCACCACGATCACGTCGGCCCAGGTCCCCAGCGTCGGCAGAGACCGCAACAACAGCTCGGGTCCGATGCCGCAGGGATCTCCCAGGCTGATGGCGATGCGCGGTGGGCGGCTCATGGTGACCCCTGAGGCGTTCCCGCCCTCAATCGTAGGCGGCGATCTCCACTTCCGCGGTCAGCGGCTCTTCCTTCTTGGTCGGGCGGCTCCGGCGGATCCGGGGCTCCTCTTCCTGTTTGTAGATGTACTTGATGTTGTGCTTGGGCACGAGGACGTTGGGTTCCTTCACCCGGTTGATCTTCAGACAGTGCTTGTCATACCACTCGATGACGCCCCGCACCTTCTCGTCGTCCTGAAGCACGATCACCATCGGCGTCTTGGACTGCATCTGCTTGAGGTAGTAGAAACTCTCGGCGTTGGTCTGCTCGGGGGGTGCGATCTTGCGCCGCGGGCTCCCGAGTCCCTGGGGCGCCGTGGCCGCCGACGGGTTGACCGCCGGGTTCGGTTCCCCGGCCGCCGTCAGGGCGGGGGGGACTGGCGTCATGGCTTCACCGCCGCCCCCCTTGGCGGGAATGCCCAGCTTGTCCTTGAGTTCGCTGAGGTTCGGTCGGATGAGCTTGCGGTTCATGGCAGATCCTGGCCCGGCGGGCAGTGCGGAAGATGTCAAAGGCATTGGCGGGTGGCCACTCCCGTCATGGCTGGGCAGGGCCTGCCAAGAGGGCAGATACCGAAGCCGTGGAAGGGATGAACCACTGTGGCAGGTGCCAAGTGGACCCTGCAAGGGTGTGTCCTGATTTAGATGTCGGAAAGCTGCCGGAAGTTTACGCCGGATCGGGGTGCTCCGCCATCGGCTCTTGTGCTGAACTCACAGGTAGGAAAATCCGGACCCGGGTGCCTGCTCCAGGCCGGCTCTGGACGTCAATGCGCCATCCCATGGCCTCGGTGAATTTGTAGACCAGGCTCATGCCCAGCCCCGAGCCTTCCTCGAAACTGCCCGAGAACGGCACGAACAGGCGTTCCAGCTGGTCCGGGGCCATGCCGCAGCCGTTGTCAGCCACTTCCAGCTGGATCTGCCCGGCCGATAAGCGGGCGGAAAGACTGACCTTAGGTGTGGGGACATCCCTCACGGCCTTCCGGGCGTTGCTCAGGAGGTTCATGAGCATCCGGTGCAGGCCCGCCGGATCGGCCTGGAAAAAGGCCCGAGGTGGTTCCCGCAGGTCAAGGGGGAGGCCCTCGGTGCGGGGGTCCATCTCCCAGCTCGCGCGGGCCTCGTCCAGGACGCGGGGCAGGGAGAGCACCTTGGCGGGCGCGACTTCGGGCCGGGCGAGGTCGAGGAATCCGGTGACGATCGCCCCCACTCGCTGCGTCTCCCGCTCCAGGATCCCGAGCACGCGGGCCCTGACCTCTTCCGTCGCCCCCTGGCGGCCCAGGAGCTGGACGCATCCGCTGATGGAAGCCAGCGGGTTGCGGAGCTCATGGGCGAGCCCGGCGGCCAGTTGGCCGATGGCGGCCAGGCGCTCACTGATCCGGGTGCGCTCCGCCAGGGCCTTGAGCTCGGTCAGGTCCTGGAACAGCAGCAGCTGGCCCGTTTCCTGGCCCCCGGAGTCGCGCAGGGAGGTCAGATGCCCTCCCAGAATCTGGGGAGGCCGCCCCTCCGCCGGAAGCACGAACTCGAAGCGGTGCTGGGCCGGCAGGGGATGGCCGAGGGGAAGGAGGTCCTGGATGGGAATGCCCATGGGCACGGGCCCGCCGAGAATGGCCTCTGCGGCGGGATTGGCAGAGGTGACCCGCCCGGAGGAATCCAGCGTGATCAGGCCGGAGGACATGGAGTCCACCACGCGGCGGTGCAGCGCCGAGAGCTCGCCCACCGTGGCTTCGCTGGCGCTCAGGTCCGTGCGCAACCGCTCGAGGTTCCTGCGGATGAGCACCACCACCAGCGTGGTGGCGAAGACCTGCAGGGACGTGATGCCCAGCAGGAACGGCAGATGGCCCCCCTCCAGATCCAGGCCCTGACCGGACAGCCCGAAGGGCGGGATCCACTCCAGCGTGAACCCCAGCACCAGCAGGATGTGCGAGATGGAACAGACCACGCCCACCCAGACGATCTCGGTGGTCCCCAGGTAGAAGGCCGAGGCCAGCACGGGGAAGATGTAGAGGGTGGAGAACCGCTCCTGGACCACGCCCTGGTAGGCGATCACGAGGGTGACCAGAGCCAGGTCCAGTACGAGATTCCACCAGATCCAGGGCAGGGCCGGAGTCGGAAAGAGCTGGCCCCGGCCCCGGAGGCCCTGGGCCGATTCCCCGATCGCCTCGACGAGCAGGAGCGCCAGGGTCGCCAGATACAGGTTCTCGCCCGGCCCCGCAACCCGGCCGTCGGCCGGCAGCGCAAGGTGCAGCACCAGCAGGCCGAAGCTGGCATAGAGTCGGAAGGCGAGGGGCAGGAACGGCTGGCTGGTGTCCGAGGCACCGAATCGACCCAATGTGCGTTGGAGCATAGGATCCAGCATGCCCGAATCTGGCATTCTAGGGCCATGCCCGACCCTGCCCCCGCCCCCTCGCCCTCCCTGCGCGCCGCAGGCATGCGGCAGACGCCCCAGCGCGAAGGAATCCTCCAGGTGCTCAAGGACTCGGATCGTCCGCTCACTGTGGAGGAGATCTGGGAACGCATGCCGGAGCGGCGGTCCGGCCTGCCCACGGTCTACCGGAACCTCGAGCGCTTCGTCCAGGAGGGCTGGGCCGAGAGCATCATGGGCCCGGACCAGGTCATGCGCTTCGTCCGTTGCGATTCGCGCCGGCACCATCACCATCTCCAATGCGAACGCTGTGGGCGCACGGTGGAAGTCGATGCCTGCGGTCTCGACGAATCGCTGATCGAACTCGAATCGCTTTCAGGGTTCCGGATCACCCGGCACCAGCTGATGCTTTTCGGCCTCTGCCCGACCTGTCGATCCGAAAAAGACCGTTGACCGGATCGCGCGCCATTGCTAGTCTTGATGTCTCACGCGGGTGTAACTCAGTGGTAGAGTGCAACCTTGCCAAGGTTGAAGTCGTGGGTTCAAATCCCATCACCCGCTCCACTGCCCGGGCCGCGCAAGCGGCCCGGATCGTTTGAAAGCTCCACAGCAACACGCAAGGCGCCGTAGCCAAGTGGTAAGGCCCGGGACTGCAAATCCTGTATCCATCGGTTCGATTCCGATCGGCGCCTCCAGACCAGCCCCCGCAAGGGGGCTTTTTTTGCGCCGGTCGGAATCGAAGTCGCGAGTGGCGCGCAGGTAGGCCCCACCAGGGGCGCCACTCGATGTGGCGTCCCTGGTGATCAGGGCCGTGCGCAGCCAATCGCGCGGCGGGAACGGGATTCCGATCGGCGCCTCCAGACCAGCCCCCGCAAGGGGGCTTTTTTGCGCCGGTCGAGATCGAAGTCGCGAGTGGCGCGGACCTGGGCTGCTAGGGTGATTCCGGAGATCCCCCATGAATCGCGCCACGGCCATCTTCTGTGCCTGTTCCCTGGCCTGTCTTCCCGGCCTCGCCCAGGCTTCGCTGTCCACCCTTCCGGTCCCACCCCAGCGCCCCACGCTGGAAGAGGTCCGGAAGACCATGGGCATTCCATCCCAGGGAGACCTCCGGGGACAGCAGGATGCGGTGGGTTTCGCTTCGAAGCCGGACCAGATGGCCAAGGTGTGGGAGCGCTCCGCGCTGCCGCCGCCCCCCGAAGCCTTGGCACCCATGCCCGCGCCCGGCGTCGCCGGCCTCATCTGTCCCCATGACGACTACCTCTATGCGGGGCGCGTCTACCGCCAGCTGATGCCACTGGTGAAGGCCCACACCATCGTCCTCGTGGGGGTCTTCCACAAATACCGCCGCTTCGACGCCAAGGACGCCCTGGTGTTCGATCCCTATCGCGCCTGGCGTTCGCCGGATGGCGAGATCAAGGTCTCGAACCTGCGCGAAGACCTCCTGGCCCGGATCCCAGCCACGGATGTCATCCGCGACGCGGCCATGCAGGACAGCGAACACTCCGTCGAGGCAATCGCCTACTGGCTGAAGCACCAGGACCCGGGCGTGGAGATCGTGTCCATCCTGGTGCCCTCCGCCTCTTTCGCCCGGTTCCAGGAACTGGCAGCCCATCTGGGGAAAGCCCTCTCGGCGAGCATGAAGGCTCGAGGCTGGTCCCTCGGACGCGATGTGGCGATCGTCATCTCCTCCGATGGCATCCATTACGGCCAGGACTTCAATTACACACCGCACGGTGTGGGGGGCGTGGCCGCCTACTCAGAAGCCGTGGAGCAGGATCGTCAGCTGCTGAGGGGTCCCTTGTCGGGCCCGGTCACGGTTGCCAAGGCCAAGGGCTTTTTCGAGCGGGTGGTCAACCCGCAGGATCCCAACCAGTACCGCATGCCCTGGTGTGGCCGCTTCTCCATCACCTTCGGCCTCCTGCTCCTGGACGAGACCCGCCGAGATCTGGGGATCCCCGCTCCGCTGGGGCAGGCCGTGGCTTTCGGCACCTCCATCAGCTTCCCCCAACTCCCCGTCAAAGACCTGGGCATGGGCGCCACAGCGGAAGCCAACCTCTATCATTTTGTGAGCTATCCGGGTGTGGCCTTCGGGCTCAGCGGAAACTGACCTCCGGGTCACTCCGGTCGGGCATCGATCCAGCCGCCCCCCAGGAGTTCGCCATCCCGGTAGAAGACCACAGCCTGGCCGGCCGCAATGGCCCGCTGGGGCTCGGCGAAGGCCACTTTCACCCGGCCATCCGGCAGGGGGATCACCAGAGCCTCGGCCTCGGGAGACCGGCTCCGGATGCGGGCCTGGCAGGCCAGGGGTCCCGGGGGAGGGGCGTCCACCCAGCTCAGCTCCCGCGCCACCAGGTCGTGGCCAAGGAGATCGGCCTCACCACCCACCCAGACCGTGTTGGTGGCCGGGTCCACCCGGACCACATAGAGAGGCTCCGAGTAGGCGACGCCCAGCCCCCGGCGCTGGCCCACGGTATGGCGCCAGTACCCGTGATGCCGGCCCAGGACCCGTCCATCCAGGTGGCGGATATCTCCGTCTCCCCGGTGGGGGTCGCGCCCCTCCTCCGCGAGGAAGGCGTCATAGCGATCCTGCGTCACGAAGCAGATTTCCTGGCTTTCAGGTTTCTCGGCCAGGTGCAGGCCCAGCTCGGCACCCAGGCTCCGGACCTCGGGCTTGGTGAGGTGGGCAAGGGGGAACAGGGTCTTCGCCAGGGTGGCCTGGGTGTGGTGGAAGAGGAAGTAGCTCTGGTCCTTGGCCGGGTCTGCGGCCTTCCGGAGGTGCCAGCGCCCTCCCTCGTGGGTGATGGTCGCGTAGTGGCCGGTGGCCACGAAGGGGGCATCCAGGGCTTCGGCCCGCTCCATCAGCGCAGAGAACTTGAGATATTGGTTGCAACGGATGCAAGGACTGGGTGTTTCACCGTCAAGATAACCTTGGATGAATCCTTCGATGACGGTGTCGCGGAACCGGGCCTCGAAGTCCATCACATAGTGGGCGAAGCCCATGTCATAGGCCACCCGACGGGCGTCCTGGAAGTCGTCAAGAGTACAGCACTTCCCATCCGAAGTTTGAGTGGTCTTCTTGTCGAAGAGTTGCATGGAAATGCCGATGACCTCATAGCCGCACCGATGGAGCAGGGCGGCCATGACGGAGCTGTCGACCCCTCCGGACATGGCCGCAAGCACTCTGGCTCCGGGGCGGAGCGTCGGGTGTTCGCTCAAGGCGGCTTGAACGCGGGAAAGCAAGGACGTCACAGGTCAGGACCCCAGGTCGCCGGGTGTAGGCGGTTGATGGTAATTCTTGGGATGGAAGGGCTCATGGGTGGTCTGGCCGTCAGGTCCGCAGCTTGTAGACGCGGAGCAGGGCGCTGGCACACAGAAGGAGATAGGGGGCCAGGATGCCCCAGTAGGCGGGCATCTCGGAGGCCCGGGCGGCCCCCCCAAAAAGGGTCTGAAGGCCGAAAAAGACGAGGCCGCTGACCAGCCCGGCCCCGATGGCCTGGCCGCGCCCCCCGCGCGGCCCTGGAAAGGTGTAGGAGAGCATGGCCAGAACGAGCAGGGGTCCTGCCAGCCAGCCCAGAAGGCGGCTCCAGAGCAGGTAGGAACGCTCAGGATCTGGCGCCCACCGCTGCCACTGGGCCAGATCAAGGGTCGAGGCCTCCGCCGCTGAGGGGGCCGTCTGGAGGGCGCGATCCGGGAAGAGATCCTGGGTGGCGGGCCCGGGTACCAGGTGGGATCCCCCCCAGGCCAGGGCCTCCGACCGCTCGGCGCCAGGTTGCCATCGGAGGAGGATCGGGGCTTCCTCCGGGGCCTTCAGGGGGAAGCCCCACCGGGTGTCAGGGGCCAGATGCCACAGGACACCCGTGGAGCCGAGGTACATCCATGGCGAAGTGGAAGAAGACGTTCTGGGACGCTGCAGGATCTGCTGGTACAGGATCCGGGCCTGGGTCCTGGCCAGGGGCGCCAGGCCTGCCTGGAGGAGGAAGGTGGCGATGACCACGACCCCCCAGGCGAAACGGCTGGCCCATATCCACTGGAGCAGGCTGACTCCACCGGCACGGATGGCCAGCCACTCCCGGTTGAGGGCGGCCTCGGACAGGGCGAGCATGCTCCCCAGGAGGAAGGAGATCGGGAATGCAACCTCCAGGAACGGCGGGAGATTCCATACCCAATATTTAACGAAGACAAAGAGATGAATATTGTTTTTCGACAGGTCTCCAGCCAGGTTCGAGAACTCGATCAGGAGATCCAGCGCGAGGAGACTGCCCAGGGTCAGACCCCAGTTGCGCCACCAGGCCAGGGTGGACCAGTGGCTGAAGATGCCCCGACGGGTGCCCTGGCCGTGAATCCAGCGGAGAATGGAGGCTTTGGCCGTCGACCAGCGGTAATGCAGTGGCCCCAGGTGCAGGAAGCGCCCGAGGGGCCGCAACAGGCGAGGCCCGAGACCCTGGTGGGTCCGATGGGGCATCAGCCGCTGGGTGAGGATCAGCCACCCGGCTCCCAGGAAGAGGAAGGGGAGGATAAGGGTTGGATAAATCGATTCAACTTTTCCGCTCAAAATCATGTTTTCGAAATACTTCATCAGCAGATAGTAAACGAGGATCACTCCCAGGCTTTTGATGACGGCCCCACCGCGATAGAACCTGGGGTGACCGAACCCCAGGGCAATGCCCATCAGCAGCAACGCGATGCCGGCCACCGGGAGGGTGAGCCTTCGGCTGAGCTCCAGGGCCGACTGCTGCCGTTGGGCTTCAGGGACCGCCGGGTCCCGGTATATCTGCATCAGGGACCGGGAGGATTCGTACCTCAGGGGAATCGGGGCGAGCAGGCGGGGGCCCGAAGGAATGGCGAACCGCAGGGTCTGCTGCTCCTGCCTCAGGTGGATCACACTGCCGCCTCCAGCTGGCTGGAACAGCACGCCCTGCAGGTCTGACAAGTGCAGCATGATCTCCGCACCGCCGGACGGCGTGTTCTCCAGGGCATAGGTCATCCGGGAGGCCGTCAGGTGCTGGGTACCCTGGGGGGTTGTTTCCATCAGATGGATCTGGCCATTCTCCGCGACCCAGAAGGCCGTGTCCGGGGAACCGGGGGGGTGCCAGGGGGGGCTCCCGGGCCGCAGGAACCTGGCCTTGGCCTCCTCGGACATCTTGTGGCGGAGCGTCTGTTGAAGGCCGGCCGAGACCGGCACCAGGAGGTGCGCGTTGACTGAGGCCAGAAACAGAAGCCCGCAGGCCATGATCAGCCAGGGGGAGGACCAGGTCCGCCGGCCCGCGCCGAGCCCCTGGGCCGCCACCAGCTCCGACCCCTCCATCATCTGCTGCGTTCCCAGGAGGCCGCCAAGCACGGCCGCCATGGGCAGGACCATGGAGAACGTTTCCGGAAGGGACAGCAGGAGCAGGGGGAACATCCAGCGCAGAGGCGCACCCTGCGAAAAGATCTCCCGGGAGATGGCGATCATCTCCCACGACACCAGGAGGAACCCATAGAAGAACAGCGCCCCGAGGAAAGGGGTCGCCCATCGGCGGAGGATGTATCGGGTCAGAATCGAGGGCACCGTGGGTCCAGATTTAACTTTCGATAATGTATATTATGTAACCTTGAATCCAGACCAAGGACTGGGGTCCGAACCTACAACACCTTGGCCGCCAGCAAATCGTGGATATGAATGAGACCGCTGGGCCGGTCCCCCTTCTTCACCATGAGGAAAGTGATCTTCCGGGACTCCATGTCGCCGGCAGCCTCCAGGGCCAGGGCCTCTTCATCGATCATCGCCGGGGAGCGCGTCATCATCTGCTCGGCACGAAGTTCGAGCGGGTTCCGGCCTTCCCGCTCGGCGGACTCCAGGGCCCGGCGGATGTCACCGTCTGTGATGACCCCCAGCAAGGCCGGCCCATCCATGACGCTGGTCATGCCCAGCCGCCCGCCCGTCATGGCCCTCAGGACTTCGGTCAGGGGCGACGACGACAGGACCATCGGCCAGGAAGTGTGCATCAAGCCTTTCACCCTCATGAGTTTCGCCCCGAGACTTCCAGCAGGGTGATTCAGGGCGAAGTGGTCCCGCGTGAAGCCCCGGCGGGTCATGAGACTGGCGGCCAGGAGATCGCCCCAGATGAGCTGGAGGGTGGTGCTGGCCATGGGAGCCAAGTCCAGGGGACACCCTTCGCCCTGGGGAAGCCGATAGGTGAACCGCCATTGGGCGGCCTGCCCGAGGCTGCTCTCGGAACGGGCCGTGATGGCGGCCATCGGAATGCCCAGGCGCACCAGGCTGGGCAACAGCCGGACCAGCTCCTCGCTCTCCCCACTGTTGGAAAGGGCCAGGACGGAATCATCACGGGTCACCATGCCGAGATCGCCATGCAGGGCTTCGGCCGGGTGGAGGAACAGGCTGGGACACCCCGTCGACGCCAGGGTCGCGGCCACCTTCTGGGCCACGAGGCCCGACTTCCCCATGCCGGTGAGCACGACGCGGCCGGGGCGTGCCAGCACCTTGGTGCACCAGTCGTCCACCTGGGCCGGATTCCAGCTGTCGCGCAATTCCTGGAGCGCGGCCTGGGTGGCATCCAACACGTTGCGCCCAGCCTCCGCGTCCCTGGTGACCTGGTTCTCGTCCGTCGTCACGGTGCTGACTCCGATGGGGTGATGCAAAGCGTTCATGCTACCAGCCATTGTCCCGAGCTTCCCCTGCCCCGGCCCCTGCTCGACTCACGGCCCGGGCGTTGAGCCGCGCGAGCCGGAAGCCGGGGACTGTGCCCGCGTTTGCTACACTGGCCCCGGCCCTGTAGCTCAGCGGTCAGAGCTGGCGGCTCATAACCGCTTGGTCGTGGGTTCGAACCCCACCGGGGCCACCATCTGCGCCCATCCCCAGCGGCAAGCCACGCTGGCGATGGGTGCTACACGATCCACTTCCGCAGCTCGCCCTCGGCGAAGGTCAGATGCGCGAGCATGGCCTCGGAAGCGGCCTGGGAGGAGCCCGACCGGATGGCGGCGAGGATCTCGGAGTGCTGGTCGATGATCCGCTGGGGATTCTGGACGTTGTCCTGGTACAGCTGCCGCCGGGCCACCGAATTGGCCTTGGCGAACTCCTCGGAGACGGTCTTGAAGAGCTTGGTCAGCAGGCTGTTGTGGGTGGCCTCCGCCACGGCGTAGTGGAAGGCCGTGTCGAACTCCTCGCCCTTCTCGGAATCATTCAGGTTGAGGCGCTCCCGCATGTTCGCCAGCATGGACTCGATCTGGTCGAGTTCCTCGAAGGTGGCCCGCTGGGCCGCCAGGCTCGCGGTGGCCGTCTCGAAGATCCTCCGCATTTCGAACATGTCGAGGAGCGAGTTGCGCTCGACCGCCAGGAACATGGCGAGGGGCCGGATGATTTCATCCGTCTCCGTGCCCCTGACGAAGGTGCCCTCGCCGGGGCGGATGTCGATGATGCCGAGCATCTCCAGGGTTCGGATGGCCTCCCGCACGGAGGCCCGGCTGACCTGGAACCGCTCGGCCAGATCGCGCTCGGCGAGGAGCTTGTCGCCGGGCTTCAGCTTCCCGTCGGCGATGAGCTGCTTGATCTGCTCGACGATTTCCTCGTAGAGCCGCTTGGTCTTGATCGGTGTGAGATCCATATCCGTTTATCCTAAATTATTAAAAACCATAAAGATGGGAGATGTGATCAAAAACACGGACTCTTGGTTATGGTCTGACCACTAGACCCATTGTAGGCTTCTGCGAGGCTCTTTTCCAAAACTCTACCCCTTCATCCCCTACCCCCATCTGGAGGCTGCATGACCCCCTGGACCCAAGTCTATTCCCCCGTCATGGGGAATATCTTCCTGTCAGCCCTGGTGGCCGCCTTACCGGTCTTCGTGCTGCTGGGCCTGCTCGCCAAGCACGTGAAGGCCCACTACTCGGCCATCCTGGGCCTTGTCACCTGTATGGCGGTCGCCATCCTCGTGTACAAGATGCCCGCGGGCATGGCGGGCATGGCCGCCGTCAATGGTGCGCTCTATGGCCTTGCCCCCATCGGCTGGATCGTGCTGAATGCCATCTTCATCTATGACATCACGGTGAAGTCCGGTGATTTTGAGGTGGTGAAGCACTCCATCGCCGGCCTGGCGGCGGATCGTCGCATCCAGGCTCTGCTGATCGCCTTCAGCTTCGGCGCGTTCATCGAGGGTGCCGCCGGCTTCGGCACGCCCGTGGCGATCTCCGCGGCCATGCTGATCGGCCTCGGCTTCCGTCCCCTCCAGGCCGCCGGCATCGCCCTCATCGGCAACACGGCGCCCGTGGCCTATGGGGCCCTGGGCGCCCCGCTCATCGCCCTCGCCGGCGTGACCGGCCTGCCCCTCGAGATGCTGAGCGCCGCTGCGGGCCGCATCCTCCCCATCTTCTCCCTGATCGTCCCCTTCTGGATCATCTGGACCATGGCCGGGCGCAAGGCGATGCTGGAAATCTGGCCGGCCTGCCTCGTGGCCGGTGGCAGCTTCGCCATCACCCAGTTCCTCGTGAGCAATTTCCACGGCCCCTGGCTGGTGGACATCATCGGCGCCATCGTCTCCATGGTGGCCCTGGTCCTGTTCCTGAAGGTCTGGCAGCCCAAGACCATCTGGCGCTACGAGCACGAGCGTGAGGACGCCCACGAAGTCGCCCCTGACCACAGCACCGGCAAGGTCGTGAAGGCCTGGATGCCCTGGGTGCTCCTGTCCCTGTTCGTGTTCGCCTGGGGCACCCCGCAGGTGAAGACCTTCCTGAACGGCGGCACCAAGGACAAGCCGAACTTCCTTGCCGGCTACACCGTCAAGACCTTTGAGATGCCCCTGCTCCACAACAATGTCCAGAAGGCTCCGCCCGTCGTGGCCAAGGTGAGCAAGGAACCCGCCACCTGGACCCTGAACTGGCTCTCCCTCACGGGCACCAGCCTCCTGCTGGCCGGCATCTGCAGCGGCCTGCTGGTCGGCTTCGGCCCCGTCGAACTGATCAAGATCTTCGGCAAGACCGTCAGTCGCGTGAAGATGTCCCTGCTCACCATCGCCGCCATGCTGGCCCTGGGCTTCACCACCAAGTCCGCAGGCATCGACGCCACCATGGGCCTGGCCTTCGCCAGCACCGGGGCACTCTTCCCCTTCTTCAGCGCCATGCTGGGCTGGCTGGGTGTGGCCCTGACCGGCAGCGACACCTCCTCCAACGTGCTGTTCGGCGGCCTCCAGAAGATCACCGCCCAGCAGCTGGGCCTGAACCCGATCATCACCGCCGCGGCCAACACCACCGGCGGCGTCATGGGCAAGATGATCGACGCCCAGAGCATCGTGGTGGCCTCGGTCGCCACCAACCAGCAGGGTGAGGAGGGCACCATCCTCCGCTATGTGTTCTTCCACAGCCTGGCCCTGGCCGCCATGGTCGGCGTCGTGATCTTCCTCTATGCGAAGGTCCTGCCCGCCAAGATGATGCCCCAGCTGCCCGCGGCCCCCGCTGCGGCCGTGACGGCCCCCGCCCCTGCCACCCCCGCGGCTCCGGTCGCGGTGCCTGCCCCCGCCCCGGCCAAGTAGCCTCGGCGGATTTCTGACGAACGACCTGGGTCCCGCCGACACACCAAGGGTCGGCGGGATCTTTTACCGCCCCGCACCGGGGGGAGGATATTTCTCATGACCACCGCCACTGCGACTTCCCTGCGGGATTCCCTCGTCACCATCCTGGGACCGGACCGTGTCCTGGACCGGCCAGTCGACCTGATCGCCTTTGCCGCCGATGCGAGCTTCTACCGCCTCATCCCCAAGGCCGTGGCCTTCGCGAGCAGCGTCGAGGAAGTCAAATCGCTGTTCCGCCTCAGCCATGAGGCCCAGATCCCCATGACCTTCCGGGCCGCGGGGACCAGCCTCTCCGGCCAGTCGGTCTCGGACGGCATCCTGGTGGAAGTGGCCCGCAACTGGCGCGGCATCCAGGTGCTGGAAGGTGGCGCCAAGGTGAAGGTGCAGCCGGGGGTCATCGGCGCCCATGTGAACCATGCCCTGCGGCCCTACCGGGCCAAGATGGGCCCTGATCCCGCCTCCATCAACACCTGCACGGTGGGCGGCATCCTCTCCAACAACTCCAGCGGCATGTGCTGCGGCGTCACGCAGAACGCCTACCACACGCTGGAATCCCTGACCTTCGTCCTGCCCTCCGGAACCGTGATCGACACGGCGGCCCCCGATGCGGACGAGCGGTTCCGCGCCGCCGAGCCCGCCCTGGCCGAGGGCCTGCTGAAGCTCAAGGCCGAGATCGAGGCGAACCGGCCCCTGGCCGAGCGCATCCGAGCCAAGTACAAGATGAAGAACACGACGGGCTACTCGCTCAACGCCTTCATCGACTTCGACCGGCCTGTGGACATCTTCCGCAACGTGCTCGTGGGCTCCGAAGGCACCCTGGCCTTCATCGCCGAAGCCGTACTGAACACCGTGCCCGACCTGCCCGTGAAGGTAACGGGCTTCCTGATCTTCCCCGACCTGCACGCCGCCTGCGCCGCCATCGTGCCCCTGCGCGACGCCGGCGCCGCGGCCCTGGAGCTGCTGGACCGTGCGTCCCTGCGGTCCGTGGAGAACCAGGCGGGCATCCCCGCCAGCATCAAGAGCCTGCCCGAAGGCGCCGCCGCCCTGCTGGTGGAGTTCCAGGGGCGGGAGGAATCCGCCCGGGCCGAGCTGGAGCGCCTGGCCATGGCCTCCACCGCCGGCATGCAGCTCATGGAACCCGCCCGCTTCACCCACGATCCCGTGGAGCAGGCGCTGCTGTGGAAGATCCGCTCGGGCACCTTCCCCTCCGTGGGCGCCGTCCGCCAGCGAGGTACCACGGTGCTCATCGAGGATGTGGCCTTCCCCGTCGAAAAGCTGGCCGACGCCGCCGTCGATCTGACGAAGCTCTTCGCCAAGCACCGCTACGACGAGGCCATCCTCTTCGGCCACGCCAAGGACGGGAACCTGCACTTCGTCATCACCCAGTCCTTCAACGACCAGGCGGCTGTGGACCGCTATGCCGCCCTCATCGATGATGTGGTGGAACTGGTGGTGAAGAAATACGACGGCGCCCTCAAGGCCGAGCACGGCACGGGCCGC
This sequence comes from Geothrix oryzisoli, assembly GCF_022808865.1. Lineage (GTDB taxonomy): Bacteria > Acidobacteriota > Holophagae > Holophagales > Holophagaceae > Geothrix > Geothrix oryzisoli. Next base: position 473,203 of record NZ_JAKZLB010000001.1, read on the forward strand.
AACATGGCGCCCTTTGTGGAGGCCGAGTGGGGCCCCGAGGCCAAGGGGGTCATGGAGAAGCTCAAGGCCCTGGTCGATCCGCTCCGGCTGCTCAACCCCGGGGTGATCCTGAATGCCGACCCCCACTGCCACCTGTCCGATCTCAAGCCCATGCCCGGCGTGGAGGAGGAAGTCGACAAGTGCATCGAGTGCGGCTACTGCGAGCCCAAGTGCCCCAGCCGCGAGCTCACCCTCACGCCCCGGCAGCGCATCGTCGTGCGCCGCGAGATGGCCCGCCTCGAGGGCAACCGCGAGAACCCCGCCCTGCTCTCCTCGCTGCAGGAGGCCTTCCCCTACATGGCCCTGGACACCTGCGCCACGGATGGTCTCTGCGCCACCGCCTGCCCCGTGGGGATCGACACCGGCCAGCTCACCAAGCGCTTCCGCCGGGCCAGCCACAGCCGCCGCGCCCAGAAAATCGCCCTCTCCGTGGCCCGCAACTTCGCCACGGTGGAGCCGGTCATGCGCCTGGCCCTGCGTAGCGGCCACATCGTCCAGAGCCTCTTCGGCCCCAAGGCCATGCCCTTCATCACCCGGATCATGAAGACCTTCGGCGCCTCGCACCAGTGGAGCCCGGAGATGCCCAAGCCCGCCAAGGCACCGCTGCCCGTGACCACCCTGGACGGCGCCCAGGCCATCTACTTCCCCGCCTGCCTCTCGCGCATGATGGGCCACCTGCCTGGCGAACCCGAGGAGATGAGCCTGGTGGAGGCGCTGGTGAAGGTGTCGGCGCGGGCCGGCTACCCGGTCCACATCCCCTTCGACGTGGAAGGCACCTGCTGCGGCGTGCCCTTCTCCTCCAAGGGCTATGACGAAGCCCACCGCTATACCATCAACCGCACCATCGAGAAGTTCTGGGAGTGGAGCCAGCAGGGCCGCCTGGCCATCGTCATGGACACAAGCCCCTGCACCTACGGCGTGCTCACCAGCCGGGGCTACCTCACCCCCGAGAACCAGGCGAAGTTCGACAAGCTGAAGATCCTCGACAGCACCGCCTTCGCCAACGATGTCCTGCTGCCCCGCCTCCAGGTGACCCGCAAGGTGGGTTCCGTGGTCCTCCACCCGGTCTGCTCCGTCACCAAGATGAACCTCCTGCCCAAGCTGGAGGGCGTCGCCAAGGCCTGCGCCGACAAGGTCGTGGTTCCGCGGGATGCCGGGTGCTGCGGCTTCGCCGGCGACCGGGGCTTCACTCACGCCGAGCTGACCGCCTCCGCCACCAAGCACGAGGCCCGGGAGGTGAAAGCTGAACCCTTCGATGGCTACTTCGCCAGCAGCCGCACCTGCGAGGTCGGCATGACCCGTTCCACGGGCCAGGTCTACCGAAGCTTCCTATACTTGCTCGAGTCCGCGACCCGACCGGAGGTCTCCAAGTGAACGGTACCAAGCCCAAGAAGGTCTACTTCTACGGCACCTGCCTGGTGGACCTGTTCTTCCCGGACGCCGGGATGGCCGGCATCCAGCTCCTGCGCCGGGCCGGCGTGGAGGTGGTCTTCCCCGAGGGCCAGACCTGCTGCGGCCAGCCCGCCTTCAATTGCGGCTACTGGGAGGAGGCCCGGGACGTGGCCCGCACCCAGGTGGCCCTCTTCCCCCAGGACTTGCCCGTGATCCTGCCCTCCGGCAGCTGTGCGGGCATGATGAAGGTCCACTATCCCGAGCTCTTCCATGGACAGCCCGACGAGGCCAAGGTCCGGGCCTTCAGTGCCCGGGTCTATGAGTTGACCCAGTTCCTCGTGGACGTGCTGGACGTGAAGCTGCAGGATCTGGGCGAGCCGGTGAAGGTCACCTGGCACAGCTCCTGTCATGCCGTCCGCGACCTGGGCCTGAAGGGCGAGCCCCAGGCCCTCATCGGCCAACTCGCGAACGTGGAGCTGGCACCCCTCGCCCGGGAATACGAGTGCTGCGGCTTCGGTGGCACCTTCGCCGTGCGCCATCCCGAGATCTCCGGCGCCATGGTCACCGACAAGGTCGCGGACGCCACCGCCACCGGGGCTTCCGTCGTCCTGTCCACGGACGGCGGCTGCCTGATGAACGTGAACGGCGCCCTGGAAGCCAAGCGCAGCAAGCTCAAGGTCCAGCACATCGCCGAATTCCTCTGGGAGCGCACCCGTGCACGCTGAAAAAGAGATCCACTTCCGCGATGCCGCCGCCAAGGCCCTGCTGGATCCCCAGCTCCGCGCCAACTTCCGCCGCGCCATGGACGGCCTCATCACCAAGCGCAAGGCCCAGTTCCCCGATCCGCGGGATCTCCAGGATCTACGCGACCTGAGCACGGCCATCCGCTCCCGCAGCCTGCTCTGCCTGCCGGAGCTGTTGGAACAGCTGGAGGCCAGCTGCACCAAGAACGGCATCAAGGTCCACTGGGCCGAGACCTGCGAACAGGCGAACCAGCTGATCCTGGGCATCCTCCAGGCCAAGGGCGCCAAGACCCTGGTCAAGGGCAAGAGCATGGTCTCCGAGGAGATGCACCTCAACGCCTTCCTCGAATCCAAGGGCATCGAGGCCCTGGAGTCCGACCTGGGCGAGTACATCATCCAGCTGGATGGCGAGACGCCGAGCCACATCATCATGCCGGCCATCCACAAGAACAAAGACCAGATCGCCCGGCAGTTCAGCCAGAAGATCAAGGACGCGAAGTACACCGAGGATGTGGACGAGCTCACGGCCATGGCCCGCAAGGTGCTGCGCCAGAAGTTCCTCGATGCCGATGCCGGCCTGTCCGGCGTGAACTTCGCCGTGGCCGAGACCGGGACCCTGTGCCTGGTGGAGAACGAAGGCAACGGCCGCATGAGCACCCATGTGCCGCCCGTCCACATCGCCGTCATGGGCCTCGAGAAGGTCGTGGCGCAGCTGGAGGATGTGGCTCCCCTCTACGCCATCCTCACGCGCTCCGCCACGGGCCAGGCGGTGAGCACCTACTTCAACCTCATCACGGGCCCCCGCGGCGCCGGCGAGAAGGACGGCCCGCAGGAAGTCCACCTCGTCATCCTCGACAACGGCCGTTCGCGGATCTACGCCGATCCCCAGCTGCGCGCCACCCTGCGCTGCATCCGCTGCGGCGCCTGCATGAACCACTGCCCCGTATACACCCGCGTGGGTGGCCACGCCTACGAGGCCATCTATCCGGGCCCCATCGGCAAGATCCTCACCCCGCAGATGGAGGGCGTCGGCGTCCGCCACGACCTCATCCACGGCTCCAGCCTCTGCGGCGCCTGCGGGGAAGTGTGCCCCGTGGAGATCCCCATCCCCGAGATCCTGGTGCGCCTGCGCCGGGAGGCCACCCACGACGACATGGCTTCGACCGTGGCCGGCAAGGGCACGGGCCGCACCGCCACCGAGGACTGGGCCTGGCGCCTCTGGGCCGGTGTGACGAAGCGCCCCGCCCTCTACCGCGTCGCGACCTGGTTCGCCACGCGCTTCGGGAAGGCCCTGCCCGCCAGCGCCCCCCTGATCAAGAACTGGACCCAGTCCCGCACCAAACCTGTTCCGGCCCGCCGTTCGCTGAGCGAGCGCATGCGCGCCGAGGGAGCCAGCCATGAGTAGCCCGAACTCGTCCGCTGCGGAGTCCCGCACCGCCATCCTCGGCCGCCTCCGCGCCGCCGGGGAATCCGGCCCCCTGCCCCCCCTCGATACGGCGGTCCTCGAGCGCCGCCAGTGGCCCGCCGTGGAGCGCGCCACCCGGCTGCGCAAAGGCATGGAGGCCGTCCACACGGAATTCCTCGAAGCCACGCCCGCCGACTGGCCCGCCGTGGTCCGTGCCTTCTGCGAGCGCGAGGGCCTGAGGAACCTGCTGTACGGCCCCACCAGCGAAGCCGGCGCGGCCCTGGCCGCCGCCTGGGCGCCCGGCGGGCCGCAGCTGAAGCCCTACGACCGCCCGGTGGAAGCGTTCAAGCAGGAGCTGTTCGGGGACATCGATGCGGGCTTCACCGGCACCGTGGGCGGAGTCGCCGAGACCGGCGGCCTGCTGCTGCTGCCCGGCCCCGCCGAGCCCCGCCTCATGTCGCTGGTGCCGCCCGTCCACATTGCCCTGCTGCGCGCCTCCACCATCCAGGACAGCTTCTGGTCCGCCGTGAAGGCCCTCGGCTGGGGCCGCGCCCTGCCCCCCAACGCCCTGATGATCTCCGGCCCCAGCAAGACCGCCGACATCGAGCAGACCCTCGCCTACGGCGTCCACGGTCCCAAGCGCCTCATCGTGGTGCTCGTGGATGATCTGAAGTAGACGGAGACCCGCGCCGCCGCTACACTGTTCCCTTCGGCTGGGTAGCTCAGGTGGTTAGAGCGAGGGTCTCATAATCCCTAGGTCGGCAGTTCGAGTCTGCCTCCAGCCACCACCAACCGGAAAGCCCCGACACCACTAGGTTTCGGGGCTTTCTTCTGCCAGATCGCGTTCAACACTTACGAGCGATACCGGGAGCCGAAAAACCCCCGTCGTGCACAAACGGTAAATCCCCACGCAAAATTTTTTAGCGTGTTTCAGGAATGCCCCCTCCTGGAGAGGGGAGGTTCCGGGTGGTACGCTGTGCTCCCCTTCCAGGCCCGCAGCCGCGGAGGAGGGGGCATGTTCACGCGCAGGCAGAGGAAGCCGCCGAAGGGTGGGCACCGGTCGAGCCTGGTCCGGCTGATGGACGAGGCCAAGGCCGCCCTCGAGGCTCATGGAACCGTCCGGATGGAGGCGAAACGCTGGCTGGCCGCGGCAGATCTCCACCTCACCTTGCAGCGATGCTGCCGTGCGGTCGGCCCGGAGGAGACGCCAGTGTGGCTGGTGGAACACCTCGTCGCCGAGTTTGGCTGGGTTCCCCGCTGGGAGGACGAGGGCCTGGTGCTGGACCTCCCGGGGTGGAAGGCACCTGCCCCGCGGATCGTGGCGGTGCAGCCAGGGCTGTTCGACTAGGCCACAGGCAGAATCAACTCCGGCCGGTCCACCCTGGCATTCCCCACGGCCGCGCCCACCTCGTGGGCTTCGATCCAGCCATCCGGACAGGGCCTCAGCAGGGCCTGCAGGTCGGCGGGGCTGGTGGCAGGATCGAGCCAGGCCTCCGCCGCTTCGTCGCCGAGGATGGCCGGCATGCGGTGGTGCAGCTCGGCCATGGCGCGGTTGGCCTCGGTGGTGATGACTGCGAAGGCCTCGACCGGGCCCTCAGGCGTCTTCTGGGCCTCGCCCAGGCCGGCGAACCACCAATGCTCCGATCCGTCCAGGCAGCCGGCCGGGTGGATGTAGTAGGGGCGCTTGCGGCCGGCGAGGGTGGCCCACTCGTAGAAGCCCGAAGCTGGCACCAGCAGGCGGCCGGACTTGAAGGCTCGGCGGAAGGTGGGCTTCTGAGCCGCGGTCTCCGCCATGGCGTTGATGAGTGGCCGAGTGGCCCAGGGCGGCGCCATGCCCCAGACCCGCTCCGAGAAGACCCACACCCCGCCCTCCTGGTGGATCGTCACGGCCTGCTGGGTGGGCGCCAGGTTGTACCTGTCGACGTAGGTGGTCACCAGATCTCGAACGGTCCGGCCCTTGCCCTCGAGGGCCGCCAGCTTCTTCAGGGCGATGGCCACCATTCGTCCGCACATGGGAAGCATGATGCCCGGAATCCACAGCCGCGGTGCAGAACTCGGCCGCCTCGCTGTTCACTTTCTGGAGGCGGCCGGGTTATCGGAATGCACGAAGGTCAGTGCGGAGGCCTCAGAGCTTGGCGGCGATCTTGTCCAGGCGCTCCAGGACCAAGGCCATGGTCAGAATCCCACACGCTCCCATGATCGACACGGTTGCGAGAAGCCCTGAGCCTCTGCCCAGTGTGGCATCCATGAACTGATAGAGCCCGGCGAGGCCCATCAGAATGGCGATGATGATCAGGGCGACCTTCATACTTCCTCCCTTGGTGATTATGGTTTGGTGGATGTGATTTCTCGCCTCACTCTACGCCTCCCCGCACCTCTGTTTCTCGGAGAGTTCGCGCATGTAGTCCAAGAGCCCCTGGCCGGGCATTGAGGCCTGGCAGTGGGCATAGACCAGGCTGTCGCCCTTGTCGGGGCTGCGGCCGATGCGGGCGATGATGTCCTCCTTGGCCTCGACCAGGATCCCCCGCGTGGTGAGCTTCCATGTGGGCGCGCAGAGGTCCGCCCTCAGCTCTGGATCGGGCGGGAGCGCCAAGTCCTGCCCACTGGCGGGGTCCAGGTCCTCGCGCAGCTTCCACCAGTTCTCGGCGCGAAGGTTGTAGAACCCGAGCATGCCGGACTTGTCCTTGCCCTTGGTGGCCGAGGCGCCATTGATGGCCTCTATCCGAAGGCCCTCACGATCCTTCAGGAAGTCGTAGACGCTGCCGCCTACACCGATGACGTCCACCTTGACCACAGCGCCGGCCTGGTGGTGACCCAGCACGAGCGCTGCCACCGCGGGGCCGTCCGGCGTGGACTTGCCAGGGTAGGTCCAGGCTTGGCCGAACCAGTTCCCATGCCGCGGGGTGATGACCGTCTTGTCCTTGCCCCCGCGGGCCACGTCCACGCCGAGGGCGGACATGGCGTTGCCGACGTGCCCCCCTTCGGTCCAGCGATCCTGGGCCGCCTTCACCCATTCCGTGGGGAGGACCTGGGTGGGAGCATCTTCGGCGCCGGCTCTGAAGTCGCCGTAGAGCATCTTCGACCGCAGGGGCTCTGGCAGGGCTTGGAGGGTGGCCAGATAGTCAGTCCCGAGGAGAGCGGGATTGTCTTGCACACGGGCCGGAATAAATGTCCGGCTGCGCGGCGTGACCAATTCCCCATCGATGAGCACTGGGTCACCGCTGGGCATCTCCTGGTCTTTGCCGGCGATCGTGGTGAACCAGCGCAGCTCTCCGGGCAGAGCTGGGTTGGGGTGGTTCTCGTCCAACCAGGGCCCCCAAAACTGTATGACCCACGCGCCGTCCTGGCTGGTGGGCGGGTTCCCGGTGCAGATCACCCTGCAGCGCTGGCCCTTCCTCGTGCTACGGTTCCAGCCAGTGACGAATCGAAACTGGGCCTCGGTGAATTCCGTAATCTCGTCAAATGCATATAAATCATGCGGTTGGCCTTGAAAGTTCGACACGTCTTTGTCGTACTGGAGCGAGGCGAATTCGATCTGGCGGCCGTCCTTGAACTTCCAGCGGTGCAGGCTCTCGTTGTAGCTGGTTTCCGGGGCGTACATCTCCCGGGCTCGCGTCTCGATGCCCCGCAGGTTTGGGAAGGTTCGGCGGAAGACGATGGACTGGAAGTGCTCACGCCGGGCAACGCCCAGCAGCAGGTCGGTCTTTCCGCCGCCGGCAGCCCCCCCGTACAAGAGTATGTCGGCCTTTGACTCATAGGCCTGGGTCTGCGGGCCGGGGAACGGCTTCCAGCCGTTTTTGCGTCGCCTTAGGGCATCAAGAACCAGTTCCCTCTGATGGGCCGGGAGATCGTTGAGCCGGTCCAATTTCGCCTGCAAGGTCTGCGATGAGCTCATAGAGTTCGTCCTGTGGGAGAGCTTTCTTGGTGGGGTCGTCCAGGCCCCGGATCTTCCGGATGCCGTCCACGGCTTTGTCGATGGTCTCGACCATGACCTTGGCCTTCTTTCCGGCCTGGGGGTCCTCCACCTGCAGGCGGTCCGCCGCCTGTTGCATGACAGTGAGGAGGCGTCGATACCCCGTGAGCCCGGTCTTCATGTCCTCCAGATCTTCAGTGATGGCCTTCTCTTGGGACCGCTTCGCCTCGTCCGGCTTCATCCCCGGAAGCACGCCGGCCTGGGCGTCCGCCACGATCTGGCGCTTTGTGGCCTGGGCCCCGCGGGTCCACCGGCCGGCCCGGGCCCGGCTCTGGACCGTGCTGGGTTTGGTGCCGTGCGTCTCGGCAATGTCCCGGACGCTCACGAGGGTTGTGCGATACAAGCGCTCCACGGCCTCCCAGTCGACCTGGGGGCGCGGCTGCAGGGGTTGGACCTTGGCCATCAGATTCTCCGATTCTTTCCGCCTTCACGGATCACGCCAAAGAGCACGTCCTGGTGCCGGGAGAGCACCCGCTTCACGTCCTGACCATCCAGCACGTTCCAGTGGTGGTGCACTACGCTCCCCCCGCCCCCACGCTCCGCCATCTGGCGCACGGGCTCGGCGATGTGCGCCGGCAGGATCATCTCGTTCTTGTGGATCTGCGCCACCTGATCGGCGGGGACGCGGTCCCAGCCGCCCTCGGCGGACGCCAGCCCGGCCATCGCCAGGCCCGCGCCGTAGGCTTCCGCGCCCACCGCGGGGGCCATGGCCCAGCCGTAGAACGGGATGGCCGCCACGGAGCCCATGGCGTTCACGGCGTAGACCGCAGCTGCGCCCGTGGCCTCGGCCACTCGCCCCGTTTCGCCCATGGCCATGGAGGTGGCCCATTTGATGGCCTCCTCCTCGCCCCACTGGACGAAGAAGCTAATGATGCCGTTCAGGGCCTGGGCGGTCACATTCTGGAAGGCCTGCCCCCAGGTTATCGTGCCGTTGATGAGCCCCTGGATGGAGTTGTTGAACCCGCCCGTCATGGACCGGAAGAACCCGTCCCACCGGGCCCGGGACTTGGCCACGAGGTCGGTGTCGAGCTTCGCCAGATCGGCGTAGGCCTTTCGGTTCAAGGCGTCCTTCTGGGCCTGGATCTTCTTCCAGTGCACCAGGTCGCCCTCGGCGGCCTTCTGCTCCTGGTCCAGCGCGTCGAGCTGGGCCCGCAGCTCCTGGGTGATCCCAGCCTTGCGCATGGCCACCCACTGCGCCTCGTTGATCCGCCCGGCGATCAGCTGCTGGTCCAGCGCCTGCTCCTGCTCCTCGATGGAGAACTTCAGGAGGTTCAGCTCGTCGCCCGCCGCGATCCGCGCCAGCTCGAGGTTCTGCTTCCGCGCCTTCTCGGCGTCGGCGTCGGCCTGGGCCCGCTCCTTGCGCGTGTTCTCGGCGGCCTGCCGGTCCAGTTCGCGCAGGTCCGCGTAGTATTTCTGATTGAGTTCCTTCTCCTTGTTCAGGACGGCCTGGAGCTCCGCCGGCTTCCCGGCGGCCAGCTTCTCCTCGTCCTTCAGCGCCTTCATGGCCGTGTCGAGCTGGACCTTGTAGGCGTCCTTCATGTCGCCCACCAGCTCGGCGTAGGTCATCTGCCCCGAGGCCACCAGCTCCTTGTCGTCCTTCATCTGCTCGGCGACCACATGCGCGGCGGACCGGATGATGTCCTCGTCCACGGCCTTGCGCATGGCGCGGAGTTCTTCTGCAGCCTTCTTCTGGGCCTCCGGGTCGATCAGGTGCCCACCCTTCTTGGGGTTCTCATGTCCCCCTTCGCCACCCGGGAGGTGGGCCACAGGCGCCGCACCCATGGCGCGGATCTCGGCATTGCCCTTGGCGATATCGGCTTTGATCTGCTCGATCTGCCTCAACATGATCGTGTTGGGGCCATCACCGCCGTGGAGTTCGTTCACTCCCATCGCCCAGGTGCCGAGGAAGTGCGCCCAGTTCTCGTTGAACTCTACGAGGTTGTCCCCGAAGGTCTCGGACATGGTCTGTTTCAGGCCGCGCCAGGAGACCGTGACCTTGCCTGAAGCCTTTTCCGCCCTCTCCATCTGAACGACGTTGTCCTCGCCGATGGCTCGGCCATACCGAGCCAGCACCTCCGGCGCGTCCTTCAACTGCTCCAGCATCTCCCGGATCTGGGGGGCGGCTTCCTGCCCCGCCCGACCCAAGGCCTTCTGCAGGAAGACTCCGCGCTCCATGGGGCTCTCGAGCGTCTCAGCCTTCTGCATGACGGCCTTCAGGTAGTCCACGAACGGCATGGCCATCAGGGCAGCGTTGTTGGCCGCAATGCCGTTCGCCACCAGGAATTCCGAATTGCTCCGGATGCTCTTGGTAGCGCCCTTCATCCAGCCTTCGAGCTCCTGGGCGGAGCCGCCCGTCAGGGATTGGGCCGTGTTGAGCCTGTTCAGGCTCTCGAAACTCTCCCCGGTCTGATATGCCAGATCCTTGTAGGTCCGCGCCAGCTCGTTCGTCTCATTGATGGAATCCTTGATGAAACTCGCGGATTCTTTCAGAGCCTCAAACGCCAGCCCCACTACCCCTATGGCGATAGCTGAAGCCCCGAACTTCTCAAAAGACTCGATGGCGGAGCCCAGGTCGCCCTTCATGCCGGAGACGGCGGTTTCAGTGTGCTCCTGGGCGTCCTTCATGCCCTGGAGGAGGGACTTCACATCGGCGGAAAGCTTTACTGCGACTTCTTTGTCATCAGCCACGGTGTTCTCCGGAGGGCCGGGCGCGCCGGCAAGGGAGCAGAACTATGAGAAAAAGGGCACCGCCGAACCGAACCCATCCGACGGTGCCCACCCTGCGGTGGCAGGGGTCAGACTTCGGCGCCGGTGCGGGTGTCGCGCCAGCGGCGCCCGTCAAAGATCAGCTGCCGATCAGTTGAATTTTCGAAGAAGGCCTCCCCGATCTGGGGCTGCTCTGAGCGTGCCTCGAGCGGCCCACAGGCGCCCAGCAGCAGCCAGGAGTTGCAGACCAGCACCCGGGCGTCTTCCACCGGCACGTCGATCGGCGCGCCGGTTCTGGAAGCGTAGGTCCGGCCCTCGATGGTCATCGTCGTGAAGGCCCCAGACAGAGGCGGCAGGACGCGGGCACGCTTGTGGGGTGCGCTCAGAGGCCGCAGCGCCGCGCGCTCCAGGGCCGCACGCTCTGCGCGGAGCGCCTCGGGAGATGGCGGAGGCACGGGGGGGCGGTCCACCTTGCACCACCCCTGGGCCTCCAGGGCGGCGACATGCTCAGGCGCGACACCTTGGGACTGGGGGCCTCCGTAGTAGCGGACGCCGGGGAGGTCAGCGAAGTTACACCCCGGGGGGGGCTGCATGCGGATCCACTGGACGTTGGAATCGAAGGCCATGTTCACTTCGCTTTCTTACGAGCCGCGGCTCGCTTGGCCTCGGTCATCACGAGGGGTTCACGGACGGGGTTGATGTGCGGCTCCACGCTGACGCTCTTGGTGAGGCGTCCGCGGTCCAGTTCACGAAGAGAGACGGGCGGGGCATCGAGGCGGGTGGTCTTCTTGGTGGTCATACTTCCTCCTCCCCCAACGGTGCGGCCGCGTCCTGTGTGCCGCCAGGAGCGCAGGACGGGGATCGCAGGGGATCACAGGGAAAAGCAGGTTGGGGACCTTGGATCTGGCCCTGGATCAGCGCCTCGAGGGATGGACGATGCACGAGGATGCGCCGGCCACCGCGGGGCCCTGGGATGCGCCGGATGGTCAGCAGTGGGTCCACAGGGGCGCAGAAGGTGCGCCGGAAGTAGTCGACGTCGTAATCGCCCATCAGGCGGGCCGCCAGCGCGACGCTGATCCACTCCTTCATGCGACACCTCTGGGCCAGTTCACGAACTCCATGGACACACCGGGGGCTGCGGGCCTGAATGCCCTCTTGGTGTGGACCAAGACCCACAGAATCTCCATGCGGGCCCAAGCCGGCACTGTCAGTGGCTGTGGTGGGATCAAGTCGTTCACGATGGCGATGCTCGGCTCCCACACCACCGCGGGGTAGAGGCCTTCGGCATACCACTGCTCCACCTTCTGACGGGCCCAGGCCATGCGGTGGCTGGCCTCCTCCGTGTGCCGCCAGGAAGCGGGCTCACGCTGTCGTTCGGCTGGGGGGCGGAATTCGACCACGTGGCCACTCATTCGGCCTCCCCTGCAGCCGCACGCGCACGCGCCCGCCGGGCCCGGATCGTCCCCGCCCGCTGGCGGTTCCGGAGGTCCACCCGCTCCGCCAGGCCCTGGCCCTTGGTGATCCACTGCTGAAGCTTCTTGTGAAACTCGATGCCCTCGGCGCTGTTCGGGTCGAAGGGCCGGGGCATCTCCGGCCGCGCGGCCTGGTGCTCGACGTACTGCCGGTCCAGGGCCGTCACGATGCACCGCCGAACTCGGCAGCGAAGGCCTGGACGACGTCTGCGATGACCGCCTCCCAGTCGCCCGGGCGGGGCTGCCTGAAGAGCCTCACAGTCGGGTACCACGGCGAGTCTGATCGGCCCAACAGCCAGCGCCAGTCAGGGAAGTGGGTCAGGAGCGCCCAACACGGGATCCCCATGGCACCCGCCAGATGGACGAGAGACGTGTCCACCGTGATGACCAGGTCCATTTGGGACAAGGCGAAGGTGGTGTCAGAGAAGTTGAAGATCATCGGCGACAGTGGCGTCATCGGCTGGAACGGGACCTTGGTGCCCATCCCGAAATTGAAGGCGAACCAGTCGACGTCTCGGATCGCTCCCAAGGAGGCGAAGACCTCAGGGCGGATTGAACGCTCATGGTCTCGGTAGTGCCTGCGATTGCCCTGCCAAGCGCAGCCAATGCGCGTGCGCCCCACATGCGGGACCAACGCTTGGCTCAAAGGTGCGCGGTTGTAGACGCGCTCAGGCACGTGGAGGTAGGGCACGCTGGCGGGGATGCTCTCCAGGGTGGTCTGAAAGATGAAAGCAAGTGATAGCAGCTCTATGTAAAGGTCACAGTCGGGGATTGGGTCACCTTGTGGGATGACTTGGTCTACACCCGGGCACGTCCCCACCACTCCCGCCAGCTCCCGCTGTGCAAGCAGAAGCACGCGTCCGCCCCTCGCTTTGACCATGGGGATGAACCGCACGAACTGGAGAACATCTCCGAAGCCATGAGACCAGGTGATGACCAGAGTCTTGCCGATGAACAAATCCCCGTTCCATCGGGGACACGAATACTCGAGGCAGGGGTCTGGAAGCTCTGCAGCGGGCATGCTGAGGCGCAGCTCTTTCTGCTCCAAACCGATTGGCAGCATGCCCAAGAGAAGGCTGGCCTCCCCAAATAAATACTCGGTTGCGCCAGGGATGCTTGTGTCCCAGCCGCACCAATACTGAAGGTCCAGGCGATCTGGGGCGAGGCTTTCCAATGCCTGGGCGAGGGACCTTGCGAAGCCGCTGTCGAGGCATGCGCCGTGGATGCCGACCACTCCTCCGGGGCGGATGATGACCAGGAGGAGCACCCGCTCCCCACCCACCATGCCTATCCACTGGAACTTTCGCCCCGGCACCTCACGATCAGCCAGCACGAGGAGGTCTTGTGCGAGGAGGGCGTAATCAATCAGGCCGGAGTCATTTCGGGGTAGGCGGCTGCTTTCCAAGAGCAGGGTGTTCAAACCCCGCTCTTGAGTCAGGGCCGCTCCATCGTCGTAAATCAACCACTTGACCTGACCAGTCACGACGACTCCTTTTCAAACAGCGGAAACCCCTTGGCTGCTTTCTTGGCCTTGTCCAAGGCAGTCATGGCCGCTCCCGAACCGGCCTCAAGAGGCGCGGGTCAAAATTGAGGACCACCAGTTGAGGGCACCCGGCGCCAGATGGATGGGCGACGGGTTGTGCATGCCGGGGCCCCCTGCCCCACGCAGACGCAGGCCAGCCCCGGTGATTGGCCTCATAGACCGAGGGATTGGGGAACCCAGGGTCACCATCTGTGCGAGTCCAGCGCACACCCCTGCCCCGCTGAAGCCGCATAGATACTGACTTCCGTCTTCGCACGCCGTACGAACTCCCGTCAGGCACGAGACGCTGAGCACCCGAACCAGACCCCACACTTCGCGGGGAGCCCACCACCCGAGTGACAGGAGTGACACCGCCACTTTTCGAGGTGTCACTCGAAAAAGGTTGATAAATAAGGGAAGTGACAGGAGTGACAGTAGTGACACTTCCCGGGAGAGAAGAAGTAATAGAGGAGAGGGTGTGTGTGTCGCTGTTGAGGTAGAAGAGATTTGTTTTTTTATGGGCGTGTATAGGGTGCACTCGTGTCACTCGTGTCACTCGACTGGTTTCAGGCTGGTTAAGTGGTGACACGGGCAAAAAAGGCCCTGTCACTGTGACACCCGAGGTGTCACTACGCGGTCGCATGGGCATCTCCTTGGGAGAAGGTGAAGAAGCGACTCGCAGCGCCAGCGTCGGTGGAGCTGATGGTCACCAAGAACCGCCCAACAGGGACGCCCGTCGAGCCCGCGGCCTTCTGGAAGGCGTCCAGGTAGCGGTAATAGGTCCGCTTCTGGTTGGGGTCATCAAGCCGTAGCCCCCACACATCCAGCACCCGGGGCCTGGCTGAGCTCTGGGTGCCAATTTCGTGCTGGGCATACTTCACGAGCCGCGTGAACCAGGGAGCAGATCGCAGGATGGCCTCGTCCTTGTTCTCGACACTGGGGCGGAAGACCTCGTCCGGGTTGATGTGGAGCTTGCCGGAAAGGAAGGACACCGCGGCGTCGAGCATTGCGGACCGGCTGTTCCGGGACTTGGTGGTCGGGAGCGCCCGGAATTCCTTGTAGAGATGCAGGGTGAGCCGGTAGAGGAGGTCTTTGCCTTCACGCTCGAGCCAGGTGTGGAAGGATTCGAAGGCGTTGTTCCGGGTGGAGGATGGTGCCAGCGAGTTCGGCTGCAACTCCACGAGGGTCACACGCTCCTGGGAGGCCTCGTCCTCCTGGTTGAGGTGCATGGTGTTGGACGCGATGACCACGGGCCGAGGGCTGATGGCCATGTCCGTGCCGAACTTCTTCCTGAGCTGCAGGGCCTCGCCGGCCAGGAAGGTCTTGAGGTCCTCGATGTTGCGGCCCTTCATGAAGCTATCGAGTTCGTCCCGGACACAGATGGGTAGGTGCAGCACGGACTCGGTGAGCCAGTCGTATTCCTCGTCCCCGCCGAACCGCTGCGACCCATAGGTGCGGAGGTCGCCCGTCAAGCAGGCCGCGACGACCTTCAGCGCTGTTCCCTTGCCGGTGGCGGGGCCCCCGAAGAACCAGATCCAAGGCAGGAACCCGGTGGGCACACCGGCCGCCCACAGTTCCTCGGCCCGAAGGGCGCAAAGGGCCAGCGCGAGGCACCAGATCGTCATCCGAAGGCCCGCCTCGCTGTCGGGTGCGTTGGGGATCCGGGTGAGCAGGTAGGCGCTTCTCATCCGGTCCACCAGAGCCTCGAGGTCGGTGGCCTTGAACTGGCCGGGGTCCTTCCCGGGCCACTCCGCCCAGCCGTGCTCCCGGGCGTAGGCGGTGCGCCGCGCCTTGACGATCTCTGACCAATGCCGCCCATCCTCGAGGAAGGTGGGAGGATGCCATTGAGGGCTGAGGGGGTGTTCTGTGGGCCCGCCGCGGATCACGTCAGCGAGGTCGGGGTACTTCTGCTCCAGCTGGTGGAACAGGGTGTGCTCTAGGATGGGACCGAAGGCGTGCTGCCCCTCGGCTGTCACCATCTGCCCGTACAGGTTGGCCCGGGTGCTGAAGTAATTGCGGCCGCCCGTAGTGGCCCGGCACATGCCGCCACACCGTTGACCTTGCCGCCAGGCCTCCAGGTCCCTCTTGCCCGCTGCTTTGGCGGCCATGGTCCCCTCCAGGACCCGGCGAGCGATCTTCCAGACACCCGTCTCTTGCCGAGGGGCCGGGTTCCCGTTCTCCAGCGCACGCTCGATCCCATCCAGCAGGGCCGCCCAGCGCTTCTTGGGGTCGGCCTCTCGGTAGTCCTTGGCTAGGCCGGTCCCGGGCAGGATTGCGAGAGTGCCGACCTTGGCGAACTTCTTCCGGGCCTTCTGTCCGCTGGGATCCTGGTCCGTGATGATCAGCCGTGGTACGCCAGGGTAAAGGGTCTCCAGGGTGTCTCGCAGGATGTTGGGGTCCATGCAGTCGGGACAGGATGCGAAGACATAGCGAGCGGGGTCGCCTGCCCCGAGCGCGTCATAGGCAGCTGCAACGGCATCCCAGAGGCCGGTAAGGACGATGACCGCCGTCGGCTGGGCCTTGGGGTTCGTCACGTAGATTCCCGCCTCGCCGACGGTCTTCCGTGTGGCCTCCGACTTCGGCGCGGACTCTCCGGGGCGCAGGGTTGCCTTCTCGGCCATCGCCCGCACCTCGAGGCCCACCAGATCGGCGCCCTTATAGAGAGGGGCCACTGTGACAGGGACCTGTTGGGCCGCCCATCCATTCATCCACTTTTCGGTTGGGATAGGTGAACTTGAACTGGCTACATTCTTAGCGGTGATTTTGTAGATACCGATTTCTGCCAGGAAGTGGCCGCTGTATCCTCGCGCATTCCCAACCTGGGCCGTTTGGTAGAGGGACTGAGCGGGAGTGAGTTCCACCTTGCCGGCAACCTCGCCGGTATCCACGAAGAAGTTGACCGGTGCGCCATTGGGGTGACTGTTCGCGTGGAAGCATTTGGCCACGAGGCGCCCGTCGCGGTAGTACGCAGGGTCGTCCTTGCAGCGGACAGCATCCTCTTTCTCACAGACGGGACAGATCATTGGTCTCCCAGCCCCCCCGCGACCTTGCGAAGGACTTCCGGACTGAGCCGTTCCTTCAGTTCGTTCGCCAGGACCGTCAGCGCCTCGGTCGTGCTGGTCGCGTGCCTGGACTTCTCGGCCAGCTTCCGCATGAACTCCCGGGCCGCAGGATCCGGCACCTGGGCCTCGAAGACTTCAGGAAATGCCATCCAGGTCAGCACCCGGAGAAGCGCGGCCGGCGTGGGGATCATGGTCCCGGTTGCGGATGGTTGGGCCTTCGGCCGCTTTTTGGTTCGCCAGGGTAGACGCATGGGTCAGCCGGCTTTCCGAAGGTTCTGCCACCACTCGGAGGCCCAGTCCGCAGGGATGAGCCGACGCCGGCCCATCTTGATGCTCTTCAGCTTCCCGCTCTTGATGTCCTCGTAGACCTGCGTTTTCCCGATGCTGAAGCGCTTACAGAAGGCCTCGACTGAATAGGCCTCTGGTTCGGGTTCGGGACGGGGTTCGACTTTCACCATGTAGGGCTCCCTAAGAAAGCGCACGGTGTTGCGCGATTCCTTAAGGTCGGAGCCGAATGGTTGACGATAAATCCTTAGTTTTCCTATTCCGTCAACTGCCACGCATCCAGGTGGTGGTTCAGTTTGGCGTAGTTCATAACCAGCGCAGCAGCCCGCTCCATAGACGTATCTTGGCCTGTGGCGAGGAAGTGAATGTCACCCGCCAGAGTGGCAACATTCCCGCTGGGTCCCGAGGTGGCCTGAATCCCAAAGCACTCCAGCATGAAGCGACAATGCAACGCGAGAATTGGCTTGAGAGTGTCTCGTTTCCGGCCCGGTCGTAGGGGTTTGGTTTCCCGGTCGCCGTGAAGGTAGGCCCTGAACAGTATGTGTTGGGCCTCAAGGACTCCCTCAAAGATCCCTGTACTACCAGGAGGCTCAACATAGCCGGCTTCTCGAAGTTGGCGGAACTTGACCAGTAGAGATGCAACATCGCGGGTGATCTCGTCTATCTTCTGTTTTATTTCGGGTTTATCTACCATACGAACTCGATAGATCCGCACGAGTTCCAGCACCATCTGGTGCACCGATGGCTGAGAAACGAATCGCGGAGCGGACCCCTCAGGTTGAACGAAAGTCCGTCCTTCGAATAATCGAAGCACACGACTCATCCGCTTCCGTTGGGCCTCAGTCTGGCCTTCGATACTCACATGCACCCCCGTCGATGCCCCGTAAAAGGGGCGCGGCAGCCGGTACGGGAACCGGCGATTCGGGAGCTACCCTAGCCGCGCCTGTTCGAATCCTAGGATGCAGTTGCCAGTTTGCCCAGCTCCGCCACCAGGCGCGGAATCTCTTCCTGGGCCTTGGCCTGAATCTCTGGGTCTTCGCTGGCCAGGCTCTTCTTGATCGCAGCGATAGAAATGTCTCCCGCCATGGTGATGAATCTGATGGTCGACTCAGGTGATGGGTGTTCAAGTGCATTCTCAAGCCCGGCCTGTTTCGCCTTCTTCGCTTTGATCAGCTTCTTCCGAGTGGCCACTTCCTTGGGCGTCAGGGGCTCATCCCAATGCGGATCGTCCATCTCTGCCACACACGCCATGAAGGCCTCCAGGGAAGGCTTGTGGCCAAGGCCCAAAGTCGGGTCCAAGGACCTTTCCCGCCGGGCGGCCTCCTGTTCGGCCTTCCAGAAAATCCCCTTCAGGAAGGTCATCCGCTCTCGCTGGAGTTCCGTGTGGAGATCATCGTCGATGTTCCAATAGGCCCTGCGTGGATTCTGGGGTGGGAGCTTTGACCAGATGCGGTCGAAACTGAACACCGGGTAGGCCCACTCTGCCAGAGCCTGGAGCGCGGCACGAGGCACGGTAACCACCTCGTCCGCGGGGATGGGAGCTGTAAGAATTTCTGTCTTGCTCTTCCGGGCCATATTGGCTCCTGGTCAAGGCAGGGCACGGCCCTGCGGGTGAATCACGTTAATTGGGAATGCCTTAGATCGTGTTCTCTTCCAGGAATCGCTCGATCTCTTTGACTGGCACCAGCCGCTTACGGCCCACCTGGACAGTGCGGATCTTCCCGGCGTTCACCATCTCGAACATCGTGGAGCGCCCACAGTGAAGAACCTCGGCCGCTTCCTCAAGGGTGAGGACTAGCAGGGGCAGGTTGGGCTGTGATGGGGGCGGAACAGGGGCAATCGGAACCTGGGAGGGTTTGCGGGGGGTCATGTCTTCACCTTTTCTCTCGGTCAGCCCAGTGCCTCGGCCGTCAGTGTGCTGATGGTTTCGGATGCCTGGAGGCGGGGGTCCACGTCCAGGTGGGCGTAGCGGTGCGTGGTGGAGGCCTGGGCATGCCCCAGGAGGTCTCCCACTTGGTGGAGGCTGATGCCGGCGCCGACGCCGATGCTGGCGAAGGTGTGGCGGAGGTCATGTAGTCGGACGTCTTTGATGTTCACGCCGCCCCTGGAGGCCAGGCCCACCGCGCGGCGGATGCGGTCCCAGGTCTTCTGCAGGTTGACCAGGTGCTCACCGTGCTTGTGCCCCTGGATGACCCAGGGGCCGCCTAGCTTGCGCGTGGGAAGCTTGTCCAGGGCCTCCAGGATGGCCAAGGTGGCTGAGTTGAGGGGCAGCTCCTTGGGGCCGCTCTTCCCGCTGGTCTTGTGCCGCTCGATCCGGATCACGCCACGGGCCTTGTCCACCTGCGACCACTGCATCTGAAGGACCTCGTTCAGCCGGGCCCCGGTGAACATGAGCAGGCGGATGGCGGCCAGGGCGTAGACGCTGGGAACCTCCAGGCCCTTCCCCTTCGCGTTCCAGGCGTAGGGGCAGGCATCCCTGTCACCCCACAGCAGGGATTCCTTCAGCATCTTCCCGATCCAGGCAATCTCCACCATGGAGAGGAACCGCTCCTGGCCCTTGCTCTCCGGGTTCTTCTCGACCAGGACGCAGGGATTGGTGCCCTGGGGGCGCAGCCCGTCCTTCTCGGCCTGGGAGAAGAGCTTCCGGAGGTTGGCCAGCATGCGGTTGGCCCGGATGGGGGTGGCCTTGGCAGGCTTCTCGCTGGGCTTCATGCCGGGCCGCCAGCCGCGGGACACATCACGGAAGAGCTGGCTGACGTGGGAGGTCTGGACGTCAGGGAGTCGGAGGTCGCCCAGCACGGGGACCACCAAGCCTTCCAGCATCGCCTTCGCCGGCTTGTAGGAGCCGGTGCGAAGGCGCACCTTCTGGGCTTCGAGGAAGGTGATCGTGTACTCCGCCAGCGTGGGAATGAGCAGGTGCTTCTTCGCTTCGACCTTCGGGTCCAGGAAGTCTTCGAGCTTCTTCCGCGCAGCCTCTGCCTTCTCGCGCGCATGCTTCAGGGACTCCGGACCCGAGTAGGCGCCCAACCGAAGCCAAGACTGCTTCCGCTTCTTCCCCTCGGCGGCCGGCGCGAGGTACTTCATGCAGAAGATCTTGTTCCCCTGCTTCACCTCGCCGGTCTTCGGGTTCCGGTGGATGGTGATGCGCAAGGCAAAGCCATGGATCAGGCTGTCCCATTCGTAGGTCTGCTGAAGGACGCCGGTCTTTTTGTTCTGCTTCGCTTTGGCTCGAAGGCATCGAGTATCAGTTAATTCGACTTTTGCGTACCTTGGCATCGTGCATCTCCGATCTGCACAGAAGGTATACATCCGATCGAAGATCATGCAAGTTCGCGCGTGTTCTTTTTTGTCTGCTCTCAACACTTAGAACGCGCACGAACACGCACGAAAGTTTAAATCAGGGTCTCATAATCCCTAGGTCGGCAGTTCGAGTCTGCCTCCAGCCACCACACAGAACACCGGAGCCGAGCGGCTCCGGTGTTTTCGTACGCCCACCCAAGCCAAAGACTCGGACTGCCGAGAAGCAGTGGCGGCCAGGTAGCCCGCAGCGAGCAAGGCCTCAGCGGGGCCTGCCTGAGCCCACCTCCTTTGTGAGCCTCTGGCTGGACATAACACGGTCAGACCTGCCCACAATCGTCCCGGGGGTGGTTCATGAACTTCGGCGGGGGCCCAATTCAATACATCTCGGAACAAGACGGGAGGATTGAAGCCCTCCACCGCCTGATTACTTCTCATCTCGCCCTTCACGACGCCAAAGATGTGGAGAAGATAAACAAAACATTCCTCGATGAGTGGATGAAAATTCAGATAGCACTTTACGACAAAATATCTGCATTCAATCAGGTCGTCGTTAGCCTCGCTTATGCCGGGTATTTTGCGGGTGTAAGCGTCTGCCGGTCTTACATGCCCCCTAAGCTCCTAACCGTCTCTGTCATCTTGATGCTCATCTCAATCTCCGGGTTCATTACCCATGAGATAGTGGCGATGAGACAGCGTCAGTCCACTCTCCGGGCCGCCTTCGCCCTGTCATTGGCAGAGAACCCGGGGGGAGTTTTAGCCGCCTACGCCAGATACCAGATAGAAGAGGCAGACAAAGCCCACCAGCGGGCCATCCGGACTGACCGATTCTTTTGGTTCGTCCTGGCCTTCGGGGGGACTTCTGGGATTCTCCTGATTTCCGGGACCACCTGGATCATCCTCAAGGGCCTACTCAGGGGTTGACAGGGACCATTAGTCCTCGAAGGGGAGCAGGGTTCCCCCGCCATCTTTAGAGGGTCGAGAGGATGGCCCTGCCCCGGGGTATCACAGGGGGAACCGAAGCCCCTTGTCCCCTCTCAGATCCACGGTTTCGTTCTTGCTGCCTCTGGGGCCGCGGACGGTGATGGTGTGGCGGCCTTCGGCGAGTTTGAGGCTGCTGCCGTCGCTTTCGAGGCCAGTGTCCTGGCCGTCGACGAGGACTTTGCCGGTGCCGGGGAAGGTCTCGACGGTGAGGGTGGCGAGGGCGGGCAGGTTCAGAGGGGCGGTCTGGCCGGCGGTCACGCTGAGTGTCCGGGTCTCTCTGAAGTAGTGCTTCGAGCTGGCCAGTTCGACCTTGTGGGGGCCGGGGGGTAGCGACAGCTGGCCACCCGGGGCCAGGTCGCCCAGGTCCTTGCCGTCCACCCTCACCCGCACCCCGAAGGCGCCGGCCAGCTTGAGGGCGCCCGGGGCGGTGGGATCCAGGGGCGGTTCCTGGCGCGCCTCCGCCGTAGTGCCCTCCTTAAGCTCGAAGACCCGCCCGGCCGGAATCTCCCCGGGGGCGAAGTCGGAGGCGTAGCCCAGCTTCTCTTTGATGAGGGTCAGGCGATGGGGCTGGCCCTGATTCCACCGCACCTTGAGGGGCGTCACGCCCTCCAGGGGCTTCTCATCCAGCACCACGCTGGCTCCGGCAGGCGTGGAGTCGATGGTCTCCTCGCTGAAGACCGGTTCCAGCGGAAAGACCGGCAGCGCCTCACCGGGCTTGAAGGCGTGGGTCAGGGGCTGAAAGCCCTTCAACTCCAGGCGCAGGGTGTCGCCGGCCTGCAGGGGCTGGTTCATGGGAGTGGTGCCGACGGCCAGATCATTCACGAAGACCTTGGCGCCGGTGGGCTGGGTATCGATGGGGAGGCGGACCGCCTTGGGACCCCGGAACAGGAACCAGCCGCCCACCGCCAGGGCGGCCACGGCGGCGACAGCGAGCCAGATCCGACCGGAACTCCGGGGTTCCGGACGGGCCACCACCATGGTCTCGTCAAAGGAGGTCGAGCGGATCTCGGGGATGGGCGAGTCACCGTTGGCCTTCAGGAGGGCGAGCAGCTCCCGGCGGTCCTCCTTGCCGAGGTCCACCACGGCATCCAGCAGCTCGCGCACGAAGGCCGTGGCGGTGGTGTGGCGGTCCTCGGGGCGCTTGGCCAGCACCTTGTCGAAGACCCGATGCCAGCCGTCCGGAAGGATCCCGACCGCCGGCGGTTCCACCTCGGCGGGCGGTTCGTTGACGATGCGGTAGAGGATGGTGTTGATGGACGAGCCGGGGAACGGCGACTGGCCGCTCATCAACTCGAAGATCAGGACGCCGAAGCTGAAGATGTCCGAGCGGCTGTCCACGGTGCCTTCACGGATCTGCTCGGGGCTGGCGTAGCTGGGCGTGCCCAGGAAGGTGCCGGTCTGGGTGAGGCTGGCGTCCTCCCGCTTGGCGATGCCGAAGTCCATGAGCTTGGGCCGGCCGTCCTCGCCCACCATGACATTCCCTGGCTTCACATCGCGGTGCACGATGCCCTTGGCGTGGGCGTGGTCCAGCGCATCGGCAAGGCCCGCGGCGATCCGCAGCTTCTCTTTGTTGGAGAGGGTCCCGGCCTCCTTCACCAGGCCGTCGAGGGGTTTCCCGGGCACGAACTCCATGGCCAGGAAGGGTCCGTAGCCCTCCTCCTCGCCCACGTCGTAGATGGCCACGATGCCCGGGTGGTTCAGCAGCCCGGAGATCTCAGCCTCCCGCTGGAACCGCAGCAGGTGCTCATGCCGATCCGCCTCGGTGTTGGCGGCATCCAGCTTCATGAGCTTGATGGCCACCTTGCGCTTGATCCGGGGGTCCTCGGCCAGCACGACGCTGCCCATGGCCCCCGACCCCAGGAGGCGAAGGACCTGGTAGCGACCGATGGTCCTGGGGAGGTTCGAGTTGTCGAGATCCGCCATCCCAGCATCCTACCGGACACATCGGAGATGAGGTGGTAGATTGTCATGTTTTTCGTGGTTTTTACGGGTTCCCGTGGCACAATAAACCACAGGCCCGCTGACCCGGGCCGTGGGAGGTTTATTCCGTGATGGAAGTCGTCAAGACCATCGTGCTCGGCACCTACTTCACGCTGCTCACCATCCTGAGCGTCTACGGGGCCCACCGCCTCTGGATGCTGCTGCTCTACTACCGCCACAAGAATGAGGTTCCCCAGCCCAAGGGCGACGAGAACTACCTGCCGGTGGTCACGGTGCAGCTGGCGGTGTTCAACGAGATGAACGTCATCGAGCGCCTGATGGACCACGTCGTGAAGATGGACTGGCCCAAGGAGAAGCTCGAGATCCAGGTGCTGGACGACTCCACGGACGAGACCGTCAAGGTGGCCAGTGCCGTGGTGGACCGCTACCAGGCCCTGGGCTTCGACATCCACTACCTGCATCGGACGGACCGCACGGGCTTCAAGGCCGGCGCGCTGGCCGAGGGCCTCAAGGTCGCCAAGGGCGAGCTGGTGGCCATGTTCGACGCGGACTTCCTGCCCACCGAGGACTTCCTCCGCAAGGCCGTGCCCCATTTCGCCGACGAGAAGGTGGCCTTCGTCCAAGGTTGCTGGGCCCACCTGAACCGCGAGTTCTCGCTGCTCACCCAGGTGCAGGCCATCCTGCTCGACGGCCACTTCGTCTTCGAGCACACCGCCCGCCACCGGTCCCACGCCTTCTTCAACTTCAGCGGCACCGCCGGCATGTGGCGCGTCTCCGCCATCGCCGACGCGGGTGGCTGGGAGCACGACACCATCACCGAAGATGCCGACTTGTCCTACCGCGCCCAGCTGAAGGGCTGGAAGGGCGTGTACCTCAAGGACCTGGTCGTCCCCGCCGAGCTGCCCGTGGAGGTCAACGCCTTCAAGAGCCAGCAGCACCGCTGGGCCAAGGGCAACGCGCAGGTCATCCGCAAGCTCATGAAGACCATCTGGAAGTCCAACGAGAGCCTGCACACCAAGCTCGAGTGCTGGTTCCACCTGACGGCCAACTGCAACTACATGTTGATGGTGGTGCTCTCCGTCATCATGGTGCCCGCCATGATCTTCCGGGCCGGCACACCCGTGCATGTCCTGCTCCTCACGGACGGCCCCTTCTTCCTGCTGAACGCGGTGAGCGTGGGCCTCTACTTCGGGCTCTCCCAGAAGGAACTGACGGACAACACGGGCTGGACCAAGCGCCTCAAGTACATCCCCGGCCTCATGGGCCTGGGCATCGGCCTCGCCCTGAACCAGGCCAAGGCCGTGCTGGAAGGCTTCTTCACCGACGACAAGGAGTTCAAGCGCACCCCCAAGTACGGCGTGGATGCCAATGGCAAGACCGTCACCAAGCGGGCCTACAAGGTGCCCAAGAGCCTCATGACCTTCCTGGAGCTGGGCTTCGCCATCTACTACTTCGGCGCCGTGCTCGTGGCCATCTGGATCCGCAAGTGGGCCTCGGTCCCCTTCCTCTGGCTCTTCTTCAGCGGCTTCTCCTACATGAGCATCCTCTCTCTGGCCGACGTGAAGCTGTTCCGCCGTCTGGCCATGGATGAGCCCGCCGACGACGCCCAGAGCGCCGCGAACTTCGTCCAGTAGCGCGACCTCCGAGCAGGGGCCCCGGCCCGCCCTGGACCCCTGCCCCGGTTCCGGCCGGAGGCGCCCAGGATGTGACTCTTCCGGTGCCCCGTGATCGATCTCCACTGCCACACCCTCCACTCGGACGGCACCGATACGCCTGAGCGTCTGGCCCTGCTCGGCGAAGAGGCCCGGCTCACGGCCCTCTGCCTGACGGACCACGACACCCTGGGCGGCATCCCGGAGTTCCTGGCCATGCAGCCGCAGGTGAAGGTGCGTCTGCTGGTGGGCACGGAGCTGAGCTGCCGCTTCCTGGGCCGGTCCCTGCACGTGCTTGGCCTGCTGGTCGATCCAGGCGATGCGACCTTCCAGACCCGCCTGGATGAACTGAGGCTGCGCCGGGAGGACCGGAACCTCCGCATGATCACCCGCTTGGCGGAGCTGGGCTGCCCGGTCACCTACGAGGAAGTCCGGGCCCAGGCGGAAACGCCGCTGATCTCCCGAGTGCACTTCGCCAAAGCCCTGGCGGCGCGCGGGTTCGTGCGGCGGGCACCGGAGGCCTTCGAGCGGCTCATCGGGGATGACTGCCCGGGCTTCGTGCCGCGGGAGGAACTGAGTCCCGCCGAGGCCGCCCGCTGGATCCGCGAGGCCGGTGGCGTGCCCGTGGTGGCCCATCCGGGCCGCTTTGCGGGGGGCTCGTTCCGCTGGGATGAAGCCATGAAGGATCTCCAGCGCGAGGGCATGGAAGGCCTGGAGGGCTATTACGGCGAGTACCGGGCTGCCGAGCAGAAGCACTTCCTGGCCCTGGGGGCTCGCCTCGGGATGGTGGTCACCGGCGGCAGCGACTATCACGGCGCCAACAAACCCGGCCTGCGGCTGGGCGTCGGACGAGGCGGCCTCAAGGTACCGGACGAACTCCTGGACAGCCTGGAACGACAGCAAAAATACGGCACCTACCGCTGATTGCCGATAGGCTGGAAACAAAGAGGCAGCCATGTCCAATCGAATCCTCCTGGTGGAGGACGATCCCATCAACGTCAAGTTCATCCAGACCGTGCTGACCAAGAAGGGCGGCTATGCAGTCGTGGTTTCCGAAGAAGTGGACGAGATCCTCAAGCTCGCGCGCGAGGGCGATCTGAAGGCCATCATCATGGATGTGAGCCTGTCCCGATCGAGCTACCAGGGCCAGAAGGTGGATGGCATCTTCATCACCAAGCTGCTCAAGCAGGAGGAGGCCACCCGCCGCATCCCCGTGCTGCTCGCCACCGCCCATGCCATGTTCGGAGACCGGGAGAAATACCTGGAACTGACCGGCGCCGAAGGCTACATCTCCAAGCCCATCCATGACCCGTCCGCGCTCATCGATGCGGTGAAGTCCGTGACCGAGGTTTGAGGGTGGCTGCGAAACCTGTGCCCTACGCTGCGTTCCGCCTGCTGGTGGAGTACGACGGCAGCCGCTTCCATGGCTGGCAGAAACAGGGCCCCAGGCAGTCCCGCGAAGGCATCCGCACCGTCGCCGGCAGCCTGGAGCATGCGATTCATGAGGCCGGCCTGCGGCTCGTCTACCTGGGGGGCGCCGGCCGCACCGATGCCGGGGTGCATGCCCTGGGCCAGGTCGCGCACCTGCACCTGGAAGCCAAGGGCGCACCCCGGCCCGGCGAGCTGCGCCGGATCTTCGACGCCACCCTGCCCCAGGACATCTCCATCCGCGACGTGCGGACCTGCGCCCCCCGCTTCCACTCCCGCCACGACGCGGTGGATCGCACCTACCTCTATCAGATCAGCCGGCGGCGGAGCGCCTTCGGCAAGCCCTGGATCTGGTGGGTGAAGCGCAACCTGGACCTGAGCCGTCTGCAGAAGGCCTGGACCTCCTTCGAGGGGGACCAGGACCTGGGTTCCTTCGCGGATCTGGATGCCGAGGAGGACGGGCGGAGCCGGATCATCCACTGCGAGGTGGCCGAAGCGGGCGCTTTGGTGCTCTTGCGGGTCCGCGCCACCCACTTCTTCCGGCGCCTGGTCCGCCGCATGGTAGGGGCCTCCGTGGCCTGTGCCCTGGGCGAGGAGGAGCCCCTCCGCGTGCTGGAGGACCTGCACTCCCCCACCGAAGCCGCCAACCTGTACTGGGCCGCCAAGGCTGCCCCCTCTTCGGGCCTGTTCCTGGAGGCCGTCCGCTACCCCGGCGATCCCGAGCCCGGGCCGCCACGGTCCACCATCATCATCCCCTGAGGACGCGCCATGCTCACCCGTGACGAAGCCTGGACCCTGCTCTGCCAGTGGACCCCCTCCGAGAAGCTACGGACCCACGCCCGGGCCGTCGAACTGGTGCTGCGTGACCTGGCAACCAGGCTGGATGAGGATGTCGAGCGCTTCGGCCTGGCGGGCCTGCTGCACGATGCGGACTACGACAGCTGGCCCGAGGAGCACCCGAAGCGCATCGTCGCCTGGCTGCGCGAACGGGGCGAGGAGGACCTGGCCCACGCCATCAGCGCCCACTACACCCGCTGGGGCGTGCCCTACGACCACCTGCTGGACAAGGCCCTGCTGGCCTCGGACGAGATCACGGGCTTCGTCATGGCCTGCGCCCTGGTGCGGCCCACCCGCACCGAGGGCCTGGAGCCCAAGAGCGTGAAGAAGAAGCTCAAGGACAAGGCCTTCGCCGCGGGCGTGGACCGCTTCGAAGTGGCCGAGGGCCTGCGCATGCTCATGGCGGCCGTCGGTGGCACCGAGGACGAGCACCTCGCCCGCATCATCGCCGTCCTGCACGAGCACCGCGCGGAATTGGGCCTCAGCTAGCGGGCCACGAACGCCTCGCCCAGGGTCGCCGCGATGCGCCTCCGCCGGAGGATGAGCGTCCTCAGGTATTCCTGTTTCTCAAGAAGCGCCGCCCGGCGGGCCGGCGTCTCCGGGTCCACCGACAAAGCCGACAGGGCCTCCACCTCCGCCCGCACCCGGACCTCGGCGGCGGCCACGCGAATGACCCGGATCTCTCGCTTGGCGGCGGGCACTCCCCAGTTGTTCTCCGTCCACAGAGGTTCGAAGGAGGCCTCCGCCAGGACCACCTGCCTCCGTCCATCCGGTCCCGGCCGCTGTTCGAACACGGCCTGGAGCGCCGCGCCATCGCGGCTGTCGCCGCCCGCCACCGGGAACAGGTCCGCCCGGTACATGCGGTCCTGGTTGCTGATGAAGTTGCCCAGGGAGTAGGCCACCAGGGCTTTCCGGCCGCCCACCTCCAGGACTTCGGCCGGCTGGAGGACATGGGGATGGTGCCCCAGCAGCAGATCGCAGCCCGCCTCCACCAGCTGTCTGGCGAGGTCCCGCTGACGCTTCGTGGGTTGATGCTGGTACTCGTTCCCCCAATGGACACTCACCACCACCAGGTCGGCGCAGGCGCGCGCCTCGCGCACGGCCGCGAGGGCCGGTTCGAGATCCAGCCGCCGCACCCAGGGGTCCGTGGCCTTGCGGTTGAGGTCGATGTTGAAGATGTCCGTGAAGCCCAGGAAGGCCACCTTCACCCCCTGCCGTTCGACGATCTGCAGGGTCTCCGCCCGGGACCGGTCCTCCCCGCTGCCCACCGCCACCAGCTGCTCGGCCCGCAGCCGGTCCAGGGTCTCCCGCACGCCGCGCGGCCCCTGGTCGAAGGCGTGGTTGTTGGCCGTGGCGAGCACGGTGAACCCGCTGGCGCGCAAAGCCGCCGGCAGAGCGGCCGGCGCGTTGAATTGGAACGGCACGCCGGGCCGGCCCGAGCTGGGCGCCACGGGCGTCTCCAGATTCCCGAAGGCCAGGTCCGCCCCCTGGAACAGGGGCACCAGGTCGGCCCACAGGCTCGGGAAACCCTGGGCCGCATGCTCCGCTGAGGCCTTCACATCCTGGTGCATGAGGATGTCGCCCACCGCCACCAGGCGGAGGCGCGGAGGCGGTGGCGGGGGTGGCAAGCGGCGGGGCCGGCAGGCCGAGGAGAGTCCCAGGATGACACCCAGCCCGGCCGCCACGGTGGCGGCGGCCCCCATCCGCAGGCGCATCAGCCCCAGACCTCGGGCCCGTAGTAGACCTCTATCGGCAGACCGGGCAGCCGCGCCGCCACCTGCGCCGCCAGAGAATCCATCTCCGCCCGCGACAGGGGCCGGGCCTCCGGCTCCGGCGTGGGCCGGGCCACGGTGTAGAGTTGGAGGGCCTGGATGCGCCCACCCTCGGCCAGGATGGTCTCGAGCCGGCCGCAATAGGCCGCCACCTCGTCCGCGGAAGGCCCCTGCCCCTTCCAGCTGAGGAAGAGGGTCTGGATGAGGATGGGCCAACGCCGGGCGGTGGCCAGCAGGTTGTCGAGAATCCGCTGGAAAGGCACCTGGCTGCGGCAGATCTCGCGGTAGAAGGGCTCAGTACCAGCATCGAGCTTGGCCCAGATCTCGCCCTGGTTGGCCATCAGGGTCTCCAGGCCCTTCACCACCTCCGGGGCCTGCAGGCGGCTGGAGTCGGTGATGAGCACGAGCTTCACCAGGTCCAGGCCCCGCTGGGCCTTGAGGCGGGCGACCCGGGCGACCACTTCCGCAAACTCCCGGGCCGTGGTGGGCTCGCCGTCGCCGCTGAAGGCGATGTCGTTGAGTCGCCGTTGCTCGGGCCGCGCAGAGTCGAAGGGCGGGATGTCATAGATCTCGCCGCTCGTGGCGAGGTCCAGCAGCAGACCCAGCTCCTTGTCGAGCAACTCCAGGTCCAGGTCCTTCCGCCTTGGTGGCGTCAGACGGTCCACCTCGCAGTAGACGCAATCGAAGTTGCAGACCTTGTCGGGGTTCAGGTTCACGCCCAGGCTCACTCCCCGGCTCCGGCGCGAGATCACGGGGTAGCAATAGTCGAACTCCCGCCAGACACGGCGGTGATCCAGGTGGGCCTTGATCAGATCCGTCATGGCTTCAGGATACGCCCTTCAGGCCCGGCCGCTTCTGGCCCGGTGGGCGTCCGCTGCGGCCAGTACGGCTTCAGGCTTCCAGAGGATGGGCTCGGGCCGCTGTTCCTCATCCACCGCCACCATGACGAACTCGCCGCTGGTGACAGGCCGCCGGGCATCGGACACGGGCTGGTAGACCTGCACCTCGATCTGGAGGGTCATGCTGGTGCGCCCCTGCCGGGCGACGGCCACGTAGAACTCGATGATCTCCCCGGCCCGCACAGGACTGTGGAAGACCAGCTCGGAGACCTTGAGCGTGAGGAACCGGCGGTTCCGCGACATGAGCGAGGCCGTGATCCCGGCCACCTTGTCCATGCGGGACATCATGTCGCCGCCGAACAGCGTGGCATTGAGGCCGATGTCCTGGTCCAGGACCATCTCTCTCGAAATCAGCATGCGTCCTCCGCTCCCAGCATAGCGGCGCTACCACGCCCTGGAGGCGACGAGGATGGCCCCGGCCAGCCCACCCAGGGCCAGGCCTGCGGACAGGAGACGCGGACCCGCCAGCCGGGTCCAGAGCAGGGTGCCGCTCAAGGCGAGAAAGACCAGGGCCCCGGCGAAGCAGTCCGTGAGCAGGATCCAGCCAGTCTGGCCGGCTTCGGCCTTGTGCAGCCGCTGCAGGGTCTCGACGAGGTTCGCATCGTTCCGTTCCACCTCCACCGTCCGATTGCCCGGTTGGTAGGTGGCCCGGGAGAAGTGGGCATGACCCCCCACCTGGATCAGCCACTGGGCGGAGGCCTTCACCTCCTGGCCACCGAACCGGGCGGGTTTGGGAGGCAGCACCCGTGAGCGGACCCGGCTCATGGGAACCCCGAACCGGGTGGCCAGGGTGCCGGCCAGCGCTTCGATGGTCGCCGGCGGCTGGTCCAGCTCCAGCTGCACCTTGTGGACCTCCACCTGCCCGGCCTCGATCTTCAGGACGGCGCGGTGGTTCTGGAGGAACCCGGTCAGGCCGAACAGCAGGCCGAAGGCGGCTCCGCTGAGCCCCACCCAGGCATGGAACCGGCGGAGGTTGCGCAGGAATGCGCCCCGGCGGGAATCGGATCGGGAACCAGAATTGAGCGTCATGACACCCATCATGGAGCCTCCATCTTCCTCCGTGAAGGCGCAAAAACCAGACGACCCCCGGAGGGGCCGCCTGGTTCCGGTCTGGAGCGAAGGACTACTTCAGCCGCTCCGCGAGGGCCTTGCCCATGTCGGCGGGGCTCTGGACGACGGTGATGCCGGCAGCGGTGAGGGCCTTCATCTTCTCGGCGGCGGTGCCCTTGCCCCCGGAGATGATGGCGCCGGCGTGGCCCATGCGGCGGCCCGGAGGGGCCGTCTGGCCGGCGATGAAGGCCACCACGGGCTTCTTCATGTTCGCCTTGACCCAGGCTGCGGCGTCTTCCTCGGCGCTGCCGCCGATCTCGCCGATCATGATGACGGCGTGGGTGTCGGGGTCATTGTTGAACATCTCCAGCGCATCGATGTGGCTGGTGCCGCTGACGGGATCGCCACCGATGCCGATGCAGGTGCTCTGGCCGATGCCCAGGGCGGTGAGCTGGCCCACGGCCTCATAGGTGAGGGTGCCGGAGCGGCTGACCACGCCCACATGGCCCTGCTTGTGGATGCGGCCGGGCATGATGCCGATCTTGGCCAGGCCGGGGCTGATGATGCCGGGGCAGTTGGGGCCGATGAGCCGGCTCTTGGGGTAGTTGGGGAGCACCCGCTTGACCTTGACCATGTCGAGGACGGGAATGCCCTCGGTGATGCAGACGACCAGCTCGATGCCCGCATCGAGGGCCTCGAGGATGGCGTCCGCGGCGGCCACGGGGGGGACGAAGATCATGGTGGCGTTGGCGCCGGTCTTGGCCACGGCCTCCTGGACGGTGTTGAAGACAGGGAAGCCTTCGATTTCCGTGCCGCCCTTGCCGGGGGTCACGCCGCCGACCACGTTGGTGCCGTAGTCGCGACAGCCCTTGGCGTGGAAGAGGCCTTCGCGGCCCGTGATGCCCTGGACGATGAGTTTGGTGTGGTTGCCCACGAGAACTGCCATGTCATACCTCTCGAAAATGTGATTCCCGGTTCCGTGGATGGACTTACTTGACGGAGGCGACCACCTTCTCGGCGGCATCCTTCAAGTCGGCGGCGACGATGAGGTTCAGGCCGCTGGCCGCGAGGATCTGCTTGCCTTCCTCGACGTTGGTGCCTTCGAGGCGCACGACCACGGGCACCTTGATGCCGATCTCCTTGGCCGCGTTCACGATTCCGGAGGCCACGATGTCGCAGCGCATGATGCCGCCGAAGATGTTCACCAGCACGGCCTTCACCGCCTTGTCCTGCAGGATGATGCGGAAGGCGTTCTTCACCGCATCCTCGGTGGCGCTGCCGCCCACATCCAGGAAGTTGGCCGGGGAGCTGCCGCAGTACTTGATGATGTCCATGGTGGCCATGGCGAGGCCGGCGCCGTTCACCATGCAGCCGATGCTGCCGTCGAGCTTGATGAAGTTCAGGTTGTACTTGCTGGCTTCCACTTCCTCTTCCGCTTCCTCATTGAGGTCGCGGTAGGCCAGCACATCCGGGTGGCGGACCAGGCCGTTGTCATCGAACCCGATCTTGGCGTCCAGGGCGGTGACGTCGCCCTGCTTGGTGACGACCAGCGGGTTGATCTCCACCATGGAGCAGTCCTTCTCCACGAAGAGCTTGTACAGGTTCTGCAGGAAGACCACGCCCTGCTTGAAGGAGTTGCCTTCGAGTCCCAGGGCGAAGGCGACCTGGCGCGCCTGGAAGCCGTTCAGGCCCAGGGCGGGGTCCACGGCCACCTTGACGATCTTCTCGGGGGTCTTCTCCGCCACTTCCTCGATCTCCACGCCGCCTTCGGTGGAAGCGAGGATGGTGACCCGGCTGGTGACGCGGTCCACCAGGAAGCTCAGGTAGAGCTCCCGCTCGATGTCCACGGGCTTGGAGAGGAAGACGGTGCGGACCTTGCGGCCTTCGGCGCCGGTCTGCTTGGTGACCAGCTGCATGCCGATCATCGCCTTAAACAGCTCGGCGGCCTTGTCGGGATCCGTCGCGAACTTCACGCCACCACCTTTGCCGCGGCCGCCGGCGTGGATCTGCGCCTTGACGACGCTGGCCCCGCCGAATTCCTTGGTGATCATGCGGGCTTCTTCCGCATCCTGGGCGACCTTCCCGTCGGGCGTGGCCACCTTGTACTGCCGCAGCAGCTCTTTGGCTTGGTATTCGTGGATATTCATGCTCACTCCCGAAAAGGTCGCCTTCCAGTCTACCGCCCGGGCTGCCGGCGCCGAACCCAGAAGGCTGTGACTCGTGGCATCCTTTGATGGCCCCAGGAGGCGCTCCATGCCCCAGATCGACCGGCTACTGTCCCATGTCATCGCCCGCGGCGGCAGCTGCCTCCGGCTGGTGGCCGACCAGAAGCCCCGCCTTGAACTCAAGACCGGTGAGGTCGTCGACCTCCTGCCCAACCCCCTTCCCGCGCTGATGGTGGAGGTGCTGGCGGGCGAAGTGGTCCCCGGAGATCTCAAAGCCTCCTGGCAGATGGAAGGAAAGGCCCAGTTCGAGCATGAGCTGAGCGGCCAGATTTTCGGGATGCGGCTGGATCGGGACGGAGGGGTTCCGGTCCTCATCGCGGAGTGGCGGGGCCCCGCGGGGGGGCGCCCGGCCCATCCCCCACCCTCCCCCGCGCCCGCTGCACCGGCCGTGTCTCCACGGCCCGAGCGGGCCCAGGGCCACCCCTTGGCGGAGCGCCTGTTCTCCGCGCTGCTCTCAATGCAGGGCTCCGATCTCCATTGCACCTCCATGGAGCCCCCCCTGGTCCGGGTCCACGGGGACATGAAGGAGTTGGAGGGCTTCGAGCGCCTGGAACCGGCCACCCTGCTGGAGATGATGGAGGCGCTGGCCACCCCCGCCGCCTGGCATCACTTCCAGGAACGCCACGATGCGGATTTCGCCTACGCCTACGAGGCCGGGAACTGCCGGCTCCGCGTGAACTACTTCATGGATCGCGTGGGGCCCGGCCTGGTCTGCCGCGTCATCCCCAACGAGATCCCCGATCCCGACAAGCTGGGCCTGCCCGACCCCGTCCGACGGCTCTGCGACCTGGCCAAGGGCCTGGTGCTGGTGACCGGCCCCACGGGCAGCGGCAAGTCCACCACTCTGGCGGCCATCATCGACCTGGCCAACCAGAAGCGGCACGACCACATCCTCACCATCGAGGATCCCATCGAGTTCGTGCATCCCCGCAAGGGCTGCCTCGTGAACCAGCGCGAGATCGGCGCCCACACGGACACCTTCAAGAGCGGCCTCCGGGCCGCCCTGCGCGAGGACCCCGACATCGTGATGGTCGGCGAGATGCGCGACCTGGAGACCATCGCCATCGCCCTGGAGACGGCCATCACGGGTCACCTGGTCTTCGGCACCCTGCACACCAGCAGCGCCATCGGCACCATCGACCGCATCGTGGACCAGTTCCCCGCGGACCGGCAGCAGCAGATCCGCGTGATGCTGGCGGACGCCCTCAAGTGTGTGGTGAGCCAGACCCTGCTCAAGAAGATCGGCGGAGGCCGCATCGCCGCCCTGGAGACTCTCTTCATCAGCCCCGCGATCGCCAACCTCATCCGCGAAGGCAAGAACTTCCAGATCACCAGCGCCATGCAGACCGGGCGGAGCTACGGGCAGAAGCTGATGAACGATGCCCTGGTGGAGTTCATCAAGGACAAGAAGGTCGAGCCCATGGAGGCCTACCTCAAGTGCCCCGACAAGGAGAGCTTCATCGCGACCTGCAAGCGGGCCGGCATCCCCTTCGACCTGAGGCTGGGCGAAGTCGAAGGATAGGCCTCGAAAGGCCCTTGCGCCGGGGGGCCTCCACCCCATGCTGGATACCACGCCCGGGTCGGGATGGCTGTGTCTATCCACCCGGTGGTCCTGTCTCCGGGTGACCGCGAGGTGGAACATGGCCCTGCAGCTGGGGAAACCCCCTCGAACACCGAAACCGGCCGCTGCGGACCGGCCTCCGATCCATCCGAAGGCCCGGAAAGGATGGGCCGTGGTGGCCGTCCTGCCCTTCCTGGACCACCGCCCGGACGGTGGCGATGCCCACCTTGGCGAAGGCATCGCCGATGAGGTGCTCCAGGCCCTCAACCACCTGGAGGGACTCCAGGCCGTGTCCAGGACCACGTCCTTCCGCTACGGGGGTTCGGCCCTCTCGCCGGCGGCGGTGGGCCGCCACCTGCATGCCACGGCCGTACTGGCGGGCTCGCTCCGGAAGGAGGATCGCCTCCTGACCCTGAAAGCGGACCTGGTGGACGTGAAATCGGGACGGGTGGCCTGGTCCAAGGCCTATGCCTTCGACCGCCAGGACCTCTTTGCCACGCTCGACGACATGATCCGATGCGTGGCGTCCGCGCTCCACGTGCCCGCAACCATCCGGCCCAGGTACGCCGTGGATCTGGAGGCCTACGAATGCTATCTGAAGGGGCGGCAGCATTATTTCCGGTTCAATCGCCACGGCATGCGCTCCGCCGCCCAGCTGTACCGCCGCTCCCTGGATCTGGACCCCAGCTTCCCCTCGGCCTGGGCGGGTCTGGCCAATTGCGCGGCCTACACCTACATCTACATCGACCGCACCGAACCCCAGCGGGAACTGGCCGAATCCTGCAGCCGCAAGGCCCTGGAACTGGATCCCGAACTGGCCGAGGCCCATGCCTCGCGCGGCGCGGCCCTCTCGGCCGCCGGCCTGGTCGAGGAGGCGGAAGCCGCCTTCGAGACCGCCCTCCGGCTCGATCCCAACCTCTTCGAAGCGGCCTACTTCTACGCCCGCCATTGCCTTGCGGCTGGCAAGCCGGAGCGGGCCATCGAATACTTCGAATGGGCCGCGGCCCTCCGGCCGGAGGACTTCCAGGCCATCCTCCTCGTGGCCCAGATCTACCACAGCCTGGGCCTGGAGGATGAGGCCCGGCGGGCCCGGAGAGCCGGGCTCAGCCTGGTGGAGGAGCGGCTGGAACACGCGCCCGACGATGTCCGTGCCCGGTACCTGGGGGCCAACGCCCTCGTGGCGCTGGGGGAGCGCGACAAGGGCCTGGCCTGGGCCCGGATGGCCCGGGCCCAGGATCCGGACGATCCCATGCTGCTCTACAACCTGGGGTGCATCCACGCTCTGGCCGGCGCCCCCGAGGAGAGCCTGGACTGCCTGGAGCAGGCCGCCGCAGGAGGGCTCACCCAGAAGGACTGGTTCCTCCACGACGGCGATCTGGATGGCGTCCGGTCCCACCCCCGCTTCCAGGCCCTGATGGCAAGACTCGGGAGCTGATCCCGCCCCTCACATGCTCCGCGACAGCAGCGCCTCGGGGATGTCCCGCAACAGGTTCCCGGTGCCCGCATCGCCGGTCACGGCGGCCAGCTGGGCCACGGCGTTCTGCGAGGCCCTGAGGGCCAGCCCACGGGTTTCCGAGAGCGCATCGTGGCGGACGATGAGGTCCCGAAGTCGGGCTTCCTCGTCCTCCGGAATGGGCACTTCCTCGCCCCGGTCCCAGATGGTTCGGATCAGGGACCGCACGTCGTCCGGCGCCTTCTCAAGCAGGGTGAGCATGGGCAGCGTGAGCTTGCCCTCCCGCAGGTCGCTGAAGGCCGGCTTGCCCAGCTGCTCGCTGGTGGCGGTGTAGTCCAGGAGGTCGTCCACCAGCTGGAAGGCCCGGCCCACTTCCAGGCCGTACTGACGCATGGCGACGCATTCCTCCTGGCTCCGGCCGGTGAGGACGGCACCCGTCTCCGTGCAGCCGCTGAACAGCAGGGCGGTCTTGCGCTCCTGGATGTCGAAGTAGTCCTTCCGGCTGGTGTCCAGCTTGAAGAGCACATCGTTCTGGATCAGTTCGCCCTCGATCATGCGGGTGGTGACTTCCGCGAAGATCTCCATCATCCGCCAGCTGCGCCCTGCGATGGCCTCGTTCATGGCCACCAGGTAGAGCAGGTCGCCGAAGAGCACGGTCAGGGTGTTGCCCCAGAGCCGGTTGAGGGTGGGCATGCCCCGGCGGAGCTGGGCGTGGTCGATGACATCGTCATGCACCAGGGTCGCGGTGTGGATCAGCTCGAAGACGGCGCCGAAGCGCACATCCTCCTCATTGGACACCCCGCAGAACCGCGAGGACAGCATCACCAGCGCCGGCCGCAGGCGCTTGCCCTGGCCGCCACGGACATGGTCCGCCAGCTTCTGGACGACCTCGACATCGCTCTGGAGGATGCGCTGAAGTTCCGCCTCCACACCCACCAGCTTGGGGGCGATGGGGAGGAAGTAGCGGGAGAGGTCGAGTCGGCTCAAGGTCACCCCCGGTAGTTGGTGAACTGGAGGTCCAGCCCCTGGTCGTCCTTCTTGAACAGGGCGATGACCTCCTGCAGGTCATCGCGGCTCTTGCCGCTCACCCGGAGCTGGTCGCCCTGGATGCTGGCCTGCACCTTGATCTTGGCGTCCTTGACGGCCTTGATGAGCCCCTTGGCCTTCTCCACGGGAATGCCCTGCTGGATGGTGACCTCCTGGCGGACGCTGCCCTTGGCCGCGGGTTCGATCTTGCCGTAGGTCATGCTGCGGATGCTCACGCCGCGCTTGTGCAGCTTGGTCTGCAGCACGTCGATGACAGCTTTGAGCTTCACCTCGTCATCGCTGTTCAGCACCAGGACCTTGTCGTCCTTGAGTTCGATCTTCGATACCGAACCCTTGAAGTCGTACCGCTGCCCGATCTCCTTCATCGCCTGGGAGACGGCGTTCTTCACCTCGTCCAGGTCCACCTTGCACACCACATCGAAGGAACATTCACTGGCCATGGCCGCACCTCATCCGGATACACCTTTCAGACTAGCGCCTTGGCTGAACCAAGGAAAAGGCGGAGACGGGATTAACCGATTGGCCTGGCAGTCCCGCCGGACGCCTCCAGCCGCTCCCGCAGCGCGGGCCACCCTTCCCAGAGGCTCAGGAACTGGAAGGCGGCCAGCACCAGGGCATGGTGGATCTCGCCGCGCCGCATGCGGGCCTGCCATTCAGGCCAGGAGCAAGCCCAGACCTGCAGCTCCTCGGCAGGATCCAGCTCCAGCACTCCGTCTGGATCGCAGTCCAGGGCCAGGAACGAGTGGCAGCGGTTGTTCTGTGTGGCCGGATTCGGCGTGCAGGAGCCCAGGGCTACCCAGCGGTCGGACCGGAACCCCGTCTCCTCCCTCAGCTCGCGCCGTGCGGCCACCTCCGGGCCTTCGCCCGGATCGCAGCCCCCGCCCGGGATCTCCAGGGTCGAAGCGTCGATGCCATGCCGGAACTGCTCCACCACCAGCAGGTCGCCCTCCCTTGTGAAGGCCACCACATTCACCCAGTCTGGCCCCTGGAGCCGGTAGAAGGCGTGCTGGCGGCCCGTGTGGGGGCTCCGCCGCTGGGCCACGATCTGCCGGAAGAGGCGGGAATCCTGCCGAACACTCTCAGACTCCTGGGTCCAGGCCGCGTTCGGGTCGAATCCCTCCGGGTGGCGGTGCAGCAGCCGCATCAGTACCTCGGCACCGAGGGATCCAGGCGGCTGTAGGCGTCGATGCCGCCAGCCAGGTGTGCGATATCCGTGAAGCCCGCCCCGCTCAGGAATCGCAGCGCGTGGAGGCTGCGGGAGCCATGGTGGCAGTAGGCCGCCACGGGCCGGGCCAGATCCAACTCGCCCGCACGCTCGGCCAGCTGCCCCAGGGGGATGAGGATGGCGCCGGGGATGTGCGCCAGGTCGTATTCCCACGGCTCCCGCACGTCGAGGCGCTGGACGGTGTCCGGAAGGTCCCGGTAGGTTTCGGCGGAAAGATGGATGCCGTTCTCAAACACGCTGAGGTTCTCCCTGATCCAGCACGCGGCTGCAGATGTGGCGGGTGATGACGTCCAGAGCCGTGCGGTTCTCCACGCCCGTCGGGACGATGAGGTCGGCCCAGCGCTTGCTGGGCTCCACGAACTCCAGGTGCATGGGGCGGACGCTCTGTTCGTACTGCTCCATGACGCTCTCGAGGCTGCGGCCCCGCTCCCGGGTGTCGCGCCGGATGCGGCGGAGGATGCGGATGTCGGCATCCGTG
Source organism: Geothrix oryzisoli (assembly GCF_022808865.1). Lineage (GTDB taxonomy): Bacteria > Acidobacteriota > Holophagae > Holophagales > Holophagaceae > Geothrix > Geothrix oryzisoli. The sequence continues at coordinate 511,651 of NZ_JAKZLB010000001.1, forward strand.
TCCACGAACACCTTCATGTCCAGCTGGTCGCGCAGCTCCGGCAAGGCGAAGAGCAGCAGCCCTTCCAGGATCACCACTTGGCCTGGGGGCACAGGCTCCTCCCAGCCGGTGCGGTCGGAGAGGGTGAAATCGTAGGTGGGCTTGCGGATGCTCTCGCCCCGATGCAGGGCCGCCAGGTGGGCGGCCATGAGCTCCAGATCGAAGGCGTGGGGATGATCCCAGTTCACGGGCAGGTCGCCGAAGCGGGATTTCACCAGTTCCAGCGGGGCGTAGTAGGCATCCATGTCCAGCAGAAGCGTGGCCACCGAGCGCCGCCTCAGCCGTTTCACCAGTTCGCCGGCCACGGAGGTCTTCCCGCTGCCGGAGCCCCCCACGATGCCCACCAGCATCGGCCTGTCGGTCATGTGCCCCCCTTTCCTCCATCCTACCGTCCCACGCCTCTGCTAAGGTTCATGCCATGCATCGCACGCGCTTCGCCCCCGCCCTGGCCCTTCTCACGCTCCTGGCCGGCTGCAGTTCCGAAGACCCCCGGCTGCCCGGAAACCTCTATGAGGAGGCTCGGAAACTGAACCTGGAGGGCCGGAGCCTCGAGGCCCGGGCCATGATGAAGCAGCTGGTGGACCGCTATCCGGACACCGAAGCGGCCCGGCAAGCCACCCGGGATCTGTTCCTCATCGAAGCCTTCGTGAACCGGGACGTGGCCGACCGCCAGAAGCAGGTCCGGGCCGCCCTCAAGCGGGTCACGGACGCCCTGATCCGCTACAAGGCCAAGACCGGCGAGTACCCGGACTCCCTCCATGGGCTGGTCCCGGAGTATCTGGAGCAGGTGCCCGAGGCGCCCTGGGGCCACCCCTTCCTCTACCGCGCCTTCGTCTCACGCCCCGTGGAGGAGGTCCAGGTCAAGCGCGGCCCGGTGCGACAGAAGTTCAACACCAAGCTTGATGGCTACTACCTGGCCTGCCTCGGCACCGATGGCCTGCCCGGCGGCGAGGGCCTCGCGGGCGACATCCTCATCAAGGATGGCGCTCCCTGGACGGATGGTCCCTTCCCGCCCGTGCCCCAGCCGCAACCCCTTCGTTGAGGTGCCAGTGGGCCTTACGGCCAGCTGCGCACGGCGTGCGCAGCTAAACAACATGCGGCCGATGGCCGCATGTTGCAGGTGCCGCCTGGCAAGAAGCTAGCTGACGCCCCAATCCAAAATCACCTTCCCGCTCTGCCCGCTCCTCATCGCGTCGAAGCCCTTCTGGAAGTCGTCGATGCTGAAGCGGTGGGTGATGACGGGGGTGATATCCAGGCCACTCTGGACCATGGCGGCCATCTTGTACCAGGTCTCGAACATCTCGCGCCCGTAGATCCCCTTCAGGATCAGGCCCTTGAAGATCACCTGGCTCCAGTCGATGGCGCAGTCGCCAGGCAGGATGCCCAGCAGGGCCACGCGGCCGCCGTGGTGCATGGCCTCCAGCAGGGACTCGAAGGCATTGCGGTTGCCGCTCATCTCCAGGCCCACGTCGAAGCCCTCGGTCATGCCGAGATCCTTCATCACCTCGGGCAGGCCCTTCTTCATGGGGTTCACGGCCACGGTGGCGCCCATCTTCCGCGCCAGCTCCAGGCGGTATTCGTTCACGTCCGTGATGACGACGTGCCGGGCCCCCACGTGCTTGGCGATGGCCACCGCCATGATGCCGATGGGGCCAGCGCCCGTGATCAGCACGTCCTCACCCACCATGTCGAAGCTGAGGGCCGTATGGGCCGCGTTGCCGTAGGGGTCGAAGATGGAGGCCACCTCGTCCGGCACGTTGTCCGGCACCTTGAACACATTGAAGGCGGGGATGGAGAGGTACTCCGCGAAGGATCCGGTGCGGTTCACCCCCACGCCCACCGTGTTCCGGCAGAGGTGGCGCTTGCCGGCCCGGCAGTTCCGGCAGTGGCCGCAGGTGATGTGGCCTTCGCCGCTCACCCGGTCGCCGGGCTTGTAGCCCTCGACTTCGGCGCCGACCTTCTCGATGACGCCGAAGTATTCGTGGCCGACCACCATGGGCACGGGAATGGTCTTCTGGGCCCAGTCGTCCCAGTTGTAGATGTGGACGTCCGTCCCGCAGATGGCGCTCTTGTGGACCCGGATCAGCACGTCGTTGGGGCCCATCTCCGGCAGGGGAGCCTCCCCCATCCAGATGCCTTCCTCGCGCTTGGTCTTCAACAGGGCTTTCATGGCGCCTCCAACCGCACCATTATCATCACCAACGGCAAGGCCGGCCACCTCCGCATCCGTGCTTGACGATTCGTGAAACCAGCCGATAAGGTTCTTGCAGGCGACCCATGACCTTCCCCTGCCCGCGGTTCAACCGCAACTTCAATAATCGGCTCCCTCGCGCGAATCGCGCGTGGGCCGGCGAGGGTCTCACCTAGACACCTGACTTCCCGGACCACCCCCGATTCGCGACAGCGGATCGGGGGTTTTTCTTTCCCTGAACGGAGACGACCATGTGCGGCATCCTCACCATCCTCGACATCGATCCATCGCGCTCGAACGCCACGGAGCTCCGGCGCCAGGCCCTGGCCATGGCCCGGAAGATCCGCCACCGGGGCCCGGACTGGAGCGGCATCTACAGTGACGACCGGGCCATCCTCGTCCACGAGCGCCTCTCCATCGTGGACGTCGAGCATGGGGCCCAGCCCCTGGTCGACACCCTCCAGGGCACCGTGCTGGCCGTCAACGGGGAGATCTACAACCACAAGGAGCTGAGGCGGGACCTGCGCGAGGCCCACGACTTCCAGACCCTGTCCGATTGCGAAGTGATCCTCTACCTCTACGATGAGCTGGCCCCGAAGGACTTCCTCAACCGCATGAACGGCATCTTCGCCTTCGTGCTCTACGATCCCAAGCGCGAGACCTACCTCATCGCCCGGGATCCCATCGGCGTCATCCCCCTCTACCTGGGCTGGGACCGGGAGGACCGGCTCTACGTGGCCTCCGAAATGAAGGCCCTCGTGGGCCATTGCGAGCGGATCCGCGAGTTCCCTCCTGGACACTTCTACCTGGGCCACGAAGCGGACCAGGGGTTCCAGCGCTATTACGAGCCGGATTGGGCCGAGCCCGGCTACGCCCCGGATGCTCCCTACGATCCGGCGGCGCTGCGCGCGGCCCTGGAAGCCGCGGTGAAGCGGCAGCTCATGTGCGACGTGCCCTATGGCGTCCTGATCTCCGGCGGAGTGGACTCGTCCCTGGTGGCCGCCATCGCCGCCCAGTATCGGGACGGACGCGTGGAGGAGGGCGGCACCACCCCGGCCTGGTGGCCCCGGATCCACAGCTTCGCGGTCGGTCTGGAAGGCGCGCCGGACCTCGCTCCGGCGCGGCTGGTGGCCGATCACATCGGCGCCATCCACCATGAGATCCACTTCACGATCCAGGAGGGGCTGGATGCCCTCTCGGACGTGATCCACCACCTGGAGACCTTCGACATCACCACCATCCGGGCCTCCACGCCCATGTACCTCATGATGCGGAAGATCCGCGCCATGGGCATCAAGATGGTCCTCTCCGGGGAAGGGGCGGACGAGATCTTCGGCGGCTACCTCTACTTCCACAAGGCGCCGGATGGTCCCGAGCTGCATGCGGAGACCGTCCGCAAGCTCCAGAAGCTGCACCTCTACGACTGTGCCCGGGCCAACAAGTCCAGCGCGGCCTGGGGGGTGGAGGCCAGGGTGCCCTTCCTGGACCGGGCGTTCCTGGACGTGGCCATGCGGCTGGATCCCGCCGTGAAGCTGCCCCGGAACGCGCCCCGTCCCCGGCCCATCGAAAAATACCCCCTGCGGAAGGCCTTCGAGGGCCTCATCCCGGACGAGGTGCTCTGGCGGCAGAAAGAGCAGTTTTCGGACGGCGTGGGCTACGCCTGGATCAACGCCCTCAAGGCCACGGCCGAAGGTGAGATCAGCGACGCCATGATGCGGGGCGCGGCGGAGCGCTTCCCGGTCAAAACGCCGGAGACCAAGGAGGCCTACTTCTACCGCCAGATGTTCGAGCACCACTTCCCCAGCGCCACGGCCGTGAACTGCGTGCCGTTCGAGCGCAGCGTGGCGTGCAGCACCGAGACAGCCCTGCGCTGGGACGCCTCGTTCGCGAACCTGGCCGACCCCTCGGGCCGGGCGGTGGTGGATGTCCACGAGGTAGGGTACAAGAAGGACGGGCTGTGACGGCCCCCACCGAGGAAAGCGCCATGCCCGATCCCCATGCCGAGCTCTCCCGCCTGATGGAATACATCAAGCCCGGCTCTGGCGCCCGGGGATCGGGCGAGGGCGGCTGGGCACCACCACCCTTCGAGCGCTACGAGGACATCCGGGATTGGCTGAAGGACTCCGTCATGAGCGCCACCATGTACGAGCGGTTCCCGGACGGTCGCTGGACCATCCAGCTCCTGCTGAAGGAGCAGGATCCCGGAACCTATCGGTACATCGTGCTGTAACCGGCGCCGGCCCCGTTCCGCTAAGCTGACCGGTCCATGCTGCATGATTCCCGATCCACCTCCATCCGGATCCTGGCCCTGGCCGGGTTGGCGCTGCTTGCCGCCCTGCTCTCCAACCGGCTCGCTTCGCCCGCGCGCCGCCTCGCCTGGGCCGGCTCAGCGGTGCCGCTCTCCCCGGCCAGCCCCGGGCCCGCGGCGACGCCACGCCCCGAAGGGATCAGGCCCGAACCCGTGGCCCAGGAGCCTGGGAAGGGCCCTCTGCCCCATTCGGCTCCATCCCGGAAGTCACCGCCTCCCGCCTCGATCGCCACACCCATCCCGGAACCGCCGTCCTCCAGCCCCGTCCGGGAGGTCAGCCGCGACGAAGCCTGGGAGGCCTTCCAGGCCGGAACCCCGTTCCTCGACGCCCGTCGCGGTGCCGAATTCGCCGAGGGCCATGTCGCCGGGGCCTGGAGCACACCTGTATGGGAAGCGGATCTGGAGGATCGTCTGCTCTCCTTCAAGGCCGCCCGGCGACCGGGATCCGAGGATCCCATCGTCATCTACTGCAGTGGCGGCGACTGCCGGGATTCCCACCTGCTCGCCGAGAGACTGCTGCGTGACGGCTACTTCCACCTGCTGGTCTTCCGGGACGGCTATCCGGCCTGGGTGGCGCAAGGCCATCCCATCGAGAAGGGTCGGCCATGAAGCCCCGGCTCCGGCAGGCCCTGCGGAATCGCTGGCTCACCCTGGCCGTGCGGATCCTCCTCGGCCTGGTCTTCATCGCCGCTGCCCTCCCCAAGATCGGGGACCCGCCGGCCTTCGCCAAGGCCATCTGGGCCTATCAGCTGGTCCCCGGCAGGCTCCTGAATCCCATGGCGCTGGCCCTGCCCTGGCTGGAGCTGGTCTGCGGGCTGGCGCTCGTCCTGGGGATCTGGGTCCGCGCCGCCGGGGTCTGGATCGCGGCGCTGCTCCTCTCGTTCACCCTGGCCCTGTCCGTCAACCTGGGCCGCCGTCACCCGGTGGACTGCGGCTGTTTCGGAGCCACGGCCCATCGAACGGAGGCCGAACGCCTCGCGGACATGCGCTGGTCCGTCCTCCGCGATGCCGGACTGCTGCTCCTCTGCGCGCAGCTGCTGTTGGCGTCCGCCGCCCCCCGGAAGCCCTAGCGCCCCGAACCAGCCCGGTTCGGGGCGCCTTCCGCGGACTGGAGGGTCGACCCGTCTACTGGATCACACCCAGGTCGCGCCCCACCTTGGTGAAGGCTCCGATGGCCTTGTCCAGGTCCGCGCGGGTGTGGGCGGCGCTCATCTGCGTGCGGATGCGGGCCTGGCCCTTGGGCACCACCGGGAAGAAGAAGCCGATGACGTAGACGCCCTCATCCAGCAGGCGCTTGGCGAACTCCTGGGCCAGGGGCGCCTCGTAGAGCATGACCGGCACGATGGGATGCTCGCCGGGCAGCAGCTTGAAGCCGGCCTTCTCCATGCCGGCGCGGAAGTAGCGGGCGTTCTCATGCACCTGCTTGATGAGGCCCTGGCTGTCCTTGAGCAGCTCCAGCACCTTCAGCGTGGCGGCCACGATGGCCGGGGCCACCGAGTTGGAGAACAGATAGGGGCGGGCCTTCTGGCGCAGCCAGTCGATGGCCACCTGCTTTCCCGCGATGTAGCCGCCGGAGGCGCCGCCCAGGGCCTTGCCGAAGGTGCCGGTCATGAAGTCCACGCGGCCCATGACGCCACAGTGCTCATGCGTCCCCCGGCCGTTGGCGCCCATGAAGCCCACGGCGTGGCTGTCGTCCACCATGACCATGGCACCGTATGTCTCCGCCAGGTCGCAGATCGCGCCGAGCTTGGCGATGTAGCCGTCCATGCTGAACACGCCGTCGGTCACCACCAGCTTGAAGCGGGCGCCCTCCGCGTCGGCGGCCTTGAGCTGGGCCTCCAGGTCGGCCATGTCCGAGTTGGCGTAGCGAAAGCGCTTGGCCTTGCAGAGGCGGATGCCGTCGATGATGGAGGCATGGTTCAGCGCATCGCTGATGATGGCGTCCTCCTCCCCCAGCAGGCCCTCGAAGATGGCGCCGTTGGCGTCGAAGCAGGAGGAGTACAGCTGGGTGTCCTCGAAGCCCAGGAAGGCCGCCAGCTTCTGCTCCAGCTCCCGGTGGATGTCCTGGGTGCCGCAGATGAAGCGCACCGAAGCCATGCCGAAGCCGTGGCCGTCCATCACGGCCTTGCCGGCCTGGATCACTTCGGGATGGTTGGCCAGACCCAGGTAGTTGTTGGCGCACAGGCAGACCACGTCCCGGCCGTTCGCCTTCATCTGCGGCTGCTGGGGGGAGGTGATGACCCGCTCGGTCTTGTAGAGCCCGGCCTCCTTCAGCTGTTCGATCTCACGGGTCAAGTGGGCCAGGTAGGCAGGATTCACGGCGGTCTCCTAAGCGTCAAAACCCCATAGGATACTGCGGGGTTGCGTGACGGATGCCCGGTTGTGTCACCATCCTTGCGAACTGGAAAGGATCCGATCATGCGCCCTGCCCTGCTCCTGCCCATCCTCCTCCTGACCCTGGCCTGCAACTCCAAGCTGGAGCGGACGAGGGCCGAGGACCTGATCCGCAAGGATTACCCCGTGGTGGTGCCCGTCACCGTGCCGGAGAAGGCCTCCGCCGAGAAGGGCAGCCCTGAGCACCTGCGCCTGGCGGCGCTGAGAGAGAGCCTGGACAAGAGCGGTTGGTTCGACAGCGCCGTCCAGGCCGAGGGCAGCCGGGAGACCTTCAGCTTCCGCCTGAAGCCCTCGGCGCCGAAGGACATCAAGGCGGCACCGAAGGGCTTTTCCATGCCGGCGGCCCAGGCCGTCTTCGTCCGCACCGTGCGGTTGGAACCCACCCGCGAGGGCGCCCGGGTCACCTACGAGATCCGTCTGGACAGCCCCACGGCCCAGTTCCCGCTCTTCCAGAGCCTGCATCCGGACGCGCGGATCGGCCAGACCAAGCAGCGCCACGCCACCTTCGAGCGTCGCCGGGGAAGCTGGGAGCTGACGGGCACGGACGAGGCCTTCCGCAAGGCGGAGTGATCCGCGTTACATCCTCGTTGCTTGGGTCCCGGGGAGCCCTCCATTACCCTTGAAGGCATCGAGGTTCCCTTGGATCACAGTCCCGCATTCCGTTTCCGCCGGTTCCTGAACTGGTTCCCACTGGGACTGACCTACGCGGCCATGTACATGGGCCGCTACAACTTCAACATCGTGAAGAACGACATCGGCGCCTGGTACCACCTGGACAAGGCGCAGATGGGCCTCATCGCCTCCGCCGGCTTCTGGACCTACGGCCTGGCCGTGGCCTTCAACGGCCCCCTGGCGGACCGCATCGGCGGGCGCAAGGCCATCCTGGTCGGCGCCATCGGCGCGGCCCTCCTGAACCTGATGATCGGGTTCATGTTCCTGAACAACCATGTCACGCAGATCCTGCTGAGCATGAGCCTGCTCTGGAGCCTGAACATGTACTTCCAGAGCTTCGGTGCCCTATCCGTCGTGAAGGTGAACAGCACCTGGTTCCACGTCAGCGAGCGCGGGGTCTTCGGCGGCATCTTCGGGATCATGATCAGCTCGGGCTACTTCCTGGCCACCACCATCGGGGCCTGGCTGCTGGCCAGCTTCCGGAGCTGGACCGTCATCTGGTTCGTGCCCGCCGCGGCCATGGCCTTCATGTTCTGCGTGGACTGGTTCCTCGTCCGGAACCGCCCCAGCCATGCCGGACATGCGGACTTCGACACCGGCGACGGCTCCAACGCCGCCTCCGCCGACGAGACCCCCCTGCCTTTCGGCGACCTCATGAAGAAGGTGTTCCACAACCCCATCGTCGTGTCCCTCATCTTCGCGGAGTTCTGCACGGGGTTCGTCCGACAGGGCGTGATGCTCTACTTCACGGAGTATCTCCAGGAGATCTACCACCTCGGGAAAAAGGAGCACCTCTTCTGGTGGACCGGCATCGCTTTCATGGGCGGCGGCATCCTGGGCGGCCTGCTCTGCGGCTGGATGAGCGACAAGCTGTTCCAGTCGCGCCGCCCGCCCGTGGCTTTCCTCTTCTACCTGGTGCAGGTGGTGATGCTGGGGCTGCTGGGCCTGACGCTCGGCCAGGGCACCACGGGCGGCCAGATCTGGGCCGTGCTGCTGCTGGGCCTCACTGCCATGTTCATCTTCGGCGTCCACGGCATGCTCAGCGGCACCGCGAGCATGGATTTCGGCGGGCGGAAGGCCGCGGCCTCCGTGGCCGGGGCCCTGGATGGCATCCAGTACATCGGCTCGGGCCTGACGGGCTTCGGCCTGGGCTGGATCCTCAAGACCTACGGCTGGGACGGCGTCGCCACCCACGGCCACCAGCCCGCCCATGCCTGGGTGTGGGTCGGCTCCATCATCCCCTTCAGCCTCATCGGCGCCTTCATCATGACCCGCATCTGGCACGCCAAGGCCGGCGCCGGGGCGCACTGAAAACAGGGGCTGCCGGGTTATCGGTTGGCGGTCGCCAGCTGATCGAAGGCGGCCTTGAGACCACCGTGGATGGCCTGGACATCGGCCGCCTTCCAGGATGTCTGGTCTTCGCGGACGAAGGTCGTGAGGTCGTTCCGGTTGTCGAACCGGGCCACGGGCAGGTGGTAGACCCGGGTCTCGTAGCGATCGCCTGCCGGCACAATGCGTTCCACGCGGATGGTGCCGGGGCGATCGCTCTGCTCCATGAGCCAGGCCATGTCGTCGGTGCCGTACTGGCCCAGCATGACCTCCATGGGCACGCTGTGGTGGAGGATGCTGCCCTGGCCGTCCGGTCGGCCGCGCTCGATGTTCTTGCGGCGGCTTTCCGCGGGATCCACCCAAACATACAGGACCGCGGCGGTTTCGAGGATGGCGGGCGACAGGGTCTGGAAGGCTGTGTCGTAGCCGTGGGGCGGGCACAGGGGGAAGGCCGAGCCGTGGGCGCCGCCCCGCGCCGCCTCGATCACCAGCGTACGGCCGGCCTTGTCCTGGGCGTTCTGGCGGTTGAGGGTGTCCAGCTCTGCGCGGCACTCGGCCTCCAGGGCCTCGGCCATGCGCACCCGAAGGCGGTGGGGGATGTCGCCCAGGTACTCCGGCAGGCCCACTTTGGCATGCGCGGCATCCAGGCGGTCGAAGAGGTGCTGGGCGGCACCGGTGACTTCGGTCTGGCGGCTCGCCATGAGGTTCGCGTAGTCCTCGTTCAGCAGCTCGATGAGGACAGCCCAGGTCCAGTTGTCGCGGAAGGGGCGGTTGGGCCCGTGGTAGTAGGCGTAGCCCAGGCCGTTGGCCTTCAATTCGTCGTCGATGCGGTGCATGAGGTGGACGTAGGGGTAGTCGTCCAGCTGGAGGGTGGGGCCCATGTGGAAGTCGTTGCGGCACTGGTCGGGGGTCAGGCTGGCCAGGTACCGGCGGACTTCCGACTTGCCCGAGGCGGGCAGGCTGAAGAGGAGGATGGTGTCGAGGAGCTGGTTCATGGGGTCCACCGTACAGAACCTCAAGAATGCCATGCCGGGAGAGAAAGGGAATCCTGGAGGGTTCTCCCCAAAGGAGCGCAAGAATCGAGTTGTGCCGCTGGGCCCTGGCCCCAATGCTCGATCAGGGGCCTTCCCGGCGGAGGCCTTCGCGCCTGGAGGTCCCATGAACACCCTCATCCGCCCGGCCCTTCCCGAAGATGTGGCCGCCATCGCCTCTGTGGGGCGCGAAAGCTTCACCTGGGCCTTCGGCCACCTCTACGAAGCGGGCGGCCTGGCCCGGTATCTCGAGGCCACCTACTCGCCCGCCAAGATCGCCCGAAGCCTGGCGAAACCAGTCAACACCTACTTTGTCGCCGAGGTGGAGGGCCGGGTCCTGGGGTTCCTGAAATTGAAGGAGGCGTGCCTCCATCCCTCGGCGACGGGTCCCGGAACGCCGTGGCAGACCCAGAAACTCTATGTGGATCCCGGCACCCTGCGCTCCGGCCTCGGACGCCAGCTCATGCAGGCCGGCGAGGCGTGGATGCGGGCGCAAGGCGCCGGGTCCACCTGGCTGGTGGTCTATCAGGGCAACGCTTCGGCGATCCGTTTCTACGAGACCTTGGGCTTCCGGCAGGTGGGTGTGGAGTTCCATGATTTCGAGCAGCTCCGGGTGGAGTTCAAGCTCATGGAGAAGCGCCTGTAACCTCCGGCCCGAAGCAGCGGAGGCGGTATGCTGATGGCAGGGTCCTTCCCTGCACCCCAGACCACATCGGCGGCCCTCCGCAAGCGTGGTTCCTTTTCTCCGGAATGTATCGACCATGCGTGACCGCGAGATCGTCGAGCGAGTCCGGGATGCCACGGACCTGCTGGCCCTGGTGGGCCAGGCGGTGAAGCTCCGCAAGCAGGGCTCGGCCCATGTGGGGCTCTGCCCCTTCCACGCCGAGCGCAGCCCCAGCTTCCAGGTGGTGGCCAACCGGGGTTTCTACCACTGCTTCGGCTGCGGCAAGCACGGTGACGCCTTCGCCTGGCTCATGGAGCGCGAGGGCATGACCTTCCCCGAGGCGCTGGAACAGCTGGCCCGGGCCGCGGGCATCGACCTGCCCCAGCGCCGGGAGCGACCGGCGGCGGAAGTCGACCTGGAGACCCGCCTGCGCACGGCGCTGGAGGCGGCCCAGGCCTTCTACGAACGGCAGCTGGAGCGCCACGAGGAGGCCCGGGCCTACCTGCGCCGGCGGGGCTACGAAGGTTCCTTCGTGGCGGAGGCCGGCTTCGGCCTGGCGCCGGATGGCTGGGATCCCCTGGTGACCCACCTGCGGGGCCTGAACTTCTCCGGCGAGCTGCTGGAACAGGCCGGCCTGGCCAGCCGCAGCGAGCGCGGCACCCAGATCGACTTCCTCCGGAACCGCCTGACCATCCCCATCCATGACGCGCGGGGCCGCCTGGTGGCCTTCGGGGGGCGGATCATGGGCGACGGCCAGCCCAAGTACCTCAACACCCGCGACACGGTCCTGTTCCACAAGGGCGAGACCCTCTTCGGCTTCCACCGCGCGAAGGGCGCCATGAAGGACGGAGCCCTGGTGGTGGAAGGCTATTTCGATGTGCTACAGCTCCACCAGCACGGGATCCACCAGGCCGTGGCGCCCCTGGGCACCGCCCTCACCGAGGAGCACCTGAAGCAGCTGGGTCGGTTCACCCGCCGGGTCATCCTCTGCTTCGACGGCGACGCCGCGGGGCGACGGGCCATGGAGAAGAGCCTGAGGATGGCCCTGCCCCTGGGCTTCGAGGTGCGTCTGCTGGAGCTGCCCCAGGGCGAGGATCCCGACACCTGGTGCCTCAAGCTCGGCGGCGAAGCCTTCCGGGACCTGCTGGGGACCGCCCCGGACTGGACTGCCTTCATGATCGACCGGGCCATGGAGGGCAAGGACCTGAGGCGCATCTCCGACCGCATGGGCGCCTTCAAGGACCTGCTGGACTTCCTGCCCTACCTGCCCCGCACCACCGAGAGCCGCGACCTCTTCGCCAGCCTGGCCCATCAGCTCCAGGTGCCGCTGCAGGAACTGGACCGGGCGGTGCGGAGCCGGCAGGCCCCGGCCGCCGAAGCCGAACCGTCGGTCCAGGCGGCGGCCCCCGAGGTGGACGACCTCATCCGCAGCCTCATCCTGATGGCCACGGCGGGACACTGGCGGCGGATCCAGGAGGTTCCTCCCGCCTGGTGGGAGAGCCTCTCTGGAGCGCCCTTGCTCCAGGCCCTGCTGGATGCAGAAGGGGACCCCACGCCCCTGCCCCCGGGCGCGCTGGCCGCCATCCGGCACCTGGAGGCCCAGGCCAGCCACAAGGACGAAGCGGGCCGGGATGCCGATTCTTTATTGGCCCGGCTGGAAAGCCGATACCTCGACCGGGAGATCCAGGCCAACAATCGCCTGCTCCAGGATCCCCGCACCATGGTGGACGCTGCCCTCACGGCCCGGGTCATGACCCGCCAGAACGAGCTGCTGGGCCGCCAGAAAGACCTTTCCCGCCGCCGGCGGGGTCCCCGTTGAGGCCCAACCTGAAGATCCAGCCCTTGCCTGAGTCAACAGATCCCCTATACTGAAAAGTTCCGGACTCGGCCCGGTACATTGGCCGTGTTCTGTTTTCCCCTCGGCCCCCGGGTCCTTCCACCCCACTGGCCCGATGCCTGCAGTGCTCTTTGAGGTCCGAATGGTTCCGACGCCGCCACGCGATGCCTACTACACCCTGACCAAAGCCCTGATCTCCATCGGAAGGAAAAACGGATTCCTGCTGGTCGACCAGCTCAACGACTTCCTCCCCGATACTGCTTCCAATCCTTCGGATCTGGAACAGATGATGGGTTTGTTCGCCCGTCTGGGCGTGGGCATCGGCGCCACCGAAGAAGAGGCCCAAGCCGCCCGCGAGGCCATCGAGCCTGAATTCATCATGGTCGAAGGTGGCGGGAAGGGTGACAAGGACCTCGAAGTCGAGATCGACAGCCCCGACAGCGACAAGTTCAACGATCCGGTTCGCATGTACCTCAAGGAGATGGGCACGGTGCCCCTCCTCAAGCGGGAGGACGAGGTCGAGATCGCCAAGCGCATCGAAGTGGGCGTCCGCAGCGTCATGCGGGCCCTCTCCCGGTCTCGTCTGGCCGCCAGCCTGCTCATCGACATCGGCAAGATGCTGAAGGAGAACCCCGGCAAGATCCGCGAGGTCGTGGGCCTGTCCGACGAGGTGGACGACGACGAGGATGCCGAGAGCACCTCCGCCACCCAGCACGTGCATCACCAGTTCGAGAAGCTGCTGGTCTACGACCAGGCCCTCCAGGACCTGCTGGAGTTGAAGCTCCAGGTGGACGCCGGCACCAAGACCCTGCCCAAGAAGCGCAAGCTGGACCGCGAGATCCTCCACGCCCGGGCCCGGCTCTCCCGCCAGATCCGCAAGCTGGGCCTCAACAGCCTCGCCGTCACCCGCCTGATCGACCGCATCACCCACCAGCACAGCCAAGTGATGGCCGGCGAGCGGAAGTGCCGCGAGCTGCGGGATCGCCTCAAGAACCCCGCCTTCGCCAAGCTCAAGGACCGCTACAAGGACGAGCTGGCCCACATCGAGAAGACGCTGGAGGACTTCTTCGAGAAGTACGAGACCACCAGCGACTACTTCCACAAGGATTTCAACGGCCTCAAGGCTGCGGAAAGCATCAGCCGCGGCGCCAAGGCCGAGCTCATCGAAGCCAACCTGCGCCTGGTGGTCAGCATCGCGAAGCGCTACACCAACCGCGGCCTGCAGTTCCTGGACCTCATCCAGGAGGGCAACATCGGCCTCATGAAGGCCGTGGACAAGTTCGAATACAGCCGCGGCTTCAAGTTCTCGACCTACGCCACCTGGTGGATCCGGCAGGCCATCACCCGCGCCATCGCGGACCAGGCCCGCACCATCCGCATCCCCGTGCACATGATCGAGACCATCAACAAGCTCATCCGCACCCAGCGCGAGCTGGTGCAGAAGCTGGGCCGGGAGCCCTCCAGCGAGGAGATCGCCCACGCCATGGACATGCCCGTGGGCAAGGTCCGCAAGGTGATGAAGATCGCGCAGGAGCCCATCTCCCTCGAAACGCCCATCGGCGAGGAGGAGGATTCCCACCTGGGCGACTTCATCGAGGACAAGACCGTGGTCTCCCCCGTGGAGCAGGTCGTGCAGCAGCGCCTCAAGGAGACCGTCCGTAACGTGCTCAACACCCTCAGCGAGCGCGAAGAGCGCGTCCTCCGCATGCGCTTCGGCGTGGGCGACGATGGCTCTGAGCACACGCTGGAGGAAGTGGGCAGCGAGTTCGCCGTCACCCGCGAGCGCATCCGCCAGATCGAATCCAAGGCGCTGAGGAAAATTCGCCACCCGCGCTATTCCAAGACGCTCAAAGCGTTCCTGGGCTGACCTGCCTGTGCCATCCAAGGGCCCTCCGGGGCCCTTTCCTTTCCACCCGCCCACCTTCCCGGACCCCCGTGACCGACGCCAAAAGCAGCCCCTTCGCTCCGCTCCGCAGCCACATGTTCCTCGCGATCTGGATCGCGGCCATGGCTTCGAACGTGGGCACCTGGGTCCAGAGCGTGGGTGAGAAATGGCTCATGGCGGAGATCACCCGGTCCCCGCTGCTCATGAGCCTCATCGAGACGGGCGCCACCCTGCCCATGCTGGCGCTGTCCATGCCCGGCGGCGCCATCGCCGACATCGTGGACCGGCGGCGGATGCTTCTGGTCACCCAGACCTGGATGCTGCTGGCCGCCGCAGCCATGGCCATCCTGTCCGCCCTCCACCTGGTGACTCCCGGCGTGCTGATCGGCATGTCCCTGTTGCTGGGCGTGGGGGCGGCGTTGAATTCCCCGGCCTGGCAGGCCTCGGTACCCGACCTGGTCCCCAAGGACCAGATCGCGGCCGGGGTGGTCCTCAACAGCGCCGGCTTCAACGTGAGCCGGGCCGTGGGTCCCGCCCTGGGCGGCCTCGTCGTGGGCCTGTTCGGCGCCACCTGGGCCTTCGCCCTCAATGCGGTCTCCTTCGTGGGCGTGCTCATTGTCCTGAAGGGTTGGAAGCGGCGGCCCGTCACTACGGACCTGCCCGCGGAACGGTTCAGCGCGGCCATGAAGGTGGGCCTGCGGTACACCTGGCACAGCAAGGAGCTGCAGATCATCCTGCTGCGCGGCGGCAGCTTCGTCTTCTTCGGAGGCCCGATCTTCTCGCTGCTGCCCACCCTGGCGATCCATCGGCTCCAGCTCGGTTCCACCGCCTTCGGCCTCCTGCTGGGGTGCATCGGCGCCGGCGCGGTGGGTGCCACGCTGGTGCTGCCGGCCCTCCGGCGGAAATACAATCCCAATGTCCTGATGGCCGGAGCCACGGCCACCTTCGCGGCCGGTCTGCTGGTGCTGGCCTTCGTCGCCCATACCCTGTCGGTCGGCCTGGCCCTCCTGGTGTGCGGGGCCGGCTGGCTGACAGTGCTGAGCACCTGCAACACCGGCGTCCAGCTGTCCGTGCCCTCCTGGGTCCGGGCCCGGGCCCTGGGCGTCTATATCACGGTCTGGGGCGGCGCCATGGCGGGCGGAGCGGCGTTCTGGGGCGTGGTGGGCGAGCGTTGGGGCATCCATGTCGCCTATGCCGCCGCGGGCCTCGGCATGCTGCTGCTCCTGGCCGCCACGGCCCGCCTGAAGATCCGGGCGCTCCACCAGCCGCCGGACCTGAGTCCCCATCACCTCGAACCCCACTCGCCCGGCCCCATCCATCCCGACCAGGGACCGATCCTCACGGTGCTCGAGTACCGGATACCCGAGGCCCGCAAAACCGCCTTCCAGGAGGCCATGCGGGAAGTCCGTCGCATCCGCATCCGGGACGGGGCCGTGCGGTGGTCCCTCTTCCAGGACCTGGTGCCACCCGATCCAGGCCAGCTCCGGTTCGTGGAGAGTTTCCTCAGTTCCAGCTGGGGAGAGCACCTCCGCCAGCACCATCGCGCCACCGTGGAGGATCGCGCCTTCCTCCGGAAAGCCTATGCGCTCGGGGCGGAGTCGCGCCCGCGGATCCGCCACCTGGCGGCGGCCTGGGAGGACCAGAGCTCCATCCTGGACCGCATCCTGGAATAGGCCACCGGGACGCTAGGAGCCGCGAGCGGTTTCGGTCATGCTGGTTCCATCGCTTCGGAGCCCGTGCCCGTGCTTTCCAAGGACCAGACCCTGGGGAAATACCAGATCCTGGACCGCCTCGGCTCTGGCGGTTTCGGAGCCGTGTATCTCGCCATGGACACCTGGGTCAACCGCAAGGTGGCTCTGAAAGTCCCGCACCAGCAGCAGGATGAGATCGTGGACCTGCTGAAGGAGCCCCGCATCATGGCGGGCCTGAAGCATCCGAACATCGTCGAGCTCATCACCGTCGAGCGGAAGAACGGGATCTTCTTCATGGTGCTCGAGTATGTCGAAGGCGAAAGCCTCGACCGGCTCATCCGCCGCGACCGCACCCTGGCCCCGACCCGGGCCCTCGAGATCGGCCTGGACGTCTGCAGCGCCATCGCCTTCGCCCACGGCCACCAGATCCTGCACCGGGACCTGCGCCCCGCCAACATCCTCGTGAACCGCGAGGGGGTGGCCAAAGTCACGGATTTCGGCACCTCCCGGGTGCTGGAGTTGCAGCATGTCCCCTATGCGCCCACGCGCATCGGCTCGCCGCCCTACATGGCCCCCGAGCACTTCCGGGGCCGGGCCGTCTTCCAGTCCGATCTCTGGTCCCTGGGCATCACCCTCTACGAGATGCTCACGGGCACCGTTCCCTTCTACGACGCGGATCCGCTCAAGATCGCCCAGGCGTTCACCAGCCAGCAGATCATGGCTCCGCACCTCCGCAACCCCATCGTCCCCAAGGCCTTCTCCGAAGTGGTGATGAAGGCCTTGGCCGTGAACCTGGGTGAGCGCTACCTGTCGGCCCAGGCCTTCCTGGAGGCCCTCCGTCGCCTCAAGGACAGCGTGGCCCGCGAGACCCGCCCCCTGGGCACAGCCGTGCTCTCCACGCACAGCTCGGGCCCCCACCCCACCCTGCGCGCCACGACCCAAGCCCGGCTCTGCCGCTTCTGCTACCGGCCGCTCTCCCGCATGGCCACAACCTGCCCCAGTTGTGGCGAGAAGAACGAACGCTGATGGTCTGGCATCCGACCAAGGAAGCCGTGCAGCGACTCTGGGGCCGCCGCTGGGTGCGGCGCGTGTCCTATGTCCTGGTGGCCGGCACCGCCACCGTGACCATCGTCCCCTGGGTGGCCACGCGCCCCGCGGTATTGCGCTGGACCATCTCCAAACTGGATGCCCTGGTGCGGGACGAGACCGGGCTCTCCCTGGAGGTCGGTCAGCTGGAGATCCACCCCCTCTTCGGCTCCGCCTCCATGCGGGACGTGCGGCTGGGCGGCGATCTGCTCACGGTGCGGAAGGTGGAGGTCCAGGCGGACCTCACCTCCCTGCTTGGCTCCAGCCCCCACGTCTTCTCGATCCGGGTGGAGGGCCCCCACCTCCGCCTCACGGAGGCCGGCCTGGGGGCCATCCACCTCAAGGAGCATCCGCCGCGCAAGAAGCCCCTGCCCCAGCTGCGCCTGGATCTGCTCAGCATCACCGGCGGCGAGATCGAGATCCCCGAGCCCCTGCGGGGGCTGCCTCCCCTGCGCTACCAGTTCGACGTGAAGGCCACGGGGCCGAAGCCCAACCAGCTGCGGGTGGACCTTGCGGGCCCGCGCCTGATGGTCAAGGGTCCCAAGGGCTGGGAGCGGGGCCGCCTGGACCTGAACGGCGAGGTCTCCGAAGCCTTCGTCGACCTCAAGGAGGGCTACCTGCGCCTCGGCGAGAGCCAGCTCCGCCTGCACGGGCGTTTTGATGCGAAGACCCCCCTGCGACCCGAACAGGTGGAAGCCCAGGTCGCGGGAGTCGTGGCTCTCCCGCAGGCCGCCCACTGGGGTGGCCTCGCCCGGGCGCCACTCGGGGGCAACCTCGACCTGACGGCCACCATGCACGGCTCGCTGAAGGATCCCCGGTGGACCGTCAGCGCCGAGGGCACTGGACTCCAGCCCTCCGAGGGCTCCCTCGCACCCGGCAGCCTCGACCTCCGCGGCAGCGGCAGCCTGGAGGGGTTCCAGCTGAGCCACCTCCGCTGGCGCTCATCCCAGGGGGAGATCTCACTGGAAGGTGGCTGGTCCTCCAAGACCCCGGCCAAGGGGACGCTGACGGGTCAGGGCCTGGATCTCGAAGTGGTGGGCAGACTCCTGCGGGTGGCCGAACTCCAGGGCGTCCGCGGTGAGCTCCGGGCCCAGGTGGAGGGCCCGAAGGACCCCGCCTCGCTCCGGCGGCTGGACCGCTGGCAGGGCTCCGTCCAGTTCGGGCTGACCCAGCGCGGGCAGGAGGCGGGGAGCCTGCATGCCACGCTGAAGAACGGCCAGGCCACGCTGGACCAGTTCCGCCTAGATCTGGAAACCCTGAAGGCCGAAGGGACTGGCTGGGCCGAACTGGGCCCCCGCGGACTGGTCCGCCTGGGGGCCGAGGGCCGGACGGAGGTGGGGGCCGACCAGGTGGCCCGGGCCCTCCGGACCTGGAAGGTGGTGGACCTCGACATGGAGGGGCAGACCCGAGCCCAGGCCAAGGTCCGCTGGAGCCGCGGCACCGGCCTGGAACTGGATGGGTCGGGCGAGGTGACCCGGCCCCGCTGGCACGGAGCCCAGGCGGACAGCGTCCAGGCGAAGATCCAGATCCGGGATGCCGACCTGAAGATCACGGACATCGAGCTGAAAAAGGGCGAGGGCGCCGGGGGCGGCGAGCTCTGGCTCACCTGGGCGCGGACGGCCCCAGGCCAGAAGCAGATGGACATGTGCTACACCGCGTTCCGCCTGCCCGTGGCGGAGGGGCTCAAGGCCGCAGACCTCGGCGACCTGCCCATCACCGGCACCGGCGGCGGATGGGTGCGCCTGCAGGGGCCCTATGACCACATCCTGATGACCGGGACCGCTCAAGTCGAATCAGGTGAGGTTTACGGCATCAAAATTCCAGCGGCCTCCTCCGACTTCGCCATGGACCTGGACACCCTCCGCCTGCGGCTGGACGATGTCCGGATCGGCGAGCGCCCGGATCTGCTGGGCGGTCCCGGGACCGAACCCGACGGGGCCCTCGCCTTGAAGGGAAAGGCCGACTTGGACCTCCAGGGCTGGACCTGGCGGGTGGACCTCGGCGGCCATCTGGATTCCCAGCTCCTGGCCCTGCCCGGGCCCCGCATCCAGTCCCAGCTGGAGGTCCGGCTGCTGGGGCCCATCACCAGCCCCTTCGGGGCCCTGGACCTGCCCGAAGGCCAGGCCACCCTGAGCCGGGGCCGCGTCTTTTTCGAAGGCCGCAGCGTGGAGGGCCTCGAGGCCTTCGTGAACCTGGAACGGGGCCGGATGGAGGCGCGTCTGGGCATCGAAGGCAGGGCCCACCCCCTCGTGGAAGCCCAGGTCCGGCAGGATGGATCCGAGTTGGCCGGGCGCATGACCCTGGCGCTGTCCCCGGACAGCGCGCCGACGGACATCCTCGCCCGGAGCCTCACGGAGGACCTACTGGAGGACCTGACCTTGGAGGCCGTCGCCCAGGGTCGGTGGAATGGCCGGACCCTGAGCTGGACGGGAACCTTGAATCGACTGGCCGCCCAGTTCAGCGCCTTCGAGTTGCATCAGGTCGCCCCTTCCGCCCTCCGGGGAGATGCCGCCGGCGCAGAGGTGGCCATTGCCCTGGAGGGCGGCGCCCGGAATGCGGCAGATGCCGCGCTGGCCCAGGCGGCCGGCCTGCGGCTGTCCGGCAGGCTGCCCTTCTCCACCACCGCTCCCCTGGCCCTCCGGATGCAGGGCACCGCCAACCTGGCCCACCTCAAGGCCATCTTCGACCGCGTGATGGAGGTGGATGAATACAACCTACTCTCGGAATTCAGGGTCCAAGGGACGAGCACCTTCAACCTCCTGGCCCACGGAACCTATGGTGATCCGCTGCTGGACGGCACCCTCTCCCTGGAGAAGGGCCAGCTGAACCTGAGGGGCTATCAGGGTGTCGAGGACCTTCAGGCCGAGGTGGTGTTCAAGGACCACGCCGTCTCCATCCCGGTGGACAAGCCGCTCAGGGGCACCCTCGCCCATGGCGACCTGGTGGTGTCCGGCGGCATCGCCTGGCGGCTGGGCGGCCTGGACACCTACTCCCTGAAGGCCTCCCTGGCCAACTTCCAGCTGCGCGATGTGCCGGAAGGCCTCGACCTCCAGGGCACCCTGCACGCCACCCTGGAGGGCAATGAAGAAGCCGGCCTGCTCAAGGGCAGGCTCCGCGCCGACCGGTTGAACTACCAGACCGAGGTGAAGCTGGCGGACCTGATCCTCCGCAGCGCCCTCAGCGACAGCGGCGGACTGGTGGGCCTGGACCTGGACGACCCCCTGGATCGCATCCGGCTGGACCTGGACCTCGACCTCCGCAGTCCCTGGAGCTTCGACACCAACCTCCTCAAGCTCGAGGGGCGCACCGAAGGACCGTTCCAGGTGCTGGGCACCCTGGCCCACCCCGCCCTCAAGGGCACCCTGATCTTCCAGCCCGGCGGCCGCATCACCAACATCTTCCCGGCGGGCGACATGGTGGTGACCCAGGGCTCGCTCCGCTTCTCCGAGTCCCGGGGCCTGGATCCGAACATCAACCTCCAGGGCAGCGTCAGTTCCATCCCGGGCTACACCGTGAACCTGGACATCCGGGGAACCCTGAGCAACCTGACCATCGTGCCCAGCTCCACGCCGAGCCTGCGCCAGGATGAGATCGTGGCCATCCTCATCAACCCCGGCAACGTGGCCAACGTCGGCACCGCGGGCGCCTCCTCCGGCGCCACCCAGGGCGCCATCACCTCGGGGATCGCCAGTGCGGGCTCCGGCCTGATCTCCACCCTCGCCTTCGCGCCCTTCCAGGAGCAGCTGCGCCGGACCCTGGGCCTGGATCGCGTGAATGTGGCCGTGCGCACGACCAGCCTGGGCACCACGGAGACGGAAGTCACCATGGGCAAGAGCGTCAATCTGTTCGGGCAGCGCAGCGCCTTCGTCGTGTCCCACCGGAAGAGCGGCGAGCTGAGCATCACCTCCGGCCAGATGGAATGGCGCTTCGGCGACTTCATCCTCCAGCTCGGCGCCAGCAAGGGCGCCGGGGCAGGACTGAACCCCTCCGGGGAGATCCGGCATTCCTGGAGCCCCAAATAGGCGGCGGGCGGTAGGCTGGTGCGTGGAGATGAGCATGATCACCGTGAAGTGCTTCGCCCGCTATCGCGCCCTGCTGGGCTTCAGCGACCTCGCCTTGCCCCCGGCCCCGACCTTGGGCGACCTGCTGGCGGATCCCCGGTTCGCGGACTTGCCCAAGGACGCCCTGCTGGCGGTGAACCAGAGCTTCGCCGACCGGAACGCGCCTTTGGCCGACGGCGACGAAGTGGCCCTCATGCCTCCGGTCTCGGGAGGCTGATCAGCCCTCCCGGCGGATCTCCAGCACTTCCCCGCCGCTGAGCCGCAGCAGGTCCTGGAAGCCCGGTTCCCGCCGGAGGCGATCCTCTGGGCGCTCGGTCCCGGCTCCGGGCTGGGCCTCGTCAAACCGGATCTCCAGCTCCCTCAGCCCCGGAAGCACCGCCGCCAGGGCCGCCAGCACATGGGGATTGGCCTGTTCACGCTCCAGGTCCTGGAGGGTCTGCCGCACGTTGCCCGGGAACCGGAACCGGAGGACCGGCGGTTCCCACCGCAGGTCGGTGGCCATCTGGGGCGCAGTGCCGAGGACGCGCAGGCCAGGCACGGCCCGGAGCGCTTCGCTGCACGCCATGCGCAGCTGGGGCGGGGCGGGCGGCCCCGGAGGCAGGGGCGCGTGGGCCCGAGCCGGGGCCTGGGTCTGCGGGGCGGCCGGCGGAACCCTGCGAGGCCCCTCAGGCGCCGGCGCGGCCTGGGGGGCCCTGGAAGGGACCGGCGGCGGGCTGGCGGGGGGCGGTCCCGAGGACCGGGCGACGGCACCTGATACCAGGGCATCCAGGGGCGCCAGATGCGGCAGCTGGGCCGCGGTCACCAATGCCAGCTCCACCACCACCCGGGGCAGGCTGCTGTCGCGCAGGTCCCGTTCCCGGCTCAGCAGAAGCTGGAGCATGCGGGCCCAGCGCAGCAGGTCTTGGGGCCCTCGGGCCGCCCGGGCCTCCTGCTCCAGCCGGTCGCGGAACGCCAGCACCAGCTCGCGCCAGAAGGTGGCCCAGTCGGCGCCCTGCTCGTTCAGCTCGCGGCAGGCCTCCACCAGGGCGGCGGTGTCGCCGATGGCCAGGGCGGACATCACACCCTGCACCAGGTGGGCGCTGACGATGCCGAGCTGCTCGCGGACGGCCTCCTCCAGCACCTTCCCATCCCCGGCGGCGATGACGCGGTCGAGGATGGTGAGCGCGTCGCGCATGGAGCCCTGTCCCGCCTCGGCCACCAGGCGCAGGCTGTTCCCCTCGGCCTCGACGCCCTCCTGCTCGCAGACATGCTTGAGGCGGCCCTCGATGAGGCCCACGGGGATGAGGCGGAAGGGGAAGATCTGGACGCGGCTCTTGATGGTGTCCGGCACGTCCTGGAGTTCCGTGGTCGCCAGCACGAAGATGGCGTGGGGCGGCGGCTCCTCGATGACCTTCAGCAGGGCGTTGAACGCCTCGGTGCTGAGCATGTGCACTTCGTCGATGATGTAGACCCGGTAGCGGCAGAAGGCGGGCCGGGTCTGCACCTGCTCCCGGAGGGCGCGTGCATCGGCTACCGAGGCCCGGCTGGCCGCGTCGATCTCGACGATGTCCAGGCTGCTGTCCGGCTGCTCGGCGGCCCGGCAAGGGTCGCAGACACCGCAGGGCGTGGCCGTGGGCCCCTCGGCGCAGTTCAGGGCCCGGGCCAGGATGCGGGCCGTGCTGGTCTTGCCCGTGCCCCGCACGCCGGCGAAGAGGTAGGCCTGGTGGATGCGCCCGCTCTCCTTGGCCCGCTTGAGGGCGTTGGCCAGCGCCTTCACGCTGCCTTCCTGGCCCACCAGGTCGGAAAGCAGGCGCGGACGGTACTTGAGGGCGAGGGTGGTCATCGGAAGTCCAGTCTCCCACAAGGTCCCTGCGACCGTCAGGGGCTATAAGCGCGCCTGATGACCCCATACGCCGTTTCAAAGCCAAAGATTCCGTGATTCTCGATAGGATGGCTTGATCCCAGAAGGGAAAGACATGCTTGAGGGATCGCAATCCGAGCACAGTGCCTGCGGGGTCGGCTTCATCGCCAGCCGGACGGGTGTGGCCAGCCGGGACATTCTCGAGGATGCCATCCATGCGCTGAAGTGCGTGGAGCACCGGGGCGGCTGTGCGGCCGACCAGATCAGCAGCGATGGCGCCGGCGTCATGGCCGACATCCCCTTCGAAATGCTCGGCTACCTGCCTGGCGACATCGCCGTGGCCAACCTCTTCCTGCCCCAGGACTCCGGGCGCCTGCGCCAGTCCCTGGACATCTTCGAAGCCACCTTCGCCTTCTTCGACCTGAACGTGCTCGCCTACCGGGAGATCCCCGTGGATCCCTCCGTGCTGGGCGAGGAGGCGCGGCGCTCCCTGCCCACCATGCGCCAGGCGGTCCTGCGCCGTCCCGCCCAGTGCCGCACGGACGCCTCCTTCGACAAGCTGCTCTATTCGGCCAAGCAGGTGCTCCGCACCAAGCTGGTGGAGCAGGGCATCCAGAACGAGGTCTTCTTCGCCTCCCTGTCGGCCCGCACCATCGTCTACAAGGCCCTCACCCGGGCCGCCGACCTGGACCGCTTCTACCTGGACCTGCGCGACCCGAGGTTCATCACGCGGTTCGCCATGATCCACCGGCGCTTCAGCACCAACACGCGCACCTCCTGGGACAAGGCCCAGCCCTTCCGCCTGATCGCGCACAACGGCGAGATCAACACCATCGCCGGCAACCGCTCCCGGGCCATCTCCCGGGAGATGTCCATCGGGCTCAAGCCCGACCAGCTGGTGACGCACGGCTCCATCAGCGATTCCGGCAGCCTGAACGAGATCGCGGAGGGCCTGCACTACCGCAGCAGCATCCCCCACATGGAGGACATCCTGGCGATCATGATGCCTCCGGCCGAGGCTCAGAGCGCCTTCTACACGTTCTGGAGCCGTGCCATGGAGCCCTGGGACGGGCCCGCCTTCCTGGTCTACTCCGACGGGAGCAGCGTGGGCGCCCGGCTGGATCGCAACGGCTTCCGCCCGGCCCGGTGGGCCATGACGGAGGACCGCTTCTACCTGGCCTCCGAGGCAGGCTCCTTCCCCGTGGACGAGGCTGCCGTGTGCCGCAAGGGCATCCTCTACGCGGGCACCGGCGTCACCCTGGATCTGGGCACGGGACGGGTCCATTTCCGCGATCCGGGCCGCTCGCGCGAGCACCGCGACGCCACCTTCGACGCCCGGACCCGGCCCATCGGCTCGCTGCCCGGCGCCGAGGCCGCCGGGCCGGTGAGCGTGTTCAAGAAGACCCTCTTCACCTGCTCCCGCGAGGAGCTGGAGAAGATCCTCTATCCCATGGCCGCCACCGGCAAGGAGGCCATCGGCTCCATGGGCGACACCGCCCGGCCCAATGTCTTCTCCTCCGAGCCCCGTCCCTTCTTCGACTACTTCTACCAGCACTTCGCCCAGGTCACGAATCCGCCCCTGGACTACATCCGCGAAGGCAACATCACGGACCTGAGGGTGTTCCTGGGCCGCGCGCCGAACATCTTCTTCCCCAAGGACCTGCTGCCCCTGAACGAGGCGCTGGAGCTGCCCCGGCCCATCCTGGACCTGGGCCAGATGCGGTTCCTGGAGCGCATGCAGAGCCTGCGGCCCTCCGAATCCCACATCATCCCCCGCACCTTCCCCATGGTCTTCCGGCGCGACGACGGCGTGGCCGGCTTCCATGCCGCCATCGAGCAGCTGGCCTCAGATGTGCGGGTGGCTGTCGAGCAGGGCACCAGCGTCATCATCCTCAGCGATCGGGAGGCCAGCGTGGAGCGGCCGCCCATCCCGGGCCTCATCGCGCTGCGCGCCGTGGTCCACACGCTCAACGAATCGGGCCTGCGCCTGAACGCCTCCATCGTCATGCACACCGCGGAGGCCCGCACCTCCCACCACCTGGCCGCCCTCATCAGCTTCGGCGCCTCGGCGGTCTGCCCCTACCTGGCCCTGGAGATCGCCCGCCAGGACGAACACCCCACCTTCAGCGCCCTGAGTCCGGATCAGCGGGAGCGGAACTTCGTCAACGCGCTGGAATCGGGCCTCCTCAAGATCATGGCCAAGTGCGGCATCTCGGTGGTGCAGAGCTACATGAGCGCCAAGCTCTTCACGGCCGTGGGCCTGGGGCCCGAGCTGATGGAGACCTTCTTCCCAGGCCACGCCAGCCCCCTGGGCGGCATCGGCTACGAGGAACTGGCCGGCGACGTGCTGCGGAAGACCGGCCTCGCGGCCCAGGCCGGCTTCATGGACCGGCTGCTGCACACGCACCAGTTCCGCGAATCGCCCCGGGCGGGCGAAGGCGAGCACCACGGGCTGACCTCCGCGCGCGCGCGCCTGCTCCATCGCCTGGTGGAACTGGATCCACACACGCCCGAAGCCCAGAGCCTGTACCAGGAATACCTCGCCTCCCTGAAGGTGGACGAGCCGATCAACCCGCGCCACCTGCTGGCCTTCCGGCCCGCCTCGGCGCCCCTGCCCCTGGACGCGGTGGAGGACGCCTCCGCGATCCTCCGGCGGTTCGGCGCCGGCGCGATGTCCTTCGGGGCCGTCAGCGCGGAAAGCCAGCGCGACCTCATCCTCGCCATGGAAGCCGTGGGCGGGCGCAGCAACAGTGGAGAGGGCGGCGAGAACCCCTTCTACTGGACCGATGGGATCACCGCCTCCACCAAGCAGGTGGCCTCCGCCCGCTTCGGCGTCACGGCCGAGTACCTGGTCTCCGGCGAGGAGATCCAGATCAAGGTGGCCCAGGGCGCCAAGCCCGGCGAAGGCGGCCAGCTCATGCGCGTGAAGGTGGACGCCACCATCGCGAAGGCCCGGTTCTCGCTGCCGGACGTGGACCTGATCTCGCCGCCGCCTCTGCACGACATCTACAGCATCGAGGATCTCAAGGAGCTCATCCACGAGCTGCGGCAGGTCCACCCCGGAGCGAAGATCAGCGTGAAGCTGGTCTCCGGCACGGGCATCGGCACCATCGCCGTGGGCGTGGCCAAGGCCGGGGCGGACATCCTCTACGTCGCCGGCGGCGATGGCGGCACCGGCGCCGCTACACTGGGCTCCATGAAACATGCGGGCCTGCCCTGGGAGTTGGGCCTTGTGGAGGCCCACCAGGCCCTGCGCGAGAACCAGATGCGGGAGCAGGTGGAGCTGCGTGTGGACGGCGGACTCCTCACGGGCAAGGACCTGGTGACCGCGGCCATCCTGGGCGCCGAGGGCTTCGAGTTCGGCAAGCTGCTGCTGGTGGCCGAAGGCTGCATGATGGCCCGCATCTGCGAGAAGAACACCTGCCCCGCGGGCATCGCCACCCACGATCCCAAGTTCAAGGCCCGCTATTCGGGAAGCCCCGAGGCCATCCAGCGCATGCTCATCCACCTGTCGGAGGATGTGCGGCGCCACCTCGCCTCCCTGGGCGTGGCCTCCCTCGCCGACCTGCAGGACCGGGTGGACCTGCTCCAGGTGGCGCCGGATCACGCCGCCTTCGTCCGGGACCGCAAGCTGGACCTGGCGAGCTTCCTGGATCCGCGCCCCGAAGGAGCCGGCTCCAATCCCCTGCCCTTCAACCAGGAGGGGGTGGCTCCCCTGAACCAGCAGATCCTGGACGACGCCCAGCCCTTCCTGGCGGAGGGCGGCCCCCATCACCATGTCTACGCCATCACCACCAGCGACCGGGGAACCCTCGCCACCCTCTCCGGCGCCATCGCCCGTGGCATGCGCGAACATCGCCTCCGCGGAGAGGATCCGGCCGTGCGCGGGACGCTGCGTCTCGACTTCACGGGCAGCGCAGGCCAGGGCTTCGGCGCCTTCCTCACGGAAGGGCTTGATGTCCGCCTCCAGGGCGAGGCGAATGATTCCGTCTGCAAGTCCATGTCCGGCGGCCGGGCGGTCCTGGTGCCGCATCCCAAAGCCTCCTACACCGCCGAGACCAATGCGATCCTGGGGAACGGGGCCCTGTATGGCGCCACGGGCGGAACCCTGCTGGTCCTCGGCCTGGCCGGCGACCGCTTCGCGGTCCGCAACAGCGGCGCCTCCGCCGTGGTCGAGGGCGCGGGACACCATGCCTGCGAGTACATGACGCGAGGCGCCGTGGCCATCCTGGGCCCCGTCCTCACCAATGCAGGAGCCGGCATGACCGGTGGCTGCCTGTTCCTGCGCCGGGAACGCGGCGAGCAGGTCAACCGCGACTACCTCGCCGTCATTCCCTGGCGGGCTGAGGAAGAGGCCATCTTCCGCGGGCTCCTCGAAACCCACGCTGCTGAGACGGGAAGCCGGACCGCCGCGGCCCTGCTCGAAGACTGGCCCACGGCGTTGGCCGCCTTCGCTCCCTTCGTGCCCGTGGCCGTCGCCCGGCAGCTGACCCAGGCCGGCTGATCCACCCAGCCCCCCTACCCCACCCGATCGAACAGTCCCGGCTGGCGGATGGGGGGCGGTGGGGGTGGTGTGGGCTTCACCACCCGCTCCCGGGCCTTGCGCCGGGTCGGGAAGGCCTCCCGGAAGGCCAAGCGGATGCCTTCGGCGTAGACGGGATCCAGCACCTTCAGCCAGCCATGGTCCGCCAGCACCTTGTAGAACGGATCCTGCTTCAGCAGGCGAAGCCCCCCCACCCAGGCGCCTGAGGCCCCGCTCGCCTTGGCCCGCCGGGCGAAGGCCTGGGCGTCGTGCACCGCCATCAGGGGCGTCACAGCCACCGTCACGCCGATGCCCGCCGCCGCCAAGCGCTCCACCGCGGCCCAACGGCTGGGGATGGCCGGTGCGTGGGGCTCCACGGTCTGGCGGACGGTGTCGTCGTCCGTGGGAATCGAGAGGCCCACCGTCAGACGGTCGCCGAAGGCCCGCAGCAGATCCAGGTCCTGGAGCACCAGGGGCGACCGGGTGTGGACGATCACCTCGGTGGTGGGGCACAGCAGCAATACCTCCAGGCAACGGCGGCTCAGGCGGTACTGCCGCTCCAGGGGCTGGTAGGGATCCGTGGCCGAGGCCATGAAGACCCGCTCTCCATGGAGCCGGTGCCGCTGGGACCAGAGCAGCTCAGGGGCGTTCAGCTTGGGCGTCACCCAGCTGCCCCAGTCCTCGGGCCGATGCAGGGCGTTGGGGTATTCGCGGACATAGCAGTAGCGGCATCCGTGGCTGCACCCGCGGTAGGGGCTGAGCGCGAAGCCGAACCCGTACCGGTCGTCCTTCTGGGCCCTCAGGATGGATCGGGCCTCCTCAGGTTCCACGAGCAGCCCCTGGAAGAGGGGCGGCGGATCCGTGGGCAGGGGCAGCGGGGTCATGCCTCCAGTTTTCGCTTTTTATTCGTTTCGTCAAGCCTTCCCGTGACTGTTTTCGCTCACATGGGTCCCAATCACGACTTGGCGTCGTTCTGGTGGGTCTCGATGAGTCTCTGCAGCAAGGCATCCTGCGCCTCAAGGTGTTTTTCGATCTCGAGCGCCTCATGAAGAATGGCCTCAGCATCCTTGTAGGTGTCGTCGGCCCTGGTATCGGCTGCCGCGCCCTCGACTTTCTGGCCAACCATGATGATGGACAGCAGGACCAGCTGCAGGAAGGTCTGCGCGATCCAGGATATGAGCGCGCCTTTCCCGGCGCGAATGGCTTCCGGCAGGCTGATGAAGGCAATCAGGGCGAAGGCATAGGCGCACCACATGGTGCCCACTCCCTGGGTGATCTTCTCTCCCAGGAGCGCATTGAAACGGGCCAGGTGACTCTCGGGGAGAACCTTGGGCTTGGGGGCGCGCTTCTTACGGATTTCGATGTGGGGGTGGGGATGATGTTCGAAGATTTTCATGATTTCACCTTGGGGCGGAAAATCGCTGGGTGGCCACCAGAATGAACCACGAGGATACGGTATGGCCACCTGGGTTCAAGGAACCCCACAGAGAGGGCGCCTTCGAACAGCCGCGGAAGGTAACGCCCCCCCAGCAAAGAGGACGGTGCCCTCGAGGCACCGCCTCTTTGAAGACCGGAGCTACGTGACTGTCCCTACTCGAACTCGACCGTGAAGTCGGCCTTGCCCAGCTCGGCGCCATCGGCAGCCAGGACCTTCACGGTCCAGCTGCCCTCGTCGCCCTTGCGGAAGGTGCGGTAGGCATTGGTGCGGTAGGGGGAGCGGGGCACCTTCAGTTCCATCTTGGAGGTGCGGTCGCCCTTGCTGAACACCACCGTGATGGAGCTGTCGGCGGCGCCCGCGACCTTGGTCCAGGCGTAGATCTTCGTGCCGGCGGCCACCTTGAACGCGGCCGACTCGCCCTGGAGTTCCATCTTCTCCACGCCGGTACCGACCTTGACCTCGGCGCTGGCCTTGGTGTCGGTCTTGGCTTCCGCCTTCACCGCCGGCTTGGGTTCAGCCTTGGGCGCCGGCGCCTGGGCGACGAGCGCGGCGGAGGCGAGGAGAGGAAGAAGAAGGCTGACGCGCATGGCGGGCTCCTGAAAAGGTGGCCCCATTCTGCGCCCGCCATGGGCAAATGTCACCGTGTTGGTGGCCGGGATGGAGCTCAGGCCGACCAGATCTCGAGGCCTTCAAGGATATCGCGCACGCCCGGTCCGAACCGGGCATTGCTGAGCCAGTCCACGCCGGCGGGCAGCCCCTCCAGGGCAGCCTTCACCCGGCCCCGGTGGCCCAGCTCGGGCCGGGGAATGGCGCGCTCGGCGCGCTCGTGCCGCACCGCCGCAGGATCGCTGAGGGAGGGCACCCAGTGCTTCAGGCGGGCCTGGACCCCTTCCCAGGCCTCCAGGTCCGCGGGCTTGCCGAAGGCGCCGCCGATGAAGCTGCGGAGCTGCATGAGGCCTTCCGGGGCACTCTGCGGATCCATCCAGGAAGGAACGAGGGACCCGAGGTAGCCGTGTCCTTCTGGCGGATGGATGAGGAAGCCGAAGCTGTCCTTCAGGGCCGGCAGCGGGGTGTGGCGGCTGTGCCAGAGGTCGACGGAGGTGTACGGGATGGCCCCCAGGGCCTCGGCGCTCTGCTGAGCCACGGGTCCGAGCAGGGCCGCGGCCTCATAGGCGGGCAGCGCCAGCACCACGCGATCCATGTCGCGGACTTCCCCGCCGCCGCTCACACGCCAGCGACCGTCCGGAAGGGGTTCCATCCGCTCCGCCCGCAGGCCCACACGCACCGCGCCGACCTTCGAAGCCAGACGGATGGGCAGCTGCCCCATGCCGCCTTCGGGCACCACCATGTGGCTCACGCCGCCCTTGCGGATGCCGTTCACCAGGCTGCCCGTGGCTTCCCACTGGCGGAGTTTCGGAATGGCATCCACGGACAGGATCTCCGCCGGAGCGGCCAGGACGCCGGCGATCATGGACGGCAGCAGCTCCGTGGCCACGCCCCGACCCAGGCGCCGCTCGATGAAGGCCGAGAGCCCTTCCTCGGGCTCGGCGCCCCGCACGGGCTGGAAGGGCTCGAGCATCATCCGCAGCTTGGCGCCCAGGGGCATCAGCGGCGAGGTCATCAGACCCACCGGCGAGGCCGGTACGGGAATGAGCCGCCCGCCCTTCCCCACCCAGCGGGCCCCGGTCCCGGGCGACTTGAAGGGTAGCTCGATGGCGCTGAAGAGGCGGTCAACCGCCGTGCCCTTCTGCCACAGCACGCCCTGGGGACCCGTCTCGAAGTGGCCGCCATCCCAGGGCAGCGTCTTCATCCACCCGCCCACGCTCGCACCGGCCTCCCACACTTCGACGGCCTCACCCTTCCGTTGCAGGTGCCACGCGGCAGCCAGGCCGGTCACGCCGCCGCCGAGGATCAGAGTGCTCATGGGAGGATCTCCAGAACGCGCCGCACGAGGCAGCGGATGTACGCGGGGTCGGTACCGGGGGCAGCCACCCGGCGATAGGTGCGGATGCCCGCCTGGTCGGCCACGTGCCGGTATTCGATGTCCAGCTCGTGGAGGGTCTCGATGTGTTCGCTCACGAAACTCATGGGCACCACGATCACGTCCTTGCCGCCCATGGACTCCAGGACCGATTTCAGGGGCGGCTCCAGCCAGCGCACGGGGCCGGTGCGGCTCTGGTAGGCCTGGAGGTAGCCGCCGGGGATGGGACCGATGCGGGCGATCAGCGCCTCGCGGGTGGCGTGGATCTCCCTCTCGTAGGGATCGCCCGCCTCGATCTGCCGCACGGGCAGGCTGTGGGCGCTGAAGATCACGGTGGCGCCCGGAAGGTCCTTCAGGGCGGCGCGGAGGGGGCGCTCAAGGGCATCCAGATAATCGGGGTCCGTGGCGTAGTGGTCCACACCCGGCAGGATCTCCATTCCGGCCTTCGCGGCCTCCACGGCCAGCTCCCGCAGGCTGGACCCCGTGGTGGCCCGGCAATCGTGGGGATAGAGCGTCACCGGCACCAGCTTCGTGATGCCCCGGCGCTTCAGCGCTTTGAGCAGGCCTTCGGCCCGGGGCGCGGCATAGCGGAAGCAGAGCTTCACAGGTTCCACGCGCCCGGCAGCCCGCAGGGAGGCCCGTAGCGCCGCCGCCTGGAACGCGCTCTCGCGGAGCAGGGGCGACCCGCCGCCGATCTGGGCGTAGCGGCCTTTCGCACCGGGCGCCCGGAGGCGCGCGATGAGGCTGGCGAGGGGCCCCTGGAGCCAGGCCGGGCCCGGCAGCCGGATCAGGTCCCGATCGCCGAACAATGCCGCCAGGAAGGGTTCGACCTGATCCAGGTTCACCGGACCGCCGAGGTTCAGGAGCAGAATCGCTGTATCTCGCATCACCCTCCACCTTACGCGAGACTTGGCGGAACTTTCGTCACGGAAACCCGTACTCGGCATGACGTTGGAGGGGTCGGCATCCCATAGACTGTCCTGACACTGGAGTCCGCCATGCCCGCGTCCGCCTCCCTGACCGCCTTCGCCGCCCTGCCTGATGACGCCCGGCTCTGGCTCGTCGCCTTTGACCGGCCCGTGGCGGCTGGGCGCCTCGCCCCCGAGGTGGATGCCCTGCTGGGGCGGTGGCGCCACAAGGGCGTCGAGTACCGCGGATCCTGGACGCTCCTGGAGGATCGGATCCTGGCCATCGCGGAGCCCACCCTGGCCTCCAATCCCTCCGGCTGCGCCATCGACGGCATGCTGCGGGGCGTCCGCCAGCTCGCTGAGCGCCTCGGCTTGGGCCTGCTGGATCCCCAGGAGGTGCTCGCCCGCCTGCCGGAGGGCCTGCGGGCCTTCGCCCGCGCCGACCTCGAGGCGCGCCTGGCGGATGGCACCCTGGTCGGTGGCACCCCGGTCCTCGACCTGGCCCTCCTCACCCTGGGGGACCTCCGGAAAGGCCGGTTCGAGCGGCCCCTGGCCGCCACCTGGATCGGCCGGAAGTACAAAATTCAGGCCCCGGTTTCCGCCGGGGCCTGAAGCAAGCTGATAGCTGATAACTAGAAGATCGATTCGCCGGGTTTGCGGCGCCAAGCCTCGGAACGCTTCTGGCCTTCGGCCTTGGGCTTGGCATCTTTGGCGGCGGCCAGGGTCTGCAGCAGGGAGCCGCCCACCTTGGAGGCCACGCTCTTGGCCAGGGCTGGAGCGGCGGGCATCAGCGGGGCGCTGACGGGACCCGAGGCGGCGTTCTCAGAGGCGGCAGCCTTGGCCGTGACCTCCTTCAGACGCTTCTCGTACCAGACCTTCCGCTTGGGATCGATGGTCCGGGTATTCCCGGCCTTCTCACCCTTCTTGAGAACCTTGGGCTTGGGCTTCTCGCGGTCTTCACGCAATACGGAATCGGGCTTTGCTGCTTCTTCCAGGATCTTCGCCAGGTTTCCAAGGCCACGCAGGGTCATCATGTGCGGTTGCTACTCCCAATGGGGCCACGGGCCACCGCTGACAGAATAACGGCAACACCTTTGCTTACATAGTGATTTTAGACACGAGGTGCGGTTTTTTGCCGCCACCCTGTCCCGCCTGGGACACTGGGAGCCTCATGGGAACCTCGACCGCCACCCTGAAGGCCCGCCTGGATGGGCTCTGTGTCCGGTACGACACGGCCGCCGCCCTGGTGAAGGATCCCCTTTCCGTGCCCCTGGCCTACGCCAAACCCCTGGACCGGGAAGTGGCCGCGTTCGTCGCGGCCCACCTCGCCTACGGCCGGGTGGATCCCATGATCCGGGCCGTCCGCGCGGCCCTGGCCCCCCTAGGCACCCACCCCGCGGACTGGCTCCGGGAACGCTCCGAATCCGCCATCCAGAGGCATCTGGCCCGCGCCCTCGGAACCTGGGCCTGGCGGTTCCACACGGCCGACGACCTCGCGGCCTGGCTTCTGAGCTGGAAGCGACTGGATGCGGAAAGCGGCGCGGGGCTGGAATCCCACCTCCTGCCTGCCCCCGATGGGGAGTCCGATCCCGCCCTCTCCCGCCTGGTCCAGCGCCTCCGGAGGGAACTGCCGGCCTCCTACGGCTCCCGGTTCTCCCTGCCCGACCCGCTCGAAGGCGCCGCCTGCAAGCGCTGGCGCATGTTCCTTCGCTGGATGGTCCGCCCCGCCTGGCCCGATCTGGGCCTCTGGACCCGCTACCCGGCCCACCAGCTGGTCATCCCCCTGGATACCCATGTGGCCCGCGTCTCCCGCTTCATCGGCCTCACACGGCGCGCCACTCCCGACGGGAGGATGGCCCAGGAGATCACTGAGGCCCTGCGCCGCCTGGACCCCGCCGATCCCCTCCGATACGACTTCGCCCTCAGCCACCTGGGCATCCTCGGGGACTGCCCCGGGGTGCGGAAACGCAGCACCTGTGCGGGGTGTCCGCTGTACACCGTGTGTCGCGCCGGTTCGGAATCCGCTGGGCGGACTCCGAGATAAGAACAGGCAAAGGCTAAGCCACCTTTTTCAAGGCTCTTATGATTGCCGGAACCGAGGGCCGGGCTTGCCATGTGCGCGACCCACTGGGAGCGCAGGCCCGTGCCGATCCGTAAAGCCAAGCCGAGGGCGCAGGCTGCGCGATGGTCAGCCTGGCCCCGAAAGGGGCCGGGCTGACCACGGCACTCGGGGGAACGACTTAGGGCTGCTTCTTCCGATCTGACCCGGTTCATCGCACCCCGATGCATGGGGCCCGGCTTGGCTACAGGGTAGCCCGCAAGGGGCATGCCGCGCCAGCGGAAGAGGCCTTCGCAGAGGCGCGCCGGCCCTTGAAGTGACGGATTTCATGGGATTTTTTAATTGCTGGAAAAATACGGTGTGGGCCCCTTGACACCCCTACATGTTGGGGCCATCCTTTTCTCCCGGCACAACCCCTAGAGGTTCCCACCAAAGCCCCCCTTCTGTAAGGGAGCGTTTCGTGTGCCCTGCGGGACGCTCTTTAATTGTTTGAACGCCTTTCTCCACCCCCCTACCCAGGACAGCACCCATGAAGATCTCCCGCCACTTCACCAAGGCTGGCCACGACCCCCTGGAAGGCTTCCGCTTCGTCCCCAGGACCAGCCGAATCTCCAAGCTCGACGGCACCGTGGTCTTTGAAGCCAAGGATGTGATGGTTCCGGAGGCCTGGTCCCAGGTGGCCGTGGACATCCTCGCCCAGAAGTACTTCCGCCGGAAAGGCATCGACGCCCAGAACGGGGGGGAGAAGGACGCGCGCCAGGTCTTCCACCGGCTGGCGGGGTGCTGGCGCCACTGGGGCGAGACCCACGGCTATTTCGACACCACGGAAGACGGCCAGGCCTTCTACGACGAGCTCACCTACATGCTCGCCGACCAGATGTGCGCGCCCAATTCGCCCCAGTGGTTCAACACGGGCCTGCACTTCGCCTACGGCATCTCGGGCCCGGCCCAGGGCCACAGCTACGTGGATCCGAAGACCGGCGAGATGATGAAGTCCACTTCGGCCTACGAGCGCCCGCAGCCTCACGCCTGCTTCATCCAGAGCGTGGCGGACGACCTCGTGAACGAGGGCGGCATCATGGACCTGTGGACCCGCGAGGCCCGCATCTTCAAGTACGGCTCCGGCACGGGCACCAACTTCTCCAAGGTTCGCGGCTCCGAGGAGCCCCTCTCTGGCGGCGGCCGCAGCTCCGGCCTCATGAGCTTCCTGGCCGTGGGCGACCGCGCCGCCGGGGCCATCAAGAGCGGCGGCACCACCCGCCGGGCGGCCAAGATGGTCTGCCTTGATCTCGACCACCCCGACATCGAGGCCTTCATCGACTGGAAGGTGACCGAGGAACGCAAGGTCGCCATGCTGGCCGCTGGCAGCGCCATGCTGCGCCGCCACTGGGACGCCATCTGCCAGACGGTCGAAGGCTCCACCAGCCGGGACGCCGATCCCGCGAGCAACGAGGCTCTCCGCAAGGCCCTGGCCCGCGCCAAGCGGGAGGGCGTGCCCACGGCCTTCCTCACCCAGTGCCTGGGCCGCCTGGCCGAAGGCGATTTCGCCCGGGATCTCGCGGGCTACGACACCTCCTGGGATGGCGAGGGCTACCTCACCGTGGGCGGCATGAACTCCAACAACTCCGTGCGCGTACCCGATGCCTTCATGCGCGCCATGGAGATCGACGGCGACTGGGAGCTGAAGCGCCGCATCGACGGCAAGACCAGCAAGAAGCTGCGCGCCAAGGATCTCTGGGAGAAGGTGAACCGCGCCGCCTGGGCCTGCGCCGATCCCGGCATCCAGTTCAACACCACCATCAACGACTGGCACACCTGCCCCGAGGATGGGCTCATCAACGCGAGCAATCCCTGCTCCGAGTACATGTTCCTGGACGACACCGCCTGCAACCTGGCGTCGCTGAACCTGTGCACCTTCCTCACCGATGACGGCGGCTTCGACCTGGTGGGCTACCGCCACGCCATCCGCCTCTGGACCGTGGTCCTCGAAGTCAGCGTGCTCATGGCCCAGTTCCCCAGCGAAGCCATCGCTCAGCGCAGCTACGACTTCCGCACCCTGGGCCTCGGCTACGCCAACCTGGGCGCCATGCTCATGCGGATGGGCATCCCCTATGACAGCGTGGAGGGCACCCAGTGGTGCGCCGCCCTGACGGCCATCCTCACGGGCGACGCCTACGCCGCCAGCGCCGAGATGGCCCGCGAGCTGGGCCCCTTCCCCGGCTACCAGAAGAATGCCGCCCACATGCTGCGCGTCATCCGCAACCACCGCCGCGCCGCCTACCACGCGCCCGGCTCCGAATACGAGCAGCTCTCCATCCGCCCCCAGGGCCTCACCGGCACGGGCGTGCCCAAGCGCATCGTCGAGGCCGCCCGCGAAAGCTGGGACACCGCCCTCACCTACGGCGAGCAATGGGGCTACCGCAACGCCCAGGTGACGGTGCTGGCGCCCACGGGCACCATCGGCCTGCTCATGGACTGCGACACCACCGGCGTCGAGCCCGACTTCGCCCTGGTGAAGTTCAAGAAGCTGGCCGGCGGCGGCTACTTCAAGCTGGTGAACAGCGCCATCCCCGAGGCCCTGGCCCGGCTGGGCTATGCGCCGACCCAGATCCAGGAGATCGTGCGCCACGTGGTGGGCTGGCAGGAGATCACCGACGAGACTCCGGGCCTCACCCGCAGCATGCTGAAGGGTGCCGGCTGGGCCGAAGAGGAGATCGCCGCCGTGGAGCAGAAGCTTCCGACGGCCTTCGATCCCGCCTACGCCATGGATGTCGAGCGCCTGAAGAAGGACTTCAGCGCCGAGCAGGTGGAGACCTTCCTCCTGGCCCTGAGCGGCACCATGACCGTGGAAGGCGCGCCCCACCTCAAGGCCGAGCACCTGCCCATCTTCGACTGCGCCAACCGCTGCGGCCGCACGGGCCGCCGCTACATCGCCCCCCTGGGCCACCTGCGCATGATGGGCGCGGCCCAGCCCTTCCTCAGCGGCGCCATCAGCAAGACCATCAACCTGCCCGCGGAAGCCACCGTGGAGGAGATCGGCCGCATCTACGAGGCCAGCTGGCAGCTCATGCTCAAGGCCGTGGCCCTCTACCGCGACGGCTCCAAGATGAGCCAGGCCATGTCCACCAGCCTGGACCTGCTGGATGGCGCCGACACGCTGATGGACGACCAGGCCACCCCCGCCGAGAAGACCCCCGTGCTGGCCAATGCCCTCACCCAGCAGCTGGTGCGCACCTACCGGCGCCGCCTGCCCAACCGCCGCGGCGGCTACACCCAGGCCGCCACCATCGGCGGCACCAAGCTCTACCTCCGGACCGGCGAATACGAGGACGGCAGCCTCGGCGAGATCTTCCTCGACATCCACAAGGAGGGCGCCGCCTTCCGTGCCGTGCTCAACTGCTTCGCCATCGCCGTGAGCATGGGCCTCCAGCACGGCGTGCCCCTGGAAGAGTTCTGCGACGCCTTCCTGTTCACCCGCTTCGAACCCGGCGGCATGGTCTCCGGCAGCGACACCATCAAGCTGAGCACCAGCCTCATCGACTTCGTGTTCCGGGAACTGGCCATCAGCTACCTGGGCCGCTATGACCTGGCCCATGTGGAAGCTGACCAGATCGTGAGTGCCACCACGGGCCTGCGCCCCGGCAGCCAGGCCCCCGGCCTCGCCAACCTGCCCAGCCTGCCCACGGGCACGCCCCTGCCCTTCCCCGAAGCCGGCGCCGCCACCGGGGCCCCTGAACAGGTGACCCAGCCCGTGCTGCAACCCGTCACCGTCGGCGCCCGTGCGGCCGTCTCCGCCGCCCAGGTCGCCCGCGAGAAGGGCTACACCGGCGACCCCTGCCCCGAGTGCGGCCACCTCACCCTCGTCCGCAACGGCGCCTGCATGAAGTGCCAGACCTGCGGGGCGACGACGGGCTGCAGCTAGGAAGCCCGGCCAGTCTCGAAAGCACAACCGTGAAGGGCGGGAGCGATCCCGCCCTTCATTTCATTCATTCGGATCCGCGCCCATTCCCGGCTCATCCGTCTTCCCCGCCACGGCCGCATCCAGCATCCACCTGGCGATGCTGAGGGCGCTGGGCAGCTGCGGCAGGGCGTCGAGGCGGAACCAGCGCGCGTCTTCGATCTCCACGGGATCGGGCCGCAGGTCGCCGTCGAGATGATCGGCGACGAAGGCCACCATGAGGCCATTGGGGAACGGCCAGGGCTGGCTGCCGAAGTAGCGCAGGCGGTGGACGCGGATGCCCAGCTCTTCGGCCACCTCGCGGTGGACGGCCTGCTCCAGGGATTCCCCGGGCTCCGTGAAGCCCGCGATGGCACTGTACACGCCGGACTTGAAGTGGGGCGAGCGGGCCAGGGCGAGCTCCCGGTCCGGGCCCTCCCCGCGCTGGATGAGCACGATGATGGCCGTGGCGTTGGAGGGGAAGACCGTGCGGCCGCAGGCGGGGCAGCGGCGGCCGTGCCCGGCCTCGGGCCCCTCGCAGGGCTCCAGGGCCGTGGCGCAGCTGCCGCAGAAGCGGTGCGCCGCGGCCCACTCCAGCCACTGGTAGGCGCGGCCCGCCTGGGCCCAGTCCCCTGGGTCCATGCGGGAAAAGGCGTCGCGCAGGCCCAGCGCCTCCACCCCTTCGGGCAGCGGCTGATCCTCAGCCACCTTCAGCGCCAGGTGCCCCTCCGGCAGGCGCAGCCGGAGCTCCGCCTCCACCTCCGGCAATGCCGGCGTGGAAGCGAGCCACAGCCGGTCCCCCTGGAAGATGATCCGTGAAGCCCCCACCCATCCTCCTTCCCGTGGCCTTGCCACCTCCGCCCCGGCATGCGTGTCGAGACAAAGTCGTGGATTCATCTTGCCCTGTCCCGGCCCCCTGGAGGCCACAGGTTGTCAGCGCCTGGGCGGAACCTTCGGGAATAGAATGGCGCTGCCCCTCCCAGAACCTGGACCCAGGAGTGGTTGGCCGATCCCGGGAGGGGACCTGCCGCGGAGGTGCCCCATGGGCTGGGCAAGTACATGGATTGGAGTCGGAGAACTCATCCTGGGCCTCGCCTTTGCCTGCGGAGGTGGCGCCTCGAAGCCTGCGCCAGCGCCGTCGGTGGCCACCGGCGGGGTCGATGGCCTCACCCCCCACGCCGCGGTGCTGCATGGGCAGGCCGCGGGCAACGGGACTTCCGGGAGCGCGAGCTTCCGCTTCGGCGGGGATCCGGCCCTGGGCATCGCCTACGATCGCTGGCCCTACCTGGACCTCCCTGGGATCGGCATGGGCCCCGCCGTCAGCTACCCATCCGGGGGTCAGGCCCAGGATTATCAGGCCGACCTCACGGGCCTGGTACCCAACTGGACCTATAGCTACCAGGCGGTGGCCCGAACCAGCGATGCCTGGGAGGTGAAGGGTGCTGTCCGCACCTTCACCACTCCGGCGGCCATTGAGTCCAGCTGGATCCGGGTCTTCCTGCCCGGTGGCAGTCCGGCCCTGGTGGACCTGGGCACCGGGTTCGCGGTGAGGGGTGGATCCTGGGGCTCCCCGACTTGGACCGTGGCCTTCGACTCGGAAGGCAACCATCTCTGGCAGCGCCTGGGCGCCTCCGGGGACGAGGCCCTGCCCCTGGCCCGGTCCCTCGGGTCCACCTTCCTCGCCGTCTCCTGCGCGCGCAAAGTCGCCAACCCCTCGCTCGCGGACTTCAGCTCGGAGGTGTCACGGGTGGATGGCGCCGGGGCCGTGCCGTGGCAGCAGAGCCTGTCCGGCTGGCTGACCCTTGGAACCCCCACTGCCGACGGGGGGGCGCAGCTCTTGGGGAACCTGGGCCAGGGACCCGTGTGGGTGCGTCTCACCGCCACGGGCTCGGTGGCCTGGGCCACCTCGAACGACGCGGGCTTCGATCCTCTGACCCTCCTGGAACTGGAGGGCGGGACCTCGGTGTTCGTGGGCCGATCCGTCGGGACCTCCGGGACCCATCCCGGGATCCCCGTGGAGGCGCGCGCAGCGGACGGCACCCTGGCCTGGCGACGGGTGATCTGGGGGAGCGGCGGGGAACGCGCCGAGGCTGCGGAGCCAGCCCCGGGCGGCGGGCTCATGCTCGCGGGGTACATGTGGTCCACGGTGCAAGAGCCGTTGGTAGTGAGCCTGGCCTCCGATGGCAACATCCTCTGGAGCGTGAAGCTCACCGGGGAGGTGGGCTCCGCCACGGGCCTG
Organism: Geothrix oryzisoli; assembly: GCF_022808865.1. Classification (GTDB taxonomy): domain Bacteria; phylum Acidobacteriota; class Holophagae; order Holophagales; family Holophagaceae; genus Geothrix; species Geothrix oryzisoli. Next base: position 551,763 of record NZ_JAKZLB010000001.1, read on the forward strand.
GCCCCGGCGGGGGATGGCGGCTGGCTCGTGGCCGGCGCGGGGAACTTGGGGACGATGGATACCCGATATGCCTGGATGGCCAAGCTGGACGCGGCCGGGCAGGTGCTATGGGCCACGCGGTTCTTCGGGAAGTTCCAGGCTCCGGTCTTTGCGCGGGCACGCCCGGGGGGCGGCTTCATCCTCGCCACCCAGGTGGAGGTGGGCTATAACACCCTCGGTGTCGGCGTAATCCTCGCCGACGCGGCGCGTCGCGCCGGGGGAGCAGGCAACGACGTCACCCTCGCCGCCACGCCCGTGGCGCTCGCGGTGGACCTACCCGCCTGGGCGGATCGCGCCGTGACCTTCCCGCGCTTCACCGCCGGAGGTACGCCCCTGAAGGTCACGAACCTCACCGCCGTGCAGCTCGCGCCCGTCCCCCGCTAGCGCCGGCCTGACCCCTTGCGGCCGGCGCGCTCTCCACCCTCGCGCTTGGCTTGGCCCTTGTGCTTGCCGTGATTGCCGCGCTTGGGCTCCACGCGGCGGCCCTCCTGCCGTGGCGCCGGCGCAGGCTTCTTGGAGAGGCCCAGGGGATCGGGCAGGCCCAGGGGATTGGGCAGCTGCGCCATCAGCAGAGTGCCGCCGAACAGCAGGGCAGCCAGGATGCGAGCAGTACGGGGCATGGATTCTCCAGACTCTTGGCAGGGGCGGCGGGTCCGCCGCACCGAATCCCCATGCTAACCGGCATCTACACGAAGAGCACCGCGTGCACCGGCGGGAGGTGCTCGGCGAGGGTGATCCAGTCGTCGCCGGCGTTTTCGCTGATCCACACGGAGCCCGTGGTGGAACCGAAGGCCAGGCGCTCGCCGCTGTCGTCCAGAGCCAGTGCGTGGCGGTAGACCAGGTCGTAGGCCCAGGACTGGGGCAGCCCGTGGCCGAGGGTCTCGAAGGTGCGGCCCCCATCGCGGGTGCGGTTCACCACCACCCGGCCCTCGGCGGGGATGCGGCGTTCGTCCTTGATGGCCGGCACGAACCAGGCCGTGTCTGGATCCCTGGGATGCACCACCACGGGGAAGCCGAACACCGAAGGCTTCACATCGGTGATCTCGGTCCAGCTCATGGCGTCGTCCGTGCTGCGGAAGATGCCGTTGTGGTGCTGGATCCACCACACATGGGGCGCGGCGGGGCACTGCACCATGCGGTGGGGATCCTGGGATTCCGGGGCCTCCACCAGCTCGGGCGGCGCGTAGTCGGCGCGCATGCCCTTGGTGTGGGCGGTCCAGGTCCTGCCGCGGTCCTTCGTGTGCCACACGCCACCACTGGAAACCGCCACCACCACGCGGTTCCCGTCCCTGGGATCCACGCAGACCGAGTGGATGCCCGGAACATCGGCGCCGCCGCCAGCCCACTTGCGGCGCTCCGGCATGTTCCAGAGGGCTTCCACCATGGTCCAGGTGGTGCCGCCGTCCTCGCTCCAGAACAGGCCGCCCGGCAGCGTGCCAGCCCAGAGCAGGCCCGGCTGCGAGGCGAGCCCCGGCGTCAGGCACCAGAAGCGGATGAGGCGCCAGGGGATCTCGCGGCCGAGGAAGTCCTTCTCGACATGCCCCTCAGGCGGCGTGGGATAGGCGGGCACGCCGATCTCCTCCCAGGTGGCCCCGCGGTCCCGGGAGCGGTGCAGCTTGGCGCCGAAGTGGCCGTGGTCCAGGGCCGCGTACCAGGCGCCGTCCCGGGGATCCTGCATCGCGAGGGAGACATTGTCCCCCAGGAAGGCCACCGACTCGAGGTCCCAGAGGCCCCGGGCGGTCCGGCGCGCGGAGAAGAGCCCCTTGCGGGTGGATACGAGCAACTGGTCCATCTCAGCCTCCGGAAAGGGCCTGCATGACGTAGATCTCGCTGGCCGCGGACACGGGGTCGCTGAGCCCCCGGCGGTCGGCGATGGGGACGCCGTCCACGTAGACCGCCATGTGGAACCTCAGGGCGCCATGCTCGTCCAGGACATAGCCCCGGAGCCTCGGATAGAGGGCGAAGGCCTGATCCAGGCTCTCCTGCACAGTCGCCCCGGCCACCACACAGGGCGGGCAGGCTACGTGGCGCTGGAGGTTGCGGGTGAAGGCGACTCGGGACATGGCAATCCTGGAGGCCCGGTCAATCTCCTCCCAGCGCTCCTGCCTGTCAAGACACCTATCCGCTAGTCGAAGAGATCGGGGTCATCCCAGCGGTCATGGCGCTCCAGGGCCTTCTTCTTGGCTGCCTCGAGCTCCGCCTGGGCGGCGACGAATTCCTCGTCCTCCAGCTTCGTCGGATCCGGCAAGGGATGTCCGTCCAGATCGTGCAGAGGCGCGGCGCGGCGCTCCACCCCGACGATCCTGCTCCACGCCTTCCTGCGCCGTTCGACCTGTTCGATCATGGTCCACCTCCGGCTCAAGCCAAGGATAGGTTCCGGAGATCCCCGTGCCATTGTAAAAAAACGCAGGGGGATCACTCCCCCTGCGTGGTTCCGCGGAACGGGCCCGTCTAGATCAGGCCCAGATCCTTCACGGCCTGACGCTCCTCGTCGAGCTCCTTGGCGGTGGCGTCCATCTTGGCGCGGCTGAAGGCATTGATCTCCAGGCCCTTCACGATCTCGACCTGGCCGTTCTTCACGGTGACGGGGAAGCCGTAGACCAGGCCCTCGGGCACGCCGTAGCTGCCGTCGGAGACGAAGGCCATGCTGGTCCAGTCGCCCTCGGGGGTGCCCAGCGCCCAGCTCTTCATGTGGTCGATGGCGGCATTGGCGGCGCTGGCGGCGCTGCTGAGCCCGCGGGCCTCGATGATGGCGGCGCCGCGCTTGGCCACGGTGGGGATGTAGGTCGTCTCGTACCAGGCGTGGTCATTGACCAGATCGTAGGCGTTCTTGCCGTCCACGGTGGCGTGGTAGAGGTCGGGGAACTGGGTGACGCTGTGGTTGCCCCAGATCGTCATCTTCTTGATGGCGGTGACGGCCTTGCCGGTCTTCTCCGCCAGCTGCGAGATGGCGCGGTTGTGGTCCAGGCGCACCATGGCGTGGAACTGGGTGGGCTTGAGCTTGGGCGCGTTGGACAGGGCGATGAAGGCGTTGGTGTTGGCGGGGTTGCCCACCACGAGCACCTTCACATTGCGGCTGGCCACTTCGCTCAGCGCCTGGCCCTGGGGCTTGAAGATCCCTCCGTTGGCGTTCAGCAGGTCGCTGCGCTCCATGCCGGCCTTGCGCGGCAGGGCGCCCACCAGCAGCGCATAGTCGGCATCCTTGAAGGCCACCTTGGGATCATCGGAGGTGACCACGCCCGCCAGCAGCGGGAATGCGCAGTCCTTGAGCTCCATCACCACACCGTTCAGGGCCTTCAGGGCCGGCGTGATCTCCAGCAGCTGGAGGATCACAGGCTGGTCTTCACCGAGCATCGCACCGCTGGCGATGCGGAAGAGCAGGCTGTATCCGATCTGACCGGCTGCGCCGGTGACGGCCACGCGAACGGGGGGCTTCATGGGGATCCTCCTGGGAGATGGCTCATTCTATACCGCGCGCCAGACCAGAAAACCGGCTGGTCCGGAATCCGTGACGGAGATCCCCCTTCCCATCAGCCATCTGGAAGGATTTGTCTTCTTTGAACCAATAGGAAAGATCCGTTGTCCATCCTCCGATAGGATGGAATCTGACCTGTCTATGCGCTCCCTTCTCCGAATGGCCCGAACCCTGCTGCTGACCAGCCTCGCGCTGGGCGCCACGGCTGCGGGCATCCCTGCCTCCGGTCGGCTGGTCTTCCAGACCTACGGCCCCTCCGAGGGCCTGGAGCACACCAGCATCACCACCCTGGCGCAGGATGCGGAGGGCTTCCTGTGGGTGGGTACCGAGGGCGGCGCCTACCGCTTCGACGGCACGGGCTTCCGGCTGTGGAGCCTGCCCGAGGGCCTGCCCTCCGCCTGGGTCCGCGCCTTCGGGGCGAACCCGGACGGCAGCCTCTGGATCGGCACCCGCGCCGGCCTCTGCCTGCTCCGCGACGGGCAGGTGCACCCCCTCGAACCTGGCGATCCCCTGGCCTCGGCCCAGATCCACCGGATCGCCCGGGACGGCCGGGGCCGGATCTGGGTCGCCGCCGAAACCGGGCTGTTCCTGAGTCCCGATGGCGGTCCCCGCTTCACGCCCGTCCCGGATTGGCCCGGTGGACCCGCCTATGCACTGGCTCCGGACGATGCGGGGCTCTGGGTGGGTGGGATCTCCGCCCTCCGCCATCTCGACGGGACCGGGGCCTGGCGCACCTGGACCGCCCGCGAGGGCGTGCCGGCGGAACCGGTCAAGGCCCTGCTGATGACGAGGACCGGAACCCTCTGGATGCGGACGCGGAGCCAGCTCCGGGTGCTCGCGCCCCGGGGCACGCGTCTGACCCTTCCGGCCCTGGGCCTCCCGCCCCTGAGCGTGAGTTTCTACGAAGAGTCCCTCAGTCCCGATGGGGATGGCGGGGTGTTCGTCCCGACGGCCAAGGGGCTGCTTCATGTGACGGACGGGGCCTGGCGGCTCCTGGACGAAAGCCGGGGCCTGCCCGCGGGCTGGGCCAACCAGGCCTTCGTCGACCGGGCCGGCAACCTCTGGGTGGCGAGCCTGGGGCTGCACCGTCTCCAGGGGCGGGGCACCTGGGAGAACTTCACGCGGCTGGACGGGTTCCCGGCGGACAACATCTGGGGCCTGCACCGGGACCGGGCCAGCGTGCTGTGGGTGGGCACCTCCAGTGGCCTCGCGCGCCTGGACGCCAAGGGCCCGTCGCCGTTCCCCACCGCAGCGGGCCTGGTGCTCTACGCCCTGGAAGAAGGTCCGGACGGATCCCTGTGGGGCGGCGGCGAGCACCCCTTCCTAGTCCGCATCAGCCCGGACCGCACCCGGCTGACCCGGATCCCCCTGCCCCCTTCCCGGAGCCTGGCCATTCCCGTGGTCCTGGCCTTCGACCACGGCGGGGACCTGTGGGTGGGCACCACCCATGAGGGGCTGTGGCGGGTTTCCGACCCCGATGGGCGCGCCCGCTTCCACCGGGCGGAGCTCCCAGGCGGCAAGCCGATGGTGGCCATCACGGCCCTGCACGAGGACTCCCAGGACCGTCTCTGGGCCGCCACGGGCCAGGGCCTGGCCCGCCTGGATCCGAGCGGCTGGCGGGTCTGGGGCGCCGAGATCGGCCTCCACCCCGCTCCCCTGGCGGCCCTGGCCGCCCTGCCCGACGGCACCGCGTGGGTGGCCTATCGGGAACCTCTGGGCCTCACCCTGGTGGACCTGCGCGGCGCCACGCCCAGGGTGGTGCGCCACTGGACCCGCCGCGACGGCCTCGCCAGCGATTCGGTCTACAGCCTCACGGCGGATGCCGGCGGCCGCCTCTGGGTGGGTGGGCCCCGGGGCGTTCAGTGCATGAAGGGTGGAGAACACCGGCTCTTCCGGCGGGAAGACGGGCTGACCAGCACCGACTGCAACCCGTTCTCCACCTGGGTGGACGCCGACGGTGGCGTCTGGTTCGGCTCCACCGCGGGGCTCCTCCACCACCGCCCCGACCACGGCCACCGGCCCGAAAGCCTGCCCACCACCCTCTTCGTCTCCTTCCGGCTGGGGAACCGCCACTGGGCGCACCCGTTCGCGGGCCCGGTCGACCTGGGAGCCGTGCCCTATGGGGAGCGGACCCTGGCGACCCACTTCACCTCCCTGACCTTCGAGCACGAAGGACGGCTCCGCTTCCAGGCCCGGCTGATCGGCCTGGATGAGGGCTGGGTGGACCTGCATACCCAGGATCTCCGCTATCCCGCCCTGCCCCCGGGGCCCTACCGCCTGGAGGTCCGCGCCCTCATCGAAGATGGCGGCGCCGGGCCCGTGGCCGCCGCCTCCTTCCGCGTGCTCCACCCCTGGTGGCTGCGCTGGTGGGCCTGGCCCGTCTGGGGCGGCCTCGCCCTCTGCGCGGGCGTGGCCATGTTCCGCTGGCGGCTCCGCCTGCTGGAGAAGCGCAACGAGGAGCTGAAGGTCCTCGTCTACCAGCGCACCGAGGCTCTGGAGCTGAGCAACCTGGCTCTGGCGACCATCTCCACGACCGATCCCCTCACGGGCCTGCGGAACCGGCGCTACCTCGAGGAGGAGCTGCCCCCGGTCATCGCCCTGGTCCTGCGCGCCCAGCGCGACCACCTGGCCGCCGACCACCACCCCAGCGAGACCAGCCTCGTCTTCGCCATGCTCGATCTCGACCACTTCAAGCGCGTGAACGACACCTGGAGCCACGCCGCGGGCGACCTGGCCCTGAAGCAGGTGGCGGACGTCCTCCGGCGCGAAGCCCGCGAGTCCGACTTCCTCATCCGCTGGGGCGGCGAGGAGATCCTCTTCGTGGGCCACACCTCTGACCTGGACGGCGCCGCCACCGTGGTGGCGCGTCTCCATCAGGCGCTGCGGGAGCATCCCTTCGACCTGGGCCTGCCGCAGCCCGTGACCATCACCTGCTCCATCGGCTTCTCGCTCTTCCCCTTCCAGTCGGACCACCTGGAGGCCGCCTCCTGGGAGGACCAGGTGCGCGTGGCCGACCGGTGCCTCTACGCCGCCAAGCGGTCCGGCCGCGACGGCTGGGTGGGTGTGGCGGCCCGGCCCGGCCTCCCCGAGGGCCTGGCCCAGCGCTTCGACCAGGGCCCTGCCCTCTGCGTCCAGGCCGGCGCCGTGGAGCTGCGCCACAGCCCCCGCGAGGGGGACCTGATCTGGCACTGAGGCGGGGTCCTGCTCTGGGTCGAACCCAGCCGCTAGAAGGCTTTCGCCTCCATCTCCTTCACCACCTGCTCCCCGCCCAGCTGGCGCATCTGGCCGAGGATCCAGGCCTGGCGGCCGCGGATGTACTCGCTGGGGGCGTTCGCGCGGAACTTGCGGGGATTGGGCAGCACCGCCGCGAGCAGCGCGGCCTCGCCCGGCGTCAGGCGCTTGGCGGACTTGCCGAAGTAGGTTCGGGCGGCGGCCTCGGCGCCGTAGACGCCATCCCCGAATTCCACGATGTTCAGGTAGACCTCCAGGATCCGCTTCTTCGACCAGCCCACCTCGAGCATCAGCGTGAACCAGGTTTCGGCGCCCTTCCGCACCCAGGAGCGGGTGTTCCACAGGAAGAGGTTCTTGGCCGTCTGCTGGGACACCGTGGAGGCGCCGCGCTTCTTCCGGCTGTGCTCGTTGTGCTGGATGGCCTTCTCGATGGCGTCCCAGTCGAAGCCGAAGTGGTCCGGGAAGTTCTGGTCCTCGGCGGCGATGACGGCCGCGCCCAGGCTGGGCGAAATGTCCTCCAGGGGCACCCAGGTGTGGTGCGAGGTGTAGCACCGGTCGCTGGACCAGGATTCCACCCGGCGCTGCACCATGAGCGCCGACACCGGCACCGGTACGAACCGGAACACCAGCACCAGCAGGAAGCTGAGCCCCAGGAACAGGCCCAGGGCCCAGCCCACGAGTCGCAGGATCCGTCCGCCCCAGCCGCGCGTCTTCTTCGCCATCCCTCCAGGATGCCAGCCCCGCCGCCCTGTGGCATCCTCGCAGGCGGAGGATGGCATGAGCGAAGCCCTGACGGGACCGGAACTGGTGGCGCTGGTGCGGCGGGTGTTCCAGCCCCGGCCGGAGGAGAAGGCCCTCGCGATCCTGGTGGACCTGCCGGATGCCAAGGTTCCGGACGATGCGAACTGGGCGGCCCGGCGTGCCATCGCCGCCGCCTGGGCTGCGGAGCTGAACGCCCACCGCGCCGAGCTGGGGCTGGAGACGCACCTGGCGGTGTACCCCAACGTCCACACCAACAACGGCGACCTGCCGGAGCGCGTCTGGCTCCACGGCGGCGGCCCCCTGCCTTCCGTAGAAGCCCTGGATCCCGCGGCCTCCGTCAGCTTCGCCGACCTCTACGCGGGCCACCCGATCCTCATCGCCCTCACGAAGTTCTCCGCCACGGCGCCCCTCAAGCTGGCCGCGAAGACCCACCCCATCCGTGCCGCCACCATGCCCGGCTTCCGGGAGGACATGATCCCCGCCCTGCGCCTCGACTACACCGAGGTGAACCGCCGCGTGAACCTCCTCAAGGATCTGCTGGACCGGGCCGAAGGCGCGGCCTTCCGGTTCGCCACGCCCGCGGGCTCCTGCGACCTGCAGGTGGACCTGCGCCACCGCACGGGGCACGCCTCCGGTGGCCTGCTGCCCCAGCCCGGCGTGGCGGGCAACCTGCCCTCGGGCGAAGCCTATATCGTGCCCTACGAGGGTGAGCGCCCAGGCGACCCCAGCCGCACGGCGGGCGTCATGCCCGTGCAGTTCGGATCCGAGGTGGTGCGCTACCGCATCGAAGGCAACCAGGCCCTGGAAGTGCTCAGCGAAGGTCCCAAGTCCCGTGAAGAGGCCGCCCTGCTGGCCAGGGAGCCCGCCTACGGCAACCTCGCCGAGCTGGGCCTGGGCGTGCTCGCCGCCTTCGGCGTGAAGCCCATCGGCGAGATCCTCCTGGACGAGAAGCTGGGCCTCCACCTCGCCTTCGGCCGCAGCGACCACTTCGGCGGCCAGGTCGGGCCCGCCCAGTTCTCCAGCCCCGAAGCCGTCATCCACATCGACCGCGTCTATGTCCCCGAGACCCAGCCCGATGTGAAGGTGGTGAGCGTGGATCTTCAGATGGGGGATGGAACCACCGTGCCCCTCATGCGGGATGGGGCGTATTCGGTAGGGTTCTGAGGCGGCTCAGCGCCTGGTCAGCGACTCCGCGTCAGCCAGGGGCGCTTCCCGTGAGCAGGTCTGAAGGGACCGGTTCACGGATGAGGTCGGCAAAAAGAGCGACCAGATCGGCCCGGTCTTTCGGTGAAATCTCGGGGGCCACCCTCACCCCGGCCCGGTCGATGTAGCCCCTCGCATAGAGCGCCTCGAGCAGTTTCCGCTGGGCATCCGCGGGCTGGGTCATCTCGCTGGGAATCGCCTTGAATGCCTTCCCGAGGGCCTTGGACCAGTTCGAGGTGCTCGAGAAGAGCCCTGCATCGGCGCCTTTCAAGCTGAGAGCGTAGGAGACCACGCGGACCGCATCCGCTTTCGAGGTGATCCGCTGGCCCGCTCCCTCGGCATAGGGCCAGAACCGCTGCAGTTTCTCCTCGTAGGGACGGTTCTCGGGAACCGCCGAAGCCTCCGGGGACCTGCACCCGGGTGCGGCGAGCAGCCCAAGGGCAAGGATCGTCGCGGTCGACCGGAAAAAGCTCAGCATGGCGCACCTCCTGATCAGGGCGGCCCAGCCTGGCTGTTTCCTCCCGCTGGCCTGCAAGCCTGGCCGGAACTCGGCATGTGATGCAAAAAAGCCACGAGAGATGGCGGCAGCACTATCCCACCGGGATCCACCCCTGTCCATCTCCGGTCCTGCTCTTTGGCGGGGCCGGTCAGAGCCGCCCATCCGCCGGGGGCGCCTCGGCACAGCGACGGCAGAGGCAGACCACGTTCCGAAGTTCGTCCGGAACCAGGGCCAGCGAGGCCGGATTGAAGGTGACGGTGGTGCACCAGCAAGGGGTGTCGGTGCGGCCGCAGGCGGAAGGCACGCACCCGTTCGGCCCGCCGCAGAGCGGGCAGGTCTGCCTCTGGGCGGTCGTCAGGCGGTGGTAGTCGGTGGACATGGAAAATCCGATGGGATCAGGAGCCGCGGCGTCATGGGCGCAGGGTGGCGATGGTGGCCTGCATGAGCGCGACCACCTTGGGGCACCCCCCGTCGCGGAGAAAGCCTGGACCTCGCCCGTGCAGACCGTGAGAGACCGGCCTGCGTTCTGGACCCGCCCGATGGCCAGGAAGCGGTCGCCGAGGGCCGGCCGCAGGAGGTTGATCTTGAACTCGGCGGTGACGACCTCGCAGCCCGGCGGGGCCTTCGTCAGGGCCGCATAGCCGCAGGCGCTGTCGAGGATGCTGGTGATGGCGCCCGCATGCATGTACCCGTGCTGCTGGGACAGCCCTTCCGAAAAGGGCAGTGCGATGTGCACCTCGCCCTTCGACACCCGGACCAGCTCCGCCCCGAGGGTGGCCATCAGGCCCTGGGCCCGGAAGCTGGTGGCGACTCGGTCTTGGAGGTTGGTCATCGGCATGGGGTTGGTCGCGAAGAGAGGCAGGCGGAAAGCGATGCAGGGAGGTCCGGGCCGATCGGCGGGTCGGGCCTGAGGGATGCCACGCGGCGTTGGCTTATCGTTTCTGCTTCGCCCTGCAATCGGGGCAGATCCCGTGCGTGAAATCCGCTTTCGAGTGGCTCTTCACATATTCCTCAAATTGGGACCAGTAGCCATCGTCATCTTTGATTCGCCGGCACCAGGCGCAAACCGGCAGCAGCCCGGTCAACTCCCTGACCTGGACGAGGATCTCGTCCTTCTCCCTTAAGGCCGATTCCAGTGCGGCTTCACGCTCGCGAAGGAGGGTGACGTCGGCCACGAGGACCGAAAAACCAAGGACACGCCCATCCAGGATGTCCGGCGTATAGGTGGCGATGGTATCCCGGTGGCCACCCTGAGGCAGGGGAATCCGCCGCTCGAACACCTGCTTCTCCCCTTTGAGTGCCGCAAGGATGTGGGGGAGGTTCTTTTCATAGAGCGGCCCGAGCAGCTCCTTCAGCGTCATCCCGACCATTTGCTGGGGCGTCTTCCCGAACCATTCGAGGTAGGCATCGTTCGAGAACACGCACCTTTGCTGACTGTCCCAGTAGGCCACCATCGCAGAGATGTGGTTGACGACGCGCAAGGCGATTTGTGAGGGTGTTTGCACCATCCCTGGAAACCTCCCATTCGCCAGTCGTTTCGGAAGACGATGATTTTACCATTCGAGGGCCATCAGGCCCGCTTTCCGCCCAGCGTGGATGGGACCTCAGGTGAGGGCGTGGAGGTTGCCTCTCCATACGGCCCAGGTGAACGCGGAGGCGAAAGAGACCCAGGCCCAATAAGGGAGCAGCAAAGCTCCGGCCACACGGCTATGACGCCAGAACATCCTGGCGGTGGCAAGGATCAGCAGCCACAGCAAGAGGATTTCAGCCAAGGCGAGACCGCCCCGGTGCCAGACGAAGAACAGCCAGGTCCACAAGGCATTCACGGACAGCTGGAAAAGAAACAGAGAGAGGGCGCCGCCGGCCTTTCGAAAGCCCCTCTCTCTCCAGACAAGCCAAGCCGAAATGGCCATGAGGATGTAGAGAACCGTCCAGACGGGTCCAAACAGCCACCCAGGGGGCGCCCAATGGGGACGGGCAAGTGACTGATAGAAGGCACCTGCCTGCACGGAGGCCAGTGCACCCAGCGCCGCAGCGGCGAAGCAGATGCATAGCCACCCGAGGAGGCCGAGGATTTGTTTGGATGCGGGATGAAGAGTCATTGGTCTTCCGGGGGCACCCAGGCCAAACCTCATGGGCGGCTAGTGGAGAAGGCTGCGGACAAGCGTCACCAGGACGAGTGTGACCAGGCCCCCGAAGACCGCATAGGCCACCATTCGCCCCCAATGGCGGGTCTGGGGAGGGAGCGCGTCTTGGACTTCCGGCGAGGACTGGATGGTCGAGGCCCCCAATCCAAAATCGACGCGTTGCCACGATTCGCCGACATGCCCCGGAAGGAAGGCGGGTTCTTCACCACGCTTTTCCACGAGTTTTCCGTGATCCATGGGGCACCTCGAAGGGTGGGGCCAAACGAATGAGGCCAATTGGACCTGCCGATGTCAAAGCGACGAGCGAAACCGAGGGAGCGAGGTGCTGAAAGAAAGCGGAAGACAAAGCAGGTGGGGGCCGAGTTGAGCGGAGGGTTGGGCCGCGGCAATGTTAGGGCATCAGAGTGGTCGAAGTTGCTCCGCGATTGAGCGCGTCTTCTCAGTCTCTACATCCCCGGTATGTAACGTGGCTTTGCGCTCAAAGAGCATCAGGTAGCACACTTCCTCAGCAATCGGGTTGTGGCGTACACCTTTTGGGACAACAAACAGTTCCCCTTCGCTCAGTTCGACTGAACGATCCTCCATTTCGATGCGCAGATGGCCTTGAAGCACATAGAACAATTCATCTTCGTTCTCATGGCTATGCCAGGCCAGCGAACCATGGACCTTGGCGACTTTGACGAACGAGTCATCGACTTCGCCAATCACACGAGGAGACCATTGCTCCGTAAGCGACAGGGCCACGGACTTTGGGGAGATGGGATTCGACACAGGAACTCCTGCGGACTAGCGAAGGAATCTAAGCGGCCACGCCTGTACCGAGACGCTGAGCGAAGTCGAGGAAAGCGGGAAGCTGAGAGAGAGCGGAAGGCAATGCAGGCGGGGGCCGAGTAGAGCGAGAGGTTAGGCATTAGCGGCGCAAATGTGGTTTGAGATAGTTTTCGATCGCTGTGATAGCCGAAGTAAGATCTTGTGCATATTCATCAGGTTCACCTTCGGATATTTCGTAAAGAATATCTCGTTTCATTCTCTTAATTTCAATGTAAGCCTTCTTGGTCTCGGGTTCTGTCGCTGGGTTAATGATTGTGATGTAGTTACGCAGGGCAAGAAACAACTCTCGTTCTAGCTTGAATATTGAGTCGCATAGGACATTGAGTGCCTTTCCCCAAAGCACCTCTGCTTCGATGAGTTCCGCTTGGAGATCGGTTCGAACCTCAGTAACACGATCCCAGCGCTTCTGATAGGCACCAGACATTCCATAAAAATCGAGTTGCTGAAAGTTCATTTTCTTCGCCTCCTCGTCTGGAGGTTGAGGCTGTTCATTTACCCATACGGCGGGGTTCCTGACATTTTTGAGTGCGTCGCGGTGACGGTATACCGCTCGTAGAACTCGCCGTGCTAAATCGTATTCACTCGTTCCGCGTAACTGGCGATTCCAGGTGTTCAGCCCTCGAATGGCAACGTAGATGCCGACAAGTGCGCCGCATGTAAGAACAATGTCCTTGATTTCTGTGAGCATGCGGTTGGCCTCGCAAATTGGATGCCTAACTACCCTTAGATGGTAACGAACGAAGAAGACGGTGATGGGACCACTCTCCCACCACCGTCCATCCTCGTCCATCAGCAGCTGGCTTTGTCTTTTCTTGGTGCCTTCTCGGCATCAGCTGCGCTGATACGCGAGACATACAGAAACCTGATGGTGACTCCTGTTTCAGTCCGAACGGCCTACCGCTTCGGGTAGGCCGGCACCGCCGGGAAACTCGGCGTGGGGTTCTCCTTGAGCTGCTTCAGCAGGGTCTCGATGCCCACTTCGAGCTGGCGGTCATGGCCCTGCAGGAGGCTGGCGGGATCGTTCTCCACGGTGAGGTCGGGGTCGGCGCCGTGGTTCTCCACCCACCACTTCCCTTCCCGGCCGTAGAAGCCGTTGTTGCTCTGCTCCACGCGGCCGCCATCCAGGGTGAGCTGGGTGTTGATGATGCCCACCAGGCCGCCCCAGCTGGGCACGCCCACGATGGGGCCCAGCTTGCGGGCCTTCACGTGCTCGAGGAAGGCCTCGCCGTCGCTGCCGTTCTGCTCGTTGGTGAGGAAGACGTAGCGACCGTCGCTGGCCGTGCCGGGGTAGCGGAAGGGGCCCATGCCGCGCAGCACGTTGAAGCCGACCTGCTTGCGTTCCAGCTTGTCGATCATGAAGAACTCGGTCCAGCCGCCGCCGTTGCCGCGCACATCGATGACGATGCCCTTCTTGTAGCGGAAGGCGCGCCAGTACTTGTCGAACTGGCCGATGTTCTGGTCGCCCATGGCCGTGAGGTGCATGTAGCCCAGCTGGCCGTTGGAGGCCTTGTCCACGGCGGCGATGTTGTCGGCCACCCAGCGCTCGTAGCGCAGGGGCCCCTCATTGGGGACGGGCTCGACCTCGATGGTGCGGGCCCCGTCCAGGGTGGGCTTCGCGTTCACCGTCAGCGTGACCTTCTGGCCCTTGATGACCTGGAGGCGCGCCTCGATGGCCTCAGGCGCCTTGAGGGGCCTGCCGTCGATGGCCAGCAGGTAGTCGCCTTCCTTCACCTTGGGCGCGGGATCGGCCAGCGGTGCCTTGAGGTCGCGGGCGTAGGCCGTGGGGCCATAGACCTTGGCGAAGCGGTAGACGCCGTTCTCGGCCTTGTAGTCGGCGCCGAGGAATCCCGGATAGACCGGGCTCGGGGCCAGCTTCGCCGGTCCCAGGTCGCCGCCCGACACATAGGTGTGGCTCACGCACAGCTCGCCCACCATCTGGCTCAGCAGCCAGTTCAGTTCCTGGCGGGAGTTCAGCTCGGGGAGCCAGGCGCGGTACTTGGCGCCGATGGCGGCCCAGTCGCTGCCGTTCATGTTCACGTCGTAGAAGAAGTCCCGGTACCAGCGCCAGGTGTCCTCGAAGATCTGCTTCCACTCGGCCCGGGGGTCGGCGGTCATGATCATCCGCTCCAGGTCCAGCTTCTCGGGGAGGGCCTTGGAGGCGAACACGGCCGCGGCCTCACCCACGTGGAAGTTCGGCCCCTTGCGGAGAAGCAGGCGCCGGCCCTCGGCATCGAAGGTCCACTCGCTGATGGCGTCGGTCAGCACCACCTCCTTGTCCTTCTTGGCGGTGGCATCGTAGAGGTGCAGCTTCCACTTGTCGGCGCCGCGGGGCGCGTAGAACTCTTCCACCACGCTGTCATCCCAGCCCTCGACCTCGTCCCAGCCCACGAGGCCACGACCGGCCTTGAGGTGGAACAGGTTGCCGGGCTTCACCGGCAGGGGCGCGATGCGGTCGGACAGGCCCGCCACATCGATGCGGAAGGCCGAGGCGGACGAGAGCGATGACAGGACCGACGCCTTGTCCTCACCGGCCTTCAGCTTCACCGCCATGACCTGCACGGGCGCGGACTGGATGTGGTTGTCCTGGCTGGGGTCGAGCCTCGTATGGAAGTTGCTGTAGCTCAGGAAGTAGAGGGTGCTGCCGTCCTGGTCGAAGGTGGGGTTCACGCAGTCGTAGAACCCGTCCGTGAGGGCCACCTTCTGCTTCGTGGCAAGGTTGAAGAGGTAGATGCGGCCGTTGCGGCTGGGCTCCACCACCGAGTAGGCCACCCACTGGGAGTCCGGCGCCCAGGCGTAGTCGCTCACTTCCCAGGTGAACTGGTCGTTCTTCAGGTCGTGGAACTCGTCCACCTTGGTGAGCTTCTTCGTGGCCACGTCCATGACATAGATGGCGAAGCTCTTGTCACCGAAGAGGACCTTCGTGCCATCCGGGCTCCACTCCAGGTGGTAGAGGGCGGTCTTGAGGCCCGTGGGAACGCGCTCCGCCGCGCCGCCCTCCGCAGGCTGGACATACAGGTCGTAGTCGCCGCTGGCATCGCTGAAGTAGGCCACGCGCTTGCCGTCCGGGGACAGGCGCGGGAAGCGCTCGCGCACGCCCGGCGTCTGCGTGAGGTTCTTCGCGGGCTTCGTCGCGTCCGTGGGCAGGAGGAAGACTTCGCCCCGGGCCTCGAAGACGGCGGTCTGGCCCGTCAGGCTCATGGCCTGGATCCACTCCTTGGGGTTCACGGGATGGGGCGCCACCTTCCAGCCGTCGCTGGCGGTGGTGACGGGGACGGCGTGGACGGCCTTCGTGGTCAGGTCGAGGGCCTGGAGATGGCCACCCTGCACGAAGACGACCGTACGGCCGTCCGTGCAGGGCTGCTGCACATCGAAGTCCTTGAGGTCCGTCAGCTGCTCCACCGCCTTGGTGGCGGGATCCACGGCGTAGAGGTTGGTGATGCCGTTGGCGCCGCGGTCGGATTCGAAGAGCACCTTGCCGTTCGCCCAGATGGGGGCGCCGTTGCGGCCCACGTAGTCCGTCAGCTTCGTGAAGCCGCCGGTCTTCAGGTCCGCCAGCCAGAGGTCCTGGTGCAGGCCGCCCTTGTAGCGTTTCCAGTAGTACTCGACATGCCCCTTGGAGCTGTAGGCCAGGCGCTGGCCATCCGGCGACAGCGTGCCCTGGACGGCCCGCGGAACCGCGAGGGCGGTGGGTTCGTGCCCGTCCAGGTCCACGGTGAAGAGCCGCTCGATGGCGCGGCGATCATATCCGCCGAGGGCCTTGACCACCACCTGGCGGCTGTCCGGCGTCCAGCCCTGCACGGAGGCGTACCCGCCCCAGGTGAGGCGCTTCGGCGTGCCGCCCTCGGCCGGCATGACATAGGCCTCGGTGGCCCCGTCGTACTGGGCGCTGAAGGCGATCCACTTGCCATCGGGGCTGAAGCGGGCCGCGGTCTCCAGGCCGGGATGCGTCGTCAGGCGCCGGGCCGCGCCGCCCTTGAGGGAGCCGAGCCAGAGGTCGCTTTCCCAGGTGAACACGACGCGATCGCCATGCACATCCGGCGAGCTGATGAAGCGGGGGGCGCGGTCCTGGGCCACCAGGGCGCAGGCCACGAGAAGCACGGCGGAAGCACGAAAGCGCATCAAAGACTCCGGTGAACGGTGGGTCACTATACCTCGTTTAGCGATGAGTATGGAATCCAATCCGGGCCGGACCGGGGTGGCCACCTCGAATCGCCTTGTGGCGCCTGGAAACTGGTGATAGGTTGAAGTTCCAACAGGCTTCCCATGTCCCACGCCGGTTTCGCCCTCATTCCCGCCGCCATCGCGATTATTCGGTCGCGCGAGGGGGCATAGGCCGGATCCGATCCACGATTCCAAGCCCCCCGCACCGCAAGGTCGGGGGGTTCTTCTTTATCCCGGAGCACCCATGAGCCCAGACACGGTCCAGCCTCCCCAGGATCTCCTCGAGCGGATCCTCACGGCCCTGGTCTACGACGTGGCCATCGAGTCGCCTTTGGAGGCGGCGCCGCGCCTCTCCAGCCGGGTGGGCTGCCCCGTGTGGCTGAAGCGGGAGGACCTCCAGCCCGTGTTCTCCTTCAAGCTCCGCGGCGCCTACAACAAGATCGCCCAGCTCGAACCGGGCCAGCGGGCCCAGGGCGTCATCGCCGCCTCGGCCGGCAATCACGCGCAGGGCGTGGCCCTGGCGGCCCGCAAGCTGGGCTGCGACGCGGTGATCGTCATGCCCGTGACCACGCCCCGCATCAAGGTGGACGCGGTGCGTCGCCTGGGGGCGCGGGTGGTCCTCCACGGGGATTCCTTCGACGAAGCCTACGCCCATTCCCAGGCCCTCATGGCCGCCGAAGGCAAGGTCTACATCCATCCCTACGACGATCCCGAGGTGATCGCGGGCCAGGGCACCATCGGCCTGGAGCTGCTGCGCCAGATGCCCCGGGGGCTGCGGGCGGTCTTCGTCCCGGTGGGCGGCGGCGGCCTCATCGCGGGCATCGCCGCCTACCTCAAGCGGCTCCGGCCCGGGATCAAGATCATCGGCGTGGAGCCCGTGGATGCGGACGCCATGACCCGCTCCCTGGCGGCAGGCCACCGGGTGCGGCTGGAGCGCGTGGGCCTGTTCGCGGACGGCGTGGCCGTCAGCCAGGTGGGCGCCATGCCCTTCGAGCTCTGCCGGCAGTATGTGGACGAGATGGTGCTGGTGAACACCGACGAGATCTGCGCCGCCATCAAGGATGTCTTCGAGGAGACCCGCTCCATCCTGGAACCCGCGGGCGCCCTGGCGCTGGCGGGGCTCAAGGCCTGGGCGGCCCGCCAGGGCGCCGACCCGGCGGCGGGAAACCTCGTGGCCATCCTCTCCGGAGCCAACGCCAACTTCGACAACCTGCGCTTCGTGGCGGAGCAGGCCGAACTGGGTGAGAAGCGGGAGGCCATCCTCGCCGTCACCATCCCCGAGCGGCCCGGCAGCTTCAAGGCTTTCTGCGAACTCATCGGTGCCCGCGCCATCACCGAGTTCAACTACCGGCTGGCAGACCCGGAGCGGGCGCACATCTTCGTGGGCCTGCAGATGGCGGACCGCTCGGAACTCGAACCCCTGCTCGCCCGCCTGCGGGCCGAGGGACTGGAAGCCCAGGACCTGAGCGACAACGAGATGGCCAAGCTCCACGTCCGCCACCTGGTGGGCGGCCACGCCCCCGCGGCGACCCACGAGCGGCTCTACCGCTTCGAGTTTCCCGAACGCCCGGGCGCCCTGCTCCGCTTCCTGGAGCGCATGAGCCGTGGCTGGAACATCTCCCTCTTCCACTACCGCAACCACGGCGCCGACTACGGCCGCGTCCTGGCGGGCATCCAGGTGCCCCCACAGGATCAGGCCGCCTTCCAGGCCTTCCTGGTGGACCTGGGCTACCAGTTCGTGGATGAGGGGGAGAACCCGGCGTACCGGCTGTTCCTGGGCTAGAACAGCTTCCCCACCAGGGCCGCCAGGGCTGTCTCGGTGCGGAGGATGCGGGGACCGAGGTCGAGCGGCTGCAGGCCGGCCTTCAGGAGGCTCTGGACCTCGGCTTCGACCCAGCCGCCCTCGGGGCCGATGGCGAGGGTGACGGGAGCCACCAGCACCTTCGGCTGCGCGGCGCCGGTGCCGGGATGGGCCATGAGGCCGGTGCCGCCCGCCAGCAGGCCGGGCAGCTCGTCCTCCACGAAGGGGCGGAAGAGCCGCGCCAGGCGCAGCTCCGGCAGCACCGTGTCCTTGGCCTGCTCCAGGCCCAGGAGCAGCTGCTCGCGCAGGTTCTCGGCCTTCATTTTCGGGCTGGCCCAGTAGGCCTTCTCCACCTTCCAGGCGTTCAGCAGCACGATGCGGGCGGCGCCGAGGCTGGCGGCAGCGGCCACCACGCGGTTCAGCACCTTGGGACGGGGTACGGCGATGAGCAGCGTCAGCGGCAGCTTGGGCGGCGGCGCCTGATCCAGCGTCAGAGCCAGTTCCAGGGCCTCGTCGTCGAGGCGCAGCACTCGGCCACAGCCCATCTTTCCGTCCAGCAGGCCCACGGCCAGCTCGTCACCCACGGCGGCGCGATGGACCTCGCGGACATGGGCCAGACGCCGGCCCGTGAGCCGGGCCTGATCCGGCGCCGTCAGGTCCTCCGCCAGCAGTAGCACGAGGTTCAAAGCAGGTCCTTCGCCAGGATCAGGTCGCGGTCGACCTGGTCCCCCACCTGGAAGATGTGGTCGCCCACTTCGCGGAAGCCGCTCCTGGCGTAGAAGGCCAGGGCCTTGAGGTTGTTCTCCCACACGCCCAGCCAGAGGACGTCCGCGCCCCAGGCCCGCGCCATCTCCAGCGCCTCCGCCATCAGGGCCGCGCCGCGGCCGCCCCCCTGGGCCGTGCGCAGCACATAGATGCGCTGCAGTTCGACCGGGCGTTCGCCGGGGACGCCGGGCTCCCGGTGGCCCAGGCGCAGCTGGAGGAAGCCCGTGGGTACGCCCTCGACCTCCAGGATCCGGGCGGGCCGGGCGGGATCGGCCAGTCCCGCGCGCTGGATGGCCTCGCCATAGGCGGCCGCCAGAAAAGCCTCCAGGTCCGGGCCGGAGACGTGCTGCTCGAAGGTCTCGCGGAAGGTGCGGGCACCGAGATCCGCGACGATGGCGGCATCAGCTGATGTGGCGGGACGGATGCTGAAGGCAGACATGGGCGCTACTTTCGTTTGGGATTGGAACGTACTTTCGATTTGGCGCGGGCGGCCACGGCGATGGCCTTGGCCATCCAGACCGCGAGCTGGTCCGGGTCCTCCAGCACCTCGGCGGGCAGCTCGTAGTACCCCATCGGCTTGGCGGGATCCCCGAAAGGCAGGAAGGGGCCCATGCCGGCGGCCTCGAAATCAGGGCGGTTCGTATCGTCCACCTTGAAGTAGAGCGTGTCCCCGGCCACCAGGGCGAAGGCCCGGCCCTCGGCGAAGAAACAGAGACCGCCGAACATGGGTCGGCTGGTCACCGGGCGGATCTGCCCCATCTGCTCCTGGAGGTATGTGCGGAAGCTCACGGAAACGGCCATGGTGCCATGGTACTCTCCTCGCGGTACCGCCGGGGCGCCCGGCGTTTTCACAGGATCCCCCATGCGGATCAATACCCTCGACGACCTGCTCCGCGCCGTGAAGGACCGCCCCCACAAGCGGCTGGTGGTGGCCTGGGCCAACGACGCCCACACGCTGGAGGCCGTGAACGCCGCCGTGGAGGCGGGCCTGGTGGAGGCCATCCTCGTCGGCGACGAGCCCGTCATGGTGAAGGTCTGCCAGGATCACGGCATGCCGAAGGAGCGGTTCCGTATGGTCCACGCGGCCACGGCCACGGAGGCCGCCGCCAAGGCCGTGGCCATGGTGCGCTTCGGCGAGGCGGACCTGCTGATGAAGGGTCTGCTGAGCACCGAGCTCTACATGAAGGCCATCCTCAACAAGGACCAGGGCCTGCTCGAGCCCGGCGCCATCCTCAGCCACGTGACCGTGATGGAGCATCCCGGCCACGCCAAGCTCATGATCGCCGGCGATGTGGCCGTGATCCCGGAACCTGAGCTTCACGAGAAGGTGGCCATCCTGGGCTACCTGGTGAAGACGGCCCGGGCCCTGGGCATCGAGACGCCGAAGGTCGCCGTGCTGGCGGCCTCGGAACAGGTGCAGCCGAAGATGCGGGCCAGCGCCGAGGCCGCCCTGCTCTCGAAGATGGCCGACCGTGGCCAGATCAAGGGCGCCCTGGTGGACGGCCCCATGGCGCTGGACGGCGCCATCGACCCCGAGTCCGCCCGCATCAAGAACATGACCGGCCCCGTGGCCGGCGATGCCGACTGCCTGCTCTTCCCCAACCTGGAGGCCGGCAACACCTTCTACAAGGCCGGCACCAAGCTGGGCGGCGCCGAGATCGCGGCTGTCGTGGCCGGCGCCAAGGTCCCCTGCGTCCTCAGCAGCCGCGGCGACAGCGCCAAGACCAAGCTCAGCTCCATCGCCCTGGCGGCGCTCCTGGCCTGAGATCCCCTACTTCTTCTGCAGGCTGGCCTCGATGAAGGCCATGACGATGTGGTTCTTGCTGTCTCCGATCCAGGCCGTGAGGTCCAGGTCCGAGGGCACCAGGAGACCCTGGACCGGCTGGTTCCTGATCAGAACCGCGATGCGGATCGGGACCGCAGGCGCCTTCTCCCTGTATTCAGCCTCGTAGCTGACCAGGACCAGCCCACCCGGCGCCTGGTGGAAGACCGGGCGGATGGTGGAATCGAAGGCCGGGGTGCTGACCTTCATCTCCGTGACGGCAAAGGTCCGGTCCGCCAGGATATCCACCTGGGTGTTCCCGGCTTCCGTCCACCGGATGCGGTACTGGGCGCCGATGCTCTCGACCTTCAGGTCGCTGCCGATGTTGGAGAACGGGGTCTCGATCATGAAGGGGGTCCAGGTCTGGAAGAACCCCGTGAGCATCTGATCCATCCCGCCGTAGACCTGCGTCAAGCCGGCCCGGGTCTGTTCGTTGGGAGCATCCACCTCGTTGTGCGAGATCTTCGCCTGGCCATGCGCGTCCACCACGACATCGAAGCGCAGCTTCGCGAAGATGGCCAGCGCGGCCTCGTAGCCCGCGGGGTTGGTCTTCGCCTGGTCCCCAAGCATGACCGCCCAGTCCGGCTTGGCCTGGAAACGGTACTGCTGGTACCCCCGCGACGACAGGTTGTAGTAGGCGGCCCGTGCCTGGGCGAGGACGCCCTTGGGATCGCGGCTGGCCACCGGGGCCTGGGCGCGCAGGGAGACCGACCCGGTCAGCGCTCCGAGGCTGGCGAGGAGGGTGGGCAGAATCAGGACAAAGTGTCGGCTGCGGCTCAAGGGGCCCCCGGGAAGCATGGAATGTGGAACCTAGAACGGGATGGCCCATTCTAGGCGGATCTCCAACCCAGATCACAGATTCCTAGGACCCATCCCGCAATTTATCGGTTTCTTCAAATCGCAGGCGGATAGTCCTTGGCCCCTTCCCGTCCCGACAGGACGCGCAGCGCGCCTTTGGCCAGGGCCGCCATCTCGTTCTCGCCGGGGTAGACCTTCACGGGGCAGCCCAGGGCCGCGGTGAGGCGGGTCAGTTCCGCCACGAGCTTGGGCGAGCGGGCCATGCCGCCGGTGAGCAGGATGGCATCGATGGACGCCCCCTCGAAGGCGGGCACCAGGGCCGTGATGGCCTTGGCGATCTGGTAGGTCATGGCGTCATAAACCAGCGTGGCCTCGGCGTCTCCGGCCTCGACGCGGCGCTCGACTTCCCGCATGTCGGAGGTGCCCAGCAGATCGATGACGCCGCCCCGCCCCTTGTTCTTCAGCTTCAGTTCGGCCTTGGTGTACTTGCCGGAGAAGCAGAGGTCGATGAGCTGGCCCGCAGGCAGGGTGCCCGTGCGCTGGGGCGAGAATGGCCCCTCGCCGTCCAGCCCGTTGTTCACGTCGATGTAGCGGCCCTTGCGGTGGGCGCCCACGGTGATGCCGCCCCCCATGTGGGCCACGATGACATTGACGCGCTCGTAGAAGGTCTCGTGCTCCTCGGCGTAGCGGCGGGCCGTGGCGATCTGGTTGAGGGCGTGGCTGATGACCCGGCGGGGCAGCTCCTTCAGTCCGGAGATTTTGACCTTGGGATCGGCCTCGTCCACCACCACGGGATCCACGATGTAGGCCGGCTTGTCCGTCCCCGCCACCAGCTCGGCGGCGATGAGGGCGCCGAGGTTCGAGGCGTGCTCACCGCGGCCCCCGGCCTTCAGATCCGCCAGCATGGCCGGCCCCACCTTCCAGGTGCCGTGGGGGATGGGCCGCAGCAGGCCGCCGCGCCCGGCTACGGCATCGAGGTCGGCCAAGGCGAGGCTCCGGCCCGCCAGGAACCGCAGCACGGCCTCCTTGCGGAAGGTGAACTGTTCGGTGATCGGCTTGCCCTCGAAGGCCTTCAGGTCTTCGGCGGAGTGCTGGAGCTCCTCGGTGAACCGCTCCTCGTCCCCCTCGAAGATCGAGGTCTTGGTGGAGGTGGAGCCGGGATTCAGCACCAGCACCCGGTGCCGCCGGAAGAAGGTGTCCTTGGGGGTGCGCTTCCACTCGCCGTAGGCGTGCAGCCGCATGAGCGACGCCTTCAGGGCCAGACGGATGTCCTCGGGCGTGCAGTCCATGGGGAGGTCCACGCCCTGGAACCAGAGGCCGAACATCACGGGGAACTTCTTGGCCTCCGGGAAGCGCGTGGCATAGAGGTGGTAGAGCAGGTTGCCCATGTCCAGATTGGGGCAGACGATCACGTTGGGCACGCCTTCCCAGGGCAGCCCGTCCGAGTGGTAGAGGCCCGCCGAGCGGCGCGAGAGCGCCACGCTGACCTTCACCTCGCCCCGGATCTGGATGCTGGCGTACCGGGGGCTGTGGGCGATGCGCTCCGCGAGGATGTCCGGCACCAGGTCCGCCGCCTGCCGCACCAGCTCCGGGGAGGGGCCCTCGTCGCTGCCGCGGTTCGAGTAGGACACCATGGCGCAGCGGATCTCGGGCAGCACCTCCTCGGGGATGAGGTCCCGGGCCACGGCACAGGTGCCCACGGCCACCTCCGCCAGGGTGCGGGGCGTCATGCTGGCGTTCACGCCCACGTCCCCGAAGACCACGATGTTGTGGGGGTAGACCTCTTCGGGATGCTCGTCCGGCAGCACGAACACACCCGCCTCGCAGGTGACGCTGCGCTGGGCCAGGATGTCCACCATGGGCCGGAAGAAGGCCTTGGGCTCGTGGATGGCGCCGCCCACCACCATGTCGGCGTGCCCCAGCTTCACCGCCCAGATGCCGAAGCGGCCGGGCTCGGACACCAGCCTCCGAGCCTCCTCCTGGCCCATGGATCGCCCCTGCCCCCGGCTGAAGGCCACGCAGGCCGTGGCGAAGGACTCCACCAGGTCGGGCCGGGAGAGCGGATCCACGAAGGCGCTCTCGGACAGGGTGTAGGCCACCCGGTCCGCCCCCAGGTGCGCCAGCCGCTGGGCGGCCACGGCCCGGACCTCGGCCTCCGGCGCCAGGAAGACCGGCCGGATGAAGCGGCCCAGAAAGCAGGCGGCTTCGAGCGTGCGAGGATCCAGGGCCTCGGGGAACACCACCGTGGGCCGGTTCCGGGGTACGGCCAGCAGTCGGCTGTCGAGGGACGCTTCGATGTCAAACATGGGGCTCCGCGGGGCTTGGAAAGCCTTACGGCGCTGAGTCTAGCAGGCGGCGGATTCTATTTATCCGATCGGTTGGTCACATATCGGGCGGCCGGTCTGCGACCGTGGCCGACTGCACCCAGATCACCTCGCAGGAGCCATCCCCGGTATCCGTCCGGCTCAGGCTGCTGACCCAGTGCCAGCCATCCTTTCCGTCGGCCCTCACCAGCTGGCCCTTCAGGTGCACCAGCTGTCCCACCCGGGCCGCCTTCAAGCGCCGGGCGATGCCTTCGTCCGCGGGGATCATGTGCATGTTGGCGCTGTGGCTGATGACCTCGGCTTCCGGAATGGGCATGTGGGCCGCCCGCCAGAAGTACCAGCGGTCCCGCTGCTCGATGGTGAAGGCCTCGAGGACCCGCGAATCGGACATGGGACCCCACCCCAGGGTCAAGTCCACCGGCGACAGCTCCGCGGGCCGGTCGAACCGGTAGCGTTCCACGCTCAGCACCCGCGCGCGGATCTCGAAGGCCGCCAGCGGCGTGAGGAGGTGGTCGTGGAAGGTCCAGGCCGTCGCGGCTTCCGGCGAGGTCTGCACGGGGTCCTCCGGGGCGAGGATTCCCGCCGGCTGGGGCCTGGCGCGACCGCCCCACCACCAGAGCCCCAGGACCCCGATGAGGGCCGCCGCCACCAGGGTTCCCCGCTGCTCACGGATCCGATCGAGCCAGTCATCCATCCGACAAGGCTACCCGGAGCCCGGGAGCCACCTTCCGGTCAGAATTTCACGAGGTCGCTGATGACGAACTGATGGTGTTCCGTGCCGGGATCCCGGACCAGGGGATAGGCGATGGTGAGCAGGAACACCCGGCCGACCGAGCTCTTCAGGTTGCCCAGGCGCAAGCCGCCGCCCACGTCCGCGTAGGTGCGGCTCCAGCGCCCCGTGTCGCTCCGGTGGATGGCGCCGCCATCGGCGTACACCACGAACCCGAGCCGCAGGATGCCCAGCCAGTCATAAGAGGTGTTGAGGCGCTCCTCGAGCGAGGCCAGCCACCGTCGATCGCCCAGCAGCAGGTGGTTCCCGTACCCCCGCAGACCCTCCAGCCCGCCCAGGTAGAGGTAGGACTCGGGCTCCGGCCGGTGGACTGCATCCACCTGCAGGTAGGCCGCCTGGGTCTGGGAGCGGAAGCCCTGGTGATAGGCGGTCACGCTGAGATTCAGGGAGGCGGCCTGCCAGCCGTCGGTTTCATGCCGGGCCGCCCCCTTGGCCCGGAGCAGGAGGAGGGAATCGGCCCCCGGCGTCCACCCCTTGGCCGCGCTGAACCGGAAGAAGGGTGCGCTGACGCTGCTTCCCATGGCCCGCAGGTAGGACCCCACGCTGAGGTTCGCCTCCCACCCGAGGTTGTAGTCCTCGGAGTGGGTCATGCCCGCAAGATCCCTGAAGGTCCGGAACCGGTCCTCGAACAGGCTCCATGAACCATGCAGGCCCCGCAACAGGCGGTCCTGCAGCCAGGGGGCGGGCAGGCTCCCGGCGGCGAGGGTCTGGATCGGGCCATACCGTGACTGCCTCAGGTCCAGGCCACCCCCCAGCCGCAAGGCCCGCCCATCCAGCACGGCCGTGGTCATGGACCCCTCGGCGAGGGCGCTCTCCTGCCGAGAGGGGAAGGTATAGGCGGTCTGCTCCAGGTTGTAGACCGATTCGATGGCCTCCGAAGACCAGGCCTGGAAGGTCATGGACCAGGGCGTCTCCAGCCCACGGTAGGGTTTCGCCAACTCCAGGAAGCGTGTCTTCCCATCGGAGAGCACCTGGTAGCGGGAGTCCAGGGTCCACTGGGTACCGAGGATCTGGCGGTCCCGGTACTGCACGGTGTCGATGGACCGCTCGGGGGTCTTCTCGTGGGCCAGGATCAGGTCCTTGCCGAAGCCCAGGAGGTTGGCTTCGTGGAGGGAAAAGCCGAAATCCCGCTGGCCGCCCACCTGGGTGAACCCGGCGCTCCCCTTCAGGGTCCAGGCATCCCGGGTGCGGACCACGGCGTGGACCGCCCCGGCCTCGTCCACCTGCGGATCGATCTGGGCGTCCTTGAAAAAGCGGAAGGTCCGCAGGTTCCGTTCAGTCTCATGGATCAGCCGGGCGTTCACGGGGTCGCCCAGCTTGAAGAGGAGCTCCCGGCGCACCACCTGTTCGCGGGTCTGGATGTGCAGGGCATTCGCCATGCGGCCGATCCAGTGGTTCTCCTGGGGCAGCTCGGGGTCGAAGACATCGCCGATGCGGAGGTCGATGCCCGCGATGCGCGCCTGCCGGGCCTCCAGTTCCTCCCAGGTGGGCGGGACCTGGGCGGCGAGGAGGGAACCTGCCAGAAAGACGGGGAGCCACACCGCGCTGCCCTGGCCGTGCCCTCTTTCCGGGAAGATCTCCATGCTCCAGCCTAGGCGGAATGGTGATGTCCGTCACGGCGCAGCCGCCGGACCCGCCTATGATTCGAGCCTTCGTATGGTTCTTTCCGCGTCGGATCCCAGTTGCCCACCCCTCCAGGCGTGCGGGCGCGGGACCGCGGACGAACCCCGGAACCCGGGCGGGACGGCGCCCCGGAACGGTACACTCCTCAAAACCCGTCCCCTGGAGTCCTCATGGACCTCACCTGGCTATCCGCCAACCCCGGCCTGAGCCTGCTGGCTTTTCTCGCCGCCGCCTTCACTGGGATCCTCCTCAGCAAGTGGATCCGCTACATCCCCAACAACCGCGTGGGCATCGTCGAGAAGCTCATCAGCCGGAAGGGCTCGGTCAAGACCGGCCTCATCGCCCTCAATGGCGAGGCCGGCTACCAGCCCCAGCTCCTGCGTGGTGGTTGGCACCTGCTCACGCCCTTCCAGTACCGCATCCACAAGATGCCCCTGGTGACCATCCCCCAGGGCAAGATCGGCTACATCTTCGCGCGCGACGGCCATGACCTGCCGCCCTCCCAGGCCCTGGCCAGCAATGCCCACGGTGCGGACTTCCAGGATGTGGTGGCCTTCATCCAGGGCGGCGGCGAAAAGGGCCCCCAGCGCCAGATCCTGCGCGAGGGCATCTACGCCATCAACCTGGTGCAGTTCGTGGTGCTCACCGAGGACCGGCTCTTCTACCTCCCCCTGGATCCCGGCGAGCTGGAGACCTTCCAGAAGATGAGCGCCATCATCACCGAGCGGGCCGGTTGGCGCCCGGTGATCATCAAGGGCACGGACGACGCCGTGGGCATCGTGACCGTGCATGACGGCCCTTCCCTGGCCAGCGGCGAGATCATCGCCTCCACCGTGGGCGAGGATCCCCACCAGGCCTCGACCTACCACAACAACTTCCAGGACGCGGACAAGTTCCTGGTGGCGGGCGGCCAACGCGGGCGCCAGTACCAGGTGCTGGTGGAAGGCACCTACTACATCAACCGCCTCTTCGCCACGGTGGAGCTGATCCCCAAGACCGTCGTGGAAGTGGGCACCGTGGGTGTGGTGGTGAGCTACACCGGCGAAGTGGGCACGGACATCAGCGGCCAGGAATACCGCCATGGCGAGCTGGTGGCCAAGGGCACCCGCGGCGTGTGGAGCGACCCGCTCCTGCCCGGCAAGTACGCCTTCAACACCTACGCCGGCAAGGTGCTCATGGTGCCGACCACGAACTTCATCCTGAAGTGGACGAAGGGCGAGGTGGGCAGCCACAAGTTCGACGAGAACCTGACCGAGGTGAGCCTCATCACCAAGGACGCCTTCGAGCCCAGCCTGCCCCTCTCGGTGGTCGTCCACATCGACTACCGCAAGGCGCCCCTGGTCATCCAGCGCTTCGGCGACATCAAAAAGCTGGTGGAGCAGACCCTCGACCCCATGGTCAGCGCCTACTTCAAGAACATCGGCCAGACCCGCACCCTCATCCAGCTCATCCAGGACCGCAGCGCCATCCAGGAGCAGAGCGGCGTCCAGATGAAGGAGAAGTTCTCCCAGTACAACCTGGAACTCCAGGAGGTCCTCATCGGCACGCCCACCAGCGGCGCGCCCGGCGGGCAGATCGAGCAGATCCTCGTCCAGCTCCGCAGCCGCCAGATCGCCGACGAGCAGGTGGAGACCTACGGCCGCCAGCAGAGCGCCGCGGTGAAGGAACGTGAGCTCCGCGAGGCCGAGGCCCGGGCCAAGCAGCAGACCCTGCTGACGGAATCCGCCATCGGCATCGAGGTGCAGAGCAACCAGGGCAAGGCCGAGTATGCCAAGGCCCAGCAGCAGGCGGCGCAGATCCAGACGCTCGCGGGCGCCGAGGCGGAGAAGGTGCGCCTCATGGGCGAAGGCGAGGCCAAGCGCATCAAGGTCATGGCCGAGGCCCAGGCCGAGCAGGCGGCGCGTGTCGGCATCGCCCAGGCCATGGCCATCGAAGAGCAGGTCCGCGCCTACGGCGGTCCCCAGTTCCAGCTGGTGCAGCAGGTCATGAACCGCTTTGCCGAGGCCATCGAGAAGTCCCAGGTGGATGTGGTCCCCAAGATCCACATGGGCGGCGGCGACAAGGGCGGCGGCAGCCTCATCGAGAGCCTCCTGGGCCTCCTGCTCAGCGAAAAGGCCGGGCAGCTGGCGGGCGTCGTGCCCACCGCGGCCAATCCCGAGGCCGAAGCGCTGAAGGCGACCCTGCGGCAGAACCTCACCAGGTAGCAGACACGTGCATGCGGCCGGGGCGGCTTCCGCCGTCCCGGTCGCATGCTAGGTTGATTCCACCCGACCTCCTCGTAACAGTGGCTGTACGACCAGCTTTCCACGATCAGCCGGTTTCAATGCCTTTCTTCCACGGGTGCTCCCATGATCGCCTTCCTCCCCTTCCAGGCCCCTGCCCCAGCACCCCAGGTCCAGTCCCAGCCCCTGGCCATCACCATGGGAGATGGGCTGCCGCCCGCGATGGACGCCCTGATCAAAGGGAAAAACTGGGCTGGGCTGGCCGACTGGTTCGAGTCCGTGCCCCCGGCCACCCGCGGCAAGTACTACGAGTGGTGGATCCAGGCTCTCAACCGGAGCCAGCGCTGGGAACGGCTCGTGGCTGTCTGCGAAGCCCTGCAGCCTCAGCTGGAGGCGAAAACCGGCCCCCGCCTGGCCACCTACCGGCTCTATCGGGCCCAGGCTCTGAGTCAGTTGGGGCGCCATGCCGAATCGGCCCAGGCCCACGGGGAAAACGGCCGGCTCGGCTACCAGGATGGCTTTCCCAACGCCTGCGCCGAGGCCCGACTGGCCCAGGACTGGAATGCCTTGCTCTCCTTCGCCGACGAGTTCCTGCAGAAGCGCCCCGAGGAGGCCCTGGGGCTGGCCTGGAGGGGCGAGGCTCTCGCCCGCCTGGGGCGCCTGACCGAGGCCGAGCCCGCCCTCCGCGCCGCCGTGGCCAAGGATCCGAAGATCGCCTTCGCCTGGAACAATCTGGGCCGCTGCCTCAACGAGGAGAAGGCCTGGGCTGAGGCCTGTGAGGCGATGGACAAGGCCCTGGCCCTGGAGCCCAATCAGCTCGAGGCCCTCTTCAATCGGGGCCGGGCCCGCTTCGAACTGAAGCGGTACAAAGAGAGCCGGGACGATTTCCGCGCAGCCCTCGCGCTCCGCCCTGACGATCCCGTACTCGCGGAGAACCTGCGCCAAGCAGAGCGCTATGCGGCCCTGCCCGAGCCCAGGAAAGCTACCACCGCCAAGAAACGCTGAGGATTCCTCTACACTGGTCCCATGGCCGACGCGCTGCTCCACGATCTCCTCGACGGCTGCCGCCGCCTGCACGCGGGCGGCCTGCTGGCGGCGTCGGACGGCAACCTGTCCGTGCGCCTGCCCAACGGCCTCCTCGCCATGACCCCCAGTGGCGTACCCAAGGCCAAGGTGAGGCTGGAAGATCTGGCCCACCTCACGCTGGAGGGTGAGGTCCTTGCGGGTCGCCCCAGCAGCGAGCGGGCCATGCACCTGGCCATCTATCGCGCTGTGCCCGAGGCCAAGGCCGTCGTGCACGCCCACCCACCCACGGCCATCGCCTGGTCCCTGGCACGCCCCGAACTGGGGGAACTGCCTTCGGAGGGCCTCCCGGAAGTGATCCTCGCCGCGGGCCGCATCCCCATCGTGCCCATGGCCATCCCCGGCACGGAGGCCATGGGCGCGAACCTCCTGCCCTTCCTGCCCGCACACCGCCTGATGATCCTGGCCCGCCACGGGGGCCTCTGCTGGGGCGAGTCCCTGGACGAGGCCGTGGGCGGCCTGGAGCGCCTGGAGCAGGTGGCCCAGATCCTGTGGAAGGCCGAGGCCCTGGGCGGCGCCAGGCCTTTGGCGGCCTCCGACCTTCAGGAATTGCGCGCGCTTCGGGCCAAACTCGGCCCCAGGATCATCTGATGCAGCCTTTCGAATCCCTCGGCCTCCGCCACGACGGCCGCACGCTCTGGGTGCTCGATCAGACTCAGCTTCCCGATGCTGAAGTCTGGCTCGATGGGAGTGCCCCGGAGGTGATGATCGCCCTCATCAAGCGCTTGGCCGTACGCGGCGCGCCGCTCATCGGCGTGGCGGCTGCGGCCAGCCTGGCCACCTTCGCGCACCGGGGCGCATCCGCCTCGGAGTATGCCGCCGCCTGCGCGGCCCTGCGCGCGGCCCGGCCCACGGCCGTGAACCTCATGTGGGCCATGGACCGCATGAAGGGCGCCACCGACCCCGTGGCCGAGGCCCAGGCCATCTTCGAGGAGGATGTCCGCCTCTGCGAAGGCATGGCCCAGCACGGCGCGGCGCTCATCCAGGACGGCGAAGGTATCCTCACCCACTGCAACACGGGCGGCCTCGCCACCGCGGGTATCGGCACAGCGCTCGGCGTCATCCGACGCGCGCATGAGCAGGGCAAGCGCATCCATGTCTATGCGGACGAGACCCGGCCCCTGCTGCAGGGCGGCCGCCTCACAGCCTGGGAGCTGCGGAAGCTGGGCATCCCCTCGACGCTCATCACGGACAGCATGGCAGCCCTGCTGCTGCGCGACGGCAGGGTGCAGCGTGTGCTGGTGGGCTCGGACCGCGTGGCCGCCAACGGCGACTTCGCCAACAAGGTGGGCACCTATGGCGTCGCGGTGCAGGCGCGGTACCACGGCGTGCCGTTCCACCCCGTGGCCCCCTTCTCCACCGTGGACCTGGCCTGCCCGAACGGCGCGGCCATCCCCATCGAGCTGCGGGACCCCACCGAGGTCCGCGGCTATGGCGCCTGGCGCTGGGCCCCCGAGGCCATGCCGGCCTGGAACCCCAGCTTCGACATCACGCCCGTGGACCTCGTCACCAGCCTGGTGCTGGATCGCGGCGTGTACAGCGGGGCCCAGCTGAAGGCAGGCGCGCTCACGAAGGGCTAGGGTCCGTTTTCAAGGTGGGGCGCGGCCGCGGCTCGCATCCACCTTGGAAACAGACCCTAGTGCCGCTTCTTTCCATCTCTGCTTCAATGGATGGAAAGTTCTCGAGCACTGGAGCATCTATGATTCCCAAGCGCCCTGCGATGGCGGGACTGACCTTCCTGCTGTCGACGCTGTCCCTCACTCTGTTGGCGCAGGAGCCCGGGCCCGCCCCTCAAGGCGCGCCGGGCGGACCTCCGCAGGAGAAGCCGCGGGAGTCCTGGGCGGCCGAGACTCGGCCGGTGGCCGTCGGCCGGACACCCGGTCAGGTGGTCCTCTTCGACGAGGACGATATCCTCCGCTCGGGAGCCCGCACCCTGGGTGCGTTCCTCCTGCGGGAGCTGCCGGCCCAGGTGCAGAACCAGGGCGGCCCGGGCCTTCCCTCGCGCATCTACCTCGGGGGCAGCCGCCCCCAGGACACGCTCGTGACGGTGGATGGCATGCCCCTCATGGATCCGGGCCGCCTGGGCCAGGACCTCAACGAAGTGCCCCTCCTCGGCGTCACCCGCATCGAAGTGATCACCGGTTCGCCCGGCTCGGGCCCCAGCGGTCAGGGCGGCACCATCGCTCTCTACACCGGCAAGCCCGTCCGGCCCGGAGCCTCTGGGGACCTGAGCGGCCTGGGCGGCAACAACGGGCAGGGACAGAGCACCGCCACGCCAGGCTACGCCTGGGAGGGCGGCTACCTTCGCGGCGGCAACCTCAGCGCCGAGGAGAAACAGGCGACGCCCACGGACCGGCCTTATCGCCAAGTCACCAATTTCCTCGGCCTGGGCCAGACCTGGGGGTCGGCCGCCTGGAGCCTCGCCTGGCGCGGCACCTCCTTCGGCGTGCCCGAGCCCTACCAGGAGTCCTCGGACACGCTCCGCATCTACGATCCGGCACGGGAGAGCCGCCAGCGCAGCGACAGCGGCCAGCTGCGGGTCGATTGGGCCCTGGGCCCCGGCCTGAGCCTGGAGACCAGCCTGGGCCTCGCCCGCTTCCGGCACGATCAGCCCAACATCGGGGCGGTCCAGCCCACCCATTTCGAGGGCCGCGAGTCCCGCTTCCAGTCCCTGCTGCGCCTCACGACCGGGCCGCGGTCGGGCCTGAGCCTCCGGCTCGAGGGCCAGGACACCCACCAGGACGGGGATGTGGATCCAGCGGTACTCGGGGGCGCCAAGGGCACCCAGGTCGGCCTCGGGGTGGAGTGGACCTTCGAGCCCAGACCCGGCTTGCGCCTCCTCGGGCAGGCCCGGACCACCCGTGAACGCCAGTCCATCGTCCAGGGGGGTGCCGACACGGAGGTCCTGAGGGCCTCGGGTCACAGCTTCCGTCTGGGGGTCAACCAGGACCTCGGCGGTGGCTTCCGCCTGTACGCCGCCGGCGGCGGCGGCCGCACCGCGCCGGCCCTCCTCCAGCAGCTCCGCAACAGCCAGGTCCCGGGCGCCGCGCCCCTCCGCATGGAGCGGCTCACCTCCCTGCAGATCGGCCTCGGCTGGGGCCAGGGCAACTGGTACGGCAAGCTGGAGAGCCAGCAGCAGGCCGGAAGGGATCTCATCGCCCTGGACGGGCTCACCTATGTGAACCAGGACCGGGTCCGGGTGCGGGGAACGGAGGCCGCCCTCGGCTGGCGCACCGCGAAGAAACGGGGCCTGGAGGCCTTTCTGCGCACCCAGGAGGCCCGCGACCTGAATGCCCCGGAAGACCGGCAGTACAGCACCCCGGCCTCCCAGCGGCGGCCCTTCTCCGCCCACGGGCTCAAAGGCTTCATGGGCTGGAGCCGGGTGCAGGCGGAGGTGCACTACACCCTCCAGGGCCACCAGTATTCATCCTTCGGCGACGGGGGCGGGCGCGCCGCCGCCAACGGCCTCCCACCCGTCATCCGCCCCACCCGGGTGGTCTACCGCGAGGCCGGCATGTCCACCACCGTGACGGCGGGCCGGCATTGGACCTTCATCCTGCGGGGCGACCACCTGCTCCAGCCGAAGACAACCGCCGACCAATGGCTGGCCGCCTCCCGGGAGGGCCAGAACGACGCCTACATCATCGACGGCTATCCCGCCCCCTCGCCCAGCTACAGCCTCGAGGCCCGGGTCCGCTTCTAGCCCCGCGCCGCCGGGGCATTCGTCTTGGCGGCGAAACCCTCGGGCGGATAGATGTAGTCCAGGTCGAAGCAGGCGGTGCAGAACTCCTGGCGGCGGCCGGGCAGCAGGCTTTCGAAGTCGTCCACCTCCAGCCAGCGCAGGCTGTCGGCACCCAGGTACTCGCAGATCTCCATCTCGGACATGCGGTTGGCGATGAGCTCCTCCCGCGTGGGGGTGTCGATGCCGTAGAAGCAGCGCCCGATGACCTTGGGTGAGCCGATGCGCACGTGGATCTCCCGGGCGCCGGCCGAACGGACCATGCGCACGAGCTTCCGCAGGCTGGTGCCCCGCACGATGGAATCGTCGATGAGCACCACCCGCCGGCCCGGGAAGAAGTCCGGCAGGGGGTTGAACTTCTGCTTCACGCCCTCGTCGCGGCTGGCCTGGGTGGGCTTGATGAAGGTCCGGCCCACGTAGTGGTTGCGCAGCAGGCCCATGCCGAACTCGGCCCGCTTGGCCCGGGCATAGCCGAGGGCGATGAAGTTGGAGGAGTCGGGCACCGGGATCACCACCAGGTCGTCACCGTTGGCCAGCGCCTGGTCCTTGGCGGCCATGCAGGCCCCGATGCGCTCGCGGGCCTGGTAGACCGATTCCTCGAAGAGGGTGCTATCCGGCCGGGAGAAGTAGATGAGCTCGAACACGCAGTGCCGTGGCTGCAGCGGCGCATGCGCCACGGAGACCACGGGCTTCCCCTTCTCCAGGCGCAGGATCTCGCCGGGCTTCACCTCCCGGAGGCGGCGGGCCCCGATGATGCCGAAGCCGCAGCATTCCGACCCGAAGACGGTGCCCTCGCTGGCCGGCTCGCCCTCCCCCGCGTGGTCCAGGTGGCCCATCACGAAGGGGCGGAAGCCGTGGGGATCCCGGAAGGCGTAGAGGCGGTCCTTGTACATCAGCACCGTGGAGAAAGCGCCCTTCAGCTCCACCTGCACGCGGGCGATGGCCTGCTCGATCGCCAGCCCGTCCCGCACATGATAGAGGGCGATGAGCCGGCCGATGAGCTCGGCGTCGTTGTCGCTCTTGAAGACCACGCCCTCCTGCTCCATCCGGGCCCGGACCTCGCCGTAGTTGATGAGGTCCCCATTAGAGGCGATGGCCATGACCGGCCCCTCGGCCAGTTCGATGGCATGAGGCTGGGCATTCACCACGTCGCTGCAACCTGCGGTGGGGTACCGGACATGGCCGATGGCCGTCGTGCCGGCCAGG
This sequence comes from Geothrix oryzisoli, assembly GCF_022808865.1. Taxonomy (GTDB): domain Bacteria; phylum Acidobacteriota; class Holophagae; order Holophagales; family Holophagaceae; genus Geothrix; species Geothrix oryzisoli. Next base: position 586,284 of record NZ_JAKZLB010000001.1, read on the forward strand.
CGGGTCTGGACCTCCTCGTCCAGCACCTGCTTCACGAGCCCCATGCCCTTGTGGGCCACGATCCGGCCCGCCCCGTCCCGGGCGGCGGCTCCGCAGCTCTCCTGTCCCCGGTGCTGGATGGCGAAGAGGATGGAGGCCACGAGCCCCGAGGCACCCTCTGTTTCAAATACGCCTGCGATGCCGCACATGCCTGGCCTCCGGGGATGGACCGCCGCTGCACCCGGTTGAAGCCCAGGGGGACCTGCCCAGGTCCGGACGAGGGTCCCAGAATACCAAGCCGCTCCCCGGCACCGGGGCGAAGCTCGGCCTCAGTGGCCCCGTCCGCTCAAGGCCTGCAGCCCCACCCCGATGACGATGACGGTGAGGGCGACCCAGCGCATGGGCGTCATGGCTTCCCCGAGGAAGGTACGGGCCATGAGGGCATTGGCCACGAAGCCGAGGGCGAGGAAGGGATAGGCGTAGTTCACCTGCACCATGGACAGGGCGCCCAGCCACACCACCACGCTCACCGCGTAGCAGGCCAGACCGGCGATCACCCAGGGCTCGAGCATGAGCTTCACCAGCGGCCCAGCGGCCAGCTGCATGCCGCCCGCGGCCTGAAGGCCTTTCTTCAGGCAGATCTGCGCGGCGGCATTGAGCAGCACCCCCAGCACGATGAGCGGGATGGCCTTCACATTGGGGCTCATGGGGCCTCCGGGACTGGGGTGGCGAGGTGGACTTCGAGAGCGGACCAGATGAGGCTGGCGGGCACCTGGGTCATGCAGGGGTGGTCCGGCAGGGGACAGTGCCACTTCTGGCACTCGAGGCAGGCGAGGTCCTCCTTCCGCACCACGGTCACCTTCGGCCCCCGCGGAGCCGTGTGCCGGGGGATGGTGGGCCCGAACACCGCCACCACCGGCGCGCCGACGACGGCCGCCAGGTGGGCCAGGCCGGAGTCGTTGGCCAGCACGGCCCGCGCCCCGGCCAGCCAGGCGGCACTCTGGGACCAGGGAATCCGCGCGGTCAGGTCCAGCGCCTCGGGCACGCGCTGCCGGAACGCCTCGGCCCGAGTCACATCGTCGCCGGGCCCGCCCAGCACCACGATGCGAAAGCCCGCCGCCAGGGTGCGGTGGGCCAGGTCCACCAGCAGATCCAGGCCCAGGCGCTTGGCGCCCGCCGCAGCGCCGATGGCGAAGGCCAGGTAGGGATCCCGGTCGAGGTCCTGGTCCCGACGGGCCGCCGCCACGCAGGCAAGGCTTTCCTCCCGGGGGCGGAAGGGCCGGAAGCCCGGTTCCTCCAGTTCGGGGTAGCCGAGCCGCACGATGTCGCGGTACCGGTCCAGGGAATGGTCATCCCGGCTCCAGTACTTGAGGCTGGCAGTGAGCAGCAGGGACGCGCCCCCATCGCCGCAGCCCACCCGCCGCGGCACGCGGGCCGCGAAGGCGGCGGCGGGGGCGCGCAGGCTCTTGGCCAGGGCCAGTACCGAGGCTGGCCGGTGGGCCCGCAGCAGGCGGGCGCCTTCCAGGAGGCTGGTCTTCTTCGCCGGATCCGCGCAGACCCCGACGTACCCCTGGGAGCCCTGGAAGAGCTCCACCGTGGCCGCGGGACCCCAGGCCACCAGCGGCAGGCCCTCCGCCAGGAGCGGCGTGGCGGCCTGGTGCATCAGGATGGCGTCGCCCACGAAGCGCGGCAGGCGGATCCAGTGGGCTTCGGCAGGAATCATGGCTTCTTCTTCAGCAGCAGGATCTCACCGCCGCCCGTGGGCACCGCCGCCAGCACTTCGAAGCGGGCGCGCAGGGCGGGAGTCATCCCCCAGGCGTCCTGTTCCCACTCGCCGCGCTGGGCCACCAGCCGGGCCTCCGGGTCCAGGCGCTCCAGGGCGCCGGCACTGCGCAGTTCAGGCATGAGGTGGTCCGTGTAGACCATGACGCCGCTGCGGATGGTCTGCCAGTAGAAGACCTGGCGACCGGCGATCTGGGGCTGGACGGCGGCGGTCCAGCGACGGTAGGACTTGGCGGGATCCAGCAGCTTGAACCCCCAGGTGCCACCCACCAGGTAGAGCAGGCCCAGGCTCAGGGCGGCGGCCCGAACCAGATTCCCAGCGCGCTTGCCCCAGACCTGGACCGCCACGAGGACCGTGCCGCCGATCATCGCCAGAGCCATGAGCCGGATCGGACCCAGGAACGGGATCACCTGCAGTCGCAGCTTCGTGCCGCCCGCGCCCAGGGCCAGGGCCGCCAGCGCGAGGGTCGGCACGGCGAGACCGGCCATGAGCAGGAGGCCCAGGCGGCGGGCGCGGGCACCGTCCAGCCGCCGGAACAGATCCCCAAGCAGAAGGGCCAGGAAGGGATAGCTCATCAGCAGGTACTTGCCCTGCTTGCTCTGGACGGCACTGAGAAAGACGAAGGGCACCACGAAGGCCGCCAGCAGGAACCTCGGCGCAGCTCCGCTTAGCCCCCGTTCCCGCAGCAGCTGCAGGGCCAGCGCCGGCAGCAGGAGCACCCAGGGGAAGAAGTCCCCCAGGATGTACTCGGCATACCGCCACCAGGGCTGGATGTGGTCCCAGGCATGCGTGGCGCGCTGGAAGTTCTGGAAGATGATCAGCTCGTAGGCGTAGTGCGCCCCGCCCTTCAGGCCCGCGGCGACATACCAGGGCGCCACGAGCAGGAGCGTGATGACTAGGCCCGCCACGATGCCTGCGCGGCGCAGCGCGGCGAGGTCCCGCTGCCAGGCGAGGAAGGCCGCCAGCACCAGCACCGACAGCACCGGCGCCAGCGGCCCCTTGGCGAGGAAGGCCAGGGCCAGCCAGAAATACGCCTTCAGGAACCAGCGCCGGTGCTCGCCCGGCGTGGCCTCGACGCTGGGTCCGCGCAGCAGCAGGTAGCCACCCAGCCAGGCCAGCCAGCTCCAGGCCAGTAGGGCCGCAAAGAGCAGATCGATCTGGATGAACTGGCTCTGCCAGAACCAGAGGGGTGTGGTGGCGAGGATCAGGGCCGCGGGTTCGGCGGTGCCCGGCTCGAGGAACCGCACGGCCCAGCGCCGGAAGGCGGACAGGAAGGCCACGGCCGCGATCACCGACGGCAGTCGCAGAGCCCAGGCCGCCACGCCCTGGGTGAACCCCAGGCCGCCCGTGAGGGTATCGAACAGGACGGAGGAGGCCTTCATCACCCAGTAGTAGAGGATGGGCTTCTCGCTGTAGGGCACCCCGTTCAGATAGGGCAACAGCCAGTCCCCGCGCAGGCGCATCTCCTTCACGCACTGGGCGAAATCCGGCTCGTCCGGCGCCCAGAGATCCCGCATGGGCAGCACAGCCAGCAGCAACAGGGCGAAGAGCAGTTCAGGGGCGTGGGCCCGCAGCCACGCCGCGAGACGGGAAGCCTGGGGGGGCCGGGTCGGGGATCCATCCATCCCTCCATCTTCGCCTGGAAGCGCCCCTCTCGCCCAGCAGGGTAGAATGGTTCCATGATCCCAGCCCTCCTCACCCTCCTGTTGGTCACCACGCCGGCTCCGGCCGATGGTGTGAAGGAGGACGTCAAGCAGGCCGGCAAGCAGATCGGCCAGGGCGTCAAGAAGGGCGGCCAGGCGATCGGCCAGGCGGCCAGGAAGGGCGGCAAGGCCATCGGCCACGCGGCGAAGGAAGGCGGCAAGGCTGTGGGCCAAGGTGCCAAGGAAGGTGGCAAGGCCGTGGGCCAAGGCGCCAAGACCGCCGGCAAGGGCGTCGCCAAGGGCGCCAAGGATGCCGGACATGGCATCAAAGAAGCGGTGAAGTAGCTCTCTGGAAGCTGGCGCGAACGCCGGCCCTACCGCCGTCGCGCCACCACGGCGCCGGGGTTGCGGGCCACTTCCTCCCAGCGGGCCTTCTCTTCCGGAGTGAGCTGCTTCCAGCTGGCGACCTTCGCCATCACGAAGACGGGCCGGGAGGGCTCCTCCTGCCGCAGGCGATCGGCCACGACGCCCAGGGCGGCGGGGTCCTCGTCGAACCATCTCTCCGCACCAGCCAGGTGGTCGCGCCCATAGGCCAGCTCTCCAGTACCTGCCACGACCACGGCCCGGGTGCGGGCATAGAACGGCAGCCCCTGGAAGTAGGTCCCGTAGCTGATCCACTGCGCCCGGGGTGGAGCGAGCCGCGCGAGGTCGGCCACGGACTTGCCGGGGCCCGCGGCGGCCTGGGACGCCAGGACCAGCACCCACAGGGCGGCGCCGAGGCCCGCCATCAGGCGGGGACCGCTGAGTCCCCTGGGCCGCAGGGCCCAGAGCCCCAGGCCTGCGAAGACGGCCCCCAGGGCCGCCATCCACGCCAGTCCGTCCAGATCCTTCCGGAAGACCGCCGTCGCCAGGAGGAAGATGGCGCCGAGCACCAGCAGCTCCCAGCCCATGCGCCGCAGGGCCGCGGGCTCCTCACCCTCCCGCTCGAAGGCGCAGGCCAGCGCCGCCAGGGGCACGAGGACCGGCAGGATGTAGGGGGGCAGCTTGGAGCCGGACAGGCTGAAGAAGGCCAGCGGCCAGAGGAAGGCCACGCCGGCGGCCCCGACGATCCAGCGGGCGAGCTGGTCCGTGCTCCGAGGGCCCCGGCCCATAAGGAAGGCCCAGGCGCGCCTCAGGCCGAGGACCGTGGCTGACAGCCAGGGCAGCAGACCCACGCCGAGGATCCCGATGAAGTAGAGCTTGTCCAGCAGCCAGTTGTTGGAGCCCTGGCGCGCGTGCTCGTGGGTGAGGAAGCGGGTGAAGTGCTCGTGGATGAAGAAGAACTGCGCGTGGCCCGGATTGGCCCGGTCGACGAGCCAGAACCAGGGCGCCACCAGGATCAGGTAGAGCAGCCACCCGAACGGATCAAACCCGGTGCGCAGCACGGCCCGGCGCAGGGCCGCGTCCTTCCAGGCGAAGGGCAGCGAGAACACCAGGATGCCCCCCATGAGGATCACCTGGGCCAGCCCCTTGGTGAGCATGGCGCCAGCCATGAAGAGGAAGGCCGCCAGCGTCCAGCCGAGCGCGCCCCGTCCTTCCATCCGCCGGGCCACGGCCTCCACGAAAGCGGCCAGCGCGGCCACCAGGAAGGCGCTGAAGAGGGCGTCCAGCGTGAGGATCTGGCCCACCACGAAGGCCAGCAGACCCGTGGCCGCCATGAACGGCGCCCAACGCGCATCCCGGGCACCCAGGCGTTTGGCCAGGCGCCAGGCGGCCCAGATCATGAGGCCCGAGGCCAGGGCCAGGGGCAGTCGCGCCGCCGCACCATGGAGCCCGAAGAGCTTCATGCTGAGGGCCGACAGCCAGTACTGCAGCGGCGGCTTCTCGAAGTAGAGCACCCCGTTGAGGCGCGGCGTCAGCCAGTCTCCGGTAGCCAGCATCTCCCGCGGGACCTCGGCGTAGCGCCCCTCGTCCGGTTCCCACAGGGGCCGCACCAGCAGCGGCAGCAGGCCCAGGAAGAACCAGAGGGCGAGGAGCGTGTACCGTTCGCGGCGCGTCATGGGCACGGAGGCAGAGGCTAGTTCTCGGTCTCGACGACCTTCTCCAGCGCCTTGTGCTCTTCCACGAAGAAGTCGATGGCCTTCTTGAGGGAATCCTTCATGGAGACCTTGGGCTGGAAGCCGAAGGTGCTCTGCATCCGCTTGATGCTGGGGGTGCGGCGGGCCACGTCCTGATAGCCCTTGCCGTAGAACTCGCCGCTGCCCGTCTCCACCATGGTGCCTTCGGGGATGCCACGCTCGATGCGGAACGGATGGTCCTTCCAGATGGCGATCATCATCTCCGCGATCTCACGGACGCTGTAGTCGTTCGCGGGGTTGCCGATGTTGAAGATCTGGCCGTCGGCCTTGCCGCCCTCATTGCGCAGCACGGCCATGAGGCCGTCCAGGGCGTCCGCCACGTCGATGAAGCAGCGGCGGGCCGTGCCGCCGTCCACCAGCTGCAGGGGCTCGCCGTTGAACAGGTTCCAGCTGAACTGCGTCACCAGGCGGCTGCTGCCTTCCTTGGCGGTGTTCAGGCTGTCGAGCTTGGGGCCCATCCAGTTGAAGGGGCGGAAGAGGGTGAACTTCAGGCCCTGCTGGAAGCCGTAGGCCCAGATCACGCGGTCGAGCAGCTGCTTGCTGGTGCTGTAGATCCAGCGGTTCATGGGGATGGGCCCCGTCACCAGGGGCGACTCATGTTCGTCGAACTCCGCGTCCGGGCACATGCCGTAGACCTCGGAAGTGCTGGGGAACACCACGCGCTTCTTGTACTTCACGCACTGGCGGACCACGCGGAGGTTCTCCTCGAAGTCCAGTTCGAAGACGCGCAGAGGGTCCGTGACATAGACCTTGGGCGTGGCGATGGCCACCAGAGGCAGCACCACGTCGCACTTCTTGATGTGGTACTCGATCCACTCCTTGGAGATGGTCACGTCGCCCTCCACGAAGTGGAAGCGCGGGTTGGCCAGGTGATCGGCCACCTTGTGGGTGCCCAGGTCGAGGCCGTAGACCTCCCAGTCCGTGTCCTGCATGATGCGGTCCACCAGATGGGAACCGATGAAGCCGTTGACACCCAGGATGAGGACTTTCACGGGGACTCCTTGCGCAAACGTATCAGTCTAACCGCTTGGCAGCAGGGAGGCAGCAGGCGATTACCGCAGCCACCCCTTGCGCCGGAACCAGGCCCAGATGCCCAGGGCCGTGAGGGCCATGGCCCCGATCACCAGGGGGTAGCCGAAGCGGTGCTCCAGCTCGGGCATCCGCCGGAAGTTCATGCCATAGACGCCGGCGATGAAGGTCAGGGGCAGGAAGAAAGCGCTGAAGACCGTGAGCACCCGCATGACTTCGTTGGTACGCTGGCTGGCCAGGTTGATCTCCAGGTTCATGAGGTGGGTGGCGTTCTCCAGCAACTCCTCCGCCCAGGTATGCAGGCGGTCGGCCTCTTCCACCACGTCCGCCAGCAGGCCCAGGTCATCCCGGACCTGGTCCTTGAGGGGTGCCAGGGCCGCCGTGATGCGCCCGAGGGTCCGCTTGATGACGGCGCAGCGGCGCTTGAGGCCGTAGACCTGCCGGATGCCCTGGTGCGGGAGCTTGCGGTGGAAGAGAGCGGCCTCGATCTCGTCGAGCTTCTCCTCGCTCTCTTTCAAGGGTTCGTCGAAGGACGCCACAGCCTTCGCACAGAGGGCCAGCACCAGCTGCTCCGGGCGGAGGGCCGACCCCACTGCCGCCCGCTGCGCGGCTTCGGCGAAGAAGGGCTGCTCCCGCCGGTGGACGGTGATGACGGCGCCCTCCAGCATCAGCACCACCAGGCGGCGCGTCATGGCCTGGATGGTGTCGCCCCGCTTGGCCACCTCGTCGTAGGCCCGCAGGATGAGCAGTTGCTGGCCCGGCAGGCGCTCGTATTTGGGCAGGTGGGGCTGGTTGAGGAGGTCCCGCACCGCGGCCGGATGGAGCCCGTAGCGTCCGGCCACCTCGGCCATCTCGGCGGCGGTGGGATCCACGAGGTCCACCCAGGTGAAGGTCGAGCCCTCGGGCAGCGGGAGATTCCGCAACATCAGGACACCCGGCAGACGACCTTGCCGAACCCCTGCCCCGCTTCGAGGTGGCGCTGGGCCTCGGGGTACTCGGCCAGGTCGAAGGTGCGGTCGATGACAGGGCGGAAGGGCGGATTGGTGGGGTTCTTCTTCACCAGCGAGAGCAGCGTCCAGAGGTGCTCGCGGCGACCCATGTACGAGCCGAGGATCCGGATCTGCTTGGCGAACAGGGCCCGCAGGTCGAAGGGCGTCTCCCGGCCTGTGGTGGCGCCGCAGGTGACGATGCGCCCGCCGCGTGCGCAGACGCCGAGGCTCGTGCCCCAGGTGGCCGCGCCCGTGTGCTCGAAGACCACCTCCACGCCCCGCTTGACAGTCAGCTCACGGACCTTCGCGGCCAGGGCCTTCAGGTCGCCCCGGACCAGCACGTGCTCGGCGCCCAGGTCCCAGCACTTCATGGCCTTGGCCTCGCTGCCCACCACCGCGATGGCGGAGCCGCCCAGGGCCTTCACCAGCTGGATGGCCGCGCTGCCCACTCCGCTGCCCCCGCCCCACACCAGCACGGTCTCGCCGGGCCGCAGGGCCGCCTTGTGTACGAGCATCTCCCAGGCCGTGAGGAACACCAGGGGGAAGGCCGCCGCCTGCTCGAAATCCCAGTTCTGCGGGATGGGCAGCAGGTTGGCCGCGGGCACCAGGACATGGGTGGCCGCCGTGCCGTCGCAGACGTGGCCCAGCACGCCGTAGGAGGGACAGAGCATGTCGTCGCCCCGCAGGCAGGCGGGGCACACACCGCAGCCCAGCCCCGGCGCGATCATCACGCTGCCGCCGACCTCGACGCCCGGTGGGAGGACCGTGCCCTCGCCCGCGGCGGCGAGGATTCCCGCGCCGTCGCAGCCGGGCGTGAGGGGCAGCGGCAGCGGGAAGCCCGGGATGCCCTCCGTGGTCCAGAGGTCCAGGCGGTTCATCGCCATGGCCTTCAGGTCGAGGCGGACCCAGCCCGGCTTCGGCTCGGCGGGCGTGAAGGCCTCGCGAACGGGAGAGCCTGCCGGACCGTGCTGGAGGATGCGGAAACGGAACGGAGCGGCCATGGCGGCCTCCTATTCGGACTTCAATGACCTCGTCATCAACCGCCGCACGGCCTCCTCGGGGCGTTCGCCGTTGAGGAGGCGCTGGACCTCGGCGGCGATGGGCAGGTCGAGGCCATGCTCCCGGGCCAGGGCCAGGGCCGCCTCGGTGGTGAACATGCCCTCGATGATCTGGCCGCCGAGCGCGTCCCGGGCCGCCTCCACGCTGTTGCCCTTCCCCACCATCTCTCCGAAGGTGCGGTTGCGGCTCTGGGGGCCCGTGGCCGTGAGGAGCAGGTCGCCCATGCCGGCCAGGCCCATCACGGTGGAGGGCTGGCCGCCCAGCACTTCCACCAGGCGGGCCATCTCCGCCAGGCCCCGGGTGATGAGGGCCGCCCGGGCGTTGTAGCCCAGCTTCAGGCCATCCACCAGGCCCGCGGCGATGGCGAGGACGTTCTTGAGAGCGCCGCAGAGCTCGGTGCCCACGACGTCGCGGCTGAGGTAGATGCGCAGCTTCTCGGAGGCCAGCTGGGCCTGGAGGGCCTTGGCCCGGGCGTCGGACACGGTGTCCGGCAGGGCCAGTACGATGGCGGAAGGCACCCCGCGGCTGACCTCATCCGCGAAGGTGGGACCGGAGAGGGCCCCCACAGGCACGTCCAGCACGCCCGTCAGCGCCTGGGACAGCGTCTGGTGGGTGCTCTGCAGAATGCCCTTGCTGACGTGGATCACCAGCTCGGGGGCTCCTGGTGCCTTGGGCCGCAGGCTGCGCCAGGCATCGGGGGTCACCTGGGTGGGCATGGCGGAGATCCAGAGCGGAGCGGCGAAGGCCGCGGCCGGATCATCCGAGGTTTCCAGGCGATCAGGAAATTCGACGTCCTTGAGCCGCAGGTGCCGCCGCGTGGCGGCCATCTGGGCCATTTCGTCGGGGAAGCTGCCCCACAGCGCCACCTTGGCGCCCGCCCGGGCCCAGGTGATGGCCAGGGCCGTGCCCCAGGCGCCGGAGCCGAAGACGCCGATGTCAGCCCTGGACATGCGCGTCCTCCTTCTTCGCACCCCAGAGTTTGGATTCCGTCCCCGCCTGGAGGCGCAGGATGTTCTCCCGGTGCTTCCAGATCACCAGGATGGCCAGGGCCGCCCAGGGGAGGACCGGCGCCGGCCCTTGGCCGAGCAGCTCCGCCACGGGGCCGTGCGAGCCCCGGGTCAGGAAGAGCTGCACCGGCACCATGGCCGCCGCCAGGATGCTGCCCAGGCTCACGTGCCGCGTGAGCCACAGGGCGAAGACGAAGATCCCCAGCGGCAGGAGGACCATGGAGGCGTCCGCGGCCAGGATCACACCCAGGGCCGTGGCCACGCCCTTCCCGCCCTGGAACTTCAGCCAGGGGGTGAACACGTGGCCCAGCACCGCGGCCAGGGCCATGAGTGCCAGCAGATCCACGCCCACGCCCGCCTTCTTCGCCAGGAACACCGGCAGGAAGCCCTTGGCGATATCCAGCAGCAGGGTGACGACGCCCAGGGCCTTGCCGCCCACCCGGCTCACGTTGGTGGCGCCGATGTTGCCGCTGCCGTGGGCGCGGACATCCCCCTTCCCGGCCAGCTTCACCAGCAGGAGGCCGAAGGGGATGCTGCCGCACAGGAAGGCGGCGAGACACCAGAGGATCGGGGAAGGGACGGGCAGCGATGGCATGGACGCAGTGTATCAGCCGATCCGCGTGGCCCGCCTCAGCAGATCCAAAGCCGAGGCCATGCCTCGCAACTGCGCATCCAGGCGATCCCCGGGGATGGTGAGCGCTTTCGCGACCGTTCCGCCCGGCCCAGCCAGGGCGATGAACAGGGCTCCCACGGGAGCGCCCCCTTCGGCGCTGGGGCCGGCGTTGCCGGTGATTCCCAGCCCCCAGGTCGCACCCAGCCGGTCCCGGACCGCCTCCGCCAGCGCCCGGCTGGTGGCTTCGGATACGGTGCCCTCCTGGGCGAGGCGCAGTGCATCCAGGCCGAGCAGGGCGACCTTGGCCTTCGCGGAATAGACCGTGGCGCCACCGAGGAACACCTCGCTGGCGCCGGGGATGGCCGTGAGCCGGGAGGCCAGGAGCCCTCCGGTCACGCTCTCCGCCACGGCCAGCGTCTCGCCCCGGGCCTTCAGGGCGGCCAGCACGGCGTCCTCCAGATTGCCGTCCCCCACCCCCACGAGGTCCTCGCCCAGCACGGGGAGGAAGTCGGTCCGGGCGGTAGCCAGAGCTGCAGGATCGGCCCCACGGGCCAGCAGCTCCACCTGCGTGAGGCTGGCGAGGATGGTCCAGTCCAGGTGGCCGTGCCGCTGCCGCGCCTCTCGGGTGCGCTCGTCCAGGGTGCTCTCGGGCACGCCCGCCACCACCATGCGCAGGGTGTGGGTGGCGGCCCCCGCCAGGGCGCGCAGGCGGGGCTCCACCTGCTCCTCCCACATGCGCTTCATCTCGCGGGGCACGCCGGGCAGCATCACGATGCGCACCCCGGGGTGGGCCGGAGGATCCTGCCACCACACACCGGGAGCCGTCCCCACCGGATTGCGCAGCGCCTCCGCCCCCATCGGCAACAGGGCCTGCTTGAAGTTGGAGGCCGGCGGGACGCGCTGGCGGGCGGCGTAGAAGGCCAGCATGTCCTCGCGGCTCTGGACATCCTCGCGCAGGTCCACGCCAAGCAGTTCCGCGAAGCACTCCTTCGTGAAATCGTCAAAGGTCGGCCCCAGGCCTCCGGTGGTGACGATGAGATCGGACCTCGTCAGGGCCTCCCGGAGGAGCATGGTCAGGTCCTCCCGGCTGTCCCCCACAGCGGTCTTGCGGTGGAAGGCCAGGCCGAGACTGGCCAGGCGCTCGCCCAGCCACACCGAGTTGGTGTCCAGGCGCCGCGTCGTGAGCAGCTCGGTCCCGATGGCGATGCATTCGATGCGCATCGTAGAATCATGCCTCAGAAGGAGCCCCCATGATCATTCCGGACCTGGACGACCTGATCCTGGAATCTGACGAGGAGTCCGGCATCCAGGAGGTGGGCCGGCGATTCCTCGCCCGGGGCCCGTGGACCACGGTGGCCTTCCTGGTCAGGACGAAGACCGACCCGGAAGGCGACTGGGAGGGCCCCTTCCTCTGGCTGCACCGCTATCAGAAGGTGGCCCAGGGCTGGAAGCTGGTGAGCCGCTTCCGCACCACGGAAACCGCCCAGCTGGAGAAGCTGGCGGACGCCCTGGAAGGGTGGAAAGACTATTTCAGCGCCGGCAGGTAGCGCTCCCGGATCACCGCAAGGTGGTGCGCCGCATGGCCCAACGCGATGTAGGGGATGCAACGGGCGGTGATGCCGCGGTTGTTGGTGGTGCCCTGGTTCAGCCAGGCCCCGTCCGGCAGGCTGCGGAAGAGGGTGAGGCTCGCCGTGCGCACGGCGCGGAAATCCGCCAGCAGGTCGGCCATGGTGCGCGCATCGGCCTGGGCCGCGGCAGCGTAGGCATCCTCGTCGAAGCCCGGCATGGGCGTGCTGTCGCCCCGGCCGATGCGCAGGCAGCGGTAGGCGAAGATGCGCTCGGCGTCGCTGAGGTGCAGGAGCAGGTCCTTCAGGCTCCACTTGCCGGGAGCGTAGCGGAAGGCGCCCTGGGTGTCTGACAGCCCTGCGAACAGGGCGGCCACTTCGCCCATCTGCCCCTGAAGCAGGGCCAGGACATCGCCCTCCGGAGCCTCGGCGATGTAGGGCGCGTAACCTTCGGCATATTCACCGGGAAGAGGTCGCGTGAGGCTCATGGGCCCTCCTTCAGAAGGTCATCACCTTCATGGTGTTCGTGCTGCCGGTCTTCCACAAGGGCAGACCCATGGTCATGACGACCCGGTCGAGGCTCACCAGCTCGTGCTTGGCCGCCAGGAGTTCGCGGACCACGGCCACCATCTCGTCCGTGCTGCTGACCCGGGGGATCATCAGGGCGGTGACCCCCCGCAGCAGGCCCATGCGCCGGGCCGTGACCTCGTCCACCGTGGCGCCCAGCACCGGGGTGCGGCCCGCCAGCCGGCTCACCATGCGGGCCGTACCGCCGCCTTCGGTGAAGGCCACGATCCAGCGGGCGTTGATCTCGTCTGCCGTGCGGCAGGCGGCGAAAGCCACGGAGATGTCCGTGCGGGAGAGGACCTTCTCCGCCAGCTCGTCGGGCAGCGTGGGGGTGCGCTGCTTGACGTTGGCGTCGGCCTCCGCGGCGATGCGGGCGAGCCACTGGACGGCCTCCACGGGATGGGCGCCCGTGGCGCTCTCGGCGCTCAGCATCACGGCATCGGTCCCGTCCCAGATGGCGTTGGCCACGTCGCTGGCCTCGGCGCGGGTGGGCTGGGCATGCTCGATCATGCTCTCGAGCATCTGCGTGGCCGTGATCACGGGCTTCAGGGCCTTGCGGGCCGCCGCGATGATCTGCTTCTGGAGGCCGGGAACCCGCTCCACGCCCAGTTCCACGCCCAGGTCGCCACGAGCCACCATCACGCCCCAGGACACATCCAGGATCTCACCGAGGTGCGAGAGTGCTGTCGGGTGCTCGATCTTGGCGATGATGGGCTGGGTGCCGCCCAGGTGCTGGATGATGGCCTGGAGCTGCTGCACGTCGGAAGCCCGGCGGACGAAGCTCTGGGCGAAGAGGTCCACCTCGTGCTCCACGCCCCATCGGATGTCCGCGTGATCCTTCTCGGTCAGGGGATCCATGTTGATGTCCATGCCGATGGGATGGACGCCCTTCCTCGCCTTCAGGGGGCCGCCGATGACCACCTTGGCCTTCAGCAGCTCCGGGCCCTTCGCAAGGATCTTCACGGTGATGGCACCGTCATCCAGGAGCCAGAGCTGGCCCGGCTCCGCTCCCTCGAAGAGTTCCGGATGAGGCAGGGGCACGGCCCAGGCCACACCCGCAGGGGCGGCCGCCCCGGGTACACAGAAGACGCCTTCGCTGCCGTCCACCAGGTCGATGGGGGCTTCCAGCAGGCCCACCCGCCACTTCGGGCCCTGGAGGTCCAGGAACACGGGGATGGAACGGCCCAGCTCGACCGCCAGCGCCCGGACCCTCTGGAGGGCCTCCAGCCGAGTCGCGAGGTCCCCGTGGCTGGCGTTCAGACGAACGGCATCGGCTTCCCGGAGGGATTCCCGCAGACGGTCACCCTGCATCAAGGCGGGTCCCAAGGTCATCACGAGTTTGGTCTTGCGCACGTCAACTCCCATCGCCCGCACAGGCATTCCACATACTTTTCCACAGTCTGAGCCTGCGTTTGGAAGTTGTCACGGGGCTTTCACTCTTGTCATCGCGGTGCTACCTTCGTTGTCCCGATACGGTTGATGGAGAAGATGGAATGCGCGAAAAGCTGCGTATCCTCGTGGCCGAAATGGTGCGTGGTGGCGTGCCCCTGGACTTGGCCAGACGCGAGTTTGAACGGGTGTACCTGGAGGAAGTGCTGGCGACCCACGAGGGGAACCACAGCGCCGCGGCCCGCGAGCTGGGCATCCACCGGAACACCCTCGCCAAGAAGCTGGAGGCGCCACCCAGCCGGCTCAGACGAGTGAGCCTGGCGAGCTGACCCCAGCGCCCTCCCCGAGGATGAAAACCCGGCCTGGCCGGGTTTTTCATTTCGCATACCGCGCCGCCTTTTCTTTCGACAGAGCCCGCCTGGGCCGGTACAACAAGGATTCGGAGGGCGCCATGAAGAAGGTGGCCATCAATGGGCTGGGGCGGATCGGACGGCTGGTGCTGAGGCACTTGATGAAAGTGCCCCATGTCCGCGTGGTGGCGGTGAACGACCTCACCGATGCGGCCACGCTCGCCCACCTCATGAAGTACGACTCCGTCCACGGATCGGCGGATTTCCCCGTGGCCTCCGACGGGAACTACCTGGTGCTGGACGGCCGCCGGATCCGGGTCTATGCAGAGAAGGACCCCCAGCTCATCCCCTTCGGCGCCCAGGGAGCCCAGGTGGTGCTGGAGTGCACGGGAAGATTCACCAAGCGCGCCCAGGCCGCCGCCCACCTCCAGGGCAGCGTCAGCCACGTGCTGATCAGCGCCCCCTCCGGTGACGCCGACCGCACCGTGGTCATGGGCGTGAACGAGACGACGCTCGATCTCGTCAACGAGCACGTGATCTCCAATGCCAGCTGCACGACCAACTGCCTGGGCCCGGTCGTGAAGGTGATGGATGAAGCCTTCGGCATCGAATACGGCTTCATGACCACCGTGCACAGCTACACCAACGACCAGCGCCTGCTGGACCTGCCCCACAAGGACCTGCGCCGGGCCCGGGCCGCGGCCCTCAGCATGATCCCCACCAGCACGGGCGCCGCCAAGGCCATCGGCCTGGTCCTGCCCCACCTCAAGGGCCGCATGGACGGCCTGGCGGTGCGGGTCCCCACCCCGGATGTGAGCATCGTCGACCTCACGGCGACCCTCAAGTCCGACGCCACCCTGGAGGCCGTGCAGGAGGCCTTCCGGCAGGCCGCCGAGACCGGCCCCCTGGCGCCCTACCTGGAGGTCCTCGATGCGGAGCTGGTGAGCGCGGATCTGCGGGGGCGCACCGCCAGCAGCCTGTACGACCCCTACCTCACGAAGCTGCTGGGCCCCCGGCTCGTCAAGGTCTTCGCCTGGTACGACAACGAGTTCGGCTATGCCGCCCGCCTCAAGGACCTCTGCGTGCACGTGCTGGAGCGCATCTAGTCGATGACCACCCTAGCCCTGAACGGCCTCGGCCGCATCGGCCGCTTGCTGGTGCGTCGGCTCGGCGCTTCCAGGCCCGGGCTCCTGGGCGCCGTGAACGACCCTGCACCCCTGGAACAGCTGGTCCATCTGCTGAGGTACGACTCGGTCCACGGCCCCTCGGAGCGGCCCATCGAGGGCTTCGCCGAGGGAGGGCAGGACTTCCTCCTCCTGGGCGATCATCGCGTCCCCCTCTTCCATGCCAGCGATCCGGCGGAGATCCCCTTCCCCTCGCCCACCCGGCTGGTCGTGGAGGCCAGCGGGCGCTTCACCCGGCGGGCGGATGCAGCCCGGCACCTCAAGGGCGGCGTCACCCACGTGCTGATCAGCGCTCCGAGCCCCGATGCGGACTACACCGTCATCGCCCCGGTGAACCGCGCCGGGCTCGATCCCGGCCGGCACCGCGTGATCTCCAACGCCAGCTGCACCGCCCATGCGACGGCGCCCATGCTCAAGATCCTGGACGATGCCTTCGGCCTCGAGCACGCGGGCATGAGCACCGTGCACGTGGTCACCAACGACCAGCGCCTGCTGGACCTTCCCCACAAGGACCTCCGCCGGGCCCGCGCCGCCTTCCAGAGCATCATCCCGACGACCTCGAGCGCCTTCGGAGCCCTGCACCGCGCCCTGCCGGACCTGCCCCCGGGCTTTGACGGCGTGGCCCTCCGGGTGCCCACGCTCAACGTCAACCTGGTGGACGTGGTGGCCACCCTCCGGCGGGACGCGGACCCTGCCTCCATCAAGGCCGCCTACGCCTCCGCCCTGGCCGGCCCGTGGAAGGGTCTCGTCGGCTTGGCGCCGCCCCACGCCGTGAGCTGCGACATCACCGGGCGGGCCGAAAGCGTGCTGATGGACCTGGACCTGACGCTGATGCTCGGGCCGCGGTTCGTGAAGGTCTTCGGCTGGCACGACAACGAGACCGGCTATGCGGCCCGACTCGGTGAACTGGTCCTGGACCTGACGGAACGGCTCTAGATCGTCCCCGCCGCGTAGCCGGTGCTGAAGGCGGCCTGGAGGTTGTAGCCCCCCACGGGGCCGTCGACGTCCAGCAGTTCCCCGCAGACCCGCAGGTTCTCCCAGCCCCGGAGGGCCATGGTGCGGGCGTCCACCGCCGCCAGATCCACGCCGCCCGCGGCCACTTCGCCCCGGGCCAGCGGCACGGGCTGAGGCTCGCCGAGCGGCAGGGCCGTGATCAGACCCACCAGGGCCTTTCGCGCGGCCTTCGACAGGTCCTTCAGCATGAGGGCCCGATCCACCCCAGCCTCGTCCAGAAGAGGGCCCACCAGCCGCTCCGGCAAGTGCCGCTGCAGCCAGGTGGCCGCCAGCAGCCGGGGGTGGGCGCGGGCTTCGGCCTGGAGGGAGGCATCCACGGCTTCCGGAGTGTCGAGGCGCGAGGCGTAGGCGAGCCAGGCGGCCCCGCCGCGGCGCGCACCCTCCACGGCCTGGCTCAATTCCAGCGCGGCGGGGCCACTGATACCGACCTTCGTGAAGACGACATCTCCGGCGAAGGCGCCCAGGCGGCGACCCTGCGGGCCGGCACTCAGGCGCAACTCCCCGTCCCGCAGAGCCACACCCTCCCAGCCGGGCCGGGACCGGAGCAAGGGGATGGGCGCCAGGGCCGGGAACCAGGGCTTCACCGGGACGCCCAGCTGCTTCAGCCAGCCGAGCACCTCACCCCGGGTTCCGGTTTCCGGGTAGCTGGCGCCTCCGGTGGCGAGAATGAAAGCATCGGCGGCGAGCCGCTCGTCTCCCACGCGCAGGGCGATCATCCGGGGCTCCCTGCCCTCCAGTGCCGTCACCCGGTCGCCCGTGCGCACCGCCACGCCCGCCCGGCGCACCAGGGCCTCGAAGGCGGCCACCACCGCCGCCGCACTGCCGGGGCGATCCTGGGGGAACACCCGGCCGTTGTCGCGGGCGTAGGTGTCCACGCCCTCCCGCCGCAGCAGCTCCAGCACGGCCCGGTTGTCGAAGGCGTGCAGGGCCGGCCGCAGGAAGCGCGCCTGCTCGACCGGAAAGGCCGCCATCAGGGCCTTCGGCGGGCCGTCGTGCGTGATGTTGCACTTGCCGCCTCCGCTGATGCGGAGTTTCACGCCCAGCCGGCCATTGGCCTCCAGCAGCGTGACGGCGTGTCCCAGGGAAGCCGCCCGCCAGGCCGCCACCAGCCCCGCCGCACCTCCGCCCACCACGATCACCTTGGCCATGGATCCATCATGGCGGAAATGGCTGTCGGCTCTCAGCTATCGGCTTTCAGTCACGGCACGGCGGCCCTTGGGCCGCCGTTTCTTTTGCGGAGAGCTGACAGCTGAGAACGGACAGCCCCCTACTGGAAGATCCCCTTGAAGAACTTCCTGATCTTGCCGTCGCCGGGGCCCTTCTTCCCGCGGTGCTTCTGGAGATGGATGGGGTCCGGCAGGGGTTTGTGGCGCTCCGGCACGGCAAGCCAGGACTGGTAGCCCTCCAGGTCGAGGCGCAGCTGATGGCTGCCCTCCCCCGGGATCTCGACGGCCGCGGGCGTCTTGCCCTTGGCTTCACCGTCCAGGAAGATCTCGGCGCCCGGGGGGTCGCTGGCCACCTGGACCTGGAAGGGCGCGGGCTGAAGCCGCAGGGCCAGGTCCTTGTCCTCGGCCTTCAGATGGTAGGCCAGCGGCAGGAAGTCGGGCTTCTCCAGACGCAGCAGATCGGCTTTACCCTTCACCACCACCTGGCGGAGCGGGGTCCGCCCCAGCGAGGTCCCATCCAGAAACACCTCGGCGCCGGCGGGCCTCGATTCGATGGAGAGCACCCGGCTGGGTTCGGGTCGCAGGAAGAAGAAGCCGAGCCCCAGGACCGCGAGGAGCGCACCCCCACGCCAGAACCAGCGGTGCCGTAATGAGGTGGCCGGGGCCAGGCGCTCGATCCTCAGGGTGCCTGTGGCCTTCACCGGTGCCGTGGAGGCCAGCTGGGCCAGATGCGCAGACTGGCGCTCCGGCGCCAGGGGAAGCGCCTCGATCAGGGCCCGGAGGAACGAGGTGAGATCCGGGAACCGCTGCTCCGGATCCTTCTCCAGGGCCTTCCCGAAGACGGCCGCCAGGGCCGGCGGGAAGTCCTGCGGCCATTGGGGGGCCTCGTGGACGATGCGATAGAGGGTCGCGCCCACACTGTCGGCGGCGAAGGGCAGCGTTCCCGTCAACATCTCGAAGGCCGTGAGCACCAGGGCCCACTGGTCGGAGGCGGGCCTGGCCTTGGCGCCGTTCAGAACCTCCGGCGCCGCATAGGCCGGAGTGCCCAGGAACGAGGAGGTGGTGGTCAGGCGTCCCTGGTCCCCCCGGGCGATGCCGAAATCCATGAGCTTCAGGCGACCGTCCTTGGCCACCATGAAGTTGTCGGGCTTGATGTCCCGGTGGAGGATGCCCAGGCCATGGACGGCTTCCAGCGCATCCGCCGCCTGGATCAGCAGGCCCACCGCCTCGTCGGGGTCCAGGGGTCCCCGCCGGATCCGGTCCGACAGGGACTCCCCTTCCACATATTCCATGACCAGATACGGCCCCAGATCCCGCTCTTCGCCCACGTCGAAGACGGTGACGGCATTGGGATGGTTCAGCCGGGCCGAGATTTCGGCCTCGCGCTTGAAGCGGAGCAGCACCTCGGCATCACCGGTGCCCTCGCGGACCACCTTGATGGCCAGAGCTCGCTTGAGCAGGGGATCTTCCGCCAGGTACACCGTGCCCATCGCGCCGGAGCCGAGGGTACCCAGGACCTTGAAGCGGCCGATGATGGAAGGATCCAGACTCATCCTTCCACCGATCATGCCAGAGCCGGACCGGACCGTCGCCCCGGCTACACTCGAAGCATGTCCGAAGCCGGCTTCTCCGTCTCCCGTCCCGCCCAGCTCCGCCGCTTCGGGCGGGTGTTCTACCCGGCCGGACTCCGCCTGCAGAAGGCCCTGGCGGCCCATGTCAGCCTTGAGGGAAATCCCGATCAGCTCGTGATCCTCGAGCACGATCCGGTCTTCACACTGGGCAGAAACGCCACGCCGGCGGACATCCACATGAGCGACGACTTCCTCGCCGCCCAGGGCGTGAGTGTCCATCGCACGGACCGCGGCGGCGAGGTCACCTACCACGGCCCCGGCCAGATCGTGGCCTATCCCATCTGCAACCTGCGGGGCGGCCGGGAGGATGTCGGCCGCCTGGTGCGGGGCCTGGAAGAGGCCATGATCCGCACCGCCGCGGAGTTCGGGGTGACCGCCGACCGCCTCAAGGGCGCGCCGGGCATCTGGGTCGAGACCCCGCGGGGCCTGGAGAAGCTCGGAGCCGTCGGTCTCCACCTCAGCCGCTGGATCACCACCCACGGCATCGCGTTCAACGTGCACCCCAACCTCGACCACTTCCGCTGGATCACCCCCTGCGGCTTCACGGACAAGGGTGTGTGCAGCCTCCAGTCGCTGCTGGGCGAAGACGCGCCTTCCTGGGAGACCGCCGCGGATCGCCTCCAGGCCCACCTGGTCCGCTGCCTGGCGCTGGACCTCCAGCCGGTGCGCGAACCCAGCCGCAGCGTCTCGGCCATGACCTGGCGCCGCGGCGCCGCAGGCCCGGAAATCCTCATGATGCTGCGTGTTCCCGAGCACGGGCTCTGGTGGCAGAGCGTCACCGGCATGATGGAGCCCGGCGAGACCCCCGAGCAGACCGCCCACCGCGAGCTCATGGAGGAGACCGGCCTCACCGGCACGCTGCGGCCCCTCGGGCTGTCCCACAGCTTCTGGGTGGACCCGGCCATCGTACGCTTCCCCGACGCCGAACCCCGCTTCAACACCGAGACCTGCTTCTCCATGGAAGTCCCTCCCGAGGCCCCGGTCCGCCTGGAACCCATGGAGCACAGCGAGTTCAAGTGGTGCGGGCTCGACGAGGCCCACGCCCTGATGAAGTGGGAGGGGTCCAAGGCGGCCCTGAGGCTTCTCGAGGCTTGGCTGGCCTGAACCTCGGGCCCCGGGGGCCCGCAGACCTGGCTCCCCGGGTCCGCCGGCGGAGCCTGTGCCGGCGCGTGGTCTGTGATCCGCGGCACGCCCTGATCGACGGTCCGGAAGGCCTCGGGTGGGGTTGCTAACCTGGAGCCGTTGCCTGGAGTGCCCATGTTTCCCCGGTTCACCGATGACCAGACCGCCGTCCGCGACGCCGCCCGCGACTTCGCCCAGTCCGAGATCGCGCCCGGTGCCGCCGCCCGTGATGCCAGCGGCGAATTCGCCAAGGACATCTTCCAGCAGCTGGGCGAGATGGGCTTCATGGGCATGACCGTTCCCGAGGCCTACGGCGGGGCGGGTGTCGACTTCCTGAGCTACATCCTGGCCCTGGAGCAGGTGGCCTACGCGGACGCCTCCGTGGCCGTGGCCATGAGCGTGAACAACTCCGTGGCCTGCGCGCCCATCCTGGCTTTCGGCACCGAGGCCCAGAAGCAGAAGTACCTGAAGCCGCTGGCCAACGGCGAGGTCATGGGCGGCTTCATGCTCACCGAACCCGACGCAGGATCCGACGCGGCGGCCCTCAAGACCCGGGCCACCCGGGTGGAAGGCGGCTGGAAGCTGAACGGCGCCAAGGCCTGGATCACCAACGGCGGCGTGGCCCGCTACTTCGTCACCATGGCCCGCACGGATCCCGACAAGGGCAAGAAGGGCATCAGCGCCTTCATCCTCGACGCCAGCCAGCCCGGCGTAGTCATGGGCCGCCCCGAAGAGAAGATGGGCCTGCGCTCCAGCAAGACCGTGATGGTGGCCCTCGAGGACGCCTTCGTGCCCGAGGACGCCATCCTCGGCAAGCCCGGCGACGGCCTGAAGGTCGCCTTCGGCGGCCTGGATGGCGGGCGCATCGGCATCGCGGCCCAGGCCCTCGGCATCGCCCAGCGGGCCATGGATGAGAGCGTGGCCTATGCCAAGGCCCGGATCTCCTTCGGCAAACCCATCGGCGAACATCAGATGATCCAGACCTACCTGGCGGAGATGGAAGCCCGGCTCCAGGCCGCGCGCCTGCTGGTCTACCGCGCCGCATCCCTGAAGGGGGCCGGGCGCACCTGCACGGTGGAGGCCGCCACGGCCAAGCTCTTCACCACGGAGAGCGCCGTCTGGATCTGCGACCGCGCGGTCCAGATCCACGGCGGCTATGGCTATTCCCGGGAATACACCGTCGAGCGGCTCTACCGGGACGTGCGCGTGACCACGATCTACGAGGGCACCAGCGAGATCCAGCGCATGGTCATCGCCCGTGAACTCCTGAAATAGGTTCTTTTCAACGGCCGATGAAATACCCTCTTGCCCTCATCTTGCGAGGGAGGCATGCTGCTTCAGGTGGGGCCCTCTAAACCGGCCCCCGGAACTGTCCGTAGGCACCTTGTCCCCGTGGCGGTTCTTTCCGGTCTTCTAAGGAGTGGTGATGATGCGTCCCCCGATCCTCCCGGCCCTGCTTGTGGCCTTCTCTCTGGTTGGCCAGGAGGCTCCCAAGGCTGAGGGTACCCAGCCTGCCGCCACCCGGCTGACGCTTCAGAACGCCATCGAAACCTCGCTGAAGAACAACCTGCAGGTGCAGATCGCCGTCGAGACCCGCGACTTCACGCGGGCGGGCCTCACCATCGAGCAGGGCGCCTTCGACTGGAACCTCACCAGCAGCCTGAACATCGGCAAGTCCGAGGATGCCACCCGCGGCCAGAACTTCCCGGGCGGCCCCCTCACCTCCTCCGAGACGACGACCTTCAACCGGAGCTTCACCCTCGGTTCCACCAAGGCTTTCGGCTGGGGCGGCAACCTGAGCCTGAACTACGCCCCGACCTACCGGTTCAGCAAGGGCACGGTGAACGGCGGGCCAGAGGCTCCCTTCACCACCAACCCCTATGACGGCAGCTTCTCGGCCACCTACACGCAGAGCCTGCTGAAGGGCTTCGGCCGGGACACGACCGAGAGCCGTCTCATCGTGGCCCGCAAGAGCGCCCAGGCCGCGGACCTGAACTTCCAGCTCTCGATCATCAGCCTGGTGGCCAGCACGGAGTCCCTCTATTGGGACGTGGTCTACGCCCAGCGGAACCTGGACAACAAGCAGCAGGCCCTGGCCCTGGCCCAGAAGCAGCTCAAGGAGAACCAGATCCGCGTGCAGGTGGGCACCCTGGCGCCCATCGAGGTCACCTCCTCCGAGGCTTCCGTCGCCCAGGCCCAGCAGGACATCATCGCGGCCGAGGCCCAGCTCCTCAATGCCAAGGACGCCCTGATCCGCGCCCTGTACCCCTCCTCCGAGCGGCCCGCGACCATGGAGCCGGCGGACGCCCCCGACCTCAAGCCCCTGGCGCTGGACGAAAAGGCCGCCGAGAAGCAGGCCCTGGCCAACCGCATCGAGCTGAAGACCGCCCGGCTCGATCTGGAATCCAAGCTGGCCCTGGAGACCGCCGCCAACAACCGCACCCTGCCCCAGTTGGACGCCTTCGCCTCCTATAACGGCAACGCCGCCGCCCAGATCCCCTCGGAGGGCCTCTCCGCGGTCAACAAGGACCTCACCAAGGGTGCCTACCCCGGCTACACCGTGGGCCTCCAGTTCTCCATGCCCATCCAGAACCGCGCCGCCCGGGGCAATCAGGCCCAGGCCCGCGCCAACCGCCGGCAGAGCGAGCTGACCCTGCGCGACCTCGAGCTGGGCATCACGCTGGAAGTCCGCCAGGCCCTCCGCAACCTGGATGCCTCCGGGAAGGGCGTGGTCGCCGCCGAGAAGACGCGGATCTTCCGCGAGAAGGATCTCGAAGCCGAGCAGAAGAAGTTCGAGAACGGCATGAGCACCAACTTCCTCGTGCTTTCCAAGCTCAACGACCTGAACACCGCCAAGGGCAATGAACTGCAGGCCCAGATCACCTACGCCAAGGCCGTCACGGCCCTGGAGAAGGCCCTGGGACACCTGCTGGAGGCGCGGAAGCTGGAAGTGAAGTAGGAAGCGCGCTTCGCGCGCACTCCCGAATCCCACGAAGAAGCCCGGCCAAGCCGGGCTTCTTCTTTCTCCTCCCCTCTTGGGCTCAGTATCGCTACCTCCGCCTTGAGGCAGGGGCGGTGGGATCAGGTTTGGCCTCCGCGTCCGCCGGCAGGGTGTCCAGCAGGGTCTTCCACTCGAACCAGTCCTTCTGGCCCTTGATCCACTTCTCGAACCAGTTGAACTCGCTGACCATCTTCACCAGCTGGTAGCGCGGCTCGATCAGGCCGTGGGGCATGCCGGGATAGACGAGGTACTCCACGGGCACCCCCAGCTTCTTCAGGGCCATGTAGAGCTCGTCGCTCTGGGGCTTGGGCACGCGCTGGTCCGCCTCCCCCACGTGAATGAGGGTCGGCGTCTTCGCATTCCGGATGAACTTGAGGGCCGATTCGTTCACGAAGTTGTCCCAGGCGTCGTAGGGCCGCCCGCCCAGGTAGAACTCCCGCACGCTCTGGACGTCGCTCTCGGCGTACATGGAGATCCAGTTCACCGCGCCGGCGCCGGTGCTGATGGCCTTGAAGCGGTCCGTCTGGGTCAGCGCCCAGCTGGACAGATGGCCGCCGGCGCTCCAGCCCATCAGGCCGAGCCGGTCGGGATCCGCGATGCCTTCGCGGATCAGGTGATCCACGCCCGCCATGATGTCGCCGTAGGAGATCCGCAGGAAGTTCCCGCCGATCTGCCGTGCGAAGGCCTCGCCATAGTTCGTCGAGCCCCGGTAGTTCGGCTGGAGCACCGCATAGCCCGCGGCCGCATAGATGTGCGGATAGGTGACGTAGCGTCCCTGGAAGGTGTTCATGTCCGCGGCGGCCGGCCCTCCGTGGATCTGCACGATGAGCGGGTAGCGCCTGCCCTTCTCGTAGCCCAGCGGCTTGATGAGCAGGCCTTCCACGGTCACACCATCCTTGGCCTTCCAGCGCACAGTCTCGGTCTCACCCAGAGCCAGCTTCGCCACCTGGGGATTCCCGTCGCTGACCTTCACCCAGGCAGCGACCTGGCCCACGGTGGCCACCTTCGCCACATAGAGGTCCATGGGCTTCCTCGGGTGGCTGTAGGTCAGCAGGAAGGCCCTGGCCTCATCGTGATAGCCTCCCCCGACCACGCCCGTCAGCTTCGTGAGCTGGGTCATGGCCCCGTCCGCCACGGAGAGGGCGAACAGGTGCTGGTCCACCCCCACGGCCTCGGTGAAGTAGAGGGTGCGGGAGTCCTCGCCCCAACTGGCGCCGGACACGCTCAGGTCCTTCCCGGCCAGGAGGTTCTTGGCCGGCCCTCCGGCGGTGGGCGTCACCCAGAGCTTTTCGTTGCGCAGTCGCTCGAAGCGTTCCGGGGCGGCATAGGCCAGCCAGTGCCCATCCGGCGAGAAGGCCGAGAATCCGGCAAATCGTTCGAGCACCTGCCGGACCTGCCCACTGGCCAGATCCAGCAGATGCAGGCTCGCCTCCTCGCGGGTGATGTCGCCCACCCGGCGTGCCGCCGGGAAGGCCCGGTACGAAGCCCAGTGGCCGTCCTTCGACAGCTGGAAGGCGGACACGGTGAAGCCCGCTCCCTCAGTCCACCGCTTCTCGGTCCTGTCGCTCAGCTCCACGGACCAGAGGTGGACCGGCGGCTGTTCCGGGTCCGCCACGCGGACGTCGAACTTCTTCTCCTTCCGCTTCAGATCATCCTTGTCCACACGATCGGGGCTGGTGAAGAAGAGGCGCCTCCCATCTTCGCTGAAGGCGAAGTCCCGGATGGGCGTGGCGTGCCTGGGCAGCGCCGTGATCGGGAAATCCTCCAGGGTCAGGTCGACCAGGGAGACCTGGCGATCCTCGGCCTTCCCCGCGCTGAAGGCCAGCCACTTCCCGTCGCGGCTGAAGGCGAAGGCGTGGACCCCATCCTTGGCCTCCGTGAGCTTCCGGGCCTCGCCACCTTCCACGGACATGAGGTAGACCTGCTGGCTGCCCTCGCGGTCGCTGAGGAACGCGAAGCGCCGGCCATCCCGCGCCCACTGGGGGGCGGTCTCGCTCTTGTCGCGGGTGAAGGTCATCTGCCGGATCCGTCCCGTGGCGGCCTCCGCCACGAAGATGTCCGTGTAGACCTTGCCGGATTTCCAGTGAGGGACGCCGACGGTGTAGACCACGCGGCTGCCGTCCGGCGAAAGCTGGCCCGCGGCCACGCTGCGCATCCCCATCACGTCCATGAAGGTCATGGTCCGCACGGCCTGGGCTGCCAGCGGCAGCACTGCCATGAGGATCGCTGAGGTCACCCCCCATTGGATCGAACGCATACCGCCCCCTGCCTCGTGAGTTGAGGCTCTCATGATGTCCGAGGTCCGCCCCTCAGTCCATCCGCAGGCTGAGGTCCGCGGCAGGTGCGCTGTGGGTGAGCGCACCCACGCTCAGGAAGTCCACGCCGGTCTCGGCCACGGCCCGGGCCCGGTCCAGGGTGATGTTGCCGCTGGCTTCCAGGAAGAGGCGCCGCCCGCTGCGATCCCGCAGGGCCACGGCCTCGCTCATCTGCTCCAGGGACATGTTGTCCAGCAGCACGCCGTCGACATCCGGCAGGTCCAGGCAGGCTTTGAGCTGACCCAGGGTCTCCACCTCGACCTCGATCTTCACGAGGTTCGGGGCCGTCCGGCGGGCCGCCTCCACCGCGGACCGGACGCCTCCCGCCGCGGCCAAGTGGTTTTCCTTCAGGAGCACGCCATCCCCCAGCGTCAGCCGATGGTTCACGCCGCCACCGCAGCGCACGGCGTACTTCTCCAGCAGCTTCAGGCCGGGCGTGGTCTTGCGCGTGTCGAGGATGCGGGCGCCGGTGCCCTCGACCGCGTCCACGAACCTCCGCGTCAGGGTGGCGGTGCCGGACAGCCGCTGCAGCAGGTTCAGCATGACCCGCTCGGCCAGCAGGATGCCGTGGCTGGAACCGCGCAGGCGCATCACCTCGGTCCCCGGACCGACCCGCTGGCCGTCGTGCCGTGCCAGGTCCGCGTTGACGTTCGGACAGGTGAGCCGGAGGGTCTCCACCGCCATGGGAAGTCCCGCCAGCACCAGGTCGGCCTTGGCCACCACGCGCGCGGTCATGGGCCGGTCCGGCACGGCTGCGGTGCTCCAGTCCTGGGTGCCCCAGTCCTCTCGCAGGAAGGCGCGCAGCTGGTCGCGATAGGTCTCGGGGTGCGGGGGATGGAACATCGGTCACTCCGGCCCCAGCGTACAATGCTCGACACCGATCCCAAACCAGGAGCCTCTCATGTCCTTCATCCTCGTCGAGAAAGCCGACCGCATCGCCTGGGTCACCCTCAACCGCCCCGAGAAGCTCAATGCCCTCAACAACGAGGTGCTGAAGGAGTTGGAGCAGGCCTTCGCGGACCTGGAGCAGGATGCCGAGGTGGGCGCCGTGGTGGTCACGGGCGCCGGAGAGAAGGCCTTCGTCGCCGGTGCCGACATCGCGGAGCTGAAGACCCTCGACACGGCCTCGGCCCGGGTCCAGGCCCTCCGCGGCCAGGCGGTCTTCCAGCGCATCGAGGCCATGCCCAAGCCCGTCATCGCCGCCGTGAACGGCTTCGCCCTGGGCGGCGGCTGCGAGCTGGCCCTGGCCTGCCACATCCGCATCGCCAGCGAGAATGCGAAGTTCGGCCTGCCCGAGGTGAGCCTGGGCATCATCCCCGGCTACGGCGGCACCCAGCGCCTGCCCCGCCTCGTGGGCAAGGGCGTGGCCCTCGACATGATCCTCAGCGCCGAGATGACCCCCGCCGCCGATGCCCTCCGCATGGGCCTCGTGAGCCGCGTGGTCCCCC
The DNA here is from genome assembly GCF_022808865.1 of Geothrix oryzisoli. Lineage (GTDB taxonomy): Bacteria > Acidobacteriota > Holophagae > Holophagales > Holophagaceae > Geothrix > Geothrix oryzisoli. Next base: position 613,255 of record NZ_JAKZLB010000001.1, read on the forward strand.
AGGCGGATCTGAAGGCCACCGCCGGGAAGCTGGCGAGGACCATCCTCTCACGCGGCCCCCTGGCGCTCCGCAGCGCCCTGGCCGCCGTGAACGAAGGCCTCGAGATGCCCCAGGAACAGGGCCTCCAGTACGAGGCCGCCCTCTTCGGCCTCCTTGCCGCCACCGAGGACATGCAGGAGGGCATGGGCGCCTTCATGGAGAAGCGGGCCGCCCAGTTCAAAGGGTTGTAGCGTTCCGCTGGTGTCCAAAAAGGCGGGCCGGGCGGCCCGCCTTTTTGGCGCTTGCGCCAGCTACCGCTTGGCGGCAGCCCCCACGCTGACCGCGGCCGTCTGCTCGTTGCCGTTCTGGTCGGCGACCTTCACGAGGATGCGGTCGCCCCGCACGGCGTCGCGGGGCACGAGCACGTCGAAGCGCTCCTCCTTCTGGTCGAAGACCCGGTCCTCGGGGACGATCTGGAGCCAGCGCTCGCCGTCGGCGCTGATGGCGGCCTCCTTCAGCGTGGAGCTGTCATCCCGCGCCACGAAGCGGACGCGGACTCCTTCGCCTTCGGTCGTGGCGCTGAGGTCGGAGATGGCCGGAGGCGTATGGTCGATGATGAAGGGCGCCGTCCGCCAGACGCTGGTGAGCACGGCATTGAAGGGGGCGCTGGGCGCGTCGGAGGCGGTCACCTCCAGGCGGTAGCGGCCATCGGGCACCGGCAGGGTGTCGAAGCTGAAGAACTTCTCCTTCCAGGCCTTCTCCAGGAGGATCGGTCCGCCCCGGTCCGGCAGCAGCCGGATGGCGAACTGGAGCGTGTCGGCATTGGGATCGTTCACCCGGAAGACGAAACTCTGCCCGCCTCGCCGGAAGCTGCGCTTCTCGGCGCCCATGTACCCCAGGGCCGGGATGAGCTTCTGGGTCTCCAGGGGCACCCGCTCGATGCCGATGTCATCCGGCGGAGCCGTGCGGGTGATGATCAGGCCCGGCGGCATGATGTCCACGCCTTCCCAGACCGGCGCCAGGTTCCGGTGGGCCCAGTACACAGTGACGGTCTCCACCGTCGGGCTGGCACCACCGCGGGTGCTGCTGAGGCGCAGGCGGAACTGCGCGAAGCGGGAGGCAGGCAGGGCCGGCCGTTCGCCGCTGCGCAGCGGCGGGGTCCAGGGACTCCAGGTGGCGTCCGGCGTTTCGGTGCTCCCCGTGCGGAACTGGAACTCCACATTGGTGCCCGTGGGCGTATCCGCATCGAGGTAGGCACGACCCCAATCCGCCAGGGGCGCACCCTTGAGGATCCTGGACTCCACCGTGCCCTCCGCGGCCTGGGCCTCGGAAAGAAGGTGCAGTTCGGCCGGGTTGGAGCCCACCACCAGCAGGTCCCCGCCCGAGGGCAGGAAGGCCGTGGCCTGGGCCGTGCCCAGCTCCTGCACCACGGCGAAGGGGTCGGTGTCATGGGTTTTGCCCAGCGGCAGCGAGAACAGGCGGGAGCGGTTGCCCGTGCCGACCAGCAGCTGACCCTTCCAGGCCGCCAGGGCGTAGACCTGGCTCTGGGCGCTCTGCCAAAGGGTCTCGGGCACGCGGTCCCGGTCGAGGCGGATGACCGCAGACCGCGCGGCGACAGCCGTGTCCGCCTGCAGGTAGCCCTCCCGCCGCTCCAGCTGACCCGTGCTGAATTTCGGCGTGAGCCCGTTGTCGGCGCCGATGTAGAGCTGCCCGTCCGCCAGCGCCAGGGCCCGCACCTCCTCGAAGGGGGTGTCCATCAAGGTCTCCAGGCGGTCGCCCTGGCGACTGTAGCGGAGCACCAGGCCCCGGCCGTGGCTGCCCAAGTACCACCCGCCCTGCCCGTCCGGCGCCAGGGCCGTAAAGGACGTCTCGTCCGCCAGCTCCGCGAGGCGGCGGCTGGAGCCGCTCCGGGCCTGCACCAGCACGGCCCCCTTCTCGGAACCGCCCGCGGCAATGACCGCGTCACCTTCCACAGCGAGGGCCCAGACGATGCGGGCCTCGATGTCCGCGAAGGGTTTCACATCGCCATTGGGGGCCACCCGGAACAGCTTGCCCTCACCCGTGGGGGCGACGATCAGATCCTGACCCAGCCGTGCCAGGGCGAAGACGATGCCGCCCTTGACCTGCCCCAGGGGCTTCACCTGACCGCCGGTGTAGTGGAACAGCTTGCCGTCCGTGCCGGCGGACAAGTAGGCCCCGCCGGAACCATCCGGCACCGCGGCCCATATCACCCCTTCCGGCAGCTGGCCCACGCGGCGCAGGCTCGGGGCCAGGCGCAGGCGGCCATCGGCGCCGATGCGGACGCCGTGGGTCTCGGAACCCAGCCAGTCGTTGAAGCCGGAAAACGTGGCCGTCGGCTGATCCGCCAGGGCGGTCATCCCCACGGCCATGGAAAGGAGGAAGCTCATCCAGCGCATAGAACCCTTTCGTCCCAGATCCACTACTCGATTTCCACATCCAGTTGACTGAGGCCCCGCACTTCCCGATCCAGGGGCAGCACCGCCCGGCCGACGATGCGCCGCTGCAGCTTGTTGTCGCTGCTGGCCCCGTCGCCGCTCACCAGACTGGCCACCGTCGGCGGGATGCCCTCGATGCGGGCGCCCCGGAGGCCGGCGCCAGGCTGGGCCTGCACCAGCAGGGCGTAGGCGTGGTTGTTCCGGAGGGCGCCATTCAGGAGGCGCACCACATCCCCGAGGTTCGATACTTCGATCATGCGCTCGTCGGGGTCCGCGGCCATGAGGCTGAAGCCGTCGCCCACCATGAGCGTGGCCTTGCCCTTGGCGGCGGAGGATGGGACCTGGATGTTGAAGGTGGCCGTCTCGCGCACACCCTGGATGTTCTGGAGGGTCACGAGCACCGGCAGCACCTCGCCCCGCTTCGCCCTGGCCTTCAGGAGGCGCACCCCGGCGATGCCCGACAGGTCCAGCCGCTCCTCCGCCTTGATGGTGATGGAGATGCCCTCGAACACCGGTTTCTCGAAGGGGTTGAGGGTGATGGCTTGGAGCATGGCGCCGATGTACTGGGCCATGCGCGAGGGGTTCAGGTCGGCGATGACGTTCTCGATCAGGATGGCGGGGTGGCCGGCCAGCTTGATATTGCCCTGCATGGACAGGCTCTGGAGGCCGACGCCCCGGGTGTGGGCGTCCAGGGTCTGGGCGACGGCGGTAGCCACCAGGGCTGGTGTGGCCACGGGGTGGTCCATCAGTTCGAACCGGAAGTTCAGGGTGCGCTTGCCCGCCAGGTTCAACCCGATCCGCAAGGGGACCATCCGGGCCTCAGCGCCCAGGATGCCCGCCACCCCCGAGCTGCGGTCCAGCCGCAAAGCACCGATGGGCGCCACCGGCATGGCCATCTTGAAGGAGCTCTGGTAGCTCGCCACGGTGCTGGCCACCGTGGCGGACCAGAGCGGCAGATCGACCGACCCGAGGTTGAACAGCTGGTGGCCGAAGAGCAGCACCCGCTTGCCGGAGACGAACGTGATGGTGCCGGCGGCGGCCAGATCCAGGTCCCCCTGCATGAGGGTGATGGCGGCCATGCCGCCCGGCTCGAGGGGGCTGGCTTCCTCCCGTCCTCCGGACAGGACCGGCGCGGCGGCAAAAGCGACCGGCAGCCCGGCCCACAGCCGCTGGGCCTCGGGCCCCAGGCTGCTGCCGACGAGGGTCATGGGAAGGGCCTGGGGATCCGCCTCGCCCATCAGGGACTGGAAGTCGAGCATCTTCCCGGAGAGGGCGGCCTTGAGGACCTTGGGGGGTTCCAGCTTGGGCAGGATCAGGGGGGTGCGGCTGGGTGCGATCTCGGGGATATCCCGGAGCTGGTCCAACATCTCCGCAATGGGAGTGATGCCGCCAATGGCCTCCTTCTCAAAGAGGAGGCCCGTGCTCAACGCCCCGATGAGCTTCCCGTCGATGTAGCAGGGACTGCCGCTCATGCCGGCCAGGATGCCCGTGTCCGCCAGGGGGCCGCCCGAAGCACGGACCATGATGCGGCTTTTGCCTGGTGCTGCGTTCCGTTGCACACCCAGCACTTCGAACTCGAAGCGTTCGATCTTCCCGCCCTGGAAGACGGTCTTGCCATAGCCCTTCATGCCGGCCCGGATCTCGGACACGGCCAGGGTGGCGGGGCCCTGAGCCGCCAGGGGGATCAGGGAGAGGAAGGCAAGGGCTAGGGCGACCAGTCTCATCGATATCTCAAGGAATGAATGAAGCCTAGCAGGACCGGTCCCGGAAACCGGGACAGCCCCCGGCTGGGCGCCCCTGTGACCTTCGGATGCCCTCTGTGACATTTTCGTTCCTTGACCATCAGATCCCTTTTAATGAGAGGCAAGCCGTGGATACTCTTTTCAATACGGAGGAACTTCTCATGAGATCAAGGCATATCGGTGGTTCGTCTCTCATGGCCCTGCTGGTGGCAGCGGCCCCCCTCGTCGCCCAGGGTGTGTCCACCCAGCTGGGTGGCCGGGTGCTGGATACCAAGGGCGGAGCCATCGCCGGCGCCACCGTGGTCATCCGCAACACGGAGACCGGACTCACCCGCACCCTCCAGACCAGCGGCGAAGGCCGCTATCTGGCCACCCTGCTGCCCGTCGGCCCCTATACCGTCAGTGTCACCAAGGCCGGCTACCAGACCGCCAGCAACGTGAAGGTGAACCTGAACCTGGGTGATGCCGCCCCCCTGACCATCCGCCTCGCGGCCGAAACCGGCGCCGTGGTGGAAGTGGTCGCCGCGGCTTCCGCGGTGGATTCGGAGCGCGCCAGCGCCGCCGCCATCGTCTCTCCCGACAACCTCACCAACCTGCCCGTCTTCAACCGCAACTTCACGAACCTGGCCACCCTGACGCCGCAGGTCGTGGTGGACAGCAGCCGCGGCAACCTCGCCATCGCCGGCCAGCGAGGTGTCAACACCTCCATCAACATCGACGGCGGCGACAACAACGAGCCCTTCTTCGGCGGTGCCACCGGCGCGGCCGAGGGCAAGACGCCCTTCACCATCTCCATCGAAGCGATCCGCGAGTACCAGGTGATCACCGACGGCGCCAGCGCGGAATTCGGCCGCATGGGCGGCGGCTACGTGAACGCCATCACCAAGAATGGCACCAACGATCTGAGCGGCAGCCTCTTCTACTACCAGCGTCCCCGCAGCTGGGTGGAGGCCGGCCCGACCCTGCGCCAGCCCAACGGCTCCACGAGCACCTATCCCGTGGGCGCCTTCCAGCAGGAGCAGTTCGGCTTCAGCATCGGCGGACCCATCGTCAAGGACAAGCTCTTCTACTTCGTGGCCTACGACGCGCAGCGGAAGAAGTCGCCCATCAACCAGGTGTGGGGCGGCAACAACCCGACCGTGTTCACCACCACCGATCTGGCCAACACCAATGTCCAGACCCTCCTCACCAAGAGCGGCAACTACTCCGTTCCCGAGGACTCGGACGTCTACTTCGTGCGGTTCGACTGGAATCCCACCGTCGACCAGAGCGTCCAGTTCCGCATCAACCACTCCAAGTTCAAGGGTGTGACCGGCGCCAGCAACATGGCCGCCTATGAGAACCTCGCCACGGATAACGTGACCACGGACGCCTATGTGCTCCAGTGGAACTGGGTGCTCAATGCCAACTGGATGAACGAGTTCCGCATCAGCCACACCAAGGACGACATGCCGCGGTCCACGTTCTCGACCAGCCCTGAGGTGGCCATCACCAACGTCGGCTACTACGGGGCCTATCCCTTCGACCGCACCTACAACACCAAGCGCACCCAGATCCAGGAGAACATCAGCTTCGTGACCCCGACCTTCCAGGTGAAGGCGGGCATCGATTACAACGACATCAACGTGTCCGAGTTCTTCGCCGGCAACTGGCAGGGCGTCTACAGCTTCAGCTCCCTCGCGAACTTCGAGGCGGGCAACTGGACCTACTACCGGCAGAACTTCGGCCTGAACAGCCCCGTGCAGCAGGCGGGTCTCTTCGACACCAGCTACAAGCAGATGGCCGCCTTTGTCCAGACGGAGTGGCGCCTCACCGACACCTTCAAGGTCGGCCTCGGTGTCCGCTGGGACAAGCAGGAGAACCCGGACTACCCGATCCTGGACATGAGCGATCCGCTCGCGACCACCATGCCCATTTCCTCGAAGATTCCGAGCGACAGCCAGTTCTCGCCCCGGTTCTCCTTCACCTGGACCCCCGAGTTCGACCAGGGCAAGACCGTCATCCGCGGCAGCGTGGGCCGCTATGTCAGCACCACGCCCGCCGTGTTCTTCTACCAGGCCTATGCCGCCAACGGGGTCCGCACTGGTTCCAAGGACTTCTCCCCTGCTGATTCCACCACCTACGGCATCCCCCGCGGCAACGCGACCACCTTCACGGGCGGAGGGGCGTTCAATGCCGCGAATCCCTACTGGATTTCCGCCATGCCGACCGGGGTCACGCTCACCGGATTCAATATCTGGACCTTCAACCGGAACTTCAAGAACCCCTACACCGACCGGGTGAACCTCGGCGCCGAGCGGCCCTTCTTCCGCGACCTGGTGGTGGGCGTGTCCGCCACCTACGCCAAGGCCAACCAGCTCGAGCGCACTGCCGACCTGAACCTCGGCACTCCGACCATGGGCGCCTACGGCCGCCTCATGTATCCCGCGCGTCCCAACGCCGCCTACGGCACGGAGGGGATGTACTTCTCCGACGCCACCAGCCTGTACCACGCCTACACCGTCAGCCTGAAGTACCACAAGGACGACAGCGCCTTCGATGCCCAGGTCTACTACACCTACAGCATCAACAAGGACAGCGATTCCAACGAGCGCAACTACTCCGGCATCGGCATCCAGGATGCCGGCAACCTGGGTGCCCAGTGGGGCTACGCGGACACGGATCGCCGCCAGGTCCTCACCGGCTACCTGAGCTTCCTGGACAAGAACGTGACGGGGATCCTCTCCTCGCTCTCCTTCCGTTACCAGACCGGCACGCCCTACACCCTCCTCTACACCAAGGATGTGAACGGCGACGGAAACTCCAGCAATGACCGCTTCTACGCAAATGGCCAGGATTCGGGCCGCAACACCCTCCGGGCCGGCTCGAACTTCTACATCGACTTGGGCCTGCGCCGCGACATCCTCTTCGCCAAGCGCGTGAAGATGACCCTCTCGGCGGACGTTTTCAACGTCCTGAACCGCCAGGACACCTACCTGTCCACCCGCATCAACTCCTCCAGCACGGACGCCGCCCCCAAGCTCGACTACTCCCAGAGCTGGGTGGGCTCCGCCCGTCAGATCCAGGTGGGCGCGCGCTTCGCGTTCTAGTCCCACCCGCAACACCAAAAGGGCGGCGCACCAGCGCCGCCCTTTTTCGATATGGTTGAAGCATGAAGATCCTGGCGCTGGGCGATGTGGTGGGGGAACCGGGGCGACGGCTGGTGGAGGCCTTCGTGCCCGAGCTGCGCCGGGAGACCGGGGCCGACCTGGTGGTGGTGAACGGCGAGAACGCCGCCCACGGCCACGGCATCACCGACACCATCGCCCGGGAGTGGTTCGACCGCTTCGGAGTGGACGTCATCACCACGGGCAACCACGCCTTCGACGTGAAGGGCATCGACACCTATTTCCGCCAGGAACCCCGCCTGCTGCGGCCCGCCAACCATCCCGCCGACACCCCGGGGAACGGCTGGGTGAAGCTGCACACGCCGTCCGGCGCCGAGGTGCTGGTCATCAACCTCATGGGCCGCGTGCACATGCCCGCCTGCGATTGCCCCTTCCGCGGCGTGGATGCGATCCTCCAGAAGGAACGGGCGGACCTCGTCATCGTGGACATGCACGCCGAGGCCACCAGCGAGGCCCAGGCCATGGGCTACTACCTGGAGGGCCGGGCCGCGGCCGTCCTGGGCACCCACACCCACGTGCCCACGCTGGATGCCAAGGTCCTGCCCGGCGGGACCGCCTACGTGACGGACATCGGCATGACCGGGCCCTACGGTGGCGTCATCGGCATGAAGAAGGAGTCCAGCCTGGGGCGCTTCCTGAAGGTGCAGCGCCCCAAGTACGAAGTCGCCGAGGGCGACCTCCAGCTCCACGCCGTGCTGGTCACCACCGAGGGCCGCAAAGCGACCGGCATCGAGCGGATCCTCCGGCAGCTCTGATCTGCTGGGCTTCAGTCCTCCAGCTTCGGGAAGAGCCAGCCTGCCAGGGCCGCACCGATCAGGGGCGCCACCCAGAAGAGCCAGAGCTGGCCGAGGGCCCAGCCGCCCACAAACAGCGCCGGACCGGTGCTGCGGGCGGGGTTCACCGAGGTGTTGGTGACGGGGATGCTGACGAGGTGGATGAGGGTCAGGCAGAGGCCGATGGCGATGGGGGCGAAGCCCGGGGCCGCCTTCTTGGCGGTGCTGCCCAGGATCACCATCAGGAAGAAGAAGGTCATCACCACTTCCGTCAGGAAGGCCGCGCCCAGCCCGTACCTGCCCGGGGAGTGGTCCCCGAAGCCATTGCTGGCGAAGCCGCCGATGGCGGAGCCGTTCCCCGTCGCGATGACATAGAGGATCAGGGAGGCCGCCACCGCGCCCAGGACCTGGGCGATCCAGTACCCGGCGATGTCCTTGTAGGGGAAGCGCCCCCCCACGGCCAGGCCCAGGGTCACGGCCGGGTTCAGGTGGCAGCCGGAGATGGGACCGATGGCGAAGGCCATGGTCAGCACCGTGAGGCCGAACGCCAGGGCGACGCCGTGAAGGCCGATGCCCACGCCCGGGAAGGTGGCCGCCAGGACGGCACTCCCGCACCCGCCCAGGACCAGCCAGAGGGTCCCGAAAAATTCTGCGGCAAGTCGCTTGTTCACAATGCCTCCCTTGGGAAGAAACGAGCCGTGATCGGCAGATCCGGCCCAGTCTAATCGCCTTGGGAAGGGAACGGGTCAGGAAAGTCGCTGCCAGCCTTCCAGGAACAGGCCGAAGAGAGGATCCAGGGCCATCTTCTGTTCGACGAGGGCCTTGATCTGGGCTTCCTCGGCCTCCATCTGCTCCGGCGTCAGGTGGCCGGAGAGCGTCATGGCCCGCAGCCACACCAGGAAGGTGGTGAGCGCATCGAACTGGTTGTACCGGACGATGCCGGCCACGTCGCCCGCCCGCCAGAGGTCGATGACGCTCTTGCCGTCCGTGCCGAGCTTGCCGGGGATGCCGCAGGCCGTGGCCAGTTCGTGGAGTGTGGAGGAGGCCTTGCCCCAACTCCCCGTCACCTCCCGCAGATCGATGTGCTGGTTGCCGTAGCGGTCGAAGAAGTCGCCGGGCGCCCACTTCTCAGGGCTGCGGCCCAGGCCCGGGATGGACAGGCGGTGGACCATGCCCCGCTGGACCAGGATGGGGAGGTCCGCATCCCGGGAGTTGAACCCCACCAGCTGGGGCTTCCGGTCTCCCAGCGCCACCAGGAAGCGGCGCAGCAGGTCGTCCTCGGGGAGCGCCTCCGGTCCCTCCGGCAGGGCGAAGAGCTTGTGGTGGACCTCGCCGCCCTTGACCGTGCGGACCACCGCCGCAATGGACACCACGCGGCAGAGGATGGTCTTGAGGTAGGGCCGGGGCTCGGCTTCCGTGGCCCCCCCGTAGGCCCACAGGCGCTCCGTCACCTCCTCGTCGGACATCTCTTTGGGCAGGTCCAGCACGCGCCGTCCCGTGGCGGGATCCGGCACCCACTCGGCGTCGAAGGCGAAGATCTGGTGGTGCGGAGGGCGCAGCATGGCTACTTCTCCAGGGCCCACTTCCCGCCACCGCCCACGGCGCAGGCGAGGCCTACGAGCAGGCGGAAGAGGGCAGGCAGGTTCGACAGGGGACCGGCGCCATGGATCCAGCCATGCACCAGAGGCCAGCCCAGCACGGCCACCAGGAGGCCGCCGGCCAGAGGCACCCAGATGCCGAGGAGGATCAGGGCCCCACAGACCAGCTCACCCAGGGCCAGTCCCCAGGTGGAGGCATGGGCCATGGTGATGGCCCCGTGGGCGCGGCGGAGCACCTCGAAGCCCTGCAGCACCGCCATGCCGCCGACGGCAAGGCGCAGCAGCAGGAGGGCCCAGTCGGTGCGGGTCTTGGAAGCGGCCATGGATACTCCGGGAAGCCTTCATTGTAGGCTGGGACTTTCCTGCCGGGATCCCCATGCGCCCTACCCTGGCCTTCGACGCCGACGACACTCTCTGGCACAACGAAACCCTCTACGCCGAGACCCAGGAGGCCTTCCGGGCCCTGCTGCGCCCCTTCCACGACGATGCCTGGATCGACGCCCGCCTCCATGACACGGAGATGCGCAACCTCCGCCGGTACGGCTACGGCATCAAGGGCTTCACCCTATCCATGATCGAGACCGCCCTGGAGCTGACCGAGTCCCGCCTCGACGGCGCGGGCGTCCGGCAGGTGCTGGAGCTGGGGCAGGCCATGCTGGACAAGCCCGTGGAGCCGCTTCCCGGCGTGGCCGAGGTGCTGGCGCAGCTGGCCGCGACCTTCGACCTGATGGTCATCACCAAGGGCGACCTCTTCGATCAGGAGACCAAGCTGGCCAAATCCGGCCTCGGCCACCATTTCTCGCGGGTGGAGATCGTCTCCGAGAAGGACGAGGCCACCTACGCGGCCCTCCTCCAGCGCCATGGACTCCAGCCCGGGACCTTCACGATGGTGGGCAACTCCGTGAAGTCCGACATCCTCCCCGTGCTGGCCCTGGGGGGCCGCGCCATCCACATCCCCTATCACCTGACCTGGGCCCATGAAGTGGTCGCCAGTCCAGTGGAATGCCCCTTCCCGGTGCTCGACTCCATCCGCGACCTGCCCGCCCTGCTGGCGAACTGGTGACCCCATCCTCCGCTATGCTTGAGGGATTGAGGAGAAATCGCGATGAGCATCCAGAACATCGGCGTCATCGGCGCGGGCCAGATGGGCAATGGCATCGCCCACGTCTTCGCCCAGGCGGGCTTCAGCGTGCTGATGCAGGACATCAGCGAGGCCTTCGCCGCCAAGGGCGTGGCCACCATCGACAAGAACCTCCAGCGGGGCGTGGACAAGGGCAAGATGACGGCCGACGAGAAGGCCGCCGTCCTGGGCCGGATCCGCACCACCACGAAGCTCGAGGATCTGGCGGGCTGTGACATCGTCATCGAGGCCGCCACCGAGAAGTGGGAGGTCAAGAAGCAGATCTTCGAGACCCTGGACAAGGTCTGCAAGCCCGGCGCCATCCTGGCTTCCAACACGAGCAGCATCTCCATCACCAAGCTGGCCGCGGTCACGAAGCGCCCCGAAGCCTTCATCGGCATGCACTTCATGAACCCCGTGCCGGTCATGCAGCTCATCGAGGTCATCCGCGGCCTGGCCACGGGAGAGGCGACCTTCGACGCCGTGATGGACCTTTCCAGGAAGCTGGGCAAGACCCCCATCCACTGCAACGACTTCCCTGGTTTCGTCAGCAACCGCGTGCTGCTGCCCATGATCAACGAGGCCATCTACGCCCTCTACGAAGGCGTGGCGAGCGTGGAAAGCATCGACGGCATCATGAAGCTGGGCATGAACCATCCCATGGGCCCGCTCACCCTGGCGGACTTCATCGGCCTGGACACCTGCCTCTTCATCCTGAACGTCCTGCACGAGGGCCTGGGCGACCCCAAGTACCGTCCCTGCCCCCTGCTCATCAAATACGTGGACGCGGGCTGGCTCGGCAAGAAGAGCGGGCGCGGGTTCTACGACTACAGCAAGGCCTGAGCCCAGTCTTGACGCAAGCCAGATCGGCCATTTCCAGCTAGAATGGCCGTTTGAATCCATGTGAGGTGATCCCATGGCCACGGCCAAAGTCCGCGAGATCCTGTCCTGGTACAGCTCCGAAAACCCCGGCGTGAAGGCCAATCTGGCCCGGCTCATGAACACGGGCCGCCTGGCCGGTACAGGCAAGTTCGTGATCCTGCCTGTGGATCAGGGTTTCGAGCACGGCCCGGCCCGCAGCTTCGCGCCCAACCCGGCCGGCTACGATCCCCGCTACCACGTGGAGCTGGCCATCGAGGCCGGCTGCAACGCCTACGCGGCGCCTCTGGGCTTCATCGAGCACGTGGCCTCCGACTATGCCGGGGACATCCCCCTCATCCTCAAGCTCAACAACAGTGACTGTCTCAGCAAGGGCCACGAGCCCTGCAGCGCCATCACCGGCAGCGTGGAAGATGCCCTCCGCCTGGGTTGCGCGGCCATCGGCTACACCATCTACCCCGGCAGCGGCGACCGCAACATCCAGTATGAGAGCCTGCGGGAACTGATCCTCGAAGCCAAGGCGGTGGGCCTGCCCACCATCGTGTGGTCCTACCCCCGCGGCGCGGGCCTGACCAAGGACGGCGAGACCGCCGTGGACGTGGCCGGCTATGCGGCCCAGATCGCCGCCCAGCTCGGCGCCCACATCATCAAGGTGAAACCGCCCAAGAAGCACCTCGAAGTGAAGGAGGCCGCCGCGACCTTCGAGAAGAACAGCATCGCCATCGACACCCTCACCGACCGCGTGAAGGAGGTGGTCCGCAGCGCCTTCAACGGCCGCCGGATTGTGATCTTCAGCGGCGGCGAGGCCAAGGGCACCGAGGAGGTCTTGAAGGAAGTGGCCGAGATCGCCGCGGGCGGCGCCTCCGGCAGCATCATGGGCCGCAATGCGTTCCAGCGCCCCAAGAAGGAAGCCATCGAGCTGCTGCATTCGGTCATGGATATCTTCGCGAAGGCCTAGCAGCCGCCCCCCAACGCTGGGCGTCCCGAGACCAGGAAAACGGCGCGGAAGCGCCGTTTTCCTATTTGGGCGGATGTTCCAGGAAGGTCAGGCCTGGGCTCTTCTCAGCGGTGGTCCGCCGCTGCCAGTCGTTCTCGAAGAGGATGGCGGGGTTGCCCTCGACGTCCTCGACCAGCTCGCCCCAGAAGCGGCTGGGCTCGGGCCAGCCGCCTTCGATCCAGCGGGCCATCTGGAAGCCGCGGGGCTCCAGCAGCACGGGGCAGGCATATTCGTCCTTGAGGCGGTGCTGGAGCACCTCGAACTGCAGGCGGCCAATGGCACCGAGGATGGGCAGCGGCGCGCCGCCCTTGGGCCAGAAGACCTGCACCACGCCCTCTTCCGCGATCTGTCCCAGGCCCTTCAGGAAGCCCTTGCGGGCGCCGGGATCGGCCAGGCGCACGGAGGCGAACTGCTCGGGCGAGAAGCGGGGCACGGCATGGAACTCGATGGGTCCGGCGGCGCTGAGCACATCGCCGATGCGGAAGAGGCCCGGGTTGATGAGGCCCAGGATGTCGCCGGGGTAGGCCTCGTCGACGATCTGCCGCTCGCGGCCGAAGAACATGTGAGGGTAGTTCAGCTTGATGGACTTCTTCTCCCGCACGTGGAGGGCGTCCATGCCCCGGTCGAACTTCCCGGACACGATGCGGGCGAAGGCCACGCGGTCCCGGTGGGCCTTGTTCATGTTGGCCTGCACCTTGAACACGAAGGCTGTGAAGGGCTGCTCGGGCGCGACCTCGCCCCCGTTCATGAGCGGCCGCGCCCCCGGGGCCGGAGCCAGGTCCAGGAACTCTTCCAGGAACTCGGCCACGCCGAAGTTGTTCACGGCCGAGCCGAAGAACATGGGTGACTGCTCGCCACGGAGGAAGGCCTCCCGGTCGAAGGCCGGCAACACGTGGTTCATGAGGTCCACATCATCCTTGAGCTGCTGGAGTTCGGCCGGCGTCAGCAGAGCGGCGATCTCGGGGTCATCCAGCCCGCCCTGCCCCGCCACCCGGGCCTTCCGGCCCGCCTTGGCCCGCTCGAAGACCTGGATCTGCCCCGTGGCGCGGACGTAGACGCCCTTGAAATCGGTGCCGGAGCCGATGGGCCAGGTCATGGGCACGGCGTGGAGGCCGAAGAGCTCCTCCACCTCGTCGATCAACTCCACAGGCTCCCGGCCGGGGCGGTCCAGCTTGTTCACGAAGGTGAAGATGGGGAGCCTGCGCTCACGGGCCACCCGGAACAGCTTCTTGGTCTGCTCTTCCACGCCCTTGGCGCAATCGAGGAGCATCACCACGGAATCCGCCGCCGTGAGGGCCCGGTAGGTGTCCTCGCTGAAGTCCTGGTGGCCCGGCGTGTCCAGCAGGTTGATGGCCCGGCCCAGGTATTCGAACTGCATGGCCGCGGAGGTGACGCTAATGCCGCGCTCCTGCTCGATGCTCATCCAGTCCGAGTGGGCGGCCGATCCGCCCTCGCGCGCCTTCACGCTGCCCGCCCGGTCGATGGCGCCGCCGTAGAGCAGCAGCTTCTCCGTCAGCGTGGTCTTGCCCGCGTCGGGGTGCGAAATGATGGCGAAGGTTCGCCGCCGCTGGATCTCTTCAGAAAGGGACATGGGCTTCCGGACATAGAAAGGCGCGGCGATTGCCGCGCCCCCTTATTCTAATACGCTTTTTCCATCTCCAAAGGGCGCGAACGCGCCCTTTGGAGCCGGGAACGACTACTTGGTGATGCCCACCTGATGGAGCATCCAGGCCGTTTCGAAGGCCTTGTCCTTCAAGGCGTCGTAGCGACCCGAGGCGCCGCCGTGGCCAGCGGGGTCCATCTTGATCTTCAGCAGCAGGGGGTTGGTGTCGGTCTTGAGGGTGCGGAGCTTGGCGACATACTTGGCGGGCTCCCAGTACATCACCTGGCTGTCGTTGAAGCTGGTGGTGACGAGGATGGCCGGATAGGCCTTCTTCGCCAGGTTGTCGTAGGGGCTGTAGGCCCGCATATAGTCGTAGGCGGTCTTCTCGTTGGGGTTGCCCCACTCGAGGTACTCGCCCACGGTCAGGGGCAGGCTGGCATCCATCATCGTGTTCATGACGTCCACGAAGGGCACGGCGCTATGCACCGCCTTGAAGAGGTCGGGTCGCAGGTTGGTGACGGCGCCCATGAGCAGGCCGCCGGCGCTGCCGCCCTCGATGACCAGCCGATCCCTGCTGGTCCACTTCTCCTTCACCAGGAACTCCGCCGAATCGATGAAGTCCGTGAAGGTGTTCATCTTCTTCATGAGCATGCCGTCGTCGTGCCAGGCCTCGCCCATCTCGTTGCCGCCCCGGATGTGGGCGATGACGTAGACCATGCCCCGGTCCAGCAGACTGAGGCGGGGGATGGAGAACGAGGCCGGCATGCCGATGCCGTAGGAGCCGTAGGCGTACAGGAAGAGCGGTGCGGAACCGTCCCGCTTCACGCCTTTCCGGTAGACCACGGACAAGGGCACCTTCGCCCCGTCCCGGGCCGTCGCCCACTGGCGCTCGGTGACGTACTGGGCCTTGTCATAGCCACCCAGCACTTCGGTTTCCTTGAGCAGGGTCTGCTTCCCGGTGGCCATGTCGCAGTCGTACACGCTCTGGGGCGTCACCATGGACTGGTAGGAGAACCGGAAAACCCGGGAGGTGAACTCGGGAGTGCCTCCGGGGAACGCCGCATAGACGGGCTCGGGGAAGGTCACCCCCTTCCAGGCCCCGGTCTTGAGGTCCTGGATGCGGAACCGATCCAGGCCCTGGCTCTTCTCGGCCACCACCAGGAAGTCCCGGAAGGGCTCGAGCCCCTCGATCAGCACATCCTTGCGATGGGGGATGAAGGTCTTCCAGTGCTTGGGATCCGGCGTGGCCACCGGGGCGGTGACCACGCAGAAGTTCTTCGCCCCCTTGTTGGTCCGGATGTAGAAGGTCCCCGCGCGATGCTCCAGGGCGTACTTGTGGCCCTTCTCGCGGGGCAGGAGCACCTTGAACGCTCCCATGGGCTTGGCGGTGGCCAGATATCGCGTCTCCCAGGTATCCGTGGACTGGCTCTCCACCAGCAGGTATTTGCGGTCCTTGGTGCGGCCCAGGTCAACCCGGTAGAGCTCGTCCTTCTCCTCGAACACCAGCTCGGGCTTGCCACCCTGGAGGTCCAGGCGCCAGAGCTTGTCGGAGCGCTTGGTGACATCATCCTCGGTGACGAAGAAGAGGTGCCGGGAATCCGCCGTCCAGGCGAAGGAGGTCACCCGCTCGGCGAGGGGCCCCGCCACGCGGCCCGTGGCCAGATCCTTGGTGAACAGCTTGTACTGGCGGAAGCCCGTCGCATCGGTGCTGAACAGCAGGGTGCGATCGTCGTCGCTCACGGCCATGCCGCCCAGGCTGAGGAACTTCAGGCCCTTGGCGAGTTCATTCTGGTCCAGCAGGATCTCCTCGGCGGCCTGCTCATCGTAACCGCCGCCCTTCCCCGCCCGCCGGCGGCATTGAATGGGGTACTGCTTGCCCTCCTCCGTGCGGGAGTAGTAGTAGAAGGCGCCCCGGCGGACCGGCACGCTGAGGTCCGTCTGCTTGATGCGCCCCAGCATCTCCTTGTAGAGGGCCTCGGAGAAGGGCTGCAGCCCCCTGGTCATGGCCTCGGTATAGGTGTTCTCCGCGTTCAGGTAGGCCACCACCTCGGGGTTGCCCTTCTCCCGCAACCAGAACCAGGGATCGCCCACCTTCTCGCCGTGCCAGAGGTTCGTGTGGGCCTTCTGGGGTGCGGTGGGCGGCGTCAAGGCAGGATCGGCAGCCATGAGACCTCCGCAAGCCAACAGGGTGAGTGAAATATGAAATAATCGCCGCATAAACATGACCTCACGATACAAGGTATCACACAAAGAGGGACCCCGAAGGGTCCCTCCTCACAGGAATAACCTTGATGGTAAGGGGCTATTTCGTGTCCACGGTGGGAATGCGCATGCCGTAGAAGGAGCGCCACACGAAGACGGTGGACACCAGGAAGAAGACCAGCGCCGCGATGTGCGCGGTGACGGGGTTCAGGCCGATGGCCAGTTCCACGGCCAGGAGGCCGAAGAGGGTCGTGAACTTGATGACTGGGTTCATGGCCACTGAGGAGGTGTCCTTGAAGGGATCGCCCACGGTGTCGCCCACGACACAGGCGTCGTGGAGTTCGGTGCCCTTGGCCTTGAGTTCGGTCTCCACGAGCTTCTTCGCGTTGTCCCAGGCGCCGCCGGCATTGGCCATGAAGATGGCCTGGTAGAGACCGAAGACGGCGATGGAGATCAGGTAGCCGATGAAGAAGAAGTGGTTCAGGCAGGCGAAGGCGAGCGTGGAGAAGAATACGGCCAGGAAGATGTTGAACATCCCCTTCTGGGCGTACTGGGTGCAGATCTCCACGACCTTCTTGGAATCCTCGACCGAAGCCTTCTCGGCGCCGGAGTCCAGCTTGATGTTCTGCTTGATGAACTCCACCGCCCGGTAGGCGCCTGTGGCCACGGCCTGGCAGGCCGCGCCGGAGAACCAGAAGATGATGGCGCCGCCGGTGATGAGGCCGAGGAGGAAGAGGGGGTTGATGATGGACAGGCCCTCGACCACCTTCAGGACGCCGAACTTGCCGTTCAGCACCTGGATGATGGAGAAGATCAGGGTGGTGGCACCCACGACCGCGGTGCCGATGAGGACAGGCTTGGCCGTGGCCTTGAAGGTGTTGCCGGCGCCGTCGTTCTCTTCGAGGAACATCTTGGCTTCCTCGAAGTCGGGCTTGAAGCCGAAGTCCTTCTGGATCTCAGCCTCGATGCCGGGGATGGTCTCGATGGTGGAGAGTTCGTAGACCGACTGGGCGTTGTCGGTCACGGGGCCGTAGGAATCCACCGCGATGGTGACGGGGCCCATCCCCAGGAAGCCGAAGGCCACCAGGCCGAAGGAGAAGATGGCCGGAGCTTCCATGAAACCGGCCAGACCGAAGGTGGACACGTAATAGGCGGCGCCCATGAGGGCGACGATGGTGAGGCCCATCCAGTAGGCGGAGAAGTAGCCCGCCACGAGACCGGAGATGATGTTGAGGGAGGCGCCGCCTTCCTTGGAGGCCGTCACCACTTCGCGGACATGGCCGGAATTGGTGGAGGTGAAGGCCTTGACCAGTTCAGGGATCAGGGCGCCGGCCAGGGTGCCGCAGGTGATGATGGTGGAGAGCTTGCACCACAGGTGGTCGGGCAGCTTGCCGATCAGCACGTAGGACAGGATGTAGGTCATCACGATGGAGACGATGGAGGTCAGCCACACCAGGGTGGTGAGGGGCACTTCGAAGTCGAACTTGGCGGCCGCACCGTACTTCGCCTTCGCCCACAGGCCGTTGACCCAATAGGAAAGACCCGACGTGAGGATCATGCCCACGCGCATGACGAAGATCCACACCAGCAGGGAGACCTGGATGGCAGGATCCTTGACCGCGAGCAGGATGAAGGTGATGAGCGCGACGCCCGTGACGCCGTAGGTCTCGAAGCCATCCGCCGTGGGGCCGACGGAATCGCCCGCGTTGTCACCCACGCAGTCGGCGATGACGCCGGGGTTGCGGGCATCGTCTTCCTTGATCTTGAAGACGATCTTCATGAGGTCGGAGCCGATGTCGGCGATCTTGGTGAAGATGCCGCCGGCGATGCGCAGGGCGGCGGCGCCGAGGGACTCGCCGATGGCGAAGCCGATGAAGCAGCGGCCGGCGGCGTCACCGGGGACGAACAGCAGGATGGCGAGCATGAGGAGCAGTTCCACCGAGATCAGCAGCATGCCGATCGACATGCCGGCCTTCAGGGGGATCTCCATGGTCGGGAAGGGCTTGCCGCGCAGGCTCGCGAAAGCGGTACGGGAATTGGCGAAGGTGTTGATGCGGATGCCGAACCAGGCCACCGCCACGGAGCCCAGGATGCCGATGATCGAGAAGAGCAGGATCACGATGACATTGGGCCAATCCATCTGCGGGGTCGCCAGGTACTTGAAGTAGGCGATGATGACGAGCGCGATAAACGTCCACAGGACCGCGATGAACTTGATCTGGGTCATCAGGTAGGTCTTGCAGGTCTCATAGATCAGCTCGGAGATCTCGAGCATGGACTTGTGGACCGGGAGGTTGCGGATCTGGGCGTACTGCACCAGACCGAAGCCGATGCCCAGCAGACAGATGAAGAGACCGATCAGCAGCAGGTTGTGGCCCGTCATGCCCATGAAGCTGCCCTGAAGGGCCGGCATTTTCAGATCGGCCTCGCCACCGGCGAAGGCTGGCGTCGAGAGAAGAAGGGCGAAGAGCGCCGTCACCCCCCCCTTGAAGAGTCTGGTCGAGGCCAGAGAGTCAAGGAGACGTTTCATCGTCACCATGGTTGTTCCTCCAGTTGAGTTAAGGAGAGAGGGACTGAAAGGGGGGAGCGGCTGAGGGTGGAACCCATCATGGAAGCCTGCGCGGAAGCGGCGCAGGCCCCCACCCGGGGGCGTTCCACCAAAGATCATGTCTAGATCGGGCTTGATTTTAGCGGATGGAGGATTGCAACCGCAAGACTTCAGGACAGGCATCTGGCCGAGGTGCCACCGCCCTGGCATCGAAGATGCACATTGTCACAGCTTCCCTTGCCTCAGCATTACCGCTTGGAATCGACGGGCGTCCGAAGATAATCGGGTCAGATATGGCCTTGTCGTTGAAAGCGGGCCCCGCCGCAGATCGCGGGCGCTCCGATCCATCTCCCCGTTTTTCAAAGGAGTCCCTCTATGTCCGTTGCTGAACAGAGCATCGCGGGCGCGGAAGCACGCGGCCACGGTTTCCTGGCGTCCTCCGTCGGCCGCAAGGTCGTCATGGCGGCCACTGGCGTCGTCCTCTTCGGGTTCGTCACGGTCCACATGCTGGGCAATCTGACGTCCTACATGGGCGCCGAGGCGATGAACCACTACGCCGAGTTCCTGCACACCATGGTCCACGGCATGGGCATCTGGGTGTTCCGGGCCGTGCTGCTCACCGCGGCGGGCCTCCACATCTGGGCCGCGGTGACCCTCACCCTCGACAACATGGCCGCCCGCCCCACCGGGTACCGGGCCCAGCAGAACGTCGCCTCCACCTGGTCTTCCCGGACCATGCGCTGGAGCGGGTTCATCCTCGCGGCCTTCATCGTGTACCACCTGCTGCACCTGACCACCGGTACGGTCCACCCGAACTTCAACCACGCCAATCCCTATGCCAACTTCGTGAACGGCTTCAAGGTCCCCGCGGCCGCCGGCTTCTACATCGTGGCCCAGCTCTGCCTCGGCCTGCACATGTGGCACGGCGTGTGGAGCTGCACCCAGAGCCTCGGCCTGGCCCATCCCCGCTACGACAGCCTGCGGCGCACCTTCGCCACCGGCCTGACCGTCCTCGTGGTGGGCGTGAACATCTCCTACCCCATCGCCGTCCTGACCGGCTTCATCCACTGATCCCAGGGAGCGCTCCATGGAACTCAATTCCCGAATCCCAGACGGCCCGATCGACAAGAAATGGGAAAAGCACAAGTTTGATCTCAAGCTCGTGAACCCGGCCAACAAGCGCAAGTACAAGGTGCTCGTGGTGGGCTCCGGCCTCGCCGGTGGTGCCGCCGCCGCCTCCCTGGCCGAGCTCGGCTACGAGGTCGAGTGCTTCTGCTACCAGGACAGCCCCCGCCGGGCCCACTCCATCGCGGCCCAGGGCGGCATCAACGCCGCCAAGAACTACCAGAATGACGGCGACAGCGTCTATCGCCTCTTCTACGACACGGTCAAGGGCGGCGACTTCCGCGCCCGCGAAGCCAACGTGCATCGCCTGGCCGAGGTCAGCAACAACATCATCGACCAGTGCGTGGCCCAGGGCGTGCCCTTCGCCCGGGAATATGGCGGACTGCTGGACAACCGCTCCTTCGGCGGCGCCCAGGTGAGCCGCACCTTCTACGCCCGCGGGCAGACCGGCCAGCAGCTGCTCATCGGCGCCTACCAGGCCCTGGAGCGCCAGATCGGCCTCGGCAAGGTGAAGATGTTCTCCCGCCACGAGATGCTGGAATTGATCGTGGTGGACGGCGTGGCCAAGGGCATCGTCGCGCGCGACATGGTGACCGGCGAGGTCACCTCGCACGTGGCGGATGCGGTCTGTCTCGCGACGGGCGGCTACGGCAACGTCTTCTACCTCTCCACCAACGCCAAGGGCTGCAACGGCACCGCCGTCTGGCGCGCCTACAAGAAGGGCGCCGCCTTCGCGAACCCCTGCTTCACGCAGATCCACCCCACCTGCATCCCTGTCACCGGCGACCACCAGAGCAAGCTCACCCTCATGTCCGAATCCCTGCGCAACGACGGCCGCATCTGGGTGCCGAAGCGCAAGGAGGACTGCGGCAAGCCCGCCTCCGAGATCCCCGAGGAGGACCGCGACTACTACCTGGAGCGCAAGTACCCCTCCTACGGCAACCTGGCTCCCCGCGACGTCTCCAGTCGCGCCGCCAAGCAGGTCTGCGATGAGGGCCGCGGCGTCGGGCCCACCCGCCTGGGCGTCTACCTCGACTTCAGCGATGCCATCAAGCGGCTGGGCGCCGCCAAGATCGAAGAGAAATACGGCAACCTCTTCGAGATGTATGAGCGCATCACGGACGAGAATCCCTACAAGACGCCCATGCGCATCTTCCCGGCCAGCCACTACACCATGGGCGGCCTGTGGGTGGACTACAACCTCATGAGCACCATCCCGGGCCTCTTCGTGCTGGGCGAGGCCAACTTCTCCGACCACGGCGCCAACCGCCTGGGCGCCTCGGCGCTCATGCAGGGTCTGGCCGACGGCTACTTCGTGATCCCCTACACCATCGGCGGCTACCTGGCCGGCATCAAGCCCGGCACCCGCATCAAGGCCGACGATCCTGCGGTGAAGGCCGCAGAGCAGGCCGTCACCGACCGCACGGACAAGCTCATGTCCATCGGCGGCAAGGAGACTCCGACCCACTTCCACCGCGAACTGGGCAAGGTCATGTGGGAGATGTGCGGCATGGGCCGCAATGAGACCGGGCTCAAGAAGGCCCTGGAACTCATTCCGCAGATCCGCGAGGAGTTCTGGAAGAACCTCCGCATTCCCGGCACCGGGAACGACCTGAACCAGTCCCTCGAGGCGGCCGGCCGTGTGGCCGACTTCCTGGAGATCGGCGAACTGATGTGTCTGGACGCCCTCGAGCGCCGCGAATCCTGCGGCGGCCACTTCCGCGAGGAATGGCAGACCGAGGAAGGCGAGGCCCTCCGCGACGACGAGAACTTCGCCCACGTGGCCGCCTGGGAATACAAGGGCGAAGGCCAGGCTCCGGTGCGCCACACCGAGCAGCTCGCCTTCGAGAACGTCCACCTCGCGACCCGCAGCTACAAGTGAGGAACTGAGCCATGTCCAAAGACCTCAATCTCACCCTCCACGTGTGGCGGCAGAAGAACGCCAAGTGCGACGGCAAGTTCGTCGAGTACCCCGCCAAGAACATCAGCCCCGACATGTCCTTCCTGGAGATGCTCGACATCGTGAACGAGGACCTCATCCGCAAGGGTGAGGAGCCCATCACCTTCGACCACGACTGCCGCGAGGGCATCTGCGGCACCTGCAGCATGGTGATCAACGGGCGCCCCCACGGCCCCCGCGAGCGCACCACCACCTGCCAGCTGCACATGCGCAGCTTCAAGGATGGCGATAGCGTCACCATCGAGCCCTGGCGGGCCGAAGCCTTCCCCGTCATCAAGGACCTGATGGTGGACCGTGGCGCCTTCGACCGCATCATCGCCGCCGGTGGCTTCATCAGCGTCCCCACGGGCTCGCCGCAGGACGCCAACGCCCTGCCCATCCCCAAGGAGAGCGCCGATCTTTCCATGGATGCCGCCGCCTGCATCGGCTGCGGCGCCTGCGTGGCGGCCTGCCCCAACGCCAGCGCCATGCTCTTCGTCTCCGCGAAGATCAACCACCTGGGCCACCTGCCCCAGGGCCAGCCCGAGCGCTACCTTCGCGTCCGCGACATGATCGCCCAGATGGACGCCGAGGAGTTCGGCACCTGCACCAACCACGGCGAGTGCGAAGCCGCCTGCCCCAAGGGCATCAAGATGGAGAACATCGCGCGCATGAACCGCGACTTCATCAAGGCGAGCCTCACCTACCGTCCCGCCACCACCGGCGGCGGCGGCGCGGGCTGAACCGGCCCGATCCAGCCAAGAAGCGCCCGGCCCAGCCGGGCGCTTCTTTTTCGAGCGCCTGACACCCTTCCGGTGAAGACCCGGGGCGGGAGGCCCCGGGATCAGGGGCTATTTCTTGTCCTTCTCGTCGGTCAGGTCCTCCTTGACGGAGTCCGTGAGTTCGCGGCTGGCCTTCTTGAATTCCTGGATCCCCTTGCCCAGGCTCTTCCCGAGTTCCGGGAGCCGGGACGGCCCGAAGAAGATCAGGAGCGCGATGCCGATGAGCAGGATTTCCATCGGTCCGAGGTTTCCCATGACAGCCTCCAGTGGATCAAATCAGTAGTGGTTGGTTCGGCTCGCCCTGGAAGGGAAGGTGTGGGCGCCAGTCTCCCGGGGGGCGAGCATACTCTGCCGGCGCCGGGGTTGTCGCCTACTCCATCAACGGCTCCACGTGATAGGGGATCGAGATCACGATGATCTTGGGCATGAGGAGCAGGGTGCCCTTGATCCTCATGGCCGTCTGGTTGTGCAGCAGGTTCGCCCACCAGTGTCCCGTGACGAACTCGGGAAGGATGACCGTGATGGTGTATTCCGGCTCCGCCTGCCGCATGCGCTCCAGTTCGTTCACGATGGGCTCGACCACCTTCCGGTAGGGGCTCCGGATGGCCCGGAGGGGGATCCCCTCGCTGTACCTCGGCCAGTCGGATCGCAGTTTCTCGAGCATCGCACTGTCCCGGCCGTGTTCATCCGTAAAGTCGACGGTCAGCGCCTCGACCTCGCCATGTTCGGCAATGACCTTCGCATA
The DNA here is from genome assembly GCF_022808865.1 of Geothrix oryzisoli. Classification (GTDB taxonomy): domain Bacteria; phylum Acidobacteriota; class Holophagae; order Holophagales; family Holophagaceae; genus Geothrix; species Geothrix oryzisoli. The sequence goes on from NZ_JAKZLB010000001.1 coordinate 636,910, forward strand.
GTTCAAGGACTGCACCACGCCGGCATGGATGCCGGACACCAGCACGACCACCCGGTTCCGGCGGGGCCCGATGAAGTCCACGCGGCTCGCGGCGAGGATGGATTTGACCCTGATGTAGTGCCGGTGGATGTTGAAGAAGGTCATCACCATCACCGGCACGAGCACGATGACGATCCAGGCTCCATGGGCGAAGCGCGTCACGGCGATCACCAGCATGACGACGAAGGTGGTGACGGCCCCCAGGCCGTTGATCAGCGCCTTCACCTGCCAGCCGGCCCCCTTCAGCCGGAACCAGCGGCGCACCATGCCGGTCTGGCTGATGGTAAAGCCCAGGAACACCCCCACCGCGTACAGGGGAAGCAGGTGATCCTCCTTGCCGCCGAAGAGCAGGACCAGGACCCCGGCGGCCAGGGAAAGGATGAAGATCCCGTTGGAGAAGACCAGGCGGTCCCCCTGGCTGGTGAACTGGCGGGGCAGGAAGCCGTCCCGCGCGTGGAGGGCCGCGAGCCGCGGGAAGTCCGCATAGGCCGTATTGGCCGCCAGGGCCAGGATCGCCATGGTGAAGCCCGTGGTGGCCAGGTAGACGGCCCTTGCCAACCCGTGCTCCGCCCCCCCGAGGACGAGGCGGGTCAGTTGGGACAGCAGGGTCTCCGACGCATCCGGATGGTAGGTCAGACCATAGTGGTTCGTCAGGTAGGTGATCCCGAGGAACATGGTCCCCAGGATCGCCACCATCCAGGTCATGGTCTTCGAGGCATTGCGCGACACGGGATCCTTGAAGGCCGTGACGCCATTGCTGATGGCCTCCACTCCGGTGAGCGCCGTGCAGCCCGCGCTGTAGGCCCGGGCCAGAAGCCACACCGCGGCCAGCCGCGAGGTGCCTTCCAGGTGGGCCGTCGCGACCCGGGCGGCGGCCACCTCATGGCCCGTCGCCACGTTCCAGAACCCCTTGATCAGCAGGCCCACGATGCAGATCACGAAACCATAGGTCGGCAGGGAGAAGACCAGCCCGCTCTCCTTCACGCCCCTCAGGTTCATGAGGGCGATGAAGGCGATGATGCCCTCCGCCAGGAAGATGCGATGCGGTTCCAGACCCGGGAAGGCCGACACGATGGCCGAGACACCCGCCGAAACGGACACGGCCACCGTGAGGATGTAGTCGATCAGCAGGGACGCGCCGGCCGTCTGGGCAGCGACCTCCCCCAGGTTGTCCTTGGCCACCAGGTAGGCGCCGCCGCCGCTGGGATAGGCGTGGATGGTCTGCCGGTAGCTCACGTTGAGAACCAGCAGCAGCGCCACGATGCCCAGGGCCACCCACCAGGACCACCCCAGCACCCCCGCGCCGAACACCGCCACTGCGGCCGTGAGGGGGGCCATGATCTCCTGGGTGCCATAGGCCACAGAGGACAGGGCATCCGAACTGAACACAGCCAGCGCGATGGGGTTGCTGATCCTGGTCTCGTGGCTCTCCTCGCTGGCGAGACGGCGCCCCAGGAGAAGCTTTCTGTAGTTGGGCATGACCGGGGTTCCTGGGGTTCTGGGGCCGGATGGACGAGGGTGAGACTGGCCCGAGCCACCTGCTCCGAAGTCGGGCCAGCCGACAAGAATGGCCGGGAACGCCGTTAAGAATGCGTTAGGAATCCGGCCGGAAACGTCTGCCCCGGGGCAACCCGACGGGGCCGCCTCGATTCCTAACGGCACCTTAACGGAACCCAAACCATGCTGTCGGACCGGGTGGTTCTTCCCAGCCCGGAACCGCCCGCAGGAGTCTCTGTGCACCTCGTGATGCCATGGTTCCTCCCACTCGCCGCGCTGACCGCCTGGCTGGGCCTTCGCGCCGTACGCGACATCCGGGCGGAAGGGGAAGAAGGGCATGCGGGTGGCTGGTGGATGCTGATCCTGACGCTTCTTCCCCTCGTCTTCTGGCTGATCGCCCAGGCCCGCCCCGGGGAAAGGACGCTCCGATGAACCTCACCCTCCTGCTCGCCGCTCTCCTTGCCCTGGGCCTTCTGGGCTACCTCGCCTTCGCCCTGTTGAAGCCGGAGATGTTCCAATGAGCCACGCCTGGACTCAGAACCTGCTCTACCTGACCCTGCTCCTGGGCCTGGCCTACCCGCTGGGCGCCTATATGGCCGGGGTCCTGGAGGGCGGGCGCACCTTCCTCCACCCGATCCTGAGACCCCTCGAGCGGGGCCTCTACCGCCTCATGGGCATCCGCGAGGAGGATGAGATGGGCTGGAAGGCCTACGCCTGGTCCATCACCCTCATCAAGCTCCTCGGCCTGGTGGCGATGTTCCTTCTGATGAAGACCCAGGCGGCCCTGCCCCTCAATCCCGAGCATCAGGGCAATGTGGCGACAGGCCTCTCTTTCAACACGGCCGTGAGCTTCATCACCAACACCAACTGGCAGGCCTACAGCGGTGAGACGACGCTGAGCTACCTCACCCAGATGCTGGGCCTGACGGTACAGAACTTCCTCTCGGCCGCCACCGGCATCGCGGTCCTGGCGGCGCTGATCCGGGGCATCACGCGCCGCAGCGCCACGGGCCTAGGGAATGCCTGGGTGGATCTGGTGCGCGGCACCCTCTACATCCTCCTGCCCCTCTCCTTTGTCTTCGCCCTCTTCCTCGTCTCCCAGGGCGTCATCCAGAACCTGTCTGCCTACCTCCACACGGCAGGCGGCCAGGTACTCGCCATGGGACCCGCAGCCTCCCAGGTCGCGATCAAGATGCTCGGCACCAATGGCGGCGGATTCTTCGGCGCCAACGCCGCCCATCCCTTCGAAAACAGCTCGCCGCTCTCGAATTTCGTCCAGATGCTGAGCATCCTCCTCATCCCCGCGGCCCTCTGCGTGACCTTCGGACGCATGGTGCAGGACCGCCGCCAGGGCTGGGCGCTGCTGGCGGCGATGACCGTCCTGTTCGTCGCGGCCCTGGCGGTCTGCACGCAGGCAGAAGTGAAGGGCAACCCCGCCCTGGACAGCCTGGGTGTGACCCAGGTGGCCGGCATCGACAAGCCCGGCGGGAACATGGAGGGCAAGGAGTTGCGGTTCGGCCCTGGCGGCTCGGCCCTCTGGGCCACCGCCACCACGGCGGCTTCCAGCGGGTCTGTGAATGCCATGCACGACTCCTTCACGCCCCTGGGTGGCCTGGTGCCCCTATGGCTCATGCAGCTGGGCGAGGTGGTCTTCGGCGGCGTCGGATCAGGGCTCTACGGCATGCTCATGTTCGCCCTGGTCGCCGTCTTCATCGGCGGCCTCATGGTGGGCCGCACCCCCGAATACCTGGGCAAGAAGGTGGAAGCCTTCGAGATGAAGATGGCTTCCCTTGCGATCCTCCTGCCCTGCGCCGCCGTGCTGATCGGTACGGCCATCTCCGTGCTCGTTCCAGCTGCGGCTGCCTCCGTGGGCAATCCCGGGCCCCACGGCTTCAGCCAGATCCTCTACGCCTGGAGCAGCGCTTCCAACAACAACGGCAGCGCTTTCGCCGGCCTCAATGCCAACACGCCCTTCTACAACGATGGCCTGGCCATCGCCATGCTCCTGGGCCGCTTCGGCGTGATCTGGCCCGTGCTGGCCCTCGCCGGCTCCCTGGCGAAGAAGAAGCACACACCCGAGGGCCTGGGCACCCTCCCCACCCACACCCCGCTCTTCGTCGGCGTGCTCATCGGGGTGGTAGTCCTGGTGGGCGCCCTCACCTTCATCCCCGCCCTGGCCCTCGGTCCCGTCGCCGAGCACCTGAGCCTGAGGAGCCTCCGATGACCTCCCACGCGCGGCAGGACAAGCCCCTCTTCGAACCCGCCATCGTGCGGCGCGCCGTGCTGGATGCCTTCCGGAAGCTGAGCCCCCTTCACCAGCTCCGGAACCCCGTGATGTTCACGGTGTGGATCTGCAGCGCCTTCGCCACAGGCCTCTGGATCCAGGCCCTGACCGGCCGCGGGGAGGGACGGCCCGGCTTCATCCTGGCCATCTCCCTCTGGCTCTGGTTCACCCTCCTCTTCGCCAATTTCGCAGAGGCCATGGCGGAGGGCCGCGGCAAGGCCCAGGCCGATTCCCTGCGCCGGTCCAGGCGCGACGTGAAGGCAAGGCGGCTGCTCGGATCTGACCGGAAGGGGCCGCACGAGACCATTGATGCCCCGGTCCTGCGCATCAATGATCTCGTGCTCGTGGAAGCTGGCGAGACCATCCCCGGGGATGGCGAGGTGGTGGAGGGCGTGGCTTCGGTGAACGAAAGCGCCATCACCGGCGAGAGCGCCCCGGTCATCCGGGAGAGCGGCGGCGACCGGTCCGCCGTCACCGGAGGCACCCTGGTGCTTTCCGACTGGCTGGTGATCCGCATCTCGTCCAACCCCGGCGAGAGTTTCCTGGACCGCATGATCGCGATGGTGGAAGGCGCCAAGCGACAGAAGACCCCCAACGAGATCGCCCTCGACATCCTCCTGGCAGGGCTCACCATCATCTTCCTGCTGGCCACCGCCACCCTGTTGCCGTACTCCGCCTTCTCCGCCAAGGCCGCCGGTCAGGGACATCCCGTGACGCTCACGGTGCTGGTCTCGCTGCTTGTCTGCCTCATTCCCACCACCATCGGTGGCCTGCTCAGCGCCATCGGCATCGCAGGCATGGACCGCATGATCCAGGCGAATGTCATCGCCACCTCAGGGCGGGCCGTGGAGGCGGCGGGTGACGTGGACGTGCTGCTGCTGGACAAGACCGGCACCATCACCCTGGGCAACCGGCAGGCCGTGGCCTTCCTGGCCGCCGATGGTGTGGACTTGAAGCGCCTGGCGGACGCGGCCCAGCTCTCCTCCCTGGCCGATGAGACGCCCGAAGGACGCAGCATCGTGGTACTGGCCAAGGAACAGCACGGCCTCCGAGAGCGGGGCCTCCATGCCCTGGACGCCCACTTCGTGCCCTTCACCGCCCAGACCCGCATGAGCGGCGTGAACCTGGGCACGCGCCAGATCCGCAAGGGCGCCGCCTCATCCATCGAAGCCTACGTCCAGTCCCATGGCGGCACCTTCCCGGAGGACCTGCGCCGGACCGTGGACCAGATCTCCATGGCAGGCGGCACCCCGCTCGTGGTGGCCGAAGGACCGCATGCCCTGGGTGTCATCCAGCTCAAGGACATCGTCAAGGGCGGCATCAAGGAGCGCTTCGCGGAGCTGCGGGGCATGGGCATCAAGACGGTGATGATCACCGGCGACAATCCCCTCACGGCCGCCGCCATCGCCGCCGAGGCGGGCGTGGATGACTTTCTCGCCCAAGCCACACCGGAAGCCAAGCTCAAGCTCATCCGCGAGTACCAGGCAGGAGGGCGGCTGGTGGCCATGACCGGCGACGGCACCAACGACGCGCCGGCCCTGGCCCAGGCCGATGTCGCCGTGGCCATGAACAGCGGCACCCAGGCTGCCAAAGAGGCCGGGAACATGGTGGACCTGGACTCCAACCCCACCAAACTCATCGAGATCGTGGAGATCGGCAAACAGATGCTCATGACCCGCGGCTCGCTGACCACCTTCAGCATCGCCAACGACGTGGCCAAGTACTTCGCCATCCTGCCGGCGGCCTTCGTGGCCACCTACCCGGCCCTGGGCGCTCTCAACATCATGCGGCTCCACAGCCCGGAGAGCGCCATCCTCTCGGCGGTGATTTTCAACGCCCTCATCATCGTGGCACTCATCCCCCTGGCACTTCGCGGCGTGACATACCGGCCCGTGGGCGCGGCCCAGCTGCTGCAGCGGAACCTGCTGCTTTACGGGGCCGGCGGCCTGGTGGTGCCCTTCATCGGCATCAAGGCCATCGACTGGCTGCTCGTCGCGCTTCGCCTCGCCGCCTAGAGGAGCTCCCATGAACCTGCAGATCCGCCCCGCTCTCATCGCTTTCATCGCGCTGTCCGCCCTCACCGGCCTGGCCTACCCCCTGGGGATCACCGGCCTGGCTCGGGCGCTCTTTCCCCATCAGGCCGAGGGCAGCCTGGTCCGCAGGGATGGACAGGTCATCGGCTCCGAGTGGATCGGACAGTCCTTCACGGCTCCGCGCGACTTCTGGGGCCGTCCCTCAGCCACCGTCGACGCCCAAGGCAGGCCCCTGCCCTACAACGGCGCCAACAGCGGCGGCTCCAACCTGGCGCCCAGCAACCCGGATCTCCGCAAGGCCGTCCAGGGCCGGATCGCCGCCCTCCGGGCTGCGGACCCGGAGGCCACCGGTCCCGTTCCCGTGGACCTCGTCACCGCTTCGGGCAGCGGACTGGATCCGCACATCAGCCCGGCCTCCGCGCTCTTCCAGGTTCACCGGGTGGCCCTGGCGAGGGAACTGGACGAGGCCACAGTACGCCGCCTCGTGGCCGCCCATGTCGAAGGCGCGCAATGGGGCGTCCTGGGCGAGTCCCGGGTGAATGTCCTGAAGCTCAACCTGGCCCTTGACGACCAGTTTGGGGCAAACGGCCGGAAATCCCGATAGCGTAGGGGCATGGCCCTCCCACGCCCCGACCCTGATGCCCTGCTCCGCAAGGTCCAGGCGGAGGAGGCCCGGGAGAACCGGGCGAAGCTCAAGGTCTTCTTTGGCGCGGCCCCGGGTGTCGGCAAGACCTACGCCATGCTGTCCGAGGCGCGGGAGCGGAGCCTGGAAGGGGTCGATCTCGTCCTCGGCATTGTCGAGACCCATGGCCGGAGCGAAACGGCCGCCCTGGCGGAAGGGCTGGAGACCCTGCCGCGAAAAGAGCTGGCGTACGCTGGCCAGTTCTTTCCCGAGTTCGACCTGGACGCCGCCCTGGCCCGCCGGCCGGGGCTGATCCTTGTGGATGAGCTGGCCCACACCAACGTGATGGGCTCCCGGCACGCCAAGCGCTGGCAGGATGTCATGGAGCTGCTGGACGCCGGCATCGACGTCTACACCACGATGAACGTCCAGCACCTGGAGAGCCTCAAGGACGTCATTGCCCAGATCACTGGCGTCACGGTGCGGGAGAACGTCCCGGACACTGTCATGGAGCGCGCGGACGAAGTCGAGCTGGTGGACCTGTCCCCCGAGGACCTGCTGATCCGGCTCAAGGAGGGCAAGGTCTACCTCCCGGAGCAAGCCCGCCATGCCCGCGAGCACTTCTTCCGCAAGGGCAACCTCCTCGCGCTCCGTGAGCTGGCCTTGCGCCACACCGCGGAGAGCGTCGATGCCCAGATGCGGCGTTACATGGCGTCGGAGGGCATCCGGAAGACCTGGGCCGCTGGCGACCGGCTCCTGGTCTGTGTGGGTCCGGACGGCCTCTCCGAGCGCCTCATCCGAGCCACGCGCCGCATGGCGGGGTCCCTCGGAGCGTCGTGGGTCGCTCTCTACGTCGAATCCCACCGCCACCTGAAGTTCAGCGAAGCGGAGCGGAGTCGCGTCGAGGCCAACCTCCGGCTGGCCGAGAAGCTGGGCGGGGAGACGGTGGTCATCGAGGGCGGCGGCAGAACGGACGAGGACATCCTGGCCTTCGCCCAGGACCGCAACATCACCAAGATCGTGGTGGGGAAGCCGTCCCGCCCAAGGTGGATCGACGCCTTCGCCGGATCCCCGGTGGATGACCTCATCCGCCACAGCGGGAACATCGACATCTACGTCATCACCGGCGAGACGGCGAGCCAGGCCGGTTCACCGGGCCTCCGTTCCCGCATCACGAGCCCACTGCGGAACTACCTGCTCAGCGTCATCACGGTGGGGCTCTCGACCGCGGTCGCGGGCCTGATCTTCCGGCGCACCGAACTGGCGGACATCGTGATGATCTACCTCCTCGGCATCCTCATCGTGGCCACGCGGTTTGGCCGGGGGCCCTCCCTGCTGGCTTCCCTGTTGAGCGTCGCGGCCTTCGACTTCATCTTCGTGCCCCCCTATTTCACCTTCGTGGTATCCGACTTCCGCCACGTCGGCACCTTCTCCGTGATGCTCCTGGTGGGGGTGGTCATCGGGAACCTCACCGAGCGGATCCGGGCCCAGGCCCGCCTGGCACGGGCCCGGGAGCAGCGGACCCAGGCCCTCTTCCGCCTGGGACAGGAGCTGGCCCGCAGTGCGGGAACCACGGCCCTTGTGACTTCCGCGATCCAGAACGTCACGACCCAGTTCCAGAGCCATGCGGTGATGCTGCTTCCGGACACCTCGGGACGCCTGGAACCTCCAACCCATCCTCTCGCCTTCCCGCTGAATGACCAGGAACAGGGCGTGGCCCAGTGGGTCTTTGAGCATGAGGAACCCGCCGGCTTGGGCACGCTCACGCTCCCGGGGGCCCGCGCCACCTACCTGCCGCTCAAAGGTTCAAAAGGCACCCTCGGCGTGCTGGGGGTACTCCCGGATGGGGCACCCCAGTGGGTGGAGCCGGACCAGCGCCAGCTGCTGGAGGCCTTCACGACCCAGACGGCCCTGGCCCTCGAACGCTCCCTGCTGGCCGAGCAGAGCACCGCCGAGCGCCAGCGGGCGGAGGAGGAACGCCTGCGGAACGCGCTGCTCAGCTCGGTGTCGCATGACCTGCGGACCCCACTGGGCGTCATCACCGGCGCCGTAAGCACGGTCCTGGAGACGCCTGACCTCTCCGACGCCACCCGGCGCGACCTCCTGACCTCGGCTCAGGAGGAGGCCCAGCGGCTGCACCGCCTCGTCAGCAACTTGCTGGACATCACACGCCTCGAGGCCGGCGCCCTGGAGCTCCGCACCGAGTGGATCCCCGTGGAGGAACTGGTGGGCGCCGCCCTGGACCGCCGCGAGCTGGGGGCGGAGTCCGCACGGGTGAAGGCCCATCTGCCCGAAGATCTGCCGCTGGTGGCCATGGATCCCGTCCTCATGGAGCAGGTGCTGGTGAACCTCCTCGACAACGCGCTGAAATACTCACCGCCGGGTTCCCAGGTGGACCTCAAGGCCTGGGCCGCGGGGAAGTCCCTCACCCTCTCCGTGACAGACCGGGGCCCGGGCATCGCCCCCGGGGAGGAAACCCGGATCTTCGAGAAGCTGGCCCGGGGCGAAGCTGCCGTGGGGCGCCCGGGTGCGGGGCTGGGTCTGGCCATCTGCAAGGGCATCGTGGCCGCCCATGGAGGCCGCATCCAGGCCGTCAACCACCCCCAGGGCGGCGCCCAGTTCCTCGTGAGCCTTCCCCTGGGCACACCCCCACCCATGCCCGAGGAGGGCGCATGACCATCCCCGGCCCGCAGGTGCTCCTGGTGGAGGACGAGCCCCAGATGCGCCGGTTCCTCCGGGTGGCCCTGGAGAGCGGCGGGTACCGCTACCTCGAGGCCGCCTCGGGCCAGGAGGGCCTGACTCTGGCCGTGCAGCACCGGCCGGACGTGATCCTGCTCGACCTGGGCCTTCCCGATATGGATGGCCTCGACCTCATGACCCGGCTCCGGGAGTGGAGCCGGGTCCCGGTCATCGTCATCTCCGCCCGCGGCCAGGAGACGGACAAGGTCGGCGCCCTGGACGTCGGCGCGGACGACTACCTCACCAAGCCGTTCGGCACGGGCGAGCTGCTGGCCCGCATCCGGGTCGCCCTGCGCCATGCGGATCCCGGAACCGCCGAGGATCCCAGGTTCACCCTGGGGCGGTGGCAGGTGGACCTGGCCAAGCGCCAGGTCCTGGTCGAGGGTCGGGAGATACACCTCACCCCGCTCGAGTACCGCCTCTTCACCACCCTGATCCGGCACGCCGGGAAAGTGGTCACCCACCGGCAGCTCCTGAAGGAGGTCTGGGGCGGCGTGGCGGGTGCCCAGCCTCTCTACCTCCGGGTCTACATGGCCCAGCTCCGCCACAAGCTGGAGGAGGATCCCTCCCGGCCCCGGTACCTGCAGACGGAGCCCGGTGTGGGCTACCGGCTGAAGACCGAAGACTAGGCCACCTCCCGGCGACCCCTGGGGGCAATCCGAGGCGAGACAGCGATCCGGATTCACTGGATCATGGTTCCAATGGATAGCCTGATGAACCACCCAGACCCGATCCCAGAGCCCTCCGACCCCGAAGCGGCCCACCCGGAAGGAGCGGCCGGAGAACCGATCGGGGAGGCGAGCCCAAGGCAGGAGCCAGATCCCGCGTCCACGGGCCGGTCGTCTTTCAACCAGGCGAGGGAACTGCTCGACATGATCAAGTTCGAGCACACGGTCTTCGCCCTGCCCTTCGCTTTCCTGGGGGCGCTGGGGGCGGCCCAGGGGATTCCGCCCCTGCGGACCATCCTGTGGATCCTGGCGGCCATGGTGGGGGCCCGCACGGCCGCCATGACCTTCAACCGCCTGGTGGACGCGGATGTGGACGCGGAGAACCCGCGCACGGCAAGCCGTGCCCTGCCTGCGGGCCGGGTCTCCCGGGCCGGCGCCATGACCCTGATGGGGGCCGGCATCGTGCTCTTCGGGGTGGCCGCCGGTGCCCTGGGGCCGCTGACCTGGATCCTGTCCCCCCTGGCCCTGGTCATCATCCTGGGCTATTCGCTGTGCAAGCGGTTCACCTCCTGGGCCCACCTCGCGCTGGGGCTGGCCCTCTCCGGGGCGCCCCTGGGTGCCTGGATCGCGGTGTCGGGACGCATCGAGGCGCCCGCCCTCTGGCTCTCGGGCGGCGTCCTGGCCTGGACCGCCGGCTTCGACATCCTCTATGCCCTCCAGGACCAGGACTACGACCGCAGCAAAGGGCTGCATTCCGTGCCGGCCCGGCTCGGAACGGGCGGCGCCCTGGCGCTCTCCCGCGCCTTCCATCTTCTGGCCCTGGCCGCCTGGGCCATGTTCAACGTCCAGATGGGCAGCCATGTGGTGGCCTGGGCCGGGTGGGCCACGGTGGCGACCATGCTGGCGCGCGAGCAGTGGCTCGTACGGGGCGGCGATCTCTCCCGCATCGACCAGGCTTTTTTCACTTTGAACAGTCTGGTGGGGCTCGTGTTTTTCCTTGGCCATGTCTTGGAATGGTGGCTCTCTCGGTCGTTGCTGGCTCCGATCTAGATCGTTCGTTGTAAGAAGACGAGTCGAAGCTTCGCGGATTCCCAGGTATGCTGAGGGGCCATGTCCACTCCTCAGCCCGAACGCCGACTCGCTGTGCGCTCCAGCCGCCCCGATCCCGTGCGGTGGCTCACGGTGATGGTGGTCTTCAGCCACCGCACCATCCGCTGGTCCCTGACCCGCAGGACCATGCTCTGGATCATCGGCCTCGTCGCCGGTTTCTGGGCTCTGGCCATGATCGGGTCCGGCTACGGGTTCTGGGCCACGAAGAAGATCATGAGCTTCGGCCGCCTCCAGAAGGAGACCCAGGAGCAGCAGGAACAGCTCCGCTCCTCCCTGGATCAGGCGCAGGCCCTGGAGACCGAAGTCGCCACCCTCCGGCAGCAGCACACGGAACTGCTGAAGCTGCTCGACCCCAAGGCGCCGGCCGCTCCGCCCCTTCCGGCCCCGCCGGGCCAAGCAGCCCCTTCCACCGCCGCTCCTTCCACCGCCACGCCTCCGCCGGGCGTCCGCGACCGCCTGTCCCGCCTCAAGCAGGACCTCGACTACACCGCCAAGCAGGCGGCCGTGGTGCGGGCCCGCATGGAACCGGTGTTGCGGGCCTGGGCCCACACGCCCTCCATCCCGCCCACGGCCGGCTACCTCAGCTCGGGGTTCGGTGTGCGGGTCAACCCCTTCTCCCGCTCCAACGAAGCTGGGGATGGCCTGCTGGGCTACCACACCGGCATCGATATCAGCAACGCCCTCGACACGCCCATCCAGGCCACCGCCGACGGCGAGGTCGAGGAAGCCGGATGGATGGACCGCTACGGCTGGGGGGTCCGGATCCGGCACAACGGTGAGCAGGAGACCCTGTACGCGCACATGAATCACCTCAACGTCAGGACCGGGCAGAAAGTATCCCGCGGGGATATCCTGGGGAGCATGGGACGCTCGGGGAACGCCACCGGCGTCCACCTCCATTACGAAGTACGGCTGAACGGAAAGCCCACGAACCCCCAGCCCTACCTCCGTCTCCAGCGCCAATGGGTCCGGGCGCTGGGCAAGTCGTCCTGACATCTGAAGGAGCAAACCATGGCTGTCTTCCGCAACAGCAAGTCCAGGCCTGATGCCGCCCCCGCCATCCATTCCCTGCTGGGCAAGGACGTGGTACTCACCGGCGAGATCCACACCGGCTCCCAGAGCCTGCGCATCGAAGGCAGCGTCGAGGGGATCATCCATTCCACCGGCGAGATCTCCATCGCCCCAGGCGGGCTGGTGAAGGGCACCATCCACGCCAAGCACCTGGTGGTGACGGGCCGGGCGGAAGGGACCATGAAGATCACCGAGTGCCTCGAGATCCACGGCACCGGCTACGTGGAAGGGGATGTGGAGGTTGGCTCCCTCGTCGTGGACGAAGGCGGCACCCTTCAGGGCGTCTGCGTCCGCCGCGACCAGACCCGCAACCTGGACGCCATCGGTACGGCCAAGGGGGGCACCCTCGCCCTGTCCCACTCCGGATCGAAGACCCTCGACACCCTCGAGACCAACTGATCAGCGGCCCGCCCCTCAGCGGAACAGCGGCCCCGGATCCGACTTCACCCCCAGGTAGGCGTAGGCCGCATCCGTGGCCTTCCGGCCCTGGGGCGTGCGATCCAGGAAGCCCACCTGCATGAGGTACGGCTCGACCAGGTCCTCCAGGGCGCCTTCGTCCTCGCCCAGGGCCGCGGCCAGGGTCCGCAGGCCCACCGGGCCACCCCGGTGCTTGTGGCAGAGGGTCTGGAGGTAGTCCCGGTCCAGGCCATCCAGGCCCAGATCATCCACCTCGTGCAGCTTCAGGCAGGCCTCGGCGGATTCCATGGTGATGGTCCCGTCGCCCTTCACCTCGGCGTAGTCCCGGCATCGCCGGAGCAGGCGGTTGCAGATGCGCGGCGTCCCCCGGCTCCGGCGGGCGATGGCCTCGGCCCCTTCCGTCGCCAGGTGGATGCCCAGCAGATCCGCCGACCGGCGGGCGATGATGGCAAGGTCCGCCCGGGTGTAGAACTCCAGGCGATGCACCAAACCGAAGCGGTCGTGCAGCGGTTTCGAGAGGAGGCCGGCGCGGGTGGTGGCCCCCACCAGGGTGAAGGGCCGAAGATCGACCTTCAGGGTCTGGGCGCTGGGGCCCTGGCCGATGAGGATGTCGAGCTTCCGATCCTCCATGGCCGCGTAGAGCAGTTCCTCGATGGGAGCGGAGAGGCGGTGGATCTCGTCGATGAAGAGGAATTCCCCGGCTTCCAGGTTGGTGAGGATGGCCGCCAGGTCCCCCTTCTTCTCCAGGGCCGGGGCCTGGATCACCTTGCAGGGGGCTCCCATCTCGTTGGCCAGGACATGGGCCAGGGTGGTCTTCCCCAGGCCCGGGGGGCCGAAAAGCAGCACATGGTCCAGCACATCACCCCGCTTCGTCGCCGCCTGGAGGGCGATCTCGAGGCGGGCCTTGACCTTGGCCTGGCCGATATATTCCTGGAGCCGCTGCGGCCTCAGCGAATATTCAACGGGATCCTCCAGGTTGGCGGTGGGATCAAGGTCGGGGTGCCGGTGCATGGCCTCTATTCCCTCACGGGACTTCCACTTGTGTCCAGCCAATGGCCGGATAATCTTGGGATCGCAGACCAGAGCCCGTTCCTCCTCTCACCCCCTGATGACCGCCCGGGAGATGCCGTGGCCCAGCGCTACCAGCTCCTGATCAGAGACCGACACGGGTTCGAGCGGACCGTGCCGCTCGCCCGCTCGGTCACCGTGGGTCGGCAGGGCCTCTGCGACGTGGTGCTGTCGGACAACATGATCAGCCGGAACCACCTGCGCCTGGAGCTGCAGGAGGACACCTGGTGGGCCGAGGACCTGCAGACCACCCACGGCAGCTTCTATCAGGACAAGCCACTGGGGCGTACGGTCTGGGAGCCCGGAACCCCCCTGCTCCTGGCCGACGGCGCCTACACCCTGACCCTGCTCCGCACTGACCACAGCAGCTCCGAGATCCACCTCCAGGCCATCCTCGACGCCGCCCAGCTCCTGGCCCAGGAAGTGGACCTGGAGGACATGCTCGAACAGTCCCTGGATCGCCTGCTCAGCATCTCCGGAACGGACCGGGGCTTCCTCATGCTCCTGGAGGACGGCGAGCTGGCCTGCCGGGTCCAACGGAACCTGGGGCAGGAGCTGGAAGGCCAGATCCAGCTGTCCATGTCCAGCGTCCACAAGGTTTTCGAATCCGGGGAGCCCGTCTGGATCCTCAATGTCGCCGAGGATGGCCAGCTGCTCAGCCAGCACTCGATCCAGCGCCTCGAGCTGAAGACCATCCTCTGCCTGCCCCTGCTGCTCCAGGGCCGGCGCATCGGCGTGGTCTACCTGGACAGCCGTCGTCCCATCGTCGAGCCGCCGGACCGCCCCACCTTCGAGGCCATCGTCTCGCTCTGCGCCATCGCCATCGAGCGGACCCGCCTGTCCGAGGAGAACCTCCGCGGCCACGTCCTGGCCACCGTGGGCCAGGTGGCCAGTTCCATCGTCCATGACTTCAAGAACGGCCTTTTCGTCCTGCGCGGCCATGCGGACCTGCTCGAGCTGTCCACGGAGGACAGCAAGGTACGCCACCACAGCCGCAAGATCCTGGAATGCGTGGACCGCCTCACGCACCTCAGCCAGGATGTGCTGGACTTCGCCAAGGTGCGCGAGCCCCGGCGGGAGACGGTGGATCTCCGCCCCTTCTTCGATGCCATCATCGAGCCGCTGGTGCCCCGAGCCGCCGAGATGGGTGTGACCCTCCGGGCCGAGGGGACCTCCTGCCTCGTCAAACTGGATCCCGGCCGTTTCACCCGGGTGATGGAGAACCTCCTGGCCAACGCCCTGGACGCCACCGTCGGCATCAGCGGCGAAGTGCTGGTGACCTGGGCCCAGGTCACCAACGGGGCGCAGATCCGTGTGAAGGACCAGGGACGGGGCATCCCCAAGCGGGTGGTCAAGCGGATCTTCGAGCCCTTCTTCAGCTACGGGAAGAAGAAGGGGACCGGACTGGGCATGGCCACCGTGAAGAAGATCGTCGAGGAGCATGGCGGCACCCTGGAGTTCATCACCGTGGAGGGCGAGGGGACCGAGGTCATCATCCTGCTGCCCGACCACCCCATCACCGGGGCGATCAAGGTGTCGGACGAATCCACGGGCGAGCACCGCAACCTTGGGGTGGAGCGGGTATGAACGCCTTCCGCACCGGCCTGGGCTTCGACGTCCACCGTTTCGCGGCACCCGAGGACGGCCGGCCCCTGAAGCTCATGGGCTGTGACATCCCCCACGACCGGGGCCTGGCGGGCCACAGCGACGCCGATGTGATGCTGCATGCCCTCATGGACGCCCTGCTCGGAGCGGCCGGTCTCGGTGACATCGGCCTCCATTTTCCGGACACGGATCCCGCCTACCGGGGCGCCGATTCGGCGGGCCTGCTCGAAAAGGTGATGGGCGACCTCGCCGAGCGCGGGTGGCGGGTGGTGAATGCCGACGTCTGCCTCATCGGCGAGCGGCCGAAGATCGGGCCCCACCGGCAACGGATGCGCGACCGCATCGCCCCGCTGCTGGGCATCCACGCCGAGGCCCTGAACGTGAAGGCCACCACCACGGAGAAGCTGGGCTTCACGGGGCGCGGCGAAGGCCTCGCCGCCCAGGCGGCGGTGCTCATCGAGCGGATCTAGGGCCTTTGCCGGACCAGGCTTGCCAGGGTCTCGGGCGTATTGAGACCGGGATCCTCGATCACCGCCTCCAGCAGGTCGCGCTGCAGCTCCCCGAGCCACGGACCGCCCGGCCGCCCCGTCAGGGCCATGAGCGCCGCGCCATCCAGGGCCAGGGCCCTCACGGTCAGGGGCGGGGCCGCGGCCGCCACGGCTTCGAGGCGCGCCATGATGGCGGCGTGCCCGTGCTCCCGGGCTTCCCCGTCCATGCCCTTGGCCTGCTGGTCCGCCAGTCGGAAGGCCCCCCAGCGCGCCACTTCCAGCCCATCCTCCGCGAGGCGCCGCAGGAACCGGCGGCAGGCCGCCTCGCTCCACTCCGCCGTGGGGTGCGTGCCATGGTGGCGAACCAGGGCCAGCACATCATCCCGGAGGGCGCGGGCCGCCTTGAGGCGCTCGAGGATGGCCGTGACCAGCAGGAGCGAACCGGCCTCGTGGCCGTGGAAGCGCACCTCGCCATCCGGTCCCAGGGTCCGGGCCGCAGGCTTGCCCGCATCGTGCAGCAGGGCCGCCCAGCGGAGCCCCGGGTCGGCCGGCACCCGCCGCACAACCTCCAGGGCATGGCGCCACACATCCCAGCGGTGGTGGCGATTCTGGCCGCAGCCGAGCATGGGCCGCAATTCCGGCAGCCAGAGGTCCAGCAGCCCGGTCTCGGCCAGGAGGTCCAGCCCCCGCTGGGGCTCGGCCCCGCAGAGCAGCTTGGTGAGCTCGGTGAGGACGCGCTCCGCCGCCACCTTCCGGGCCACCGCAAGGCGCTCCGGAATGGCGGCCAGGGTCGCGGCTTCCACCTCGAAGCCCAGCTGGGCGGCAAAGCGGCAGGCCCGCAGCGTGCGGAGTCCATCTTCAGCGAAGCGGAGCAGAGGATCGCCCACGGCCCGGAGGGTCCGCGCCGCCAGGTCCGCCCGGCCGCCGAAGGGATCCACCAGGTCGCCGCCACCCACCGGCAGGGCCATGGCGTTGATGGTGAAGTCCCGGCGGGAGAGGTCCTCCTCGAGGGAGACCCCCAGGCGCACGCTCTCGGGATGGCGGCCGTCCAGGTAGTCCCCATCGCTGCGGAAGGTGGTGATCTCGATGGGCCGTTCTTCGAGGATCACCGTCACGGTGCCGTGCTGGAGCCCCGTGGGAATGGCCTTGAGGCCCGCGGCCCGCGCCCGGTCCATCACGGCCCGGGGCATCAGCCGCGTCGCCAGGTCCCAGTCGGAGTGGGGCCGGCCCAGCAACTCGTCACGGACGGCGCCGCCGACCACCACCAGCTCCGCCTCGGGCCCCAGGGCCTCCTGGAGGCGGAGCAGCGGGGCCCACATCAATCCGCGCCCCCGGCCAGGCGGGCCAGCGCCTCGCCCTCCACCCGGCAGGTGAGCCAGGGGTGCAGCACCTTGGCCCCGTGGGCCTCGTAGAACTCGATGGCCGGCGTGTTCCAGTCCAGCACCTGCCACTGGAACCGGGTCCACCCCTCCTTCACCGCGAGCGCCGCCAGATGCTGGAGCAGGGCCTTGCCGATGCCCTTGCCCCGGAAGGCGGGCCGCACGAACAGGTCTTCGAGGTAGAGGCCGGGCTTGCCCTCCCAGGTGCTGAAGTTTAGGAACCAGAGGGCGAAGCCCGCCGGCTGGCCATCCCATTCCGCCATGGTCACCTTCACCAGCGGATGGTCGGAGAAGGCGTAGCGGCGGATGTCCGCCTCCGTGGCCACCGCCGCCTCGGGCTCGCGCTCGTAGTCCGCCAGCTCGCGGATGTAGTCCAGGATCAGCGGGGCATCGGTGGGGACGGCGGGACGGAGGCTCAGCATGGGTCTATGCTAACCCGATGGATCAGGAAACCGCCCTGCGCCTTCACCAGGCCATGCTGCTCACGAGACTTACGGAAGAACGGCTGGTGAAGCTCTTCCGCCAGGGCAAGACCCTCGGTAGCATCTATCGGAGCCTGGGCCAGGAAGCCACCTCCTGTGCGACCGCCCTGGCGCTGGGCCCGGACGACGTGATCGCCCCCATGATCCGCAACCTGGGGTCCATGTTCGTCCGGGGCGCCACGCCCATGGAGATCTTCCTCCAGTACCTGGGCCGCGCCACCAGCCCCACCGGGGGGCGCGAACACAACAACCACTTCGGCTCCGTGGCCCGGGGCATCCTCGCGCCGACCTCCATGCTCGGTGCCCTCATCCCGGTCATGGCCGGCGTGGCCCTCAGCTTCCGGCAGAAGGGCGAGCCCCGGGTGGCCATGACCTGGATCGGGGACGGTGGCAGCTCCACCGGGGCCTTCTACGAGGGGCTCAACTTCGCCGTGGTCCAGAAGCTCCCGCTCATCGTGGTCGGCGAATCCAACGGCTACGCCTTCTCGACTCCACCGGACCGCCAGATGGCCGGCCGGATGTCCGCCCGCTCCCAGGGGGCCTTCACCCTGACCGTGGACGGCAACGATGCCGGCTCGGTCTATGCCGCCGCGACCCAGGCCCGCCAGCGCTGCCTGGACGGGAAAGGCCCGGTCTTCCTCGTCTGCGAGACCTTCCGCCTGAAGGGCCATGCGGAACATGACGACCAGCGGTATGTGGACCCAGGACTCCTGGCCGAGTGGACCGCCAAGGACCCCCTGCCCCGTTTCGAAGCCTGGCTCGGGCTCAGAGGCTGGGCCCCGGCCCCGGACCTCCGGACCCGCCTCGAAGCCGAACTCCTGGCCGCGGCCGAAGCGGCGGAGGCCGCTCCCTGGCCTGATCCAGCCACCCTGGCGGCCGGAGTCTTCTCGATTTAGAGCCCCTCCCGGCCCATGGGGACCGCTTCATCCACAATGAGGCCCCCATCACGTTCCATGGGGGCTAGACTTTCCCTGTCATGGGGGATTCTGTGTTCGTTCTCGTTCTGAATGCCGGCTCTTCGAGCCTGAAGTTCAATCTCTTCGACATGGTGAATGAGGCGGTCATCGCCGAAGGCAACGCCGAGCGCATCGGCCTTGCCGATGGCATCCTCGCGTTCAGCATCGGCGGTGAGAAGCGGAAGGAGGCCCTTCCCCTGCCCACCCACCGGGAGGCCCTGGAGGCCATCCTGGAGCGGCTCCACACCAACGTGCTCCATGAGACGCCGGTCCATGCGGTGGGCCACCGGGTCGTCCACGGCGGCCCGAAGTACGGCGATTCCGTCCTGGTGACGGACGAAGTGCTCCAGGACATCCAGGACTTCGCGATCTATGCGCCCCTCCACAATCCGGCCAACGCCCTGGGCATCCGGGTCGCCCGTGAGACCTTCCCGGACGTGCCCCATGTGGCGGTCTTCGACACGGCCTTCCACCACAACATCCCCGATCACGCCCGCACCTACGGCATCCCCTACGAGCTGAGCCAGAAGTACGGGATCCGCCGCTACGGCTTCCACGGCACCAGCCACGCCTATGTGGCCGCCCGCACGGCCATCCTGCTTTGCCGGCCCCTCCGGTCCCTGAAGGTCATCACCTGCCACATCGGCAACGGCACCAGCATCTGCGCCGTGGGCCAGGGCAAGAGCATGGACACCAGCATGGGCATGACGCCGCTGCAGGGCGTCATCATGGGCACCCGCTGCGGCACCATCGATCCCAGCGTGGTGGAGATGCTCATGGAGCACGAGCACCTGGACTACGCGGCCATCACGGACCTGCTGAACAAGAAGTCGGGCCTGCTGGGCATCTCCGGCGTGTCCTCCGACTTCCGCGAGATCGAGCTGGCCGCGGACAGTGGCAACGACCGCGCCCGCCTGGCCCGGGATCTCCTGACCTACAACGTGCGCCAGTTCATCGGCTCCTACGCCACCGTCCTGGACGGCGTGGACGCCATCACCTTCACCGCGGGCATCGGCACCCACAGCACCTATGTCCGCGCCAAGGTGTGCAGCAAGCTGGGCTTCCTGGGCGTGAAGCTGGATCCCGAGGCCAACGAGCACGGCACCGGGGAGCGCATCATCAGCACGCCGGATTCCCGCGTCGTGGTCACGGTGGTGCCCACCAACGAGGAGCTGATGATCGCCCGGGAGACCATCCGGTAGCGCTCGGCCTGTCTCACGAAAGCGGCCCCCGTCCGGGGGCCGCTTTCGTGAGGAGAGCCAAACCTTACTTGCCCTGGGCCTCCATGTGCTCGCCCTTCCGCTCTGTGCGCTGGCCGCGGCGCTCCTTGCGCTCGCCCTGGCGTTCATTTTTCGCCCCGCGCCGCTCCTGTCTCGCGCCCTTGGCATCCTGGGCCGCGCCCACGGCTTCGCGGCGCTCGCCCTTGCGCTCGAGGGCGGTTCCGGCCTTCACATCCCCCTTGGCCGCGAGAGCCTCGCCCCGCTTTTCCATACGGGCACCCTGCCGCTCCTTCCGCTCGCCCTGGCGCTCATTGCGCGCGCCCCGGCGTTCCTGGCGCTCGCCCTTGCGCTCCTGAGCCTCGCCCCGGCGCTCGATGCGCTCCCCCTTCTGTTCCACCTGCTGGCCGGTCGGCGGGGGCACGGGGGCCTGGGCCATGAGGGAGGCGCCGATGAGACCCACCGCCACGATGAGGGCCACACGCTTCTGGGTGTTCGACATGATGTGCTCCTGGGGCGGCCGAGCCGCGAAGGGGAATCGTCCCGGAACGGCCTGATGCCGTCCGCGTGCCAACTCACAACACCATTAGTCCCGAGCAATTGGAGAAGGTTTAAGCCGCCCGCCGTGGAACGTTGCCACAGGGCCTGAGGCGGGACGCCACAACTGGGGCGCCACAAGGGCGCTCCCCGGTGGGTCCGGCCCTTGGCCGGCGCCCAGGCGCCACCGGCCGAAACCGGCCCCACGGGCCCCCTAAACGACCCCAGACTCTGCTGCGTAGGCCATCCATCATCCCGGCAGGTCCGGCGTCTTTCCCATCAGGGGGATTCATGAAGAAGCGGTGGGTCATCGTCTCCGTGGCCGGAGTCGCCTTGGCGACCGGCATGTTCTTCTCCCTCAGGGGCGGCGACGGCAAGGGCAAGAAAGCGGAAGCCAGCACCCCCTTCCGCCTGGGCAAGGTCCAGGCCGAGGATCTCCAGGTGAGCGTCCGGGAGGTGGGCGTGGTGGATCCGCTCACGAAGGTGGATGTGAAGTCCACGGTGTCCGGCCGCATCGTGGGGCTGAAGGTCCGTGAGGGCGCCACCGTGCGCGCCGGCGAGATGCTGGCCGAGGTGGAACCCGACGTGAACCAGGCCCAGACCCTGTCGGATGTCCAAGGCAGCGTCTCCCAGGCCCGCGTGAGCTTCAAGAATGCGGAACGCGACTTCGCCCAGCAGGCCGAGCTCTTCAAGTCCGGACTCATCTCGGACCAGGCCTACCGTACCGCGAAGACGACCAGGGATCTCGCGGAAGAGAACTACAAGAGCGCCCAGACCCGGTACCAGATCGTGGAGGATCGCGGCATCCCCATCAGCGGGAACGCCTCCACCCAGCTGGCCCGCGTCACCGCCCCCATGAACGGTGTGATCATCAAGCGGGGCGTGGAGCTGGGCGACACCATCACCTCGGGTGTCAGTTCCTTCAATGCCGGCACGGTGGTCTTCACCGTGGCCGACCTGGCTTCGCTCATCGTGAGGGTGAACCTCAACGAAGTGGACATCGCCAAGGTGAAGGTGGGCCAGACGGTGCGCATCACGCTGGACGCCTATCCCCAGAAGGCCTTCACGGGCAAGGTGCGCTTCGTGGCACCGGCCGCTGACCTGGTCGAGAAGATCAAAGTCTTCAAGGTGGAGATCGCCCTGGACGAACTCACCGAGGCCTTCCGCACCGGCATGAGCGCCAATGTGGAGATCCTCGGCGAAAAGCGGGACAAGGCCGTGAGCGTGCCCCTCGAGGCCCTCCAGCGCCGGGACGGCCAGACCGTGGTCTACCGGCTGAAGGAGAACCTGCCCCCCCAGGATCTCGCCAAGGCCAAGGAGGGCCTCAGCGGGCGCGGCAAGTTCATCTGGCTCTCGGACCACTGGAAGGAGTTCTTCGAGGTGGTTCCCGTCCGGGCCGGCATCGCCACCCTTGAGCGCGTGGAGATCCTCTCCGGCCTCAAGGCCAACGATCAGGTGAGCCTGGAAGACCCCAGCAAGAAGAAGGTCGAGAAAGATGATGAAAACAACTAGCCCCATCATCCAGACCCAGGGCCTCACGAAGGTCTACGGCGCCAATGGCACGGCGGTCCACGCGCTGCGGGGCATCGACCTGAGCGTGGCCAAGGGCGAGTTCGTGGCCCTCATCGGGCCCTCGGGCTCGGGCAAGTCCACCCTCATGGCCATCCTCGGCTGCCTGGACCTGCCCACGGAGGGCACCTACACGCTGGACGGCCACCAGGTCCAGGGACTCTCGGGCGGCGAGCTGGCGCGGATCCGCAACGAAAAGGTGGGGTTCGTCTTCCAGAGTTACAACCTGCTGCCCAAGGCCAGCATCGCCCGCAACGTGGAACTGCCCATGCTCTATGCGGGCGTGGGCCGGAAGGAACGCCGCGAGCGGGCCCTGATCCTGCTGGAGAAGGTGGGCATCGCCGACAAGGCCGACAAGCTGCCGGGCACCCTCTCCGGCGGCCAGAAGCAGCGCGTGGCCGTGGCCCGGGCCCTGGCCAACGATCCGGCCCTTCTGCTGGCGGACGAGCCCACGGGCGCGCTGGACTCCCGGACCGGGGCCGAGGTGCTCGACCTCTTCAGGGAACTGCACAGCCAGGGCAACACCCTGCTGCTCGTGACCCACGATCCCTCCATCGCCGCCCAGGCAGAACGGAAGATCGAGATCAAGGATGGCCTCGTGGCCACCGCCGAGGGGGCGGCCTAGATGCGCACTTCCGGCGCCTTCCGCGAGCGGCTGTTCGGAGCCTGGGTGGAGATCCGGGAGAACCTCGGCCGCTCCGTCCTGCAGGCCCTGGGGGTGCTGCTGGGCGTGGCCTCCGTGCTCGGCGGCTTCTCCATCTCCGACAGCCAGCGCAAGCGGGCGGATGAGATGTTCGTGAAGATGGGCGGCCTGGACAAGCTGAACGTCCAGCCCAAGGCCGCTGTGCGCGACGGCCAGCCCACCGCGCTCCAGCAGGCCAACCTGGGCCTGCGCGACGCCGACGCCATCGGCGGCGAGGCCCTGAAGGCGGATGCCATCCAGGGCGTGAGCCGCCAGAAGTTCGCCCGGTCCCGGGTGGTCTCGGCCTATGGGGACCAGGACCGCCAGATCAGCGGGATCGGCGGGGACTTCATCCCCGCCAACGGGTACGCCGTGGCCCGGGGACGGGCCTTCTCCGCCTCGGAGATGGACACGGGCGCCCCGGTGGTGATCCTCGGCACCGAGGCCGCCCAGACCTTCTTCCCCAAGGGCGACGCCATCGGGCAGACCCTGCGCATCGGGTCGGTCCCGGTCACGGTCATCGGCACCTTCGGAGAGCGGGTCTTCCGGTTCCGCGAGAACCAGCGCAACCAGTTCTGGTGGCGGAACCGCATCATCGCCGTGCCCGCGAATCTGGTGCAGCGGCGGATGAACGGCGACGCCTACCGCCGGATCGACCGCATCACCTTCCGCATCCCCGACATGGCCGTGATGGGCTCCTTCGCCAAGCAGCTCTCCAGCCTGGTGAAGGCCAACCACCGCCTCCAGGAGGACTTCCGCCTGGATGACGTGGCCGCCCGCATCCGCCGGCGTGAGAGCCAGGGCGACGTCTACGACATCATCTTCATGCTCTCGGGCGTGCTGGCCCTGGTGGGCGGCGGCATCGTGAACGTGAACATCCAGATGGCCGGCCTCAAGGAACGCGTCCGCGAGGTGGGCGTGAAGATGGCCATCGGGGCCTCCGGCCGCGAGATCTTCAAGGGCTTCATGACCGAGGCCCTCCTGCTCACGGCCCTGGGCAGCCTGGCGGGCCTGGTGCTGGGCGTGGGCTTCTCCTGGATCATCACCAAGAGCATCGGCATTCCGCTCTACATGACCCCCGCCAGCTTCCTCTGGGCCTACGTGCTGGCCGCGATCTCCGGCTTCCTGTTCGCCCTGTATCCAGCCTGGAAGGCCTCGCGGCTGTCCCCCATGGAGGCCCTGCGCTATGAGTGACGGGACCGTCCTCCTCCGCTCTCCCGGCCCTTCCCTGCTCGAAGGCAAGGCCCCGGCGCCCCGTTCGAAGGCGCGCGGTTTCAGCTTCGCCATGCTCTGGGAGGTCGTCCGGACCGGCCTGGTGGAGCTGTGGGCCCACAAGGTCCGCAGCCTCCTCACCCTCACCCTGCTCATGCTGGGGGTCTTCGCCCTGGTGGTGATGACCTCGGTGCTGGACGGCATCATGGACAAGGTGAGCACCGGCTTTGCCGGCATGAGCTGGGACGGTACCGTCCGCATCGCGCCCAAGTCCGCGGAGACCGCCGAGGAGCGGAGCCGCTTCGTCATGAGCCCCGGCCTCCGGAATGAGGACCTGAGCCGCCTCACGGCGCCCCATCCGAAGGTGCTGGCCTTCCTCCCGCGGGCCCAGCGCACCTCCTCAGTGCGCGTCACCGGCGATACGGAGCGCATCTTCGTCACCGGCGTCACCCCAGACTACGCCGTCTGGATGAACCGCCCCATCGGCCTGGGCCGCAACCTCACCGAGGACGACCAGCGGCGCCGCTCCACGGTGGCGGTCGTGGGGGCGACGCTGGCGGCCAAGCTCTTCGGCGGCGCCGACCCCGTGGGCCGCGACCTCACGGTGGAGGGCGTTCCCTTCCGCATCGTGGGCGTCCAGGCCCCGGGCCAGATCTTCAATGAGGAGAACTACACGGATGCGAACGGCATCCTGGTCCCCCTCGAAGCCTACATGGACCGCATCGACCCCACCCACAAGCTCGCGCAGGTCACCGTGAAGCTCCGCCGCACCGAGGATCTGGGCGAGGTGTCGGCCATGCTGCTGAGCCGGGTCCGGCAGGCCCACCATGGCATCGAAGATGCCGAAGTGGTGGACCTGGACGCCGAGGCCGCCAAGAGCTACCAGAACTTCCTCGAGCAGCTGCACGGCTGGCAGGTGGTGCTGCTGAGCCTGGCGGGCACCGTCCTGCTCGTGGGCGGCGTGGGCGTGCTGTCCGTGATGCTCATCAGCTTCAGCGATCGCCGCTTCGAGATCGGCCTCCGGAAGGCCCTCGGGGCCTCCGATCACGAGATCTTCATCCAGTTCCTCCTGGAGGCCGTGGTCCTGGCGGCCATCGGCGCCCTGCTGGGCACGGTCTCCGGCGGCCTGCTCTGCCAGGCCCTCGCGGCCAATTTCCCGTACGGCCTGGTCGTCAACCCCGTGGGTCTCATCACCGCCTGGATCGTGGCCCTCGTGCTGGCCCTGGTCTTCGGCCTCTATCCGGCCTTCCGCGCCATGCGGCTGAGCCCCATGGAAGCGATGCGCTAGGATTCAGGGATGGCCGATCCCATCCAAGTCACCGCCGCCGTCCGGGTCCCCGGGGATGCCATCCGGTTCAAGGCGGTCCGCGCCGGTGGCGCCGGGGGCCAGAACGTCAACAAGGTGTCCTCCAAGGTGGAACTGCGCATCGACCTGGCGGCCATCGAGGGACTGCCGGAGGATGCCCTGTTCCGCCTGCGCGCCGCCCAGCGCAACCGCCTGGATGCCGAGGGGCTCTGGATCGTCCTCAGCGACCGCACCCGGGACCAGCTCAAGAACCTGGAGGATGCCCGTGAGAAGGCCGCCGAGGCCATTCGCGCCGCCCTGGTGCGCCCCGTCGCGCGGCGGGCCACCCGGCCGACGAAAGCCTCCAAGGAGCGCCGCCTCGATGCCAAGAAGCGGGCGTCCGACATCAAGCGCCGACGCAGCGGACCCCTGGAGTAACCTGAAGGTTCCTTCCGGAGCCCCCATGTCCGCGCCCCAGACCTATGCGACCCATCGCCGCTTCGAGCCCCTGCACCATTTCGTCCTGCTCCCCTTCTTCCTCATCACCACCGTCGCCACGATCTATACGGCCGTGCGCCGCCCCGCCCTTGGCACGCTCTGGATCGCCCTCCTGGCCCTGGCGGTGCTGGCCCTGGCCGTGCAGGTCCGGGTCTATTCGCTCAAGGTCCAGGATCGCCTCATCCGCCTCGAGGAGCGGCTCCGCCTTGCCCAGGTCCTGCCCGCGGACCTGCAGCCCCGCATTGCCGAGCTCACCACCCGGCAGCTCGTCGGGTTGCGCTTCGCCTCCGATGCCGAGGTGGCGGATCGCGTGCGGGAGGCCCTCCAGGAGAAGCTGGACGGGGAAGCCATCAAAAAGCGCATCCAGACCTGGCGGCCGGACGAGTTCAGGGTCTGACCGGCGAAGCGCTCCGCTAGCGCAGCAGTTCCTGGCGCATGACCTCGGCGATCTGGCTGGCCGCCTCGGAGCCGGCCTCATCGCCGGAGACGCGCCGGGCCTGCTGAACCCGCTGGGCGATGGCGATGCAGGCCTCGACCGTCACCTTCTCGACCACCTTGGCTGGTGCCTTGGCAAGGGTGTTCCCGGGCGGCATGGGTCCTCCGGATTGTTTATGATGGGGTGTCTGGACAGAGGATAACGTTTCCCCAAAAACAATCAATGCATCTATTTTCCCAATCCATCTCCAACCAAGGATCTACCGGGCCCGGGTTCCCTCAGTGCTGGCCGTAGTCCTTCTCGCCCGCCCGGATCGCGATCGGGAGGTCGTTCCGCTTCGGCGGCAGGGGGCAGGTCGCGAAGTGGGAGAAGGCGCAAGGCGGGTTGTAGGCCCGGTTGAAATCAAGCACCACTTTCCCGTCCTTGGGCATGGGGGCATAGAGGAAGCGCCCAGCCGGATAGGTTCCCTTCCCGCTGGAGGCGTCGCTGAAGATGAGGAAGAGCTCGGGGTGGGCCGGATCCTCGATGAGGGGCTCCAGGGTGAGCGTCCTGCCCTTCAGCTTGAAGCGCAGGAGTCCCGGCGCCGTCATGGGCTCCGAGGTGCCCAGCACCGTGGGGATGGCCCGGACCTGCGGCGTGGCATAGGGGATGAAGTCCGCTTCCACCCGCCAGGCCGGGTCCACCGGGAAGCGGGCCACGCCATGGAAGGCCTTCCGGGCGGGTGCCTCCGGATCCTTCAGGCGGAGGCCCAGGCGTTCGCCCCGGCGGATGACGTAGAAGATGATCCGGCCCGCCCGCAACACATCGGGCTTCCCGTCCGCATCCGTCTTCAGCGTCGCGGTTTCCACGGCCTGGCCGTTCACGAGGATGCCGCTGCAGGGGAGGAGGCGGACCCGCACCGCGCCGCCTTCCACCGTGAAGGTCCCCGCCTGGGCCGGGGCTGTGCCGGCCGGCAACAGGACGGTCGAACCCGGCGCAGTCCCCAGCGTGTTCTCTCCGGGCCGCAGCCAGTCCAACCCCACCAGGCTCAGCCAGCCATCCTCCGCCGCCAACCGGGTTTCCCGGTCCGCGTGCCAGGCGTCCACAGCCTTCACGTAGGCCGCGTCGGGCGGAGCGGCCGCGCCGAGGAGGAGGCAGGCGGAGGAGAGGGCCAGGGCTCGGTACATAGAGCCATCGTACCAGCGGAGGGTAGGATGATGGGCACGCCCCCACCCCGCACGGAGCCCCCATGCGCCTGTCCGTCCTAGTCCTCTTGACCCTGGTTCTCCCCGTCAGGGCGGGCGAGGTCCCGCGCCGACCCGTGCATACCTACTCCATCGTGGCCCGGGACGCGGCCACCGGAGAACTGGGGGTGGCGGTGCAGAGCCACTGGTTCTCGGTCGGATCCTCCGTGCCCTGGGCGGAAGCCGGCGTGGGGGCGGTGGCCACCCAGAGCTTCACGGATCCGACCTACGGCGCCCTGGGGCTGGCCCTCATGAGGGCGGGCAAGCCCGCGCCGGAGGCCCTGAAGGCGCTCCTGGCGGCGGACCCGGACCGCGAGGTGCGCCAGGTGGCCATGGTGGACGCCCAGGGGCGCGTCGCGGCCCACACGGGCGCCAAGTGCATCCAGGCCGCGGGCCACGAGGTGGGCGAAGGCTTCACCGTGGAGGCCAACCTCATGGACAAGGCCACGGTCTGGCCGGCCATGGCCAAGGCCTTCCGCACCGCCAAGGGCGACCTCGCGGATCGCCTGCTGGCGGCTCTCCGCGCGGCCCAGGCGGAGGGCGGTGACATCCGGGGTCAGCAGAGCGCGGCCATCCTCATCGTGAAGGGCAAGCCCTCCGGCCAGCCCTGGAACGACCGCCTCTTCGACCTGCGCGTGGAGGACAGTCCGGATCCCCTGAAGGAACTGGGCCGCCTCATCCAGCTGCGCCGGGCCTACCGCCTCATGGACGAGGGTGACGGCTTCGTCACCGCCGCCAAGTGGCCCCAGGCCAAGGCGGCCTATGCGGCCGCGGCCAAGCTCGCCCCGGGCGTCTGGGAGATGCCCTTCTGGCAGGCGGTGGCCCTGGCCTCCAGCGGCAAGCCCGACGAGGCCCTGCCCATCTTCAAGCGGGTCTTCGCCGCCGAGCCCTTCTGGAAGCGCCTCGTGCCCCGTCTCGCCGAGGTGGACCAGCTGCCCAAGGATCCCGCGCTGCTCAAGGCCATCGAGGGGCAGTAGGCCTTTCGGGGAGATCCTTCAGCCGTTCGCCTGGGGATGAACCGCCTTCGGCGCCAGCAGCAGCCGCAGGCCGTAGAGGATGGCCCCCACGAGGATGAAGCTGTCGGCCAGATTGAAGGTCCAGTAGTGCCAGGCGCCGAAGATGAAATCCAGGAAGTCCACCACGGCGCCCCGCACGAGCCGGTCGATGCCGTTGCCCATGGCACCGCCGAGGATGAGGCCCAGAGCGACGCGGTCCCAGGAGGAGGTCCCCTTCGCCAGGAAGAAGCGCCCGAAATAGATCAGCGCCGCCAGACCCGCCAGGCCGAACACGGCGAACCGGGCCGTCTCCGGCAGCCAGGTCAGGCTGCCGAAGATGGCGCCCCGGTTGAAGTTCAGGGTCAGGTAGAAGAAGCCCTTGATGACCGGCAGGGACTCGCCCTCGCCCAGGGTCTGCAGGATCCACCTCTTGGAGCCGAGATCCACGGCGAGGGTGGCGGCGGGAAGCAGCAACCAGAGGAGGCGTTTCACCCGGCCACCACGGTCGCGCAGCGGGCGCAGAGCCCGGCATCCTCACCAGTCCCGTGGCCGCCCTTGCGGTTCCAGCAGCGGGGGCACTTCTCGCCGGTGTGCGGAGTGACCGTGACGAGGGGCGTGGCGGCACTCGAATCTGCGGTCCGAGTGATGGAGGAAACCACAAGGAGGTCGTCGAGCGGCTCGCCGAGGCTCTCCAGGAGGTCCCAGTCCGCCTGGCTGCCCAGGGCGATCGCCACGGCGGCGTCCAGGCTCGTGCCGACGGTCTTGGCGGCACGGTGGGGCTCCATGGCGGCCTGCACGGCCTCCCGTACCATCCAAAGCTTTTCCCATCTGGGATCCACCGCCGTGCCGCTGGTTTCCGGAAATCGCTGCTCATGCACGCTGCCTTCGCAGCCGGGAATCTGCTCCCAGGCTTCGTCGGCGGTGAAGCTCATGACGGGGGCCAGGAGGGTGCTGAGACCCTTGGCCAGCTCCCAGCAGGCCTGCCGGCAGCTGCGGCGGCGGGGCGAGGCCAGGGCGTCGCAGTAGAGGCGGTCCTTGATGATCTCGAAGTACCGGCCCGACAGCTCCAGCTGGCAGAAGCCCAGAAGCGCCTGGGTGGCCCGGAGGAACTCGAAGCGGGTGTAGGCGTCGCGCACCTCCCGGGCCATTCGGCCGAAGGCATCGAGCACCCAGCAGTCTAGGGGCGCCAGATCGGCGGGCGCGACCGCATCTTTGGCAGGGTCGAAGTCCGCCAGGGCCCCCAGGAGGAAGCGCAGGGTGTTGCGGGTCTTCCGGTAGGCATCGGCGCTGCGGTCGAGGATCTCCTTGGAGATGCGGATGTCCTCGCTGTAGTCGCTGCTGGCGGCCCACCAGCGCAGGATGTCGGCGCCCAGGGTCTTGAGGATCTCCTCGGGCGTGATGACGTTGCCCAGGCTCTTGGACATCTTCTGGCCCTTGCCGTCCAGCACGAAGCCGTGGGTGACCACCTGCTTGTAGGGCTTGGTGCCCGTGGCGGCCAGGTTGAACAGCAGCGAGCTGTGGAACCAGCCCCGGTGCTGGTCGGACCCTTCCAGGTAGATGAACTGGCTGTAGTCCGCGCGCTTCAGCTCCGGGTGCGACTCGCAGACCACGGAGGCGCTGACGCCGGAATCGATCCAGACGTCGAGGATGTCCGTCTCCTTCTGGAAGACCGTGGAGCCGCACTTGCACCGGGCCCCGGCAGGAACCAGGTCTCCGACGGGGAGCTCCGACCAGGCCTCGATGCCGCCCTGTTCGATGGCGGCCGCGGCCTTCCCGAAGATCGAGTCGGCCACCAGGGGCTCGCCACATGCCTCGCAGCGCAGCACGGTGATGGGGGTGCCCCAGGCGCGCTGGCGGCTGATGCACCAGTCGGGACGGCCCGCGATCATGGCGTAGATGCGGTTCTGCCCCTGGGCGGGCACCCACTGGGTCTGCTCGACGCCTTCGAGGCCCAGCTCGCGGAGGCTCCGCCCCTTCCCGGCCAGCTCGGAATCCATGGTGATGAACCACTGCTCGGTGGCGCGGAAGAGGATGGGCGTCTTGGTGCGCCAGCAGTGGGGATAGCTGTGGGTGAGGCTCTCTTCGTGGAGGAGCGCCCCGATGCGGCGGAGCCGGTCCACCACCAGCGGGTTGCACTCGAAGATGTTCTTGCCTTCCAGCTCAGGATCGTTCACGGCGGGCAGGAACTTGCCGTCGGGGCCCACGAGCTGGAGCAGGCCCAGGTGGTGGGCCAGGTTGAAGTCGTCCACCCCGTGATCCGGCGCCGTGTGCACGAGGCCCGTGCCCGTGTCGGCCGTGACGTAGTCGCCCAGCAGCACCGGGCTGTCCCGGTCGATCCAGGGGTGGCGCGCCACCAGGGTCTGGAACTCCTTCCCCTTGCGGATCTCCACCGTGTGCAGCGGCATCCCGAGCTTCTTGGCGAAGTCCTCGCGCAGGGTCACCGCCACGATGTAGTGGCGGCCGTCCGCGCGGACCACGGCGTATTCCAGGTCCGGGTGCATGGCCACAGCCAGGTTGCTGGGCAGCGTCCAGGGCGTGGTGGTCCAGATGGGCAGGAACAGGGGCGTGGGCAGCTCCATGTGTTTCGCCGCGGCGTCCGTCACGGGGAAGGCCACGGTGATGGCGGGACTGGTCTTGTCGGCGTACTCGACCTCGGCCTCCGCCAGGGCGGTCCGGGCGCCGTAGCTCCAGTGGACGACCTTGAGCTTCCGCGTGACCGACCCGCTTTCAAAGAGCTTGGCCAGGTGGCGCACAGTCTCTGCTTCGTAGCGGGGATCCATGGTGACGTAGGGCTGTTCCCAGGCGCCCAGGACGCCCAGGCGCTGGAAGGCCGTCCGCTGGGTGTCGATCCACTTCTGGGCGTAGGCGCGGCACTTCTGGAGGAACTCGGCGCGGCTCAGTTCGCGGCGCTTGGGCCCCAGGTCCTTCTCCACCGCGTGCTCGATGGGCAGGCCGTGACAGTCCCAGCCCGGCACGTAGGGCGATTCGTAGCCCTCCATCCACCGGGACTTCACCACCACGTCCTTGAGGATCTTGTTCAGGGCATGGCCCATGTGGATGGCGCCGTTGGCGTAGGGCGGACCGTCGTGGAGCACCTCGCGGCCCTTGCCGGTGCCGGCGGCATTGTCCGCCTTCCGCTTGGCCTCGATGCGGGCATAGAGGCCTTCGGCCTTCCAGCGCTCCAGGCGCCTCGGCTCCCGCTGCGGCAGGTCCGCCTTCATGGGGAAATCGGTCTTCGGAAGGAAGACGAAGTACTTTTTAACCGGAGCTTGCTCGCTCATCGGCGCCCTCGTGCGTCGGAGGGACGCACCCGAGCGCCCCTGAGGTTGAAGTTCCAGTTCACCACGGGAACCCCCGCGATCACAAGGGAAAGGGCCCGGAACCCGGGCCCTTTCCCTTCATCCAGCCGCCCCTAGAGCTGGCTGGTGCAGTGCTTGCACCGGGTGGCCTTGAGGGGCACCTGCTCCAGGCAGGCCGGGCATTCCTTGGTGGTGGGGGCGGCGGCTTCCTTCTTCACGAACTTGCCCAGGAACTTGATCAGCACGAGGAAGATCACCAGGGCGATGATCAGGAAGTTCACCGTGGCGCCCAGCACCGCGCCGATGCGGAACTTGCCCAGGACCCACTCCTCCCATTTGATGTTGGCGGGGAGCACATAGGTCACCAGGGGCATCACGATGCCATCCACAAAGGCCGTGATGATCTTCCCGAAGGCGCCGCCCACGACGACGGCGATGGCCAGATCAACCACGTTGCCTTTCATGATGAAGGCTTTGAACTCGTCTTTCATGGACATGGCGATCCTCCGAAAAAGGAAGGGGCGGAGGCCCGTGAAAGACCTCCGCCCTTCAGACGAAAGGCTACTTCTTCGGAGCGGACTCCACGGTCTCCGTCGTGATCTGGCGAACCTCGGCCTTGCCATCCTTCACCTTCACGTCGATCTCGACGCGGCGATTCTTGGCCTGGCCTTCCTTGGTCTTGTTGTCGGCGATGGGCTTGTCGGGACCCACGCCCACGGTGGTGACCTTGGCGGCCGGAATGCCGGAATCCACCAGGACCTTGGCCACGGCGTCAGCCCGGCGCTTGGCCAGGGCCTTGTTCAGGGCCTTGCCGCCCACGGAGGAGGTGTGCCCGCTGACTTCCAGCGAGTAGTCGCCCGGGTAGGCCTTCAACCCGTCAGCCACCTTGCGGATGGCGGCGGTGGCATCCGGACCCAGCTCAGCCTTGCCATTGGCGAAGTGCAGCACGGCCTCGTCGAGGACGATCTTGGCCGGGGGCGGCGGCACGGGCTTGACCACCTGCTTGGGGGGTTCGGGAGCCGGCGGCGGAGGCGGCGGCGGGGGAGGAGCCACGGGCTCGGGCTTGGGTTCAGGAGCCGGCGGCGGCGGGGGCGGCGGCGGAGCGGGCGCGGCCTTCCTGCCGCCGCCCCAGGTGTAGCCCAAGCCCAGGGTGGCCAGGTACTCGGTGCGGGACTTCGGCAGTTCCACGCGGACCGCTTTGGCGCTCAGGTCCATCATGAAATGTTCAGCCAGCTTGCCCATCACGCCGAAGCCACCGTGATAGTTGAGGCGGGTCGTGGCATCACCCTTGCCGGAATAAGGAGACTCGACGTTGGTTCCGCCGATGCCCAGGGCCGCGTAGGGGTACCAGTTGTCCGCGCCCGGCCGGAAGTTGAAGAGCCCAGAAGCGAGCAGATGGGTCTGCTTCGCCGAGCCGATACCGAAGGGGTTCGGATCCGGCTGCAGGTCGTTCTGGAGGGCCCGCAGGTCCAGGCCCCACCGGTTGGTGTACCAATGCCCCACGCCAAGGCCGTAGTGCATCTTGTCCTTGAGATGGGCGTCGTTCTCGAAGATGGTCTGACCCAGGTGGCCCATGACCCAGGCCTGGCCCTCCTGGGCGGACAGGGTAATCGCAGCCCCCGCCAGCAGGAATAGGAGCGTTTTTTTCATGCTACCTCCCTCGATTGTGATTCACATCACGCCACAAACTAGTCCCGAAGCGCACTTTACTTCAACAAAAAATGGGCCTAATTCCTATTTTTGCTGTTTCTAGATCGAATGGATGAGTCCCTGATCCATATGAATTAATCGACCATTCAAACACCTAATCCAGGTAGAGATCGGCCAAATCTGCCTTGAATTTCAAGCAGGTCTGAGGGATTGACCTCACGCACTGACTTCAGGTAGGACCGGAACGGACTTTCAGGCCTCGGGCGCCACGGTGATGAGCGCCGCCCCCGTCTCCACGGTGGCGCCCTCCTGGACATGTACGGTCTTCACGGTCCCCGTGGTGGCGGTCTTCAGTTCGTTCTGCATCCTCTTGGCATCGCCTGCGGCGATACGCAAGGCCTCCGGTTCAGGCCTCGGGCGCCACGGTGATGAGCGCCGCCCCCGTCTCCACGGTGGCGCCCTCCTGGACATGTACGGTCTTCACGGTCCCCGTGGTGGCGGTCTTCAGTTCGTTCTGCATCTTCATCGCTTCCATCACAAGGAGGGTCTGGCCTTCCTGGACGGGGTCGCCGGGCTGCACCAGGAGCTTCACGATCTTGCCGGGCATGGGCGACGACAACACGCCCCCCGAGGCACCCGCGCCGCCGCTTCCCCCCAGCAGCGCCCGCCGGGGGTCCACCAGTGCGAACTCGTAGGCGCCATCATAGAGCATGGCGCGGTAGGCGTGGGCCTCCGGATCCGACGACTTGGCCTGGTCCAGACGCACTTCCACGGATCGCCCGTCCAGGAGGATCGAGTAGCAACCGGGTTCCAGTTCGAGGATGTCGATGGGCTGGCTCTGCCCTTCCCAGACCAGCGTCGAAACGCCGTCCTGGTGGAGGAGTTCCACCTCGAGGGAGTCCTTGCCGATGAGCAGGGTGCGTTTCATCTGATCCTCCCTACAACCGGTTGAACCGGCCCCAATGCTTCCAGGCATCGGGTTTGCCATCGGCACTGGCGGCCGGCTGGGCGGCGCGGCGCTGTTCGGTTTCGAGTTCCTGCAGCAGGGCGGCGGCCACGGCGAATTTCAGATCGGGGCCCTGCTGCTTCTTCTTCCAGAAGGGCTTGTCGAGCATGCCCGTATGCAGCGCGCCCTCACGGAAGGGCCCGTGTTCCATCAGGGCCTCATGGAAGGCGATGTTGTGGCGGATGCCCCCGATGCGGTATTCGCCCAGGGCGGCGCGCATGCGCTCGATGGCCTCCAGGCGCGTGGGCCCCCAGGTGCTCAGCTTGCTGATCATGGGGTCGTAGAACATGGGCACTTCCGCGCCCTCGTAGACGCCGCCGTCGTCCCGCACGTTCCGCCCGCTGGGCGTGCGCAGGAAGGTGATCTTCCCGGGGCTCGGCATGAAGTTCTTGTCCGGATCCTCGGCGTAGACGCGGCACTCGATGGCCCAGCCGTTGAGGGGGATCTCCTCCTGGGTCATGGGCAGCTTCTCGCCCCGGGCGACGAGGATCTGCCACTTCACCAGATCGAGACCCGTGATCCATTCCGTGACGGGATGCTCCACCTGCAGGCGGGTGTTCAATTCCAGGAAATAGAAGTTGCGATCGGCGTCCGCCAGGAACTCCACGGTTCCCGCGCCCACATAGTCCACGGCCTTGGCCACCTTCAGGGCCGCTTCGCCCATGGCCCTGCGCATCTCCGGCGTCACGTGGGGGCTGGGGGCCTCCTCGATCACCTTCTGGTGGCGGCGCTGCACGGAGCACTCCCGCTCGTGCAGATAGACATGGTTGCCGTGGGTATCCCCGAAAATCTGGATCTCGATGTGGCGCGGCTGGACGATGGCCTTCTCCACATACACGCTGTCGTCGCCGAAGGAGGACAGGGCCTCGCCCCGGGCCCGGGCCAGGGAGGAGGTGAACTCCTCGGCCTTGTGCACCAGGCGCATGCCCTTGCCGCCGCCGCCCATGGCGGCTTTGAGCATCACCGGGAAGCCGATCTTCTGGGAAGCCACGAGCAGCTCCTCGTCGGCCATGGTTTCCTGGATGCCCGGCACCACGGGGCAGCCCGCTTGAAGGGCGACGACCCGGGCGGCGGTCTTGGAGCCCATGCTCTCGATGGATTCGGGGCGCGGCCCGATGAAGGTGATGCCCGCGGCCGCGAAAGCCCGCGCCGCTTCGGCGTTCTCGGAGAGGAACCCGTAGCCCGGATGCACCGCGTCGGCCCCGCTGCGCTTGCAGACATCCAGGATCTTCTCGAGCACCAGGTAGCTCTCCCGGGCGGCAGCAGGGCCGATGCAGTAGGCTTCGTCGGCCATGCGGACGTGCAGCGCCCCGCGATCGGCCTCGGAGTACACCGCCACCGTGGGGATGCCCATCTCGCGGCAGGTCCGGATGACCCGTACGGCGATTTCCCCACGGTTCGCAATCAGGATCTTGGTCACGGTCATGGTTGGACCTCGTCTTCGGGCATGATGGATGGCGTGCGATCCCTCAGACTAGCAAACCCGCTGCTCGCCATCACGCTCAGCTTCCTGGCAGTCCACTGCGGGCGGAAGGGCGATCCGGTCCCGCGGCCCCGGGCAGCGGCCCAGGCCATGGAGGCCCGACTGGAGGGCTTGCGGAAAATCCGGCTCGTGCTGCCGTCTGCGGACGTGAACGGCACCCCCCTGGCCGGAGTCGAGTCCCTGCGGGTGCTCTACCTGCCGCTGGGTCTCACCAAACCCACCGCCGAGGAGGTCTTCGGCCGCGGCGAAGTCGTGCTGGAGCGCCGGCGCCCGGACCTGCCGGGGCCTGGGGAGGCCCTCGTCCTGGATCTGAAGTCCCTGCGTCGCCCCCCGGGCTGGATCGTCATCGTGGCCGTGCGCCTGGGCGAGGTGCCCGGACGCCCCAGCGAGGTCCTGCCCTGGATGGATCCGGCGCTCTGAGGAAGGCTAGCGGCCGGACTCCCGGGTTTCGAGCTGGCGGCTCCACCACTGCACGACGGCCCGGGCCAGTGCGTCCTTGTCCAGGGGGCCGATGGGGGCCAGAGGCCCCTGGGCCGTGACCGGCGTCAGCGTGTTGGCCTGGGCTCCGAAGGCCCGTCCACCCTGGATGTCGTTCACCAGCACCGCATCCAGGCCCTTCTTCTGGAGCTTGGCCGCGGCATGGGCCAGGTGGTTCTCGCTTTCGGCGGCGAAGCCCAGGAGCCACTGGCCGGGACGCTTGGCCGCGGCCAGGGTGGCGAGGATGTCCGGGGTGCGGACCAGGACCAGGGTCTCCGGCCCCTCGCCCTTCTTCACCTTCTCGGCGGCGAGGGTTTCGGGCCGCTGGTCGGCCACGGCCGCCGCCCCCACCAGCCCATCCGCCTGGGGCCAACGGGCTTCGCAGGCCGCCAGCATCTCCTGAGCGCTGCGGACGCGGACCGTCTCCACTCCCCAGGGCGCCGGCAGATCGCCACCCAGCACGAGCTGCACCTGGGCGCCGACATCCCGGAAGGCCCTGGCCAGCTCGATGCCCATGGCGCCGGTGCTCCGGTTGGTGAGGGTGCGGACGGGATCCAGATCCTCCCGGGTGGGCCCGGAGGTGATGAGAACCCGCCGTCCGGCCAGGCTGCGGGACTTGGGCGTGCCGCACAGCAGGATGGCTTCGGCGATGGCTGCGACCTCGGCCAGCTTGCCCGAGCCCTCCTCCCCGCAGGCCAGGACGCCCTCGCCGGGTTCGACCACGGCGTGGCCGAAGCTGCGCAGCCGGGCCAGGTTGGCCTGCACGGCGGGATGCTCCCACATGCCGGTGTTCATGGCCGGGGCCCAGAGGATCGGCGCCCGGGTGGCCAGCAGCACCGTGCTGAGCAGGTCCGAGGCCAGGCCGTTGGCTGCCTTCCCGATGATGTTGGCCGTCGCGGGCACCACGGCCACCAGCTCCGCCCACCGGGCCAGGTCGATGTGTTCGATGTTGGGGTTGGCGCGCCACTCGCCCTGGTCCGGATTGGCCCCGAAGCAGGGCTCGCCCGTGAGGCTTCTGAGCGTCAGAGGCGTGATGAAACGGGCGCCCGCCTCGGTGAGGATGCAGCGGACCCGGTGGCCCTGGTTGGTCAGCAACCGAGCCAGATCAGCGGACTTGTAGGCGGCGATGCCGCCGGTGATGCCGAGGATGATCTGCATCGGGGAGACTCCTGGAGCCCCCATCCTACTCCAGCCGCATTGATTGAATGGCTGACCGGTGTTATGCTTCCTGGTTCGGAGTGGCCCATGACCCAGCGCACCATCGTCCGTGTCCCGGAAGAAATCGCCAACAAGTACCGCTTCGTCGTCGTGGCGGGCAAGCGCTGCGACCAGCTCCAGCGCGGTGCCTTCCCCAAGGTCGAGGTGGTCGTGCCCGTGAACAAGCATGGCCAGGCCCAGGATGCCCCCAAGCTCGCCTCCTTCTGGGGCCAGGTCGCCATGGCCGAGGTCGAGGAGAACCGCATCGCCTTCGAGGAGGCTGAGATCATCACCATCGAAGATACGACGGTCGTGCCCATCTCCGGCGAGTGAGGCCGGAAGCCCCATGAAAGCCCCCGAACCCGGGGGCTTTTTCATGCCTTGAAGAAAATTCCACACCCGATGAAATAAGGCTTGCCGAACCCGGGAAGGGATCCCATGATTCAACATCTGTTGAATTGGAGTCCCATGCCCGCTCCCGCCCGCCCCCGCGGCCCCAAGCCCACCCGGATGGATCCCGACCAGATTTTGGATGCGGCCCTGGCTGTTTTCGCCCGGGAGGGCCTCCACGCAGCCAGCCTGCGGGCCATCGCCCGGCAGGCCGGCTGCGATCCGGCCCTGATCTACTACCACTTCGACAGCAAGGAGGCCATGTTCGCGGCCCTGCTCGCGCGACGGTTCCCGCCGATCCGCCAGGAACTGGGTCGGCTGGCGGAGGAGACCGGCGAGCGGCCGACCGCCCTGCGGCTCTGGGAGGCCATCCGCATCCTCCACCGCCATCTGAAGGACGACCCCGGCATCCGCTCCCTCATCCGGGGGGAGATCGTCCGCGGCGCCGAAGGCCTGAGCGACCTGATCAAGGAGCAGATCCGCCCCATCGCCCTGTCCATCCGGCAGCTTCTCGCAGAGGGCGTGGCGCGGGGTGACCTCCGGGCCGAGGTCCAACCCTCCCTGACCACCTTTTTCCTCGTGCGCATGGAACTGGAGATCCTCGACCTCGTGCCCACGGTGCTGCCCCGCGTCCTGGATCTGCCGCCCGGTGATGCCGTCGCGAACGGCCTCGCCACGTGGTTCGACCTCTACTGGCGGGGCATCGCCCGCGATCCCTCCATGCCCCTGCCGCCCCTGCCCCGCCTTGATGCCTGAACCCAGGACTTGACCCGTGCCGTTGGAGATCCGCCCATGACCAGACCCAGTCGATCCGTTCCCATCCTTCAGGTGGCCGCCTGCATCGGGGCGGCGATCCTGGCCATCTCGTGCCGGCAGCGGCCGGAGAACCACCTCAAGCTCTCCGGGAACATCGAAGTGATCCAGGTGGAGGCCAGCTTCCGGGTGGCCGGGAAAGTGCTCGAACGCCCAGTGGACGAGGGCCAGGTGGTCCGGGCCGGACAGCTCATCGCCCGGCTGGATGCCCAGGACCTGGAGCAGCAAGTGGCCATGCGCCAGGCCGATGCCGCCACCGCCAAAGCCGCCCTGGACGCCGCGCTGGCCGGGTCGCGCCAGGAGGAGGTCGAAGCCTCCAGGGCCGCCCTGGAGCAGGCCCAGGCCGATCTCCGCCGGCTGGAGCCCGACGAGGCCCGGCTGCGCGACCTCCAGCAGAAGGGCATCCTCTCGGTGCGCGACTACGAAGCCAGCCGGGCCGCCCTCGAGGCCGCCCGCGGCAAGGTCCGGCAGGCCGACCAGCAGTTCACCCTCGTGCGGAAGGGGCCCCGAAAGGAGGACATCGACCAGGCCCGGGCCCGCTTCGACCAGGCCCAGCAGGCCCTCGCGCTGGCCCGGACCCAGCTGGGCTACGCCACCCTCACCGCCCCGAGTGCCGGCGTGATCCTCTCCAAGAACGTCGAGTCCATGGAGTTCGTCTCCCCCGGCACGGCCGTGGTGACCATGGCCGACCTGGGCCAGGTGTGGCTGCGGGCCTACGTCGAAGAGTCGGACCTGGGCCGCGTGAAGGTGGGCCAGAAGGCCTTCGTCACCACGGATTCCTTCCCGGGAAAGCGCTACGAGGGCCGGGTGGCCTTCATCGCCTCCGAAGCGGAGTTCACGCCGAAGAGTGTCCAGACCAGCAAGGAGCGCACGAAGCTGGTCTACCGCATCAAGATCGATATCCCCAACCCGGCGATGGAGCTGAAGCCCGGCATGCCCGTGGATGCCGACATCGTCCTGGGCGGCCAATGATGGAGACCGTCCGGACCCAGGCGCTCACGCGCCGCTTCGGGGAGCTCGTGGCCCTCGACCAGCTGACCCTGGCCGTGGCGGAAGGGGAGATCTTCGGGCTTGTCGGACCGGATGGTGCGGGCAAGACGACCACCATGCGCCTGTTGACCGGCATCCTCGAGCCCAGTTCAGGCGAGGCGTGGGTCGACGGCCTCCATGCGGTGCGGGAGGCCGAGGGCATCAAGGACCGCATCGGCTACATGGCCCAGCGGTTCGGCCTGTACCCGGATCTCACGGTGCAGGAGAACATCGACTTCTACGCGGATCTCTACGAAGTTCCGAAGGCCGGCCGGAGCGAACGCCTGGAGCGGCTCCTGGCCTTCAGCAACCTCACCCCCTTCCGGCGCCGCCTGGCGGGCAACCTCTCCGGGGGCATGAAGCAGAAGCTTGGCCTGGCCTGCGCGCTCATCCACACGCCCAGGGTGCTGTTCCTGGACGAACCCACCAACGGCGTGGATCCCGTCTCCCGTCGCGACTTCTGGCGCATCCTCTACCAGCTCCAGCAGGAGCGCGTGACCATCTTCGTCTCCACGGCCTACCTGGACGAGGCGGAGCGCTGCAACCGCATCGGCCTGCTCCACCAGGGGCGCCTCATGGCCTGCGACACCGTGGAGGGCGTGAAGGGCCTGCTGAAGGGCGCCCTCCTGGAGGTGCGCTGCGAGTCCCCCCGGCGGGCCGCGGGGGTGCTGCGCGCCGCCGCCCTCGGCTCCGTGGCCCTCTTCGGTGACCGCATCCACGTGCTGGCCGCAGACGCGGATCGGGGCCGGGCCGCCGTGGAGGCCGCTCTACAGGCAGGAGGGATTCCCGTGTTGGGACTCCAGGTGATCGAGCCCACCCTCGAGGACATCTTCACCTCCGCGATCCCCGAGGCGGCCCATGCCTGAGCTCGCCGTGACCCTGCGCCACCTCGAACGGCGGTTCGGGGACTTCGTGGCCGTGAACCGCATCAGCCTGGACGTCCGCAAGGGTGAGATCTTCGGCTTCCTCGGCCCCAACGGCGCGGGCAAGTCCACCACCATCCGGATGCTCTGCGGGCTGCTGGAACCCACCAGCGGGCAGGGCACCGTAGCGGGGTACGACATCCTCACCGAGCGCGAGGAGATCAAGCGGGGCATCGGCTACATGAGCCAGAAGTTCAGCCTGTACGACGACCTCACGGTGGAGGAGAACATCGACTTCTTCAGCGGCATCTATCGCGTGCCTCCAGAGAAGAAGGCCGGGCGGAAGGCCTGGGTGCTGGACATGGCCCACCTCCAGGAGCACCGCCGCACGCGGACGGGCCTGCTCCCCGGCGGCTGGAAGCAGCGCCTGTCCCTGGGCTGCGCCCTGCTCCACGAGCCCCGGGTGCTCTTCCTGGACGAGCCCACGTCGGGCGTGGATCCCCTGAGCCGGCGGTCCTTCTGGGACCTCATCTACCAGCTGGCCGGCGAGGGGGTCACAGTCTTCGTCACCACCCACTACATGGAGGAAGCCGAATACTGCGACCGCCTGGCCCTCATCTACCGGGGCGAGCTGGTCGCCCTGGGGACGCCCAGCGAGATGAAGGGCGAGCTCATGGCCGACCAGGTCCTGTGCGTTTCCTGTGACCGCTCTCACGAAGCCCTGGGCGTGGCTGCCGCCGTGGCGGGCGTCCGGGATGCGGCCCTGTTCGGGCGCGACATCCACCTCATGACGGAGGATGCCGCAGGCCTCGCGCCCCGCCTGCGCCAGTCCCTCGAGGCGGCTGGTTTCCAGGTGGACGCCGTGGAACGCATCACGCCCTCCCTGGAGGACGTCTTCGTGTCCCTCATCGAAGCCCGGGACCGCGCCGAGGGCGCGCAGCAGGAGTTCAGGGCATGAGCGGCGCCCTCAATTTCCGGCGGCTCGGCGCCGTGGCGCGCAAGGAGTTCATCCACGTCCTGCGGGACCCGCGCGCCCTGGCCATCGCGATCGTGCTCCCCATGATCATGCTGATGATCTTCGGCTACGCCCTGACCATGGACCTGGACCGGGTGCCCCTGGCCGTCTGGGACCAGAGCCGCACGCCCCAGAGCCGGGAGCTGATCAGCCGCTTCGAGGGATCGCGGTACTTCTCCGTGGGCGCGAGGCCTGGCTCCTACGCCGAGGTGGAGGATGCCCTCGCCCGGGGGCGGACCATGATGGCGCTCGTCGTCCCCGTCGAGTTCGGGCGGCGGGTCGCCTCCGGGCGGAAGGTCCAGGTACAGGTGCTGACCGATGGCAGCGATGCCAACACCACGACCCTGGCCCTCTCCTACGCCGACGCCATCGTGCGGGGCTACTCCCAGGAGATCCTGGTGGAAAAGGCCAGGCGGCTCACGGGCCGCCCCCCCGCCCTGCCCCTGGACCTGCGGTTCCGGGCGTGGTTCAACACGGACATGGAGTCCCGGATCTTCATCGTGCCTGGGCTCATCGCCGTGATCATGATGCTCATCACCGCGCTGCTCACCTCGCTCACCGTGGCGCGGGAGTGGGAGACGGGCAGCATGGAACAGCTCATCTCCACGCCGCTCCTCGGGAGCGAGCTGATCCTGGGCAAGCTCGCGCCCTACTTCGTGATCGGCATGGTGGACATGCTGCTCTCCGTGCTGGCTGGGCGCTTCCTGTTCGGCGTGCCCATCCGGGGCAGCCTGGCGCTCCTGTTCGGCGTCTCCGCCATCTACCTGGTGGGCGCGCTTTCCCTGGGCATCCTCATCAGCACCAAAGCCAAGAGCCAGCTCCTGGCCAGCCAGTTCGCCTTCGTGGCCACCTTCCTCCCCGCCTTCCTGCTCTCGGGGTTCATGTTCGACATCGGCAACATGCCCACGGCCCTGCAGGCGGTGACCTACCTCATCCCCGCCCGGTACTTCGTGACCTTCCTGCGCGGCCTCTATCTCAAGGGGACCGGCCTGGCCCAGCTGTGGCCCGAGTGCCTGCTGATGGTCGCCTTCGGCACCCTGATGCTCGGCCTCGCCATCCGCAGCTTCAAGAAGCGCCTGGCCTGAGGAGGTACCCGTGCTCGAACGCCTCTACCGGATGCTCGTCAAGGAATTCATCCAGGTCCTCCGCAACCCCAGGATGCGGGCCGTCCTGTTCGTCATGCCCGTGGCGCAGATCATCATCATCGGCTATGCGGTGAACACCGACGTGCGCCACGTGGCCATGGCGGTCTACGACCTGGATCGGACCCCCGCCACCCGCGATCTCGTCGCCCGGTTCGAGGGATCCGGATGCTTCGACGTGGTGCGGCGGATCACCTCCGAGCCGGAGGTCCAGGAGGTCCTGGACTCCGGAGAGGCGAAGGCGGTCCTGCGGCTCAACCGGGGCTTCTCCGAGGCCCTGTCCGGAGGCGGCAGCGCCCAGGCCCAGTTCCTGCTGGATGGCTCCGACTCGAACACGGCCAGCGTGGCCCTGACCTACGCCGCCAGGATCTCCGCCGACTTCAACCGGTCACTCATGGAACAGCGCTTCGCGCGGACGGCCGGGGTGCATCTGGATGCCGAGCCCGTCGTCCTCGTCTCCCGTGCCTGGTTCAACGCCAACCTGGACAGCCGCAACTATTTCGTTCCCGGCGTCCTGGCCATGCTCGTGGCCGTGCTCACGATCATCCTCTCCAGCATGTCCATCGTGCGGGAGCGGGAGGTCGGCACCATGGAGCAGATCATGGTGACCCCCATCGGCCGGGTGGAGTTCATCCTGGGCAAGACCATCCCCTTCGCCGTCATCGGCTTCGTCGACGTGGCCGTCATCGCCCTCATCACCGTCTTCTGGTTCCGGGTCCCCATGCTCGGCTTCCCGCCGATCCTGTTTCTCGGCACGGGCCTGTACCTGCTGAGCACCCTCGGCGTGGGCCTCTTCATCTCCACTGTGAGCTCGACCCAGCAGCAGGCCATGATGACGGCGTTCTTCTTCATGCTGCCCGCCTTCATGCTCTCGGGCTTCGTCTACCCCATCGCCAACATGCCCAAGGTGGTGCAGGTACTCACCTACCTGAATCCCCTCCGCTACTACCTCGTCATCATCCGTGGCGTCTTCCTGAAGGGGCTGGGCCTCCAGATCCTGTGGCCTCAGATGCTGGCTCTGGCCCTTCTGGGAAGCGGCATGCTGCTCCTGGCCGCGGGGCGGTTCCGGAAGACGATGGGCTGAGGCGCGCTGCAGTCTTCAGGCGAAGAGGTAGCTCGCCAGACTGAGGCTGCCCAGCTGCCAGCCCTCGAAGACGGGCTCGGGCGCGGCCTGGGCCGCGCCCAGCGCCACGAAGAGGGGATCCAGATGCTCCGAGGTGGGCACGGATTCCGCCGCGCCGGGGGCCTTCCGCCAGTCCGCGAGGGCGGCGGAGTCTTGCGCCGCCAGGCGTTCCCCCACCCAGTCCTGGAAGGCCAGGGCCCAGGGCTGCGGACCTGAGGCGTCCTGCCAGTCCAGCCGGCGGAGGTTGTGGACCACGCCCCCGCTGCCGAGGATGAGCACGCCTGACTGCCGCAGGGGGGCCAGGGCGCGACCAGCCGCCATCAGCAGCTCAGGGGTCCGGGGCCGGGGAAGCGAGAGCTGCACCACGGGGATGTCCGCCTTGGGCGCCAGGTAGCGCAGGGGCACCCAGGCGCCATGATCGAGGGGACGCTGGGCATCAAGCCCGACCTCCAGCCCCGCGGCGTGGAGGAGGCCCGCGGCTTCCACCGCCAGGGCCGGCGAGCCCGGCGCGGGATAGTCCAGGGTGTAGAGGGTTTCGGGAAAGCCGCCGAAGTCGTGCATGACGCCCGGTTTCTCCGCCGAGGAGAGCAGGAAGGGGCCGGACGCCTCCCAGTGGGCCGAACAGACCAGGATGCCGCGCAGCGGCGGCAGGCGGCGCCCAAGCACGGACACGGCTTCGCCCCAGGCTTCGCCGTCCAGCGCGAGCATGGGCGACCCGTGGGCGAGGAACAGGGTGGGGAGCGAGGGTGATCCGGCCATGGACCAAGCATGGGTGGTTTATATAGGTGTTTCAACTTCTTTTTTTGACCTCCAGACCAGCCTCCATCCAGACGATTGGAGGGTAAGCTAAAGGACATCAGCTACTGGAGCCCGCATTGAACCTCAGGCTTGGTGTGAATATCGATCATGTGGCCACCCTCCGGCAGGCCCGGGGCGGCCATGAGCCTGAACCGGTGGCGGCGGCCCTGCTGGCCCAGAGCGCGGGCGCCCATGGCATCACGGTCCACCTCCGGGGCGACCGCCGGCACATCCAGGACCGGGACCTTCGCGTGCTGAAGGAAGTCCTGGCGATCCCCCTGAACGTCGAGTGCGCCGCCACGCCTGAATCCCTGGAAGCCGTCGTCCCCTTCCGGCCCTCCTGGATCACCCTGGTGCCGGAGAGCCGCGAGGAGCTCACCACCCAGGGCGGCCTCGACGCCATCTTCCTTCAGGGCATGCTGCGCCCCGTGATCCGGGAACTCCACAGCGCGGGCATCCACGCCAGCCTGTTCGTGGACCCGGTCCTCGACCAGGTGAAGATGGCCGCCAAGCTGGAGGCGGATGCGGTGGAACTGAACACGGGGGTCTACA
This sequence comes from Geothrix oryzisoli, assembly GCF_022808865.1. Taxonomy (GTDB): domain Bacteria; phylum Acidobacteriota; class Holophagae; order Holophagales; family Holophagaceae; genus Geothrix; species Geothrix oryzisoli. The sequence goes on from NZ_JAKZLB010000001.1 coordinate 681,859, forward strand.
GCGACCTGCCCATGGATTCCGATGCCACGCTCGAACTGGGCCGGATCCGCGACGCCGCCCGCCTGGGCAGCCGCCTGGGCCTGCGGGTCCTGGCCGGTCACGGCCTCAACCTGCAGAATGTGGGCCCCATCGCCGCCATCTCCGAGATCGAGGAGCTGAACATCGGCCACAGCCTCATCGGACGAGCCGTGCTGGTGGGCCTGGAACGATCGGTGGAGGAGATGCTGGCGGCCCTGGCGGAGACCAGGCCTTGAGCAATCTCCGCGGCACCTTGGAGAGCATTGCCCTCACCGACGTGGTCCAGCTCCTCCACGTCAACCGGAAGGTGGGCATGCTCCAGGTGACCTCAGGGAAGACGAGCGGTGTGCTCTACTTCTCGAATGGCGAGGTGATCCACGCCGAGACCGTCTCGGCCCGCGGTGAGACCGCCGCCTTCGAAATCCTGGAGTGGGTCGCCGGCCACTTCGAGTTTCTCGCCACCCAGATCCAGGTGCCCGCCTCGATCCGCCGCACCGTGCCGGACCTGCTGATGGACTCCGCGCGACTCCAGGACAGCCGAAGGCGCCTCCACGGGATCTTCCCGCGGCTGACTGCGGTGCCCTGGCCCACCATGCGGCCGCCCCAACTCCTGGAGGGCATCAAGGTCTACGCCGAGGACCGCCGGATCATGCCCTTCTTCGACGGCTACCGCGATTTCCAGGATGTCATGGCGGCCACGGGGCAGAACGACGTGGCCGTCCTCCAGGCGGCCTCCCTCCTGAAAGAGGCGGGCCGGCTGGACGTGCTGGAGCCGGATGCCCACGTCACCGTCGTGGAGCTGAAGACCGGCCTCTTCAAGAAGGCGGACCACATCGGGCTGCCCAAGGCCATGGAAGGCTGGTGGACCGTCCTCGGCCCCTACCGCCACGGCGTCGTCAACCTCCGGGTGATCTGGCCCAAGGGACCGGCCGTGGAGCGGGTGGAGTTCCTGGCCGGACTCCCGGAGAAGCATGTCGCCATCCCCCGGGAAGTCATGCAGGCCTGGGGGCTGTCCGAGGGCGCCCATGTGAAGGTGCGCCCGGCCCCCTGAGCAGGCGCCGGATCAGACCAGGACGATCTCCAGCTCGCCGATGTCCTGAATGCCGCAGCGGACCTTGTTCCCGCGGACCAGGGCCCCCACGCCCGAGGGCGTGCCGGTGAAGATGAGGTCGCCGGGCGCCAGCGCGACGAAGGCCGACAGGTGGGCGATCACCTCGGGCACATTCCAGGTCATCTGGGCCAGGTCCCCGCGCTGGCGATCGACCCCGTCCACCGACAGCCAGATGGCGCCGGCGGCCGGATGCCCGCATCGCGCAGCCGGCATCACCGCCGACACCGGCGCCGACTGGTCGAAACCCTTGGCCATCTCCCAGGGCTGGCCCTTGTCCTTGAACTTGGCCTGGAGATCGCGGCGGGTGAGGTCGATGCCCACGGCGTAGCCGTAAACGCAGGCCAGGGCCTTTTCCGGGGCGATGTCGCGCCCGCCGCCGCCCAGGGCCACCACCAGCTCCACCTCATGGTGCAGGTTCGAGGTGAGGGGCGGGTAGGCGATGTCGCCGCCGCGGGGCACCACCGTATCCGACGGCTTGCCGAAGAAGAACGGGGGCTCGCGGTCCGGATTCCCGCCCATCTCCCGGGCATGATCCGCATAGTTCCTTCCGACGCAGTAGATCCGGCGCACCGGGAAGAGGGCGGCGGAATCCGCGACCGGCAGGACCGGGGCCGAGGGGACGGGGATGACGAAATCCATGGGGGTGCTCCTAGCCTTTCGCCCGGGGGTGGGCTTTTTCGTAGGTCCGGGCCAGTTCCTCCAGGCCCAGATGAGTGTAGCGCTGCGTGGTGCTCAGGCTCGCGTGCCCCAGCAGCTCCTGGATGGCCCGCAGGTCCATCCCCCGGTTCAGCAGATGGGTGGCGAAGCTGTGGCGCAGGGCGTGGGGGCTCACGCGGGACCGAACCGCGGCCGCCTCCAGCGCCGATCGCAGGAGGGCGCGCACGCTGGTGGGCGTGAGGCGGCCGCCCCGCTGGTTGAGGAAGACCGCCGGACTGGGTGGCAGTTCCTTCTGGGCGAGAAAGGCAGACCTGTACCTGAGGTAGGCCTCCAGGATCTCCGCCGCCTGCGCATGGTAGGGCACCAGCCGCTCCTTGCGGCCCTTGCCCAGCACCCGCAGGGTGCGCTGCTCCGCCAGCAGATCCTGGAGGTCCAGGCCCACCAGCTCTGAGACGCGCAGGCCTGAGGCATAGAGCAGCTCCAGCAGGCAGGCCAGGCGTGCGGTGGGGAAGTCCACGGCCGCAGGCAGATCCAGCAGGGCCCGGCTCTCGCCCTCGGTGAGGAACGCGGGGAGGCGCTTGGGCTGCTTGGGGTTCCGCAACCCCGACGCGGGATTCTTGGCGATGCGTCGGGTCTCCCACAGCCAGTGGAAGAAGGCGCGGACCGTGGAGAGGATGCGCGCCTGACTGGCCGGGTCGAGGCCCCGGTCGCCCAGTTCCAGCGCGAACCCGCGCACGGTGCGGGGACTGACTTCCCAGTGGTCCCACTGGCCGCGGACGGCATGGTCCAGGAGCTTGTCCAGGTCACCCTTCTGCGCCCGAGCCGTGTGCGGAGACACCCCGCGGGCGCGCTGCTCCAGATGGAAGGCCTGGATGCCCTCCCCCAGCGGGGCTGCCGTGTTCCCTGTTACCATGACCTCACATCCAAAAGCATCCGGAGTCATTGTGGCGCAGCCCATCGAGACCATTGCCCAGCTTTTCTATGCGGCAGCGGAAAGGAACCTTCCGGATGCCCTGGCGTCGAAGCGCAATGGCGTCTACGTGCCCATCTCCCATGCGGAACTGGTGGCCATGGTGGAGCGGCTCGCGCTGGCCATGGCCGCGCGTGGGATCAAGGCCGGGGATCACGTGGCCTTCATGTCCGAGAACCGCCCCGAGTGGGCCATCGCCGATTTTGCCTGCGCCATCCAGGGCGTTCCGGACGTCACCATCTACGCCACGCTGAACAGCGAGCAGGCGGCCTTCATCCTCCGGGACAGCCAGTCCCGGTGGGTGCTCTGCTCGACCTGCGAACAGCTCGACAAGGTGCTCGCCCACTGGGCGGAACTGCCTGATCTCGAAGCCGCCGTGCTCATCGACGGGGAACTCCCCGCGGACACGGGCCGGAACCTGATGCTGTGGGCGGATCTCCAGCGTGAAGGGGAGGCCATGGAGGCCCGCCGGCCCGAGGTCCGCGTCTGGGGCGAGCAGCGGAAGGCCTCGGACGTCCTCACCCTCATCTACACCTCGGGCACCACCGGCGATCCCAAGGGCGCCATCCTCACGCATGGCAACCTGGTGTCCAATGTCCTCGCGGGCCGGGCCACGGTATCCAACATCACGGACAACGAGCGGGCCCTGAGCTTCCTGCCCCTCACCCACATCTTCGAGCGCATGGCCGGCCATTTCCTCTGGTTCCATGCCGGCGCCTCGATCTATTACGCCGAGAGCGTCGCCACCGTGGCCGCCGACATGCTGGAGGTCCGCCCCACGCTCATGGCGTCGGTGCCCCGCATCTACGAGAAGATCTACGCGAAGATCTACGACACGGTGTCCGCGGGCAGCCTCATCAAGCGGCTGATCTTCCATTGGGCCATGCTGGCCGGCCGCCAGGCCGTGCCCTACCTGCTGAAGGGCCAGGAGCCCCCTTCCTGGAAGGGCCTGTGGTACCGCACCGCCAAGGCGGTCGTCTTCGAGAAGATCCGCCAGAAGACCGGCGGCCGGATGAAGATCGCCGTCAGCGGCGGGGCCCCCCTGGGCGGAAGGATCATGGAGTTCTTCTGGATCCTCGGGATCCCCATCCTCGAGGGCTACGGTCTGACGGAGACCAGCCCGATCATCACCGTGAGCCGCTTCGGCGAGGTGATTCCGGGTTGTGTGGGACGCCCTCTCTACACGGACTGGAACGGTCGCCCCTTCGTGAAGATCGCGGAGGACGGCGAGATCCTCTGCCAGGGGCCGAACATCATGCTGGGCTACTGGAACAACGAGAAGGCCACCCGGGAGGCCATCGACGAGGATGGCTACTTCCACACCGGCGACATCGGGCACCTGGATGACCAGGGGCGCCTCTACATCACGGACCGGAAGAAGGAGCTCATCGTCACCAGCGGCGGCAAGAAGGTCGCCCCGCAGCCCATCGAGAACCTGCTCAAGGTGGACAAGTACATCTCCCAGGCCGTGCTCATCGGCGACAAGCGCAACTTCATCAGCGCCCTCATCGTGCCGAACTTCGACAGCCTGGTGCGCTGGGCCGGGTACAAGAAGATCGCGTTCAAGACGCACGCCGAACTCATCCAGAATCCTCTGGTGTTCGCCAAGATCGGCAGCCGCGTCGAGCGCGTCAACGAACGCCTGTCGAACTACGAGCGCATCAAGAAGATGGTTCTCCTCGACCAGGAGATGACCCTGGAAGGCGGGCAACTCACCCCCTCACTGAAGGTGAAGCGCCGGGTGATCAACCAGATGTACTCGGCCCAGATCGAGGGGATGTACCAGGAGCCCAAAGCCTGAGCCGACCTCAGGTGCGGCCCATCTTGGCCAGGTAGCGCCGCACCGCTTCCTGCGTTTCAGGCAGCTTCAGCCCGGCCTCCGCCGCGATCCGCATGGCCTCGGCCACCGGCATGCCCCGGTCGAGCACCAGCCAGGGGCAGATGGCGGCAGCGGCGCGGTTGCCATTGTTGCAGTGGACAACCACCTTCGAGCCCTTCGGCAGGTCGCGCAGCATGGCCCTCAGGAAATCGAAATCGGCGGCCGGAGGCGTCTTGCTGATGGCATAGCGCTGATAGTGGATCCCCAGCTCCTGCAGGCGGGAGGACTCGGACTCGCAGTCGAGGTTGGGCTCCTCGTCCCGGCGGAGGTCGATGACGTGGGTGATGTGCTCCTTCTTCATGGCATCGCAGGTCGCCTGGTTCGGCGCGCCCCGCAGGACGAAGACTCCGGAACGCACCTCCACGGAGTTCGGAATGGCCGAATCCTGGGCCTGGAGCGTCAGGGCCGGGAGCAGCAGGAACAGAGTCCGGTACATGGAATCCTCCGCGACATCGCCTGGACAGGCCAGGCAGGTTCGCGAAGACCACCGGAAGGGCCTTCGGCCGGGAGCCAAGGCCCGGGCGGGCGGGTCTCCACAGCCCTCAATGTAGGCCTTGCGGTCAGCTATTCAATGCCGGGCGTCACACCGTCCTGGAAAAAGGAGTCTTGGCGCTGAGCTTGGCCAGATAGGCATCAAAGGGCTGCACCAGGTTGCGGACGAAGCGCCGGCCCAGGTCCGTGATGAAGATGCCCTCGGGGCGGATCTCCACCGTGCCCTGAGGTACCTCCTCCTGGAGCTGGGCGACGGCATCGGCGAACAGGACGGGGCCGTCCACCCCGAACCGCTGCTTCAGGTCGTCCCACTTCAGCTCGAAGTGGCCCATGAGGTGGTGGATCACCCAGCGCCGCAGCTCGTCGTCCTCGGAAAGACGATGTCCCTTGTGGACCGCCAAGTGGCCGTCGGTGATGCTCCGCTCCCACTTGGCGAGGATCTTCTCGTTCTGGGCATACACGCCCGCCACGTTCGAGATCGCGCTGGGACCGAAGCCCACCAGGTCCGTGCCCGCCTTCACGGCGTAGCCCATGAAGTTGCGGATGAGCTTGCCTTCCAGCACGGCCTTGGCCATGGGGTCGTCGGGATGGGCGAAGTGGTCCATGCCGATGGCCACGTAGCCCGCCTTCTCCAGGATGTCCGAGGCCAGCAGCAGCAGGTCCAGACGCAGTTCGGGCGTGGGCAGCGTCTCGGCGGGGATGCTCCGCTGGAAGGGCATGATGCTGGGCAGGTAGGCGAAGCCGTAGATGGCCATGCGGTCCGGGGACAGCTCCAGAGTGGATTCCAGCGTGCGCTTGAAGGTGTCCATGGTCTGGCCCGGCAGGCCGTAGACCAGGTCCAGGTTCACGCCTTCGAAGCCCAGGTCCCGGCACTGCTTCATGGCCGTGAGGGTGTGGTCCCAGGTCTGGCCGCGGGTGATGAGGGCCTGCACGTTCTCATCCAGATCCTGCACCCCGAAGGACACGCGGTTGAAGCCCAGCTCGCGGAGCGCAGGCAGCTGGTCCGGCTCCAGGAAGGTGGGATCCACCTCGATGGCGATCTCGGCGCCGGGCTGGAACTCGAAGCGCTCCTTGAACAGGTTGAAGGTGCGCTTGAGATCCGCCGCCTTCAGGTAGGTGGGCGTGCCGCCGCCCCAGTGCAGCTGGAGCGCCTTGCGGCGATCCTTGAGGCGGGAACAGACCAGGTCCAGTTCCTTGGTCACCGCGGCCAGGTAGGCCTCCACGGGATCGTACTGGGGACTCACGACCACGTTGCAGCCACAGTAGGCGCACCGCCGGGGGCAGAACGGGATGTGCAGGTAGAGCGACAGCGCCTCATCCTGGCGGGCATTGGCACGCTCCAGGGCGGAGAGGACCTCGGGCTCCGGGAAGTCGTCGGACCAGACCGGCGGCATGGGATAGCCGGTGTAGCGCGGCCCGGGCCGGTCGTAGCGGCGGATGAGATCGGCGAGCTGGTTCATGCCTTCACCTCGTCAAGGACGGCGGCCACCACGGCGGGATCGGTCTCGGGCGTGAGCCCGTGGCCGAGGTTGAAGATGTGCGGGTGGCCCTTCATGGCGTCCACGATGGCCCGGGCCTTTCGCTTGGCCGTGTCCGCCCCGGCCAGCAGCGCGATGGGGTCGAGGTTGCCCTGGAGCACCATCTTGGGGAAGCGGCGCCGGGCTTCGGCGATGGGCACCTGCCAGGGCACGGCGAGGCCGTTGCAGGACAGCTGATTCAGGGAATCCGGCAGGTAGCCGGTGCGGGCGAAGAAGAGCGTCGGGGCGGCCGTCACCTGGGACAGGGTGCGCTCCACGGAAGGCAGTGCGAAGGTCGCGTAGTCGTCCGCATCCAGTTCGCCGGCCCAGGTATCGAAGAGCTGCACGCCCTGGGCGCCGGCCTCGATGTGCAGGTTCAGCAGGCGGGCGGCGGCATCCGCCAGCTTGTCCATCCACTTCCGGGCCAGCACCGGCTCCTGGTGGATGAAGGCCTTGGCTTTCGCCCAGGACTTGCTGCCCTTCCCCTCGATGCCGTAGGCCAGCAGGGTCCAGGGGGCGCCGGCGAAACCCAGCATGGTCACCTTGGCCGGCAGCTCCTTCCTTACCTTGCGGATGGCCTCGCAGACGGGCTCGAAGACCTTCTCGTCCAGGGGACGGTCGAGGTCGATCTGGTCCAGCGTCTTGCCGATGCGCGGCCCGCCTTCGGGGATCGTCACCTCGCAGCCCAGGGCGTCGAGGATCACCAGGATGTCGCTGAAGATGATGGCGCCATCGATCTGGGGGAAGCGGCGGATGGGCTGCAGCGTCACCTCCGCGGCCAGATCCGAGTCGTTGAGCAGCTGCTCGAAGGTGGCCTTGGCCCGCACGGCGCGGTACTCGGGCAGGAAGCGCCCGGCCTGGCGCATGAACCACACCGGGGGCTTGTCGAGGGCTTCGCCGTTCAGGACTCGGAGGAGGGGCTGGGTCATTCCATCACCGGAAACATGTCATCACAGAAACAGGCGGGATGCAGGCACAGAATCGCCGCATCCCGGGGGAAATCAGGCGAAGTCCTTGGCCACGGCGGCCACGGCCTGCTTGAAGTGGGCCAGCTCGGGCTCGCCGTGGGCGGCGCCGAGGAAGGCCACTTCGTAGCCGCTGGGCGGCAGATAGACGCCCTGGCCCAGGAGGGCCTTGTGCAGGCGGTTGAAGCTGCTGATGGCCTCGCCCTTCACCGCATCGCTGCGACGGACGCCGTCCTGGAACAGGGGCCAGAGCAGGCTGCCGTAGCGGGGGCAGTGGAGGCCGGGGATGGCCTCGAAGGCCTCGGCCCACTTAGTGGCGTTGGCTTCCAGGTTCGCGTAGAAGGCCGGGGTCAGCTTCTCCATGGTGGCAAGGCCCGCGGCCATGGCCACTGGGTTGCCCGACAGGGTGCCCGCCTGGTAGACCGGGCCGTCAGGCGCCACGACGCCCATGATGTCCTTGCGGCCGCCGTAGAGGCCCACGGGCATGCCGCCGCCGATGATCTTGCCGTAGGTGGCCAGATCGGGGGTGATGCCCAGGCGCTCCGCCGCGCCGCCGGGGGCCACGCGGAAGCCGCTGATGACCTCGTCGAAGATGAGGACCACACCGTGCTTCGTGCAGAGCTCCCGCAGGCGCTTGAGGAACTCGGGGCGCTGGAGCAGCAGGCCGTTGTTGGCGGGGATGGGCTCGATGATGGCCGCGGCGAGCTCATTCCCGATCTCGGCGAAGGTGCGCTCCAGGGTCTCCAGGTCATCGAGCGTGACCACGGAGGTCAGCTCGGCGATGCCCTTGGGCACGCCCGCGCTGGTGGGGGCGCCGAAGGTGATGAGGCCCGATCCCGCCTTCACCAGCAGGCCGTCGCTGTGCCCGTGGTAGCAGCCCTCGAACTTCAGGATGCGATCCCGGCCCGTGAAGCCGCGGGCGGCGCGCAGCGCGGACATGACGGCTTCCGTGCCCGAGGACACGAAGCGCATCTTCTCCACGAAGGGCACCATCGCCTTGATCTTGCGGGCCAGGGCCAGTTCGCGGCGGCTCGGGGCGCCGAAGGTCAGGCCCTCCTGCATGGACTCGGTCACGGCCGCCAGGATGTCCGGGTGGGCGTGCCCCAGGATCAGCGGGCCCCAGGACATGCAGAGGTCGAGGAAGCGCTGGCCGTCCTCGTCCTCGAACCAGGCGCCGCTGGCCTTCTTGAAGAACTTGGGCGTGCCGCCCACAGCCCGGAACGCCCGCACGGGGCTGGAGACGCCACCGGGGAAGTGGGTCAGGGCTTCGGCAAACAGGGTGTCGTTGCTCACGAGATCCAGCCTTTCTCGACCGCCTCGCGGCCGGCGTAGGTGACGATCATGTCGGCGCCGGCGCGCCGGATGGCGATGAGGTGCTCGTACATCAGCTGGTCGCCGTTCACCCAGCCCAGGCGGTCGGCGGCCTTCACGCTGCTGAACTCGCTGGACACGTGGTAGGCGCAGATGGGCGCCAGGGTGGCCTGGCGCAGGCGCCAGATGAGGTCCAGGTTCGGCAGGGCGGGCTTGACCATGAGCATGTCCGCGCCCTCGTCGATGTCGAGCAGCGCGTCCCGCAGCCCCTCGCGGGCGTTGCGGGGATCCATCTGGTAGGTCTTGCGGTCGCCGAACTTCGGGCTGCTGTGGGCGGCCTCCCGGAAGGGTCCGTAGTAGGCGCCGGAGTGCTTGATGGCGTAACTGAGGATGCTGGTCTGCGTGAAGCCGTTCTGGTCCAGGAGCTCGCGGATGGCTGCCACGCGGCCGTCCATCATGTCGCTGGGGGAGGCCACGTCCGCGCCCGCCTCGGCGTGGCGGAGGGCCATCTCCGCCAGGATGGGCAGGGTCTCGTCGTTCTGCACCACGCCGTTCTCGTCCACCAGGCCGCAGTGGCCGTGGCTGGTGCAGCCGCAGAGGCAGACGTCGGTCATGACGATGAGGTCCGTGCCGAAGGCCTGCTTCAGCGCCTTCACGGCCACAGGCACCACGCCGTTGTAATCGCAGGCATAGCGGGCGTCAGGGGTCTTGGAGGCATCGTCCGGCACGCCGAAGAGCAGCACGCTGGAGAGCCCATTCTTCAGGTCCTTCTCCACCTGCCGCAGCGTCTCCTCCACGCCGGCATTGACGATGCCGGGCATGCTGGCGATCTCGGTGCTGCCCGCCTGGGGCATCACGAAGTGGGGCTGGATGAGGTGGCGCGGCCGGAGATCGGTCTCGGCGACCAGGTTGCGCATGGCGGCGCTGGTGCGGAGGCGGCGGGAGCGGTTCAGCATGGGGACTCCTCCTTGTTCAGATGTTGCGCGAGCATGGCCCAGAGCAGGCCGGGCTTGGGTTCACAGCGATCGTGGGCGGGGGCTCCGGCTTGGGCGAAGGCCTCGGCGGTGGCCTCCCCCCAGGCGAAACGCTGCACGCCGCGGGCGATGGGGGCCAGGATCTCCGCCTGCAGCGGGCTGAGGGCCAGCACCGCCTCCACCTCCGGCAGGGGCGGGAACGGGTCCCGGGCCACCTCGCGGTGGGTGACCCAGGGATGGATTCGCCAGGCGGTTCCGCGCGTCGCCACCTCGAGGTATTCCCGGCTCCGCTCGCCGCGGGCCAGGATGAAGTCTCCGCCGTCGGGGAAGGTGGTTCGCAGCAGCTCCCAGAGGGCCTCGGCCCGGGCTTCGAGCGGCAGCCGGATCTCCAGGTCCTCCCGCCCGAGGGCGTCCGCCGTGCCGGCGCCCTGCACCAGGCAGAGCATCCCCGCAGGCAGGCGAGGCGCGGCCACCTGGGCCCCCGAAGGGCTCAGCACCAGGAGCGCCTGGGCCTCCGTGAAGGGGATCGGCGGCGGCCCTGCGCAGACCTTCAGGCTGGTGAAGGCGTACGGCACAGGCTCCCAGCCGGCCTTGCGCACCGTGTCCGCCAGCGGGTGCTGGGCGGGGCGGGCCAGGGCCAGGCGGGGGAGGACGGCCGCAGCACTCATGACAGGCCGATACCCTGGAGGACCGTCTTCAGGAGGACCGCATCCTCGGTGCCCCGGGCCTCGGCCCGGCGGAGTTCACCTTCCGGGGCGTAGGCGGCGCGCAGCAGCAAGGTCCCATCCGCCTGCGGCGTGGCCAGGGCGCCCAGGGGCTGCTGGCAGCCGCCGCCGATGCCCGCGAGTACCTTCCGCTCGAGGGCGACGCAGCGGGCGGTCATGGCGTCGTGGAGTTCGGCGAGGGCCTCGATGAGATCAGGCCGGTCCGCCCGGGCCTCGGCCAGAAGGGCCCCCTGCCCCGGCGCCGAAGGCAGCTCGTCGGGCGTCAGGGGCCGCACGGTGAGGCCGGACAGATCCAGACCCAGGCGCTTCAGGCCCGCGGCGGCCAGCAGCGTGGCGTGGATGGGTTCATCGCGCAGGACGCCGTCGCGCACACGTTGGAGGCGGGTCTGCACATTGCCGCGGATCCAGGTGAAGCGGGCCTTGGGGAAGAGCTGGCTCAGCACGCGCTCCCGCCGCACGGCGCTGGTGCCGATGGTGAGGTTCTCAGGTGCGTCGGGGCGCATCACCAGCCAGTCGGACGGATCCTCGCGCTTCGGGATGCACGCGGAGATGATGCCCGCAGGCCGTTCCAGGGAGACGTCCTTCAGGCTGTGGATGAGGAGGTCGGCCGCGCCGGCGGCCATGGCGTCCTCCAGTTCCTTGGTGAAGAAGCCTCCGCCCACCTGCTTGTCCAGGGGCCCCTGGAGCCACTGGTCGCCGGACGTCGAAAACTTCCGCCAGGACACTTCATAGCCCTTCGATTCGAGGAACCTCACGAGAGGTTCGGCCTGGCCCACGGCCAGGGCGGATCCGCGGGTGGCGACGGTGACGTGCTTCATGGCTGGGCTGCCTCTCCGTTCGGGTCCGGTTTGGGCTGGGTCTGGATCAGGGCCCGGAAGGCCAGGGTCCGCCCCCGGGTCAGGATCTCTTTGAGGGCCTCGCGCTGGGCCTCGTCCAGCCCCTGCATGGAATCCTCCAGAGCCTTCACCTCGGCCTCCAGGGCACCCCAGGCCGAGTCCAGGCGCTCCTGCGCGCTGGCCAGGTGGCGCTTGTGTCCCCGGGCGTGGGCCCGGTGGCGCAGGCGGCCTGCCGCGCCCACGAGGAAGGCTTCGGCCTTCGTGGCCGCCTCGGCCCGCTGAGCCCGCGCCGTGGCGGTCTGGGCGAGGAAGGCCGACAGGTCCACCCGGTGGACCCAGGGCAGCTGCTCCAGCCCGGGCTCCGAGTCCGGCGGCAGGGCCAGGTCGAGGATGCGCAGGATCGGGCGCTTGAGGGTCTGCCAGGCGTCCAGAGTGAAGATCGGTTCCGGGGCGGCGGTGGCGCTCACGATGGCCTGGAAGCCCTCCGGGTCGCGCTGGAGCCGGGGCAGGTCCACCACCGCGAGGCCCAGGGGATCCGCCAGGTCATGGGCCTTGCTCTTCGTCCGGTTGGCGACGGAGACCTTGAAGCCCCGCTCCGGCAGGCGCTCGGCCAGATACTGGGTCATGGGGCCCACCCCCACCAAGGCGATGGCCGAGCCCTCCGGCAGTCCCTCGCAAAGGTGCTTGAGGGCGACGGTGGCGACGCTGACGTTGCCGTCGGCCAGCCCCAAGCGCGAACGGAGTCGCTGCCCCTCCCGGATCACATCCTCGAAGACGGCCTGGGCCTCGTCACCGGCCACGCCCACCTGACGGGCCGCTTCCAGAGCGTCCTTCATCTGCCCGGGAATCTCACGATCGCCCAGGTTGGCGGACTCCAACCCGGCCGACATGGCCAGCATGTGCACCCAGGCCTCTTCTCCTTCGTAGCGGCGGACGCCGGGGCCGGGGTCGAGGGCGCCGGGGTCGCCGCCCCAGATCATCCAGAGCACCCGCTGGCAGGTGGCCAGGTAGACGAGCTCGCGGGCGCCGGTAGCGCGCTGCCACTCGCGAAGACGAGCGGGCACGCCATCCCGCACCACATGCTGGGCCACCTGGTCCAGGTCGTGGACAGGGGCGTGGAAACTGAGGAGGACGGGTTCCATATCGGATCCGATTGTCGATTGGCCTGATGAAGGCAAGGTCATCGGTTCGTCATGGGGCCGCGCATGTGGCCGTCATCACATTCGTTCATTCCGGGAACAGGCCCTCGATGGCTTCCCAGTCCCATTCCGCCACCGGAGCCACGCTCCCCTCGCGGAGGTCCTGCTGCGTGAGCCAGGCATCGTAGATCACCAGGGCGCACATGGCTTCCGCGACCGGCACGATGCGCGGGGCGATGCAGGGATCGTGGCGCCCCCGGGTGGAGATGTCAGCCGCGTGCCCCTCACGATCGATGGTCTTCTGGGTCTTGGAAATCGAGCTGGTGGGCTTCACCGCCAGGCGCACCACCACCGGGGCGCCCGTGCTGATGCCTCCCAGCGTTCCGCCCGCGTCGTTCTTCAGGGGTCCCTCGGGTCCCAGCGGATCGTTGTTCTCGCTGCCGCGGCAGCGGGCGCTGGCGAAGCCCGCCCCCAGCTCCACGCCCTTCACCGCCCCGATGGACATGCAGGCCAGGGCCAACAGACCGTCCAGCTTCCCGAAGGCGGGATCCCCCAGCCCCACGGGCAGCCCCTCGATCCAGACCTCGCAGACGCCGCCCACGCTGTCGCCGTCGGCAAGGGCGGATTCCACCGCTGCGCGCTGGGCCGGGAACGCCTCGGGATCCGCCACCCGCAGCGGGTTGGTTTCCACGAAGGCCCAATCCACCGCGGTCCCGGCGAGACCCGCGATCTCGCGGTTGAAGCCGCGCACCGTAACGCCCAGCGCGGCCAGCTGCTGCTTCGCCCAGGCGCCGGCCGCCACCCGCGCCACGGTCTCCCGGCCGCTGCTGCGTCCACCGCCACGCGGGTCGCGGATGCCGTATTTGCGATCGTAGGTGAGGTCCGCATGGCCGGGCCGGAACAGGTCCGAGATGGCCTTGTAGTCGCCGCTCCGCTGGTTCTCGTTGAACACCGCCAGCGCGATGGGATGGCCGGTGGTCCGGCCCTCGAAGACGCCGCTGAGCACCTGCACCCGGTCCCCTTCGTTCCGCGGCGTCACCAGGTCCGACTGGCCGGGGCGCCGGCGATCCAGTTCCTTCTGGATGGCCTCCAGGTCGAAGGGAAGCCCCGGCCTCACCCCGTCCATCACCACGCCCACGGCGGTCCCGTGGCTCTCGCCGAACGTGACGATGCGGAAGGCGCGGCCGAAGGAGGAGGGGGAATCGAAGAGCATCCCCCAGTCTAGTTCAGGGGCCCGGGGTCAGGCTTCCGATAAAAGCGCCATGAGCTGGGGCCCCACGGCCTCGAGGCCGTACCGGGCCCGGCAGGCGCGGTCGGCGGCCTCCCGGCGGCGATCCACTTCGGCATCGTCGAGGCTCCACACCTGCTCCAGCGCCCCGGCCAGCGCCTCCGGGGAGAAGGCGTCCACGACCCAGCCGAGCCGTCCCCCATCCAGGATCTCCAGAGGACCCCCATGGTCGGGCCCCACGAGCAGCAGGCCTTTGGCGGCGGCCTCCGGAAAGACCATGCCGAAGGGCTCGTCCAGCGTCAGCAGGGCCAGGACGTCGCAGGCCTCGTACACCTGGCGGAGGTCCTGGTCGGAGAGGTAGCCGTGGAACCGGACCGAGCCGGCCCGGCAGGAACCCGCCGCCAGCTGCTGCAGCCGTTCTGCGAGGGGGCCCGTCCCGACCACATGGAGCTCGCAGGGGACCGGACTGGCGGCCTGGAAGAGGGAGAAGCCGCGGATGACGGTATCGATGTTCTTCAACGCCTCCAGGCGGGAGTGGACCAGCACCCGGCGCACGGAGCGCTCCAGGCCTGCGCGGGTCCGGCCGCCCTCGGGAAACCGGACGATGGGATAGATCACTTCCTCCCGGCACCGGCCATAGATGCGCCGCGCGTTGTCCCGGCTGAACTCGCTGATGGCGTAGATGAGATCCAGGCCCCGTGTGACCTCCAGATCGTAGGTGTGGCGGGCCCGGACACTGGTGTTCCCGGCCATCCCCCGATCGTGCTGCTCGAGGTTCCGGGCGAAGGCCAGCGTCGCCTCCTCCGGGCCTCCCCCGCCCGTGGCCAGGACCCTCGCCGTCAGGACGGGATTGGCTTCCCGCCGGTGGATGCCCCGGGGGGGCTCGTTGCACTGCCAGATCTTGCGGGCCTTGATGGGAGCGGCCCCCAGCATCGCGCTGGCCGGGAAGTTATGCGCGATCACCAGGTCGTAGGCCTCCAGGACCCGGGCGGCCCGCATGCCCCGCCGGCCCAGCTTGGCCAGGCGGTTCCAGCCATAGAAGACGTCGTTCCATTGGCGCTTCTGCACGGTGTGGACGGGAATACCGGCCAGCCGGGACCCCCAGCGCGCCTCATCGAACCCCAAGGTCACGATCTCGGGGGCCGCCCCCTGATCGAGGTAGTACCGTGCCTGGGCCGCCACCAGCAGCTCCGCACCGCCCACCGTCTCGAAAGCGGGATGGAACACGCCAAGCCGCATCAGGCCTCCTTGATGAACCGCTTCCACACCCGTGTTCCAGAGGGCTAGATGGTAGCATTTCGCCACGCCTCGCCATGTGGGGCCCATCCCAGAGTCATGTCAGCCCCACAGCGCACCTTCGGATCCATGGAGCGGAATGCATGAAAGTCCTTGTGGTGGGTGGCTCCGGTTTTGTCGGGAGGGCACTGGCAGCCCGGCTTCTGGAGGCGGCCCATGAGGTCGAGATCTGGGACCGGACCCCCCAGGCCGGCGCTCCAGGGCTGTCCTGCCGGTCGGTGGATCTCCTCGGGAACGGAGCATTGCCGGCCCCAGACGGCCGGCCCTGGGACGCCGCCATCCACCTCGCCGCCTATTCCGTGCCCGGCATGACCTGGACCCAGGACCTGGTCATGGCCAACCTGCGGATGACGGCGAGGGTCTTCGATCATCTGGCGGTCAAGGCCCCCGGCTGCAAGGCCATCTTCGCCTCCAGCGCCTTCGTCTACGCTCCGGCCCCCCAGCCGCTGAAAGAGACGGACCCGCTCGGATCCACCCATCCCTACGCCCTGTCCAAGCACCTGGGAGAAGTCTGGGCGCTGAGCCTGCGCACCTCCCTGAATGTCGTCATCGTCCGCCCCTTCAACCTGATCGGCCCCGGCATGGCCGCAGGGCTGCTCGTGCCCGATCTCCTGGAGCGCATCCAGAGTGGCGAGAACCCGCTCCGGATGCAGGGCCGCGATGACATCCGGGATTTCCTCGACTGGCGGGACGCGGTGGAGGCCTATCGCCATCTGCTGGATCTCGACGCCCCGAGCGGGTCCGTCTGGAACCTCTGCTCCGGCCGCCCCACCCGCGTCTCCGACCTGGTCCGCGCCCTGGTCCAGGCCCACGGCCTCGACCGGTCCATCCTGTTCGCAAATCCCGGCGTGGAGACCCTGGTCGGGGATCCGTCCCGTCTGATGGCGGCCACCGGCTGGTCCCCCCGCTTCACGCTCGAGGACACCGCCAGGGCCATTGCCGCCCCGTGCTGAGGCCGCGCGAGGACCTGTCCTTCCTCTGGGTTCGTCCACGGGTTAAAGTGGTGGTTTCCCACCTGATCCGAGGGTCCCATGCAGAAAACCGCACTCATTACGGGCGTGACCGGGCAGGACGGCAGCTATCTGGCCGAGCTGCTCCTGTCGAAGGGCTACCAGGTGCATGGCGTGGTGCGGCGGGCCAGCCTGTTCAACACGGACCGCATCGATCACCTGCACGTGGGCGAGACGCCGGATCCCTCGTTCTTCCTTCACTACGGCGACCTGTCCGACGCCGGGGCCCTGCGGAACCTGTTGGACGAAGTCCAGCCCGACGAGGTCTACAACCTGGGCGCCCAGAGCCATGTGCGCGTGAGCTTCGACCAGCCGGAATACACCGTGGACGTCGTGGGCGTGGGCGTCATCCGGCTGCTGGAGGCCATCCGCAGCTACATGAAGCACACCAAGAAGCAGATCCGCTTCTACCAGGCCGGCAGCTCCGAGATGTTCGGCAGCGCCAAGCCCCGGCAGCATGAGGGCACCCGCTTCGAGCCGCGCAGCCCCTACGCCTGCGCCAAGGTCTACGCGCACTACCAGGTGATCAACCACCGGGAGAGCTACGGCCTCTTCGCCTGCAACGGCATCCTCTTCAACCACGAGAGCCCGCGCCGCGGGGAGACCTTCGTGACCCGGAAGATCACCCGGGCCGCCACGCGGATCAAGCTGGGCCTCCAGGACAAACTGTTCCTGGGCAACCTGGACGCCCGGCGGGACTGGGGCTTCGCGGGCGACTACGTGGAGGCCATGTGGCGCATGCTGCAGCAGGACACGCCGGATGACTACGCGGTGGCGACCGGCGAGAGCATCACCATCCGCGACTTCCTGGGCCTGACCTTCGGCCGCCTGGACCTGGACTGGCAGAAGCACGTGGAGATCGACCCCCGCTACTTCCGGCCTGCCGAGGTGGACCACCTGGAGGGCGATGCCAGCAAGGGCCGCCGCATCCTCGGCTGGGAGCCGAAGACGGACATCCGGGCCCTGGCCGCCATGATGGTGGATTCAGACCTCCGGCTGGCCCAGAAGGAGCTGGTGCTGCGCGACGCCGGGCACGCCGAAGCGCCCCGCGCCGGCTACCGCTGAGCCCAGGCGAGCCATGCTCCAGGGCCTCCTGCGCAACCTGCGACGTCTCGGATCCAGCCGGACCGGCCGCCGGATCGAATTCATCAAGGCGGAAGTGGTGGCCCTGCGGCGCCAGATGGCCGCCACCACCGAACTCCTCGGCCGGATCGAATGCCGGCGGGTGGCCGGTCTTCCGGACCACTCCCCGCTGCGGGAGGCGGAGTTCCGCGTCCATTCGCAGTTCGGTGATGACGGGATCATCCAGTACCTCTTCAGCCGGATTCCCGCGGTGCGCAGCTTCGTGGAATTCGGCGTCGAGGACTACACGGAAGCCAACACCCGGTTCCTCCTGGTCCATGACGACTGGCGGGGTCTCATCCTCGACGGCCGCCCCGACCTCGACACCGTGGTGTCGGCCCAGGGCCTGCCGATGCTGCATGACCTGGCCATCCGGAGCGCCTTCATCACCGCCGAGAACATCAACGAACTGCTCCACGGCGCGGGCTTTTCCGGGGAGATCGGACTCCTGAGCGTCGATATCGACGGCAACGACTACTGGGTGTGGAAGGCGATCACCTGCGTGGATCCCCAGGTCGTGGTCATCGAGTACAACGCGGTCTTCGGATCCGACCGGGCCATCACCATCCCCTACGCCCCGGACTTCACCCGGCAGGCTGCGCACCATTCCTGGCTCTACTTCGGCGCGTCCCTCCGTGCCCTCTGCCGCCTGGCGGAAACGAAGGGCTACGCCTTCGTGGGCTGCAACAGCGCCGGCAACAACGCCTACTTCGTCCGCAAGGACCTGGCCTCCCCCTTCACGATCCTCACACCGGAAGACGGCTTCGCCGACAGCCGCTTCCGCGAATCGCGCGACGAGCAGGGCCGGATGAACCGCTTGAGCGGCCCGGCCCGCCTGGCCGCCATCGCCCATCTGCCGGTGTTGGACCTCGACACGGACACCATCCGCCCCCTGCGGGACCTGGCTTCGTGATGAGCCGCCGGGCGTCCACCCTGTTCCTGGCCTGCCTCCCCATCCTGGGCCAGGCCTCGCGGTTCACGACGCGCGACGCCATCCAGGCCGAGTGGGCGCGACAGCCCCTGGCCTGGAGCGAGACCCGGAAAGCCGCCCTGCCGGCCGAGGACCGGGCACGGCTCGACCGGACGATCCAGCGCATCGGCGCCCCGGGCGCCCCCGCCCTGCTGCCGCCGGAACTGGACAAGCCCACGGCGGAGGTCTGGGAAGCCCAGGCGAAGGCCGCCCGCACCCCCCAGGCGCGGTTCACGGCTCTGTTCTTCCTGAACCGGTTCAAGAACCCGAAGGCGCTTGCGGCCCTGGAGGGCCTCACTCCGGCCGATGCCACCGCCTGGCCGAAGCATCTGCACCTGGAAGCCCAGATCGCCACAGCGCGACTGAACGGTGCCGAGGTCTCTCCAGCTCTTCAGGCCTTCCTCGACGCCCTCCAGACAGCCGGCAAGGTCGATCCCGTCCGCGCCCAGGCGGCCCGCCTGCGGCTGGTCATGGCCGGGAAGGAAAAGGATCTGCTGCAAGCCGTCCCGGCCACGCCGGGGAGCATCTTGGCCATGATGGATGCGTGGAACCGCAGCCCCTGGCCCCTCCGCCGAGAGCTGGCCCTGAAGGCCTTCACCATGCTTTCCCCGGAATCACCGGCCTGGGCACGGATGGGTCTGCGCTCTCCATCCAGGGGGACCTTGGACCAGGCCTGCGTGGGTGTCCTCTCTCGACTGGCGGAGGGGGTTCCGAAGCCCGCACCTGCGGAAGCCTTCGAGGTGGTGGGGGGGCCGTGGCCCTGCTCAGGCAGTCCTTTGGCGCGGTGGTACGGGTTCCAGGCGTTGGCCAAACTCGAATCGCCACAGCCCCGTCTCCGGGCGCTGATGGAAGAGGAGCGCCAGCTGGGCGTTTCATCCCCACTGCTGCTGGGTGCGCTGCTCCCCGCCATGCGGGTCCAGGATCCCGCCCAGGCCAACCTGCTCCAATCGCGCCTCCTGGCGGGACTTGACCCCATCGCCCGCGCCGCCGCCATCGAGGACCTTCCGGCGGCACCCGCGGACCTGGACGAGCTGACCCGGCGCTGCTGGAGCGATGCCCAGTTCGAGGCGCAGCAGACCCTCATCCAGAGCTACGCCCGCTGGAAGCTGACGCCGGAGGACCAGAAGGCGCACCTGCGGCCCTGGCTCCAACACCCCAACTGGACCTGCCGCTGGGAGGCCTACCAGGCCCTGGTGAAGCTGGACCCCGCCACGCCCTGGCCCGCAGCCCCGAACCCCACTGCGACCGACGCCAGGATCCTCAAGGAGGCCATCCGGCTGGCCGGGCACGGCCAGCCGGTGCGCCTGCGCGTGTCCCTGAGCGGGAAGCGCAGCTTCACGCTCCGCCTCGATCCCGGCGTGGCTCCCATGAACGTGGCCAACCTGGTGCTGCTCACCCGCAGGGGCTACTTCAACGGCCGCCTCGTGCCCCGGGTGGTACCCGACTTCGTGGTGCAGATGGGCTCGCCCTTCGACACCATGGATGGCGGGCCCGGGTACACGGTGCGCTGCGAGGACAGCCTGGCCTGGTACGGCCCCGGCAGCGTGGGCATGGCCCTCTCCGGGAAGGACACGGGCGGCAGCCAGTTCTTCATCACCACCAATGCCACGCCCCACCTCACGGGCAAGTACACGCGCCTGGGCGAGGTGGAGGATCTGGATCGCGCCATGGCGATTCTCGACGACCTGGAACTGGGCGCGAAGATCGTGTCCATCACCGTGCTGGAACCGTGACGGGAAGGGGCCCCCGGACCGCACTGCTCGGCCTCGTAGCGGGCATGGCGGGCTGGGCCCAGGCCCCCATGCTCCAGGACGGAGCAGTGGCGCTCCGGCAGGCCCGGACGGCCTGGACACTGGGCGAGGCCCCACTGCCGCCCCTCGCCCTGCCCTCGTTCGAGGTCGGGTTCGGCGGGGCCGGATCGGCTGGTGCCTACGCCCCCCTGCTGGACGGTGAAGGCATGGGCCATGGCATCCAGGGCTGGGGCCTCGGCCTCCAGGGTCGCTACGCGGCCGGAGGCTGGTCGTTCTCGGCCACGCTCCTGGCGCTTCGGAGCGAGGGCCGCACCCTCGGGGTCCTCCACCGCGCCGCGCTCGCCTACCAGTGGGAGTCCGGCTGGCGCCTCGCCCTGGAGCAGGGTCCCTTCGCCTGGGGATCGGGCCTGTCCGGCGGCGACCTCCTGGGGGATTCCGCGCGACCCTTTCCGCGCCTGTCCCTGGCCTCGCCGGAAGCCCCGCTGCCCTTCGGCCGGTGGCGGGCGGAGGTCTTCCTGGGCCAGCTGGAGCGCGATCGCCCCATTCCGGCCTGGATCCCCGATCGGGCGGCACGGGTCGCCGCCCAGACCAGCGGATGGGATCTCCACCGGCCGGATCTGGTTGGCGGCCTCCTGCGGGCCACCTTCGGCACACAGGTGGAGGCGAGCCTGGGGGCCGTGACCATGACGGGGGGCCGGGGTGCGCTTGGCCAGCCCGCACCAGCGGCGGCGGCGCGGACCACCACGCTGGCCGACCTGAGCGTGCGGGTCCCGGCCCTGGCCAGGCTCGTCCACGCCCAGGGCGCCTCCTTCCACGTCAGCCGAAGCGCTGCTCCGGAGGACCGGTCCATCACCTTGGATCCCCCCCGCGACCTCGGCGGCCTCCGCCTGGTCTGGGAAGGCTGGGAGGTCGGAGTGGAGTACGCCGGAGCCGCCTCGCCTCCGGCCGCCCCCACCTTCACGCAACCCGCCCACCTCGCGGGCTTCTCGACCTACGGCGATCCCCTGGGGCCGGCCTTCGGACGGGACGCCGTCACGCGCACGGTGGAACTGGGCCTGCCGCTCCCCCTGGAGGGCCAGGGGCGCCTCAGGGTGGTGCGGGCGACCGCGGCCCTGGATCATCCCGCCGGGACCGGCTCCTGGTTCGCCCAGGGGGATGTCCAGTGGCGCACCCCCACCGGCCGGATCGGCGGTTCCATCGCCTCGCGGCGGGACGAGTTTCCGGGTTCGCCGGCCCGCTGGGGCTGGACCTTCAGCGTCTTCCAGAGCTTCCGCGTCTTCTGAGGCCCGGGCCGCGTAGGCTATCCTGATGGCCCTTCTCGAGGTGCGAATGGCGCTGTCCCGTGATCAGCTCGTCCGCCGCGCGGCGCAGGAACTGCGCGACGGCTACTACGTCAACCTGGGCATCGGCATCCCCACCCTCATCGCCAACGCCATCCCCGAGGGCATGGAGGTCATCCTCCAGAGCGAGAACGGCCTCCTGGGCATCGGCCCCTTCCCCACGCCGGAGGAGGTGGACGCGGATCTCATCAACGCAGGCAAGCAGACGGTGACCACAGCCCCGGGCGCCAGCTTCTTCAACAGCGCCGACAGCTTCGCCATGATCCGGGGCGGCAAGATCGACCTCAGCATCCTCGGCGCCATGCAGGTGGACATGGAGGGCAACCTCGCCAACTGGATGATCCCCGGCAAGATGGTCAAGGGCATGGGCGGCGCCATGGACCTGGTGGCCGCCGCCAAGCGCGTGGTGGTGGTCATGGACCACACCAGCAAGGACGGCGAGTTCAAGATCCTCCGCAAGTGCAACCTACCCCTCACGGGCCAGCGCTGCGTGCATCGCATCATCACCGATCTGGCCGTCATCGACGTGGTCCCGGGGCGGGAAGGCCTGCGGCTGGTGGAAGTGGCGCCGGGCGTCACCCGCGAGGAGGTCCAGGCCCGCACCGAGCCCCCGCTCGTGATGGACCGCGTGACTGAAATGACCGGTGTGTGAGGCCCCCATGCTGAAACGATCCCTGCCCTTCGCCACCCTCCTGCTGGCCCTCGCCTGCAACGCTCCGGGGGATGCCGTGCCCGCCAAACCCGCCGAACCCTTCAAGCCCTCCCTGAGCCTCCGTCCCGTGGCCGTCAGCCTGGCCAAGGGCGCCACGCAGGCCTTCCAGGCGGAGATCAACTACCCCGAAGGCATGCGCTACATGCGCCAGCCCGTGGCCTGGCGAGTGGTGGAACCCGAGGGTGGCACCATCGACGGCACCGGCCTCTACACAGCCCCGGCCGCCGCGGGCACCTATCACGTGCAGGTGAAGCGCGAGGACTTCCCGGAGGTTTCGGCCACGGCCACCGTCACGGTGAAGTGATGGATCTCTACGCCGCCCTGCGGCCCCTGCTCTTCCGCCTCGATCCCGAAACCGCCCACAACCTGGCTTTCTGGCTGGGGGCGCGCGCCTGCTCCTGGCCCCACCTGCCCAAGCCGGAGCCTCCAGCCAGCTTGCGCCGCAGCGCGTTCGGGCTCGATTTCCCCACGCCCCTGGGCCTGGCGGCGGGCCTGGACAAGGGGGCCACGCTGCTGCCCCTGTGGAAGAGCCTCGGCTTCGGCCATGTGGAGATCGGCACGGTCACGCCGCGCCCCCAGCCCGGCAACCCCAAGCCGCGCCTGTTCCGCTTTCCCGAGGCGGCCCTGATCCTCAACCGCATGGGCTTCAACAGCGAGGGCGCGGAAGTCGTGGCCGCCCGCCTGCGGAACCGCCCCTCGGGCCTCATCGTGGGCGGCAACCTGGGCAAGAACAAGGAGACGCCCGAGGCCCAGGCTCTGGACGACTATCGCGCGGCCTACCGCCTCATCGCGCCGATGGTGGACTACACCGCCCTCAACGTGAGCAGTCCCAACACGCCCGGCCTGCGGAACCTCCAGGCGCCCGAGGCCCTGAAGCCCCTGCTGGCGGGCATGCTGGACCTGCGCAGGGAGCTGGGGCTGGAGCGGCAGCCCCTGCTGCTCAAGCTCGCGCCGGACCTCGCCCCGGAAGATCTGGACGCCATCGTGGAGGTGGCCGTGGCCTCGGGCATCTCGGGCCTCATCGCCACCAACACCACCCTGGACCGCAGCGTGGTGGCCGGGCCTCTGCGCGCCCGGGTGGAGGCCAAGGGGGCGGGCGGCCTCAGCGGCGCGCCGTTGAAATCCAAGGCCCGCGAAGTCCGGTGCCGCATCCTGGCCGCCCTGCGGGGCCGGCTGCCCCTGGTGGCCTGCGGGGGGCTGGGGTCCGCTGGGGATGTCCAGGGCGCCCTGGACGATGGCGCGGCCCTGGCCCAGATCTACAGCGCCCTGATCTTCGAGGGGCCGACGCTCATCTCCCGGATCCACCAGGGATTGGCGGCGAAGGAGTTGTGAAACGGGACCTCGGAGTCCCGGCAGGGCGGCGCTACACTGGGAGCTCGAGGTATCGATGTTGTCACTCCATTCGAAGATCCGCGACGCCCGGCTGCTGCCCCTGGCGGACAAGGTGCTGCGCGGGGAACGCCTGACCTTTGATGACGGCCTGCTGCTCTACGAGAGCCCCGACCTGACGGGCATCGGCGCCATGGCGCACCATGTGCGCCTCCAGAAGAACGGCCGGGCCGCCTACTACGTGATGAGCCGCCGGCTGTCGTACACCAACGTCTGCTTCACCCACTGCCAGTTCTGCGCCTTCCAGGCCAAGCCCGGCGATCCCCGGGCCTACGCCCTCTCGGCGGAGCAGATCATCGCGGAACTGGAGAAGCCCGAGAACGCCGGCGTCCGTGAGCTGCACATGACCTCGGGCCACAACCCGAAGCTGAAGATCGACTACTTCGAGGACCTGTTCACGAAGATCAAGGCCCACTTCCCGTCCATCCACCTCAAGGTCTTCACCATGATCGAGATGGACTACTACGCCCGCATCTCGGGCCTCACCACCGAGGCCTTCCTGGACCGCTGCATGGCCGCGGGCCTGGAGAGCTGCCCCGGCGGCGGGGCGGAGATCTTCGACGAGGCGCTGCGCGAGCAGATCTGCATCGGCAAGAAGGACGCCCAGGTCTACCTGGACACCGCCGCCCTCTGCCACCGCAAGGGCCTGCCCACGAACTGCACCATGCTCTACGGCCACATCGAGGAGGCCCGGCATCGCGTGGACCATCTGCTGCGCCTCCGGGACCTGCAGGACCGCTCCCTGGCCGCCGGCTACCAGGGCTTCCTGGCCTTCATCCCCCTGGCCTACCAGAACGAGGACAACGAGCTGAGCGCCACCCACGTGATCCACGAGACCACGGGCACCCAGGACCTGCGCGAGATCGCCGTGGCCCGCCTGCTCCTCGACAACATCCCGCACATCAAGGCCTACTGGGTGATGATCTCGCCGGGTCTGGCCCAGGCGGGCCTGAGCTACGGGGCGGACGATGTGGACGGCACCGTCATCGCCGAGGAGATCGCCCACGACGCCGGGGCCAAGACCCCCCAGGGTCTCCGTCGCGACGAGCTGGTGCGGCTCATCGAGGAGGCCGGGTTCGAGGCCCTTGAGCGCGACAATCTCTACCACGTCTACGCGAACGCCTAATCGACCTTGCGCTTCTCGTAGGTTTTCGCGGGATCCAGGCTGGCGGCGTAGCGGCTGTTCCACAGGCGGTCGTGGATGCGGACCGCCTGGGCGGCCAGCGGCGAATCGCGGAAGATCAGCTCCACATTGCGCGAGCCCATGAAATAGCTCTCCTCCCAGTTGCTGGTGCCCAGCACCAGGTGCATCCGGTCCACGACCAGGTACTTGCTGTGGACGGTGCGGGCGTAGGGGATGTGACCCTCCGTCGCTTCGGGAATGGAGACCACCTTCACCTCGAGGTTGGGGATCAGGGTGAGGGCCTTGAGGTGAGGCAGGGCGCGGCCACCCAGCACCCAGTCCGACACCATCAGGCGCACATGCACGCCCCGCACGGCCGCGGCCCGGAGGGCATCGTCCAGCACGGGCCAGAAACGGTCCTGGCCCGCCACGGGCGAATAGGTGAGGAGCTGCACCCGGACGCTTTCCCGGGCCTGGCCGATCAGTTCCACCAGCGCGTCGATGGCCGGACGGATGTCCTTCGGCGTCAGGAAGGGCGGGCTGGCCACCAGCTCCACCTCGGGGCGGAGGGTGAGGGCGGGACGGCCCGGGAGTTCCGGCAGCTTGCCGCTTCCGGCGAAGGCCCAGTCGAGGCTGAACAGCTCGGCCAGACGGACGACGATCCGCGGATCGGTGGTCCGAACCCCCAGTTCATGAATGTGCTCCAGGGCCCGCCAGTCGAAGTTCTGGCTGCCCAGGGCCGCCTCGCGCCCGTCCACCACGAAGTATTTGGCGTGCAGGATGCCCTTGGAGACGCTCGCCAGGTCGAAGCTGCGCACCTCGGCTCCGGGGATGCGGCGGATCCGGGCCACAGAGGCGGGATCCTGGTCGAGCATCTTCGCGGAGAGCAGGAAGCGCACCTTCACGCCCCGGGCCCCGGCCTTCTCCAGCTCGACCAGCACCGCTTCAAGGGCACTGCCGGGTCGGTTGGTGACATAGAACTCCGCGGCGTCCACGCTCACCTTCGCGCCGCGGAGCATGGCCACCCACACATCCTTGGCAAAGGGCAGCGCGGGGTCGGCCAGGTCCGTCCCCGCGGGGATGGACTGCACCAGCTGGGTGACGGGCTGCGCCCGCGCCGACCAAGGGGTGCCGAGGGCGAGGCAGGCGGCGAGGATCAACAGCAGGGACCGGCGGTTCATGGCGTCACTCCAGGTGCGAGGATACTCCGTTGACGCAGGCCCCGCGCCCCTGCTGAGGTGAATGGATGGACACCAAGGCCGAGTTTCGCGCCCACCTGAAGGCCCGCCGGGAGGCTCTCCCCGAGGAGGCTCGCGCAGGCTGGTCGAAGGCCATCGTCGACCATCTGGATCGGCTCTGCCGCGAGCGCCATGTCACGCGGATCGGCGCCTTCTGGCCGTTCGGCGCGGAGATCGATCTGCGGCCCGCCGTCACGGCCCACCCGGACTGGCTCTGGTTCTTCCCCCGCGTGGCTTCCACCCAGCCGCCTCGGCTTGCCTGGGGCACCGAGCCCCTGGAGAAGGGGCACTGGGGCCTCATGGAGCCGGCCCTGGCCCAGCATTTCCTCCCCCCGGTCCAGCTGCTGCTGGTGCCGGGTCTGGCCTTCGATGACGAGGGCTACCGCATCGGCTACGGACGCGGCTTCTACGACGCCCTGTTGGCAAAGCTGCCGGAAGAGGTCCTCACCGTGGGCGTCGGCTTCGAGACCCAGATGCACCTGCCCGTGCCCATCGACCCCCACGACTGGCCCGTCCAGGCCCTCCTGAGCGACCGCGGGTTCCGCCTCCTGCGAACCTAGGGCTGAGGGTCGTCCCCCGCCCCGAGCTTCAGGATGCTCGAGCCATCGGCGTAGCCTTCCGTGGCGGCCTCCCGGATCTTCTGCAGGCCCTGAAGCAGGGTCTTGATGCGGTCCGCCATCTCCCCGATCTTGGCCAGCTTGACCTCCTCCGGGTACTTCCGCTGGAGCATCTCCACCTGCATGGAGATGACCGCCAGCGGGTTGTTGATCTCGTGCTTGAGGGTTCCCGCCATCTGGCGGAGGGTCTCCAGCCGCTCGGTGGCCAGGGCCTGGCGCGTCTGCCGGTCGGACTGGTCGAGGGCCCGACCCAGCCGGGCATGGCGGACGACCAGGGAGCCGCGGCGCGCGAAGGCCTGGAGAATGGCCAGATCCAGGCGATCGAAGGGCCGGTCGCTGGAGGTGCGCTCAAGCCAGAGGGCACCGACGGTGCCTTCCTCATCGGCCAGATCGGCACACAGGAGCGGACCAGACCTCGGGGCCTGGGCGCCCGTTCCCTGGAACCTGGGATCCGCCTCCGGGCGGTTCGAAAGGACCGCCGTACGCTCCCGCGCCACGTAATCCAGCACGGACTGCACCTGTTCCGGCCCTGCCTCCACGCTTCCGATCTGATGGACCGTGCACCAGCCCTCCGGTTCCTGCCGCCGGACGAACAAGCCGCGGTCGCCCGCCGCCAGGCGGAGGGACTCCTCGAGGATGATCTTCTCCAGAGCGTCCGAATCCACCTCCTCCAGAAGCTTTTCGGTCGCCCCGTACAGCTGTTTCAGCTCAGCGAAGAAGGTCCGATCCGGATGGGCCTGCATTTCATCGAAGAAATCGCCCACCCGTTCCACGAAGGTGGTCCCGTCCAGGCCAGGGAAGCCTTCGGTGAAGGACAGCCGCCAGGTGCCCAGCAGCAGGACATCCCCCTCCTGCAGAGGCCGGCCCTGGGAAGGATCCACCGGAAGGCCGTTCAGGGTGGTGCCGCCGGCCGCTCCGAGCGCCTTCACCTGCCACTGGCCCTCCTTCCGGAAGAGCTCAGCGTGGACAGGGGCCACCGTATCCAGGTCGGGTCGCGCCACGGGGCACACCGAGGAATCGCGGCCCAGCAGGCACGGATCCTCCACCACGGCATGCCGGAAGGGCTGGTTCCCCTCCATCCATGACAGATAGGGCATCGGGACTCCTTTCCCCGGTATCTCGGGACGCGGCACCCCGGGCTTTAATCAGGCGGGCAGAGGATAGCGCGTGTCGCGGGTGCGGCTGGGGCGGAAGAAGAGCAGGGTATGACCGATGGTCCAGACATGCTCCAGGCCCGGTACGGCGGCACAGAGAGCCGCCGCAGCCGTGGCCTCGTCCTCGAAGCTGTTCTGGTTGATCTTGATCTTCACCAACTCGAGGCTGTCCATCATCACGTCCAGTTCGGCGGCCTGGGCGGGGGTCACCCCACCCTTCCCCACGTGCATGACCGGTTTGAGTTTGTGGGCCTGGGCCTTGAGGAACTGGCGCTGTTTCGAGGTGAGCATCGTAACTCCGTGGGACCAGTCTATCTTGGATGGCGAGGTGTCCCATGCTCCGCCCCCTGCTGCTCTCCCTTGCCGCCCTGGCCTGCCTGGCCGCCCCACCCCGCACGCTGCGGGTGGACTATGGCCACACGGGAGATGCCGTCTCCGAGCGGTTCGGCGTGGACCGCGTGGTGCTGGAGCCCCTGCCCTGGCCCGGGGACCCCGCCAAGGCCGTCGACGGCAGCAACCTCGGGAAGTACTGCTTCGAGGTGGCGGACAGAGCCACTGGGAAGCTCCTCTATTCCCGGGGCTTCGCCAGCATCTTCGGCGAGTGGGAGACGACGGACGAGGCCAAGGCCCTGAGCCGCAGCTTCTCCGAATCCCTGCGTTTCCCCCAGCCAGAGGCCCCCGTGCGCGTCCAGGTGAAGAAACGCGACGAGCAGAACGCCTTCAAGACCCTCTGGACCTTCGACCTCGATCCCAGGGACCCGCTCATCGAGCGGGCTCCCGCACCGGAGGCTGGCGCCCTCATCACCCTCCAGAAGACCGGCGATCCGGCCGGCAAAGTGGACTTCCTCATCCTGGGCGACGGCTACACCGCCGCCGAGCGCGGCAAGTTCGAAGCCCAGGCCCGCAAGGTCATGGAGCTGCTCTTCCAGCAGTCCCCCTTCAAGGAGCACCGGCAGGACTTCAACGTGTGGGCCCTCTGCCCCGCTTCCACCGAAAGCAGCATCTCCCGGCCTTCCACCGGCGTCCACAAGCGCACGCCCCTGGGAGCCACCTATGACGCCTTCGGCAGTGAGCGGTATGTGCTCACCTTTGACAACCGCGCCTGGCGTGACGTCGCGGCGCAGGCCCCCTACGAGTTCGTGGAGATCCTCACCAACTCCGAGACCTACGGCGGCGGGGGCATCCACAACCTCTACAGCACGGCCTCCGCGGGCAACAGCACCATCGGCTACCTCTTCGTCCATGAGTTCGGCCACCACTTCGCGGGCCTGGCGGACGAGTACTACACCTCCGACGTGGCCGTCACCAACAGCCCCGCCCGTCCGGAGCCCTGGGAACCCAACGTCACGGCCACCCCGAAGCAGCCCAAGTGGGGGAACCTCCTGACCCCCGGCGCACCCCTGCCCACCCCATGGAAGAAAGACGAGTTCGAGACCCACAGCCACGCCTTCCAGACCGAGCGCCGGGCCATCCGTGCCGCGAACAGGCCCGAAGCCGAGATGGATGCCCTCTTCGCGCGGGAGAAGGTCTTCGAGACGAAGCTGCTGGGCACCGATGCCCACAGCGGGAAGGTGGGCGCCTTCGAGGGCGCCAACTACGAGGCCAAGGGCTACTTCCGCAGCCAGGAGGACTGCATCATGTTCACCCGCGACGATGTGGGCTTCTGTGCCGCGTGCAAGGCCGCCATCGAACGGGTGATCCGGCAGTACGCCGCCTCTAAACCTTGAATTTCGTCGGGGGTCCAGGATCCTCCTTGGATTTTTGTCCAAGTGCGCCCACAATCTTCCCACTCTCATGCACCCAACTGGAACCCGTCTTGGCCCCTACGAGATTCAATCGCCCCTGGGTTCAGGGGGCATGGGCCACGTCTACCGCGCCATCGACACCCGGAACCAGCAGCCTGTGGCCCTCAAAGTCCTGGGGGGGCCGCTGGTCCAGGTCGAGGAGCGGCTGGCCCGGTTCCAGCAGGAGGCGCGGACCCTGGCAGCCATCGAGCATCCGGCCCTCCCGGCGATCTACGAATGGAACACGGATGGGGAGACCCCCTACATCGCCATGGAACTCCTCGAAGGGGAGACCCTGCAGCAGCGGCTGATGCGCGGCCCCATCCCCCCCGGGGAGACCCTGGACCTCGCCCACCAGCTCGCGCTGGGACTGGCGGCCACCCATGAGCGGGGCATCATCCACCGGGACCTGAAGCCCGGAAACCTCTTCATCACCACCGAGGGCCGACTGAAGATCCTGGATTTCGGGCTGTCCAAGGCACTCCCGGGCCTGTTGGATGAGCAGACCCTGATCCAACGCCCCGAGACGAGCCACCAGACCCAGGTGGGGACCATGATGGGCACCATCGGGTACATGGCTCCCGAGCAGGTGCGGGGTCGGGAGGTGGATCCCCGCGCCGACCTCTTCGTCTGCGGCATCCTGCTCTACGAAATGCTCTTCGGGCGGCGGGCCTTCTCGGGGGATTCCCCCGTGGAAGTGCTCAACGCCATCCTCAAGGAGGAACCGCCCCTGCGGGCCGCCTCCCCGAGTCCCTATTCGCCGGAGCTGATCGGGCTGCTGAAGCACTGCCTCGAGAAGAACCCGGAGGACCGCATCGCCTCGGCCCAGCAGCTGGCCTCGCGGCTGGCGGCGCTCCAGCGCAAGGGGATCGCCCCCCATGGCTTCGCCCGGCTGTTCCAGGGCCGGATGGGGCGGGTGGGCTGGGCCGCCCTGGTCCTGCTGCTGTCCGCCCTCAGCCTCGGCATCGGCCACCACTGGGGGCACCAGGATCCCCCGACCCTCAAGCGCCTCACCTTCCGGCAGGGCCTGATCCGGAATGCCCGGTTGAGTCCCGATGGACAGGAGGTGCTCTACAGTGCGGCCTGGTCCGGGGCCCCGCTCCAGATCTTCTCCACCCGGCCCGACAGCCCCGAAAGCCACACCCTGCAGCTGCCCGAAGCCGACCTGCTCGGCCTGTCCCGCTCGGGAGATCTGGCGATCGCCCTGGGCAGCCGGCCCATCCAGAGCTGGCTGTGGCGGGGCACCCTGGCCGTGGTCCCCCTGGCCGGAGGCGCCCCGCGGGCCCTGATGGAGGGCGTCCTGGCCGCGGACTGGGGCCCGAACGGGTCTGAGCTCCTGGTGGTCCGCAACCAGGAGGGCAAGGCCCGGCTTGAGTTCCCTGCGGGCAACCCCATCGCCGAATCTTCGGGCTGGATCAGCCATCCCAGGGTCTCCCCCAGAGGCGACCGCATCGCCTACCTGGAGCACCCGGTCTCCGGAGACGACGCGGGCTATCCCGTGGTGGTGGATCGGCAAGGTGCCCGGCTCCCCCTGACGGCCCTGTGGCCGAGCATCCAGGGACTGGCCTGGAAGGGGGATGAGGTCTGGTTCACGGCCGCCGAACACGGCGTGGCCCGCGGCCTCTATGCCGTGAGCGGGAGCGGGGGCACCCCGAGGCTGGTCCTGAAGGTGCCTGCGCCCCTCACCCTGCACGACATCTCCCGGGATGGGAGGCGCGTGCTCCTCGCCAAGGAGGTCATGCGCACCGGGATCCAGAGCCTCCGGCCCGGAGCGGACCGGGAACGCGAACTCTCGTGGCTGGACTGGTCGCTGGTGCAGGACCTCTCCGCCGACGGCTCCACGCTGATCTTCAACGAGCAGGGGGAAGGGTCCGGGGCCCACTACGACATCTACCTGCGCAAGACAGATGGAAGCCCGGCCGTGCGCCTGGCCAAGGGGGCCTACCCGATCCTCAGCCCGGATGGGCACCGCGTCGCCGCCCTCGCCGAGGGGATGCCCCACCGGATCCAGATCCTCCCCACCGGAGCGGGTGAGGTCCTCACCCTCCCCGATTCGGGCCTGGAGACCTTCCATCGGCTGCGCTGGTTCCCCGACGGGCAGCGCCTGCTGGTCCAGGCCAACCGCCACGGCGAGGGCACCCGCCTGTTCGCCGTACCCCTCGATGGCAAGCCGGCCGAACCGCTGACTCCGCCGGGGCACCAGATCTTCGGCCAGCCCATCAGCCCGGACGGCCGCCGCATCGTCACCCGCGTCAGTGAACAGGAGGACCAGATCTTCTCCCTGGACGACGGCAAGTCCCAGCCCATTCCAGGCCTGCAACCCTCGGAGCGGGTGGTCCGCTGGACGCCGGACGGCAAGGGGCTCTGGGTCGTGGATCTGCACGAGATGCCCTGCCCCGTCCATCACATCGACCTCGCCACAGGCGCCCGGAAGCGGCTCCTGCAGGTCGCCCCGGAGGATCTGGCGGGACTGGCGGTGAGCAACTTCCTCCTCACCCCCGATGCCAGGGGTTACGCCTACGCCTACCGGCGGGTGCTGTCGGAACTCTACCTCTACGAAGGGCTGCGCTGAATTCGTCTAGCCGGGCCCGAGCATACGCCGGAAGAGCCGCCCCGCCAGTGCCCCGGCGAAGGCCAGGCCAGCGCCAAGCACGCCCATCATGATGAGTTCGATGGGCCACAGATTGTGGGAGGTCGGGTCCTTCGCCCCGTCCACCAGCACGCGGACCATCACCGCGCAAGGCACGGCGGCCCCCGCGACGAGGGTTCCCCGGCCCAGTCCGAGTTCTGTCCACCCGGCCGCCCAGGCGGAGATGCCCGCGAACACCAGGCACCCCAGGATGGCGACGGGCCGGGATAGGCTGAACCCGTTGTAGGGGGCCAGCCACCAGGGGATGCCGGTGGCCAGGAAGGCCGTCGTGAAGCAGACCTGCCAGGGTTTCAGACTGCGCAAGTCAGTCCTCCACCGGTCCGGAAGCCATGAGCAGCGGGGAGTCCCCCGCACCCAGCAGCCGCTCCCGCCGGGCATGCAGGATGCGGTCGCGAACCGCCGCCGCATCCTCGAACTTCATCTGGGAGGCCAGCTCCTTCATGCGCTTCTCGAGCTTGGCCACCTCGCGCTCGAAGGCCTTGTCCTCCAGGTAGAGCAGTGGTTCCTCTGCTGCCGTCTCGACCTTGGGGACATTGATGAACTCGCGGGCCAGGGCCTCGCCCATGACGTCATCCAGGTTGCGCTTCACCGTCTCGGGCGTGATGCCGTGCTCGAGGTTGTGGGCCAGCTGCTTGTTCCGGCGCCGCTCGGTCTCGCCGATGGCCTGCTTCATGGAGCCGGTCATCACATCGGCGTAGAGGATGGCCCTGCCGTTCACGTGGCGGGCGGCGCGGCCGATGGTCTGGATGAGGCTGCGGGTGTTGCGGAGGAAGCCCTCCTTGTCCGCGTCCAGGATGGCCACCAGGCTCACCTCCGGCAGGTCGAGGCCCTCCCGCAGCAGGTTGATGCCGACCAGCACATCGAACACGCCCCGCCGCAGGTTCTTCAGCAGCTCCACCCGCTCCAGCGTGTCGATCTCGCTGTGCAGGTATTCGGCCTTGATGCCCAGCTCCTGGTAGTAGGCGGTGAGCTGTTCGGCCAGCTTCTTCGTGAGCACCGTCACCAGCACCCGCTCGTCCCGCGCCACGGTCTTGCGGATCTCCTCCAGCAGGTCGTCCACCTGGCTGCCCACGGGCCGCACCTCGACCATGGGATCGACAAGGCCCGTGGGCCGCACCACCTGCTCCACGAAGGCCCCGCCGCTCTGCTGCAGCTCGTAGTCGCCGGGGGTGGCGGAGACGTACACCACCTGCTTCACCCGGGTCTCGAATTCTTCGAACTTGAGGGGGCGGTTGTCGAGGGCGGAGGGAAGGCGGAAGCCGTAGTCCACCAGGGTCGTCTTGCGGGAGCGGTCGCCGTTGTACATGCCGTGGAGCTGGCCTGTGGCGACGTGGCTCTCGTCCATGAAGACGATGAAATCTTCGGGGAAGTAGTCCAGCAGGGTGTGGGGCGGCTGGCCGGGCTGGCGGCCGTCCAGGAAGCGGCTGTAGTTCTCGATGCCGCTGCAGTGGCCCATCTCCTTCATCATCTCCACGTCGTAGATGACGCGCTGATGGAGCCGCTGGAGTTCCACGATCTTGCCGGCGGCGCGGAACGCGTTCTCCCGTTCCTCCAGCTCGACCTTGATGTC
This sequence comes from Geothrix oryzisoli, assembly GCF_022808865.1. GTDB lineage: Bacteria > Acidobacteriota > Holophagae > Holophagales > Holophagaceae > Geothrix > Geothrix oryzisoli. The sequence goes on from NZ_JAKZLB010000001.1 coordinate 715,407, forward strand.
CCTGATGGCGGCCTTGAGCTTGTCCTCGGGCGTCACGTAGTGGGTCTTGGGCCAGATGGTGAGCTCGTCCAGCTTCTCGAGGACCACGCCGCGCAGGGGATCGACCTTCGAGAGGCGCTCCACCTCGTCGCCCCAGAGCTCGATGCGGTAGGCCACGTCCTCGTAGGCGGGGTACACCTCCACCACATCGCCCCGCACCCGGAAGATGCCCGGCTCGAAGCTGAGGTGGTTGCGCTGGTACTGGATGGCCACCAGATCGCGCAGGAGCATGGCCCGGTCGATGCTCTGCCCGGTCTTCAGGCTCACCGAGAGGTTCAGGTACGACGAGGGGTCGCCCAGGCCGTAGATGCAGCTCACGGAGGCCACCACGATGGTGTCGCGGCGCTCCAGCAGGCAGCGGGTGGCGCTGAGGCGCAGCTTCTCCAGCTCCTCGTTGACCTTCGCGTCCTTGTCGATGAACAGGTCCCGCTCGGGCACATAGGCCTCGGGCTGGTAGTAGTCGTAGTAGCTGACGAAATACTCGACGGCGTTCTCGGGGAAGAACTGCTTGAACTCGCTGAACAGCTGGGCGGCCAGCGTCTTGTTCGGAGCGAAGATCAAGGCGGGGCGGCCCGCCCGGGCGATGGTGCTGGCCATCGTGTAGGTCTTGCCGGAGCCCGTCACCCCCAGCAGCGTCTGGGCCCGCTCGCCGCGCTCCAGCCCCGCCACCAGCTGCGTGATGGCCTCCGGCTGGTCCCCGGCGGGCTGGTAGGGCGATACGAGCTTGAAGGGGATTGCCTTGGCCATGGGAAGAAAAGGAAACCACGAAGACGCGAATAAAAAAAGAAAGAATAACCACTCACGCCGAGGACCGCGGAGAAAGCGGAAACCGCGGAGAAGAGGCAGGCCTTCCTCGTCCGCGATCTCTGTTTATCTCTTCGTTTCTCTGCGAGTGTGTTGGTCCGTTCTGCTTCCGGTCTTCGCGGCCGATTGGCCTGCCGTTCAGACCTTCCGAAGGATCAAGCACCCGTTGGTGCCGCCGAAGCCGAAGCCGTTGTTCATCACGTATTCGGAATCCAGCTTGCCCGCCACATTCGCGGTGACGTCCAGATCACACTCGGGATCCTGGTGGTCCACGTTGATGGTCGGGGGGATCAGTCCGGTCTGGACCGCCTTGACCGCCACGATGGTCTCCAGGCCACCCGCGGCGCCCAGCAGGTGCCCGTGCATGGACTTGGTGCTGCTCACCTTGATCTTCTTCGCGTGATCCCCGAACACCTTCTGGATGGCCATGCACTCCAGCTTGTCGCCCACGGGCGTGCTGGTGCCGTGCATGTTCACGTAGCCCACCTCCTCGGCCGCGATATCCGCGTCCTTGATGGCCGCGCGCATGACGCGCTGGCCGCCTTCGCCCTCGGGGGCGGGGGTGGTGATGTGGTTGGCGTCCCCGCTCATGCCGTAGCCGGCAACCTCAGCGTAGATCTTGGCGCCGCGGGCCTTGGCCAGCTCGTATTCCTCGAGGATGACGATCCCGGCGCCCTCGCCCATGACGAAGCCGTCGCGGTCCACATCGAAAGGACGGGACGCGCGCTCGGGCTCATCGTTGCGGGTGCTGAGGGCGCGCATGGAGGCAAACCCACCCACGCCCAGCTGGTTGATCACCGAATCGCTGCCACCGGCCATCATGCGGTCGGCATAGCCGAAGGCGATGAGGCGGGCCGCGTCGCCAATGGCGTGGGCGCCCGTGGCGCAGGCCGTGGCGACCGCGCTGTTGGGGCCCTGGAGGCCATACTTGATGCTGGCCTGGCCGCTGGCCATGTTCACGATGAGGCTGGGGATGAAGAAGGGGCTGGTGCGGCGGGGCCCGCGGTAGCCGTTGGCCTCATCCCAGATCGTGCTGAGCCCGCCGATGCCGCTGCCGATGTACACCCCGAACAGCTCGCGCTCGGCCTTGGTGAGCTGCACCTGGTCGAAGCCCGCATCCGCCCACGCCTCGTGGGCCGCGCCCAGAGCGTAGTGGATGAAGATGTCCATCTTCTTCTGTTCCTTCTTGTCGATGAAGGGATCGGGGTCGAAGCCCTTCACCTGGCCCGCGATCTTGCAGGCGAAGTCGGTGACGTCGAAGCGGTCGATGGTGCTGATGCCGCTCTTCCCGGCCAGCAGGTTGTTCCAGGTCTCGGGCACGGTGAGACCGCAGGGGTTGATGGTCCCCATGCCGGTGATGACGACGCGACGGCGCTGAACGGTCCTGGTCATGGGTTCACCTCGTAGAACGGAAAACAAACGTGCCGCAGGCCGTCGGGGGCGCTGCGGCACGTCATGATCGCGATGGATCAGGCCTTCGCGTGCTTCTCGATGTAGGCGATGGCATCGCCCACCGTGCGGATCTTCTCCTGCTCGCTCTCGGGGATCTCAAGGCTGAAGGCCTCTTCGATGGCCATGATGATCTCGACGGTGTCGAGGCTGTCGGCGCCGAGGTCGTCCACGAAATGGCTGGACTCGGAGATGGAATCTTCGGGCTTGGCCAGCTGCTCAGCAATGATCGCAATGACCTTCTTACGCACATCAGCCATCGTGGGCTCCTCCAAACGAACCTGGAAACCCTAACATACCCCCGCCCCGATGTCCAAACCCTGGGTAAAGGTGGTCCCCGGTTTCCTTTGCGACAGTGGGGATTGCGCCTCCGCTCCGGCCGTGGAGGATGATCCCATGCCCCGTCCCCGAACCCACGAGGAACCCGAACACGGCTGGCCGCTCGGCTGGGGCGCGAGCCTCCGGGAATTCAGGACCCACCTCGCGGTCGAGCGTGGGCTGTCGCCTCACACGGCCGCGAGCTACCTCTCCGATCTGAACCATCTCGCGGTCTGGGCCTGCGGCCGGGAGCTCCCCGCCACGGAGCTCACCCGGGATCACCTCACCGCCTTCCTGGTCGCCCAGCAGTCCGAAGGCAAGGCCCCCCGCAGCCTCGCCCGCCTGAGCTCGAGCCTGCGGGCCTTCCTCTCCTTCCTGCGAATGGAGGGTGGGGACGGCGCCGGCCCCGAGGCAGTCGTGAAGCCGCCCCGCCCGCCCCGCATCCTCCCCCGCACTCTGGGGGAAAGCCAGGTGGAGGCCCTGCTCAACGCCCCGGACACCGCCACCCCGCTGGGTGTCCGGGACCGCGCCTGGCTGGAGCTGCTCTACGCCTCGGGCCTGCGTGTGTCCGAACTGGCGGGCCTTCCGGCCTTGTCGGTGTTCCTGGATGAAGGCTTCCTCAAGGTCATGGGCAAGGGCCGCAAGGAGCGCCTGATTCCGTTCGGCCAGGGTGCCGAGCGGTGGATCCGCGCCTGGCTGGTCCTGCGCCCCGGCTTCAAGCCCAGGGGCGGCGAGCTCTTCGTGGGCCAGCGCGGAGATGGCCTCACGCGGCAGCACCTCTGGCGCCTGCTGAAAGGCTACGCCCGCGCCGCGGGCCTGCGGCCCGGAGCCGTGAGCCCCCATGTGCTGCGGCACGCCTTCGCCACCCATCTCCTGGATCACGGCGCCGACCTCCGCGCCGTCCAGGCCATGCTCGGCCACGCCGATATCAGCACGACCCAGATCTACACGCACGTCCATCAGGCCCGCCTCCGCGCCCTCTACGACCAGATGCATCCCCGGTCGGGCGGATGAGGGGCCTCACAGCTGGGTGAGCAGCACACCCCCCAGCACCAGCGCCGCGCCCGCAGCGAAGGCCGGGGTGATGGCCTGCCCGTAGAAGACCCAGGCCAGCAGGGCCGTGGCCACGGGCTGGCCGTTGGTGGCGATGGCCACGCGGCTCGGCTCCTTGGTGGAGAGGGCGTGGAACCAGAGCAGGTAGGACACCACGCTCGTCATCAGGCCGAGGTAGACCAGGCCCACCCAGGCCATGGGCGGCACCGTGGCCACCGCCAGCTTCGGGAGGCCCAGGGCGCCGAGGGGCGCGAACATCGCGAGGCCGAAGAGGATGGACAGCGTGGTGGCCCGCTGGGCGCCGTGTTTCTGCACCAGGGGGCGGCTCATGACCGTATAGCCACCCCAGGCGATGACCGCCACCAGCACCAGCAGGTCCCCCAGGATCCACCGGGGCGGCAGGGTACCGCCCGCCCGGCCCGAGAAGAGCACCAGCACCCCCGAGAAGGCCAGCGCCAGGCCGCCCAGCTTCCTCGGCCCGGGCCGCTCCTGACCGCGGGCCCAGGCCAGCAGCAGCACCACCGTGGGCGTCAGCGCATACAACAGTGCCGCATGCGAGGGCAGCGTGAGCGAGAGGCCACCGAGGAAGGCCAGCTGGTTGAGGGTCACGCCCAGGAATCCGGCCAGGAGATACGCCCGCCATTCCGTGCGGGCCACGGTCCACAGGTCCAGGCGCCGCAGCCGCGCCAGGACCAGGAATCCGGCTCCGGCGATGAGGAAGCGCAGCAGGCCCAGAGCCAGGGTCGGAATCGCGTCGGCCGCGGTCTTCCCCAGCAGGTAGGTTCCCGCGGAGATGACCGTGTGGAGTCCCATGACGACGGCGAAGCGGAGGTTGCGATGGCCCATCTCTCCAGCATGGCCGCAGGAGCGGACGGGGCCGCCACCGAAATGGGCATGGACCATCCGTGGCGGAATGGGCGATGATGGGCCAGGAGCCAATGACCCCATGGCCGTGACCAAGACCCCCCGCAAGAAGCCCATCGCCACCGTCGCTGAGGTGGAGAAACCCGCCGCCAAGACGAAGGCCACCCCCACGAAGAAGGCGGCCCCCAAGAAGGCCGATGCCCCGGAGCCCAAGGCCAGGAAGACCGCCAAGACCCCTGTGAAGACCAAGGTCCCGGAGGTTGTCGAGCCCGCCGCCGCGGCCGTGGAACCCGCTGTCCCGGCCCCCCCGGCCCCGAAGCCGGTTGCGAAAAAGGCCACCCCAGCGTCCGCCCTGCCGCCCCTGGTGGAGGCGGTCCTCGCGGCCATCCGCGACGGCCGCGCCGTGGAATTCATCTTCGCCGACACGGAAGCCAATGCCCCGCGCACCTTCGAGCCCCGGCAGCTCACCTTCGACGCCCTCAGCCAGGCGTGGTTCGTCTGGGGCTGGGACCGCCGCTACAACGCCGAGCGCCACCACCGGGTGGATCTGCTGGCCGAAGTGAACGACGTGGAAGGCGTGGGCCGCGCGGCCCAGGGTCCCTACACCGAGGGCACGGCCGCCAATCAGATCGGCGGCTGGCTGGGTGGCGAACCCATCGCCGTGAAGGCCACCCTGCTCAAGCAGTGGGTCTTCGCCGTGAAGCAGGCGCCTCCGGCCTTTCCGCACTTCAAGCTCGAGGAGCAGGGTGATGGCCAGGCGCTCGTGACCTTCACCGCCACGGACCTTCGCGCCATCGCCCGCTGGGCCATGCAGTTCGGCGATGGCATCCAGGTGCTGGAGCCCGCCCGGCTGGTGGACCGGATCAAGCAGGTGGGCGCCGTGTGGGCCGGGCGGGACCGCCAGGCCGCCGCTCCCGCCCCCAGGCCCGCACCCCGGCCCGAGCCCAGGCCCGAGCAGGAACCCCGCCGGCACGAGCCCAGGCATCACGCAGAGGCCAAGCCCGAAGCCCGCCCCGAACCGAAGCCCCACCGCGAGCCCCGTCCCGAACGGGAGCGGGAGGAAGCCCCCAAGGGCAAGCCGGGCAAAGTCGAGGTCATCCACTTCGACCGGCTCTAAGGCGGTCTACTCCTCCAGCCGCCAACCCCGCTTGCCGGGCCAGAAGCCGTACCCCTGGCCGAGCACGTTGAAGCCCACGCCCCGGAGTTTCGAATCCGCCAGCACCCTCACGAGGATGTAGTTGAGGGGTATGACCGGTTTGTCCCGCCAGATGATCTCGGAGAGCTTCAGGTAGATCTTCCGCCGGGCCACCCGGTCCAGGGTGTAGCGTCCCTCCTCGAAGAGCCGGTCCACCTCTGGATTCAGGTAGCCGCTCACGTTCGCCTTGGTGCGATAACCCTCCTTGGTAAACAGGGGGGCATCCACGTCGGGGTCCAGGGAGGTCGTCCATCCGTAGGACCAGATGTCCCCGTCATGGTTCGCGGACTTCTCCGTGAGCGCTTCGAAGGACAGCCGCCGGACCTCGATGCGCATGCCCACCTTGGCCGCCTGCTCGGCCAGCAGGCGGGACGAGCTGCGGCTGACGGACGAGGCCTGCTCGTAGGCCACCAGAACCAGGGGCCGCCCCTGGCCATCGTGGCGGATCCCGTCCCGGCCCATCCGCCATCCGGCCGCGTCCAGGATCGCCTCCGCCCGCCCGACCTGAGGCAGGGGCCGCGGCGTGTCGTCGTGGGCCCAGTTCTCGGGCGGCCAGAAGGCCGAGGCCAACCGGGCCGGGAAGAAGCGCCGGGCCCGGGCCATCTCCTGCCAGGGCACCAGCTCAGCCAGGGCCTGGCGCAGGGCGAGGTCACCCAGCAGGCTCAATTTGGGATCGCAGTTCAGGAAGAAGGCCCCGAAGGCGGCCTGGGGTACGGAGTAGGCCTGGAGCCGCCCTCCGCCCTCGGCGCCCTTCCGGACCAGGTAGTGGGGCAAGGCCCCCACCAGGGCGTAGTGGTACCGGTGGTCCAGGAGGGCCTGGACCAGGTTCTTGTCGTTCGAGGAGTCCACGAATTCGAAGGCGGGCCAGGTGCCCGGATGCGCGCCCCGGTAACCGGCCCATAGCTCCAGCCTCACGCGGGTGGGCGTGGAGCGGCCGACGACCCGGTACGGACCCGAGCCCACGGGTTGGAAGTTCACGGGGCTCGACAGGGGGTTCGCGCCGACCTGGTAGTGGCGGCGGGGGACAGGGATGAAGTTGTAGAGATCGGACAGCAGCGTTCCCCTGGGCCGGGCCAACCGGACCCGCACCCGGAGCGGGCCCTCGGCCACCAGGCTGTCCAGGGAGGCCACCCCCCCGGCCGTGTCCGCGATGGCCCGGACCTGAGGCAGCCGAAGGGCCTTCCAGGTGAAGACCAGGTCCTCGGCCTCGATGGGGGTGCCATCGTGCCAGGTCATGCCGGGGCGGAGCTCCAGGACGACTTCCCGCCCCCCCTTGAAGACCGTCCAGCCCTGCAGCAGACCGGGAATGAAGGTCCCTTCGGCATCCATGGTCACCAGGCGGTCGAAGACCAGGTCCACCGCCTCGCCGTCCGTGTCGCGGGACATGAGCAGCGGATTCAGCGTGGTCCAGCCGTCCAGCCCCACCCGGATGGGTTCAACGGCGCCCAGGCCCCAGAAGAGGCCGGTGATCAGGATGATGGCGCGCCAGTGCATGGTTCCACCTCATCGGCGCCCCGGCCGGAGGCTTGAAATCCGGAGCGGATCAAGGCTGCTGGGCGGAAGCCTCCACCAGTTCCACCAGGGCCTCGGCCATGCGCTGCCCCGCTCGGGGCGGATTCTCCACCACGGTGCCCACCAGCTGTTCACCGCCCCCCGGCTGGGTGGCGAACAGGTAGAAAGTCGGCACCCGGAGCACGGTCTGGGGCTCGCAGCCGCGGGGCCACTGGGCATCGGCCAGCTGCTTGTCCCGGTTGACCCCCAGGTAATGCACCTCGATGAATGGATGGGGCTCCGCCTCCAGGGCCAGGAGATCCGGCAGCTGGTACTGGCTGTCGCCGCACCAGGATCCGAATACGGCCACCAGGATGAGCGGGCGCTTCACGGCCTGCCAGCGGGCCTTGAGGTCCCCCGGCAGCTGCGTCCGGGCCAGGTTCTCCCGGAAGACGGCCCGGTGGGCGAGGATCTCCTTCGCCGTCGTCGGCCCCAGCAGCAACGGCTGCTGATCCCTCGGATCGGTGGGCAGGGTGGCCGTCGGAGCGGCGGAGATGGGCGGCGGGGGAACCACGGGCGGCCCAGCCTGCAATCCCAGGGTTCCAAGGGCCAGGAAGGCAGCTTTCATGGGGATCTCCAGGGTTCAGTCTAGCCTTCCGATAAACTTGACTCAATCACTCAGGAATACTAGTCTGGATTCTGGAGCACCTCTCGTGAAGATTTCGGCTCGAGGCAGGTACAGCATGCAGGCCCTGTTCGACCTGGCCCACCACAGCCATGGCCAGCCGGTGCCGTTGCATGTCATCGCCGAACGCCAGAAGCTCTCCCTCCCCTTCCTGGAGCAGATCTTCAACAAGCTCAAGAAGGCCGGCGTCGTCGCCAGCGTGCGTGGCCCCAAGGGCGGCTACATCCTCACGCGGCCCTGCAACCAGGTGAGCGTGGGCGAAGTGCTGCGCCTGACGGACAGCAGCTTCTACGCCGTGGCGAAGGAGGATCCCAGGGCCGCCAACCAGGCGCTCATGGCCGACGAGCGCATGAGCCTCATGCTCTGGAACCGCCTCTCCGACCACATCTCCGCCTTCATGGAGAAGGTGACCTTCGCGGACCTGTGCTCCGAGACCTCCAGCAACACCTGCCCCGACTGCACCTGTCCGGAATACGTGAAGGACGTGCAGGGCCAGATCGTCCGCGGCGAGCGCAAAGCCTGCGGCGTGATGTAAGGTCCGGCCCGTTGAGCAATCCCTGCGCCCTTCCCAGCCTGGCCCTGCCGCCCACCGAGGCTGAGCTCAAGACCCTGCCCCGGCTCGAGAAGAAGCTCGCCCGGCGCGTGGGCGAGACGAACGCAGCCTACCGGCTCATCGAGGATGGCGACCGCATCCTGGTGGCCGTCAGCGGCGGCAAGGACTCCTGGGCCCTGCTCGATGTGCTGGAGCGCCTGCGCAAGCGGGCCCCCGTGGCCTTCGCCGTGGAGGCCGTCACGGTGGATCCCGGCTTCCCCCAGTTCAACCCCGATCCCATCGCCGAGACCTGCGAACGCCTCGGGGTGCCCCACCACATCATTCCGGCCCCCATCGACAAGATGGTGCGCAGCAAGCCCGAGGAGCTGCCCTGCATCATCTGCTCGCGGCTGCGGCGCGGCGTGCTCTATTCCTTCGCCAAGCAGCGCGGCTTCTCCAAGATCGCCCTGGGCCACCACCTGGACGACCTGCTGGAGACGCTGCTCATCAACCTCTTCTTCGAGGGCCGCCTCAGCACCATGCCCCTGCGCCTGGAGAGCGACGATGGTGCCAACACGGTCATCCGCCCCCTGGGCACCTGCGAGGAGAAGGACCTGCAGCGCTACGCCTGGCTGCGCGGTTTCCCCATCGTGCCCTGCGGCTGCCCCCTCTGCGGCTGCTCCAGCCTGGAGAGCCGCCGCAAGCAGGTGAAGGAACTCGTCGCTTCCATGGAAGGCAGCATCCCGCGCCTCAAGGCGTCCATGCTCGGCGCCATGGGCAACGTCAAGCTGAGCCACCTCCTGGATCTGAGCCAGGGGGCGCTGAGCGCGAAAGGCGTGGACGAGGCCGTGGAGCGGCTGGGGTAGGCGTTCGGCGGAGGCGGATCAGAACAGGCCGGGCCGGGCCTGCCGGATGGCCTGAAGGATGGTGTCGCCGGCGAACCAGAAGGCCAGACCAAGGCAGCCGCCGAGGCAGACCAGGAAGAGAAGGCTTGGGATCCAGGCGCCGGCCACCCCGCGCCAGGTCTCGACCTGGTGGGTCCTCGCCAGCATGATCCCCTGGTAGGTCGTGGGCAGCACGAGGAGCAGCAGCGCCGCCAGGACCTGGAACACCTGGCCGGGGAGGCCCGGAAGCGACTTCCCGAGGTTGAAGGGGAGGAGGATCCAGGCGAACACGCCGGCCGTGTAGAGGGTGGACCGGAGGGAGGAACTCAGCCCGTGGCCATGCGTCGTACCCCGCGCCATCCACAGCCCCACGTGGTTGAGCAGACCTCCGACCAGGCCGCCGATCAGCAGGCCCACCGGTGCGAACACCAGGACGGACACGAGGGTCATCACCCGCAGGAACCCCTGGGTGGGGGCCGCGGATGGCAGCTGCAGCCAGGTCATCCAGAACGGCGTGCGGGGCAGGAACACGGCCAGGAGACCGGGGATCACGGCCGGCAGGTACCCCAGGAGGCACATGAACCAGAGGGGTGATCCGAGGCCATCCGTCCCCCGGAACGCCTCACCGGCCCGCTCCCGGTCGCGGAGAACCCAGCGGAAGGTCTCCAGGATCCGGGTTCCCAGGTCCGGGTAGGTGCCCCTGTCTTCGAAGGGCACGAGCGGCCCGGCGGAAGCGGGAGGGACATCCTCCAGGAATGCCTGGGGAGAGGCGTAGTGGTCGTGGTCCATGGCGGCCTCTGGAGGGGTGTCACTCCACGCTAAGCCACAACCCCTTCAGGTAGAACCCCTCAGGATGGTTCAGCGAGTACGGATGGTCGGCGGGCTGCCCGAGATGCGCCAGGACGCGTGCTTCGCGACCCGCCTCGAGCAGGGCCGTCCACACGGCCTCCTGGAAGCGCATGCGGTCCAGGTGCTGGCTGCAGGAGAAGACCCACAGCATCCCCCCGGGAGCCGTGGCACGGGCGCCGAGGCGGAAGACATCCTTGTAGGCCTTGAAAGCCTTGTCCACGTCCTTGCGCTGCTTGGCGAAGGCAGGCGGATCGACGATGACGCGGTCCCAGCCGCCGGGCTCCAGCTGGCGCATCAGCTCGAAGGCATCGCCCTCCAGGCGGGTGTGCGCCGCGGGGTCCAGGCCGTTTGCGGCCCAGTCGCGCTCTGCCTGGTCCAGGGCCGGGGCGCTGATGTCCAGGGTGGCCACCTGCGAGGCCCCGCCCAGGCCCGCATGGATGCTGAAGCCACCGGTGTAGCCGAAGGTGTTGAGCACGCGGCAGCCCTCGGCGTGGGCGCCCACCTGCAGCCGATGCGCCCGCTGGTCCAGGAAGAAGCCCGTCTTCTGGCCCCGCAGCAGATCCACGCTGAGCCGTGCCGCACCCTCCTGCACCGTCACCGGGCCGGCGAGGCTGCCCTTGAGCAGGCGATTCACCGGTTCGAGCCCCTCCTCCCGGCGGCCCGACTGGCTGCGCTCCACGAAGGCGGTGATGCCCTCCCGCTTGCCGATCTCGAAGAGGATGGGCCACCAGCGGTCGCGCAGGATCTCCAGTCCCGCCGTGCCCACCTGGAGCACCAGGGCCCGGGCGTAGCGGTCCACCACCAGGCCCGGCAGGCCGTCGCCCTCGCCGAAGATCCAGCGGCAGCCGCCTTCGGGGTCCCACAGGCCCAGGCTCTTGCGCAGGGCCAGGGCGGACTCGAACCGCGCCCGGAAGAAGGCCTCGTCCAGGGGGGCATCCTCGAAGCGGAAGATGCGCGCCGCCAGTGGGTTCGCCGGGCTCGCCGTGCCGACGCCCAGCACCTGGCCCGAATCATCGGCCAGCCGTACCAGATGGACTTCCGAAGGCCGGGCCAGGGCCCCGGAGAACACCCAGGGATGGCGCTTGGAGAGCATCACCTCCTTGCCGGGCTTCAGGCGGAGCAGGGGATAGGGCCAGCGGGGCGTGTTCATGGCTTCAGATTAGCTTGATAGGCTGGAAGGATGCGCCGCTCCGCCCTGCTCGCCCTCCTGCTCGCCTTCTTCCCCGCCCGGGCCGGGGATCCCCCGGAGGCCGCCGCGGGCCCGGTGCTGCTCATCAGCGAGGACGGCCTGGGCGCCGACCAGTTCCGCCCGGACACCATGCCCGGGCTCTGGGCCCTGGCGGAACAGGGCCGCCGCGCCGCGGTCCGCCCCCCCTTCCCCGCCACCACCTTCAACGGGCACGTGACGCTGGCCACCGGCTGCTGGCCCGAACACCACGGCGTCGTGGCCAACGGCTACCTGCGCCCGGAGGACCGCCAGCGCGTCCCCGCCGCCAACCGGGTGGAGGACATCCAGCGCGAGCCACTGTGGGTCGCTGCCACCCGCAGCGGCGTCCGTACCGCCGTCTTCCACTGGGTGGGCTCCAACGGTCCCTGGGAGGGCGTGACCCCCTGGCGCATGGAGGCCTTCCAGCCGGGCGTGCCCGATGCGCAGGGTCTGGCCTTCTGCGAATCCGCCCTGGCGGAGGGGGCCCGCCTGGTCATGGCCTATCTGTCGGGCACTGACGAGGAAGGCCACCTGCACGGCCCCCACAGCCCGGAAGCGGTGGCGAAACTGCGGATCCTCGACAAGGAACTGGCCCCCTGGCTGGCGCGCATGATGACCCTCCATCCCGACCTGCGGGTGATCCTCACGGCCGATCACGGCATGACCGCCATGAAGCGCCGGATCCACCTGCCCACCGTCCTCGACGGCATCCCCGTGGACCTCATCACCCACGGCGGCAGCGCCTATGTCTACCTGCGGCAGCCCGGCGACCGGGCCCGCGTCCTGGCCCGTCTGCGCAGGGCCGGGCTCAAGGCCTGGCCCCGGGAACAGGTGCCCACGCGCTACCACCTGGGCGGCAGCCCCCGCGTGGGCGATGTCGTCGTCCTGGCACCCCTCGGCACCTGGCTCTCCCAGGCCCGCAGCAGCCGCGAGGATGAGTCCGAGCGCCACGGCCGCGCCGGGGCCCACGCCTATGCCCCGGAGTCCGCCCCCATGCGCTCCTGGCTGGTGGTCCTCGGCGCGGGTCGTGGGCCCCTGGCCGACCTGCCCGCCTGGGACGTCGCCCCCACGATCGCCTCCTGGCTCGACCTCCGGTGGGCCCAGGCCCCGGACGGCAAGCCCGCGCCGGCGCTGGTATCCGCCCGCTGAGCTATCGGATCAGCGCCAGCAGCACCTGGGCCAGGACGATCTTCAGGATGGTCGCCAGGGGATAGACCGTGGCGAAGCCCATGTTGGGCAGCTCGTTGCCCGTGTGGTGGCTGGCGTAACCCAGCACCACGGGCTGGGTGTGGGTGCCCGCCAGGATGCCGAACATGATGTTGAGCGGGATGCCGAACAGCTTGTGGCCCAGCAGCATCGTCAGCGAATCCGCCACGAAGCAGACCAGGAGCGCCGCCCCGAGGAAGAGGGGCAGCACTCCGGCGTTCTGGGACACGATGGCCCGGAAGCCCTCCCCGGAGATCACGCCGATGCCCGCGGCGAACAGCACCAGGCCGAACTGGCGGACCGTGTGGTTGGCGCTGTAGGGGAAATTCCAGACCAGCGGTCCGATGCGGTGGAACCGCCCCAGGACCAGCGCCACGGCCAGCGGCCCGCCGGCAAACCCCAGCTTGAAGACGATGCCGTGGCCCAGCGGGATGGGCAGCTGGCCCAGGGCGAGGCCCGCGGCCAGGCCCATGGCGAAGGTGAGGAAGCTGACCTCGCTGATGGCGCGGTAGCTGTCCCCGAAGAAGGCCTCGATGGCTTCGATGTTGTCCCGGCGGGTGGTGACGCGCACCCGGTCGCCCAGCTCCAGCACCGTGTCGCCGTCCGGCACGAACCAGAGATCGCCGCGGCGCACGCGGGTGATGATGGCCTGGTGCTGGTTCGCCAAGTCGAGCTTGCCGAGGGGCACGCCCACCACGTCCCAGCGCGAAACGAAGATCCGCGTGGCATCCAGGGCGCTCTGGTCCCGGTCCAGCTCCACATGGCTGCGCTCCCCGATCAGGGCCTCCACCTGGGCCAGATCGTCCGGTGAGCCGACCACCGTGACCAGGTCATCCAGCCTCAGGCGGAAGTCCGGGCCCGGCAGCAGCAGCTCCGCCTTGCGCAGCACCCGGCCGAAGACCACATGGAGCCTGCCTGCACGGCAGAGGTCCCGCTTGCTCATGGCCTCGGCCTCGGCCTTCGTCACCCGCACCGTCCAGACCTCCAGCTTGTGGTGGCCCGTCTGGTAGTCCTTGAGGCCGTCCGCCTCCTCCCGCAGGTTCACGCGGAACACCTTCGAACTGAGCAGGATGACCAGCATGGGCACCAGGACGCCGATGGGATAGGCGATGGCGGAAGCCACCGTGGGCTGCGCCAGTTCCACGGGCCCGGCGCCCATGGACTTCACGCGCTCGATGACGCCCGCCAGGGCCGGCATGTTGGTGAAGCTGCCCGTGAGCAGGCCCGCCGCGTAGCGGGCGTTGAAGCCCATGGCCCGCGCCAGCAGCACCACGAAGAACGTGGAGGCGACCATCACCAGGAAGACCACCGCATTCTTCTTGATGCCTTCGCGGCTGAAGGCGGCCCAGAAGCTGTGGGAGATGGAGAGGCCCATGGCATAGACGAACACCGCGAGGCCCAGCTCGTAGACCAGCTTCATCTCCTTGGAGATGTCCTTCTTCAACCCGGCGTCCAGGCCCGGCGCCATGACCAGCGCGCCCAGGGCGATGCCCGCGAAGAGGATGCTGGCGATGCCGAAGGAGGCGCCGGCGATGCGGATCTTGCTGATGGGATACCCCAGCGCCACCACCGCGAAGAGCATCAGGAGCGGGTTCTGTGCGAAGAAGAAGAGGGTCTGCTCGATCATGCTCGCTCCGCGCCAGAGGGCCTTCCTAGGGGCTCATGTCAACCGCCGGATGGCCGCCGCCAGGGCCTCCACCTCGTCGGGTCGCGCGTCCGGGAGCATCGAGAAGCGAAGCACCGATCGCGCGTCGTCCGAACTATACCCCAAGGTCAAGATTGCATGGCTGGGCTTCACCGCCCCGCTGTGGCAGGCGCTGCCCGTGCTGACCGCGAACCCCGCCAGGTCCAGGGCCACCTGCAGGGCCTCGCCGTTGCGGCCCCGGAACAGCACGCAACTTGTATTCGGCAGCCGGGGCGAGCCCTGGCCGATGACCTCGATATCCCGGCCCCAGGCGGCGATTTCCGCTTCGAAGGCATCCCGGATCGGGGCCAACGCCGCATTCAGGGCTTGACGCTCCGTCAAATGGCGCGCCGCCGCCGCCAGCCCCAGGATGGCAGGGAGATCCTCCGTGCCGCCCCGGCGGCGCCGCTCCTGGGGACCTTCCATGACGGGCTCCCAGGGCAGCCCCGGCCGCATCCACAGCAGGGCCGCGCCCCGGGGTCCCCCCATCTTGTGGCCGCTGAACACGGCCGCATCGCAGTCCGACAGGTCCACGGGCACCTTGCCCCAGGCCTGGCAGCAGTCCTTGAGGCGAACGGCATCCAGGGCGGAGGGCATGGCGTAGCGGATGCCCGTCTCGTTGCTGGCGGCCATCTGCACCACCGTGGCGCAGTCCGCCGGCACCTCGGGCAGCATGGCCACCCGCGACCAGTCCCGCAGGGGGTTCAGGCAGGCGCTGTGCTCCCCCGGGAACACAGCCGCGGGACGGTCCCCCAGGGTTGGATGAAGGCCGCGGATGAGCAGGTGCAGGGCCTCGGTGGCGCTGGCGCAGAACACCAGCTCCCCCGGCGCCACCGTCAGGGCTGCCGCGAGCTCCCGACGGGCCTCCTCGAGGCGGAACCGCGCCCGCTGGCCCTCCCGGTGGGTGCTGGTGGGATTGGCCCAGTCCTCCACCATCGCCCGCCGCACCGCCTCCACCGCCTCCGGATGGGGCGGCGTCGTGGCGTTGGCATCGAAGTAGAGCCTGGACATGACATCAATGTACCCTGGGCCCATGCCCAAATCCCTGGAAGGCAAGCTCGTCGTCGCCATCTCCTCCCGGGCCCTCTTCGATTTCGAGGAGGAGAACCGGGTCTTCGAGGAAACCGACGATCGGGCCTACATGGAACTCCAGCTCTCGCGCCTGGACGTGCCCGCCAAGCCGGGCGTGGCCTACCCGCTGGTGAAGAAGCTGCTGGCCTTCAACGCCGGGAACGAGGGCCGCGTGGCCGTGGTGATCCTCTCCCGCAACGACCCCGTGAGCGGCCTGCGGGTCTTCCGCAGCGCCCAGGAGGCGAACCTCCAGCTGGAGCGCGGCGTCTTCACCCGGGGCCGGAACCCCTACCCCTACCTCACCTCCCTGGGGGCGAACCTGTTCCTCTCCGCCAAGGAGGACGACGTCCGCGCCGCCCTCAATGCCGGCTTCGCCGCCGCGCGGGTCTACCCCGACAGCGCCATGGCCGCGGACCGCCACCCGGACGAGATCCGCATCGCCTTCGACGGTGACGCCGTGCTGTTCAGCGATGAGGCGGAGCGTGTCTACGCCGAGAGTGGCCTGGCAGCCTTCCAGGCCCATGAGATCAAGCACGCGGCCACCCCCCTGCCCCCGGGGCCCTTCAAGCCCCTGCTGCAGGCCCTCCAGCCCCTGCAGGACATGGGCACCGGGGCCCCCATGCGCATCCGCACCGCCCTCGTCACCGCCCGCAGTGCCCCCGCCCACGAGCGCGCCATCCGCACCCTCATGGCCTGGAACATCCAGGTGGACGAGGCCATGTTCCTCGGTGGCCTCGAAAAGGCCGACTTCCTCCGGGAGTTCGAGCCGGACTTCTTCTTCGACGACCAGACCGGCTACTGCGACACCGCCGCCAAGGTGGGGCCCACCGGCCACGTGGTGAGCGGCGTGAAGAACGAGGCGGGGGGGCCTGAACGGACGCCTCGGTAGACCCCGGAACGCTGCGCGTTCCGAGATGGGAAAAGACTTCTCCTTAACAAGTTGTTAACTATCTCCAAAGGCGGGCCGCCTCGCGGCCCGCCTTTGGAGATGCGATGCGGCGCCACTGCTAGAGTTGGATCGTCACGGAGGAATCATGTCCCGCAGGCTGGTGGAGTGCGTGCCGAACATCTCGGAAGGCCGGGATGCCGCGAAGATCAGGCAGGTGGTGGACGCCATCAGCGCCGTGCCCGGCGTGCAGGTGCTGGACGTGGATCCGGGGGCGGACACGAACCGCACGGTCATCACCTTCGTCGGCGAGCCCGAGGCCGTGCTGGCGGGCGCCTTCGCGTGCATCGCCGAGGCCGCCAAAGTCATCGACATGCGCCAACACCACGGGGCCCACCCCCGCATGGGCGCCACGGATGTGACCCCCTTCGTCCCGGTGGAGGGCGTGACCATGGCGGACTGCGCCGAGCTGGCCCGCCGCCTGGGCGCCCGCGTGGCCGCCGAACTGGCCATCCCCGTCTACCTCTACGAGTCCGCCGCCTCGCGGCCCGAGCGCCGCAACCTGGCCGAAGTGCGCCGGGGCGAGTACGAGGGCCTGGAGAAGAAGCTGACATCCCCCGAGTGGACGCCCGACTTCGCCGCGCCCTTCAACGCCCAGGCTGGGGCGGCCATCATCGGCGCCCGAGAGTTCCTGGTGGCCTACAACGTCACGCTGAACTCCAACGACAAGGCCCACGCGACGGACATCGCCTTCGAACTGCGCGAGAAGGGCCGCGTGGCCCGCCGCGGCCGCGTGAAGCCCTACTACCAGGCGGGCGAGCTGATCTACTACGCCGAAGGGTCGTTCCCCTGCGGAAACTGCGACTTCACCGGCGCCACCTTCCAGGAGACCGTGGATCACTGCGCCTCCGCCCACGGCTACGACCTGCCCGCTCTCATGCGGCTGAACGATGTGGATCCCGCGAACCCCGTGGGCCAGAAGGTCCGCCGCCGGGGCCTCTACGACCACTGCAAGGCCATCGGCTGGTATGTGGACACCTACCGCCGCGCTCAGATCAGCGTGAACCTCACGGACTACAAGCAGACCGCGCCCCACACGGTCCTCGAAGAGGCCCGCAGGTTGGCCGCCGAACGCGGCCTGGTGGTCACCGGCAGCGAGATCGTGGGCCTGGTGCCCTTCCAGTGCCTGCTGGCCTCAGGCCGCCACTACCTGAAGGCCATGGGCAAGTCGACGGGCGTGCCCACCTCCGACATCCTCCAGACCGCCGTGTTCTCCATGGGCCTCGGGGACGTGGCGCCCTTCGAGGTCGAGAAGAAGGTCCTGGGCCTGCCCACCTACGATGCGAAGTCCCTCGTCGCCATGCCCGTCCACGCCTTCACGGATGAGGTCAGCCGCGACACGCCGGCCCCCGGCGGCGGCTCCATCGCGGCCCTGGCCGGCAGCCTGGGCGCGGCGCTGGCCAGCATGGTGGCCAACCTGGCCCAGGGCGGAGCGGACGCCGGGAAGGACGCCAAGCTCATCACCCTGGCCGAACAGGCCCAGGTGCTGAAGGACCGCCTCATGGTGGCCGTCGATGCCGACACCAACGCCTTCAACGCCTTCATGGACGCCCGCCGCCTGCCGGACGCCACGCCCGAGCAGAAGGCCGCCCGCCACGAGGCCATGCAGGCCGGCCTGAAGGTGGCCATCGAGGTGCCCCTGGACACCGCGAAGACCAGCTTCGAGGCCCTGGAACTGGCCGGCCAGGCCGCCCGGCTGGGCAAGGTGGCCTCCATCACCGATGCGGCCGTGGGCGCGCAGATGGCCTACGCCGGGGTGCGCGGCGGCGTCTGGAACGTGGTCATCAACCTCAAGGACATCACCGACGCGGCGTATGTCGCCGACATGCAGCGGGAATGCGCCAGCCTGCTGGCGCAAGCCGGTGCGGCCTTGAAAGAAGTGACGGATCACGTGGATCAGAAGCTGCTCGATCGGCTGACGAAAGCGAAAAAGTAGCTCTCGGCTATCAGCTGTCAGCTCTCAGTGACTGACAGCTGATAGCTGACTGCTCCCTTTCACTCCGCCATCCAGAAGAACAGCGCCGTCATGCGCTTGGTGGCGAGGTCGTGACCGAAGTAGCCGGTGGCGGAGTGCACCAGGTCCGCCCGGTAGAGCAGCAGGCGGTTGAACGCGTTGGGCACCGACACATCGGGATGCCAGGCCTGCAGGGGCAGCCCGGTCACGCCCAGCGCCTCGCGCAGGTTGGCATGCGGCGGCGGGCAGAGGTTCCCGCCCAGGGCGCCGTTGGGATAGCGCAGCCGGTAGAAGGTCGTGCCCGCGGCCGCAGGGGCCTTCGGCGTCAGGTAGATCACGGCGGCGTACCGGCAGAGCCGCCGCGAGTCCGTGTGGGGGCGGGGGCCCGACTCCGTGGCGCCGACCACCTGCACCACGTTGTGGTTGAGGTAGGCACCATCCGGCGCGGTCTCGGTCCACAGCCGCTTCACCCCCGTTAGCTCGCGGACCTTGGCCTCGATGGGGGCCAGCTCCTCCGGCGACAGCGCGTTCCGCGAGCGCATGCCCGGCCAGGTCTCCTGGGTGTGGGGGAACCCCATCTCCCAGGCCTCCAGGGCCCGGAACCGCGCCACCAGCGCCATCGCATCCGGCAGGATGCCGTCCACCACCCAATAGTCCCGCCCTTCGGTGGGCTTCCGATACGGGAGCCGGGGGGGAGCTGGGGGGCGCATGGACATGGATCGTGCCTCGGAAAGGAGAACCCACAGCCTAACCTGGGCCGAAAATAAGGGGAGGCCTCGGGCCCCAGCGGGGCGGACCGCGCGAGCTCCGGTTCCGCTCCCGGCGCCCCGGGACATAATGGGGAACCGGGGGGTCCGGAGGGGGCGGTCGACCGCATGGGGCTCAACCAGGGCTATGTCCACCGGGAACAGGTCGGGGCCGAAGGGGCCGGGCGCACCCTGCTGGCCTACCTTTCGGCCCGGCATCCGAGGGCGGACTCAGACCTCTGGCGGACGCGGATCCTGGAAGGCCAAGTCCACCTCGACCTGCGGCCCGCCAGCCCGGAATCCCCCTTGAGCCCAGGCCAGTGGATCACCTGGGCCCGACCGCCCTGGCTCGAGCCGGAAGTCCCCCTCGCCACGGCGGTGCTCTACGAGGACGAGGACCTGCTGGCCGTGGCCAAACCCAGCGGCCTGCCCACCCTGCCCGGAGGCGGGGAGTTCCTGGAGCACACCCTCCTGGCCGTGGTGCGCCGCCGGGCCCCGGAAGCCAGCCCCATGCACCGGCTGGGCCGGGGCACCTCCGGGCTGGTGCTGTTCGCCCGCACGGCCGCCGCGCGGGGCCCCCTCCAGGCCGTGTTCCAGGAGCGCCGGACCCGCAAGGTCTACCGCACCCTCTGCCAGGGGCATCCCGCCGAGGATGCCTTCGAAGTCGCGTCTCCCATCGGAGAAGTCCCCTACGAGCCCCTGGGCCTCCTCCATGCGGCCACGCCCGGCGGCCGGCCCTCCCGCAGCCGCGTGACCGTCCTGGAACGGCGGGAGGACGCCTCCCTCCTGGAGGTGGAGATCTTCACAGGCCGTCCCCACCAGATCCGCATCCACCTGGCCTTCGCCGGGCATCCACTGGTGGGCGACCCCCTCTACGGGCCCGGCGGCACGCCCAGGCCCGGCACGGGCGCCGTCCCCGGCGACCCGGGCTACCTGCTGCACGCCCAGCGCCTGGAGCTGGAGCACCCCCGCACCGGGGCCTGGCTCACGCTCATCTGCCAGCCGCCGCCAGCGCTGCGGACCTCAGCCTAGTCGCCCTGCGACGGGCTCAGTTGTGCACGCCCGGGGCCTCGCGGCCCATGCTCTCCACGTATTCCGCGTAGGAACCACCGAAGGCCAGGGGGTCCGAGTGTTCCTCGCCGCCCAGCTCCAGCACCCGGTTGGCCAGGCCGCGCAGGAAGGAGCGGTCGTGGGACACGAAGAG
Organism: Geothrix oryzisoli; assembly: GCF_022808865.1. Classification (GTDB taxonomy): domain Bacteria; phylum Acidobacteriota; class Holophagae; order Holophagales; family Holophagaceae; genus Geothrix; species Geothrix oryzisoli. The sequence continues at coordinate 735,588 of NZ_JAKZLB010000001.1, forward strand.
CATGGTGCCCTCGAAGTCCTTCAGGGCCTCGATGAGCATCTCCTTGGTCGCCAGGTCCAGGTGGTTGGTGGGCTCGTCCAGCACCAGGAAATTGGGCGGATTGAAGAGCATGCGGGCCATCACCAGCCGGGATTTCTCCCCGCCCGAGAGCGACCGGATCCGCTTGTCCACATCGTCCCCGGAGAACTGGAAGGCCCCCAGCAGGTTGCGCAGCACGCCCAGGCCCTCCATGGGGAAGTCCTGCTGCATCTGCTCCAGCACCGTCAGGTCCGGATCCAGCAGATCCAGGGCCTGCTGGGAGAAGTAGCCCAGCTTGAGGCTCGCCCCCAGCTTCACGACCCCCGCATCGGGCTGGATGGCCCCCGCCACCATCTTCAGCAGGGTGGACTTGCCGGCGCCGTTCCGGCCCATGACGCACCAGCGCTCACCGCGCCGGACGTGGAAGGCGAACTGGTCATAGAGTTTCTTCGTGCCATAGGCCTTGCAGACGCCCTCCAGCATGGCCACGTCGTCGCCGGAGCGGCCGGGGATGCGGAAATCCCACTTCACGACGCGGCGCTTCCGGGGCGGCTCGATGCGCTCGATCTTGTCGAGGGCCTTCACGCGGCTCTGCACCTGGGCCGCCTTCGCGGCGTGGGCGGAGAACCGCTCGATGAAGCGCTGCTCCTTCGCCAGCTTGGCCTGCTGCCGGGCGTAGGCGGCCTCCTGGTTGGCCTCGCGCTGTTCCCGCTCCCGCACGTAGAAATCGTAGTTGCCCGAATAGGTGACGATGTCGCCGCCGTCGATCTCCAGGACCTTGGTGACCACACGGTTCATGAAGTCGCGGTCGTGGCTGGTCATCAGCAGCGTCGCCGGCACGGACTTGAGGAAGGTCTCCAGCCAGAGGATGGATTCGATGTCCAGGTGGTTGGTGGGCTCGTCCATGAGCAGGACGTCGAAGTTGCCCAGCAGCACCTTGGCCATGGACACGCGCATCTTCCAGCCGCCGGAGAGCGCGCCCACGTCGCCGTCGATCTGCTCGTCCTCGAAGCCGAGGCCGTGCAGGCAGGCCCGGGCGCGGGCCTCCAGCTCGTAGCCCCCGAGATGCTGGTACTCCTCCTGGACGTGGCCAAAGCGCTCCAGGATGGCCTCCAGCTCGTCCCCGCGGTCCGGGTCGGACATGGCGTGTTCCAGGTCGAGCAACTCGTGGTGGAGGTCGCCGAGGCGGCCGCTCCCAGCGATGGCCTCATCCAGCACCGGCCGGCCGGCCATCTCGTCCACTTCCTGCCGGAAGTAGCCCAGGGTGAGCTTCTTCGGCAGGGTCACGGAGCCCTCATCCGGGGACTCCTCGCCCATGATCATGCGGAACAGCGTGGACTTGCCGGCCCCGTTCGGGCCGACCAGCCCCACCTTCTCGCCGGGATTGAGCTGGAAATCCGCCTCGATGAAGAGGACCTGCTTGCCGTACTGCTTGCTGACGCTGGAGAACGAGATCATGGGAATCCGATGCGCAGAATGGGTCGCCCGGCAGGCCTGGGCGGCGGTAGATCCAGAGACAGGGGATCGAGGTCGCGGAAAGCAGGATCCTCAAGCCTACGGTGCCTCCAGGGTACCACAGGGCCCCGCTGCACCCGGCCCGGCCGAGGGTCAGGCCGAAGCGCCCGCCCGCGGACCGTGCATCAGCTCAACCACGGCCTGGTTCAGCCGGAGCCGCGTCTCGTGCCGCTCGAAGGCCCGGGTGAGGTAGCGGGCCCGGACTTCCATGCCGTTGGGACCCGGCACCACCTGGACGCCCGGGATGGCCGAGAAGGCCTTCACCTTGTAGCGGGCGGCCGTCTGCTGCCATTCCGCCTCGGCGATCTTCGCGTTGGCCGAGGTCTGCTGCTCCACCAGCTTCTGCACGCCATCGATGACCAGGTAGGGGTCCTGTCCCGCGGGGACGGCGACGTTGAGTTCGTCCCACATCCACTTCCCGGAGGTGGAGAAGTTGAAGAAGTGCCCCTCGATGGCGAAGTTGTTCACGAAGGCCACCCGGCGGCCCGTGGGATGGCCCGCATCGCTCCAGCTGCCGGTCTCCAGGATGACCGTGCGGAGCAGGCCGATCTCGACCACCTCGCCGCCCACGCCCCGGATCTCCACCCAGTCGCCCAGGCGGATGCCGTTCTTCCCCATGAGGATGAACCAGCCGAAGAAGGCCACGATGAAGTCCTTGAGGGCCACGGTGAGGCCGGCGCCGGCGAGGCCGAAGACCGTGGTGGCCTGGGCCGGCATCCCCACGACCATGAACCCGATGGTGAGCACGGCCACCACCCGGATGATCACCTTCAGCACGGACTTCGAGGCCCCCACGGAGGCCCGTTCCACCGCGGCGGGACGCCGATGCAGCCAGTCGATGAGCAGGCCGAGCAGGTAGGCGACGACCACCACGCCGAGGATGGCCAGGCCCTGGGACAGCAGCTTGTGCAGGGCGACGTTGCGGTAGCCATCGGCCAAGCCGAGCCACGCTCCGTAGGTTTCCGCCAGGCCCTGCTGATCCTGGATCCGCTTGGCCATGGTGGCCAGCCTGCGCTGCACGTCCCCGAACTGCTTCAGGGAGGACACGGCTGCCTTGGCCTCCCCCCGCTCCAGCCCATGGCTCGAGGCGCCCTTCATGAGGCTCGAGGCCGTGCTGCGGGCCGCCTCGCGGTCCTCCTGCTCCTTCTTCGCCTGGGCCTCGACTTCGGCCCGGCGCTTGGCCATGGCCTGCTCCTTGACCTGGGCTTCGGCCCGGGCCTTCTCCAGCCGCGCGCACTTGTCCCGCTGGGTACGCCATTCCAGCACCCGGCCGACCAGGCTGCCGGGCTGGAAGGCGCTGGGAGGCCTAGCCGCCGCCATGATCTGGGAGGATTCCCGGTCGGCGGCCTCGTGGGCCTCCTTCAGCCGCCGGATCTTGGCCTGGGGATCGCCGCCAACCTGCGCCAGGTCGTTCGAGGCCGTCTCCAGCTCATCCTTGTCCAGTTCCAGCTGGGCCTTGGTGAGGTCGATCTGGTCTTCCAGCGCATCCTTCTTGGACTCCGGGGCCGCCGCGAGCAGCCGGCCCAGGCGGGCCACCTGCTGTTCCCCGGACTCCACGGCTGCCTGGGCCTTGGCCTTGGCCTCCGACAGCTCCTTGATCTCCGGCGTGTTCGGCACCGCCGCGGTGGCCGCCGTCCGGAGCGCGTAGGAGAAGGCGAGGTCCACCGAGTGGTTGCCGAGACGTTCCGCCTGGACGGCCAGCTGCTTTTCCTCGAAGGTCGTGGCCAGGGGCATCAGGCTCCGCGCGGTGAGCAGCGGCGACTGGTCCACCAGGCGCTGCTGCACGGGCGCCCCCCGGCGGCCCCGCTTCTGCGGCTGGACCGGCGCCTCCTGACCCTGGGGTTGCGGCACGTCCCGGGTCCACATCCAGCCGGCCACGGTACCGGCGGTCAAAGCCAACAGGATGGCGCCAGGGAGCAGGGTGCGGATCTTCATCCCATCCAGACAATCACGAACCAGCCCGGAACGCAAAAACCCCGGAACCAGGGTCCGGGGTTTTCACGTTCCGGAGCCGTGTGGCGCCGGGAAAGGGACCATCAGCCCTTCTTGGGAGCGGCATCCTTCTTCTTGCAGCACTCAGTGCAATCCTTGCAGGAGGCGGCCTTGTTCTTTTCGCAGCAGGCCATCCCGCAGCCCTTCTTGGGCTCGGGCTTCTTGTCCTCGGCGGCATAGCCCGCCAGGGCGAAAGAGCTCATCAGGACCAGCGCCAGCATCTTCTTCATGGAATTCTCCGTCTGCGTGGGACACGGCCCCACAGGAGCAACATAGCCGCGTCCGGGGGATCGTCCAAGGGGTTGTGATCAGTGCCCGAACAGGTTCTTCAGCACCATGGCGGCCATGGCCGGATTGGCCCCCAGCCGGCGCTTCATGTAGGCCACGGCGTACTTCCAGTCCTCGGCGAAGGGGACGTAGAGGCGCATGATCTGGCCACGCTTGACGATCTCCTGCTGGATCTCCGCGCGGGGGACGCCCATCAGCATCTGGAACTCGTAGGCGTCCTTGGCCACGCCCTTCTTGTCCAGGTGGTCGAGGCAGCGGCGGATCAGGGGCTCGTCGTGGGTGGCGATCTCGGGATAGTGGCCATGGTCCAGCAGCAGCTGCACGTACTCGAAGAGCTTCTCCTTCATGTCCCGCTTGTCCTGCAGGGCGACCTCCGCAGGTTCGCGGTAGATGCCGATGCAGATGCGGACCTTGCAGGGCTTGAGGTGGAGGGCCTTGATGTCCTCGCCGGTGCGGAAGAGTCGGCTCTGCAGCACGATGCCGAAGTTGTCGAACTCGTTCCGGATGGCCTTGAACATGCGCAGGGTGACATCCGTGAAGTGCCGGTCCTCCATGTCCAGCGTGATGTGGACGCCGTGCGCCGCCGCGGCGCCGACGATGCGGCGGAGGTTCTCCTGGCAGTAGGCCTCGCTCTCATTGATGCCCAGCTGCGTGGGCTTGAGGCTGATGCTGGCATTGGGGCGGTCCTTCACCGCCTCGATCATCCGGAAGTACACCTGGACCGTGGCTTCCACGTCCTCCCGCTTGAAGACTTCCTCGCCCAGCAGATCCAGCGTCGAGTAGAGCCCGCTCTTGGCGTGGATCTCGTCCACCTTGGCCACGCCACTGCCGATACCCTTGCCCGCGCAGTACGGCGCGGCAAAGGTCCGGACCAGGGCATCCGGCATGAGGTCGAGAATGATGCGTTTCAAATCCACGGTGTTCCTCCCGTCGTTCCTGGGTTTCCCGGCCCATCTGGGGAGACTGGGCGGCCCTACAAATATAGCTGGCCAAGCCATGATGGCACCGCCGCGCGCGGAGACATGTGACCGTGGAGACAGCACGAAAAAGCCCGCAGACTTTGGATCTGCGGGCTTCTGGTCTGGTGGTCCCTCCCGGACTCGAACCGGGGACCCTCTGATTAAGAGTCAGATGCTCTAACCAACTGAGCTAAGGGACCACGAGCAAAAGAAAGTCTACCAGGACTGCAAGGGAACGCAAGAGCCGGTTCCCCACCCGTTCCTAGAGGGCAGGCATCTTCATGGCCCGACGGACCGCCACCATGGTTTCCGCCGCCACGGCCCGCGCCCGGGCGCTGCCGTCGTGCAGCACCGCTTCGATGGTCCCGGGGTGGGCCAGGTGGGCCTCGATCTTCTCCCGCAGGGGTTCGATGCGCTGGATCATGGCCTGCGCCACGCGCTTCTTGCAGTCGAAGCACCCGATGCCGGCGCGCCGGCACTCGGTGTCCACCAGCTGCACCGTGGCGTCATCGCTGAAGAGCTTGTGGAAGTCCATGACCGGGCAGATGTCCGGGTTGCCGGGATCGGTCTTGCGGACCCGCGCGGGGTCTGAGGCCATCTGGCGGGTGCACTTCTCGAGGATCACCTCGTTGGTGTCCCGCAGGTAGATGCAGTTCCCGTAGCTCTTGGACATCTTGCGCCCGTCGAGCCCCGGCACCTTGGGCGTCTTGGTGAGCACGGCCTCCGGCTCGGGGAAGACCTCCTCCTTGTAGAGGAAATTGAAGCGGCGCAGCACCTCCCGGGCGAGCTCGATGTGGAAGAGCTGGTCCTCGCCCACGGGCACCTTGTGGGCCCGGTAGATGATGATGTCCGCGGTCATCAGCAGGGGGTAGCCCAGGAAACCGTAGCTGCCGAGGTCCGCCACGGCGTTCTGCAGCTTCTCCTTGTAGGTGGGCACCCGCTCCAGCCAGGTCAGCGGCGTCACCATGGACAGCAGCAGGTGCAGCTCCGCATGCTCCTTCACCAGGCTCTGAACGAAGATGGTCGCCTTCTCCGGATCCAGCCCGGCGGCCAGGTAGGTGGCGGTGAGCTCGAGCGTGGCGGGCCAGATCTCCTCGACGGATTCGTATTTCGAGGTGAGCGCATGCCAGTCCGCGATCATGTAGAAGGCTTCGCCCTGCCCCTGCAGCCGCGTGAAGTTGTCCAGGGCTCCCACCAGGTGGCCGATGTGCTGGGAGCCCGAGGGCTGGATGCCGGAAAGGATGCGTTGCATGGAGACTCCGAGGGGGCGCGGGGATCAGAAGTGGAGAACGAGGCGGGCGATGAGCTCGATGCCGTAGAACAACAGCCCGAACACGGGTCCCAGGACATAGCCGAGGAGACCGGTGAGGGCCAGCACGATGAGGATGCCCCCCATCCAGGGCTGGACCCGGTCGAACTTCGGCAGCCAGCGCCAGGGCAGGAAGCCCCGCAGGATGCCCGCTCCATCGAGAGGCCCCATGGGCAGCAGGTTGAAGAGGGCAAGGCCGAGGTTGATCAGCACCAGGCGACCCAGGAGCGCCAGGAAGAGCGTGGCCGTGGTGCCCAGCTGGAGGACCTGCAGGCTCTCCACCTTCGCGGCCAGGAGCGCCCGGGCGAAGACCCGGAACTCCATGTCGGGGACGGGTACCACGGCCTTCACGACCAGGAACATGATCCCGAGGAAGATCACGGCCTGGATCAGGTTCGAGAGGGGCCCGGCGCTGGCCACGAAGGCGTAGCCCACCCGCTGGGTGAACCGGCGGGTCAGCTTGCGGGGATCCACGGGCACGGGCTTGGCCCAGCCGATGAAGGGGAAGCCCGTCGCCAGGCCCAGGAGGGGAAACACGAAGGTGCCCAGCAAGTCCATGTGGGCCAGAGGGTTCAGGGTCATCCGGCCCAGCCGTGCCGCCGTATCGTCCTCCAGCCAGTAGGCCATCGAAGCGTGGCTGGCTTCGTGCACGCTCAGGCTGAAGAGCAGGGCCACATAGCTGACGAGGATGGTGGGGATGGAGATGTTGTCGAACACCCGGGCTCCGGTAATCCCCCAGTGTACAGGCTGGGGCTCAGAGCCCCAAAGCCGCGAGGGCCGGTCCCAGGCTTCCGCTCGGGGCCCCCAGGCCCAGCCGCAGCAGGAATTCGATGTTCCCCTCGCCCCCCTTGATGGGGCTCTCGGCCAGATCCAGGGGGCGCAGCTCCGTGCCCTCGAAAAAGGCCCAGGTTTCCACCAGCACGCGCCGGTGGACGGCGGGATCGCGCACGATGCCGCCCGGACCCACGTCGTCGCGGCCCGCCTCGAACTGGGGCTTCACCAGCAGCACGGCCTCGGCCCGGGGTTCGAGACTGGGCAGTATCGGCGGAATGGCCAGCCGCAGAGAGATGAAGCTGAGGTCCGCCACCAGCAGGCTGCACCGTTCGGGGATGCAGGCGGGATCCCAGGTGCGCAGGTTCACCTGCTCCATGGAGACGACCCGGGCATCGGTCCGCAGCTTCCAGTGGAGCTGGTTGGTGCCCACATCCACCGCGTAGACCTTCGCCGCGCCCCGCTGGAGCAGGCAGTCGGTGAAACCGCCGGTGCTGGCCCCGGCGTCGAAACAGGTGCGGCCCGTGGGGTCGATGCCCCAGCGATCCAGGGCCCCGGCCAGCTTCAGTCCGCCCCGGCTCACGAAGGGCAGCGCCTCCCCCCGCAGGCGGATGGGGGCCAGCTCGTCCACGCCCGTGCCCGCCTTGGTGACCGGGCGGTCGCTCACCAGCACGTCCCCCGCGAGGATGCGCGCCTGGGCCCGGGCGCGGGTCTCGCACAGGCCACGCTGCACGAGGAGCTGGTCCAGCCGGACCTTAGCCACGGGCCGACTTCCGCTGCCGGGCGAGTTCCTTGCGGTAGAGCCCCACGTTCCGGTTGTGGTCCCGCAGGTTGGGGGCGAAGTTGTGGCCGCCCTGGCCCGTGGCCACGAAGTAGAGGTCCTTGCCGGAGAGCGGCTCCTTCGCCGCTTCGATGGCTGCGGGGCTGGGCACGGCGATGGGCGTGGGCGGCAGGCCCTTCACCGCATAGGTGTTGAAGCGGCTGGAGCGGCGGATGTCCTCCGGCGTGGGCGCCGTGAACCGCAGGTCGCCCGTGATCCACCGGGCGTAGAGGCTCGTGGGATCGCACTGGAGCCGCATGCCGATCTTCAGCCGCTTCAAGTAGACGCCCGCCACCCGCGGCTGTTCCTCGGGCAGCTTCGTCTCCTTCTCCACCAGGCTGGCCAGGATCAGGGTCTCGTACGGCGGCAGCGGGCCCCCCTCGAGCTTCGGCCGGACCTGGTTCCGGAAGGCCTCCACCAGCATGAGCATGATCTCCTCGGGCTCCAGGGCATGGTGCAGCTTGTAGGTGGCCGGGGCCACAAGGCCTTCCAGGCTTTCCGCATCCTCGAAGCCGGCGGTCCGGGCCAGCCGTGGGCTCTTCCAGAGGGTCCAGAAGACCTCTTCGGGCACGAAGTCCTTGAGCCGCTTCTGCACGGCCCAGGCATGGGCCCCCTCGGGAATGGAGACGGCGGTGTAGTGGATCTCGGCCCGCCGCAGCTTGCCGGCCACGTCGGACAGGCTGGCCCGGGGCGTGAAGGTGTACTCGCCCCGGATGAGCTGGAGCTTCCGCGCCCGGGCCCAGAGCTTGAAGAGCGAGGCGGACCGGATCACCCCGTCCCGTTCCAGCTGATCGGCGATCTGGTTGATGTTGGCGCCCTTCTTCACCAGGACCGTGGCGTCCTGCCGGAGGGGGCCCTGGCCCTTCCAGGCCCACCAGCCACCTGCGACCGGAGCCGCGGCCAGGAGGAGGGTGGCCAGGAAGAACCTGAGGGACATGGAAGATCGCGCCATGCCTCCAGAATGCCGTGATAGCGTGGATCCATCCACCCAAGGAACCCAATGAGCGCCCCCGGCTACCGCCGTCACGTCGGATTGTTCTCGGCCACCATGCTCATCGCCGGCTCGATGATCGGCTCGGGCGTGTTTATCGTCGCCGCCGACATGGTCCGCACGGGGGGCTCCGGCGGCTTCCTGCTGGTGGCCTGGGGCCTCACGGCGGTGCTCACGCTCTTCGCGGCCCTCAGCTACGGCGAGCTGGCGGGGATGTTCCCCCAGGCTGGCGGCCAGTACACCTACCTTCGCGAGACCTACGGACCCGCCGTGGGGTTCCTCTACGGCTGGACCTTCTTCGTGGTCATCGAGTGCGGCACCATCGCCGCCGTGGCCGTGGGGTTCGGGAAGTACCTGGGCAGCTTCCTGCCGGCGGTCACGGATTCGGCCTGGATGGGGCCCCACCTCGACGTGCCGCTCATGAAGGTCACCCACGCCATCGCCGTAGGGCCCTACCACCTGGGGCTCACGCCCTCCCGGCTGTCCGGCATCGCCGTGGTGGTGCTGCTGAGCGCGGTGAACCTCTACGGCGTGCGGCTGGGTTCCCGCATCCAGGACCTGTTCACCGTGGCCAAGATCGGCGGCCTGGCCGCCCTGATCCTGCTGGGCCTGCTGCTGAAACCCGCCGTCGCGCCCTCCCAGGCCCCCTTCATCGCCACGGACGGCGCCGCCCTGCCCTTCCTCACGGCCCTGCTGGTGGTGCAGACCGGCAGCCTGTTCTCGGCGGACGCCTGGAACGCCATCACCTTCATCGCCGGGGAGGTGAAGGAGCCGAGGCGGACCATCCCATTCGCCCTCCTCATCGGCACGACCATGGTCTGCGGCCTCTACGTGCTGGCCAACGCCGCCTACCTGAAGGTGCTGGGGCCCTCGGGCATCGCCCACGCCCCCCAGGACCGCGTGGGCAGCGCCGCCCTTCAGGCCCTGCTGGGCAGCGGCGGCGGGCTCATCATGGCGGGCAGCATCCTGGTATCGATGTTCGGCTGCCTCAACGGCCTGGTGCTGTCCGGCGCCCGGGTCTACCAGCGCATGGCGGAGGACGGCCTGTTCTACCCCCGCGCGGCCCTCCTCAACGACCATGGCGTCCCGGGCTTCGGGCTCTGGATCCAGGCCCTGTGGACCTGCCTGCTCACCCTCACGGGCACCTACGGGCAGCTGCTGGACTTCGTCATGCTGCCCACGATCCTCTTCTACGTCCTGGCCGTGGGCGGGATCTTCCTCCTCCGCTGGCGGCGGCCCGACCTGGAGCGCCCCGTGAAGGTCTGGGGCTACCCCTTCGTCCCGGGACTCTACCTCCTCGGCGCCCTCGCCATCATCGGCGCCCTCTTCATCCACCGGCCCAGCTATTCCTGGCCCGGCCTGGCCCTGGTGGCCCTGGGCTGGCCGGTCTACCTCGCCGTGAAGCCCCGCGTCACGGCCCCTGAAGGGAGTCTCTCATGACCCATGTCGTCGTTCTTGGAGCCGGCCGCGTCGGCGGCGCCATGGCCAAGGACCTGGCCTCGGAGTTCAAGGTCACGGTGGCCGACCGCTCCGAAGGCGCCCTGGCCCGCATGCGCGGGGCCGGACTGGCCACGCGCCCCGCCGATCTCGCCACGCCGGCCGGCGTGAAGGCCGCCGTGGCGGATGCGGACCTGGTGGTCGGCGCCGTGCCGGGCTTCATGGGCTTCGCCACCGCCAAGGCCGTGCTGGAGGCCGGGAAGCCCCTGGTGGACATCTCCTTCTTCGACGAGGACTGCTTCGAGCTGGACGCCCTGGCGAAAGCCCAGGGGCTGACCGCCATCGTGGACTGCGGCGTGGCGCCCGGCTGCGGGAACATCATCCTCGGCGACACCGCCCGCCAGTGGGACCACGTGGACGTCTTCGAGTGCCTGGTGGGCGGCCTGCCCGCGGTGCGGACCTGGCCCTACGAGTACAAGGCCGGCTTCAGTCCCATCGATGTCATCGAGGAATACACCCGTCCCGCCCGCTACGTGAAGGATGGGCGCACCGTGACGCTGCCCGCCCTCTCCGAGCCGGAGCTGCTGGACTTCGAGGGCCTGGGCACGCTGGAATCCTTCAACACGGACGGCCTGCGCAGCCTCATCCGCACCTTCCCCCAGGTGCCTGACATGAAGGAGAAGACCCTCCGCTACCCCGGCCACATCGAGAAGATGCGGATGCTGCGGGAGTCCGGATTCTTCAGCAAGGAGAAGCTCCAGGTCGCCGGGGTGGAGATCAGCCCCCTGGAACTCACCACCGCCCTGCTCTTCCCCATGTGGTTCATGCAGGAGGGCGACGAGGACTTCACGATCATGCGCGTCACTGTGACGGGCTTGAAGGATGGCCAGCGGGTGCGCCGGGAGCTGAACCTCCTCGACCGCTACGACCGCGCCACGAAGACCACCTCCATGGCACGAACCACCGGCTACACCTGCACGGCCGCCGTGCGCCTCCTCGCGCAGGGCGGCTACACCCGCCAGGGCGTCAACCCGCCCGAGTTCCTGGGGCAGGAGCCCGGCGCCTGGGATTTCATCCGCGCGGAACTGGCGAAGCGCGGCGTGGTGTTCACGGAATCCTGATCAGCCGTTCAGCTCGCGGTGCCGCACGGTGAGGGCGGCCACATCGTTGCGGATCCGGTGGGCCAGCAGCTCCACCAGGGCCACGGAGCGATGCTGGCCGCCGGTGCAGCCGATGGCGAGGGTGTGGTAGGCGCGGCCCTCCTGGCGGACCAGGGGCAGGGACCAGCGCAGCCAGGATTCCGCCCGTTCGAGGAACTCCCGGAACTCCGGACATTCCAGCAGGTACTCCTGCACGGCCGAGTCGCACCCCGTCAGCGGTTTCAGGGCTTCCACATAGTAGGGATTGGGCAGGAACCGCGCATCCAGCACCACGTCCGCATCGGCCGGCACGCCCCGCTTGAACCCGAAGCTCAGCAGCCGCACGGCGGTGCTGCGGGAGGGCAGCTGGGGCACCAGCGCCGCCACCCGCTGGCGCAGGTCCGCCAGGCTCAGCGTGGTGGTATCGAGGATGGTGGTGGCCAGGGCGCGGATCGGGGCGAGCAGCTCCCGCTCCCGCTGGATGCCTTCCCCGGCGGAGCCCAGGAGGGCGAGGTGGTGAGGCCGCCGGGTCTCGGAATACCGGCGCAGCAGCATGCTGTCATCCGCCTCCACGAAGACCACCTGGACCGGCACGTTGCCCGCGCTCAGGCGTTCCAGCAGCGGGCCGAACTCGTGGGCGAAGTCGCCCTGGCGGCTGTCCATGCCCACCACCAGACGCTCCCGGCCCGGCCTGAGCTTCGATTCCAGCTCGATCAGGGGTTCGAGGAGGCGGGGCGGGACATTGTCGAGCGCCGTGCAGCCGCTGTCTTCCAGCGCGCCCAGCACCGAGTGGCGGCCGGCGCCGGAGAGTCCCGTGACGACGATGAGTTCCATGGATCTAGAAGCTATCAGCTGTCAGCGGTCAGCTGTCAGTAAAAACAGCAGGGCCCCAGAGGGGCCCTGCCGATGGCTGATGGCCGAAGGCTAGTCCTCCAGCCCGCCCGCCGTGAACCGCAGCACGCGCTGGATGCCGTCGGGGGCGTTGCCCTGCTCGTCGGGGCCCAGCTCGAAGGTGTCCGAGGGGCCGCGCAGGAGATCCTCGTCCGGCGTGTAGGCGGGCTGAGGCTCCACGCGGTAGAGGTAGGAGATGATCTCGTCCTCGTAGCCGAAGCGCATCTGCTCGAAGTATTCGTAGCTCTCGCGCTTGTACTCCACCAGCGGGTCCTTCTGGCCATAGCCGCGGAAGCCGATGGCCTCCTTCAGGTGGTCCATGACCAGCAGGTGGCGTTTCCAGGCCGCATCGATGATCTGGAGAATGGACCAGCGCTCGTAGCTGCGCATGCCCTCGCCGCCCAGCCGCTCGTCCTTGCCTTCGTAGAACTTCTGCACCAGGGTGGCCAGGGCCCCGCTGGCCTGGGCGTAGGGCATCTGGCCCACGGCATCCACCTCTTCGCCCGTCAGGGTGAAGAGTTGCTCCACGCGCTCCCGGAAGCCAGCCAGGTCGCGCTCACCCTTATCGGGCAGGAAGTCATGGCAGATGCCCTCGGCGATCTCCCCGGCGACCCGCAGGACGTAGTCCTTCGTATTGCCTCCGAGGATCTCCGTGCGCAGCCCGTAGAAGAAGATGCGCTGCTTGTTCATCACATCGTCGTACTCGAGCAGGTGCTTGCGGATCTCGAAGTGGTGGGCTTCCACGCGCTTCTGGCTGCGCTCGATGGCGCGGGTGACCATGCCGGCCTCGATGGGCTCGTCATCGTTCATCCCCATGGCGCCCATGAGGTTCTTGATGCGATCGCCGCCGAAGATCCGCATCAGGTCGTCCTCGAGGGACAGGTAGAAGCGGCTGCTGCCGGGGTCGCCCTGGCGGCCGGCACGGCCGCGGAGCTGGTTGTCGATGCGCCGGCTCTCGTGCCGCTCGGTGCCCAGGATGTGCAGGCCACCGAGGCTCACCACTTCCTCGTGTTCGGCCGCAGTCTGTTCGCGCATCTGCTCCACGAGGGCGGAGAATTCGGCGGTTTCCAGCCCGTCCTCATCGTAGAGGGCGATGTCCCGCTTCTTGGCCTCCAGCCGGGCCATGCCCTCGGGATTGCCGCCCAGGATGATGTCCGTGCCGCGGCCGGCCATGTTGGTGGCGATGGTGACGGAGCCCTTGCGGCCCGCCTGGGCCACGATCTCCGCTTCCCGCTCGTGGTGCTTGGCGTTCAGCACGACATGGGGGATGCGGGCGGTCTTGAGGGCCTCCGCGAGATCTTCGCTGCTCTCGATGCTGGCCGTGCCCACCAGGACCGGCTGGCCCTTGGTGTGGAGTTCCCGGATCTCCTCGACGATGGCCTTCTTCTTGCCCTTGCGGGTGGCATACACCGTGTCCGCAAAGTCCTTGCGGACCATGGGCATGTTCGTGGGGACGATGATCACGTCCAGCTTGTAGATGGAGTGCAGTTCCGTGGCCTCGGTCTCGGCCGTGCCGGTCATGCCGGCCAGCTTGCCGTACATGCGGAAGAAGTTCTGGAAGGTCACGGTGGCGAGGGTCTGGTTCTCGGCGTTGACCTCCACGCCTTCCTTCGCCTCGATGGCCTGGTGCAGGCCGTTGGACCAGCGGCGGCCCGGCATGAGGCGGCCCGTGAACTCGTCCACGATGACCACTTCCATGCCCTTGCCGTCTTCCTTGGGGTGGACCATGTAATCCACATCCAGGCGGTAGAGGTTGTGGGCCAGCAGGGCCTGGTTGAGGCCGTGCAGGGTCTCGATGCTGCCCGGATCGTAGAGGTTCGCGACGCCCAGCAGCTGCTCGGCGAAGTGGATGCCCTCGTCGGTGAGCATCACCTGGCGGTCCTTCTCGTCCACCTTGTAGTGGACTTCCGCCTTGAGCTTGGGGACCACCGCGTCGATGCGGAAGTACTTGGAGGTGTCCTCCTCGCTGCTGCCGGCGATGATGAGCGGCGTGCGGGCCTCATCGATGAGGATGGAGTCCACCTCGTCGACGATCGCATAGTGGAAGCCGCGCTGGGTGAAGTCCTCCAGATCCCACTTCATATTGTCGCGGAGGTAGTCGAAGCCCAGCTCGTTGTTGGTGGCGTAGGTGATGTCGCAGCCGTAGGCGTCGCGGCGCTCCTGGTCGTCGAGGCCGTGCTGGATCACGCCGATGGTGAGGCCCAGCCAGGAATAGAGGCGGCCCATCCACTCGGCGTCGCGCCGGGCCAGGTAGTCATTCACGGTGACGAGGTGGGCGCCCTTGCCCGCGAGGGCGTTGAGGTACAGCGGCAGCGTGGCGGTCAGGGTCTTGCCCTCACCGGTGCGCATCTCGGCCACCTTGCCCTCGTGGAGCACCATGCCGCCCACCAGCTGCACATCGAAATGCCGCATCTTGAGGACACGCTTGCTGGCTTCCCGGGCCACGGCGAAGGCCTCGGGCAGGATCTCCTCCAAGGTGGCGCCGTTGGCCAGCTTCTCCTTGAGGTAGGGGGTCTTGGCCTTCAGGGCCTCATCGCTCAGGGCTGAGATCTCGGGTTCCAGGGCATTGATGAACTGGACCTTGGCCCACAGCCGCTTCAGCTCCCGGTCGTTCTTGGAACCGATGAGTTTCTTGAGGAGGTTGTCGATCATGGATCCGTCCAGTCGCGTAAACCGTTGATTGTAGCGTGATGAAGGACCAATTCCCAGTGGGGGTGCGGTCTCCCAAGCCTCCGTGGTTGCCCGACTTACCCATCCAGGGCACACTGATTGTTTGGATTCTGGAGAAACCATGGCCCTTGAGCGCACCTTTGCCATCGTCAAGCCCGACGCCGTCAAGGACGGCCACATCGGCGAGATCCTCACCGCCATCGAGCAGAGCGGTCTCAAGATCGTCGGCCTTAAGCTGACCCGCCTCACCCCCGCCATCTGCCAGGGCTTCTACCACGAGCACGTGGGCAAGGGTTTCTATGCCGAGCTGGAGGCCTTCATGACCGAGGGCCCCGTCGCCATCATGGTGCTCGAAGGCGAGAACGCCATCCTGCGCTGGCGCGACCTCATGGGCGCCACCAACCCCGCCAACGCCGCCGAGGGGACCCTCCGCAAGCGCTTCGGCGCCAGCATCGGCCGCAACGCCACCCACGGCAGCGACAAGCCCGAGAGCGCTCAGTTCGAAGTCGCCTACTTCTTCAACGCGTTCGAACAGTTCTGATCTTTCCGGGCATCCGCCCCTGTGAAAATCGGCGCCGCTGGCGCCGATTTTCGCAGGAGCGGATGCAGGCCGGAACCTCACCCCTCCATCACCGCCTGCAGGGCGGCCTGGCAGAGCCGGCGCACGCCGGGCAGCAGGTCGGCATTCTGGAGGCCTTTCTCGTGGAGCCACTGCCCTCCGGTGGGAGGCGGCGGCAGCAGGTCCTCGGGAGCCTTCGTGCGCAGCAGGTGGCTGAGATAGAGCCGCTGCTGGCCTTCGAGCCCTTCGAGCCGGAGCAGCCAGGGAGTCGGGAGCCGGCTGGTGCGCTCGTCAAAGACCACGGGCAGGGTGGACTTGTCCACGAACCGGTACGGCATGCCCCAGCCGGCCTCGATCTGCGCATTCAGCAGGGAGGTGGGCAGGAAGCCCGGCGACCAGGGGATCTGGACCGGCATGAGCAGGCCCCGATGTGGGGTGTGGGGCGAGGGCACGAGGAGCACGAACGGGGTCTGCTGGCCGTGGACCAGCACGCCTTCGATGAAGGTCGTGAGGTGGACCCGGCCCTCGGCCATCAGGGCCTCCCTTCAAATTGGATGTGAGCCGCGACGTCGGCCAGCCGCGCCCCTGGCAAGGCGCCGGCCGAAGGGCGATGCGGGACATCGTTCAAGGCCGGCAAGGCCGCCAGGGGTGCGGCTGGCCACGTCCCGGAGGGCAAGGGGCGGCGCCCTGCGCGATACCACGTCAAACTCCTCGCCGATAGTGCCGTTATCGCCATCGTCGTTCTCCTCGTCTCGCTTGGGCGGCGCCCCTTGCGCGGCCGCACCCCAATTTGAAGGGAGGCCCTAACGCCCTCCTGCGGTTTCCAACTCCTGCATGATGCGGTCGCGGGCGACGGCCACTTCGGCCACGGCGGCCTCGGGCTTGAGCTTGAGGACCTCCTTGGTCCGGCGGTCCCGCAACTCCACGATGCCATCCTTGAGGCCCTTGGCGCCCACCGTGAGGCGCAGGGGGAAGCCCAGCAGGTCGGCATCCTTGAACTTCGCGCCGGGGCTCATGCCCTCGCGGTCGTCGTGCAGGACTTCGAAGCCGGCCTGCTCCAGATCCTTTTCGACCTGCGCCGCCACGCCAGCCACCTCTGGGTTGGCCGGGTCGAGGCAGACGATGTGCACCTGGTACGGGGCGATGGGCCAGGGCCAGATGATGCCGTCGGCATCGTAGTTCTGCTCGACGGCCGCAGCCACGGTGCGGGTGATGCCGATGCCGTAGCAGCCCATCACCATGGGGTTCTCCTTGCCCTGCTCGTCCAGGAAGGTGCAGCCCATGCTCTTGGAATACTTCAGGCCCAGCTTGAAGACCTGCCCCACCTCGATGCCGCGGAAGGCCTGGTAGGTGCCCTTCCCGCAGCGGGTGCAGGCATCCCCTTCGGCGGCCATGCGCAGGTCCGTGTAGGTGCAACCCGGCAGGTCCCGCACCGGATCCAGGCCGAAGTGGTGGTAGTCCGTGCGGTTGGCGCCGCAGGTGAGGTTCACCGCGCCTTCGAGGCTGCGGTCCACGAGGAAGGCCACCTCCTTCAGCCCCACGGGCCCCATGAAGCCACTCTTGGCGCCGGTGAAGGCCTCGGCCTCCTCCAGGGGCATCAGCTCCATCTCGGCGGCACCCATGAAGTTCTTCACCTTCACGGGGTTCACCTCGTGGTCGCCCCGCAGCACGGCGCCCACCAGCTTCGTGGTCCCATCCGCGAAGGTGACGCGGTAGAGGAAGAACTTGCTGGTCTGGGTGATGGGCATGCCCTGGGGGTGGTCCGCGTCGATCATCCCCGCCGCCTGCTCCACCTGGCCCACGACGCCCGGTGTGCGGAAGTGGTCCCTCTTCAGCTCGAAGGCCCGGCCGTGATCGGCGACGGGCAGTGCCGGCGCTTCCGTCTTCTCGATGTTGGAGGTGTAGTCGCACGCATCGCAGCTGAGGATGGCGTCCTCGCCGCTGCCCGCCAGCACGTGGAACTCATGGGTGAAGCTGCCGCCGATGGCGCCGCTGTCGGCCTCCACGGGGCGGAACTTCACGCCCAGGCGGCTGAAGATCCGTTTGTAGGCGTTGAACATGGCCCAGTACTCGCGGTCGGCGCAGGCATCATCCACATGGAAGGAGTAGCCGTCCTTCATGGTGAACTCGCGGCCCCGCATGAGGCCGAAGCGGGGTCGGCGCTCGTCCCGGAACTTGGTCTGGATCTGGAAGAGGTTCATGGGCAGCTGTTTGTAGCTGCGCACGTTCTTGCGGACGATGTCGGTGATCACCTCTTCGTGCGTGGGGCCCAGGCAGAAGTTGTAGAACTCCCGCTCATCGGGCTTCTCGCCCCGGGCGCGGCGCTCGGCGACCTCGGCCTTGGCCTTGCGGTCGCAGAAGCGGAGCAGCTCATCGCCGTAGAACTTCCAGCGGCCGCTCTCCTGCCACAGCTCCGCCGGCAGCACCGCGGGCATGAGCAGTTCCTGGCAGCCGTCCTTGGCCAGCTCCTCGCGGACGATCTCCTCGAACTTGCGGATGCTCCGGAAGGCCAGCGGCAGGTAGCTGTAGATGCCCGCGGCCACCTTCTGGATCATGCCGGCGCGCATCATGAGCTGCTGACTCACGACGTCGGCATCGCGCGGCGTCTCGCGCAGGGTCTGAATGAGGAGTTTCGACTGCTTCATGGGGGCCTCGAACTTTTTAGTCTAACCCAGGCCCAGACCTATTCCCCTGGGATGAAAAGCCGACGGCGAATGGCGCGGATCGCCCTTCGGGCCCGCGAGTGGGAAAGAAGAAAGCCCAGGAGAGCGGGCGGTTGGACTCGCCTCAGGCGCTTCCCAAATCCTCCTTCGCGCCCAATCGCGTCATTCGCGGTTTCAGGTCAGCAGGCTCTGGACCAGGGCGCTGGCGGCCTTGCCGTCGAAGGCACCCCCGTGGGCGGCCTGCAGGGCCTTCATGACCAGGCCCATGTCCTTCTTCGCGACGGCACCCGACTGGGCGATGGCGGCCTTCACGGCGGCCTCCAGGGCCGGTCCCTCGATCATGGCCGGCAGGTAGGGCTTCAGCAGCTCGATCTCCGCCCGCTCCTGGGCGGCCCGCTCGGCCTGGCCCACCTTCTCGAACTGGGCGACGCTGTCCTCCCGGGACTTCACCAGGCGCTTCAGCACGGCCAGGGCGTCCGCCTCGGCAAGGGTCCCCTGGGGGCCGAGCCCCTTGGCCACCGCCTCGTTCTTGTAGGCGGCCAGGGCCATGCGGAGTACCTGGGTCCGGGCGGCATCTCGGGCCAGCATGGCGGTTTTCAGATCGGCCTGAAGACGATTGAGCATGGGAACCTCCGGGGGAATTCCATGGTGACGCGGTTGCATCCCGACGTACAGAACGGGCGCCGACTGGCGCCCGTTCTCATCTGAAACGGCGAAGCCGTTCCAGTCCTAGGCCTTCTCGAACTTGATGACTTCCACGGGGCAGCCAGCGGCGGCGGCCTCGATGCTGGCTTCCAGGTCGGTGCCGAAGCTGCCGGAGAGGGGGCTCTGCTCATCCCGGTTCTCGGAATCGATGCCGTCCTCGCGCACGGAGCCGTTGATGTTGCAGCTGGTGTCGGTGACGTGGAACACGTCGGGGCACTCCGCCTCGCAGGCATTGCACACGATGCAGCCTTCGTCGATCCAGACTTTGGTGATGGCCATGGTCGTCTCCTCGAAATTCAATTGGGGCCCTGGCAGTGGGCGAACCCAACCAACCTAGCATCGCAGGGGCCCCGGACCAAGCTTCGCCTGGCCTCCTGGGGCGTGGGAGACTGGAGTTGTGACGGAGGTCCGCCCATGAGCCTGCAGGAAACGGGAATTCTTGCCCGGATCCGGAATCTGCTGCCCGGAGGCGACGGGCTCACGGACGACTGCGGCGCCCTGCCTGCGACCCCGGCCGGGCAGACGCTGCTGGTGACCACGGACCTCATGGAATCCGGCCAGCACTTCCACCTCGACTGGCATCCGCCGGACCTCCTGGCGCGCAAGCTGCTGATGGTGAACCTCTCGGATCTGGACGCCTCCGGCGCCCGCCCCTTCGGCTACACCCTCACCCTGGCCCTGGGGCCTGAGATTGATGCCCCCTGGCTGGACCGCTTCCTGGAGGGCCTGGCGGAAGCCTCCCGCGAGTCCGGGGTCCAGGTCCTGGGCGGCGACACGGTCGGCCGCCCCTCGGGCCTGGGCCTGGGCCTCACGGCATTCGGCTTCGCCACCCGCTGGCTACGCCGGGACGGCCTGCAGCCCGGCGACCGGCTCTTCGTGGACCAGCGCCCCGGTGCCAGCCTGCGGGGCCTGCGGAAACTCCAGGCGGGCCACCGCTGGGATCCCACGAGGCCTGATGCGGAGCTGGAGGCCCACCTGGCCCCCCGCCCCCGGCTGGGCCTGGGCCTGCAACTGGCCGGAATCCCCGATGTCCACGCCTGCCTCGACCTGTCCGACGGGCTCAGCCGGGACCTGCGCAATCTGGCGGAAGCCTCGGGTCTCAGCATCGTGGTGGATCCCGGCCTGGAGGAGGACGCCCTGCGCGGGGGCGAGGACTACGCCCGCTGCTTCGGCAGCGCGCTGGCCCAGGCCGACCTCGAGGCCAGACTGGGACTGCCCCTCATCCCCGTCGGCGAAACCCTGCCCCGCGGGGAATCACCCCTGCTGGCCTATGATGGAGGCTCGCTCCGTCCCCTGCCCGACCTCAGCTTCGACCACTTCGGATCTTCATGACGCATCACGACAAAACGCACATCTGGGCCCGCACCAAGCGATTTCTCGCCGATCCCGAGCTGGAACCACACCACCTGGCCTGGAGCTTCGCCCTGGGGTTCGCCATCGCCTGGAACCCGCTGCTGGGCACCCACACGGCCATCATCCTGGCGGTCTGCGCCCTGGTGAAGAAACTGCACCGGCCCCTCACCTTCCTGGGCGCGTTCACCAACAATCCCTGGACCATGGTGCCCATCGCCACCGTTTCCGCCCTGTTCGGCAACATCCTGCTGGGCCGCGGCCTGCATCTGGACCTGAGCGGCGTGGACTGGAAGAGCATCGGCTGGCAGAGCGTCAGCACCCGCGCCGGGTTCGAGGCGGCCGCCACCATGCTCAAACCCATCCTCGCGCCCTATCTGCTGGGCGGCTTCGTGATGAGCGCCCTGGCGATGCCCGTGGGATATTTTCTGATGCTGCGGCTGGCGCATCGCTTGCGCCGCCCCGTGCCCACCCCTCTTCCCGGAGACTGACCATGGACATGCGCTTCCTGATGAAACAGGCCCAGCAGATGCAGGCGAAGCTGCAGGAGGCCCAGGCCAACCTGCGCATCGAAGGCACCGCCGGCGGCGAACTGGTGAAGGTCACCCTGAACGGGTCCAAGGAGCTGATGGGCCTCTCCATCGCCAAGGACGCCATGGATCCCGAGGATCCCTCCATGCTCGAAGACCTGCTCCTGGCGGCCTTCCGCGATGCCACCACCAAGGTGGATGAGGCCATGAAGAAGCAGATGGGCGGCATGGGCGCCGGCCTCGGCCTGCCGGGCCTGGGGCTCTGATGGCCATCGGCTGCTGGCTGTCAGCCGTCAGCTGCCAGCCGGCGGCTGGCAGCCAGGATCGTGGGGGCCTGCCGTGAAGCTGCCGCCGCCCCTCGAGGCCGTGGTCGAGAGCCTCCAGAAGCTGCCGGGCGTGGGCGCCAAGTCCGCCCAGCGGATGGCCCTGCACCTGCTCAAGGAGGGCCCGGAGGCCATGGCCCATCTGGCCCACCAGCTTCAGCAGGCCGCCGAGAAGGTGGGCTTCTGCCAGGTCTGCGGCGCCTTCACGGACCAGCCCACCTGCCCCATCTGCCTGGATCCGCGGCGGGATCCGTCCAGCCTCGTCATCGTGGCCGAGGCCTCCAACGTGCTCAGCTTCGAGCGCAGCGGCCACTTCCGGGGCCGCTACCACGTGCTGGGCGGCCTCATCTCGCCCCTGCGCGGCGTGGGGCCCGATCAGCTGCGCGTGCGCGAGCTGCTCAAGCGCCTGGAGGACGGCGCCATCCAGGAGATCATCCTGGCCACCAACCCCACCGTGGACGGCGAGGCCACCGCCAGCTGGCTGGCCCGCATCCTCGAACCCATCGGCGTCCGCACCACCCGCATCGGGTTGGGCCTGCCGATCGGCAGCGACCTCGAGTACGCCGACGAGCTCACGCTGGACCGCGCCATGGAAGGGCGGAGACCGGTCGGCTAGCAGCTAGTACTTCACGCTCACATCACCCTTCGCCCAGGCCTGGCAGGCGAGGCGCTGGTCGGGCCCGGCCTTGAGCACTTCGAGCACGCGAGATTCGGCGGTGCCCTTCTCGCTCAGGTTCTCCGCGCCCTCGACCACGGTGACGACACAGGTGCCGCAGCGGGCGTGGCCACCGCAGCGGTGGTTCAGGGGCACGCCGGCCCGGGTGCTGGCCGCCAGCAGGGCGGTCTCCTGCTCGCACTCCGCGCTGCCGGGTTTCTTGCCGTCGAATCGGATGGTGTGCATGCAATACCCATAAGTCAATAAAGCAGAAGGGATAGCGACAGACCGCTCCCTCCACTCTATCAGGGCGCCCCGGGCCCCAGCTGCCCTTTCGCAGTGGCCAGGAACCGCTCCCGTGCGAAGGCGTGGTCCACGATGGGCCCGGGATAGTCGAACCGCAGGCGGATCGCCTGCGGCGCCTTCCAGGGCTCGTGGATGAAGGCGGTCGGGCAGTCGCCCAGCTCGGGCACCCAACGCCTGACGTAAGCGCCCTCTGGATCGAACCTGCGGCCCTGGGTGACGGGATTGAAGATGCGGAACCAGGGCTGGGCATCGCAGCCGCAGCCCGCACACCACTGCCAGCCGGCGTTGTTCGCGGCCCAGTCGCCGTCCGTGAGCCAGCGCAGGTAGTGGGCCTCACCGCGCCGGTAGTCGATGAGCAGGTGTTTCGTGAGGAAGCTCGCGGCCACCATGCGGGCCCGGTTGTGGATGAAACCCTCGGCCTGCAGCTGCCGGGCGGCGGCATCCACCACGGGATAGCCCGTGCGGCCTTCCGTCCAGGCTTCCCAGGCGGTTTCGTCCTCACGCCAGGGGAAGCCCTCGAACGCCGGCCGGAAGGGCCGCTCCAGGAGCTCCGGCCATTCCCACAGCAGGTGGTGGCTGAACTCGCGCCACAGCAGCTCGTTGAGATAGCGGCGTCCGGATTCGCCCGCCCCGGCCGCCGCCACCGCCTGCCAGAGGGCGCGCACAGACAAGGTGCCGAACTTCAGGTCCGCGCTGAGGCGCGAGGTGCCGGGCTGGTCCATGCGGTCCCGGCCCACCCCGTAGTCCCCCAGGGCGGCTTCCAGGAAGGCCTTCAGGCGCTGGCGGGCGGCCCGTTCCCCGCCGGCCTGGAGGCGGGGATTGGGCACGAGCCCCAGGTCCGTCAGCGAAGGGATCGGCACCGTATCGGCCCGGAGGTCCCCGGGAATCGGCGGGAGCGAGCGCGGCGTGGCCAGCGCCGGCGCCAGGTCCAGCTTCGCCCCGCAGGCCCGGGCGAAGGGCGTGAACACCCGGAACATGCCGCCCTGCCCGTTCCGCACGGAGCCGGGCGGCAGGAGCGTCTCCCCCTCGAACAGGCGGAAGGCGATGCCCGCGCGGGCCAGGGCCTCGTCCACGCGGCGATCGCGCACCCGCGCGAAGGGCTCCACCCAGCGATGCGCCAGCACCTGGTCAGCCTTCCATTGGGCCGCCAGGCGCGGCACAACCTCCACGCTGCGGCCCGGCACCACCAGCAGGCGCGACCCCAGGTGGCCCAGGTTGGCCTCCAGGGACACCAGCGACGCCACCAGGAACTGCATGCGATGGGGCAGATCCCGGGCCCGCTCCGGCGCGAAGAAGAAGGGATCCAGCACGAAGAGCGGGATCACCTCGCCCGCGGCGGCGGCCTCCACGAGCGGCCCGTGGTCCGCCACGCGGAGGTCCTTGCCCCGGAACCAGACGATGCTGCGCATGCCGAAAGCCTAGCCCGGAATGCGGACTTCAGATGGCCTGGCCGCCCCGCTCGCCGGTGCGGATGCGGATGCACTCCTTGAGGTCCTGGACGAAGATCTTCCCGTCGCCCACTTCGCCGGCGCCGTGGCGGGCCGTGCGGATGATGGTGTCCACGGTGATGTCCTCGAAGGCGTCGTTGCAGGCGATGGTGATCTGGATCTTGGGGATCAGGTTGGGAATGATCTTCTTCCCGCGCTGGACCACGATCTCCTGCTGGCGCCCGTGGCCGCTGACGCGGGCGACGGTGATGCGCTCGATTTCCGCTTCGATCAGGGCCTCGCGAACCTCGTCGAGCTTCTCTTCGGGGATGATGGCGGTGATGAGCTTCATCGGAGCCTCCTGGTTCAGCCTAGTTGAGGTTGTTCAGGCCGTAAGCGCGTTCCCCGTGGATCTCGTGATCCAGGCCCGCCCGCTCCACGGACTCGGCGACGCGGAAGCCGACGAGCTTCTCCACCAGGAAGGCGATGAGCAGCGTCATGACCACGGAGAAGGCGATGGTGGCGCCCACCGCGAAGGCCTGGATCTTCAGCTGGGAGAGCACGCCCCAGCCGGGGACCTTGGTCGCGGCCTCGGCCCACCAGGAGTCCCGGATGAAGAAGGTGAGACCGAGGGCCCCGACGATGCCGCCGGTGCCGTGGATCCCGAAGGCATCCAGGGAGTCGTCGTAGCCCAGGCGGTTCTTCAGCATGATCATGCCGTAGCAGACGCAGGAGGCGATGGCCCCGAGCGCGATGGCCCCGCCGACCTGGACCACGCCGGCGGCCGGCGTGATGACCACCAGGCCCGCCAGGATGCCCGAGGCCATGCCCAGGCTGGTCGGCTTGTCCTCCCGGATGATCTCGATGAGCACCCAGGTGAGCGCCCCGGCGGCCGCGGCCACCTGCGTGACGGTGAGGGCCCGGGCGGTCTCCAGGTTGGAGGCGATGGAGGATCCCGCGTTGAAGCCGAACCAGCCCACCCACAGCAGGCCCGCGCCGATGAGCGTGAAGGTGAGGTTGTTCGGGGACATGGCGGTCTTCGGGTAGCCGTGGCGCGCCCCCAGGAACAGGGCCAGCGCCAGGCCCGCCACGCCGGAGGAGATGTGCACCACCGTACCGCCCGCGAAGTCGATGGCCCCCTTCGCGCCGAGGTTGAAGAAGTAGCCATCGGAGGCCCACACCCAGTGGCACAGCGGGCAATAGACGAAGAGCACCCAGAGCGTGATGAAGGCCACCCAGCCGCGGAAGGAGATCCGCTCGGCCACAGCCCCGGCGATCAGGGCCGGCGTGATGATGGCGAACTTGCCCTGGAACATGGCGAAGGCGTACTCGGGCACCCCCGCCGGCAGGATCGTGTGGTCGATGCTGCGGAGCAGGACCAGGCCCCGGCTCCAGCCGATGAGCCCTCCCAGCACATTGGGTCCGAAGCTGAGGGCGTAGCCGACCACTGTCCAGAGGACACCCACCACGGCCATGGCCGAGAACGAATGCATCATCGTGCCCAGGACATTCTTGGTGCGGACGAGGCCGCCGTAGAACATGGCCAGCCCCGGCACCATCAGCAGCACCAGCGTGGTGGAGGTCAGCATCCACGCGGTGGTGCCGGTGTCGTTCACCGGAGCGCTCCCCGCGGCGGCCAGGGGGAACCCCATGCCCAGGATGGCGATGAGTCGAAGGGATCGCTTCCAGGTCATCGGTTCCTCCGGAGGACTGCCTGCTTCCAGGCTACCCGGCAGGCAATCCTTTTAATGGATCATCCCATTTGTATAAACATTATTGATATCGGTATAACGCGCCCTGCACACAGAACCGGGGCCGGCTCACCCGCTGGTTCCGCTGCCCAGGGCCACCTGCCAGAGGCTGGTGGGATCGGAGTGCATCAGCCATTCGGAGACCAGGGGGCGCCTGGCCCAGGCGCCAGCCTCCAGTTCCTGGTCCAGCTGGCCGGGACTCCAGCCGGCGTAGCCGAGGAAGAGGCGGTAGCGGGCCGACGGATCCCCCAGCAGGGACTCGAGCAGATCCTTGCGGTGGCTCACGAAATGGGTGAAGTCCACCACCGTGTCCTCCTCCTCCGGCAGGCCGCCCTGCACCAGGAGGATGCCCCGCTGCGGGTCCACGGGTCCGCCCCGCCAGGCGGTGGCCTCCTCAGAGCCTTCATAGGCCAAACCGCCCTCCGCGCTGACCTGGGCCAGGGCCAGCGGCAGGGGCCGGTTGAGGATCAGCCCCAGGGCCCCTTCATCATCGTGTTCGACGATCAGCACCACCGTGTGGAGGAAGTTGGGGTCCAGGAGCGAAGGGCTGGCCACCAGGAGGCAGGGGGCTTCGGGCGTCATGATGCCGATGATGATAGCCCAGCGGTCCATGCAGGGAAGGCGCTCAGGCTAGGCTGGAGGCATGCGTACGCCTCTCCCGTCCCACCTCGGTGCCCTCCGCGAGGGGCTCGCCCTGCTCCGCCGGCACCCCCTGCTCAGCCTCGGCCTGGCCCTGCTGGCCATGCTCCTGGCCCAGCTGGGACCCGCCCTGGAAATGGCGGCGGGCGTGAAGCCCAGCCTGCTGGTCCAGCCCATCTTCGGCTTCGCCGGCCTGCTGCCGCTCGAGATGTACTTCATCCCCAGGCTGCAGGCCCAGCTGGATGCGGAGTTGCGGGACGCCCCGGGCAATCCCGCGGCCACCTGGCCCACCGTCTTCGATGGCCGCTGGCTGAAGGCCTTCCTCCTGCGGCTGGGGCTCAGCGTCGCCATCGGCCTGGGCCTGTTCTGTTTCCTGGTCCCGGGGCTCCTGCTCCTCACCCTGTTCGGCTGGGCCCCCATGCGCATGCTGCTCCGGGGGGACTCCGCGCTGGCCTCCCTGCGCTGGAGCCAAGCCGCCATGGCCCGCCACTGGCCCCGGATCATCCAGGCGGTGCTGGCCATGCTGCTGGTGGCCCTGGTCTACCAGATCGCCGCGGGCTGGGCCCTGGACCGCCTCCTCCCCGCCGCGGACCCCGACCTGGGCCCCAGCGCCCTGGTGCGCCTGAAGCATCCCGCCCTCTGGGTCTTCAACCTGCTGGGCGGTGCCATGAACCTCTGGCTCAGCAGTTCCCTGCTGGCGCTGTACCACCGGCTGGAGGCCACCCTGGCGGCTCCCGCCGCCTGATCAATCCTCGTCGTCGAAGAAGCCCGGATCCTCGATCTCCACCAGATCCCCGGCCTCCAATCGCTGCCGCTGTCCGGGCGTGAGGGAGGCCTCCACCCAGCGCGGATCGGTCTTGCCGTGGAGGAAGTGGGCCGAGGGCTCGGCCGCTTCGAAGGCCTCCCGGGTGCGCCAGAGATGCACCCAGCCCACGTGGTTGATGCGGGCCCAGACCTTCACGTGCAAGGTCCTCCGGCCGCGCCTTCCTTCCTCAGCACCGAGACGGCATGCAGGAGCAGGGGCCAGGCCAGCTGGATCTGCTCCAGGGCCGCCGCGGGCCGCCCCGAGAGGTTCAGGATCACCGTCCGTCCGGCAATGCCGCAGACCGCGCGGCTGGCGAAGGCCAGGGGATGGCCGCCCTTGGCGCGGATCAGCTCGCAGATGCCGGGCGCCTCGCGCTCGATGACGCGCCGCGTGGCCTCCGGCGTGGTGTCCCGGGGGCCGAAGCCCGTACCGCCGCAGGTGAGCACCAGCGGCGCTTCCGACGCCACGGCGACCCGCAGGTCCGCCTCCAGGGCCGTCGGATCGTCCGGCATCAGCGAGGCCGTCACCGCCTTCACCCCCTGCCCCTTGAGCCACGAGGTCAGCAGCGGCGTGGACTGGTCCTGGTACTCGCCCCGGGAGGCGCGATCGGACAGGGTGATGAGGTGGACGCGGTCCATGTTAGGGCATCACGAGATCGTCGTCCGCCAGCGCCTTCTCGGTCTGCGCCTGGCGGTAGGCCAGGTAGCGGTCCCGGATGCCGGCATCCGTGAGCGAGAGGACCGAGGTGGCCAGGAGGGCGGCATTGATGGCGCCGGCCTTGCCGATGGCGAGGGTGCCCACGGGAATGCCCGAGGGCATCTGCACCGTGGAGAGCAGCGCATCCATGCCCTCCGTCGCCCAGCCCTTCATGGGCACGCCCAGCACGGGCAGGTGCGTCTTGCTCGCGCAGACGCCCGCCAGGTGCGCCGCCCCGCCCGCGGCGGCGATGATCACCCTGAGGCCCCGGCCCTCGGCCTCCTTGCAGAACGCCACCACCTTCTCCGGTGTGCGGTGCGCGCTGGCCACGTGGGCCTCGAAGGGGATCCCCAGCGCCTTCAGTGTCAGCGCCGTGTGCTGCATGGTCTCCCAGTCGTTCTTGGAGCCCATCAGGATGCCCACCAGGGGAGTCGTCGTCATGGATGCCTCTCAATCGCCGGGGGCCGGGGGGCCGCCTCGGGAAGGGCCATTCTAGCGGAGAGCGGTTCCCACGACAGGGGTCTCCTACCACCGTTTCCACCCCAACACCCACAAGACGCCCAGGACGGCCAGGGCGTCGCGGTCGTCGGGGTCCATGCGCTGGTTGCGGTCACGGAGCTCTTCGGGACCGGGGCCACGCATGACGACCCGGTGGGTGCCCTGGGCGGGGTCCTCCAGCAGCACCCAGTCGGGAGCGGTGCGGCCCACCACGGCGGCGCCGATCCTGGGCGTGCCGGGCTTCCAGCGGACCTCCAGGGGCTCCCACTGCCCCGCGTTCATCACCCGCCACGGGCCTTCAGCCGGCATGGCCGCCAGCTCCAGCACGGCGTCCCGATCCAGGTAGCGCACGATGAGCCGCGCTTGGGGTGTCGCCACGGTCTCCGGCTTCCGGCAGCCGAAGCCCATGAGCAGGACGAGCGCCACCAGCAGCAGTCGCATCCGACCCTCCATCTCCATTCTGATGCTTTTCCCGCCGGCGCAAAGGGGCACCCTGCGCCGCTTCGCCGCCCCCGTGGCGAAACAGCTATTTCCGGTAGTAAGCCCGGATCGCGTTCACCACGGCCACGGCGTAGCGTTCCCGGAAGTCGGGATCACGCAGGTTGGCGGCGTCGTCCTCGTTGGTGAGGTTTGCCACCTCGATCAGGGCCTTGGTGGCGCCGATGCTGTAGCGGATGACGGCGGGGATCCACTTGCCGCCGCCGCGATGGATGACATTGCGGATGGGCCGGTTGGCGTGGACGGGGATGTTGTCCTTCTGCAGGGCCGTCAGCAGGGCCTCGGAGAACTGCCGGCTGCGGGCCTCGCCCTGCAGCTTTTCCCGGCCTGTGAAGGCCACCCGGCTGGAGCGCTTCGCCTCGGCCACGCGACCGGCCCGGGCCCCGTTCAGGGCGAAGGTGGACGGCACCAGGGCCGCCCCGGGCACATAGACCATCGAGCCCCGCGCGGAGGGGTGCAGGCTGTCGGCGTGGAAGCTCAGGAAGAGCGTTTTCTGGACATCACCCCGGGTCTTCCGGAAGGCCGCGAAGAGGTCGTTGGCCAGCACCCAGCGCAGGTGGACGCTCACCGCGGACGGGCTTTCACCATCCACGGCGAAGGGCGGGCTGGTGAGGATCTCCGCCGCGTGGCTGGGGGTCCGGATCGTCTCCCGGCTCTGGAAGCCCAGACCGGGGTAGCGGATGGTGCTGCTCACCTGGGCCTCGGTCTCCTGCTCGAGGAGGCGGCGCACGCGCATGGCGATGTCGTAGACGAAATCGGATTCCCAGAGGCCGTTGGCCCGGGCACCGGGATCCACGCCGCCATGGCCGGCATCCAGGATGATCCGCACGCCCTTGAGCTTGGGGCCGGCTTCCACCCGGGCGGTGCGGCGCACTTCGGCGCGGACCTCACGCTCTTCCGCCAGGCCCGAGCTGCCTTCGGACTGGAAGGGATCCGCCAGGTAGGCCACGGGGATCTTGACGAGCTGGCCGGGCTGGATGCCGCGCACGTCGGCGATGCCGCTGCGCTGGGCGATGAGGTCCGCCAGCTCGTTCACGCCCTTGGGATCCACCCGGTCGGTGTAGCGGATGACCACGCTCGAGTACAGCGCCTCGCCCCGGCGCATGCGGTAGGCGGCGTACTTGCCCTGGGTGTCCTCGCCGAAGGAGAGCAGCCCGCGGTAGGCCGCCACGCGGGCCTCGTCGTCGAGGGCATCCTCGGGCTGGGAGCGGTCGGGGCCCTTGCCCAGGCCCCCGAGGTCGGCCGACAGCAGGCTGCGCGGAATGCGCCAGACATCGCCCTCGCGGAGTTTCTCGGGCAGGTCGGGGTTCTCGGCCATGAGCCGGTCATAGTTCTGGCCATGGCCCGTGAACAAGGCGGCGAGGGTCCAGACCGATTCCACATCGGGATGACCGACCCGGTGCCGGACCTCCTCCTGGCGCCACTGATCCGCGGGGAACAGGGCCGCCAGGGCCCAGCGCTTGCCCTGAGGGCTGAGGCTCTCAAAGGGCACCCAGCCGCTGCCTTCGGCGCCCTTGGCCAGGAAGGCCTTCGGCAGCGCCTTGCCCTCGACGCTGAGCCCCTTCCGGAACTGGAGCCGCAGGATGATGGGCCTGCCTTCGGGTGTGCGGGCGTGGGCCAGCACGGGGGCAGGTTCCTGCGCCACGGCGACCAGGGCCGCGGGCAGAAGCAAGGCGCTGCGGAGGCTCAGGCCTCCCACGGGGCCTCGCCCGTGGGCAGGGCCTCGCCGGAACGGCCCGCCCGCACCCAAGCGCGCATGGATTCCTCCAGGCCGCCGGGATCCTCGGAGCGGGCCTGCAGGAAGAGCTTCAGGCGCCGTTCCAGGTGGCCCGCCCCTTCCTCGAGCAGGAAGAGCCGGTCGTGCAATCGCTCGTGCGGCGCCTTGCCGGTGCTGGGCGGCAGCTTGAGGGTGCCCATGTCCAGCGTGGCGGCGTTGAGGGTGAACACCCACTCCAGGTCACCGGAGAGGATGCGGAGCTTCATCTTCGCGGGGCGCATGCCCCGGCCGAGGGCCTCGAAGGCTTCACGGCTCTCCGAAGGATTGCCCTTCCTGAGGCTGATCTCCTTCACCTCGCCCCGCTCCGAGACCAGCTGGATGGCGTCGTCCACGAAACAGCCGGAGCCGTCGCCGTCCCCGCCGCTGGCCCCGCCTTCGGTCATGCTGCGCATCCAGAGCCAGAGGAGGAACTCCTCGCCGAGGAAGCGGCCCTGCTCCAAGAGTTCAAGCGGCTTCACCTAGGCCTCCTCGATTTCGAGATCCAGCGGATCCAGGGCCATCAGGCCCTCCACGGACAAGCCGGGGCTGAGCCGCCCCGCCAGCACCAGGGGCGCCAGGGGATGGATCTCGCAGCCGAAGGACTTGATGAACAGCGTCGAGAGGGCCCCCTGGGCCTTGCTCGAAGAGGCCGTGGTCCAGAGGATGCCGCCCTTGAGATCCCAGGCCACCTCCACCACCCGCGGCGTCGGCAGCACTTTGCGCAACAGTTCCAGCTTCACTTCGTCCTGGAGGGAGATGCGGGCCTCCTTGCCGATGAAGGCCAGGTCCTTCTCCTTCAGCAGGCTCTGCAGCCGCAGATCCATGTGGGCCTTGAGCAGCGCCGGCGGCACGCGGCGCGTGTCGATGCGGAGGCCGAAGACGGCGAAGCGCTCCTGCCCGACCCAGTCCTCGTCGGGAGGCGTGATGAGCGGATTGCGCCAGTCGCACCAGCCGATGCGCTCCTCCTCCATGCCGTCCTGGAAGGGGCGGAACTGATCCTGCTCCAGGCCCGCCTGGAGATCCTTGGGATCGGGCACGGGACCCAGCACCAGGAAGCGTTTGAGGGACACGGTCCCCTGAAGGATGCTCATGAGGCGGCGCCTCCGAAAAGTCCCCGGAGTCGGCCCCAGAAGCCGCGCCCGAGGTCCCGGGAATCCGGGTGCAGAAGGTCCAGGGGTTCTCCCGGAACAGGCAGGGGAAGAGAGGGAT
The DNA here is from genome assembly GCF_022808865.1 of Geothrix oryzisoli. GTDB lineage: Bacteria > Acidobacteriota > Holophagae > Holophagales > Holophagaceae > Geothrix > Geothrix oryzisoli. The sequence goes on from NZ_JAKZLB010000001.1 coordinate 766,758, forward strand.
CGTTGAGGACGAGCACCACCCCTGTGACGTTGTCCCGGGCTCCCCGGGCGATGGCCTCCTCCAGCAGCAGCTCCAGGCTGCGCCGGGGGCTGAGGTTCTGGTTCAGAGTCTCGCGGATGTGGCCGTCCCCCACTTCACCGTGGAGTCCATCGGAACAGCAGAGCAGGCGATCCCCCCGGCGCAGGGCCAGACGCGAGAGCGCCACCTTCAGCGGCTGGGGGGAACCCAGCGCCTGGGTGATCATGTTGCGCTGGGGGTGGGTGCGGGCCTGCTCGCGCGTGAGCGTCCCCTGGGCCACCAGGTCGTTCACGAGCGTCTGGTCCTCCGTGAGCTGGTGCAGGGCCCCCTGGCGCAGCAGGTAGGCCCGGGAGTCGCCGATCTGGGCCACGTAGGCGCAGCCGTTCCAGATGATCGCCGCCGTCAGCGTGGAGCCCATGCCCCGGGCGGTGCGGTCGTCGTCGGAATAGCGCAGGACGGCGTCGCTGGCCTCCCGGACGGCGGCTTCCAGCGCCTTGATCAGGTCCGCCTCGCGACCCTTGCCCGGCGCCAGGCGCCCCCAGTGGCCGAAGAGGTACAGGGCGATCGCGGCCAGACCCTCGCGGCTGGCCACCTCTCCCGCGGCGGCCCCGCCCATGCCATCGGCCACTGCCACGAGGAGGCCCGGGTCACCGACCTTCAGGGAACTGGCCGGGCCGTTGATGATAGGCTCCTCGCCATCCAGCGCGCTCAGCAGGTAGGCATCTTCATTGTTCCTCCGGACTTTGCCCGGATGGGTGATCGCGGCGAAATCGATGAGCATGAGGAAGTGAGGACCCTGGCGGACTGCGGGTTCGGGAAGGTACGAATTGGCCCTTTCCGTTCATCATAGCGGGTGGAGGGGCGAATCTAATGACCGAAGGACCCGTGGACCCGGATCTTCTCGACCTGCGGAGCGCGGCAGCCCCCGGCCCCGCCAAGGGCCGAGCGTGACCGGCGCACTCGCCATCCTTGGCCCAGGCGTGCTCGGCCTGTCCACCGCCCAGTGGGCCGCGGAGTGCGGGCTGGAAGTGCGCCTGCTCGGCCGGAACCTCGATTACGCCAAGCAAGGGCTCCGGCACGTGGAGCGCCGCTGGGAGGCAGCCTTGCGGAAGGGCGTGTTGACGCCCCAGGCCCGCGAGGAGGCCCAGGCGCGGCTCCAGGTCCGCCCCTTCGGGCCGGAAGCCCTGGAGGACGCGTCCATCCTGCTGGAGGCCCTGCCGGAGGATCCAGCCCTGAAAACCCTGGCCCTCGCCGCTGCCAAGGACTGGGGCGGCAAGGACCTCCTGCTGCTTTCGGGCACCTCGGCCCTGCCCATCTCAGGCCTGGCCGAGGCCGCGGGACTCCAGGAGCGTCTCCTGGGATTCCACCTCTTCGTACCGGTTCCCCGGATGGCCGTGGTGGAAGTCGGAGTGCCGGCCGGGACACCGCCCGCCCTGGTGGATCGGGCCCGCAGCCTGGGCCTGGCCCTGCGCAAGCGCGTGGTGGCCGTGAAGGACCAGCCCGGGTTCGCGGCCGCCCGGATGGCCCTGGCGCAGGGGCTGGAGGCGATCCGCCTGCTGGCAGCGGGCACCGCCTCGGCGGAGGACCTGGATGCCCTCATGACCCTGGGCTACGGCCATCCCGTGGGGCCGCTGGAATTGTCGGACCGCATCGGCCTGGATCTGCGCCTGCGCATCGCCGAGGGCCTCTTCCAGGCTTCCGGAGATCCCTGCTTCGAGCCGCCCGCCCTGCTCCGGGAGCTGGTGGCCCGGGGCGATATCGGGCAGAAGGCCGGAAGGGGTTTCTACAGCTGGGGTTCAGACGGGAGGCGCCTGTGAGCACCACCATCCTCGTGGCCGGGGCGCTCGTGCTCCTGTTCGTGATCTACGTCGCATATCGGATCGGCAGGGCCCTGCTGCGGGTCTTCGTGGGTCTCGCGGTGCTGGCTCTGCTAAGCTGGGGGCTCTGGAAACTGTTCCATTCCTGAATCTCCAGCCTTCCGAGGAGCAAGCATGGCCGCCATCTCCTGCACCCACTGCGGCGCCGATCTGACCGCCCCCCAAAGCGTGCGCATCGCCGAGTACCAGTTCGGCCACCTGGAGAAGGTCTCCGAGGACCCCGGCTTCAAATACCACTTCGAGCAGGCGGACAACTTCACTATCCTCTGCAATAGCTGCAAACGCCTCGTCCGCACCCTTCCCATCGCCAAGTAGTTCTTTCCCGCCCAAAAGGAAACGGCCCCATTCGGGGCCGTTTCCTTTTGGGCAGCGCCGGACTACTGGCGCAGGACCCGCGGCGTGATGAAGATCAGCAGCTCGCTGTTCGACTCGGACTTGGTATCCCGGCGGAAGAGGAAGCCGAGGAGGGGGATCTTGGACAGGAAGGGAACCCCCGCCCGACCGGTGGTGTGGTTCGTCACGTAGACACCGCCCAGCACGGCCGTGCCGCCATCCCGCACCAGCATCTGGGTTTCCAGGGCCTTGCGGAGGATGGTGGGGGTGCCATTCACGGTGCGGCTGAAATCGGCCTCGGCCTTCTCCAGCTTGATGTCCATGATGATGGTCCCCTCGTTGGTGATCTGGGGGGTAACGTCCAGCTGCAGGTTCGCATCCACGAAGGCCACGGTGATCGCGCCGCCCTGGGCCCCGCCCTGCTGGGTGGGATAGGGGATCTTCTCGCCGCTGAGGATGGTGGCCTTCTTGTTGTTCTGGGTGACCACCTTCGGGGAGGACACGATCTTCACCGTGCCATCCGATTCCAGAGCCTGCAGGACCGCGTTGATGCTGAGGCGGTTGCTGAGGAAGGAGAGCCAGAGTTCCCCGGCCGGGGCCGCGATGGAGGTCACACCAGAGGTGCCAGGAGCCCAGGCAACCGACGCGTGCTGTCCGGAGGCGGTCCGGTTGAAGCCCTGGATGCCGTTCCAGAAGGGCGCCTGGTTGCCGACCCAGGGGCCGCCGATGGTCGCCGGGGCGGCGTCGGCCTGGGGCCACTTGACGCCGAACTGGCGTTGCCAGTCCTTGTTGGCCTCGACCACCCGGGCTTCGATCTGGACCTGCTGGATCTGGACGTCCAGGGTGTCCAGCAGTTCGGAGATGACGGGAATCCGCGAGGGCAGATCCGTGATGATGAGGGTGTTGGTGCGGTCGTCCAGGATGGCCGAGCCGCGCTTGGTCATCATCTCCTTGAGGATCCTCTGCACATCGCCGACCTTGGCGTAGGAGAGGGGACGGGTGATGGTCTGGAGTTCCCCGGCCAGGGCCTTGGTCTCCTCCAGCTTCTTCCGCTCCTCTTCTTCCTTCTGGAGCTTGTCCACCTTGGCGACCCGCAGGACGCCGTTCTGGATCTCCTTGCCCAGGCTCGCGTTCTTCAGCACCACATCCAGGACTTGGTCCCAGGGGGTCTCATTGAACTTGAAGCCGTAGTTGCCCTGCACATCGGGGTCCATCACCAGGTTCAGCTTGCCGGTGTCCGCGAGGATGCGCAGGAAGTCCCGGATGTCCGTGTTCTGGAGGTCGATGGTGATCTTCGCGCCGGTGTACTTGGTGGAAGTCTCACCGAGGGTGCGGCCCGAATACCGGCTTGAAGCAGGAGCAGGTGCCTGGGCCTTCGCCGCCTCGGGCAGCTGCACCGCTTCGGGCGTGGTCACCGGCAGTGCCGTCGAGACGGCCAGCTGGGGCAGGAGCTGGAAGGAACCGCCCACGGAGGGAAGCTGGGCCAGCGGCTTGGCCGAGGCCTGGACCGTCACCGGAACAGGAGCCGGAGCGGCGGCCATGAGCGTGGCGGCAGGGTGGATCGCCGGCAGAGGCTGAGCCTCCATGCGATGGGAACCCTCGACCCGGGCCTGGACCCGTCCTTCGCCGGGGTTCAGCATCAGCTGAACACCGTCCGGGCTGGTGCCCACCACCACCTGGGTGCCGGGAGCGACCTCCAGCACCAGACGGGTGACCGGTTTGGGGGCCGCCGAGAACTGGCCAAGGCGGGCCTTCTGAACCAGAGGATGGGTCAGCAGGGCCAGATCCTTCTTGGTGACGGCGGTTCCCCGCTCGACCCCGGGAAGATCCAGCACCACCCGGAGGGGGCTGGAGAGGACCTGGATGGCAGGCTGGCCCGCCATCCCGGGGATCCGGAGCGACACCCGGGCGCCCGCGCCAGCGGGCTCAAGGGTCGCGGCGGCCAGCGTGACCTTCGCGACGGTGGTTTCCGTGGACGGCGAGGCAAGGAGGGACCCCGTGTGGATCCCCGCCAGGACCACGCCCCCTGCGACCAGCAAGGAACTCAGGCGAGCATTCATCGTTTACCCTCCTCACGCTTGAACGTCTTCGTGATGGTGCGGAATACAGAACGGTTGGTGGTATTTACATCCCACTGGTGGAACGTCACGGCCTTGTCGGTGATGCTGGTGATCTCGCCATCCTTGAAGCGGTGGCCCGCTGGCAGCCAGCGGACATTCCCACGGCTGTCGGAGACGATGGCAAAATTCTTGCCGTCTTTGCGAATCATCCCCTTGACGGCGATGTCGTCGATGAGGTCGAGGGCATCCGTGGGACGGTCATCCCTGGGAGTCGAGAAGGGATCCCGGGTGATGGCGGGCTTGTAGGGCGTGATCTTGATGATGGCCACGTCCTGGGCCGGAGCGGCCTCGGCGGCCGGGGTTCCGGCCGCGGCGGGTGCTTCCGCGGGCTTGGCCGTGGGTCCGGTCTGGGCCACCAGGGCGATTCCGGCAAACAGGGGAAGGTACAGGAGTCGTTGGATCATGGCGGTTCCTCAATCCTCCTTGGTGCCGCCCGTGGGGGCGGGACCGGGGGCCGGTTTTGGGGCCGGCGGGGCCGGGGGAGGTTCGGGGTTGTAGATGAACGCGCTGACGGTGCACTTCACCGTGGCCGGATAGACGCTGCCTTTGTCGGCCTTGCGGTTGAACTCGATGTTGGAGACGTTGATGATCTTGTCGTAGCCGGAGACCAGCGAGGCGAACTGGCCGAAGGTGTGGTACCCCACCCTGAACTCGAACTCCACGGGCTTTTCCGTGTAGTAGGTGTCCTTCCGCTCAGGTTTGAGGGAGAAGGAGACCTGGTCGATGCCCGCATCATCCGCAAGCTTCTTGATGCGGTAGGGGATCTCCCCGTAGTCCGCCTCGGAGGGCATGATCTTGACCAGTTCTTCGATCCGCTTGTCCTGCTTGGCGACCTCGTCGCGCAGCTTCTCGTAGCTGGCCTTGAGCAGACGGCCCTTGTCCACTTCGGCCTGGAGGGTCTTCACGTCGGTCCGGACGGCGTCCAGTTCGCTCCGCTTCCCGCCGAGCAGGAAGTAGACCAAGCCGGCCAGGACGATACCCGCCACCGCGCCAACGCCGATCTGTTTCTGAAGCTGGGGATCCATGGCCTACCTCAGACAGCGTTCTGGAGTTCGAAGGAGATCGTGAAGTCGAAGGAACCGGTGGTTCCCCGCCTCGCGCTCGGATAATTGATCTTCTTGAACCATCGGGTGCGGGACTGGAGGTTGCCGTAGAAGGCGTTGATGGCCTCGAAATTCCGCCCTTCTCCCTCGATGGTGATGAGCGAGCCCTTCTGGGAGATCTTCTTGAACCACACGTCGTCGGGCAGGCTGTTGGCAAGTTCCTCGAGGAGGTGCACCGGCAGCGACTGCTGGCGCTTCAAGGTGGTCATCACCTCCTCTTTCTTCTGGAGGGCGGCCTTCTTCTCCCGGAAGGTCTTCTCCAGCGCGATGTAGGGCTCGTACTGCTTCTTGTCGCGCTCGAGATCGGCCTTCTGCTTCTCGGCCCTGGTCAGTTCGCTGTTCAGCCAGACGTAGTAGATGCCGCCACAGGCCGCGAACACCAGACCCACCACCACGCCGGCGATGGGCAGGCTCGAGCGGCTTCCGCCTTCACCCGTGTAGACCTGGACGGGTTCGGCAGCCGCCTTGCTGGCCCCCTTCTTTCCCCCGGCCTGGGCCAGAGCGTCACCCAGCAGGTTGATCTTGATCATCGGTCCCCCACTTGGCGCAAGGCCAGCCCGACCACGACGGTGGCGCCGCTGCCGATTTCGCGAACCGTCATGGGATCTTCGGTCCGGCCATCGATCTCAACGAGCTGGAAGGGATTGAACCGGTCCACCGAAACCCGGAGCCGGTCGCTCAACACGTCCATCAATCCATGGGTCATGGAGCCGCCACCGCTGACGAGCACGCGGTCGAGACGGTCCACCTTGAAACTGCTCTTGAAGAAATCGAGGGTCCGGCCGAGCTCATCGCCGAAGGCATCGGATACGGCATTGATCGACGGATGGATCTCGTCGGGCTCGTGCCCTTCGGCCGCCTGGTTCCGCTTGAGACGCTCCGCGCCCTCGCGGGTCACGCCCCAGTCCTCCATGAGCTTCTCGGAGTAGCGGCTGCTGCCCCAGGCCATGTCGCGCCAGAACACCGACTTGCCGCCCACCATCATGGTGAGGTTGGTGAAGGTGGCGCCCATGTTCACCAAGGCGACGACTTCATCCCGCCCGCCGCCCATGGTGTTGGCCTCATAGGCGTTCTGTAGGGCGAAGACGTCCACGTCCACCACCTTGGGGCTGCATCCGGCCTGGGCCACGCAGCTCACATAGGCTTCCAGCTTGTCCTTGCGGCAGGCCACCAGCACGACATCCATGTTGCCGTCCCCAGCCCGCTCCTCGATGAGGTAATAGTCCAGGGCGTAGGAGTCCAAACCCTGTCCTGCCGGGAAGAAGCTTTCGGCTTCCCAGCGGACGGATTCCGCCAGCTCAGCCTGGCTCATCAGGGGGAATGTCACTTTTTTGACCATCACCTGCTGACCTGACACGGAGATGGCCACATCCTTGGCTTTGATTTTCTGTTCCGCCATGACCTGCCGGATAGCTGATGCCACAGCGTTGCTATCCATGATGTCGCCATCCACGATGGCGTCAGGCGGCAGGGCCACCCGCCCCAGTTTCTGGAGGCGATAACGCGTCTGGCCGCCCTTTCCAATCTGCTGGAGTTCGCAGACTTTCACCGAGCTGGACCCGATATCCAAGCCAACAAGACTTTTGGGTTTGCTTCCGAAGAGACCCACCGGATGCCTCACTTGGAGAATTTAGGTATTGGAGATGGTACCGCTGGAATGGATTAGGTCAAGACTAACTAATTTTGCGTCAAGCCGATTCCGGTTCCAAACCGACCAGGACGGCCGTGATATTGTCCTCGCCGCCATGGTCTCGCGCGGCCAGAACAAGTGATTCCACAGCCCCTTGAAGGTCACTGGACTGCGTCACGATGTCCCAGATCTGTCTATCGCCGATCATTCCTGACAGGCCGTCAGAGCAAAGCAAAAGTCGCTCCGTTTTGCCCAGATCGAGATTCTGGACCTCAATATCCAGGTCCCCCCCGTTGCCCAGCGCCTGGGTGATGACGTTCCGGAAGGGGTGCACCCGGGCTTCGGAAGGGGTCAGAATGCCATTCGCCACCTGCTCCGCCACCCAGCTGTGGTCCTTGGTCACCTGACGGATACCCTCTGGCCCCAACAGATAGGCCCGACTGTCTCCCACGTGGGCCAGGGTCACCTTCGTACCGTGGACCAGGCCCGCCACCACCGTGGAGCCCATGGTCTCCCGTTCGGGGTTGTGGCGGATGTCCTCGGCGATGGCCCGATCGGACAGGAGAAGGGCCGCCTTCAGCCGATTCCCGTCATAGGAGAGCGCCGGATCGTACTCCATGGGCCAGGTCCGGTCTTTCTCCTTGGTGTCGCTCACGAACTTGGCCACGGTGTCCACGACAATCCGGCTGGCCACCTCACCGGCGGCGTGACCGCCGAGCCCATCGGCCACCAAGAACAGACCCAGGTCCGCATCTGACAGATAGCTGTCCTCGTTGTGCTTCCGGACACAACCGACATCGGTCTTGCCTGCGGCGCGGATCCTCATGATCAACCCTTTCCCGTCAGTCGGCCCCAGAGGTCCTTCAGTTGATCCATGAGGCTCGCCTGGCTTGCGGGAGTGGCCGGGGCCTTCCCCTTCTTGCCGGGCTCCGAGGCCCCTTTGGGGGCGGCCTGCCGCAGTTTCGGATGGTTGGGTGAGATCTCGCGGGCGGTCTGGAGGTGCCGCTGGGCCCGGGCCGCCATGCCCAGGGTCTGGAAGTGACCCGCCAGGCGGAGGTGGCAGTCCACATCCCGGGGAGCCAGCCGGACAGCCGCCTCCAGGGCCTTCACCACAGCGCGGAGGTCGCCCCCACCCTGTTCCAGGATCGTGGCGAGCAGTGCGTGGTACTTCGGTTTCTTGTCGTCCAGGCGGATGGCGTACTGAATCAGGGCCTGGGCTTGATCCACCCGCCCCTGGTCAAAGGCCTCCTTGGCCATGGCCGCCCAATCCTCGGGCGTTCGCTCCTGCGGGGTTTCGGCTTCCTTCCCTTTTTCCACGGCCGGCGCGGCGGCGGGCGCGGCCTTGGGCAGCTGCTGCATCTGCTGCACCAGCGCAAGCCGCTTGCCGGGATCCTTCAGCGTGCTGAAGGCCTCCGCCAACTCCCGGAACTTCCCTTCGGCCTCGACCTTCGCGTCTCCGGTGTAGCGGTCCGGGTGCCAATGCTTGGCGAGCCGATGGTAGGCGGCCTTGATGTCCTCGGCGGAGGCATCGGGGGAGATTTCCAGCACATCGAAAGGATTCATGGGAGTCCACAGGGCACCCTGCGCCAACGCATCGCATGGGGATGGAAGAACAGGGCTTGAGCAGAGGATGGTAGCCTATTTCCATCCTGTGTGCAGGCCCAGGGCAAGGAAACGTGGTCCGACGCCACCGGGAGGAGGGGGGTTCTCCTGAAGGTCCGGACTGGAAGGTACCCCGGCTCTGGTGGCACAGTAGAAGGTTCCACGGGAGCGGGCATGGCGTTGGGCAGGGCGATGGGCTGGCGCAGGAGCCTGGATTCCGGCGACCTGTCCTCCGAGTCCCTGGTGCGAGCGGCCTTCGACCGCATCCGGGCCCTGGACGGTACCCTCCACGCCATCCTGGCCACGGACGAAGCCCGCAGCCTCGACCTGGCCCGGAAGGCTGACGCGCGCCTGCGCGCCGGAGAACGCTCGCCGGTGCTCGGTCTCCCCATCGTCCTCAAGGACAACCTCCACTGGTCCGGCCTGCCCATGACCTGCGGGTCCCGCGTGCTCGACGGCTACGTGGCCCCCTACGACGCCACCGTGGTGGGTCGGCTGCTCGAGGCGGGCGCGATTCCCATCGCCAAGGCCAACCTCGATGAGTTCGCCATGGGCTCCAGCGGCGAATACAGCGCCTTCGGACCGGCGCGGAACCCCTGGGATCCCACCCGGGTGCCCGGCGGCAGCAGCAGCGGCTCCGTCGTGGCCGTGGCCGCCGGCTATGCGCCTCTGGCCCTGGGCAGCGACACGGGGGGCTCCGTGCGCCTGCCCGCCAGTTTCTGCAATGTGACGGCCCTCCGGCCCACCTACGGCGTCCTCAGTCGCTACGGGCTCACGGCCATGGCCTCCAGTCTCGACCAGGTGGGCCCCATCGCGGCCACCGCCGCAGATCTGGCCCTCGCCTTCGGCGTCATGGCCGGCGCCGACCCCCTGGACAGCACCTCCGTGGACCTGCCGGGCACGGAGCGGTTGGCCGACCTCCAGCCGCTGGATCTGGAGGGCCTCCGCATCGGCCTTCCCGAGGAGTACTTCACCGATGGCCTGGAACCAGGCGTTCGGGAGCTGCTCGACGCGGCCTTGCGGGTGTTCGAGGGCCGGGGCGCGCGGCGGGTTCCCGTGAGCCTGCCCCACACCCGCTACGCCATTGATACCTACTACCTGCTCTGCACCAGCGAGGTGTCCAGCAACCTCAGCCGCTTTGACGGGGTGCGGTACGGCCTCCGGGTGCCCTCCTCCGACGGCGGCCTGCCCGAGATGATGGCGCGGACCCGGGATGCGGGCCTCGGCGACGAGGTGAAGCGCCGGATCCTCCTGGGGACCTTCTGCCTGTCCAAGGGCTATTACGACGCCTTTTACCTGAAGGCCCTCAAGGCCCGCACGCTCATCGCCGAGGATTTCCGCGCCGCCTTCGCCCAGGCCGATATCCTGGCTTCCCCCGTCAGCCCCGGCACGGCCTTCCCGTTCGGCGCCAAGACAGCGGATCCCATGTCCATGTACCTCGCCGACGTCTTCACCGTACCCACCGCCCTGGCGGGACTGCCCTGCCTGTCCATGCCCGCGGGGTTCACCGGCGGCCTGCCAGTCGGCATCCAACTCATCGGACCGGCCCTTTCGGATGTCCGCCTGCTGGAGGCGGCCCACGCCTTCCAGTCCCTCACCCGCCATCACCTCGAAACCCCGACCCTGTCCGCATAGGAGCGAACCATGGCCTTTGACGTCGTCATGCCCCAGATGGGCGAGAGCATCGCGGAAGCCACCGTACTGAAGTGGCACAAGCAGGTCGGCGATGTGATCGCCAAGGACGAGACCCTCTACGAGATCAGCACGGACAAGGTGGACGCGGAGATCCCCGCTCCCGCCGCCGGGACCCTGCTGGAGATCCTCGTGGACGTGAACGCCACCGTTCCCGTGGGTACCGTGGTGGCCCGCATCGGCGGTGCCTCCGAAAAGCCGACCGGAGCTGGCGCGCCCCCTGCGGTCGCTGCTCCCCCAGCGGCGCCGATTTCCGCGGCGGCTCCTGCCCCGCTGGTCGAAGAGGATGACAACAGCCTCGAGGGCCGCCTGCGCACCAAGAGCAGCCCCCTGGTCCGCGAGATGGCCAAGCAGCACGGCATCGACCTGGCCCGGGTCCAGGGCAGCGGCCAGGCCGGTCGCGTCACCCGGGAGGACCTGGAAGCCTACCTGGCCAAGGGGCCGGTCGCGGTACCCGCCGCCCCCCCGGTAGCAGCATCCATCGCGCCTGCCCTGCCCGCAGTCCACGACCCCTCCGCGCCGACCATGGGGCTGACGCCGGGCATGGCCGTGGCCCCGGCCCCGGCCATGCCCGCCTTCGCCGCCGGAGAGCGCGTGAAGGTCGAGCCCATGAGCCGCATGCGCAAGATCATCGCGGACAACATGGTGGCGAGCCGGCGGACCTCGGCCCACGCCTACACGATCTTCGAGATCGATATGACCCATGTGGCCCAGCTGCGCAACAAGCACAAGAAGGCCTTCGAAGCCCAGTTCGGCACCAAGCTCAGCTTCATGCCCTTCGTGATGATGGCCGCCTGCAAGGCGCTGCGCGCCTACCCCATCGCCAATGCCTCCGTGGACGGCGACAACATCGTCTACAAGCAGGACATCAACCTCGGCATCGCCGTGAGCCTGGACTGGGGCCTCATCGTCCCCGTGGTGAAGAACGCCGACATGATGAACCTGGGCGGCCTGGCCCGCAGCCTCAACGACCTGGCCGAGCGGGCCCGCACCAAGCAGCTCAAGCCCGACGAGATCAGCGGCGGCACCTTCACCATCACCAACCCGGGCGTCTACGGCGACACCTTCGGCCTGCCCATCATCAACCAGCCCCAGGCGGCCATCCAGGGTGTGGGCGCCATCGTGAAGCGCCCCGTGGTCATCACCGGCCCCGACGGCACCGACTTCATCGCCATCCGCCAGATGATGTTCAGCAGCCTGGGCTTCGATCACCGGATCGTCGATGGCGCCACCGCCGATCTCTTCATGGCTTTCGCTAAAAAGGAACTGGAATCGTCGACCTTCGGCCTGGAATAGCAACTCATCCACGCATGAAAACGGCGGCCTGGCGGCCGCCGTTTTCATGCGTAGGAGGACGTCTCCCGGACCATTTCCCGGTACATCGCGTACTCGCCCTGGAAGTGCAGCTGGATGATCGCGGTGGGGCCGTTGCGGTGCTTGGCCACGATCAGCTCGGCTGAGGGATCGGGCTCTTCGTTGGCTGAGGGGATCATCTTCCGGTGGATGAAAGCCACCATGTCGGCGTCCTGCTCGATGGCACCCGAGTCGCGGAGGTCGCTGAGCTGCGGTCGGCCGCCAGTGCGGTGTTCCACTTCGCGGTTCAGCTGCGAGAGCACGACCACCGGTATGCCGAAGTCCTTCGCCATGAGCTTGAGGCCGCGGCTGATCTCGCCGATGCGGACGGCTTCGTTCTGCTTGGCGCCCCGGCTGTTCTCGGGGCTGCTGAGCAGCTGGAGGTAGTCGATGAGGACGAACTCCACCCGTCGATTGCTCTGGCTGCCCTGCTTCACGATCATGTTCTGGATCTGGGGCACCGTGATCGAGGCCTGATCGCAGATGAACAGCGGCATCTGCACCAGCTCGTCCCGGGATCGCATCACATGATCCAGCCGCCCGGTGGCGCGGCCGGACTGGAGATCCTTCATGTTGGTCTGGCTCTGCGCGGCGAGCAGGCGCAGGAAGACCTCCTCGTGGCTCATTTCCAGGCTGAAGAAGGCGCCGCAATGACCCGGGCGGCCATCCCGCTCCTGGGCCGCGCGCAGGACCCAGTTCAGGGCCAGGGCCGTCTTGCCGATGCCCGGACGGGCCGCCAGCACGATGAGATTCCCCGGCTGGAAGCCCTGGGTCAGTTCGTCGAATCGCTGGAACCCGACCCGCACGCCCGGTGACAGGCGTCCCTCCAGCCGCTCATGGAGGCGCTCCATGGCATCGTCCGCCACCGACTGGATGGAGAGCAGGCCCCGGGCCTTGGCATCGCCCTGGGCCAGGTGGAAGAGGCTCTGGGCGGTCTGGTCCACCAGCACTTCCGGTGGCTCATCCTCCTCTGCGGCCTGGCGCACCAGCTGGGCGCCCAAGTGGACGAGGCGACGCAGCTTGGCCTTGCGGCGGATCAGGTCCGCCAGCACCTGGGGCCGCTCGACATCCTCGCCGGCCAGCAGCTCCACCAGGCCGGGATAACCGCCGACCTTGTTCAGGCTGTCGTCCTGATCCAGCGCATCCTTCAGGGTGAGGGAATTGACCTCGACCTGGGCTTCGATGAGGGTGCGCAGGGCCCGGAATACGGCGCGGTGGGCCGGATGGACGAAGTCGTCCTCCGCCAGGGCGAACACCGCCTCGCTGGCCACGAAGCCAGCGCCCGGGGCGCAGCATGTGGCCAGGAAGGACCGCTCCGCATCAATATCCTCCGGAAGGCGTTCCGGAAGCCAATCCGCCATCACTGCACCGTCCGTTCAGAGTCCCGGAGGAGTGTACCCCCCGCCGTCCACATCCACAAAGACCGGGTTGGTGACTGCGACGGGATAGATGCCCTTCATGATCTTGTTCCAGGGCGTGCCGGCCTGGTACGCCCCCGTCGTGGCCAGAGGGACGCCGGCCTCGACCACCACCCAGGCGTCCTTGCCGGTAGGCATCGCCACGCCACTGAGGGTCGCGGTGCGCAGCAGGAAGTCGGAGGTGGAGGCGGTGAAGCTGCTCATGGGCACCACCTGGGCCACGCCGTTCACCACCACACGGACCTCGTCCACCGGCACCCAATCCGCCGCATAGAGCGAGATGGTGAGGGTGACGGTGGCCGCAGGGCCGGGCACCAGGCCCCCGGGTCCCACGCCATTGACGGTCACATCAAGCAGGGGGCCGGTGGAGGCCACGGCGGCACCACTGCGAAGGGCGGCCAACACTGGGTCGAGCGTCGTCTGCGTCAGCTTGGCTCCCACCTTGAGGTAGGTCCGGGCCAGGCCCACGGGGGTGTCGAAACTGAACCGCGCGGCGGAGAGGCCCAGCCCCTTGGTGAAAGCGGTCGGCTGCTGCTGGCTCAACAGCGAGAACCAGTCGCTCCGCACAGCCTTGAACTCGGCGAACCAGGCGCTGGGATCCGCCGAGTCACAGCCCTCGGCCCGAAGCAGTTCCAGGGCGTCGAAATCCCCCTGACGCTTGGTCAGGCTCACGGGTCCGGTCTGGGTCCACCAGGCATTGACCCCAGTCCCGATCGGCACTGCCGGATCGAACCCGCGCACGGTGAACAGCCCCTGGGGGCCCCGCGGCCGGTGGACGATGGTATAGGCGCCCTCCGACTGGGTGATGAAATCCGCCAGGGTCCAACCCTTGGAGGGACGGGCCCCGCCATTGCGGTTGCCCGTGGGGGCCGGGGTGAACAGCGCCGTGACGAAGCCATCCCCAAGCGTCGAGCTGCGCGCACCCACCACGAAGGGGTCATTGCCGATGGGCGCCCGCTGGGCGTCCGAGACGGCGAGGTTGTCGATCTCCGAACGGAATTCATCCCGCAGCGCGACGGGGTCCGTCAGCCGGTCCTCTTCGGTGCGGGCGACGGTCTGCACCCCTTCCGCCAGGGCCGAACTGAGCATTTCCCCTGGGTTCAACCCGCCGGTGGTCGCCTGGGTGGGGCCGGGGACATCGAAGGTGGTCCAGCCCGCCGGCAGGGTCGGCGGAATGGTCACGAAGGTGTGGGCCACATCCGCCTGCCCCTGGAAGGACTTCACCGGCAGGGCATCCAGGTGGGACAGGGGCCCACGGGTGCCGTAGGCGAGATAATCACCGGGGGGGAAATAGGCCGTGGCCGCCCCGCCGATATACCGGAAGGCGGTCCCGAAGATCTGGTTCCCGGCCGTGTACTGATAGGAGCCGAGGTTGGCACCGGCGAAGTCCTTGGCCTTCAGAACCTGGTTGTAGTACCCCGCCAGGCTGCGCCTCCGCTTCATGGATGGGTCCGGAATCCCGCCCAGGGCCGAGAGGGTGATGCGGAGGGGGTTCATCCCCCCCAGTTCCAGGGTCCCCGCCTGCCGGGCCATGAAGTTGTGGATCAGCTCTTTCTGCTGGATCACGTTGCCGGAGGTGTCCACCACGTCGGCGCGTTCAGGGCTGAGGCTCTCGGCCAAGTGCCAGGCCTGGTCCTTCGACGGCGTGATGGGCGTCGCCAGATAGGGGCGGTTGGTGTCCGCGGCATTCGTACCGAGGTAGAGCGTATGGCTCTGGATGGCATTGGTGGCGGTCACCCGGTACGGCTGGGTGTGCCCGGTTCCCCGGGCATCGGGCACAGCCGGCAACAGGATTCCGAGGGCCCCGCCGCCGGAGGGGATGTCGCTGGCTTCGCGCCACTCCACCCGTTCCGTCACCCAGTGGGAGGGATCCGCATCCGTGGCCGGGTCGGCGTTCAGGCCGGTATAGCGCTCGAACCGGAACTCGGTCTGCCTGGGGCCGAAACGCGCGGCCGTTCCGAAGGAATCGTAGGCCAGGACACCAAAATCCCCGCCCCGGAGGCCCGTTCGCGCCTGGACCATCTCGTTGAAGACCGAGGTGGCCTGGGCCGGCTGGGTGGCCGAGATGCTGGGCCCGCCCACCAGGTACAGCCGCCGCCGGTAGGTCAGGGACTGCCCAGCGGGGAGGCTGGCCACCGCAGGACTGCCCACCACCAGCCGGCCCGGGAAGCTGGGGCGGACCTCGGTGAGCGCGTGCTGGGGGTCGGAAGCCACCAGCACCTGATCCACATCCAGGGGCAGGATGCCCAGCGTGGCATGTTCATCCAGGGTATTCCCCGCGGACTCGGAGCCCATCAGGGCCACCATGGGGGCCACCACACTCGTGGTCAGTGGCGCCGAGAAGTCCGAACCGGGGATCTCCGCACCCCAGCTGCTGAGGGGCGTGCCCGTGAAGGTGGACACCGCCGGCACCACGAACCGGAACCCGCCACCGTGCTGGGACAGGAAATCCCCAATGCTCCGGATGGGAAGCGCCGTGGTGCCGCCGTTGGTGATGGTGGTCTCCAGGGTGAAGAAGGTGTCGGCCTTGGTCAGGGAGATCCGGTGGAGGACGCTGACGCCCTGCACCCGCCCCTGGGTATCGGTGGCCACGCCCAGCTTGCCCCCGGGGTCCAGCAGGTAGCCCTGCATTTCCAGATCCACCAGGTTCACGCCGGTGCCGGGGGTGTAGCGGTCGAAGACCAGGGGCAGATCCGGGTCCTGGTTGGCCACGGGTCCCAGGCGTTCCACCAGGTCCGTGGGCATGGACACCCGCTTGTAGTTCTGGTCGAGGGACACATTGCCCACATCCAGGATGGCGCCACCCGAGGGGGCGCCGAACTGGCCTTCCCGGTCACCGAAGGCCGCCCCGTCCACTGCGAGCTGCACAGCATCATTGCCGAGGTAGAAGTCCCCCGGCCCGGAGGTGGCCTTCAGGCCGACCAGCCGGTCGCCGCCAGAAGCCGGGATCTCCTCCACCGCCACGGTGGGCCGGGCCACACCCGTGGCCCGGAAGCAGCCCAACCCGCCCGCGGCCAGGACCATGGCCAGGGGGGCCAGGAGCCCCTGCAGACGGCGGGAAGACAGACGGGCGGGAAGGACTTCGGGATCAAGGCTCATGTTCATCAAGGCGTCTCGTTCAGGCGGGAGGTCCATGGGGCTGGGGCGTGCGGAAGGTCTATGCTAACTCACGATGCCGATCTCCGCCCTTCTTCATCGCTGCTGGCCGCACCGACGGACCCTGCTCCTGATCCTGGCGCTTCCCCTCCTGGGAGACTTGCTCTGGACTCTGGGAAGGTTCCCAGCCCTGCACCACCAGCAAATCTACCGGGCTGAGGCCCTTCCGGCGGTGGGCGGGCCGGTGCTGGTCCTGGGTGCCGGCGTGTACGGAGACGGGGAACCGACCGAACTCCTCCAGGGCCGGCTCCGCACGGCCCTGAATCTCTACCAGAACGGAAAGGTCCGCTGGTTCCTGGTGTCCGGCGACAACCGGCACCCTTCCTACAACGAACCCCAGGCCATGCGGCGCTGGCTGGTGAAGCAGGGGGTCCCGCCCACCCGCATCGTCAGCGACTACGCAGGCCTCCGGACCTGGAACAGCCTCAAGCGGGCCCAGGCTGTCTTTGGCCAGCGGCAGGTGGTCATCGTCACCTCGGATTTCCACCTGCCCCGCGCCCTCTACCTGGCCGATCGCATCGGGATCCAGGCCTGGGGCGTCCCGGCCTCCACCGAGGACCGCCCTCCCGTGAACCGGATCCGGTATTGGCTCCGCGAGTACGTGGCCCGGCACCTGGCCCTGTGGGATGCCTGGTTCCCGCCGGATGTCCGGCTGGGCCCCCGCGAACCGACCCCCGACGACTGGGATCCTGCTTCATGAGGAACCCCAGAGACCTGGTCATTCTCGCCGCAGGCCGTCTGCCCCAGGGGCGCTATGGCGGCAGCCTGGCGGGCGTGGGCGCCCTGCCCCTCGGGGTCTCGGCCGTGGAGGGCCTGCTGGCCGACCCCGCCCTGCCCCGGCCCGGCAACCTGATCTGGGGCATGGCGCGCAGCCACACCCAGGGCATGAATCCGGCCCGCACCCTGGCTCTGAAGGTCGGCCTCCCCAGCGACACGCCGGCCTTCACGATCAACATGGCGTGCGGGTCCAGTCTCCAGGCCCTCATTCTCGCAGCCCAGCGGTTGGGGGCCGGCGCGACGGCACCCATCCTCGCCGGCGGAAGCGAGGCCATGTCGGATACCCCCCATCTGGTGCCTGGCCTGCGCTGGGGGTTCCGCCTGGGCCACCGGCAGCTGCCGGACGTCATGTTCCAGGACGGCCTGCGGTGCCCCGTAACGGGGCTGCTCATGGGCGAAACCATCGAACGCCTGGCGGTCAAGCGGGGTGTCACGCGCCTGGAGGCCGATGCCTGGGCGGCGGAAAGCCACCACCGGGCGGCCAGGGCCGATTTCCTCGCGGAGCAGCTGCCTCATCCAGACCTCCACCACAATGAATCCATCCGGCCGGAGATCACGCCGGAGGCCCTGGCCCGGCTGGCCCCGGCCTTCGATCCCCGGGGCCAGATCACCGCCGGGAATGCCTCTGCCCTGTCGGACGGCGCCGCGGCCCTGCTGCTGGCCCGGCGGGAGCAGGCGGGCGAGGCTCCGGCGCTGGCCCGAGTCCTGGGTTGGAGCGAAGCGGGCGTGGATCCGCTGGACATGGGCGAGGCCCCCGTCCCGGCCGTGCAGCGCCTGCTGACCGCCCACGGCCTGACCGTGGCCGACATCGACCTGTGGGAGCTGAACGAGGCCTTTTCGGCCCAGCTTCTCGTTTGCCAACGGCAACTTGGCCTTCCCGAGGACCGCCTGAACGTGGCAGGGGGCGGCGTGGCCCTGGGACATCCCATCGGGGCCACCGGCGCGCGCATCGTCGCAACCCTGGTCCACCAGCTGAGGCGCCGGGGCGGCGGCCTCGGCGTGGCCACCCTCGGCATCGGGGGAGGACTGGGGTTGGCCCTGCTGCTCGAGACCGAATAAGAGCGCCTAAACCAGGCCTGGCACTTCTGCGAAGATGAACCGGGGCCTCCCCCGGCCCCCTGAGGATTCCATGACCGACGCGCCCCTGATCCGGCTCACCGACATCACCAAGGTCTACCAGATGGGCGACATGGAGGTGAGAGCCCTGGACGGCGTGTCCATGGAGATCCGCCGCGGAGAATACGTGGCCATCATGGGACCCTCCGGTTCCGGAAAATCCACGATGATGAACGTCATCGGCTGCCTGGACACCCCCACGACCGGGACCTACGAATTGAACGGGAAGCTGGCCTCGGCCATGACGGATGACGACCTGGCCCAGATCCGGAACGAGGAGATCGGCTTCGTCTTCCAGACCTTCAACCTGCTGGCCCGCACGACCTCGCTGCAGAACGTGGAACTGCCTCTGATCTACGCGGGGAAGACCCCGGTCGAGCGCCACCAGATGGCCCTGAAGGCCCTGGAGAACGTCGGCCTGGGCACCCGCAGCGACCACATGCCCAACCAGCTCTCCGGCGGCCAGCGGCAGCGCGTGGCCATCGCCCGCGCCCTGGTGAACGATCCCTCCATCCTCCTGGCGGATGAGCCCACGGGCGCCCTGGATTCCAAGACCAGCGTGGAGATCATGGCCCTCTTCGAGGATCTGTATCAGAAGGGCAACACCATCATCCTCGTCACCCACGAAGAGGACATCGCCCGCCACGCCCACCGCATCGTGAAGCTGCGCGACGGCAAGATCATCCATGACGAGCCGAACACGCCCATCACCTCCGAAGAGCACCTGGCGCACCTGAACCTCTGAGGGTGGGGGCTCCCTCCCCGCCCCTGACCTCCGGTAGACTGGCTGGATGCAGAAGCTCGTCCAAGGCATCCACCAGTTCCAGACCCAGATCTTCAGCTCCCACAAGGACCTCTTCGAGCGCCTGGACAAGGATCAGGCGCCCGAGACGCTCTTCATCACCTGCTCGGACTCGCGCATCAGCCCGAACCTGATCACGCAGACCCAGCCGGGAGAGCTGTTCATTCTGCGGAACGTGGGCAACCTCGTGCCCCCGTACGAGCACATGGGCGGCATGAGCGCGGGCATCGAGTTCGCGGTCACGGTCCTCCAGGTGAAGGACATCATCGTCTGCGGCCATTCCAACTGCGGCGCCATGAAGGCCCTGCTGGAACCGGACCAGCTGAGCGAACTGCCCGCCACCAAGGCCTGGCTGGCCCATGCCCGGAAGACCGAGCAGATCATGTGGCAGAGCTACGGCCACCTCCACGGCAACGCCTTGCTGCATGCCACGGTGGAGGAGAACGCCCTGGTCCAGCTGGAGAACCTGCGCTCCCATCCTTCCGTGGCCAAGGCGGTGAGTGCCGGCCGGCTGCACCTGCACGCCTGGGTCTACAAGATCGAGACCGGCGAGGTCTTCGCGTTCGATCCGGACCGCGGCCAGTACACCTCGGTCACGGCCATGGAAGGCCTGGCGCCGCTCGATCCTGAGCACCGCGCGACCGATCTGTCGATCTAGCCGACCGCCGGATCGCGGAGCGGCCTGGGGGACAGGCCAGCGCCGCGAGACTCCGGCGAGGAGGCTATGCCACCCGTTTCAGATCTCCAGCCGGTCCAGCCGATCGGGGCGGTCCCGCCAGCCCTCGTCCACCTTCACGAACAGCTCCAGGCGCACGGGGCGCTGGAGCAGCTTCTTCAGCTCGCGCTGGGCGCTCTGGCGGATGTCCTTGATCATCTCGCCCTGGCTGCCCAGCAGGATCTTGCGGTGGCCGTCGCGGTCCACCAGGATACGGGCCGCGATGAAGACGCCTTCAGGTCCCAGGTCCTCCGGGTAGTCCGCATGGCCCGCCTCAAGCCACTGCTCGATGAGCACCGCCACCCCGTGGGGGACTTCCTCGCGGGTCTTCCGGAGCACCTTCTCGCGGATGAACTCCGCGGCCAGGGACCGCTCGGTCTGGTCGGTGAAGGTCTCTTCGTCGTAGAGCCAGCCGGGCTGGGTCGCATCCCGCTCGAGGAGGGTCCAGAGCGGGTCGAGGTTCAGCCCCATCTTGGCGCCGATGGGGACGATCTCCTTGAAGGGCAGCAGGTCCTTGTACGTGGCGATCTTCTCCAGCAGGCGGCCCTTGGAGAGCAGGTCGATCTTGTTCAGCAGCAGGTAGGTAGGCCGGCCCAGCTTGCGGAGGCGCTTGGCCAGGGCATGCTCACCCGTCCCCAGGTAGTCGTCCGCGTCCACCATCCACAGAAGGAGGTCGGCCTCCTCGAGCGCCTGGTCCACGTGGGCCATCATGCGTTCGTTGAGGGCGTGCTTGGGCAGGTGGATGCCCGGCGTATCCAGGAAGGCCAGCTGCACATCGCCGCGGTTCACCACCCCCAGCACTTTCGTGCGGGTGGTCTGGGGGATCTGGCTCGTGGCCGCCAGTTTCTGTCCCAGCAGGGCGTTCAGCAGGGTGGACTTGCCGGCATTGGGCAGGCCGATGATGGCGAGGGTGGCGTGGCGCCGGATCGGGCCCGTCGTGGGCTGGTCAACCACGATGCACGCCCCGCTTGGCTTCGCGGATGAACGTGAGCAGGTAGGCGACTTCGGCGATGTGGCCCAGCTCCTTCTCGGTCTGAGCCATGGCCTCGTCCCGGAGCAGCCCTGAGTGGAAGAGCAGGCGGTGGGCCTTCTTCAGGCCCTCGACCACCTCCACGGGGAAGCCCTTGCGCTGGAGGCCGATGGTGTTCACCCCGTAGCTCTTGGTGTCCCGGGCGCCGGCGGTCTTCATGAACGGCAGCACGTCCTGAGTGGCCACGGTGAACCCGCCCATGAAGGCGTGGTGCCCGACCCGGCAGAACTGGTGGACCGCGGAGAAGGCCCCGATGTTGCAGCCGTCACCCACTTCGACATGGCCCGCCAGCGTGGCGCAGTTGGCGAAAATGTTCTTGTTCCCCACATGGCAGTCATGGGCCACATGGGAGCCGGTCATCAGGAAGTTGTCGTCGCCCAGGGTGGTGAGGCCGCCCCCGCCCTCGGTGCCGCGATGGAGGGTGCTGCCCTCGCGGATCACGTTCCGGTTCCCGACCTGCAGGCGCGTGGGCGCTCCCTTGAACTTGAGATCCTGGGGACCCATGCCCAGGGTGGCATGGGGGTAGATGTCGTTGTCCTCGCCGATCTCGGTGTGGGGACCGATCACGACATGGCTGCGCAGCAGGGTACGGGCGCCGATGACGGCGTTGCCTTCGATCACACAGAAGGGGCCGACGACCACGCCCTCGCCCAGCTGGGCCTCCGGGCTCACGACGCTGCTCGGATGGATCTGCGCGCTCATCGTCCTTCTCCCTCGGCCAGGTCCATCAGCATGGACATGAATTCGGCTTCCGCGACCTTCTGGCCCTCCACGAAGGCCTCGCCGCGCATCTTGCAGATCCGGCCCTTGAGCTGGATCACCTTGACGTCCATCACCAGCTGATCGCCGGGCAGCACCGGCTTGCGGAACTTCACCGCGTCGATGCCCATGAAGTAGATCACCTTCCGGGCCCGGTCCTCGATCTCCTGGAGCAGCAGGCAGCCGCCCGTCTGGGCCATGGCCTCGATGATATAGACCCCGGGGAAGACCGGCCGGCTGGGGAAGTGGCCCTGGAAGATCTGCTCGTTGAAGCTGATGTTCTTGAGACCCCGGATCCACTGCTTGGGCTCGAAATCCAGGATGCGGTCCACCAGCAGGATCGGATACCGGTGAGGCAGCAGATCCATGATTCCTTGCAGGTCGATCGTTCGGGGTTCGCGTTCCGACATGGGCACTCCAATCCTATAGCCTACCGGCTATGGGCTTCGGCCTCCACCCTCAGGACCGCCGGGCCGTCCGCTCGTAGACCCGGGCTTCGATGAAGAGGTCCAGCAGGCCCCGGTCCAGGGCTCCTTCCCGGGCCTCCTCCGCCAGGATGTCCAGGCTGCGCTCCACAGGGACGGCCCCCTTGTAGGGCCGATCCTGGGCCGTGAGGGCGTCGTAGACATCCGCGATGGCCATGGCGCGGCTCTGGACCGGAATATCCGGCTCGGCCAGCTTCCGGGGATAGCCACGACCGGTCAGCCGCTCATGGTGGGCATAGGCGATGTCGGGAATGCCCGCCAGGTCCCGGGTCCAGGGGATGCGCTCCAGGAAGCGGAAGGTGTGGGTGACGTGGCTTTCGATTTCGAGGCGCTCGGCCTCGGACAGGCTGCCCCGGCGGATGCGGAGGCTGGCCAGATCCGCCGGCTCCACCAGCGGGCGGCGGTCCCCGCTCCAGTGCGTGAAGGTCAGGTTCTCCAGCAGGCCCAGACCTTCCGCCACCTCCTGGGCCATCACCGTGGGCTCGTTGCTCTGGCGGACCAGGTGGATGAGGCGCTCCGCCTCGGCCTGCCGGTCCTGGATGGCCCGTTCCCATAGTTCCGGCTGCCCCCCGCCTTTCCAGGCCTGGGCCAGCGCTTCCAGAGCCTCCTCCAGCTCCCGCTGGCGCAGACGCTGGAGGATGATCTCGAGCTGGCCGGGATCCAGCTTCTTGGCCTTCACCAGCACCTGCTCACGGACCCCCACCTTGCCGAAATCGTGCAGCAGGCTCGCGTAGCGCAGCTCCCGCAGCTGGCGGTCCGTGAAATCCAGGTGGCCGTATGGGCCGTTCGGCGTAGCATTGACGGCCTCCGCAAGGCCCACGGTGAGGTCCGCCACTCGGCCGGAATGGCCGCTGGTGACCGGGTCCCGGGCCTCGATGGCGGTCACGGAGGCCGCCACGAACCCCTCGAAGAGGCGCTCGATCTCCTCCCGCAGCTGGGCATTCTTCACGGCCACCGCCGCCTGCCCCGCCAGGCTCTGGGCCAGCCTCTGGTCCGCGGCGGAGAAGGCGGCCACCTGGCCATCCTCCTTCAGGCGGTTGAGGAGCTGCAGGACGCCCAGCACCTGCCCTTCCGTGTCGAGCATGGGCACCACCAGGGCGGATTGGGTGCGGTACCCGGCTTGGCGGTCGAAGCGGTCGTTGAACCGATAGGGCGCCTCCGGGGGGATCCCATACACATCCGGCAGATTCAGGCTCTCCTTGCTGAGGGCCACGAAACCGGCCAGGGCCTCACGTGAGATGGGCATGGCGACCCGGGCGAAGGGCAGGCTCACCCGGGCGTTCTGGGTGTGGGCGAAGAGCAGTTCGGGGTGATCCTCACCGCCGATGAGCAGGTAGATGGACCCGGCCTCGGCCAGCAGCAGCTCCCGGGCCTTGGTGAGGATCAGATCCAGCAGCCGGTCCAGGTTCTGCTCCGAGGCCAGGGCGCGACCCACCTCGTGGAGCCGTTCCATGTCCCGGCGGTCCTGCAGACGTGCCCAGGCCGACCGCACCAGCGCCTCCGCGGCCTCCAGACCCGGCCAGGTTTCGCAGTCCGCGAAGGTCCCGTCCCCCGGCAGACCCAGAACCACATCGGCGAGGCCACCGTCCACGAAGACCATGGAGCGGCGCATCTCGCCGGCCATACGGCCCAGGAGGATGCTACGGTGCTCTGGGGGGACGGCGACGGTGAATCGCAAGGCGGAATCAGGCTCCAGAAGGGTGACGGCGAAAGTCCCGACAGCATATCGGAATTCCCCAGCCCCCACCGAAACCTGGCAAGGCCCCGTGGAGCGGCTGGCCTGGGGCGGCAAGGGCGTGGGCCGCGGGACCGACGGCCGCCTGCTGCTCCTGGAGGCCCCGCTGGCCCTGTTCCCGGGCGAGGTGGTGGAGGCCACCGTCGTCTGGAAGGCCCGGCACGGCGAAGGCCGTGTCCTCCGCTGGATCACCCGGGATCCCCGCCGTGCTGCGGCCGGGTGCCCGGTGGCCGAGGTCTGCGGCGGCTGTGAACTCTGGGAAGCCGGCCGGCACGCCCCGGACCTCAAACGGCAGATGGTCGCCGACCTCCTGCGCCGCCAGCTGGGCGAAGGGGTGCCCTGGGACTGGCATCCGGCCCCGGCGGAGGCCCTCCGCCACCGCATCCAGCTCCACTGGGACGGAGCCTCTCTCGGCTACTTCCGCCGCCACAGCCACGCGCTGGTGCCCGTGTCCGCCTGCCCTGCCGCCGCTGAGCCCTTGTCCCTGGCCATTCCGCGCATGCAGGAAGCCCTGGCGGCGCACATTCTCTCCTCTCGGCCCGGCCGATGGGAGCTGTCCACGGGCACCCCTGCGAGCGAGGTCCTGGCCACCGATGAACGGGGCCGCAGCTGGCGCCTGGAACCGGACGGCTGGCACCGAACGGAAGCGCCCCTGGCGCACCGGCTGGGGGGGATCACCCTGCGCCATGAACCCGGCGCCTTCTTCCAGGTGAGTCCGCCCTGGGCGGCCGAGGCCTTCCGCAGCCTCATGGAGGGCTGGGAGGTTCAGGGCGGCACCCTCTTCGACCTCTACGGTGGCGTGGGCCTCTTCTCCGCTCTATTGGGCAAGCGCTTCAATCACCGGGTGCTGGTGGAATCCGGCGAGGCCGCCGTCGCCTGGGCCCGGCGCAACCTGGAGGCCCTGGGCCTGCCGGCGGAATGCCTGGTCGGTGATGTGGCCGCGTGGGTGCCCGAAGGACTGGGCGAAGCGGGCGATGTCATCCTGCTGGATCCGCCGCGATCCGGCCTCGAGCCGGCGCTGAGCGACCGCCTCTGCACTGCCGGGGCCGGAACACTGGTGCTGGTGGGCTGCGACGGCGCGGCTTTCTGCCGGGACCTGAAGCGGCTGTCCCAGGCCTGGAGCCTCGAGCATCTGGCCGTGCTGGACCTGTTCCCCCTCACCAGCCATGTGGAGTGTGTGGCGCTGCTGACCCGGCGGCCATGACTCCCCTGGGCCGGCATCTGCTCGCGGAGTTCACCGGCTGCGAGGCCGCGGCCCTGGCGGACCTGGACCGGGTCCGCTCCGCCATGCTGACCGCGGCGACAGCCTCCGGCGCCACCATCATCACCGACAGCTTCCACCACTTCAGCCCCTACGGCGTGAGCGGGGCCGTGATCATCGCGGAGAGCCACCTGGCCATCCACACCTGGCCTGAGCATCGTTTCGCGGCCGTGGACTTCTTCAGCTGCGGGGCCGTGGACATGGACCGGGGACTGGCGGTCCTCCACACGGCTTTCAGCGCGACCGGGGAAACCCGGCTGGCGCTGGAGCGGGGGCCCCTGCGGACGCTCCAGCCCTGACACCGCCCTCCAGGTGCTGCCGCCGCTTCTTCAGAGCGAGGTGCCGTGGCGGTGGATGCCCGTCATGCGGGGACCCCTTTCAGGCTGGCCCAGAGGTGGAAGGTGGCAAGGCTCCGGTGGGGCGCGAAGGGGGCCATGAGGCGCAGGGTCTCGGGGCCTCCGGGGCGCGCCTCGAGCTTGAACCAGCGCTGGAGGGCCATGGTGAGGGCCGCATCCCCCACGGGAACGCAGTCCCGGAAGCCGAGGCCACGCATCAGCACATACTGGGCCGTCCAGGGTCCGCAGCCCCGCAGGGCGAGCAGGGCCTTCCCGGCGCTGGTGGCCGTGAGCATCTCGTCCAGGCGCAGTTCGCCTTCCGCCACCTTCCGGGCGGCTGTCAGAACGTATTCGACCTTGCGCCGTGAGAAGCGCCGGGCCACCAGCTCCGCCGGATCCAGGGCCGCCAGGCGGGTGGCCTCCGGATGGGCGATGAGATCCCCCACGGAGGTTCCCGCCAAGCGGATCAGGTCGCGGCGCAAGGCGTAGGCGAAGGCCAGGTTCACCTGCTGGCCCAGGATGGCCCAGACCAGCGCCTCGAAGGGATCCAGCGTCAGCGGCACCCGCAGGCCCTCCCGCCCCCGGGCCAGCGCAGGCTGGGCCGCCTCGAAGGAGGCCGAATCCCCATGCCAGGCCAGCAACCGCAGGGCCGCCCGGTGGGCCTCGGCCATGGCGGCGGGACCGTGCGTCCCCTCTAGGGACACGACGACCGTGGCCGCGCCGAAGGCCAGGTCCAGGATCCCCGGCCTCCCTGCGAAGTGCGCGGCCTTGCGGAGGGTGGTGCCCGCCACCCGCTCGGAGACGCTGTCGGGATCGCGCCCATGGAAGCGGAGGAGGTCGTCCAGGCGCGTGTGCTCCGGCAGGGGCAGGGTGAAACGGTCCGAGCCCAGCAGATCCCGGTAGGCCCCGGGGGTCAGGCCGGTCTGCCGCCGGAAGGCCTCGTGGAAACCCGAGGGACTCTCGAACCCGACTGCGGCCCCCAGATCCAGCAGGGATCCCTCCCCTGCCTCCAGCCGCGCACAGGCAGCCTGGATGCGGGCCCGCTGGAGGAAGGCCGCGGGCTGGGTATGGGCGTGGTCCCGGAACAGGGTCTTCAGCTTGGTGAGACCGACGCCGGCCGCCTTCGCCAGGGCCTCCGCCGCCGGAAAGGCCGCCGGGTCCGCCAAGGCCCGGGCCATGGCGTCCTCCAGACGCGCCAGGTCCGCGTCCTCGCCCCGGTAGAACGCATCGGGCCGGCAGCGCTTGCAGGGACGCAGCCCCGCCGCTTGCGCCGTGGCCTCGTCCACGAAGAACCTGACGTTCCGGGCCAGGGGCTTCCGCGCCGGACAGGAGGGCAGGCAGTAGATCCCTGTGGTCAGGACGCCCATGAGGACCCGCCCGTCGAAGGACGCGTCCTTGGCCAGGATCCGTTCGTAGAGGTGCTCCTCCGACCAGCGCATGGCTCCATGCTAGAGGCCCGCCCGGGAGAAGTCCTCCGATGGGCGGCGTCGGAATGATTTCAGTCTCAGTCCCACTCCAGCGGAAGGCGGGGCTGGGGCGGAGCCTTGGGCAGCACACCCTCCAGGCGCAGCAGGAACTCCTTCATGTCCAGTCCCCCGGCATAACCGACCAGGGATCCGTCGGAGCCGATCACCCGGTGGCAGGGGATGAGGATGGCGATGGGGTTGGCGCCGTTGGCCCGGGCCGCCGCGCGGATGCACTTCTCATCCCCCAGGCGCCGTGCCAGCTCCAGATAGGAGATGGCCTGGCCATAGGGGATCTTCTGCAGCTCCTTCCAGACCCGCCGCTGGAAATCCGTGCCCTCGGCCAGCATGGGGATGTTGAAGTCCCGGAGGTTACCGGAGAAATAGGACTCCAGCTGCCGCTTCAGGTAGGGCAGGCTCTTGGGGACGGGACTGGCGGGGGCCAGGAGCGGGTGACCGTGCAGGCGGTCCAGGCGGATCAGGCGCCCCTCCCCATCGAAGACCGCGCCCAGGTCTCCCAGAGGCGTGGGCAGCAGATGATAGGGCCCGTTCATGGGCACCAGCATGGCAGAATCACGGTTTTTTGTTGCGCCTGATCAAGGGCGCCGCCAACCCATGCCCGATTCCAGTTCCCTCAGGGCCTTCGGCAGGGGTCCCTCGCCGGGCAGGAGGACCCGGTGGGACGGCACCAGCAGGAGGATGGGGTTCGAGGCACAGGCCATGATGATGAGATCTTCATCCACCCCCAGCCAGGACGCGAGGTCCGCCGGCCGCCGGGATTGCCCGTAGGGGATGGTCCGCACCGTGTCCCAGATGCGCAGCTGCAGGGGCGAGCCCTGGGGATCCACGGGTACGGTGAAGGTGCGCAGGGTGCCACCCAGGTAGGCGTCCAGCTGGCGGTCCAGGTAGCGCTTGGCCTCGCGCTGCTCCTTGGGCGGCAAGGGGGTGGTCTTGCGGGGATCCAGTCCTTCCACCGCCAGCTCCCGCAGGCGCCCGCGGCCATCGAAAGCCGCATGCACCGGCCCCATCAGGGTATTCAACTCGTAATGCCAGAGGACCATCAGGGAATCATCGCAGGGTCGGTAGACTGTTGCCATGGCCACTGAACCATTTCGCCTGTCCATCATCGACTACCTGAACGCCGCCCCCCTGAACCACGGATTCAAGCACGGCCTCGGCTGGGAGCATTTCCACCTGAAATTCCACTACCCCTCGGCCTGCGCCGACCGCCTGCGGAGTGGGGATGCGGATGCGGGGATCCTGAGCAGCATCGAGTACTTGCGGATCCCGGGCCTCCGCATCGTGCCAGGCCTCTGCATCGCCTCCCCCAAGCGGGTGCGCAGCGTCGTGATCCTGTCGAAGGTGCCGCCGGAGCAGATCCGCAGCCTGGCCCTGGACACCTCGAGCCGCACCAGCGTGGTGCTGGCCCAGCTGCTGCTGCGGGAGCGCTACGGCGTGGTCCCGACTGTGACCGACATGGGCCCCGATCTCCCCGCCATGCTCGAAGCCAATGACGCGGCCCTGATGATCGGCGACTCGGCCATGCGGGCCCCCCGCCAGGGCCTCTTCGTGCTGGACCTGGCGGAGGAGTGGCACGCCTGGACCGGCCTGCCCTTCGTCTTCGCACTCTGGCTGGTCCGCAAGGACGCCCCGGAACTGCCGGTTCCCGGCGGAGTGGCCTCCTTCTTCCACAAGAGCTTCGAGATCGGCCAGGCCCAGCTACCCGCCATCATCGAGGAGGCCCGGCGCACCATCGGCTGGACCAAGATCGAGCTGCACGAGTACCTCACCGAGAACATCAGCTACACCCTGGGCGAGGCCGAACGCGAAAGCCTCGCGCTCTTCTTCGAGAAGGCCGTCCGCCACGGCTTCGCACCCGAGGTGAAACCCCTGCGGTTCCTCTGACGCTTCCGATGACCCGATCCTCCGCCTGCTGACCACCCCTGAAGGGACCCCATGACCAACCTCTCCTCTCTCTTCCATACCCACATCGCCGAGCGCCAGCGCACGACGGACGAGGCCCTGGCCGAAACGGGGTTCGACACGCTCGTGATCTCCAGCGGCAAGGTCTACACGCACTTCGCGGATGATCAGGACGCCCCCTTCCACCCCACGCCCCACTTCGCCCACTGGTGCCCCATGGCCGGGCCCCACCACATCCTGGTGATCCGCCCGGGCCAGCGCCCGCGGCTCATCCGCTACGCTCCGGAGGACTTCTGGTACGAGCAGCTGCCCCTCGGGAACCCTTTCTGGGCCGCTGAGTTCGACATCGAGGAGGTGGGCACCGTCGAAGATGCCTGGAAGCGCCTGGGAACGCCTGCCCGGGCCGCCTACATCGGCAACGAGACGGACCGGGCCGAGACCGCGAACCTGGAACTGAATCCCGTCGGCCTCACCGCCCGCCTGGACTGGCACCGCACCAACAAGTCCGCCTACGAAGTGCAGAACATCGAGGAGGCCACGGTACTCGCGGCCCGGGGCCATCTGGCCGCCAAGGCGGCCTTCCTGGCCGGCGCCAGCGAGCTGGAAATCCACTACGCCTACATCCAGGCCGTGGGCATCGTGGATCACGAGATGCCCTACGGCAGCATCGTGGCCCTCAACGAGAAGGGCGCCACCCTCCACTACGAGGGCAAGCGCACCTTGAAGAACGGGTCCGTCATGCTGATCGATGCCGGCGCCCAGGTCCGTGGCTACGCCGCCGACATCACCCGAACCGTGGCGGCGCCCCACTGCGACAGCCGCTTCGCGGACCTCGTGGACGGCATGGTGAAGCTCGAGCTCCAGCTCTGCGACATCGTGAAGCCCGGCCTGCCCTATGGCGACCTGCACCACCAGGGGCACCTGGCCATCGCGGGCCTCCTGAGGGACCACGGCATCCTGAAGGCGACCCCCGAGGAGGCCGTGGAGAAGGGTCTCAGCCGCCCCTTCTTCCCCCACGGCCTGGGCCACCACCTCGGCATCCAGGTGCATGACGTGGCGGGGCGGCAGGGCGCGCCGGACGGCACCATGGCGCCACCGCCGCCCCAGCACCCCACCCTGCGCACCACCCGCACCATCGAGGCCGGCCAGGTGTTCACCGTGGAACCGGGCCTCTACTTCATCCCCATGCTGCTGCGCCCCTTCCGCGAGAACGAGCACAAGGACCGCTTCGACTGGAAGCTCATCGACGAGCTCACACCCTGTGGCGGCATCCGAATCGAGGACAACCTGCTGGTGACCACCGGCGGACATCGCAACCTCACCCGGCCCCACCTGCCCAACTGAGCGTCAGGGGCCGAGGACACAGCGCTCCAGGGGGAATTACGGGGTTGGACGGCCGCACCCGCTGGGGACGGCTGTTCAACCCCAACCTCTGCCGCAGTTCCATCTTGTGGGCCAGACCGTCTTCGGGTCTGATTGGAAGAGCCTTTCCCACCGCCTTCCATTCCACCGCCAGGGCCGTAGCCCGAGGAGCATCCCTGTGTCCACTGAAGCCTTCGACGCCAACCGCGACCACCGCATCAGCCGTGCGGAGGCCGCCAGCCTGGTCCGGACCTTCCACTCCAGGGCCGAGGCCGGCGAACACCGGTCCTCCACCTTCAACCGCGGCGCCTTCGAGCGGCTCCTCGATCAGCCCGGTGCCGCCGGCATCCGCGTCTACCGGGCCCGGCACGAGGACGGTTCGCCGACCCTGGTGATGGTGGCAGTGGACGCGACAGGGCAGGACCTCGCCACCCTGGACGCCGTGTTCATCCAGAAGGGTACGGACTGCCCGCCCTATTGCGTGTCGCAGGCCTGGTTCTAGCCCTCCATGGACCGCTTCAGGGTCCTTCTCTGGGTCGGATGGGGCATCCAGTCGGTTTCCCCCCTGGTTCCCGTGCTGGCGGCTGCGGTCCACGCCCGCTCGGAGCGCTTCCAGTCCTTCCCCTGGATGCGGCGCCTGACGGCGCTCCTGGTCTTCCAGCTCATCGTGAACTGGACCATGCTCGGCATGGCCCTGAACCGGGTCCACAACGCCTGGGTGGCCGACCTGGCTCACCTGCCCGAGATGCTCGGCGCCCTGTGGGTGCTGGCGGGACTGGGCCCGAAGGTGCTTCCCGGGCCCGCCTCCCTCGTCGCCGCCGTTGCCATGGTGGCGAGTGCCGCCTGGGACGCCGCCCGGGTCGGGATCGGCTCCCGGTGGTCCATGGCCGAGACCACGGCGAGCCTCGTGCTGTTCGCGCTGAGTCTCTGGCTGCTCAAGGGGCTCGTGACGAAGGTGGATGAGCAGTCCCCCTGGAATCGGCCCGCTGCCTGGCTGCTCGGGACCTGGGCGCTGGACCAGGGGATCATGCTGATGTTCTATCCCCTGCAGAACCTGTTCATCCACCAGCTCTCACGGGATTGGGTCCTGATTCCCTGGCTGGTGAGATTCTTCATCGGACTGCTCCTCAACCTCGCCCTCGCCAGGACCTACCTGTGCCGGAAAACCAACTCGTACTGAGCTACCTCTTGGGCGTCCTCGCCCTGGCGGCCCTTGGCGGGCTGGCCCTCTATGCCATGGCCCAGGCCAAGAACCGCATCATCCGCGAACAGCGCAAGGCTCTGGAAACGGAGCAGCGGCTGCGCGGCGCCCAGGAGGCCTTCACGGACAATGCGCACCACGAGCTGCGCACGCCCGTGCAGGTGCTGGCCGGGCACCTGCAGATGCTGCGGGACATGGATCCCACCGCGCCGCAGGCCGAGATCCTCTCCCGGGCCGAGGAGACCACGGTGCGCCTGGGCGGCCTGGTGCAGGGTCTGCTCGATCTCGCCAGCCTGGCCCAGGGCACCCTCGCCATCCGTCCCGCCCTGACGGACCTCGGCGCCCACCTGGCCCTCCTCGGAAAGGATCTCGAGACCCAGGCCCGGGCGAAGGGCCTGGAAGCCCGCGTGGCCCTGGACCCCCTGCCCCACCCCCTGGTCTGCGATGCCGCCCGCCTCACCCAGGCGCTGGGGTTTCTCCTGGACAATGCCGCGGGCTTCACGGAACGCGGGCTCGTGACCTTCGGCCTGAAGGCCCGACCGGAAGGCCGGACCTGGCATCTGCGCTTCGAGATCCAGGATGAGGGACCGGGACTGCCCCTGGACTGGGAGCGTCTGCTGAAGCCTTTCGAGCAGGAGGAGCGCAGCCTCCGCCGGCGCCGGGGCGGCCTGGGCATCGGCCTGCCCCTGGCCGCCGGCATCCTCCAACTGATGGGGGGCCGGATGGGCTTGATCCCGGTTGCCACGGGCACCCTGGCCTGGGTGGAAATAGAGTTCGAGGAAGCCTGAGTCCAAGAAGCCTCGCTTCGCGATATATATAGGACATCTCACGGAGCCTCCATGCCCGCCCGCGCCCTCCTGGCCTGCCTGATCCTCGTCCCCGCTCTGTGGGGTCAAGGCTCGGGCCGGCTCACGCTCGAAGCCGTCGCCCATCCCACGAGGAAGGTGGCCTATGGGGGCCTGCCCGCCACGCGCCTGGACTGGCTGCCGGATGGCGCCCTGGTGCAGACCCGCCGGGAGGGCGACCAGACGGCCCTGTACCGGGTGGATCCCATCACCGGGGAGCGCAGCCCCTTGCTGGAATCCGCCCGACTCCACGCCGCCCTGGTCGCGGCCGGGGCCAGCGAAGCCGCGGCCAGGGCCGCCCTCGGCCGCGGCAGCTTCACCTGGAACCGGAGCCACAGCGCTTTCCTCCTGGAGGTCGGAGAGGACCTTTTCCTGGTGGATGTGAAGAGGGCCGCTGCCCGGCAGCTTGCAGGCGGGAAGCCCGAGGAGCCGACCTTCAGCCCTGACGGTACCCAGGTGGCCTACATGCGAGGGAACGACCTCTACCGGGTGGACGCGGCCACGGCCCAGGAGACCCGCCTCACCACCGGCGGCAGCGAGACGGTGTTCAACGGCCGCCTGGACTGGGTGTACCAGGAGGAGATCTATGGCCGCGGCAGCTTCCGTGCGTTCTGGTGGGCGCCGGATTCCAAGCGCCTGGCCTTCCTCAGCCTGGACGAGTCGAAGGTCCCGGTCTACACCCTCATGGACGACCGCTTCCAGCCCCAGAAGGCTTTGAAGGCGCGCTATCCCAAGGCCGGAGATCCCAACCCCATCGCCCGGCTGGGCGTGGTGGACCTCGCCGGAACCACCCGGTGGATGGACGACCCTTATCCGGGGAAGGAAACTCTCATCGTCCAGGTGGGCTGGGATCCCTCGGGCCGCCTGCTCGCCACCCACCAGGACCGCATCCAGAGCTGGCTGGATCTGCGCCGCTACGAAGAGAGCGCCTCCCAGCTGCTCATCCGCGAGAATGGCCAGGCCTGGCAGGAGCGGCTGCCCCTGCCCCACTTCCTGCCAGACGGCGGCTTCCTGTGGGAATCCGGGCGCAGCGGCCATCACCACGTCTACCGCTACGGAAAGGAGGCCCGGCTGATCGGCGCCGTCACGGCCGGCAACTGGGATGTGAGGCAGGTCCATGGCCTTGATGCCCTGGGTCAGGTGCTCTACTTCGATGCCACCGAGCGCAGCCCCATCGGGGTCGATGCCTACCGCATCGGGCTCGATGGCAAGAGTCTGACCCGCCTCACCGAGCGGCCGGGCACCCACCGGGTGAAGTTCAACGCCACCTTCACCGCCTTCCTGGACACCTGGAGCGACATCCAGACCCCACCCCAACAGGCCCTCCACGACGGCACCGGGAAGCGGCTCCGCCTCATCGACGCAAACCCCACCGAGGCCTGGAAGGCCCTGAAGCTCGGCCGGGTGACCTTCCAGCAGGTGAAGACCCGGGACGGCTTCCCCATGGAGACGATGCTGGTCCTGCCCGTGGATTTCGATCCCGCGAAGAAGTACCCCGTGTTCCAGACGCTCTACGGCGGGCCGATGGCCCCCGAGGTGCGGAACCTCTGGCGCCGGGACATGCCCTGGTTCCAGTTCCTGGCCCAGCAGGGCATCGCCACCTGGGTCTGCGACAACCGCAGCGCTTCGGGCAAGGGTCTGGCCAGTGCCCACGGCATCCACCGCAACCTGGGCGCCCAGGAGCTGCAGGATCAGCTCGACGGCCTGGCCTGGCTGAAGGCCCAGGGCTGGGCGGACATGGACCGGATCTGCCTGGATGGCTGGAGCTACGGCGGGTTCATGACCACCTACGGCCTCACCCACAGCAAGGCCTGGAAGCTGGGCATCGCGGGCGCCCCCGTGACGGACTGGCACCTCTACGACAGCATCTACACCGAGCGCTACATGGGCCTGCCCGCCGACAACCCCGCGGGCTACGACTCCAGTTCCGTGCTGAAGGCCGCGCAGAACCTCTCCGGTCGCCTGCTGCTGCTGCACGGCACCCTCGACGACAACGTGCACCCCCAGAACACCGTGATGCTCATCGACGCGCTTCAGAAAGCCGGCTTCCCCGTCCAGATGGTGCCCCTTCCGGGCTCCGACCACAGCCCCCGGGCATCCCAGCACAACTGGGCGCGCTTCCAGGCCATGTGGGAGTTCCTGTCGAAGTACCTATAGAGTGCCTAACACCCCTGACGGGACCGCGATAAAGCCAGGTGGGCGGCGCGCGACCCCATGGGGGTTTTGTTAGGCACTCTTAGATCAGGCTTCCTGTGTCGCGGGCAGCATCCGGTCGTACACCCAGAGCAGCACGGCCGTGAGCACGCCCACGCCGATGATCGTCCAGAGCATGCCCGCCGGCTTGTGGGTCACCTCGCCGAAGTGGTGCATCAGCTTCCCCCCGAACCAGCCCCCGATGAGGGAACCAAGGCCGATGGGGAGGAAGGCGAAGCCCATGTAGGTCCCCTGCTGACCTGGAGGGGCGAGGCGGGAGATGTACTCGTAGTAGCGCGGCGACTGCACGATCTCCCCCAGCGCGACGCAGACGAGCGTGATGATCACGCCCGTCACGGTCGGCCTGAAGATCAGCACGATCCAGGCGAGGGACGACATCAGGGTGCCGATCGTGACCGCCTTCACCGAGGCGATCCTCTGGGTGGCCAGGTTGATCAGGACCGTCAGGGAGATCACGACCAGCGGGCCCGTCATCAGCAGCAGTTCCGTGTCCGCCTTCGGGTCGATGTACTTGGCGACATACAGGGGCAGCGTGATGAATTCCTGCCAGTACACCACCCAGTATCCCGTGAAGATCAGCAGGAACAGCATGAACTTCGGGTTCGAAAGGACTGTGAGGAAGTTCCTGCCCGTCTCCGCCAGGGAGGGAGGCGGCACATCGCCCTCTTTGCGCGGTTCCTTGAACAGCAGCAGCACCGCGAAGAACATCAGGAACACGCTGATGGCCGCTACGCGGAAGACATTCTCCACGCTCATGTGCCGGTGGACATAGGACGCGACAAAGGGACCGGCGGCGCCGCCGATGTTCACCAGCGTGTAATAGATCGAATAGCCGATGGAGCGGACATTCTCCTTCGAGGCCCGCGCGGTGGTTCCGACCACGGCCGGCTTCACCAGCGCGATGCCGAGGGCCGGCAGCATCAGCAGGAATGCGACGAGCACGCCGAGCGGCACCAGGCCTCGGACCGGAGCCATCCAGGAGGAACCGAGCGAGCCGAGCAGGAAATAGGAGCAGCTGAGGATCAGATAGGCGAGGGAGAGTGCGCGACGGAAGCCGAGGCGGTCGGCGATCGCACCTCCGAAGGCCGCCAGGAACCAGACCAGCCCGCCGAACAACCCGGCCAGGCTGCTGGCATCCTGCGTCGGAAAGCCGAGCGATTCGTTCAGGTAGCGGGCCAGGGACGCAAAGGCCGCGTAGTACGAAAGCCGCTCGAACAACTCGCTGACATTGGCGACCCAGAAGGGTCGCTCAAATCCATCGCGGATGTCGCGCAAGCGCTGCGCTTTGCTCAAGGTGCCTCCTGGGCAAGAGAACTGCCCCTCGATCTTCCTGGGGATCCGTAGGGGCGGTCAACCCGGTCTGCCGGGTGATGAGCCCGGAACCGCTCCGCCCTGGGCCAATCTGAAGAAGGGGGGGGGCGATGCCCGCCCTTCGGATGGAGGCGACTATTCCCGGGTCTTGGCGAACTCGACCACGGCCTTGAGCATGTCGCCCACGGACATGATGCCCACCAGCTTGCCCTTGGCATCCACCACGCACAGACCGTACAGCTTGTGGTCCAGGATGGCCTGGGCCGCCACCGCCAGATCCGTGTCCGGGGTCACGGTGTGGGGATGCGCGTTCATGACCTCCTTCACGGCGGTCTTGGACAGCAGGTAATGCACTTCCCAGGTGTCCAGCGAGGTGGCCTTGCCCGGGGTGTAGTCCTTGATCATCCGCTCGGTGATCAGGCCCACGAAGTGGTTGCCGGCCATGACGGGGAGACGCCGGATGCCCTTCTCCTTCATGAGGTGGATGGCCTCGATGATCGAGGCGTCCTCGCTGATCGTGATGGGGTTCTTGGTCATCCACTTTTCGACGGTGGTCATCGGAATCTCCTCACATGCCCAGGAAGGCTTTCTTGATGTGTTCATTGTTCAGCAGCTCGTCGCCCCGGCCCGTCAGCACCACCCGGCCCGTCTCCATGACATAGGCGCGATGGGCGATACGCAGGGACTGGTAGACGTTCTGCTCCACGAGAAGGATGGTAACGCCCTGCTTGTTGATGCCGGTGATGATGTCGAAAATGTTCTTCACCAGCAGGGGCGAAAGGCCCAGCGAAGGCTCATCCAGGAGGAGCACCTTGGGGTTGGCCATCAGCCCCCGGGCGATGGCCAGCATCTGCTGCTCGCCGCCGGACATGGTCCCGCCGAGCTGTTTTTCCCGTTCCTTGAGGCGGGGGAACAGCTCGAACACCCAGTCGATGTTCTTCCGGCGGTCCGCCCGGGTGGCCTTGACGTAGGACCCCATGCGGAGGTTCTCCATCACGGTCATCTCCGGGAAGATGCGGCGCCCTTCGGGGACCTGTACCAGCCCTGCCTCCACCACCTGGTGGGACAGCATCTTGCTGAGTTCCTTCCCTTCGAAGGTGATGCTCCCGGAGGTGGGCTTGACCAGGCGCGAGATGTTCTTGAGGGTGGTGGACTTCCCGGCGCCATTGGCGCCGACCACGGTGACGATCTCACCCTCGTGGACTTCCAGATCCACATCCCACAGGACCTTCAGATCGCCGTAGGCGAAATTCAGCTTCTCGATCTTAAGCATGGCTTTCACCCAGGTAGGCATCGATCACGTCCTGATTGCTCACCACCTCCTGAGGAGTGCCTTCGGTCAGCTTCTCGCCGGAGGTGAGGACGACGATCCGGTCGGAGATCCGCATGATGGCCTTCATGTCGTGCTCGATGACCATCTGTGTGAGGCCCTGCGCCTTGATGTCCAGGATGAGCTGGATGATCTCCTCGCTTTCCGCGGGGTTGAGACCGCCCATGACCTCGTCCAGCAGCAGGAGCTTCGGCTTGGTGGCCAGGGCCCGGGCCACTTCGAGCTTCTTCCGCTCGCCGATGGGCAGGCCGCCGGCCAGGAAGTCCTCCCGGTGTTCCAGGCGGACCACCTTGAGCTGTTCCATGGCCAGCTCGCGGGCGTGCTTCAACGACGAGGTATGGGCGAGGGCGCCCACCATCACGTTGTCGATCACCGAGAGCTTGGCCAGGGGCCGCACCTTCTGCCAGGTCCGCACCATGCCCAGCATGCAGACCTTGTCGGGCTGGAGCCCGTTCATGCGGCGGCCATCGAAGATGACCTCGCCCCTGGACGGAGGATAGTAGCCGGTGATGCAGTTGAAGAGGGTGGTCTTGCCGGCGCCGTTGGGCCCGATCAGCCCCATGATCGTGCCCTGCTCCACAGAGAAGGACACATCGGAATTGGCCGCCAGGCCGCCGAAGAACTTGCTGACGCTCTTGATCTCCAGGATGGCCATCAGACCGCCTCCCGATTCCGGCGCGGGGCCAGCTTCTTGAGGAAGCCCATGAGCCCCTCCGGCATGAAGAGGATCACCAGCACCACGAGGATGCCGTAGAGCAGCACGTGGGCATGCGCGAGGTTCTCCTTGAGGAAGAGCCCCACCCTCGAGTCCGCGCTCACGAGGCCGACTTTCACCAGACCTTCCGTGATCATGTTGCTGCGGAGCGCCTCTGAGAGGGGCACGAGCAGCAGGGAGCCGAGTACGGGGCCCCAGATGGTCCCCATGCCCCCGATGATGCAGATCAGCATAATCTGGACCGAGACATCCAATCCGAGCACCGTCGGCGGATCCACGAATCCCACGTAGATGCCGTAGAAGGCACCGGCCAGGGAGGTGAGCACGGCGGAGATGACCAGGCCGATGTTCTTGTAGATCGTGATGTGGATGCCCAGGGAATGGGCCGCGTCCTGGTCCTCGCGGATGGCCTGGAAGTAGTAGCCCAGCTTGGAATGCTGCACCCAGTAGGTGATCCCGATGGTCAGCAGGGCCAGGAAGAGGCCGATGTAGTAGAAGGGCACCTTGGTCAGGAAATCCGTGATGACCCGCTCCCCGATCTTGAAGGCGGGGATCTCGGTGGCCAGGATGCCTTCGGCCCCATTGGTGAGGGTGGTGAGGTTGATGGCGGAAAGGCGCATGATCTCCGCCACGGCGATGGAGGCCAGCACGAAGTAGGGGCCCCGAAGGCGGAAGCAGATGCTGCCGATCACGAGCGCCACCACGATCACGATGGCCACGCCCACCCACACGCCCACCCAGGGAACGACCTGCTTGGAGTGCATGAGCATCATGGTGGTGTAGGCCCCCACACCGAAGTAGGCGGCGTGGCCGACCGAATACTGTCCTGCGTAGCCGCCCAGGATGTTCCAGCTCTGGCCCTGGGACACGCTCAGGAAGAGCAGGATCATCATGTGCAGCGCGTAGGGGCTCTCCACATAACGGGGAACCACGAGGAGGGCGGCCAGTAGGATGAGGCCGACCACAGCCTTGAGAATGGTCTTGGTCATGTCGTCCTCCTCAGGTCCGCGACTTGCCCATCAAGCCCGAGGGCTTGAAGAGGAGTACGAGCAGGAAGAGCACGAAGACCACCACATCCTTCCAGCCGGAGGAGATGTAGACCGCGCTCATGGATTCGGTGACGCCGATGAGGATCCCGCCGAGGGTGGCGCCCACGACGCTGCCCATGCCGCCGAGCACCGTGATGACGAAGGCCTTCAGGGTGAAGGTGCCGCCCACCTGCGGGAAGATGTAGTAGGTGGGCGAGATCAGCGCGCCGGCAGTCCCCGCCAGGGCGGCGCCGAGGCCGAAGGCGATGACCGACATGCGGCTGACGTTGATGCCCATCAGCTGGGCCGCCTCCCGGTCCTGGGCCGTGGCCCGGATGGCCTGGCCCGTATCGGTCTTCAGGAGGAACCAGCCCAGCACCGCCGTAATGGCAGCCGTGATCAGGAAGGAGATCAGCAGGGGTGTGGAGATCGAGACCCCCCCGCCCACCTGGATGGTGGAGGAGGAATACGAGGTGGTGAGGATCTTGTAGTCCGAGGTGAAGATCAGCATCACCGTGTTGCTCATGATGAGCCCCAGCCCGATGGTCAGCAGGATCTGGTTCTGGGCCACGGCGTTGAGCACGCGGTTGATGAAGACCTTCTGGAGGAAGCCCCCGAAGAAGAACATCAACGGGAAGCTGATGAGCACGGAGACGAAGGGATCCACCCCCAGCAGCGTGAACAGCAGGTAGGTGAGATACATCCCCACCATCATGATGTCGCCGTGGGCGAAGTTGACGACCCGCATCACGCCGAAGATGAGCGTGAGGCCGATGCCGATGAGCGCATACACGCCACCGATCAGGATCCCACTGATGAGAGATTGCAGGAATACAGCCATGGGCGTCTGGAACTCCTGGAGGAGGTGGAAAAGGGGGGCGCCGCAAGGCGCCCCCGCTCAGGGAGGAGTCACTTCCACTTGGGGAAGGGGTACACAGCCTTCTTGGTGGCGAACTTGGCAGGCAGCACCGTCTCGTAGTTCCCCTGGAGGATCTGCTGCACGAGCATCTGGTGGTTGTTCTGGTTGGTGAAGCCTTCGTAGTCGGCGAACTGCACCTCGCCCATCACGCCATTCCACTTGCCGGACTTCAGCGCATCCCGGGTCTTGGCGCGGTCGCCGCCGGCGTTCTTGGCGGTTTCCGCCATGATCATCATGGAGGCGTAGGCGCAGGCGGCATGATAGGTGGGCTCCTTGCCGAACTTCGCCTTGTAGCGGGCCCCGAACTCCTTCGCACCGGGCCAGTTCACGTCGTTCGTCCACTGGGTGCAGGAGATGACGTTCTCCGAGATCGCACGCTCTTTGGCGAACTCCGTGGTGGTGAACCCCGCACCGGCACCGAGGAAGGCCTGGGGCTGGAGACCCACTTCCTTCGACTGCCGCATGAGCAGGATGGCGTCAGCCACGTAGGACACCATGAACACAAGATCAGGATTCTTCGACTTCACCTTGGCGAGGGTGGACCGGTAGTCTGCGGCACCCTTGGGATAGGGCTCGTCCGCGACGACCTGCATGCCCTTCTTCGCCACATACTCCTTGGCGGTCTTGGTGGTGGAGGTGCCGAAATCGGTGTTCTCGTAGATGAAGGCGATGGACCTGGGCTTGCCGAGCGAGGTGGCCGCGTCGATGAGGCTGGAGGCGTACTTGTCCGCGGGGGCATTCATGCGGAAGACGTACTTGAGGCCCTGACGCGTGATCTCCTCCTTGGCCGCCGCGGGGATGAGCAGGGGCACGCGATACTTCTCCGCCAGCTTGGCCACGGCGTTGGAGCAGGCCGAGGTGTAGGGCCCCACGACGCCGACGACGCCGTCGCGCGTGGCCAGCTTCTCCATGGCGCTCATGGAGATCTGCGGCTTGCCCGTATCGTCCTCCCAGACGAGCTGGAGGTTGATGCCCTTCTTCCGGAGGTCTTCGTCCGCGAGCTTGATGCCGTTGGTGATGTTCTCCCCGATGGGCGCCTCGGGCCCGCTCATGGAATTGATGACGCCGATCTTCTGCGCCATGAGACACGGAGAGAGGGCGAGTGCGGTGCCCAGGGCCAAGAGGTGCTTTCGCATGGCAGCTCCAGTGCAAAGGTGATGTGGGTGGAAGGTATGGCCGATTCTACACCCCCTCTGGACCAAAAAAACCACGGAACCCATGGGTTGTGACCCATGAGTTCCGTGGCTGCGATGCCGAAAGTGTTCGGCTAGGTAGAACGTGCTCGGATCAGAATCCGACCATCAGGGAAGCGACGAGGGAATCGCCGCCCTGCTCGCCGGTCTGGCCCGCGCGAGGCAGCAGGAAGTTCTTGCTGCGGTGCACGTAGTCCAGCTTCAGCTTGCCCGCGCCGTACTTGGCGGGATTGAACACGTAGTTGTAGCCCACGGTGATCTCGGTGTACTTGGGGCTGAGGTCGTTGCCCGTGGGGAGGCCGGTGGCCACGTTCGTGGTGTAGGGGTTGGTGGCGGTGTACCAGTCGTCCCCGGAGTTGTAGTTCAGCACGTCGTAGCGGGCGGTGAACCAGTGCTGGCCCATCTTGTAGGCGCCATCGATGGCGAAGCCCTGGAACTTCTGGTCGAGGTGCTCGCGCAGCGGAGTGAGCGTGGTCGAGCCGGCGGCGAAGAGGGTGGGGAAGCGGCGGCCCAGCAGGCCCGTCGCGAACTCGGCGCTGGCGTGCCAGGTGGCCGTGTCAAAGGCGTAGTAGGCACCCATGAGGGTGGTCTTGTCCTTGTTGTCCTTGATCTGGGTGGCGGAAGGAGCGCCCACAGTCCAGGTGGCGGGGACGGTGGCATTCAGGAAGGTGGAATCCTTCAGGCCGGTCACGCCTTCGCGGTAGTAGGCGCCGAACTTCTGCTCGGGGCCGTAGGCGAACTCGAGGCGGGTGGTCCAGTCCTTCTGGGCATTGCCGGAACCGGCCACGGTGTTCTCGTTGTTCTTGCCGCCGCTGCCGTCATCGGTGGTGCCGTTGGAGACGGCGAGATTGAACTTGCCGCTGAAGCCCTTGGGATCGCCGAAGGCATAGATGCCCCAGATGGCGCGGTCGCGCTTGTCGCCGAAGACGCGGTTGATCTGGTTCCGCTCGAAGAACAGGATGTTGGTGGCCGCGACCATGGTGGCTTCATAGGTCGTGGGCATCTTGAACTGGCCGGCCTTGACGGAGAAGCCGTTGCCGAGGTTCCAGGTGACGACCAGGTCCTGGAGGACGTTGTTGGGAACCGTGGCCGTGTTGCTGTTGTTGGGATCGAACATCGCGTTCCAGGTGATGTCGTCGGTGATCTTGCCGTTCAGGTAGATCTCAGCCCGCTTGACGGCGAAGTTGTTCTCCTGGAACCGGGAGTCGAGGCCGTAGTACTTGGAAGCCCCGGCCGTGGCGGTCGTGTTGTTGCGCAGGTTGTTGTCCAGCATCTGGGTCTGCCAGAACTCGAAGAGGACGCCGGTGAGCTTGATGTCCTGAGCCTGGGCCTGGGTGACTCCGGCGGCGAGGAGGGCGGCGATGCCGGCAAGGCGGGTGATCTTCATGGATGGGCTCCTAGTGAGGGAGGGTTGGGAGGGATTGAGGGCCGAGTTCAGGTCAGACCACCTGATGTCCGGGACACCAGTCGTTCCAAATCGATGAGCGGATCAAACGGATTCAAGCTAAACGGGGGAACTCGTTGCGTCTATCAAAAATGAAGCAAAGGTTCCGACTGTTGTGATGCGAGACACAAAGGTGTGCTGACACCGCCCCTGGAAACGGCTCAGGGAAAGGAAGGGAGCCTCGCAGGGGGTGACCTCCGATCGGCGTCTTCAAGCGGATGGGCCTTGTCGTCACTGGTCAAATACAGACCTGATCCAAGACCAGCATCTGGGGGGATGTTGAGAATTGGACTCATCAACATAAATTCACGAGCCCAGCACAGACCTGGACCAGAGTCTTCGCGCCCCCGTCACAGGCGACCGGGAACCTTTTCCCACAGGCCTGACGGCCCCAAGGAGACTCCATGAAGCGCACCCGCAACCTCGGCCTGGCCGCCTTCCTCCTCGCCGCCCTGCCGGCCTCCGCCCAGACGGTCAAAATCGGCGGCGACATCCAGCTCTGGTACACCCAGATGCTGGACAGCAACCTGCGCACCAACAGCTCGGCGCCCGGCGGGTACTACAACCTGCGCAGCGAATTCAAGGAGAACACCTTCTCCATTCGCCGGTCCGAGATCAAGCTCTCCGGCAGCGTGGCCGAAGGCCTGGACTACGAGGTGATGTTCGATCCCTCCATCTCCACCGGGACGACGAACCCCATCATCCTCCAGGATGCCTTCGTCACCTGGAAGCCCGCCGCCGGCCTTGACCTGAAGGTCGGCCAGTTCAAGAACCTCCAGACCTACGAAGGCGTGATGAGCTCCACCGAGCTGCTCTTCGCCGAGCGCAGCCAGCTGGGCCGGATGTTCGGGGACAAGCGCGACCGCGGCCTCGCCCTCGGCTTCTCCTACGGCGATCCCAACGGCTTCGCGGGCAAGGTCACCGCCGCCGTGTTCAATGGCATGAATGATGCGGCTTCGGGCAAGGCCAACGACACCAATGCCCAGAAGGATTTCGTCCTGCGCCTGGACTTCAACCTCGGCAAGGCCCACAAGTTCGGTGCCTACACCCTGCAGGGGTCGACGGACGTGGCGGACAAGGGCAACCCCTCCATCGCCATTGCCGCCAACCCCGGGGGCGCCTGGCCCACCCAGGTGGCGATCTACGACAACAAGGACAAGACCACCAACCTGGGTGCGTTCTACGCGTACCAAGACGGCACCTGGACGCTCACCACCGAGTACATGACCGGCCTGCTCGGCCGTCGCTTCGCCACCCTGGCCGCCACCGCCCCCACAGTGAAGCGTGAGCATCTGGACCAGAAGTTCACGAGCTACTACGTCACTGGCGGCTACACCTTCGGCCACCACAGCGTCATGGCCCGCTACGACTTCATGAACTTCAACAGCGGGGACGACTGGTACACCGCCTACAACCCCTACACCGAGAGCTCGCCCGGCGTTCCGCTCCTGGCCAACGGCGCCCCCGTGGACTACACGCCCAAGTACACCGAAGTCACCGTCGGCTATACCTACGCCTGGGTTCCCGAGAAGGTGAAGGCTGCCAACTTCAAGCTGAACTACATCGCCCGCAGCAAGAACTTCCTCAAGCCCTTCGGCACCGAGACCGGCGAGCAGGGCGGCAACACCGTCGTGGCGGCCCTCCTGGTCGCCTTCTGATCCAGCGCCCCGCGCTGCCGTGAAGGGCCCCTGGTCTCCAGGGGCCCTTCTTCTTGGAGGAGGCAAGAGAGGACGGCCGTTTGGACGGCGGCGGATTTGCCCTCACAATCGCTGCTTACCGCGCGTGCGCCGCCGCTCCGCAAGAGGCTGGTCGTGATGAAGAAACTGCAATTCCTCTGCCAGATCGCCCTCCTGAGCGGGATCTACTACCTCGGCAACAAACTCGCACTCCTGATGGGCCTCCCCATACCGGGGAACGTGGTGGGCATCGTCCTGCTCTACGCCCTCCTGAACCTCGGGATCGTTCCCCTCGAATATGTCCAGGACGCCGCCGACTTCCTGCTCAAGCACCTGGTCTTCTTCTTCATCCCCGTGGCCGTGGACCTCATGAACTGGGGCGGGGTCTTCTACCGGTACGGCCTGATGCTGGCCCTGGCCATCGTCATCAGCACGGTCCTGACCTTCCTGGGCACCGGCTACCTCGCCCAGTGGCTCCAGAGGGGGGACGCGACATGCCCCGACTGATGATCCTGTTCACCATCCTGCTGACGGTGGGCGCCTACCTGCTCTCCAAGGCCCTGTACCTGCGGTATCGCCACCCCTTGCTGAACAT
Source organism: Geothrix oryzisoli (assembly GCF_022808865.1). Classification (GTDB taxonomy): domain Bacteria; phylum Acidobacteriota; class Holophagae; order Holophagales; family Holophagaceae; genus Geothrix; species Geothrix oryzisoli. Next base: position 811,294 of record NZ_JAKZLB010000001.1, read on the forward strand.
CGTGCTGCTCGGGGCGGCCCTCGTCATCGCGACCCTCCTCGCCTTGAACATCCCGTATCAGGCCTACCTCCCGGGCCGGCGGATCATGACCTCGCTGCTCGGACCCGCCACCGTCGGGCTGGCGGTGCCCCTCTACCGCCAGCGCAGCCTGGTGCGGCGGCATGCTCCGGCGATCGTGGCGGGCGTCGGCCTCGGTTCGCTCGCCTCGATGCTCGTCGCCGGCTTGATCGCCCTGATGGCCGGCCTGCCCAGGGAGGTGGTGCTTTCGGTCCTGCCCAAGAGCGTCACCATCCCCTTCGCCGTCGAGATCGCCAGGATCCACGGCGGAAGCCCCGGGCTGGCCTCGGCCTTCGTCGTGGCGACGGGCACGCTGGGCTCCGTCTTCGGGGCGACCCTGCTGACCTGGGCCGGGATCCGGCATCCTGTGGCCCGGGGCCTGGCTCTGGGTACCGGCGCCCACGGCCAGGGGACGGCCATGGCCTTCATGGAAGGCGAACGGGAGGGCTCCATGGCCGGCCTCGCCATGACCCTCGCCGGCATCACCACCGCCACCCTCGCGCCTCTGATGGTGCGGCTGCTGCTGCGCTCTTGATGGCCCTTCTCGGGCTCGCAGACAAGGTAATTCCCAACTGAGACTGAGCCCTGGGATCATTTCATCCATTGACGCATATTGATTGATCGATCAATCTAAGATCATGACGGCTGAATCGATGAGCCCATGCACGGATCGCGGGGCCGCAGCCACCCGGGCCGCCCTGCTGGAAGCCGGCCTGTTCTGCTTCTCCGAACAGGGCTTCGAGGGCACCAGCCTGCGCCAGCTGGCCGAGCGGGCGGGCCGGCCGAGTTCCCTCATCGCCCACCACTTCGGCAACAAGGAGGGGCTCTACCTCGCGGTGCTCAAGGCCATGGTGGCGGAGCGACCGCAGGGGCAGTTCCCCGGCCCCTTCGTGGGCCTGGAGGAACTCCGGGACGACCCCGTCCAGGCCGCGGAGCTGCTGCGGAAGCTCATCGTCGGGGTCTTCAAGGGGATGCGCGACACCTTCGAGAGCGGCGATCCCCGGCGGATGGCATCCTTCCGCCTGTGGCAGCGGGCCGTGCGGTCCCCGATCCCGGAGCTGGAGCCCCTGCTGCGCGAGCGCCTGGCGCCCCTCCGAACCCAGATCGCCGCCTGCATCCAGGCCCTGCGCCCCGATCTGCCGGTCCGGGAGATCCCGTTCTGGTGCGCCCTGGTCTACGGCCAGTGCGTGGCGAACACCATGATGCACGACTTCAACCAGCTGGTCTTCGGACCCGACTGCTACCCCGAATCCCCGGACCACATGGCCGAGCAGATCGCCGACATCACCCTGCGCGCCATCGGCGCCCCGCCCTCCTCCATGCCGCCCACCCCAGGTTCGCCACGATGACCCCCGAACGCCTTCACCCCTTGGAGCACCCATGACACGAGCCTTCTCCGCGACGGGCCGAATCGGGGCCGGAGCCCTCATCCTCCTCAGCCTCGGCGTGGCTCTCGGCTGCCAGAAGAAGCGCCAGGCGCCGACGCCCGAGGTCTATGTCCTGCCGTCCACCCAGCGGGATGTCCCCGTGGTGATGGAGCTGGTGGGGCAGACCGCGGGTTCCCTGGATGTGGAGATCCGCGCCCGGGTGGAGGGCTACCTGGAGAGCGTCCACTACACCGAAGGCCAGCCGGTGAAGAAGGGCGACCTGCTCTTCACCATCGAGTCCAAGACCTTCCAGTCCGTCGTCTCCCAGCGCCGGGCCGATGTGGCCTCCGCCGAGGCCCGCCTGAACCTGGCAGATCTCGAAGTGAACCGCCTGCGCCCCCTGGCTGAACAGCAGGCCGTGAGCCGCCAGACCTTCGATTCGGCCCTCTCGATGCAGAAGACCTCGCGCGCGGCCGTGGACGCCGCGAAGGCCGCCCTCGACAAGGCCCTGCTCGACCTCAGCTACACCCGCATCACGGCCCCCACCTCGGGACTGGCGGACTTCGCCAAGGTGAAGCCGGGCAACCTCGTGGGCCGGGGGGATTCCACGCTGCTCACCACCGTCTCCAACGTGGACCCCATCCATGTGATCGTGGGCATGCAGGAGGGCGACTACCTCAAGCTTGCCGAACACAGCCGCGGCGGGAACCGGCCCATGGAAGGCAAGGACGCCCCCGGCGCGGAGCTCCTCCTCTCCGACGGCAGCCTGTATCCCCGGAAGGGGCGCTTCGACGCCGTGCAGAGGGGCATCGACCCCCGCACCGGCACGATCTCCGTGCGCGCCGTGTTCCCCAATCCCGATCACCAGCTCCGCCCCGGCCAGTTCGTGAAGGTCCGCTTCAACTACGAGACCCTCAAGGACGCCGTGCTGGTGCCCCAGCGGGCCGTCCAGGAGGTCCAGGGCGCCTACCAGGTGGCCGTCGTCGAAGGGGGCAAGGTCCAGCTCCGCCCCGTGAAGATGGGCCCCCGCCAGGGCGAGGACTGGGTGGTGAGCGAAGGGCTCAAACCCAACGAGATCGTGGTGGTCGAGGGCCTGCAGCAGATCAAGCAGGGCGCCGCGGTGACCACCAAGCCCTTCGTCAAGGCCGGAAGGAACTGAGCCATGGGCAACATCTTCATCCGCCGGCCCATCCTCGCGATGGTCATGGCCATCCTCATGGTGATCGTCGGCCTGGTCGCCCTGAAGGGCCTGCCCATCGCCCAGTACCCGGACATCTCGCCGCCCAATATCATCGTCTCCACCACCTTCACGGGCGCGGCCGCCCAGGACGTGGAGAGGGCCGTGGCCACGCCCATCGAGCAGCAGCTCAACGGCGTGGACAACATGCTCTACCTCAAGTCCACCAACGGCAATGACGGCACCCTCAAGACCGAGGTCACCTTCGAAGTGGGCGCCAACCTCGACACGTCCACCATGCTGGTGCAGAACCGCGTGGCCCAGGCCAATGCGGCCCTGCCCGCGGCCGTGAAGCAGTACGGCGTCAATACCAAGAAGTCCACCTCCCTGCCGGTGCTGATCATCGCCCTCACCTCTCCCAAGGGCACCTGGGACAACACCTTCCTCACCAACTACGCCAGCATCAACATCCAGGACCGCCTCACCCGCGTGAACGGCGTGGGCGAGGTGGGCGTGCTCGGCGGCACGGACTACTCCATGCGCGTCTGGGTGAGGCCCGACCGCCTGATGACCCTGGGCCTCACGGTGAGTGACCTGCTCGCCGCCATCTCCGCGCAGAACGACATCACTCCGGCCGGCCAGCTGGGCGGACCGCCCGCGCCCGCGGGCACGGCCTTCACCTACACCGTCAAGACCCAGGGCCGCCTGGCCACGGCGGACGAGTTCGGCGCGATCATCGTGCGCTCGAACCCGGACGGCAGCCAGGTCCGCCTGCGTGACGTGGCCCGCGTGGAGCTGGGCAGCCTCAGCTACATGTCCTCCGGCCGCATCAACGGCAAGCCCTCCGCCCTGCTGGCCGTCTACCAGGCCCCGGGCTCCAATGCCCTGGACGTGCGGGACGCCGTCGAGAAGGCCATGGCCGAGGTGGCCCCCGCTTTCCCGAGGGACATGGAGCAGAAGACGGTGCTGGACACGACCAAGGCCATCAGCGCCGGCATCCACGAGATCCTGATCACCCTGTTCGAGGCCGTCCTGCTTGTGATCCTGGTGGTCTTCGTGTTCCTCCAGAACTGGCGGGCCACGCTGATCCCCCTCATCACCGTGCCGGTGTCCCTCATCGCGACGTTTGCGGTATTCCCCCTCGTGGGCTTCTCCATCAACGTGCTCTCGCTGCTGGGCCTCGTGCTGGCCATCGGCATCGTGGTGGATGACTCCATCGTGGTGGTGGAAGCGGTCATGCACCACATCGAGCAGGGGATGAGTCCCCGCGAGGCCACGGCCCAGGCCATGAAGGAAGTGACCGGTCCCGTGGTCGCCATCGCCCTCATCCTCATCTCGGTCTTCGTGCCCGTTGCCTTCATGGGCGGCATCACGGGGCGGCTCTACCAGCAGTTCGCCGTGACCATCGCCATCTCCGTGGCCTTCTCCGCCATCAGCGCCCTCACCTTGAGCCCTGCCCTGGCGTCGAAGTTCCTGCGGGCCCGGAAGCCGGATGAGAAGCACGTTCTCGACCCCTTCTATGCCTGGTTCAACCGGATCTTCGGCATCGGCACCGACCGCTACCTGGCCTTCACCCACGTCCTTATCCGCAAGGGCGCGCGCAGCCTCCTGGTCGTGGGCGCCCTGGTGCTCGTGGCGGGCGGCCTCCTGAAGTCGGTTCCCTCGGGCTTTCTTCCCAACGAGGACAACGGCTACTTCCTGGTCAATGTCCAGCTGCCGGACGCGGCCTCCCTGGAGCGCACCGAGGCCGTGCTCCGCAAGGTGGAGAAGGTCCTGGCGAGCAACCCCGCGATCCAGGACTACACCGCTTCCTCCGGCCGGAGCGTGCTGACCGGAACCGTCTCACCGAACACCGGCCTCTGCTTCGCGGCGCTGAAGCCGTGGGATGAGCGGGGCGGGGTCAAGGAGCGGATCGACCAGGTCATGCAGCAGCTGAACCAGGAGTTCTACCAGAAGATCCCGGAGGCGCAGGTCTTCGCCTTCGGGCCGCCGCCCATCCGCGGCCTGGGGTCCAGCGCCGGCTTCACGTTCATGCTGCAGGACCGCTCGGGCAGCACGCCGGAGGCCCTGGCAGCCCTGGCCGACAAGTTCATCGCGGAGGCCCGGAAGCGCCCCGAGATCGGGCGCATCGCCACCTTCTTCCGCGCCACCGAACCCCAGATCTATGCGGATATCGACATCGAGAAGGCGCAGAAGCTGGGCGTGCCCATCCAGGAAGTGAACCGCACCATGGGCGCGCTGCTGGGCAGTTCCTACATCAACGACTTCAACCGGTTCGGCCGCGTCTACCGCGTGTACCTCCAGGCGGAGCCGGAGTTCAGGACCTCGCCGAAGTCTCTGAGCCAGTTCTTCGTGCGAAGCAACGAGGGCCAGATGATCCCGCTGGATACCCTCGTCACCATGAAGGACACCCAGGGGCCGAGCTTCACCAACCGGTTCAACCTGTTCCGGGCGGCGGAGATCACCGGCTCCCCCGCCCTCGGCTACAGCTCCGACGACGCCCACCGGGCGCTGGAGGAGACCGCCGACAAGGTGCTGCCCCAGGGCTGGGGCTACGAGTGGTCCAACCTCTCCTACCAGGAGAAGAAGGCCGCCGGCACCGGCGGGGTCGTCTTCCTGATGGCCCTCGTCTTCGTGTTCCTGATCCTGGCCGCCCAGTACGAGAGTTGGTCCCTGCCCTTCAGCGTGCTCCTGGGGACGCCCTTCGCGGTCTTTGGCGCCATGGCGGGCCTGTGGCTGCTTCGCACGCTGCTGCCGCAGGTCTGGGGCGGCAGCTACGTGAACAACGTCTTCGCCCAGATCGGCATGATCACCCTGATCGGCCTGGCCGCGAAGAACGCCATCCTCATCGTGGAGTTCGCCAAGATGCGGCGCGAGGCGGGCCTCAGCGTGACCCAGGCCGCCCTGGAGGCCGCGAAGCTGCGCTTCCGGCCCATCCTCATGACCGCCTTCGCCTTCATCCTCGGCGTGCTGCCCCTGGTGATGGCCTCGGGCGCCATGGCCGAGGCCCGGAAAGTCATGGGCCTCACGGTCTGCGTGGGCATGTTCGTGGCCACCGTCTTCGGCGTCTCCTTCATCCCGGCCCTCTACGTGCTCGTGGACCGCTTCGGGGAGAAGAAGCCGGATCCCGACGAGGCCGACCCTGCGGAATCTCCCACCCCCGAAGGGAGGCCCTGATGCCGAAGCAACCCCGAGCCTGGACCTGGACCGCCGGCCTGGCGGGGCTGGCCCTGTCCACCGGCTGCGCCCTGGGCCCGACCTTCCGCCGGCCCGCCCTGGAGATCCCCGCCGCCTATCCGGCCCAGACCGCCACGGCCACGGAGGCCCTCTCCGCCGACCTGGGCTGGTGGGAGATCGTCAACGATGATCCGGTGCTGAAGGGGCTCGTCCTCGAGGCCCTGAAGAAGAACCACGACCTCCAGATCGCCGTCAGCCGCATGGAGGAGGCCCGGGCGCTGGCCGGCATCAACCGGCTGGGACCGGACCTCGACCTCGGCGGGACCGCCACGCGCAAGCGGGCCCTCTCTTCCACCGGCGGGACCCAGACGGTCATCAGCGACAATTTCTCCGCAGGCTTCGCCGCCACCTGGGAACTGGACATCTGGGGGCGGATCCGCCGCACCCAGGAAAGCGCCCTGGCCCAGTATCTGGCTTCCGAGCAGGGTCGCCGGGCCGTGTTCCTCAGCCTGGTCGGGGATGTGGTGGGCAGCTACTACCAGCTGCAGTCCCTGGACATGAAGCTGGAGACCGCGCGGCGCACCGTGGAAGTGAGGAAGCGCGCCCTCGCCCTGGTGGAGAGCCGCGTCCTGGGGGGCGTCGGCGACAAGCTGGAGACCAGCCAAGCGGCTTCGGCGCTGGCCCTGGCCGAGGCCGCCGTGCCCCAGCTGGAGCTGGCCGTCCAGACCCAGGAGAACCAGATCAACCTCCTGCTGGGACGTATGCCGGGGCCGGTGCCACGCGGTGTGGCGCTCCAGGCGGTGCCTCCCAAGGCCATCGCCCCGGGGCTGCCCTCGGAGCTGCTGGAGCGGCGTCCCGATGTCCGTCAGAAGGAGGAGCTGTTGCGGGCCGCCAACGCGCAGGTCGGCGTGGCCACGGCCAACCTCTTCCCCAGCCTCACCCTGACCGGGAGCCTCGGCTACCAGAGCGTGGAGCTCGCGGGTCTCACCAGCTCCGGGCAGCAGAGCTGGAGCGCGGGCGGCGGGATCCTCGCCCCCATCTTCCACGGGGGGGCGTTGCGGTACCAGCGCAAGGCCGCCATCGCCCGATGGGAGCAGGCCAGGGCCTCCTATGAGAGGACCGTCCTGTCCGCCTTCGGCGATGTCTCCAACGCCCTCACGGGGGTGGCCAAGGCCAAGGAGATCGTCACGGCGCAGGAACAGCTGCTCCGCTCCCTGCGGGAGGCCGAGCGCATCGCCACCATGCGCTTCGAAGGCGGCGTATCGCCCTACCTCGAAGTCCTGGATGCCCAGCGCCAGCTGTTCTCCGCCGAGCTGTCCTACGCCGAGGCCCTCTCGGACCAGCAGCGCAGCGTCATCCGCCTCTACCTAGCCCTGGGCGGCGGCTGGAAGCAGCCCGATCGCCCGAAGGAACCGGCCAACCCGGCCGCCAAATCGTCCAATTAGGTCGAGAATCATCCCGACCAGGAGGAAGTCATGTGGGTCCGCACCCAATCCGCCGAGATCATCAACCTGATGTTCGTGCGGACCATCCGCATCGAAGACAGCGCCATCGTCGCCCGCAACGCCGATGAGCAGTACACCCTGTTCAAGGGCGACCCCGACACCTGCAAGGCCGCCCTGGCGCACATCGTGGACGGCCTCACCACCCACTCGCCCTTCGTGGACATGAAGATCATGCGGCCATGAAAAAGGCCATCCCTTGGATGGCCTAAGTGAGTGGTGGTCCCGGAGCGACTCGAACGCCCGACCCTCAGATTCGTAGTCTGATGCTCTATCCAGCTGAGCTACGGGACCGCGTGAAGAAATGATTCTACCGGATCTGCGCGGCTTGTCCATCCCAAAGGCGCAGGGGCGCGGTGGTGGAGGCCTCGCAGCGGAGGCCGGTGAGGTCGGTGGCCAGACGGTCCATGAGGGCGCGGGCGGTGGTGAGCTTGCCGCCCAGCACGAGGGTGAGGTTCGGGAGGCGGGCATGCCGCTCCAGGACGGCCTCGCGGCTCAGGTGGGTGGTGGCGCCGCTGGCGGCTACCAGGGGCCGCACCCCCAGTTCCTCCGCCCGCACCGGCATCTCGCGCCAGGGAAGGCTGGGCAGGTTGGCTTCGAGGGCGCCGAAGAGCTCCTCCCGTTCGGCCTCGAGGATGGGCACCCAGCCGTCCTCCACCTCGCGCTCGGTGGTGCCCACCTGGAGCATGCCGTCCCGGGGGATCACGAAGAGGATGCGCCCCTTGGGCCGCCGGATGGCCCAGGGCCGCTCGCAGCCGGGAACGCCATCGAACCAGAGGTGGATGCCCGAGGACAGCCGCAGGCGCTTGCGAGTCTCGCCGAACCAGCGCGCCATGGCGCCATCCGTCCAGGGTCCCAGGGCGAAGACCCAGCGCCGCGCCGCGAGCTGACGTGCCGACCCGTCCCGGCGGTCCCGCAGGTGCAGGAGCTTCAGGCCGCCATCGCCCTGCTCGAAGCCCTCCGGCTCGTGGAATTCCAGGAGCATGGCCTCGCTGGAGGCCGCCAGGTCCCTGGTCAGGTCGCGGTCCCAGGTCATGAGGTCCGCATAGGCGGTGGCGCCGCGGAACGCACCGAGGACGCCCCGCGGGTCGGCCAGGAAGGCTTCCTTCGACACATGGCCGAGGCTCAGTTCCGCGGGCCAGCCGGGGCGCTCGGAGCCCCAGAAGTCGTAGAGGCCGATGCCCACCCGGTGTGCCAGGCCCTCGGGCCAGGACCGGTGGGGCATCCAGAAGGCCTCCCAGTGACAGCGGCGGGGTGCGATGCGGGCCCAGGTGGCGCGTTCCGCCAGACCCTCCCGCATCTGACGGATGTCGCCCGTGAGCATGTAGCGGATGCCGCCATGCAGGAGCTGGCTGGACCACTGGCTGGTGCCGCCCCCCACCTCGCCCTTGTCCACCAGGGCGCAGGACACGCCGCGCAGGGTGAGTTCCCGCGCCAGGGCCGCGCCGTGGATGCCGGCGCCCAGGATGGCCACCTCCGCCTCCAAGCGCTCAGGCAGGGTGCAGGCTCCCTGCGGTGGGGCGGGCCAGGCCACGTCCGACATGATCACCTCGCTAGGGTCTGGTTTCGAAGTGGGACCGGGCCGCGACGCCGGCCAGCCGCGCCCATGGCGAGGTAGCGGCCGAAGGGCGATGCGGGACATCGTTCGAGGCCGATAACGAAGCCAGGGGTGCGGCTGGCCTCGTCCCGGAGGGCAAGGGGCGGCGCCCGGCGCGATACCGCGTCGAACTCCTCGCCAATAGTGCCGCTATTGCCAGCGTCGCTCTCCTTGTCTCGCTTGGGCGGCGCCCCTTGCGCGACCCCATCCCATTTCGAAACCAGACCCTAACAGTGTGCCGGGTTCTCCCAAGGATTCGTATGGTTCAATGACCCTCATGGCCCAGACTCGACTTCGCGCGATCCTGAACCTCACGGTCCTCGTGGCCGCGCTGGGGTACTTCGTCGACATGTTCGACCTGCTGCTCTTCCCCATCGTGCGGCAGCCCAGCCTCACGGCCCTGGGCGTCCCGCAGGGCGACGCCCAGGTCTCGGCCACCTTCCTGCTGCTCAATGCGCAGATGGTCGGCATGCTTCTCGGGGGCATCCTCTGGGGCGTGCTGGGGGACAAGAAGGGCCGCCTGAGCACCCTGTTCGGAAGCATCGCCCTCTATTCCGTGGCCAACATCGCCAATGCCTTCGTCCACGGCATCCCCGCCTACGCGGTGTGGCGGTTCCTGGCGGGCCTGGGTCTGGCCGGCGAGCTGGGGGCCGCGGTGACGCTCGTGAGCGAGATCCTCCCCAAGGACCTTCGCGCCTACGGCACGGCCATCGTGGCCGGCGTGGGCATCTTCGGGACCGTGACCGCCAGCCTTGTGGGCAAGTACCTCCCCTGGCGCGTGGCCTACCTGGCCGGGGGCGGCCTGGGCCTGCTGCTGCTGGCCACCCGCTTTGGGCTGAGGGAGAGCGGGATGTTCCGGGACCTGGGGCAGCACGAAGTCAAACGCGGAGACTTCTTCAGCCTCTTCACCAACCGGGAGCGCTTCCTGCGCTACCTGCGCTGCATCCTCATCGGCCTGCCGACCTGGTTCGTGGTGGCCATCCTCATCACCTCCGCGCCGGAGTTCGCCCCCAAGATCGCCGTGCGGGGCCCGGTGAGCGCCGGCACGGCGGTGGCCTTCTGCTACAGCGGCATCACCCTGGGCAGCCTGGCCTCCGGGGTGCTCAGCCAGCTCTGGGGGAGCCGCAAGAAGGTGGTGCTGGTCTTCATCCTGGCCGGTCTGGCGGGCGTGGCGGCCTACCTGAGCCTGCGGGGGCTCACCCCGACCATGCTCTACCTCCTGGCGGGGTTCCTGGGCCTGGCGGTCGGCTACTGGGCGGTCTTCGTGACGATCGCGGCGGAGCAGTTCGGCACCAACCTGCGCTCCACAGTGGCCACCACCGTGCCCAACTTCGTCCGGGGCGCCGTGCCGCTCATCACCAGCAGCTTCGTCATGCTGCGCGGCCGCCTGGGCTACATCGGCTCCGCCTGGGTCGTGGGCGGCGTCTGCTTCGCCCTGGCCCTGGTCTCCCTGTGGGGTATGGCCGAGACCCATGGGCGGGACCTGGATTTCGTCGAGTAGCTGCGCCGCTCAGTAGACCGCGTCGGCACCACCGCGAAGCAGAGGCGGGTCGCGAGCGGAGGCTGCGCGGCAGCCTCTCGAGCGGGGCCCCCGCCCTGCTGAGCATCGCCTGACCAGCGGGCCTAGTAGACCGCGTCGGCACCACCATCAATCGGGATGACGATCCCTGTCGTCCATCCGCTCTCGCTGCCCAGCAGATGCGCCGCCAGGGCCGCCACTTCGTCCTCGGAGCCGAGGCGCCTGAGGGGATTCACCGCCGACAGCGCGGCCAGGTCGCCCTCGGGATCCTCGCTGGCGGCGAGGCGGGCCTCCACCATGGCCGTGCGGACCGGTCCGGGCGCGATGGCGTTGCAGCGGATCCGCCGGGGCGCCCATTCCAGGGCCAGCACTTTCGCCAGCATGTGGACGCCGGCCTTGGCCACGCTGTAGGCCGCGCTGTCCGGGATGGCCCGGAGGCCGATGTTGGAGCCCACCAGCACGACACTCCCGCCGTCCTTCATCCGGGCACCCAAGTGGTGGGCCATGAGCCAGGGTCCCCGCAGGTTCGCGGCGATGGCGGTATCGAAACCGGTGGCCGGGGTCGAGGCCACTGAGCCCAGCACCAGGGCGCCCGCGTTCAGGAACATGCCGTCCAGCTCGGGGCACTCCCGGGCGAAGGCCGCCACGGCGGCGTCATCCGAATGATCCAGGACCACGTGGACCGCATCCGGCAGGGTTTCGCGCAGGGTGTCGAGGTGGCGTCCCGCGAGGATCAAGTCGGCACCGCGGTCCCGGAACCACCGCGCCGCCGCCCGGCCGATGCCGCTGCCGGCACCGGTGACGAGGATGCGCCGGCCTTGCAGGGCGCTCATGGCTTTTCCGGCATCCGGAAGGAGCCCGTGCCCGTCCGGGCCGGCGTCACCACCCCGCCGCTGATGGCCCAGGTCAGCGCCTGGTCCGCGCTGAGATCCGCCGGCTTCACCTTCGACGCCTCGACCATGACCACATATCCAGAGGTCGGGTTCGGGGCGGTCGGCACGTAGACGGCGACCATGCCCTGGCCTCCGGGGATGGCCCAGGAGCAGTCCCGGCTGGCCACGAAGCCCAAGGTGAAGGAGCCGGGATGGGGCCACTCCACGACCACCACCTCCTTGAAGCTGCCGCCCTGCCCCGACTGGATGGCGCCCATGAGCTGCCGGGTGGCGCCGTAGACGGTCTTCACCACCGGCAGGGACATCATCAGCTCATCCAGCCAGGTCAGGAGCTGGCGACCGATGAAGTTGCCCATCAGGGCACCCACCCCCAGCAGCAGCAGAACCGTGGCCAGAGCGGAGAACAGGGCCAACGCCCAGGTGGGTGGATCCGGCACGTGCACCTGGTGGGCCACCCAGGTCAGCGGCTCCCGGAAGACCCCCACCAGGGCCGTGAAGATGCCCTTCAGGATCCAGAGCGTCACCACCAGGGGCAGGAGGGTGAACAGGCCTGCGAGGAGATACTTGCGGATCATTCAGGGTCCTTGTGGCCGGTGAGGCGGCCGTCTTCGGCCAGGATGCTTGGCCCCACCACTTTCCAGAAACCGTGGAAGTAGGAGATGGCGCTCCAGATGGCGAGGATGACGGCGCCCCACAGCAGCAGGACGCCCATGCCCCAGAAGAAGCTGTAGGGCCGGTTGAGCTGGATGAAGAGGTGGAAGATGTCCTTGTGGGTCCACTCGAAGAGCCAGTAGTCCAGCCGCGGGCCCAGGATGAGGCAGGAGATGGCCGCCACCTGGAAGCCCATCTTCCACTTGCCGATGGTGCCCGCCGGAATGGTCATGCCCTCCTCGCTGGCGATGCCGCGCAGGCCCGTCACCGCGAATTCCCGGGCCAGGATGATGAAGGTCATCCAGGCCGGAGCCAGATTCAGCTCCACCAGGGAGATCAGAGCGCCTGACACCAGCAGCTTGTCCGCCAGGGGGTCCAGCAGCTTCCCGAGGGTGGTCACCTGTTTCCAGCGGCGGGCGAAGTAGCCGTCCAGGGCATCGGTGATGGACGCGGCCCAGAACACCAGCACGCCGATGACCTCGTGATTCGTCACCTTGGTCATGAGCACCACGACCAGGACAGGGACCATGAGGATCCGCGCGAGCGACAGGACGTTGGGCAGGTTCATGACGGGCGTTCGGCTCCGCTTCCAGCCTACCGCCTTTTCCGGGGCCGCCGCGTTCCGGAACCCCGTGACATCGCCCCGGTCCCGGAGCGAGGATGATCCAGGGAGGTGGCCTGCGCGTGTCCGTCGAACCCCTGGACCCCCTGGCGTTCAAGGCCTGGCTGCGATCTGAGGCCCTGGCCGCCGGTTTCGCCCTGGCGGGGTTTGCCGGCTGCGACCCCTTCCTGCCGGAGGCGGATCGCCTCCGGACCTGGTTCCAGGAGGGCCGCGCGACCCTCCTGCCCTACCTGGAACCAGCCACCCTGCTGGACCCCAGGGTCCTATGGCCCCAGGCCCGGACGGCCCTGGTCGGGTTCTTCCCCTATGCCCGCCCCGAGGCCGTGCCGGGAGCGGCTCCGGGCAGCCTGAAGCTGAGCCGGTACCTCTGGGGGCCGGACTACCACATGATCCTGAAGCCCCGCCTCGCCCGGCTGCTGGAGGCGGCCCAGGCCCGCTGGCCGGGCCTGGAGGGCCGGGTCTGTGTGGACACGGCCCCCCTCCTGGAGCGTCAGCTGGCCGCCCGGGCCGGCCTGGGCTGGCAGGGCAAGCACACCCTCCTCATTGCCGGGAAGGGCGGCTCCTGGGGCTTCCTCGGGGTCCTGCTGCTGTCGATCGGGCTGCCCCCGGACGAACCGTTCGGAACCCAGCAGTGCGGAACCTGCACCGCCTGCCTGGAAGCCTGCCCTTCCGGCGCCCTGGAGCCCTTCCGCCTCGACCCGGCCCGCTGCCTCACCACCTACACCATCGAGACCGAGACCGAACCGCCTGCCGCCGTCACCGCGGCCCTGGCGGAGAGTCGCTGGGCGGCGGGCTGCGACGCCTGCCAGGAGGCCTGCCCCTGGAACCGGGGTCCGGTCTGGGGCGATCCGGCCCTCTGGGGCGGCCCCAGCCCCCTCCACACCCGCTCAGCAGGGGATCTGCCCCGGGGCGCCGCCCAGTGGCGGAAGCTCACCCGGCGGACCGCCCTGAGGCGCGTGAGGGACCGCCACTGGCGGGCCACCCTGGGTCGAATCCTGGGAGAGTGATTTTTCATTGGAACTATTGGGCTTTTTTCCATATAAACAAACTTCCGGCCAAAGGTGGCCGCCCCGGTTTTGAGGAGGCACCTCGGATGCCCATGAAGCACTGGACGGTCCAGGACGCCGCGACCCTGTACGGCGTGAAGGAGTGGGGGAATGGCTACTTCGGCATCAATGCCAAGGGCCATCTGGAGATCACGCCCACCAAGGACGAGTCCCTCAGTTGCGACGTCTACGAGATCGTCCAGCACCTGAAGAAGAAGGGCATCCGCACCCCCGTGAACCTGCGCTTCCCGCAGGTGCTCGACCACCGCGTGGTGGAGGTCAACGAGGCATTCCGCCGCGCCATCATCGAGTTCGGCTACGAGGGCAGCTACCAGGGCGTCTACCCCGTGAAGACCAACCAGACCAAGGAAGTGGTCGAGGAGATCGTCCGCTCCGGCAACAAGTACCACTACGGCCTGGAGGCCGGCTCCAAGCCCGAGCTCATGATCGCCCTGAGCCTCGACCTGCATCCCGAGGCCCTGGTGCTCTGCAACGGCTACAAGGACGAGTCCTTCATCCGCATGGCCCTGCTGGCCCGCAAGGCCGGGCGCAAGGTCGTCATCACCGTGGAGAAGATGACGGAACTGCCCCTGATCCTGAAGGTGGCCAAGGAGCTGAAGGTGGAGCCGCTCATCGGGCTGCGGGCCAAGCTCAATGCCCAGGGCAGCGGCAAGTGGGAGACCAGCGCCGGCGACCACGCCAAGTTCGGCCTCACCACGCGGGAGATCCTCGACGCCATCGAGGTGCTGGAGAAGCGGGACCTGCTGGATAGCGTCATCGAGCTGCACTTCCACATTGGCAGCCAGATCACGGACATCCGCAAGATCAAGTCGGCCATGAAGGAGGCCACCCGCATCTACGCCAAGCTCCGCAAGATGGGCGTGCCCATCCGCTACCTCAACGTGGGCGGCGGCCTCGGCGTGGACTACGACGGCAGCAAGACGACCTTCAGCAGCTCCATGAACTACACCATCGCCGAGTACGCGGCGGACGTGGTCTACACCACCAAGGACATCTGCACCCAGGAGCAGGTGCCCATGCCGGACCTCCTGAGCGAGTCCGGCCGCGCCATCGTGGCCTACCACGAGGTGGTGGTGGTGGACATCATCGGCCTCATCGACACCACCCACACCAAGTACACGGTGACCCTCACCGGCAACGAGCCCCAGATCCTCAAGGAGCTGGCCTACACCCGCGACAACATCTCCGTGAAGAACTTCGCCGAGATGTACCACGACGCCATCACCCAGAAGGACGAGCTGCTCACCCTCTTCAACCTGGGCTACCTGGGCCTGGAGGACCGCAGCAAGGGCGAGACCCTCTTCTGGGAGGTCTGCCGCAAGCTCTCCCGCATCCTCAGCAGCAAGAGCCTGAAGTATGTCCCCGAGGAGTTCCAGGACCTCAACAAGAGCCTGGCGGACAAGCTCATCGCCAACTTCAGCATCTTCCAGACCATGCCGGACCACTGGGCCATCGAGCAGCTCTTCCCGGTGATGCCCATCCACCGGCTCAAGGAGAAACCCGGTCTTTCCGCCACGCTCTGCGACATCACCTGCGACAGCGACGGGAAGATGGAGAAGTTCATCGACCTGAAGGATGTGCGCGACGAGCTTCCCTTCCACGAGCCCCGCGGCGGCGAGTCCTACTACGTGGCCTTCTTCCTGACCGGGGCCTACCAGGACATCCTGGGCATGCGGCACAACCTCTTCGGCGCGCCCAACGAGGCCCACATCGTGGTCCACGAGGACGACACCTTCAAGATCCAGCACCTCGTCAAGGGCGACACTGTGGATCATGTGCTCCGCAGCGTCCACTACGATCCCGATGTGCTCGTCCAGGGCCCCCAGACCAAGCGGAAGACCAGCGCCAAGAGCGATGCCGCCGAGGCCCTGCGCGCCCTGCTCACGGAAGAGCGGAAGCTGCACACGTATCTGGAAATTTAGCTATCAGCTATCAGCTATCAGCTATCAGCTATCAGCTGTCAGCTGTCAGCGGTCTGTTCTCGGCTATCGGCTGTCAGTAGGGGATCTTGTCGGTCTTGGCGTCCCAGGCGCGGAAGACCGCCAGGGCTTCGTCGCGCAGCAGCTGGGTCGCCGGCAGGCTCCGCTCGTCCAGGGGCAGCGCCACTTCGCGATAGAGCCACGCGTCATCGAACTGGATGGCCGCCGCGTCCGCCCGCCCGTTGGCGTACCAGATCCGGTCCAGCCGGGCCCAGTAGATCGCCGCCAGGCACATGGGGCAGGGTTCGCAGCTCGTGTAGATCTCGCAGCCCCGCAGGTGGAAGGTCCCGAGCTTCGCACAGGCCTGCCGGATGGCCACCACCTCCGCGTGGGCCGTGGGGTCGTGGCTGGAGGTGACTCGGTTCCAGCCCTCGCCCAGGATCTCTCCATCCCTGACGATCACCGCGCCGAAGGGGCCCCCCTCGCCTGTCTCCATGTGGGCACGCGACAGCTCGATGGCTCGGCGCATGAAGCGCAGGGCATCCGCATCCGTCCCCATGATCCCCTCCCGTCCGGTCCGCCCCATTCTCCCACTGCTCAGAGGTCCCAGCGCCCCTCGGGCCGCTGCTTCCAGAGCCAGAGGATGTAGTCCACGTTCTTCGGCGCAACCCCGAGAGCCTTGAGACGGGTCATGTTCTGGGCGCGATGGTGCTGGGAGTGCAGACAGACCTGGGTCAGCGCCTCCGCCACGGACACCAGGCAGGGCGGATCGGGGAACCAGGGCACGCGCACGATACGGGCCAGGGAGGCCGCATCCAGGCCGCGGCCCAGGGCCCGGAAGGCCTCGTGGTTGGTCCGGCAGTGCGCCTTCAGGGCCTCGAAATCCGGCGTGGGTGGCTCTTCGGGGATCCGAGTTTCCCCCTTGAGGACGCCCAGGAAAGCCTCCTGGACCGCCACGAGATGGCCCGTCCGGATCCGAAGGTCGGGATCCTCCCGGAAGTCCGACTTGGCCCAGGCGTGGAAGAACATGGCATCGGCCCAGGCCTGGTGGCCGAGCAGATCCTTCAGCAGGCCGGTCATGGGCGTCTCCTGGGCAGGGCCGAATCATAGCGGAAGAAACCTACCGCAGGTCATCCTCCCTGGCGGTCCGCAACCGGCGGAGAATGGGGACCAGACCATCACCATTCCATCAGGGGGCACGCCATGGACATCCAGCGCATCGGCATCGTCGGCTGCGGACTCATGGGCTCGGGCATCGCGCAGTGCGCCGCCGAGGCCGGCTGCGAAGTCTGGGTGAAAGAGGCGGACGAGTCCCTTCTCGCCAAGGGCCTGGCGCGGATCGATGGGACCTGGGAGCGGGCCGTGGGCAAGGGAAAGATCACCGAGGACCAGAGGACCGCCTATCGCAGCCGGCTCCACGGCACCCTCGCGTTCACCGCCCTGTCCAGCAGCGATCTGGTCGTGGAAGCGGTCCCGGAGCGCATGGACCTCAAGCTCGAGACCTTCGCCGAGCTGGACAAGGTCATGGATCCGAGCGCCCTGCTCTGCACCAACACCTCCAGCCTCACGGTCGCGCATCTGAGTCCGGTCCTGGCGCCGGGCCGCCTGCCCCGCCTGGCGGGCCTGCACTTCTTCAACCCGGTGCCCGCCATGCCCCTGGTCGAGATCGTCCGCACCCTCGCCACGGATGGCGACACCCTGGACGCCCTGAAGGCCTTCGTCCAGAGGCTGGGCAAGACCGCCGTGCTGGCGCCGGATGCGCCCGGCTTCGTGGTGAACCGCCTGCTGGTGCCCTACCTCCTGGACGCCCTGCGCTGCGCCGAGCAGAAGCTGGCCACGGTGGAGGACATCGACACGGGCATGAAGCTGGGCTGCGGCCATCCCATGGGCCCCCTGCACCTCAGCGACTTCATCGGCCTCGACACCATGCAGAGCGTGGCCGAGGTGCTCTTCGAGGCCTTCGGAGAGCCCCGCTTCAAGGCGCCCTCAGTGCTGCGCCAGCTGGTGGCCGCCGGCCGCCTGGGCCGCAAGTCCGGCGCCGGCTTCTACCGGTGGGAAGGCGAGAAGCGCATGGAGGCCCTCCCGCTCTGAGCCACCTGTTGTAGTCTGGCAGCCATGCTGGACCTGCTGCTGATCCCCGCCGCGATCCTCCTGGCCCTGGCCCTGCGCGCGGTCCGGCGGGGCGAGCACCGGCTCCATGGCCACCTCATGATGGCGGCCTTCACCGTGGTCGGCCTGCGCGTCCTCCTGTACCCGAGGGACCTGGCCCGGCCCCACCTCCTGACC
This sequence comes from Geothrix oryzisoli, assembly GCF_022808865.1. Lineage (GTDB taxonomy): Bacteria > Acidobacteriota > Holophagae > Holophagales > Holophagaceae > Geothrix > Geothrix oryzisoli. Next base: position 829,128 of record NZ_JAKZLB010000001.1, read on the forward strand.
TGGCTCTCCGTCCTGTCCGTGGCCGGCATGACCATGCTGGCGGGGCGGGCCGCCCTGGCCTGGCGGGAGAGCCGCAGCACCCGGACCGCCGCCCCGCGGATCCACCGGGCCTTCGGGGCCGCGACCCTGATCGGGCTGGCGCTGACCACCCTGATCTGGATGCTGCGCCACCGGGCCTAGAGCCCCGGAGACCCGGAGCACCTCCACCCTGAGATCTCGGCTGGTGGTCGGAGAGCGGTCACGAGCGGCTCACCAGGGATCCTGAACGGTCTTCCCCGCCTCTGCATGCCGCAGCGCCTTGAGGCCGATGTCGTGCCGCACCTGCATGCCGGACCACTGGACCTGGGCAAGCGCCGCTTCGATGGCGGCCCGGGCCGCCGACAGGTCCGGCGCGGAGGTGGCCAGGTTCAGGACGCGGCCACCGTTCGTCAGCCACCGCCCATCCTGCTTCCGCGTTCCGGCGTGGATGACGGTGACGCCGGGTGTCCCGATCTGGATGGGCACCCCCTTCTTTGCCCCTTCCGGGTAGTCCTCGGCCGCCAGCACGACCGTGATGGCCGTGTGGGGTTTGAGCTTCAGCTCGCGAGGTCCCAGCCGGCCTTCGGCGACTTCCAGCAGCAGGGCCACCAGGTCCTCGTCCAGCAGCTGCATCAGCACCTGGGTCTCGGGATCCCCGAAGCGCACGTTGTACTCCAGCAGCTTGGGACCCGTCGCGGTCCACATCACGCCCAGGAACAGCACGCCCCGGGCCGACAGGCCATCCTCCCGGAGGCCCCGCACGGTGGGTTCGACCAACTCGGCGCGCATCCGCTCGATGTCCCCGGGGCGCAGGAAGGGGAGGGGTCCGAAGGCACCCATGCCGCCAGTGTTGGGGCCGCGGTCCCCTTCGAAGATGCGCTTGTGGTCCTGGCAGGCCGGCAGCAGGGCAAAGGCCGCGTGCCGGGCGTCCACGTCCACCAGCACATGCAGGGACAGTTCCATGCCGACCAGGGGTTCCTCGAAGACCACCGTCCGGCTGGCCTCCCCGAACTGGCCCGCCATGAAGGCCCGGAAGGTCTCCAGGGCCTCGGCCTCGGTCTCAGCCAGCACCACCCCCTTGCCCGCCGCCAATCCATCGGCCTTGAGCACGATGGGGTAACCGTACGACCAGGAGCGGATGAGCGCTTCGCCCTCCGCCTGATCGGCCACGGTGCGGCTGGCCGCGCAGGGGATGCCGTGCCGCTCCATGAAGGCCTTGGCGACGGCCTTGCTGCCCTCCAGCCGCGCCGTGGCGGCGCCGTGGCCGAACACGGGGATGCCCAGGGCCCGCACCGCATCCGCCACACCGGCCACCAGGGGCACCTCGGGCCCGACCACCACCAGCTCCGGCCGGTTCGCGGCGCACCAGGCGCCCACGGCCGCGGGTGCCTCCAGGTCCAGCGCCACACAGGTCCCCAGCTCCCCCAAGGCATCGCTCCCGGGCGCGGAGATGAGCTCCACGGGGGTGGCCGAAGCCTTGAGCTTCAGCGCCAGTGCATGTTCCCGGCCACCCGAGCCGAGGAGCAGGATCTTCATGGAACCTCCGGAGACTCCAGTATCGCCTGGGAGGGCAGGACCGGTGTCGCCGGAGGCGTCCACCCACGCCTGGTTGGGGCCCCGGCCGGTCCACCCCCGGAAGCGGGCCTTTCGCCCAGCGCAGGTGGGACTGACCCCTGAACCCTGGCCAGGCTTGCGTCTCCGCCTCAAGTTGACCGGCGTTCCCCGCCCGACGGATCGCCGCTCCGGGCTCCCTTCACCCGCCGCCGGGGCCCAGCCCCGACTGTTTTCCTATCGGAGGCAACATGAACCGCATCTCGACCTCCCTCTTCGTGGCCGTGGCGGCCTTCGCCGGCCTGGCCCTTCAGGCCGAGGACTTCCAGCCGCTGATGAAGACCTCCCTGGCCACCTGGCCGGCGAAGCAGCACCTCGGCGTGATCTGCGACTACAGGGCCAGCCGCGACGAGGTGATGGCCCTGGCCCGGGCCGCCGGCGAAGGGGCCTTCATCACCGTGGTCGACGTCCGCCGCGTCGAGGAAGCGGCCCTCGCCGCCAACCTCATCGCCAACCACAAGGCGGACTACCTGGTGCTCCTGCCGGGTGACCGGTTGTTCCGGGACGGCGCTTTCGGCGCCACCCTCGCCATCTCCCACCTCGGCCAGCGGGGCGTTCCCGCCATCGGAACCACCCCCGTAGCCCTCAAGCAAGGGGCGGTGTTCAGCATGGGTGACGGCACCCGGGGCGAGCTGCTGGTCACGGACCGCCTCATCGGCACCGTGGACGTGATCCTGCCCAGCTCCGCCATGACCGAGAAGGGTGCACTGGTGCTGCGGGAGGCGGGCATGGCCACCATCGCGGTACTGCCGGCCGAGTGACCCCAGGAGATCCAGGACGAGGCCCGGCAACCGCCGGGCTTCGTCCTGCTCAGAGCCATTCCCCGAACTGGTCCCGGTAGGTCCGGCTGAGGGTGAGCCGGGTGCCATCCCGCATGATCACGAGGTGGTCCCCCCCGGTCCAGGGCTGGAATTCCCGGATGCAGTCGAGGTTGACGATGGCGGAGCGGTGGATGCGCCGGAACTGGGCCGGATCCAGCCGGGCGAGCAGCCCGGTCATGGTCTGCCGCAGCAGGTGCGAGGTGCCCTCCACGTGAAGCCGGACGTAGTTGTCCTCGGCCTCGACCCACTGCAGGGCGTTCGTCCGCACCAGGATGTACCGGTCTCCCTGGCGCACCAGGAGGCGGTCCACCCAGGGCCGGTCCCGGCGGAGGCTGGTCATGAGGGCTTCCAGGTCCGGTCCATCGCCCGGCGCGTTGCGCTGGCACCAGCGGCGGGCCCGCTCCAGAGCCTGGTGGAAGCGCTCGGGCGAGAAGGGCTTCAGCAGATAGTCCAGGGCATGCACCTCGAAGGCCTTGAGGGCGTGCTGGTCGTAGGCGGTGACGAAGAGGGTGGGCGGCATGCGGTCCGCCCCCACGGCCTCCACCACGCCGAAGCCGTCCAGCTCCGGCATCTGGATGTCCAGGAAGACCAGATCCGGCGAAAGTTCCTCAATGGCCTTCACCGCCTCGAGGCCGTCGGTGCACTCGCCCACCACCTCGATGTCCGTGGACCGGCGCAGCAGGTGGCGGATGCGCTGGCGGGCCAGAGCCTCGTCGTCCACCACCAGGGCCCGGAGATTCATGGCACCTCCCCGCCCACGGCTTCGAGGGGCAGTCGGAGCACCACGAGGGTACCTCGGCCGGGGACCCCGAGGATGTCCATCTGATGCCGCCCCTTGTAGATCAGTCCCAGGCGGGCCCGGATGCTGCCCAGGCCCACGCCTTCACGGCCCGGCAGATAGCCCTCTCCGTCATCCTGCACTTCCAGTGTCAGATACTCCGAATCCCGGGAGGCCCGCACACGAAGATGGCCACCCAGGGAGCGGTCGGAGAGGCCGTGCCTGATGGCATTCTCCACAAGGGGCTGAAGGATGAAGCTGGGCACCCGCAGGTCCTGCAGCCCGGTGTGGACGTCCAATTCGACCTGCAAGCGCCCCTGGAAGCGCACCTGCTCGATGGCCAGGTAGGCCTTGATGAAGGCGAGTTCCTTCCGCAAGGGCACTATCTGATCCGGCGGGGCGTCCAGGGTCATCCGGAGGAAGCCCCCCAGGCGGCTGATCATGTCATCCGCGCCGTCCGGGTTCTCATGGATCAGGGCGGAGATGGAATTGAGCGTGTTGAACAGGAAATGGGGCTGAAGCTGCATGCGCAAGGCAAGGTTCTGGGCTTCGGCGAAGCGGGCCTCCAGCTGGGCGGCCTCGACCTCGCGGGCCTTGTACTTCCGATAGATCCGGAGGGCGTGGAAGGCCGCCACCACGGCCCACATCAAGAGCAGATTCGTATGGAAGTAGGCCCGGTAGAAGCGGGGCAGGTCCTTGCGGACCCTCGCCAGATCGATCGCCTTCCCCCAGGCCGACTCGAGCAGAAGCGAAACCAGGTAGGCCAGGAAGAGCCCCAGCGCCGCCACGAGGATGCTCGCCAGGAGGTGCAGGATCCAGGTCCGCCACTGGGACCAGGTGAAGGATTCGATGGAATGCCGGTCCGCCAGCCAGATGAGGTAGAGGCCCAGCAGGCCCCAGACGCCGTTCTGCAACAGGTTCAGCAGGAGGAGGCGCAGCACCGGCGCCGAGGGGTACATGACCATGTCCCAGGTGGCCATGTAGAGCCCCATCAGGCCCCAGATGCCCCAGTACCACCGCCACTTCATCCCCGCGGGCTGCATGCCACAAGCCTAGTGGCCCGAAGAGGATCCCGCCAGCGGCCTGGGACCAGCCGAGGGATTCCAGGGGTGGCCTCCCGGGAAAGATCATCCATGGATCGGGAATGACCGGGTCCACCACCCCGAACGGGAGTAGGATGGGCCCGCCGGGAGGTCACCATGGCCACGATCACCCTGAACGGAGAGCTCCTCCACACCTGCGGCGAACTGCCCCACGTCGGCTCCGCCACTCCGCCCTTCACGGTCACCCGCACGGATCTCCGGGAAACCACGAGTGTGGACCTAGAAGGCAAGCGCGTCCTGCTGAGCATCTTCCCCAGCCTGGACACCCCGACCTGCGCGGAGAGCGTGCGGAAGTTCAATGCCCTGACCACGGATCTGAGTGACACGATCCTGCTGTGCGTGTCCATGGACCTGCCCTTCGCCCAGGAGCGCTTCTGCGGCTCCAAGAACCTGGAGCGCGCCGTCCCCGCCTCCACCTTCCGCCATCCCGAGTTCGGCGCCGCCTTCGGCCTCACCCTCATCGACGGGCCCATGCGGGGCCTCCTCGCCCGGGCCGTGGTGGCCCTGGACGAGAACGGCACCATCATCCACACGGAGCTGGTACCGGAGCTGACGCGGGAACCGGATTACGAATTGGCCGTCCACGCCATCCGGAGCCACCACCACCCATGCCCCGAGGATGCCCTCGAGAGCACAGAGTAGGCGGAATCACGCGAGACACGATTCCGCCTTGGTGAACGGATTCAGGGCTGCTTCGCCATCAGTCGCGCCCGCGTGTACGGGATCAACCCACCGGCATCCATGATCCCCTTGCGGGCGGCCGGCAGCTTGACCTGGTCATAGGTCTTGCCGGTGGTCCTGTTGACCACCTGGTCGGCGGTGATCAGCAAGTCATCACCTTCGCTGGCCTCGATGGCCGGGCAGATCACGACCTGGAGGCCCAGGTTGATGCTGTTCTGGAGGAAGATGCGGGAGATGCTCCGGGCCACCACCGCCACCTCGTGGCCCTTCAGCGTGGAGCAGGCCTGCTCGCGGCTGGAGCCGCAGCCGAAGTTCTCGCCGCCCACGATGATGGAGCCGGGCGCGAAGGCCTTGGCCTTGAGCTGGGCGTTGAACTCCGTGCGGTCGAAGAAGGCGAACTGGGGGGTCTCCGCAGGCAGCACGGTGGCCATGAAGCGGCCGGGATAGATGTCGTCGGTGCTGATGTCGTTGCCGAGCGAGATGATGACCTTGGCCATGGCTTACCCCTTCCTCGGGTCGGTGATGACGCCAGTGATGGCGGAGGCCGCGGCCACCACCGGGCTGCAGAGGTAGACCTCGCCCGTGGGGTTGCCCATGCGGCCCTTGAAGTTGCGGTTGGTGGTGCTGAGGGCCTTCTCGTGGTCCCCCAGGGCCCCCTCATGGACGCCCAGGCAGGGGCCGCAACCCGAGTTCATCACCACGGCTCCGGCCTTCATCAGGTCGTGGACATAGCCCTTGTCCAGGGCCTGGGCGAAGATCTTGCTCGAGGCCGGGAACACCAGCATGCGGGTGCCCTGGGCCACCTTCTTGCCCCGCAGGATGTCGGCGGCGGCGGCCAGATCGTCCAGCCGCCCGTTGGTGCAGCTGCCGATGACGATCTGCTGGATCCGCGTGCCGGCCACATCCCCGATGGGCTTCACGTTGTCCACCATGTGGGGGCAGGCGATCTGCGGCCCGAGCGTGGAGACGTCGATCTCCACCGTCTGGATGTAGTTGGCCTCCGGATCAGGCGTGACGCAGGGGATGGGATCGGTGACGCCAGCCTCCTCCCGCAGGTACCGCAGGGTCTCCGCGTCGCCGGGCACGATGCCCGAGGTGGCGCCGGCCTCCACGCTCATGTTGCAGATGGCGATGCGGCCGCTGGTGCTCATCTTCCGGATCGTCTCGCCATGGAACTCCAGCACCTTGTAGTTGGCGCCCTGGGCCGTGAGCTTCCCGATGAGGTGGAGGATCAGGTCCTTGGGACCCACGAAGGGCGGGAACTCCCCCTTGACCACCACCTTGATGGTGGCGGGCACCTCGATGTTCACCGCGATGCCCAGGCTCCACACCGAGGCCATCTCCGTGGCGCCGATGCCGAAGCTGAAGGCGCCCATGGCCCCGTGGCTCGTGGTGTGGGAGTCGGTGCCCACCACCACGAAGCCCGGTCGCACATAGCCGTACTCCGGCAGGATCTGGTGGCAGATGCCGCCCACGTCGCCGCGGACATCGTGGAACTTGGCGATGCCATTGGCGGCCACGAATTCGCGGATCTTCTTCTGGTTGGTGGCGGTCTTGGGCGATTCCGCCGGCACGCGGTGGTCGAAGATGATGGCGATCCGGGCGGGATCCCACACCTTCGGCTGCAGGCCGGTACCCTGGAACACCTCCAGGTACTGGTTGATCACCAGCGCCGCGTTCTCGTGGGACATGGCGAGGTCCACCTTGGGCTCCACCACGTCCCCGACCTTCACGGACGGCAGGCCCGCCGCGCGGGCCAGGATTTTCTCGACGACCGTCATGCCCATGGGAACCTCCTCAGATGACGCCTTTGGTTTTCAGTTCAGCCAGATCGGACTCGCCCAGCCCCATGTGCCCATAGACCTCGGCGTTGTGCTCGCCCAGCAGCGGCGGCGGTGCGTCCACGGAGCCCGGCGTCTTCTCGAACAGCGCCGTCAATCCGAAGACCTCGATCTCGCCTACGCCGGCCACCTGCACCTTGCGGAGCACGTCACGGTGCCGGATCTGCGGCTGCCGCAGGGCTTCCTCCAGCCCCAGGATCTCCCCGCTCGGAACATCCTTCGCGTTCAGTGCCTCCACCCAGAAACTGGTCGGTTTCTGGGCGAGCCGAACCTCAAGCAACGGCGTAAGGGCCTTGCGGTTCTTCTTGCGGGTGTCCCGCTCCTGGAACCGGGGGTCCGTCTTCAGCTCAGGCACCCCCAGCACCTCGCAGACGGCCTCCCACTGCTCCTGCTTGTTGGCCGCGATGTTGATGTGACCGTCCTGCGTGCGGAAGGTGCCGCTGGGAGCGGCCGTGAAGTTGTCGTTGCCCATGAGTACGGGCTGCTCGCCGCCGATGAGGAGGTTCGCCGCCACCCAGCCCATGAGAGGCATGATGCTGTCCAGCAGCGCGATGTCGATGGACTGGCCCTGCCCCGTGCGCTCCCGGTGGAAAAGCGCCGCCATCACCGCGAAGGCCGCGTTCAGGCCGCCCACGGTGTCGCAGACGGGGAAGCCGGTGCGCAGAGGGCTCAGGCGTTCGTCGCCGTTGACGGCCATCTCGCCCGACAGTCCCTGGATGATCTGGTCGTAGGCGGGCTTCAGGGCATCGGGGCCCGTCTGGCCGAAGCCGGAGATGGCGCAGTAGATGAGCCTCGGATTGAGCTCCGCCAGGCTCTTGTAGCCGAGGCCCAGCCGGTCCATGACACCGGGGCGGAAGTTCTCCACCACCACATCCGCGTCCTTCACCAGCTTCCGGAACAGCTCCTTGCCTTCGGGGGACTTGGTGTTCAGGGTGATGGACTTCTTGTTGCAGTTCTGGGCCAGGAAGCTGGTGCCCATGAGCTTCTTGTTCAGTTCGGGAACAATGCCCAGCTTGCGGGCGAGGTCGCCGTCCTTGGGGTTCTCCACCTTGATGACCTCGGCCCCGAGCAGGGCCATGTGGAGGGTGGTGAACGGACCGGACAGGACATTGGTGAGGTCCAGGACCTTGATGCCTTCGAGGATCTTCCTGCTCATGCCGTCACCTTCGCAGCGATGGGCCCAGTCTTGTAGACACAGCCGGGGAGTTCGCGACCGAAGTGCCTGGCCACGTCCCTGGTGGTGCCGATGAGGGCCGCCAGGTCGATGTCCATGCGCTGTCCGGTCCGCTGGAGGCCATGCACCAGGTCCTCCGTGGCCACGTTGCCGGCCGCCACCTTGGTGAAGGGGCAGCCGCCGAGGCCGCCGAAGCTGGTCTCGATGGCCGTGGCGCCGGCTTCCATGGCGGCGTAGACGCTGGCCATGCCCAGGCCGTAGGTGTTGTGGATGTGGGCCGTGACCTCGGCGGTCGGATCGAGCTCCAGCACCTTATGCACATAGCGTCGGACCTGGTCGGGGTGCGAGTGCCCGGCCGTGTCCGCGAGGCTGATGGCGGTGAGTCCGGCCTCCAGGTAGGCGGCCACGATGCCCAGCACGCGCTCCTCGGGGATGGGCCCTTCGAAGCCGCAGCCGAACGCGCTCTGCACGCTCACCTGCACTTTGCGGCCGGCCTGCCTGGCCGCCAGGGCCGTGGCGATGATGCGCCGCTGCGCCTCCTCCGTGCCCATGCCGGTGTTCTTGCGGCTGTGGGTCTCGGAGGCGGACACGCCCAGGCAGATGAGCGGCACGCCCACCTCCAGGGCCCGGTCCAGCCCCTTCTCGTTGAGCACCAGGCCCGACAGCAGGGCCCGGTGGGACTCCTTCGCGAGGATGCGGAACAGGTCGTCGGTATCCGCCATCTGGGGCACCTTGTCGCCCCGCACGAAGGAACCCACCTGTACGATGTCCACGCCCGAATCCGCCACGCGGCGGATCCAGTCGAGCTTCAGCTCCGTGGGCACCACGGCGGCTTCGACCTGGAGGCCATCGCGGGGGCCGACTTCGTGGATGAGGATGCGAGCCATGGCCGCCTCAGAGCTTCCGCGCGATCGCCTCGCCCATGTCGAGGGTCGAGGCGCTGCCGCCCATGTCGTAGGTGCGGACCTTCCCTTCGGCGATGACGGCGGCCACGGCCTTCTCGAGGCGCGTCCCCTTCTCCGTCTCGCCCAGCCAGTCGAGCATCATCTTGGCGGCCAGGATGGTCGCGATGGGGTTCACCTTGTACTGGCCGGCGTACTTCGGCGCGCTGCCGTGGCTGGGCTCGAAGACCGCCAGCTTCTCGCCGATGTTGCCGGAGCAGCCGAAGCCCAGGCCGCCCACCATCTGGGCCGCCAGGTCGCTCACGATGTCCCCGAAGAGGTTCGTCGCCACCATCACGCCGTAGTTCTTCGGGTTCTTCAGCATCCACATGGTGATGGCGTCGACGTTGGCGTCATCCATGGCGATGCCCGGGTACTCCTTGGCGATGCGCTTGCCGGTCTCCAGGAACATGCCTTCCGTGGCCCGCACCACGTTGGCCTTGTGGATGACCGTGACCTTGGGGTAGCCGAAGGTCTTCGCGTATTCGAAGGCGGCGCGGATGATGCGGTCGCAGCCCTTCTGGGTGTTCACCTTGCAGGTGATGGCGAACTGGTCGCCGGGGAGGTCGGCGAAATGGGCGAAGGGTTTGCTCAGCTTCTTCAGGGTCGCCTTCAGCTCATCGGGAACGGGGCTGAACTCCACCCCGGAATAGAGGTCCTCGGTGTTCTCGCGGAAGATCACCATGTCGATGTCCTCCTTGTAGTTCAGGGGATTGCCCGCATAGGCCTTGCAGGGCCGCAGGCAGGTGTAGAGGTCGAACATCTGCCGCATGCGGACGATGGGGCTGCGGTAGACGAGGCCCTTCCCCTTGAGCTCCGGCACCAGCTCGGCCTCGGCATCCTTCACGGGCTTGGAGGTGATGGCGCCGAACATGGCGGCATGGCTCTGCTTGAGGAGGTCGATGGTGCGCTGGGGGAAGGACTCCCCTTCCGTGCGCCAGAATTCCCAGCCGATGTCGCCATGGGTGTAGGTGGCGTCGAACTTCAAGGCATCGAGGCAGATCCGGGCCGCCTCCATGACCTCGACGCCCACGCCGTCGCCGGGCAACCACGCGATGTTGAACTGGCTCATGATCAGGCTCCTTCGGGCAGGGGTCTGCGGTTCGGCGCGACATGCGCCGGAATCGCCCAATCATGACCTCCCCGTTAAGTTTGAGCCCCGATCGCCATCACAATTCCGGCGGAAAAGGTGGGTTTCGATTCTCCGGACCTACAGATCGTCAAAAATGACCGGTCACTTGCAGGCCAGCCAGCTGTCGCCGGTGCGGACCTCCGCCGCCAGCTTCACGCCCAGGGCGCCCAGATCATCGGCCCCCTCCATGGCCTCCTTCAGCAGAGCCGAGGCCCGCTCCACCTCCTCCGGCGGCGCCTCCATGAGCAGCTCGTCGTGGACCTGGAGCAGCAGCCGCGCCTGAAGGCCCGAGGCCTGGAGGCTGCGGTGCAGGCGCACCATGGCCCGGCGCATCAGGTCGGCGGCGGTGCCCTGCACGATGGTGTTCACGGCCTCGCGCAGCCCCTGGGCCTGGAACTGCTTGTTGGGGCTCTCCAGCTCGGGGATCCGCCGGATGCGGCCCCAGTGCGTGCGCACCAGGCCCTCCGCCAGCGCCTTCTCCTTGGCACCCTCGATCCAGGCGGCCACCTTGGGCATGCGCTCGAAGTAGCGCTCGATGAAGGCCTTGGCCTCCTTCTGGCTGACACCGATGTTGGCGGCCAGGGCGAAGGCCCCCTGGCCATAGAGCAGGCCGAAGTTGACGGCCTTGGACGCGCTGCGCTGCTCCGAGGTGACCTGGTCCATGGGGACATTGAAGACTTCCGAGGCCGTGCGCCGATGGATGTCCTCCCCGGCGGCGAAGGCGCCCAGCAGCACCGGATCCTCGGCCAGGGCCGCCACCACCCGCAGCTCGATCTGGCTGTAGTCGGCGTCCAGCAGGACCCAGCCGGGCTCGGGCACGAAGGCGCCCCGGATGGCGCGGCCCTCCTCGGTGCGGATGGGGATGTTCTGGAGGTTGGGATCGCTGGAGGCCAGGCGACCCGACGCCACCGCCGCCTGGTGCAGGCGCGTGTGCACGCGGCCCGTGACCGGGTTCACCATCTGCGGCAACGCCTCCACGTAGGTGCCCAGCAGCTTCACCATCTGCCGATGGCGCAGCAGTTCGCTGGCGATCTCGGCACCCTGCTTCTCGGCCAGCTCCTGGAGAACGTCCTCGTCCGTGCTGGGCGCCTTGGTCTTGCCAGTGTACTTCACGGGCTTGTAGCCCAGCTTCCCGAAGAGGATGGCCCCCAGCTGCGTGGGACTGTTCAGGTTGAAGGGCTCGCCAGCGAGCTCGAGGACGCGGGCCTCGGCGCGCTTGCGTTCGCCGTGCATGCGCACGGCGAGTTGGGAGAGGACCTCCAGGTCCAGCCGCACGCCATGGCCTTCGAGAGCCGCCAGGGCATCCACGAGCGGAAGATCCACCTCTTCGTAGAGCCGCTTCAGCCGGTCATCCGCGAGCATGACCCGCAGCTTGTCGCAGAGCTGGAGCGCGAGATCGGCGTCCTCCGCGGCGTACTGCACGGCGTGCTCGAATTCGGCCTCGTCGAACCGCTTCTGCGCCTTGCCCTTCCCCACCACTTCCTCGAAGGCGATGGGCTTCACGTCCAGCAGGCGCACGGACAGGTCGTCCAGGTTGTGGCGGACCCCGCTTTCCAGGAGGAAGCTCAGCACCATGCTGTCATCGGCCAGCCCCGCCACGGGCATCCCATGGCGGGCCAGCACCTGGAGGTCGTACTTGAGGTTCTGGCCGCACTTGCCCACCGCCGGATCGGCGAACAGCGGCGCCAGGACCCGCCGGGCCGCCGCAAAGGGGACATTGCGCGGATCGAGGTGCGACGCCAGCTCGGCGAAGAAGGTGGCCGCCTCGCCCCGCAGGTCCAGCAGGGACTCGGGCAGACCCGAATCCGGCAACAGCCCGGGCAGGGAACCTTCGGTATCGGCCGTGGCCGGCTTCAGATGGGCCAGCGGGACATAGAGGCCCTCATTGGCCGCCCAGGCCAGGCTCAGGCCCACGATATGGCCCCGAGTGGGGTCGATGCTGGTGGTTTCCGTGTCGAGGCCGAAGCGGCCCGCGGCGCGGCAGGCGGCGACGGCGGCCTCCAGATCCGCCACGGTGGCCGCGGAGCGGTACTTCCGCTCGCTGCCGGCCTCCCGGGCGCTCTGCGTGAACTCCTTGGTGAGAGTCTGGAAGCCCAGGGCCTTGAAGGTCTCCCGGGCCTTCGCCTCGTCCACGCCGGGGTAGACGAGATCCTTCGGATGCAGGGGCAGCGTCAGGTCCGTCACCACGGTGACCAGGCGCCTAGTGAGGTCCAGCCATTCAGCGGCGGCCTCCAGCCCTTCGCGCTGTTTCGGCTTCAGGTCGGCCCTGGCGGCGATGACGCCATCCAGGCTGCCGTGCTTCTCCAGCAGCAGGGCCGCCCCCTTCTCGCCGATGCCGGGGACGCCCTTCACATTGTCGGAGGCGTCGCCCACCAGGCTGAGGAAGTCCACCACCTGCTCGGGCCACACGCCCATGCGGGTCTTCACGCCCTCACGGTCGTGCCAGATCTCGCCGTCCTTGGTGTTCAGCACCTGGATCTTCAGGCCGTCGTCCACCAGCTGCAGCAGGTCCTTGTCGGGGCTGACGATGACCGCGGGCAGGCCGTGGGCGGCGGATTCGCGGGCCAGCGTGCCCATGACGTCGTCCGCCTCGTAGCCCGACAGCTCCACGATGGGGATGTTCAGGGCCTCCACCAGCTGCCGGATCATGGGGATCTGCGGGCGCAGGTCCTCCGGCATCTCCGCCCGGTTGGCCTTGTACTCCGGATAGAGCTCGTGCCGGAAGGTGGGCCCCGGCATGTCGAACACGCAGGCGATGTGCGTGGGCTGGTGCTTCTCCAGCAGCTGGAGCACCAGCCGCGTGAAGGTGTAGGCCGCGCCGTTCTTCAGCCGTGGATTGGCGAAGTAGGCCCGAAAAATGAAGGCGAAGGTGTCGATGAGGTACAGGCGGTCTTCAGACATGCCCTCAGTCTGGCAGGACTCGCCCCAGGGTCACCTCAGTCCGTAGGCGCGGCGCAGGATCGCCTCCCACCAGGACGCAGGCAGAAGCGCCTTCAGCTTGCCGGCCCAGAAGGCATCCCGACCGATGACCACGCGCCGCGGCGGGTGCTCAGCCACCAGGGCCTTCAGGAGCTTCCGGGCGCAGCGCTGGGCATCCATGGCGAAGCGCTCGCCCTGCTGCTTCCGCACCGCCAAGTAGCGGGCGAGGATGGCCTCGTAGCGCGTGCCGCGGGCCCGCTCGGGCAGGTCGCCCCAGGCCTTCGTCAGCGTCTCCCGGAATTCCGTGCGGATGGCACCGGGCTCCACCAGCACCACCGCCACCTCCCGGCCGACCTCCAGGCGCAGGCTTTCCGCCAGGGCCACCACCGCGTGCTTGGAGGCGTTGTAGGGGCCCGCCAGGGGGATGGACAGGCGCCCCAGCATGGAGGCCACCTGGAGGATCCGCGCGCCGGGTTCCCGTCGCAGCAGGGGCAGGAAGGCGCTCGTCACCTGGTGGAGGCCGATGACATTCGTTTCGAACTGCGCGCGGAGTTCCTCCGCGCGGAGGAGTTCAAGGGGCCCTACCTGGCCGTAGCCGGCGTTGTTCACGAGGGCTTTGAGGGGCAGATCCTCACAGGCGTTGACCGCGGCGGCGATGCTGGCCGCCTCGGTCACATCCAGCGCCAGCACGCGCAGGTCCTCGCCCGGAGGCAGATCCGCCAGCGTCTCCACCCGCCGCGCCGTGGCCACCACGCCCCATCCCGCCGCGCGGCAGAGCGGCACCAGGGCCCGCCCGATACCCGTCGAACACCCTGTGATGAGGACCCAGTGACGCATCTATTCATCTTTTCACATACCTGCAAAACGGGGCGCCGTCGGCGCCCCGTTTTGCAGGTACCGCCTTCGGCGGAACTACTTCTTCTTCGCGGGGGCCTTGGCGGCGGCCTTCGACTCGATCTTGGTGGCCACCTGCTTGTAGGTGACGGTCACCTTGTCGCCGACCTTGAGCGCATCCTTCCCGGCGGTGCCGGCGTCGGTGTAGAAGCGCCAGGCTTCCTTGCCGAGGTCCAGGGTGAAGCTGTCCGGAGCCACTTCCTTCACGGTGCCGGTCTTCTGATAGCTGGCGGCCGCGGCGGCCCAGCCGAGGGCGGCGCCGAGGATGGCCGTGGCCGAAAGAACGGCGAGAGGCTTCATGCGCATGGGGCTCTCCTTGAAAAGGTGCCCCAAGGCTAGCAGTCCCCCATGAAAGGGCAAGAACTACACGATGGCCAGCAGCCCCACCAGCCAGAAACTCAGATCCACGCTCAACTCGAAGCGATGCCTGCCGGCGGTGAACCGCTCGTGGAACAGCCAGAGGTACAGCATCGGGTAGGCGGCGCAGACGACCAGGACCAGGGCCACGGCCAGGGGGTGCCCATGCTGGCGGTTGTCGAAGGTGAGCCAGAGGGTGCCGGCCAGCAGGGTTCCCAGGAGCCCCACCAGCACCGCCTTGGTGGCCGACTTGCCCATGAGGATCGGCAGGGTCTCCTTCCCGACGATCTGGTCGTTCTGCATGTCCCGGATCTCGTAGATCACCGTGCGGACGAAGGCCAGGACACCCACCAGGAAGACGGCTGCGAAGGCGCGGAGATCCCAGCCCCGGCCCTCCTGCCAGACCGGCATGATGACGGCCACGGTGGCCAGCGCCAGGGATACCACCACATCCTTGGAACCCGGGATGTTCCGCAGGCTGAAGGTCCGGCCGCCCAGCGGGAAGCGCCGCTTGTAGCCCGCGCCCACCACGGAAGCGGCCAGGGCCACGGCCAGAGCCTTCCCGCCCAGGCTGGCGGCCAGCCCGAGGGTGATTGCCAGGGCCGTTCCCCCCGCCGACAGCAGGATGCGGCGGTTGCGCTCCAGGAAGCGCGCCCGGGCGGGCCCCTTGGCACCGAGGCCCAGGGGATCCAGGAAGGGGGTCAGCAGGTACATGGCCAGCACGTAGGTTCCCGCCAGCAGCGGGTAGCGCCAACCCAGGGGCAGGCCCAGCCACTTGTGCACACCGAGGGTCATGAAGGCGGCGCCCATGGCCAGCAGCGAGGAGCTGCCGAAGGCCGCCTGCAGAAAATTGCGCCAGCGGCTTGGACCGTCGCCCAGCTGCTCCAGGACGTCCACCACCTCATCCACCAGCCAGGTGGGCGTGGAGGCGCCGGCCAGCACGCCCACGGTCTCGCGGCCGGTGAAGGCCCCGAGGTCCAGCTCCGCGGCGGTTTCCACATACTGGACGGGCTTGCCGTAGTGGTGGGCCAGCTCGGCCAGGTGCTTGGTGTTGCTGGAGGCCTTGCCGCCCACGACGATGACGGTGTCCACGGTGCGGGCCAGGGATTTGGCCTCGTCCTGGCGCATCCAGGTGTCCTCGCAGATGGTGTTCTCGAAGACGGCATCCCCGGCGCGGGTGCGGATGTAGTCGGTGATGGCGTGGTAGTCCTTCACGGTGAAGGTGGTCTGCGCCACCACCAGCACCTTCTTGAGCTGCTCGTCCGTCAGGGCCTCGGCCTCGGCCATGTTCGCGACGATGGCCGAGCCGCTGTCCGCGAAGCTGCGGTGCGCCACGCTCTCCGCATGGCCGTGGCTGCCCAGGATCACGGTGAAGTAGCCCTTGGGGCTCCATTTCTTGATCTTGTGGTGGACCTTCGCCACCTCGGGACAGGTGGCGTTGACGATCTTCACCTCGCCCCGGGCCTGCCGCTCCTTGAGGCCGCGCAGATCCTGGATGGGGATGCCATGGGCCCGGATGACCACCGTGCCGTTCTGCACCTGGTCCGGTGCCGCCGCCACGGCCACGCCCCGCTTGCCGATGAGCTCGAGCGCTTGAGGATTGTGGATGAGCGGTCCCAGCGTCTGCACGGTGCGGCCATCGTTGCGCACCGAGGCCTCCAGCACCGCGTCCATGGCGCGCTTGACGCCCCAGCAGAAGCCCGCGGTCTTGGCGACGATCACTTTCATGGGCGCTCCACAATTCTGACTGGTTTAGTCGGATTACCTATCATAGCGCCCGGGCCACGCCTACGCACCGTTCGAGATGAGGAAAGAGACCGATCGGGTACCCTGGCTTCCACCACGCCACCTTCACCTTCTCCTGGGACCCTTCCCCATGGATTTCGCCCCCTCCGACAAGGATCGGCCTCTGAAGGAGGACATCCGGCTCCTCGGGCGCCTGCTCGGAGACACGGTCCGGGAGCAGGAGGGTGAGGAGACCTTCCAACTCATCGAACGGATCCGGCAGAGCGGGGTGAGGTTCCGCCGCACCGCGGATGCCGCGGCGGGCGATGAGCTCAAGGCGACCCTGCGGGACCTCAGCCCCGGCCTCGCCATCCGGGTGGTCCGGGCCTTCAGCTACTTCTCCCAGCTGGCCAACCTGGCGGAGGACCAGCACCACCTGCGCCGCTCCCGGGCGCACCGCATGGAGGACACCAAGCCCCGGCCCAGCTCCCTGGACCACGCCCTGGACCGCGCCGCCGAGGCGGGACTCGACACCGGCGCCTTGCGCGCCTTCTTCGCCGGCGCCCAGGTCCGTCCGGTCCTCACCGCCCACCCCACCGAGGTGCAGCGCAAGAGCATCCTCAATGCCCAGATGGGGATCGCCCGGCTGCTGGACGAGCGGGACCGCCATGCGGCGACGCCAAGGGAGGCGGCCCTCCGGGACGAGCAGCTGCAGCGGCAGGTGCAGCTGCTGTGGCAGACCCGGATGCTGCGCCCCCAGCAGCCCGCAGTCGCCGACGAGGTGGCCAGCGCCCTCGCCACCTTCGACCGCACCTTTCTCCGGGAGGTCCCGGCCCTCTACGCGGACCTGGAGGACCGCCTGGGCGAAGATCCCGCCTGGGGCGACCAGGAGTTACCGCCCTTCCTCCAGATCGGCAGCTGGATCGGCGGGGACCGCGATGGCAATCCCTTCGTCACCGCCGAGGTGCTCCAGCAGACCCTGCGGACCCAGTCGCGCACCATCCTCGGCCACCTGCTGCGGGAGACCCGCACCCTCGCGGAGGAACTCTCCCTCAGCCTGCAGGTGTCCCGGGCCTCCCAGGAGGTGCTCGAGCTGGCGGAGCGCTCCCCGGACCAGGCCGTCCGGCATGCGGACGAGGCCTACCGGCGGGCCCTCTCGCTGATCTTCGACCGGCTGTCGGCCACGCAGCAGCAGGCGCTGGCCTCCGACGGCGGACCGCTGCCCGGCTCCGCCCCGCCCTACGCGTCCCCCGCCGAACTCCAGGCGGACCTGGACCTCCTGGATCGTTCCCTGCGGACCCACGGCGGGCGGTTGCTGGCGCGGGGGCGCCTGCGGGAGCTGCGGCGGGCGGTGTCGGTGTTCGGCTTCCACCTCGCGCCCCTGGACCTGCGGCAGAGTTCCGACGCCCATGAGCGGGTGGTGGCCGAGCTGCTGGAGGCCGTGCGGCCCGGGACCAGGTACCTGGGCCTGGCCGAAGCGGAACGGGTGACCCTGCTGATGGCCGAGCTGGAGAGCCCCCGTCCCCTCGCCTCGCCCTACCTGGCCTACAGCGAGGCGGCCCAGGGCGAGCTGACCCTGTTCCGCGCCGCCGCCGAAGCCCAGCAGCGCCTGGGGCCCGAGGCGCTCCCCAGCTGCATCGTCAGCCACACCGAAGGCGTCTCCGACCTGCTGGAGGCCGCCGTGATGCTGCGGGAGGCCGGCCTCCTGCGACCAGCCGAGGACCGCCTCGACCTCAACCTCATCCCCCTCTTCGAGACCATCGAGGACCTCCAGCGCTGCGGCGAGATCCTGGATGGCCTGCTCGCCCTGCCCCTCTACCGCCGCCTGCTGGATGGCCGGGGCGGCGTGCAGGAGGTGATGCTGGGGTATTCGGACAGCAACAAGGACGGCGGCTTCCTGACCTCGCGCTGGGAGCTCTACAAGGCAGAGACCCGCCTGGTGGCAGTGGCGGCGCGCCACGGCATCCGCCTGCGGCTCTTCCACGGCCGGGGTGGGTCCGTGGGCCGCGGCGGCGGCCCCAGCTACGAGGCCATCCTGGCCCAGCCCCCCGGCGCCGTGCAGGGCCAGATCCGCCTCACCGAGCAGGGCGAAGTGATCGCCGCCAAGTACGGCCATCCAGCCGTGGGCCGCCGCAACCTCGAGGTGCTGGTGGCGGCCACCCTGGAGGCCAGCCTCCCGGACGCGGACGGCGCGAGCCTGGATCCGCGCTTCCCGGAAGCCATGGACGCCCTGTCCGAAGCGGCCTGCCGGGCCTACCGCGACCTCGTCTACGGCACGGAGGGCTTCGAGCGGTTCTTCTGGGAATCCACCCCCATCGCCGAGATCGCCCAGCTCAACATCGGCTCCCGGCCCGCCAGCCGGAAGGCGAGCCGGGCCATCGCCGACCTCCGTGCCATCCCCTGGGTCTTCAGCTGGAGCCAGTGCCGGCTGATGCTGCCGGGCTGGTACGGCTTCGGCTCCGCGGTGGCCGCCTTCGAGCGCGCCCGCGGCGAGGCCGGTCTGGCGCTCCTGAGGGAGATGCACGCCCGCTGGCCCACCTTCCGCAGCCTGCTGTCCAGCATGGACATGGTCCTGGCCAAGGTGGACCTGGGGATCGCCTCCCGCTATGCGGACCTGGTGGAGGACGCGGTCCTGCGGGACCGGATCTTCGAGCGCCTCCGGGCCGAGTGCGAAGCCACCCTCCATGCCCTGAAGGCCATCACCGGGCAGCGCGAGCTGCTGGAGGACAATCCCGCCCTGAGGCGCTCCATCCAGCACCGCTTCCCCTACCTCGACCCTCTGAACCACCTCCAGGTGGAGCTGCTGCGCCGCTACCGCGCCAGCGACAGCGACGACCTCACCGTGCGCAGCATCCTCCTCACCATCAACGGCATCGCCGCGGGCCTGCGGAACAGCGGCTGAGCCCGGGCCCCGGAGCGGCGGGGCCCAGGCTCACAAAGCCTTGGAGGGGTTCAGAACCCTCCGGTCCCCTGGGGCGAACCCACGCCCGTGACGTAGTCCCATCCCACCAGGCACGGGAAGCCGTTGCTTCCGGAGGTGATGTCGCGGAAGACCGGGGTGGCCGGAGGATTCAGGTAGTTGGCGTAGATCGCCGTGAGCAGCTGGGTGGTGTTCGTGAAGGTCCCGCCGCCCAGGTTCACCATGCCGGCCATGCAGGGGGAGGAGACGCTCGTGCCGCCCACCACCCACCAGCCGGACCGCCCGTGGTAGCTCGTGGTGTCGTACACCGCCACCCCCGTGTTCGGATCCGCATCGGAGGAGATGTCCGGCACACCCCGGCCGGAACCCGTCATGGACACGGCCACCTGCCAGCTGGGCTTCGCCTCGTAGGGGCTGTTGCCGCCGCCCCCGGAGCTCCAGCCGGTCTCGCCCGTGAAAGCGCCGTTGGCATCCGTGGCCACGCTGGTGCCCCCCACGGCGACGACATACGGCGAGGTGGAGGGGTAGATGGTCTTGCCGCCCGTATCCCCGCTGGCCGCGAAGAAGGTGGGCCCGTTCACGTTGAAGTGCGTGTCGTTGGCGGTCTCCCCCGAGGATTCACTGCCACCCCAGCTCATGGACACCTGCTTCACCCCCGCGAGGGACACCGCCAGGTCCACCGCGGCGTAGAGGTTGGCGTTGCTGTTGGACTGGGCCTCCACGAGGATGATCTTCGCGTTGGGCGCCATGGCGTGGGCCCACTCGATGTCGAGCGCCGCCTCCAGGGCCCACCCGGAATTGGTCCGGGGCTGCTTCCCGCCCTGGTAGACGACCTGGAAGACCGTGTTGGTGGAGGCCGTGGGGCTGGTGGAAGTCTCCTGGGGCAGCCCGAACGAAGCGGAGAAGGTGTTGAAGTCGCTCAAAGCCGTCGGGTAGTGATAGGCATCGATGATGGCGATGACATCGTGGCCCCCGGTGGCGGGAAGGTTGTAGAAGTCGCGGAGCTGCGTCGGGGACATGCCGCCCCCAGGTCCCAGGCCCCCGGCCGGACGGAGCAGGATCAGATGGTTCGTGTGGGATCTGAGGCCGACATCCTCCCGGGCCTCAAGGCTGGTATCGGGAATCAGGATGTCCCCGTGGATCACGGGGGGAGCCTCCTGCCCGGCGAGGCTGGCCAGAACCAGCCCGGATCCGAGGACCACCGCAAGTGCCTTCGTCCACCTCATGCCGCCCTCCCGTGATGCCGTCCGGGGCATCCGGACGCGATTCAGGACCGAATGGTATTTGATACCGTGTCTCATGATTATGAAACGGCACGGAAATCTACATTCACCATCCAGCGGCGTCAATGCATCGTGATGGGATAGGCAATCAGCGGATGATCTCGGCCTATTTCCGGGCCGGCACCTGGATCATGGGGGTGGCGCCGCCCATGGGCGTGATGATGAGGTTGCCCTTGGCGCCGATGTCCCGGAGGGCCTGGATGCGCTGGTACTCGATGATCTGGGGCGTCAGGCTCTGGCTCACGATCTGCTGGGCCTTGGCCTGGCCTTCGGCCTCGATGCGCTTCCGCTCGGCCTCCTGCTTCTCCTTCTGGAGCACGAAGGCCATCTTCTGGGCGTCCTGGTCCGCGCTGATCTTGTCATTGATGGACTTCGTGATCTGGTCCGGCAGGATGACGTTGCGGAGCAGCATCTGCTCGAGGGTGATGCCCCGGGCTTCGAAGGCCGCCCGGAGGGTCTTGGAGACCTGGTCCACGAAGGCCTGGCGCTTGGAGGTGTAGAGCTCCGTGGCGGAGAGGGCGGCGGCGGCGTCCCGCAGGCTGGCGCGGATCTCGCTGCGGACGATGCGCTCCTCCACGTCCGGGCCGATGGTGCGGTAGATCTCCGGCAGGCGGGCCTGCTGCAGCGAGTAGAAGATGGTGGCGTCCAGCTTCACGGTGAGTCCGTCGCTGCTGATGACCGAAATGGAATCGTCACCCCGCTTCTGGCCCTCGTCCCCCACGGTCGACATGGTGTAGTTCCGGGTGCGGACCTCCATCTCCACCACCTGGGTGAAGGGGTTGATGAAGTGCAGGCCCGAGGGCAGCGGCTCCGCGCTCACCTTGCCGAAGAGCACCTGGACACCGGCCTGGCCCGGGGGCACCACCACCGCCATGGAGGCCAGGAACACGATCGCGCCCAACCCCAGGCCCACCCACTGCAGGATGGCCAGCCGGGCCGAGAGGGGATAGCCCACCCGCGTCTTCCATCGCCAAGCCAGAGCACCGACCACGAACAGCAGCAGGGCGAAAAGAACCATGGGACACCTCCAGGGGCGGGTCAGGTTAACAGGCCAGCTGACGGCCGCCTGGACAGGCCGGGGCCCCCGCCTTGCGACGGGGGCCCCGGCTTCCTCGTGACTTCAATCCTCGTTCAGGGCGAAGGCGGGGGCGCCGTCCACCTCTTCACGGGCGGGCTTGGTCTCCTCGGCGGTCCTCCAGCCCCAGGCACCGATGACGGCCTTGAAGGTGAAGATGATCACGGCGAGGGCGCCGAGGCCGAAGAGGGTGTCGCCGGGCATGCGCAGCCAGGTGAAGGTGCGCATCAGGGGCGACTGCACCACCTCGGCGCTGCGGGCATACCAGGTGCCGTGGTTCAGGCTCTGGGCCACCTGATAGAACCCGCTGGGGATCAGGGACAGCGCCAGCATCAGGACCAGCCCCAGGTTCAGGCCCCAGAAGCCCCACTTCAGCCACTTCTCGTCCCAGGCCCTGTCGGGCGTCATGCCGCGCAGCGCGAAGAGCATGAGGGAGATCGCCAGGAAGCCGTAGACCCCGAAGAGCGCGGCGTGACTGTGGATGGGCGTGGTGTTGAGGCCCTGGCCGAAGTAGAGCACGGAGGGCGGGTTGATGAGCATGCCGAAGACGCCGGCGCCCAGCAGGTTCCAGAAGCAGACCGCCGCGAAGTACTTGAACGGCCACTCGTAGCCGCTGCCGAGGGCGCGGCCGGCCTTGAGGCTCATGGCGATCTCGAAGCCCACGATGGTGAGGGGCACGATCTCCAGGGCACTGAACACGGAGCCCAGGGCCGAGATGGAGGCCGGGGAGCCGGTGTAGTAGAGATGGTGGAAGGTGCCGATGACGCCGCTGCCCAGGAAGAGGCCCATAGAGAGGCTCACGGCGCGCAGCGCGGTGCTCTCGCGCAGCAGGCCCATGCGGGTGGAGAGCAGCGCGATGGCGACGGTGGCGAAGACCTCGAAGAAGCCCTCGACCCAGAGGTGGACCACCCACCAGCGCCAGTATTCGGCGAGGGCGATGTGGGTCTCGCGGGTGTACATGAAGCCTGCGGAGTAGAAGAGCGGGATGGCGATGGCGGACAGCACGAAGAGCTTGAGCAGACCCAAGCGGCCTTTCTCGCCCTTCAGGGCCGGGAGCAGCGCGCGCAGCACCAGCACCAGCCAGATGACCATGCCCACGGTCAGCAGGATCTGCCAGAGGCGGCCCAGCTCGACGTATTCATAGCCCTGGTGCCCCAGCATGAAGGAGCCGGACAGCTTGCCCACGATGGCCTGGTGTGCGCCCACGAGGGCGCCGACCACCACCACCACGAGGGCGGCGAGCAGGCCCGCCACGCCCAGCCATTGGCCCTTGGGCTCCTTGGCGCTGAGCTTGGGGCCCAGGTAGAGGCCAGTGGCCAGCCAGCAGGTGGCGATCCAGAAGACGGCCAGCTGGAGGTGCCAGGTGCGGGAGGCCGCATAGGGCAGGATGTGCGACAGGTCGAGGCCATAGAGGCCGTTGCCCTCCACCGCGTCATGGGCCGTCAGGACGCCCATGCCGACCTGCACCAAGAACAGGGCCATGGCCACGGCGAAGTAGATGGCGGACCAGCGCTGGCTGGGCGTCGCGGGCGCCGGGGGAATGGGCTTGGGATCCGGGAACTCCTCGGCGGGCTGGTTGGCGTGGTGCCAGACCATGAGTCCCACGCCCAGGATCAGCAGGATGATCGACAGGATGCTCCAGAGGTGGCTGATGGGCGTGATGCTGTTGCCCACCAGGGGCTCCTGGGGCCAGTTCTGGGTGTAGCTGTGATCGGCGCCGGGGCGGCGGGCCGCGGCAGTCCAGGCGGTCCAGAGCCAGAAGTCGGCCACGCGCTCGCCTTCCTGCATCGTGGGAATCCAGCGGGCCGGGATGGCCGCGCCCTTGTCGCCTTCCACGGCCACCTTCGCCAGCTCGGTCCGGGTCGCCAGGTAGGCGGCGGCCTGGGCGGCCGTCAGCTTCAGGGTACCGGTGGCTAATTCATACTGATTGCTCTGAAATATAGACAAAGTGGTGGCCTTGGCATCCGCATTGGACACACCGGTGGCCTTCACGCCGTCCAGGGTGTGAGCCGCCCACTGGTGCAGGGCCTTGGCGGTCCAGTCCGGCGCCAGGTAGGCGCCGTGGCCCCAGATGGAACCGATGTGCTGGCCACCATGGCCCAGGTAGCTGACCTGGCCCTCCAGGATCTGGCCGGGGCCCACCAGCTGGGTGCCATCTTCCGCCACCACCCGCTGCGGGATGGGGGGCGCATTCTGGGCAATCTGCCGCCCACCCAGTCCCAGCACGCCAAAGCCCGCGAGGAGCACCAGCAACACCAGCCACCACCTTGCCTTCATGGAAACCTCCTTCATGCCCGCACCGGGCGCCGGGAAGCAGTGTTCCACAATTCTCCATATTTAGGACCATTAATTCTTAATTGTGACCTTTGCCACGCCGCCCGCCCGACCCGGATGCCTTGTGCTCCAAGGCAAAACCTCTGGCCCCGGAAGGCGGATTCCAAGTAACTTGGCCTTGGCACTCTGGATCTCTGAAAGGGAATTCCCCTCCTATGGCTCATCCCGCCCTTCTGCCCGTCGTCCTCACCTGCAACACGGACCTGCGCTTCATCGACCTCATCCAGGTGGTGGGCGCGGAATTCCTGAAGCACCTGAGTTTCACCCAGGAAGATGGCGAGCGGCTGTGGCTGGCGATCCAGGAGGGCATTGCCAATGCCATGCGCCACGGCAACAAGCTCGACCGGGACAAGCCCGTGAAGGTCACCTTCACCCCCAAGACCGACCGCTTCGAGATCCGCATCGAAGACCGCGGCCCCGGCGTGGATCTGGAGGCCCTGCCCGATCCGAACCTGCCCGAGAACCTGCTGAAGCCTGGCGGCCGCGGGGTGTTCTTCATGCGGCAGGTCATGGACGAGGTCCACATGGAACGCCACCCCCAGGGTTCCACCCTCGTGCTCGTGAAGGCGCGGAAGGTGCGGGAACCCCACGCATGAGCGGTCCCGACTGGCGCCGCCGGGCGCTCTGGCTGGCGGGCTTCACGATCGCCTACAACCTGCTGGAAGGCCTGGTCTCCATGGCCTTCGGCTGGGCGGACGACTCGATCGCCCTCTTCGGCTTCGGCGCCGACAGCTTCATCGAAGTGGCCTCGGCCCTGCTGGTGCTCTGGAAGCTGCTGGACCACGGCAACCTCGGGCGGGAGAGAAAGGCCACCCTCGGCATCGGCCGGCTGTTCCTGGGCCTGGCCCTGGGCATCGCCGGCGGGGCCGTCCTCCAGCTCACCGCCCGCACCCACCCGCCCACCACGGTGCCCGGGCTCGTCATCTCGGTGCTCTCCCTGACCTTCATGGTGTTCCTCTGGCGCGCCAAGCTCCGGGCGGCCCAGGCCCTGGACAGCGCCACCGTGGCCGCCGATGCGGCCTGCAGCCGGGCCTGCATCCAGCTCTCCGTGGTGCTCTTCGCGGGCAGCCTGCTCTTCGTGCTCGCCCCCGCCCTCTGGTGGGTGGATGCGGTGGCCGCCCTGATCCTGGCGATCCTCATCGGCAAGGAGGGCCTCGGCATGGTCCGCGCGGCGAAGAGCGAACGCTTCACCGGCGGATGCGGCTGCGGGCACTAGGCCCTAGGAACGTACACGCTCGTTGATGAAGCCGCACTCGGCGGGGATGCGGATGTAGAACATGGACTGGCCTTCGTGCTCGATGAAGGCGATCAGCCGCTCCGCCTCCTCTTCCGTAGCCATGAAAGTCACTTCCACCGGCAGGTCTCCCGCCAGTTCGATGAAGTGGTCCGCGTGGATGAGGCCGTGGCGGCCGAACCCGGCGACGGCCTTGAAGGCGGTGCCGCCCTTGAGACCGAGCCTGCGGGCTTCCTTCAGCAGCCACTCGTAGACCAGGATCCCGTGATGGGTCCGGTCCTCCTGGACGAAGAAGGTCAGGTAGATCCCCTTCATGGTTCCTCCTCAGGCCTTCACGAACACCTTCACCGTCAGCATGCCCAGCACGGTCATGGAAAGGGACCCCGCCAGATGGACGGCCATGTGGCCGGCGGCCCAGGCGTATTCTCCGCGGGTCAGCAGGTGGACCGCCTCCGCCGAGAAGGTCGAGAAGGTGGTGAGTCCACCCAGGAAGCCCGTGATGATGAGGAGCCTCGCTTCAGGCGCCAGGCCCGGGTGCTGGGTGAACACGGCGACGGCCACGCCCACAAGGTAGCCCCCCAGCAGGTTCGCCGCCAGGGTCCCGAGCGGAAGCGCCGGCAGCATCGGATTCAACAAGGCGCCCAGGCCCCAGCGCAGCCACGCGCCCAGGGCCGCACCGACGCCCACCGCCAGAAACGAATAGAAAGCCATGCCTGTGTCCTCCAGGATCCACAGGCGTCATCAGCCATCCAGGCGGTTATGGGGCGGACGCCATCGCCGGGGACAGCGTATCACTTCGCCAGGTCACCCGCCTTCACGAAGCGCACCAGCCCCTTGCTGCGGGGCACCAGCTTCTCCAGGGCCTCCACGGTCTCGGGGTAGATGTGCCCAATGATGAGCACCGAACCATCCTTCTCCGCGAGCTTGAGGGCGCGGTCCCACTGCTTCTCCATCTCGGGGAAGGCCTTGTCGTCGTCCAGGAAGACCTTCCGCTGCACGGCCGGGATGCCGAGCTGTTC
Source organism: Geothrix oryzisoli (assembly GCF_022808865.1). Classification (GTDB taxonomy): domain Bacteria; phylum Acidobacteriota; class Holophagae; order Holophagales; family Holophagaceae; genus Geothrix; species Geothrix oryzisoli. The sequence continues at coordinate 854,988 of NZ_JAKZLB010000001.1, forward strand.
TGCGACGTCATAGGCCACGCTGTCCTTCTCCGTCCGGCTGTCCACGAAGAAGAGCTTGCGGGCCTTGAGCTCCTGGAGCACCCACCCCATGCGCAGGCGGTCGGGGGTGATGCGGCTGCCCATGTGGTTGTTCACCCCCACGCGGTGGGGGATGCCGTCCAGGGCCATCCGCACGCGGCGGCGAACCTCGGGCTCCGGCAGGTTGTAGAGGATGGCGTTGGGGCCCGGATCACGACCCGGCCCCGGGTAGCCGATGGGCTCCATGGGCAGGTGCAGCATGACCTCCTTGCCCAGACGGTACGCGATGTCCGCGCTGTCCCGCGTGAACTCCTGGTAGGGCAGCACCGCCACGCTGAAGGGCACGGGCAGGCTGCACAGGCGTGTCACCAGCTCCGGCTGCATGTAGCCGAGGTCGTCGATGACCAGGGCGAGTCGGGGCAGCGGGCGCACCGGTTCTTCGCTCTGAGGCTTGGCAACCTCAGAGCCTGGCTTCGCCTTCGGCTCCGCGGACTTCTTCTCGGGTTTTCGGGGTTCGGGGCTGGGCGCCTCCCGCTTGGCGGGGGCCTGGCGCCGGTCGCAGCCCTGCTGGCCCAGCATCAGGCCGGCGCCCAGCCCCAGGAGGAGGGTGAAGGTGGCCCAGCCCAGCAGGGCCAGGGTGGAGGTGCGTTTACCCTTGCCTCGGGCCAAGCTAGGAGGCCTTCTGCACGGGGGCCGGCGCGGGCGCGGGTGTCTGGAGGGCCGTCAGCACCTTGGCCAGGACATCGTCCGAGTCCGCCAGCTTCAGCACCTGGTCCGGCGCCACGCCCTGACGGTCGAGTTTCTCGCCGCCGAGGCCCATCCAGCGGCGGGACACCAGCTCCACGGCCCCGCCCTGCTTCAGGAGGAACCGGCTCCGCTCCACACCCAGGCCCGGGGTCTTCTCGCCCAGGGTCCGGGCGCCGCCCTTCTTCAGGCAGGAGGCCAGCACTTCGGGAAGGCCCAGGGTCGAATGTCCCACCAGGAGCGCCAGGCGGGCGAAGGGCGTGCCCGTGCCGGCCACGGCGATGTCCCGATCGGGTTTCCCGGCTTCCTGCAGGGTGCCGAGGGAGCCCTTGGCACCCAGCAATCCCGCCACGGCGGCGGCCTCCTCGGCGGCGCCCTTCACGCACTGGCGCAGGTCCAGCACCAGGGTCTGGCCGTGGTCCACCGCAGCCAGCGCCTTCTTCAGCTCCTCGGCGCGCCCGGGGTTCAAGTCCGGCAGGGACACCAGCAGGGCGCCCGCACCCGGCTTGACGGTCACGGGGGCCTTCGGCAGCCGCTGCAGCTGCAGGCTGGTCTTGGTGAGGTCCCCCGTGGCGTTGTAGCGATAGAGGTCCAGCGTCGCTCCTTCAGGTCCGCGGAGGCGGCGTTCCAGAGCCCAGGAACTGAGCAGGCCGACCGAATCCCCGTCCACTTTGCGGATCACGTCGCCCGGCTGGATGCCCGCCTTGGCGGCAGGGCCACCGGGCGTCACCGCCAGCACCGTGGCGTAGAGGCTGCCCCGCTTCACCACCACCAGGCCGGCCTCGGCGGGCCCGGGGTCCGGCAGCCGCAGATCCTCCGCCGACAGGTAGGCGTTCATGGGATGGGAGCGCTCCAGCACGGCCTGGACGCCGCCGGACACGACCTTCTCCATGTCGGGGGGATCCACATAGTTCTGCTGCACCAGGGCCAGCACATCCTGGATGTCGGAAAGGCCGGCCAGGGGATCCTGGGGCGGAGTCTTGACGCCCGGTTTGGGCTGGGCCTTGGCCTGCTCGCCCTGCTGGATCACCGGCAGGGTGAAGGCAGCGACGAGAGGGAAGGAGAACACCGAGAGCCAGGTACGGGCGTGCATGGGGACAGTCTACGTGGAAATGAGCTGTCAGCTGTCAGCTATCAGCCATCGACGGAGGCGCGGTCGGCCCCGGCCCCCGGGGGCGACCCTACCCCTGGGCGCCGCGGAACCAGTCGGTACCGGACTGGAAGCCCTTCTGCTTGGCGGCGGTCTGGGCATGCCGGGCCAGGGCCAGGTCGATGAGCCGGGTCAGCAGCTCGGCATAGGGGATCCCGCTGGCGACCATCATCTTGGGATACATGGAAATGCTGGTGAAGCCGGGGATGAAGTTCAGCTCATTGAGGAACACCCGCCCCGTGAGCCGCTCCAGGAAGAAATCCACCCGGGCCATGCCGTAGCCATCCGAAGCCGCGAAAGCCTTGGCGGCGAGCTTGCGCACCAAGTCGGCCAGCTCCTCGGGGATGTTCGCGGGGATCTCCGTGCGGCTCTTGCCGTGGAGGTACTTGTCCTCGAAGGTGTAGAACTCGTCAGCCACGATGACTTCACCCGGCTTCGACACCAGGGGCTCGTCACCACCCAGCACCGCCACCTCGATCTCGCGGACATCCAGCCCTTGCTCCACCAGCACCCGCCGGTCGAAGGTGAAGGCCCGCTCCAGGGCCGCAGGCAGATCCTCGGCCCGCTTCACCTTCTCCACGCCGATGCTGCTGCCCAGGTTCGCCGGCTTCACGAAGAGGGGCCGGCCCAGCTTGGCGCATTCCGCCAGGCAGACAGGCTGCTCGCGACGCCAGCGTTCCTCGGTCAGGCCCACATAGGGCACCACGGGGAGGCCCTCGGATTCCCAAAGGCGCTTGGTGATCCACTTGTCCATGCCGGCGGCCATGGCCAGCAGTCCCGCGCCCGTGTAGGGTCGGTGCAGCATCTCGAGATAGCCCTGGATCTGGCCGTCCTCGCCGCCGGCCCCGTGCAGGGCGTTGAAGAAGAGGTCCGGCAGCGGGGTGTCCTCGGCCCCCTTCTCCAGAGGCAGGAAGGGATGGTCGCTGCGCTCCGGCAGCTCGCCGGCGGCCAGGCGGGCCAGGGGGTCGCCGACCGGGGTGGTGAGAAGGACCCACACGCCGTTCCGGGCGATGCCCATGGGCTGCACCTGGAAGCGCTCCGGATCCAGGTGCTCGGCGATGGCCCGCGCCGTGACGATGGAGACTTCGTGCTCGGGAGATTCCCCACCGAAGAGAAGGCCGACGCTCAGTTTGTCGCTCATATCCCTACTCTAGCACCCGGGGCCGGGGCCCCTCCGGCCTGGAACCCGCGCCGGGAGCGACGGAGATCACATTTAGGAATAGTTGATTCTTTTACTATGATAATTTCCCCTCCGGAGATGGAACCCATGAGCGAACTCCTCAACAACCGGGACCACCGGATCGCCACCCTCAAGGAGGTCATCCTGCACCTGCACCGGGGCGAGGCCCCCGAGCAGGTGCGGGGCCGGCTGGCCCAGCTGGTGGGCGAGGTGGACGCCACCGAGATCGCGGCCATGGAGCAGTCGCTCATGGCGGATGGCATGACTCCGGAAGAGGTGAAGTCCATGTGCGACCTCCACGCGGAGGTGCTCCAGGACACCGTGGCCCAGCCCAAGGCCCGGGAGCTGCCCGCCGGCCATCCCGTAGACACCTTCCGTCGGGAGAACCGGGCCCTGGAAGCCGCCATCGGCACCGCCCGGGAGCGGGTGGAGACCCTGGAGTCCGTCCCGGACCAGTCCTATCCCGCCGATGAGCGCCTGGCCGTGCTGGGGGCCTTCAACGCCCTCATGGACGTGGACAAGCACTACCAGCGCAAGGAGCACCTGGTGTTCTCCATCCTGGAGCGCCACGGCAACACGGGACCCTCCAAGGTCATGTGGGCCAAGGACGATGAGGTGCGCGAGCTGCTCAAGGGGGCCATCGAGGTGCTGCGGGAGGAGAGCCTCAGTGGCGCCGAGCTGAAGATCCTCGTCCCCACGGTGCTGCGCCCGGCCCTGGCGGCGCTGGAGTCCATGGTCTACAAGGAGGAGACCATCCTCCTGCCCATGTGCCTGGGTCTGTTCACCGAGGAGGAGTGGGGCGAGGTCTGGCGGGACAGCCCGCGCTATGGCTGGTGCCTGGTGGAGCCCGCCGCGGGTTACGCGCCCCCCGTGGCCGCCCTGCCCGAGGATCCCGTCCGCCTGCCCGATGCCTCGGCCGTGGCCTTCCCCAGCGGCGCCCTCAGCGTCCGGCAGCTCATCGGCATCTTCTCCTCGCTGCCCGTGGACATCACCTTCGTGGACGCGGACGACCGCGTGGCCTTCTTCAGCGAGGGCCCCGACCGGGTCTTCGCCCGGAGCCGCACCATCCTGGGCCGGGAGGTGAAGCACTGCCACCCGCCCAAGAGCGTGGACGTGGTGGAGCGCATCCTCAACGACTTCAAGTCCGGCCGCCAGACCGTGGCGGAGTTCTGGATCCAGATGCAGGGGAAGTTCGTCCACATCCGCTACTTCGCCGTGCGCGACGAGGCCGGTGCCTACCTGGGCACCCTGGAGGTCACCCAGGACCTCACCCGCCTCCGCGCCCTCGAAGGTGACCGCCGCCTGCTCCAGTACGACGAAGCCTGAGGCGCCCATGGCCATCACCCCCGAAACCAAGATCGGCGACTTCCTGGCGGCCCACCCGGACCAGCAGGAGGCCCTCATCGCCCGCGTTCCCGAATTCGCCAGGCTCCGCAACCCCATCCTCCGCCGCACGGTCGCGAAGCTGGCCACGGTGGAGCACGCGGCTCGCATGGCGGGCCTCCCCACGGCGGAGCTGGTGCGCTTCCTCCGCGAACTCGCGGGCGAGGCGGGGGAGGTCCCCACCGCCCCCGGGCCTGCTCCGGTGGCCGGGCCCCGACCGGACTGGGCGCGGCCCAGCTCGGTGCGGTCCACCCTGGATGCGGATGCCCTCCTGGCGACCGGAGACCATCCCCTGGCCCGCGTCCGCCGCGTCCTGGCGACCCTGGCCCCCGGCGAGGCCCTTCAGCTCCTGAGTCCCTTCCGCCCCGAGCCCCTGCTGGACCAGTTCCGCCAGGAGGGCACCCCCTGCTGGTGCGAAGCCGAAGGGACGGGCCGGTTCCGGACCTGGATCCTCAAACCCTGAGAATCGGAGACACCTTTGACCCGGAAGCCGGCAGGGTTGCGCTAGGCTGTTTCACCATCCTTCGGAGTGCCCGTGCGGTCGGCCATCTATCCCGGCTCATTCGATCCTGTGACCCTCGGGCACTGGGACCTCATCCAGCGGGCCTCCAAGCTCGTGGACCGGCTCGTGGTGGCCGTCCTCCACAACCCGACGAAGACCCCCGCCTTCAGCGTGGACGAGCGCGTGGCCATGCTCAAGGAGCTGACCGCCTCCCTGCCCCAGGTGGAGGTGACCACCTTCCATGGGCTCCTGGTGGACTTCGCCAAGGCGCAGAATGCGCAGTTCATCATCCGGGGCGTGCGGGCCTTCAGCGACTTCGAGTACGAGTTCCAGATGGCCCTCATGAACCGCAAGCTGGCTCCGGAGCTGGAGACGGTCTTCCTCATGCCCAAGGAGAAGTACAGCGCCGTCAGCAGCCGCTTCGTCCGTGAGATCGGCAGCATGGGCGGCAACCTCGCGGACCTGGTGCCCGAGGTGCTGCGGGCCCGCATCTCCCAGCACCTGATGAGATAGGCCCGGGTAGCCCGAACCTCCACCCGGATCGGGCCGGAGATTGAGCGCAGGGCGCCCCGGCTCATGTGGACGGGTCGGCCGTACCGGATCTGGCTGAGGCCGGACGGTCAGCTCACGTCCGCCAGCTTCAGCCTCACCTGCTCGCGCTTCAGCCAGGCGGCCTGGGCCTCGCTGAGGCCATGGGCCAGGGCGCGATCCGCGGCCTCACGGCAGCGGGCCAGGAGGCGGCGGTCGCGCACCAGATCGGCCACCTGGAACTGGGGCAGGCCAGCCTGCCGCACACCGAAGAATTCCCCAGGGCCGCGCAACTCCAGGTCCCGCTGGGCGATGCGGAAGCCATCCTGGGTGTCGACCAGCGTCTGCAGACGCTCCGTCTCGGAGCCGCTGATCATGAGGAAGTGGCTGCGGTGCGCGCCACGCCCCACGCGCCCCCGCAGCTGGTGGAGCTGGCTGAGGCCGAACCGCTCTGCGTGGTCCACCACCATCACCGTGGCGTTGGGTACGTCCACGCCCACCTCGATGACCGTGGTGGCCAGCAGGATGCGCGCCTCCCCCGACACGAAGCGCCCCATGCGGGCGGCCAGCTCGTCGGCCTTGAGGCGGCCGTGGACCACCTCGATGCCCTCGTCCGGGAAGATCCCCCGCAGCAGCGCCTCCATGGCCTGGATGTCCCGGAGCTGCACCTTGCCTTCGTCCGACGGATCGATGCTGGGGCTCACCACGAAGGCCTGGCGGCCCTCGGCCAGCTCCCGGCGCATCTGCTCCCAGGCCCGTTCCGCGAACTCCGGCTTGTGCAGCTTCGTGGTGATGGGCTGCCGCCCAGGGGGGAGTTCATCCAGCACACTCTGGTCGAGGTCGCCGAAGACCGCCAGGGCCAGTGAGCGCGGGATGGGAGTGGCGCTCATCACCAGCCAGTGGGGATCGCCGCCCTTCTCCTTCAGCGCCTCGCGCTGCTTCACCCCAAAGCGGTGCTGCTCGTCCACCACCACCAGCCGGAGCTGGTGGAATGCGACCGATTCCTGGAACAGCGCGTGGGTGCCCACCACATAGCGGGCCTCACCGCTGGCGATGCGGGCGAGGGCCGCCCGCTTCTCCGCGGCCTTCATCCCGCCCAGCAGCAGCTGCATGCCCTCGGCGTGCTCCCCCAGGTAGCGGCGGAAGCTGGCGGCATGCTGGCGGGCCAGCACCTCCGTGGGCACCAGCAGGGCCCCCTGCCCGCCCGTCTCCGCCACCATGGCCAGGGCGAGCAGGGCGACGAGCGTCTTGCCGCTCCCCACATCGCCCTGGAGCAGGCGGTTCATCACGCGGCCCGAGGTGAGGTCGCCCACGATGTCCTTGAAGGCGCGGCGCTGGGCGCCCGTCAGGTGGAAGGGCAGGAACGACCTCAGACGTTCGCGCAGCTCCGGCGAGGTGGGCACCACCAGGCCCCGGCGCTTCAGGCGCCCGGCCCGCCGCAGGGCGACTCCGAGGGAGAACGCGAACAGTTCCTCCGCCGCCAGCCGCTGGTGCGCGGGCGAGGTTCCCGCCTCCAGCAGGGCCGGGTCGCTGTCGTCGGGCGGGTCATGCAGCAACCGGAAGGCCGTCAGGGTGTCCGGCAGATCCTTCCCCAGGTCCAGGGGCAGCCACTCCTCCCCCACATGGACCCGGCCCAGGGCCTCCTGCACCAGCTTCTGTCGCACCCGGCCGGTGAGGGGGCCCAGCTTGCGGTAGAGAGGGAGGAAGCGACGGACCCAGCCGATATCCTCGCCGCGGCCCATCACCTCGACCTGCGGCCCCCGCATCTCCAGCCCGTGCCGGCCCACGGACAGGTTGCCGAACACGAGCAGGCGGTCGCCCACCTTGAGGGCGCGGGCCAGGTAGGGCTGGTTGAACCAGATGAGGCGCAAGGTGCCCGTGCCGTCCTCCAGGAGGGCCTCCGTGAGCGCCATCCGCTGCACGCGGGTGGTGCTCTGCCGCAGGTCGCGCAGGGTGCCCAGCACCGTCACGAGGCCGGAGTCGACCGGCTCGAACCCCCGCAGATCGAGGCTGCCCAGGGACCGCAGGCTGCCGCGGTCCACGAAGCGATAGGGCAGGCTCCACAGCAGATCGCGCAGACTGTCGATACCGGCCTCCTGCAAGGCGGAGGCCCGCGCGGGGCCCAGGCCCCGGAGGACCGTCACCTTGGAGGAGAGGGGGAGGGGCGCAAGGGTCATGGCTGCTGTTTCAGCCTAGCCGCGCCTCCATCGACTCCACCATCTTCGTCACGAAGCGGTCGCCGTACCAGACCCCGTGACGGGGATCCTCCAGCCTCCGGAGCGCCTCCATGAGGGCCGGCAGCCCATGCACGCCCTGTTCGACCAGCCCCCGGATCTGCCTGTGCGTCCGGCCGGGCCCATCCACCGGATGGTCCTCGGCGAGCCTGGCCAGGGCCCGGGCCAGCCACGGCAAGGCCGGAATGCCGCAGCCCGCCAGGGGGCGCCAGCCCCCCTCGAGGAAGCCCCCCCAAAGGCTCCGGGCCTGCGCCAGGGTGTCCTCCTCCAGCAGGATGCGCCCGGCGAAGAGGCTCGGCAGGGTGGCGGGCGCGAGCTGCGCCACGCTGTGGTCCAGCGGCACCAGGTCGGAAAGGGTCCCCTCCGGCAGGGCCGCCAGGATCCAGAGGAGGCAGGCCTGCTCCCAGGGATCCGGCCCGAACCACAGGACGGGCTCCGCGACCCCGCCCAGGTCCTCCAGGACCAGCGGCGCCGGGGCCTCCTCCACCGGCAGGCCCCACCAGGCCGCCCTCAGGCCCGGGAGCTGGGAGGCATCCGGCGTCCACGGACCCACGGCCGGGGAATCCCGGCAGACACGCACCGAACCGGGCAGGCCCGAGCGCCGGTGCACCACCGCGGAAGCGTCACCGCAGTGGAGATGGATCAGGCTGTCGTGCGAAGCCATGGATCGCTCCGAGGTGGGGACACCCCAGCATACGACCCTGGTCAATCCGCTCCCTGTGGGCCTGCGCGGTCAGTGGGCGGAGCCCACGGCCTGGCGCGCCATGGCCTTGGCCAGGGCCTGCTCGAGATCCGCCCACAGATCCTCAGGGCTCTCCAGGCCCACGGACAGCCGCATGAGGGACTGGGAGATGCCGGAGTGCTCCCGGGCCTCGGCCTCCACCACGCGGTGGGTGAGGGCCGCCGGATGCTGGATGAGCGTATCCACGCTGCCGAGCGAGACGGCCGGCGTCATGAGCTTCACCTCGGCCATGACCACGGCGGCGGCCTCGAAACCGCCCTTCAGCTCGAAGGCCATGAGGGAGCCGGGGCCCTTCATCTGACGGCCCAGGAGGCCCTTGGGGTCCTGACCGGGCAGGCCCGGGAAGTGGACGGCGGAGACGGCGGGATGCTTGGCCAGGCGCTCGGCGATGACCTGGGCGCCCGCCTGCTGGGCCCGCACGCGCAGAGGCAGCGTGGGCAGACCGCGATGCAGCAGGTAGGCCGCCAGGGGATGCAGCACGTTGCCGGTGATGACGCGGACCTTGCGCAGCTCCGTGGCCCAGTCGTCGTTGGTGGCCACGATGCCCGCCAGCACGTCGCCGTGCCCACCCAGGAACTTGGTGGCGCTGTGGAGGACCAGGGTCACGCCCTGACGGATGGGGTTCTGGAGGATGGGCGTGGCGAAGGTGTTGTCCACCAGCACGGGCACCTTGCCGGCCTGGCGCACCACCTCATCCAGGTCCACCATCGCCAGGGTCGGATTGGCGGGTGTCTCCACGATGACCATGGCCGTATCGGGACGGAGGGCGGCGGCGATGCCGTCGGCCTCGGCCCAGGTCACCTCGAGGCCCAGCATCCCGGAGGCCAGCAGGTGGTCCGTGCCGCCGTAGAGGGGACGCACGGCCACCACATGGCCGCCGCGCTGCTTGGCCGCCATGAGGCAGGCGGTCACCGCCGCCATGCCGGAACCGAAGGCGACCGCCTCCTCGGCGCCTTCCAACTGGGCCAAGGCCTGCTCATAGCGGGCGGTGGTCGGATTGTAGAGGCGGGAATAGACCGGGCTCCCGATGGGCAGCCCGCCCATGGCCATGGCCTCCAGGCTGCGCCCGCCCTCGTCCAGGTCGTGCAGGGGATAGGTGCTGCTCAGGTCGATGGGCATGGCATGGATGCCCTGTTCGTGCAGCACCTCGCGACCCGCGTGGACGGCCTGGGTTTCGATCGACGTGGAGGGGAGGGGCTTGGACATGGGGATGCTCCTGTCTCCAATGTAGGTTTCAAAAATTCGTCGATCCCCCGAATTTATTTCGTGAAACAATGACATTCATGGATCTTGACCGAATTGATTGCGACATTTTGAACCTTTTGCAGAAGGATGCACGGCTATCCAACAAGGAACTCGCCGCCGCCGTGGGTCTGGCGCCGTCCTCCTGCCTGGCACGTGTGCAGCGGCTGCGTTCCGAGGGCGTGCTGCGGGGGGCCCATGCGGAAGTGGACCCCCAGGCCCTGGGCGTGGGCCTCCAAGCGCTCATCGCCGTCCAGCTGCGCCAGCATAGCCGCGCCCAGGTGAAGGCCTTCTGGAAGCACGCCCTGGGGCTGCCCGAGGTGCTGTCGGTCTTCCACGTCGCGGGCACCCATGATTTCCAGGTGCATGTGGCCGTGCGGGACGCGCATCACCTGCGCGACCTGGCCCTGGACGCCTTCACCACCCGGACGGAAGTGGCCCACATCCAGACCAGCCTCATCTTCGAATGGGCCAAGGGCGCCGTGATGCCGAACTACCGGGCCTGAGCCTCAGGGTCTGCGAGCTGGGTCCCCCACTGGGTGACGGCCTCCACCACCTGGCGGAAGCCCTGCCCCTTGCAGGTGAGCTCGTACTCCACCCGCACGGGCGTGGTGGGCAGGACGCGGCGCACCAGCAGGCCCTGGCACTCCAGCTCCTTCAAGCGGGCGGAAAGGACCTTCTCGCCGATGCCCTGGACCCTGGTGGCCAGTTCGTTGAACCGCAGGGGGCCCTCCTGGAGGATCCACAGGATCTGGCCGGTCCAGGGCTTGCCCAGCAGGTCGATGGCCATGCGGAAGCAGCGGCAGCTCGGTGATTCAGGGAGGTTCATGGGGCGGTCCATGGGCCCGAGGGGGCCCTTTAAAACTATCTCCAAGAAAGCTGCTTGACAAGGGGAAGCTAAAATCTCAATATTGCTTTCGTAGGGAAATAGGCTTCCCTAAAGAAAGCACGGCCCGGACGACTCCGGCCCCCCACCACCCATCGCCAGCGGCACCCCCGCCGGGCGGGAAAGGGTCATCGACCCGCCTTCACCAAGGAGCACCCCCATGCGCGCCATCCTCGCGCTGGCCCTTGGCCTGTCCCTCCAGGCCCAGGACGAGCCCTACCCGGAGCTGGGCCCCCTGCCCACCCGGAACATGTTCACCCTGCTCCAGGCCCCCATGACCTACCAGCCCCAGGCGCCCCGCCCCATCGGCGAGGGGCGGTGGCAGGTCTCCCTCACCCACGTCCGGGCCAACGTCTTCGAGTTCTCCGACCTCATCAAGGATCATCCGCCCGCCTGGTTCCAGGGGCGGCACCGCATGGACCGCGCCTCGCTGGAGGCCCTGGCCGCCGAGTACCCCACCGCCCCCTTCGTCTTCTACTTCGACGAGGAGATCGCCCGGACCACCCTCCAGGTGCGCCGCGGCCTCACGGACCGCACGGACGTCTGGGTGGAGCTGCCCGTGGAGCGCCATGGCGGCGGCGACCTGGACGCCCCCATCGAAGCCTTCCACAAGACCTTCGGCTTTGAACAGTGGGGCCGCACCGAGGTGGCCCGCAACCAGGCCGTGGTGGCCACCATCCGGTACGGACAGCTGGATTTCGTGCGGGTCGGCGCCCAGCCCACCCGCGTCCAGGACCCCCTGTTCGGCGTGGTCCACCTCATCCACCAGAACGCGTCCACGGGCCTCAGCGCCACCTTCACCGTGAAGCCGCCCCTGGCCCGCACCTACAACTCGTTCCAGTCGGGCTGGGACGTCGAAGGCGGGCTCAGCGGCTGGTGGCAGGCGACGCCTACCCAGGTGATCTACGCCGGGGCCGCCTACACCCACCGGGGCCGCGGCAACGCCGCCTACAACCAGCTGGACTACACCTCGGACCTGGGGGCCCACCTGACCTGGCAGGGCCGCCGGAACCGACGGGTCCAGCCCTTCGTGCAGCTCTACTTCCTGAGCGGCTTCAGCACGCCCCAGCCCTTCGCCAAGCTGCATGACAACAGCCTGCAGCACGACCTGGGCGTCCACGTCTACCTGAGCGCCCGCACCACGGTGACCTTCCGCTACGTGAACAACATCACCCACCACGAGAACACCGACGACGCCTCGTTCGCGGCGGGCCTCACCTGGCGGTTCTGAGCCGGGTTCCGCGTCCCTTCAGGGCCGGGAGCCGCCGTCCCCGGAGTCCTGGTGGGCCAGAATCCGCTCGATGCGCCGATCCGGCACCAGCCAGATGAGAGCCACCACCCAATAGAGCGCAAAGCCGGCCCAGCGATTGGCGAAGGACAGGCAGATGGCCGAGGCGTAGATCCCGATGGAGACCTTCCCCTTGAAGTCCGCGCCGACGGCGGCCTCCAGGAGCGACCCGCGGCCATGGTGGTGGATGAGGCACTGGCTCAGCAGGTAATAGGCCAGCGCGGCCATGAGCAGGACGACCCCGTAGAGGGCCACCGGTCGGGCCGCGAACTGGTTGCCGCCCATCCAGGCCGTGGCGAAGGGCACCAGGGAGAGCCAGAACAGCAGGTGCGTGTTGGCCCACAGGATCGGCCCGTTCACCTTCCTGGCCGCGTGGAGCATGTGGTGGTGGTTGTTCCAGTAGATGGCGATGTAGATGAAGCTCAGCGCATAGCCCACGAAGGTCGGCAGAAGCGGCTTGAGGGCCGAGAAGGAGTCGCCGCGGGGCGCCCTCAGCTCCAGCACCATGATCGTGATGATGATGGCGAGCACGCCGTCACTGAAGGCTTCCAGCCGGTTCTTGCCCATGCGTGACCTCGGATCCGCGATTGTTCCATGGCCCGGGGCCGATGGGTCAAGCCTTCAGGTGCTTTGCCGCCAGCCGCTGCAAGGTGCTGAAGCCGCGGATCGTGCCCCGCACGCCGAGGGCCCGCTCGAAGACGGCATTGGAGAAGGTGGATTCGCTCTGCTTCACCTGACAGAGCCACCACACCTCGCGACCGGTCGTTCGAAAGGCGTCCACCGCCGTGGTGAGGGCCTGGAGCTTCATTTCCTGGGCCTCTGTGAGCGGCGCGGCGAGAAAGACCACGTTCAAGGCCTTGGCGGCGGACACCTCGACCTCGCGGAAGGGGCACCCCGCCACCAAGGCAGCCAATTCCGCCTCTCCGCGGAGCAGGACCGCCACCTCGTAGCCCAGAGCCGCCTTCAAACCCGCTTCGATGCGGCTGGAAAGGACCGCCTCGGTCTCCCGGCCCGTTTCGAAGATGAGGTTCCCACTCGCGATGAACGATTCCACACCCCGCAGCCCGAAGCCCGCGAACAGCTCCCGCAGCCGTTCCATGGTGACCGTATGGCCACCGACATTGATGGCGCGGAGGAAGGCAAAGGTCCGGCTCATGGCCGAGCCGCGGCCAGCGCCCGGTCCGCCAGCCGTCCCAGGTCCCCGCTGCCCTGGCTGTTGGCCAGGCTCTTGGCCAGGGCCACCAGCATGGCCTCCTGCACCGGAGGCGGCAGGTCGGGCGACAGGTCCGCGGCCGCCGCCACGGCGAACAGCTGGTGGGCGTGGTTGAAGGTGGGGTCGTCCTGGGCCGCGGCCTCGGCCAGGGCAGCCAGGGCGGCCTCCGCGCGGCCGCACCTCGCCAGCCCGCCGGCATGGGCCATGGCCAAGGCCGGCTCCACATCCAGCACCGCCTCCGTCAGGGCCGTGGCGTCTGGCGCACCGATCCTGGCGGCCTGCACCCGCTCCTCGGGCTCGTCCGTGGGGAAGAGGTTCACCAGGGCCGCGGCCTGGCACCAGATGCGGGGGTCTGCGGCGCGGGCGCGGGCCACACTAGCCAGGTAGACGAAGGTCCAGGCGGTCTTGCCCTCCAGGTCCCGGCGGGCATCCAGCTGCTTCTCGGAGGCGGCCAGCACCAGGGTCGCCAGCAGGTCCCCGCTCCCCTGGCCCGCCTTCAGCCGGGTAGTGAACCCGTCCAGGACGGCCACCAGGCCCAGGTCGCAGATCTCCCGCACCTGGGGCTCCCAGGCCGAGTGGTCGAGCCCCGCCGGGGTCCAAGGCACGGTTTCCCCCGTCTCTCCCAGCCGCTTGGCGGCCCGGCGGGCCCAGAAGGTGTCCTCGGGCGAAGCCGCCACCCAGGCCGCCAGGCCGAAGAGCTTCCGCCCCGTGGCCTTGGGCCGTTCCAACCGCTCGTGCAGGTCAGCGAGGTGGTCGCACACCACCGCCTTGTGCCCGACCGTGGCCATGTCGAGCTCCGTGAGCCTGCGAAGACGCTGGAAATCCACTGCTCCGGGCAGGTCGAACCCCTGGGCTTCGGCGTAGGCCAAACCAGGCCGCCGGGACTCGACGAAGGCCTCCAGGTTCCGCCACTGGCCGCTGCCCTTCGCCGCCACCACCTGGGCCAGGACCTGCGGCGAGCGGCGCCCTTCATGGGCGGCCATGTGCACCTGGGTGGCCAGGGCGCGATGGAAGCCCGCCTCGCTCAGCAGGGGCTGCAGGCGCAGCACCGCGCGCAGGCCGAGGATGCCGTGCGGCACATGAGGCAGGTAGGCCTCCCAGTCGATGCGGGGGACCAGCGTCTTCACCGCCTCGCGGAGCCCGTCACGCAGCCCGTCCGGCTCCGCCAGCTGGCTTGCGAAGGCCGCGAAGAACTGCTCCGTGGGCGCTTCCAGCTCCTGCAGCCAGCGGGGATCGACGGTCATGCGCCCTCCAGCGGCAGATTCCAGGCGGCGGCCACGAGCCGGGCCCAGTGGTGGTTCCAGGCTCGCTTCCACACGAGGCTCCCCTCCTTCATCTCGGAGGCTTCGAGCCGCTGGCGGAGGTCGGACTTCAGGGCCTCCACGGCCGAGCCCAGGGCAGCCTCGGCCAGGCCCAACAAGGCGGCGCGGGCCTCCCGCTCCCCGTCGTGATGCGCGAGGTAGCCCGCGGCTTCCGGCGAGGGCGCCGTGGCCCGCAGCCGCTGCCACGCTTCGAAGGCGGCCTTCGCGGCCGGATCGTCCTTCAGGGGCGCCTTCACCTGGGCCCAGCCCTTGCCGGCATCCAGCTCGGGGCCGGCCCGGACCACGGCCTCGCGCAGCTTCACGGCCTTGGCCACATCGCGATCCAGGTGCTTGAGGGCCACGAAGGTGCGCGGCTTCTCCCGCTTCTCGCGGCGATCGAAGAAGGCGTTGAGGGCCGCCACCACCAGGTCCATGGGGATGCCCCCGGCCTCCCAGGCCAGGACCTGCCGGTAGTCGTCGGTGCTGAGCAGGCCGGCGCGACCCCAGGCCCGGAAGGCCCACTCGCGCTCCAGCCAGTCCTTCTCCTCGCGGGTGTAGGGCATCAGGGCTTTTCCGGAACCAGCCAGGTGCCGTCCTTCAGATGCAGGGCCCCATTCTCCCAGGCCAGGACTTCCTCGGGGACGATCCTGGCCTTGGCAAAGCCCCGCAACCGGAAGGATCCGGAACCCAGGGATCGGCCCTTGCGATCCCAGACTTCCAGCTGCCAGAGCGTGCTCTGGTGGCCGCCGACCTTGAGGAAGAGCCCGTCCTTGGCCTCGGCGCACCACATGGCCTCGGGGGGGACGGAGGCCGGACGGGCGGGGACGCCCCGGCAGGCCATCAGGCCCACCGCGAGGAAGGTTGTCGTCACCAGGATCGTCCAGGGTCGCGTCATCCCGACATTCTACCGTCGACCCGCTAGACTGGTGATCGAGGGCAAGATGGTCCTGATCCGAGAACAGATCCGCTACAAGAGCCGCAAGGAGATCGAGAAGCTTCGCGAAGCCGGTCGCGTGGCCGCCAACGCCCTGCGCCTGGCCGCCCGGGCCGCCAAGCCCGGCGTGAGCCTCCTGGAGATCGACCGCGTGGCCGAGGCCTACATCCGCCAGCAGGGCGCCTCGCCCAGCTTCAAGGGCTACCACGGCTTCCCCGCCACCCTCTGCACCTCCGTGAACGACAAGGTGGTGCACGGCATCCCCTCCAAATATGTGCTCCAGGAGGGCGACATCATCGCCATCGACTGCGGCGCCAAGCTGGACGGCTATCACGGCGACACCTGCCTGACCGTGGGGGTCGGCCAGATCAGCGACGAGGCCCGGCGCCTCATCCAGACGGCCCAGTTGGCCATGTTCGTGGGCATCGAGCACTGCCGCCCCGGCGAGCGCCTGGGCGACATGGCCACCGCCGTGCAGACCTTCGCCGAGGAGCGCGGCTACTCCGTGGTGCGCGAGTACATCGGCCACGGCCTGGGCCGGGACCTCCACGAGGATCCCCAGGTGGTCTTCGCCGACCAGCGGCCGGGCACCGGCTTCCGCATGGAGCCGGGCATGACCATCACCATCGAGCCCATCCTCAACCTCGGCAGCCACCGGTGCCTGGTGGAGGCCGACGGCTGGACCGTGCGCACCCGCGACGGCCAGCTCTCTGCCCAGTTCGAGCACGACATCGCCATCACCAAGGATGGGCCGGACATCCTCTCGATCCCGGATCCTGAATTCGAGCTGGAAGACGGACTGTAGTCATCGGCTGTCAGTCATCAGCCATCAGCTATCAGTCCTTAGGCGCGGGGGCTCCACCCGCGCGCCTACGAAAGACGCGGACGCGGTCTTCGACTCACCCCTTCGCCCACCGCCGGATGGCTTCCGGCACCTCGAGCTGGGGCCCTTCGTAGTCCATCAGGCGAAGCACCTCGGCCATGGGGACGTTGCCGGCCTTCCCCCGGAAGAGGGCCTTCACCACGCCCACAGCGGCCAGGTCACCGCCACGCTTGAGGAAGCGCTGCTCCAGGAAGACCCACTTCTCGTCCCAGCCCAGGAGCCGCGTGTGCAGCTCGTAGGGTTCGAAGGGGGCGAGGCTGCGGCGGTAGCGCATGGTGATGCCCCCCACGAGGGGCTGCCAGCGGTTCCGCAGCATGGCCCGGCCCAGCTTCGTGCGGAAGCTGAGGTCGAAGCGGCCCAGATCCATGATGCTGAGGAAACGGCCGTTGTTCATGTGGATGTTCACATCCAGGTCGTTGGGCCACACGCGGAAGCGCAGGATCGAGGTGCCCATCGGGTCCAGGGCCGGCCGGAACCCGAGGGTGAGGAACTTCCAGAGGGTGCGGAAGAAGAGGACCATCCGACCAGCCTAGCGGAGCGATGCGCTACCTTGGAGTCATGGCTCTCGCGATCCAGGCCCCCGCCAAGCTCAACCGCTTCCTCGCCGTCCTGGGTCGGCGCGCGGACGGGTTCCACGAGCTGGAGCTGGTCACCACCGTGCTGGAAGGAGTGGCGGACCTGACGGACACGCTGACGGGCGAGCCGGCTCCGGCGCTGACGCTCGACATCAGCGGCCCCACGGGTGAAGGACTGACGGCCGACGGATCCAACCTGGTGATCAAGGCCTGGCGCCTGCTGGAGGCAGAAGCGAAGCGTCCCCTGCCTGCGGCCCTGCGCCTGGAGAAGCGCATCCCCCATGGCGGGGGCCTCGGCGGCGGCAGCAGCGATGCGGCGGCCGCCCTGCGCCTGGGCAACCGGATGTTCGATCTGGCACTGGGCGATGACCAGCTGCTGGGCATGGCGGCCCGCCTGGGCAGCGATGTGCCCCTGTTCCTCCTGGGCGGGACCGTGCTGGGCCTGGGCCGCGGCGAGCGGGTGTTCCCGCTGCGGCCGGTCCCCCTGGAACCCATCCTGCTGGTCCACCCGGGCCTGCACGTGAGCACGCCCAGCGTGTACCGGGCCCTCCAGGACGTGGGCTACCCCTTTCCCGAGGCCCTGGCCTCCCAGCCCGAAGGCGCGGCCCCGCCCTGGCGCAACGACCTCACGGGCGCAGCCCTGTGGGTGTGCCCCCCCCTGGCCGAGGTGCGCGACGCCCTGCGCGACACCGGCGGCGACCCCCTGCTCTGCGGCTCCGGCAGCTGCTGGGCCGCCCGGTATGCCACCGCCCGGGCCCGGGACGAAGCTGCCGCGCAGATCGCCAGCCACCGGCCGGACTGGGGCGTCTGGCGGGCCTGAGCGCCCAGAGGCACCGGAGTAGGATGACCCGGTCCCACCCGGATGGAGGGCAGATGGCGGCACCCACCGAAGGCCGGTCCCCGCGGGTCCTGGTGATCCTGGGGCATCCCCGCGTGGACAGCTTCTGCGACGCGCTGGCCTCGGCCTATGCCGAGAGCGCCCGGGCCGCGGGTCTGGCGGTCGCGCGCCTCGACCTTGCACACCTGGCCTTCGATCCCCACGTGCGGCTGCCCTCGCCCCGGGACCAGGCCCTGGAGCCGGACCTGGTCAAGGCCCAGGCGCTGATCCGCTGGGCCGACCACCTGGTCTTCGTCTACCCCGCCTGGTGGGGCACCCTGCCCGCCCTGCTCAAGGGCTTCCTCGATCGCGTGCTCACCCCCGGCTTCGCCTTCGCGGCCGACGAGGAAGATCCCGCCTCCTGGACGAAGCTGCTGAAGGGCCGGTCGGCGCACCTGCTGGTCACCATGGACACGCCGCCCTGGGTGTACCGGCTGGTCTACCGCCAACCCGGCCACCAGGCCATGCGACGCGCCACGCTGGGTTTCTGCGGGGTCGCGCCCACCTTCATCTCCACCTTCGGCCCCGTGAAGCCCGCTACGGCCGAGGCACGGGCCCGGTGGCTGGATCGGACGCGGGCGGAAGCCTCCCGCCTTCCGGACCGCCTTCGGCGCCATCGCCTCCGCGCCCGCACCAGTGCCTGGCTGCGGCTGCTCCGCCTGCAGTTCTACCCCATGGCATGGGTGGCATACACCATCGGCGCGCTGGCGGCCTGGCGCCATGGCGGGACCTTCTCGACACCGATCTACTGGTTGGGCTATCTGGGCCTCTTCCTGATGGAGGCGCTCACCGTGGTCAGCAACGAGTGGTTCGATCAGGGCACCGACCGCCTCAACCGGAACGCCGGCCCCTTCAATGGCGGCAGCCGGGTGCTGGTGGAGGCGGAACTCGCCCCCAGCAGCGTGCAGGGGGTGATGCTCGGCCTCGCGCTGCTCCTGGGCCTGACCCTGGCGGCCCTGGTCGCCCTGCCCCGCGCTGGGGGGCCCGGCCCCCTGGTCATGCTCGCCCTGGCGGTCCTTGCGGTGGGCTACACCGCACCCCCTCTGAAATTCAGCTACCGCGGCCTCGGCGAACTCGATGTGGGTCTCACGCACAGCTTCGCGGCGATCCTCTGCGGCGGCCTCCTCCAGTCTGGAGGGTGGCACGACCCCTACCCGTGGCTCATCGGAGTCCCCCTCTTCTTCGCCACCCTTGCCGCCATCACCCTGTCGGCCCTGCCCGATCACGAGGCCGACCGGGCCGTGTCCAAGCAGACGCTGGCAGTCCTCCTGGGCCGCCGGGGCGCCGCCTGGGCCGCCCTGGGCTTCACGGTGGCGGCGGCCGTGTCCGGTGTGGTCTGGCAGCAGGTAGGGCTCTTCGGCGGAATCAGCGGATGGGCCGTCTTCCTGGCCATCCCCCATGGGTTCCTGCTGGCCCGGGCCATCCGGAAGTACCTGCGCCGGGGCGCTCCCTGCGAACGGGTCAACGGCCTCATGCTCCTGGCCCTGACCTACCTGCTGTGGTTCGGCCTCATCCCCCTGGCGCACCTGTCCTGAGCACCTCCCTGTGCCCACAGAGATCGAACCCGGGCATGATGGTCATTCCAGAGGTATCCATGTCCGATCCAGCCCTCCGCATCCGCGGCCTGCGCAAAGCCTTCCCCAAGGTGGTCGCCGTGGACGGGGTGGACCTGGAAGTGGCCCGGGGCGAGGTCTTCGGCCTGCTGGGGCCCAACGGGGCTGGCAAGACCACCACGCTGGAGATCATCGAGGGCCTGACCGAGGCCGACGGCGGCGACATCGAGATCCTGGGCCTGACCTGGGCGAAGCAGGGGCAGGAGATCCGCGCCCGAATCGGCGTCCAGCTCCAGAGCACGAGCCTCTTCAACAAGATCACGCCCCGGGAATCCCTCGACCTCTACGGCAGCTACTACCCGAAGCGGCGGAGCACGGAGGACCTGCTGGACCTGGTGCAGCTCCAGGAGAAGGCCGACGCCTACCACATCACCCTCAGCGGCGGGCAGCAGCAGCGGCTGGCCCTGGCGTTGGCCCTGGTCAACGATCCCGAACTGGTCTTCCTCGATGAGCCCACCACGGGTCTCGATCCCCAGGCCCGGCGCAGCCTCTGGGACGTGGTGCGCCGCATGAAGAGCGAAGGCCGGACCGTCATGCTCACCACCCACTACATGGACGAGGCGGAGGCCCTCTGCGACCGGCTGGCCATCATGGACCACGGGAAGGTCATCGCCACCGGCACCCCGGCCTCGCTCATCGCGGAGCTGGCCATCCCCAGCGTGGTGGAGCTGACGTTTGACGGCGCGGCGCCGGATCCGGCCGCCTTCTCCGCACGCCTGGACCAGCCCGTGGAGTGCCGCGCGGACCTCTGGGAGATCCCCACGCCCGATCCCAAGGCGCTCCTCCCGCGGCTCCTGGAAGCCGCCGAGGCTGCGGCGGTGCCCTTCCAGCAGGTGCACATCCGCCGGGCCACCCTCGAGGATGTGTTCCTGCACCGCACCGGGCGCAGCCTGAGGGAGTGACGATGATGCTCTGGCGGCAGTTCGTGATGGAATGGCGGCTCTACAGCCGCGACCGCGTGGCCATGTTCTGGACCTTCGCCTTCCCCGTGATCCTCCTGATGGGATTCGGGACGATCTTCCGGGACGGTGGCGGTCCCAAGCTCTCCCTCGTGCGGGTGCAGGCCCCGGTACCCAGTGCGCGGGACACGGCCCTGGACCAGGCCCTGACGGACCTGCAGCTCAAGGTCCAGACCCTGCCGAAGGCCGAGGCCGAGGCCCGCTGGGCCCGGGGCGAGACCGCGGCCCAGCTGGAAACGGAGGGCACGGGCTACCGCCTCCGCCTGAACAGCTACCTCATGGCCCAGGCGGGAGCGACCGCCGGGCTGGTGAACCAGGCCTGGCTGGTAGCCCAGGCGCGCTTGAACGGGGAGCCCGAACCGCAGCGGATCCCCATCCAGGTGGAGAGCCCCGGGCACAAGCACTCCACCAACTACGCATCCTTCCTGCTGCCGGGTCTGCTGGGCCTGAACCTCGTCAGCATGGGCCTCTTCAGCGTGGGCATGGTGAACGTGTCCTACCGGGAAAAGGGCAAGTTCCGCCGCCTGGCCGTGACACCCCTCCCCAAGTGGATCTTCCTGTTGGGCCAGGTGCTGCACCGTCTCACGGTCACCGTGATCCAGGCCGGCATCCTGCTGCTGGTGGGCCGCCTGGCCTTCGGCATCCAGAACCAGGGCTCCTTCCTGGACCTGCTGCTCATCATGACCCTGGGCACCGGCTGCTTCATGGCGTTCGGCTTCGCCCTCAGCGGCTTCGCGGAGACCTCCGAGGGCTACGCCGCCATCTCGAACCTGGTGTTCTTCCCGCTGATGATGCTCAGCGGCGTCTACTTCACCCTGGATTCGGCGCCGGCCTGGCTCCAGCACGCCGTGGCCGTGATGCCCCTGGCCCCGTTCCTGCGGGCCCTGCGGGCCGTGTTCAACGATGGGGGCACCCTGGCGGGACATGGGGTGGGGTTGGCCATCGTGGCCGCCTGGGGTTGCGCGGCCTTCGCCCTGGCGGTCCGCCGGTTCCGCTGGGCCTGATTTCATTCGGTACTTGTGCGGACGGGGGTGCTGACCCGATAACGGATTCATGCATCCACCCAGGGAACCTGAGAACCCGGCCGAGGCCCTGGTGATGGTGCGTCACTACCTGAGCGCGACCTACCGCATCGCCCAGGCCGCCCTCGGAGCCACGGACCTCCAGGAGCTGTACGGCCGGGTCCACGCCATCGTCCGCGATCTCATGCCGGCGGAGAACCTCTACTTCGCCCTCTGGGACCGGGAGTCGGGAACGGTCTCCTTCCCCTACTTCGTGGATGCCTCGGACCCCGTCCCGCCGCCCCGGACCCTCCGCCTCGGATTGACGGAATATGTGCTCCGCACGGAGCGCCCCCTGCTCCTGGATGGGGAGATCCTGCACAGCCTGGAAGCGGCGGGCGAGGTCGAGCCCCTCGGAACGGACACCCTGGACTGGCTGGGGGTTCCGCTCATCGGAGCCCGGGGCGTGTTCGGCGTCCTGGCCATCCAGATCTACGAGGGCGACCGGCACTACACGCCCGAAGAGCGGGATCTGCTCGTCTTCGTGTCGGGCCAGGTGGCCATGGCCATCGAGCGCCGGACCGCCGGGGACGCCCTCCGGCTCAGCGAAGAGAAGTTCTCGAAGGTCTTCCAGTCCAGCCCGGACGCCATCAACCTCACCCGCCCGGACGGGACCCTCGTGGACGTCAATGAGGCCTTCAGCCGCATGAGCGGCTGGACCCGCGCTGAAGCCCTGGGGCGCACCACCCTCGAACTGGGGATCTGGGCCGATCTGGCGGACCGGGACCGGGCCCTGGACCTGATCCGGCGGGAGGGCAGCTTCAACGATCTGGAGGCCTCCTTCCGGATGAAGGACGGCAGCCTCCGGACCGGGGTCCTCTCCGGAACCATCATCCAGGTCGACGGACAGCCCTGTATGTTGTCCATCACCCGGGACGTCACGGAGCGCAAGGCCGTGGAGGCGGCCCTGCGGCGCAGCGAGGACAAGTTCTCCCGGGCCTTCCACGCCACACCGGACGCCATCAACCTGACCCGCCTGGCGGACGGCACCTACCTGGACGTGAGCGACGGCTTCACCCGCCTCACCGGGTGGACCCGGGAGGAGGTCCTGGGGCGTTCCGCCCTTGAACTGGGGCTCTGGGCCAGCCCCGAGGACCGGACCCGGGCCGTCCAGCTGATCCAGGACCACGGAGAATACATCGGCCTGGAAGCCAGTTTCCGCCGCAAGGACGGCAGCGTTCTCACCGGCCTCATGTCCGGGAAGGTGATGGAGGTGGATGGGGCCCCCTGCCTCCTCACCATCACCCGGGACATCACCGATCGCAAGATCGCCGAACAGACCCTGCGCTCCACCGAGCGGCGTCTCAGGACTGTCCTCGCCTATTCGCAGGCCATCATCTATCAGCTGGACCGGGAGGGTCGCTTCACCTTGTCCGAGGGGTTGGGGCTCACCCGGATCGGCCTGCGCCCGGGGGAGATCGTGGGGCGTTCCGTGTTCGACGGCCGGGGATGGGACCCGCTCGTGCTGACCCAGGTCCGCCAGGCCCTGCAGGGGCAGCCCTCCCGCGAGACCGTCCGCTTCCGGGACCGGGTCTTCGAGAACCTGCTCACCCCGGTCTTCGACGATCAGGGCCGCATCGAATCCATCATCGGCATCGCCACGGACATCACCGACCGCCGAGCGGCGGAGGAGGCCCTCCGCCAGTCCCAGAAGCTGGAGAGCCTCGGCGTCCTGGCGGGCGGCATCGCCCATGACTTCAACAACCTGCTCACCGTGGTGCTGGGGAACCTGAACCTCGCCCAGCTCAAGCTCGAGGACACCTCGCCGGCCCGCCCCTACCTCGCGAACATGGAAGCCACCGTCCTGCGCGCCACGGAGCTGACCAAGCAGATGCTGGCCTATTCGGGACGGGGCCACTTCCAGGTGAAGCCCCACGACCTCAATGCCGTGGTCCGGGACCTCACGCACCTGCTGGAAGTCACCATCTCAAAGAAGATCCGCCTGCAGCTGGACCTGGAGCCGGACCTTCCAGCCATCCAGGCGGACGGGGCCCAGTTCCAGCAGGTGGTCATGAACCTGGTCACCAATGCCTCCGACGCCATCGGGGATCAGGAAGGCACCATCCACCTCAGCACCTCCTTCCAGGATCTCGACGCCTCCACCCTCCGGCGCGAATACCACCTCGAGACCCCCAAGCCGGGCCGCCATGTGGTCCTCGAGGTGGAGGACACGGGCTGCGGCATGACGGCCGAGGTGATGGAGCGCATCTTCGATCCCTTCTTCACCACCAAGGCCACCGGCCGCGGTCTGGGCCTCTCGGCCATGCTGGGCATCCTCCGGGGTCACGGGGCCGGACTGAACATCACCAGCCAGGTCGGGCGGGGCAGCCGCTTCCGGCTCTGCTTCCCCGCCCTGGATGAAGCCATCTTCCAGGAGCTGCGGAACGAACCGGTCCCCAGCCCGGTGCCCTCCCACGGGCTCGTGCTGCTGGTGGACGATGAGGACCAGATCCTCGAGGCCACCGGGCTGGCCCTCGCGGCCCTCGGCTTCCGGGTGGTGGCCGCCCGGGACGGCCTCGAGGGCCTGGACCGGTTCCGAGAGCACCAGCAGGAACTCAGGCTGGTGATCATGGACCTCACCATGCCGCGCATGGACGGCCGCGAGGCCTTCCGGGCCATGCGGAGCCTCGACCCGGCCGTCCCCGTGGTGCTCAGCAGCGGGTTCACGGAGCAGGATTCCCTCCAGACCCTTCCAGACGGCGGGCCGGCTGGTTTCCTCCAGAAACCCTACCAGCTCAAAGAACTGAAGACCGTGATCCAGAGAGCCCTGGGAAGTTGAGACGCATCCCAAGCTAAACTGGTCGGCTGGAGAACCTCATGCCGTCTTCCAAGCGCGCCAGACTGGCCATCTTTCTCACCGTGTTCGTCGACCTGCTGGGCTTCGGCATCGTCATCCCCATCCTGCCCCTCTACGCCAAGGAGATCGCGGATCACCCGAGCGCCTGGATGGAGAGCGTCAACCACCTTCTGGGCCTGGGCGGAACCGGCACCACACCGGGGGCCTTCTGGGCCGGGGTGGGCTTCCTCAGCTTCAGCCTCATGCAGTTCATCGCGTCGCCCATCCTGGGCCGCACCTCGGACAAGATCGGCCGCAAGCCGGTGCTGTGGATGAGTCTGGTGGGCTCGGCGATCGGCTACCTCATGCTGGCCCTCACCAGCCGCTTCGAGTGGATGCTCGCCGCCCGGATCCTGGATGGCATCACCGGCGGCAACATCTCCGTGGCCCAGGCGGCCATGGCGGACAGCTCGGCCCCGGAGGAGCGCTCCAAGGCCATGGGCATGATCGGCGCGGCCTTCGGCCTGGGCTTCGTACTGGGCCCGGCCATGGCCGGCATCCTCAGTGGCAGCGCCTTCGGCCACCACCTCCTCCAGACCCGCGGCTGGCACCTGCCCTTCTTCGTGGCGGCGGGCCTCTCCCTGGCCGCCTCCCTCCTGGTGGCCCTGTGGGTCCCGGAAACCCTCGACAAGGCCGCACAGGCCCGGTCCCGCGAAACCCGCGGCCACGCCCTGGTGAAGGCCTTCAAGCGACCGGGCATGCCCCAGCTCCTGGTCGTGTCCCTGCTGGCCATGGCCGGCTTCTCGATGATGGAAGGGACCTTCGCCCTGCTGGTCCATGCCCGCTTCGACTTCCACCAGCGCGAAGTCGGCTACCTCTTCGCCGGCATCGGCATCCTCATGGTGATCTACCAGGGCGGCCTCGTCCGGGTGGTGTCCAAGCGCATCCCCGAGCGGTGGGCCCTCATCACAGGGTTGCTCCTCCTGGGCATCACCCTGCCGCTCATGCCCATGGCCGCCTGGATGTGGCCCTTCGTGCTGCTGTTCATCCCCCTCTCCTGGGGCAGCGGCATGAGCAACACCGCCGGCTCGGCCCTCGCCAGCCAGCTGACCCCGCCGGAGGACCAGGGCAGCCTCTTCGGCGTGCTGAACGCCATGACCGGCCTGGGGCGCATCATCGGCCCCGCCGTGGGCACCTTCGCCTTTGCGCGCTGGGGCGGCCAGGCCTCGTACACCGTGGCCGGCCTGACCCTGGGCCTGGCCTTCCTCCTCGCCCTCACCCTCTCCCGCAAGGTGCCTGCATGATCCGCCTCGATGGACAGTCCCTCACCGCCCCCCTGCTCGCTCGCATCGCCGCCGGCGAAGGCGTCGCTCTGGACGAAGGCGCCCTCGCGCTCGTGGCCGAGAACCGGGCCGTGGTGGACCGCATCGTGGCCGAGGGCCGCACGGTCTACGGCATCAACACCGGCTTCGGCCAGTTCGCGACGGTGGTGATCCCCCCCGATCAACTCCAGCAGCTCCAGCTCAACCTGGTGCGGAGCCACGCCGCCGGTGTGGGCGACCCCCTGCCCAAGGATCAGACCCGAGCCCTCATGGCCGCCCGCATCAATTGCCTGCTCAAGGGCCACAGTGGCATCCGGCCCGAGCCCATCCGTCTGCTGGCGGAGTGCCTGAACCGCGACATCGTTCCCGTCGTGCCCAGCCAGGGCAGCGTGGGCGCCAGCGGCGATCTGGCCCCCCTCGCCCACATGGCCCTGCTCCTGGTGGGCGAAGGACTGGCATGGTCCGCCGCAGGGCCCATTCCCGGTCGCCAGGCCCTGGCCCAGGCGGACCTGAAGCCCGTGACCCTCCAGGCCAAGGAGGGGCTCGCCCTCATCAACGGGACCCAGCTCATCACGGCCCTCGGCAACCTGGCGGCGGAGAAGTTCACCCGCCTGGCTGCGCTGGCGGACGAGATCGCCGGCCTCAGCCTGGAGGCCCTGCGCGGCACCCGCTCCGCCTTCGACCCGCGCATCCACGCTGCGCGGCCCCACCCCGGCCAGATCGCGGTGGCCGAGCGCATGCGAGGAATCCTGGGTGCCTCGAGCGAGATCTCGGAAAGCCACAAGGACTGCCACCGCGTCCAGGACGCCTACAGCCTGCGCTGCATCCCCCAGGTACATGGCGTCACCCGCGATGCGCTCCATTTCGCCAGCGCCATCCTCGAGCGGGAACTCAACAGTGCCACGGATAATCCGATGATCTTTACAGACACCCAGGAGTCCCGTTCCGGTGGCAACTTCCATGGCCAGTATCCCGCCTTCGCCTGTGACGTGCTCGCCATCGCGGCGGCCGACCTGGCCAGCATCTCCGAGCGCCGGCAGGAGCGCCTGGTGAACCCCGCCTACAGCGACCTCCCGGCCTTCCTCACCCAGAACGGCGGCCTCGAATCCGGGTTCATGATGGCCCACGTCACCTCTGCGGCCCTGGTGAGCGAAATGAAGGGCCTGGCCCATCCCGCCTGCGTGGACACCATCCCCACCAGCGCCGGCAAGGAGGACCACGTGAGCATGGGACCCATCGCCGCGCGGAAACTGCTGCGCGCCGTGGACGCCCTTGAGCAGGTGCTGGCCATCGAGGCCCGCATGGCCCTCGAAGGGCTCCGCATCATCGGGCTGGCTCCCGCCCAGGGCCTCCAGCCCCTGGTCCACCGCCTCGCCACGGCCTGCGCGCCCTGGACCGACCGCGTGATGTGCCAGGAGATCAGCGCCACCCTCGACGCCCTCCATGCCCATCAGGAAGCCCACGCATGAACCCTGGCACCCCCTGGCGACCTGCCTGCGAATCGGCCCTGCGGCGTTTTTCGGACGCTGACGCCATCCGGTTCTGGGGCATCGGCCACGAGGTGGATGGGGTGTACCAGCCCATCTTCAACTACCGCTTCGAGCACACCTACGCCGCCGTGCTCCTGGCCCGCTGGCTGGCCCCCCTGGCAGGCGCGGACCCCGAGGTGGTCGAGTGCGCGGCGTGGCTGCACGACGTGGCCAAGCGCCTGAAGGATCCCCAGGCCAAGGACACCCACGCCCAGGACGCCTCGGCCCAGGTGGAGGAGATCCTGGCGGGCACCGACTTCCCGGCGGAGAAGATCCCCGCAGTGCGCCACGCCATCGAGCATCACGTGGGGCTGAAGCTCACAAAGCGCCTGGAGCCCCTTGAGACAGCCTGCCTCTGGGACTGCGACAAGCTCAGCAAGATCGGCGCGGCCAGCCTCATCCACTTCGGCTGCATCAGCGGCGCCTTCCAGCCCATCACCACGGAGGAGATCCTGCGCCGCGGCGAGGCCTGGCTGGACCTGGCCCGGGGCATCACCGCCAGCTTCAACACCGAGATCGCCCGGGCGGAGGGGCAGCGGCGCCTGGCCTTCCTGGAGGCCCACTACGCCCAGCTGCGCCGGGAATGGTCCGACCCCATGAAGGCGACTCCGGCATGAACGATTTCCTGCGACTCGCCCAGACCCTGGTCATGGCCCTCAAGGCCCTCCAGATGTATACCGCGGCCCACCCGAGGGCGAAGGACGCCGTGGCCGCCGCCCATGGCGCCCTGGAGCAGTGGCTGGCGGAGAGCAGCCACCTCCAGTTCGTGGTGACCAGTGGCAAGGCCTTCGCCGACGGCGCCGTCCAGGACGGGCGCAATTCCCATGTCGCGGCGCTGGTCCGCCTGGTGTCCGAGCGGAACGTCAGCGGATTCGTCTTCGAGCGCGGGGTGACGGAAGACGAGTGCCTCGCGTTCCTCCAGGCCCTGTCGCTCAAGCCCCAGAACCTGGAGGAGCGCGGCGGCATCGAGTTCATCCTCCAGGCTGCGGATGTGAAGCACATCAAGGTGTCCCAGGTCCGCTACCAGGCGGTCCAGCCCGGCGGGGAGGACCAGGCGGACCACGCCGCTCCCGCCAGCCTGCTGACCCCGCCCCAGGACCCTCTGGTCAAGGCCATCCGCGATGCACTTCTGGCGGCCTTGTCCGGTCATCCCGGCCCCCCGGGCCCCGGCGAGCGCCGCGGCCTCGGCTTCCTGCGGGGCTTCCAGGGCGCCGACCTGGGCGGCCTCGGGCCCCTCGGGCACGAGCTCGGCCTGCAGGACACCATGCCCTCGCCCGCCCAGCTCGGCACCCTCCGGCAGGTCCTCATGGGCCTGGAGCCGGATGTGCAGCTGAGCCTGCTCGGAGGCCTGGCGACCCTTCCGGACCACCCCGCCGGCCTGGCGCTGGGCGTGAAGTCCCTGGCGGGGGAGATCCTCTCGGTGGCCGTCGCCTCCGCCCTGGCCCTGGGCGCCACCTGGCCGCAGCTCCAGAGCCCCCTCGAGCAGATCCTCCGCCCCCTGCCGGACCGGGACGCCCTGGTCCACACCCTCGTGCTCCACCTCCGCCGCTCCGGCCTGGACGCCAGCCAGGCCGAGGCCCTGCTCCGGTTGACGGACTGGGACGCCCTCAGCCTCGAGGCGAAGCTGGTGAAGGTTCTGGAGGAGGGCTACCTCTTCGAACTGACCTTGGCCCAGCGCCTGGCCTTCCTCCGGGAGCTCCTGGACCACCGCCGCTTCGACGCCTTCCTCCGGGTGCAGGATCTCCTGCTGGAGGCCCTGCGGGACGACCGGATGCAGGACCGTCTCAAGGCGGCCCAGACCCTGGCGGGAGTGGCCAACTGGGCCATGGAGCCGGGCCTGCCTCCGGGCGGCGAGGGTCCCCTGGCCGAGGCCCTGCGCGCCCACTTCGCGTGGGAACCCGAACCACCGGTCCATCGCTGGACCACCGAGGCCCTGGATCCACTGCTCGCCGCCCTGATCCTGCGGGGCGAGCTGAGCCAGGGCATCTCCGACCTGCGGGAACTCGAGGGGCTGTGCACCTTCCTCGGGGAGCCCCAGCCCTGGCGCATGGAGGCCCTGGGCCAGCTGCGCGCCGCGCTGACCCGGCCCGACCTGATGGACGCCGCCGCCACGCACATCCTGGGCGTGGACCGGCACCTGCTGGCCGCCGAAGTGCACCCCTATCTGGAATACCTCGGGGCGCCCATGGCCCGCCACCTGGTGGCCCGCCTCGGTGCGGAGGATGACCGGACCCGTCGCGGCCGCCTGGTGGAAGCGCTGCGCAGCCTCGGGCCGCTGTCGATCCCGCCCCTGCTGGAAGCGCTGGCCTCGCCAGCCTGGTTCCTGGTGCGGAACGCCCTGACCCTGCTGGCCGACCTGGGGGACGCCGGCTGCCTGCCCGCCATCGCGCCCCTCCTCCGTCACCCAGAGCCCAGGGTGCGCCGGACCGCGGTCCGGGCCCTCTGGAAGCTGGGCGGCCCCTCCGCGGAGCCGCACCTGCTTGCCCGCCTGAAGGATACGGATTCCGAGACCCTCCAGGAGATCCTCTTCGCCCTGGGGCAGCTCCGCTCCGAAAGCAGCGTCGCCCCCGTCGCCGAGCTCGCCCAGGACAAGCGCGTCCAGGAGCGGCTCAGGGTCCAGGCCATCGATACGTTGGGCCACATCGCCTCGCCCCGGAGCCTGCCGGTCCTGGCCGAGCTGCTGCGCCGGAAAGGCCTGTTCGGGGCCACCGAGCCGCAAGCCGTCCGCCTATCGGCCGCACGTGCCCTGGCGGCCCAGGGTCTCCCCGAAGCGCGGGAGGCCCTCCAGCGGGTGATCGATGCCGAACCCAGGGGCGAAGATCGCGAGGCCTTCCTGCGGTTCCAGGGCCGGCCGACATGACTCCGTGACGAAGGTCACAAAGCGTGTGAAAATAGGGGCCTTTGCGGAGCCTCCATGTCCCTGGTCCACCTTGATCCCGGCAAGCAGGCGCCCGAAATCGTCAATGCCATCATCGAGATCCCCACGGGCTCCCGCATCAAGTACGAGATCGACCACCACACGGGTCTGGTCCATGTGGACCGGGTGCTGTTCTCCCCCTTCCACTACCCCGCCGAGTACGGCTTCATCCCCGGCACCCTGGCCGAGGACGGGGATCCCGCGGACGTCCTCGTGCTCATCAACGGGTCCACCTACCCCGGCGTGGTGATCCGCGCCAGGCCCATCGCCCTCCTGCGAATGCGGGACGACAAGGGACTGGACTCGAAGATCCTGGCCGTCGCCACGGACGATCCCACCTACGCCCACGTGACCTCCCGCAGCGATCTGCCCCCGCACTTCCTCCTGGAAGTGGAGCACTTCTTCCTCACCTACAAGGACCTTGAGCGCAAGAGCGTGTCGAGCGACGGCTGGGGTGGCAAGGACGAAGCCCATGCCTTCGTCCGGTCCTCCATCGAGGCCTACAACCGGCAGAAGAAGTAGCGGGAGATGGCCGCGCCGGAGGCCCCGGGCCTCGTCTGCTTCGACCTGGACGGGACCCTGGTGGATCCCCTGCTGGGGGTGCGGAACTGTCTCCGGAAGACCTGCAAGACCTTCGGGCTGGCCCTGCCGGAGGAGGCCACGATCCGCAGCTGGATCGGGTTCGGCATGCGCGAGTCGCTCGCCACCCTCGAGGGTCTGGAGGATCCGGAGCGCCTGGAGGCGGCGCTGGACTTCTACTGGGAGCGCTACCGGGAGGACGGGGTGTTCGAGCACGAGCTGTACCCGGGCGTCTTCCACCTGCTGCACCGGCTCAAGCGCCAGGGGCACCGCATCTACATCGTGTCCGCCAAGCCCGGCCTTTTCGCCCGGCGCATCGCCTACCAGTTCGACCTCAACCTCATCTTCGACGACATCTTCGGCAGCACCCTCAAGGGCCGCTGGCAACCCAAGACCGAAGTCGTGGCGGGCCTGGTCCGGCAGGGCACGCTCTGGCCTGGAGGGGTGTTCATCGGCGACCGGGGCGTGGACATGGAGGCCGCCCGGGATCACGGCTTGGAGGCCATCGGCGTGGGCTGGGGCTACGGCAACCACGCGGAGCTTGAACAGGCCGGGGCGGAGCGCATCTTCGACACGGTCCCGGAACTCGACGCCTGGCTCCGCGACCGCTTCCCGCAGCCCGAAGTGTTCGACGCCTTCAGCCGTTCGGAGTAGCCCAGCGCGTACCTTTGGGCACCTGGGGCTTGAAAGCGGCAGGCCCCGGCGGGGCGGGCGTCTTCGGATCCAGGAGCTCCAGCCGCTGGCGCGCGCCGGTGGGATCGGTCCACTCGAGGCTGTGGAGGAGGCCTTTTCGGCCGGTGGCCTTGAGCGCGGGAACATCGGGGGCCCTGGGAATCAGCTTCACCGCATCATTCCCGAGCGCCTCGACCCGGTAGAGGGCCTCGATCCGCGAAGGATCCAGCAGGATCCCCAGCAGGGGGAAGTCGCGCACGGCCCGGGCCAGCTCCACCTGCTGGGCAGTGCGGGTATCCGGATCGTACTGCACGAGGTGGCGGCCGTCGGCCGTCACGGTCAGCCCCGAATCGTAGGTCACCTTCAGCTTCCCGCCCCGGGCCAGCAGCAGGTTCCCTTCCCGGGCCATCTTGCCGAACACGGCGCTGTCGCTTTCCTGGCGGAAGCGGCTGGCCAGGGCGGGCACCCGGGGAAACGCGGTCCACCAGGCTGGCAGAGCCGCCGGCAGCGGCGCCGCCGCCAGGGCCAGGAGACAGAGTCCGCGGAAGCTGCGCACCTCAGCTCCGCTTCAGCTCGACGCTGAGCTTGGCGGTGCCGCCCTTGGCCGGGGCCGGGCGATGGATCTGCCCCTCGGCCACCACCACCCCCTGGTGGCGCAGCTGCACGACCACCTCGACCTCCTGGCCTTCCAGGCCGGCAGGCACTTCGAGCCGCAGCACGGAGGGCGCGCCCTGGCGTCCGACGTGGGTCAGCTCGTCCAGCAGAGAGCTGATGGCGTCCTTGGGATCCGCGCTCCTGGGCCGGGGCACGGGGCGCTTGCCTTCCAGTTTCAGGGAGGTCAGGGCCGCCAGGGGATCGGCCTTCACCGCCGACTTGGACGCCGTGGGCGGCTCCGCAGCGGGGGGTTCCCAGGGCGCCGGCGCCTCCGGTTGGAGCGACGGCTCGTCCGGGTGGGGCTCTTCGGCCTGGAAGGCCGAGAACGCCTCGGCGTCAAAGGGCCCTACGCCCTCCTCCATGAGGAAGGAGAGGGTCTCGTCTTCCAGGGGCGGCTCCGGCAGGTGGGGCGCCTCGATGAAGATGCCCGTGTCGTCGTCCAGATCCGGCAGAGGGGCGCCTCCCGAGGCCTGGACCGAGCCTTCCATGTCGAGCAGGTCGGTGACCGAGGGCAGGTCCGACAAGGTGAGGGCCCCGCCCTCGGAGGGCGGGTGGGCACTGGCGGCGGTCGGGCTGGGGGCGGCGGGACCGGGGGCCGCCGGCGATTCGCCGAGCACATGGGTCTTGATGTGGGACAGGGCGAGCCGGGTGATGCCGCGCAGGGTCTCGAAGACGCCGGTGCCATCCGAGGCGACGGACTGGAAGCTGGGGACGCCCCGGGGGTTGAAGGCCAGTTCGAGTTCCTCGACGGGAACCACATGCTTCAAGTCCCGCTTGTTCCACTGGAAGACCACGGGGATGTCCTGCAGGTTCAGCCCCAGTTCCCGCATGTTCTCGTCGAGGTTGAGCCAGCTCTCCCGGCAGGCCTCCAGCATGGGCACCTGGCTGTCCACCACGAACACGATGCCGTCCACACCCTTGAGCACGAGCTTGCGGGTGCTGTTGTAGAACACCTGCCCCGGCACCGTGTAGAGCTGGAGCTTGGTCCTGAACCCGCCCACCATGCCCACGTCCATGGGCAGCAGGTCGAAGAAGAGGGTGCGGTCCGTCTCGGTATTGAGGCTCACCATCTCGCCCCGGGCCTTCTGGCTCGTCTTGCCGTAGATGGTGTTGAGGTTGGTGGTCTTCCCGCACAGACCGGGCCCGTAGTAGACGATTTTCGCCGTCATCTGCCGGGTGGCGTGGTTGAAGAACACCATTCTTGAACCTCTTGGGAAGAAAAAGTTTAGCCCGGAAATCCTTCCGGGCTCAATGCAATTGCGGGTTTTCCCCGGTCTGGGTGCGGCTGGGACTCAGAGTGCCGAACAAAACCCCGAGGAGGCCGCGAAAAAGCCGGTGGGGATTTTGTCAGGCACGCTCAGGGCAGAGCCTTCAGGAGGGCGAGGACCTGCTGGTCGTGGTCCTTGGTGCGGACATCCCGGATGATCTTGCGGATGACTCCCTGCCGGTCGATGAGCACGGTGGTCCGCTTGGCGATCCCGATGAGGGGCATCTTCACCCCGTAGGCCTCGATGATGTGCTTGTCCGGATCCGCCAGGATGCTGAAGGGCAGGTGGAACTTCTCCGCAAACGCCTTGTGGCTCTGAGTCGTATCGGCACTCACGCCGAGGATCACCGCCCCGGCCGCCTGGATCGCCGCGAAGCCGTCCCGGAGGCTGCAGGCCTCGGCGGTGCACCCCGGCGTATCGTCCTTGGGATAGAAATACAGCACCACCGTAGATTTCCCCTGCAGATCCGCCAGCCGGATCAGGGCGCCGTGCTGATCGCGGGCCTCGAAGGCCGGGGCCTTCATGCCTTCCGCGATCTCGCCGGCCGAGGCCAGGCCGAGGCTAGCGAAAAGTCCCATTGCCACCCTCCATCTCCGGTCCATGGTCGCCTCCCGAGGGGTGGGAGTGTGGCACCATCGGCAGGAACTGGAAACAGAAACGGAGCAGAAGGTGTTGGACCACGCGGCGCGCATCGCCCTCATCCCCGGTGACGGAGCTGGACCCGAGGTCATGGCGGAGGCTGTGCCGCTGCTGGATTGGGCCCGGGCCCGGGGCCGCCGCCTGGAGGTCGAGCGCCTGCCCTACGGGGCGGACCACTACCTGGCCACGGGAGAGACTCTGCCTGAGGCCGCCTATGCGGCGCTGCGCGACGGCTGCGACGCCATCCTCTTCGGGGCCGTGGGCGATCCGCGGGTTCCAGACGGCCGTCATGCCGAGGAGATCCTGTTGCGCCTGCGCCAGGGTCTGGAGCTGATGGTGAACTTCCGGCCCTGCCGGCCTCTGCCGGGGCTGCAGAGAGAAGGGCTCTGGCTTGAGGTCTACCGCGAGAACACGGAAGGGGCGTACTGCCTGCAGGGCTCCACGGAACCCGGCCGCGCGGTGGACCTGGCCGTGCATACCGAGCCGGCCGTGCGCCGCCTGCTGGAAGCCGCCTTCGCCCGCGCCCGCGCCCGGAGCTGCCCCCTGACCCTGGCGCACAAGGCCAATGTGCTGAAGCACGGCCACGGGCTCTGGGTCCGGGTGTTCCAGGAACTCTGCGCCGCGCACCCGGGCGTGACCGCACGCGGCATGCACGCGGATGCCCTGCTCTGCGCGCTGGTGCAGGATCCATCTCCCTTCGGCGTGATCGCCGCCGACAACTACCTCGGTGACCTCATCAGCGATCTCACGGCCGCCTTCGCCGGCGGCATGGGCACGGCGCCCTCCCTGAGCTGGGCCCCCCATCGGCCCTTCCGCTGTGCGGTCCTGGCGGAGCCGGTGCACGGCTCTGCGCCGGACATTGCCGGGAAGGGCCTGGCCAACCCCGTGGGCATGATCCTCAGCACGGCCCTGCTCTTCCGGCACCTGGGCTGGGAATCCGAAGCCTTGGCCGTGGAGGCAGCGGTCGCGGCCGCAATGGCCAGCGGCGCCCGCACTCGCGATCTGGGCGGTTCCCTGAGTACCTCCGACATGGGGACGGCCATCCGCGGCCACCTGCCAGGCTGATCAACCTGGAGGCGCAACCTCGAAAGACACGGGCCGCCCTTCACCGCCCTCGGCGGTTCCGGATTCGCCCCGTCAACAGCTGCGCATGACGCCGACGAGGACCCCCTGGATGTCGATGTTCTGGGGCGCGTAGCAGCGGGGCTGAAGCTCCGGGTTGTGGGGGACGAGCCATACGCCCCGGGCGTCGCGCCGGAACTCCTTGAGGGTGACCTCCTCCTGGTCGATGAGGGCCACCACGCGATCGCCGTTCCGATACTCGCCCTTGCGCTGCAGCACCACCAGGTCGCCATCAAGGATGGCATCGTCGACCATGGAATCGCCCCGGACGCGCAGCACGAAGAGCTCGTCCCGCTGCCGGTGGATGCTGTTGGGCACCTCGATGGGCAGGGCCCTGCTCTCGGGCAGGATGGGTGAGCCGGCGGCCACATCCCCGCAGAAGGGGAAGATCCGCACGGGGCTGAGGGGTTCGCCGCGTTCCGGCCTGGGGGCCGGTTCCTCCAGCGCCGGGCCCGCCGCCACCACGAGGTTGTTCCCCTTGCCGTGGCTGCGGACGAGGAAGCCCTTGTCCATGAGGTGCTGGACATGCTTGTGGATGGTGGACACGGCACTGGAACCCACACCCTTGGCGATTTCGGCCAGGGTGGGGCTTCGCCCCTCGTCCTGCACGAAGGTGCGGATAAACTTCAGGACCGCCTGCTGGCGCTTGGTGAGATCGCTGGCTTTCATGGTCTTCAAGGTAAGAGCCGATCCACAGGTCGTCAATCCCTTTTTTTTCGCTTTATTTCAGACCGACCCGGGCATGCGTTCCAACACCTTTCCTGGATGCCCCTGTTGGCCTCTGTCATACTGACGGATGCCTTGGCGAGCCTAGTATTTACGCCCTCTTCGTCGCCATTGCCCCGATGCGAAAGGAGTCCCATGACTGCCGCCCTTGCCGCCCCCTCGCCTGTCGGAGGAGCGAAAACCCGGATCAATGATTTTTCCATCCAGGTGGCCACGGTCAACGGATCGGGTTCCCAGACGGCCAACACGGTTCTGTTGCGCGCCATCTTCCAGATGGGCGTGTTCGTCAGCGGCAAGAACCTCTTCCCCTCGAACATCGCGGGACTGCCCACCTGGTTCACCATCCGCGCCAGCGCCCAGGGCTACGTGGCCCGCAAGGCCAGCAACGAGATGCTGATCCTCATGAACCCCGAGACGGCCAAGGAGGACATCGCCAAGGCCGACCCCGGCGCGCTCGTGATCTACGATGAGCCGCTGCAGCTCGACAAGCTGCGCAGCGACCTCGCCTACACCCCGGTGCCCTTCCAGAAGCTGGTGACCGCCTCCTGCCCCGAGCCCAAGCTGCACAAGCTGGTGAAGAACATGATCTATGTCGGCGTGGCCGCACGCCTGCTCGGCATCGACATGGAGGAGGTCAAGAAGGCCATCGCCAAGCAGCTCAAGGGCAAGACCAAGGCCATCGAGCTCAACCAGACGGCCTGCATGGCCGGCTATGACTGGGCCATGGAGAACCTGGAGGACCAGGACCACATCAAGGTCGTGCGCGACGACAAGACCCAGGGCCTCATCATCATCGACGGCAACGAGGCCTGCGCCCTGGGCGCCCTCTTCGCCGGCGTCACCGTGGTGGGCTGGTATCCCATCACCCCGGCCTCCAGCCTGGTCGAGACCTTCATCGAATACGCGGAGGAGTACCGCAAGGACCCCAAGACCGGCAAGTCCACCGTCGCCATCGTGCAGATGGAGGACGAGCTGGCTTCCGCGGGCGTGGTGCTCTCCGCCGGCTGGGCCGGCGCCCGCTCCATGACCTCCACCGCGGGCCCGGGCATCTCGCTGATGAGCGAGTTCATCGGCCTGGGCTACTACGTGGAGGCGCCCGGCGTCTTCTTCAATGTCGCCCGCACGGGCCCCAGCACCGGCCTCCCCACCCGCACCCAGCAGTCCGACGTGGAGCTCTGCGCCAAGTGCAGCCACGGCGACACCCTGCACGTGAACCTCTACCCCGGGAACATGGAGGAGTGCTTCCAGTTCGCCTACGATGCCTTCGACCTGGCCGAGCGCTTCCAGACGCCCATCTTCGTCGTCACCGATCTGGACCTGGGCATGCAGAACTGGGCCTCCAAGCCCTTCGCCTATCCCGCCAAGCCCTATGACCGCGGCAAGGTGCTCAACCAGCAGCAGCTGGCCGACATGAAGGACTGGGGCCGCTACAAGGACGTGGATGGCGACGGCATCTGCTACCGCAGCCTGCCCGGCACCCCCGGCGGCAAGGGCTCGTACTTCACCCGCGGCTCCGGCCACAACGCCTACGCCCAGTATTCCGAAAAGCCCGAGGACTACCTCGAGGTGATGAACCGCCTGAGGAAGAAATACGAGACGGCCAAGGCCCACGTGCCCGGCCCCGTGTTCCGCAACCTGGGCTCGGACAAGGGGGTCCTGGCCTTCGGCTCCAGCGATCCCGCCGTCGTCGAGGCCCAGGACCTCCTCGCGGCCCAGGGCCTCAAGACCGACTACCTGCGCCTCCGCGCACTCCCCTTCACCGCCGAGGTCGATGCCTACGTGAAGGAGAAGCAGGTGGTCTACGTGGTCGAACAGAACCGCGATGGCCAGATGGCCAACCTCTTCCGCGAGACCTACCCCGAGCACGCCACCAAGTTCAAGAGCGTCCTGCATTTCGACGGCTACGCCATCGACGCCAAGAGCATCGTGGACCAGATCACCGCCTTCGAGCAGAAGTAAGAGGAGCCGACCATGACCACCACGACTTCTGCCACCCCTGCGCCCGCCGCCCCCACCAACAAGCTCGGCTTCACCAAGCAGGACTACGTGGGCTCCAAGTCCACCCTCTGCGCCGGCTGCGGCCATGACGCCATCACTGCCCAGCTCATCAACGCCGCCTTCGAATCCAACCTCGAAGGCCACCGCGTCACCAAGTATTCCGGCATCGGCTGCTCGTCCAAGACGCCCGCCTACTTCATCAACCAGGGCTGGGGCTTCAACAGCGTCCACGGCCGCATGCCCTCCATCGCCACCGGCGCCTCCCTGGCCAACCGGACCCTCATCAACATCGGCGTCTCCGGCGATGGCGATTCCATGTCCATCGGCATGGGCCAGTTCGTGCATGCCGTCCGGCGCAACGTCCCGATGATCTACATCATCGAGGACAACGGCGTCTACGGCCTCACCAAGGGGCAGTTCTCCGCCACCGCCGACAAGGGCTCCCACCTGAAGTCCGGCGCGGTGAACGATTTCCCGCCCATCGATCCCTGCACGCTGGCCATCGAGCTGGGCTGCGGTTTCGTCGCCCGCAGTTTCTCCGGCAACCCCAAGCAGCTGAACGCCATCCTCAAGGCCGCCTTCGCCTACCAGGGCACCGTGGTCATCGATGTCATCAGCCCCTGTGTCACTTTCAACAACCACGATGCCTCGACCCGTTCCTACAAGCATGTGAAGGATCACGACTTCCCCCTCCACGACCTGGGCTTCATCCAGTACTCCGAGGTGGAGCAGGTCGACATCCCGGCCGGCGAGACGGAAGTCGTCACCTTCCCCGACGGCTCCAAGGTCGCCATCAAGGCCATCCACGAGGGCTATGAGCCCACGGACCGCTTCGGCGCCATGAAGGCCATCCACGAGTCCATGGCCAAGGGCGAATTCCTCACCGGACTGCTCTACATCAACCCCACCCAGCCCCCCCTGCCCGAGGTCCTGAACCTGGTGGACGAACCTCTGACCACTCTGGGCGAGGACCTGCTCAAGCCCAGCCCCGCCGAGCTGGACAAGATCATGCAGGCATTGATGTAATTTTTTTCGCAGCCCCTGCCAACGGCCGCCCCATCGGGCGGCCGTTGTTCTGCAAGGCCAAGCATTGACGCGGACCTCAGGCCGGGTAGACTGGAGATTCGTGGGCCTGTAGCTCAGCTGGGAGAGCGCTGCGTTCGCAATGCAGAGGTCGTCAGTTCGATCCTGATCAGGTCCACCAAGACAAACCCCGCAAGCTCAATCGCTTGCGGGGTTTTTTGATGTCCCAAAGTGGCTATTTTTCCCAAACACTCGAGCCTCGTCTGTACCAGTTCTGCAAAACCACCCTACAGCGCCCAGCACCACTTGGCACACCGAGACAGCGGAAATACTGGGATTCGCAGCCCTGGACAACGCTGGCGCGAAAGGGATGTCCGATCCGACAGCAGGCTCCAGCGCACCTCAAAAACATCCAGCCCCTACTCCATTACCAGCCGACCTCCTCATGTCTCCAGGGCCACCCGTCGTTGCAGGGTTGGGTCTCTGTAATCGTCTGCCCTGCGCCCTCAAGGAAGGCCACCAGGAGCCCTCATGCCCCGACTCCTGATCCGGGCATAGGGGCACCCCGGACGGAGCCCTTCCCGGCTCCGTGGGCGTTGATGACAACCATAGCGAGGCAGGAGACAAGGCATTACGACCTTGAATTGCCACGGGTCATCAGATCGTTCCGTTATGAATTCTTTACAGATTTTAACCACAATAAGTTGTTTAAAATCTGATAGCAACCACGAATGTCATAAATCGAAATTATTAAAATGTTAAATATTTTTGATTCGTTTTTTGCTTGAATTCATTGGCTATTTTTGAAGTTTGTTATTATTTATATTGACACGATATTTCATGCCTAATACAATTCAAATAGATTCGATTCTTTGAATGCATCATTGGTAGCCAGCGAAAACTAGCCAGAGGTTCCTTGACCAGAGATCCAGCAGCGAGGTTTGCGC
Organism: Geothrix oryzisoli; assembly: GCF_022808865.1. GTDB lineage: Bacteria > Acidobacteriota > Holophagae > Holophagales > Holophagaceae > Geothrix > Geothrix oryzisoli. The sequence goes on from NZ_JAKZLB010000001.1 coordinate 894,473, forward strand.
CATCACCTAAGGCTATGTCATTTATTGATTACATTTGTTGTCATGCCACAGGAGACAAAGATCACCTCTTAACCCAAAAATTTGGTTCATGTCAGATGTTTTGAGCCACCAAGAACAACCAGTTTCAGCGATGTCCCAACCGGAAAGGAGAATCCAAATGAGCCGAAGACAAACGGAGAAAGCCATACAGGAAGAGGATGTTGTGCCACTTCCGAAATTGGCCTTTTCGATTAGGCAGACGGCAAAAATCATCTCTATGGGCGTAAGTGCAGTTCGTTCCCTAATCAAAGACCGTAAAATTCTGGTTGTACGAAAAGGTCGATCCATCATCGTTCCGTACACAGAAATTCAGGCCTTTCTTGATCGGGAGAAATGCTAAGTATTACAAATAAAGGGTGCACGGCAAATCTGGCTGAAATTGGACTCTTGAAGTCTGGACGACAGATGGGCCTGCTGGTTGGAAATGCCAACTGTCCGAGATAACCGGAGGGCAATGGTCCTCATGTATCCAAGGCATTCGACTCAACAATCCGTTGGAACTCCGTCAGGAACTCTCGGAAGTTCTGGGCGAGAAACCGAACCACCCGGTTGTTGTCGAGCAGCGGCCTGAGGTACCCACGAGCTATCGTCAGGGCCATGACGTGCTCGTTGTAGGTCTCATCGAGCATGCGGAAGTCCTTCTCCTGGATTCGCATCTCGTGCTCGATGCGAGCGAGGTCGTCCGGATGGATGCCCGGGATCTTCTTGGGGCTATCTGGATCGACAAGTTGTTCCTTGGAAGTGGTCATCACGAGGGCGCGGGCATAGGTCACGGAATAGGTTCCAGCCGCGACCATGATCTCGGCCATTTCGATCTGCCGGAGCGGCTTCACTTTCTTGAGGAGAGCCAAGGTCTTCAAGGGAACCTGCTTGTCCTGGAGAAGGCCTACAGCCTCTGGGCAGATCGAAAAGAGCAAGCTGCGATTCAAGCGCACCGTATCAACCGCCAAGTTGAGCGCCCGAGCAATGCGTTCAGCGGGGACCCCAGCGTCCAGTGCCTTCAGGATCATCCGATTGGCCTGAATCGGCGCGATCCGGTTCACCCTCTTGTTATAGCTGTAGCCTTCATTTGCGAGGGACACGAGGCATGGGGCCTCCGCGATCCCCAATTCTCGCAAGGCCTCGGCCCGAGCATGGCCATCGAGCAGGAGATATTTCCCGCCCTTTTGGGGAAAGACGCTCAGCGGCTCAATAATCCCCACCTCTCGAATGGAGGCCACCAAGGCGCGGAATTTTGAGGACTCCTTCAGGTTCTCTCCAGTTCCCCGTGTCGGGAGCAGCCTATCGACCCGAAGGGTGATCCCTTCAAGCTCAAAGGCGGGCTGAATCCGTAGGCCACTCATTTCTGGAGCATTTCGTTCAGATACTTGGGCAGGGAATCGAGCTTCTCAGCCCGAAGGAGCGTCACGAAGTGATCGTTCTTCATCAGGTCCTTGAGCGCCGTCAGAACGAACCGAAGTTGTTGCTCACAGTGCCGGGACTTCTTCACCAGCAGCTCCTGCTTCTGGGTTTCCTTGCGAAGGGTGCGAACCAAATCCTGCGGTGAAGGGGCCTTGGCCGATCTGCGGGAATTGGACTTCCCAAAATCTTTGCCACGAGCACGACGCTCTTCAATGAGTTTGCGCATCTTCAGGAGGGCACGCCCTCGGATCTTTCCACTGTCGTAGGCGTCCTGAAGGCTGCGCTGCATTTCCGCGTCACCCACGGTCGCGATCTCCATGGCCGAGGTAATGGGAATTTCGCCACGCTCGACCGCAGCGACGAGCCGATCCTCACCGTTCTCAATGAGACGAACGAGTTGCACCACGTAGCTCTCGCTGACGCCTGTGAGCGCCGCGATGGCGGACAAGCTGTGGCCACGTTCCCTTAACCCAGCCAGATCTCTCGCCAGCTCCAGGCATGATGGTGTTCGCCGGGTGAGATTCTCTACCAGGCTACATAGCAGGCGATCCTCCAGCGGGATCTCTACGATCACGGCTGGAATTTCAGTGGCGCCGCAGGCGATGAAGGCTTCTAGACGCCCCTGCCCACAGACCAGGTCGAAGCCATCGTCACCATCACAGCGGCTGACGGTGATTGGCTTCTTTAAACCAATCTTGGCGATGTTCTCGACGATCTCTCTGAACTTACCCTTGCTGCGACCCCGAGCGTTGATCACCCGAATCTTGTCGATGGGAACAAGCTGCACCTTGGTCATGCTGCCGCCCCGGCGCGAACCGTCTGGGCGATCCCCAAAAAATATTCAAGGGATTCGTAGCGGTAGCCATCCATGAAGAGGCCGTTGTCCTCCTTGATCCTGAGGCGAGCCTCCTTCACATCCAATGATGGGAGAAGGTAATAATCGAAAGGGGCCAGATTCGCAGAGTCCATCCGCACGACGAGCGTGAGATCTGGTGCGAGCCCAGCATCCAATCGGACGATCCAGCGCAAGGCATCGGCCCGAGAGACCTGGCATCGGGCAATGACAATCGCGACCGAATGCATCCCGTTGACCAGGAGCAAGTCGGTCTCGGAATCGCGTGTTACGGTTCCCCCGTGGTCTTCAAGTGCCTTGATGACCTGCACCATGATCTCGGGATGAAGTTGTCGGAGCCTTCGGTTGATTTCCACGTAGGCGAAGTCCCGATCAGGCAGGTAATCAATGAGTTGATAGGCCCTCGCCAGGCTCCCGAAGCGCTGCCGATAGGCCGAACTCGATGGCATCCCTTCTGCCTCGTCGATGATCAGCCCGCTCAAGCGGCCATGGCGTTGGGCGAGGCCCCGAAGCATTTCTAGAAGCTCAGTGTCTGAAGACCGTTTGTGCCGTTCCAGGATGATTTCCTGGGCCGCCGTGAAATCAACCAGATCCACTACGGCATCGAAGGCCCCGTTGCGTCGAACCCACATCTGAGGTGGGTTCTTGACTCGCTTCTTTTTCAACTTGAATGAAATCTTATTATACACATTGTTTCCAACATATTTCTCGTTTGTGAGCACCTGGTGGATCATTCCTCGGGTCCAATTCCGGCCCAACTCTCCGAAGATCCCTGCGCGATTGAGTTCTCCGGCAATCTGACGCTCGGTGTATCCCTCCTCCACGAAGAGCCGGTAGATCCGACGAACAACAGCTCGCTCTTCCGGTGGTCCAGGCACCAGAACCACCCGATCCGTTTGAAGACTCTTCTGTTCGCCGGGTTGTAGCTCTGCTTTTGGCTTTCCAGCCTGGTCGATAAGCAGCCGCCTCAATCCGTACCCGGCTGCACCTCCTTGCCGGAACCCGAGTTCGATCAATCGGCATTGCCCTTTGAAGACCTTTGTCGAAAGCTCCCGGCTGTATTCACCGGCCATGGCCCGCTTGACTCCCTTCACGATGGTGCTCACCGGGCTGCCATCGTTTTCAAATTGCTCGGCGCAGTACTGAACGGTGATCCCGGCCCGTTTGCAGATGTACTCGTAATAGGCGCTCTCATCGGCGTCCTGAAAACGCCCCCATCGGCTCACGTCGTACACCAGAACCATGGTGAAGTTCGCTCGCCCGCATTGCACCGTCTCGATGAGTTCCTTCAGCCCGTCCCGCCCGTCCAGACGAAGACCGCTTTTCCCCGCATCACTGAAGGTTCGAACAATCTGGATGCCACGCCTATTGGCGTAATCCCTTAGAACATCAGACTGGTTTTCCGTCGAATACTGCTGATGTTCCGTGGACATCCGCACGTATTGGGCCGCTTGGATAAGGTCGTCGCTCATGCTGCACCCCGTCTGACCAGGTGGCGGGCTTCGGCAAGCATTCCTTGGCCCTGGCAAACGACCCTATCTGCCTCCCGAATCGTTCACCATGACCTAATTGGTCAAGTTTTCGGCGAAAGCATGACCAGTTAGGTCAAGTCCACGGGGGAATCTGACCTGTCGGGTCAGCGTGGCCGCTTCGACAGGGGCTCCCCGTATGAACACCATTGCCAAACGACTCGGCCACATGATTGCCAGACAACGGAGGGCGGCTGGACTGACTCAAGCAGAGTTGGCTGAGAAGGTCGGCGTCCAACCAGAAACCATCAGTCGCCTAGAAACGGGGAAGCGAACCGTTTCCCTTGGGATGATGGCGCTCCTCTCTCAGTCTCTCGGACTTGAGCTACATGAACTGTTCCGACTGCATGCTACTGACAGCCCTAAAGACCAGGCGCTCGGGAACCTCCTGTGGTTCGGTTCCCGTCTCTCCGTCACCGAGATTGAACTTATCTTGGATGTGAGCGCCGCAGTCCTCACCCACACGCGGAGAGCGGAAGGGAGGCAGTAAGCACGGCCAAGCCGGTACCCACAGCCCTACCCCGAGGTCCCGTTCACCGGATCAGACAGTGAAGTAGAGAGCCCCCACCGCCATGGCACCATAAGCCCACTTATCCCACCATTCCCTCGGTATCTGCATCGAGATCCCATCACAGCGGTGCACAAGGATCTCACCGCTCGGGCCATAGAAATACACTTCACCGCTCTTCGGAAACCATTCTCCTGGGGCGGCCACCAGCAGTGGTGTGGTGAATCCCTCTTGGCCCCTCTCTGGGCCGGAATCGATACCAAGCGTGATGATCCATGCTGCGGCGTCGGCAGGAAGAACTGGTCCGGTCACACTCCACAGCGAGGTTCGTTTCAGTGAATCTGGGAGCTTTCTACGATCCTTTGCGTCCTTCGTGGTTTCGGCCCATTTGTTCAGGGTCAGCCTCCAGGGCATGAGATGTGGTGGCAGGATGCATGGGGGAGGTAGGAGGACGAAGGTCTCATCATCCTCCCCTGGTGTCGGCCAGATCCCACGCCTCTGATTCACCCTCCATGTCTCTCCGACCACGGAGATGTACTTCCGATCCACACCGTCATGAATGGTGGACATGGTCCTGAACAAATCGCTCATCCCATCAATTCCAATATCAGCAGACTCGGCTTCATCGGAATCCTTGGGTCGTGCACGATTCTGATTCCCACCCCTCAACGGAGGCTCCGTGGGAGCCGCGACCGGTTCCTCATTGATGGGTGGACTGGTCCTTTTTGGTGCATGGTCACCGGTGTGGTCGCTTGTGCAACCCTCGATTTCCACGTCCAGGTACGGGCATTCCGCGATCTCTCGGTCCAGCGAAGGGTTTTGCCTTTTCGCGATTCGTTCGAGATCTCTCTCGCTGGTAGATGGTTTCTTGTCGCGCATACGCGTCCTCCACGAGTGTGAGTAAGGCTTTCCCACGCAATCCAACTAGCATTGACGGGATATTCTGAGGACTAGACCACACCCCGACTTTTGGTGACGGGAGTGGCGGCTTCTGTTCCACGGTTGTGCCAACGCGGCTTGCTGCAGCCATGGAGGCCGCATCTACATCACGTCTGATGTGAGGCGCGATCGAAGCCCACTGATAGTGTTCACCAAGGCTGGATGCCTTCCACTTCTGACCATGGATCGCGTATGAAACTCCGACCGTGCGACCCCCTTTGTTAAGCAGGATGTCGATTCCAGCCTTGCCGAGTCGGTCGCAGAACTCGGCGTACGACAACACCTCTCCTTCCCTAGGCCACACCTGATCGAGTGAACATCGCGCAGAATCCATGGCCGGGGTTTTACCCCGCTTCCGTATTTCGCCTTTGGCCTTGTTGGGTTTGGGGGTATTTCTTTCGGGCCTAGGCGCTCTTGGCTTCATCGGTCGAACGCTACTCTGTAGCTGTATCGGTCCGTACTTCGCCTCGACTTCTCTGCAAACAACCTGTGTGATCCCGCAGTCACGCATGGTGTCACGAATCAGTGATCCGTCCACGCCTACCCGACACCAGAGCGGATGAATATGGTCATGGGGCTGGTCCAGATGGCGCAGAACCAGGAAGGTGTGGAGACTCTCGCTCAAGCCATGACGTTCTAACAGGGTGTCCGAAATATCACCCCAGTAGGGACTGACGCGCTCAACTTCGTGTGCACTGACCGACCAGTGTCGGAAGGGAGACGCTACATCAGGGCGAAGAGCAGCAGCCATTTCAAATACTTCAGTGATCATCCTGGCCGCTTCGGGTGTGTTAATTCGGTCTGGCAGAACACTCAGAATGTCGCCGGATGCGGACACGATTTCGACCCTACGGTTGACAAGTAGGTAGGTGAGCGCATTCAAAATTGATCTGACCTTCAGTTTTTTCGAGATCATTCGGGATCTCCCTTCTCTTCCACCCCTGCGAGGCTTCTCCTAAGCCATTCCGTCGCATCTGCGACAGAAGCTGCTTTCGTGCGCACACCTTCATCGAGGGAACGCTCTTTGCGAATGACCGCCAGGAACGAATGCACCACCGCAAGGTGACGCCTCACCGCGAGGATGATCGGTCTCTCCTGCAGGGGCGGCGGAATCGCCACGATGGGGGATCGCAGAACCTCAGTGATGGCACATCCATGGGCTTCCGCCATGTTACAAATGGCCTCATATTCCTCGGGGCTTACTGGTACAGAGATTCGTCGAGATCTCCGCTTTGCATCCGGTTTCCGGTGGCTCCTGGTCCGCGCCGGGATGTGTTCCAGCAGGGGATGAGGATCAGAGGACATTCGACACCTCCACGGGCCTGGAATGGGCGGCTCGCCCTTCATTCGTTTCCAGATCCGGAAGCACCCCGGAGATGACCGGTAATGGCATGAGTTCCCCCCCGAGTGCGCAAGGAGCGGCCTGGTCACCGACGCAAGCCCCGGAAGGGGCGGCGGAAGTGTGAACATGGCTGCCTCGCTTGCGCATTTCGGCCTCTTAGCGTGAGTCAGTTCAATTTGGATACCTATGATGTCATATCTTTGATACAACATCAACAATAACAATTTTACCAACTGGTGTAGTTTTAATTTACCGGCTAATTTATAGCAAATGGGCATAGTTGCAGGCTTTGACCAAAATGCATCTATCCTCTCTATGAACAATCCATAGGAGGATCCATGTTCGTCCCACATCCACCCGTCAGGAAGAAGGCGAATGAGACAGTTCGCCTTTCCATTCCCACTCGCCTGATGGATACCGTCAGGGCTATGGCACAGCAGGTGAATGGAGAACCCAGCGATGTGCTTTGTCAGGCACTGGAATACGCCTTGTCAGACTCAGACGTGAGAAAGAAACGCTCCAAGAAGCCCACCGAATCTAACGATGGCAATCCAAAGGTCGTAGAATCGGGTGACCGTCCGAAGACCCCTTCCGAGGCCACCTCTCAACTGATGATGAGCCCCGCCAAGCCCACCAAGGGGTAGCTATCATCGGCTAACCGACCCATTCCGCCTGGCCCGCCTGTGTCACAGCCGGGCGGATGGGTCCTCGCCACTGCGTGGCTGCGGCAGTGTAAATTGCAGAAAATACGAGCTTCCAAGCAGTTCGATCACCTTTGTGACCCTTTTTTCATTCTTGTCTGTTCCGCCCATGCTCACGGCCTGACCACGATTCCTACCCATGGGCGTCATTGCTTCATTCCAAAGGATGACCTCAACCCTGGAAGATCTCGTGCGCGTGAAACGCCAGAAAGCTGGGCTCCGGAACAAACCGCTCTGGGATCTGAATCCGGCATCCGTCCAGCCCAAGCAGCCAGTCTGCCGCCAGGCGGTTCCCGCGCAGGGCTCGGAGTCTCGGGGATGCCTTGATCGTGTAGTCAGGCAGGACCGTCAGCAGCCCGCGATCGTAGGCCCGATCGTGAAGTGCCGATAGACATAGACCATTCCTGGGGTTCAAACGATTGGAAGCGTCTTGCGCCCACGGGATGATGTGACTGGCCACCAGGAATGTGGCGTCACCAAGTCCGGTCATGCAGCAGCGGCCCCGGTAACTGGATAGGACTGAGCGTCGGAAGAAAGACTGCCGAAGCCTTGCCAGAACCACTGCTTCCCGGGTTTCTCCTTCGTAGCCCATTTCGGGCTCCCCGGGTGCCACCGAGTCGGACTCTTTCCAGCCAAGGGATTGAAGCACCCGCGTGCTCTCCTCTGCCATGCCTTGCCAATCAGCGTGGAAGGCCTGCCACACCTCCCGATCCCCATCGGAGGCATTCCCGAGGCCTTTCCGACCACTCTCCCTGATGGCCGGATCCAGGCTTGCCAGGTTCACAAGCTTCATAGCGACCGAGGAAGGGGTCCTGCCCAGGAGGGATGCCAGATCGATGATCTCCGCCGTGCCCTTGTGTAATCTCCCAAATGGCAGAAGGCAGTACAGCCGGAAGGCGGCGATCAGTTCGTCGCGTGTCCAGAGTCGCCGCCCAGCCACTGACATGCAGGCTGCCTCAGGCCCCTAAGCCAGGTTGGGGACCTTTGGGCCGAAAACTCCACTGGTCATAGTTGAGCTTGAAGCTGGTCTGAGTCACGAACCTCTTGAAGTCATCGTTGTCGCTGAACAGCTTGAATATTTCCAGATTGCTGTTCACGAGGGATGTCATGGCGCGGGCAAGAGCCTTGTCATGTTCAATGCGTGCATTCTGCTCGTCGCTGTTCAGCCGAGCGTTCTGAAATGCTTTGTCCTGAGCCACCATGGCGGGCAGTTCCTTGGTCAGGATGGCTTCGACTTTGTCCTTGTCCTTCCAATCGATATTGCCCCACTGCTGGTGCCACTCCTTCAGGATCTCGTCGAGTGGTTTCAACTCGGGCTCGGGGGACACACCACCACCCGTCACAGTCGAGGGGTCGATCAGAGCATCCTTGTTCTCCAGGATGAGCTTCTGGGTGACCTGCTTTTGCGCACGGTAGCTGTCCATGTTGATGGCATCGAGGATGCCCTTGGCCAGGTCCTCTTCCTTGGGTGCGGGCAGCTTGGGGATCAGGAAGTTCAGGAAGATGGAGAGGCGCTCCCAGCTCTCCTGGGTATAGGGCAGGATGGTGCACAGGAAGTCATAGGTTCGGACGAATGCCTTGGCATCGCCCTTGAATTTCACTTGCCCATCCTCGTCCAGCTCCGACTTGTAGTTCTCGCGGCACTGGTCGAGGATCGGGTCGAGCCTGGGACGCTCAGCCCCCGCCAGGAATAGATCAGACAGTTCCTGGACTTGTTTCTGGGTGTAGATGTGGGCGTCATCCAGGTCAGCCTTGAGGTCATTGAGCTTGTTCGGGTCGGTGGCCTGACTCAGCACCGTTGTCTGGTAGTAGTCCTGGAAGGCTGCCTTGATCCCTTCTACCTCGTTCAGAAAGTCCAGAACGAACACATTCTGTTTCAGGGGGTGTGCCCTGTTGAGGCGGGAGAGGGTCTGGACAGCCTTGATGCCCTCCAGGGTTTTGTCCACGTACATGGTTTGCAGCAGCGGTTCGTCATAGCCGGTTTGGAACTTGTCGGCGCAGATGAGCCACCGATAGGGCTCTTCCTGGAACCGATCCTCGATATCGCTTGAAGGGAATCCATTGAGCTTGGACTCGGTCACTTTCTCAGCTTTTGTTGGGTCACCGCTGGTGCTGGATTCGTCTACCACCTCGTGCTCACCCGAGAAGGCCACGATGGGCCTGTAGATGCACCCAATCTCCTGCAGGTAGGCGTTGAAGGCGTGAAAGTACTGGATGGCCCGCTTGATGCCTCCAGTCACGACCATCGCCCGCGCCTGGCCACCCATGAGCTTTGGCTTGACCACGTTGTCCAGGAAGTGATCGATCATGACCTGGGCCTTGCGCTCGATGGCCGTGAAGTTGCCCTCCACATAGTGGCGCAGCTTCTTCTTGGCCTTCTTCTCATCGAACAGGGGGTTGTCTTCGATGACCTTTTTCAGTTTGTAGAAGCTGTTCACAGGCGTGTAGTACTGAAGCACGTCCAGAATGAAGCGCTCCTCGATGGCCTGTTTCATGGAGTATTCGTGGAAGGGGCGGTACCGGGTCACGCCACCATCCACGAAGGGTTCCCCGAACAATTCCAGGGTCTTGGGTTTGGGTGTGGCGGTGAAGGCGAAGTAGCTCGCATTGGGAAGCATCTTCTTCGCTTCCATGAATCGGTTGATCCGGTCCTCCGTGGATTCCTCTTCCCCCTCCTTGCCAGCTTCGCTGAGGGCCACATGCATGGCAGCGGCGGTCTTGCCGCCCTGGCTGCTGTGGGCCTCGTCGATGATGATGGCGAAGGCATGGCCCCGGTGCTGGCTGCTGATCTCGTCCACGATGAAGGGGAACTTCTGAACGGTTGAGATGATGATCTTCTTGCCGTCGGCGATGAAACCCTTCAGGGCGCTGCTGTCCGTCGCGTGGCCGACCACGGAATCCACCTGGGCAAAACCCTTGACCGTGTCCCGAATCTGCTTGTCGAGCACCCTCCGATCCGTGATGACGATGATCGACTCATAGATCGGGCCCTTGGCATTCCGAAGGGCCATCAGTTGATGAGCCAGCCAGGCAATGGAGTTGCTCTTGCCGCTGCCTGCCGAGTGCTGGATCAGGTACCGGTGCCCCGCACCATGCTGGGAGACATGGGCCAGCACCGACCGGACTACATCCAACTGGTGGTAGCGGGGGAAGATCTGCTTCGCCTTCTTCTTGCCCGTCTTTTTGTTCTCCTCCAGCACCACCTGGGCGTAGTTCTCTAGGATCTCGGTTACACCTTCCGGCGTCAGCGTCTGGAGCCAGAGGTAGTCCGTCTTGAGGCCAGCGGGGTTGACCGGGTTCCCTGCCCCCTTGTTGTACCCCTTGTTGAAGGGCAGGAACCAGGAGGCCTTCCCCTTCAGCTCCGTGCACATCTGCACTTCCTGGTCGTCCACGGCGAAGTGCACCATGCAGCGCTTGAAGCCGAACAGCAGATCCTTCGGGTCGCGATCCTGCTTGTACTGCTCCACGGCATCCGCGACCGTCTGCTTGGTCAGGTTGTTTTTCAATTCCAAGGTGGCGATGGGCAGCCCATTGATGAACAACCCCAGATCCAGCGCCAGGTTCGGGTTCTCCTTGCTGTACTGAAGCTGCCGGGTCACCGAGAACCGGTTCATGGCGTGCAGCGCCTGGGCCTTGATGTTGCCCTCCGACGGGGTGGCATAGAACAAGGTGACGCTGTGCTGCTGGTGGCTGATTCCCTTGCGCAGCACATGAATGATGCCGTACTTGGTGATCTCACCCTGGAGGCGACTCAGGAAGGCCAGGCGGGTGGGGCTGTCGTTGGCAATGTCCAGCGCCTTTGCCAGGACAGGCTGCGTGTCCTCCAGAAAGGCCCGGAGTTGAACCAGATCCAGGGCAAAGTCCCGGTTGTAGTCCTTGGCGCTCCCAAGGATCCAGCCGGTTCCCCCATAGGGGCTTACTGCTCCCGCCGCATGCTCTATAGGGACCGGCTGCACCATCCCTGTCATCGCCTTTACGATGATGTCTTCCAGGCCTTTCTCTGTGGTGTCGGTGCTCATCCGGTCAAACTCCAGGAGAGGCGATCAAGTAGCGGTCAAGGAAGGCATGGGCTGTAAGTGATGGATCCAGTAAGGAATGGATACGGAGATTTGGGCAGATCCAGGCTAGCCGGGGCCGCCAGTCAAGTACCCATCAAGTAGGGCTCTCGGGGTGAGGTTTGGCCCAGAAAGGCACGTATTTCTTCATTTTGGGTGCGGCATCCGGGTCGTGCGGACAGATGGCACCGGCCTGGATGGCTTCCTTGATCAGGCGAGAAGCCATGGCGCTGTTCTGGGGCTCAATGCCGAAGCGTCCCCGCAGGGTGGTGTTGGTCATGAAATCCCGCTCCACATAGCGAAGACAGGCGTGGAGGTAGGTGGCCCGAATCCGATCCTCTCTATCCATGTGAGTCAACGCTCGGTGGGCAAAGAGCACAGCCCGAGTGCTGTCCTCGGGAACCTCGAAGAGAGGGGCGGGAAGCTGGTTGTACTCCGTCTGAAAGACGACCTTGTCCACGCCGCTGCCCCGTTCTTCGCATACGCCTACCCGGCGCATGAAGGAGGCCAGGGCCTCGTTACGAGATTTCGGCGGGGAGTCCAGAAATCGCTCGGTCTTCACCAGGGGCTTGCCTGGATTGGTGATCTCAAGGCGGTCCTCGAAGAGTTCCACCATGGGGCCTGCACCAGTCACCAGAAAATCCTGATGGATGAGGGCATTGGCCACCAGCTCGCGCACGGCCAGGTCGGGATACATGGGCACCGCCTTGCGGAGGGCCTTGCCCATCACCTCGTTGGGAGGCACTTGGCTGATGATGTAGGCAATGAGGCCCTCGAAACCCACAGCGTAGCCCTTGGTGCCCGGCTGCTCATGCAGTGTCTCCACACGGCTTCGGCCTTTATAGGTGACCACCCTCACGGCCTTCCGTTCGAGTCCTTTGAAGGTGCCCAGCTTCTTGGCCAGCAGGATGGCCCCAAGGTTGGTGATGCTCCACGTGCCATTGTCGGCCTTCAGGATCATCCCGTCGTCCACCAGGGCCCTCAGGATGCCTTCCTTGGCGTCGGGCAGCGGGAGGCCCAGCAGGTCGAAGTAGGCTGGGTATTCCAGCAGCTTGAGCACATCATCCGCCGCCAGCCCCTCCGCCGCGATGAGGCGCTCAAAGGGGGTGTGATCAAAGATGCGCCAGAGTATTTTCTCCTTCTCCGGGAATTCCTTAAGCCGCTTCTTGTAGGAACCCACCCGGATCCATTCCGCGCTCTGGAAGGCCACGGGATGGCGGAAGGCCTGCCCGATTTCCAGAAGCACCACCTGCTTTCCGCCCGTTTCGAAGCAGTGGAAGTGAAAGTCGATGCGGGGTGAAAGCAAGCGCAGGAGCCAGTTCTCCAACTCCTCGTTGCCGACCTTGGCGGTAGCCGGGTCAAAGCTCGTACCCACCAGGTCGTGGGTGCCATCTTCCACACCCCATACGAGGTATGCGAAGGCCTTGCCATGGAGGGCCGCCGCGTTGGAAAGGGCCGAAAGGTATTCTCCGGTCTCCTGCGGTTCTGCGTCGTTGACCTTGAACTCCACCCACTCCGTTTCTTTGGGGAGCTTGCGAAGTTCGTTCACGAGACTAGTAAGGTAATCCACAGCGCGAATCGTGGTCATGCCTCCACCTCTTCGGCATCGGGGACTTCGGAGACATCGTCCAGGTCTTCCTCGAGTTCTTCTACGGCCTCCTCATCATCAGCCAGGACGGGAAGGTGGGCCGCCGCCTCACGGATATCCTGTTTGCCTGTCACGACATCAGCGATGAGGCGGGCCCGGAGTTCAAGAAGCAAATCTATTTCAGATTGAATGAGTACGAATGCAGAATTAAGCGGTTTGGTGGCCTCATCGATGAAGTGTAGAATTTGTTTTTGCTCTTCAATGCAAGGAAACCAAAACCAACACTCCCCAAGTGCATCTCGATTTATTTTTGGCATTGCCACACGAAGTGAGCAGTCGGTTGCAAATTTTGTAAATGGCTTTGAAAGCAGAATTTGCAAAAAATACGGGGTAATAACTTCGGTTTCAACGGGCGAGATTGGATACATGTCAGCACTACATAGACAATCGCATGGTGCCATAGCCGCTTTGGCAAGATTAGGACGAATCTTGCTGTAAATAATCTGCCCTTTGCGAACCTCGTATTTCCCGCTGCTTGCTCCCTGTTCAATGGCAGTTTGCAGGTGCGAAATCACTCCAGAGCCACTTCGAATATGGTTCGGAGCGATCAGAATCTTAACCATGTGCTGGGAATCATTGGGATCAACTTGTCCACTCGGTATTTTTGCTACGAATTTAAACCGTTTGAGTGACCAATGTTCCGGTATGTCTCCCAAGTATTCCGTACCGGATGGTTTCAGCCGGACGTTGGAATCTAGTCCACGCGTGAGTGCTTGGTGAGTGATCACCTGCTTTTGTTCGTTGAGTAGCACGATCAGCTTCCGTTTGGCCCGAATTTGACGCTTGATCTGGCGATCCGCATAGTCGAGGAAGCGGACGATGGCGGCTTGTTCTTCCTTGGAGGGACAAAGGATAGGGATCTCCAAGAAACTTTCTGGATATAGGCGCAATCGCGAGTCGTTGACGCCTGTGGAGCGACATCGGTATTCCGCTGCATAACTCTGGGTGCGCAGGAGGTGATCCAAATATTTGGACTCGAAGGAATCAGGGGTCTTCAAGCGGTATACACCATAGGCTGGGCTCACGATTCCGATCTGGCGTGAGACACCCAATGCCGCCATCCAAGCCCACATGGTGTTGATGACCAGATCCCCGGCTCGGCAGAGCTTGTGGCCCACGTATGACTCCGCCATGAACATGGTGATGTTCTTCTGGCTGCGAGGCGTCACGCCGGTCTTATGGGACACGGAGAGCAGTTCCTCCTGTCCCGATTGGGATCGTTCGTCCACTTCTCGGAAGAAATACTTGGCGCGTTTGGTGGTCCATCCCTGTGGGATCTCTCCAAGCCACGGCAGGCCTGAGGCTTGATAGGCCGGATACGGCTTGAGATCCTGGATCACGCCCCAACCTCCTGGGCGATTCGGGCGGGATCCCAGATTCGCTCCGCGAGTTGGTGGTAGAGCTTGTGGCGCGCCTCCAGGTCCGCCTTCTTGAACGTGTCGTGGGGCTTGAAGGGCAGTCCGCTTCGCTGTACGAACTGGAGGAATCCGGGATTGTTCTGGTAGCAGGTTGGGTGCAGGGAGCGGGCCAGCAGGTTCTGGCCGTGGTAGTGGCTCAGTTTCTCGGTGTAGGGCTTGTCGCCATAACTGGCATTCACCTTCTTGTGCAGCAGGAGCAGACCGCCCATGAGGTTGCGGGCCGCCGCGAACTCCGCCGCTGTGGGGAACTCGTCCTGGTGCTGCTCGGGGTGGTTGGACCAGATGTGCTCGATCTCGAAGCGCGCCTTACCCCCAGCAAAGAAGGCCGACAGGGAGTGGCTCTTGAGGTCAGACTCTTCCTCCAGGAACACAGTCATGCGGGCCAGCAAGGTTTTGATGTAGCCCTTGGACCAGTGGTTGAGTCTGAAATCCGAGAAACCGGCACGGCTGCCATCCTCTGTGCCGTTGAGATCAAGCTTCTGGTCGGCCAGCTTCGCCAGAAGGAACTGGGAGAGCCCGGCCAGGTCCTTGCCACGCAGCTCCTTGATGACCAGGAACATGGCGTAGGAAAGGGCGGCGAAGTTCATGGAGAGGTAGTTCACGGCGCGCCGGGCCAGGAGGATGTCGAGGAAGGTCGCCACCATGCGGATTTTGCGCCGCGCAGTGTCTTCACTGTCCTGGGGGTTCAGGGCCGCGAGGATCACCGGGTACTGGAGGGTGAACCGGAAGCAGGCTACGTGATACACGGGCTCCAGTCCCTCTACGGGTTTCAGGGAAGCCTCCCGCAGGTGCAGGTAGTGGCGGGTGTAGAAGGGCATTTCCTGGTGAACGAATCGGAAGAAGTCGTCGCTCTCCTTGAGGCCGAGGGCCTCCTCGTGG
This sequence comes from Geothrix oryzisoli, assembly GCF_022808865.1. GTDB lineage: Bacteria > Acidobacteriota > Holophagae > Holophagales > Holophagaceae > Geothrix > Geothrix oryzisoli. Next base: position 909,785 of record NZ_JAKZLB010000001.1, read on the forward strand.
TTCTTGACCCAGCGGTGGAACTCCGTCCCGATGCGTTCGAAATCTTGGTTTTCAGACCCCTTCTTTCTCTCGCGCACAGACTGGGCGTACCTGGCCCTCAGCCACGCCTTCACAGCATCGGAGTCTTCTTCCTTACCCAGCTTGCGAAGGGCTTCCATCTGCTTCTTCCACGTCTGAGCCGCGAGCGCCCGTTTCTGGCTATCCGTGATGCTGGCGAGCAGGTAGCCCTTAAGCATGTCCAGGGGTGTGAGGGAGAGGCCCCGATCGTTCATGGTCTCGAAGATGGTGTAGGCATCTTCGTCCGTGGTGGCGCTGATGGCCACGAGGTGTACGTTCTCGATCAGCCAGTCGCAGAAATAGGGCAGCGCGTGATCGTCGATTTCCTCGGGGAAGAGCCCTTCCAGATCCTGGTAGCGGTTAAGTAGGTTCTCCACGCTCTCGGAGGCATCCACCGTGTCATGGGCCTGGCCCTTGAACAGGGCTTCCATGACAGCATCTCGCTCTGGGACGGAGATGTTGAACTTCTTCTTGCCGTATTTCTCGGCATAGATGAGGTCTTCGAGCTTGACCCGGTCTTCCCGGTTGCCCTGGTGAAGGTGGAGGTGGACGAGGATGAGGGTCAGGGTGGTGAGCCGCTGCTGGCCATCCACGATGAAGGTCCCGCCATCCTTTTGGCTGAGGATGATGGAGCCCAGGAAGTAATGCCCGTATTCCTGGACCCGATCACGCTCGTCGGATACGTCATAGTCCTGAAGGAACTGGGCCGCCAAGTCGTCCACCAGCTCCTCGACCTGCTTCTTCTGCCACCGGTATTCCCGCTGGTAATAGTCCACGGAATAGCGCTGGCCCTGGAGGATCTCGCGGATGGAATGGGCTTTGCCGTCGATTTGCTTCATTGCACCGGCCCTCCGATGATCGCGGCCAGCATGCCTTCCGTCTCTTTTTCCAGGGCCAGGATGTCAGCGCGGATCTCGTCCAGGCTCCGCATGGGCTGGGGTTTGTAAAAGTAACGATTGAAGCTGATCTCGTAGCCGATCTTGGTCACATCCGCGTCCACCCAGGCATCACTGGCATGGGGGAGGACTTCCCGCTGAGTGAAGGCCGCGATGCCGCCCTCCTCCAAGAGGGGAATCTGCTCGGTATCGCGAAGCTCCGAGTCCGGCTCGTATTCAACGATGCTGGCCTTCCCGTTCAGGCTGATCGGGTAGCGACCGTAGAGCGGATCGGCCACAGCCTTTCCGGCCTTGTGGATCTTTTTGATCACGGGGGCGGCCTGCTCATCGCGCCGGGCAAGGCTGCCGCTGAGCAACTTCTCTCGCTTGGCCGTGAACTTCACGCCACCCGTCTCGCCCAGGGTCTCCACCAGAGCACGGAATTCATTGAAGTCGTTGAAGGAGGTTTCACCTAGCCTGGCTGCGAGTTGATCCAGAAGATTGGCAAAGGGTTCTTCCTTGGCCTCCTTGCAGGTAAGCCGGAAGCGACGCAGGCTTCCTTCGTTCAGGTCCACGGACAGTCGCAGTGGCCGTTCAACGGTCACCTTCCAATATCCGAAGGCTTCGTTGGGAAAGAGCTTGGATTGCTCTGTTTCCTTGAAGGACAGGAATGTATCGCAGATGCGCTGGATATCCTCGCCTGAAAGCTCGCAGTTCTTCTTTCCCAGGTTCTTGCGAAGGGGCTTTGACCAGGTGGTGGCATCGATGAGTTGGACCTTCCCTTTCCGATGCACAGGCTTCCGGTTGGTGAGCACCCAGATGTAGGTGGCGATCCCGGTGTTGTAGAACATGTTCAAGGGCAGAGCCACGATGGCTTCGAGCCAGTCATTTTCGAGGATCCAGCGCCGGATGTTGCTTTCGCCCTGCCCTGCATCGCCCGTGAACAGGCTCGATCCGTTGTGGACCTGGGCGATGCGGCTGCCCAGCTTGGAATCCTCCTTCATCTTGGCAAGCTTGTTGGCCAGGAAGAGCATCTGGCCATCGCTGGATCGGGTCAGGAGCTTGTAGTCCGATTCGCCCGCGTGTTGGATGATGAAGCGGGGATCGCTGATCTCCCCCTTCCCTCCCATGCGCTCCATATCCGTCTTCCAGCTCTTCCCATAGGGTGGGTTGGAGAGCATGAAGTCGAACTTGCGGGTGAGGAAGCCATCCTGGGACAGGGTGGAGCCATAGGCGAAGTGGTCTGCCTCGGTGCCTTCCCCCTTGATGATCAGGTCGGCCTTGGCGATGGCATAGGTTTCGGGCTGGACCTCCTGTCCATATAGGTGGACGGCCACTTCCTTCTGGTGGTCCAGGGCCAAGGCCTTCAGGCGCTCTTCTGCGACCGTCAGCATGCCTCCCGTCCCGCAGGCCCCGTCATAGAGCAGGTAGGTGCCCGATTCAATCTGGTCGGCGATGGGCTTGAAGATCAGGTCGGCCATGAGGGTGACCACATCGCGGGGCGTGAAGTGTTCCCCGGCCTCCTCGTTGTTCTCTTCGTTAAACCTGCGTATCAGCTCCTCGAAGACTGTGCCCATGGCGTGGTTGTCGAGGGCGGGCAGCTTCTCCGATCCATCCTTGTTCAAGACCGGATTCGGGGAGAGATTTACGGTGCTGCTGAGGAACTTCTCGATCATCGTGCCGAGGATGTTGGCGTCCACCAGGGTCGAGATCTGGTTCCTGAACTTGAATTTCTCAAGGATCTCCTGAACATTGCTTGAAAACCCATCCAGGTAGGCCTCGAAGTCGGCCTTGAGTTGCTGCTGCGAGCTTCGGGCCTTGAGGTCCTTGAGGCCCCATTTGAAGGTGTTATAGAAGTCCTGGCCAGCAGCCGTCCGCAGGGCAGCGTCCTGGTTGACGATCTTGGCCTTGTCCAGGTTCTCCTTCATGTCCAGGACGGCCTGACGAGTGGGTTCCAGGAGGGCATCCAGTCGCCGGATCACGGTCATGGGAAGAATCACGTCCCTGTACTTGCCCCGAACATACACGTCCCGTAGGACATCATCCGCGATGCCCCAGATAAAATTCGAGATCCAAGATAGCTGCGCCTGATCCATGTGGTTATCTTCGCACGGGGTTAGACAGAGTAAAGCCGAAGGGTGCCAACGAAACCAGGCCCCTAGCCCAGCATAGCCAGCGCCAATGGACAAGATTTGTCAGTTGATCCTCAACCTGAGGCTATCGGCCCGCTGATCTGCCCGCGTCTTCTGGTGCCTCAGCTTCGACCCGCCCCGCCAACAACGCTTCCCAACGGTCACCCGGCTGACGCCGCGAACCTCTAGCTCCCTCCTTCACCAATGATTCTGCCATTACGAGGCCTTGCCCCCCCCCTCTGCTGGGTGTTCGGCCTTGAACCCTCTCGCAGTTCAAACCGGGGAGGTGTTCTCCCCGATTTTTCACCCACTGCTGGTATGTCCCGGTCCATCGCCCCCTCGCAACTCGGGGGGCGGTGGGACGGGGCCGATGCGCGAAGCGCCGCCATCAGGCTTTTCCCCTCGACCTCCACGCCCTCCCACGGATTCGAGGGCAAGAAGGCCAGCAGGCCCTTGCCGTGCCAGGAGATGTCCCTGGCGCGGTTCTTGTCCTCGGAGGCCGCTCCACACGGTCGATGTGCTCCTCCCCCAGAGGAGCCAGGAAATCCGCTGGCCGCCTCAGCGCAGGGACCTCCCCACCCATGCGACCAAGCCCAACAACCGGTGCCCGTCAAAGATCTGAGACTCGCTGAACCGCAATGGTATCTGGCCGGGGGCATCCACCCCGACCATCAGGTAGGCCAACTCTCCGTCGCCCAGAGAAGGCACTCTTGCGACCCGGCGCAGACTCGGTGTCTCTCGGGGCCCGGGGCGGAAGAGGTAAATGGCCTGGTCCTTCAAGGTGCCGGGCGTCGGTTCTCCAACCTGGATCAGAGCCCAGGATCCCTTCGGAACGAGGGGAGCCATCGCATCATCCTGAACCCGCCAGAGGACTAGCTGATTCTTGGCCGGAACCCCATCCTGCCAAATCTCCTCCAGAAGCACTCGTGGGAAGCGGATGGCTGGTGCTCCCGGATGTGGCCTCACAGGAAGGCCGTCCTCATCAAACGCCCATTCCGGGCTCAGGAATGGGATGTCGATATCCGTCTTGCGGGACTTCCCATGGCTGGTCGGAACAACCCAGACCGGGCCTTCGCCTGAGGCGAGCCATTGGGCCGACACGCCGTAGGCAGTCTCCAGAGCCAAGCAAGCCGTCATAGGAAGGATGGTCCTACCGGATTCCCAGTAGCTGATGGTGCTCTTGCTGCACCCGAGGGCCTCGGCCAGCGTCTGGCCGCTCAGGGAACGGTCGGTCCGGAAGGCGCGTAACCGTGCGCCAGGGGTCTGGGCGTCGTGCATTTGAAATTTTTAACAGAAAACCCTTGCGTTCGAAATTAGAACTCGCATAATTTCATTGTTCGATTTTAGAACTTTCGAACCACACGTTCACATCATAGGAGCCAGCATGGCCAGCACCCCAACCCCATCCCCCACCCTCCCCGGCGTCATCTATGTAGGCCGGACTGAAGGCGAGATGACCACCGTCCTGGGAAAGGTGGGCCTCGTGGAGAACCCCACCTTCCTCAAAGACAGGGTTGTCTCCTACCGCGTGGCGGATCGAATCTTCCACTTCGTTGTGGAGGCAGCCTTCGCGGTTCTTCTCCCTCCAGGGGAGTCCATCGAAGCGCTTGAGGGCTGGATCCACACCAGCCTGGAAGCTGAGGGTCTGCTCCGCTTCGGCGAGAACTTCGTGGCACCCGAAGCCAGCATGACCTTTCTCGCGCGAATGGCCGAGGAAGCCATTGCGAAGCGCGGGTTCCCCTATACCCGGCTTGATATCAAGGACCTCCGCGATCGAGCCCAGGCACTGAACAGCAAGACTTGGCAGAAGCTGCGTAAGAGGCCAAAAAGAACGTCCGGATCGTGTGTCTACCAAGACTGGCTGAACCGTAATTCGGACGGGTTTCGCGGGATCCTGCACCTGATCCGCCCGCACGACTATGTGCGGGATGTTCTCGCCCTCGGCTACCTGCTGGCAGATCTCTGCGCAGGAAGTGGCATGAATCGGATTGAGGTTCCTCTTCGACGAGGCGGAAGGTTGAATGTTTACCCCAACTCCCTGGAAGCGGCAGCCTTCCAGGCCAAGGCAGAGCGTGATCTCCATCTCGCCACCACGACCAGCTTTCTTGTCCATCCTGAGCGCCTGGAGGACATCCCTGTCCCGCCCTTTGCCATGACCTTTCAACTGGGAGAGACCCTGGAAACGATCGAGATCCCGAACACGTTTCTCCCTCCGACCAAGGAGCACCCTGACGAGATCCGATTCTCTCCGGACCATCTTGCGGCGCTCGGGCTTCTCGGCGGCACCTACGGTGAAAGCTGCCTCTATGAAGGTCTGGGCGTTCACGCTATGGTCCCGCTGGAGATGACTTCCATCTTGAGTGAATTCCCGGAGGATCTTCCGGGCGTCCGGTTCTGGTTGGGGGTCATGCACTCTCTTGAATTGGGTGTGCGGCTCCAGGATTTTGAACTTCCCACGTGCCTGGGGGAGCTTTGGAGCCAGATCTCTAATGCCGCCCTCATCCTGATCGCGGCTGGTCACCCCGTGCCGGAGGGCGTCCAGAACTGGGTCTCCCATGCGTGGATTCCTCCTGTCTCCCCGCGAATCGGGTCAGGGTCCGGGCTCTCTTGCCCCCCCTCCCACCTAGGGGATTGAGGGCCCTCCAAACCCTAGGGCCAGGGCCACCGTTCCACCAGCGGACCGACATATGCCATGAAGATCTACATCCCATAGAAGAGGGATTCGAGCGGAGACTTGAAGACCGGATATTTTCGCAACAGGTTTCCTTTCGACGGCATCATGGAGCAAGTAATTGAAGACTGCACCTTCCTTCAAGAGAAAGAGCGCGTTCTAATGCTCACGATTTATCTGGAATTTATCGACCACATACCATGTGAAACGGCTATCTGAGGCAGGCACACCTGGAGGCCCCGTGCATACGATCACCTTCTACCCCGTTGGCAATGGCGATACCAGCCAAATCGTCCTGGCAAATGGAAAGCGGATCCTCTTCGACTTTCGCCACCTGACTGCCAGCGAGGCGGGCGATACCCCTGAAATCAACCTCAAGGAGAGGCTGCGCAAGGAACTCAAGGACGTTGGCCGGGACTACTTCGATGTGGTGGCCTTCACTCATGGAGACGATGACCACATTGCCAACAGCACGGAGTTCTTCGAGCTTACCCACGCCGACAAATACAAGGGGGGGGATCGGATCAAGATCAGGGAACTGTGGGTCCCAGCCGCGATGGTCCTGGAGACCGCCGAGAATCACCAACAGCAAGCCGAGTTCGTCATCTGGCGTCAGGAAGCCAGACATCGGCTTCGAGAAAAGAGAGGAATCCGTATCTTTTCTCGCCCTGACAAACTCAAGGCTTGGATGGAAAAGAATGATTTGGATTTTGAAGAGCGAAGGCACCTGATCACGGATGCCGGCCAGCTTGCCAATGGGTTCTCTCTTGCCGCTGATGGTGTGGAGTTCTTCTGCCACTCCCCGTTCGTCAAGCACGTTGACGGAGGAGATGTCGCTCGAAACGAAGCCTCTTTGATTTTCAACGTGCGTTTCAACGTCAGTAACCGAGTCTGGGATTTTCTCGCGGTTGGTGACACCGAGGCCGAAGTGTTAGCAGAAATTGTGTCTATCACTAAGGCACATGGTCGCGAAGATCGGCTGAAGTGGGACCTCTTCAACGTCCCACACCATTGTAGTTACTTAGCCCTAAGCCAAGACAAAGGTGAGAAGGAAACCATCCCCATCCCTCTCGTGAAAGAGCTCCTTCTGCTGGGCAAAGAGGGAGCAAGGATCATTAGCTCCAGTCTTCCAATTGATGACGAACCCGCATCCTACACTCAGGTACAGCCGCCACACATCCAGGCCAAAAAAGCCTATGACCGCCACCTCAAGGATGTGAAGGGTGGGCGAATTCACGTCACCATGGAGCACAAGGGCCGAAAGAAGCCGGAGCCGATCACCTTTAAGGTGGATGCCGAGGGGATCACACTTACGGGCGAGATCATCTCGGGCGCCGCCGCGATCATCACCACTCCTGCACCTCGAGCGGGGAATGAGTAGCTGGAAGGACGTTGGGGAGGCAGTCCCTACACTTGACGGTTCCGCCTTGGAAATCGAGTCGGCTCGAGCGGCGGTACGGGCCTGTCTGAGACACCCCAATTTCCAGGTTGACCAGATCCGCGTCTGGTCGGGAGCCGAAAGTCGGGCAGAGATTATCCTGGTCGATTGCATCAGCGACCATGTGACTTCGGATAATCCCGTTGGGATCAAAGTCCGTGAACCAATGGCTCTCGTCTTCTACCCTTCCCCCGAAACGCCCCCAGGGGTTTTCTCACTCCGGCCAGACTTCCCGCCGGTTCACCACCTCAACGCCCAGGAAGTCCCGGGAGATGCATCTCTTTGCTTGTACTTCGAACCCTGGTCTGCAACTCGAAGGAGTTGGACAGCAGAGAAGCACCTTAGAAGAATCCAGTGGTGGCTACTTGAAACGTCCAGAGGCAACCTCCACCTGGCTGATCAGCCTCTTGAGCTTCCTGTCCTAGCGGCTCCAATGACGTTGGTGCTGCCGACCAATTTCGGAGAAACATCGAAGGATCCCCAAAAGGGCATCCTAATTGGCCGAGTAGAAGAGGATATTTCAAAAATTCGGTATCTCCGGGCTGCCTTATTGCCAAAGGGACACCAGGATTTTCAATCACATCAGTTTGTTCCACTTGTAGTGGAAACAAGCCCGATGCTCCACAAGGCGCCGGGATGGATTCCGACTACTCTTGGGCATCTCTATGATGCTCTCGAACGCAACGGGGCCCAATTTATGGACGCGTTGCGCCAGCAAATCTGGGACTTGGCTGGGGACGCAGGCCTCCAGAGAAACCCCACCAAGCTCTGCGTGCTCATTCTTAGTATTCCTCTGGTTCGCAAATCGCAAGGCAGGCCCGAGACATATGTCGGCAAGGCTTTTGTTTTTGATAAAGAGTTTGATGTCACCAGACTGGGGGAATGCCTTGGCGTGCTCGTAGCGCCACCTGGGAATGCCACGCACGTGTTTCGTGACCGTAACTTGGGCTCTTCGAAAATGCACCCGTTGCCTTCCGAAGATGCTTGGTCTGGAATCCGGATCGCTCAATTCGAAGTGCAATTCACATCGTCCCTTGAGCTTGCGCGGAAGAACGCGGGGATATCGGACATTAGTTGTGATTTCAAGGGCGTCCAGGCTGGAGTTGGAGCCTTGGGAAGTCTGCTGGTCGACATCTGGGTTAAAGCTGGATGGGGCACCTGGACGCTCGTCGATCCTGATTATGTGGCCCCACACAATGTGCTTAGACACATTGCCAAAGATCCCCATATCGGACAGAAAAAGGTAGAAGTCGTTGGCGCAATGACCCGAGCCACCTTCGCTTTGGATTCCTATGCACTTAAGGAGATCTTTGGCAGCGCGAACGATCCGCAGATCCAAGAAGTGTTTGAGGCTCTCGAAGGTGCCTCTCTGGTGGTGGACTGTACGACGACCCTAGAAGTCCCCAGAGATTTGGGAATCCGTCCAGGGAAGTGCAGGGTTGTTTCCGCATTCCTGAACCCTTCCGGCGAATCCTCTGTTCTCCTTGCAGAGGATCGGGAACGCTCGGTCCGCATGCATGCCATTGAAGCGCAGTATTACAGAATGCTAATTCGTGAAGGCTGGGCCAAGAACCATCTCAAGAGCCTTAATCTGCCTCTATGGGTGGGAGCGGGCTGCCGCGAGGCATCAGTGCCCATCCCTCAATCCTGGATCTATGCTCATGCGGGTCTGCTGGCCGTCCAGATCCAGCAGACCTATGAGAGCACTGCGGCTCGAATTCAGATTCTCACGTTCACAGAGGAGCGGGCAGGTTGCGTGTCCCATCTGGGGACCGTTCGGATGCCGATTGAAACGGTGACAGGAGTTTGGACCGTCGTCTGGGACGAAGGCACTCGAGATCGGCTTTTCGAGATCCGGGCTACCCATCTTCCGTCAGAAACAGGTGGTGTGGTGCTTGGGTACTCCGATCATGTTCTTCGGAGACTCTTCATAGTGGATGTTCTTGAGGCTCCGCCCGACAGTGACGCCAGCCGTACCGGATTCACCCGAGGCGTACAGGGACTCCGAGAGGTGGTCGAGGAGGCAACCGCCAGAACACGTGGCATTGTGACGAACATCGGGGAATGGCACGCCCACCCACCAGGTTGCCCCCCATTCCCTAGCGCCCTTGACAAGGCATTGATCGCCCAACTTTCAAGCGATCTTGGCCAGGATGGCGAGCCGGCCTTGATGGTCATTGTCGGAGAAGGCGCCATCTCCATCAACCTTCTGGAACGGTGATGTCGACGGGAAAGATGCTACTGCACAATCAGCGAATCGCGCTGGCGCTTTCGGGAGGAGGTGTCCGTGCGGCGGCGTTCCATGCCGGGGTATTGAGGTGGATGGCTGAAGAACAATGGCTCGAACGTGTGACGGCATTATCGACCGTCTCAGGTGGGAGCTTGTTTGCGGGCCTCGTTTTTGCGCAAGCTGGGAATCGCTGGCCGTCCTCCGAAGACTACAGGATCCGAGGGTACGCAGAAGTTCGGGGCATCTTGACCCAGTCGTCTTTGTCAATCGATGCCCTCCTTCGGTTAGCCAATCCTCTCAACTGGCGGTTCTTCCTATCTCGCGCAAATGTCTTCGCCATTAGCATCCGAAAGAAATGGGGTATTACAGCTCAGCTAAAAGACCTCCCACCCACGCCCGTTTGGTCTATTAATGGCACGACCGCAGAGAATGGTCGAAGGTTCCGGTTCAAAGGTGACACGGTTGGGGACTACGAGATTGGCTACGCAAAGGCGGGCAAGATGCTCCTCGCAGAAGCGCTGGCCGTATCGGCAGCTTTCCCTGGCGGCATCGGGCCGCTTACCCTTGATACCTCCAAATATCAATGGATGAAAAAGGAGGTTTGGGATGACGAAGCGGACCCTCAAATTATTCATCCTCCCTTCTCGAAGCTGCATCTGTATGATGGCGGCCTGTATGACAACCTCGGGATGGAGCCCTTTTTCGATGTCGGAAAGGGCAATATCAAGAAGAACTGCGGGGCTGACTTTATCGTGATCGCTGACGCTGGCGCGCCGTACAAACGAAGCAGGATTCCAGGCCCCCTTCATCCCAAGAGACTGCTGCGTACCCTTGACATTGTCATGGGCCAAGCCAGAGCCCTTCGCGTTCGTCCATTTATTCGCTTTTTGCAGTCGAGTCCCGAGAGCGGGCGGTATTACCAAATTGGGTCAAGCGTTCATGAACAGATCAAGAATGGCCTTGTTCCGAAAGAGAACCTTGGGCAAGACCCGAATGAATTTCTAAGTGATGCCGAAATCGCTAGGGCAAAGGGGTATCCCACAACACTCCTGGCATTGGGAGAAGCGGACTTTGACTTGATAGCAAGGCATGGGTACGAGACGGCCAAATGGAACAACCATGTAAAGGATACTTTTCGAGGCTCCGAGTTCATGAGCCTGAAGATGTGAGTCGAAATTTGTGGCGTCTGATTCTCTCCCTCGATTTTGTCTCGATTCAAAAATGCCCGGCGGTGCCCAGATTCAAACTCTTGTCGGCGCGCAAGCTCAGGTACGATCTTGAACTTTGCGCAACCGCCTGTCATTAGGAGTCATAGATGAATATCTACACTTTGAATGTTGGGCAGGGTCAATTCGTCGTTGTGACTGGTGAGACGGAAGCGTTCATTGTTGATACGTATCTTCCGATGAATCCAAGTCAAGACGTCGAATACGTGAAGGCGGCGCTGACTGAGGTTCTTCGGGATAAGAATCTAATTGGCTTGATGATTACTGGGTTTGATGCAGATCACTTTAATGAAGTCGGCCTACGAGTCGTTCTGAACAAATATCGACCCGATTGGCTAATGTATCCAAAGTATTTTAAGAACACGATATCAGCCGACAGATGCTTCGACGTTATTGAAGATTTCGCTTTTGCCAAATCGATCAAACGCTACTCGGTTTGCTTAAAGTCGAATCCAAATCGGTTTTACAACAAGATCTCCGACGAGTTCAAATTCGAAATACTTTCGCCACACGCCGATGATATGACCTCTTCCAATAACTGTTCCTTGGTTTGCAAGGTGACGGAGAGATCCACGCAGGCGACATACATGGTCACTGGTGATACCGAATGTGATCGTTGGGATTCCATCGTTGAATACTTCGCTGACTCCCTCGAGTGCGACGTCCTTGCTGCTCCACATCATGGGTCGAAACACGGTATTACCGAGGAGGCAATTGCGTTGATGTGCCCAGTTCACGTTATCGTGAGCGCTGGAGTTGACAACCAGTTTGGGCACCCGTCCCGAGAATCAGTGCGCCTGTTTGAGGAGTATGCCGATGCATGGATCTCTACAAATGAAGGAGACGGCCAATCATTGCTGACAGAAGCGAATGGACTAGTCGTTGAGACCTCTGAGTTCTGACCGGAACTAGATGATGCATGTTCACAATATTGCCTGCCGGGCACATCCCTCTCCAGAACACCTATTCTACTCCTGGCTCTGAAGCCCCCGAATCCCCAAGACCGGGGATTGGGAGCGAATAGCCATACGATTTGCCTTCTCGCAGAGGTGTCCATAGTGCTCTTGGACCATCCGTGTGTCCGCGTGCCCCAACTGCTTGGCGACCACCATTGGCAGAATGCCGCCATTCAATAAACCAGACGCATATGTGTGCCTGAGTTCATGAAACGTAAGTTTCTCGATCTTGGCCTTCGTGTATGCCGCCTTCATTGGCGCCTTGGCATCACCCTTAATCCATTTGAATTTCGGCTTGGCTGTATCAGACTCATTTCCGATTTCGGAGATGGCAATCTCAGAGGCCGGACAGGTGAGTCTTGCCGCCTCAAGTTGCCTGGCTATTGGGGAGACACCAACCGCTAGTAGTTTTCGCCGCAGTTGGTCCAGGGTGTTGGACACTCGTTTCCGGGCATTGCCAGCAGTTGGCCAGAGCTCCGCCTCGATCTCCGAATAGGTCACCCACCGCCCTGCCCCACCCATCAACATGGCGAGCACATCCAACTCGCTGCGGGACAGCCGGATCTGAGCACCCCGGAAGGTCACCAACCTCGGCGCATCGACTTTGCGGGCCACTAGATGTCGAGGAAATAGAGTGTCTGAATTTTTCCTGCCGGCCACCAACTCCTTGAAGAATTCTTCGCCCTCTTCAGTCAGAAAAATGTACCGAGGACGAGAATCCACACCCTTGCCATTCACCCACAGGGAGCCGACTTCCGGGTTGAAGTCACCTACTTTGGCTTCGGTCAATTCGCCGTACCGTGCACCGGTATAAAGTCCACCTTGCACAAGTTTCCGGAATTCTGGCGTACAGGCGGCAACCAGTGCTTGCTGTTCATCCACAGTCAGGAATCGCACCCGTTGCCCCTTCACTCCAGGGAATGGTTTCACTCGATCCCAGGGCCGGTGGTTAGCGGGAATCATGCCATCATCCACCGCCAAATTGAGCGCGGCCTTTAACGTGGCGAGTTCCCTATTGGCGGAGGACTTCCTTGCCCTGATGGCTTTCTTGTGGGCATCCGGTTCCTTTTTGGGGTCGGGAAGGTCCAAATATTCGATCTCTTCGCCAGGTAACCGCTTCCGTCCTGTTCTGCGCTTCCCTCGTGCTGCCAGGTCGCGATGCCATTTCTTGAGTCGAGTAGTCGTCAACTTTGCAACATAGGTTTCGCCCAATATGGGGAGAATATTTGCATTGGCTGAGGCTTCGGAATCGTCGGCAGTCAGCGGATCCTTCCGGGTCGCCCTGGCCTCGCTGATGTAATAGGAAATGACATCACGGACTTTCCAGTCCCCGGAAGGAAGCGGTTCCCCATCAACTTTCAGATTTTGCTCGCGGGCACATCGCCCGAACCAATCCTCCGCCTTTTTTTTAGCCTGATCCCAACTAAAGACAGTGACACCGTCTGCCGCCCTGGTGTCGTCAGCCTCGCCAATTTTGGAGTTGAGGAAGGACGTGGAATCTGGAACCCGCCAACGGGCCGAGAAGGTACCTGCCTGGTCATCCTTCGGGTGCCTGTAGATCACGTAGCAACCGTCGCCCAAGGTGGCCGTGTGATATTTGGCGCGTTCAAGAGCCAGCCTCTTCGTTTTGGTGTCTAGCCGAGCCGATCTGCTCGTCTGTGCCATGGCCATTGCTCCACCAAGGAGCCTACCACATCTGTACCACGTCTGCAAAACTACACTCGCTACCCGGTACCACCTGGCAACGCGTATTGCGTTCAAAATCTATTTCTATTGGTCTTATTTATTTTCTAATGCCTTGCAAGTGTTGTTATCTGACTTAACTATCTCATTCGCAATGCAGAGGTCGTCAGTTCGATCCTGATCAGGTCCACCAACCTCCCCCGGGGCCATCCGGGGGATTTTTCTTGTACGCCACAAGCATCCCCCCAGTGGGTGCAGACGTGTTGGAAAGACCTCCGGACCTGTTTAGCCTGAGGCATGCGACTCGCCGCCCTCCTGCTCTCAGCGCTCGTCCTCCAGGCCGGCGCGTTCAACGACCAGGGGATTGCGGACATCCGGGCCGCCCTGGCCCGCGCCATCGAGGACAAGGTCACCCCCGGGGCGGTGTACTGGTGCGGCCACGGCAGTGAAGACCGCCACTGGGCCCAGGGCCACCGGGCGGTCGTGCCAGCCGCCGAGCCGATGACCGAGGACACGATCTTCGATGTGGCCTCGCTCACCAAGGTGGTGGCGACGCTCCCCTCGGTCATGCTGCTGGTGGAGCGCGGGAAGGTCGACGTCGACGCTCCGGTGCGAACCTACCTGCCCGAGTTCCACCATCCGGAGATCACGGTGAAGCACCTGCTCACCCATACCTCCGGGCTGCCCCCGGGCCTCCCCAAGGATGAAGTCCATCCGGACTGGCACGGGTATGAAGAGGGGATCCGCCGGGCCTGCGCCTGTGCGCCCGACCTGCCCCCAGGGCTCGTGGTCCGTTACAGCGACCTGAACTTCATCCTGCTCGGGGAGATCGTCCACCGCGTCAGCGGCCATCGCCTGGACGCGTTTGCGGAGCGGGAGGTGTTCTCGCCGCTCGGCATGCGGTCGACCCGCTTCAGGCCGGAGGCCGGACGGGTGGACCGCATCGCCCCCACCGAACGCGACCAGGACGGCACCATGCTCCGCGGGGTGGTTCACGACCCCACCGCCCGGCGCATGGGTGGAGTCGCGGGCCATGCGGGCCTGTTCACCACGGCCGCGGATCTCGCCAAGTACGCCCGGTTCATGCTGCACGGAGGACCGGTGCTGCAGCGGAAGACGCTCCAGGCCATGCAGCGCGTGCAGACTCCGGCCACGGTCTACGACCGCCGCGGCCTTGGCTGGGACATCGACTCGGCCTACAGCCGGCCCCGGGGGAGCCTGTTCGAGTTGGGGTCCTTCGGGCACACGGGCTTCACCGGCACCGCGATCTGGATGGATCCTGCCACCGACAGCTTCTTCATCCTGCTCACCACCCGCTTGCACCCCGACGGCAAGGGGGATGCGAAGCCACTCTATTCCGAAATCGGCACGCTCACCGCCAAGGCCATCGGCCTCACGGCCCGGAAGGACTCCGGATGCTTCGCCCGGGCCCCGCAGGAGGTCCCGACCGTCCTCAACGGCATTGATGTCCTGAAACGCCAGAAGTTCGCGGCCCTTCAGGGTCTGCGTGTGGGCCTGGTCACCAACCGCACCGGCATCGACAACGAGCGGAACGCCACCATCGACCTGCTCCGGGAGGCTCCCGGAGTGCGGCTCGTGAGGCTGTTCAGCCCCGAACATGGCATCCGGGGCGAGCTCGACCAGGAGGGGATCCCGGATGCCCTCGACACGCGGACGGGCCTTCCGGTCATCAGCCTCTACAAGGGCAGCCAGCGCGCTCCTTCGTCCGAAGACCTCGCCGACCTCGATGCGCTCGTCTTCGACGTCCAGGACATCGGCTGCCGGTTCTACACCTACATTGCGACGCTCAAGGGCTGCCTGGAAGCCGCGGCGAAGTCCGGGAAGGCGTTCATCCTCCTGGATCGCGTCAACCCCATCGGTGGCGCCCTGGTCGAGGGACCGGCCCTGCCCTCGGACTTGTCGTTCACCGCCTGCCATCCCATCGCCCTCCGCCACGGCATGACCGTGGGCGAGCTCGCCCGGATGTTCAATGCCGAGCTCAGCCTCCACGCCCGCCTGCGCGTCATCGAACTCCAGGGCTGGCGACGGCGGCAGTGGTTCGACGCCACGGCTCTGCCCTGGGAAAGCCCCTCACCGAACATGCGCACCCTGAATGCCGCCGCGCTGTATCCCGGCATCGGGCTGCTGGAACGGGCCATCAGCGTCGGGCGGGGCACGGGAACGCCCTTCGAGGTCGTCGGCGCGCCCTACATCAACGACCGCGTCCTCGCATCCGAGCTGACCAAGCTCGGTCTCCCGGGGGTGCGGTTCATCCCCGAGCGGTTCACCCCCACCACCAGTCGCTTCAAGGGAGAGGCGTGCGGCGGGGTCCGCCTCGTCCTCGTCGATCGCGAGGCCCTGCGGCCGGTCGAGCTGGGCCTGGCCATCGCCCTCACCTTGCACCGGCTCTACGGGGAGGCCTTCGACCTCCAGCGCTTCGACGACCTGCTGAAGGACGACGCGACCCTGGGCCTGATCCGGTCCGGCAAGGGCTGGAAGGAGATCGTGGCCAGCTGGGAACCCTCCCGGACCG
This sequence comes from Geothrix oryzisoli, assembly GCF_022808865.1. GTDB lineage: Bacteria > Acidobacteriota > Holophagae > Holophagales > Holophagaceae > Geothrix > Geothrix oryzisoli. The sequence goes on from NZ_JAKZLB010000001.1 coordinate 925,586, forward strand.
GCTTCCTGAAGCGCCGCCAGCCGTTCCTTCTGTACGAGCCCTGAGCCATGGGCCCCCTGACCATCCGACTCCTGGCCTCCGACGCCGAGGCCGAAGCCTGCGCCGCCCTCCTGGCCTCCTCTGAGCCCTGGGTGACCCTCCGTCGGGACTATGACACCCTGCTCCCGTTCGTCCGGGATCCGAGCCGGGAGCGCTATGTCGCCTATCAGGATGGGCGCCTGGCCGGGCTGGTCTTCCTCAACCTCCAAGGGGCCTTCGTCGGCTATCTCCAGACGATCTGCGTCGCGCCGGACTTCCGGAATGCGGGCATCGGCTCCGCCCTGATCGCCTTCGCGGAAGAGCGGATCTTCCGCGACCACGCCAACGTCTTCCTGTGCGTGTCGTCCTTCAACCAGGCCGCCCGCAGGCTCTACGAGCGCCTGGGCTACACCGTCGTCGGAGAGCTGACCGACTACATCCTCCCCGGACAGTCGGAACTCCTGCTGCGGAAGTCCCGCGGCCCCCTCGACCCGCCCCGGCCTGCGGCCACCTGAACGGTCAGGGGGGCGGTACCGTCCCCAGCAGCTTCGACTCGAGGTTGAACAGGATCCGCCGGTCCAGGTCATCCAGCTCACCTGACTCGATGTGGTGGTAGTGCAGGTGGAAGGCCCGGGCCGTGGCGACGGGATCCTTGGTCGAGTATCCGATCACCTTCAGGGCCATCCAGGGGTCGAACCCGGCGGGGGGGTCCGCCAGAGTCTCGTCGGGCCAGAGGCCGAAGCCACGATCCGCCAGCTGCTTCCAGGGGAAGAAGCCGTTGGGATCCTGCTTCCGGACCGGATCCACGTCTGCATGCCCCGTGATCTGGGTGCGGGGGATGCCGTAGCGGCGGGTCAGATCCTCCAGCAACACCAGCAGCGCGTCGATCTGGGGCTGGGGAAAGGGCTCGAAACCGTTGTTGACGAGCTCGATGCCGATGGAGAGCGAGTTCAGGTCATGGTAGGGGCCCCAGCTGCCCCCGCCCGCGTGGTAGGCCCGGTGGTCGTCCGACACCAGCTGGGCCAGCCGCCCGTCCTTGCCGATCAGGTAGTGGGAGCTCACGGGTCCCCCGCTGTTCTGGGTCTGCAGGACCTTGAGCGCACCGTCGAAGGTGTCCTCCACCGTGTGGTGGATGACCACCATCTGGGGGCGGCGCGCATTGTAGTTGGGCGAAGGGGCCCATTCCGCCAGGCTGTTCCGGGGGGGGTGGCAGGCGGAGGCCAGCAGGAGCAGGGCCGCCCCTAGTAGGAGGCGGCCGAGGGAGGTCCGATCGGATCTGATGGCCATGGCTACTTGCGGGTGGCGGGCGCCGTGGTGGTGTTCCGGAAGAGCTCGGAGATCCGGCCTCGCTTGCGGATGACGCGAACGGCATCGCCATTCACCATCAGCTCGGCGGGAAGCGGACGGGCGTTGTACTCGCTCGCCATGGAGAAACCGTAGGCGCCGGCATCGAGGATCACGAGCAGGTCTCCGGACTGCGCCCGGGGCAGGAGGCGCCCCTCGGCGAGGATGTCGCCGGTCTCGCAGACATCACCCGCGATGTCCACCTTGACGGGGTCCTGGGTCTTCCCGATCACGCGCACCCGGTGGTAGGCCTGGTACATGGCGGGACGCATGAGCGTGTTGAAGCCCGCATCCACGTTCACGAAGGTCTTCAGCGGGGTCTCCTTGACGGTGTTCACGCGGATCACCAGGAACCCGGACCCGCCCACGAAGAACCGGCCCGGCTCGAGCCAGAGCGTCGGCTCGTAGCCGGCCGCGGCCACGCCCTCCTTCCAGACCGGCTCCAGGGCCTTGGCGAGGTCCTCCGGCGACATCACCGCCTGGCCGTCCTGGTAGGGGATGCCCAGCCCGCCGCCCAGATCAACGAACCCGAGCTTGATCCCGAGCTTGTCCTTCAGGTCTTTGACCAGTCCCAGCATCTTGCGGGCGGTCAGCAGGTACCCATCCGTCTCGGTGATCTGGGAGCCGATATGACAGTGGGCGCCTTCGATGCGGATCTCCGGCATGGTCAGGGCCTTCTCATAGGCCTTGAAGGCGATGCCGCCCTGGAGGTGCAGGCCGAACTTCGATTCGGCGATGCCGGTGTTGATCTGGTGGATGGTGTGGGGATCCACGCCGGGATTGATCCGGAAGGAGATCCGCGCCTGTTTCTTCTGGCGGCGCGCCTCGGCCTGGACCAGGCCCAGCTCGTCGAGCGAATCCACGTTCAGGACACTGCCCAGCTGGATGGCGCGGCGGATCTCCTCCGGCCCCTTGGAGGAGGAGGTGAACATGATGTCGCCGCCGGCATAACCCACCCGCAGCGCCGTCTCGATCTCGCCCCGGGACACGACCTCGGCGCCGAGCCCCTGGGAGCGGAGCAGCCCGATGACCGCGGGGTTGGTGTTGGCCTTCAGGGCGTACAGGATCCGCAGTTTGGAGAAGCGGGGCGCGAAGGCGGACTTCAGGGCGGCAACCTGGCCGAGGATGTGGCCCTGGTCATACACGTAGAGGGGAGTCCCGTACGCATCGGCCAGCCGATGGAACGCCCCGGCCACGCCGGGATCCCCGGCCCGATCCGCCCGCGCGGCCATCAGGGCCTCGTGGAGCGTGGGCTTGGCGACCTGGGCATGGAGGCCCGGAAGGGACAGGAGGAGGGCCAGACTCAGTCGGCGGATGGACACGAAGAACTCCAGGCAGAAGGGGGAACGGATCCCGGAAGGGGGCGGAACGGGAAGGGGCGGGCCTGACGGCTCAGCGGGAGATCGGGCGGAGTTCGGGCGGCAGGTGCCAGGCGGCCCGCACCGCCTCGAGGGCCGGCTCCGGCACCTGGAGGAGCAGGGGATTCCGGGCTGGATCCATCCAGCGGAGCAGGGCCAGCAGGTCGTCCACCGCGAGCGCCGTGCAACCGGCGGTGCCGCCTCCAGGGGGCGGCGCCACATGGAGGAAGATGCAGCTGCCAGCCGATTTGCGGGGGCGCAGGTCGTTGTAGTGGATCACCACCATGTAGCGGTAGTGCTCGGTGTCGAGGCGGAGGTGCTCGGCGGAGCGCCAGGTCACCGGCGCCTCCGGGGAGGCCGTGCGCACCAGGCGGCCGTACTCGACATCCTCCGAATCATCGACACAGCGATCGCATTCGGTGGACATGCGGTAGGCGAACCGCACACCTTCGGGAGGCGCCGGAGCGTAGCCCCACATGTCGCCGAAGGTCAGGAGGCCCGCCGGGGAGCGGCCATCCCCCTCCCGCTTCACCGGGCCCGGGGCCGGCGGCGGGGGGGCGCCGTCGTCGCTCCGCCAGGCCAGGCCGGAGTGCCCGATCCACACGGACAGGGGACCGCCCACGGGCACGAAGGTCCCCCCGCGGCGCTCGAACCGCTGGAGGCTCCCCCTCGCTCCGTCCCAGCCCGGCGTGGTGACCAGCAGGACCTGCCCCGCCCCGGCGATCTCCGCGGACCGGTCGAGGATCGCCTCGAAGGGCAGGTTCATGATCGGGTAGTCGGAGCTGGAGGCATGGTCGAAGTGCCACCACTCCTCCTTCAGGACCTTGAATCCCTCCGCCTCCATGGCGGCGCGGAGCACCTCCCGGTGGCGCCGGGCCTCCGCATCGCCCCCGGAATAATCGGCGTGGGACCGCTGGGACATCTCGTCATAGTCGCTCGGCATGCTGCTCGGCTGCCCGGTGGCGAGATCGACCAGGTCCACATCCACGGCGCAGCCGCGGTTGTGGACGGAGCCCTTGGCCGGGTCGGCGACGTAGGCCCGGTCCGCAGGGGCCGTCACCTCCCAGAAGACCTTGGTGACCCACCAGGGCCGGTAGGCATCGTGAATCCGCAGCGCATAGCCGGCCGGCCTGAGGGCGCGGTTCGCCCGCACTAGCGCTTCCGCCACCGGGCGCTGGAGGAAGGCCCGGGCCTCGGCATACACCGGGGCGTGGAGGAAGTTGTCCCTGGTGGCGTAGCCGATGGCCAGGCGGAGCGTCGGGTCGAGGGTGGTGAGCTCCACCAGATCCGGCGCGCACCGGGCCTGGGGGAACGCGGGCGGCACCGCCGTCCTGGCTTCCGCGATCACCTGATCCAGGGGGCGGACCGCGTGCTCCCCGGCCGGAGGACGCTGGGCCCAGGCGGCCGAGATGGCGGCCAGGGCCAGGAACAAGCCTGTGAGGATCGGTTTCGGCATGGAGATCAACTCGAGGAGGCGTGGTCGTGGTGGACCCGGCGGTTCAGGGCGGAAGTGACTTCGTAGGGGATCGTCGACAGGAGCCGGGCGGTGTTCCGGACGGAATGCGGTTCCTCCGGGTTCCGGCTCAGGAGGGTCATGCGATCGCCGGGACGGATGAGGACGGTATCGGGAAGGGCCACCGTGAGCTGGTCCATGGAGACCTTGCCCACCACGGGGTAGGTGCGGCCCCGGAAACCCACCACGGCGCGGTTGGACAGGGCGCGGGGATAGCCATCCGCGTACCCGCAGTTCAGCGTGGCAAGCGCCAGCGGCCGGGGTGCCACATAGGTGCTGCCGTACCCCACGGTGGTTCCGGCGGGGATGCGCACGGCCCGGGTGACTTCCGCGGTGAGCTCCAGGATCGGCTTCAGACCGGCCGCCTCGCTTTCTCCGAGGTCCGACAGCCCGTACAGGGCGATCCCGCACCGCGCGTGGGTGTCGCCACCCGTCAGGCCACGGAGGTAGCCCGCGCTGTTGGCGTGGTGGATCATGGGCGGGGTGAGGCCCGCATCCCGAAGCTGGGCGAGCGCCCCCTCGAAACGCCGGCGCTGGATGCCTGCGAACCGGAGGTCAGGCTCGTCCGAGGCTGAGAAGTGGCCCATGACGCCGCGGATCCGTCCCTGCAGGTGGTGGATGGCATCCAGGCAGGCCCCCAGGTCGTCCAGCAGGATGCCCGACCTCCCCATGCCGGTATCCAGGTTGAGGTGCAGACCGAACGCGGCCCTGGGCTGCCACGCGGCAAGCTCCCGGAGGTAGTCCGCGGAGACCACCGCCAGGTCCAGGTGGTTCGCCTCCGCCACCGGAAACTGCTCCGGCCTGAGGCTGCCGAACACGAGGATCGGAGCCAGGAGGCCGTCCTCCCTGAGGTCAAGCGCCTCCTGGAGGGTGGCCACGCAGAATCCCTCCGCGCCCGCGGACACGAGGGCCCGCGCGACCGGAGCCGCCCCGTGGCCATAGGCATTCGCCTTGACGACCGGAAGGATCCCCACGCCTCCGGACACGCGGCGCAGGTGCTGGAAGTTCCGGACCAGCTGCCGAAGATCCACGTGGGCGGTGAGGGTCCGCCCCTCCTGAATGCTTTGGGCCGGCGAGGCCACCGATGAACTGTCGGGAGACATGACAGCAAGGATAGCTGAATCGGTTGGGAGCGACAGGCCGATCCCGACCGGCTTTGCGGCCGGAGCTCTTCCAGGCCGACCCCCTCCCGGTGATGATGTCCAAAGCCGTCAGACACCAGGTGGGTCCGCCCCCCAGATGGAGTGCCCATGAAGATCGGACTTCGCGCATCCAGCCTCGGTCTGCTGGCCCTGGCCCCGGTCTGCCTCTCCGCCCAGCCCCCCAGCGCCCAGGCCGCTCCCGCCAAGCCCCGCCTCCAGCCCAGGCTCTGGACGCGCATGAGCGAGGACATCACCAAGATCGCCGACGAAGTAGACGGACGCGTGGGGGTATTCATCCGGAGCCTCGAGACCGGAGACACCTTCTCCCTGCACGGCGAGGAGGTCTTTCCCGCGGCCAGCACGATCAAGCTTGCGCTGCTGCTGGAACTGTACCGACGGCCCGAGGAGGGACAGGAGCGGGTTCCACGGGCCAGGCTCTCGGACGAGTATCTGCTCCAGCCCAGGGACCTGGCGGAGGACAGCGCCATCCTGGGCAACCTGACGCCGGGCACCCGGCTGACCAACCGGGACCTGGCCCTCTTCACGGTGGTTGTCAGCGACAACAGTGCCACCAACATCCTCATCGACCGGCTGGGCATGGCGCGCGTGAACGCCACCCTGGAAAGGCTCGGCCTGAAGAACACGCACCTGCGCCGGAAGATGATGGACCTCCAGGCGGCCCGCGAGGGCCGGGAGAACCTCACCACGCCCAGGGAGTTGGCCGACCTCCTCGGGGCGATCCAGCGCGGGCCGGATTTGGCACCGGAGGCCCGGGCCGACTTGATGCGCCTCCTGCGAACGCCCAAGGATGGGTTCCTGACCCGCCTCCTGCCGGAGGCTCTGCCGGTGGCCAACAAGCCCGGGGTCCTCCCCGGCGTCCGGAACGATGTGGGTCTCGTGCTCCTGAAGGATCGCCCCTTCCTGATCGCGGTGATGACCTCCCACCTGCGGGACGAGCGGCAGGGCGAAGCCGCCATCGCACGCATCGCCCTGCGGGCGGCGGCCTGCTTCGAGATGGATGCGGCCACCTCGCCCGAGGGCCGGGTCCTCGGTCCCCTTCTGGTCCACTGAACCATCTGCGATGATGGGATCCTCCCGCCCCAGCCCGCATCCCTGAGGTCCTTCCATGAATTCCGTCTTTCTCCGTGGCTTGCTCACCGGCCTGGTGGCCCTGGCCGCCGCCCTGCCCGGTTGGGGCAAGGCCCCGGCCGCGTATGTGGTCCTCCGGCCCGTCATCAACTTCCACTCAGGCCCCCAGGAGGACCGGGACGTGGTGTCCCAGGCGGTGCTCGGCGCCCGGCTGGTGGAGCTCGACCACCAGGATGGCTGGATCAAGGTCAAGGGCGAGGACGACTACCCCGGCTGGGTCCAGGCCTCAACCCTCCGCCCCCTGGTGGAGGACGAGCGCTATCCGGCCTCGCTGGAACCCGGCAAGGCCGTGGAGATCGATGCCCTCGGGGCGAACCTCTACCTCGAACCCGATGTGACGAAGCACGCACCCGTGCTGACCGCCCCCTATGGTGTCCGCCTCGAGCGGATCAACGGCGGGAAGGACACCCAGCGCTGGCTCGAGGTGAGGCTGCCGGATCGGCGCGCCGCGTGGATCCAGAGCGGCGACGTGCGGACGGACCTCCAGCCGCTCAGCCTCGAGGCTTCGCTCGCCCTGGCCAAGCGCTTCCTCGGCATCACCTACACCTGGGGCGGCAGCTCGACCTTCGGCTTCGATTGTTCCGGCTTCACCCAGACCATCCTCCGGAGCCGGGGCGTGATCATGCCCCGGGACGCCAACATCCAGGCGGAATGGCCCGGGCTGGTGGCGGTGACCTTCCGGACCCAGCTCCAGCCCGGCGACCTGCTCTTCTTCGGGAAGGACGCCGCCCACATCACCCACACCGGGATGTACCTGGGCAAGGGGGCCTTCATCCACGACACGCCGAAGGATCGGCCGGGCATCCAGATTTCCGGCTTGGGCGATCCCTACTGGTCCAAACTCCTGGTGGCCATGCGGAGGTTGAAATGAATCGACGGGAACTGCTGCAGACCCTGGCCGCGGCCACCGCGGGCACCGCCCTGCTGGGCCGTGAATCCCAGGAGGGCCCGGGAGCCGTTCCGCCCGCCAAGGGTGGAACCACCTTCACCACCCAGGTGCGCCGGCTTCAGCTGAAGCACCAGTGGACCACCACCATGTCCTCCAGCGCCTACCGGGACACCCTCCACTCGCAGTATGTGCGGGACGGCGTCACCGGCTACGGGGAAGGCGCGGGCATCGTCCGCTACAACCAGAGCGCCGCCGATGGCCAGAAGGCGCTGGAGGCGGTGCAGGGACTCATCACCTCGGCCAACCCCTGGTGCTTCGAGAAGCTCTGGTCTGAGCTCGACCGCCGGCTTCCGGGCCAGCGGGCCGCGCTGGCCGCCGTGGACCTGGCCGTGATGGACTGGATCGGCAAGCGGCTGGGCGTCCCGCTCTACCGCTACCTCGGCCTGGACCCGGCGGATGCCGCCATCTCCACCATGTCCATCGGCATCGACACGCCGGAGATCACCCGCCAGAAGATCCGGGAGGCCGAGGCCTTCCCCTTCCTCAAGATCAAGGTCGGCCTGACCTCGGACGAGGCCACCCTCGACGCGGTCCGCAGCGTCACCAAGAAGCCCCTGCGGGTGGATGCCAACGAAGGCTGGACGAGCAAGGAGGAGGCCGTCCGCAAGATCAACTGGCTGGAGACCCAGGGCGTGCAGTTCATCGAGCAGCCCCTCCCGGCCCACATGCTCGAAGAGACCCGCTGGGTCCGCAGCCGCGTGCACATGCCCATCTTCGCCGACGAAGCCTGCCACCGGGCCGACGAGATCCCCAAGCTCCGGGAGGCCTACGACGGCATCGTCGTCAAGCTGGACAAGGCCGGCGGCATCCTGGAGGCCTACCGCCAGATCACCGTGGCGAAGGCCCTGGGCATGAAGACCATGATCGGCTGCATGGTGTCCAGTTCCTGCACCATCACCGCTGCGGCGCACCTGTCCCCGCTGGTGGACTACGCCGATCTCGACGGTCCCCTCCTGATCGCGAACGACCCCTTCACCGGCGTCACCTTCGAGAAGGGGAAACTCATCCTTCCGGACGCCCCGGGCCTGGGCATCCGTCCCGTGGCCGGCACGAAGGCCTGAGCCCCCGAACCCCCTTCTGAAAGCGGGATGCGCATGACTCCGGGAATCTTCCTGAAACGCCTGTTCCTCTGCCTGGCCCTCTGCCTGCCGCTGCCGGCGCAGGCCCTCGAGCGCTTCCTGGACGGCCCCCGGCCCGCCGGGGATGGCGCCCGCCTCGTCGTCTTCAATCCGACGGTCTACAACATCCGCTGCCTCGCGACCCTGCGCAGCAAGGGGATCCTGGATGTCCCCAATCTCACGGTCATCGGCGTCTACCACGTCCGGCAGAAGGAGGATTTCGAGGCATCCCGGGCCTTCATCCGTGAGAACCACCTGGATTGGTTCCGGCTTCACGCCGTCTCCGCCGAGATCACCGAACCGGTCCTCTTCCGGAAGAACGCCTGCACGCCCGAGTTCGAGGCCATCGTCCAGAAGTCCGATGGCCTGATCTTCTTCGGCGGATCAGACATCCCGGCCTCCATCTTCCACCAGAAGACGAACCTCCTGTCCGAGGTGGAGGATCCGTTCCGGAACTACCTCGAGCTCTCGGCCATCTTCCACCTGCTGGGGGGCTCCCAGAACCCGGGCAGCACGCCCCTCCTCGCCGCCCGGCCGGCCTTCCCCGTCCTGGGCATCTGCCTCGGCTTCCAGAGCCTGAATGTGGGCACCGGCGGCACGCTCATCCAGGACATCTGGACCGGCATCTACAAGAAGGGCAACGTCGAGGATGTCCTCGCCCTGGGCCCTGAGCAGTGGCACAACAACCCCTACCGCCGCCTCCATCCGCTCGACAAGCTCATGCCCTACAACTTCCATTCCCTCCAGCTGAAGGGGAAGGGCAAATTCGTCCAGGAGATGGGCTTCCAGCGCACGGATCATCCCCGGGTGCTCAGTTCCCACCACCAGGCTCTGGGCAAGCTCGGGAGCGGGTGGATCGCCATCGCCACCTCGCGGGACGGCAAAGTGGTCGAGGCCATCGAACACCAGCGCTTCCCCCATGTCCTGGGGGTCCAGTTCCACCCCGAGCACATGCTTTTGTTCGACACGGAAGCCAAGTTCCGGCAGAAGCCCGAGGACACCCCGATCAGCTACCAGGCCATCCTCGCGGGAACACCCCCGAGCCTGGCATTCAACAAGGCCATCTGGACCTGGTTCGGCGCCAGGCTCACGGAGAGCCGGCCCCACTGATTCCGATCGATCGACCGCGACCGCGGGCGCCGCTGTCCTACTTGGGCGCCGAAACCTGCGGCGCCAGGGTGCCTAGGTCTTCTTCGGTCACCGCTGGCACAGGATCATTCGGGAACATGGTGTGCGCCAGCTCCCGTGTGACCGCCCCGTTCCGACCGCTGATGGTGATGGTCGCGCGGGCCGACGCCACCAGCTCCCGGAGCTGGTCGGCCCCGATGGGCACCTCGCGCCGATGCCCCTTCAGGCGTTCTTCGGCCATCCTCCTGAAGATCGTGGCCATCAGCTGGCCCTGGGAGATGTAGGCCGTGTCCCGGTGGCCAGGCAGCTGGACCGCCATCTCGGCATGGATGTCGGCATCGAAGATCGGGAAGTGCGTGCAGAAGTAGCCCACCACATCGGCTCCGCCCGCTTTCGCCAACCGGGGCACCAGCAGGCCCAGGTCGCGGCGCACGGCCTCCCGCTTGGCCTTCGGGTCCGCGCCATGCTCGATGAGCTCGACCCAGTTGGCCGGCGCCAGCTGGTGGATCTCGATGCGGCGGCCGTCGGGAAGGGCGATGGCACTCGTCTGGACCAGGCTGTCGATGGTGGCGCCGTGGGTCCGGTACCAGCGCGGCTGTGTGAAGGCCTTGGGTGCCTCTTCGGCCAGGGGGAGGCCATACAGGGCGGCGAGCTGCCTCGGGTACACCATGCTCCGCACGGTCGCCGGGGTCGCCATGATGACGAAGGTCGCGGTCGCCTGGTGCGACAGGGCCTGATCCAGCAGCCGCTTCGCCTCGCCGGCGGAGACGTCGATGATCGAGATGACCGGCTTGCTCTGGCCGGGGTAGGCTTCCTCCACGGCGCGCCGGATCCGGGCGTATTGAGTCGAGGCCGTGTTGCAGGCGATGAACACCATGTCCGCCCCCTGCTCGAAGGCCTTCAGGACGCCGGCACTTCCCAGCGTGGCGATCTGCCCGGGGGTCTTCTCCCCATAGGGCAGGTTCTTGGTGTCGCCGTAATGGTGGATGGTGATGGTGGTGTCGTAGTCCCGGAGGAGCGAGGCCGCGGTGCCTTCGATGCTCTTGGCCGTGAGATACCCGCCGAAGCCGGAATCGAAGGTCGCCACATGGATCGCCTCGGGAGGCGGGGTGGCGCCGAGGCGGGGGGCCGCGAAGGACCCCAAGGCAAGCAGGGCCGAGGCGGCCCAGGCCAGGGGGCGGCGGAGGAGCCCCGAAGCCATGCCGCGGCGCCCGATCGGTCTTCTCTCCATCCATCTCATGGGTCACTCCCTGGCCCGTGGGCCGGCTTCTTCAGGATCGGCGGTCCACCGCGGGTGAGGTCACCCGGGAGGCAGCAGGCTGAGTTGGGCGGAGCTCAGGCGCCTGGGCCGGCGGGGCGGTCAGGACCTCCAGGATCGCAGCCGTCTCGGCATCGGGCGTCCCGTCATAGCGGGCGGGGCGGTGCTTCATCTGGAAGACGGAAAGGATCCGCCGGGTGACCGGATCGAGCTGGCCGTCCTGCGGCGGGGCGAAGCCATGCGCGAGCAGCTTCGCCTGGAACCAGGCCACATCGGGCAGCGCCGCTTCATAGCCCTTGCGGGCGGCCTCCACCTTGGCCGCGTCAGGCCAGACGATGAGCCCCTCGTCGGCGAGGCGCTTCCAGGGGAAGGTCGGCCCCGGATCCACCTTGCGCATCGGCGCGATGTCGCTGTGGCCGAGCACGCGGTCGGGGCGGATGGCGTGCCGGGCGACGATGTCCTTGACGAGGGCGATCACCGTGTCGATCTGTTCCTTCGGATACTCGTGGTATTCGATCCCGTTCGGGCCCTGGGTGTCGCCCAGGTTCTGGATCTCGATGCCGATGGAGGCTGCGTTGAGCTGGGTCTGCCCTTTCCAGGAACTCTGCCCGGCGTGGTAGGCCCGCTGGCCCTCGTCCACCAGCTGGAAGACCCGGACCGGCTTGTCCTGCACGAGGTAGTGGCTGCTCACGGGGCCCTCCGTGAGGATCTTGAGCGATTCGTCCCAGGTGCCGCCGGTGAAGTGCAGGATGAGGAACTGCGCGCGGCTGTCCTGGCTCTTGGCCCGGTAGGCGTGGTCGATGGAGGGGCCCCGGACGCAGCCCACGGCGGTGAGGAGGGTGACGAGGCCGAGCAGGACTTGTCTCATGATTCGGAATCCTTCGGGAAAGGGATGGCGGGACGGGTCACGGCGCGGAGGGCCAGGCGCGCAGCGGCGTGCTCGCCGCGGGAGGCGCGCAGGTCGAAGGGGGTTCCGGCCGGCAGCTGCCCACGCATGGCCTCGGAAATGAGCGGATGCAGCGTGGCGGCCCGGCCGCTGAGCGCCACGGGGCGGGGACCGAAGCGGGTGATCAGGGTTCGGGCGAGCCGGGCGAGTTCGAGTCCCGCCCGGCTCAGGATGGCCCGGGCTTCCGGATCGCGATCGGCGGCCTTCGCCACGGCCAGGGCGAGGCGACCCACATCCCCGCGGCTGCCGCCGTACACATACTGCCGGGTGTGGTCCCAGTCGGTCCCGCCCACGAGGTCGAACAGCTCCCGGGCCAGGGCCGAATCGCGCCAGGTGCCCGGCCGCTCGTCCTCGGCGCGCCAGACGTGGCGCAGCGCCTCCCGGGCGATCCAGAAGCCGCCGCCGGCGTCGTCGATGATGACGCCGTGGCCACCGGCGCGGTGCAGCGTGCCCTGGGCATCGACAAAGGCGGCGATGGAGCCCGTGCCGGCATAGACCATGTAGCCCTCGTCCGGCCTGAAGAGATCCAGGTAGGCCGTCTCGACATCGCTGCCGACCGTGACGGCCTGGTCCGGCAGATCGAGCGCGGCTGCGATGAGCCGGAGGAGTTCCTCATTCGTGTCGCCGGACCCGGTCAGGCCCGCATGCACCCGGACGGGCCGGCCCGCGGCCAGGACTGCGCCCCCAAGGGCCTTCAGGGTCTCGACGAGCTGGGTCCGGCCCGGCCCATGGAGGTCGACGGCGGAGAACCCGCGCACATGACCTTCCGCCGCGGCCTCTCCCGAGGGCCCCATGAGCGCCCAGCGGGTCTCGGTGCCCCCGGCATCGATGCCGAGAACGAGTAAGCCCGTCGATGCTTCAGCGTCCTGTTGCATACCGGTCCTCATCCTTCACTTCCGCTGATCCATGATGGCCGCGGCCGGGCTTTCCAGGCCCGTCGGCCCCACCGAAAAAGCGCGGACGGACTCCAGCGGTTGACCGCCGGACCGGGCGGGAAGGGCTCCGCCTCCGGCCGGCAGCGTGAAGAACCGCCAGGCCTCGCCGTACCGGCCCCAGAGGGCCAGGAGGCGGGCATCCCCCCCGCCCGTCCAGGCCACCCGGACTTCCGTGGCGCCCGCCTTCGCCCCTTGCAACCAGACCGAGGGCGGAGGAGGAGTGCTGCCTCCGAGCCATTCCGCCGTGGGAACCAGGGCCGGGCCGGCGTAGAGCTCCGTGAGGCGGTCCGCGATCCCGCCGGCGTTCGATCGCAGGGCCGCCATGCTGAAGTGGGCATGCCCTGGCACGCCGCCCCGGGACCGGGTCAGGCGGATCTGCTCGATGATCTCCGCCGCCGGCCACGGCTCGGGCGCGACCGTGCGGCTCGTGAACAGACCCGGCCACACCGGCCGGCCTTTGGGATTCTGCGCCCGCCAGGTGTCGAGCAGGGTGCCGAAGGGCTGGCCGGCCGCCTCCCGCTTCCAGTAGAGCTGGGGCATGAGGTAGTCCACCCACCCCCGCTCGAGCCACACTTCGGCATGCGCGTAGAGCTCGTCGTACTGGCTGAAGCCGTTGACGCCGGGGGGGCGGCGATCGGGCCGGCCGAGGCCGAAGGGGCTCACGCCGACCCGCGCGTACGGTTTCTCGCGATGGACCTCGCGGTAGACCCGCTCCAGGAACCGGTCGACGTTCTGCCGCCGCCAGTCGGCGCGGGAAATCGTCCCGCCGCTCTCCCGGAAGGCGCGCCACGAGGGGTCGTCCGGGAAATCCACCGCCTGCCCCGCGTCGTTCTTGACCGGGTACGGATAGAAATAGTCGTCGATGTGCACGCCGTCCACATCGTAGCGATGGACAACATCGAGGATGACGGCGACGACATGGTCCACCGCCCCGGGCTCCCCGGGATCCAGCCAGAGCTGGTCACCGTAGCTCCGGACCAGATCGGGGCGGGCGCGGGACAGGTGGTTGGGCGCGGAGGCCGATCGGGCTGAGCTGGCCCGCACCCGGAAGGGGTTGAACCAGGCGTGCAGCTCGAGGCCCGCGCGATGGGCTTCCTCGATCCAGAAGGCCAGCGGGTCGTAGAAGGGCTCGGGGGGCCTGCCCTGGGTCCCGGTCAGGAACTCGGACCAGGGCTCGAGCGGGGAGGCATAGAGGGCATCGGCGGAAGGCCGGACCTGCAGGATGAGCGCGTTGAGCCCGATGGCCCGGGCCTTGGCGATGATGTCGCGGACCTCGGCCTGCTGGGCCTCGACGGGTTCCTGGCGCCGACTGGGCCAGTCGATGTTCGCCACCGTGGCCACCCAGGCCGCGCGGAACTCCCGTGGGGCCGGGGGCGGATTCGCGGGGGACCGCCGTCCATCAGGCACCACCCGGGTCAGGCAGCCCACGAACAGCAGCAGGACGCAGGGGCCCAGGGCGCGGAGCCGGCTCAGACTTTGACGAACCACTTCTTCCTCCACATCCCCCAGGCGACCCCGTACATCGCCAGGTTGAACAGCAGCGCGAAGGCGAGCGAAGCGTTCTCGGGGGAGATCGGCAGCCTGGCGAGGGCCTCGAAGGCCCGCTCCTTCAGGGACACCGGCCCGGCGGAGCCGGCAATCGTCACGGTCTGCAGCACCCGGGCGACCACCCCCGAGCAGACGAACAGGAACAGGGCATTCATCCCATAGATGGTGAGCGGGAGGCAGACCCGCCTGGCCGCATCGCGCACCGCGGCCGGAGCCTCGTCCAGGGCGGCGTGGAACGCGGCCAGGAAGAGGCAGGCCCAGCCCGAGGTGTAGAGCACGTAGGAGGGCGTCCAGAGGTTCTTGTTGATCGGAATGAAATACGCCCCTAGGCCGGCGCCGAGGCCGAGCAGCGCCAAGCCGGCCAGGAGGAGCCCATGGGACCTGGGCCTCCGCCCCGGCGAGGCGAGGAACCACCCCGCCAGGGCCCCGGAGAGCAGGCTGGCCGTGGCCGTCAGGGTCCCCACGAGGCCCTCCGGATCCCAGGTCCGGGCCCTGGCCCAGAGATGGCCCCCGAGCAGCAGGCGGTCCAGCCAGGCTCCGAAATCCTGGCCCGGTTCGAGGCGGCCGGCGGCGAGGAGGCCATCGGCCCCGCGGACGGGCACCCAGAGCATCAGGACCAGGTACAGCCCGAAGCAGCCGAGGGCCGCGGCCAGGGCGGCCCGCCACCGGCCCCAGAGGACGACGGGCGCGCCCAGCACGACGGTGAGGGCGATCCGCTGGAGCACCCCGGGGACGCGCAGCGTGGACAGATGGAAGGCCGGGATCAGGTTGAGCACCAGTCCGATCCCGAAGATGATGGCCGCCCGCCGGAGGATGCCGCGGAAGATCGCGGGGCGGTCGCTGCCCGCACGGGCCTTGGCGCCGAGCGAGATCGTCATGGCGAGCCCGGCCGCGAAGAGGAAGAAGGGGAAGATCAGATCGGTGAACGTGCAGCCGTTCCACTCGGCGTGCTCGAGCGGCCCGTAGACGTGCTTCCAGCTGCCGGGGTTGTTCACCAGCACCATGCCGGCGATCGCGAACCCGCGGAAGGCGTCCAGGGAGGCCAGTCGCCGGGAGCCGGTCATGGCTGTTCCCTCCGGCCGAAGGCGGGGTCGATGCGCAGAAAGGCCGTGAGGAGGATCGAGGGCAGCGTCGCGCAGCACACCCAGATGAAGAAGTTCAGATAGCCCAGCCGCTCCTGGATCCAGCCGCTCGCCATGCCCGGCAGCATCATGCCCATGGCCATGAAGCCGGTGGCGATGGCGTAGTGGGCCGTCCGGTGGGGTCCTTCGGCGATCATGACCATGAACATGATGTAGGCCGTGAAGCCGAAGCCGTAGCCGAACTGCTCGAGGGCGATGGCTGTGGCCACGGTGGCCAGTCCGCCGGGCCGGAAGAGGGCGAGGTAGACGAAGGCCAGGTTGGGGATGTGGACGGCCACGGTCATGGGCCACAGCCACCGCCGGAGCCCCATCCGCGAGATGACATACCCGCCCACGAGCCCGCCGGCCGTGAGGAAGACCACGCCGACCGTCCCGTAGGCCAGCCCCACCTGCGCGGTGGTCATGCCGAGGCCGCCCTTCGCCGCCGGATCCAGCAGGAAGGGGGTCACCATCTTGATGGCCTGGGCCTCGCCCAGACGGAAGGTGAGCAGGAACCCCAGCACGAGGAGGATGTCCCGGCGCGCGAAGAAGCTCCGGAAGGTGGCCACGGATCCGGAGAGGAGGCCCGTCTTCTCGCCACTGGGGCCATCCAGACTCGGCCGCGGAAGCACCAGGCGATGCCAGGCGAAGGCACCGAGGAAGAAGAGGCCGAGGGCCGCGAACACGGTCATCCAGGCGCGCCTGGGGTCGCCGGATCGTTCACTCAGCTTGCCGGCGAGGAAGACCAGTCCGCCCTGCCCCGCGATCATCGCGGCCCGATAGAAGGCGCTGCGGAGGCCCACGAAGGCCGCCTGCTGCTTCTCGGGAAGCGCCAGCAGGTAGAACCCGTCCGCCGCGATGTCGTGGGTGGCGGACGCGAAGGCCACGATCCAGAACATGGCGAGGGTGAGCCGGAAGAAGGAGGGGGCCGGGATCGTGAGGGCCAGCAGGGCGAACCCCACGCCCATCGCCCCCTGGAGGAGGACGATCCAGGCGCGCTTGGTGCCCAGCAGGTCCACGACGGGCGACCAGAGGGGCTTGATCACCCACGGCAGGTACAGCCAGCTCGTGTAGAGGGCGATGGCCGTGTTGGGGATGCCCATGTTCTTGTAGAACACCACCGACAGGACCATCACGGTGACGTAGGGGAGCCCCTCGGCAAAGTACAGGGAGGGGACCCACGCCCAGGGGGACTGGGGCCGCTGTGCGGCCGGTGGCGGGGCCAGGTCCGGCACGCTCAGTCCCTCAGCGCGGCGCGCACGCTGCCCTGGACGGCCGAGAGACGCTCCCGGGCCTGGTCGGGCGGAAGGCCCTTCAGGAGCGAGACGATCGCGGGCTTCACCTGCGCATCACAGGCCTCGAAGGCTTCCCGGGCCCGGACCTCGTCCGCGCCCGTGGCCAAGGCCACCAGGCGGATCGCGCGGCGCACCAGCTTCGCGTTGGTGGGACGCACGTCGACCATGAGGTTGCCGAAGACCTTGTGCAGCTTCACCATCACGGCCGACGAGAAGGTGTTCAGGGCGATCTTCTGCGAGGTGCCGGCCTTCAGGCGCGTGCTGCCGGAGATGACCTCCGGGCCGGTATCGAGGGTGATGCCGACCTCCGCCCCTGCCGTCAGGGGGGCCTCCGGATTGTTCGCGATGCCGATGGTGAGGGCTCCGGCGGACCGGGCGGCCGCGAGGGCGCCCAGGGTGTACGGGGTGGCCCCGGAAGCTGCGAGCAGGATCACCACGTCGTGCGGCCCGGGCTTGAGGGCCAGAAGGTCCTGCGCGCCCCACTCCTGGTCATCCTCGGCCCCTTCGACGGCCTGGTAGATGGCCGGCGGGCCGCCTGCCAGGATCGCGATGGAGCGGTCGTGGGGCCAGGAGAAGGTCGGGTTCAGCTCCACGCTGTCGAGCAGGCCCAGTCGGCCGGAAGTCCCCGCCCCCACGTAGATGAGACGGCCGCCCTGCTCGAGCCGGGGGACCGCGGCGTCCACCGCCTGCGTGAGCTGCGCGGCGGCGTTCCGGACCGCGCGGGCCGCCACGGCCTGGTCGTCGACGAGCACCTCGACGAGCCGACCGGTCTCGTATTCATCCAGGTGCTCATGCCCTGGGAAGGGCTGTTCGGTGCGAGGGGGCAGCATGGCGTTCATCGTGTCCTTGTGACTTTCGAGAGGTGCTGCGGATGGTCTGGGTCGAAGCCCCGGGCCCGGGAGAGGGCCTCGACCATGGGGTAGAAGCTCTGGATCGCGGTCACCGTGTCGAGTTCCGGATGCGGGGCGGGCACCAGCGGGAGCATGGTCCCGGGCGTGTCGGGCGGGGCGGCGAGCAGCACGCGCGCGCCCTTGGCCCGGAAATCGTCGGCCAGGGCGATCAGGCCGGCCTGGGCCGGCCCCCGCGGAGCGAAGATCAGGAGCGGAAACCCTGCCTCCACGATGGCCATGGGGCCGTGCCGGACCTCGGCGCCCGAGAAGGCCTCCGCCTGGATCCCACAGGTCTCCTTTAGCTTGAGGGCCGCCTCCTGGGCAATGGCCAGGCCGGTGCCCCTCCCCAGGATGAACAGCCGGTCCACAGGGGTCAGCGCCTGGACACCCGCTGTCCAGTCGGCCGAGGCGGCGTGTTCGAGGGCCCGGGGCAGTTGGGCGAGGCCCTCCGTGAACTCCGGATCCTGCTCCCAGGCGGCCACGATCCGGGCCCCGGCCACGAGCTGGCCGATGAACGACTTCGTGGCGGCCACGCTCCGCTCCTCGCCAGCATGCAGGGGGAAGACCCGCGAGGCTTCCCGGGCCAGGGGCGAATCGGCGGCATTCACCAGGGCCACCGTGGTTGCCCCGTTCTTGGTGAAGTAGCGCATGGGGTCGACCAGATCCGGGCTCTGCCCGGATTGGGAGAAGGCCATCACGAGCAGGCCGGGCCGGGCCAGGTTCGCGTGGTAGAGCGTCACGAGCGACATGGGCAGCGAGGTCACGAGCTTCCCGAGGCGCGCCATGATGAGGTAGCCCGTATGCTGGGCCGCGTGGTCCGAGCTGCCCCGCGCGAGGGTGAGGATCCCCGTCGGGGGGTTCAGCCGGAGGAAATCGCCGAAGGTCCGGTACTCCTCCAACCCGGAGGCCAGGAGGCGCGCCACCGCGGCGGGCGCCTCGCGCGTTTCATCGAGCATCCGGGTCACGCCAGACTCCTTCCAGGAGAACGCCCTGGAGCGACAGGTCGCCGTCCAGCACCACGGCGTCGGCCATGGCGCCTGGGACCAGACGTCCGCGATCCGACAGGCCGAGGTGATCCGCGGCGTTCGTGGAGAGGCACCGCGCGGCTTCGGCCAGGCTCAGGCCGAGGCCGTCCACCAGGTTGCGCAGGGCCTGATCCATGGTGAGCGCCGACCCCGCCAGCGTGCCGTCCGGCAGGCGGACACCGCCGAGGCACTTCACCACCTTGTGGCGGCCCAGCCGGTACTCGCCATCGGGCATGCCCGCGGCCGAGGTCGAGTCGGTCACGCAGTACAGACGGGGGATGGCGCGCTTCGCGGCGAGGATCGCTCCGGGATGGACGTGCAGCAGGTCCGGGATGATCTCCGCGTACTCCGCCCACGCGAGGGCGGCCCCCACCACGCCCGGGTTGCGGTGGTGCAGGCCGGGCATGGCATTGAACAGGTGCGTGAAGCTGCTGGCGCCATGATGGAGGGCTTCGACGGCCTCCTCGTAGGAGCCCTCCGTATGGCCGATCTGGACGCGGATGCCCTCGGCCAGCAGCTCGCGGAAGGCCCGCAGGTTGGCCGGGATCTCCGGCGCGAGGGTGACGAGGCGGATCGGCGCGAGGGCGTGGAGGCGCCGAAGCTCAGCCAGGTCGATGGGGCGGGCATGGTCCGGCTGCGCCCCGAGGCGTTCCCGGTTGATGTAGGGGCCTTCCAGGTGGACGCCCAGGATGCGTGCGCCGTTCGAGGGCCGGACCTGGACATGGGGAGCCAGCCCCCGGAAGGCGGCCTCCAGATCCTCCCAGGGCGCCGTCATGGTGGTGGCGGCGATGGCCGTGGTGCCGTGACCGGCGTGGAACTGCGCCACCCGGGCGGCGGCGCCCCCGCCATCCATCACGTCGTGCCCGCCGCCGCCGTGCACGTGCAGGTCGATGAAGCCCGGAAGGATGATGGGAAGCGCTCCCTTCCTCGCGGCCGCTTCCTCGACGGGCGCACCCACCACCTGGATGATCCGGCCGTCCGGACCGATCTCCAGCGCCCCTGACCGGAAGCCCTGGGGCGTGAGCACCACACCTTCGAGGCGCATCACGCCGGCCTCTGGGGCTGGTCGTCCCGCGGCTGGGGTTCCCGCTGCCCTCGGGCGCGGAGGACGGCCCCGGTCATAGCGGAAATGGATGGGGCGAGGGCGGAGAACATTTGAAAAAACCTTACCGGCGTTCCAACCCTTTGGCGAGCGGCATTCCAGATTCTCGCGGCGTATGCGGCGATCCTTCTCCTGGCCTCATCCACTCCCCTCGCACGGGGATCCGGATGACTTGCGGGGAACAAGTCGGCAGCTGGAAGGCCCGCAAGGCCGAGGCTCCTTGACCCTGGCCCAGCCCCCTGTGCCACCATCCATCCATTGCCACAAGGATGCTCCTCATGGGTTTTGCGCCTCTGGACCTTGCGATCGTCATCGTGTACCTCCTGGGCGTGACCGTGGCAGGCATCCTCATCTCGGGCCGCCAGCGATCCTCGCGGGACTACTTCCTGGGCGGGAAGGAGATGTCCTGGTGGGCCGTCGGCTTCTCCATCGTGGCCAGCGAAACGAGCACCTTGACCTTCATCAGCATTCCCGGGCTGGCCTTCAAGGGGAACATGACCTTCCTCCAGCTGGTCGTGGGCTACTTCATCGGCCGCCTGATCGTGAGCATCGTGTTCATCCCCGCGTACTACCGTGGCGACCTGGAGACGGCCTACGACTTCCTCGGGAAGCGCTTCGGGCTCCCCATGCGGCGCTTCACGTCCACCGTGTTCATCGTCACCCGCGTGCTCGCCTCCGGGGTCCGCCTGTTCGCCACCGCGATCCCGGTGCACCTCATCACCGGGCTCGACTATCCGGCAAGCATCCTGCTCATCGGCGGGTTCACCCTCGCCTACACCTACCTCGGCGGCCTGAAGGCCGTCGTCGCCATGGACGTGGTCCAGCTCTTCATCTACCTCGGGGGTGCCGTGGCGTCGATGGTGCTCATCCTCCACCGCCTGCCCCATGGGTGGGCCGACGTGGTCGCCTTCGCCACCTCGAATGGCCAGGACAAGTTCGCCTTCATCCATGGCCACACCGGCGGCTCCCTCTACGCCTTCCTCGCGGCGCCCTACACCCTGCTGGGCGGCCTGATCGGAGGGACCTTCCTCACCATGGC
The DNA here is from genome assembly GCF_022808865.1 of Geothrix oryzisoli. Classification (GTDB taxonomy): domain Bacteria; phylum Acidobacteriota; class Holophagae; order Holophagales; family Holophagaceae; genus Geothrix; species Geothrix oryzisoli. The sequence goes on from NZ_JAKZLB010000001.1 coordinate 946,464, forward strand.
CTCCCACGGCACGGACCAGCTGCTCGTGCAGCGGCTCCTGGGCTGCCGGACCCGCTGGGACAGCCAGCGGGCCCTCATGCTCGACGCCTCGTTCATCCTGCTCCAGTTCGGTTTCTTCCTCGTGCTGGGTCTGTGCCTGTATGCCTTCTACGGTGGCGTGACCACCCAGCAGCTCGGGCTCGCCACCTCGGACGAGGTCTTTCCGAAGTTCATCGTCGAGAACCTGCCGACCGGGATGGCGGGTCTGGTGGTCGCGGGCGTGCTCGCCTCCGCCATGGGAACCCTCTCTTCTTCGATCAGTTCGCTGGCCTCCTCGACCTACCTGGACCTCTTCAAGCTCACGCCGCGCGGGCGCACCCTGGACGAACGGGGCGAGATCCGCTGGTCGCGGATCTTCACGCTGGTGTGGGGCGTCCTGCTCATGGCCGGCGCGATGCTCTTCACCGATACGAAGAACCCGGTCGTCGAGCTGGGCCTGAAGATCGCCTCGCTGACCTACGGCGGACTGCTCGGGACGTTCTTCCTCGGGCTGTTCTTCAGCCGGACCTCTCAGCGGGACGCGATGATCGGGTTCACCGGCGGGCTGCTGGCCATGGTGGCCGTTCTCGCCTTCACGAGAATCGACTTCACCTGGCACACCCTGATCGGCTGCGCGGTGACGATCCTGCTGGGGAACGGCAGCTGTCTGCTGCGCGGAGGCTTCGGCGGTCCTCCCACCACCAGGCACACTGATAACAAATATTAATACAATTATTGTTTTTACTAATATGCAGATTTGTCCCCATTCGATGTCCGGGCATCGGGCGTTATCTCAAGTCGTCCCTATCGTCATTGTCTTTACATCTTGATAAGACCCATTGGCTATTCCCGATCATGGCGGGCCTGACCGTTGATCAACGCAATCGATATTTAACCAATCGTCAAGCCGGCCGAATTGTCTATCCTGCCTCACACGGTTTGCTGTATACAGGTGATCAGCCATCCAAATCCTCTAAACAATGAAGGATCCGGGCCGTCGCCCCTTTCAGGAGAAAAACATGCACAAACGGCATTGGAGCGCGTTGGCGCTGACCCTGGTCGCTCTTCCTGCGGTGGCCCAGCAATCCGGCGCCATCATGGGAAAGGTGCTCGGCAAGGATGGGAAACCGCTGTCGGGCGTCCGCATCGAAGCCACGGGCAACACGCTCCCCCAGCCGCGGCGCGCGGTCACCGGTGAAAACGGCGATTACCGGATGCCGTTCCTGCCTCCCGGCGAGTATGTGCTCACCTTCACCCATCCTGCGAAGGCGACCGAGAAGCGCAGCACGGTCGTGTCCCTCCAGCAGAACAGCACCGTCAACGTGGCCATGGCCGACGCGGCGACCGCGGGTGCGACGGTCGAAGTGATGGCCCAGGCCACCATGGTCGACGCCACCTCCGCCGATCTCAAGACCTCCATCAGCTCGGATGTGATGAACGCGCTGCCGGTGGGCCAGGACTACCGCGACCTGGTCAAGCTCATTCCGGGCGTCATGTACACCCAGGATGCGGTGCGCGGCCCCAGCGCCGGCGGCAGCGGCCAGGACAACGTCCACCAGTTCGACGGCGTGAACGTCAACCTGCCGATGTATGGAACCATGTCCTCCCAGCCTTCGGGCCACGACATCGACCAGATCACCATCAGCAAAGGCGGTTCGGATGCCACCGGCTTCAACCGCTCGGCCGGCTACAGCATCAACTCCATCAGCAAGTCCGGCACCAACACCTTCTCGGGCGAGCTGTCCTACCAGATCCTCCCCGACAACCTGGTGGCCCGGCGCAAGAACGCCACGGCGGCGGTCTTCGAGCAGGAGAAGACCTACGCGAGCGCGAATGTCGGCGGCCCCCTCCTCACGGACAAGCTCTACTACTTCATCTCCCTGTATCGCCCCACGGTCAGCCAGCAGAACAGCGCCAACCTCTATGGCGCCACCCCCAACTACTCTGAGACCCGGAATGAGTACTTCGGCAAGCTGACCTATGCTCCCACCCAGAACCTGCTGATCCACGGGAGCTACCGCAATTCGGATGACACCGCCCAGCATTCGGGCTACGGCGGCTCGGCCTTCGCCGCCACCACGGGCCAGGGCTCCGAGACCAAGATGAAGATTGGCACGCTGGAGGCCACCTGGAACGTGACCCCCAACAGCTTCATCAATTTCAAGACCACCAACTTCATCTTCAAGAGCGGAGATCATCCGGACTACCGGTCCTCCGTCGTGCCCGCCTTCGGCAGCACCACCCTGAATGTCAATGCGCTCGACACGCAGGGCCGGTTCCAGGTGCCGAAGCTGTTCACCGGGACGCTCACGACCGCCCAGGCGGCCTACAACGCCTTCGTCCAGCCCTTCATCACCAAGTACGGCTACACGGCCGACCCCACCGGCGCCACGGGCGGCGGCGGCTATGTCGGCGGCTACCAGGAAATCAACAACCAGAACTTCTTCCGCCGCAACTACGAGCTGGCCTACGACGCCGTGTGGGGCACCAACGTCACCCACACCTTCCATGCGGGCGTCCAGTGGTGGAAGGAGATGGAGGACCTCTACCGGATCTCCAACGGGTGGGGCGCCATCTCCATGGGCGCACCCCAGGGCAGCGGCTCCACGGCCGTGTATCCCCCGCTCTCTCCCATTCTCCACCTGCCCTACAACTTCGTGGCGGCCGTGAACCAGCAGGGGATCTCGGGCGTGCCCGCCATCCACTCGGAGTACGTGGCCCTCAACTACGAGGTCAACGACAAGATCAAGTGGAACCAGTTCACCTTCAACGTGGGCTTCGTCATCAGCAACGACAAGCTCTACGGCTCCGGTCTCCGCGAGGATCCCTCCACGGTCTCCGGCTATGTGCAGGCCCGGGGCAATAGGTACCTGGAGCACGAAGTCAAGTTCGCCGACACCCTCCAGCCCCGCCTGGGCGTCATCTGGAACTACCAGAAGGAAGACACGGTCTACGCCAACTACGCCCGCTTCGTGCCGGCCGTGTCCTCCCTCCCTCGCGCCTCCTCCTGGGACCGCAACCTGGCCGCCACCGTCAACGTCTACTTCGACCCCGCGGGCAACCAGGTGGACCACCAGACGGACTCATCCTCCACCGGCAAGCTCTACACGCCGGGCATGAAGCCTCGCCACACGGATGAGTTCCTCATCGGCACCACCAAGGACCTGGGCAGTGGCCTGAGCGGCCGGCTCTACGCCCGCTATCGCAAGAGCGTCAACTTCTGGGAGGACACCGACAACGGCGCCCGGGTCATGTTCAACCCCCCGGCAGGCATCCCCCAGACCTACTACATCCCGAACCTCTACCTGATGATGAATCAGCTGACCGGGACCACGTACGCCAATGACCTCGCGGCCAAGAACGTGTTCGTCATCGCCCAGCTGGACAACGCCTTCACCAAGTACTACGAGACGGGTCTCGAACTGGAATACAAGGGCGAGAAGACCTACCTGAACATGTCCTACGCCTGGAGCCACTACTACGGCAACTTCGACCAGGACAACTCCACCACCACCCTGGCCAACGACTCGAATGTCTTCATCGGCTCCTCCAACATCGCCGACGACTTCGGCCGCCAGCTCTGGAACAACAAGTACGGCAACCTCTCCGGCGACCGTCGGCACAAGCTGAAGGTCTATGGCACCTACACGCTGCCCTGGCGGGCGACCGTCGGCGCCTACTTCGTCTACCAGTCCGGCCAGCCCTGGCAGTACCAGGACTACACCGCCTACCTGGCGGACCGCACCACCCAGGGCAGCTCGAGCACCAGCGATACGAACCGCTATGCCGAGCCCGCGGGCTCCCACGTCACCTCGGCCCACTACCAGGTGGACCTGACCTACACCCAGATCTTCTGGGCGAGCAAGAAGAACCGGCTTGAAGGCACGGTGGACATCTACAACGTCTTCAACAAGCAGACCGGCTACAACGTCCAGAGCAGCGTGCACTCGACCAACCCTGGCCTGGAACAGACCTTCTGGCTCCCCCGCCGGGCCCAGTTCGGCGTCCGGTTCATGTTCTGAGGCCTTCACGCATCACCCTGACGCCCCCACCATCCGGGCGGACCAGGACCTGAAGACAAGGCCATGCAAGTCGTTCAGTCAACCCAGGGCGAAGGTTCATGATCCTTTTCGAACCTTCGCCCTAGTCATGCCCAGACATCCACCGCTCCACCCTCACCTCATGGGGATCTCCGTGAACCAGGATCGACGTTCGTTTCTCCAGACGGCCCTGATCGCCGCCCTGTCGGCCCATGCCGCACCCGCGCTCATGGCCGGAGACGCCCCCGGAGGCCGGTCCCCCGGAACCGGCTCCTCCCGGACTGCCGTCAAGCCCCGTCGTCTCAAGGCGGGTGCGACCGTGGGCCTGGTCAGCCCCGCCAGTGCCACCTGGGTCACGGAAGAGCTCGCCATCGTGCAGGAGACGGTCGAGGCCCTCGGCCTGAAGGCCCGGCTCGGGAAGCACGTCCTCGACCGCTACGGGTACCTGGCCGGGAAGGATGCGGACCGCGCTGCCGACCTCAACGAGATGTTCGCGGATGACTCGGTGGATGCCATCCTCTGCGTCCGCGGCGGCTGGGGCTGCAATCGCCTCCTGCCGCTGCTCGACTACAAGACCATCGCCGCCCACCCCAAGGTCCTGCTCGGCTACAGCGACATCACCTCCCTGTTGACCGCCATCCACGCCAAGACGGGTCTCGTGACCTTCCACGGCCCGGTGGGCGCCTCGACCTGGAACGCCTACTCCCTGGCCTACGCCCGTCGCGTCCTCTTCGACGCGGAGGCCGTCGTCATGGACAACCCGAAGAACAAGGGCGACAACCTGGCGGTGACCCAGGACAGGGTCCAGACCATCACGCCCGGCACCGCCTCGGGCCGGCTGCTCGGCGGGAATCTGACCGTCCTGACCGCCATGCTCGGCTCGGACTACCTGCCGGACTGGCAGGGCGCCATCCTGTTCCTCGAGGACACCAACGAGAACATCTACCGCATCGACCGCATGATGACCCAGCTGAAACTCGCCGGCGTGCTGGACAAGATCGCGGGGTGCGTGTTCGGGAAATGCACCAAGTGCAGCCCCGGCGAGGGCCACGGCTCGCTGACCCTGGAAGAGGTCCTGAACGACCACCTCAAGCCTCTGAAGATCCCCGCGTGGTACGGGGCGATGATCGGCCACATCGACAACAAGTTCACGGTTCCGGTCGGGATCCGGGCGCAGATCGATGCCGGGCGCGGAACGATCACCATGCTTGAACCCGCTGTGCTGTAGGACGGTTGCCTTGAAGCGAGCCCTGCTCTCCCCTGTTCTCGCCCTGGTCCTCCAGGCCGGCGCCGCTCTGGGAGGGGTCCCTGCGCCGGCCACCCCCAGGGCCCAGGCGCTCTGGGACGCCTGGCCCCGCGCCCGGGTCTCCCCGCCCGATCCCTGGGCCCTCAAGCACGCCGGCCTCCGCGCGGCCGTGGACGACCTCCAGACCCGGCACCCGGGGCTCTTCACGATCGTGGAGGAAGGAGTCTCCTCCGAAGGGCGGAAGATCCCGCTCCTGCGGGTCGGGAACGGACCGAAGGGTGTCCTGCTCTGGTCCCAGATGCATGGCGACGAGCCGACCGCCACCGCGGCCCTCCTGGACGTCCTGAACTGGTTCGGCGCGAACCGCTCGGACCCGGCGGTGCGGGAGCTCCTGTCGAACCTGACCCTGTGGATCATCCCGATGCTGAACCCGGACGGGGCCGAGCGGACCCAGCGCCGGAACGCCCAGGAGATCGACATCAACCGCGATGCGCTGCGGCTTTCGTCACCCGAGGGGCGCTTCCTGAAGGCCGTGCGGGACCGGGTGAAACCGGTGATCGGCTACAACCTCCACAACCAGAACCCCAATCTCCTGGCCGGCCAGATGGGCGGCCAGGTGGCGATCGCGCTCCTGTCGGTTCCCGGCGATGCGGCCCTCACGGAGACGGAGGGGACGCGGGCCACCAAGCGGCTCGCGGTCACCGTGCAGCGGCTCCTCGCCCCCTTTGCCGCCGGGCGGATCTCCCGGTACGACATGGACTACACGGCCCGGGCCTTCGGCGACTCCATGACCCGCTGGGGAACGGCGACGCTCCTGATCGAGACCGGCGGCTGGGCCGGCCCCGGCGAGGCGGAGCGGCTCGTCCGGCTGAACTTCGTGGCGCTGATCGGGTCGCTCTCGGCCATCGCGGACGGCTCGCTCGAAGCGGTTCCCTCCGAGGACTACGCCCGGATCCCCATGAACGTGCGGGAGGCCCTCTTCACCCTCGTCCTGCGCCATGCCCGCCTGGCGGGCGGGCGGGGGCTGCCCCCCTTCACGGCCGACCTGGCCTTCGTCGTCCCGGGCCCCTTTGCCGGCGACAGCCACCATCGCCGGGAGCCGGCCGTGGTGGACGTGGGTGACCTCGCCCATGCCCACGGCCTCACGGAAGTCGACGCGACCGAACTGTTCGCCGTGCCCTGGCCAAACCCGCCGGCCGGAGACTGGCCCTCCCTCAAGGCTTCGCTCCAGGCACAGGGTCTGGCCGAGGTGGAAGAGGCCGCGCTCCTCGCCGCGGTCCGCGCCCTCGGAACCCCCGCGGTGGCGCGCCCCGGCTACGAGGGGCCCGTGCTCCTCTACCGGCCTGGGGCGGCCGGCAGGCTCTCGCTCGAAGGCGCCATCCTCCGCGGCACCCTGGTCGGCGGCCGGCCGGCCGGCACCGCGGGCCTTCCGGCGCCTTCCGCCCCCAGACAGTGATCGGGCCCCAGGTCGAGGCATTCGACCGGGGCCCGATTCTCCACCAGGGTGGTGGCTTGAACTAGAACATCGCCTCCATGGGGGCGGTTTCGCCCGCGTGAAGGGCCACGGCCTGGGCGGCCACCAGGGGCAGACCCCGGTGGGCGAAGTGGATCGCGACCTGCACCTTGTTGTGATAGAAGGCCGCTTCGCGGCTCTCGGCCAGGAGCGCCCGGACGGTGGACGCATTCCCGGCGTCCACGCTCCGCTCCTGCAGGAGGGCGGCCAGCTTGCCCTGGGCCAGCGCGGCCTGCTGGAGCAGGAGATGGCCGGCGACCACATGGCCGACCATGTCCAGCATGGGCACCGCATTCAGGCCCGTGAGCAGGGCGGCGTTCTCGCGCCCGGGGATGTCCTGGAGCACAGCGCCCAGGGCCTTCGCGGCCTCGCCCAGCTGACGGGCGGAGGGGCCCAGCATCGGATCGGCGGCCAGGGACGCGACCGTCGCCCCCACGAGGCCCATCAGCGCCTTCACGGGGCGGCCATCCTGCATGCGGAACTTGCGGCCCACCAGGTCCAGGGCCTGGATGCCGTTGGTGCCCTCGTAGATCGAGGCGATCTTGCAGTCGCGGAGGTACTGTTCGGCCGGGTACTCCATGGTGTAGCCGTAGCCGCCGAAGGTCTGCAGCGCCCACTCCGTCACCCGGAAGCCCCAGTCGGAACTCCAGGCCTTGCAGACGGGGGTGAACAACTCGACCAGGCCCTGCCAGCGATCGCGCTCCTCCCCGGAGGAGACATGGGCCATGTCCATGCACCAGGCGGTGTAGGTCACGAGCGCCCGCATGGCCTGGACGTAGGCCGCCTGCATGAGGAGCATCCGGCGCACGTCGGGGTGCTCGACGATGAGGGACTGCCCGGCCCCCTTGCCCGCGCTGGGGGCGCGCCCCTGCAGGCGCTCCTTCGCATAGGCCACCGCGGCCTGATGGGCGGCGGAGGCATTCCCCAGGCCCTGGACGCCGACCTCGTAGCGGGCGGCGTTCATCATCTGGAACATGTGGGCGAGCCCCTGCCCTTCCTGCCCCAGCAGGAAGCCCTGGCTGCCGTTGTTGGTGCCGAACACGAGGCTGCAGGTGGGCGAGCCGTGGATGCCCAGCTTGTGCTCGATGCCGGCGCAGGCCACGTCGTTGGGCGCGCCGAGGCTGCCGTCGGCGTTCACGCGGACCTTGGGCACCACGAAGAGGCTGAGCCCCTTCGGACCCGCGGGGGCGTCCGGGGTGCGGGCCAGTACGGCATGGATGATGTTCGGCGTGAGTTCATGGTCGCCGCTGGTGATGAAGATCTTCTCGCCGGTGATGAGGTACGAGCCATCCGCCTGCTTCACGGCCTTGGTGGTGAGCGCGCCCAGGTCGCTGCCGGCGCCGGCCTCCGTGAGGCACATGGTGCCGGTCCACTCCCCGGTGTACATCTTCTCGCAGTAGACCGCCTTCAGTTCGTCGCTCCCGAAGGTCTCGATGAGGTGGGCGGCGCCGCGGGTGAGCAGCACCTTGAGGCCCAGCGCCGTGTTCGCTCCCATGAGGAACTCGCTGATGCCCGTGCCCACGGATTCCGGCAACCCCATGCCGCCGAACTCGGGGCTCATGGTGGCGCTGATCCAGCCGCCCGAGGCCAGGTCCTGGAAGGCTTCGGCGAACCCGTCCGGCAGGCGGACCTTGCCGTTCTCCCACTGGGCGCCGACCCGGTCGCCCGTCTCGTTGCAGGCGGCCACGCTGCCCTTGGCCACCTTCAGCGCCTCGTCCAGCACCATGGCCAGCTGCTCGCGGTCGACCTCCTGGTAGTGCTCGGACTTCAGGACCGCATCCAGATCCAGCCACTCGAGGAGGTTGAAGCGGACGTCACGGATATCGTCGAGGTACTTCATGGGAGCCTCCAGGTGGAGAGAGCGGGATGGATTCCAAGGGACGAGGGCTTTCCTTCATTCTTCGCCCAGACACCCCGCCCCACCAATACCTGTCCTCAGGTAAGTTGCGCCGGGCTTTCCAGGGCGATGGCTACTTCAGTTCCGGGAACTGCTCTTCCCGGAATTCCATGGCCGAATGGGTCTGTTCCGCGGCCCGCTTGCGGAGCTCCACCCGACGGATCTTGCCGGAGATGGTCTTGGGCAGGTCGCCGAACTCAAGGATCCTGATGCGCTTGTAGGGCGAGAGCCGCTCGCGGATGAAGCGGAACAGCGCCAGGGCCGTCTCGCGGTCGGGCTCGAAGCCCGCACGCAGAATGATGTAAGCCTTGGGCACCGCCAGCTTCAGAGGATCCGGGCTGGGCACCACCGCCGCCTCCGCCACAGAGGCGTGCTCGATGAGGAACGACTCCAGCTCGAAGGGGCTGATGCGGTAGTCGGAACTCTTGAAGACATCATCGGCCCGGCCCACGAAGCACAGGTAGCCGTCCTCGTCGCGCGTGGCCACGTCTCCGGTCCGGTAGTAGCCCTCAGCCTCGGCCTTCTGCATCTTCGACGGGTCATCCTTGTATCCGGCCATGAGGCTCGTGGGACGGGGCTTCAACTTGATGGCGATCTCACCCTCCTCAGCCTCGTTCCCCTCGGCATCCAACAGGGCCACCTCGAAGCCCGGCAGGGGGCGGCCCATGGAGCCGGCCTTGACCTTCTGGCCCGGGGAGTTGCCCACGATGGCGGTCGTCTCGGTCTGCCCATAGCCGTCCCGGATGGTCAGACCCCAGGCCTTTTCGACCTGGGTGATGACTTCGGGATTCAAGGGCTCGCCCGCGCCCACCAGAGCCCGGAGTTTCACGGGATAGGCCGCCAGGTTCTCCTGGATGAACAGCCGCCACACGGTCGGCGGCGCGCAGAGGGTGGTCACGCCCTTGTCGGCGATGACCTGCAGGGTGGCCGGGGCGCTGAAGCGGGCGGCCCGGTAGACGAAGATGCAGGCTCCGGCGTTCCAGGGCGCGAAGAAGCTGCTCCAGGCGTGCTTCGCCCAACCCGGCGAGCTGATGTTGTAGTGGATGTCACCTTCGCGCAGACCCACCCAATAGAGCGTGGAGAGATGGCCCACGGGGTAGGACTGGTGGGTGTGGACCACCAGCTTGGGCTTGGCCGTGGTGCCGGAGGTGAAGTAGAGCAGCATGGGGTCCGTGGCCCGGGTGGCCGCCTCGGGCTCGAAGGAAGTCGATCCCGCGTGGAGCTCCGCGACCTCGTGCCAGCCCGGAACCTGCGGCCCCACGCAGATGCGGGTGAGGCTTGCATCCAGCCCGTCGAACTTGGCGGTCTGGGCGGAATCCACCACCAGATGCCGGATCCCGCCGCGTTCGATGCGGTCCTGGAGATCGGCCTGGGAGAGCAGCAGGGTCGAGGGGACCAGCACCGCGCCCAGCTTGATGCAGGCCAGCATGATCTCCCAGAGGGGCAGGACATTGTCCAGCATGATCAGCACGCCGTCGCCCCGCCGGACGCCCATGGCCCTCAAGGAGTTGGCCACCTGGTTGCTGCGCCGGGAGAGCTCCTGGAAGCTGACCTTCGTCTCCGCGCCGCTCTCCTCGACGATCCACAGCGCGGGACGGTCGTTGCCCACCGCGTAGGCATCGAAGTAGTCCAGGGCCCAGTTGAAGGTATCCAGGACCGGCCAGCGGAAATCACGGCGCGCGGTCGCATAGTCATCCCGATGCTGGACGAGGAAGTCCCTGGCTTGAAGGAAGGCTTCGCGACCATTCATCTGGTCCTCCTGATTCGTCTGGGGGTATAGAGCAATCTAGGGCAGCCCGAACCGGCCGTCCAGGATGAAAAACGACATGAAGGGCGAGAAAGATTCTCAAGTAGGGCCGCACGCTGCGCCTGCATGGTAGGGTGGTCGCGTTGCACCCCCCTCCGCGAGGCATCCTGTGTTCAGCATCATTCCTGACGCCGCAGGCTACCGGGAATTCGTCCTGTTGAAGGACGGCCAGGGCGTCCTGCTCCGGATCGCCTCCTCGGACGATGAGGAGCGGGTGGCGGCCTTCATCCAGAGCCTCTCCCGCGAGAGCATGGCCATGCGCTTCATGGGCGGCGTCTCCAGCGTCTCCCGCAAGTTCGTGGAGGATCTCTGCAGCGAGAACCCCCACCTGCAGGCCTGCCTCCTGGCCATCGAAGGCGAGGGAGCGGAGCAGCAGATACTGGGCCTGGGCAACTACGTGGGCGACGGCGGGGCCGTGGCCGAGGTCGCCTTCATGATCGGGGACGCCCACCAGGGCCGGGGCATCGGCACCCTGATCCTCGAGCGCCTGGCGGGCCTGGCGGCGGGCGCAGGCTACGTGGGCTTCGAGGCCGAGCTCCTCCATGAGAACCAGAAGATGGCCAACGTCTTCCGGGATTCCGGGTTCGAGACCACACGGGCCATGGAGGGCGGCATCATCCATCTGAGCTTCCCCCTGAGCGCCCCCGAGGCCCAGCGGGAGCGCGCGGAGATCCGCGAGCGCGTGGCCACGGCCAACTCCCTGGTCCCACTCCTGCGCCCCGGCAACGTGGCCGTGGTGGGCGCCTCGCGGGACCCCGCCTCGGTCGGGAGCACCATCTTCCGCAACATCCTCAAGGGCGGTTTCCAGGGCGCTGTCTACCCGGTGAATCCCCGGGCCAAGGCCATCGAGGGCGTGAAGGCCTACCCGTCTCTGGCCTCCCTGCCGGAGCCGCCGGATCTGGTGGTCCTCGCAGTGCCCGCCGCCAAGGTGTCCGCCCTCGCGAAGCGCGCCCTGGACAAGGGCGCCCGCGGCCTCTTGGTGCTCACCGCGGGCTTCGCGGAAACGGGCCCCGAGGGCGCCCGGCGCCAGGAGCGCCTGGTGCAGCTGGCCCGCAGCCGGGGCGCGCGGCTGGTGGGGCCCAACTGCCTGGGGCTCCTGAACACCCATGGCGGCGTCCAGCTGAACGCGAGCCTGGCCACGGTGATGCCGCCCCGGGGACGCGTCGGGTTCTTCAGCCATTCCGCCGCCCTGGGCGTGGTGATCCTGCAATACGCCGCCGAGCGCGGGCTGGGCTTCTCGACCTTCGTCTCGGCCGGGAACCGGGCGGACGTGTCGGGCAACGACCTGCTTCAGTACTGGGAGGAGGACCCGGACACGGACCTGGCCCTGCTCTACCTCGAGACTTTCGGGAATCCGCGCCGCTTCGCGCGGCTGGCCCGCCGGATCTCCCACCGCAAGCCGGTGTTGTGCGTCAAGAGTGCGCGGAGCCATGCCGGCCGGCGCGTGGCCCAGGCCCACATCGCCGCGAGCCCCCAGAACGATGCCGAGGTGGAGGCCCTCTTCCACCAGGCCGGCGTGATCCGCGCCGACACCCTGGAGGATCTGTTCGACATCGCGCTGCTGCTGTCCCACCAGCCTCTGCCACGCGGGGACCGGGTGGCCATCGTCAGCAATTCGGGCGGGGTGGCGACCATCTGCGCGGACGCCTGCGAATCCCACGGGATGCGCATCGCCGGCCCCGGCGTGATGGACCTGCACGCCATGGCCACGGCGGAAGACTACGAGCGGGCCTGCCGGGAGGCCCTCGAGCATCCCGAGGTGGACGCCCTCATCGCCTCCTTCGCCTGCCTGGGGGACTGCGATCCGGCCATGGTCGCCCGGGCCATCCGGCGGGCCGCCGTGCGGGCGGAGCAGAGCACGGGCATCGCCAAGCCGACCCTGCTCTCCCTCATGGGCGTGAGCGGCGCGGTGCCCGTGGGCTCAGCCGCTCTGGGCGAGAGCGGCGGCATGAACCGCACCTTCCCGTCCTACCGCTTCCCGGAATCGGCGGCCCTGGCGCTCTCCAAGGTCGTGGAGTACGCCCGCTTCCGCCGGCAGCCGCCGGGCCGGTTCCTGGGCTACACAGACCTGAATGCCGGGGAGGCGCGACGCCGCGTGGAGCAGCTCATCGAGAAGCTGCCGGATTCCGCCCACTCGGTGTTCTCGCCCGCCCAGGCCCGGGACCTCATGGCGCTGTTCGGCCTTCCGGTCACGGCGCTCCCGGAGCCGGTGGACCGGCGGGGCCCGAGGGTGGCCCTCCACCTGTCGACGGATCCTGATTTCGGGCCCATCTGGCGCTTCCATCGCCAGGGAGTGGGCTCCATCCTGCGCATCACCCCACTCACGGATCTGGACATCACGGATGTCCTCGAACGGATGCACCTGTCTCCCACCAGCGGCCTGGGCGAAACCCTGGGCCGCCTCACCCAGCTCGTGGAGGAGCTGCCCTGGCTCCACACCCTGGAGGCCCAGGTCGCCGTTCATGGCGAGACCGGTGACCTCACGCCCCTGCCCCTGCAGCCCGACTTGCGCCTGACCTTCACCCAAGTCGGCTTCCGCAAGTCCTGACCCCGAAGGAGGGCCCTCATGCTCGTGAAGGAGATGATGCGCAGGCCGGTGACGGTGATTTCGGTCGAAGCCACCATCGGAGAGGCCTTCCAGCTGCTTCAGGACCGGGGGTTCCGCCACCTCCCGGTGGTGGACCGCGGGCGCCTGGTGGGCGTCCTCACCGACCGGGATCTCCGGTTCGCCACCAGCAGCTTCTGCCACACGCCCCGCACCGCCGAGGATCCCGTCTCCGGCGCCATGAGCAGTCCGCCCCTGACCGCCGATCCCCTCGATCCCGTCGAGGATGCCGCGCGCATCATGCGCGAGAACAAGATCGGCTGCCTGCCCGTCGTGGATGGGTCCGAGCTGGTGGGCATCCTGACGGGCATGGACCTCCTCGACGCATTGATGATCCTCACGGGGGTGACCAAGCCGTCCTCCCGGCTCGAAGTGGCCCTCGCCGACCGGCCGGGCGAGCTGGCCCGCCTCACGACCTTTCTGGCTGACCGCCACGTCAACATCCACTCGATCCTCACCTATCCCTCGCCCGATGCGGTCCGCACGGTGCTGAGGGTGGCCTCCAACCAGATCCGCCCCCTGGCGGATGACCTGCGGATAGCCAAGTTCGAGGTTCTCTGGCCCATTTCGAAGCCATGGCAGCACTGATCTACCGCCCGGAGTACACCGGGTACGACTTCGGTCCTGAGCATCCCTTCACGCCGGCGCGGCTGGGGATGCTCCTGGACCTGATCCATGGCCTGGGGTACCCGACCGCGCCCATCGCGCCGCCGGCCGCCACCCGCGAGGAGATCCTGTCCGTCCACGACGAGGCGTTCGTGGCGATGGTCGAGGCCCTGGACCGAGGTGAAACCGTGCCCGAAGCGGAGCAGTTCGGCCTCGGCACTCCGGACAATCCCATCTTCCCTGGCATGGACCTCGCGGCGCGCTGGCTGGTGGGCGGGACCCTCCACGGCGCGCGGCTGCTGATGGCGGGGACCGACACGCGCGTGCTCCAGCTGGGCGGAGGGCTGCACCATGCCCAGAAGAACCGGGCCGCAGGCTTCTGCATGTACAACGACCTGGCCGTGGCCATCCGCGCCTTCGTGGATCATGGCTGGCGCGTGGCCTACCTGGACATCGATCTGCACCACGGCGACGGCGTCCAGAACCTGTTCTACGACAACGACCGGGTCCTGACCATCAGCCTCCACGAAACCGGCCACTACCTCTACCCCGGCACCGGCCACATCCAGGAACTGGGCACCGGCTCCGCCCGCGGACTGAGCGTGAACATCCCCTTCGAGCCCTTCACCGAGGCCGAGAGCTACCTGGAGGCCTTCGAGGATGTGGTCCCCCGGGCCCTGGAATGGTTCTCGCCGCATGTCCTGGTGGTCCAGGCCGGAGCCGACGCGCACTTCGCCGATCCCCTGGGGGATCTCGCCCTGACGACCCAGGCGTTCCAGCAGCTCTACCGCCGGATCCTCGCCCTGGCCGGCGCCCACGCCCACGGCCGGACGCTCTTCACCCTGGGCGGCGGGTACGAGGCCCAGGTGGTCGCCCGCGTCTGGACCATCCTCTACCTCACCCTGATGGAGCTCCCCATTCCGGAGGACCTCCCCCAGGCCTGGCTGGACCGCTGGCGCCACCTCCTGGGACCGGAGGTGGGCTCGACCCTGCACGATCCGGTGCCGGCCTTTCCCGAGCTCGCGGGCCGCGAGGAGCGGAAGCGCCGCAACCGGGATGTGGTCTCACGGCTGATGGATTCCCTGTTCCGCTACTGGCTCTAGCAGGCCGAGGCACGGCCGTACTTCCGGTATCCTCGAGGCATGATCGGACGCCTGCGCGGGGAACTCATCCAGAAGCTGCCGAACCTGGCCCTCGTCGAGTGCGGCGGGGTGGGCTACGCCGCGGCCATCAGCCTTTCCACCTACGGACTGCTCCCCGAGGCGGGCTCCCAGGTGGTGCTGCACACGGAACTGCTGGTGCGCGAGAACGAGATCGCCCTGCTGGGCTTCTCCTCCAC
The DNA here is from genome assembly GCF_022808865.1 of Geothrix oryzisoli. Classification (GTDB taxonomy): domain Bacteria; phylum Acidobacteriota; class Holophagae; order Holophagales; family Holophagaceae; genus Geothrix; species Geothrix oryzisoli. The sequence goes on from NZ_JAKZLB010000001.1 coordinate 961,535, forward strand.
CCAGGAACGGGAACTCTACCGGCTGCTGGTGAAAGTGGACGGGGTGGGCCCCAAGCTGGCCCTGGCCGCCTTGGGGGCCTTGAGCCTGGAGGACCTGGTGCGCGCGATCCGGGGCCGGGACGTGAAGACCCTCACGCGCATTCCCGGTGTGGGGAAGAAGACCGCCGAGAAGATGTGCTTCGAGCTGTCGGAGAAGCTGGGCGGCCTCACGGGACTGGACGGCCTCGCGGGCACGGCTTCCGGCGATCCCTGGGAGGAGAGCCTGCGTTCCGCCATGACGAATCTTGGCTTCAAGGAGGATGTGGTACTGCCGGTGGTGGCGGACCTCCGCGCTTCGAAGCCGCCCCTGGCGGAGGCCATCCGCCTTGCCTTGAAGGCCTTGCAGCGATGAGCACGCGAATCCTCTCCACCTCCCCCCTCGTCGGTCCCGCCCTCGCCGAGCTCGGCGCCCGGTTCCCCGCCCTCCGGCTGGCCCCGTTCCGCTCGCCGGAATGGAATGCCGCCCTGCCCGAGGCCGAGGCCCTGGTGGTCATGCTCTCCGAACCCATCACCGAAGCGGACCTCGCTGCCGCGCCGAAGCTGAAGGCCATCGGCACCTACTCTGTGGGCGTGAACCACCTGCCGGTGAAGGCCTGCCAGGACCGCGGCATCGCCGTGGTGAACACACCGGGCGTGCTGACGGACGCCACGGCGGACATCGCGCTGGCCCTGCTCATGGCCGTCACGCGGCGCGTGGCCGAGGGCGAGGCTCTGGTGCGTTCAGGTGCCTGGCAGGGCTGGGCGCCGGATCAGCTGCTGGGACCTGCCCTCGCAGGCAAGGTCTGCGGCATCCTCGGCAGCGGCCCCATTGGCCAGGCCTTCGCCCGGCGCGCCCAGGCCCTGGGCATGACGCCGCTGTTCTGGGACCGCGAGGGCCGCGGCGGCGACGTGGATTTCGGCACCGGCCGGGCGATTCGGATCCCCCTGGCCGATCTGCTGTCCCGCAGCGCGGTGCTGTCCCTCCACTGCCCGCTGACGGACCAGACCCGCGGCATGCTGGATCGCGCCGCGCTGGCGAAGCTGCCCCAGGGCGCCGTGATCATCAACACCGCCCGCGGCGGCATCCTAGATGAGAACGCCGCCATCGACCTGCTGGAAACAGGCCAGCTCGGCGGCGTGGGCCTGGATGTCTATGAGGGTGAGCCGCGCCTCAATCCACGGTGGCTGAAGGCACCCCGGACCGTCCTGCTGCCCCACCTCGGATCCGCCACCGTGGAGACGCGCGAAGCCATGGCGCGCCTGCTTTGTGACGGACTGGCCTCTGCGCTTGGGTGATACCCTGGAGTCCCTCACGAGGCACCCCATGGCACGCCCTTGGCTCAAGCTGCTTGATCCCGACCTGACGGCCCTCAAGGCCGCCGCAGGGTCGTCGTTTGAAGACCGCCTCAAGCTGGCGCGCGCGTTCAACGGACGCGCGCGCCATGCGGAGGCCCAGGAGGTCCTGGACCAGCTGCTCGTCGAGGATCGCTCCCACGCGGAGGCCTGGTTCGAGCGCCTGCTCTGCTTCAGCGACAACACCGAGGAAGAAGAGGGGCTGGAGCTGCTGGCCCAGCTTGAATCCCTGCGGGACGAGCATCCGGAGCACGGCGGCCACCTGCGCAACCTCGGGTATCTGCGCCTCCTCCTCCAGGACATCGACGGCGCGGAACTCGCCCTCAAGCAGGCGCTGGCCCTCGACGGGCAGGACCCCAAGGCCCTCGAGCTCACCGGTCTCGTGCACCTCCATCGCGGACATCCCGCCGAGGCCAAGGCCTGGCTGCTGAAGTCCCTGAGCCTGCGGCCCAGGGATCCCCGCACCCTGCGCCTGCTCGCCATCGCCATGGACCAGCTGGCCGACTGGGCCGGCGCCGAGGCCCAGCTGGTGGCGGCCCTCCAGACGGACGGCTCGTACTACTGGGGCTGGCATGCCCTGGGCGAGATGCTGCTGAAGCGCGGCGAACTCGCCGAGGGCCTGCGCTGCATCCAGCGGGCCCGCAGCCTGCATGTGTGCGACCCGGCCAGCTACTTCATCCTCGCGGAGATCTTCAGCGAGCAGGGGCACCTGGAATTGGCGCAGGGCCAACTCCACACGCTGATGCTGCTCGCGCCCCCCGCGCCGGTGCTCGCGGAGGCCCAGGCCCTGCTGGGCGAGCTGAAGCGCGACATGGGCGACCGCGAGGGAGCCGTCTCCTACTTCAGCCTCGCCACCGAGACAGATCCCGAGGCCTCGAACCCCTGGGCCGCGCTGGGCGACATGGCCCGCGAAGAGTGCCGGTGGGACGATGCCCTCCGCTGCTACCGCGAAGCCCTGATGCGCGAACCCGACGCGGCGGACCTCCAGGTCCAGCTCGGGTACGCCCTCATCGAGACCCGCCAGGGGCCCGCGGCGGAACAGGCCTTCCTCCAGGCCCTGGAGAACGATCCCAGCGAATACAGCGCCTACCTGGGCCTGTCCGAGGTCTATCGCTTCGCCAACCGCCCCGAGGACCAGATGGGCATGGTGGACCAGGCCATGGCCCTGGCCCCCGACGACTCCGACGTGTGGAACGCCCGGGGCGTGGCCCTGGAAGTGGGGGGACGGCTGAAGGAGGCCACCGAGGCCTACGAGAAGGCCCTGGGGCTCGAGCCCAGCCACCGCAAGGCGGCCAACAACCTGGGGTTCGTGCTCGAGAAGCGCATGGAGCAGGGGGAACCCGACCTGCGGTCCCGCGCGCTGGAGGCCTGGAAGCAGCGGCTGCTCATCTGCCGGGACGCAGGTCAGAGCATGAAGATGGCCACCGAGCATCTCACCAAGCTGGGTGTGGGTGAGGAGACCCTCCGCGAATGGCTCCGGCCCGAGTTCCTCGCGGCCGGCCTGGAAGGCTGACACAGGCCCGTCACACCAGCGGTACCAGATAGTTACATACCGCAACCCAGCGCCTGTGGAAAAGCCTGTGGATTGATCCTTTCCGGAGGGGCTAAATCCTGTCGCGAGATAGACTTCGCATGGGTTTTAACTCGGATCAGCATCAATTTAAATCAATACATATCAATATTTAAATTAAATACGACAGCAGTGTCTGCCAAGCAATCCCGGGACGGGGTTTTCCACAATTTACGCTTTCTTTCGCATTGACAGGCCGAGTCCCCTTACCGGGCATGAAGAGGGAGGCGAAAAGGTCTCACGCCATCCATTCCGTCACACCGTCGTTCAGACCAGGGCCTCGGCTTCCCGGAGCTGGACACTCACCAGGCGCGAGCATCCCGCCTCCTCCATGGTGACGCCGTAGAGGGTGTCCGCCGCCACCATGGTGGGCTTCTGGTGGGTGATGACGATGAACTGCGTGTCGGCCTTCATCTTCTGGACCATGGCGGCGAAGCGGCCCACGTTGGCCTCGTCGAGGGGGGCGTCCACTTCGTCCAGCACGCAGAAGGGGCTGGGCTTGAAGTGGAAGATGGCGAACAGGAGCGAGATGGCCGTCAGGGCCTTCTCCCCGCCGCTCAGCAGCGTGAGGGCCTTGGCGGTCTTGCCCGGGGGCTGGGCCGTGATCTCGATGCCGCACTCCAGCAGGTTCTTGGGATCCTCCAGGCTCAGGTGGGCCTGGCCGCCGCCGAAGGCCTCGCGGAAGACCTCCTGGAAGCGGTTGTTCACGAAGTCGAAGGCCTCCCGGAAGCGCTCCTCGCTGGTGGCGTTGATCTCCTGGATGGTGGACTCCAGGTTCCCGATGGCGGTGGTGACATCCTCCCGCTGTTCATTCATGAAGGCCATCCGGGTTTCGGCCTCCTCGAGTTCCTGGATGGCCAGGGGGTTCACGCCGCCCAGGTCCATGCGCCGGCCCTGCAACTCGTTCAACCGGGTCTGGTGGACCAGCTCACCTTCGGCCCAGGCCTCGCGCTCGGCCTCGCTGAGACCGGCGAGGAAGGCGGGAATCTCGAGCCCCAGCGCCAGTTCGACCTCCTTGGCCAGGGCCTCCTGACTGCCCTGCACCTGGGCACCGTGGATGAGCACCTCCTGGTGCTGGGCCCGGGCATTCTCCAGGGCCTCCTGGAGCTCGCGGGCCGCCCGTTCCTGCACACGCAGGGTCTCCTGCTCCAGTTCCAGGCGGGGCTGGGCCTCCTGGGCCAGAACCTGGATCTCCTCCCGGTCGTTCAGAAGGCCCTGGGCCTCCAGCTCCAGTTCTTCCAGCCGCCGGACGCAGGTCTCCATCCGGCTGGTCTGCTCCGCGGCCTCCAACTCCAGACGCTGCCGTTCCGCCTCCAAGTCGAAGCGGCCCCGCTGGGCCAGCTGCAGGTGCCGCTGGTGGCCATCGCGCTCCGCCCAGACGGCATCCCGGCTGCGGGCAGCCTCCATGCGCTGGTCGCGGCGCTCATCCAGCCGATGCCGCGTTTCTCGGACCAGGGTCTCCGCCTGCTGGATGGCCTCCTCCAGCGCGGTGTCGTTGGCCTCTTCCGGGTGGGCTTCCAACTCCCGGAGCTGGCCCTGGAGCCCCTTGATCTCGGCCTCGATCTGCTCCCAGAGTGTGTCGGCCCGCTCGCTGGCGGCCCGGATCTCCGCCAGCTGGCTCTGGAGCGAGGTCCGCTGGGCCTTCATGGTGTCCGCCCGGCGCTGGAGGGCCCGCAGGTCCTCATCGATCTCCATCGACCGTTCGCGCGCGGCCCGGCTGTCGTCGCCGCCCTTGCCGCGCCGGGCTTCCAGGTCCTCGATCCGATCCAGCAGCGCCTCGCGCGTGGCCCGGGCCTCTTCCTGCTCCGCCCGCAGCTTCAGGGGCGAGGCCGCCGGGGCGGACACCCCCAGCTGCACGGGGCCGAAGGGCAGGCGCACGAAGGCCGGGGACACGAAGGCCAGGTCCGGGTGAGCCAGCGCCAGGGCCGGCAGGGCTTCGTCGGAACAATGAAAGGCCCGGTCCAGCAGGCCGCCGAGGGGGCGCTCCGGTCCCGCCCAGCGGAGGTGGTCACGCAGGGCCTCGCAGCCTTCGGGAACCGGCGGGAGGGCCGCCCCGGCCTCCAGGGCCAGCAGCAGGTGGCCGGGGGCCTCCGCCGCCCGGACCGCCAGGGCCTCATCGGCGGCCAGGACCTGGAGCCAGCTGCCCAGGAGGCGCTCCAGGTCCGGCCGCAGGGCCTCGTCCACCGTGAGCAGGTCCACCAGGGTCTGAGGACGGACCCCCTGGTCCCGCAGCCAGGTGAGCCCCTTCTGGAGCTCGGCCTCGCCGAAGCTCTTGGCCAGGAGGTCGGAGATCTGCCGGAGGCGGCGTTCCGCCGCATCCAGTTCGGCCTCTGCCCGGTGGTGATCCTGGGCCAGGATTCGCTGCGCCTCTTCCAGCTGCTCGGCCCGGCGGCGCTGGTCCAGCGCCGCCTCTTCGGCCTGCTCGAGCTGGGCCAGCAGGCCCTCCAGGGTACGCTCCACCTGACCGGCCTCGGCCTCGAGGCTCTCCAGCCGCGGGGCCCGGACGGACTCCTCGTGGTTGAGGGTGTCCAGGCGGCCTTCCAACTGGGCCACCTGGGTCTGGAGTCCGATGCGCTGCTTCTGGCGGGCCAGGGCCTCCTTCTGGGATTCGGCCTTCCGGTCTCGGAGGGCGTGGAGATCCGCCTCCGAGTGGCGGAGAGCGCCCTGGGCCAGGGCCACGGCCTCCTCGGCCTTGGCCAGTTCGCCCTCCTGCAGGGCCAGGCGCTCACCGGCCTCTTTCAGCTGGGCTTCGAGCGCCGTGAAGGAATCACCGGATTCGGCCAGGCGGGCCACCAGCATCTGGCTGTGTTCCTCCAGGCGGGCCCGCTGGTCGTGCGCCTCGATCCTCCGGGCCTCCTGGAAGCTGCGCTCCTGGTCCGCCAGCTGCAGGCGCTGGTCCAGCCCGAGCATGGCGCTGGCGCGCTTGGCCTGGGCCTGCTGCTGTTCGTCCACGGACAGGCGCAGGGATTCGACCTCGGAGGCCTTCTCGGAAACCTGCGCGGTGAGTTCCGCCACCCGCCGTTCGATCCGGTCCAGGTCATCCAGGATCCGCTGCTTGGCCTCCTCCAGCTCCACGACCTTCCCGGCGAGTAGGACGCGCTGGGTGGCCTTGATCTCCGCGTCCAACTCCTTGGCCTTGCGGGCACGGGCGGCCTGCCGGCGGAGGGAATCCATCTGCTTGTTCAGCTCATAGAGGATGTCGTCCAGCCGCTGCAGGTTGCTCCGGGTCTCCTCCAGGCGTTTCTCCGCATCGGCGCGGCGCAGCTTGTAGCGCGTGATGCCTGCGGCCTCCTCCAGCAGCAGCCGCCGGTCCTTGGGCTTGCTGCTGAGGATCAGGTCGATCTGGCCCTGCTGGATGAAGCTGTAGGCACGGGTACCCATGCCCGTGTCCAGCAGCAGGTCCTGCACATCCTTGAGGCGGGCCTCCCGGCCGTTGATGCGGTATTCGCTGCCGGTGTCGCGGTAGAGGCGCCGCGAGATGGTCACTTCCCGGGTGGAGCCCGGCAGGGTGGGATCCGGCATGTCGAGGACCAGCTTCACCTCGGCCAGCCCCGTGGCCCGGCGCTGGGCGGTGCCCGCGAAGATCACGTCGGCCATCTCCGCCCCGCGCAGCATGGAGGCCCGCTGCTCCCCCAGCACCCAGGCCAGACTGTCGGAGATGTTGGATTTGCCGCAGCCGTTGGGCCCCACGACCGCCGTCATGCCGCCCGGGAAGCTGAGCTTCTGGGCGTCGGCGAAGGACTTGAAGCCGTGGAGTTCGAGGGAGATCAGGCGCACGCGGACAGCGCTCCGTAGAAAGTGATGGGGAACATCTGCCTCCATCATTCCATACCAGACGTGCTCTCCGTCCCTTGGGAATCCGGCGGAGGCCCGTTAGACTCGATTCCTTCCCCTGTCCTGTCAGGAGTCGTCTGTGCATCCCCTCTGTCCCTCCCTGTGCGACCCGGCGACAGACCCCCGGCCGGGAGGGCCCTGCCCTGGATGGGTGGCTGGAACCCGGGAGTGGGCCCCATGAGGCTGCCCTTTCTCCAGGCCCCCGTGTCGTCCCTGGTATGGCTGGAAGCCCACCGCCTCCATGCGGGCACCCACCGGCGCGCCCTCACGGGCCCTGTCACCGAGGATCAGCTGACCCAGGCCCTGGCGGCCCTGCCCCAGGGGCCCACCCGCTGGGTGCTGGATGACCTCTGGACGCCCTCCATCCTGATGCGGGACCTCACGGAACTGCCCAAGGGCGCGGAGGCCCAGGAGGCCTTCCTGCGCTGGCGGTTCACCCACGCCCTGGCCCTGGAGCAACCCCACTTCGTCCAGGCGCTGGAGATCGAACCCGGCATCTGGCTGGCCTCGGGCATCCGCGAGGAGTTCCGGGAGACCCTGCTCCAGCTCGGTCTGCGGCTCGACCGGAACCTCCATAGCCTCACCCCGCGCTGGCTGCACCTCTACAACCTGCTGGCCCCTTCGCTGGACCTGCCGGGCATGCTCTTATCCTTGAGCCCGGCCGGCCAGGGCCGCTACGCCGGCACCCTGGTGGCCTGGGGCCGGACCCTCTGCCTGGTCCGTCAGTGGTCCGAACCCCTGGATCCCCAGGGCTGGAACGAAGAGCGCATCACCCCCAGCGCCGCCTTCCTCCAGCGCGAGTCCCGGACGCCCCAGAGCCTGGCGGTATGGGGCGCCCCGACCTGGCCGGACGCCGGTCTCCCGACGCGTCTCCTGGATGACCGCTTCGCCCTGGTGGAGACGCCCTGATGGCCGTTCCTGCCCTCAATCTCAACCTGGCGCCCCGCCCCAGCCTCTGGCGGCAGCACCACCGGCTTCTCGGCTGGGCCGCCCTCGGCTTCGGCGCGGCCTTTCTCCTCGGCTCCCTGGGGCTCACCTGGCGGGCCTACCACCAGGCCGGACGGGCCGGACGCGATGCCGTGAGCCTGACCGAAGAGACCCGGCGGGCCGCCCGCTCCGAGGCCCAGATCCAGGCCTCGCTCCAGGGCATGGACGCCACTCGCGAGCAGGCCCGATGGAAGCTGGCCGAACGCATCCTCCAGGAGCGGAGCCTGCCCTGGTCCCGGGTCACCGCCGAACTGGAGCAGTGCATGACGCCCGGCATGCGGCTGAAGGGGCTGCAGCGGACCCGCGGCAACGCCCAGCAGGTGGTGATGAAGCTGAAGGGCGAGGCCCAGAGCCGCCAGGCGGAAGCCAGCTTCGTGGACGCCCTCCGCACGGCCCCGGTCTTCTCCGAAGTGATCCTGGAGCGCGAATCCGAGCGCCAAGGTGGTGGCTGGGACTTCGAATTGAGCTTGCCCGCTGCTGCCATCCCGCCCCCCTTCGAGCTGCGGCCCGTGAAGACCGGCCCCGCACCGGCCGCTCCCCCTGCGCCCAGGCCCGCCGCGGCCAGGCCGACCCCGGCGCCCGTCGCCCTCCAGACTGCCGGTCCCGCACGCCTGGCCCCACCCTCCACCACTCCGGTCGCACCCCAGACCCCAGGCGGCCGCGAAGCCGTTCCGCCCCGCCCGGTTCCTCCCGGGGGGGATGACGAGGAATCGGCCCCCCGTCGGGGTTCACGCACCATGAGGAGGCCCCCCCGATGAGCAGCCCCCTCCGCGCAAGCCGTCTCCGCCTGGCGCTGGGTGCCCTGGGGCTGGCCCTGGGCCTCGGCGTGGCCTTCTTCCTGCTCCCGGACGCCTCCCAGCAGCTGGCCCAGAAGCTGAAGGCCAAGCGGGAGGCCGAACTCAACCGGAACCAGAAGGTGCAGCAGCTCCAGGAGCTTCAGCAGCTGGCCGACCGCATCCGCCGGGGCCGGGAGACACTCGAAAGCCTGGAAGCCCGCCTGCCCAGGGGCTCGGCCGGGGAATTGCAGTGGAGCCTCAGCAAGACCCTGCATGAGCTGGCCAGGAAACATGGCCTGCGCCTCCTGACCGTGAAGTACGGCCTGCCCAGCCGGGAGGGGACGCGCGGTTCCGACCTGGAAGCGGTGGATGTGGAGTTCGTGGCCGTCGGCGTCTATGCGAACCACAAAGCCTTCATGCTCGAGCTTGAAGGCTCCGGACTGCCCTTCGCCGTCAGGGATGGCCGTCTGGAGGAAAGCCCGGAAGGCGCGCGACTCGACATCGTGCTCCGGGCCTTCCGCAAGGCCGGGGCGCCGGAACGCGAGGAGGAGGCATGAGCACACCGCCCCGCGCCTTCGACCTCCAGTCGATGTTCCAGGAACTCCGCGGCAACCGCCGGACCCAGGCGGCCCTCGTGGCCTTCGCCCTGGTTCTCGCCTACGCGCTCTACACCATCCTGGCGCCGGATGCGCCCCGGGCGAAGCAGGCCACGGCCGCCGGGTCCGGTTCCACCCTGGATCCGCGCCAGCTCCTGGGGTTGCGCAAGCTCCCCGACCTGGCAGCCCTGGACCGCGCCGGCGAACTCCCGCCCGCCGCCAAGGTCCAGCGCGACCTCTTCCTCTTCGAGGCTCCGCCACCGCCGCCCAAGGCCGTCAAGCCACCGCCACCGCCTCCGCCGCCTTCCCCTGAGGAAGTGGAGCGCCAGCGCCTGGCCCAGGCCAAAGCCGCCGAGTTCGCGGGGAGACCCCAGACCCTCCGCTACCTGGGGTACTTCAAGGGCAGCCCGTCGGGCCTCGTGGGTGCCTTCATGAAGGGCGAGGAGCCCGTGACCCTGACCCAGGGCGCCATGGTCGGGGATCGCTGGAAACTCGTCACGATCCTCGACACCCGCGCTGAATTCCAGAACACCAAATACCCAGACCTGCGGTTGGTCCTGGAGGCCCGCGACGCCTCCGGCGGCGCGCCCGTCAATCAGTTCTGATCCGAAGGATGCCACCGATGCCGCTTTCCTCCTTCGCTCCCACCCGGAAGATCCTCGCCGCGGCCGCGGTCCTGCTGCTGGCCCTCGGTTGCAGCCTGCACAAGGCCAACCAGGCCTACGACGAGGGCCGCTACGATGACGCCGTGACCGCCTACCGCCAGGTCCTGCGCGGCGATCCCTCGAACACCAAGGCCCGCATCGGCATCAAGCGGGCCTCCCAGCGGGCCGCGGAGGGGCATCTCGCCCTCGCCCGCCATGCCGAGCAGCGCGGCATGAGCGACACCGAGCTGATGGAAGTGCGCAAGGCCCTCGTGCTGGATCCGGACAATCAGATCGCCCAGGACTGGCTGATCCGCCTGGAGCAGAAGGCGGCCAAGGACAAGGCCGAGGCCGATGCGGCGGACGACCTCGAGTTGATGAAGGCCAAGGCGGACACGGTGAATCCCGTGCAGCTGAACCCGCGGTCCATCGAGGGCCTCGACCTGAACTTCAGCCGCCGGACGAGCCTGCGCGAGATCTTCGCCACCCTCAGCCGGGCTTCCGGCGTGAACATCATCGCCCACTCGTCCTTCCAGGATCAGAGCATCTCCATCGACCTGCGGGGCCTGCCCTTCCAGCGCATCCTGGACACCCTGATGCTGCAGAACGACCTGTTCTACAAGGTGATCGACCAGAACACCATCATGGTCTTCAAGGCGACCCCCCAGAACCGGGACCAGTACGAGAACCAGCTCCTCAAGACCTACTACCTGTCCAACGCCGATCCCACGGAGCTGCGGTCGACCCTCACCACCCTCAACCCCCAGCTGCGCGTGTTCACCGACAAGCGCATCAACGCCATCATCGTGAAGGCCAAGCCCCTGGAGCTGGCGGTCGTCGACCAGGTGATCCGCAGCCTCGACAAGGCCAAGGCCGAGGTCATGGTCTACATGGAGCTGATGGAAGTCACCGAGAACAGCCTGGAACAGGTGGGCCTGCTGCCGGTGATCAACGCCTCGGACACCTCGGGCACCTTCCGGATGGGCGCCACCACGGTGAACAACACCTCGGGCCTCAACACGAACTCGGGCTTCACCAAGATCCACACCGCCGACATCCGCGTGCTGTTCCCGAACCTGGCCCTGGACTTCCTCAAGGGCAACGGTGACGCGCGCCTGGTGGCCAGCCCCAACGTCCGCGTGCTCTCCGGCGAGACCGGCGAGGTGAACATCGGCGAGAAGATCTCCACCACCCAGAGCCAGCTGTCCCTGCCCACCACGGGCACGACCGGCACCACCTCCGCCTCTTCCCTGCTGGGCGGCGTGGGCCAGACCTCCTTCTCCTACGAAGACGTGGGCGTGAAGATCAAGGTCGAGCCCCGCGTCCACCACAACGGCGAGATCACCCTCAAGATCAACAGCCTCGTCACCACGCTGAAGTCCGGGTCCACCCCGGGCCGGCCGGACCTCGGCAAGCGGGAGATCATCACCTCCGCCCGCCTGCGCGACGGCGAGACCGCCATCTTCGGCGGCCTGCTCAAGGATGAGGAGCAGAAGAGCCTTCAGGGCATCTGGGGCCTCGCCGACATCCCCCTCATCGGGCGCCTGACCGGGAACACCCGCAACAGCAAGGCCAAGACCGACGTCATCCTCACCATCCGCGCGGTCCTGGTGAGAAAGCCCGTGCTCACGGAACAGGACTGGGCCCCCTTCAACCCCGATGAGGCCGCCTCGAAATCCGGCCAGTTCACTCCCAAGGCCCCGAAGGCCGTCGCACCGGCTTCCGAGAAGCAGCCGGGACCGGCCCCGACCGCCGATTCCGCCGCACCGAAGACCGCTCCCGCCACGGCCCCGGTCCCCGCGGTTCCCGCGCCCGCCACCGACGCCATCCAGGAGAAAAAGCCCGAAGGACCCGCCGGGGACCAGCCTCCCGTCACGGCCTCGGATCTGGTGATCTTCATGACCCCGGTGGCCTCGGAGATCAAGACCGGCGAGCGGGTCCAGATCAGTCTCACGGTGAGCGGGGGCAAGGGGCTCAGCTCGGGCACCCTGGAGCTCCGTCTGCCCCCCGGCCTCAAGCTCGGGTCCTTGACGCCCGGTGATTTCATCACCACGGAGGGCGGCAGCCTGGAGCAGTTCCCGGGGAAGGACGGCACGCTGAAGCTCGTCTTCAAGCGCAACGGCACCGAGGTGGACGCCGGCCAGCTGGCCACCCTCGACCTGACGGGCCTCACGCCCGGCAACGCGCCCGTGCTCATCCAGAGCGGGCAGTTCCTCGCCGGCACCAATCCCGTCTCCGGGCGCTGGTCCAACGCCCTCGTGACGGTGCAGTGAGCCGCCAGACCGGATTCACCCTGCTGGAGCTGGTGGTCACGGCCACCGTGCTGCTGATCCTCGCCTCTGTGACGATCCCCCTGGCCCGCAACGGCCTCAAGCGCCAGCAGGAACTGGAGCTGCGCCGGGACCTCCGGGAGATGCGCCAGGCCATCGATGAATACAAGAAACAGGCGGACCAGCAGAAGATCAAGGCCCCGCCCGCGGAAGCCAACGGCTATCCCGAGAGCCTGCAAACCCTGGTGGAGGGCGTCCCGGCCGCCGGTTCCCTCAGCAAGAAGGTGAGGTTCCTCCGCCGCATTCCCGTGGACCCCTTCACCGGCAAGGCCGAGTGGGGCCTCCGGAACACCAATGACGACGCCAACAGCACCAGCTGGGGCGGCGGGCACGTCTACGATGTCTACAGCCTCGCCCCGGGAACCGGCATGAACGGCATCCCCTACCGGGAGTGGTAGGGCTCCCCTCCGAGAATCGCTGTTGCCTCGAACCGCGGTCCACGCTAGGCTTGGAGTTCGGCACATCCGGAACCTGCGGGGCCCGGAATGCTCTTTCAAGCGGATATGGCGGAATTGGTAGACGCGCTAGTTTCAGGTACTAGTGTTCACAAGACGTGGGGGTTCGAGTCCCTCTATCCGCACCATTTCCCCGTCGGCGCCGCCGGCAGGAAAAAGGTCGTTGAAAACCAAAAGGCACTTGGCCTCCTCCAAGTTCGACCCATCCTCGGTACGGGACTGAGGAACGGGTGACGGGCGATCCCCCGAAAAGGAGCCACCATGGCCCTGAATGTGGAACAGAAGAAGATCATCATCGACGACTACAAGCAGCACGACACCGATACGGGCTCGCCCGAGGTGCAGGTCGCGATCCTCACCAAGCGCATCAACGACCTGACCGAGCACTTCAAGACCCACACCAAGGACTACCACAGCCGCCGCGGTCTCATGATCATGGTCGGCCAGCGCCGCCGCCTGCTCGACTACCTCAAGAAGAAGAGCAAGGAGCGCTACGCCGCCCTGATCGAGCGCCTCGGCCTCCGTCGGTAAATATTCTCCGGGGGTTCCGCGCTGCGCGCACACCCCCGGACCCCCAAGAAGAAGCCCGGCAAAGCCGGGCTTCTTCTTTTCTCCCCCCTGGGAGAGGTCACACATTCAGGGGCGTTTTGCTATGTTCAGAAGATGGACCTGACACCCCTGCCCCGGCCCGAACATCCGGATCCCTACACCGTCACCGGCCGGCGGTTCATCTACGACTCGCCCTGGATCCGCATCCGCGAGGACCGCTTCCGCCACCGCCGGGGCGCGGAGGGGCGCTACGCCGTCTGCGGTTTCCACCGCACCGCCTGCGGTGTCCTGGCGCTCGACGACCAGGACCGCGTGGTGCTCGTGGGCCAGTGGCGCTACCCCCTGGAGGCCTACTCCTGGGAGATCCCCGAGGGCGGCGGCGATGTTTCGGAGAGCCCCTTCGAGGCCATGCGCCGGGAATTGGCGGAGGAGGCCGGCCTCGCGGCCCAGGTGTGGGAGCCCCTGGCCTTCTTCCACACCAGCAACTCCTCCACCGAGGAGGAGGCCTTCCTCTTCCTGGCCACGGAACTCGGCCCCATGGACGGCCACCACGCGGAGGATGACGAGGAGCTGCTGCTCCATCGCGAGCCCTTCCAGGATTGCCTCCGCCGGGTGCTGGCCGGAGAGATCACCGACAGCCTCACGGTGGTGGCGCTGCTGGCCCTGCAGAGCCGGCGGACCGGGGTGGCCGCGGCCCTGGATCCGACCCTGGCGGAGCGCTTCTTCCAGCGGCCCCAGGACCACCCCTCCGCGGGCCGGGCACGCTGGCGCGAGCTGGAACAGCCATGATCCTCACCCTGCACCCCGACACGCCCCAGGTGCGCCACCTCGAGCGCCTCGCGGAGCTGCTGCGGCGGGACGGGGTCATCGCCTACCCCACCGACACGCTGTTCGGGCTGGGCTGCCTGATGTCCCACAAGAAGGCCGTGGACCGCATCAGCCAGATCAAGGGCCGCGACCCCAAGAAGCCCATGTCGATCATGTGCTCGGACATGGAGATGCTCTGCCGCTACACCCGCCACCTGGACACGCCCACCTTCCGCCTCCTCAAGCAGCTGCTGCCGGGCCCCTACACCGTGCTGCTGCCCGCCAGCCGGGAGGTACCGCGCTACCTGCAGAACAAGCAGGTGGTGGGCCTCCGCATCCCGGACCAGCCCTTCTGCCATGCCCTGGTGGCCCTGCTCGGCGAACCCATCATCACCACCAGCGTCGCCCTGCCCGACCAGCCCATCCTGAACACCGCCTGGGAGATCGAGGAGGAACAGGGCCACGCCCTGGACATGGTCGTGGACTGCGGCCAGCCCGTGGGCGTCCCCAGCACGATCCTGGACCTGAGCGGCGAGGAACCCGTCCTCCTGCGCGAAGGTGCGGGGGCCTGGCCTATCTAGGCGGTCTGGCCTTCTCGACCGCCTTCCTGCGCAACGCCTGGTATTCCTCTTCATTGAGGAGGCCGTCGCGCTTGAGCCCCTCGATGCGGGCAAGCGCCACCTCCAGGTCGAAGACGGCCGGGGCGGGCGGAACGGAGGGGGCCGCCACCGGCCTGGGCTGGGCCACCGGAGCGGCCGGCTGGACCGGTGCCGGTGCTGGCGCCGGCACCGGGGCCACGGGTGCGGTCGCGGCTGCGGCCAGGAGCCTGCCCAGGTCCTCGCTCCATCGCTCGAACCGGCTGGGGATGTGGTCGGGGGCGGCGCTTTCGAGGGTGTCGTGGAAGGCGCCGAGCACCTCGCCCGTCTTCCCGTCCACCAGCTTGAGGTCGAAGGACAGGGCCACGCGGCCCATCGCCAGGTAGTCGTCGCCCAGACCGATGGCGTCCACCACCCGTCCCACCAGGAGGAGGTCTCCGGCGGCGGTCGAGACGGAAAGCCCCCCCTTGAGCCCCTTCCGGAGGCCGCGGTCCAGGGCCTTCGGCAGCGAGGGCTCGACCCGCTGGAGGAAGGCCCGGTCCTTCATATCGCGCCGGCCCCGCAACCAGGCGGGGGCCTCCCAGCCCTTGAGCTGGAGCGCCCGGCCCCGCAGGTCCAGGCCGGGCTTCAGCCATTGGAACCCCAGCGCCTTCGACGGCTGGAACACGGCGCCGGGTCCGAACCAGGCCGGATCAAGGCGCCCCTCGTCCAGGCCCGCGGCCTGGGCCGAGAGGAGGACGGGGACCAGCGACAGCAGGGCGGCGGACGATCGCATCAGCACTCCGGCAGGTTCACCGTGAAGTCTAGCGGGATCTCGAGCACATTCACCGCCAGACCGCCCCGGGCCGTCTCCTTGTACTTGCTCTTCATGTCGGCGCCGGTGTCGCGCATGGTCCTGATGACCTTGTCCAGGCTCACGAAGTGGTGGCCATCGCCGTGCAGGGCCATGCGCGCGGCATTGATGGCCTTCACGCTGGCCATGGCGTTGCGCTCGATGCAGGGCACCTGCACCAGTCCGCCGATGGGATCGCAGGTGAGCCCCAGGTTGTGCTCCATGCCGATCTCCGCGGCGTTCTCCACCTGGTCTGGCGTGCCGCCCAGCACCTCGGCCAGGGCTCCGGCCGCCATGGAGCAGGCCACCCCCACCTCGCCCTGGCAGCCCACCTCGGCACCGCTGATGGAGGCGTTCTCCTTGTAGAGGGCGCCGATGGCCCCGGCCGTCAGGAGGAACCGCGCCACCCCCTCGTCCGTGGCCCCGGGCACGAAGCGCCGGTAATAGTGCAGGACGGCGGGGATGATGCCCGCGGCGCCATTGGTCGGGGCCGTCACCACGCGGCCCCCGGCCGCGTTCTCCTCGTTCACCGCCAGGGCGTAGAGGCTCACGAAGTCCAGGGCCGTGAGGGGATCCTTGAGGCCCGCCTCCGGGGATTCGGTCAGGCGGCGGAACAGCGCCGGCGCGCGGCGCGGCACCTTCAGGCCGCCGGGCAGGACACCCTCCGTCCGGCAGCCGCGCCGCACGCAGGCCTGCATCACCGACCAGAGCTCCTGAAGGCCCGACTGGATCGCCGCCTCGGAGCGCCAGGTCCGCTCGTTCGCCCGCATGACCTGGCTGACGGGCAGGCCCTGCCTCTGGCAGTGGGCCAGCAGGTCCTTGGCCGCGTGGAAGGGGAACGGCGGCTCCGGGCCGGCGGCCGCCTGGACTGGGACGCCCTCCTCCACCACGAAGCCGCCGCCCACGGAGTAGTAGACCTGGGCGCGGAGCACCCCGCCGGCCGCGTCCAGGGCCGTGAAGCGCAGGCCATTCGGATGGAAGGGCAGGCTCTTGTGGAGCAAGTGCAGGTGGTCGGCCTCGCGGAAAGGGACCTCGCGTTGTCCGAGGAGGGCCAGCCGCCCGGAATCGCGGACCCGCGCCACCAGGCCCTCCACGGCTTCCACGTCCACACCCTCCGGGGTCTCCCCCAGCAGCCCGAGGATCACCGCCTTGTCGCTGCCGTGGCCCCTTCCCGTGGCACCCAGGCTGCCGAACAGCTCGGCCCGCACCCCGGCCGTGGCCCCCAGCAGGCCCGAGGCCTCCAGCCCGAGGGCGAAGCTGCGGGCCGCCCGCATGGGCCCCACGGTGTGCGAGGAGCTGGGCCCGATGCCGATGCGGAAGAGATCGAAGACGGACAGGACCATGCCCCATTGTCCCGCGAAACGCACTCAATGCACCTGACGACGCGCCGCATCACGGAAGATGGCCGGGCGCGCTCAGTCCACCCGGTAATGGCAGCCCCGGCTCTCGGGGTTCTGGAGGGCGGCGTTGAGGATCAGGCGGGCACAGAGGATGCCACTGCGCAGCTCCAGCAGCTCCCGGCTGAGGGGAGCCTCGTGGTAGAAGCGCTCGATGCGATGGGCCAGGTAGTGCAGGTCGGCCTTGGCTCGCTCCAGGCGGGCGCTGCTGCGGACGATGCCCGCGTAGTTCCAGAGCGTGCTGCGGATGAGGCGCCAGTCCTGATCGATGAGCAGAGGATCGGTCTCCTCCGATTCCTCCGGCATGCGCCAGGGAGCCAGCTCGCCGGGATCCGGATCCACCGTCCCGCGCAGCTCGCGCACCGCGGCGTCGGCGCCATGGAAACCCCAGACCAGGCCCTCCAGCAGGCTGGTGGAGGCCAACCGGTTGGCGCCATGGAGCCCCGTGCAGGCCACCTCGCCGGCCGCGAAGAGCCCCGGCAGGCTGGTCCTGCCCTCGAGATCCACCAGGACGCCGCCGCAGAAGTAGTGGGCGGCGGGCACCACGGGGATGGGCTGACGGTGCGGATCGATGCCCTCGGCACGGCAGGCCGCCATGATCGTGGGGAAATGCTCGTCGAGGTCCAGCTTCGCCGCCACCGGAGCCAGGTCCAGGTAGGCGCAGGGCTCCCCGCTGACCGCCATCTCCTGGAAGATGGCCCGGCTGACCACGTCGCGGGGGGCGAGCTCCAGCTGGTCCGGCGAGTACTTCGCCATGAAGCGCTCGCCTTTGCGATTCACCAGCTGGGCACCCTCGCCTCTCAGCGCCTCAGTCAGCAGGGTCCTGGGCTTGCCCGGGACATAGAGCGTCGTGGGGTGGAACTGGAGGTACTCGCAGTTCACGATACGGGCGCTGGCCCGGTAGGCCGCGGCCAACCCGTCGCCGGTGGCGCCGGGAGGATTCGTGGTGTGCAGGTAGAGGTAGCCGAGGCCGCCGGTGGCCAGCAGGGTCCGGCGGGCCAGCAGGCCCTCCACTCCGCCGGAGGCGGGATCGAAGAGGTAGGCGCCATGGACCCGGATGGGCTCATAGACCTGCACCGGGCTGACACAGTGGTGGGGACTGGTGATGAGGTCCACCAGGCAGAGCCCCTCCCGCAGGCGGATGTTGGGATGCTGGCGCACGGCGTCGCTGAGGGCCGTCTGGATGGCCAGCCCCGTGGCGTCCTTGGCGTGGTAGATGCGCCGGGCGCTGTGGGCGGCTTCGGCCGTGGGATCGGGGGTTCCGCCGGTCCCGAGGTCGAAGGGCACGCCCAGCCGCTCCCAGAGGAAGCTCCGGCAGAGCTTCGGTCCCTCCTCCGCCAGCTGGCGCACGGCCTCCGCCCGGCAGAGGCCCGCACCCGCGGCCTCGATGTCCGCGGCCAGCAGGTCCGCAGAGTCGCCTTCCTCCGGCGGCGGCTGGCCGATGATGCCGCCCTGGGCCCAGGCGGTGTTGCTGCCGCCCAGCTCATCCTTGGCCACCAGGATCACCGAGATGCCCTGGTCCGCCGCACGCAGGGCCGCCGAGCAGCCTGCGATCCCCGCGCCCAGAACCAGCAGATCGGCCACATCCTTCATGCCAGCTCCCAGGTGGGGCGGTCCAGGGCCCACAGAGCCGAGAGATCCGCATCGTCCGTCATGCCTCGTCCATGGTCGAGCCGCCGGGCCGTCAGGTCCAGCGCGACCTCAGCCCCTACCTCACCCCACGGCGTGGCGATTCGCCCGCCGCAGCCTTCCAGGCGGCCCAGGCCCTCTTCCCACAAGGCCACCATGCCCCTCAGGTTGTGCTGCTGAAGGTGGTGGTAGCCGCCTGCCAGCAGGATCAGCCCCTGGAGCTGGCTCTTCAGGTCTCCTTCCGCGGCCTCCCAAAGCGGCTCGAGCGCATCGTGGCACTCGTGGTAGAGCCCGTGGTTGAAGAGGGACACGCCGCAGGCCAGGGGATAGCGGGCGCCCAAGGGCAGAGGGGTGAGCGCCGCCAGCTGCCAGCCGCAACGGAGGCTCACCAGGGGGCCCCAGGCGCCCCAACCGGCCGCCGGGTGCCAGCCGGTGGCTCCAGCCTCCGCGGTGTCCGGCCAGGTGGCCAGGTGCGCGCTCCAGGCGGCCGCGGCATCGTGGTGCCCCAGGGCGCTCAGCATCCGCGCCGCATGGCCCAGCAACTCCGGCTCCGGCAGGCCCCCGGGATGGGCCTTCCGCAGGGCCGGCGCACCGAGAATGGTGGGCCAGACCAGGGCCTGGCGGGCATCCGGGTCGCCCAGGGCCGCCTCCACGCGGGCCTGGAAGAAGCGCTGGATCTCGAGGGGAAGCTGGGGCTGGCGCTGCCAGAAGGGGGTGCGGTTGCAATCGTCGCTCATGGTTCCACCAGCAGCCGGAGGGCCAGGCCGCCCCGGTCATTCTCGTCCACCCCGGCCCACTGGCAGCCGGGGATCCTTCCCTTCAGCACCTTCCGCGGATCGCCCTGCCCGTGGAGCAGCAGCCACCGAGCCACCAGCCCCCGGTATTTCTTCGAGAAATGGCTGATGGCCCGGCCCCCGGCATCGCAGATCTCCAGGGTGTGCCGGGGGCGGCCCCAGCCCTTCAGCAGGTCCGCCGAGTCGCCGGGCAGCAGCTCCCACAGGGGGCCTTCGGGCAGGGTCTCCAGCGGCACCGGCAGCGCCTTCCGCCAGTGGGCCTTCAGCCCCGGGATGGCGCCCAGCTTGAGTTTGTAGGGTGGCACGGGGTCATCGCCGCGCACCAGGCCGCGCAGGTTGGACAGGATGAACACCTGCCGCCAGGCCTCCGGCGGCAGCGAAGCCGCCTCCAGGGCCTGGAAGGCCACCCCCGTGTAGCGCGCCAGGGCCGGCAGCAGCGGCACGGGCCCGCCCAGCGCCAGCGCCTCGGCCCGGGCCTTGTCCAGGGCCAGGTCCTTCACACCGAAGGCCTTCTTCAGGGCCTCAGGCGATCCCGTCTTCGCCAGGGCCACCAACCGCTCCCGCACCCAGCGCTGGGCGGGGGTCTCCGGCAGGCGGCCACGCACGCCCCCGCCCGCCTTGTCCTCGGAGGGGGCGAGCAGGATGACCGGCAGGCGCTTCATCGCCCCGCCACCCAGGCCTCGAGGGTCGTGAGCCGCAGCCCGCCCAGCAGCTCGCGCAGACGGGCTTCGTAGCCCCGGAGGGCGATGCCGTGGGTGTAGCGGTGGCCCAGGGAGATGCCGGCCAGCCTCGGCTGCTCCGCGTCCAGCTCCCAGGGGTGCAGCACCAGGGGGGTGCCGGCGTCTTCCAACGCCAGGTCCTCCAGCGCCCGGCGGACCAGGCCGAAGGGCAGCATCCTCGGCCCCCAGCCCCAGAGCGGCATGCGGACCGGCCCGGACCAGAGCACCGGCGGAGGCAGTTCCCACAGGCCTCCGGTCAGCCGGTACGGCCGCCGGGGCGCGGCGGGGTCCCCGATGACGGCCAGGGGCACGCGACTGGAGTCGTAGCGGAACCCGAGTTCCGGCAGGTCCTGCCACCAGTCCGCCGCCGCGCCGCGCAGGCTCCACTCCGGGGCCCGGTAGCCCACCACGGGGCATCCCGTGAGGTCTTCCAGCAGGGCCTTGCCATCCCGGACGGTGCCGCGCCAGGCGGCGCGGTCCATGTCGAAGGCCCGGCGATGCGTGAGCCCGTGCAGGCCAATGGCATGGCCCTGGCCCGCGATCTGCCGCAGCAACGCGGGATGGCGCCGGGCCTGGTCGCCCAGGCAGAACCAGGTGGCCTTGGCGCCAAGTTCGGCGCAAAGCGCCAGCGATCGCTCCGTGGCCAGCGGCAGCCGGCACTCGAAGCGGTCCAGGGCCTCCGGCTGGTCGAAGGGCGGGCAGCAGAGCTGGAACCAGTCCTCCCAGTCCAGGGAGAGTGGGAGCCGGAGGTCGCTCAGGTGAAGTTCCGCTCGGAGAGGCTGATGAACTCCAGGGAGAAGTCGTCCAATTCGGTCTGGAACTGCTTCAGCTGGCCCTGGAAGAAGTTGTAGGCCATCAGGGCGGGGATGGCAGCCACCAGGCCGATGGCCGTGGCCACCAGGGCCTCGGAGATGCCGGGGGCCACGGTCGCCAGGTTGGCGTTGCCGGTGGCGCCGATGCCCCGGAAGGCGTCGATGATACCCCAGACCGTGCCGAAGAGGCCGATGAAGGGACTCACCGCGGCCACGGTGGCCAGGCCACCCAGGGAGCGCTCGAGCCGCCCCATCTCAACCACGCTGGCCCGCTGGAGGCTGCGCTCCACGGCCTCCATGCTGCGCAGCTGGGGGCGCCCATCGGGCCCGACCTGGCGCAGCTGGTAGGTGACTTCACCGTAGCCCGCCACGAAGAGGCCCACCAGCGGGCTCAGGGCGAACCGCTCCACCTGCTGCTTCAGGTCGCGCCAGTCGGTGGCCCGCTTGAAGGCGCCGCGGAAACGCTCAGACACCTCCCGGCTCCGGTGGTAGAGGAGGGCCTTCCGGATGATCACGACCCAGCTGAGCAGTGAAAACGTGGCGAGGATCGCCAGCACCGACTTGGAGACCGGACCTGCATGGAGCATCACCTCCAGCAGATTGACCTCATTGCCCGTGGGTGCCGCCAGAATCGCCATGCTGCCTCCGTCCAGGAAATGATAGCAAGCGGGGATGCGGCTACACTGGGTGCTTTGCGCGAGGACGCCATGCAGGTGCTGGTCATTGGATCCGGATACGTGGGGCTGGTGGCTGCTGCGTGCTTCGCCGAGGCGGGGCATCGCATCATCGGTGTGGACGTGGACGCCTCCAAGGTCGCCTCGCTGTCCCGGGGCCAGTCGCCCATCTTCGAGCCGGGCCTGGACGAACTCCTCACGAAGTACCTGGCCTCAGGCACCCTGCGCTTCACCACGGACCTCAAGGCAGGCATGGCGGAGGCCGATGCCGCATTCATCTGCGTGGGCACGCCCCAGAGCGAGGACGGCAGCGCCGACATGAAGTACGTGCTCGCCGTGGCCGGCCAGATCGGCGAGGCCATGGCCCTGCGGGCCAAGGAGGCCAAGCCGCTCATCGTGGTCGACAAGAGCACCGTCCCCGTGGGCACGGCAGCCCGGGTCCACGCGGAGATCGCCTCCCACACCGATCGCGCCTTCGAGGTCGTGAGCAACCCCGAGTTCCTCCGCGAAGGCTCAGCCATCGGCGACTTCCTGGAACCTGATCGCGTGGTGGTGGGCTGCCGCACGGATCATGCCGAGCAGGTGATGAAGGGGCTCTACCAGTCCTTCCTGGACCGCAGCGGCGGCAAGTGGTTTCGCATGGATCCCCCCAGCGCGGAGCTCACCAAGTACGCCGCCAACGCCATGCTGGCCCTGCGCATCAGCTTCATCAACGAGATCGCCAACCTGGCCGAGTGCGTGGGCGCGGACATCGACCACGTGAAGACGGCCATCGGCGCCGACCACCGCATCGGGCCGGCCTTCCTCAATCCGGGCCCCGGCTTCGGCGGTTCCTGCTTCCCCAAGGACCTGCAGGCCCTGTTGAAGGTGGGTCGGGAGTATGGCCAGCCCATGATGACCCTGGCCACCACCGTGGAGGCCAACCGGCACCAGAAGCAGGTCCTGATGCGGAAGGTGAAGGACTACTTCGGGGTGAAGGCCGGGGTTCCCGCCCCCTTGAAGGACCGGCGCTTCGCCCTCTGGGGCCTGGCCTTCAAGGCCAACACGGATGACATCCGGGAGAGCATGTCCCTGGAACTCATCGACGGCCTGGTGAACCTCGGCGCAGAGGTGGTGGTCCACGACTTCGCCGCCATGGATGCCGTAAAGGCCAAGATCGGCGACAAGGTCCGTTACGCCGCGACCCCGCTGGAAGCCTGCGAGGGCGCCGACGCCCTGCTCATCGCCACGGAGTGGCCCCAGTACCGCGAGGCGGACCTGGAAGCTGTCGCCAAGGCCCTCAAGGCCCGCCGCGTGTTCGATGGCCGCAACCTCTTCAGGCCCGAAGCCATGGAGGCCCAGGGCTGGACCTACCATTCCCTCGGACGCCGCACCGTGGAGGGGAAATGACCCGCATCCGGCTCGAGGAGATCGCCCACGCCCGCAGCGGCGACAAGGGAGACGGCTCCAACGTGGGGGTCATCGCCTACACCGAAGCGGGCTATCGCTTGTTGCAACAGGAACTTACGCCGGAACGTGTCAAACATCACTTTTCAACCATATGCAAAGGTAGTGTTGAACGCTTTGAGGTGCCTAACCTCAAGGCCATCAACTTCATCCTGCACGACTCTCTGGGCGGCGGCGGCAGCGAAAGCGTGAAAACCGATGCCCAGGGCAAGACTCACGGACAGGCCCTGCTTAGAATGGAACTCGACCTTCCGGCCGGCCTGACGCTGGCGGATCTCAAACCCTGAACGGCACTCGCACCCGCCAAGGAGCACGAACATGGGCAACCTCGGAATGATGGAAATCCTGCTGATCGGCATCGCGCTGCTGATCTTCTTCGGCCCCTCCCGCCTGCCCGAGCTGGGCAAGAGCCTGGGCAAGGGCATCCAGGAGTTCAAGAAGGCCAGCCGCGAGTTGACGGATTCCGTGAAGGAAGACGTCGCCGCGCCGCCTGCCGACAAGGACAAGAAGTAGGCCCGCAAGCCCTTCACCGGCCGGCCTCTTTCCGGGGGCCGGCCCTTTTTCCCGCTTGAGGACCATGGCGCTTCCAGCCACGCCGCCCGACAAGATGAGTTTTTGGGAACACCTGCAGGAATTGCGGGTGCGTCTGGTACGCTCGCTCGCCATCGTGGCTGTGGGCTTCGCCGTCACCTATGCCTACCGGTTCAAGCTCTGGGCGTGGGCGCAGAAGCCCTTTCTGGAAGCCATGTCACGGCAGACCGGCAAGGCCATCTCGGCCCTGGATCCCTTTGCCTTCACGGATCTCACCGAGCCCTTCTTCAGCATGATGCGGCTCTCCCTGTGGTCCGCCGCCGTGTTCTGCGCCCCCTTCCTCTTCTACCAGCTCTGGGCCTTCATCCGGCCTGGCCTGCTCCCGAAGGAACGCCGCCTCGTCATCCCGTTTGTGCTCGTGACGTCGGGGTGCTTCCTAGCCGGCGCCGCCTTCGCCTACACCCAGGCCTTCAAGTTCCTGGGCGACATCCTCTTCCAGGAGGCCGCCTCCGCAGGGCTGCGGGCGAACCTGCACGCCTCGGACTACCTGGACCTGTTCATCTCCACCACGCTCATCACCGGCGTGATGTTCGAACTGCCGGTCCTGTTCTTCTTCCTGGCGAAGTTCCGCATCGTGACCGCGCGCCTCATGCTGAAGTACTGGCGCCACGCCACCATCGTCATCCTCATCTTCAGCGCCTTCTTCACGCCCGGCGATGTCGTGGTGACCACGATCTTCTTCAGCGTCGTGCTGCTGGGGCTCTACTTCATCTCCGTCGTCGTCGCCTGGCTGGCGGAACCCCGCGCGCCGAAGTAGTCCGCCAGGTCCTCCAGGCAGAGATCCACGGCCCGGTTGGGTTCCCGCGTGCCGGATAGCGATCGGCGCATCGTCCCGTCGGCCATGAGAAGCCGCAGGGCGCTCTGGAGTCGCCCCGGGAAATCGGCCCCCTGCTCGACGACGGCCGCCCGCCCCTCCGTGGCCAGGGCCAGGGCGTTCATGCGCTGGTGGTCGTTGGCGCTGGTGGGCAGCGGCACCAGGACGGCCCCCCGGCCCGCGGCCTTCAACTCAGCGCAGGTGCTGGCGCCGGAGCGGCTCAGAATGAGGCTGGCGGCTTCCATGGCCTCGTCCATGCGAGTGATGAAGGGAACCAGGTCATGCCGGGCATGACGGGGATGCCCCTTCAGGCGCTCGAACTCCACCGGCCCGGCCTGGTGCAGGATCTCCCACTCCGGAGCCGCCTCCAGCAACGCAGGCGCACCTTCCAACAGCGCTTCGTTGAGGGCCCGGGCGCCGCCGCTGCCCCCCAGCACCAGCAGCCGGAATGGAGGCGGCAGCGCGTCCGCGGGGCGGAACTCCCGGTGGAAGGCCGCCCGCACCGGCGTGCCCACCACCCGGCAGTCCGCTCCCGGCAGCAGCGGCCGCACAGCCTCCAAGCCGCACCAGACGCGCCGCGCCTTCGGGGCCACGAGCTTCACCAGAGCCCCCGGGGCGGCGTTGCTTTCGTGCAGGAAGAAGGGAATGCCCAGGGCGCGCGCCGCCAGCAGCGCCGGTGCCGCGCCGTACCCGCCGGTGCCGATCACGGCCCAGGGCCGCTCCCGCCGCCACAGGGCCTTCAGGCGGCCCGTGGCGCGCCAGAGCTTCCAGGCGGACTTCGCGGCCCGCAGCGGCGACCGGCCCAGGAATCCTTCCACGTCCAGCAGCACATGGGGCCAGCTGCTGCCCGGAAGCTCCCGGGCCTCGATGCCGCGGCGGGCGCCCACAAACCGGATGGGACGCTCCGGCCACCGCCGCTGGGCCCCTTCCGCCAAGGCCATGGCCGGGAAGAAATGTCCCCCCGTCCCCCCCCCGGTGAGGACGAGGGCTCCTGCGAAGGTCGGCGTGGCGTCGCGCATGATCTGACCACCATACCGGAAGGCTGGCCCACCCTACCCAGAGACAGACGCAGCCTACCTGGAGACAGACGCGTGATTCCCGGCACAAAGATCGTCAAAGGCCGGTAAGGTGGAAGGTCACGCCGCGCTAGAATCCATTTTTCCGCCGGTTCCCACCGGCCAATCCATGACGCATCAGGGAGCGCCCATGAAGATCCTCGTCGCCCTCAAACAGGTCCCCGATACTGAGACCAAGATCAAAGTCGCCGCGGACGGGAAATCGCTCGATCCCGCGGACGTCAAATGGATCACCAGCCCCTATGACGAGTACGCCCTGGAAGAGGCCATCCGCATCAAGGAAGGCAAGGGGGCCGAGGTGATGGCCCTCTCCGTCGGCGGTGACACGGCCAAGGACGTGCTGAAGAACGCCCTGGCGCTGGGCGCCGACAGCGCCGTCCTGCTGAAGGGCGATGGCCAGGGCGATGCGTTCGCCGTGGCGCAGATGATCGCCGCCTACGCCAAGGACAAGGGCTTCGACCTCATCCTCTGCGGCAACAAGGGCCTCGGCGGCGACAACGCCGCCATGGGTCCCATGCTCGCGGAGCTGCTTGGCGTGGCCCAGGCCAATGTCGTCGTGAAGCTGGAACTCGGCGAGGGCACCTTCAAGGCCGAGCGTGAGATCGAAGGCGGCTCCGAGGTCGTCGAAGGCGCCCTGCCCGCCGTGATCACGGCCCAGAAGGGCCTCAACGAGCCCCGCTACGCGAGCCTCAAGGGGATCATGGCCGCCAAGAAGAAGACCATCGAAGAGCTGGACGCCGCGGCCGTCACCGCCGGTGCCCAGGTGAGCGCCCTGGCCCTGCCGCCCGAGCGCCCCGCCGGCCGCCTCCTGCAGGGCGATGCCCCTGCCCAGGCCCAGGCCCTGCTCCAGGCCCTCAAGGATGAAGCCAAGGTCTTCTAACCGGTCCTCTTCCGCTGATTGCTCCGATTCGAAAGGACGACATCCATGATTCTCGTGTTCTGTGAACTGAAGGACGGCCAGATCCGCAAGCCCAGCACCGAAGCCCTCAGCGAAGGCCGCCGGCTGGCCGACGCCTCCGGCAAGAAGGTCGGCGCGCTCTTTGCCGGCGCCTCCTGCGCCGGCGCCGCCGAGGCCGCCAAGTTCGGCGCGGACGTGATCCTGACCGCCGAGGCCCCCACCCTGGCTTCCTACTCCAGCGATGCCTACGCGACCCTCCTCGCCGATGCGGTGAAGGGCAAGGGCGCCACGGTCCTGCTGGCCGCCGCCACCGCCGTGGGCAAGGACGTGCTCCCCCGCGCCGCGGCCCGCCTGGGCGCCGGCTATGCCTCCGACGTCACCGGTCTCTCCATGGTGGACGGCAAGCTGCAAGCCGTGCGGCCCGTCTACGCCGGCAAGGCCTTCGCCACCACCACCTTCTCCAGCGCCGTCCAGGTGGCCACCACCCGCCCCAACGTGTTCCCTGCGGCCGAGAAGGCCGGCGCGGGCGCTGTGGAGGCCCTGGCCGCCCCTGCCGGGGACTTCAAGTCCGTGGTGAAGGAGATCCTGGCCAAGGCCGGCGGCAAGGTGGACCTCAGCGAAGCCAACGTCATCGTGAGCGGCGGCCGCGGCATGAAGGACGGCGCCAATTTCAAGATCCTCGAAGAGCTGGCGGACGCCATCGGCGGCGTCGTGGGCGCCTCCCGGGCGGCCGTGGACGCCGGCTGGGGCCTGCCCCACAGCATGCAGGTGGGTCAGACCGGCAAGGTCGTGAGCCCCACCCTCTACATCGCCTGCGGCATCAGCGGCGCCATCCAGCACATCGCCGGCATGAGCGGCTCGAAGTTCATCGTCGCCATCAACAAGGATCCCGAAGCCCCCATCTTCAAGCTGGCGAACTACGGGATTGTGGGCGATCTCTTCGAGGTCGTTCCCGAGCTCACCAAGGCCGCCAAGGCGCTGGGGATCGGTTCCAACTAGCCGCCGTTCTCCGGTGCAAAAAGGCCCGGCAAGTGCCGGGCCTTTTTGCACCGGAGGAAAACCTCAAACCCCGAACTGCCTCAGATGGTGGTCGAAGTGCTTGTAGATGAGGCGGCCCCACTGGTCGCCGCTGAGCCGGCCGAAGAAGGGGTGGACCCTGCCTTCGGTCTTGGCGGCGCCGCGCTGGACCACGCGGTCGATGAGCGTGGCCAGCCGGGTGCGCTCGGTCTCGAAGTCCTGGGGATCGGACACCACGTAGATGGGATCGGTGGGAGAGTTGCGGCGGAAGGGCTTGTCCCCGAAGACCGCGCGGCGAATGAGGGGCGTGATCAGCTTCCCGAGGAAGAGCTGCTTCACCGGGCGATCGCCCAGAGGATCACCCAGGGCGATGGAACAATGCCTCATCATCTGGGCGGGATCCATCTTCCCCCACTGACGCTGGGCGCCCGGCTCCAGCTCCGCGAAGCGCCGGGCCAAGGCATCCCGGTCGGCCGGGTTGAACAGGGAATTCATCGTTGGTTTCCTTTCTCAGAATGCCGCTCATCGCTCCAGGACATCGCCGGGGGAGGTTCTGGAGCGCGCAAAGGCTAGACGGGCTCGAACCCTTCATCCCGGAGGAAGTCCCGGGCATCCTCGGGATCGCCGAAGCGGGCGACGACCATGTCGCCTTCGTTCCCATCACCGTCCAGGGCATCCAGGCTGTTCCGTTCTCGGATGACGCAGGCTCCGCCGATCTCATCCAGGCCGAACTGCACCAACTCCCGGATGGCGCCGTGTTCATCCCGCCACAACTCGACGTGCAGATCCGTTCCCATGGCCACCTCCGGTAGTCCGTCCGCCGGAAGGTTAGTTCTTTTCGAAGAACAGCACCACCATGCCGAACCCCACCCGGTCGCCGTGCTTCAGTTCCCGGGGCTCGCCGGGCTGAATGCGCTCGCCCCGCACGAAGGTGCCGTTGGCGACGCCGGGCTCCTCCAGCAGGAAGTACCGGCCATGCTCGCAGAGAATCCGGGCGTGGCGCCGGGACACGCTCAGGTTGTGGTCTTCTTCGGTGAGGTCGATGTCGGGATGCACGCCCGTGGTGGGATCGAAGCGTCCGATCAGGGAACCGTGGGCCAGGATGGGATGGGGCTTGCCGCTGAGCACGGACACCAGGTTCGCCACCGGCGTGCCCGTGGCCTTGGCGGGCCGGCTGGCATCCAGCTCCTCCACCCGCTCGCCCAACTCGCGATGGCGCTGGGCCAGGCGCTGCATCATCTTCACGGACACTTCCGGGTTCTGCCGGATCATGCGCATGAAGGTGCCGCGGTTGATGGCGATGAGGTCCGAGTCCTCCAGCGCCAGGGCCGTGTGCTGGCGCGGCAGGGCCTCCAGCAGGCTGCCTTCCCCGAAGAAGTCCCCCTTGGACAGTTCCTCCGCCCATTCGCCCTTGGGCTCCTCTGAGACATAGAGCCGAACCCGTCCCGCGAGGATGATGTACATCTGCTGAGCCATCTCCCCCTTGCGGAAGATGATCTCGCCTTCGCGGAAGCGCAGCTTGCTTTGATCGATGAAGCTGGGTTCAGCCATGCGGATCCCGGAGAGTGCCCTAGGTTAACCGATGCCAGGCGATGGGTGAACCTCTCCCGAGAAGGCGCGTGCCACCAGGGCTTCCAGGATCCGGGCCTCGGCGGTCGAGAACCCGCCCGGATGCGGAGAATCCAGGTCCAGCACGGCGCGGAGGCGACCACCAACCGTGATGGGGATCACGAGCTCGGAGCGGGTGGCGTCATCGCAGGCGATGTGGCCGGGAAAGGCCTGGACGTCAGGCACCAGCTGGGTGGTTTCCGTGCGGGCGCAGGCCCCGCAGACCCCCCGTTCGAAGGGGATGCGCAGGCAACCCATGCCGCCCTGGTAGGGGCCCACGACGAGCAGACGCTCACCGATGCGCCGGTAGAAGCCGCACCAGTTGACCTGGGGTAGCGTCTCCCACAGGAGGCAGGCCAGGGTGGCCTGGACGGCGACCTCGTCGGTCTCGCCTTCGAGCGCGGCGAGCATCTGCGGGAGCGCCGATTCGAGGCGCGCCACCCGCGCAGATTCGGGCAGCAGGGTGCCCCGCGCCACCGGTTCCAGCAGGATCCCCTCGCTCATCAACTCCTCCGCTACCCTGGTCCCATGTCCATTCTGCGCTATCTGGCCGCTCCCCTGTCCCCCCTGTACGGGCTGGTGGTGCGCGCCCGGAACCGCACCTTCGATGCCCACCCGGAGCGGGTGGCCCACGCCGCCGTCCCGGTGGTGTCCATCGGCAACCTGAGCGCCGGGGGCACGGGCAAGACGCCGCTCACCCTGTTCCTGGCCGAAGGGCTCGAAGCAGCTGGCTGGCGCAACGCCGTGCTGTCCCGGGGCTACGGCGGCCGGCGCGAGGTCGATCCCATGAGCGTGGAGGCCGATTCCGATCCCCGGCAGACCGGCGACGAACCGCTGCTCATGGCCCGGCGCCTGGGGCCGGAGCGGGTGGTGGTGGGGCGGAGGCGCCATGCCGCCGCCCTCCGGGCCCTGGCCCAGCGTCCAGATCTGCGCTGCCTGCTGCTCGATGACGGGTTCCAGCACCGGGCCCTGCACCGGGATCTGGATCTGCTGGTGCTGGACGGCGTGCGGCTCTGGGGCAACGGCCGCCTGCTGCCCCTGGGGGATCTTCGGGAACCCCAGGAGAGCGCCCGGAGGGCCCACGCCCTGGTGGTGACCCGGGCCAGCCGGGTGAAGGACCGGGCGGGGGTGGAGGCCTGGTGGACCCGCCAGGGCAGCGGCGGTCCCATCTTCTGGGTGGACTTCGCCCTGGCCTCCCTGCGCCGCTGGGGCACGGAAGCGCGCTTCCCCCTCCCCCTTGCCGACCAGGGCCCGGCCTTCGCCTGGTGCGGCCTGGGCCACCCGGAGGCCTTCTACGCCGACCTGCTGGTGGCCGGCCAAGCCTGGACCGGCTCCCACAGCTATCCAGACCACCGGGGGCCCACCCCCGCCGAATTGGTCCGGCTCCAGGTCCGCGCCAGGGCGGAAGATGCCGCCTGGCTGGTCTGCACCGAGAAGGATGCGGTGAAGCTGGGTCCGGAACATGCCAGCGCACTGGAGATGCCCCTGTTCATCGCCGAGCAGCGGATCACCGGTGGGGAACCTTTGCTCACCTGGGTGGCGTCCCGACTCGCCTGAATGCGCGCCCAGGAAGGAACCGGCCAGGCTTCCCAAAGCCCGGCTGGATCGCTATGCTTGCGCCCACCAAGCCACTCCAACCAGATCCATCTCACCACGGGGGATACGATGCTCAGGCAGACTCTCTACGGTTCTCTCCTGCTGGCGGCCCTCGGCCTTCACGCCGGGGACACGGTCAAGCTCGCCATCACCGGCCCGTTCACCGGCGGCTCCGCCCCCATGGGCGCCTCCACGCGCGACGGCGCCAAGCTGGCCATCGCGGAGATCAATGCCGCGGGCGGCATCCAGGTGGGCGGCAAGAAGATGAAGATCGAGGCCATCGAGCGCGATGACGAGGCCAAGAACGAGCGCGGCGCCCTCATCGCCCAGGAACTGGCCGCCATGAACGACCTCTCTGGCGTCATCGGCACCGTGAACACAGGCGTCTGCATGGCGGGCGACAAGCACCTCCAGGAGAAGGGCGTCACCAAGATCATCTGCCCCGCCGCGGGCTCCGCCTCCATGACCCAGTGGAGCAAGGCCGGCGTGAAGGACCTCTCCATCTTCCGCTTCGCCGCCCATGACGGCATCCAGGCCGCCATGGTGGTCGAGGAGGCCATCAACCGCAAGTTCACCAAGGTGGCCGTGGTCTTCGATTCCACCAACTACGGCGTCTCCGGCCGCGATGACATCCTGAACCAGATCAAGCTGCAGGGAAACAAGCTCCAGGTGGTGGCCCAGGAGAAGTTCAACATCGGCGACAAGGACATGACCGCCCAGCTGCTACGGGCCAAGGCCGCCGGTGCCCAGGCCGTCCTGATCTGGGCCATCGGCCCCGAGCTGGCCGCCGTGTCCAACGGCATGGCCAAGATCGGCATGAAGGCCCCCCTCATCGGCGGCTGGACGCTCTCCATGTCCAACTACATCGACAATGCCGGCAAGAACGGCAACGGCACCCTCATGCCCCAGACCTTCATCGAGGAGCCCATCACGCCCAAGGCGAAGGCCTTCATCGACGGCTACCACAAGACCTACAAGGTGGACCGCATCCCCTCGGCCGTGGCCGCGGCCCAGGGCTATGACGCCGTCCTGATCTTCGCCGCGGCGGTGAAGCAGGCCGGTTCCACGGACACGCACAAGATCAAGGCGGCCCTGGAGGACCTGAAGGAACCCGTGAAGGGCGTCATCGCGACCTGGAACCACCCCTACACCAAGTGGAATCCGGCGGATGTGACCACCCATGAGGCCTTCCGCCGCGAGCAGGTCGTGATGGGCATGGTGCAGGACGGCCGCGTGGTCTTCGGCAATGCCGCCGACAAGGCCCGCCTCATCAAGGAAGCCACCGGGACTCCCGCCAAGCCCGCCGCGAAGCCGGCCGCCAAACCCGGCAAGGGCAAAACCAAGTAGCCTTCCCGACACCGTCGCCGCACCGGGGGGCTTCGGCCCCCCGGCTTTTCCGCCCTTCCCCAGGAAGATCCGGTATGAACGCTCTGATCATCGGACAAATGGCCGTCAGCGGCGCCCTCATGGGCCTGGTGTACGCCCTCATCGCCTACGGCTTCCAGCTCACCTACGCCACCAGCAAGAGCATCAACTTCGGCCAGGGCGAGCTGGTGATGGTGTCCGCCTTCTTCTGCCTCACCCTCACCAACCTCGGCCTGCCCTACTGGCTGATGGTGCCGGGAGGCCTGCTCTTCGGCGCCCTGATGGGCCTGATCATCGAGCGGGCGGGGGTCCGGCTCGCGCTTGAGCAGAAGAGCGAAGGCTGGATCCTGCTCTCGATCATCATGGGCCTCTTCCTGTTCTCGGCCGCCGAGAACATCTGGGGGCGCGACGATCGGCCCTTCCCCACGCCCATCTCCGCCGATCCCATCCGCGTGTTCGGCGTGGACGTCACCCGGCTGGAGCTCTCCGTGGCCGTGGGCGTCTTCGCCATCATGGGCCTCATCGAACTGTTCAAGCGCCGCACGCTGTTGGGGAAGGCCTTCGAAGCGGTGTCGGCCGATCGCGATGCCGCCGAGCTCATGGGCATCTCCGCCACGCGCACCGTGATGCTCTCCTACGCCCTGTCCGGGGCCGTCGCGGCCCTCGCGGGCATCCTCGTCTCGCCCATCACCACCGTGGGCCCCACCATGGCCTCCGCCCTCATCCTCAAGGCCTTCTCCGTGGCCGTGGTGGCGGGGCTGGACTCGGGATTCGGGGTCGTGCTCATCGGCATGGCCCTCGGCGCCCTGGAGAGCCTGGCGAGCTTCTACCTGGGCAGCGGCTGGCGGGAAGCCCCCGGCCTCACGCTGCTGATTCTCGCCTTGGCCGTGCGCCCCACCGGCGTCTTCGGCAAAGCCGTCATCCGGAAGGTGTGACATGCGCCGCATCCTCCTCCTCCGCGGCGCCGAGCTTGTCGTCTTCGCCTTCCTCGCCACCATCCCCCTGCTGGTCGTGAACCCCTATGCCCTGGGCCTCCTGACCTTGCTGGCGATCTACGGCATCCTCCTCATCGGGCTGGACGTCACGGTGGGCTATCTGGGCCAGGTGAACCTCGGCCATGTGGCCTTCCTCGGCCTGGGAGCCTATGCCGCCGGCCTCGCCGTCACCCGGTTCGGCCTCGGCATGGTGCCGGCGCTGGCGGCGGCCATGATCGTGGGCCTGGTCCTCGGCGCGCTGCTCGCCCTGCCCGCCCTGCGCCTCGAAGGCCCGCAGTTCGCCCTGGCCACCCTCAGCTTCGCGGCGCTCAGCACCACGGCGCTGAACGAGCTGGAGGGCCTCACCGGCGGCGCCCAGGGCCTCAGCCTCGTGCGCCCCGCGCTGTTCGGACACACCCTCACGCCGCCGATCTTCTACTGGCTGTGCATGGCGCTGTTGGCCCTGGTCTGGATGGTCATGCGCAACCTGCTGTCCTCCCAGTGGGGCCGGGCCTTCGAGGCGCTGCGGGACAGCCCCATCGCCACGGACGCCATGGGCGTGGGTACCTACTACCACAAGGTCGCCGCCTTCTCCCTGGGCTCGGGCCTCGGCGGGCTCGCGGGCGGCCTCTACGCCTTCAACTTCCAGTACCTCCAGCCCCAGAGCTTCGTCTACGAATTGATGATCATCCTCCTGCTGGGCGTGGTGCTGGGAGGGCGGAAGAGCCTCTGGGGCGCCTTCGTGGGGGCCACCGTGGTGGTCCTGCTGCCCAACCTGCTGTCCAATTCCCTGCTCTTCCACATCTTCAGCGGAACGGGCTTCGCGGTCGCCCTGGCGGCGGGCCTGCGCGGGCTGGCGAAGAAATCCACCCGCCCGTTCCAGGCCCTCGCCCCCGTCGTGGCCATGGGCATCCTGGCCGTCGGCGGCTTCTTCGTGGAGAACACCGAGGATTGGCGCAAGGGCATCTTCGCCCTGATGCTGTTCTCCGTGGTGGTGGGCCTGCCCGAAGGCCTCATGGGGTTCCTGGCCCTCTTCCTGGCCAAGCTGTTCCGGGTGCCCCCCGCACCCCTGCCGGCGCCTTCGGACCTGGATGCGGTGCTGCCGCCGCGGACCCAGGGGGACGCCCCCCTGCTCGTCCTGGCGGACCTGAAGCGGCACTTCGGCGGCGTGAAGGCCGTGGACGGGCTGTCCATGCAGGTGCGCGCCGGCACGATCCACGGCCTCATCGGACCGAACGGATCGGGCAAGAGCACCGTGGTGAACGTGATCTCCGGCCTCTACACCCCCACCTCGGGAAGCGTGTCCCTCCGCGGCTCGGAGCTGCCCCAGGGCAGCCTCAACCGGGTGGCCCGGGCGGGCGTGGCGCGCACCTTCCAGAACCTTCAGCTCTTCAGCGAGCTCACGGCCATCGAGAACGTGATGGTCGCCCTGAAGGGGGTCTACCGGATGCCCCTCCCCCTGGTGCTCCTGGGCTTCGCCCGGGCTGAGGAACGCCGAGCCCAGGCCGACGCCCTCGCGCTGCTCGACCTCATCGGCCTGAAGGAGCAGGCGCGGGCCAAGGCGAAGGACCTCACCTACGGCGCCCAGCGCTTCCTGGAGATCGCCCGGGCCCTGGCCCGGCGGCCGGACCTGCTGATCCTCGACGAGCCCGCCGCGGGCCTCGCCCATCCCGACGTCGTCCAGCAGATCGAGATCATCAAGCGGGTCCACGCCCGGGGCGTCACCATCATCCTCATCGAGCACCACATGGACGTGGTGAGCGAGCTTTGCGACCGGGTGACGGTGCTCGATGGCGGCAAGGTCATCGCCGAAGGGGCCCCCGACGAGGTGAAGCGGCATCCCAAGGTGATCGAGGCCTACCTGGGCCAGGCCAGCCAATCCGGGCCCGGCGACGCCGAACCCCAGCCCGCTTGAAGGAGACCGGCATGCTTGTGGTGGATGATCTTCATGCAGGCTACGGGGCCAGCGAGGTGCTCGTCGGCACTTCCCTGACCGTGAAGCCAGGCGCTGTGGTGGCGCTCATCGGGGCCAACGGCGCCGGCAAGACCACCACCATGCGCGCCGTCTCCGGAATGCTCCGGCCCACCCGCGGCCGCGTCACGCTCGACGGCAGGGAGGTGCAGGGCCTCGACGCCTCGCGCATCGCCCGGCTGGGTCTCGCCCATTCCCCCGAGGGCCGCAAAGTCTTCGGCCCCCTGTCCGTGGAGGACAACCTGCTGCTGGGCGCCTACAGCCGCCTGCCCAAGTTCCTGGGGTACAAGGCCAGCGCCCGGGCCGATCTGGATCGCATCTACGAACTGTTCCCCCGCCTCAAGGACCGCGCCCGCCAGTCGGCCGGCACCCTCTCCGGCGGCGAGCAGCAGATGCTCGCCATCGGCCGCGCCCTCATGGCCCAACCCAAGGTGATGCTGCTGGACGAGCCCTCCATGGGTCTCGCCCCCGTCATCGTGCAGGAAGTCTTTCGCACCATCCGCCGCCTCAAGGAGGAAGGCATCACCCTCCTCCTCGTCGAGCAGTTCGCCAAGAGCGCCCTCGAAGTCGCCGACTACGCCTACGTCATGGAGCGCGGCCGTATCGCCGTCGAAGGCACCCCCGAGGAACTGGGACGGAACGAACGCGTCATCGCGGCGTACCTGGGCTGAGCGGGGTTGGCTCCCGGCCCGCACTTGCGCTAGGATGGACCCCTGCCGCGGGCGTAGTTCAGTGGTAGAACGTCAGCTTCCCAAGCTGAATGTCGCCAGTTCAATCCTGGTCGCCCGCTCCAAAACAGAAGGCCCCCGATCGGGGGCCTTCTGTTTTGGGGACAGGAAAAGATGGAGTTCGAAGCCGCGGAATGGCAGGCGGGCCGACCCGGATCCTTGGCCCTTCCCGGCTGTCACGGATGCAGGTTCTGGGAATCCAACGCACCGCAGGTTTCGAAAGCGGAGGTTCCGATGGCGCGACTGAAGGCTCTCACCCTGGCCCTGGCGCCACTGCTCGCGACCCTTCCGGCCTTCGCGTCCCTGAAGGTCGGGGACAAGGCCCCGGATTTCCAGGCCCAGGCCTCCCTCGGGGGCCAGGCCTCCTTGTTTTCGCTGGCCGCGGCCCTCCAGAAAGGCCCCGTGGTGCTCTATTTCTATCCGGCGGCCTTCACCCCCGGCTGCACCACCGAGGCCCACCTGTTCGCCGAAGCTGTGGGCTCATTTCAGCAACTCGGCGCCACAGTCGTCGGCGTGTCCCACGATGACATCGACAAGCTCAACAGATTCTCCGTGAGCGAGTGCCGGGGCAAGTTCGCAGTGCTGTCGGATTCCGACCAGGCCATCATGAAGGCCTACGACGCTGTCCTGGCCGCCAAGCCGCAGCTCGCCAACCGTACCTCCTACATCATCGCCCCGGATGGCCGGATCATCCACGCCTTCACGGACCTCAAGCCCGACCAGCACGTGGCCAACGCCATGGCGGCCCTGCGGCGGTGGAAGGACCAGACCGGCAAGTAGCCCGCCCTACCCCTTCCCCTGCGCCTTCATCTCCAGGAACCGCTTGGCTTCGCGGCGCAGCAGCTCGGCGACGTTACGATCCTTCACCAGCAGCTTCATGTCGGATTCGAGCAGCCGCTTGAAGTGGGTCATGGCCAGGGGGAGCGGGGTCCGCGGGTTCAGGACCAGGGCCTTGGTGATGGTGTATTTCTTCATCCACTCGCGGTTGCTGGCGATGATCCGCAGCACCTCGTCGTTCACGGTGCGCATCTGGGCGATGTAGGCCACCTCGCCTTCCGTGATGCGGCCGTTCCGCATGACGTTCACCTGGATGAGGCGGTTGGCCTCGCGGATGAGGATGGTGCGCTCCTCCTTGCCGCCCTTGATGGCGAGCATGATCTTCTGGTTGGTCCGGAGCCTCGCCACCCGCTGGGAGAGGGTGAGGACGATCTCCTGGCCCTGGTCATCCACCAGGGGCTTCTGGGCCAGCAGGCGCCGCTCGGCGGCCATCTCCTCGGACTCGATCTCCGCTTCGGCCTCCTCCTGGGACTTCTCCTTCGGCAGGGGCAGCTCGGCCCAGGCCTTGTCCAGGTGCCCGGCCTGCACCTCATCGAGGATCTCCAGCCGCTCCTTCTTGACCTCCTCCGGGATCAGGCGGAGCACGTCGAACCGGTACTCGTTCACCCGGCGCTTGATGACGTATTCGCCTTCGGGGTGCTCTTCCAGCAGGTCGAGGATCCTCGGCCGCTCGATCCACAGCACCTGGTTGTTCAGCACGATCTCCAGCACGGAGCCCGGCAGGCTGAGGACCGAGGCCTCCACGATCTCCGCCGTCAGCGACGGATTGAGCAGGGCCTCCTCCAGCAGGACCGGCTCCTTCCGGTGGCAGAGGACCAGCTGCAGCGGCTGGGGCGGATCCACCGGCTCCAGCAGGACGCCGGCCAGCATGGACTCGGGCATGGAACCCAGGCATTCGAGGGCCTTCGCGGCGTAGGGCGTCTCCCGGAGGACGGCGTGGGCCAAGGCCTGCAGAAGGTCCGCGGTCGGGATCGGCAGGCTCCCGCCCACCAGGGTCATGCCCATGGGTTCAGGCAGGGTTCCCTGCAGGAAGCGCTCGACAATCGGGTGGATGCTCATGGCCGGGTTCCGTCTTCTTCGTCATCGGGAGGCTGGGGGTCCGTCGGCGCCAGGACCGGCGGCAAGGGCGGCCTGAGCCAACGGCCCTCGGCATCGAAGCGGCCGGTCCAGGCCTCACCCACGTTCTGGCCATGGGCGATCCGCACCCCGGCCACCTCCACATTCACCACCCCCGCATTGTCCAGGCTGATGGAGAACGGTCCCTTCGCGCGGAGCCGCCAGGGCTCCGACACCCGCAGGGTGTGGGTCTGAGCCGTGGCGCCTGAATCCGGCGCAGGCTCCAGGCGCACCTCGCAGGTATCCATGGCCCGCAGGCTGATC
The DNA here is from genome assembly GCF_022808865.1 of Geothrix oryzisoli. Taxonomy (GTDB): domain Bacteria; phylum Acidobacteriota; class Holophagae; order Holophagales; family Holophagaceae; genus Geothrix; species Geothrix oryzisoli. The sequence goes on from NZ_JAKZLB010000001.1 coordinate 999,209, forward strand.
AGCACGCCCTGGTCGTTGAGGGGAGCCTCCGGCAGCAGCTCGCCCAGCACGGGATAGGGCGAAGTGGACGGCGCCGCCGGCGGCGGCAGGGCGGCCTTGGGAAGGGCCGTCAGGTAGCTGGCGGAGGGCTTTTGACCGAGGCTGGGGCCAGGCACCACCAGCCAGGCGGCGACCAGCACCGAGGCTGCGGTGAGCAGGCCCATGACGATGCGCTCCAGCCGCTCCTGCCTGGGGTCGGGAGGCGTCAGCTCCTGCACCCCGGGCACGGTCTGGAAGGCTCCGGTGTGGAACTCCAGGTCCACACCCAGGCGCTCCGCCAGCTGCCGGGCCAGGGGCCGGGGACGCCCCGGCGGCAGGGCCGCCCAGTCATCGGCTTCGATGGCCTCGATGTGGCGCAGCGGCAGCTTCAATTCCACCGCGAGGATCTCGCGGGAAAGCCCCTTCGCGACGCGCGCCTCCCGCAGGATCTGGCCTACGGTCTCATCCTCTCTCATCCCGTCCATCCCACGGGCAGGTCCTTGAGCAGCCGGGCCAGCTGGTCCCGCCGGTCGGTGCGGCTCAGGCGGCGATCATCCAGGCTACCGCGATGGGCCATCGTGTCCGCCAGCGTGGCCTGCAGGTCATCGGGCGTGATGAAGTCGCGCCCTTCCAGCCAGGCCTCGGCCTGGGCCAGCCCGAACCAGTGCTTGACCGCCCGCGTGGAGCAGAAGCCGCCGCCGGTCCGGATGCGATCCACCATCCGCTCGGCGTAGTCCATCACCGCCTCGGAGACCCGTACGGCCCGCACCGCCGCGCGGGCCATCCGCCAGCCATCCAGGTCCAGGGCGGGGCGCAGGGCATCCAGGCGCTCCGAGCCCGCCTCCCCTTTCAGGATCCGGCGCTCGGCTTCGCGGTCGGGGTAGCCCAGGTGCAGGGAACAGGAAAAGCGGTCCAGCTGGCTCTCGGGCAGGGGGAAGGTGCCCGCGTGGTCCAGGGGGTTCTGGGTGGCGATGACGAAGAAGGGATCCGGCAGCCGGTGGGTGCTGCGGTCCAGCGTCACCTGGCCCTCCACCATGGCTTCGAGCATGGCGCTCTGGGTCTTGGGGCCGATGCGGTTCAGCTCGTCCAGCAGCAGCACCTGGCAGAAGACCGGGCCGGGCTGGAATCGGAAGGCCTGCTCCTTCGCATCCCAGAGATGCACGCCCAGCAGGTCCGACGGCAGCAGGTCGTTGGTGCCCTGCACCCGCTGGAAGCTGCCGCCGAGGATGCGGGACAGCCCCTTGGCCAGGGTGGTCTTGCCGACGCCGGGCAGGTCCTCGAGCAGCACGTGCCCTCCGGCCAGCAGGGCCGCGAAGGCCCGCCGCACCTGGGCATCCTTCCCCACCACCACGGCCTGGAGCGCCGCGAGACCCGCCCGGGCGGCGGGACGGACCCCCTCCTGCGACCGCACGGGCGGGGTGAGGACGGGGGGGGCCTGGGCTGGATCCTGGGTCATGGGGCCTTCCGGGGGAAAGGACTGTCTCTATCTTCCAAAGGGATGCCCTGGTCCCGCAAGCGCTGAGCCAAGCTGCGCACGGTGAGACCCAGCGCCTCGGCCGCCCGGGGGAGGTCCCCGCCAGCCTGGGCCAGGGCGCGGCGCAGCAGCTGGGTTTCGGCGGCCCGGGAGGCGGCCCTGACCATGGCCTCCAGGGAACCCGGTTCGGGCCAGGGGAGGTTCAGGAGTTCCGAGCACCCCAGGGCCAGGTCCGGGAAGGTCCGGATGGCGAGCCCATCCGACTGGCCCAGGGTCCGGCTCAGCAGCGCCTCGAGTTCCCGCACGTTTCCGGGCCAGGCGCGGTCGAGCAGCTGGCGCTCCGCCGGCCGCTCCAGCCAGGGCGCCGGGCGCCCTTCCAGGCGGGCGCTCCGCTCCAGCAGTGCCTTGGCCAGGGCCAGCAGATCCTCCCTGCGCTCGCGCAGCGGTGGCACCCGCAGTTCGAGCGCGCCCAGGCGCTGGGCCAGGTCCGTGGGCAGCACGCCGCCCGCTTCCAGTCCGGCCATCCAGCTGAAGCCAGCACCGGCCGCATCGATGGCCCGGACCAGGGGCGCCACCGCCTCCGGCGCCAGATGCTCCAGCCCCGCCAGGTACAGACTCCCCCCCTGGATCAGCTGGAGGAGGGCCGGGTCCGGCCCCTCGGGGCCCAGCGTGGCCGCGGCCAGGGTGAGGTAGGGGGCGCCGGGGTGACGGAGGGTGTGGAGGCGACGGGCACAGCGGCCCTTGCCCGCACCCCGCTCGCCGAGGAACAGCACCGGCAGATCCGTGCCCGCGGCCCGCCGGAGGGCCTGATCCAGGACCTGCATCGCGGTACTGTGAGCCACCCAGGGCTCCGCCGGATCCGGAGGCGGCGCGCCCACCAAGGCCCGCAGGCGGTCGAGCAGGGCCAGAAAGACCTCCAGATCGAAGGGCTTGGGCAGGAAATCCTCCGCGCCCAGGCGCATGGCTTCCACGATGTCCCGGGGCTCCGCAAAGGCGGACATCAGAATCACCCGCAGCGTGGGGTGCAGCTGGCGGGCCCGCCGGATCAGCTCCAGGCCGCTCATCCCCGGCAGGCGCAGGTCCGACACCAGGACATGCGAGGGCGCCGCCTCCAGGGCCCGCAGCGCTTCCTGCGGATCCGCCACGGCCCGCACGGTCCAGGCCGAGCCCTCCAGCGCCTGGGTGAGCAGGCGCCGGAAGCTGTCCTTGTCCTCGACGAGAAGGAGGTCCATGAAAAGAAGCTATCAGCTGTCGGCGATCAGCTGTCAGGTGGCTCCGCCACATCCCTGGATGAACCGCCGGCTCTGCGCCTCGGCCTGGGCGTCGAAGAGGGCCGCGCCCGAGACCAGCTCCAGGCCGGCGTGGCGGGCCCAGGCCCCGAAGGCGGTGTCCTCCTTGTAGATCCACTCCACAGCCCAGCGTGCGGTGGGGAGGGCGGCTTCCAGCAGGTCCGGGAAGGGGACCGGATCCTCAGGGCTCATGCCCAGGCTCGTGGCCTGCACCAGGCCCACCGGCGCGAAGGCCGCCACAACCTCAGGGCTGGACGGCATCCGCCGGGAGACCTGAAGCACGGAGCGGCCGGCGGCCTCCAGCACCTCACGGCTCGTGCGGCCCACGCCCCCGCCCCCGAGCAGCAGCACCGGGCCGGGAGCCAGATGCGACAGGGACTGTCCAAGGGCTTCCGCATCCGTGTTGGCGCCCTGCCAGGCGTCCCCCGGCGTCCGGCGCCACAGGGTGTTCAGGGGTCCCTCCAGCCCGAGGGCCTGCGGCAGGGCCAACTTGAGCGGCGCGGTGATGCTGAGGCCCAGGACGTCGAGCGCCGCCAGGGCCTCCACGGCCTCCTCCGCCTCCCCGCACACCAGCGGGAGGTAGACCAGATGGCTGGAAGCCTGCTGGAAGCGGGGATTATGGAAGGCCGGGCCCCGGGAGTGCAGCACGGGATCCCCGATGACGCCGCATAGTCCGTCCTCCCGGCGCAGGTGCGCGCAACGCCAGGCCCGAAGGGTGGCCAGCGGGAGCTGGCCCGGGGCCGCTGCGGGGCCGTCGTCCGGGGCCGCATAGGTGAAGGCGCCGCCCCAGGCCGCCTGCATGGCGCGGCTTACGAGGCCTTTCGGCCCCATGAGGAAGGCGGAGAGGGCGATTCCGCGAGCGCGGGCCGAGGCCAGGATCGGCCGGAGCCGCCCGCTGTCGGCCAGGCGCCCGGCCCACCCCACCCACTTGAAGGCCTCGCCGTCGGGGAGGGCACGCAGGCGCTGGTCCAGGTCGAAGACCCCGGAGGCCACATGCACGGAGCGGAGGAGGCCCACCCGGGGCCGGACCGCCTGGAGCTCCGGCGGCACCGCCAGATCCCACTCCAGATCCACCCAGGCGGGACCCGCCGGCACGGCCCGGAGCAGATGGGCCATGCGACCGGCTTCATCCTCGTCCGGCCAGCGGCCCCCTTCCGAGCGCCGCCGGCAGGTCACCAGGCAGCGACTGCCCAGGGCCTCCACCAGGCTCCCCGGATCCACCTGAGAGAAGAGGTCCAGCCTGAGTTCAGGCAGGGCGTCCTGGCCCAGTCCCCGGGCGCAGGCAAGGGCCTCCCCCCAGGTCGCCTGGGTCAAGGTCACCAGATGGAATGGAAGGGGGTTCACCGGGAGGGGCTCTCGAAGAGCCATCCTAGCCTGCCCTGGCGCGGGCGTGGGGGGCACGCGAGGGTTCTCCGGAGGCCCCGCCGGGGTTTAGCAACTAAAAAAAGTGATGACAGCGACCATTCATTACCGGTCGGTCTGCTACGCTCGCCCCGCGAGGGTTGTAAAACCAAAGACCCTCGGTCTCAAGGAGAAGACATGCTGTCCCCCGCATTCATGTTCTGGATCCAATTCATCCTCGTCCTCGGCGCGATCCTGATCGGCATCCGCAAGGGCGGCGTCGCCCTGGGCCTCATCGGCGGCCTGGGCGTGGCCGTGCTGGTGCTCTTCTTCCGCGTGGCCCCCGGCACCCCGCCGGTGGACGTCATGCTCATCATCCTGGCGGTGGTAACGGCTTCGGCCACCCTCCAGGTGGCGGGCGGCCTCGACTACCTGGTGCAGCTGACGGAACGGCTGCTCCGGGCCCACCCCAAATACGTGACCATCCTGGCGCCGCTCTCCACCTTCTTCCTCACGGTCTGCGTGGGCACGGGCCACGCGGTCTATGCGCTGCTGCCCGTCATCTCCGATGTGGCCCTGAAGACCCGCATCCGGCCCGAGCGTCCCATGGCCATCTCCAGTGTGGCCTCCCAGATGGGCATCACCGCCAGCCCGGTGGCCGCCGCCGTCACCACCTTCCTGGCCATGGCCGCCAAGAACGGCCACCCCGTGGGCCTCTTCGACATCGTCCGCATCACCCTGCCCGCCGGCATCATCGGCGTGCTGGCCGCCGCGGCCTGGAGCTTCAACCGCGGCAAGGAACTGGATCAGGATCCCGAGTTCCTCGAGCGCATGAAGGATCCCGACTTCGCCAAGGGCCTGGAAGGCGACGTCACCACCCTGGACAAGGTGATCCCCTTCAAGGCCAAGCTCTCCGTGGGCCTCTTCTTCGCCGGCGTGCTCACCATCGTGCTCATCGCCCTCAAGCCCGCCCTGCTGCCCCTGGTGAACGGCAAGCCCGTCCCCATGACCACGGTGGTGCAGATCATCATGCTGGCCTTCGGCGCCTTCATCCTGTTCGCCACCGAAGTGAAGGCCCCCGAGATCGCCCGCTCCAGCGTCTTCATCGCGGGCATGATCGCCGTCGTCTCCATCTTCGGCATCGCCTGGATGAGCGAGACCTTCATCAAGGCCAACGAGGGCTACCTGGTGGCCCACATCAAGGCCATGGTGCAGATGGCCCCCTGGACCTTCGCCATCGCGATGTTCTGCGTGTCCGCCTTCGTGAAGAGCCAGGCCGCCACGCTCACCATCATGCTGCCGTTCGGCTACGCCCTGGGCCTGCCCACCTCCCTGCTGCTGGGCCTGATCCCCGCCAGCTACGCCTACTTCTTCTTCGCCTTCTACCCCAGCGACCTTGCCGCCATCAACATGGACCGCACCGGCACCACGCGGATCGGCAAGTACCTCCTCAACCACAGCTTCATGATCCCCGGCCTCATCGGCGTCAGCGTCTCCACCTGCGTCGCCTTCGGGTTGTCGAAGATCTTCGCCTGAACGGCGTTCCCTGCGAAGAAGCCCCGCCGGCTGGCGGGGCTTCTTCATGGCTGCAAGAGGGGCCCTACCAGAGCCCCAGCACCTTCCACCACAGGCCGCCGAGGCCCACCCAGATGACGATGTTCACGACGCTCACGATGAGCCCCGTCCGCCACCAGGTGCCGAGCTCCACGTAGCCGGTGCCGAAGAGCACCGGCGCCGGGCCGGTCCCGTAGTGGGTCATGCCGGCGAAGAGGTTGCTGAAGAAGGCGAGCACCAGGGCCGCCAGCACGGGCGGCGCGCCGGCCACGATGGAGACGCCCAGGAAGGCCGCGTACATCGAGGCCACGTGGGCCGTGTTGCTGGCGAAGAAGTAGTGGCTGTAGAAGTAGACCAGGGCCAGCACCAGGAAGGCCGCGATCCAGCCCTTGCCCGCCACCATGCCGCCCATGGACTTGCTGAACCAGGGCACCATGCCCAGCTTGTTGAGGAAGCTGGCCATCATCACCAGGGCCGCGAACCACACCAGGGTGTCCCAGGCGCCGGTCTCGGTCTTGATGTCCTCCCAGGTGAGGACGCCGGTGATCAGCAGCACGGCCAGGCCCGCCAGGGCGGAGGTGGTGGCGTTGAGGTCGCCCAGCTGCTTGGCGAAGATCCAGAGGACCAGCAGCAGCACGAAGACGCCCAGCATCATCCATTCCTGGCGCTTGACGGGCCCGAGGCCGCGCAAGTGCTCCTTGGCCATTTCCACCGCCTCAGGCGTCTCCGTGATCTCGGGCCGGTGCAGGCGGTAGATGATGAACGGGATCAGCAGCAGCGCGACGACCCCCGGCACCACGGCCGCCAGCGCCCAGCCCACCCAGGTGATGTTCACCTTGAGGTCGCCCGCCAGCTTCTGGGCCAGGGGGTTGGCCGCCATGGCCGTGAGGAACATCGCGCTGGTGATGCAGTTCACCTGGTAGGCCGTCAGCGTCAGGAACGAACCCATCCTGCGGGCGCTCCCGTCACCGGGGTTGCTGCCGTAGGCTCGGGCCAGCGAAGCCATGATGGGCATGACGATGCCGCCCCCGCGGGCCGTGTTGCTGGGGATGGCCGGCGCGAGCACGAGATCGGTGGCCGCCAGGCCGTAGCTGAGGCCCAGCGTGCGCTTGCCGAGCAGGGCCATGAAGTTGTAGGCGATGCGGGCGCCGAGCCCCGTCTTGATGAAGCCCCGCGAGATGAAGAAGGCCAGGACGATGAGCCAGATGGTCACATCGGAGAACCCGCTGATGGAATCCGCGATGCCGAGGGTGCCCGACAGGGCGGTGACCGCGATGCCGATCATGGCCACCGCGCCCATGGGCAGCGCCTTGACGATGATCCCCACGATGGTGCTCACGAAGATGGCGAAGAGGTGGAGCCCCCGCACCCAGTCGGCCTTCCGCTTGGCCTCGGCATCTGCCTTGGCCTTGGCGTCAGCCTCCGCCTTCACCTTCGCCTCGGCTTCAGCCTTGGTCTTGGCCTCCGCCTCGACCTTGGCCTTGGCTTCGGCATCCGCCTTCGCCTTGGCCTCCAGCTGGGCCTTGGTCATGGGTTTGGCGGGAGCCGGAGCAGCGACGGGTGCAGCCGCTGGCGCAGCAGGCTTCGCCGCAGGTTTCGCGGGCGCCGCCGCGGCCGGCTTGGGCGCCGGGGGCTGCCCGGTGAAGAGTTTGGCGTCGGGCACCGACACCAGCCGGGGCAGTCCGAAGTACAAGATCAGGCCGAGGACCAGGGTGGCCAGGGCCGGAACGGGCCTGGCGCCCTGCCAACCGGACAGGCCTCCGCCCGGGGCCGTTCCTGAAACGGGGTCGTGGCTCATGAGGAGCCTCCATGTGTGGGAAAGGGGGGTCGAATTTCGGTGCGTAGTCTACCTCTGAGTCGCATAGTGTGAAGAGGTATCTGCGCGTTCTTTCAGCCGCATACCATCATCAAATAGATACATTTGCATCTTTTTCACAGGAGCACCCCATGCGCGACTTGAGGATCGCGGTCATTCCTGGCGATGGCATCGGCAAAGAGGTGGTACCCGAAGGCATCCGCGTTCTGGAGGCAGCCGCGGCCAAGCACGACCTGCATTTCCAGTGGGACGAGTTCCCCTGGAGTTGCGAGTACTTCCTCGAACACGGGCGCATGATGCCCGAGGACGGCCTGGACCGCATCCGGCACCACGACGCCATCTTCCTCGGGGCCGTGGGGTTCCCCGGCGTGCCCGACCACGTGTCGCTCTGGGGCCTGCTCATCCCCATCCGGCGGGCTTTCAAGCAGTACGCCAACGTCCGTCCTGTGAAGCTCATGCCCGGCGTGCCCTGCCCGCTCGCGGGCCGCAAGGAAGGCGACATCGACTTCATCGTGGTGCGCGAGAACAACGAGGGCGAATACTCCAGCATCGGCGGCCGGCTCTACGAAGGCACCGACCAGGAGATGGCCGTGCAGCAGACCGTCTTCACCCGCCAGGGCGTGGACCGCATCCTCAAATACGCCTTCAACCTGGCCCAGTCGCGGCCCAAGAAGCACCTCACCTCGGCCACCAAGTCCAACGGCATCGCCATCACCATGCCCTACTGGGACGAGCGTGTGAAGGCCATGGGCGGCCACTACCCCGAGGTGAAGGTGGACCAGTTCCACATCGACATCCTCTGCGCCCACTTCGTCCGCAACCCCCACTGGTTCGACGTGGTGGTGGGGTCCAACCTCTTCGGCGACATCCTGTCGGACCTGGGCCCCGGCTGCACGGGCACCATCGCCATCGCGCCCAGCGCGAACCTGAACCCCGAGCGGGAGTTCCCCTCCATGTTCGAACCCGTCCACGGCTCGGCGCCGGACATCTACGGCAAGGGCATCGCCAACCCCATCGGCCAGATCTGGGCCGGAGCCATGATGCTCGACCACCTGGGCTGCCCCGAAGCGGGCGCCTCGGTCGTGGCCGCCATCGAGACGGTGCTGGCCAGCGGCCTGCGCACCCCGGACATGGGCGGCAAGGCCAGCACCACCGACATGGGCAAGGCCATCGCCGACGCGGTCTAGGTCACCGCGGCCGGATGGCCCCCTGGCCCGGCGGCAGACCCGTTCCATAGGCCGATCCACCCGTGGAGCCCTGCTTCTCGCGCACCTTCGCCTGGAGGGTCCGGGCGGCCTTGCCGCGCAGGCGGATCACGCGGCCATCGCGGCCGAGCCGGAATTCGGCGGCGCTGAGGAAGGCCCAGGTGGACTCGCTGGCTTCCTTCTCCACCCGGATCTGATCCCAGGGAATCGAGGCCGGCCCCTGCCACCAGGCGGGCTGGAAGGGGAAGGGCTGCTTCAGGTGCAGGCAGCGGCGGCCCGCCTTGAGGGAGATGGGCGAGTGGCCGCGCAGGGCACCGAACTCCACCTGCTGCCAGCCGAGGTTCCTCTCGATGGGATCGGTGGGGTCGGCAGGGAAGGCCGCGTAGAGCGCCGGTAGGCCCATGAGCCGGTTGGAGAACCAGGAGATCAGCAGGAAGACCACCGGGACCAGAAGCAGGACCACGGGTGGGGGTGGCGATCCGCCGCGCGAGGCGAGCAGCGCCAACAGCATCATGAGGTCGCCTTCCGCTTGGCCGCCTGCCAGGCCGCTTCCATCTGATCGAGGGTCCGGTGTTCCCAGCCGCCAGCCTGGCGCGCGTCATCCTCCACCGAGACGAACCGCCCCTTGAAGCGCATCATCTGGCGCCGCAAGGCGGTGTCGGGATCCACGCCCTTCTTGCGGGCCCACTGCATGAGGCTGAACAGCACGTCGCCGAACTCCTCCTCCACGCGGACCGGCTCGGACTCGGCCTGGAGCTCAGCCACTTCCTCCTTCACCTTGTCCAGCACGCCCTCCAGGTCGGGCCACTCGAAGCCCACCTTGGCGCAGCGCCGGCCGATCTCCAGGGCCTCCTCCATGGGCGACAGCGAGGCCGGAATGCCCTCCAGGAGCCGCGGCTCCTCGCCGTGAAGACCCTTCTCCTCGCGCTTGATGGCGGCCCAGTTGGTGAGCACGTCCTCTGCGCCCTCCACGCTGACCGCCGCGAACACATGCGGGTGCCGCCGCACCAGCTTCTCCACCACCGTGCGCTCGACCTCGTGGAGGTCCCAGGCGCCGCGGTCGGCCGCCAGCTGGGCATGGAAGGCGATCTGCAGCCAGAGATCGCCCAGTTCCTCGCAGAGGTGCGCCTCCGTGGCCGGATCGCCGGGCTGGTGCGCAGCCAGCGCATCCAGCACCTCCGCCGCCTCCTCGCGCAGATAGCGGGCCAGCGACTGGTGGTCCTGCTTCAGGTCCCAGGGGCAGCCCGTCTCCGGCTTGCGGAGCGCGGCCATGACAGCGCGGAGGGTCGTGGGTTCCATGCCTTGAGGGTACCCCGCCTCAAATTTCCTGGGCCAGTTTCAGTTCCTGCGCCCGCCGGCGCTCCGCCCGGGCCAGGAAGACCACGGCCACGAGCACGAAGCCCAGGGACACCCAGTTCTGGACGCTGGGGAGCCGGCTGCGGAAGAGCCAGTGCCCCACGATCGTCGCGGTGGTTCCCGCCACCAGGGAGGTGAGGCGGTTCAGGAGGCCCGTGAAGGTGGCGGTCCTGCCCTTGAACATGAAGATGAAGACGGAGAAGAAGGCCACCAGGCCGAAGGCGATGCCGGAGAACGCGGCCCAGTACCACCCCGGGGCGGGGGCCTGGATGGAGCCGATGAAGTCCACCACCTGCGGGGCCTGGAGCCAGCCGGGGAAGAGGCGCGGGCTCTGGTAGACCACCAGGGCCACCACCACCATGGTCACGGAAGCGGAGATCTGCTCCACCCCGAAGAACCCCGTGTTGTCCAGGGGCGCGCCCTTGGGCCGCGTGTTCTTGAAGTAGTTCATGATGTAGATCCGGATGGCGTAGGAGGCGATGTAGCTGGTGAAGATGACCACCGCGGCCCGGTTGCGCATGAAGGCGAAGCCGTCCGTGTGGGGCCCGAACAGCTCGATGCAGGCCGCCAGCACCGCGAAGACCACCGCCGCGTTCTCCTCCCAGTAGATGCGCTTCCGCAGGATGCCCTGGGCGATCTGGAGCCCGTCCACCACCCGGCCGATGACGATGACGCTGGCGCGCATGATCACCATGGCCACCATCACGGAGATGGGCAGGGTGTACATGAGCGTGGTGGTGGGGATGATGACCGCCGTGCAGATGCCGCTGGGGATGATGTAGAGGATCTCCGAGGGGAGCGTCAGGCCCGCCACCCGCATGGGCCGGATGGAGCGCAGGCGGAACCACCCCAGGAACAGGACCGGCAGCAGGCAGGTGAGGTTGGCCCCCAGCGTGTTGTAGCCCAGGAAGGCGATGGCGTTCATGGGCGGCGTGCCCATGGGTGTGTGGGGCGCGGCGGTGAACGCCTTCACCACCAGACCGGTGACGATGTAGACCAGGAAATAGCCCGTGCAGAGCTGCAGGAGCCTTCCAGTGCTGCCTTCCGTTGTCTTCCACATGATTCAGCGTCCCGACTGTCGGAATAGGTGCGACGGAATCCGGGGGATCGCCGGCAGATATTCGAAACAAGTTAAATCAATATTGCAAAACAACTTAGGAGCCTCGCGTCGCCCGACATGAGGACAAGGAGAGAGCAGAAGCGTGTCGAACATCCCGCAGGCCATACGTCGTCCTTGCTGAGAGGGGAAGTGGCCATTCTACTCAGCGCCCGGGGAATTCAACAGGATCCAAGCGCCTCCAGGATGGCCTTCGCGAACTCGCTGAGGGAGGGATCCCGCGCTCCCATCACGAGGACGAGGTCGCCGGCCCTGGCTTCGGCGGCCAGCCGCTCTGCGAGCCACGCCCGCGAAGGCGCAGGCTCCGCCGCCACGCCCCGGGCGGCGATCTCGGCAATCACCTCGGCACTGCTGATGTCCCGGCTGGCCGTGCCTCCGGCGTAGAAGACGTCAAGGAACCAGAGGCGATCCAACGGCGCCAGCTCGGCAGCGAAGGCCGCCACGAACTCAGCCCGGAGGAACTTCAGGGGCCCGAAGCCGTGGGGCTGGAAGACCGCCAGCACGCGCCCTCCGGCAGCCGCCACGCGCAGGTGGGCCGCCCGGATGGAGGCCGTCACCTTGGCGGGGTTGTGCCCGAAGTCATCCACCACCGTCACCCCGCGTCGCTCGCCCAGAACCTGGAAGCGCCGCGCCACACCCTGGAAGCCGGCCAGCGGGCCCGCCATCGCCGCCAGGGGCACGCCCAGCGCCGCGCAGGCCGCCATGGCTGCGAGGGCGTTCTCCACGTTGTGGCGTCCAGGGACGGGAATGACAAAGGCCTCTCCCCCTACGCGGAAAGCGGAGCTTGCCGCGCCAAGGGACAGGCCCTCGGCCCGCAGGGCGGCCTCCTCGCCGAACCCGAACACGGTCGCCCCGGCCGCGAATGCCCGGAGGTTCTCCGCCTCGCCCACCACCGCGGCCTCCCGCACCTGGGTCCGGAAGGCGCGGAACAGCTCCGCGACGGTGTCCATCTCCTTGTGATCCTTCTGGAGGTTCAGGATCACGCCCACGGCGGGGCGGTAGCGCACCACGGAGCCGTCGCTCTCGTCCGCCTCGATCACCAGCAGGTCCGAGGCCCCGGCCCAGGCATTGCCCCAGCGGCCCTCACGCTGCAGGGCCACCAGCTCCCCGCCCGTGATGACCGAGGGATTGAGCCCGGCCCCCCGCAGGATCTCGAACACCATCGCCACCGTGGTGGACTTGCCGCTGGTGCCCGTCACGGCCACCGTGCGGTACCGCGCGACAAGATGCGCCAGCAGCTCGGAGCGGTGCAGCACGGGCACGCCCAGGCGCCGGGCCGCCGCCACGTCGGGAACCTCGTCCTCCACGGCGGTGGACACCACCAGCGCCGCGCAATCTCCGGTGAGGCCGGAGCCGTCCTGTGCGTGGATGGCCAAGCCCAGGGCCTCCAGCTGGGCGCGGGCTTCGAGTCGCTGGCTCCGGTCGAAGCTGCGGTCGCTGCCGCTGGCCCGGCCGCCCTTCATGGCCGCGAACTGCGCCAGGGCGCTCATGCCGCTGCCCGCCACGCCGGCGAAGTGCAGGCGGCCGAGGCCCAGGCCATCGCCCACCAGCGCCTCGGCGATGAGCAGGGGATCGCCTTCGGCCACTCGGTCGAAGAGGTCCGTCACGTCCGCGTTCGACAGGCGCACGCAGCCGTGGGAGACGGCCTCGCCCAACTGGTGCTCCTGGTTGGTGCCATGCAGGTAGATGAAGCGCTCCAGGGAATCCCGTCCCGGGCCGCGGTTCCAGCCCTCCTCCAGGCCATCCAGCGTGAGCACGCGGGTGAGGATCAGGTCCTCATCGCGGGGCTCCCCACGCCAGACCTCGCCGGTGGCCACGCGGGAGCGGAAGACCGTGCCAGCCTCGGCCCCCGCGCCAATGCGCGCGTGGATGCGGTGCCAGCCCGTAGGGGTGCGATAGGAATTCTCCTCGCAGCCCAGGCCGTTCTTCGCCGTGGAGATGACCGCCTCGAACGCCAGGCGGCCGCCCTCCAGCAGGCCCAGGCGCTGGCGGGCGGTGTCTACCACCACCATACGTTCCAGGGGATCCCAGGCCGGCGCGCCCGGACGGGCGAGGTTCGCCAGGACCAGCGCGCGATACCGGGCGGCGAAGACGGGATCGATCACGCCTCCGCCTCCGCGATGCGCCCGGCCAGGGCGCTGGCGGCGACGGTGGCGGGGCTGGCCAGCCACATCTGCCCCGGGCCGCTGCGGCCGGGGAAGTTGCGGTTGATGGCGCTGATGGTCACCTCGTCGGGCCGTGTGGACACGCCGGGCCCGGCATTGATGCAGGCCCCGCAGGAGCTGCCCAGCACGACGGCGCCCACGGCCTCGAAGGCCGCGATCCAGCCCTGCGCTTCCGCGTGGCGCCGCACACCCTCGCTGCCACACTGCACGAAGAACCGCACGCCCTCGGGCACCCGCCGGCCCGCCGCCGCCGCGGCCTTCACCACCTCGTAGGCCCGGCGCAGGTCCTCGCGCTTGCCGCCGGTGCAGCTGCCCAGGTAGGCGATGTGGATGGGCACGGCCTCGCCCAGCTCCGCCAGAGCCACGCCGTTCCCGGGATCGCCGGGCCGGGCCAGCATGGGGCCCAGCGCCGCGCAGTCCACCGCCAGGGTCTGGGCATATTCGGCGTCCGCGTCCCCCTGCATCCAGGGCTCCAGCGTGATCGCCACGCCGCGCCGCTCCTGCACGAAGCGCACGGTCTCCGCGTCCGGGGCGACGAGGCCCGTGAAGCCGCCGATCTCCGCGGCCATGTTCGTGAGGGTGGCCCGCTCGTCCGTGTCCAGGTCCCGCAGGGCGTCGCCCTGGTACTCGATGACATGGCCGAGGGCCCCGCCGTCGCGGATGAGGGGCTGGGCCAGCAGGTGCAGGACGAGGTCCTTGGCGGACACGCCGGGGCGCAGGCGGCCGTCCAGGCGCACGCGCAGGGTGGGTGGCACGGTCACGCGCACGTCGCCCGTCACCCAGGCGTTGGCGATGTCCGTGGTGCCCACGCCGAAGGCCAGACAGCCCAGCGCCCCCGCGTGGGGCGTGTGCGAGTCCGTGCCCACCACCACCTGCCCCGGCAGGGCGTAGCGCTCGGCCATGAGCGCGTGACAGATGCCCTCGCTGCCGGAGCCATCGGCCAGCTCGCCGTGGAGCCGGATGCCATGCTTCGCGCAGAAGGCCTCCTGGACGGGCTTCAGGCGCTCAGCCACCGTCAGCAGGCCCATGGCCCGGTGCTCGGCCTTCATGCTGTGGTGCAGGAAGGTCAGGTGGTCGCGGAAGGCGAGGATGGAAGCGGGATCGCGCAGCCGGGCCTCCGGTCCCAGGGCCTTCTCCAGGAAGCTTGCCGCCATGGGCGTCACATACTCGTGGCTGAAGCGCCAATCCGCCTGCACGAAGAGGCCGTCGCCGGGCTTCACGGCCGGCAGGCCCACCTGCCCCGCCGCCGCGTCCACCACCGCGTGGCGGGCCAGCAGCTTCTCGGCGTAGGTCATGGGGCGCCGCGTCAACGCCGGCAGCGGCGCCGTCACCTCGCCCTTCAGCCGCGCGGCGTTGTAGGCGAAGAGGCCGCCGCGCCGCACGATCTCGGCGGTGACGGGGTCCAGCCCCCCCGTGAACTCGGCCAGGGGGATGGCCTCGCCCCGGCGGATCCGCGGGATCAGCCCGAGGTCCGTGCTGGTGAGCAGGCCCAGGTTCTGGGCGTTCTGGCGGTAGATGCGCTCGAAGCTCTCGGCGATCACCAGGCGGAGGCCCGCGCATTGTTCCGCGTAGGGGCTGGCCTCCCGGCTGCTGCCCTTGCCCCGGCGCTTGCCCGCCACGCTCACGGCGAAGCCCCCCGCGCGCACGGAGCCCTCCTTCACGGGGAAGGCCTCCCCGCACTGCAGGCCCAGGTAGGGGAAGTCGCCCAGCTTCTCGTCGAAGTGGTAGCAGATGAAGGCCGGCGTGATCTCGTCCGTGCTGATCTGGTCCCGCAGAGGAAGCGCTTCGTCCAGTTCCAGATTCTCGCCTTGCAGCTGGCGGAGGATCCGTTCCGGATCCTCCGTGAGGAAAAGCACTCGGCCATCGAAGCGGACGGGATCTGGCAGCATCCTTCCAGCCTACCGGTTTTCCGGACACGGAAAGGCCCCCGACCGGGGGCCTTTCCGTGTCGTAAGTGGCGCTTAGTCCTTCTCTTCCTCGGCCTTGAGCTTGGCTTCCTGCTCGTCGAGGTGCTTCATGAGGCGCTCGGCCAGTTCCTCGTCCTCGAGGGGCGTGAACATGTCGTCCTTCACCTCGAAGATCTCCAGGCTCAGGCCCTCCTCGGGATCCGCGGTGCCCTCCTCCTGGGCCTGCAGTTCGGCCAGGGGTGCCAGGATGGCGAAATTCCGGCCCTCGAACTCGAGCTCTTCCAGGATCGCGAACTCTTCCTTCTCGCCATTCTCGTCTTCGAGCTCAACGACTTCGATTTCGAAGGAATCGTCGTGATCGTGGTTGCAGTTCGGTCCGTGTTCGTGACCGTCATGAGCCATGGGCTCCTCCTTGCGCAAGGGACCAGAATACGGTCGGAAACCTTTCCGGCCAAGGGAATATGCTGGGCGGGACCAGCCGCCGCAGCCCCCCAAAAAAGGATCGGCCTCCCGAAGGAGGCCGATCCAGTGTGAACGGTACGGTTAGATCTTGGTGACGTTGGTCGCCTGGGGGCCCTTCTGGCCCTGACCCACGTTGAAGCTGACGCGCTGATTCTCGTCCAGGGTGCGGAAACCCGTGGTCTCGATGGCGGAGTGATGAACAAACAGATCCGCACCACCATCATCGGGGGTGATGAATCCGAAACCCTTTTCGGCGTTGAACCACTTCACGGTTCCCTGAGCCATGTAACTACCTGCTTTCTTCGTCCTGGATTGAGATGCATTGTTCCTTCCAGGCGAGGCAGCAACGCTTTTTGAGACCCGCACGACCGGCGGGCGATTTCCAGTGTAAGGCCATTCCGCAACCAATTTTCAAAAAATCGACGAAATGATTGCAAGGCAGGTCTACAGGTAGGTCCTCGCCCCGACAAAGGCCCGGGTGTAGTAGCGATCCGCCAGTCGGTCCTCGCGGATGCCCTGCCCCGGGCGCGGCGCGTGGATGAAGGTGCCCTGCCCCAGGTACAGCCCCACATGGCTCACCCGGTCGCCGCCGTTCGTGGCGAAGAAGAGGAGGTCCCCCGCCCGGGCCTGGTCCAGGTCCACCGGGTGGCCGACCTCGAACTGGGCCTGGGAGGACCGGGGCAGCTTCAGTCCGTTCAGCCGGTACACGGCCCCCGTCAGGCCGCTGCAATCGAACCCCCGCTCGGTGGTCCCGCCGAAGAGATAGGGCACCCCCAGGTAGCCCCGGGCCGTTCCGACCAGGCTGGCCCGCAGGCCCCGCTCATCCTCGGGATGCACCGGGAACCGGCCACCCGCGCCCGGGGCGGATCCGTCCGGCGCCACCACCCAGTAGGCCTCGATGATCCCCGCAGCCTTCAGCACCTCGCCCCGGGCCCGGGCTTTCTCCTTCGTGGCGAAGTCCCCGAAGCGCACCCGGAAGAGGCCGTCGCCCGAGGCGTAGTAGGCGGCCTCCAGGCCCTGGGCCTGCAGCGATTGTGAGAACCGCGCCGCGTTCTCCACCTTCGCGAAGGCCCCCGCCTGCAGGGTGAAGCCCAGGCGGGGGACAGCCCGCGCCACCGGGACCGGGGCGGCCGGGCGCTCCGGTCCCGGCCGCTGGGGCACGGGGCGCGGGGGCCGCGCGCAGGCG
Organism: Geothrix oryzisoli; assembly: GCF_022808865.1. Taxonomy (GTDB): domain Bacteria; phylum Acidobacteriota; class Holophagae; order Holophagales; family Holophagaceae; genus Geothrix; species Geothrix oryzisoli. The sequence continues at coordinate 1,016,099 of NZ_JAKZLB010000001.1, forward strand.
GTCAGCAGCAGCAGCCCCGCCGCCAGGGATGGGCCGAGCCTATGCACCGGGCGTCGCATGAACCTCCGCCTGTGGATCTGGAAGGATCCTAGCAGGAGGCCTCAGGCCAGGAAGCGCAGTCCGACGCGGTAGCCGTTTCGGGTCGGCTGGGTCCAGGCCACCTCGGAGATGAGCAGCTCCTCCTCGGGCTCCGCCTCGGCGGGGACATGGAGCTTCAACACCTCCCCCTGGCGCAGCGGACAGTCCGTCAGGAGGCTCGCGCCGCCCGGGCCGATGTCGCGCCCGATCCCCAGGCTGAGTTCCTCGCCGGAGGAGTCGGTCGCGCTGGCCGTGCGCTCGAATTGGACCACCCGATCCAGGGCCGTCCGGGGGCTGGCTCGCTTTTCCCAAGGAGTGTTCATGAGTCCGGAGGTTAGGGGGCCTCCATGCCGAGGTCAATCAAAATCACGATGATTTTTTCTTAGACTACTCGTTTCAGTGCCTGAACAGAATGAGCCACTCGATCATCTCGACCGCCTTCCCTTGCCCGGATCCCCGGATCGGACAGATCCGGTGCCTTCCCTGGCGCAGAGACCCGAAAAGCCGAAACTGAGTCTCGTATTCGCGTCTAGGGAGGTGCCCGGTGCGGAGACTCTCGTATGTCGTCCTGGCCGGCCTGCTGGCGGCCCCCCTGGTGGCCCGGATTGCCCTTCCCACGGAGCCCCCCGTCAAGGCCGAGCCCAGGTCGGAGGTCATCGTCGGCTGCAAGGAGACGAAGCTGTACCACAAGGCCGACTGCAAGTGGGTGAAGGAGATCGACAAGGCCGGCACCCGCGTGGACTTCAAGTCCGTGGCCGAGGCCAGGAAGGCCGGCCTGAAGCCCTGCGAGGACTGCAAGCCCGGCGGCTGAACCCGGCTACTTCAGGAACGCCAGCAGCGCCTGGTGGAAGCGCTCCGGCGACTCCAGGTGCGGGATGTGCCCCACGCCGTCGATGGGCACCAGCTGGGCGCCGGGAATGGCGGTCTGGGCCCGGCGGCCCAGCTCGGGATAGCGGCCCAGGGTGGCCAGGACCTCGGGCTTCAGCGCCCCGCGGCCCAGGGTCGTGCGGTCCGCCTGCCCGATGACCAGCAGCGTGGGCACAGTAATCCGGGGAAGGTCCTGCACCACGGGCTGGGTGTAGATCATGTCGTAGGTCAGGGCCGAGGCCTTGGCGCCCCGGGGCCACTCGCCGCTCAGCGTGGCCCGCCAGGCCAGCTCGGCCCAGACCCCGAACTCGGGCTTCCAGGTGGCGAAGTAGGTGCGGTAGAAGCGGTCCAGGCCCTCGCGGGTGGGGCTGAGCATCGACCGGTAGGTGGTGTCCACGCTGGCGAAGGGCACCTTCGCGCGGTAGTCCTCCAGGCCGATGGGGTTCTCCAGCACCAGCCGCGCCGTGGCCGCGGGGTAGAGCAGCACGAACCGCACCGCCAGCATGCCACCCATGGAGTGGCCCACCACCGACACCTTCGCCACGCCCAGGCGGTCGAGCAGGGCCATCGTCGTCTGGGCCAGCAGCTCGAAGCTGTAGTGGATGTCGGGCTTAGGCGACTTGCCGAAGCCGAGCTGGTCCGGCACCACCACCCGGTAGCCCGCCGCCGTCAGGGCCTGGATGGTGCCCGTCCAGTAGGCCCCGAAGAAGTTCTTCCCGTGGAGCAGCAGCACCGTCTGGCCGTTGGGAACTGCGGTGGGCGCGACATCCATGTAGGCCATCCGCAGGTCCTGCCCCTCCACGGTCACCGGGAAGAAGTGCACCGGATGCGGATAGGGATGGTTCTCCAGCGCCAGCCCCAGGGGCTCCAGGACCGGCGCCTGGGCGAAGACGGGAGCCGCGAGCAGGAAGGCGAGGGCCGCGCATTTCATGGTGCGGAGGATACCAAGGCGCCCGCCGCCGAGGGTGCAGAGAAAGGCAGAAGCCTTTAGCCGGTGATGAACGGTGATGGTCGGTGATCAAGCAAGGCAAGTGCCCACATGGACCCCATTCCCGTGAATCACCGTTCATCCCCGGCTGAAAATAACCTCCCCGGTTGCCGCACCAAGGTCTCGTTCAATAGACCGTTCGCTTCATGATGCTGGTTCCTTCGATCCGCTTGAACTCGAAGCGGTAGAAGTGATGGGGGAACGTGTCCAGGTTGGTCACCTGGTGCGGCAGGCCGGTGTCGGGGCCCATGGCCATCGCAGCGGGCCAGCCCGCCGCCAGCGCGGCAGGCAGATCCGCTTCGCGCCTGGCCATGGCCGCCCTCACCTGCGGCGGCAAGTGGAGCCTTTCGCTCTGCTGGCTGAAGCCTCCCAGGTTCCGGGTGTAGTCCCAGGCCGTGCCATCCGCCAGGCGGTTCCGGAGCTTCGGCTGGGTCGCGTCGTAGATGAACACCGAGGGATAGTGGTGGGAGTGCAGATTCTCGGTCTCCCCCGGCTGGACGGTGACTTCGATGATCCGCACGTGATCATCTTCGTAGAGCACCTTGTGGTTTCTGGGCGCCGCCACCAGCGCCTCCATCGAGGCTTCGGAAGGTTTGCCCTGAGCGGACAATCCGACCCCCGCCACCAGAGCGGCGGCGATGAGGAGCTGCGTCACGCGAATCGTCATGGGCTTCCTCCCCTCGGAAGGTGGGGCTGGAGGGTAGCACCGGCGCGACCATAATCATTTTTAATTTGATCAATGGCTGTTTATTCCTGGCATTCCACGGCATTTTCTAGCCCCCAGACGGGGATCCGACCGGCGCCATCACCGTGCATCACCGGCAAAAGGATCCTTTCCAGGAATCCTTCGCCGGCGACGCAAACACCCATCCGAAGCTACTTGAGCTTGTCGAGCTCGGCCTGGATGCGGGTGCGCTGGTCCTCCTGCTTCACCTTGTCGAGGGCCTTGCGGTAGTTCGCAGCGGCCTGGGCCTTGTCGCCCTTGAGGGCGTAGGCCTCGGCGAGGCTGTCGTAGGCGTTCCAGGAGTCGGGGTGGTCCTTCACGTTCCGCTGGAAGAGGGTGAGGGCCTCGTCCACCTTCTTCTGGCCCAGCAGCGTGTAGCCCAGCTGGTTGACCTCCACCTCCGTGGCCTTCGCCAGGGCCTTTGCCCGCAGGGCCTCGGCGCCCTTGGCGTCGCCCCTCTTGTCCAGCAGCGCGGCCTTGGTGCGCAGGGCCGTGAAGGATTCCCGCATGGTGAGCGAGCGGTCCACCCAGGTCATGGCCTCATCCAGATTCACATCGTTGCGGACGCACCAACCCGCGGCGCCGCTCCAGGCCTCCGGGTAGAACTGGTGGAGGCCGCGCAGCTGCTCCCGCAGGCCCTGCACCACCACCGCCTTGGTGTCCACTTCCACCGGAATGGGCACCCGCAGCTTCTCCCAGCGCAGCGACAGGGTGACCCCCTGATCGCTGGGATCGTCGAAGGTGTAGGCGAGGCGCTCGGTGGGCTCCGCGGCCACGGGCGTCACCGGCACCCGGGCCACATCCTCCTTGGCGTCGTAGCTGTAGCTGCCCCAGCCGTGGGACTGGCTGCTGAAGATCACGGTCCAGGCCGTGGCCGTGGGCAGCATGTGGAGGCCGTAGCGCCCGGCCGGCAGCGGCGTCCCGCCCACGCGGACGGGGCTGGAGAAGGTCACCACGGTGTTCTCGTTGGCCCCGGCCCGCCAGACCTGGCCGTAGGGCACCAGCCCGCCCCAGATCTTGCGGCCGTTCACCGCCGGCCGGTGGTAGCTCACCTCGATGTCCGTCAGCCCCACCGTCTGGCTGACCGTGGCCCGGGGGCTGGCCTCGGGCAGCCGGAGGGGCGGTGCCTGGGCGACAAGCACGGGCGCAACCGCGAGCAAGGCAACAGCGAATCGATGCATGGGACACCTCCGCGAGCATCCTGGCCCGAAGCCCCCGGAACCGGAAGCGCCCTGGGGCGAGCGGTGGGATTCCAGGGGCGGACCGGGAGACCAAGGATGGTTTGAGCCACGGACAGATGCGGATCGAAAAGCAAAAACCATCAGGGCGTTTCACATTCGAAACAGTCCCCCATCCAACGATGTGCCACGAACGCCGGACCTTAGCTGGTGCTGCAGCACCAGCTCGAAGGCCGGCGTGGCGTAGCGTACTCAGGGGCCCGGGTTCGGATTGTTGGGCAGCGACGGGATCGCGCTCAGGTACTCATAGATGGCCATCAGTTCGCGGTCGGTCTTCTTGCCGAAGACCGGCCAGGGCATCACCTGAAGAATCTGGGGACGACCCGATGCCGGAGTCCAATCCGGATCGACGCCGGTGCGCATCAGATTCATGAATTCGGTCAAGCTCAAGCCGGCTGGGCGCCCCGTGCTATCCGGCGTCAAGTTGCGCGAGGTGAACGGCCCGAACTGCCGACCTCCCGTCAAGTACTGGGCGCTGTTCACCTGCTCCGGCTGCCCGGCAAAGGGGTCGTTGCCGGGCAGGTACGACGGATGCGTATGGCAATCGTTGCACCCAGTCGTGTTCACGATGTAGCTGCCCAAGCCGACCAGCGCGCGGTTGCGGCCCTCCAGGTTGAGCGTCACGCCTTGCGGCACGATGGCGAAGCCACGCGCAATCTGGCTCTCGTTTTGTTCGCCGCCGGCCTGGCCCGATGCCGGCACGCAAATCCCGACGCCGACCACCAAGGCGATGGCCAGCGCGAACCGCCCGAGCGTGCGGCTGGTGCGCGAAGCGAATGTGAGGCTTGGAGTCTGGTTCATGCCTTTCTCCTCGGAATGGATTCGTCAACTGAAAATAAGTCTCACACGCTATATGCATGCGGATTTTTTCAATATAGGCGCCAGTGGTTTCAATGCAACATGCCAACTGGCTGACGAACCCTAGGTCGTCAATGCCCTGGGCCGTGACCCTCGCGGCAAGGCTTTTGGGTGCTCGCCGCCCGGGTCGGCCTTCTCGATCCCAGGGCACCCTGAGGAAGCCACCGTGCCCGCTCCGCGAGAGCCGGCCCTGAGCCGAGCGGCCGGCGGGTGGCGGAGAAGATGGACCATTTGAGCCACGAATCAACACGGATTGAAAAAACAACAGCATTCAACCGGTGATGAACAGTGATAGACGGGGATAAAGCAGGGCAGGCCCCCGCGTGGGCCCGCCTTCGGCGGCTTCCGGCGGAGCCCAAGCTGCGTGCTGCCAGGGCCCAATCACCGTTCATCACCGGCAAAAAAAGCTTTCCCCAGCCAAGCCCCCGAGCTGAAGGGTTCATCACCCCTCGCGCGCCGTCCAGAACCCCGGCCCAGCACTCATGACCGTCCAGCGACCATTTCGCACCGTTCGGCCGGTTGTGATGAGGATCAAGTCGGCCAAGTGGGAACATGATCGCGAAATTACCCTGCCCCAACCCTCACTCATCAAGGCGTTCATTGGCTTCTGCCATTCGGTTGGTCTAAGACAAAGTTAGGCTTCGGAGTTCAAATGGACCAATACGCAGCAATGATGCAGATCAATCGAGAACTCCAACCAGGCGAATCGCTGCTTTGGGCAGGACAGCCTAGGCAAGGCGTGTATTTGCGGGGCTCTGATGCTTTGCAGATCCCATTTAGTCTCGCTTGGTGTGGGTTCGCATTTTTCTGGGAGTACAGCGTCGTAAGTTCAGGGGGGCCGATATTCTTCAAACTGTGGGGAATCCCATTTGTACTTGTTGGTATCTATTTGGTGATTGGTCGATTTTTCGCCGATAGCCTAGTGCGTTCAAAGGCTCAGTATGCGGTTACGAGTAATAGAATTTTGATCATTTCTGGTCTGTTCAATCTAAAAACAACCAGCATTGGATTAGCAAACATCCCGGAGCTCTCATTTGTGGAAGGTAATAACGGTGGGGGAACTATCTCCTTCAGCCCCATGGCCACCCAGTGGTGGGCTGCGAATTCTGGTGTGCCATTCAACCGCCAGGCACCACAGGCCTTTGAACTCGCCGAAAATGCCCGTCAGACCTATAACATTATTCTCAAAGCTCAATCAGAGGCTAAGCGACCATCAGCCTAACCTTCCGCTCAACTCGGACCCCGCCTGCATTGCCTTCCGCTCTCTCTAATCTCCCTGCTTTCTCGGCTTCGTTCATCGTCTCGGTGCAGGCGGGGCCGGTTAGCTACATTCGTTAGGCCTTAGGAGACTCACATGGATTACTTCGATGTGCTCCATAAAGAATTCGAAAACGAAAGTGACCGGGCGGCGGTTATTCTCGCCGCCTCAATTGCAGATGAGTTGTTACGCAGCACCTTGTCTGCGCGACTTGTGGCTGTGGCCGGGGCAACAGACGATCTATTTGATGGCGCGAATGCGCCTATTGGTACCTTCAGCGCGCGAATAGAATTAGCATTTAGAATTGGGCTCATTTCATCAAAATTCGCTCGCGACATGCATTTAATACGAAGAATCCGAAATGAATTTGCACACAATATTCAAGGGTGCTCGTTTGAAGATGCGAGGGTCAAATCTCGCGTTGAAGAACTGAGCAATTCTCATACGATGCTTATGGATGCGAAGGGTAATAAAAAGAAGGTTTCCACCAGAAATCAGTTCTTAGAAGCTGTTTCTTGGATGATTTGGCACCTAAAAGAGCTGGTTACGGAAATTGAGGCAATTCATCAAGAATCGTGTGAGTGGGGCTATCAAGCACCTGAACCTAAAAAGAAAGCCGCTTCAGCCACCCCGAAAAAGCAACAAGCCAAATCCGCATCAAAGGCCTAACCCTTAGCTCAACTCGGACCCCGCCTGCATTGTCTTCCGCTCTCTCTCAGCTTCACGCTTCCTCGGCTTCGCTCATCGCCCCGGTGCAGGCGTGACCGGTTAGCCACATTCGTTAGGCCTTCCACAAACCTTTATGGAGCTAGATATGTTCAGAGCGCTACTTGCACTCGTCCTCTGCATCTCTTTCTCAAAGGCTGGTGACACCGAGCACTTCCCAATCGGCAAGCGCCCTGATGTTAGCAAACTGGGGTTTGTTGATCAGAACGGCAAGAAGGTATTGGTTGAAGACTTCAAAGGGAAAATCATTCTTGTTGATTTCTGGACAGTTTGGTGTGGTCCATGCCGGCGGTCACTCCCAGAAATCCACGCACTTCAAAAGCAGGGCATTGAGAAAGGAACTCTGGTTGTCATTCCTTGCAACCTCGACGATGAGTACTGGCCTAGAGGTGTAATTCAATTCCTCAACAAGAACAAAGAATCACTTCCAGGGTTCATTTATTATCGAGCCCAAATTGGCAAAAATGGCATCGGCACGAACCTTGGAGGAGATATCAATTCCTATCCCACCACCCTGCTTATTGATCGCACAGGCAAGCTCGCTACCAAATGGTCTGGGTATGGTGAGGGGTTGATTCTCTATGAACTCAATCTACTTCTAAATGAAAAACCATGATCGTCCTCCGGCCTAACCCCTAGCTCAACTCGGACCCCGCCTGCATCGCTTTCCGCATCTCCCGGCTTCTCGCGTCCTGGGCTCCGTTCAGCGTTTCGGTGCAGGCGCGGCCGCTTAGCTTCATTTGTCAGGTGTGACTATCCTCCAGAGGTACAGATGGATCAGCAAGGCAACCCATATACGCCACCCACCAGCATGCTGACGGAGGGAGCCACGCTGGCACCTCTTCCCATTGAGCTGGTGGGATCGGGCACGAGATTCGCCAATTTTATGATTGATAATATTATTTGCTATACGCTTCAATTTTCCTTTGGTGCGGCCATCGTTCTGATCTTTAAAGCCGATGGGGCCAATCACCTACAGACAGGCTGCATGGGAAGCCTCTATGGCATTCTTATTACCATCACTTATTACTCATTCATGGAATACAAGTTTGGATTCACGCTCGGCAAGCTTGTGACCAAGACCCGCGTGGTGGATGAGACTGGCGGGCCCATTTCACTCGGCAAGGCGATTGGGCGGTCATTCTCGCGATACATCCCCTTCGAACCGTTCTCCTTCTTCGGGGCCGAGTCCCGTGGCTGGCATGACTCCATCTCGAAGACCTGCGTGGTGAAACGCTCGAACGCCTGACCCCTTACGTTCTTCCGATCCCACGCCCCCCGGGCATGGGCGAGGCAAATCCATTCCTTTCCCAATCTGTGTCCATCCGCGTTCATCCGCGGCTAATCCCTATTTTCACTGAACTTCGAACACCGCCAGCCCATCCTGCAAGGTCGTCTTCCCGCTGATGGAGACGATGTCGCCCACACGGAAGGGGCGCTGGCGGCGGCGGAGGGCGTCGGGGAAGGCGACGGCTTCGCAGAGGCCGGTTTCGTCCTCGAAGGTGACGAACTGCATGCGCTCGCCCTTCCCGGTGTTCACTTCCTTGTCGGCCACCACCAGGGCCCAGAAGCGGAGATATCGTCCGGGGGTTCCACGCTCCGCTGCGCTGCGCGAACACCCCCGGGCCCCCGCGCCCGGGTCCGGCCAAGCCGTACCCGGGCTTCTCGCCCCCCCCACATCCGCCACGCGGTCGGGGCCCCCGCCTTTGCGGACGCGGGAGAGGGCCGCGGGGTGGATCTCCAGGGTGAGGCCCATGGTCTGCAGCTCCAGGTCCGCGCGGTCGAAGGCGTCCGTGGGGCGCGGGCGCACGCCGGGGGGTACGCCGCCCAGGCGGGCCCACAGGAGGCGCGTGCGGTCGCCGTCGGGGGCCCAGCGGTCGAAGGCCCCGGCGGCGCAGAGGGCCTCGGCGGTGGTGACGGAGGGCTTCACCCGGCGCAGCAGGTCGTCCAGGTCCGCGAAGGGGCCCTGCTGCTCCCGGTTCTCCAGCAGCCGATGCACCTCGGGCGCCAGGGCGCCCTGCACCTGCATGAGGCCCACCCGCAGGGCCTGGTCGCCCTCGGCGCTGAAGGCCCAGGCGGAGGCGTTGGCGTCGGGGCCCCGCACCACCAGCCGGTGGCGGCGGGCGTCGCCCAGGTAGGCGATGGCGGGGTAGTAGCCGCCCTGGTTGGTGACGACGGACGCGAAGAACACCGCCGGGTGGTGGGCCTTGATCCAGGCGCTCTCGAAGCTCACCTGGGCGTAGCTGGCGGAGTGCGGCTTGCAGAAGGAGTAGCCCTGGAAGGTGCGGATCATGTCCCAGGCCTCGTCCACCGTGGCCGGGCGCGCGCCGCGGGCCGCGCAGCCCGCGCGGAACCGCGCCTCGAAGTAGGGCAGCTTCTCCTCGCAGTCGGCCTTGCCCAGGAGCTTGCGGAGCTGGTCGGCCTCGTAGTGGCTCCAGCCCGCCAGTTCCACGCAGACCTTGATGACATCCTCCTGGTAGACCAGCACGCCGTAGCTCTCGGACAGCAGCTGGTTGAACACGGGGTCGCTGGGCTCCCAGACCTCGTCTCCCCGCGAACGCTTCACATAGCGGTCCACCCAGCGGTAGGCGGCGGGACGGATGAGGCTGCTGTGGATCACCAGCGTCTCGAAGTCGCCCTTCGTCACCCGCTGCTGGAGCTGGCGCGTGGCGGGGCTCTCCACATAGAACACGCCGATGCTGTCGCCCCGGGCCAGCAGGGCCTGGGTGGCGGGGTCGTTGCGGGAGTGGTCGCCGGGATCGGCGGGCACGGCATCGCCCAGCACGGCGTAGGCATCGCGGATGACGGCGAGGCTGCGGTTCCCCAGGAGGTCGATCTTCACCAGGCCATAGTTCTCCACGCCGTCCTTGTCCCAGGTGGTGGTCGACACCTTGTCCTTGGCCGGCGCGGGCTGGAAGGCGGCGTGCTCCCAGAAGGGGCCGGGTGTGACGACGGTGCCGCCGGGATGCACGGAGAACTGGTGGAAGTGGCCCTTCAGCGCCAGGGCCTGGCGCAGGATCGTGTCCCAGGCGGGGTTCTCGGCGGCGCGGACCAGGCCCCCTTCCCAGCCGCGGACGTAGCGGGCCAGCTGCTTCAGCTCGCTGTCGGGCCGTCCGTGGGCCTGGGCCACGGCCCGCAGGGCGCCCTTGGCCTTGAAGAAGGCGTGGTTGGCCACCATGGCCACGCGGTCGCGGCCGTAGCGCTCGAACACCTTCTGGATGACGTCCTCCCGCTCGTCCCAGGCGAAGTCGATGTCCATGTCCGGCGGGTCCCTGCGCTCCCTCGTGAGGAAGCGCTCGAACATGAGGTTCGTGGCCACGGGATCCACGTTGCTGAGGCCCAGGGCGTAGCTCACCAGGGAGGCCGCGCCGCTGCCCCGGCCGCAGATGCGGGGTTGCGCGCCCTGTGCGGCCCGCACGATGTCCTCCACCAGCAGGAAGTAGCGGGCGAACTTCAGCTCGGAGATGAGGTCCAGCTCCCGCTCCATGCGGGCGAGGATGTCCCCGCGGACCACCGGGAAGCGCCGTGCCACGCCCGCCCGCACCTTCCCGCGCAGGAGGGCGTCCAGGTCCGCGCCCTCGCGGTCCAGGGGATCGGCCAGCACCCACTCGCCCCAGTGGATGTTCCAACCCGAGATGCGCTCCAGCACGGCCGCCGTGGCCCGTTCCACCGCGGGCTCGCCGAAGGGGAAACGCGCCTCCCAGTCGGCGCGGGGCACGGCGGCCTCGGCGGAGTCCCACAGGGCCTCCGTGCGGATGAGCGTCGTCTGCCGGTCGATGGCCCGCTTGAGGCGGTGCATCTCCAGGCCTTCGGCCGTGCGGAAGCGCAGCACCTGGGGCGCCACCACCTCCAGGCCCGCCGCCAGGGCCTTCCGCGCCTCCTGAACCCGGCGGGGATGGGCCAGGAGGGCACCATAGAGGCCTTCCCGCAGCAGCGCGTCCAGGCCCGCGAGGTCCTCGGCCAGCAGCACGCAGTCCCGAGGTGGCTCGGGCGCGCCCAGGCCCGGGATGTCGGGCCCCGGCGCCGCATCGTGGGCCTGGGCCGAGAGCAGGCGGTTCAGGGCCGCGTAGCCCGCATCACTGAAGGGCAGCGCGCCGTACGCGTGGCCCCGCCAGGTGAAGCGGCTGCCCAGGTGCAGGCGGAAGCCCGTCCAGCGCGGGTCCGGCGGCAGGCCCTCCAGCTCGCGAGCCTTGTGGATCCACTCCAGCGTGTCCCGCAGCTTCGGATAGCCCGCCACCCCCCGGTCCCAGCAGACCAGGTCGCGGTAGCCCAGCTGGCGCGCCAGCGACAGCAGCTGCTTCGCCGGGTAGACGCCTTCACCTACAGAGAAATCGGAGATGCCGAGGGCGAACATGGGGAGGCATATCCAGAGGAGAAAGGATCTCCACGAAGGACGCGAAGCAAAGAACAAGGGCACGAATCACGCTTGGTGTCCTTCGTGCTCTTCTTCCTTCGTGGAGATCTTTTTGATGGAGAGGGATTCAGGGCTGCCAGTCGTGGGGCAGGCCGCAGGCGTCGAGGACAGCTTGGAGGTAGGGGGTGCCGATGCGCAGGGCGCCCCGCTCGGCAAGGCTTACGAGAGCCTGGGAGCGGCCCATCCGCAGGGCGAGCTGGGCTTGGGTGAGTCCGGCCTGGCGTCGGGCCGCCCGCAGGCGCGGGGCCAGGGCCCTGGCCCGGGCATCCGCTTCCGGCGCGCGGCGGCCCTCCAGCAGCCCCTCGACGGAAAGATCCTCGTCCAGGCGGGGCCAGTGGATGCCCGTGCCGCGCCCGATGAGGCGCCAGTCCGCCAGATCCTCGGCGGAGGCTGCCGCCAATCGGGGGAAGAAGGCCAGCGGACAGGCCAGTTCCCGGCCGTCCTGAAGCTGGACGACCAGGCGCCCGCGCTCGAACCAGAGGTGCGTGGCTCGGGGCTCGGGATGATCAGGGTGGGCCGAAGTGCTCATGCCACGCCTCTAGGAAATGGTCACGGTGGACAAGGACGATGGCCGCCGCCCGCTGGAGGTCCCGAGGTGGAAAGCCTCCGGAATCCGCGATGGACGCATCGTGGAGCCACAGTTTGGCGATGGCGTCGTCGCGCTCGACATGGACATGGGGCGGCTCACGGGGTTCATGGCTGTAGAAGAAGAACCGGAAGGGCCCTTCCCGGTGGACGGTGGGGGTCATGGGGTCTCCACAAATATTAGGCTAATATTAGATTGTTTCAACACAAACCTGCCCCATCCACCCCGGCAGGACGGCGCGGTCGGGGAAGCGTCGGCGGAGCCGGGCGAGGACGGGCTCAAGGCGTTCGAGCTTCTCGTTCCGGGGATCCTCGAAGAGGGCCCGCTCGCGGCCCAGGCCCCAGGCCAGGCGCAGTTCCACCTCGCGCACGAGGAGGCGGCGGGTGGCCAGGGCCAGGAAGGCCTGCTGGAGGCGGCGGGCCAGGACCAGGGGCGGCGCCAGGAGGTCCTCGGGCGAGGCCCGCCAGGTGTGGGGCTCGCCGTCCACATCCCACCAGCGCAGGGCCAGCGTGCGGGGATGGCGGGGATCGGACCAGAGCCAGTCCAGGCAGCGGGCGGCCAGGGCCACCTCCTCGGGCAGGCGGGGGGGCTGGAGGCGCCAGCCGTGGCGGGCGTGGCCGGGGCGCTCGGTGAGCAGGGGCAGGCGCGGCCGGTCCTCGCCCCGCGCCCGGGCCCGCAGGTCCGGCGCCAGCTTGGGGTTCGTCAACTCCACCAGCACCGGCAGGGGCACGGGCTGGAGGTCGCCGAAGGCCCGCAGGCCCAGGCGGTGGAAGCGGTCGTGCAGGCGCGGGGGCAGGTCCGGCAGGCGGCGCAGGGGCTGGGGGGCCAGGAAGGTGGCCTCGGCCCCCTCCCCCACCCGCTCCAGCTCATGTTCGGCCCGGGCGGCCAGCTGCGCGGCGGTGGCACTGAGAGACAGACCCCCATGGCTGGCCCAGCCGTGGCGCTCGGCCAGTTCCCGGCGGATGCGCTCGGCGGTGTCCGCCAGGGGCCCGAAGAGCCGCTGGGTGCCCTGGAGCTCCACCAGGGCTTCGCCCAGGCGGCCCAGCTGACCCTGGGGCGTCCAGTGCTGGAGGAGGCCCCCCAGGTCGGCCTGGGCTTCCCACCAGACCTGGGGCGAGGGGTCCAGCACCCGCAGGCCCGGGGCCCGCCGCAGGGCCTGGTCCAGGGGCAGGCCGGGCCCCAGGCCCTCGGCCCGGCCCAGGCGGTTCACGAACCAGAGGGTGGGCGAACGCGGGCTTTCGGGATTGAGGAAGGCGAGCGGCCGGTCCCGCAGCGCCCCGTCCCGCCCGCAGGCCAGCTGGAACGGCAGTTCGGGAACCCACATCGCCAGCACCGGATCCTCCTGGGGGATCCAAGTATGGCGAATTTTTAGCGAAAAACAAGCTACATCTGGAACCGGTGCGTGCACTCCACCCAGCTCTCGGACCCGTCCTTGTAGCGCTCGCGCTTCCAGATGGGCACGCGCTGCTTGATCTCGTCCATGATCCAGGCGGCGGCCTGGAAGCTCTCGGCGCGGTGGGCGCTGCTGGTGGCCACGATGACGGCGGCCTCGGTGAGGGGCACGACGCCGATGCGGTGGTGGATGGCGCAACGGGTGAGGCCGTAGCGCTCGATGGCCTTCTCGCGCAGGAGGCCCAGCTCCTTCTCCGCCATGGGAGCGTAGGCCTCGTAGGCCAGCTCCAGCACAGGGCGGCCTTCATGGTGGTCCCGGGCCCGGCCTTCGAAGAGGACGAGGGCCCCGGCATGGGGGTCCTCCATGACATTTCGTAAAGCCATCCCGTCCAACGGGGCTTCCTGAACCGATATCCAGGGAATCATGCGTGCCTCTCTCCGCTCCAGACCCAACCATACATTGAATACGACATCCTTGAGGGCCCGCCATGACCAGTCCGCACGTTGATCCGAACACCGTCTTCGACACCCTGGGCCGCCACATGCTGGTGGACGGGTTCCACCTGGTCATGGACCTGGAGAAATCCCACGGTTCCTGGATCGTGGATGCCCGCGATGGTCGCAAGTACCTGGATTTCTACACGTTCTTCGCCACCACACCCCTGGGCCACAACCACCCCCGCCTGCGGGAGCCGGAATTCGTCCAGCACCTGGGCGAGATCGCCGTCAACAAGCCGGCCAACTCGGACATCTACACCACGGCCTTCGCGGAGTGGGTGGAGGCCTTCGGCACCCACGCGGCGCCGGACTACCTGCCCCACCTGTTCTGGATCGACGGCGGCGCCCTGGCGGTGGAGAACGCCCTCAAGGCCGCCTTCGACTGGAAGGTGCGCAAGAACCTGGCGGCGGGCAAGGGCGAGAAGGGGTCGCAGGTCATCCACTTCCGCGAGGCCTTCCACGGCCGCAGCGGCTACACCCTGAGCCTCACGAACACGGCCGACCCCCGCAAACACCAGTATTTCCCCAAGTTCCCCTGGCCCCGGGTGCCGAACCCCAAGCTGACCTTCCCCATGGACCTGGCCCAGATCGAGGCGGCGGAAGCCGAGTCCATCGCCGCCATCGAGGCTGCCGTGGCCAAGGATCCGGATGACATCGCCTGCCTCATCGTCGAGCCCATCCAGGGCGAGGGCGGCGACAACCACTTCCGGGGCGAATTCCTGAAGAAACTCCGCATGCTGGCGGATCGTCACGATTTCCTGCTGATCTTCGACGAAGTGCAAACGGGCTTTGGCGCCACGGGCAAGTGGTGGGCCCACCAGTGGTTCGACGTGCAGCCTGACATCATCGCCTTCGGCAAGAAGGCCCAGACCTGCGGCATCGCCGCGGGCCGGCGGCTCGATGAAGTGGAGGGCGTCTTCAAGGTGCCCAGCCGCATCAACAGCACCTGGGGCGGCAACCTGGTGGACATGGTGCGCGGCACGCGCATCATCGACGTCATCCGCGAGGAGAACCTGCTGGAGCACGGCGTGAAGCAGGGCGAGCGCCTGCTCAAGGGCCTGCAGGAGATCCACCGCGACTTCCCCGAGCTCACCGCGAATCCCCGCGGCCGCGGCCTCTTCTGCGCCCTGGACATCGCCACGCCGGAGCTGCGCAACGCCGTGGTGGCCAAGGGCCACGAGCTGGGCATGATGATCCTCTCCACGGGCTTCAAGGGCCTGCGCTTCCGTCCCGCCATGAACCTCCGCACGGAGGACCTGGACCTGGGCGTGGAGCTGCTGCGCAAGGCCGTGGCCACCGTGGCGGCCGCTTCGCCTACTCTGGTGGGATGAAGATCGAGCTCTACTGCGACGGTGCGTGTCTGGGGAACCCTGGTCCGGGTGGCTGGGGGTACCTGCTGCGGGTGCACCTCGCCGGCGGCATCCAGGAGAAGGAAGGTTCGGGCCCCGAGGCGGACACCACCAACAACCGCATGGAGCTGACGGCCGCCATCCGCGGCCTGGAGGCGCTCACCAAGCCCTGCCAGGTGCTGCTCCAGAGCGACAGCCAGTATGTGGTGAAGGGCATCACCTCCTGGCTGAAGGACTGGAAGCGGCGCGGCTGGAAGAAGGCGGACGGCAAGCCCGTGCTCAACGCGGACCTGTGGCAGGCCCTGGACGCGCAGCTGGCGCGGCACCATGTGGAGGCCCGCTGGGTGAAGGGCCACGCGGGCCATGCGGAGAACGAGCGGGTGGACCGCCTGGCGAACGCGGCGGCGCAGTCCCTGACGTGAAACGGGCCCCGAAGGGCCCGTTTCAGGGATGTCCGAGCGGCTACCTCCGCTTGGGGAACTTGTAGACGATCTCGGGCGTCCAGCCGCGCACGGGCCGGCCGTCCCGGATGGCCGGGCTGAAGCTGGACTTGTTCGCCGCCTCGATGGCCGCTTCGTCGAAGCCGAAGGCTCCGGACACGCCCTCGACCACGGACACCTTCAGGGGCTGGCCCTGCTCACCCACGAACACCTTCAGGCGCACGAAGTGGTCCAGGTTCGTCTCCCACCGCATCTGGGTGGCCCGGAGGGGGAACATCGGCACGACCTGATTGACCACACGGGCAGGCTGGTCGTTGGCGGTGGTGCTTCCCTGCTGGGGGGCAGTGGCCGCGGACTGGGGCGTGGGCACCGGCGTGGGCACGGCCTGGCGCGGAGCCTCCTGCATGGGCTGGGGCTTGGGTGCCTCCTGCACCGGCGGCGCCGCGGCGACCTTGGTTTCGGATGCCCGCTTCTGCTCGGCGAGCCGCTGCTCAGCCTGCCGCTGATCGGCCAGCCGCTGTTCCGCGGCCTTCTGCTGCCGCTCGAGGTCCTGCTTGCGCTGCTGGTTCTCCTCGAGCTGCTTCTGGATCTTCGCCTTCTCCTCGGCGGACTTGGTCTCGCCGAGCTGCTTCTGGAGCTGGGCGGTCTTCTCAGCCTCGGCCCGGGCCTTGGCGTCGAGGTCGGCCTTCTGCTGCTCCATCTCGGCCTTGATCCGCTGGAACTCCACCAGCTGCGCCTGGATCGCCGGGTCCACCTTGGGGCGCCCGAAGAACATGTAGCCCAGGCCCAGGATCACCACCGCGGCGAGGCCGCCGCCGATGAGGACCGTGCGGTTCTTCTGGCTGACCTGCTCCTCCGCGTGGCCATCGATGTGCTCGGCGCGGGTGGCGCCGCTCCGCAGGCTCTCGCCGGCGGCGGTGTAGCCGAGGAAGTTGTCGCCCTGCTCGGCCTTCATGGACGTGGCGTCCCGGTCGTTCTCCTCCCGGAACAGCGTGTGCATGAAGAAGGCCATGTTGAAGGTCGTGGGGCTGTATTCGCCGTCGTAGAGGACGCGCTCGAGCTCGGTGCTGAAGGCCTCCACGGTGGCGAAGGGCTGGCGGCCCAGCAGCAGGCGGCCGAGGAAGGCGCGGATCTCCGCGGGCAGGGGCGCTTCCTCCTGGGCGGCCTTGAGGGTGGCCTGGTCCAGCGCGGCCTGGAGATCGCCGCCGACCGGCAGCTTCTCGAAGGTGAGCAGCTCGTAGAGCACGGCGCCCAGGGCGAAGAGGTCCTGCTGGAGGGCGTCGGTTTCGGGCCCCTGGAGGTACGGGGCGAGCTTGCGCTTCGCATTGGGGGTCTTGGCCAGCAGGCTCTTGGCGATGGCGGCGAAGGGCGCGTCCACGACCTGCGTGGCCCCCTCGAAGCTCACCCATACGCTGTAGGGGCTCAGCACGCCATGGCTGACGCCCTTGGCCTGCATCTGGACGATGGCCTGGGCCACCCCCTGGATGACCGTCAGCGCGTGGTCCACGCCGAAGGGGATCTGTTCCTGCTTGGCCTTCTCGATGAGCTGGGCCAGGCTGCGGCCGGGCACGTAGTCCCACGCCACGTGGGGGGTCTTGCCGGTCTCCAGCCGGTAGCCCAGGCCGAAGATGCGGGCGCCACCCAGGAGGGGCACCACGCGGCCGGCTTCGGTCAGGCGCGTGTTCATGCCTGCCTGGGCCAGCTCTTCCGAGAAGGTCCGGACCAGCATGTGGCGGTCGAAATTGCTGCCGGTGATGACCACGGCCCGATGGACGGAGCCGAAGGGATCAGTGGCCAGTTCGGAGGCCAGGAGGTAGGACCCGAGGCGGGTGTAGGTGCCCATGACTTCTCCAGAGGGATGGTTGGAACGATAGCCCGAAAGTCGCGATTCGCCTAGTCTGCGCAGAGAACGGAGACCGGACGGATCCTCCGGCCGAGCCTCACGGCTGGGAAGGAATGTCCCACTGGTCACCCGCCGCTCGCCAAGCCAGGATCCACAGGTTAGCCGTGGCGTAGACCCCGTTGGAAAAAGCCAGCTGCAGCTGGGCGAAGGGCAGGGACAGGTCATCCCAGGGGCCGATGCGGTTGCCCGTGTTGTCGTCGAAGTGCTCCCGCAGGCGGCGGTTCCGCTCCTGCTTGATGGCCAGGAGGCGGTGGAGGGCCGGGGCCGGATCCAGACTGCCCGTCGCGGCCCAGTAGGGCTCCTGCGTCACCAGCAGGTGGGCCAGGTTCTGGTCCGCATAGGCCTCGAAACTTTCCCGGAGCGGGCTCAGGCCCTCCGTGGCGGAGGGATCCGTCAGCAGCTGGACCATGTGGGCCAGCACCCCCAGGTCACGGACGATGTCCTCGGGCCGGCGGTTCTCGTCGCTGAGGCGGAGGACCGTGCGGAACTGGGCTTCCACCTGCTCCGCGGTGGGCGGCTGGTCGTTGGCCACGCCCCGGGCGCCCTCCAGCAGCGCCTGGGGATGGGCCCGCAGCAGGGCGGCCATGCCGCGGGGCAGGAGGCGGACCGCCTTGGCGGTCTGGGCCTCGTGGACCTTGGGCGACCAGGCCATCAGCGGAAGGCAGGCCAGCAGCAGGCCCAGGACCGGGCCTCTCGGATCATGCATGGGGGGGCTCCACAGCGGGGGCGGGTTCCACGGCGCCATCGAGGGGATCCAGGGGGATGCCCAGGGCCCGGAGGCGGTGCAGCAGGGTGGTGCGGCGCATGCCGAGGCGCCGGGCCGATTCGCTCTTGTTCCACCCAGTGGCGTGAAGCGATTCCAGCATCAGGTGGCGCTCCAGATCCTCCAGGAAGCGGCCCAGGTCCTGGTTCGGAGGCAGCCGCGGAAAGGCCGGGGAAGGCAGGAGCCCCGCCACCGAGGCCGGAAGATCCTGGTGCAGCAGCCGGTCCGGATCCGAGCCCAGGGCCATGGCCCGCTCCACGGCGTTCTCCAGCTCGCGCACGTTGCCGGGCCAGCCATAGGCTTCCATGGCCTGCAGGGCGGCGGGCTCCACCTGCTTGAGGGGCAGGTTCAATTCACGGGCGAACTTGCGGAGGAAGTGGGCGACCAGGACGGGAATGTCCTGGGGATGCTCCCGCAGGGGATGGATCTGCACGGGGATCACGTTCAGGCGGTAGAACAGGTCCTCCCGGAACCGCTTCTGCTCGACCAGGCTGCCGAGATCCTCGTTCGTCGCCGCCACCAGCCGGAAGTCCGCCTTCAGGGTGCGGGTGGAACCCAGGGGCGTGAACTCGCGCTCCTGGATCACCCGCAGCAGCTTCACCTGCAGGCTCATGGGCATGGTGCCGATCTCATCCAGGAACAGGGTGCCGCCCTCCGCCTGCTGGAAGCGGCCCGGACGGTCCGTGCGCGCGTCCGTGTAGGCGCCCCGCACATGGCCGAACAGCTCGTCCTCGAGCAGCGTCTCCGGGATGGCGCCGCAGTGGATGGGCACGAAGGGCCCCTGGGCCCGGGTGCTCCACTGGTGGATGGCCCGGGCGGCCAGCTCCTTGCCGGTCCCGGAGGGGCCCGTGATCAACACCGTGGACGGCGAGGGCGCCACCCGCCGGAGCAGGGCCTGCAGCTTCTGCCAGGCATCGGAGCAGCCCACCATCTGGGGGCCCTTGGCCTGCCCCTCGATCTGCTCGCGGAGCCGCTTGTTCTCCTGGTTCAGCTGCGACTTCTCGATGGCCCGCAGCAGGGTGTGCTCCAGTTCCTCCGTGCGGAAGGGCTTGGGCACGTAGTCGTAGATCCCCATGCGCATGGCCTGGAGCGCGGTCTCCACCGAAGTGGATCCCGACAGGACCACCACCACCGTGTCGGGCTTGGCCACTGCCTCCCGGGCCAGATCCAGGCCGTTCAGGTCTGGCAGCATGAGGTCCACCACCGCCAGGTCGAAGAATTCATTCCGCAGGAACTGGGCCCCGCGGCGCCCGGAGCCGGTGCCCACCACTTCGTGGCCATGGCGGGACAGCAGGGTGCCGACCACCTCGAGGATGGTGGGGTCGTCGTCCACCAGCAGGGCCCGGGCCGGGTTCATGTCTGCCAGAGTCCCTGGCCCAGAGCCCCCTGTCAAGGTTTGGACAGCCCAGGTAGACTGCCCCCATGCTCTCCAGATCCAGTTTGTGGCAACGCCTGTCCGGGGCCTCGCTCTGGCCGCTGGCCTGGGCCATGGCCGCCGCCTGCGCCGTGCCCTGGTGGCTGCCCGAGCGCTGGGACGGCCTGGTCGCCACGCGGTGGGTGGCCCTCGGTGCCGCCACCTGGCTCCTGACCCTCCCCCTGATCCGGAGCCGGCGTTGGGCCGTGGTGCCCCTGGCCCTGGGCCTGGCGGGCTTCACCTTCCTGGGACTGGCGCGGAAGGCCCGCTGGGAGACGGCCCTGCCCACCGGCTTCCAGGCTCTGGAAGGGAAGATCGACGCTCCCTGGACCCTCCAGGGCGAGCGCCTGAGGAGCCGCCTGGAGGTGTCCGCGCCAGCCTCCCTGCGCGGCCTCGCCCTGCCCCTCACCGTACCCGCCGACGGCGAGCAGGCCCCGCCCCTCCCGGGCACACCGGTACGCCTGCGCGCCGAGCTGAGACCCGTTCAGCCGGCGCCCATCTTCCTGGCGGAGCGCCCCCTCTGGCGGGCCCGCAGCGACGAGGCCCCCCGCCGCCTCCACCTGGCCTCGGCCCAGCTCATGGAGCCCACCGGACCGCCGGCCCCTTCCCCCCTGGTGCGCCTCCAGGCCTTCGCCCGGCGCCGCTTCGAGGCCCTGCCTCTGGGACCCACCGCGAAGGATCTCTGGGGCGCCCTGGCCCTGGGCATTCCGCCTTCCGACGAGGCCCACTTCAGCGTGTTCGCCGAAAGCGGGACGATCCACATTCTCGTGGTGTCAGGCCTCCAGGTGACCCTGGTGATGGCCGCGATCGAGGCCCTCCTGCGCCGCTTGCGCCTGCGCGGGGCCGCGGCCGGCGCCATCGCCGCCGGGCTGCTCTACTCGGCCCTGGTGGGCTTCTCGGCGCCCGTGTGGCGGGGCCTCTTCATGGGCGTGGCCTGGGCCGTGGGACGAAGCAGCGGCTGGAAGCTGCCGCCGGTGGCGGGACTGCACCTGGCCCTGCTCCTCTGGCTGCTGGGCCATCCGGCCGCGGGCGTGGAGCCGGGCTTCCTGCTGGCCTGGTGGGCCCTGCTGGGCCTGCTCTGGGGTGCAGAGCCCCTGGCGGGACTGCTGTCCCCCCTGCTGGGCCGCCTCGCCCTGCCCTTCGCCCGGCTGGCGGCGCCCTGGCTGTCCACGCTGCCCCTGCTCGCCCTGCTGCACGGCGGCGCGCCGTGGTGGGGCATCCTCGCCAACCTGCTCGTGCTGCCCCTGGTGGCCTTCCTCACGCCCCTCTGCCTGCTGCTGATCCTCGTCCCTCTGCCCGGGCTCACGCAGGGCGCCGCAGCCGCCCTCACCTGGATGGGCGAGCGCCTCGTGCCCGCGCTCACGGGCATCGCGCCCCTGGCCACGGGCCGGATCTGGCCCTGGCTCCTGCTGACCCTGGGCTGGCTGGCGCTGGCCCACCTCCAGGGCCAGCTGCGGCGCACCCGGGCCCTCACCGTGGGTCTCGTCCTCACCTCCCTGGGCCTGCTCGCCTTCCATGGGGTGGGCCGTGCGCCAGGCACCCTGACGCTGGAGGCGGTGGACGTCGGCCAGGGGGATGCCCTGCTGCTGCGCGTGCCCGGCGGCGACGCCACCCTCATCGATACCGGGCCCGGCCCCTGGACCGGACGGCGGCTGGCGCGGGTGCTGAGCCGACGGGGCGTGCGGGAGCCCGTGCACCTTGTGCTCACCCACGCCCATGGCGATCACGCCGGAGGCTGGGCCACGCTGGCGCGGATCTGGCCCCTGGCCTCGACCTCCGTGCCCGTGACGGCCGATGACGAGGATCCCTGGGCGCCCTTCCGCCCCGCGGGGGGAGCGGAGCCCGCGGGCCTGCTGCGTGGCGACGCCTGGCCCCGCGGCGAAGCCGCCTTCAGCGTGCGCTGGCCCGCCCGTGCCTACGCGCTGCCTGACGCCAACATGGTGTCCGCGGTGCTGCGCGTCACCTGGCGGGACCGCGAGCTCTGGCTCATGGGCGACGCGCTGGCGATCCAGGAGCGGGATCTGATGGATCTCGGGGATCCGGGGGCCGCGCCCCATCGTCTGCTGAAGGTGGGGCATCACGGCAGCCGCAACGCCAGCGATCCGGCCTGGGTCGCGGCGCTGAGGCCGGAAGTGGCCGTCATCCCCGCGGGCCTGCGCAACCGCTTCGAGCATCCCCATCCGGAAACCCTGGACACCCTGCGCCAGGCGGGTGCCGCCACCTGGATCACCGGGCCCGCGGCCGGCGTGCGGATCTTGGCCGTGGCCGGCGGCTGGAGCGTGACCACGGGCGACGGGGCCGTGACGCTCACGCCCCTTCGAAGAAACCCGAGGCCCTGAGCGCCTCCACCAGCCGCCGGCTGCCCTCGGCGTGGTTGGCCTTCCATTGGGCCGCGGCTTCGGGGCCCACGTCGTTCACCACGACCAGCGCACCGCCGCAGGGCACCCCGGCCGCGTGGCAGGCGGCGAAGACGCCCGTGAGTTCCAGGTGCTCGGCCGGGGCCACGGGGGCCAGCAGGGCCGCGCCTTCGGAGGTCTTCGTGATGGCGGGAGGCACGGCCACGGCGTGTCGCGGCAAGGGCCCGGGCAGCGTGGAGGCCCAGCGGATGCGCTCGAGGCCAGGCCGGTAGGCGCCGCCCCGCCGCTCCTCCAGGGAGATGGCGATGGCCTCGGAAGCGCACAGGCACTCGAACAGGGCCAGCCGCTGGTCGTAGCGCCCGCAGGTGCCCAGGAAGAGCACGGCCTCCGGCTGCCGCTCCACCAGCAGGCGCACGGTCGCGACGGCGGCGGTCACGGCGCCGATGCCCACGGTGGCTGTCTCCCAGCCGAGCGGCGGATCTTCGGCGAGGGGCCCGAGTTCCGGAGTGAAGGCGGACAACAGGAGGCGCATGGACAGAGTCTACAAGTGATCCAAGGCCCACGCCGCGACGGGGATGGACAGGCCATTCCCGAGCAGCCGGTAGCGGGCCTCCAGTGACATCTCTGGGGGAAAACGGAAGCCCTCCGGCAGCCCCAGCAGCCGGGCCACCTCCGAAGGTGAGAAGCGGCGCACGCCCTTCCCGGTGCGCAGGAAGGAGCCACCGCCCACGAAGCGCTGGCCGTAGCCCCCGATGAAGCAGGTGCTGCGGCGGTCCTCAGGCGTGACGAAATCCATGCCATGGCGATGACGGGCGAGGATGTCCGGCCGGAGGTAGAGGCCTTCGTCCTCCTCGGCGTCCAGGAAGTCCGCCAGGGGGCGGGGGGGCAGGTCCGGCAGGGCGCGCGCGGTCAGCGGCCGGCGGGAGGCCACGATGAAGACGCGGGGCCGCTGGTTGGGCAGGCCGAAGCGGCTGGGGCAGGCCCGGAGGTCCAGGCGGTCCAGACCATGGGCCTGGAGGCGCTCCGCCAGCAGCGCGTGGGCATCCGAGCCCAGGAAGCCTTCGACGTTCTCCAGCACCAGGCGGTCCGGCGGCGCCTCGCCGAAGAGATCCATGAGATGCCGGAAGGCCCGGCAGCGGCGGTCCTCCAGGCCATGGCGGTTGCCCATGCGGCAGAAGGGCTGGCAGGGCGGGCTCAGGAGCCAGGTGTCCGCGCCGTGGGAGGCCAGGTCCGCCCGGGGGACCGTGGCCAGTTCTCGGGCTTTCGGCAGATCACCATGGTTGAGCGCGTAGGTGGCGTTGGCCGCTTCGCTCACATCGTAGGCGGTCAGGACCGTGCCCCGGTCCCCGAGGGCCAGGCGCCAGCCCCCCAGGCCCGAGAACAGCTCGAGCGCCTTCATCACCCGCAGCCGCAGCTTCCGCAGCTGCCGCAGGAGGCGGCCTGGAGGGCGGAGACCTTCACCAGCGCCTGCCCCGCGAGGAACAGGCGCAGGCCCATGAGCACGGCGACGGCGGCATCGGCCCAGGGGAGCCACCGGCCCAGGAGGACACTCGCCAGGAGCAGGACGGCCAGTTCCAGCAGGGCACGGGTCCGCGAGACATCCAGGCCCAGGGTGGGATGGATCCCGGCCAGGCCCCGCTTGGCCCACCAGAGGGACACCAGGACCCCCGGAGCCAGGAGGGCGAGACCGAAGCCCGCGAGGCTGGCCTGGGGCGTGCGGTCACTCATGAGTGCGGCCACGGCCGTCAGGACCACGCCCAGGGCCAGGAGGCGCAGGAAGTGGCTGGCCGCACGAAGGATCAGGCGCTCCCGCTCCAGGCCGAGGTTGCCGAAGCCCTCCCGGACGCGCTGCCATGCCCCCAGCGAGGGCAGCCCCAGCAGGAGGCAGGCGCCGCCGAAGGCCCAGAGGGCCACGGCGCCCTGCTCCAGACCAAGCCACAGGGCGGGCACCCCGAGGACCAGGCTCGCGGCCACCGTGGCCAGGGCCAGACGGGGGGCCCCGGAGACCTCGGCCGTCATCGCGTCAGCTTCCGGTACTTGATGCGGTGGGGATCGAAGGGCTTCAGGCCCAGCACATCCTTGCGGTACTGCTCGTATTCGGTGTAGTTCCCATCGAAGAACTGCACCTGGGAGTCGCCCTCAAAGGCCAGGATGTGGGTGGCCAGCCGATCCAGGAACCAGCGGTCGTGGCTCACCAGCACGGCGCTGCCGGCGAAGGACTCGATGGCCTCCTCCAGCGCCCGCATGGTGTTCACATCGAGGTCGTTGGTGGGCTCGTCGAAGAACAGCAGGTTGGATTCGCTCTTCAGCGTCAGCGCCAGGTTCAGGCGGTTCTGCTGGCCGCCGCTGAGTTCGGCCACCTTCTTCTGCTGGGAGTCGCCGGAGAAGCCGAACCGGCTCAGCCAGGCGCGGGCGTTGATGAGCTTGCCGCCCAGTTCGATCTGCTCATAGCCGCCCGAGATGGCCTCGAACACGCTCTTGTCCGGATTGAGCCCGGACCGCAGCTGGTCCACATAGGCCATGCGCACGGTCTCCCCGAGGCGGATGCGGCCGGAATCCGGCTGTTCCTGGCCCGTGAGGAGGCGCAGCAGCGTGGACTTGCCGGCGCCGTTGGGGCCGATGACGCCCAGGATGCCGCCGCGCGGGATGGCGAAGCTGAGGTTCTCGAAGAGCACCTTGTCGCCGTAGGCCTTGGACACGCCCTCCAGTTCGGCCACCAGGTCGCCCAGGCGGGGGCCGCTGGGGATGTAGATCTCCAGTTCCTGCTCCTTCTGGCGGCCTTCCTCGCCCGCCAGTCGCTCGTAGTTGGCGATGCGGGCCTTGCTCTTGGTGTGCTGGCCCTTCGGCGACATCCGGATCCACTCCAGTTCGCGCTCGAGGGTCTTCTGCCGCCGCTGGTCGGACTTCTCCTCCTTGGCCAGGCGGCCCTGCTTCTGCTCCAGCCAGCTGGAGTAGTTGCCCTTCCAGGGGATGCCTTCGCCGCGGTCCAGCTCGAGGATCCACTCGGCCACGTTATCCAGGAAGTAGCGGTCGTGGGTGACGGCGATGACCGTGCCCTTGTAGTCCTGGAGGTGCTTTTCCAGCCACGCCACGGTCTCGGCGTCCAGATGGTTGGTGGGCTCGTCCAGCAGCAGGATGTCCGGCTCCTGGAGCAGCAGGCGGCACAGGGCCACGCGGCGCCGCTCGCCGCCGGACAGCACGCCGATCTTCGTGTCGGGGTCGGGGCAGCGCAGGGCGTCCATGGCCTGTTCCAACCGCGAGTCCAGGTCCCAGCAGTCGTGGGCGTCGATCTTCTCCTGCAGGGCGGCCTGCATGCCCAGCAGCACGTCCATGTCCGCATCGGGATCCGCGAACTGGTCGCTGATGGCGTTGTAGTCCTTGAGCCAGCCCACCTTCTCGGCGGCGCCTTCCTCGACGATCTCGCGGACGGTCTTGCTCTCGTCCAGCTTGGGCTCCTGGTCCAGGATGCCGGTGGTGTAGCCCTTGCTGAGCACGGCCTCGCCGTTGAAGTCCTGGTCCACGCCCGCCATGATCCGCAGGACCGTGCTCTTGCCGGAGCCGTTGAGGCCGAGAACGCCGATCTTGGCCCCGTAGAAGTAGCTGAGCGATATGTCCTTGATGACAGGCTTGTTGTTGTAGATCTTGCTGACCCGCATCATCGAATAGATGATCTCGGGCTGTTCGGATGGAGCTTTGGTCGCGGTCTTCGCCATGATTCGCCCGAAAAGAGTGATTCTACCGTGCTTCCCCGCTGGGTCCGCCCCACCCTTTCCTGGGAGGGGCCTCCCTGGCGTTCCCCCACCCGGAGGAATTACGGGCCCAGGGGCTTGCATCAGAATTCGATAACTTGTAATTTAAAGGCATCAAGTCATATCGGCCGTTGGATTCGACATTCGTTCGCCTGGAGGCTCCCATGAATCAAGTGGTGGCGCGGTTCCTGGACGGAACCACCCTCAAGGGACAGACCAACGACTTCCTGCCGGCGAAGAACCTCTTCCACATCTCGGCGAACGGGCCCATCGATGCCAAGCCGCTGGAGGTGAAAGTCCCGGACCTCAAGGCCCTGTACTTCGTCCGCAGCCTGAACGGCGACCCCGAACACCGGAAGACCAATGAATTCCCGCCCCAGGCCCCGGCACCGGGCCGGAAGGTCAAGGTCACCTTCAAGGATGGCGAGGTGCTGGTCGGCACCACGCAGGGCTACCAGCCGGGCCGGCCGGGCTTCTTCCTGCTCCCGGCCGACCCGCGGTCCAACAACGAACGGTGCTACATCGTGACGTCCGCCACGCAATCCGTGGCATTCGTCTAAGGCCTAGCCCAGCGCCGCCTGGGCGGCCGCCAGGGTGGCGATGGGCACGCGGTAGGGACTGCAGCTCACGTAATCGAGCCCGACCTGGTGGAAGAAGGTCACGCTCCGGGGATCACCGCCGTGTTCGCCGCAGACGCCCAGCTTGATGCCGGGGCGCACCGCGCGGCCCTTCTCGCAGGAGATGCGGACCAGCTCACCGATGCCCTCCTGGTCCAGGCTCTGGAAGGGGTCCTCCTCCAGGATCTTCTTCCCCACATATTCGGGCAGGAAGGTGCCCGCGTCGTCACGGCTGAACCCGAAGCCCATCTGGGTGAGGTCGTTGGTGCCGAAGCTGAAGAACTCCGCCTCCGCCGCGATCTTGTCGGAGGTGAGGGCGGCCCGGGGGATCTCGATCATGGTGCCGATGGGGCAGGCGAACTGGGTCCCGCGCTCCTGGTTCACCTGGGCGATCTCGTCGAGCATCTCGGTCTTGGTGTAGGTCAGCTCGCGCACGGTGCCGATGAGGGGCACCATGATCTCGGGCACGGCCTTGATCCCCTTGGCGGCCACGTTCAACGCGGCCTCGGCGATGGCGCGGACCTGCATGCGGATGATCTCGGGGAAGGTGATGCCCAGACGGCAACCGCGGTGGCCCATCATGGGGTTGAACTCGTGGAGCTGCGTGACGCGGCGCTCTACCGTGCCCAGGTCCACTCCCAGCACTTCGGCCATCTCCCGCTGGCCCGGCTCATCCTGGGGCAGGAACTCGTGCAGGGGCGGATCCAGCAGGCGGATGTTGACGGGCAGGCCGTCCATGGCCGTGAACAGCCCCTCGAAGTCCACGCGCTGCATGGGCAGGAGCTTGGCCAGGGCCTTCTTGCGGCCCTCGGTGTCGGTGGCGAGGATCATCTCGCGCACGGCGATGATGCGGTCGCCCTCGAAGAACATGTGCTCCGTACGGCAGAGGCCGATGCCCTGGGCACCGAAGGCCCTGGCCACGGCCGCATCATGAGGCGTGTCGGCATTGGTGCGCACCTTGAGGCGCTTGGCTTCGTGGCTCCAGGTCATGATCTTGGCGAAACGCTGGTACAGCTCGCTGTCCTCGGCCTTCAGGCGGCCGTCCACCAGCACCTGGTTCACTTCCGAGGGGTGGGCGCTGAGCTTCCCGGCGAACACCTCACCCGTGGAGCCATCCATGGAGATCCAGTCCTGGCCCGCCTTCAGGGTGTGCTCGCCCACCTTCACCAGGCCCTTCGCCACGTCGATCTGGACCGCGGAGGCGCCACAGACACAGGGCTTGCCCATGCCGCGGGCCACGACAGCCGCGTGGCTGGTCATGCCGCCCCGCGCCGTGAGAATGCCCTGGGAGGCCACCATGCCCGAGATGTCCTCGGGACTCGTCTCCACCCGCACCAGGACCACGGGCCCTTCCTGGGCCATCTGCTCGGCCTGCTCGGCGGTGAGGGCGATCCGCCCGGTGGCCGCGCCGGGACCGGCGTTCAGGCCCTTGGTCAGCAGCTGGCCCTCCTTGCGCAGGCGGTCCTTTTCCTTGGGATCGAAGACCGGTGCCAGCAGCTGGGAAAGGCTGTCCGCATCGATGCGCTTCAGGGCGGTGTGGCTGTCGATGAGGCCTTCGTCCACCAGGTCGATGGCGATGCGGATGCCCGCCATGGCCGTGCGCTTGCCGTTGCGGGTCTGCAGCAGGTAGAGCTTCCCCCGCTCGATGGTGAACTCGATGTCCTGCATGTCCTTGAAGTGGGTCTCGAGGCGCTTGCAGGTGGCGTCCAGTTCCGCGAAGGAAGCGGGCATGGCCTCTTCCAGGCTCTTCAGGCCCGTGCCTTCGGCCTGCTCCCGGGTGATGGGCTGGGGTGTGCGGATGCCCGCCACCACATCCTCGCCCTGGGCATTGATGAGGTACTCCCCGTAGAACAGCTTCTCGCCGGTGGCGGGATCGCGCGTGAAGGCCACGCCGGTGCCGCAATCGTCGCCCATGTTGCCGAAGACCATGCTCTGCACATTGACGCCCGTGCCCCAGTCGTCGGGAATGCGGTGCAGGCGGCGGTACGTAATGGCGCGGGCGGTGTTCCAGCTCTCGAAGACGGCGCGGATGGCGCCCCAGAGCTGTTCCATGGGCTCCTGCGGGAAGGCGTGCCCGGTCTCCTCCTGCACGATCTCCTTGAAGGCCGCGACGAGGAGCTTCCAGTCATCGGCGGCCAGTTCCGTATCCAGATGCTTGCCGAGGCGCTCCTTCGCGCGCTCCAGCTCCGCCTCGAAGAGCGCGTGCTCCACGCCAAGCACCACGTTGCTGTACATGGTGATGAAGCGGCGGTAGGAATCCCAGGCGAAGCGCGGATTCCCGCTGGCCTTCTCCAGGGCCAGCACCGTGCGGTCATTGAGACCGAGATTGAGAACGGTGTCCATCATGCCGGGCATGGAGACCCTGGCTCCGGAACGGACGGAGAGGAGCAGCGGATTGTCGACGGCTCCGAACCCGCAACCGCGCACGCCCTCAAGCCACTTCAAGGCATCGAGGACTTCGGCCTTGAGCCCCTCGGCGAGCTGCCGGCCATTGGTGTAGTAGGCGACACACTGTTCGGTGGTGAGCGTAAAACCCGGAGGCACGGGAATGCCCAGCCCGGCCATCTCGGCCAGGTTGCACCCTTTGCCCCCGAGAAGGTTGCGCATGGTCGCGCCCCCTTCGTTGCGGTTTCCCCCGAAGGTGTAAACACCTTTGTTCATCAGATCCTCCACGCGGAACCATCAGTGTATCCGGCGCGACAGACAAATGGCCCGCGGATGCGGAACAGGTACACGAGAACGGGCCACCTTTTTGGGGTGGCCCGTTGGGATTTTAACGTCGCAGCGACCTACTTTTCCACGCCTGTGCGGCGCAGTATCATCGGCCCTCCAAGTCTTAACGGCCGTGTTCGGGATGGGAACGGGTGTGACCCTTGGGGAAAAGCCACGACGAA
>NZ_JAKZLB010000002.1:0-76008 GCF_022808865.1 Geothrix oryzisoli
GCTCCATGGAACCCTCAAAGGCTTCCTATCTTCTATCCGGTTTTCAAAGACGCCCACCGCGCTTCCGCACAGTCCGAAGTCGCCTCTCGGCCCCTTCCAGCACCCCGCAGCCTCAACTGCGCAGGACGTTTAGATTACCAGGGGAGTGTCGCAGCGCAAGCGGAAATTTTTCAGGAGGCACGCGCCAACGTTACATCTATGGAGAAATCCCCTGGCAATCCCTAGGAAATCCCCAGTTTCAGGAGCGTCCGGCGCTTGCCCGACTCCACTGCGGGCTGGTTGAAGGGGTCCACTTCCAACGCCATCCCGGACAGTCCCACCACCAGCTGCCAGGCCATGAGGAAAGCCCCCAGCGACGCTTCATCAAGGGCATCCAGATGCCAATGCACCACCGAAAGGCCCGCGCCTTCCAGCGCTTCGCGCGTGCCCTCCGCCTGCGCCCGCAGAATGTCCTCGCCACCCCAGCGCCCCAATCCTGTGAACGGGCACTGCGGCGGCGGATCAGAGGGTTCCGTCGCGTGATCGTGGCCCACGGTCACCAGCACCACACCCACGTTGCGCGGGCCGTCCAGCCACCGCTGCAGCTGGGCATGCTGGTCCTGCGGGCCGATGGCGCGGATGGGCGTGAGTCCCCGTCGGCTGCCATCCGCCGCTTGTTTGCCCAGGCTCTCCGCAACCAGCTGCACCCACCAGGCGCCCACCGTCTCCAGCCGCGTGGCATAGGGCAGCAGCACCCACTGATCCGTGCCGCGCACGAATCCGCCGGAGAACGCGCGCACCATCTCCCACACGCGCGCGCCCCAGATGCCCCGCTCCTGCTCCGTCTGCGCGACCACCTCACGGGCCCCCGCGAGGAACCGGCAGGGGTCGAGGCCCGCCCAGCGCAGCGGCAGCGCGCCGATGGCCGTGAAAGCCGAATAACGCCCCCCCACCTGCTCGGGAATGGGCAGCAATGTCCAGCCCTCCGCCCGCGCCAGCTGGGCCAGGGGATTCTCATCATCCTGGGTGATGGCGATCGGCGCCTGGCGCCAGCGGCCCCAGCCGTTCTGGGCCCGCAGCCGCCCGATCCAGGTCCAGAGTTCCAGGGTCCGGCCACTCTTGGAGGCGAACACCAGCTGATCCTCGGGTTCCAGCCGCAGCCCGTTGGATTCGGGAGAGGCCAGCGGCTGCCACCGATGGCGCAGCGAGGCCCCGGCGAGGGCGTGGATGAGGGCATCCGCAGGCAGCAGGGAGCCGCCGATTCCGCACCAGAGCAGGCGGCCGGGCGCGAGCGACAGGGGCAGGGCCACATCCTCCGCGAAGCGCCAGCCCGCCATCGGGTGTCCCGTCATCTGCCGCCACAGGTCGTGCGATTCCATCCCGGCCTCTCTTGTTTCAGTCATCTTAGGCCATCATGACCTTTGGAGCCGCCATGAAGACCCTTCGCAAAGCCGTCATTCCCGTCGCCGGCCTGGGCACCCGCTTCCTGCCCGCCACCAAGGCACAGCCCAAGGAGATGCTCCCCCTGGTGGACACGCCGGTGATCCAGTACGTGGTGGAGGAGGCCATCCGGGCTGGCGTGGAGAGCATTGTCCTCGTGACCGGGCGCGGCAAGGGCGCCATCGAGAACCACTTCGACGTCGCCTACGAGCTCGAGGACACCCTCCGCCGCCGCGGGAAGCAGGAGGATCTGGATCTGGTGCGCGACATCACCCACCTCGCGCAGTTCGCCTATGTGCGCCAGGGCGAACCCCTCGGGCTCGGCCACGCGGTGCTGTGCGCCCGCCATGCGGTGGGCGACGAGCCCTTTGCCCTGCTCCTGGGCGACGACGTCTTCGATGAGCGAGACTCGGCCCTGGATGCCCTCATCACGGCCTACCAGACCACCGGAAAGTCCATCGTGGGCGTCCAGGAGGTCCCGCTGGAGCATGTCTCCCGCTACGGCATCGTCAGCGCCCCCGGGAAGAACGAGCCGATCTGGGATGTGACAGCGATTGTCGAGAAACCGAATCCGGTGGACGCCCCCAGCCGCTGGGCCGTCGTGGGGCGCTACGTCCTGGAACCCCGGGTGTTCGAGCACCTCGCCGCCCTGAAGCCCGGCGTCGGCGGCGAGTACCAGCTCACGGATGCTCTGGCGATCCTGGCCCGGGAGGGACGCCTGGTGGCCGCACCCATCCCCGCCAAGCGCTTCGACACCGGGAACAAGCTCGACTACCTGAAGGCCAATGTGGAGTTCGCCCTCAAGCGGGACGACCTGCGCGGCGATTTCACCGCCTACCTGAAGGACCTGGTAAAGGGGCTCTAGCGGCGGAGCCTCAGGGCGTTCAGCACCACGGTGAGCGAGCTCAGGCCCATGGCCAGCCCCGCCAGCATGGGCCCGCCGAACCGCTCCAGCTGGCCGGAGGCGGCCAGCGGCACCAGCACCAGGTTGTAGCCGAAAGCCCACCCCAGATTCTGGCGGATCACGCGGTGGGTCCGCAGGGCGAGGCGGCGGGCGGCCAGGATGGGCTCCAGCCCCGGCCGCAACAGCACCAGCGGCGCCGCCGCCATGGCCGCACCGGTGCCCTGCTCGCCGGCCCCGGACCCCATGGCGATGCCGCAGTCCGCCTGGGCCAAGGCCGGCGCGTCGTTCACGCCATCGCCGACGAAGCCCACCACGGCGCCCTGAGCCTGGAGCTCCCGGATGCGGGTCAGTTTCCCCTCAGGCCGCAACCCCGCGGCCACGGAAGCGATGCCCACGGCCTCGGCCATCCGCGCCGCGGGCTCGGCCCGGTCTCCCGTGAACAGATGGAGGCGGAGGCCCTGCTTCGCCAGCTGCCCCACCACCGCGGGGCTCTCGGCCCGCAGCCGGTCGCCCAGCACGAACACACCCTTCAATCCGGACGCGTCCGCCAACCCCACGGCAGTGCCGTCCTCATCCACCAAGGGGAAGGTCGCCCCCAGGAACGCCGCGCTGCCGAGCCGCCAGGGGGTTCCGTCGATCTCGCCGCTGACGCCCCCGCCCGGATGGGTGCGGAAGGCCGCCACCGGCTTCAGGGCCCCGCCGTGGGCCGCCATCAACCCGCGGGCGATGGGATGTTCGGAATCCCGCTCCAGGCTGGCAGCGAGCTCCAGCAGCTGCGCTTCTGCCAGGTCCGAGATCACCACGACCCGACGGAGTCTCGGCCGTCCTTCCGTGAGGGTCCCGGTCTTATCGAAGGCCAGGTCCGTGGCCTGGCCCAGGGCCTCCAGCGCCGCCGCATCGCGGACCAGCACCCCCTTACGCGCGGCGGAACCCAGGCCCACCATCACCGCCACCGGCGTGGCAAGGCCGAGGGCGCAGGGGCACGCGATCACCAGGAGGGTGACGGCCGGCCGCCAGGCCGAGGCCAGGGTGCCCGTGGCCACCCACCAGCCCGCCAGAGTCAGCACGGCCAGGACCAGGATCGCCGGTACGAAGACGGCGCTGATGCGGTCCGCCAGATCCTGGGCCGGGGCCTTGGAGCCCTGGGCCTGGGCCACGAGCTGGGCCATGCGCGCCAGCTGGGTATCCGCGCCCACGGCCTGGACCTCCATTTCGAGCGCCGAGCCGTGAACCACGGTCCCGGCCACCAGGCCCTCCCCCGGGCCCTTCGGGACCGGCAGGGGCTCGCCCGTGAGCATGGCCTCGTCCACTTCCGCCCGGCCTCCGGTCACCCGGCCATCCGCAGGCACCGCATGGCCCGGCAGCACACGGGCGCGGTCGCCGGGGCGCAGATCGGCCACCGGCACCTCGGTCACGGTTCCGTCCGGCCCGAGGCGCAGGGCGGTGGGCGGGGCCAGAGCCAGCAGCTCCTTCAGGGCATCCGTGGCCCTGGACTTGGCGCGGCTCTCCAGGTACTTGCCGGTGAGCAGGAAGGCCACCAGCGCGGCGGCCGTCTCGAAGCTGAGGTGGTGGACGCCACGGAGCCACTCCGCCACCGCGAAGGACCAGGCCACGCCGGACCCCAGGGCGATGAGGGTGTCCATGGAGGCCTGACCGTGCCGCCCCTGGCGGGCCGCCCGGCGGAAGAAGCCCCAGCCCGCCCAGAAGACCACCGGGGCGGACAGCAGCGCCTGGAGCCAACCCGGCAGGTGGATCCCCAGACCGGGGACCATGGCTACCAGGAAGGGGGCCGTCAGCACCAGGGCGATGACCATCCGGTTCCGGGCCGGGGCCGGGTCATCCTCGGCCCGCGCCACCGCCTGGTCGGGCTGGGGCCGACCGAGGCCGTACCCCGCCGCCTCGACCTGGGCGGCCAGGGTTTCGAAGGTGGCTTCGCCCTCCACCGTGGCGGTGGCCGTGGCGAGGTTGACAGAGGCCGCCCGGACGCCCGGGGTCTCCGCCAAGGCCTTCTCCACATGCCGCACGCAGGAGGCGCAGGTCATGCCGGTGACAGTAAAGGTCTCCGTGCTCATCGCGGTGCCTGGATGGGCCTAGGCCCGGTCCATCTGGTAGCCCGCCTCGGCCACCTTGGCGGACAGTGCCTCGAAGCTGGCGGTGCCGGTCACCTTGGCCGTTCCGCTGGCCAGGTCCACGGCCACTTCCGCGACACCGGGGGTGGTGCGGATCGCCTTGTCGACGTGGCGGACACAGCCGCCGCAGGTCATGCCGGTCACGCGGTAGATTTCGGTAGTCATGGGTTCTCCGGTGGGTTCAGGCCCGCAGTTCCGTGAGCGCGGGCAGGCGTTCGGCTTCGTTGAGCAGGGTCTCCATCAGGTTGCAGCCGAGATCGCTGCTCTGACCGTCCGGCGTCCCCAGGGTGATGCGGAGGATCTCCACCAGCAGCTGGATCTCAGCCAGCCTGCTTTCCAGGACACGGAGCTTGCCACCCAGGGCGTCGCGCACATGGGCGCAGGGGGCGCTGTCCTGACGCAGGGCCCGCAGCAGCTCCTGGATTTCGTCCAGCGTGAAGCCCGCGGCCTGGGAGGCCTTCAGGATCCGCACCCACTGGATGGCCTGCGGGGGGAAGAGGCGATACCCCTTGGGCGACCGGGGCAGGTCGCCGAAGACGCCTGCGTCCGCGTAGAAGCGCAGGTTCCGGGCGGTCAGACCCGAGCGGGCGGCGAGCTGGCCGATCTTCAGCAGACGCTGAGCCGAGGGCGCGGGGGCCGGGGTGGGGCGAAAGTCGGCGACGGTCGACATGGGAACCTCCCAAAGACGAACAGCCCCAGCTTAAGCCTCCAGTTACATGGAAGCTCAAGGATAAAATCACAAAAAACTATATGCGCTCAGAGCGATGAATATGCAGGTGCAGCAGGGTCACGGCCGCCGGGGTGACGCCGGGGATCCGGCTGGCCTGTCCAAGGGTCTCGGGGCGATGCAATGTCAGCTTTTCCAACACTTCTCGAGAAAGCCCATGAAGGTGCTCCAGGCGGAAGTCCGCCGGGATCCGCACATGGTCCCAGGCCCGGTGACCCTCCAGCAGGCGGGCCTCCCGGTCCCGGTAGGGGGCGTAGCGCAGGTCGAAGAGCAGCAGGTCCCGCTCCCAGGCGGGGTTCCAGCCACCCTGCGGCTCGGCCCACCCCTCCAGAAGGGCCAGGCAGACGTCGGCCTCGGCAGGCCCCATCTGCTGGCGGCGCAGCAGGTCCGACAGGGCCAGGCCCGCATCCAACCGGAGACCGGCCCCGGTGGCGATGGGGCCGAAGGGGCTGGTCTGGGTCACCCAGGCGGCGTCGCATTGGGTCCGCAGCCGCTCCCGCCGCTCGACCTTGGCCTCCACCAGGGCCAGCTCCCGCGAGGTCAGCGCCCCGATCTCCCTGGCCACAGCCAGGAGCCGGGCGTCCGCCACGTCGCAAGCCAGGCCCAGGCGGTGTTCCGCCCGGGCCGTCAGCATGC
This sequence comes from Geothrix oryzisoli, assembly GCF_022808865.1. Lineage (GTDB taxonomy): Bacteria > Acidobacteriota > Holophagae > Holophagales > Holophagaceae > Geothrix > Geothrix oryzisoli. The sequence continues at coordinate 5,816 of NZ_JAKZLB010000002.1, forward strand.
GGTAGGGCTCGTCCGTGCCCTTGGTGACGAGGTCGTCGACCATCACGCCCAGATAGGCCTGGTCCCGCCCAAGGATCACGGGTTCCTGTCCCCGGAGCCAGCGCACGGCGTTGAGGCCGGCGAGGAGCCCCTGGCCCGCGGCCTCCTCGTACCCCGTGGTGCCGTTGATCTGGCCCGCGAACCAGACGCCCTCCACCTCGTCCACGGCCAGGTCCCGCCGCAGCTGCAGAGGGTCGAAGCTGTCGTACTCGATGGCATAGCCGGGGCGCAGGATCTCGGCGACCTCGAACCCGGGCAGGCTGCGGACCATCCGGAGCTGCACCTCCGGCGGCATGGAGGTGGACAGGCCCGCCAGGTAGATCTCCTCGGTCTCCAGGCTTTCCGGCTCGACGAAGATCTGGTGGCGCCCCTTGTCGGGGAACTTCACGAACTTGTCCTCGATGGAAGGGCAGTAGCGGGGGCCGACGCCCTCGATGTGGCCACCGTAGAGGCTGGATTTCGGGAGATTCTCCCGCACGATGGCCTCGGTCTCCGCGGTCGTGTGGACGATGTGGCAGGGCACCTGCGGCTGGGGGATGCCAGGGCTGAAGAAGCTGAAGGGACGGGGCGGGGCGTCGCCAGGCTGGACCTCCAGGCGGTGGAAGTCAATCGAGGCCCGCGCCAGCCGCGGGCTCGTACCGGTCTTCAGCCGGCGGCACCGGAGCCCCAGGCTCTTCAGCTGTTCCGCCAGATGGGTGCTGGCGGGTTCCCCGGCCCGGCCCGCCTCCATTCGGCGTTCGCCAATGAGAATGCGTCCATTGAGGAAGGTTCCGCTGGTGACGACCACGGCATCGCAGGGCAGGACGGAACCATCCAGCAGTTCGACGCCCTTCAGCCCCCGGGTGCCTTCGGTCCAGAGGAGGGCCGCGGCGGTCCCCTGGCGGAGGCGCAGGTTCGGCGCGTGCTCCAGCAGGTGGCGGGCGGCGATGCGGTACTTCACCTTGTCCGCCTGGGCCCGGGGTCCGCGGACGGCCACGCCCCGGCTCTCGTTGAGGATGCGGAAGTGGATGCCCGTGGCGTCGATGAGGCGGCCCATGGCCCCGCCCAGGGCGTCCAGTTCCCGCACCATGTGGCCCTTGCCCACCCCGCCGATGCTGGGGTTGCAGCTCATCTGGCCGATCTGGTCGAGGTTCATGGTGAGCAGCGTCGTGGCCATGCCCATGCGGGCGGCGATGTGCGCCGCCTCGATTCCGGCATGCCCGCCGCCAATGACCACTATCTGCTTCACCGCACCACCTCTAGGTCTGGTCCCATCCAGAGGATCGAGGCCTCCCTCCTATCGCAGGCGACATCTAGTCGCCTGCTCCCGCGTTCCGCTTCGCGGAGCCGCGGAGTCGGGACAATTCCGGCGTGCCCGCCGCCGATCACCACCACCTGCTTCAAGCCGTCCTCCGAAGGGTGTCAGGATACCCTCCCCAATCAGCGGGCACGGGACTCGCCTGGATGTGAGAAAATGGGGCCATGCGACCCCGTTTGAGCCCTGAGGAACGCCGCGACCGCCGGAAGCGCGCCATGCGGCGCTCCATGTTCGTGCTGCCTTCCAGCATCACCATGGCCTCGATCTTCTGCGGGTTTTCCAGCGTGGTCATGTCCATCAACGCCGCCGGGGCCACTCCGGAGCGCTACTTCCTGTGGGCCGCCGGCCTGCTGGTGCTGGCGGGGATCTTCGATGGCCTGGACGGGCGCGTGGCCCGGGCCACCAACACGGCCACGGAATTCGGCGTGCAGCTGGACAGCCTGGCGGACGTGGTCAGCTTCGGCATGGCACCGGCCATCCTCGCCTACCGCTACGGCTTCTTCCACCTGGGCATCCACGACCCCAACCTGCGGGCCGCCGGCTGGGCCGCCTGCTTCGTCTTCACGGCCTGCGGCGCCCTGCGCCTGGCCCGCTTCAACGTGCAGGTGGGGGCCGTGGATCCTCGCTACTTCGTGGGCCTGCCCATCCCCGCCGGCGCCGCCTGCGTGGCCTCGGTGATCATCTGGCGGCCCACGCCGCCGGCCGCCTCTCTCCAGGCCTACGCCCTGGCCGCGGAACTCTTCCTCGTGGGCCTCCTGATGGTGTCCACGATCCGCTTCCCCAGCTTCAAGAAGCGGGCCGGCAGCCCCCGGGCCGCCATGCTGACCAGCCTGAGCATCGTCCTGATCTTCGCGCTGATGATCCTCCTCCGGCAGCGCTTCTTCGTCGGCTTCTTCGCGGCCTACATCACCCTCGGCATCCTCCTCAACCTCGCCTGGAAGGCCGGCTGGCGGGGCATCGAGCCCCCCAGAGACGGGGCGGAGAACCTGGAGACCGTCCACTGAAGGCCGTGGCTTCGGCCCCAAGTTCCTAGCTCAGGATCCCCGCGATGCAGGCGCTGAGGAAATTGGCCAGGGTGCCGGCCAGCATGGCCCGCAGGCCCAGGCGGGCCAGATCGCCCCGACGCTCCGGCACCAGGGCGCCGATGCCGCCCACCTGGATGGCGATGCTGCTGAAGTTGGCGAAGCCGCACAGGGCGAAGGTGGACACCAGCCGCGCCTTGGTGGACAAGTTCGTCATGGCACCCAGGTCGAGGAAGGCCACGAACTCGTTCACCACCATGCGCTTGCCCAGCAGGGAACCCACCTGCCCCGCCTCGATCCAGGGCACGCCCATCAGGTAGGCGAAAGGCTTGAACACCGTGCCCAGCACCAACTCCAGGCTGAACCCCGGATGGATGGCCTTCATCAGGCCGTTGAGCAGGTAGATCAGGGCGATGAAGGCGATCAGCATGACCGCCACGTTGAAGGCCAGCTGGCCGCCTTCGAAGGCCCCGCGGGCGGCCGCATCCAGCACGTTCGCATCATGGTTGGGGATGTCCACCTTCACTTCGCCGGCGGTTTCCGGGGTTTCGGTCTCGGGTTCCAGGAGCTTGGCCATCATCACCGCGCCGGGGGCCGTCATGATCACGGCGGTGAGCAGGTGCACGATGTCCACGTGGGCCACCTGGACGTAGGCCACCATGATGCTGCCGGAGACGTGGGCCATGCCCGCCGTCATGATCAGCATCAGCTCGCTCCGGGTCATGCGGGCCAGGAAGGGGCGGATGGTCAGGGGCGCCTCGGTCTGGCCCATGAGGATGCTGGCGGCCACACTCACGCTCTCGGCGCCCGACACCTTGAGGAAGCGGCCCATGGCCCGGGCCGCCGCGCTCACGACCCACTGCATGACGCCCACGTAGTAGAGCACCGCGAAGATGGAGGCGACGAAGATGATGGTGGGCAGCACGGCGAAGGCGAACACCATGCCCACCTTGCCACCGGGACCGTCGGAGAGCGAGCCGAACACGAAGCTGGCGCCCTCGTGGGCGTAGGCCATGAGGTGTTCCACCACGATGCGCATCTGGTCGAAGGTCGAACCCACCAGGTTCCCCCGGAGCAGGCCCAGGACGATGACCCCGAACAGGCCCCAGTTGAGGGCCTTGTTCTCGTAGGAGGCGAACCTCCGCAGCAGCATGGGGGTGAACATCAGGAGCAGCACCACCCAGCCGGCGCCCTTCGGGAAGGGCAGGAACGCCAGCAGGCCCGCGATCGCCGATCCCTTCAGCACCACCAGGGCGAAGATCCACTGGAGGCAGAGCCCCCAGCCGATGGTGCGCCAGTGGATGGCGCTGCGCTTGTGCGACAGCGCGTACGCAATGGCCATGAAGGCCACGATCCCGGCCAAGCCGATGAAGCGTTCCATCCGAGCTCCCTACAGTTCCTGATTCAGGGCCTGGACGGCCTGCTCCATGTAGAACCGGGCGCGGCCCAGCAGGCCCTCCCGCTGCATCACCAGCACCAGCGTGCACTGCTCCTTGGCGCCCATCATCAGGATCCAGTGCTGATCCGTGGCGAAGACCACCTGCTTGACCTCGCCGCGGTCGAACTCCTCCACCGCCTGCTGGAGGTGCCGCTTCACCACGTGCTGGTAGGCGCCCAGGAGCTGCAGCCCCTCGTTGGAAACCTGGATCGTGCGGGAGCAGATGGGATCCCCGTCGTGATCGTTGAAGGTGGCGGCCAGGGCCTCGGGCACCTGTTCGATCAGCCGATCCAGGAGTTTCTGGAACATGGTGGGACTCCGGTGATGCGTGCTGACAGCATGACCGGACTGGAGGCCCATGGCAAAACCAGGGCCCCATCCCGTGATCTAGATCCCCCTGGCCACCTGGAGCGCCCAGATCCCCGCGAGCAGGAACCAGACCCCGAACCGCGCGCCCCGGGAGGCCGGCAGGGGTGGATAGGGGTCCCCGCGCCAGGCCCGGCCCAGGTCCCAGAGGCCTGCCACCGGCGCCGCGGCAGCCAGGAGCGCCAGGGCCGGATACCAGTGGAGGGCCTCGCGCCAATGGCCCTGGCTCAGGGCGAGGATGCCCCGGGTGAGCCCGCAGGTGGCGCAGGCCACTCCCGTGACCCGCTTGAAGGCGCAGCCCGGCAGCAGGCCCGCAAAGGGGACCAGGGATCCCGCCAGCCAGACTCCCAGGGCCAGGGCCAGGCCGGCCAGGGCGAGCCAGGGCACCCGTCTCATGAGGCCGTCCGCAGCAGCACCACCATCGTCGCCGCCAGCCCCAGGGCGCAGGTGGCCAGCAGGATCGCGTGGAGCACCGTGGCCGCCACCCCCCGCCAGGGCTCGCACCCATGCCGGGCCGCCAGCGCGAAGCCGCGGAAGAGCCACAGGTAACCGTCCAGCAGCCACAGCGGCAACGCCAGCACAACGCCCAGGACCGGCACGAAGCCCAGCAGCCCGGCCAGGGTGCCCAGGGCCGTGATGCGCAGAGCCTCCGCCTCGGCCAGCAGGCTGGTCCGGAAACCGCGCCGTTCTTTCAGGCCGCCGAGCAGCCACAACCCCGTATGGTCCCACACGGCGTGATGGAACCAGGTTCCCAGCACGCCCACGGGCACGATCAGCAGGAGCCAGGGCCAGATCCGGCCGAAGGCGGGCGCGGCCGGCAGGGTCCGGAACAGCTCCCTGAGCACCTCAGGATCGGCACCTGGCAGCCGCTCCAGCCAGTCCGTCGGCCCGCCCCGTCGCAGCTCCCCGTAGGCCACGAGGGCCCTCCAGAGCGCCATCCCGGCATTCGCCAGGGCCAGGGGCGTCCACACGGCCAGCATCCGCACCAGGGCCCGGCCCAGGGGGGGCGGCGCACCCGCAAAGGCCCCGGTGGGCCGGATCAGGGCCCGGAGCGACGCCGCGAAGGGGACTCGCATCACTTCCTCAGGAACAGGGTCTCGAAGTCCCGCAGGGCGATGGCGTCGCCATCCCGCTTGAGGGGCGCGTAGAAGTCCCGGGGGCTCAGCTCGGCGAACTCCCCGAAGGTGGCCACGTTCCCGTTGATGTAGGCGATGAACTCATCCTGGCGGTGCTTGATGTAGGGCCGGAAGGGGCGCGAGATGGCGCCCAGCAGTGCGGAATCCAGGGCCGTCCAGGTCTGGAGGTAGGTCTCGAACCCGTTCTTGCCTTCCCAGTAGCGGTACGAGGTGAGCATCTTGGCCCTCACGGCGAAGGGCGTCTTGAGGCGGCCCTTCTCGGCCACCCCCTCGACCAGGTACACCCGCTGGCCCGGGCGCTGGTAGACGAGGCGCAGGGTGCCCTTCAGGCCGTGGGCATCGTCGATGCTCCAGGATCCGTCCGGATGGATGAAGGCGTAGAAACCGGGCACGAACTGGCAGTGCCGCCACATGGCCGCGCTCAGCCGCGGGTGGTCGAACAGCTTTTCCATCGTGGCCAGGCGGACCTGTTTCGGCTGGGTCCGGGTTTCGAAGGCGAAATCCACCCGGTTCAGGATGTCCAGGGCCTCGGCCCGGGGCCCGGGGGGCAATTGGTCCACGAAGGCCGGAGGCTGGGCCTGGGCGAGGACAGCCAGGAAGGCGAGGACCACGGCGCGCATGCCTAAGACGCTAGCACCGACGGCCCGGAAGGGGGACCCTTGCCCGGGGGCCGCCGCCAGAACCGCCCCGGCACCCGCCTCGCGGCTATGCTTTTCCTCTGCCCCGAGGCTTCCATGTCGCCCGCATCCCCCTGGTCCCGCACCCCGGTCGCCCTGCTCTGCGCCCTGCCAGGGCTGGTCCAGGTCTCCGCCCGGGCCCAGGAGGGCGACCTGGCGGAGCGGCTGTACCAGAGCGGTGAACGCGCCTATGCGACCAAGGCCTACCAGGAGGCCCTGGACACCTGGAGCCAGCTGCTCCAGGCCGCCCCCAAGAGCGAATTCGCCCCCCGGGCCCTCCTGGCGCTGGCCCGCCACCAGGTGGAGGTGGAGCACAAGCCCGAGGCGGCCATGCCCTATCTGGACCGCCTGAAGGGCGACTACCTCCGGGCCCCCGAGGCCGCGGACGGGCTGCTCCTGCGGGGGACGCTGCTGGCGCGGCAGGCCCGGCGGGCCGCGGACCTGAAGGACGCCATGGCGGAGTTCAACCGCGTCATCGACCTGTTCCCCGAGGCCCCCGCGGTGCCGGAGGCCCGCTTCCGGCTGGGCCGGGCCTGGCGGGACCAGGGGCAGTGGGGCCGCGCCCTCCACCAGTTCGTGGAGGCCTTCGTCGTCCGCCCCGATGCCGCCATCGCGCCCCGGGCCATGCTGGAGGCTGCCGAGACCCTGGACCTTCTCGGGGATCTGCCGGGCTGCCTGCGCTTGCTCCAGCAGCTCCGGACCGCGGCACCGCGAAGTCCCGAGGCCCAGGAAGCCGCATGGCGCCTGGCTGTGCGTGTGAAGCACCGCCTCCAGAAACCACCCCTCGCCAACGAGGGGGTCTGGCCCGCGGGCCGCGTGAAGTGGCTCAAGACGCCCACGCTGCTGGCCACCGCGGCGGATGGGGACCTGCTCATCTACCAGAACGGCCTGGATCGAGCCTTCCGGTTCCATCAGGGCGAGCTGACCCCCGCCGGTGCCGGCGCCCCCGGGGCCAAAGCCATGGTCGCCGCGCCTGCGGGCGAGGTCTGGCTCCTGGCCAAGACGGGCCTCCTCCGCGAGCAGGTCGCGGCCCCGATGCCTCTGGGCGGACTCAGCGCCATCTCGGGAGCGGCCCTGGATCGCTGGGGCGCCCTCTGGGTGGCCGATGCGAAAACCCCCGCCCTGACGGTCTTCAGTCCCGATGGGACCTCCCGCCCGGTGGCCTCCCCCACCGCCAATGCCCTGGCGCCCCTGCCCACGGGCGGCCTGGTCATCGCAGCGGACGCGGACCGCAAGCTGCTCTTCCTGGATGCCGACGGCCAGCCCCGCACGGTGGTCCCCTATGGCAAGGACCTTCCGGCCACCTTCCGGTATGTGGTCGCCCTGGCTTCGGACGGCGCCGGACAGGTGGCCGCCCTGGTCGAGGGGGGCGACTTCGGCGAGGGCGTGGTGATCTTCGGCCCCCAGGGCGCCGTGCTCCGCCAGGCCACCTTCAAGAGCCTGGGCATCAGCGGCCGCATCACCTCCCTTGCCATGGATCACGCGGGTGGTCTCATCCTCTGCGACCGCCGCAACGACCTTCTGTACCGGTTGAACTGACATGCGCATCCGCCGATTCCTCCCCTTCCTGTTCCTGTTGGGCCTGGGCCTCGGGGCCCAGGATGCGACCGTCAAGGACACCTTCCTCCAGGCCAAGGCCCTCTGGGCCACCCAGGGCGACCGCGAAGGCGCGACCGCCCGCTTCGAGCAGGTGGTCGGCGTCCTGGCCCCCAGGGCCGCCACGCTGGACCCCGCCTGGTCCCAGGTGCTGTGCGAAAGCTACAACTGGCTGGCGGTGCTGGACGACCGGCATGCGCAGACCAAGCCGAGGGCCCAGGGGCGCCTCCAGGCCCTCATCGATCTGGATCCGGATTTCGAGGTGGACCGCACGCTCACCTCCCAGCGCTTGACGACCCTCTTCGACCGCCTGAAGGCGGAGAAGTACGCCCCGGTGAAGTTCAGCTACTCGCCCGAAGGAGGGACGCTCTCCGTGGACGGCCGCCCCGGTCCGCCCCTGGGCCGCCGGTTCCTTCCCTTCGGTTCGCACAAACTGGCCTACAGCCGCCCGGGCTATGCCTCGGTGGAATTGAGCCTCGACCTGGCCTCCGGAGAGGGCCGGACCGCGGACTTCAAGCTCACGCGCGTGTCCTCCACCGTCACCCTCTATGTGCAACCCAGCGGAGCCGAAGTCCTGGTGGATGGCCGGAGCCTGGGCCGCACCAAGGGTCAGGCGGGAGCCGAGGCGGCGGCCCTGGCCGTGCCCCTGGGGCTGCGCCCGGAGGATCTCTCCGAGGCCTTCGTGATCAGCGAACTGGCCGCGGGGCCCCATCAGCTCGAACTCCGCGCCCCCTGCCATCGCACCAAGGTGCTCGAGATGGAGGCGAACCTGGCCACGCCCTGGGCGGACCACACGCTGGAGCCCATCCGCCTCGACGATTCCAAGGGCACCCTGTCCGTCGGTTCAGCCTGGCCCGGCGGCGAGCTCTTCCTCTCGGGCCAGAGCCAGGGCCCCCTGCCCGTGGCCCAGCTGCCGGTCTGCTCGGGTCCGTACGATCTGCTGGTCCGCTTCCCCGCAGGCGGGTTCTCCAAGCGCATCACCGTGGAGGAGGGCAAGGCCCTGACGGTGGATGCCCGCCCCAAGCCCCGCCTGGCCTTCCTGGGCCTGGAAGGCGAGACCGACTTCACGGGCCGGGCCCGGCTGCTCTCCCTCCTCGAGGGTCTCGGCGACCGGCTCCAGCAGGTGGCCTTCCTGCCCGCCCGCCCCGGTGAGGCGCCCCGAGAGGCCCTCGCGCGGGTGAAGGCCTCCCGGGAGGCAGAGCTCATCCTGCTGGCCACCCCGGTGCCCGCCAAGGTGGTCCACCAGGTCGAACTGCTGGTGGCCACGCTTGAGGGGGAGGAGGAGCGGTTGCTGGTCAAACCCCTGGAAGAGGACCCGCTGGGGGCTCTGGCCGCGCGCCTCAATGCCGTTCCCGCCCTCCACGAACCGGGGCTGGGACTGTCCCTCCTCGAGGTTCCCGGCGAACCCGGCCCGTGGGTGCTCTCCGCCTCCGAGGCCGCCCAGAAGGCCGGCCTCCAGGTCGGCAAGGCGCTCACCCAGGCCGACGGCAAGCCGCTGCCCTCCATTCAGGCCCTCCGCCGCGTGCTCGAAGGTGCCAGGGGATCCGTCGCCCTCAGCCAGGGCGGGGCGGCCGTGACCCTGCCGGTCCAGACCGAGGCCCTGGAGATCCCCCTCGGCGCCTCGAACCTCTGCTATCCCGCCGTCCTGGCCCACCTGCGCCTCCTGTACGCCGGCGCCAAGGGCGACGAGGCCAACCTCATCCGGCTGAACCTGGGCCTCGGGCTCATGCACTTCCGCAAGTACGACAAGGCCATCGAGCAGCTGCGGGACGCCCGGCTCAGCACCGTGAGCGGCGTGAGCCAGGGCACCCTGGACTACCACACGGGCCTCTGTTTCCTGCGCCTGGGGAGCGCCTACCAGGCTGAAGCGACGCAGGCATTCCGGCAGGCACTGAAGTATCCTCAGGCAACCCTGCTCGGCCCAGACGGCCCCCTGGTCGGCCCGCTGGCCCGACAGGCCCTTGAAGACCTGAAGTAGATGGAGGTATCACCCATGAGCCACCAGCGCGGTGAAGGCAAGCTCGGCTGCATCGTCTCTCTGCTCGTCTTCGGCGCTCTGGCCGCCGCGGGCTACAAGGCCATTCCCGTCTACTACGCCGACAGCGAGCTGGTGGACGCCTGCGACTTCATCGCCAGCAGCGCCGCCAAGAAACCCATCGAGACCATCGAGCGGGAAGTCCGGGACAAGGCCCGGGAGCTGCAGATCCCAGAGGTGCTCGCGGACAAGAACGCCATCCGCGTCACCAAGACCGGCACCGGCGAGGCCGGCACCTGCACCATCACTCTGCGCTTCAAGCGCACCATCGACTTCTACGGCACCTACCAGTGGACCAAGGAGACGAACAAGCGCGTCTCCAAGCCCATCTTCGAGAACATCGGCTAGCCCAGGCGCCGGTGGGGCTTGCGGCGGGGCGCCGGGCGCGGCACCCTGCCATATGCTCCTGTCACTTCCCGAAGACAACCGCCTTCCCCGGGGGAGGGCGCTGCATCCGATCCGGGTGCCCGGCTCGAAGTCCGTCACCAACCGGGCCCTCCTGCTGGCCGCCCTGGCGCCCGGAACCAGCCGCTTCCAGGGCGGCCTGGAGGCGGAAGACACCCGCTGGATGCGGAGGGCCCTGACTGACCTGGGACTTGGCCTCCAGGAGCAGGACGGCGTGTGGGTCATCGAAGGGGGCAGGCGCCCGCGGGCCTCGGGTCCGCTCTGGCTTGGCGCCTCCGGCACCACCCTCCGCTTCCTCCTGCCCTGGCTGGCCCTGAAGGCCGAGGGCCCCGTCCGGCTGGAGGGCGATCCCCGGCTCTTCGAGCGGCCTCTGGGACCGCTGCTGGCCCCCCTGGAGGCCCTGGGGGCAGCCTGGGAGCCGGATCGCCAGGGCGCCTGGCTGAGGCCCGCCCCCCAGCTCCCGGAGCGTCTGGATCTGACGGTGGACGCCCGTCTCAGCAGCCAGTTCCTCACGGGCCTGGCCCTGACCGCGGCAGCGCTGCCCGGAGGCGGCACCCTGCGCTGGACCGAGGTGGCGAGCCCCAGCTACCTCGTCCTCACCACCCAGTGGCTCCAGCGGTTCGGCTGTGAGGCCCGCCTGGAACCCGGCCAGTGGAACATCCCCGGCGGCGCCCTGGGCGCGCGGACCCTCGACCTGCCCGGCGATTGGAGCGGCGCCGCCGCCTTCCTCGCCGCCGCCGCCGCCACGGGTCGCAGCCTGCGCCTGGAGCCCCTCGACCCGGCGGACGCCCAGGGCGACCGCGCCATGGTGGCCATCCTGGAGGCGGCGGGCTGCCGCGCCCAGTGGCTCGACTCCCAGGCGTTGGAGCTGTCCGGCCCCCTGGCCCGGGGGCTGGACGCCGACCTCACGGACTGTCCGGATCTGGGTCCGGTGCTGGCGGCCCTGGCCGCGCTGGCCCCGGCGCCGTCCGAGCTGCGGGGCCTCCACACCCTGCCCCTGAAGGAGTGCGATCGGCTCGACGCCTCGGCGGAACTGGTCCGCTGGCTGGGCGGCGCCGCCGAGGTGATCGGCGACCACACGCTGCGCGTGACGCCCGGGCCTCCGCCCGGGCCGCGGCCGGCCTTCGACCCTCGGAACGACCACCGCATGGCCTTCGCCGCCGCCGTGGGCGGCCTGAGGTGCGGAGGCGAGGTCCGCGATCCCCACTGCGTGGCCAAGACCTTCCCCCAGTTCTGGGATGTCTGGCGCGGGATGCTGGGGTGCTGAGGGCCGCCTGGCTCGGCCACTGGAAAGCCCCCTGGGGTCTGGATCGGGGCCGGCGCTGGGGCGACCCCCTCTGGGCCCTACCTGCCATCGCCCAGGCCTGGCTGCTGGGCGGGCGGGAGGGGCATTGGCCGCGTCTGGCCCAGAGCGCCCGGAGGCCGCTGGGCCCCCAGGTGGACGCACCCCCCACGGCCTTCAGCCCCCGTCCCGACCCGGCCTGGGTGGCCCTGCTCCGGCACGGCAGTGCGGCCGTGCCCGCGGCCCAGCGCGGCCCCCGGGAGAGCGAGCTGCTGGCCTGGGCCTGGGAAGCCCTGCTCGAAGGGGATGGCAGGCCCTGGATGGCCGCGGGCTCCGTGGCGCTGGATCTTCCCCGGCGCCAGCGCTGGATCGCCCTGCTGGGGGCCGTCGATGACGGGGGCGCCCTGCACCTGCCGCCCTTCCTGGAAGTGCTGGTGCCTGCCGCCCTCCGCCACCTGCCGCCGGACTGGTGGGCCTTCCTGCTGCGGAGCCAGGATGCGGAGGGCCGCCTCCTGCCCGAAGGCCCCCTGGATCCGGCCCTGCCCTGGCCCCTCCTCCAGGCCCACGCGCAGCCCCTGGTGCTGGAGCGCCTGCCCGAGGCCCTCGCCGCCCACGCGGAAGCGCCCTGGCTGGCGGCCCTGCCGGATGGGCGGTGGATGCTGGACCCCCGCCTGCGGGCCTGGGGGCGGGGCTTCGGAGCCTGCCCGCCGGGCCTGGCCCCGCTCGGGCCCGGCGGCCTGGGGGCCGGCGAGGTCCCCGACCCGCCTTCGGCCGCACTCCTGCGCATGGAGCTGGCCCCGGACCAGCCACCGGGCTGGCGGGACAGCCTGGAGGCCGATTTCCGCGAACGCCTCCACCGGCCTCCCCCGCCGCCGCCCTCGGGCCACCCTACCTGGGACCGGCTCCGCATGCGCTGGGGCGGCGAGGCCGCAGCCGAGGCCGACGGCTACCCACCCAGGGGCGGTGGCGCGCATCCCTGCGCGGATCCCTTCCACTGGATGGCCGAGGGGCTGCGGGCGGACCGGGCCTGCGAGCCCGAGACCTCCCTCCGCGCCTTCACCCTGGCCCACGCCCACTTCACGCGGCTCGGGGCCCCGGCCTGGGCGGAGCGGGCGGCCTCCAACGCCGCCTACCTGGCCCTCAAGTGGGCCGACCTCGCGGCCCATACCCGCTGGTCGGCCCTGCGTGGATCCCTCCCCCAGCCCTGGAAGGACCTGGAGGAGGCCCACCTGAAGGAAGTGATCCTCGAACCGGAGGCTTCCCTGGTCGAGATCCAGCGCCTGGTGGCGGACCACCCGGACTTCCCCCAGGCCTGGGGCCTGCTGGCCATGCACGGCGCGGGCCAGGAGCGCTGGGACCTGGTGCGGGCCGGGCTGGTGCATGTCCGGGAGCATCCCTACGCGCGGTTCCTGGAAGCGGCGCTCGGTCCCCTGACGGAGGACCCCCCGCCCGGCGCGGACCCCGAGACCCGCCTCAGCTGGGAGACCCACCGCCTCTTTCGCGGCACCGGCGACCCCGGGCGCTTCTGGGAGGCCTGGCGGGCCTGCCCCTCCCAGGTCCTGTGCCTCGAATCCGGGCTGCAGGTGCTGGAGCGGAGGCCCGACCTCCGCCGGGCCGAAGCCCTGCTGGCCCTCCAGGCCATTGCCGACCGCGCCTGCTCGCCCCGCCACCAGCGGCGCCTGGCCGCCCTCTGGCCCACAGCGGAAGGCGCCCCGGCCCCGACGCCCACGGCCCTGCTGGAGCGCTGGCTGGCCGGGCGGACGACTCCCACCTGGCTGGTCTGGGGCGAGGGCGGAGGGTTCCGCACCCTGGGCGCTGGGGACCCCGCGCCGGAGGGGGCCCTCAGCCGCCTGGCCCGGGATGGCTCCCTGGCCCCTTTTCCCCACGGCAGCTGGATCTGGCAGGGCCACGCCCTCGCCTGGGAAGGGTGTCCCGTGGGGGCCGCCCTGCTCGCCCAGGCCCCCGACGCCCTGCCCGAGGCCCCCCTCGAGCCCCTGCTGCTGGCCCCCTGGCTGGCCCGGCTCCAGGAGACCCGGCCCCCGCAGCCCATCGAACCCGGGGACCTGCTCCTGACGGACGGCAGCGAGCCGATGGCGTCCGTCCTGCGCGAACTCGACCGCGTGGCCCCCTCGGGCCTGCCCGTGCTGATCCTCGGCGCCACGGGCACCGGCAAGGAGTTGGCGGCGCGGGAACTCCACCGCCGCTCGGGACGGTCCGGCGCCCTGGTGGCGGTGAACTGTTCCGCCTTCGCCGAGGGGCTGCTGGAATCAGAGCTCTTCGGCCACATGAAGGGCGCCTTCACGGGCGCCGACCGCGAGCGCCGCGGAGCCATCGAGGCCGCCCGGGGCGGCACCCTGTTCCTGGACGAGGTGGCGGATCTCTCCCCGCGCCTCCAATCCCTGCTGCTGCGGGTGCTCCAGGAACGGGAGATCCGCCGCGTGGGCTCGGACCAGGCCATCCGGGTGGATGTGCGCTTCGCCGCCGCCACGCACCGGCCCCTGGAGGAGCTGGCTGCGGCCGGAACCTTCCGGCGGGACCTGCTCTTCCGCCTCCAGGGTGCGGTGCTGCGGCTGCCGCCGCTGTCGGCCCGCCGCCACGAATTCCCCTTCCTCGTGCCCCGCCTGGTCGTGAAGGCGGCCGAGGCGGCGAAGCGCCCCGTGCCCGCCCTGGCCCCCGGCCTGCCCCAGGCGCTGGCCCGTCTGGCCTGGCCCGGAAATGTCCGCGAGCTGCTCCATGCCCTGGAGCGGGCCATCCTGCGCTGCGACCACGGCGTCCTGAGGGCCGCCCACCTGCCGGAACTGGAGGCTCCCCTCTTCCAGGCGCGGACCTGGGAGGACGCCACCCGGGTCTTCCAGCGGCGGCTCCTGCTGGAGACCCTCCAGGCCTGCGATTTCCGCATGGCCGAGGCCGCCCAGACCCTCGGCCTCGCGCGACCCGCCCTCTACGCGACCGCCAAGCGGCTGGGCCTCGACCTGATCGCGGAGCGGCACCGGACCGCCGAGGCCGAGGATCCGCCCGCTATAGCCGCCGTCCGGAACTCCGCTCCAGGTCCTCGAGGCTGAGCTTCTTGAGGATGGGGCGGTCGTGGGGACGGGGCCCCGCCCACGAGCGCTTGCGCGAGTGGTAGGCCGCCGATTGGGCTAGAGCCGCCGTCCGAAGCTGCGTTCCAGGTCGTCCAGAGTCAACTTTTTGAGGATGGGGCGGCCGTGGGGACACGTGTTGGGCACCTCGCAGGCCAGCAGGTCCCGGATGAGGCCCAGGGCCAGATCCGGCGGCAGGGCGTGGTGCTTCTTGATGGCGGCGCGGCAGGCCAGCTCCGCATTGAGGTCGCGGCGGAAGGTGTCGAGATCCACCCGGCCCTCGCGCTCGAGCCGGGCCAGCAGGTCCTCCAGCAGGGTCTGGGGATCCCGGTCCGCCAGGAAGTCCGGCAGGCCGCGCACCACCAGGGCGCCCTCTCCGAAGGGGTCCGCCTCCACCCCGGCCGCCTCCAGCTCGGACAGGAAGGGGGACAGCCGCGCCAGGGCCTCGGGCCCGATCTGCACCACCTGGGGCGGCATCAGGGGCTGGATGGCGGGGGCGTGGCGGCGCAGGAAGAGCCGCTCGAAGAGCACCCGCTCGTGGGCCACATGCTGGTCCACGATCCAGAGTTCTGGCCCCCGGTCCCCCTCGATCTCCGCCAGCAGATAGGTCTGCTGGAAGCTCCCCAGGTAGCGGATGACCCCGCCGGGATCCAGCGGCTCCGAGACTCCCGAGGACATGGGCTCGTAGGCGTAGACCGTCTCCAGGGGCCGGGTCGTGAAGGTCTCGTCGAGCGTCCGGTAAGCGCCCAGGGCCCCGCCGGAATGGTCGGACCAGAGGCGGGGGTGCTGGGCCGCGGCACGCCGGGAGGGGTCCAGCTCGAGCTCCGCCTCCAGCGGCTTCGGTGGCAGCTCCAGCACCGAGGCCAGACCCCCGCGGAGCTTCGCCCAGGCCTCCTCGGCCCCGCCCCGCACCCAGGCGAAGATGCGCTGGGGCTCCCGGAAGCGCACCTCGGCCTTCGTCGGATGGACGTTCACGTCCACGGCCTCGGGGGGCAGCTCCAGGAAGAGCACCGCCGCGGGATACGAACCCTTGGCGAAGGTGCCGGACCAGGCCTCGGAGAGTGCCGCCAGCAGCAGGCGGTCCCGCACGGCCCGGCCGTTCACGAAGAGGTAGAGGTGGTTGCGGTCGCGGAAGCTGAGGTCCGGCGGTGAGACGAAGCCCCGCAGGCGCCAGGGGAGCTCCCCGTTCACGAAGGGCACCAGGCGCGTCAGCTTCTCACCGAGCAGCGGCCCCAGCCGCTGGCCCGCGTCCTCCACCGGCGGCAGCACCAGGGGCGCGCCGCGGTCGGGGCGGATGGTCCAGTGCACGCCCGGCGAACTCAGGGCCAGCCGTGCCACGGCCCCCCAGAGCTGGGCGTGTTCGGTGTCGGTGGACTTCAGGAAGCGCCGCCGCGCCGGGAGCTGGGCGAAGAGGTCCCGCACCGTGACCGTGGTGCCCCGGCTGCGCGGCGCGGGCGTGACCTCCCGGATGATGCCGAACTCGCAGCGCAGACGGTGGCCCGCGCCCTCGGTTTCCGCACTGGTCAGGTCGAAGCGGCTCACGCTGGCGATGCTGGGCAGAGCCTCCCCCCGGAAGCCGAAGGAGGCCAGACGTCCCAGGTCCTCCGCCGTCCGCACCTTGCTGGTGGCGTGGCGCTCCAGGGCCAGGTAGAGGTCATCCCGGGCCATGCCGGAGCCGTCATCCGCGACCTCCAGCAGGCGCTTGCCGCCCTCTTCCCAGGCCACTTCGATGCGGCGGGCACCGGCGTCGAGGGCGTTCTCCACCAGCTCCTTGAGCACCGAGCTGGGCCGCTCGACGACCTCCCCCGCCGCGATCTGGTTCGCGACCTGGTCGGGGAGCACGCGGATCTTGGCCATGGCCTAGAAAGCTATCAGCTATCGGCTGCCAGCTGT
This sequence comes from Geothrix oryzisoli, assembly GCF_022808865.1. Taxonomy (GTDB): domain Bacteria; phylum Acidobacteriota; class Holophagae; order Holophagales; family Holophagaceae; genus Geothrix; species Geothrix oryzisoli. Next base: position 22,082 of record NZ_JAKZLB010000002.1, read on the forward strand.
CAGCTCTGCCGCGACTCGGCCAGGGTCCGGGGCACCGGCTGGGCGTGGGGGATGAAGAGGTGCCCCAGGTAGGCCAGCAGGAACAGCCCGGCGCCGAGGCCGTGGGCCCAGCTGAAGGCCGTGCGCCAGGCGGGGCTGGTGACCACCTGCACGCCATAACCCGACAGCACCATGGGGGCGATGAGGAAGGCGGCGCCCAGGCCGGTCCGGCGGCCTTCGGGCCCCTTCTTCAGCTTGACCTGGAGGTGGCCGCGCACGGCCATGCCCAGGGCGAAGAGGAGCAGGGGCGCCGTGAGCACATGGAGGTGCTGGGCCGCCGGCAGCCAGGGGTGGGGCTCGGGACCGAACTCGCCGGCCCGCACGCCGAACCAGCGCAGGAGGCCATCCATCAACCCGGTGCCGGCGGTGAGCAGGGCCGCCAGGTGCAGACTCCAGCGTTCGAGGGGGCTCATTTCGCCTCCCGGTACAGCACCTGGTGCAGGGCCAGGCAGCGGCGAGCCGCGTCCGTCATGGCGTTCGCGGTGAGCGTGGCACCCGAGAGGGGCCGGATGGCGCCCTTGAGGGTGAGCTGGGGGTCGAGGACCTTCCCCTCGAACTGCTTCACCCAGGCCTCCTTCGCCATGTACTCGGCCGGCTCGTGGAAGGCCACGGCCTCCACGCGGAGAACGCGGCCGCCGGGCGAGAGGGCCACCAGCAGGGTCTCGTTCAGGGTGCGGACCCGGTGGGTGTCGAAGAAGCCGACACCCACGAGGGTTCCGCTCTTCCGCGCCTCGTAGGCCACCAGCCAGCGCCCTGGCACCTCCACCTGGGCCAGCGCCTTCGCCCGCCCGGCCTGGGCCTCGCTGAGCACGAACTCCCGGCGGGTGAACTGGGCCCCCGGGAAGGCCAGGGCCAGGGCCTCCTGCGTGGTGGGCAGGGCCGCGAAGAGCGGCAGGGAGAAGGCGAGGGGGGCGAGGACGCGGATCATGGGAGCCTCCGGGCGGTGGGATGGCGCGGGGACCAGGGTCTAGAAGTAGAACCCGAGGCCGACATTGAACTGGTCGCGGCCGGTCTCGGCGCGGTTCTCGATCTGGTTCCAGTCCGCCTTCACGGCGACGTTGGGGATGGGCTTGTAACTCACGCCCACGGTCTTCACCGTCACGTCGTTGGCGAGGTCGGGGGTCACGCCCGGCACCACCCGCTGCTGGGAGTTCAGGCGCTCGTAGCGGACGAAGGGGATGAGGGCCTGCCGCCCGGATCCGCGAAGCACGTCGTAGCCAGCCTCCAGGTAGCCGCCGAACTGGCGCGTGCCGGTCTGGAATCCCTCGCCGGTGATCGGCAGGGCTGCCACGCCCGCCTCGGAGTTGGTGATGCGGGAGAAGAGACCCCGCAGCTGCAGGCCGCCGGCGCGGTACTCGGCGTGGATGTCCCACAGGGCCGTGATGAGCGGCTCGGCCCCATCCTCGGGGTTGGAGTTGCCGCGGTAGAAGCTGAAGCCGAGGGTGGTGCCGGGGATGGGCGCCCAGTCCAGGCGGCCGGTCCAGGCCAGGCTGTTGGCCTTGGTCTCCTTGCCGAACTGGCGCCCGCCCTTGATGCTCGCGCCGGTGAAGCCCTCATGGCCGTTGCCGGCATCGGGGTTGGCGTCCATGCCGTTCACCAGGTACAGGCGGTAGCTGAGGTTCCCGGCCAGCTCGCCGTGGAGACCGACCCCGTTCTCGTGCCAGGTGCTGGGGATGATGCGGCGCTCCACCAGGGGGCGCTGGGAACCCAGGAAGGCCGGGGGCTCGTGCAGCTCGTTGATGAAGCCCACGGGCAGGAGCATCATGCCGGCCCGCACATTGAAGGCCTTGTTGATCAGGAAGTCCAGGTAGGCGAACTCGACCTTGGCCTCGCCGCCGGTGGACTCGTCCGAGTAGCCGCCATGTTCGAACTCGATCTCGGAGTTGAAGACGATGTGCTCGTTGAACTTGTAGCCCGTGTAGAGGACGAGGCGCAGCGCGTCGAGGCTGTTCTCCCGGGGGGCCTTCGACCCGTCCTGCAGCTTGGAATCGAGCGACTGATAGAGGAACTCGCCGTAGCCGCCGATGCTGAGGCCCGAGGACACCGCGTAGACCTTGCTGGCGCTGGGGGCCAGGCCGAAGCGGCCTTCTTCGGTGGCGGCAGGCATGGTGGCCCCCGCCTTCTGGGTCTCCAGCTCCCGGGACATGGCGTCCAGGCGGCGCTCGAGATCGGCGATCCGCTTGTCCGTGTCCGGCTTCTCCTGGGCGAAGGCAGGTGCGGCCAGCAGGGCGCACATGAGGGGGGTGAGGAGGGACTTCATCGGGACTCCCGAGGGATCAGGGTGGGGTGGAGGGAGCGGAAGGCCGGACTCATCCGGACCGTTCCGTCGTGGAGAAGGAAGGCGGCGGCCACGCCCTGGCGCTCGGCCCAGGCGGGACCCGCGTCAGGGCCCAGCACATAGAGGGCCGTGGAAAGCACGTCGGCGGTGAGGGCGTCCGCGGCCACCACGGCCGTGCTGCCCCAGGCCGGGCAGGGTTCGCCCGTGCGGGGATCGAGGATGTGGCGCCCCCGCTCGGAGGTGCCGCTGCCGGAGAGGGAGGCGTCACGCAAGACGACGGTGATCCGGGGGCGCTCGCGATCCAGGGGATCCGCCACCGAGGCGGATACCGGGCGGCCCCAGGCCAGCAGCTGGCCGCCGAAGTCGAGGATCCCCGCCGGCACCGCGGCCGCCCGGCGCATGCGGTCCAGGGCATAGCCCTTGAGGAAGCCGCCCTCCTCCACCCCCGCGTCGGGCTGGGTCAGGCGGGCGGTGCCTGCGGCCGCGTCCGTGATCAGCAATCGGGCTCCCGAGGACCGGCGGGCTGCCGCCAGGGCCTGGGGATCGGGGAGCTTCCCTCCTTCCCGGATGCCCCAGGCCCGCATCAGGGCCATGAGGGCCGGATCGAAGGCCCCGTCCGTCCTGAATTGCCAGGCCTTCATCTGGTCCAGGAGGTCGAGCCACTCGCGGTCGAGGGCCACGGGGCGCCCCTGGGCGGCGTTCAGGCGGCTCCAGGACGAGACCGGATTCCAGGTCGAGCAGGCCGCTTCGATGCGGGTGGCTTCGGCCAGGGCCGCTTCGGAGGCCCGGACCAGGTCACCGGGACCCTCGAGATGTACCCGCAGCTCCGTTCCCATGGCCAGCACCCGCCGGTCCTGGGTGGGCACGGCGACCTGGACCATTGCCACGGCGGGGACCAGGAGGAAGGGGAGGCCACTCACAAACATGAGAATGAGTCTCATATTTATAACCATGAATTTCAAGACCCTTTTTGAGATGGGTTCTCAAAAAATGATTTCCGTCACCGCCTGGGTTCACACTGGGGCATGCGCTCCCGATCCCTGTTGCCCGTCCTGGCCTTCCTCCCAGCCCTGGTCCAGGCGGCTCCGCCGCGAGTCCAGGCCCCGGACGCGCCCTGGCTCACCTTCACCACGGCCCACTACCGCATCCACTGCCCGGCGGCCTTCGAGGCTTTCGGGCGCGAGGTGGCGGGGCGCGTCGAGGGCATCCACGCCCAGTACCTCGGGCTGGTCGGCTATGCCTACGAGAAACCCGGCAAGCCCATCGACATCCTGATCCTGGACCCCGTCATGGAGTCCAACGGCCAGGCCCTCCCCATCCTTCAGCGGCCCCATGTGGTGCTGTGGAAGACGGAACCCGAGCCCGATTCCGTCATCGGCCACCACCACGGCTGGGCCGAGCTGCTGGTGGCCCACGAGCTGGGCCACATGCACCACCTGCTGCGCCCCGCCCGGAAACCGAGCCTGTGGCGCCGCTGGACCGCGGCGCTGGGGCCCCTCGCGGAGAAGTCGCCCCGCTGGGTCACGGAGGGCTACGCCACGGTCATCGAGGGCCGGCTCACAGGCAGCGGCCGCCCGCACAGCGCCTTCCGCGCGGCCGTGCTGCGCCAGTGGGCCCTCGAAGGCAAGCTGCCCACCTACGAGGCCCTGAATGGCACGGGCGGCTTCCTCGGCGGCAGCATGGCCTACCTGGGCGGCAGCGCCTACCTGGAGTGGCTGGAGGCCAGGTCCGGTGATCCGAAGATCCTCCAGACCCTATGGCTCCGCCTTGCGGGCAAGCGCAAGTTCAACGACGCCTTCAAGGCCACCTTCGGCTTCGGCCCCAAAGACGGCTACCAGCGCTACTGCGCGGAGCTGACCCACACGGCCCTGGAACTGGAGCGCCGCGCGCGCACCGAGGGGCTCCGTGAGGGCGATCTGGTCACCCAGCTCCCGGGCTGGGCCTCGGATCTGGCCCTGAGCCCGGATGGCACGCAGCTCCTGGCCAATGTGCAAGGTCCCCGGAAGCCTGGCCTCTACGTCTGGGACCTGAACGCGGCCCCCAAGCCGGCCAAGGCCGAACCCGGGGAGCCCGCCGACCACACTCCCCTCGCCCCCGTCCTGCCGCCGGCCCACCGCCTGGGATCGATCGACGGGGCCCTGCCCTGGAAGCCGCGGTGGACGGCTCCCGGCCACATCGCCTTCCAACTGCGCCTGCCCGACGGCGAAGGCGTCCTGAAACCGCGGCCGCGGGAGTGGGCCGTCGGGCCCGGCCCGGCTCCGGTGCCTCCGCCCGCCCGGTCCGAGGCACCGGGCCGACCCACCTGGAAGGAGGTGGACGGCATCTGGAACCTGCTCGATGGTCAGGGCCGGCCCCTCACCCGCACCCTGGCCGCCGCCTGGAACCCCGTCATCACGCCCGACGGCAAGTGGATCTACTACACCCAGCTCAGCGCCTCGGGCGTCCAGATCCGCCGCCTCGACACCGCGCAACCGCCCCTCGAGACCAGGCCCCTGCCGAGCGATCCCGCCCCCCTCGTGAAGGACCAGATCCTTCCGAAACCCGACGAACCCAGCCCCCTGCCGGCACCGGTGGCCGTGGAACCCCACCCGTATCGGATCGGGGACAGCCATGACACCTTCACCCTGGCCGGGTACAGCGCCACGCCCTCGGGCCTCAGCGCCCAGCTCGGCGCCGGCGGCAACGACATCCTCGGCCGCCTGAACTGGCAGGTCCTGGCGGGCCTCGGCGACGGCGCGGGGCCGCGCGGCGGCATGGCCGGCGCCACCTGGCGGGGCTGGCGCTGGGCGCCTTCCCTGCAGGCCTTCTCCATCCTGGAGCGCCCCTCGAGCCAGCGCTTCGCCCCGGTGGCCGGCTTCGACCGGGAGCGGCGCGGCCTGGAGTGGGCCTTCGCATGGGCGGACCTGGGCCGCCCCTGGTCGCACCTCCGGCCGGTCGTGGCCTTCGAGCGGGTGGAACCCGTGGACGGGGCCGCGCTCCACCGCGCGCTCTGGGGGGCGGTGGCCGACCTCGGCAGCTTCTGGAGCCGCGACGGGCAGGGCCTCCGCGCCGACCTGGCCGCCCGGGGGCAGCAGGGCCGCACCGACGGCCACGCCTGGAGCCTGGCCCGCGCCTCGCTGACTCTGGGGTGGATCAATCCCTGGTCCCCGCTCACGATCCGGCTGGAGGAAGGCCGCATCGGAGGCGAACCCACCGCCCTGGATCACTTCCACCAGGGAGGCGTGGCCACCTCCCTGCTGCCCGCCTCGCTGGACGCCAACCGGGTGGTCCAGGCGGCCCTCCCCGCCTACACCGCCACGGGCAACCGCCTCCAGCGCCTGCGGGGCGACTGGCGCCTGGGCCTCCTCCAGGCCTATGTCGAGCACACGGCGGTCTGGCAGGATCCCGCGCCCCGGCCCACGGCGCAGCGGGTGGCGGGCCTCGAACTGGACAGCCGCAACCTGGGCCTGCCTCAGGATGTGCTGCGGCGCCTGGCGGGAAACCTCTCCTTCACCCTGGGCCTCCACCGGCCCTTGGACGGCGCCATGAAGGGCCGTACTGTGGGAACCCTCAGCGTGATCGTGCGGCCGTGATCCCTTCCCTGGAACCTTGAATGCTCTTCCTCATCGGCCTCGTCCTCATCTTCCTGGTCCAGTGGCTGCACCTGCGCCTCCTGCGCCTGGAGCTGCCGGGGCGGTACTACCGCATGCTGCCCTGGGTCCTCGTCCTCCTCCACGTCCCCCTGATCCTCTTCGCGGGACTCCGGATCCTGGGACTCGGAGGTCCGGGCGCCCTGCCGCTGCTGCGCGCCATGGCCCGGGGCGGGTTCTACTTCCAGGCCTTCACGGTGCTGCACCTGCTGGCCGGCATGACGGCCGAAGGGCTCTGGCATCTCTGGCAGCGGAACGAGCCTGAGCCGGTCGGCGAGGCCGTGGACCCCGGGCGCCGGACCTTCCTGAGAACCGCCGCCCTCGCCAGCACCGGCGCGGCCGTGACCTTCGGCGCCGTCGGGTCCCGGGAGGCCTACGGGGGGCCGAGCATCACCCGGCGCGACCTGGCGTTCAAGGACCTGCCTCCCGGCCTGGACGGCCTCCGCCTAGCCCACCTCAGCGACCTCCACTCCGGGCCCCTGGTGGGACCGGAGGTCCTGCGCCGGTGGCGCGAGGCGGCGGCCCGGGAACGCCCCGACCTGCTCCTCTTCACGGGTGACCTGGTGGACAGCCGCCCGGAGGAGCTGGCCCCGCTCCTCGAAGCCTTCCGGGACTTCGCCGCGCCCCTCGGCACCTTCGCCGTGCTGGGCAACCACGACTACTTCGATGATCCGCGCCCCATCTGGCGGGACCTGGAGGCCGCCGGCATCCGGTGCCTCGAGAACACCTCGGCCATGGTCCGGCGCGGAGGCGACACCCTGGCCATCATGGGCCTGCAGGACCCCATGGCGCGGAATGGCCGCTTCCGCCGCATGGTCTTCGGCCCCGGTCCACGGCCCGCGGAAGCCGCCCGCGACGTGCCCGCCGATGCGTTCCGCCTCTGCCTCAACCACCGGCCCAGCGAGTGGGAGAAGGCCCTGGAGGCGGGGGCCAAGCTCACCCTCTCGGGCCACACCCACGGCGGCCAGATCAATCCCATCCCGGGCATCAGCAGCGCCCACCTCCTTGGTCCCCGCACCGGGGGCCTGTACCGCGAGGGGGAAGACCTGCTCTACGTGAGCCGGGGCCTGGGGGTCGTCGGCCTGCCCCTCCGCATCGGCGCCCCCCCCGAGATCGCCATCCTCACGCTGAGACGGGGCTGATCCACGGGCCCCGACAGGCTACGAAGATTTTCGTTGCTCGCTACGAAACTTGTCGTATCTTGGGGGCATCCCTCCCTTGGAGCCCTATCCCATGCAGCCTTTCCCCCGCCCCACCGATGCCGAGCTCGCCATCCTGCGGGTGCTCTGGGAGCGGGGACCGAGCACCGTGCGGCAGGTCTACGAGGTGCTGTCGGCCGAGCGGGAACTGGGCTACACCACCGCGCTGAAGATGCTGCAGATCATGCATGAGAAGGGTCTGGTGCAGCGGGACGTCACGGACCGCACCCATGTCTTCTCGGCCACCCAGACCCAGGTCCAGACTCAGCGGACCATGCTCGACGACCTGCTGGACAAGGCCTTCGGGGGCTCGTCCCTGAACCTGGTCATGCAGGCCCTGGCCACCCGCAAGGCCAGCCGCGAGGAGCTGGCGGAGATCCGGAAGATGCTCGACCAGGCGGAAGGAGGGAAGCGATGAATCCTTTTCCGATGGACCCGCTGCTGTCGCTTGTCCGCGAACCCTGGGCCCGGAACCTGGGCTGGAGCCTCCTCCACTTCCTGTGGCAGGGTGCCGCCCTGGGCCTGCTGGCCTGGCTGCTGCTGGCCCTGCTCCGAGGGGCCAGCGCCAAGGCCCGCTATGGCGCCGCCTGCGCCCTCCTCCTGCTGATGGCGGCGGCGCCGGTGGTCACCTTCCTGCTTCTCCAGCGACAGGCCCCCGCCCCAGCCGAGCCCCTCTCCCTCACCGTGGCGGCCCTGACCGGCGAGCCGGCGGGGGAGGCGCCTCTGCCCCTGCGGATGAAAGCCGCCCTGGACGCGGCCCTGCCCTGGCTGCTGGGCACCTGGGCCCTGGGCGTGCTCCTGCTGTCCACCCGGTTCCTCGGCAGCTGGATCCGCGTCCAGCGCCTGCGCCGCCGCAACTCCTCGCCCGTCCCCGCCGAGTGGCACCTGGTGCTGTCGCGGCTCTGCCGGGAGCTGAGGCTCTCCCGCACCGTGCGCCTCCTCCAGTCCGCCGCCGTGGAGGTGCCCACCGCCCTGGGCTGGCTGCGCCCCATCATCCTCCTGCCCGCCTGCGCCCTCACCGGCCTGGCCCCCGCCCAGCTGGAAGCCGTGCTGGCCCACGAACTGGCCCACATCCGCCGGGGCGACTTCCTGGTGAACCTCCTCCAGTCCCTGGTCGAGGTGGTGCTCTTCTACCACCCCGCCGTGTGGTGGCTCTCCGCCCGCGTCCGTGCCGAGCGGGAGCTCTGCTGCGACGACGCGGCGGCCGCCCTCTGCGGTGATCCCCTCATCCTGGCCCGGGCCCTCACCGACCTCGAGGCCCTGCGCGACCCCGACTCCCCCGCCCCCACCCACCTGGCCCTGGCCGCCAACGGAGGTTCCCTCATGCACCGCGTCCGCCATCTGCTCCAGCCGGCCCTGCCGGCCTCCAATGCCGCCCGCGCCACCGCCCTGGCCCTGCTGGCCGCCTCCCTCCTGGGCGCGGCGGGGGCGGTCTTCCAGGACAAGGGGAAAGAGCCCCCCACACCCAAACCGGATCAGAACACCCGCATGAAGGTGATCGACGGCGAGCGCCAGATGGACGTGCAGATGAAGGGCGAGGTCAAGCTCGATCCTGCGGCCAAGGATCCCGTGGTCATCCCCGGCGACGGCAGCTTCCGCGTGGAGGAGAAACAGGGCGTGAAGGCCCGGACCTACACCGTCACCAAGGACCAGCGCACCTACACCGTGGACGGCCGGGAGCAGCCCCTGGATGCCGAAGGGGAGGCCTGGGTGCGTGGCGTCGTGAAGGATGCCGCCAAAGCCACCACCGCCCGGGAGAAGGTGCGCCGGGTGGAGATCCGCACCCGACACCTCGGCGACCATGCCCGGGGGCTGGACGCTCGCGCCCGGGACCTGGAGGCCCGCGAGCGGGAGCTGGATGCCCACACTCACGACCTGGAAGCCCGGACGAAGGACCTGGAGCATCGCGCCCAGGTCCTGACACCCGAAGAACAGACCCGGCTCAAGGCCGATGGAGAGCGCCTCAAGGTCGAAGGCGAACGGCTCAAGGCCGAAGGCGAACGGCTCAAGGCCGAAGGCGTGAAGCTCAAGGCCGAGGCCGAGCGGTTCAGAAATGATCCCGAAATGAAGGCCCTCATCGCCAAGGCCGAGCAGGAGGGCCGCAGGGTCCGCGTCGAGGTGCTCAAGCAGAAGGACGCCGAACCCGACACCCTGGTGATCCGGCGCCACGAGGACGGTCAGGAGGTCGTCGAACGGCGGGTGAAGGTCCTCCGGAAGGGTGGCGGCAACGGCGAGGGGCCGACCTGGGCCGTCATCGGCCCCGGGGGTGAGGAGGTCATCGTCGAGGGGATGGACCAGGCGATCCCCATCCCACCCCAACCCATGCCCAGGATGCGCATCCTGCCCCGCGGCCATCGCCAGGGCGGCGATCCCCAGGCCGAGATGGCCGCGATCAAGGCGGAGCTGAAGGCCCTCCAGACCCGGCTCGACCAGCTGCAGAAGGAGATGTCCACCACCCCGAAGCCCCCCAAGGCGCCGAAGGTCCCGACGGCCCCCAAGCCCAACTCCGTCCCCCCACCCCCGCCTCCGCCGGACGCTCCTCCCGCTCCTCCCGCTCCGCCCACGCCGCCCGCCGAGTCCGGAAACTGACCTCGCCGTGCTCTACCTGTGAATCGGGCCCGCATGCGGGCCCGATTCACAGCAGGCGGAGGAAGGTCTCCACCCGCTCCCAGTCCCGCGTCACCGGGAAGGGCGGGAGCGCCGCCCGCACCTGCGCGGCGTAGCGCTTCCCCAGGCGGTCCTCGCTGGGCAGCATGAGGCGCGGATCCAGCACCGCCACCACGCCGCGGTCGCCGCGGGTGCGGATGAGGCGGCCGATGCCCTGCTTGAGCTTGAGTGTCATCTGGGGCACCTGGATGCCGATGAAGCCGAGGCCGTCGCGCTGGGCGTCCGCCTCGCGAATGCGGGCCTGGAGCACAGGATCGTCCGGGGGCGCGAACGGGAGCGCGGAGACCACCACCAGGCTCAGCGCGTCGCCCGGCAGGTCCACGCCCTGCCAGAAGCTGGCGAGGCCCAGCAGCACGGCCGACGGCGTGGCCCGGAAGCGGTCCAGCAGCTGGGTGCGGGACAGGCCGTCGCCCTGCACGAAGAAGGTGAGCTCCGGCAGTGCGTCCTCCAGCCGCGGGCGGAAAGCCGCCAGCATCTTGCGGCTGGTGAAGAGCAGGAGGGCCCGGCCCCGGCTGGCCCGCAGCATGCGCTCCATGGCCGAGAGCGACGCCTCGATCCAGGCGGGGTCGCCGACCCCGCCGCCGCTGCCCGGGCGGCGCTCCGGCAGGTCCGGCGGCACGAAGAGCAGGCCCTGGGCCTCGAAGTCGAAGGGGCTCTCCACGTGCTCGGCGACCTCCACCTCGGGCCGGGTGAGGCCCAGGCGCAGACCCAGGCCGTTGAAGCCGCGGCCGTCGCGCAGGGTGGCGCTGGTCAGCACCACGCTCTCGAAGCCGCGGCGCACATGCTGGTGGAAGAAGGGCCGTACGTCCACGGGGTTCGACTTGAAGTGGACGAGGTGCGCGCCCTCCCGGTTCACGGTGGACACCCAGCCCTCCGGCTGGGCGAAGATCTGCTCCATGCGGGAGAAGGCCGTGCCCACACGCTCCGCGAGGCGCATCCAGAGCGGGTTCTCGGGGTCGGCGGCCGCCAGGCGCCGGGCCTCCATCCACAGGGGGTGGCCCGCCTCCACCCAGGCCCCCACGCCATCGGCCAGGGCCTTCATCTCGGGGCCGGGGCTCAGCAGGGGCAGGACGCCGCCTTCCAGGGGCACCCAGGTGAGGAGGTCGGTCCAGGCCCGCTCCCAGGGCTCCAGCAGGCCGAGCAGCGCGGCCCCCGACCCCTTGGCCGCGTCGCGCAGGTCCGTGAACAGCAGGTTCATGGCGCGGCTGGACCAGGCCTCGGCGCAGCTTTCGGTGAGCTGCTCCTCCAGGTCGTGGGCCTCGTCGAGGATGAGCACCGGCGCGTCCGGCAGCACCTGGCCAAAGGCCGATTCGCGCAGCACGCGGTCCGCCAGCAGCAGGGCATGGTTGACGATGATGAGGTCGGCCTCGGCCACCTCCGCCCGCAGCTTCGTGAGGAAGCAGTCCTCGTAGCGGGGGCATTGGCGCCCCGTGCAGCGCTCGGCCCGGGCATTGAGCTTGTCCCAGAGGGGCGACTCACCCTCGCCGAAGCGGCCCAGGCCCTCGCGGTCGCCGTCCTGGGTCTCGCGGGTCCAGCGCTGGAGGGCCAACCAGAGCTGCTGGTCCGCCCGGGTGAACTCCAGGTGGGCGTCCGTGGACACGGCCTCCCAGGCCGTGCGGCAGAGGTAGTTGGCCCGGCCCTTGGCCAGCACGGCCTTGATGGGGCGCCCCAGGATGCCCGAGGCCCGGGGGACGTCCTCCTCCAACAGCTGGCGCTGGAGCTGCTTCGTGCGCGTGGCCACCAGGATGGGGCGGCGCCCCGCGGCCAGGGCCGGCACCAGGTAGCCCAGGCTCTTGCCGGTGCCCGTGCCCGCCTCCACGGCCTGGATGACGGCTTCGGGCCGGGCCTCGGGCTCGCCGCCGCCATCACGCCACTTCTGGAAGCGGGCCGTGCCATCCACCACGGCGTTGTGGACCAGCTCCGCCATGCGCCGCTGGCCGGGCCGGTCCTCCGCGCCGGGGAAGCAGGCGAAGATCCGGCCCTCCGGCGGGGCGAAGTAGCGGTCCATGGGATGCGCCATCGAATCAGTGTGGAGCAAAGGCGGAAAAAGGGCGAACGATCGGACGGTTCCGCCTGGGTGGGTCACGAAGAACTGCAACGACTCGCCGCCGGGCGGTCCCCCTTGATTATTTGTGGTAGTCCTTGCCCCGAAGGATGGTGAAGGCCCGGTAGAGCTGCTCCAGGAGCATCACCCGGCTCAACTCGTGGGGGAAGGTCAGGGGTGACAGGCTGAGTTGTTCCTTCACTTCGGCTTTGAGGGCCGGATCGAAGCCATGGCTGCTGCCCAGGACGAAGGCCAGGCTGGCCCCCCGGTCCATGCGTTCGCCCAGCCACCGGGACAGGGCCTCACTGTCCCGGAGCTTGCCCTCCGGCGTGAGGAGGACGGGGCAGGTCACCGCCTTCAGCTTCGGACGCAGGCGCTCGGCTTCTTCCCGCAGCTGGCGGGCGGGATCACCCTTCCCTTCGGCCAGTTCGAGGACCTCCATCCGGGCATAGGGACGCAGCATGTCGAGGTAGTGGCGCTCCAGGCCCCGGCAGGGTTCCAGGCGCAGACGACCGAAGGCGATCAACCCGATGGGATACATGATCCCATTGTGATGAATTTCCCTTGGCAGCGCCGCAGGAAGGCTCCACCATCCTTTACATTCAGGTCATTCCGTTCCGGAGGTTATCCCATGCGACGTACCTTGATGCTGCCCCTCGCCAGCCTGCTCCTCGTGCCCGCCTTCATGGGCTGCAGCAGCGACGAAATCCCGACCACTCCGCCCGCTGCCGCGACGGAACCCGCCGACATCCTCTACCACCTGCAGTATCTGGCCGTGCGCAAGGACTACAAGCATGCGGCCCTCATCGCCCCCATCACCCCCGATGTGGTCTTCCCCTCCGCCCGCCAGATGCACATGGACGCCAAGGCGCTGGGCATCACCCTCACCCCCGAGGAGTTGAAGGGCCTGGGCATCGAGCACCTGGCCGCCAAGCTCGACGAGCTGCCCGGCGGACCTGATCCGGTCAACTTCCCCGATTACACCGTGAAGGATGCCCGGCTGGCCTACAACGCGGGCATCTACCGCCTGACCAAGGGCCTCACGGCGAAGTCTTGGGGCAAGATGCGGCACATGGGCATCACGGACAACGCCGCGGCCCGCCAGTTCGGCTCCCAGACCATCGTGAAGGACATGGCGATCGGCTTCGACGGCACCAAGATCCTCAACGTCAGCTGCCTCAAGAAGCCCGATGGCACCTACGGCGTCTCCTTCATGCGCTACCTGGTCTCCCTCAAGGGCCTGAAGCAGTAGCAGCGGAATCCCGTTCGCCGCGGCCCCGGGTGACCGGGGCCGCGCTATGCTAGGCGCCGGTGGGGGTTCCCCATGACCGGACCCATGAACCTCTTCGACAACGTGAACCGCCAGTTCGACGAGGCCGCCGATATCCTCGGGCTCTCCCAGGAACTGCGGGAGCTGCTCAAGACGCCCTACCGGGAGATCACCGTCGCCATGCCCATCCGCATGGAAGACGGCACCCTCCGGGTGTTCAAGGGCTACCGGGTGCAGCACAACGGCGTGCGGGGCCCCCAGAAGGGTGGCATCCGCTTCCACCCGGACCTGGTCCTGGATGATGTGCGCGCCCTGGCCAGCCTCAACACCTGGAAGACCGCGGTGGTGAACATCCCCTTCGGCGGCGCCAAGGGCGGCATCCAGTGCGATCCCTCGAAGATGTCCCAGCACGAGTTGGAGATGCTGACCCGGCGCTACATCTCCAAGATCTCCATGGTGCTCGGACCCACCCGCGACGTGCCCTCACCGGACCTGAACACCAACGCCCAGACCATGGCCTGGGTGCTGGACGAGTACGGCCGCAAGAACGGGTACCAACCAGCCTGCGTCACCGGCAAGCCCCTCGAGCTCGGCGGCAGCCAGGGCCGGGAGGCCGCCACCGGCAAGGGGGTGGCCATCTGCGCGCGGCAGGCCTGGACCCAGGTGCTGGGCCGCGACCTGCAGGGCGCCCGGGTCGTGCTCCAGGGCTTCGGCAATGTGGGCAGCTTCGCCGGGAAGTTCCTCGCCGAGATGGGTGCCCGCATCGTGGCCGTGGCCGACCACGGCGGTGCCGTGCGCCGGGGGGAGGGCCTCGACGTGCCCGCCCTCTTCGCCTACGTGCGGCAGAACCGCGGCACCGTGGCGGGCTTCCCGGGGGGCGAGGCCTTTGACCCCGCGACCGTGTGGGCCCAGGACGGCGACATCCTCGTCCCCGCCGCCCTTGGTGGCGTGCTGACCCAGGCCACGGCTCCCGAGGTGAGGGCCCGGCTCATCGTGGAGGGCGCCAACGCCCCGACCACCCCCGAGGCGGACCGGGTCTTCCGGGAGCGCGGCATCACCTTGATCCCCGACATCCTGGCCAATGCCGGGGGTGTCACCGTGTCCTACTTCGAGTGGGTGCAGAACCTCCAGCAGCTGTTCTGGGACGAAGCCGAGATCTTCGAGAAGGAAGAGAAGATCCTGATCCAGGCCTTCCACGACGTGGAGGAGAAAGTGAAGCTGCATGGCTGCACCTGGCGCACCGGCGCCCTCGTGCTGGCGCTGGAGCGGGTTAAGAAGGCCAACGAGCTGCGCGGCTGGTAGGTTTCCCGTCACAAGAGGGCCCAGCCTGGCTTTTGCGGGTGGCTTTTCCTTCTGACGCCTGGGAAAATCCTCAATTGGGCTGGCGGGGCGTCCCGAGACACCGGCCGCGGAGGATGCATGTCCAAGAAGAACGTCGTCCATGTGGTCGGCACGGGGACCATCGGCGAGCCGCTGATCGGCCTGCTGACGGAGTACAAGAAGGAACTGGGCATCGACGACGTCACGTTCCACAAGAACAGCGTCAGCGAGCGCCCCAAGGTGAAGGCCCTGTTGCGCCGCGGCGCCAAGCTCGCCGTCGACGGCGACAAGGTGGAGGGCTTCAAGGCCCTGGGCATCGAGGCCGCCATGCTCCACGACCAGGCCCTGAACGAGGCCACCGTGGTCATCGACTGCAGCCCCAAGGGCATGGACATGAAGGAGAAGCTCTACACGAAGTACGAGCACAACACCAAGGGCTTCATCGCCCAGGGCAGCGAGTTCGGCTTCGGCACCATGTACGCCCGCGGCATCAATGACGACGTGCTCAAGAAGAGCGGCCAGTATGTGCAGGTCGTGAGCTGCAACACCCACAACCTCTCCTGCATCATCGACACCCTGGCCCTGGCGGAGGGGGACGACAACCTGGTGGAGGGCAGCTTCGTCTGCATGCGCCGCGCCAACGACATCAGCCAGGTGAAGGACTTCTGCCCCGCGCCCCAGGTGGGCACCCACAAGGAGGGCAAGTTCGGCACCCACCACGCCCGCGACGCCTACCACCTGTTCCAGACCCGGGGCCTGGAGCTGAACCTGTTCAGCAGCGCCATCAAGCTCCCCACCCAGTACATGCACAGCCTCTGGTTCGACCTGCGCCTCAAGCGCCCCACCACCCTCGAGGCCCTCAAGACCCGCATCAAGGCCAACGACCGCATCGCCATCACCGAGAAGAAGGACGCCAACACCGTGTTCTCCTTCGGCCGCGACCAGGGCCACTACGGCCGCATCCTCAACCAGACCGTGATCCCCCTCAGCACCCTCGCCATGCCCAACGAGAACCGGGTGGTGGGCTTCTGCTTCACGCCCCAGGACGGCAACAGCCTCCTCTCCAGCGTGGCCGCCGCCCTGCACTTCATCCACCCCGAGGACTTCGAGGAGCGCATCCAGGTGCTGAAGCCCTACTTCTTCGACGAAGTGTAGGCCGGCCCGGATCGCTCCGCGGTTCGAGTTCGTGAAAGGGCCCGCTCGCGGGCCCTTTCTTATGGAATGCTTTTCCTCATCTCGGGCCGCACAGCGGCGCGAGCCCTCCGGGACGACCATGCACATCACCGCCACCTACACCCTCACCGCCAACGAGGCCCTGCGGGGCGCGCGGACCTTCAAGCGCATCTGGTACCAGGTCTCCGTGGGCGCGGGCCTGGGGTTGATGCTGCTGGGGGCCTTCAACCTTGCCCCGGGACAACGGGTGCCGGGCCTGTTCCTGATCCTGAACGGCCTGCTCTTCGCGGGGCTGCCCGAGGTCGTCCTTCGGCTGGCCCGGCGCCGGCGCGGGGCCGACGCCTACACGCCTGTGGAGGTGGTCTTCGACGACGAGGGCCTCACCCTGCGCACCGACGCCAGCGAGGGCGGCCTGCCCTGGACCGGGTTCGCGAAGATCCAGCGCCAGAGCGGCTTCTGGATCTTCCGCACCGGCCCATCCCAGGCCGTGCTCCTGCCCGAGCGGGCCCTGGATGCCGCCGCCAGCGCCGAGCTGGAGGCCTTCCTCCGGGCCCGGAAGCTGCTGCGGCCATGAACCTCGAAGGCCCCGTCGACGCCGTCGCCCGGTCCCTGCTGGGCATGTGGCTGGTGCGCGAGGAGGTCAGCCTCCGCATCACGGAAGTGGAGGCCTACGGGGGGCCCGGGGACAGCGCCAGCCATGCCCGCCACGGCCGCACCGCCCGCAATGCGCCCATGTGGGGGCCGCCGGGCCGGGCCTATCTCTACTTCTGCTATGGCATGCACTGGATGCTGAACGTGGTCACCGGACCCGAAGGCGAGGCTTCCGCCGTGCTCATCCGGGGCGCCGAAGTCGTGGCCGGCCTGGAGACCGTCCTGGCGCGCCGGAACACCACCAGGACCTTGTCCCAGCCCTGCGCGGGCCCCGGCAAAGTGGCCCAGGCCCTGGGGCTCGACAAGACCTTCGACGGCCACGATCTGCTGGCCTCCGGTGGCCTGGAGCTGCGGCCGGGAACGCCCCCGGCCCACCTCCTCGCCGGCCCGCGCCTCGGCATCGGCTTCGCCACCGCCGAGGATCGGGCCCAGCCCTGGCGCTACGCGGACGGCGACAGCCGGGCCGTCCTGCATCGGAAGGCCCTCTCCCCCTTCTGAATCCGACTATGCTTCCACCCGGGAGGCCGCCATGCCCTATGTGAACATCCGCATCACCCGCGACGGGGCCACCGCCGAGCAGAAGGCCCGCCTCATCCAGGGCGCCACCCAGCTCCTGGTGGACGTGCTGGGCAAGAACCCCCAGACCACCGTGGTGACCATCGACGAGGTGGAAACGGACAACTGGGGCATCGGCGGCGAGACCGTCACCGCGCGGCGGAAGCAGGGGAAGTAGCTCCCGTACCTTGTGGATCCGGGGAGGACTCCCCATACTCAGGATCCGCTTCAACCGAACCTTCGAGGAGGGGAGGAAGAAGCCACTCGACCCTTGGGGGTGACCGGTTTCGACAGGTCGTGATCCAGGTGTTCGGTGCAGGCGGGGGTTGGACGGCTGGCCCCCTCATCAAGCCGCCCAAATCAAACTGCCAACGATAACTTCGAACTGGCTCTCGCTGCCTAGGGCAACCTAGGCTCCGAGCGAGTCCTCGGGATCTCTGGGTACCGAGCTCGTTAAACCTCCGAAAGGGTGGCTTCGGCCTGCCGGACGGAGGCACCAGATAGGCCGCCGCGACGCCCCCTGACAGCGGCCGAGATAAGGGGGCACACGTCCCGAGCGGCTCGTCCGTTCCCCGCCGGGAGGTTTCAAGAGCGGACCAAGCCTGTGGAAGAGCCGCCATCCGGCATGTCTTGGACGTGGGTTCGACTCCCACCACCTCCACCAGCACGTTTTCCGAGGGCATCCGAAGGCGTCCGATTCACCCAGCAATTTCAACGAATCGGCGCCATCGGGAGTCCGACCGGGTCCGAATGCATCCGTTGCGATCCGGGGGTAACTGGGGGCAAGATTTGGGGCAACTGGGGCCCCGCCCCAAGGAGTTGCCCCCATGCCCCTTACTGATGCCGCCCTGCGCAAAGCCAAGGCCGGCGTGAAGCCTGTTCGGCTCCACGATGAGCGCGGCCTCTACCTGGAAGTCGCCCCGAGCGGGGGTAGGTGGTGGCGCCTGAAATACCGCTTCGACGGCAAGGAGAAGCGTCTCTCGCTGGGGGTCTACCCCGACGTGGGGCTGAAGGAGGCCCGTGAGAGCCGGGACGAGGCGCGGAAGCTGCTGAGCCAGGGTGTGGACCCCGGGGAGCACCGGAAGGCCAAGAAGGCAGCCAAGGCGGACCGTGCAGCCAACAGCTTCGAGGTCGTGGCGAGGGAGTGGGTCAAAAAATTCGCTCCGACCAAGACAGAAAAATACTGGGATGGCGTCCTTCGGCGCTTCGTCCGCGACATTTTCCCCTGGATCGGGGATCGGCCGATCTCCGACATCTCCGCCCCCCAACTGCTCGAGGTGGTTCGCAGGATCGAGGCACGCGGGGCCCTGGAGACGGCCCATCGAGCCCTGGGGTCCTGCGGGCAGGTGTTCCGGTATGCGGTGGCCACGGGGCGGGCCGAACGCGACCCCTCAGCGGACCTCCGGGGAGCCATCCCCCCGGCCCAAGGAAAGCACATGGCGGCCACCACGGACCCGGAGCAGCTTGCGGGCTTTCTGCGGGCCATGGAGGGCTACGAGGGCGGCCTCATCGTGCGCTGCGCCCTCCGCCTGGCCCCCCTCGTCTTCGTGCGTCCTGGGGAGCTTCGCCATGCCGAGTGGGCCGACATCGACCTCGTCGCAGCCGAGTGGCGCTACCTCGTCACCAAGACCCAGACGCCGCACATCGTGCCCCTCGCCACCCAGGCCGTGGCCATCCTGAAAGAGGTCCAGCCACTCACCGGGAGAGGGCGATTCGTATTCCCAAGTGCGCGGAGCACCGCCCGCCCCATGAGCGACAACGCCATCCTGGCGGCCCTCCGGCGAATGGGCATCGGCAAGGAGGAGATGAGCGGCCACGGGTTCCGGGCCGTGGCTCGGACCCTCCTGGAAGAAAAGCTAAACTTCCGTGCCGACTTCATCGAGCATCAACTCGCCCATGCCGTGCGCGACCCCAACGGCCGGGCCTACAACCGCACGACCCACCTCGAGGAACGGCGCAAGATGATGCAGGCGTGGGCTGACTATCTAGACGCCCTTCGGGCGGGGGGCCCGGGTAATGGGGCTTAAGCAGCCGGTCCCATACATCGGCATCCGAGCCAATGTTGCCGATTCATCCAGGTAAGCATCTTGCTTTTGGACGGCGGTCCGCCTCGTCGATCAACGATGATCGGCGGTTTTACGGCCGGTCGTGATGCGGTTGTGATACTTTTTTTCTCAAGTTCACCTAAATTGAGGTTCGGAGGCACCCATGGCTGCAAGAAAGGCGGGCGCAACCCTCGACTTGGCTCACGTGAGCAAGGTGTTCAAGGACATGGCCAAATATTCGCCTTATGTCCCGGCGTACCAGGCACCCATCGATACTCCAGCACCCCCCTTACGCGATCCAAAGACGGGGGCGCTTCTTTCACGGTTTCGGTACTCCGACTCTTCTGCCTCCGTGTTTGAGGAGAAGTAATGCCGAATTGGCATGATCTGAATGCCGAGATCCAGAAGATCCGGCAGATAGGCCAGATGCACCACATGACCGCCTTCGATCAGGTTCGGAGGAACGCGTTAAAAGTGCTGCATGACCTAACCGGCAGAAACGTCATCGTCTACTACAGCGGTTGGCTCCAGAAAATGGACCTCCAGCGAAGTCATGGGCGTGATTTCAGCATCCATGATGGGGACAAAAATGGCTTCATGGCTGTCATCCATCGTTTAGATCGGTCTCGGGGACTCGACTTACTGATGCACACTCCGGGGGGTGACTTGGCCGCCACGGAGTCACTAGTGGATTACCTTCACGCCAAATTCACAGATATTCGAGTTGTGGTCCCGCAAATTGCCATGTCCGCAGGGACCATGGTTGCGTGTGCCTCGAACCGCATCCTAATGGGAGATCAATCAAGCATCGGCCCCATTGACCCGCAAATATTTGGAATGCCCGCGCACGGCATTCTGGAGGAGTTCGCTCAAGCTGGTCGAGAAATATCGAAGGACGCTTCAAGGATTCCGCTTTGGCAGCCCATCATCGCGAAGTACGACCCGACCTTGATCGGTGAATGCATGAAGGCGACCGTGATGAGTCAGGAGATGGTGGCTAACTGGCTCGAACAGAGAATGTTCCAGGGCCTGTCTACCCGGTCTGCAAAGGCCCGGGCAAAGAAGATCGTGCGAGAGTTAGGTGATCACGCCCTAACCAAATCACATGCTCGGCATATATCAAAGCAGAAGGCCACGGCTCTTGGACTGGTCGTGGAGTCACTTGAAGCCCCCGGCAATGAAGACCTCCAAGATGCGGTATTGACCGTCCATCACGCCTGCGTTCACACCCTGTCTTCAACGCCTGCCCTAAAAATCATCGAGAATCACGATGGTGTGGCATTCATTGAGCAGGCGATGGTACAGGCGCCTGGCTGATTGCCATCATTGATTCGGTTGGCTGAACTTCGCCCGCCAGTCGCCCAGACTGAGCCCGAGCAGGATGCCGCGCTGAAAGGAGGTCAGCCCAAGCCCGGAAGCCCCGAGGGGGAAGACCACCTTGTGGGGGTGGACCATCGGGTCCCACAGGAGTGACAACAGGGCCGGCAGGAGGCCGGCCGTGGCCATCCCCTCGGGGCAGAAGTAGAGCGTGCCACGGCCTTCCTGAAGTTGCTTCAGGAGCCTTGGGACCGTCACCTCGGCCGCCCATTGAAACTGGTGATCCCAGTCGAGCGGATCCGCAGGTGGCGCCACCGGGAGGAACTCGATCTGAGCGCCGTCGTGCCCAGTCGGGTCGCAGTTCCGCCATTCGGAGGGCAGGATCAACGACTCCCACCCGGACCAGACCAACGTCTCTCCCTCGGGCCCCCCCTTGCGCTCCGAATAGGGGCCCAGGCGATCAACCACCTGGTTCTCGCTGGCCAGTTGGAACACCATCTTGTTCTGGAGCCCGTGGAGCGCGTCCAGAATGCCCTTCTGCCAGCCATCCTGGTCCTCCCGCGGCGCCCGCCGGCGAGGGGTGGCCAGCAGCAGGGTGCCCGGAGTGTTCACCCAGGGAACGTTGATCCGATGCAGGTGAAGAAGAGGGTGTGCTGGTCGAGGGGTGGGCATGGGAACTCCTGTCTTCACTTCCCGGTGAGCGACTGCGATTAAAGAACGGGAAATCCTCCGTAGTGGCTGGGGGTGGGACTCGCGTTGAATCGATCCGGGCCCGTTCTCTGGGACATTTAGCCCAGAATCAGTAATTACTGAAAGCGATATGACACTCGTTGTCTAAATGGGCCTAATCGCGGCCATTAGCGATTCAGGCCCAGCCTTCCGACCTGACCCTGCCGATGAGCGCCTGCAGTTCGTTCGGGGCCTTGCAGACCTCGAACCGCCACTTCCCCAGGGCCCCCCACCGGTTCACGGCACGGACCCACCGCCGGGCGGCCTCGTGCTTGGCTTGGTCCTGGTCATCCTCCTGCCCCTTGATCTCCAGGACCAGGGTGCGCCCGGGCTCGATCTGGACCAGGAAGTCCGGCTGGTAGCTGTGCCCCTGACCTTCGTAGTCGTAGGGGATGTTGAACTCCAGGCGTTCGTTCTTGGCATAGCAGCGGAGCTTGCCCTGTTTGGCGGCAAGTTCGAGGTGGAAGGACGCGCTCTGCTCCCACTGCTTCGTGTCCAGGGCGACCTGGTTGATGTGGCTGGCCTCGGTGGGTTGGCAGGGCTTGGTGGTCTTGAAGTCCACGCGAGCGGTGGTGCCCTTGGCTTGGTAGCGGTTGAGGATGGGCACCAGGGCCTCCTCCCCCTTGGCCTCGTCGGGTTCAATGGCCGTCAGGAAGCGGTCCGTCAACCGGGCCATATACCGGTCCAGGCCCAACTCGGCGGGGTGGCAGTCGTTCCACTCCACCTTGGTGGCGGTGTAGGCCTTCACGAACCGCAGGACCTGGGGGAACAGCTGCTGCCGACCTTGGGTGCGGGCGCTGAGCCGCTGGTCGCCCTTGCCCTCCAGGAGCCCCCACACGACCCGACGGGCCAGTTCGAACTCCAGAGTCTGCAGGTGGGTCGTCTCGTAGTAATGCTGGCGATCCTGGGCAACGGTGGGGAACTGGCCGTAGCCGCTGGGGGTGCCCTCGGCGTAGCCGACCTGGGGTGCGACGAAGACCGCCGTGGGCTCCTCCATCGGCTCCAGACCGAGCGGCTCCATGCCGGCGACATTCGCCTTGATGACGTTGCGGCTGAGCGCGAAGGCGTAGCCCTCCACGTTGGGGAACTCGATCTCGAGGTCCTTCCGCTCCGGCAGCGCCTTCACGTGTTGCCTGGGTTTGTCCTCCGGCGCGGCCTTCTTCACCGGCCGCCCCTTGAAGGGGATGACCGAGAATGGCACCCCGTAGACATCCACGTACTCCTCGTGGAGCATGAGCCGCCCCCGCTCGTCCCGGTAGGGCTCGTAGTCCATACGCCGCAGGCCACGGCCAACGACCTGCTCGCAAAGCAACTGGCTGCCGAAGGCGCGGAGGCCGAGGATGTTGGTCACCGTGTTGGCGTCCCAGCCCTCGCTGAGCATCTGGACGCTCACGACGCAACGGACGTGCTCGCCCGGCTCGCCTTTCACGCCCACGGTGGAGACGATCCGCCGCAGTTCCTCGGCAGCCTCCTTCCGGCCGCCCCCCGTGGAAGACTCCGCCTCGGCCAGGAGCTTCGAGTCGATGCGGATGGTGACCCGACGCGTTGGCGTGTTGGCGAAGGCGGCTTTCAATGCACTCGGGCCGTAGGCCACGCTGCGCTTCTTCTTGGCCCGCTTCGGCGCCTCCTCATCCTCGTCCCCGTCGACCTCCTTGAGGGCCGTCTCGCCGCTGATGCGCTCGAAGAAGAGTTGGGCGATGTCTGTGTTGTCGCACACCACGATCAGGACCGGCGGGACCTTCTCCTGGCCTGGCGTGGCAGCCTCGGTCAGCTTGAATCGTTCCTCCCACTGGTCGGCCAGGGTCTTCAGAGCCCCCTCGGCCTGGGTCCAGACCACGTCCGGCTTCGGCTTACCGCCCGACAGCTTCTGGCCCGGTTTCAGGCTCTCCCGGATCTGTTCCCACAGCCGGAAGTATTTGGGGTCAGGCTTGCCGCTTTCATCGGTCTGCCCCGTGGAATCGGCAACAGGGAGTCGGGGGATTTTGGTGATCCCGCTCTCGATGGCGTCCACCAAGCCGAAGTCAGACACCAGCCAGGGGAAGGGCGATCCTTCCACATGCCCTGATCCCTTGAGGTAGAACGGGGTGGCCGACATATCCACGCAGAAGCGCACGCCCACGCCCTGGTTGAGCCGGTCGAGGCCCTGGATCCACTGGGTCGCCTCTTCCAGGTCCGCCTTCTCCTCGGCGCTGAGTGGTGTGCCCTCCGACACCGGGGCCGGGCGGTAGGCATGGTGGGCCTCATCGTTGAGCACCAGGATGGGCCCGCGGCCGTGCAGTTCGCCCAGGAATCGGCGGGCGAAGGTGTCAGGGTCCTCTTCCCCCTTGTTCACCACGCGGTAGGCCACGCCGTCCTCGACGTTCGCACTTTCCAATGCCAGCTGGTGCCAGTTCTCCACCTTGACCCGGCCCTTCCGCATCTCCGGCATCAGGGCCTCGGGCACGATGTCGAACTTGCGGTAGTAGTTGTCGGCCCGATCAGGGCGCAGCACCTGCAGCCGATCCTTGATGGTCAGATTCGGGCAGGCCACGAACACAGCCCCGGGAAAGCGCTGGCTCTGGGGGTTCCGGGCCCGATTGCACAGCGTCCAGGCAATGAGCATCGCCATCACCACCGTTTTGCCACTCCCGGTCGCCATCTTGCAGCCATAGCGGCGCAGGGCGGCCAGAGCCGGGTCGGAGGGCCGGTCCAGGAGGGCCGGGGGGACGTTCATTAGGTCTTGGGCGAAGCGCGGCACCTCGCCCTGGAGCAGGGCCTGGAATTCCTCAAGGCGGAGCCATTCGTCCTTGATTGGGCGCCCCTGGGCATCCTGGGGGTGACGGACGCGGTGGCCCGCCTCCAGCACTTCGGTCAGGTAGATGACCGTCTCCACCGCCTCCCGCTGGCAGAAGAAGAGGCGCCGCACCCGGTCCTCCCGGCTCCAGTGAAGTAGAAGCTGGCGCGTCACCGGGGTCACATGCGGATAGCCGCTCGCCCGCCAGTCGCGCACATTCCTGCGGAGCATGTTCACCAGCGGGAGGTCGTCCTCATCTTCCTCGATGAATAGGCTGCGTTGGCGGCTGCCCGTGACGCTGCCCTGGTGCCAATAGCGGCTGGGGCGCCGGCCATCCTGCTGGATGTGCTGGTGGTGGTCCCGGTCGTAGTGCCAGTGGGTGTCCGGCTCGTCGTAGGGAGAGCAGAGAATGGGCTGAGCGACCGGCTGGACAGGAATCGGGGCCTGGTCGGTCATGCCCGTTTCCCCTCGGCATCGAGGCTGTGGGTCGCCATCACCTCATTGCCGCGGAGGTCCACGACCTTCACCGCGCAACGGCGATACTTGCCGGCGGCGAAGGGAAGGCTCTCCGTGCCCGCGAACGCCTTGAAGCGTTCGGCGTCGGCGCTCTTGAGAGCCTTGGCCAGCTTCTCCCAGGCCGTCTTGTCGGGAAAGAACGCCTGGGAGATGCAAAAGGCGCGGCCGTCGTAGTCCTGGTCCACGAACCACGCTGCCACCTTGTCAGCCTTGGTATCCGTCAGGCTGTGGTCCACGGGGTTGTAGACGTCCACCCCCTCCATGTGCACTCGGAACTCTCCGCCCTTAAGGCGTTCGAGACGAGTGCGGGGCATGCCCATGGCCGTGAACAACTGGGCCCCGGGCCCCTCCTTCAATAGCCCGGACATGGCCACGTCCGGCCGGATCAGCAGCAGGTGGGTGCGCACCTCCCCACCTTCCTGGGCATGGGCCTGGATCGCGCCCTGGGCCACGCCATCGAAGCCGAACCCCGCGAACACCAGTTCCTGGAACCCCCGCTGATAGGCCAGCCGAAGCGCCTGAGCCACCTGGAACTCGGTCACGTTGCCGATGCGGGGGCCGATGCTCACCGCCACGCGTCGCTCCGGGTCGCCCCAGGCGCCCTGGCCGTGGAGGACGGCCTGCCCCGTTAGAGGTTCGAGCCGCGCGAAGTCCTGGTGCTGGTTGTCGAGGAAATCTACCCCCTGGCGGCGCAGCCACCCCAGCACCTGCTCCTGGAACGCCTCGGCGTTCTGGGGGGCCGTGCCGGGGTCGAAGACGGGCAGGTCACCCTCGGTGCCCTCGATGGGCGAATCGACCTCCAGGCTTTCGAGGGCGGGCAGGACGGACTCTACGGTGAAGGGGCCGCTGACCCGCGTGATGCCACGCACCGGGTTGGGCTGGTCGACCAGTTCCTCCTCGGCCACGTTAGCTGCGATGCAGGCGTTGACTTCGTCCATCTTCGCTCGCCACGCGGCGCGGTAGGTCGTCACGCCCTCACGCAGGGCTTGAGGCCAGTCCTCATCCGTGTCCAAGGGCACCTCCCAGGCGAACCAACCCACGAAATCCAAGTCGACGGTTGCACGCTTCTTGGCTTCGTCGCTGCGCTCCCTGCCGTCCGGTGGCAGCAGCCAGCGACGGCGGTCCGCATCTGTCACTGCGCGCTTGCCCTCACCCCGCTCCTTGGCCCGCAGCTTGGCCTTCAGGCTCGCGCGAAGTTCGGGAGTCACTCCCGCCAGAGCCGCGTTGCAGGCTGCCAGGGCGGCCTCCAAGAGGGGCTCATGCCGGGCAAAGATGGGGTCGAGATCGGCGTTTTTGGCGATGCGGCGCAGTGTCACATGGGGCACGGTCCTGCAGTCGAGGGTGCGCGCCTCACCTGAGTTCGGCTCCTTCAGCCAGGCACCATCGGGATTCCGTGCATGGTCTTCGTCGGTGATGGGGCGCAGGGCGTAGTAGTCGAACTTCGCCGTCATGAGCCGCTGCCGTGCCAGGGACAGAGCCACGCGGCTGGTGTCGCAGGTGATCCAGCGCCGCCCCCATTGTTCTGCCACATACGCCGTGGTGCCCGAGCCGCAGGTGGGATCCAGGACGAGGTCACCAGGATCTGTGGTCATGAGCAGGCAACGTTCAATAACCTTGGTTGCTGTTTGGACCACATACACTTTGTTGGTCGCACCGCCGACATCCGTCCAGGTAGGACCGATTGGGGTTACTGGGTAATCGTCAAAGTATTTTTTAAATCGAATTTGGGATTGAAGACGAACGATTCTGTCTGCTTTCGCTGC
The DNA here is from genome assembly GCF_022808865.1 of Geothrix oryzisoli. Classification (GTDB taxonomy): domain Bacteria; phylum Acidobacteriota; class Holophagae; order Holophagales; family Holophagaceae; genus Geothrix; species Geothrix oryzisoli. Next base: position 48,050 of record NZ_JAKZLB010000002.1, read on the forward strand.
GCGCTCTAGGCCAGAGGTGTCTACCCCCCAATGGCGGTTCGCACCTGGGTGGAAAACTTGTCCCTGGAATGGAAAATCGACGGTCGTGGTCGTTCGGGATCCGTCTGAAGTTATAGGGTCTGGGGACCATCCATCTGAATCTTCGTCAGAGACCCTCAAGCGATCGTTTTTCCGATCCACAAACAGTTGATAGAATTTAGCTTGTTGCTTATTTTTCGCATACCACAGAACAAAATCTGAATTCTGAACTAGAAACTCTCCAGTCTGTGTTCCAGTTTTTTGAACTTGGATTTGTGAGACAAAGTTTTCGATCCCGAATACCTCATCCATCACTAACCGCAAGCGGTGCAGGTTCTCGTCGCTTATCTGCACGAAGATGCTGCCGGAGTCTGCCAAGAGTTCCTTGGCGATCATCAGGCGGTCGCGCAAATAGGCCAGGTAGGAGTGCACGCCCAACGTCCAGGTGTCGCGATAGGCACGCACCATCTCAGGCTCACGCGTCAGATCTTGGTCCCTCTCTGTTTCACGGTGGGCGTTGTCTCCAACCTCAACCTGGAAATTTCTAGAGAACTTGATGCCGTAGGGCGGGTCCAGGTAGATCGTCTGCACTTGTCCAGCCAGGTTCTCGCGCCGGGCCAGGGAGGCCATCACCTGCAGGCTGTCCCCCAGGACCATGCGGTTGGCCCAATCCACCGGGTAACGGTAGAACTGCAGTTCCTTGGCGGGGTCCAGTTCGGGGTCGGCGAATAGCCCGCGCTCAAGGTCCTGGCGCTGCACCGCCCGCAGGATGGCCTGGGTGCTCACCCGCTCGTGGATGTGTAGGGCCACCGGGTCCACCTCGAACCGCTCGGCCTCGCGCTTGCCGGCCCACTCGATCCAGGGGGCCTGGACGCTGAGCAGGGCCTTCAACTCCTCCGCTTCCGAAGCCGACAGTTGGCGTTCGCTGACCAGGGCCGCCAGTTCAGTCGCGCGATCGGCCTGACCGGTGCCATCAAAGCGGAGCGTGGGCGGCCGATGGGGGTTGTAAGCGTAGGCCAACCGCGGCGGCTCCGCGGCGCGACCCTCGGCGGCCAGTCCAGCCGGTGGGTTGTTTAGGCGCGTGGCCCGGTGCAGGTAGTTGGCGCTCTCCTCGGTGGACAACTCCAACTCAGGGGCCGTCGCCACCGGTTCCGCTGCAATCTTCTTCCCGCTGCCCTTGGGCCGCCCCCGCTTGGGCTTGGCTTCCGTCACGGACGAGGGCTCCAGAGTGAATTCCGGGTCGGACATGAACGCTCCAACACAATTAGTTTGTGTTGGACAGTTTGCCGGAGAACTCTGCCCAGGCGAAGAAGTCTGGCCCTGTAGAATCAGGGAATGGCCGCGCGCCGCCTTCCCCGCTCCTGTTCCCGGAGCGAGGGGGCCACCCTGTCGCCAACACAAATTGTTTGTGTCGAACAGGGATTGCCATGAAGGGTGCACCTCGCCCCCCGCGCCGGCGTGCGCCGAAGCAGCCCCGGGCCCTCAGCGAGCGGCTCTGGCTCGCCCGGGAACGAATGGGCCTGACCCAACGCGCTCTCGGAGCCCGGATCGGGGTCGGGCAGGCGGCGATCTCGGCCTGGGAAAAGGGCCAGTCTGTTCCCCGGGAGAGCACCTGGCCGCTCCTCGTGAGGTCCCTCGGAGTCAGCCAACATGCCCTTGAAACAGGCGAGGGCTTTGAAGTAACCCTCCCGGTGGACCTGGTCGCAGAAGCCTCGGAGGCCCCGATGGGCCTGCCGTCCATGCCGCCGCACGCGGAGGTGCTCCTCGTAGCCACCGATGGCCTTGCCCTGGAGAGCACAACCGCCACCGCAGCTTGCCGCTCGCTCCGGCAGGCCGTGAAGGAAGGGCGCCCGGTCTGGGTGGTGGTGGGCCACTGATCCCGGACGCGGAAGCATCGACTCCGAGGTGAAGTTATCTCAAAATGGCCCCTCACCCCGTGGAGGAGTCCTTGGTCTCGGGACCAGCCCTGGCCCCCCCCACCTCGTTGGTCGAGGGGCTCGATGGCTGATCTCCGCCGCAACGAGCAGGACCGTCTCGAGTCCATCAGGAACCTCCTGGGGCGGGCGATCCGAGAATCCCGAGGGGCCGATAGACGGCCCCTACAGTCGGCGGATTTAGCGCGAGTCGGGACGGCAATGAGGCAAGTGGTGGCCATCATCGACGCCTACCGAGAAGGTCTCTTCGAGCAGGCCCACTCGGTCCGGGTGAAGTGCATCACCTCCGACTTCGGCTCCCTGCTCGAGATCCTTTCGGCCCTGGGCGACCGGGAACTGACCGTGGGGGGCCAGGAAAAGATTCGGACCCGAATCAAGAGTTGGACCCACGAGGCCCGTCAATGGGTGGCCCGTCTGCCCATGCTGGCGGCTGCGTCCCGCCTTCCCGCCAGGGAAGGAAGGTCGGGAGAGGCTCGTTGTGCCCGCCTCAAGGCGTGCTGGTTGGAGGCGGATGGCGCCTGCTTCGCGCCGCCTCCACAAAGGCCACGGATCCTCCTGAATGGCGTGCCTGACCACTTCCAGCCTGCACCCCTCGGGCTCAACCCGCTGCTTGAGGTGGACCCGTTGGATAGGAAGCGACCGATGACGGATACTCCGGCATGGACGCCCAAGCCTCGGCCGTTGCTCGAACTCCTGGGCTTCGCGGAGGAGACCCTGCTCTTGGAGGCAGGCGGGGCCGACCGTGGGGGCCGCACCACCTTCAATGAACGTCGGAGAAATTGCTCCCTCCGAGATGCCTTCGCGTTCAGCTGTGTGGTGGCCTTCGAGCGAACCCTCGGACCCAGGTCCGCGCGCCAGAGCCAGACCTTCCGACGCGAGATCAAACCCACAATATTCGAGCGGTTCATCGCCCTGGTCCAGGAGGCGGCTGTCGGCGGGGAGGTCCCGAGGGAGTTGGCCCTTGGGCCGGATCCCGTCCGGCGGGCCATCAAGGTCCAACGGGCGTGGCAGAGGCTCTTCCAGGCAGCGGGCGTCGCGGACGGTTCAGCCTTCGGCTCACTCCCGGAGGAAGCCAGGTTGGCTGCACAGCGGCGCTTGAAGCCCCAAATCCAGGCCCGCTTGAGGCAACCAGTGGTGCCCTGGGTCTAGGCGACCCTGGCGGCTAGAACCTCGATGGACTGACCCCCGGCGAATCGCTGGAAGTGGAGGTTGGTCGAAATTCTGCAGGAACGGATCGACCGAGGCTTTGACATCAGACGGCCTGGGATGCCGCCGGACGCCAGGAGATGACATGACCCCGACCATGACGAGCTGCGAACCTGCATCTGAGGCTGCGTCGGACTCCTTGAGAGCCTGCACGCTTCTGCGCCTTCCTGAGGTTCTCCGGGCCCGGGGACGATCCCGCAGCACGCATTACTCGGACATTGATCGGGGTCTTTTCACGCGCGCCGTGATTCTCGGCGCCAATTGCGTGGCTTGGCCTGAGTCAGAGGTCATCGCCTTGAACCGGGCACGCATTTCCGGGATGCCCGACCAGGAGATCCGCGCCCTTGTTGCGCGACTGGAGGCCATGCGGAAGCGGGCCAGGGCCGTGGAGCAGGACCAGGAGACCTGAGTCGGTCCGGTTGGTCGAAGGGCACGAGGGAGGGATGAGAGGGCTGTTCGGCTAGGCGCTGCCCTGGCTGGCCTTTGACAGCGCCTGGGGGAGACGATGCACCATCTTGATAATAGAGCCAGTTCGGACCCGCGAGCCGAGCGGCACAGGGCCGCCCTGGTGCTGGCGGATCGGCTTGAGGAGATCGGTGGCTTCACCCGGCAGGTCAAGGCGCTCCGTTGCTGCGGAGTCCTCCGCGCCGATGCTGCGGGGGGCCTGCGCGATTATCCCTGTAACCTGCGCTTCTGCCCGGTATGCCAGCCGAAATGGCGGCGTCGAATGTTCCTCATGTGGGGCGCCAAGGTCGAAGCCCTCCGCAGGCCCGAGGGCGAGATCATGTCGGTGACTTTGACCTGTTCAGGCGGGGACGAGGCCCTGGCAGCCCGGAAGGCCGAACTGCGTGGATGGTTATCTCTGCTGTTCCGCAGGCACGCCTGGAAAGCGGCGGCCGGGCACGTCCGCAGGGTCGGCGTGTTGATGGCGACGGAGGTCGGACCGATGGGTGAGGGGTGCCCCTTGCCCCACGCGCACCTCCTCCTCGTCGGTCCATCTCCCTGCGAGGTCGCTGCGGCCGCCCATTGGCTCGTGGAGGCCTGGTTGGACCTCGTCCCAGGGGCGAGCCCCCAAGGGCAGGATAGTTCTCCCTGCAGGCGGCCTGGTGGCGCCGGAAGGTGGCTCAACTACATCCTCAAGGGGGACACCCTTGACCCTTCATGGGATGACACCCGGCTCGAGGCTAGCGCCCAGGCCCTGCTGGATGGGAGTCATCGGTTGCGCGTCCTGGGGATCCTGCGGGGCCTGAACGTCCCCGCCTCCGCACGCAGACGGGGAAAGATTCGACTTGCAAATGAATTTCGGAGAAGGTGAGCAGATGGGCGGAGTCGGAAGCGGGCTGTTGAGGCACCTCGATCGACGTCCACTTACCACGGACCTCCTGCCGCTCGACGTCAGAGCCTTGGCTCACCTGGTCGACTTCCGAATCTCGTGCGACGCGACCTGCACCTGGACGGTGCAAGGCAAGGTCGTGGGTTCGGCAGTCATGAAAGTCGGAGCCGGTGTGCTGGTGCTCAGCTACCAGTTCGTTAGGTCAGAAAATGAAAGGTCGAAGGTGACCGCCTCGGTTCCGCTCGTGTGGTCGCGATGCACGTTGGGCGGCGAGCGCCCGTGGTTCCTGTGCCCCGCGGTGGGGTGCGGGCGGCGTGTCGCCATCCTCTACTGCGGGGCCAACCTTCTCTGCCGACGATGTCTAGGACTAGCCTACCCCAGCCAGCGCGAAGCCGCGCCCGCACGGGCCCATCGGAGGGCTACCCGGATTCGCCAACGCATAGAGGGGCGGGGCGGCAACGTCGGCGGCGCCATTCCAAAGAAGCCGAAGGGCATGCACCGCGCGACCTTCTACCGGCTCCTGGTCGAGCATCACCGCCGGATGACCCTATACTTCACCGGTGCAATCAAACACCTCGAGGTGCTGTCGAGGCGGATCGAGTCGATGGAAGGGCGGCTGAATTGAATCCTCCTGCCCCCACACCGTAAATCCTGGGGGCAACATTGGGGGCAACTCTGACCACCTTGTTGCACCTAATGCTGTAATCAGAAATCCTTAGTCGCACGATTTGGCGGACACCACCTCCACCAAAGACAAGCCCCCGCCCGCGGGGGCTTGTCTTTGGTGGTATTGCCGCTGCGGGCAGGCAGGCGCCCGGAGGGCAGGACTTGATGTCCTGCCCGGAGGATCGGCGCCGTGCCCAGCAGCGACACGCCAAGCGCCTCTCATTCGGGGCCTCATTTTGTTGTGGTAAAAGGCGAGACTCGAAATCGCTGACATGCTGGCAGGTGGCCGCAGCCGGAGGCAATCCGGTGGACTGCCGGAGGCGTTAAGCGGCGTGCCGGCCTTTCGCGCGGCCGGAGCGTCACCCGAAGGGTGATGCGGAGGGACTCCCATCACCGAGGGTGCCGCCGAACCGCATCCGCGAGGCTTCTGGTATTCACTCCCCCGCCCCCAGCCCCTCCGCCTGCTCCCGCAGCCGCGCCACGTCCTTGGTCGGCGCACTCCCGAAGTACCGCCCGTATTCCCGGGCGAACTGGGAGGGGCTCTGGTAGCCCACGCGGCGGCCGGCGGTACCGGCGTCGAGGCGAGTGAGCAGCATGAGGCGCCGCGCCTCCTGGAGGCGGATGGCCTTCTGGTACTGCAGGGGGCTCATGGCGGTGACGGCCTTGAAGTGCTGGTGGAAGGAGGAGGGGCTCATGTGGACCAGGGTGGCCAGGCGCTCCACGTCCAGGGGCTGGTCGAAGTGGGAGCGGACCCAGGACACGGCCTTGGCGACCCGGTGGAGCTGGCTCTCCTCCTGGCCGATCAAGGCCACCCGCGGGCCCAGCGGGCTCCGCAGGAGCCGGATGAGGATCTCGTCGAGGACGAGGGGAGCCAGCAGTTCCGCCTCGTCGGGTCGGGAGGCCAGCTCCAGGAGCCGCACCACCGCGTTGATCACCGGCGCGTCCAGCTGATCCACGCAGATGGCGCGGCCCTCGCCCCGGCGGGGGAGGCCGAGGGGGTAGACCCTGGCCGTCAGGTCGGCGATCCGCGCCGGATCCAGGTCGATCCGGACGCCGAGGTAGGGCGCCTCCAGGCTGGCCTGGGTGACCTGGGCGGACACGGGCACATCCACGGAATAGACCAGCACCCGCGAGGCGTCGTACTCGTAGAGCTCCTGCCCCAGCATCACCCGCTTCGCGCCCTGGGCCACCAGGCAGAGCGCCGGCCGCTGCACGGCGTGGTGGAAATCCTTGTGGGCCCGGGAGGCCCGGGAGGCGTGGACGCCCGGAAGCCGCAGCTCGAAAGTGCCGTCATAGGGAGCGTGGGCCAGCAGCAGATCCGCGAGCCGGGCCAGGTCCGGCCGAAGGGGCTCCGATTGGGAACCTTGGGGAAGGGGTGGCGTCGAGGGGCGGGCCATGAGCCATTGTCTCCTTACGGACCAGCCCGGTGGTCCGGTCGCGGCGTTTCCCGCGGCCGGGCGGTCCCGGGCCTACTCGGATGCGGGCAGGGTCTCGTTCAGGCAGCGCAGAGCATTGAGGGTTCTCGGATAGCCGAGGTAGGGCAGCAGCTGCGTGATGACGCCCACCAGGGTGGCCCGGTCGTTGCCGACCTGGAGGTTGCCCTGGATGTGCCCCTTCACCTGGGCTTCGCAGCCCCGCAGCGCGAGCAGCATCGACAGGGTGAGCAGCTCCCGCAGGCGCAGGTCCAGCCCCGTCCGCGTGTAGTGGTCCCCGAAGCAGTTGCCGGTCAGGTGGTCCTGGATGTGGAGCTGGTCGGCCGGCGAGGCCTCCCGCATCCGGTCGATCGTCTCGCCGAAGATCGCCTTCTGCACCACCAGGCCCCGCGCCATCCGCGTTTCGCGCGTGGTCGTGGACTGGCCCTCCAGCGGCAGCCGCACCCCGGCGCCCACCAGGATCTCGTTGGTGGCGTGGAGGAAGTCGAAGACCACGGCGATGCCGCAGTAGGGCACCGCCTGGTACACGACCTCCTTCACCTCGACCGGCGTGACGCCCACGGTCAGGGCGGCCCGGAGCATGAGCTTGTATTCCCCGAGCGCCTGGCCCGCGATCAGGGCCGCCAGGATGACCATCAGGCGGGTCCGGTCGTCCAGGGTGACCTGAGAGGCCACCTCATCGAAGGCAAAATGGTCGAACAGCTCGATGAACTCCGGGTCGGTGACCTTCAGGGTGGACTGATGGCCCGGGAACCAGCGTTCATGATTCCGGTTGGCGGCTTCGGAAAGGCCCATGTGTGCTCCCTGCCTGGTTCGTGAATACCGGGGCCAGGAGCCAGGGCAGTCCGACCCGCGCCCTGGCTCCGGTCCAGCCGCGGTCCGGTCAGCGGCCCACCAGCTTCTGCAGGTGCTCCGGGTACCGGGCGCCCTGGAGTTCGACCTGGGCGGCGGCGGTCTCGATGGCCTTCAGGTCTTCGGCGGTCAGGTCGAGGGCGGCGCCTCCCAGGTTCTCCTCAAGCCGATGCAGCTTGGTCGTGCCCGGAATCGGGACGATCCAGGGCTTCTGGGCCAGCAGCCAGGCGAGGGCCAGCTGGGCCGGGGTCGCACCTTTCGCCGCGGCCAGACCCTTCAGCACCTCCACCAGGGCGAGGTTCGCCTTGCGCGCCTCCGGGGTGAACCGCGGAACGATGTTGCGGAAGTCGGTGGGATCGAAGGTGGTGGTCTCGTCGATCTTGCCGGTGAGGAAGCCTTTGCCGAGGGGGCTGAAGGGCACGAAGCCGATGCCCAGTTCCTCGAGGGTGGGGATGATCTCCGCCTCCGGCTCCCGCCAGAACAGGGAGTACTCGCTCTGGAGGGCCGCCACGGGCTGCACGGCGTGGGCCTTCCGGATGGTGGCCGCGCCGGCTTCGGAGAGGCCGAAGTGCTTGACCTTGCCTTCCCGGACGAGGTCCTTGACCGTGCCAGCCACCTCCTCGATGGGCACCTCGGGATCCACGCGGTGCTGGTAGAAGAGGTCGATGGCGTCGACGCGCAGGCGCTTCAGGGAGGCTTCGGCCACGGCCCGGATGCGCTCCGGCCGGCTGTTCAGGCCGCCCGGGTTCTGGCCCGCGACCTGGTCGATGGCGAAGCCGAACTTGGTGGCGATGGCCACCCGGCCCTTGAAGGGCGCCAGGGCCTCGCCCACCAGCTCCTCGTTCACCCAGGGCCCGTAGACCTCGGCCGTATCGAAGAAGGTGACGCCCTTCTCCACAGCGGCCCGGATGAGGGCGACACCTTCCTGCGGGTCGACGGCCGGGCCGAGTCCGAAGCTCAGGCCCATGCAGCCCAGGCCGAGGGCGGAGACATTCAGGCCGTTGATACCGAGTGTTCGCATCTTCATGTGAGTTCTCCTTGTGGTTTCTTCAGCCCTTCAGCGAGGCCATGTCGATGACGAAGCGGTACTTCACATCGCTCTTCAGCAGGCGCTCGTAGGCTCCGTTGATGTCCTGCATGCGGATGACCTCCACGTCGGACGTGATGCCGTGCTCGCCGCAGAAGTCGAGCATCTCCTGGGTCTCGGCAATGCCTCCGATGAGGGAGCCCGCCACGGACTTGCGGCCGAGGACCATGGGCACGGTGTTGAGCAGGGGCTCCAGCCCGCCCAGGTAGCCCACCAGCACCAGGGTGCCGTTCGTGGCCAGGGTCGAGAGGTAGGGGTTGAGGTCGTGGACGTAGGGCACGGTGTCGACGATGAGGTCGAAGCGGCCCGCGACCGAGGCCATCTGGGCGGCATCGGTGGACCGCACCACCCGGTCCGCGCCCAGGCGCCGGGCATCGGCCTCCTTGCCCTGGGAGCGCGTGAAGAGGGTCACCTCGGCGCCCAGGGCCTTGGCCAGCTTCAGCCCCATGTGGCCCAGGCCGCCGAGGCCCACCACGGCCACCTGGCTGCCCTTCCCGACCTTCCAGTGGCGCAGGGGCGACCAGGTGGTGATGCCGGCGCAGAGGAGCGGCGCGGCGCCCCGGAGGTCCAGGCTGTCCGGCACCTTCAGCACGAAGCGGTCGGACACCACGATCTGGTCCGAGTAGCCGCCCTGGGTGGGCCGGCCGTCGTGGCGGTCCGTACCGCCGTAGGTGCCGGTGAAGCCGTTCTGGCAGTACTGCTCCTCGCCGTGCTCGCAGGGCTGGCAGTGGCGGCAGGAGTCCACCAGGCAGCCCACGCCCACGGCATCGCCGGCCTTGAAGCGGGTCACGGCGGCACCCACGGCGCGCACGCGGCCGATGATCTCGTGGCCGGGGACGATGGGATACGTGGTCCAGCCCCAGTCGTTGCGGGCCGTGTGCAGGTCCGAGTGGCAGACGCCGCAGTAGAGGATGTCGATCACCACGTCGTCGGGCCGGGGGTCACGCCGCTCGAAGGGAAAGGGGGCCAGGTCCGAGGTGGGGGACTGGGCGGCGTAGCCGAGAGCGTTCAGGGTCATGGCTTCCTCCGTGCCGGGTGAGATCGGGCCTCGATCTGCGTGGCGACAGAAGGAAGTCTAGGGAGGGGCGGAGCTTCGGATTTGCCTATTACTCCGAACTTCTAGCCCGAACCTCCAGGAAGGAAGCCCGATGCCCCCTCACCCATCCGCAGAAAAGCCCCCGCGGGGCGGGGGCTTTTCTGCGGCGTGAAACGAGCGTTTCGGTGGCTGAAACCCTATTCCATCTCGTTGGCCAGGACCGGCACCTCGACCACGGGGGTCGCGTCCTTCGCCTTGCCGAGGACGGCATGGAACCGGTCCCAGTCGAGCTCCTTCTCCCAGCTGGCCATCACGACGGCGGCGATGCAGTTGCCGATGTGGTTGGTGATGGCGCGGGCCTCGGACATGAACTTGTCGATGCCCAGGATGAGGGCCATGCCGGCCACGGGGATCGTGGGCACCACCGCCAGGGTGGCGGCCAGGGTGATGAAGCCGGAGCCCGTGACACCCGCGGCGCCCTTGCTGGTGATCATCGCCACCACCAGGATCCCCATCTGCTGGCCCAGGGTCAGCTCGATGCCCAGCGCCTGGGCGATGAAGAGGGAGGCCAGCGTCATGTAGATGTTGGTGCCGTCCAGGTTGAAGGAGTAGCCCGTGGGGATCACCAGGCCGACGATGGACTTGGAGAGGCCCAGCTTCTCCATCTTCTCCATGAGGGGGATCAGGGCGGATTCGGACGAGCTGGTGGCCATCACCAGCAGGAGCTCGCTCTTGATGTAGCCCACCACCTTGAAGATGTTGAATCCCGCCAGCCGGGCGATGATGCCCAGCACCACGAAGATGAACACGGCGCAGGTGGCGTAGAAGAGGAAGATGAGCTGGGCCATGGGCACCAGGGACTTCAGGCCGAACTTGCCGATGGTGTAGGCGATGGCGGCACCGGCGCCCAGGGGGGCGAGGTAGAGGATCTGGCGCATGACGCCGAAGAACATCTTGCTGAAGTTCTCCATCATGGAGAGGACGGGCGCCTTGTACTTCTCGGGCATGGCGGCCAGGGAGAAGCCCATCAGCACGGAGATCAGCAGCACCTGCAGGATGTCACCGTCCGTGAAGGCGCTGAACAGCGTCTTGGGGATCATCTTCAGCAGGTGGTCCGCGATGGTCAGGTGCTGCGCCTGGGTCACGTAGTTGGCCACGAGCTTGGGATCGAGCTTTGAAGGGTCGGCGTGGAAGCTGCGCCCGGGCCCGAACACGTTCGCCATGACCAGTCCGACCACCAGGGCCAGGGTGCTGACGATCTCAAAGTAGAGGATGGCCTTCCCGCCCACGCGGCCGGCCTTCTTGATGCTGCCGGAGCCCGCGATCCCCAGGACGACGCTGCAGAGGATCACCGGCGGGATGAGCATCTTGATCAGGTTGATGAAGCCATCGGCCATGGGCTGCATCTTCACGGCGATGGCGGGGTAGAAGTGCCCCAGCAGCGCCCCGAGGACGATCATGACGGCGACCCAGTTGTACAGTTTTGATGCGGCACGCTTGAACATGCGGATGGTCCTTTCAGAAACTCCGGAAACGAGAACCGGACGGCCCCGGAAGGGCCGAAGGTGAACACAGTGGGAAAGATGCCAAGTTGGAGGTGCGGACCGGGGCGTGACCCCCGCTGACGAGCAGACCTGCCGCTCACGCGACCTACGGGTGGTTTTCCTCATTCTGGGTCGCCAGGCCGGAGGATGGCCGTTCTGGAAGTTGATTCCAGGAATTGAAACTTTTGTAAGCAGGCCCGTCTCGCAGGCGCGACGCGGAACCCCCGGAGAATCGCGAGCGAGACCCGGCTCAGCTGGGTTGAGCGCGGGGGTCCGGGGGTGTGCGCGCAGCGCGGAACCCCCGGAGAATCATAAATACCGCTTCGCCTCGCGCAGGTAGGCCCTCTGCAGCAGGAAGCGGTGGACCGGCCGTCCCCCGGTGCCGTATCCCGGCTCCATGCGCAGCACCTTGAGGGTGCAGAGGAACTCGAAGTACTTCCGGACGGAAACCCTGGAGATGCCCACCTGCTGGCCGATCTCCTCGCTGGTGAACCAGGGCGGGGTGTCCGGCCAGGCGGAAATGGCCTGCAGCACCTTGTCCAGGGTGTTCCGGTCCAGACCCTTGGGAAGGCCCTCCCCCTTCACCACCTCCGCGGGCCGGCGGGCCAGGCGCTTGTCGAGTTCCGCCTGGTCGAGGGTCTGACCCTCCCGGATCAGGCGGCGGGTCTCGCCGTAGCGTTCCAGGGCCTGCTTGAGCCGCTCGAACTCGAAGGGCTTGATGAGGTAGTCCACCGCGCCCAGCTTCAGGGCCCGGTCGATGGTCGCCGCATCCCGCGCGGCGGTCACGAAGATCACGTCCACATCCAGGGCCTGCCGCCGGATGGCCGCCATGAGGTCGATGCCGCTCTGCCCGGGCATGAAGATGTCCAGCAGCAGCAGGTCCACGGTGTGGTTCCGGAGCAGCTCCAGGGCCTCCGCCGCGCTCCGCGCGGAGGCCACCGTCTCGAAGCCCGGCACGCGGCTCAGGTACATCCGGTTGAGCTCGGCCACCATGGGATCGTCTTCGACCAGCAGCACCCGGATCATGGTTCCTCCCCTCGGAAGAGGGTGAACGTGGCGGTGAAGAGGGCGCCGCCGCCCTCGCGGTTCTCGGCGACCAGCCGCCCGCCCCGGGCCTCGATGGCCCGGGCGGCCTGCCAGAGGCCGAAGCCCCGGTTTTCGCCCTTGGTGGAGAACCCGAGCGAGAAGGTCTGAGAGAGGATCTCCTCGGGCAGCCCCGGACCACTGTCCGCCACGGACAGGTGCAGCAGCGCCCCCTCGGGCCGGAGGGACACCTGGATCTCGCGGCGGACGCCGTCGCCGATGGCCTCGACGGCATTCTCCAGCAGGTTGCCGAGCACCGTGACCAGGTCGTGGGAGGCCGCGTCATCGGGACAGGGGGGCAGCGAGGCCTCCTGGTCCAGCTCCATGTGGATGTTCTGCTCCCGCGCCGAGGCGAACCGGGCGAGCAGGAAGCCCGCGATGACGGGGTCCTTGATCCGCTGCACCACGAACCCCACCTCGTCATCCAGCCTTCCCACCACCCCGGTGATGTAGGACTTGAGGCGGTCGTACTCCTCCAGCCGGACCAGGCCGAGGATCACGTGGAGCTTGTTCATGAACTCATGGGCCTGGGCGCGGAGGGCGTTGGCGTACAGCCGGACGCCGGTCAGCTGCTCCGCCAGCCGGTTCATCTCGGTGATGTCGCGGAAGGTGGCCAGCGCTCCCGTGATGCGGCCGTTGACCAGCACGGGGACCCGGTTCGTCAGGATCTTCAGCCCCAGGATGTCGCCCTCCTGGTCGTACTCCGCCTGCCCTGTCTCCATGACCGTGCCGAGCCTGGAGCTAGGCAGGACCTCCTCCACCGGGTGGCCCACCAGCTCGCCGTGGCTTCCCGCCAGCGCGAACAGGCGCAGGGCCTCCTCGTTGACGATGGTGACCACCAACTCCCGGTTCACCCCGATGATGCCCTCCCGCACCGAATGCAGCATGGCATTGCGCTGCTGGAGCACGGTGGAGATCTCCTGGGGCTCCATGCCCATCAGGATCCGCTTGATGCGACCGGCCAGGTAGGCAGCGCCCAGGATCCCGGCCGCAAAGCCGATGAGGCCCCCGAACAGGATGCGCTTCTGCACACTCACGACCGCCCGGTCGACCCCCGACTGGAGGAGGCCCACGGCCACGGCCCCCACTTGCCGGTCCCCCTGCCGGACGGGCGTGAAGGCCCGCAGGGACACGCCCAGCGTCCCCTGAGCCACGGAGAGGTAGGACTGCCCGCGGAACACCTCCGCATCATCCCCGCCGACGAACCGGGCCCCGAGCAGGGACGGGTTGGGATGGGAGAGCCGGAGCCCATTCATGTCCATCACCACGACATAATCTACGCCCGCCTCGATCCGGATCCGTTCCGCGAGGGCCTGGACCTGGCTCGGAGGACGCTGGCCCGTCAGCCCTTCGCGCACCGTCTCCGCCTCGGCCACGAGGCGGGACAGCAGGATCACCTTGCCGCTCAGAGCCTCCCGGGCCTGCTGTTCCATCTTCCAGTCCACGAGGACGCCCGTCACCAGCAGGGCCAGGCCCAGAATCAGGCTGACCAGGAGGGTGATCCTGGTCCTGAGCTGGAGGATGGGGCGCGTCCGGGGCATGGTAGGCATCATCGTACGGTGGAAGGCCCCGGAACGGCGAAGCCGGCTGGGGAAGGGCCTTTCGAGGCGGCCGGGGGCCCTCCCCGGAATCCGCTCACATCCCCGCCATCAGGCGGTCCAGGTAGCGCGACTTCAGCTGTCGGGAGGCGAGGGCCTGCTTGAGCGGCGGAAGCCTGAGCACCGCGCCGAGGATGGCCCCGACGGCGCGGTGGCCGTAGCCGGACTGCCCGTCCACCAGGAGTTCCGCCAGCTGACCCCGCTCGAGGGCCATCACGACGGTGCGGTGCGCCGTGTTGGCCGGGGTAAGCACCCGCGCCCGGCGGGCCTTCAGGCGGATGGCCTCCCTCCGGCAGGCCCGGACGCACACGCCGCAGCCCAGGCAGCGATCCTCGTCCAGCTGGGCCCGCTTTGCCGCCGGGTGGCGGGGGTCGTGGGCCGACACGAGGCTGAGCGCCTCGACGGGACAGGCGTTGACGCACTTGCCGCAGCCCTGGCAGCGGGTAGCCTCCAGCTCCGGCTGGTAGTTGGTGGTGTGGACGGGCTTCATGAACGCGAAGCGCCGGGCGGCGATCATGGCCTCGCAGCAGCAGCCGCAGCAGTTGCAGATGAAGCTCACCTGCTCCCGGACGTTCTCCCCGAACTGCACCAGGCCCCGCTCCCGGGCCTGCTGGAGCAGGTCGAGGCATTCGGAGGCCTCCACCCGCCGGGCCACATGGTGCCGGGTGAGGGAATCCGCGCAGGTGCCGAAGGTCATGCAGATGTCCATGGGCGCGTCGCAGGCCTTCCCCAGCTGGGCCATCTTGTGCCGGCAGTAGCAGGCACCGATGCCGATGGCGCCCGCCGAGCGGACCACCTCGCTGGCCCGCTCATGGTCCAGGACCACCAGGCTGGCCTCGCGGGGGAGGGCCGTCTCATCCACGAAGACCCGGCCCAGCTGCGTCGCGCCATTCGCGAACAGGGCCCTCGCGAAGTCCTCCTCCACGTTCAGGTACTGGTAGAACAGCTCGGCCAGGGCCTTCTGGTCCACATCGCCGCGGACCCGCATCATGGAGAACTCGAAGAAGCCCGCCATGGGCGGGGGCAGCACGTAGCGGGTCTCTCCATCCCGGGTGAAGTCCAGCAGCATGGCGCGCTCCGCCAGGGCGTCCAGCGCGGCCCGCGCCCGGGTCTCCGGAAGCTTCCAGATGGCGGCGGCGCGGCGGGCCGTGAAGGGGCGGATCGGCACCTGGGCCAGCAGGTCGGCCTCCTCCTCGCTGACCAGGAGGCGGAGGATCTGGAACAGCCGCTCGGAAGGCGGGGCGCCCTGGGGGAAGCGGTTCAGACGGGCCACCAGGCGCTCGTAGGTGCCGTGGCCGGGTCGGAGGGAGGCGTGGCCCATGGGGAATCCTGGCGCCAGGATAGTCCCGGATCCGGCTGGCGGGACCGTCCGGCCCCTGAAAACAACATCCCCGGGGGCCGCGGCGACCAGGCGGCCCCCCTCTTGCCCGGCCCCGGCGGGGCTGGGATTCTTTCCAAAAAAAGCGACAATGGAGCCTTCCGCCGGAGGGCCCATGCCGACCAGCCTCCACCGCTCCGTCTGCCCCTACGACTGCCCCGACGCCTGCGGCCTCCTGGTGACGGTGGAGGACGGCCGCGCCGTGGCAGTGGCGGGCGATCCCGACCATCCCTTCACCCGGGGGAACCTCTGCCCCAAGATGAACCGCTACCAGGACACGGTGCATCACCCTGAGCGCCTGACGACGCCCCTGCGCCGGACCGGCGCCAAGGGCGGGGGAGCGTTCGCGCCGGTCTCCTGGGACGACGCCCTCGGGGAGATCGCCGACCGCTGGCGGCGGATCATCGCCACGCACGGTGCCGAGGCCATCCTGCCCTACTCCTACGCGGGCACCATGGGCCTGATCCAGCGCAACGCCGGGCATGCCTTCTTCCACCGCCTGGGCGCCTCGAAGCTGGACCGCACCATCTGCTCGCCGGCCAAGAGCGAGGGCTGGGCCCTGGTGATGGGCGCCACGCCCGCGCCGCACCCGGACGCCTGTGCCGCCAGCGACCTCATTCTCCTCTGGGGCATCAACGCGGCCGCCACCACCGTCCACGGCCTCCACGCCGTGCGCGAGGCCAAGCGGCAGGGTGCGCAGGTCTGGCTCATCGACACCTACGCCCACGCCACCGCGCCCCTCTGCGACCGCGTGGTGCTCGTGCGCCCGGGCACGGACGGCGCCCTGGCCCTGGGGATCCTGCACCTGCTGGACCGCCTCGGTCTCTGCGACGAGGCCTTCCTCGCGGCCCACGTCCAGGGCGCGGCGGAGCTGCGGGAACGCATCCTGCCGGACTACCCGCCGGAGCGGGTGGAAGCGATCACCGGCGTACCCGCGGCCACGGTCCGTGAGCTGGCAGAAACCTACGGCCGCGCCCGCGATCCGCACCTGCGCCCGGGGAACGGGATCTCCCGCTACGGGAACGGAGCCATGACCCTGCGCACGCTGGCCTGCCTGCCCGCCTTCGTGGGGGCCTACGCCAAGCCCGGCGGCGGCGGCTTCGCATCCACCAACACCGGGAGCGCCTTCCCCATGCGCCTCGTCGAGCGCGAGGACCTGCTGCCCGGCCCCGTCCGTACCCTCAACATGAACCGCCTGGGCTGGGCCCTGAACGAGCTTCAGGATCCGCCCGTGGCCTCGCTCTACGTCTACCACTCGAACCCCGCCGTGGTGGCGCCGGATCAGAACGCCGTGCTTCGCGGCCTAGCCCGGGAGGACCTCTTCACGGTCGTGCATGAGCGGTTCATGACGGACACAGCCCTGTTCGCCGACCTGGTTCTGCCCGCCACCACCTCCCTGGAGCACAGCGACCTCTACCGCGCCTTCGGCTCCTACTGCGTGCAGCGGGCGCGGCCCGCTGTGGCGCCCGTGGGGGAGAGCCGCTCCAACCTCGAGGTGTTCCAGGCCCTGGCCCGGGCCATGGGCTTCACGGAGGCCGTGTTCGCCCAGTCCGCCGACGACCTCATCGACGCCCTCCTGGCCGAGCCCCATCCGTGGCGAGAGGGGATGGACGAAGGCCGGCTCGCCGAGGGCTTCGCCGTGGAGCTGGACCCCCACCGCCAGGCGCTCCGGTTCGGCACCCTCAGCGGCAAGGTGGAGGTCCTCAACCCCCGCGACCCGGAACCCCTGCCCCGCTTCCTGCCGCCCCACAGTGACGCGGACCCGCACCCGCTCCGGCTCGTCACGGCGCCGGCCGTGCAGGGGCTCAACTCCACCTTCCACGAGCGGGAGGACCTGCGGCGGCGCATGGGCCGGATGGCCCTCCGGCTGAACCCCGCCGAGGCCGAGGCCCGGGGCCTGGCGGACGGCGGCCCGGTGACCGCGTTCAACGGCCTGGGCGAAGTGGCCTTCACCCTGGAGGTGACGGACAAGGTGCCCGCCGGGGTCGCCGTGGCCGAGGGGGTGTGGTGGCGCCGCCACGCGCCCGGCGACCGCACGGTCAACGCCCTCACCTCCCAGCGCCTCACGGACCGCGGCGGCGGCAGCACCTTCTACGACAACCGCGTGGACGTGCGGGCCGGCTGGCCGGGCGAGGCCCCGCATCCTGACCCGCTGCGGGGACCGAGTGCGGCCCAACGCCATACTTGACGCATCGTCAAGAAAACACCGTGCGCACCCATCAAATGGCCCCCTTTTAGTGCTTCACATCACCTCTTGATACCTGGCCCTCGCCCGGTCAGGTTCCTGCGGCTAGAGTCATGTCGTCCTGTTTCCGGCCTTTGAACCACGCCGCGGCAGCCTCGGGACGGGCGCAACGGCATCCACACCCAAGACCCCCATTCCGACCGGAGCCCCGGCTCCGCCTTCACACCCCCTTCCTTCCCGGAGGAACCATGAGCCAGTACGTCAATGAAGTCCTTGAGGGCCTCAAGAAGAAGGCCCCCTGGGAAAGCCTGTTCATCCAGGCCGCGACCGAGATCCTCCACTCCCTGGCCCCGGTCCTCGAGAAGGAGCCCAAGTACAAGAAGAACGCCATCCTCGAGCGCATCGTGGAGCCCGAGCGCGCCATCGGCTTCCGCGTGCCCTGGGTGGACGACAAGGGCCAGATCCGCGTCAATCCGGGCTGGCGCGTGCAGTTCAGCAGCGCCATCGGGCCCTACAAGGGCGGCATCCGCTTCCATCCCAACGTCACCCTCGACACCCTGAAGTTCCTGGGCTTCGAGCAGATCTTCAAGAACAGCCTCACCGGCCTGCCCATGGGCGGCGGCAAGGGCGGCTCCAACTTCGACCCCAACGGCAAGTCCGACGCCGAAGTGATGCGCTTCTGCCAGTCCTTCATGATGGAGCTCTTCCGCCACATCGGTGCCGATACCGACGTGCCCGCCGGTGACATCGGCGTGGGCGGCCGCGAGGTCGGCTACATGTTCGGCATGTACAAAAAGCTGGCCAACGAGTTCACGGGCGTGCTCACGGGCAAGGGCCAGTACTGGGGCGGCAGCCTCGTGCGCCCCGAAGCCACCGGGTACGGCGTGGTCTACTTCGCCGAAGAGGCGCTGAAGACGAAGGGCGACAGCATCCAGGGCAAGAAGGTGGCCGTGTCCGGCTTCGGCAACGTGGCCTGGGGCGCCGTCACCAAGGCCACCCAGCTGGGCGCCAAGGTCGTCACCATCTCCGGCCCCGACGGCTACATCTACGATGCGGACGGCATCAGCGGCGAGAAGATCGAGTACATGACCGAGATGCTCCGCATCGACCGCATGTCCGTGGCCCCCTACGCCCAGAAGTTCAAGACCGCCCAGTTCCACGCGGGCAAGCGCCCCTGGGAGCAGAAGGTGGACGTGGCCCTGCCCTGCGCCATCCAGAACGAGCTGAACCTCGACGAGGCCAAGAACCTGATGGCCAACGGCTGCAAGGCTGTGATCGAGGGCGCCAACATGCCCAGCACCCTGGATGCCGTGGAGTTCTTCCAGGCCAACACCGGCAAGATCATCTTCTCCCCCGGCAAGGCCTCCAACGCCGGCGGCGTGGCCACCTCGGGCCTGGAGATGAGCCAGAACTCCATGCGCCTGGGCTGGACCGCCGAGGAAGTGGATGCCCGCCTGCACCAGATCATGATCAACATCCACAAGTCCTGCGCGGAGGCTGCGGAGCGCTTCGGCACCCCCGGCAACTACGTGAACGGCGCGAACATTGCCGGCTTCATCAAGGTGGCCGACTCCATGATCGACCAGGGGCTTGTGTAATCGCTGATGGCTTTTCGCCAAGGCACGAAAAGGGGGACCGCGAGCGGTCCCCCTTTTTTGCGCCCAGGCCAGTAAACTGCGGGGAACCGGGGGCCCTAAGAGCTCCTAACCAAATCCGACGATGCCGCGATGAAGCCAGGCGGGATGCACCGAAAGGAAGGACCCGCGGGGCGATGCGGGACATCGTTCAAGGGGCCTGACGCCGCGGGGCGCCCGCCGGGCTTCATCCCTCGGGGCGAGGGGTGGTGGGCTTCTCGATGCTTCGTCACGCTCGTCGCGCGTAGTGCCTGCTACGCTTCGACTCGCGTTCCTCGCCTCGCTCGCTCAGCACCCCTCGCGCGGCGGCGTGGGATTTTGTCAGGAGCTCTGGATGTTCAGTCGCGACTTCAATGAGATCTTCCACAAATACGCGACGGACAAGGAGATCTTCCACGAGCTCATGCCCCTGCGCACCCGGGAGATCCTCCTGGTGGCCCCGGCCTTCGACGCCTTCACCCTGGAGCAGGATGGCCTGCTGACGGAGATCCTCTTCGACGGCTACTACCAGCTCAACATGAGCAACCCGCCCCGGGTGACCAACGTGTCCACCGTGGACGAGGCCCTGGAGCGCTGCGCCAGCCGACACTTCGACATCATCATCGTCATGAGCCGCCTGGGCCAGGGCGGGCACGTGGAGCTGTCGCGGGCCCTGCGCAAGGCCGCCCCCCGGATCCCCATCTACCTGCTGCTCAACGACAACGTGGAAGTGGGCGTCATGGACCGGCGGCGGCAGGAGCTGCTCCGCCACTACGACCAGATCTTCGTGTGGAACGGGAACCCCGAGATCTTCATGGCCATGGTGAAGTTCATGGAGGACCGGGCCAACGTTCTCAATGACACCAAGGTCGGCCTCACCCGCGTGATCCTCCTGGTGGAGGACAGCATCCGCTACTACTCGCGGTACCTGCCCATCCTCTACAGCGAGATCCTCAAGCAGACCACGCGCCTGGCCAAGGAACAGAACATGGACCGCATGACGCGCACCCTGTCCATGCGCGTCCGCCCCAAGGTGATCCTGGCCACCTCGTACGAAGAGGCCATGGCCTTCTGCGACCAGTTCCAGGACTACCTGCTCTGCGTCATCTCGGACCGGAAGTTCCCCAAGGGCGGCGCCCTGGACCGCGAGGCCGGCATCAAGCTGATCCGCGCGCTCAAGGAGCGCATCCCCGACCTGCCGACCCTGCTCCAGTCCTCGGATCCGCTGAAGGAATCCTGGGCCACGGCCCTGGGTAGCGGCTTCCTGAACAAGAACTCGTACACCCTCGGTGCGGAGCTCTCGAGCTTCTTCTATGAGCGCCTGGGCTTTGGCGACTTCATCTTCCGGGACCCGGCCGGCGAGGAGATCGCCCGGGCCACGGACATGGAGGACCTGCGGGAGAAGCTCCGCACCGTGCCCGCCGAGTCCCTGGTCTACCATGCCCTCCGCAACCACTTCTCCTCCTGGATCATGGCCCGCGGTGAGGTCCAGGTCGCCAAGGTCCTGGCGCGGTTCCGCATCTCGGACTACCGCGACCCGGAGGAGATGCGCACCTTCCTCATCGACGTGGGCGACTATGTGCAGCGCATGAAAACCCTGGGCAAGGTGGTGCCCCTCACGGACTCCACGCCCCGGGACGAACCCAACATCCTCCGCCTGGCCCCGGGTTCCATGGGCGGCAAGGGGCGCGGCGTGGCCTTCACGCATTCCCTGCTCTCCCGCCTGGACCTGGAGAGCCTGGCGCCGGGCGCCAACATCCGCATCCCCCGCTCGGCCATCATCGGCACGGAGGAGTTCACGGGCTTCATCCACCGGAACGGGCTGCGGCAGATGGTCCAGGACGATGTCGACGACGACGCCATCAAGCGGCGCTTCCTCATGGGCTCGCTGTCGCCGGAGCTGATCGCCAAGCTGCGGCTCTTCCTCACCAAACACGCGAAGGTGCCCCTGGCGGTGCGCTCCTCCGGCCTGCTGGAGGACAGCCTGTCCCACCCCTTCGCGGGCCTCTACAACACCTTCTTCCTGCCCAACAACGACCCCGATCCTGCCGTGCGCGAAGTCCAGCTCATGGAAGCCATCAAGCTGGTCTACGCCTCCGTCTATTCCAAGGCCTCCCGCGCCTACTTCCAGGCCATCGACTACAAGATCGAAGAGGAGCAGATGGCCATCCTCGTCCAGGAGGTCTCGGGTCGCCGCTTCGGGAGCCGCTTCTATCCCCACATCTCCGGCGTCGCCCAGTCCTTCAACTACTACCCCGTGGCCTACACCCAGCCCCAGGACGGGATCGCCAACATCGCGGTGGGGCTCGGCAAGTATGTCGTGGAGGGCGAGAAGGCCTACCGCTTCGCGCCGCCCTATCCCGAGATGGACGTGATCCCGCCCAAGGAGCAGCTGCGCACCACGCAGAAGCGCTTCTACGCGCTGGACATGAGCCGGACCTCCGTCGACCTGTACGGGGGGGAGGATGCGACGCTGCTCAACCTCGACATCCAGGAGGCCGAGAAGGATGGCGCCTTGAACCATTGCGCCTCCGTCTGGGACTGGAACGACGACCGCATCCAGGACGGCCTCGACCATCCGGGCCCCCGCATCGTGAACTTCCGCAACATCCTCAAGTACGACCAGTTCCCCCTGGCCCAGATCCTCCAGCGCCTGCTGGAGCTGATCCGCGGGGCCATGGAGACGCCGGTGGAGATCGAGTTCGCCGTGAATCTCGACCCCGATCCCCTCAACGGCAAGCCCACCTTCACCCTCCTGCAGATCAAGCACCAGCTCCTGGAAACCGGCGACGTCAACCTCTCGCCCGAGGATTTCGATCCCGCCGAAGTCTTCCTCTTCTCGGAGCGCTGCGTGGGCAACGGCATCGTGGAGGGCCTGCGCGACATCGTCTGGGTGGATCCGGAGGGCTTCGACAAGTTCGAGACGCCGGCCCTGGCCGCCGAGATCGAGAAGCTCAACGACCGCTTCCGCGCCGAGGGCGGGAAGTACATCCTGCTGGGCCCCGGCCGGTGGGGAAGCAACGACCGCCACCTGGGCATCCCCATCGTGTGGTCCATGATCTCCTGCGCCCAGGTGATCGTGGAGTACGCCATGGAGAACTTCCAGGCGGACGCCTCGCTGGGTTCCCACTTCTTCCACAACGTGACGTCCCTGAACATCGGCTACTTCACCGTGCCCTATCCGCGGGGTTCCAGCCTCCTGGACTGGGACTGGCTGCGCGGCCAGCCCGAGGCTTGGCGCTCGGGCTGCCTGGTGCACACCCGTTTGGAGGCGCCCGTCCACATCGTCATGGACGGACGGAGCAGCGCCTCGGCCATCTTCAAACGCACGCCGGAACCCGTCCCGGAGGAGCCGGAGGAGTTCCTGTAGGCCCGGTCGCAGTCCGGCTGGGCGGGGGCCTCCCCGCCCGGAACCCGGCCTCAGCCCGGCTTCCGCTAAAGTGGGAGGAGGAGGGGCCCTTGATCCACCATCCCGGCAATGTGTTCGTGGTCTCCGCCCCGTCGGGAGCGGGCAAGTCCACCCTGACCCAGCGGCTCGTGCAGACCGTGCCGGACCTGATCTTCTCCATCTCCTTCACCACCCGGAAGCCCCGCCCCGGCGAGGTGGACGGCCGCGACTACTTCTTCATCGACGATGACCGGTTCGACGCCATGGTCCGGGAAGGCGGCTTTGTGGAATGGGTGCAGGTCTACGGCCAGCGCTATGGCACGGGCCGGGAGTGGCTGAATGGCGTGCTGGCCACGGGGCTGGATGTGCTGCTGGACATCGAGACCACCGGCGCCCTGAACCTGCGCCGGGCCATCCCCGACGCCCGCATGATCTTCATCCTGCCGCCCTCGGCCGCCTCCCTGGAGCAGCGCCTGCGCAGCCGGGGCAAGGACTCGGACGAGCAGATCCGCATCCGCATGCAGCACGCGCGGCACGAGCTGGAGTTGTATCACGCCTACGACTACCTGATCCTCAATGACGACCTTGAACTCGCCTACCAGCACTTCGAGAGCGTCATCCACGCCACCCGGGCCAGCCGCGAACGCATGGCCCCCGTGGCCCAGAGGATCCTCGCGGGGTTCTAGGAGAACCACCATTCGCCCCCGGAACGGCCCGGGCGTATCCTGGAGGCATTCTCCCCGGGAGCCTCATGGCCCGTTTCATCAAGCGCAATTGGATGTGGATGGTGATGGCCGCCACCGTGGCCGTGGCGGGGCCCCTGCTCGCCCGGTCCGGCGCGGAAGGCGCCCGTCAGCGGAGCCTCGAGACCCTGACCGAGGTCATGGACCTGGTGCAGAAGCAGAGCCCCGAACCCCCGACCCCCCGCCAGATCACCCACGCCACCATCCAGGGCATGCTCCATACCCTCGATCCCCACTCGAACTACATGGACGAGAGCGAGTTCCGCCTGCTGCGCGAAGAGCAGAAGGGCTCCTTCTTCGGCATCGGCGCCATCATCCAGCAGCATGACCAGGGCATCGCCATCATCAGCCCCATGAAGGGCGGCCCGGCGGAGCGCCTGGGCGTGCGCTCCGGCGACATCATCAAGGAGATCGACGGGACGAGCACCGAAGGGATGACCTCCAACGCCGCCCTCCAGAAGCTCCGCGGCGAGAAGGGCACCCTGGTGGAGCTGGCCATCCAGCGGGCGGGCATCGCCGGCCTGCTGCGCTTCTCCATCCCCCGGGCCGAAGTCCCCACCAACAGCGTCTACTACAGCTTCATGCTGGGCCCCACGACCGGCTTCATCCTCATCAAGGACTTCGGCGAGACCACCTCCGACGAGTTCGAGAAGGCCGTCGCCGGCCTCAAGAAGCAGGGCATGAAACAGCTCATCCTCGATCTCCGCGGCAACGGCGGCGGCGTCCTGGATGCGGCCATCGGCATCTGCCGCCAGCTCCTGGGCCCCGACCAGCTCATCGTCAGCCAGAAGGGCCGCGACGGCCGCGACGAGAACCAGACGCGCACCAGCAAGGGCGCCCAGCTGGACCCCTTCCCCCTGGTGGTCCTCATCAACCGGGGTTCCGCCAGCGCCAGCGAGATCGTCACCGGCGCGGTGCAGGACCACGACCGGGGCCTCGTCATCGGCCAGACCAGCTGGGGCAAGGGCCTCGTCCAGAGCGTGCTGCCCATCAACCGCTCGCGGGGCCTGGCGCTCACCACCGCCCGCTACTACACCCCCTCGGGCCGCAGCATCCAGCGCGACTACACCCACGGCCTGGATGACTACTACAACCCCGAGGACGACAAGGATCCCAAGCCCCAGGGCCCGGCCTTCAAGACCGACCTGGGCCGCACCGTCTACGGCGGCGGCGGCATCAACCCCGACTATCCCCTGCCCCTCATCCGCCTCAACGAGTTCATGATCAACCTCCGGTTCCGCCACTCGGCCTTCTTCCGCTACGCCGTGCAGGAGAAGGAGCGCTTCGGGGTCAAGCCCGGCGAGCGCGCCGACGACGCGGTGATGGCCCGGTTCCGCGCCTGGACCCAGGAGCAGAAGCTGGCCATCAGCGACAAGGAGTGGGCCGACAACCTGGAGGCCATGCAGGAGCAGCTCTCCATCGAGATGCAGAACGTCGCCTTCGGCGTCGAGGCCGGCTTCAAGCTCCAGTGCGTGAAGGACCCGGTGATCCTCAAGGCCCTGGAGGTGATGCCCGAGGCCGAGGCCCTGCTCCGCAAGAAGCAGCTCCTCTCCCGCGCCGCCACGACCACGACCGCCACCCTCCGCTGAAGCGAGGTCCCCATGGATGTCACGCTCCCCGAGCACGTCGAGGCCCTGCGCCAGGAGGTCCGCAGGTTCGCGGAAAAGGAGATCCGGCCCCACGTCATGGCCTGGGATGAGGCCAAGACCTTCCCCATGGAGGTGGTGAAGCAGCTGGGCGAGATGGGCATGATGGGCGTCATCTTCCCGGAGGAATACGGCGGCGCCGGCATGGGCTACCAGGAATACGCGGTGGTGGTGGAGGAGCTCTCCCGCGTGGATGGGTCCGTGGGCATCACCGTGGCCGCCCACAACAGCCTCTGCAGCAACCACATCTTCACCATGGGCGATGAGCGCCAGAAGCAGACCTACCTGAAGCCCCTGGCGAGCGGGAAGGCCATCGGGGCCTGGGGCCTCACGGAGCCCGGCTCCGGCAGCGATGCGGGCTCCCTGCGCACCTCCGCGAAGAAGGAGGGCTCGCACTACGTCCTGAACGGCACCAAGACCTTCATCACGCACGGTACCGTGGGCGACATCTTCGTGGTGATGGCCCGCACCCGGCCGCCCGAACCCGGCCGCAGCAGCGCGGACGGCATCAGCGCCTTCGTGCTGGAGAAGGGCATGAACGGCTTCCGGGCCGGCAAGCAGGAGAACAAGCTGGGTCTGCGCGCCAGCGACACCTCGGAGCTCATCCTGGAGGACGTCAAGGTGCCCGAGGCCAACCTCCTCGGGGAGGACGGCGTGGGCTTCAAGCAGGCCATGAAGACCCTCGATGGTGGCCGCATCAGCATCGGGGCCCTGGGGCTCGGCATGGCCCAGGGGGCCTTCGAGGAGGCCCTGCGCTACAGCAAGATCCGCCACACGTTCGGCCATCCCCTGGCGGATCACCAGGGCATCCAGTTCAAGCTGGCGGACATGGGCACCGAGATCGAGGCCGCCCGCCTGCTCATCTACCGCGCCGCGGGCCTGAAGGACCAGGGCCTGCCCTACGCCAAGGCCGCCAGCATGGCCAAGCTCTACAGCTCCGAGGTGGCCTGCCGCGTGGCCGACCAGGCCGTGCAGATCCTCGGCGGCTACGGCTACATCAAGGACTACCCGGTGGAGAAGTACTACCGGGATGTGAAGCTCTGCACCATCGGCGAAGGCACCAGCGAGATCCAGCGCACGGTCATCGCCCGCTACCTGCTGTCCGAGTACTGACCCACGGAGTCCCCATGAAGATCCCGCTCCTCCTCCTCGCCGCAGGCCTGCCCCTGCTGGCCAGCCGCCCCCTCCAGGTCGACGACCTGTTCAAGGTCAAGCGCGTCACGGACCCGCAGCTGTCCGCCGCCGGCGCCCTGGCCTACCAGGTGGGCACCGTGGACTTCCAGGCCAACAAGTCCACCACCCACGTCTGGTACAAGCCGGCCGGTGGCGAGGCCAAGGCCCTCGACCTGGGCTCCGGCAGCCAGTCCCGGCCCCGCTTCAGCCCGGATGGGAAGAAGCTCGCCTACCAGTCCGGCGGCCAGGTGTGGATCGTGGACCTGGGGACGAAGGAGAAGCGCCAACTCACGAAGCTGAGCGGCGGCGCCGAAGGCCAGGTGTGGAGCCCGGACGGCAAGTGGCTGGCCTTCCTCTCCACCACCGTGCCCTCGGGCAACGAGGCGGAGAACGCCGCCTACCTGAAGCGCCAGGAGGAGAACAAGGTCAAGGCCCGCGTCATCACCCACCTGATGTACCGCCACTGGAACGAGTGGAAGGACGACCAGCAGGTGAGCCATCTCTTCGTGGTCCCCGCCGACGGCAGCGCCGCCCCGAAGGACCTCACGGCCGGCTTCACCACGGACGTGCCCAACTTCGCGGACGTGGCCGCCGGCGACGCCTTCGCCTGGTCTCCCGACGGCAAAGCCCTGGCCTTCGAATCCCATCCTGAGCAGACCAAGGCCGTGAGCACCAACGGCGAGATCTACGAGGTGGCCCTCGCGGGCGGCCCCGCCCGGAAGCTCTCCGACAACCCGGCCATGGACACCACCCCCCGCTATTCGCCGGACGGGAAGCAGCTGGCCTGGCGGGCCCAGCGCCGGCCCGGCTTCGAATCCGACAAGTTCGAGCTGTGGGTCATGGACCGCGCCACCGGCAGGATTGTCCGCACCACCCAGGCCTTCGATCAGAGCTTCGGCGACTTCCAGTGGCAGGGCCAGGACCTGGTGGGCGTCAGCGACCAGCAGGGCCACGCGGACCTCTTCCGGTGGACCGACCAGGGCCTCCAGCGCCTCAGCAAGGGCCTGCACATCGAGGGCTTCGCGCTGGCGAAGGACCGGGCCGTGCTGGTCTCCACCAGCCTCACCACGCCGCAGGATCTCTACACCCTGGACCTGAAGACGGGCACGACGACCCGGGCCTCCCACCACAATGAAGCCCTGGCCAGGGAGCTGGGCCTCAACCCCGGCGAGGACCTCTGGGTGGACACCCTGCCCCTGAACGGCACGCCCACCAAGGCCCATGCCTTCGTGGTGAAGCCCGTGGGCTACGATCCCGCCAAGAAGTACCCCGTGGCCTTCGTCATCCACGGCGGCCCCCAGGGCGCGTGGGCCGACAGCTGGCACCCCCGCTGGAACGCCCAGGCCTGGGCCGGGCGCGGCTTCATCACCGTGCTCCCCAACCCCCGCGGTTCCTCGGGTTTCGGCCAGGCCTACTGTGACGCCATCAGCGGTGACTGGAACGGCGCCGTGATGACCGACCTCATGAACACCCTGGACGCCGTCCTCAAGCAGTTCCCCAACGCCGATCCCAAGCGCGTGGTGGCCTGCGGCGGCAGCTACGGCGGCTATGCCACCAACTGGCTGGCCGGACACGAGGCCGACCGCTTCGCCGCCTTCGTGACCCATGCGGGCATCTTCAACACCGAGAGCATGCAGGTGGGCAGCGAGGAGCTGTGGTTCCCCCGCTGGGAGTTCAAGGGCTGGCCCTGGGAGAACGCCGAGACCAAGGCCCGCTGGCAGGCCCAGAGCCCCAGCAATGGCGCCGCCGCCTTCAAGAAGCCCATGCTCGTCGTCCACGGCGAGCTGGACTACCGCGTGCCCGTGGGCGAGGCCTTCCAGCTCTTCAACACCCTGCAGCTGCGCGGCATCCCCAGCGAGCTGCTCTACTACCCCGACGAGTTCCACTTCGTCCTCAAGCCCCAGAACAGCAAGCTCTGGTACGACACCGTCCTCGGCTGGTGCGAGCGCTGGACGAAGTAGCCCCACCCGTCCACGCGGCGGGGCCCCCCCCCCGGGGCCCGGGCCGGGGCGGGGGGCGCCCGCCCCCCCGCCCCGGCGACTG
>NZ_JAKZLB010000002.1:76018-719764 GCF_022808865.1 Geothrix oryzisoli
CCTGGGCTGGGGCGTGCGCGGCACAACTTCCCCCCCCCCGCCCACGAGCAGGGCCCCCGACCGGGGGCCCTGCTCGTGGACGGGCGACGCCTTCCCCGCGGCCCTGGCTAGTGCCCAGCCCGGAAGACGGTGGCGACGACGATGGCGATGGCGATGCCCGCGAGGTAGAGGCACACGAAGAGAAGGGTCAGGATGCCCACATACCGCCAGAAGGCCTTCTGGGCGGCCAGCGCCGCCTGCAGGTCCCCCTGGGACGGGTTCGCCACCAGGTCCCCGATGCGGCTGGCATAGCGGTTGAGGAAGAGGGCCGCCGGAAACTGGAGGCCCGCCATCACCAGGTAGAGGAGCATCATGCCCACGCCGAGGCCCGCCGGCATCCCGCCGCGGGCGAAGGAGCCCATGGCCAGCATGGCCACGGAGGCGAGGAGCATGAACCCGATCCCGACGAAGCCCAGCACCCCCAGCAGCCGCGCCCAGGGCTTGGTCTGACGCAGAACCTCCACCACTTCGGCCGCTACCCCGTCCCCCGGAGCCCCGCCCCCCAGCGCCTCGAGCAGGGCCGCCCGCGGAGGGGAGAACGGGTTCTGGGGCGCGGCCGGCACGGGAGGAAGGTCCAGGGCGATGGGCGCCGGCCCCTGCGACAGGCCCGGCGCCAGGCGGGCGGTGGCCCAATCCGGCATCCCCTCACGCCACACCAGGTCCTCCCAGCTCAGGGATCCCGAGGCCAGCAGGGCCTTCAACTGGTCCTCGGAGACCGGGCCCATCGCCTGTCCCTGCTGGATGTACTTCCACTGGGTCGCCATGCCGTTCCTTTCTGGAACGCCCCGGGTTTGGATTCGGCGGTTCCGGGCCATTCCGATGGGCCGGGCGCGGGGACTGAGGACGGGGCTTCCCGGAATGATCCCACAGAGGCGGCCCCCGGCGGGCGCCCGAGGAGCGCCCGCTCAGCTCCGGGGGATCACTCCGCCGCAGGCTCCGGGGTCGGACAGGGCGCGCCAGGGCTCGAGGACGAAGGCGCGGGCGAAGGCCCGGGGATGGGGCAGCTCCAGGGTCAGCTCGGACCCCAGGGCCCGCAGGTCGGCCGGAGCCTCCCAGGTCCAGCTTCCGGGCGGGCCATCCGTGGTGATGAGGTCGAGATCCAGGGTGCGGGGGGCGTTCCGTCCGGCGTTCCGATCGCGGCCCTCCGCCAGTTCCAGGCGCAGCAGGGCCTCCAGCAGGCGGCGGGGGTCCGCCTCCTCCGTCACCAGGATGGCCACCGTGTTGAGGTAGGCCGGTCCCCGGCCCGATTCGTCCGGCGTCTCCATCACCAGCGGCGAGGGCACCACGGCCCCCAGCGTGCGCAGGGCGGCCAGCCCTCCATCCAGGTGGGCCCGGCGGTCGCCGAGGTTCGAGCCGAGGGCGATGACGGCCTTCATGGGATCACTGCTTCTTCCCGTGCTCCGCCACCACCAGCGTCCGGATGCCGCCGCGGATGAGGAAGTCCCCCTCGATGCGCATCCACTGGGGCTTCGTCGCCTTCACCAGGTCGTCGAGGATCTGGTTGGTGACGGCCTCGTGGAAGGCGCCCTGGTCGCGGAAGCTCCAGAGGTAGAGCTTGAGGGACTTGGATTCGACGCAGAGCTGGTCGGGCTGGTAGAGGATGCGCAGCTTGGCGAAGTCCGGCTGACCCGTCAGCGGGCAGAGGCAGGTGAACTCCTCCGTCTCGAAGGTGATGGTGAAGGGCCGCCCGGGCCGGGGGCTGGCGAAGGTGTCGAGCTGCCCCGTGGGGCGGGTCACCACATACTTCGGCAGCTGGTCGGGGAGCGTGGGCTTCGTGGGCTTCTTGGTGGCCATGGGTCATCCGGGGAAAGGGGTCGCGCGCCTTTCCAGGTTACCCTCACCGGCCCAGGGGCATGGGCTTCAGGCCCACGGGCTGCCGGGGGTGGCGGGTGTAGGTTCCGGCTCCGGCGTCCCCCTTCGAGCCGAAGTAGCGCTTGGCGGCGAGGGCCTGGGGCAGGTGGCGGAGCAGGTGCCAGAGGCTCCACCGGTGCTCCCACAGGCGCCGCCCGAAGCGGTGGCGGTAGCCCTGGCTGCTGTAGAAGCGCGTGATGTGCCTGTTGTAGAGCTCCTCCATCTGGGCCCGCGACGCGAACCCTTCGGGGCGGAAGACCGGGTTGACGCAGTTGAGCAGCCGCCAGTCCTCGATGAAGTCGCCCTCCGCGCCGGAGACGCACTCGGACCAGAGGGGGGCGCCGTGGAGGGGGCTGAACTTGGTGAGGTTCATGTCGTCCAGGTCCAGCGACAGGATGAAATCGCTGGTGCGCTGGAAGGTCTCCGGCGTCTCCCCGGGCAGGCCGAAGATGAACAACCCCTTGGCCCGCAGGCCGGCGGCGTGGACCTTCTCCACGGTGTCGCGCACCGATTCGAGGGTGACGCCCGCCTTGTGGCGCGCCATCATGCCGGGATCGGCGCTTTCCACCCCCAGGCTCACCATGATGCAGCCGGCCCGTTTCAGCAGCCGCAGCAGCTCCACCGAGGTGTGGCCCGTGCGGATGATGCAGTTGAAGTCCATGCCCAGGGGCTCGTCGAGGAGGCGCTGGCACAACTCGGTGATGCGGCCCTGGTGGGCCGTGAAGAGGTCATCGTAGAAGTTGACGTGCCGGACTCCGAAGCGGTCCCGCAGGTGCTTCATGTGGGCGTGGATGTAGGCCGGGCTGTGGAACCGGTACTGGTGCTCGAAGACCGTGCGGTCGCAGAAGGAGCAGGTGTAGGGGCAGCCCCGCGAGGTGATCATCGTGGCCCCGTGCCGCTTCACATAGCTGAAGAGCGGCAGGTGGTAGCCCTGGGGAAAGCCCGCCAGCTTCTCGTAGGCCGGGAACGGCAGGTCATCCAGGTCCAGGAGGCGGGGGCGCCGGGGGTTGGTGACGATGCGCGCCCCGTCGCGCCAGACCAGGTTCGGGATCTCGGCCGGGGGCTTGCCCTCCGCCAGGTCCAGCAGCGGACCCTCGCCTTCTCCGAGGCAGAGGAAGTCGAGCTCGGGGAAGCTCTCCAGCAGCGGCGCCCCGAGGCTCGAGGCGTGCGCGTTCCCCACCACGATGGGGAGGCCGGGCCGGGCGGCCTTCAGCAGCGCAGCCATGTCCACCGCATCCATGAACCCCGAGGTGGTGGCCGAGAAGCCCACGAGATCGGGCTGCGTGGCCAGAATCCGGACCACCTGGTCCTCCAGGCGGGTCGGGGCCTGAGGCCCGAGGCAGTCGTGGACCGCCGTGGGATGGCCATGCCGCTCCAGCCAGGCCGCCAGGGACAGGATGCCCACGGGCGCCAGGCGATTCGCCAGCACCGAGAAATCCGGTTGGCCGGGAACGAAGTTGAACCCCGAGGGGTGGACGAGGGTGACGCGCATGGGTGGTCATGGTCGCAGCACCCTTCCGTGTCCGGGATCACGGTGGAGCTGCCTCGCCAAACGATACCATTGGCCTGGCGACAGCCCTTCCTTCGCGGTGTCCATGCCCTTTCAGCTCGGCCTCAGCGGCCTTCCCGGCCATGACCTCCATCCCTTCCGGCACATCCAGGAGAATGCCCGCCTGCACCCGGATGTCCCCCTGCCCATCGGCGACATCGGCCACGACGCCGCGGCGGTGCTGGTGCGGGGAGGCCAGGCGGTCTTCGCCGTGGAAGAGGAGCGCCTCAGCCGCTTCAAGCACACCATGGGCGTGCCCCGGCGCGCGGCCCAGGCCTGCGCCGAGGCCGCCGGCCTGCCCCTGGCGCAGCTGCCCGCGGCCCACTACCTCGACCTGCACGACGAGCACCTGGACCGCCACCTCCAGGCCACCGGCCGAGGCGATGCCCGGGTGGAGGGGGCCATCCGGGCCGAGTACCAGCGGGCCCGGGAGGCCACCAGCGGCTTCCGCGAAGCCTTCCCGTGCCTGGAGGCCGTGGATCACCACCTGGCCCACGCTGCCAGCGCCTACTACCTCTCCGGCTTCGAGCGCAGCCTCGTCCTCGTCATGGACGGCAACGGGGAATCCGCCTCCCTCAGCCTCTACCTGGGCGAGGGCCCGGACCTCCGCCTGCTCCAGGCCCTGCCCGCCACCAGCTCCCTGGGCCTGCTCTACGCCTTCGGCACGCACTTCCTCGGCTTCGAGCCCATCGAGGACGAGTACAAGGTCATGGGCCTCGCCGCCTACGGCGAAGGCGACGACACCTACCTGCCCTTCTTCGAGGACCAGCTCCTGTGGGAGGGCGACGAGCGCTTCACCATCCCCGCCCTGCTCAGGGATCCCGCCAGCCGCACCCTGCGCTGGAGCCGGCAGCTGGGGGCGGCTCGCCAGCCCGGGGAGCCCATCGAAGCCCGCCACATGGCCCTGGCCGCGGGCCTGCAGAAGGCCCTGGAGCGGGCCGTCCTCCGCCTCCTCGAACCCGTCGAGGCCTCCCACCGCACGCGCCACCTCTGCCTCGCCGGCGGCGTGGCCCTGAACTGCAGCCTGAACGGCGTCCTGGATCGCTGGGGGCGCTTCGACCGCCTCTTCGTCCAACCGGCCGCCGGCGACCCCGGCGCCGCCCTGGGCGCCGCCCTTGTGGCCGAGCGCCGACGCGGACGGACCGTGCCGCAGGGACGGATGGCGACCCCCTACCTCGGGCCGGCCTTCTCCACCGGCGAGGTCGAGGCCGCCCTCCAGACCCACGCTTCAGCCCTGACCTGGGAACGCCCGGCGGATCTCCTGGACCGCACCCTCGACCTGATCGGCGCCGGACAGGTGGTGGGCTGGTTCCAGGGCCGCATGGAGTTCGGCCCCCGGGCTCTGGGCAACCGCTCCATCCTGGCGGACCCCCGGCGTCCGGACATGAAGGACCGCGTGAACCGGGCCGTGAAGAAGCGTGAGGAATTCCGTCCCTTCGCCCCCTCCGTGACCGCCGAAGGCGCGGACGCCTTCTTCCACCTGCGCGGCCTGGACCAGTACGAGCACATGACCGTGGCTGTGAAGACCCGCCCGGAGCGGGCCCCGGAGATCCCCGCAGTGGTGCATGTGAACGGCACTTCGCGGGTCCAGGTCGTGCGGCGCGAGACCAACCCCCGCTACTGGGAGCTCCTCACCCGCCAGGGGCGGCGTACCGGCGTCCCGATGCTCCTGAACACCTCGTTCAATGTGCGGGGCGAGGCCATCGTCTGCTCGCCGGAGGACGCCCTCCGCTGCTTCCTGGGCACCGGCCTCGATGCCCTGGTCCTGGAGGACGCGCTGGTGGTCCGGCGAACCTAGGGCCGCAGCCCTTCAGGGATGAACGCGTAGGGGATGGGGTCGGCGAGGCCGGCCTCCTTGAAGCCGCGCAGCCGCAGGTGGCAGGAGTCGCAGTGCCCGCAGGCCGCGGCCTCGCCCTGGTAGCAGGACCAGCTGAGGTGCAGGGGAGCGCCCAGGTCACGGCCCTTCCGCACGATCTCGGCTTTGCGGAGGTGGATGAGGGGCGCATGGAAGGCGAGCTGCGTCTCGGGCCGGGTGCCCAGGTTGGCGGTCTGCTCGAAGCTGCGGAGGAAGGCCTCGCGGCAGTCGGGGTAGCCGCTGCTGTCCTCCTCCACGAAGCCCACGAAGATGGCCCGGGCCCCCAGCACCTCTGCCCAGCTCACGCAGGTGGCGAGCAGGTGGGCGTTGCGGAAGGGCACATAGCTCACGGGCACGCCCGGTCGGTCCAGCTCGCCCTCGGGCAGGGCGATGGAGGCGTCCGTGAGCGCCGAGCCGCCGATGGCCTTGAGGGTGTCGAAGCCGATGACGAGGCGGCGCGATTCGGGCACGCCGTAGAAGTCCGCGATGTCGCGGAAGGCCTGCTTCTCGCGAGCTTGGGTCCGCTGGCCGTAGTCCGCATGGAGCAGGGCCAGCTCGTAGCCCTCGGCCTTCGCGATGGCGGCGGTCACGCAGCTGTCCATGCCGCCGGAGAGGGAGACGACGGCGAGTTCAGCCACGGTGGAATCCCTCCGCCCACGCTTCCAGTTCGTCCATCTCGCGCTGGAGCCGCACGGCTTCAGCGCCATCGTCCGCCTTCGGCGGAATCTGGTAGGGCGTGCCGTACTTGATCACACAGGTGGCGAAGGGGTACGGGATCACCATGCGGTCCCAGGTCTTCAACTCGAAGCTGTGGTCGAAGGCGAGGCTCACGGGGACGATCCACGCGCCGGTCTTGCGGGCCAGGGCCAGGGTGCCGGGCTTCAGTTCCATGAGCGGCCCGCGGGGGCCGTCCGGCGTGATGCCGAAGTCCCAGCCCTGCCGCACGGCCTGGATCATGCGCACCAGGGCCTTGGCGCCGTCCTCGCTGGCGGTCCCGCGCACGGCGTGGATGCCGAACCAGCGCCAGGTGGCGGCGCTGCGCTCCCCATCCTTGCTGTCGCTGGAGAGGATGGCCACACCCCGGCCCTCGCCACCCGCGTTCCGGCGGTGGAAGGGATAGGAGAGGGGCATCATGAAGAGGCGGCGATGCCAGAAGGCGAGGATGATGCGCTGGTCCCCGGCCACGAGGTCCTCCACGGGTCCGAAGCCCTCGCGGCGCACCCGCAGGGTGTAGGACCAGAGCTTGCTGAGGCCCGCCCCCAGGAAGGGGATGACGCGGAACTGCAGCCACACGGACAGGGGCGAGCCCAGCGGGCGGCCCCGCTCCGCGATGGCGACACGGGCGCCCATCAGGCGCCTCCCGGCAGCAGATCCTCGCGGGTGATGGGGTACAGGGTGCCGCAGTAGTCGCAGCGGACCTCCACGGGGCCCGGCTCCTGGAAGAGGCTGGCCTTCTGCTCCTCCGGGAACCGGCGCAGCGTGTCCAGCAGGGCTTCGCGAGTGCAGCGGCAGCGGTAGAAGATCTCCGTGGAGACGAGATCGTCGGCGCCTTCGCCCTGGGACACCCAGGCGGCCAGGAAGTCCGGCGTGCGCTCCCACAAGGGCACGACCTCCAGCCCCTCGAGGGCCTGGACCAGCCGTGCCAGGCGCTCCGGCGGACAGTCCGGCAGGGGTTCCACCAGCAGGCCCCCGGCCTCGCCCGTGCCCGCATCGCACCAGAGGGTGAGGCTGGCCTGGATCTGTTCCGACTGCTGGAGGTAGTGCTCCACCTGCACCTGGATGCCACCGTCCACGAGGGGCAGGTGGCCCACATAGGGCTGGCCCGTGGCATTGGAGCGCATCACCTGGAAGACACCCGGGCCCAGGACCCAGGCCTCGGCCTCTACCGGCCCCGGGTCCAGCACGCCCCGGATGGTGCCATCGGGCCAGCTGTCGGTCACCACGGCCTTGGCCCGGCCCGAGCCCTTCACCAGCAGCTGCAGCCGCTCGGCGAAGAGGGTGCGGCCCTGCAGCAGGGCCGTGGCCGTGAGCAGCTCCGTGAGGCAGGCGCAGGCGGCCGGCTCCAGGTGCGGGTGGCCGCGACGGACGCCGTCCCACAGGGGGCTGGCCTCCACCGAGGACAGGCGGACGTGGCGGTCCCGGGTGAGGGACTTGACGACCCGGGCCTGGGGAACGGATTCCGTCATCGCTTCAGTCCCACCCGATCTGGCGGCCCTTGTTCTGCTGCTCCAGCCAGGCCATCAGGGGCTTGAAGTAGTCCATCATGGCGCGGGTGGAGAGGTCCTCGCCGGTGGCCTCGTTCAGCACCTTCCGCCAGTCCTCGGTGGCGCCCTTCTCGAGGATCTTCTTCAGGAAGGCGCCCACCTCCTTGTTCCCTGCGTAGTTGCAGCTGCGGGGATCCTGGTGGAGGATCTTCCGCGCGATGTGGTCGTGCATCTGGAACTTGAAGACCGTGGCCCAGCCGTAGCTGTAGTAGTAGGCGGGGTTGTCGTTGATGTGGGTCTTGGTGGCGGCGTCGCAGAACTGCTCGCCGCGCGGGCTGGGCGGCTCCACCCCCTGCTCGTCGCGCACGAGCTTCCACCAGCGGGCGTTCAGCTGGTCGGCGGGCATGGCCTTGCCGTAGAACTCCGCCTCCCACTCGGGCATGGTGCCGCAGGCCCAGTACATGAAGGGGATGGCCACCTCCAGCGCGTCGTTCAGCAGCACCTGCATCTGGTCGACTTTGTAGTCCGCCGGCAGCACGCCCGCGGACTTGAGGTACGGGATCTGCCGGGTGGCCATGGCGATGAGCTCGCCCACACCCTCGTGGAAGCTGGGGTTGGCGCCGTCCCGCAGGAGGGGCGGCACGTCGGGGCGGGTGTAGCTCATGAAGTAGTAGCCGTGGCCCAGCTCGTGGTGGACGGTCTCGAACCACTCGGCGTTGGGTTCCACGCTCATGAGCGAGCGGATGTCGTGATCCAGATCCAGGTGCCAGCAGGAGGCGTGGGCGTTCTTCTTGCGGGGGTCGCCGGCCTTCACGGGGTAGAGGTCGGACTTGACCCAGAAGCTGGCGGGCAGGGGATCGAAGCCCAGGCCGGTGTAGAAGGCCTCGGCGGTCTTCACGATGCGCTCGGGCTGCCAGCCCTTGAAGTAGGGATCGAAGTCCACGGCGGTGACGAAGCCGGTCCAGTTCTGGCTCCAGCGGTTGTTGATCCAGTGGGCGGGGATGGCCTTGGGCACGGGCTGGCCGTACTTCTTCGCCATTTCGTACTTCACCCAGGTGTGCAGCTGGAGGTAGAGGGGCTTCAGCTCGGCCAGGAACTTCCGGTTGAAGGCCATCATCTCGTCGGTTGTCAGGCCGTAGCGGGCCACCTGGAGCGCGAAGTAGTCGGGGTAGCCCAGCTCCCGGGCCACCCCGTTGCGGAGGTCGCGGAGGCGCACCAGGCCATCCTTCAGGGGGATCCCGATCTCCTTGCTGGCCTCCCACCACATCCGGCGCTCGGCCAGGTCGCGGCTGGCGGCGAGCTTGTTGTCGATGTCGTTGGCGCTGACGGGCCGGCCGCCCACCTTGAACTGGTAGCCGTTCATGAGGGAGACCTGCTTCGTCTCCGCCTCGATGCGGGCAGCCACCAGTTCGGGCCTGGTCATGGGCCCCTCGGCCCCATAGGGCATGAGCAGCACCCGCTCCAGCTGGCGCACGGTCTTCTCGTCGAGCTGGGCGCGGTGCTTGAGCAGCTCCTTGGCCTCGGTGATGACCATGGGGTTGCCGTTGAAGGCGGCGAAGGCCTTGCCCGCCCACTCCGCGGCGGCGTCATGCTCGGGGGTCACGTCCGTGGAAGCCAGCCAGGTGGCCTGCTGGCCCACGTAGTAGAGGGACTGGTAGCCCGCGTTCACCAGCTTGAGGAAGCGGTCCGCGCGGTCCTGCACAGGAGAGAGAGCCTGGGCCATGAGGGGGACGCTGAGGAGGAGGGACGGGAGGAGGCGCATGTGGGGCTCCGGGGAACCCTCTATTGTGCCTTCGGGACGGGTGGCCGTCAGCAGGGGAGGAGGACGCTGAAGCTGGAGCCGAAGCCCACCTGGCTCTGGGCCCGGATCTGCCCCTTGTGGGCCGACACCAGGCGCTGGACGATGGCCAGCCCCAACCCCACGCCCTGGCTGGCATCGCTGCGCTCGGACTGCCGGAAGGGGTCGAAGATGTAGGGGAGGTCGCCCGCCGGGATGCCGCGGCCCGTGTCGATGACCGACACGCGGAGGAAGCGCAGG
Source organism: Geothrix oryzisoli (assembly GCF_022808865.1). Classification (GTDB taxonomy): domain Bacteria; phylum Acidobacteriota; class Holophagae; order Holophagales; family Holophagaceae; genus Geothrix; species Geothrix oryzisoli. The sequence continues at coordinate 85,555 of NZ_JAKZLB010000002.1, forward strand.
CCCGCCTCGACGCCGGAACCGAACTCCACGCCCGCTTCCACGCGCACGGCCCCGCCCCGGGGGGTGAACTTGAAGGCGTTGTCCACCAGGTTCACCAGGGCCCGGTCCAGCTTCAGCTGGTCGCCCCGGATCAGGGGCAGGTCGTCAGGGATGGCCACCTGGAACTCCAGCCCGGCGGAGGTCGCGCGGAGATGGTAGGGGCCCATCAGGGCCGTCAGCCAGGAGGCCGGGGTGATCTCGCTGAACTCGATGGGGATCTGGCCCGAATCGCTCCGGTAGATCTCCAGCATCTCGTCGAGCAGGGCCTTGATCCGGGTGACGGAGGCCTCGGCCTTGTCCAGGCTGCCTTCGCTGGCGGACCCGCCCCCCCGCATCCTTTCCAGGACCAGCCCGAGCACAGTGAGGGGCGAGCGGAGGTCGTGGACCAGCATGGTGGTGAAGTTGGTCTTGAGGGTGTTGACCTCCTTCAGCTTGAGGTTGGCATCCAGCAGGTTCTGGTTCTGAATCTCCAGTTCCCGCTGAAGCCGGCCCAGGCTCACCTGATGCTCCACCCGCACCAGCACCTCCTCCGCGCTGAAGGGCTTGGTGACATAGTCGCGGCCCCCGACATGGAAGGCCTTCACCTTGTCGAGGGGATCGTCCAGGGCGCTGATGAAGATGATGGGGATGCGGGCCAGCGCCGGATCCTGCTTGAAGGCCTCGCAGGTCTCGTAGCCGTCCATGCCGGGCATGTTCACATCGAGCATCACCAGTTCCGGCGGGTGGCGGCGCGCCGCGGCCAGGGCCATCGCCCCGGAAGGCACGGCCCGCACCCGGTACTGCCGCTCCCGCAGCACCGCCCCCAGCAGGTCGAGGTTGGCCGCGTTGTCGTCCACGATGAGGATGTCGCCCTGGGGCACCAGCATGTCGATCTCCGAAGTCATCGGTTCAGTGCGTCGAGCAGTTCCTGGAGCTGGTAGGCCCGGAGCAGGCGCCGGAGGCCCTCGGCCGCGGGGTGCGGTCCCAGCCGGTCCACCACGGCCAGGGCGGCCTCGGTGTCGCCCATGAGGACCGCATCCTTCAGATCGGCTCGCCAGACCTCGGGCTGAAGTGTGAGACCGGACAGGTCGACCGGAGCCGAGGGCGCCTCGGGCTCCCGGGTCAGGAAGCGCAGGCCCAGCAGGCGGCCGGCCACCTCGAAGAGCTGCGCCTCCCGGAAGGGCTTGCCAAGGAAGTCGTCGAAGCCGGACTTCCGGAGGGTCTCCCGATCCAGGTCGATGACGCTGGCCGAGATCGCCACCACGAAGGTGTGGGCGAGGTTCTGCTCCAGTTCCCGCCCGCGGAGGACCTGGAGCGCCTCGAACCCACTCATGCGGGGCATGCGGAGATCCATCCAGACCAGGTCCGGACGGTGGCGCTCCCAGAGCTCGAGGGCCTCCAGGCCGTCGGCCGCCGCGTGGACCGTGAAGCCCACGGAGACCAGCAGCTGGGCCAGGAGATCCCGGTTCTCGGGGCGATCGTCCACCACCAGCATCTTCACAGGCCGCTGGCCCGGCTCCAGGCCGAGCACCTGGCGCTCGCCCTCCAGTTCCATCGGCGGCTCCCCTTCGGCCATGGGCAGCGTGAAGCTGAACCGGCTCCCCTCGCCGAGCCGGCTGTCCAGGCGCAACTCTCCGCCCATCAGGTGCACCAGCGACCGGCTGATGTGGAGGCCCAGGCCCGTCCCCTCCGCCGCCAGGGGCTGGCTGGCGGCCTGGAAGAAGGCCTGGAAGAGCTGCCGCTGGTCGTCCTCGGAGATCCCGGGACCCGTGTCCTCCACGGCGAAGGTGGCTTGCCCGGAGGCGTAGCCGGCCCGCAGGGTCACCCGCCCGTCCCGGGTGAACTTCACGGCGTTCCCCAGCAGGTTCACCAGCACCTGTCGGAGCTTCGCGGCATCGCCCTCGAGGTAGGCCGGAAGCGCGGGGTCCGCCTCGAGCCTCAGGGTCAGCCCCTTGGCCTCGGCCCGGATGCGCTGCATGTCCAGCACGCCCTCCAGCAGGACGGCCGTCCGGAAGGAGGCGGTCCGCAGCTCCAGGCCACCGGATTCGATCTTGCTGAGGGACAGCACGTCGTTGATGAGGGCCAGCAGGTGCTCGCCGGCCGACAGGATGCGCCCCAGCTGATCGTGGTCCTCCGCGCTGCGGCCGGGCCGGCGCGCCAGGAGCTGGGTGTAGCCGAGGATGGCGTTCAGGGGCGTGCGCAGCTCATGGCTCATGTTGGAGAGGAAGGCGCTCTTCGCGCGGTTGGCCGCCTGGGCCTTCGCCTCGCTGGCCCGCAGGTCGGCCTCCAGGGACTTCCGCTCCGAAAGGTCCGAAGCCACGCTCAGGTACCCGATCCGCTCCCCTTCGGCCCCCACCACCGGGGAAAGCGCCACCAGCATGGGGATGACCCGGCCCTCCCGGGACCGGTAGGTCCACTCCCGCTGGTCGGGCCCGGCTTCCGTGAGTTCGCGGATGATCTCGATCTCCGAGGCCACCGGCCGCCCCACCTGCCGACTCAGGTCCCGGGCGCGGGTTTCCACTTCCTGGGCGTCGAGCCAGACCGCCGAAGGCCGGCCGAGCACCTCCTCCGCCCGATAGCCGAGCAGGTGCTCGGCGTACGGGTTGAAGCGCACCACGGTCCCCTCATTGTCCCGGACCACGATGGCCACCTGGGCGTTCTCCAGCACCGCCCGCTCGCTGGCCTCCCGCTCGGCCAGGGCGAGGATCGTCTCCCGGAGCCGGACGATCATGCGGTTCAGCTCCCGGCCCAGGTCCGCGAGCTCGTCGCGGCCCTTGATCTCGACCCGGGCCACCAGGTCCCCTCCCGCCGCCCGGCGCACCTGGGCCACCATCCGCTGGACACTTCCGGAGAGGTCCCGGGCGATCAGGTAGCCCAGGACCAGGGCCGTGACCAGGCCGGCCAGGATCATGAGATAGGACAGCCTCCGGGTCCGGATGGAACGGGCGGCCATGTCTTCCATGCTCTGCTGGGCCGCGTCCTCCTGGGCCTGCACCAGGCTGGCGAGAAGGTGGGTCAGCGGCAGGATCTCCGGCAGCAGGTCATCGTCCACGAAGCGGCCGAGGTCCGGCAGCCGCCCTTCCGCCAGGAGCGATTCCAGGCGATCGAGGTCCCGCGCCACGTAGGTCGTGAGCGCGTCCACCCGAGCCAGCGCATCGGCGCCCGAAGCAGGTGCGGAGGCCTTGAAGGCGGCCCACTGGCGGCCCGCCTCCCGCCGGGCGGACCGCACCTGGGCCAGACCCTCCGCGGCATCCAGGGTGCCACCCCGCACCTGGCGGGCCGCGAAGAGGATGCGGATGCCGTAGGCGTCCGACATGACCTTCAGCTGCCGGACCGGCACCATGCGGTTCTCGAAGATCCGGATGGCCTGATGCTCCTCTTGGTGGAGGAGACCGAGCTGGACCAGGGCCAGTCCCGCCAGGATCGCGGCCACGGCGCTGTAGCCCAGCCAGAGCTTGGCGGCGATTCGGAACCGGCTGAGAAACACGGGCATGCGGCATCCCTTCAGAACCCGAAGAGCCGAAGTCGAAGCGTGCAAATCGGGGGATCCGATCAGCGGAGTCATGGTGATTCCGCTGAATGATGACGGACCCTCTGACCCGTCGCAATCCTTCAGCGGCTTCCAGCTTAGAATCGGGCAGGCGCCCTGGCGCCCCCTGTCCCCGCCCGGAGTCGCCATGCCCGGTTTCCGCCGCCCCCTTCGAGCCGTCCTGGCCGCCCTGTGGCTGCTGGGCTCCGGGGCGGCCGCACGCTCCGCCCCGCCCCTGGCCATCGCCGCCGCCGCGGACCTCCAGTTCGCCCTGACGGAAGCGAAAACGGCCTTCCTCAGGACGAACCCGGGAATCGAGGTCACCATCACCTACGGATCCTCGGGCAACTTCTACACCCAGCTCACGAACAAGGCCCCCTTCGACCTGTTCCTGTCCGCGGATCTCAGCTACCCCAGGAAGCTGGTGGAGGCCGGGCTGGCCGAGGAGGCCACGGAGTTCCGGTACAGCCGCGGCCGGCTGGTGCTCTGGGTCCCGAAGGCGTCGCCGATCCCCGTGGAGCAGGGCATGACGGCGCTCCTGCACCCCGCAGCCCGGAAAGTCGCCATCGCCAACCCGCGCCACGCGCCCTATGGCCGTGCCGCCGAGGCCGCGCTCGCCAAGCTCGGGCTGCTGGAGGCCGTGAAGCCCCGCCTGGTCTTCGGGGAGAACATCGCCCAGACCGCCCAGTTCGTGCAGACCGGCGCCGCGGACATCGGCATCCTCGCCCTCTCCCTGGCCAAGGCTCCGACGATGGCCGCCGCGGGCCGCTTCTTCGAGGTGCCCCTGGACGCCTACCCGCCCCTGGACCAGGGGGGCGTGGTCCTGACCCATGCCCGGAACCGGACCGCCGCCCTCGCCTTCCGGGCCTTCCTGGGTTCGCCGGCGGGGACGGCCATCCTCCGCCGCTACGGCTTCACGACGGAAGGCCGCTGATGGACTGGGAGGCCATCCGCCTGAGCCTCTGGCTGGCCTCGCTCACCACCGCGACGCTGCTGGTCCTGGGCCTTCCCTTGGCCTACTGGCTGGCCTTTTCCCGGCGCCGCTGGAAGTTCCTGGTGGAGGCCGTGGTGGCCATGCCCCTGGTGCTGCCCCCCACGGTACTGGGCTTCTACCTGCTCCTGGCCATGGGCCCCCGCAGCCCGCTGGGCCGAGCCTGGGAGGGGCTCTTCGGAAGCACGCTGCCCTTCTCCTTCGAAGGCCTCCTCATCGCCTCGGTGCTCTACAGCCTGCCCTTCATGATCCAGCCCCTGGCGGCGGCCTTCGCTGCCGTGGATCGCGGCCTCATCGAAGCCTCCTGGTGCCTGGGCCAGTCCCGGGCCCGCACCTTCCTCCGCGTGATCGCTCCCCTCTCCTGGGCCGGCATCCTCACGGGCCTGGTGCTCACCTTCGCCCACACCCTGGGGGAATTCGGCGTGGTGCTCATGGTGGGCGGCAACCTGCCGGGCCGCACCCGCACCGTGAGCATCGCCATCTACGACCAGGTGCAGGCCATGGACTACGCGCCGGCCGCCCGCACGGCGGCCCTCCTGCTGGGCGTGTCCTTCCTCGTGCTCGCCTTCACCTACGCGCTGCGGCGCCGCCAGAGGAAGCCGTGGACGCTCATCTGACCCCTGCCGCTCCCTACCTGCAGGCGGAGGCTGAGCGCCGGTTCCCGAGCGGCGCCACCGTCGAGGCCCGCTTCGACATCCCGGAACCGGGCTTCTCCGTGACCGTGCTCTTCGGTCCCTCGGGCTCCGGCAAGACCACGGCCCTGCGCCTGCTGGCCGGGCTGGAGCGGGCGGATCGCGGCTCCATCCGCGTGGCTGGCGCCGTGTGGTCCGAAGCCGCGCGGCACCTGCACCGGCCGCCCCAGGCCCGGGACCTCGGCTTCCTGCCCCAGGCCTACCACCTCTTCCCGCACCTCAGCGTGGCCGCGAACCTGGGGTACGGCCTGACCGCCCTGTCCGCGCCGGAACGCGCGGCCCGCGTGCGCGAGCTGCTGACCCTGCTCGACCTCGAGGGCCTCGGGGACCGGCAGCCCGGCGAACTCTCCGGCGGGCAGCAGCAGCGCGTGGCCCTGGGCCGCGCGCTGGCACGGAAGCCCCGCCTGCTGCTGCTGGACGAGCCGCTGTCGGCCCTGGACCGGCCCTCCCAGCTGCGCCTCCGCAAGGACCTCCGCGAGCTGCTCCGCACCCTGGGCGTTCCCACGGTCCTCGTCACCCACGATCGGGCGGAGGCCCTTCAGCTGGGCGACCGCCTGGTGGTGATGGACCAGGGCCGGGTCTGCCAGAGCGGCGACATCCAGCAGGTCTTCGACCGGCCGACAGATCCCGCCGTGGCGCGGATCCTGGGCGTGGAGACCGTCGTCCTCGGCCGGATCGACGCCATCATCGATGGCATGGCCACCATCGCCGTGGGCTCGGCCCAGATCCACGCGGCCGATCCCGGCGGCCTCGATTGGCAGGTCTTCGTCTGCATCCGCGGCGAGGATGTGGCCGTGGAGCGCGGCAGCGGCCCCGGCGCGGGGTCCACCGTCCGCAACCGCCTGCCGGCCCGCATCCTGGCCCTGCATCCCGAGGGCTCCCTGGTCCGGATCGCCCTCGATGCGGGCTTCCCCCTGGAGAGCCTCGTCACCCGGCAGGCCTGCGCGGATCTGCACCTGGCCGAAGGGGACCAGGTCTGCGCCATCCTCAAGGCTGCCGCCGTGCACCTGATTCCGCACGACTGATCAGGGCCGGCCCACCTCCGGCAGGGCCACGTCCATGGCCCGGCGCCAGCCGGCGTCCGCCTGCCGCCAGACCTGCAGGACCACGCTTCGGGCCCCCGCCCGGCCACGCCGGCCCCAGCGGAAAGCCAGGTCCCGGCTGGCCGCCACCTCCGCCCCCAGGGGCTCCCAGCCAGCGGCGCCGGCCTCGCCCGCCGCCAGGGTCGCGAGGTTGCCCGGTCGCACCGCCTGCCCCTGCCGGTAGATCCGCAGGTCCGGATCCCCGGCCTCCCCCAGTGCCGCCGCCAGATCCCGGCCCGCGGTCCGGTCGAAGGCGGCCCAGGCGGCCTCGGGTCCCGGGGCCGAGGCCGCCGGAGGCCCGTGGAGGACCAGCCTCAGAGGCGCCTCCTCCTGGGCCGGATGGGACACGCCGATGTCCAGCCGCACCTGCCAGCGCCCTCCGCGACGGACCCACAGGCTGAGGAAGTGGCCGAAGGCCGTGGGTTCGGCCCCGTCCTTCGCGCGCCAGGACCAGGGTCCCGTGCTCACGGCGAAATCACCGCTGGCCGCGGCCTCCACGAAGGCGGGACCCCAGCGCAGCTGGCTCCCGTCCTCCTTCCGGGCCCCGTGGTGGGCGCGACCGTTCTTCGGCTCGGGCGTGAAGACCAGGCCGTCCGCGGCCAGGTGGGCCAGGAAGGCCGCCGGCGTGCCGCGCCGGACGGCGTCGGCGGCGAAGGCGCGCTCCGCTTCGGCCACGGCCGCCGCCGTGGAGGGCGGAGCCACGGGAATCGGCGGGGGCTCAGGAACGGGCAGCATGAAAGCAGGATGGGGCCCGAGGCGGATCGCGCAAGGCGCTAGCGCGGGGGCGCCCCGGCATCGCCTCCACCCAGACCCTGCTGGTGATGGCCGCGCGCTTCGACCGGCGTTGAAGCTGAAACGGAACGGGCCCCGACCGGGGCCCGTTCTCCGGGGAACCCTGGGTCAGCCCCTGGTCCAGCGCAGCACAGGCTTCCGGGCCGCCGTGGTCTCGTCCATGCGGCGCAGGGGGGCGAGGGTCGGGGCCTGGTGCAGGGTCTCGGCGTCTGTCTCGGCCTCCTGGGCAATGGCCAGCATGGTGTCGCAGAAGGCGTCCAGCTCGGCCTTGTCCTCGCTCTCCGTGGGTTCGATCATCAGCGCCCCGGGCACGATCAGGGGGAAGTAGATCGTGGGCGGGTGGTAGCCGTGATCGATGAGGCGCTTGGCGATGTCCAGGGTGTGGACGTCGTGCTTCGCCTGGAGCGTGTCGCTGAACACCACCTCGTGCAGGCTCGGCGAGTCGATGTGCAGGGCATAGGCACCCTTCAGCCGGGCGCGGATGTAGTTGGCGTTCACGATGGCACGCAGCGTGGCCTCGCGCAGGCCGTCGGAGCCATGGCTCAGGCAGTAGGTGAGCGCCCGCACCAGGATCCCGAAGTTGCCGTAGAAGGTGTGCACCTTCCCGATGCTCTGGGGCCGGTTCCAGTCCCAGCGGTAGCTGTGCCTGGACACCTCGCCCTCGCCCACCTTCACGGTGTCGCGCACCACCACCGGCACGGGCAGGAAGGGCAGCAGCTTCTCGCCGACGCACACGGGGCCGGCGCCGGGGCCGCCACCGCCGTGGGGCGTGGAGAAGGTCTTGTGCAGGTTCAGGTGCATGACGTCCACGCCGAAATCGCCGGGGCGCGCCACGCCCACCAGGGCGTTCATGTTCGCGCCGTCCATGTAGACCAGGGCGCCCACGCTGTGCAGCAGGTCGCTGATCTCCTTGAAGCGGTACTCGAAGACGCCCACGGTGTTCGGGTTGGTGATCATGGCGCCCGCGATCTCCGCGCCCAGTTCGCCCACCAGGGTCTTCAGGCCCTTGCGGACCTTGCCGTTCACGGGGTCGGTGACGTCCTCGAAGCTGATGGTGCCATCGGGCCGCGAGGGCAGCTCCACCACTTCGTAGCCCGCCATGGCGGCGGTGGCGGGGTTGGTGCCGTGGCCGCTGTCGGGGATGAGGATCACGCGGCGCTTGGCGCCCTGGGCCACGTGGTAGGCCCGGATGAGCATGACGCCCGTGAGCTCGCCGGCGGCGCCGGCGCTGGGCTGCAGGGTCACGCCGGGGAGGCCGGTGATCTCCTTCAGCCATTCCTGCAGCGTGAAGAGCATCTCCAGATTGCCCTGAACGAGGGCCTCAGGGGCCATGGGGTGGCTGTCCGTGAAGCCCGGCAGCCCGGCGACCTTCTCGTTCAGCCGGGGGTTGTGCTTCATGGTGCAGGAGCCCAGCGGGTAGATGCCGTCGTCCACGCCGTAGTTCCACTTGGAGAGGCGCGTGAAGTGGCGGATGACCTCCACCTCGCTCAGCTCGGGCAGGGCGTCGAAGCCCTGGCGCTTGAGGTGGGCGGGGCGGGTGTCCCGGGCGGCGGGCACATCGAGCCTGGGCAGGTCCATGCCCCGCTTGCCGGGGACGGAGCGCTCGAAGGAGAGGGGTTCGCGCTGACGAAGGAACATGTCGCTCTCCTTACACAGTGGCGGGGACGCGGGCCAGGATCTCGACGAGGCTCTCGATCATCCGGCGGGTGTGGAGTTCCGTGGCGCACCAGAGGATGCAGCCCTGGTATTCGGGGTAGAAGCGGCCCAGGTCCAGGCCCGGCAGCAGGCTCTCCGCGAGGCAGGCCTCCTGCAGGGCGGCCATGTCGCCCTTGTAGCGCAGCACGAACTCGTTGAAGAAGGGCTGGTCGAGGACCGGCTCCATGTCCGGCAGGTCCAGCAGGCGCTGGCGCAGGTACTGGGCCTTGGCGGCATTCTGCTCGGCCAGGCCCCTCAGGCCCTCGGGGCCCGCCAGCTGCAGGAAGAGGTTGGCCCGCAGGGTCACGAGGCCCTGGTTCGAGCAGATGTTGCTGGTGGCCTTGTCGCGGCGGATGTGCTGCTCGCGGGCAGTGAGCGTCAGCACGTAGCCCGTGCGGCCATCCAGATCCTTCGTCTGACCCACCACGCGACCGGGGATCTCGCGCTTGTGGGCGTCCTTGACCGCCAGGAAGCCGAGGTAGGGCCCGCCGAAGGTGGGCCGGTTGCCGAAGGACATGGCCTCGCCGCAGGCCATGTCGGCGCCCACCTTGCCGGGCGCCTCCAGCCACCCGAAGGCGAGGGCCTCCTGGGTGACGCTCACCAGCAGGGCACCGGCCGCATGGACGGGACCGGCCAGGGCGGCGAGGTCCTCCACGGCGCCCAGGAAGTTGGGGTAGCCCACCAGCACGGCGGCCACGTCTCCGTCGAGCTTGGCCTGGAGGTCAGCCAGGTCGGTCACGCCGTCCTTCAGGCCCACTTCCACCAGCTTCAGGTCGTCGTGGGGCGCGAAGTTGGTCTCCAGCACCTGGCGATAGAGTGGGTGCAGGCCCTGGCTCACCAGCACGGTGTGGCGCTTCTTGGCCACGCGCACGGCCATGAGCGCCGTCTCCACGCAGGCCGTGCCCCCGTCGTAGAGGCTGGCGTTGGTGACATCCAGGCCCGTCAGGTCGCAGATGAGCGTCTGGTACTCGAAGAGGTGCTGGAGCGTGCCCTGGCTGATCTCGGGCTGGTAGGGCGTGTAGGCCGTGAACCACTCCTGGCGGCTGACCATGGCATCGATGGCCGCGGGCACGAAGTGGTCGTAGGCGCCGGCGCCGAGGAACTGGGCGCAGAAGCGGGTGTTCTTGTTGGCCAGGTCCAGCATCTGCCAGGCCACTTCCTGCTCGGAGCCCTGCGCGGGCAGGTCCAGCCCTCCCTTCAGGCGCAGGGCCTCGGGAATGCCCGTGAGGAGATCCTCGGCGCGGGCGACGCCGATCGTGTCCAGGAGGGCCCGATCTTCGGCAGGGGAGGAAGGCAGGTAGCGCATGGCAGCCTCGGCAAGGAAGCGGATGGAATCGCAGCTCTTCAGCGTATCAGCCTGGAATGCCGGGGCCTCCTGTGCAGGCGATCACAGACCGCCTCCCCGCAGACCACTCGGGTGCAGGGGCGCGCCGGGAGGGCCGGGTCCGACCGCCGTGCAGGCCCCGGAGCGTTCAAGTGAGGACCGGCTCTGCCGGGCCGTGCGCGGGGTCCGGGGGTGGGCGCGCAGCGCGGCCTGAACCCTGGCAACGCATGCGCTGCCAGGGGAACCCCCGGAGAGCTTCGCGCAACCCCCTGGGCAGCCTTACCGCCGCTTCCAGAGGTCGAAGGGCTGGGTTCCGATGAGGACGTCGAAGCTGCCAGAGGCCGGGCTGGTTCCCTGGGGGCGCGCCAGCCGGAGGAAGCCGTACGACAGCTCCAGGTAGAACTTGGAGAGGAGGGTGGTGCGCAGCAGGAGACCCGCCCCCTGGGCCCGGAGGCCGCCATCGGCATGGAAGAGCGTGTCCGGCTGCTCGGACATCCAGGCCAGGTCGAAGCGGGGCACCACCTCCAGGGTGAGCCCCAGGCCCCCGTAGATCCTGAAGGGCATGCCGAACCGCGCGGCGCCGAAGTTGGGCGCCAGGTAGCCGGCCGGCCGGGACCCGATGACGAAGGAGGACCCTCCCAGAACCCACCAGCGGTCGAGGGGCAGATGGCGGCCCTGGCCCCACTCCAGGTCCAGATCGGCTCCCAGGAACTCGTTGAAGGCATGCAGGCCCCGGGCCCGGAAGGAGGCCTGCTGGAAGCTGCCGCCGGGGAGGAGGCCCGGCTCCACCTCGCCGGCGCCGCCCCGGGCCCGCAGCAGCAGGCCCTCCCGGGGGAGGGTGTGGCGATCGAAATTGTCCCACTCGGCGGAAAGGAAGACCGCGTCCTGGGCCTGGGTCTGGCGCAGCCCGCCCTCCTTGAACGCCACGTTCCGGCGCGCCAGATCGAGGCTCACCTTGCCCGTGCCCAGGTTGCTGAAGCGGAGGTAGGTCCGCAGGACCAGGTCCGAGGCGCTGATGCGGGCTTCCGCCCCGCCAAGCGGGAATTGGGGGGCGGGCCAGGCGAGCGGCGCTTCCAGGCGCTGCTGCCAGTAGTTCCCGCTGAGCTCCAGGCCGGCGCCCGGCGAGAACCCGAACGGCACCCGCAGGGCCATGGTCGCCTGCTGCTGCAGCCGGTTCCTGGCGGCGCTCAGCTCCAGTTCCGAGCCGTTGAAGCCCAGGTTCAGGGCATGGTAGGTCAGGCCCAGCTCGCCGCCCAGGGTGCTCTCGTAGCCCAGCGACACGTCCAGCCGGTCCTGCTGCTGGGGCACGGGGATGAAGGTGAGGATGGTGCCGCCCTGGCCATCGGGCCGGGTGAGGTAGTGCAGTTCCGCGAGGTGGAAGCGGTGCTCCGCCAGCGCGATGCGCTGCTGGAGGTCCCTCGGCCGGAAGGGGCGCCCCTCCAGGTGGCCCAGGAGCCGCCGCAGGTGGGCCTCGTCCACCTCGGGCCCCGGCACGGTCCACACTTCCACCCGGGAGACCCGGGGCTCCCGGAGGACGACCCGCAGGTGGCCGGTGGCCTCCTCGAAGCCAGACCCGCGGGCGTCCACCAGGGGACTGTCCTCCATGAGCAGGCGATAGACCAGCTGGGACATCAGGCTGCCGAAGACCTGGGGGTTGAAGGCCGTGCCGAGCTTGATGTCATCGGCCAGGACCTGGTTCACGAGGGGCAGCCAGGCAGCAGGGGCCTCCACGTCCATCCCCGTCATGACCGGATAGGGCCGCATGTGGATGGTCAGCGTCCGGCCGGCGTCCACGGTGGCCCAGGCCTCCCGGGCGAGCCCGTGGACGAGGATCTGCTGGAGGAGGATCTGGACGTCCACGAGGCGGAAGCTACCCCGCAGGCGGGTCAGGGTGGTGGCCAGCGTGCCTTCCAGGGAGTCCCCCAGGGGCACGGGGCTTTCGAAGACCACCCGGTCCGCGTCCAGGGTTTCCTGGCCCCCCGTCTTCCCGCGCAGGAAGATGCCCAGCTCCTCCACCCGCGCATCGAAGGCCTCGCGGCCCTGGAGCACCAGCTTGGGCGCCAGGCTCCCGTACTCTAGGAAGGGGGCGTCGCGGATGTCGGGCCGGATGAGGAAGTCCGCCGCCGCCCGGCTCTCCCACTGGCGGCGCTCCACGACCAGGTCCAGGCTGCGGGAGGCCACGGAGAAGATGTTCGTGGCCTGGCGGTGCATCAGGGGGTTGCTGATGTCCACGGCGATGACCACGTCCGGGTGGAAGGCCTCCTTCGCGGTGAAGACGGGCAGGTTCTCCACCAGGGCGCCGTCCACATACTGCTGCCCGTCGATCACCACGGGCCGGAAGCCGCCGGGGACCGCCATGGAGGCTCGCACGGCCTCCACCAGGTCCCCCTTCCCGAAGACCCGGCCCTGCCCCGTCTCCAGGTTGGTGGCCAGGACCCGCAGGGGCCGCTGCAGCTGATCGAAGTCGCCACCCGAGAAATAGGCGCCCCGGGCCAGGAGGACCTGCAGGGTGCGCTGCACCTCCAGGCCGCTCCGCAGACCCTGGGCCAGGGTGGTCTGCCCGTTCTTCCGCTCGATGGACATGAAGGTGGATTCGCGGTCCTCCTGCTCCCCCAGGGTCTCGCCGGGATTGCGGAGCAGCGGCTCCAGGAAGGCGCGGGTCAGGTCCAGGCGGCGGAAGAGGTCCTCGATCTCGCGGCCCGAGAACCCGCTGGCGTAGAGGGCCCCCACCAGGGCCCCGGCGCTGGTGCCGGTGACGCTGTCCAGGGGGAAGCCCACCTCCTCCAGGCGCTGGAGCACGCCGATGTGGGCCAGGCCCCGGGCCCCGCCACCGCTCAGGGCCAGGCCCACCCGCGGCATGCCCGGGATCACCACCCGGGGCACGAAGCGGAACACCATGTCCGGCGGCTGGACGGTGACGTCGATGCGCCGGGGAAGGGCGGGCGGCGGGTCCGGCGGGACGGCCTGGGCTGCCAGCAGGGCTGGCAGGGCCAGGACCAGCAGGCCCCGTCTCATGCGAGGGCCGCCCGCTGTGCCTCCATCAGCGCCGCGCAGCCTGCGAGGCCCAGGTCCACCAGCCCATCGGCTTCCGCGCGGCTGAAGGGGCGGCCTTCGCCCGTGCCCTGGAGCTCCACCAGCATCAGCTCGCCGCCGGCCCCCGTCGCCGCCCGGGCCGCCACCAGGTTGCAGTCCACCGCGGCCAGGTGGTCCTCTTCGTATTCCAGGTCGAGCACCAGGCCCTGGCGACCCTCGCCAGATTCCACGATGCCCGCGCTGACCGCGGCCACCTGGCGGACCAGCGCCGCCCCCAGGCCCCGGGACCGCAGCGCCAGCGACGCGGCCACCCAGGCTCCGGTGATGGCGGCACAGCGGGTGCCCCCATCGGCGTTCAGCACGTCGCAGTCCACCGTGAGGGTGCGCTCCCCCAGGGCCGCCAGGTCGATGGCCTGGCGCAGGCTGCGGCCGATGAGCCGCTGGATCTCCACCGTGCGGCCCTGCTGCTTCCCTTTCGCGGCCTCGCGGTCAGACCGCGTATGGGTGGCCGCAGGCAGCATGCCGTACTCGGCCGTGAGCCAGCCCGTACCCCGGCCCTTCATCCAGCCCGGCACCTTCTCCTCCAGGCTGGCCGAGCACAGCACATGGGTGCGGCCCACCTTCACCAGGCAGCTTCCGGCCGCGTGGAGCTGGACGCCGGTTTCAAATTCCAGGCCTCGGAGTTCGTCGCCGCGGCGCATCAGCAGCCCTTCCATTCGATCTTGTCCACGCGCCCCTGGTGCCGCCCTCCTTCAAAAGGTGTTTCCAGGAACAATTTCAGGTAGTATTCCGCCTTGAGCGGATCCGTCAGCCGCTGGCCGAAAGCGATGGCGTTTGCGTCATTGTGCTGCCGTGCCAGTGCCGCGTGCTCAGGGGAGGTCACCAGCGCGCAGCGGATGCCAGCATGGCGGTTGGCCGCGATGCTGATGCCGATGCCGGATCCGCAGACCAGCACCAGGCGCTCCCACCGGTCCCGGCCCTCCGCCGCCCGATGCGCGAAATCCGGGTAGTCCACCGAGGCCGCTCCATCCGTGCCGAAATCCACCACCTCATGTCCCTGACCCAGCGCCCAGGCCTTGAGCCGTTCCTTCAGGTCGAACCCCGCATGATCGCTTGCAAACCCGAGTCTCATCGTCCCGCTCCCTGGCCCCCAGCCTACATCGGGCGCACGCGCCTCCCGATATCTATCGTCCGCCCCCGGCCGAGCGACGCTCCATGCTGAACCTCTTCCTCCAGTACCGTCCCCAGGATCGGGGTTTCCTGCTCTGCATGCCCGAGGCGGTGGAACCGGCGGAGTGGGCCCGGGCGCTGCGCACCCTGCCGGGCGAGCTGCAGGGCCGCGAACGCCTCACCCCCGCCAAGGCCCAGATCTTCCTGCCCGATGCCTCCCTGGTGGAGATGCACGCCCTGCCCCTGCGGTGGCAGCGGGCCTACCCCTGGCTCTCCTCCCTGGCCCTGCGGCCGGGGAACGCCGGGCCCACCCTCCGCTACTGGGCCGCAGCCCTGCGCCTGCTCCAGTCCCTCGTCGTCCGCGGCGCCCTGCTGCCCCAGCTGGACACCCGCGGCAACCCCTGGAAGGCCCGCTGGGGCGTGAGCCTCACCAGCCCCTCGGACCGCACGGCCCTGCGGCAGCTGGCGGAAGCCATGCCCCCGGCCGCCCTGGCCTTCCCCGAGAACGACACCTGGGCCTTCACCAAGACCGTGGCCCTCGGCGAACTCGACGCCTTCGACATCGAGGATGACCTGGCCATGCCCCCTTCCGTCGACGCGGTGCTGGGCGCCTTCCTCGAGGATGGGGCCGACTTCATCATGCGCTTCGTGGCCGGCGGCCTGCGGGCGGGCGACGACCCCCGCCTGGGCCTCATCCACCGGCTGCGGGGGCACAAGCGCGACCGCCTGCCCTGGGACGAGCGCCTCATGGTGGCCCTGTCCCACCAGCTGCCCGAGTTCCCCACCATCGGCATCACCGAGCGCACCCTGGGCGAGCAGCTGGTCCAGTGGAGCGAAGGGGCGCGCCCCCAGTGGGTGCGCCCCAGCCTGCGTCTCGAGGCCCCGCCCGTGCCCACCCACAGCCAGGAGGTCCAGGAGGCCGACCGGCTGGCGGAAGAAGGCTGGATCCTCAAGGTGGGCCTGGAGACCGAGGCTGGCGCGGACATCGGCGTGACGAAGCTCTGGGAGCCCAGCACCGAACCCGAGGTCCTCCAGGCCCGCCAGGTGCTGCTGCGCGGCCTGGCCCGGGCCGTGCCCTTCTTCCCCGCCCTGGAGCGGGCCCTGGCGGGCCAGCGGCCCGAGGATCTGCTGCTCCGGCCCACGGAGGCCTGGGGGTTCCTGACCCGGGGCGCGGCCCAGCTCAAGGAGGCCGGCTTCCTCGTCCACATCCCCGAGGGCCTGGCCGACTTCGGCGGCGCCAAGCGCCTCCGCGCCAAGGTGCGCCTGGGCGCCCGCAGCGTCGACGAGACCGCCACGACGGCCCAGGCCGGCCTGGAAGGCAGCGTGAGCGCCGACTGGTCCCTCATGCTGGGCGATGACGCCCTCAGCGTGGAGGACTTCGCCCAGATGGCGAGCCTGAAGCACCCGCTGGTGGCCTGGAAGGGCAAGTGGGTGGCCCTGGATCCCGAGACCCTCAAGCAGATCTCCACGGTCCTGCAGGCCAGCCGCGGCGCGGGTTTCGAAAGCATGACCAAGGGCGAGGCCCTGGCCGCCGCCCTCACGGGCACCGCCCACATCCCCGGCGTGAGCGAGGCCATCGAGGTGGAAACGGCTGGCGATTTCGGCGCCGCGCTCGACGACCTCAAGATCCTCCCGGACAAGCCCATCACCCAGCCCGCCAGCTTCCACGGCCAGCTCCGCCCCTACCAGCTGCGGGGTCTGGCCTGGCTGGAGGGCTTGGCCCGCCTGGGCCTGGGCGGCATCCTGGCCGACGACATGGGCCTGGGCAAGACCATCCAGGTGCTGGCGCTGCTGCTCCACCGCCAGGAGCAGGACCCCAAGCACGGGCCCGCCACGCTGCTGGTCTGCCCCACCTCCCTGCTGGGCAACTGGGAGCGCGAGCTGGCCAAGTTCGCGCCCAGCCTGCCGGTGTTCGTGCACCACGGCAACAACCGCGACCGCCTGCCCACCACCTTCAAGCCCCACACGCTGGTGCTCACCACCTACGGCGTGGTGCGCCGGGAGGAGGACACCTTCGCCACCCACGCCTGGGGCATGGTGGTGGTGGACGAGGCCCAGGCCATCAAGAACGCCGGCTCCGCCCAGGCCAAGGCCGTGCGGAAGCTCCGGGGGAACTTCCGCCTGGCCCTCACCGGCACCCCCATCGAGAACCGCCTCACCGAGCTCTGGGCCATCATGAGCGCCGGGCTGCCCGGCTACCTCGGCAGCGAGTCCCAGTTCAAGGAGCGCTTCGCCACGCCCATCGAGAAGTACCGGGATCCGGACGCCGCCGCCGAGCTGCGCCAGCGCATCGGCCCCTTCATCCTCCGCCGCCTCAAGAGCGACCGGACCATCATCCAGGACCTGCCGGACAAGCAGGAGATGAAGGTCTTCACCACGCTGAGCCGCGAGCAGGCCGAGCTCTACCAGTACCGCGTCGAGAAGATGGACGAGGAACTGGACGCCGCCACGGGCATCGAGCGGCGCGGCCGCATCCTGGCCCTGCTCACGCACCTCAAGCAGATCTGCAACCACCCCAGCCAGTTCCTCAAGGCCCAGGGGCCCTACCGGGGCCGCAGCGGCAAGCTGGACCGCCTCACGGAGATGCTGGAGGAAGTGGTCGAGGCCGGGGAACGCGCGCTCGTCTTCACCCAGTTCAAGGAGATGGGCGACCGGCTGCAGGTCCACCTCCAGGACGCCCTCGGCTTCGAGCCGCCCTTCCTCCACGGCGGCACCACGCGGGAGGGCCGCGATGAGCTCGTGCGCAGCTTCCAGGAGGATCCCGACTCGCCGCCGGTGCTGCTGCTCAGCCTCAAGGCCGGTGGCGTGGGCCTCAACCTCACGGCCGCCACCCACGTCTTCCACTTCGACCGCTGGTGGAACCCCGCCGTGGAGGACCAGGCCACGGACCGCACCTACCGCATCGGCCAGACCAAGAACGTGCAGGTCCACAAGCTGGTCACCATCGGCACCCTGGAGGAGAAGATCGACGCCCTGCTGGAATCCAAGCGCGACCTCGCGGACCGGGTGGTCGGCACCGGCGAGGGCTGGCTCACCGAACTGGACGACGACGCCCTCCGCCGCCTGGTGGCGCTGGATCCCGATGCGGAGCTGATGGATCCCGATGAAGGCAACGGCGAGGAGCCCCCTGCGCCGAAACCTGCGCGCCGGAAGGCCAAGGAGGTGGCGCCATGATGAGCCACACCGACCGCTTCGGCGCCACCTGGTGGGGCCGCCTGTGGATCCAGGGCCTCGAGAAGCTGGGGGACGACTACGAGAACCGCCTGCCCCGCGGCAAGAAGTACGCGGAGGACGGCCACGTGTCCCACTTCGGCGTGCAGCCCGGCGAGATCCAGGCCCGCGTCCACGGGCGCAAGACCTACAACGTGACCCTGGGCCTGCCCGCCCTCACCCCTGCCCAGTGGGAGAAGGCCCTGGCCCGCATCGCCCAGGAGAGCCGCTTCGTGGCCTCGCTGCTGGCCGGCGAGATGCCCCAGGGGCTCGACGAGACCTTCCGCGAAGCGGGGGCCAGCCTCTACCCGCGCGTGCCCAAGGAGCTGCAGACGCACTGCGACTGTCCCGACTGGGCCAACCCCTGCAAGCACGTGGCCGCCGTCTGCTACGTCATGGCCGAGGCCCTGGACCGCGACCCCTGGCTGCTCTTCGACCTGCGGGGCAAGAGCCGCGACGAGGTGATGCAGGCCCTCCAGTCCGCCCTGGAGGCCGCCGCCGTGGCCGCCCCCAAGAAGCGCGGACGGCCCCCGAAAAAACAGCAGACCGTGGCCGATCTCCTCAAGCGGGAGCAGCCCCAGCCCGAACCCTGGCGCCATCTGCCGGAGGAGGCCTACGATGCGCTGCCCATGCCGCTTCCCGAGATCAGCATCCCCCGCGTGATCCCGCCGGACCCCTCGGTGTTCACCCAGCTGGGCCCCCTGCCCCACGCCCGTATCGAGACCAGCCTCTGTCTGGCCGCCCTCATGCACCGCACCGCCCAGTGGGTGCTGCAGCAGATCGAGGAGGGCCCCCGCCGCCTGGATGACGGCGAGACCGAGGGCGACTTCGAGCAGCCCGCCTCCCCCTTCGACACCCCCCTGCCCCCCACGGCCCGGCCAGGACGCAACTGGCGTCACAAGAAGCGGCGCTGGGGAAAAAAGGGCGGACAATAACCGGTTTCAGGAGTTTCCATGCGCACCATCGCCACCCCGAACGCCCCCGCCGCCATCGGTCCCTACAGCCAGGCCCAGATCTCCGGCGGCCACCTGTTCACCTCCGGCCAGATCCCCCTCGTCCCCGAGACCATGGAGATGGTGACGGGCCCCATCGAGGCCCAGGCCGCCCAGGTGCTCAAGAACCTCTCCGCCGTCCTCGCCGCCTCCAACACGGGCTGGGACCGCGTGGTGAAGACCACCGTGTTCCTCACGGACATGGCCGATTTCGCGGCCTTCAATGCCGTCTACGAGGCCGCCCTCGGCGGCGCCAAGCCCGCCCGCAGCACCGTGCAGGTGGCCGCCCTGCCCCGCGGTGCGAAGGTCGAGATCGAGCTCATCGCCGAAGTCTAGGCACGGACTCTCCCTTGGCCGCTGGGCGCTCGGCTGCGCCTCGACGCACGCGGCCCTGGCAGCCCACGAACGCACAGGGCCCCGCCCTGTGCTCCCACTCGCCTCCGGCTCGCGGAGTGGGGCCCCCGGTCGAGATCGAGCTCATCGCCGAAGTGTAGGGTTCATCGGCCCCAACAAAGGAAAGGCGCGGGGGGTCCCGCGCCTTTCCCGTGGATCGCCTCCCGTCAGTTGCTGCGCAGGCGCTTCCGGTAGAGCTGGGCGATGTCGGCGGGCAGGGGGTAGAGGGAGGCCTGGGTCACGGCCATCTGCCCCTGGCGGGAAAGGATGTACTGCAGGAACTCCGCGACCGCCGGGGACAGGGACTTGCCGGGCGCCCGGTTCACGTAGAAATAGTAGGTCCGGGCCAGGGGGTACTTGCCCGAGACCACGTTCTCCTGGGTCGGGGGGACCGGATCCTTGGCCTGCAGCGGCGTCACGGCCAGGGTCTTGTTGCGGGCCAGCCAGTTGGAGAGCGTGGCGATGCCGATGCCGTTGGCATCCGTCATCACGGCTTCGGCGATGCTCGGCCAATCCACCTCGTCGTGGACGGTGGGCTTGTACTTGCCCTTCAGGAGCACCAGGTCGCGGATCCCCGACCGCGCCGCCGTGCCCTCCGCGCGCATGTAGGGATGGATGGGGCGCTTGGTGTAATCGCCCCGGACGCCCATGTCGCCCCAGGTGTCCACGGGCGCATCCTTCTTGTAGCCGGCGAGATGGGTCGTGGAGAAGGCCGCATCCAGCTGATCCATCCCGATGTCCTTGATGGGGTTGCCGGCATTGACGAACACGATGAAGGCGTCGTAGCAGACCACCAGCTTGGTGGGGGTGTAGCCGAACTTCTTCTCGAAGGCCTGGTGCTCGTCGAGGGTGAGTTCCCGGGCCATGTGGATCATGGGGGCCGTGCCGTCCATCAGCGCCTTCACGGCGGTGGTCGACAGGCCCTGGGTGACCTTGAACTGGGCCTGGGGCTGCAGGGCCTTGAAGCCGGTCTTCCACTCCTCCCAGACATCCGTCAGGGAGTCGGCGCCGATGCTCTCGATCACGGCATTGACCCCCTGGACCGGCGCGTAGGCGGGCAGGTTCGGGTCCAGCTTGGGAACATGTTGGACGACCCCCTGGCTGAGCAGCAGGGTGCTGGCCGCGAAGGCGAGGAAGAGCGAGCGCATGGGGAGACTCCTGAGGACGAGGAGGACGAGCCCCCGGGCAAAGTCAGCCGGGTACTCGTCCGAAAGCAGAACACTCCCCAAGTCTAGTATCTTTTAATTAAATTGCTATAATATTTACCAATCCATTCGTTCGTACAACTCGATTCATTGCTTTGTTTTAGTTTCCGGGTGACCTTCACCCGTGGCTTGGAACCGACCTAGTTGGCCCGGAGGCGCTTCCGGTTCATCTGGGCGATCTCCATGGGCAGGGGATACAGCATGGCCTGGGCCACGGCCAGCTGGCCGTCCCGGGACAGGGCGAACTGCAGGAACTCGGCCAGGGCGGGGGGCAGGTCCTTGCCGGGGGCACGATTCACATACAGGTAGTAGGTCCGCGAGAGGGGGTACCGGCCGGAGATCACGTTCTCCTGGGTCGGGGCCACAGCTTCCTTGGCGTGAAGGGGCGTCAAGGCCAGGGTCTTGTTGCGGCTCAGCCAGCTCGCCAGGGTGCCGATGCCCAGACCGGAGGCATCGGTCATGACCGCTTCCGAGATGCCCGACCAGTCGGGGCTTTCCATGACCGTGGGCTTGTACTTCCCCTTGAGCAGCACCATCTCCTGGATGGTGACCCGGGAGGCGAGGCCTTCGGCACGCATGTAGGCATTGATCGGTCGCCGGCTGTAGTCCCCGTTGCGAACCCCCAGATCACCCCAGGTATCCACCGCGGAATCGGACCGGTAGCCCGCGAGCTTGGTCGTGGAATAAGCCGCGTCCAGCTGATCCATGCCCATATCCTTGATGGGATTTGCCGCGTTCACGAACACGATGAAGGCGTCGTAGCACACCACGAGCTTGATGGGCTGGTAGCCGAACTTCTTCTGGAAAGCCTGGGCCTCCTCCACCTTCATTTCCCGGGGTAGGTGGAGCAGGGGCGCACCCTCTTCGAGGAAAGCCTTCAGCGCGCGGGGCACGGGGACATGGGCCACCTTCAACTGGACCTTGGGCTGGGCCCGCTTGAATCCGACCCGCCACTCCTCCCAGACATCGGCGAGCGAATCGGCCCCGATGCTCTCCACCGTGCCATCCACCTGGGCCGTGGGAGCGTAGGCCGGGAAGCTCGGATCCACCTTGGGGGCGTACTGGACCACGCCCTGGCCGAGCAGGGCGCTACAGACGGCGAGCGAAAACACGAGTTGGCGCATGGTGACCCCTGGCATGTGAAACATCAGATTCACTGGGGCGCGTCGGTGCACAGCCGGAGGCTGGAATGGGCGCCCTTCGGATCCTGCAGACACAGGTTAATTTACCACTGCATCCTTTACTGCTTGGCAAAATTCTCCCGAGAATCCGTCAAGCCAACCCCAACCGGGCCTTGAGTGCGGGGGCGGCCCCCCGGCTGACCTCCAACTCCACCCCGCCGGCCAGGCGCACGAGGAGGCGGCCCGAGTCCCCGGCCCGGACGCCGAGGACGGCCTCCGGCCGGATCAGCAGATGGCGGTGGCCTCGGACCACCCGGGCCCCCAGGGCCAGCTCCGCCTCCGCCAGGGTCTTCCAGGTGGTTCGCAGCCGCTCGCCCACGAAGGCCCACACGGCCCCGTCCTCGAACAGAAAGTGGGTGGTCTTCGCGAGATCCACCAGCACCAGACCCGCGCCCGCCCTCACGGGGAACCGGAAGGGCCCGGTGGGGTGTGGCGCGGTCTCCCGCCCGAGCCCATTCCCCGCCGCGGCGTGCAGGCGCTGCAGGGTTGCGGAAAGCCGGTCCGCCGTCACGGGTTTGAGCAGGTAGTCCGTGGCGGCCTGCTCGAAGGCGCGCACGGCGTGCTCTGCATAGGCCGTCACGAACACCACGGGGACGGGCCGCGGCAGGTCCGCGGTCACATCCAGCCCGCTGAGCCCAGGCATCTGGATGTCCAGGAACAGGGCGTCCACGCCTTCTCCGCGGGCCAGCCAGGCCAGCACGGAGGGTCCGTCCTCCAGCTCGGCCACCACCTCACAGCCCGCCTCCCGAAGCAGCCGCGTCAGCCGGCGCAAGTTGAAGGGCTCATCCTCGGCCACCAGCACGCGCAGCGGACGCCCGCTCATGCCTTCACCTCCAGCCTCAGCTCGGCCACGGTCCAGTCGCCTTCGCGGCGGAGCCGCAGCGCGTCCGCCGGAGCCCCCAGGAGGCGAAGGCGCTCCCGCAGGTTCCGCAGGCCCAGCCCCGGCCCATCCTCCCCCGTCGGCGCCGGTCCCGTATTGGCGACCCGCACCCGAATCCGGCCGTCCTCCCGGGCGACCTCCACCGCCAGATCGCCGCCTCCCAGGGCCATCGACACGCCGTGCTTCAGGGCGTTCTCCACCAGGGGCTGGATCATGAGGGGCGGAACCTCCACGCCATCGAGGGCCTCGGGCCAGGCCCAGGTCTCGCGCAGGCGGCGCCCCAGGCGCAGGCGCTCCAGGGCCAGGTGCTGCTCCACCAGGCGGCGCTCGTCGCCGAGGGGAGCCCGCAATCGCGAGCCGTGGTCGAGCAGGGAGCGGAGCAGCTCTGACAGGTTCACGAGGGCCGCCTCCGCCGCGGCCGGGTCTTCCCGCACCAGTTCCGTCAGGCCGCTGATGGCATTGAAGAGCACGTGGGGATTCATCTGGCCCTGGAGGACGCGGGCTTGGGCCTCATCCGCAGCCCGCCGGTACGCCGCCTCCTGGAGCTCGGCGCGTTCGCGGTCCGCCAGGACCCAGCCCAGTAGCAGCCCGAAGCAGAGGTGCGCCACGCCGAGGATCCACAACCGTGGATGGATCGGCAGGAACCTCGGCTCTTCCCGGCGCGGCCCCAAGCCCCGATGCGGCCCCCCGCGCTCCATCAGGACCGGGCCCGGCCCTGGGCCCCGGCCGGGGGTCAGGGGTCCGCCGGCCAGACCCAGGAGCAGGAGGACGCCCAGGGTCAGGGCCGCCATCCAGGGCAGGGCCTGCGCCGCACCCCGGAGGGTGCCCGCCATCGGCCGCTCATCCCCGGTCCACTGCCAGGGCAGCGGGGCGAGGGTGAGGAAGAGGGCCACCCAGAGCGAGGGCGCCAGCAGGTCGATGAGGCCGGGCCAAGGCAGGCCCATCAGACCCCGGGTGCCGTTCCACACCAGCCCGAACAGCAGCGCGGCACCCCAGGTCCGGGGGCGCCGCGTCCGCTGCCAGGTGGCCTGGAGGACCGTGGAAGCACGCATGAGCCGTCAGGATAGCCGGGACTATTTCGTCGGCGGCCCGTCCGGGCTCATGCCGGGGCCGGCGCCGGGACCCCGGCCGTCCCGCGGGGCCCAGCCCGGACCGAAGCCGGGGCCCATGCCCCGCTTCTCGAACTGGGCCTTCTGCTCGGCGGTGAGGATGGGCAGGATCTCCTGCTGGGCCGCCCGATGCTCGAGCAGCAGGTCGAACTGGGCCGCCGAGGCCTTGTCATGCAGCGCCTGGAGGGTCTTGGTGTCGGTGGCCAGGTCGGCCATGGCCTCCCGCAGGGCCTTGTGGGCGGCTCCCGCGGCCTCGCCCTTGGTCTTGAAGGCCGCCTGGTGGCGTTCGTGGATGGCCTTCACCTGGGCCTGCTGGGCCTCGGTCAGGTGCAAGCCCATGAGGCCCCGGCCGGCGCCACGGCCATGGCCATGGCGGAAACCGGGCCCAGGGCCGGGATCCTGGGCCGAGAGGGAGGCGCCCAGGGCCAACAGCGCCCCAACGAGGGCCGCGAAACGAAGGGGTTGGGTGTTCATGGAAGGCTCCGGGTGTCGGGGGCGGATCATCCGTCCACCCCAGGAGATGCGCTTCGGGCGCCCGGGGTTGGCGGCCTTCTTCGAACAGCAGATTCGGGGTCCTGAACGGCGGCCCAGGGCTGTCGAACCGGAAGCCGGAAAAGCGCCCTACTCCTCCTCCGTCTCCCCGATGTCCTCCTCGATGGCCTCCCAGCGGTGGTGGGCCTGGAACGCCGGGTCCTCCAGGCGGGTGAGGAAGTCCGTCATGCGGGGACCCCAGGCCGACCCGGTCACACAGCCCTCCGGCGCGTGGGGCAGCAGTTCTGCCGGAGCTTCCTCCAGGCAGAGCTGGGTGAGGATCAGGCTCTGGCGGTAGCTTTCCCCCACGGGGGTGAGGTTGGCGGCCAGGGTCTCCAGGACCTCGGCCAGGGGGGCATCCTCCGGCAGGCCCTCCGCCTCGGCCTCGAGCAGGGCCACGGTCTTGAGGCGGGCCGCCAGGAGTTTGAGATGCAACCGCTCCAGGTCCCGGCGGACCGCTCCCTTCGCCAGGGCGTGGGCGGCATCCTCCAGGTGGGGGTGGAGCTTCCGGAACAACAGCGACAGGGCGGTTTCGGCCGGTGACAGGGGAACGGATTCGGTCATGACCCCAGCCTACTACCGCCCGGGGTGGGCGCCCCCCATTGGACGGACGGGCCTCCCTGGTTCAGCATGGAGGCCAGGAGTTCTCGTGGCCCCTTCGGACCTGCTCGACCTGACGACCCTCCAGAACCTGGTGGAACTGGATGACGGCAGCCATGGCCTGGTGCAGGAGATGATCGGCATCTTCCGGGAGGATACCCCGCACCGGATCGAGGACATCCTCGCCGCCGCGGCCCGCCAGGATGCCGAGGAGTTCTCCCGCGCCTCCCATGCCCTCAAGGGCGGCTCCGGCGCCCTGGGTGCCAAGACCCTGCGCGCGCTGGCGGCGGAGCTGGAAGCCCTGGGCCGGGGCGGTTCCGTGGAGGCTGGGCCCGACCTGAGGGCCCGCCTGGAAAAGCTCTTCCAGGACAGCCTGGCGGCCCTGGAGGCCTATGTGCGCGAAGGCGAATCCCGGCGGGGCTGATCCCGCTCAGGGCGCCCCGTAGGGCTTCACGCCGCTCGTGCCCTTCGGCGGCGGCTGGTCGCTGATCTGGACCCGGCCGTTGGCGTCGGTCCACTGGTAGATGCGGGTGGCGGCCCGCTGCTGGGGCGTGGGCTCCGCGACCGTCTTCTGCTCCTCCACCTCGAAGCCGCCGCGGCCCTTCTTCAGCAGGGCCATGCTGCCGGCCAGCTTCGGATCGGGCTGCACGGCCCTGCGCTGATAGAGGTCGAGGACCTTCGGCACGTAGGCCCGGGTCTCGCGGAACGGCGGGATGCCCTTGTAGCGGTTCACCGCGCCTTCGCCGGCATTGTAGGCGGCCACCACCTTGTTCAGGTCGCCCTCGTAGTAGCCGTGGAGCCACTTGAGGTACTTCACGCCGCCGCTGATGTTCTGCCGTGGATCGAAGGGATCCAGCACGCCGAAGCGTTCTGCCGTGGACGGCATCAGCTGCATGAGGCCCAGGGCCCCGGCCTTGGAGCGGGCCCGGTAGTTGAAGGCGCTTTCCGCCTGGATGATGGCCCGTGCCAGGTGGACGTCCACCCCCTCGGCCTGGGCGATCTCGTCCACCAACGCGATGAGCTCGGGGCTCCGGAGGGCCTTGGCCATCTCCGCGGGGGTCACGGCCAGGCGCACCTTGCCCACGCCCACGTGCTTGAGGATCAGCCCCTGTCCCTTCATGTAGCTGGGCGGCAGGTTGTTGATCACCAGGCGGCCCTGCCGGTCGTAGTAGGTGTAGAGGTAGGTGACGCCCGGCTTCCCCGTCCTCGAGGCCTTCGGCATCCCGGCGGTCAGGGCCAGGGAGGCGAGGGAGAGGATCAGAATGGGGCGCAACATGGGCGTCCTAATGATACGGCCGGGTGGCTTGGAGGGAGGCGCGTGGCATGAGCTCCTCGCCGGGTCCCGGCTTCGCAGGCTGCCTCGCAGCCTGCTTTTCCCCTTGGCGGTCTCGTGGCATGAGCTCCTCGCCGGGTCCCGGCTTCGCAGGCTGCCTCGCAGGCTGCTTTTCCCCTTGGCGGTCTCGTGGCATGAGCTCCTCGCCGGGTCCCGGCTTCGCAGGCTGCCTCGCAGCCTGCTCCGCCACCCGGCGGTCGCTCACATGTTTCTCCGGTACTGGCCGCCGACTTCGTAGAGGGCTTGGCTGATCTGGCCGAGGCTGCACACTTTGGCCGCATCCAGGAGGGCGTCGAAGAGGTTGCCGCCGGCGCGGGCCACCTCCTTGAGCCGGGCCAGGGCCGCGGGGGCCTTGTCGGCGTTGCGGGCATGGAAGGCGGCGAGGTTGTCGATCTGCTGCCGCTTCTCCGCCTCGGTGCTGCGGATGAGCTCCGGGGCGCCCAGCTCCTTCGGCGCGGGATTCAGGAAGGTGTTCACGCCCACGATGGGCAGCTCGCCGCTGTGCTTGAGGTGCTCGTAGTGCATGGACTCTTCCTGGATTTTGCCGCGCTGGTACATGGTCTCCATGGCCCCCAGCACGCCCCCGCGGTCGGCGAGGCGGCGGAACTCCGTCAGCACGGCCTCCTCCACCAGCTCGGTCATTTGTTCGATGAGGAAGGCGCCCTGGAGCGGGTTCTCGTTCTTCGCCTCACCCAGCTCGCGGTTGATGATGAGCTGGATGGCGATGGCCCGGCGCACGCTCTCCTCGGTGGGCGTGGTGATGGCCTCGTCGTAGGCGTTCGTGTGCAGGCTGTTGCAGTTGTCGTAGATGGCGTAGAGGGCCTGCAGGGTCGTGCGGATGTCGTTGAAGTCGATCTCCTGGGCATGCAGGGAGCGGCCCGACGTCTGGATGTGGTACTTCAGCTTCTGGCTGCGGTCGTTGGCGCCGTACTTCTCCTTCATGGCCACGGCCCAGATGCGCCGGGCCACGCGGCCGATGACGCTGTATTCGGGGTCGAGGCCATTGCTGAAGAAGAAGCTGAGGTTCGGCGCGAAGTCGTCGATGTGCATGCCGCGCGACAGGTAGTACTCGACGAAGGTGAAGCCGTTGGCCAGCGTGAAGGCCAGCTGGGTGATGGGGTTCGCCCCGGCCTCCGCGATGTGGTAGCCGCTGATGCTCACCGAATAGAAGTTGCGGACCTTCTCCTCGATGAAGGTCTGCTGGATGTCCCCCATAACCTTGAGGCTGAACTCCGTGCTGAAGATGCAGGTGTTCTGGGCCTGGTCCTCCTTGAGGATGTCGGCCTGCACCGTGCCCCGCACAGTCTGGAGAGCCTCGGTCCGCAGCTTGGCATAGACCTCCGGCGGCAGCACTTCGTCGGCGGTGGCGCCCAGCAGCGCCAGGCCCAGGCCCTGGTTGCCTTCCGGGAGCGTCTCCCCATAGTGGGGGCGGGTCAGGCCCTTGGCGGCGAACTTCGCATCGATCTTCGCCTGCGCCGCCTCGAACTGCCCGTGCTCCTTCAGCCACAGCTCGGCCCGCTGGTCGATGGCCGCGTTGAGGAAGAAGGCCAGCATGGTGGGGGCGGGCCCGTTGATGGTCATGCTCACGCTGGTGGTGGGGCAGAGCAGGTCGAAGCCGGAGTAGAGCTTCTTGGCGTCATCCACTGTGCAGACGGACACGCCGCTGTTCCCGACCTTGCCGTAGATGTCAGGACGGACGTGGGGATCCTCGCCGTAGAGCGTCACGCTGTCGAAGGCGGTGCTGAGGCGCACCGCCGGCTGGCCCTTGCTTACGTAGTGGAAGCGCTTGTTGGTGCGCTCGGGCGTGCCCTCGCCGGCGAACATGCGGGTGGGATCCTCACCCACGCGCTTGTACTCGAAGACGCCGGCCGTGAAGGGGAAGCGGCCCGGCAGGTTCTCCAGGAGCTGCCAGCGGAGCAGCTCGCCCCAGCCGGTATAGGGGGGCAGCGCGACCTTGGGCACCAGGGAGCCGCTGAGGGACACGGTGTAGTTGGCGGTCCGGATCTCTTTGCCACGCACCACGTAGATGTTCTCGGGTTCCGTGTAGCTGCGCTTCAGCTCGGTCCAGTCGTGGATGAGGCGGCGGCTTTCGGCGTGCAGTTCGCCCAGATGCTCCTGGTAGCGCTGCCGGAGCAGGAGGATGGCCACGCCCTGATCGCCTTCGCCGGCTTCGGCCAGGTGCGCCGAATCGTAGAAGGCGCCGGCGGGCGGCACCTTGTCCCCCAGGGCCAGGAGGCTGGTCCGGAGGGCGTGGGCCAGCTCGGCGGTTTCCGCCTGGCGCCGGGCCCAGGCCTTGTAGCCCTGCACGGTGTCGGCGATCTCCGCCAGGTAGCGCACCCGCTCGGGCGGGATGATGGCGGCGCGGCGGGGACTCCCGGCCTCGGCCGCCAGCTGCGACGCCCAGCCCACCCCGGTCTTCGTGGCCAGGGCCTTCACCAGGTTCACGAACAGCCAGTTGGTGGCGGGGTCGTTGAACTGGCTGGCGCAGGTGGCATAGACCGGCATATCCTCGCTGGGCTCGCTGAACCGCTTGTGGGCACGCTGGTACTGCTTGCGGACATCGCGCAGGGC
Organism: Geothrix oryzisoli; assembly: GCF_022808865.1. GTDB lineage: Bacteria > Acidobacteriota > Holophagae > Holophagales > Holophagaceae > Geothrix > Geothrix oryzisoli. The sequence goes on from NZ_JAKZLB010000002.1 coordinate 113,886, forward strand.
ATCCTCGGCGCCGCGCTTGTCGGCCTTGTTCAGCACCACGAGGTCGGCGAAGTCCAGCATGTCGATCTTCTCGAGCTGGCTGGCCGCACCATACTCGGGCGTCATCACGTACATGGACAGATCCACCAGGTCCGCGATCTCGCTGTCGCTCTGGCCGATGCCGGCGGTCTCCACGATCACCAGGTCGTAGCCCTCGGCCTTGGCCGCGGCGATGCTGGCGACGAGGGCCTCGCTGGTGGCCCGGTGGGCGGCGGCACGGGTGGCGAGGCTGCGCATGAAGACGCGGTCCCGGAGTTCGGGATGGTAGAGCGAGTTCATGCGGATGCGGTCGCCCAGCAGGGCGCCGCCCGTTTTCCGTTTGGTCGGGTCCACGCTGAGAACCGCGACGCGGTTCTCGGGAAAATCCACCAGGAAGCGACGGAGCAGCTCGTCAATGAGGGAGGACTTGCCGGCACCGCCCGTCCCTGTGATGCCAAGAACGGGCACTTTCTTCGTGGGCTTTTCCGAGATGCCCGCGGCGCCAAGCTCGATCTCGGTGATCTTGCGGGCCAGGGGCAGCGCTGCAGGTTTGAGGCGCGGGTCGAAATCGCAGCGCTCGACCATGTCGTCGATCATGCCCTGGAGGCCCATGTGGCGGCCGTCCTCGGGGCTGTAGATGCGGGCGACGCCGTAGGCTTCCAACTCCCGGATCTCCTCGGGCACGATGACGCCTCCGCCCCCGCCGAAGACCTGGATGTGGTCCGCGCCCCGCTCCCGGAGCAGGTCCACCATGTACTTGAAGAACTCGACGTGGCCGCCCTGGTAGCTGGAAAGGGCGATGCCCTGGGCGTCCTCCTGGATGGCCGTCTCGACGATGTCCTGCACCGAGCGGTTGTGGCCCAGGTGGATCACCTCGCAGCCCGTGGCCTGGATGATGCGCCGCATGATGTTGATGGCGGCATCGTGGCCGTCGAAGAGGCTGGCGGCGGTGACGAACCGGACCTTGTGCTTCGGCGTGTAGCCGTCGGCTGCATGGGCAGTGGTGTCAGGCGCGGTGGCTGTGGACATGGATCCCCCGATCGGGCGAACCCTCAGTCTACCTGGGCTTCCGCCCTGCCGAAATCACGGTTCACCCCCGGGTCAATTATCCTCCAGCAACCCGACGGGGAAGCGGTCCTCCATGAGGCTCTGCCGCTCTTTCAGGTGTTGCATGAGCGCCTTCCACTTGGGCAGGCTCCGCAGGGGCTCCAGCATGGGGCTGCGCTCGTACCAGGCGGTGCAGCCGAACCCGCGCGCGAAGGCCCGACCCGCCATGTCCATGGCGCTGGCCCGATCCCCGATCAGCGCGTAGGCCTCGGCCAGCCGGAGCGTGAACTCCCCGTCGGGCTCACGCATCCCGATGCGCTCCTGGTCGTACTCGCGCAGCCGCCTCCAGGCCTCGTCCTTCTGGCCCTCCAAAATCAGCTCGTAGATCTGGCTCAGACGGAGGATGTTCGGGTAGCCGTGGGCCAGGATGCCGGCGGCCTTGAACTCCCGCTGGGCCAGGCCGCGGTCGCCCCGCACCAGGGCCAGGTAGCCCCGGTAGAAGGGCAGCACGCCGGAGGTGCTGCGCAGGTGCCCGGGCTGCTCCTGGAGGCTGGCCTCGAAGCGCTCGATCTCCCCGGTGTACAGGCAGGTGATGTCCACGGCTTGGGGTTGCAGGCTGGTGAAGGCCAGCTGGTCCCTGAGGTCCATGGCCCGCCGGGCCAGGGGCAGCAGGCCCGCACCCCGGGCCGCGTAGGCGATGCCGGTCAGCAGGGTCGGGTTGTAGGGTTGCCGGCGTCGCGCCTGCATGAGCAGGGTCAAGGCCTCGGACTGGTTGCCACCATCCGCCTTGAGCAGCGACAGGAGGAAGGTCCCCCGGGGATGGAACGGCGCCATGCTCAGTCCGCGCTGGATCAGGCCCTCGGTCTCCGCCTGCTCCTGCCGGAAGGCGGCCGGACTGTTCAGCATGCGACGGTAGCGCAGGTTGCCGAGGAGGATCCAGGGACTGGCGCAGGTGGGCTCCGCCGCGGCGACCCGGTCCGCGAGCAGCATGGCCTCTTCCAGGTTCTCGTTCCTGAGGCGCCGGGCATTCGCCCCGATCAGGTCCCAGAAACGGGCGGGCTGCCGGGGTACCAGCCAGGGACCGCCCGCCATGCTGATGGGCTTCGGGAACCCGCCGAGGAAAGCCTCGAAGGCCTGCGCCGGAGCGAGGGGCTGCCCCTGGCTCCAGGTCCAGGCCGGGGGGGCATCCTTCGCCAGGGCGTCCCCCCAGACATGCCGATAGGAAAGGACCAGCGACTCGCCCTGCCGGGAGGGCTCCAGCTGCACCAGCAGGACCCGGGGCTGGGAGCGCAGCACCTCCAGATTCCCGGGCAGTTCCGTGACGCTGGTGACTGCGGCCTGGCCGAAGGCCTCCAGGTGATCCTGCACCAGGGCCCCGATGGCCCGGCAGGTGGCCGAATCGAGCCCCCCGGAACCGCCCTGCGAGGGGGTGATCAGCAGGATGCGCAGGGGGCTGCGCAAGCCCCGCGCGGCCAGCAGCCAGGCCAGACCGCCCCCGGCCCCCAGGACCAGGAAGAGCAGCAGGGCCAGGACCAGGGCCGGCCGCCGGGGGCGTGAGGTGGAGTCGCTCATCAGGTCCCCTCAGGTTACGGGGTTTCCAGGGGGCCCCATAGGGGTGAAGGTGGCCGTCCGCGCGGTCCGGCCCGAACCCAGGTTGGCCCGGCCCACCAGGGAGGCCGCATAATCACCCTGGAGCCGCCATGAACCCCAGCCCCCGAAGCTTCCATCCGGGCCTCGCCATCCTCATGGCCCTGCCCCTTCTGGCCCAGACCGCCGCCCAGCCTCCCAGCGAGGAGACCGCCATCCAGCGGTTCCGGGCCCACGCCACTCCCCGCGCCGTGGCGCAGCGCCCGCCCCTCAGCGCCGAAGAGCGGAACACCATCCGGCGGTTCAAGGAAGCCAAACCCAGCGTGGTGTATGTGTCCGCCATCGCCCCCGTCCAGGATCTCCGGACCCTCGACATCACCAAGATCCCCACCGGCACGGGCACCGGCTTCGTGTGGGACGAGTGGGGCCACGTGGTCACCAACCACCACGTCATCACCTGGGATGATCAGGGGAAGCGCATCGGCGAGGTGGACGAGGTCGAGGTCACGCTCGCGGACGGCAAGACCTACAAGGGCCGCGTCATCGGCACCAGCTTCGCCTATGACATCTCCGTGCTGCAGGTCTTCGCGCCCCTCAGCGCCATGCGGCCCATCCCCATCGGGCGCAGCTCCGACCTCCAGGTCGGCCAGTCCGTATCGGCCATCGGCAACCCCTTCGGCCTGGACCACACCCTCACGAAGGGAGTCATCTCAGCCCTGGGCCGCGAGATCGGCACGGGCTACAGCACGCGGATCCTGAATGCCATCCAGACGGATGCCGCCGTGAACCCCGGCAACTCCGGCGGTCCGCTGCTGGACAGCGGAGGGCGCCTGGTGGGCATGAACACCGCCATCGCCGCCGCCACGGGCGCCTCCGTGGGCATCGGCTTCGCCATTCCCGTGGACACCTTGAACCGCGTGGTGCCGCTGCTCATCGCCCACGGACGGCTGGAGCCACCCCGCATGGGCTTCGTCACCATGGGCAGCTACGAGGCCCAGCAGGTCTTCGGGATCACCCGGGGTCTGGTCGTGAGGGAGGTGGAGCCCAACACCCCCGCCAGCCGGGCGGGGCTCCGCGCGCTCGAGGTGGACGCCCAGGGCCGAGTCAAGACCATGGGCGACGTCCTGCTGGGCTACCAGGGCCGGCAGATCGAGAATGAGGGCCAGTTCATGGCCATGCTGGAGCTCGAGTCGCCGGCGGACGAGGTGGTCTTCGACGTCCTCCGCGACGGCCGGATCATCAAGATCAAGCTGCAGCTCAAGGAGCCCGGCAAGGCCGTGCCCGCGAGCATCTGAGACCCGCCCCCGGGCTAGTGGTGGTGGGGCTCCTCGGCTGGCAGGGGGGGCGGGACGGCCCCCTTTTCGGGCCGGGCCCTGGGATCGAGGTAGCGCAGGGGCACCTGGAGCGGCTCGTCCAGGTTCGAGCAGTGGACCAGCAGGAGCGCCTCCTGCGCGGAGCCTGTGCGCCGGATCCGCAGGACCTGCCGGACGGCCTCGGTCCCGGGTGCGTCCAGCACCTGGAAGCCGCGGCCCTGGACCTCGGTTCGAAGAACGCGGAAGGGCTTCCCATCCCGGGAGCGGAGCTCCAGAGCCAACAGCGTGGTCTTCGGCTCCGTGAACACCAGCCGTGAGGGCTCTGGAACCACCGGCCGCGCGATCCGCCAGTCCAGGTACAGGGTGAAGAGGGGCTGCTTCGGGGCGTTGGTGGCCACCTTGAGCACCTCGAGGCCCGCGGCGACCCCCGGCTTCAGGCGCCGGGGCCGCAGGGTGGCCCGCAGATCCGTGCCCCCGTCTTGGGGGATGAACTCCACCTCGAGGTAGGGCGGCATCTCCATGGCCAGCGCCAGCTTGAGGGCATCGCCCCCTTCGCGCCGGAACCGGAAGGTCAACTCGGGGCTCTCGTGGGGCGCCACCTCCCCGAGGCTCTTGCGCTCGGCATCCACCGTCACCTCCGGCCGCACCATCATGTCGTAGCGCAGGATGTAGTTGGGCTGGCCCGGATCGTCCGTGCCCAGGCGCACGGCCCCCTTGATGGGCCCGACCAGACCCGTGGGATCGACCTTCACCGTCACCATGCGGACCTCGCCGGGCTGCAGGGGCGCGGCCAGCTGCGCCTCGTCCAGGCTGAGGCCCAGGGACAGGTCGAGCACCCGCAGGTGGAAGGGCCGGTCGTGGCGGCTCTTGATGCCGTAGGCGGCCTCGCGGACCTCGCGCGGGCCCACGCTGCCCAGGTGGACGGGGAAGGGCGTGGTGAGCTCGATGCGGGCGGGGGGCACCGGATCCGGCTTGGCCGGTGCCGGGGGCGTCTGCATCAGGAGGAGGAGGGCGGGCAGGAGCAGCATGTCGGATCCTGGAGGAGTCCTTCCAGTGTGCCGCGAGGGGGGGGCGCCACCGGGATGTTAATTGTTGTTAAGTGCAGCAAATTCACCTCGCAGTCACGCCCGGTCTGGGTGGAATGGGGAGAACCCTAATCTCCCGCGAGGTGATCATGCGCATGTTCCGCGTCCTCCTGAGTCTGGCCCTGGCGCTGGCGCTCGGGGCCCAGACCCCCAAGAAGATCCTGTTCGACCACACCCGCCATGAGGAGGCCGGGACCTCGGCCGAGTGGGTGATCTGCTCCGCCAGTGAGCCCGATCCGAGCCCCGCGGCCCCCGCCTCCGAGACCGACTGGAACGGTGGCATCAGCGCCTGGGCCTTCGACCTCTACAAGGCCGGCTACAAGGTCCAGACCCTGCCTCCGGGTGGTCGCGTCACCTACGGCGACGCCACCAATGCCCAGGACCTCTCCAGCTACGCGGTCTACATCATCCCCGAGCCCTACCTGCTGTTCACCGCCGCCGAGAAGCAGGCCATCCTCAGCTTCGTCCAGAACGGCGGGGGGCTGTTCATCGTGTGCAACCATCCCGGCGCCATCCGCTACAGCGGCACCGGCGGCACCGACGCCTACACGGTGTTCAACGACCTGGTGTCGGTGAACGGCGGCAACCCCTATGGCTTCACCTTCGTCCCCGGCCATGGGCCCGGCGACACCCTGGCCAACACCACCAGCACCGCCTTCGCCACCGGCACCAGTCCCGCCGAGCAGGCCATCATCCACGGCGCCTACGGCGGCCTCGGCCTGATGGACTTCCACTCCTACTCGTACCTGAACTTCAACACGGCCCAGAACCCCAACGTGCAGGAGATCCTCCACACCCAGATCAGCGGAGACACGGGCTCCTTCATCGTGACCTGCACCGTGGGGGCCGGCCGGGTGGTCGCCATCAGCGACAGTTCGCCTTCGGATGACGGCACCACCACCACCACGGGGAAGTCCCTCCACGCCAGCTACGGCATCAACAGCAACCGGGCTTTCTACCTGAACGCCACCACCTACCTGGCCGGCACCGGCACCGCCCCGGTCCCCTCGGTGAGCATCGTCTCCCCGGCCTCCAACCCCACGCTCCTCGCGGGCGGCTCCGTGAGCTTCCAGGGCAGCGCCACCATCGCGGACGGCAGTGCCATGACCTACAGCTGGTCCTTCGGGGATGGCGCCACGGCCGCCGTGCTGGGTCCGATCAGCCACACCTACGCCGCCGCCGGCACCTACGCCGCCACCTTCACGGCCACCAGCAACCAGGGCAAATCCGCCTCGGCCACCCGCACGATCACCGTGAACCCGGCCTCCTACACCCTCACGGCCAGCGCGGGCAGCGGTGGCAGCATCAGCCCCTCCGGCGCGGTCACCGTGGCCAACGGCGGCAGCCAGACCTTCACCATCACTCCCTCCGCCGGCTACGCCATCAGCAGCGTCACCGTGGACGGTGTGAACCAGGGCGCCCTCGGCTCGTACACCTTCAGCAATGTCCTGGCCAGCCACACCATCGCCGCCGCCTTCGCCGCCAGCTCCGGCAGCAGCCTGAAGGAGACCTTCGACACGGGCACCAAGACCGCCTATGCCACCGGAACCGTCACCCTCTCCACCGGCACCTGGACCCTGAACGACGCCCTGCTGGGCAACACCACGGCGGATCCCAAGGTCGGTGCCCAGAGCGTGCGCACCCGGAACAGCGGCAAGGTGACGATGGCTTTCAACTTCGCCACCGGCGCCAAGACCGTCTCGGTCAAGCACGCCAAGTACGGCACCGACGGCAGCTCCACCTGGGGCCTCTGGTACTCCACCAACAGCGGCTCCACCTGGACCCAGGCCGGGGGCTCCGTGACCACCTCGTCCACCACCCTGGCCACGGCCTCCTTCACGGTGAACGTGGCGGGCGCCATCCGCTTCGAGCTCCGCAAGACGGATGGCACCGCCAACCGGGTGAACTTCGACGACTTCCAGATCGCCGGCTACTGACCGGCCCCGATACCGAGAACCCCGGGCCCCGGCCCGGGGTTTTTCGTTATGCTCGCCCCATGAAGAGCCACCGGAAGGTCCTCACGCTCCACCTCCCCGCCCGCACCGGCTTCGTGAACCTCACCGCGGAGGTCGCCGCCGCCGTCCGGGAGAGCGGCGTGCAGGAGGGGCTCTGCCTCGTGAACTCGATGCACATCACCTCCAGCGTCTTCATCAACGACGAGGAGTCCGGCCTGAAGCAGGACTACCTGCGCTGGCTCGAAAAGCTGGCCCCCTTCAACGCCGGCAGCGACCCGGCCACGGGGGGCTACCTCCATAACCGCACGGGGGAGGACAACGGCGACGCCCACCACAAGCGCCAGGTCATGGGCCGCGAGGTGGTGGTGGCCGTCACCGGCGGCCAGCTCGACTTCGGCACCTGGGAGCAGATCTTCTACGGGGAGTTCGACGGCCGCCGGGACAAGCGCGTCCTCATCAAGATCATCGGGGAGTGAGCATGATCACCCGCGACCTCGCTTCCCTGCCCAAGCGCGATGTCTACCGCATCCTGTCCAGCCTGGTGATCCCGCGCCCCATCGCCTGGATCACGACGGTGGATGAGGCGGGGAGGATCAACCTGGCCCCCTTCAGCAGCTTCATGGGCATCTTCGGCCCGCCCATGCTGGCCTTCACCGCGGGCCGCCGCCGGGACGGCTCCCTCAAGGACACCCACCGCAACCTGAAGGCGAACGGCCAGGCCGTGGTCCACCTGGCCGACCTGCCCCTCCTGGCGCCCCTCCACGCCAGCGGGGCCGAGGCGGAGCCGGATATCAGCGAAGTCGAGCGCCTGGGCCTGTCCACCGAACCGTCCCTCCAGGTGGCGCCGCCCCGCCTGAGGGATGCGCCGGTGGCCCTGGAGTGCCGACTGAACCGGGAGTTGGACCTGGGCCCCACCAGCACCCTCATCCTGCTGGACGTGGTGGTGGCCCACGCCGCGGCGCGCATCTGGAATGCCGAGCATGACTGCGCAGACGCCAGCCAGTGGACGCCCGTCGTCCGGCTGGCCTCCGTGGCGGGGCCCAACTATGGGGCCCTGGGGGAGACCTTCCGCCTGGGGCCGTCCGAGCTGCCCTGATCAGGCCTCGTCGGGCTCCACGAAGAGGTGCTGGATCTGGGGGAAGCGCTGGTGGAGGTCCCGCTCCAGGGCGTTGATGGCCGCCACCAGGGCCGCCCCGCTGGGCTGGTCCCGGAACTGGACCTGGAGGGCCACCATGAGCCGGTCGCTGCCCACCACCACGGCCACCAGGTTCAGCACCCGGTCCACCGCAGGGTCTTCCTCCACCGCGGCCCGGAGGGCGGCCCGCAGGGCCAGGGGTGGCGCCTCGTTCATGAGCAGGCTCGAGACCTCCACGCCCACGAAGAGGGCCACGGCGATGAGGAGGAGGCCGATGGCCACGCTGCCGATGCCGTCCCACACGCCATGGCCCGTCGCCATCGTGAGCAGCACCGCCAGCAGGGCGAACACCAGACCCACCAGGGCCGCGATGTCCTCCGCCAGCACCACCACCAGTTCCGTACGGCTGGACTGGCGCAGGTAGCGCAGCAGGGACCGGCCTCGCCGCTCGGAGCCGGCGGCCCGGAGGGCGCCGCGCAGGGAGGCGCCCTCCAGGCCGATGGCGAAGACGAGCAGGGCCACGGCCCAACCCAGGTGATGGGGTTGCTCGGGATGGCGGATCTTGTGGAGGCCCTCCACCAGCGAGTAGAGGCCGCCCACCGAGAAGAGCAGCAGGGCGACGAGGAAGCTGGCCACGAAGGCCGCCTGGCCGTGGCCCAGGGGATGCTTCGGTCCTGCGGGCCGCGCGCCTTGGCGCAACCCGATGAAGAGCAGCACCTGGTTGGCGCAGTCGGCCGCCGAATGGATGGCCTCCGTCAACAGGCTCGAGCTGCCCGTGAGCAGGAACACTCCGAACTTGGAGAGGGCGATGCCGCCGTTCGCGGCGAGGGCCAGGGCGATGGCGCGGGTGGATCCGGTGGACATGCCTCCAGGGTAGCCCGGTCGCTTCAGAAGGCCTGGATGCCCAACTCCCGCAGGAGATCCCCCAGGAGATAAAGGGAACCCGTCACCAGGCGGGGGCCGTCCGCCGGGCCCCGCAGGAGGTAGGCTGCCTCTCGCAGATCGAACAGCGGCGCCTCGAGACCCCAGGCCTCCTGCAGGGCCGAAGCCTTCGCATAGCGCGGAGCGTCCCCCTGGATGAAGCTGACGGACAGGGGGCGCATGCGCTTCAGTTCCCGGGCGACGCCGGCCAGATCCTTGTCGCCCATGGCGCCGAAGAACAGGTGGGGCCGCACGCCGCAGGCCAGGGCATGGTCCGCCAGAGCGCGGGCGCCGTCGGGATTGTGGGCGCCATCCATCCACACCCCCTGGAGTTCCGGCGCAGCCCACAGGCGACCGGGCCAGCGGGTGGTGGCCACGCCCTCCCAGAGGTGCTCCTCGGGAATGGGGAAGCCCAGTCCCCGCAGCTGGCGGATGGTCTCGAAGGCCGTAGCCAGATTGTCCAGCTGGTGGAGGCCCGCGAGGCCCACCCGGCGCCCCCCCACACGGGAGTGGTCCCAGCGGATGTCCGCGGGCCCCAGTCGCTGGGCCGGGCAGAGCACCGGGTCGTTCGACAGGAGCGGGCGTATCCAGTCCGGGTCGAGGGTGGGACCGAGCACCAGGGGGCGTCCATCCCGGGCGGTGCAGAGTTTCTCCCGGGCGATGGCCTCCCGGGTGTCCCCCAGGAACTGCTGATGATCCAGACCCACGCTGGTGAGCACCGTGAGGATGGGATCGGTGGCGTTGGTGGCGTCCCAGCGGCCCCCCAGGCCCACCTCCACGAGGGCCACCTCGACGCCGGTCATGCGGAAGGCGGACAGGGCGGCCGTGATCATCAACTCGAAATAAGTGGCGGTCACGCCGGTGCGGGCCTCGGAATCGAAGGCCTCCCCCAGCAGCAGCTCCAGAGCCCCCGCACCGATGGGTTCGCCATCCACCCAGATCCGCTCGGTGACGTCCACCAGGTGGGGCGAGGTCGTCCACCCGACGACGAACCCCGCGGCCTTCAGCATGTGGGCCAGGAAGGCCCCGGTGCTGCCCTTGCCGTTGGTGCCGGCGATGAGGATGACGGGAAAGTTCCCGTCGGGGCGGCCCAGGCCTTCGAGCAGGGCGTGGATGTTGTCCAGGCCGTACTTGATCCCGAGGTGGCCGCGCGCCTGGAGGCGCGGGATGTAGACAAGGTCCTGATCGTCGCGCATCAGTCCCTGGGCGAGGGCGTCATCCAGGCCAGGCAGGCGGCGATGAAGTCCTTGAGGTGGTCGCGCGTGACGACCTTGTCCACCATGCCGTGGGTCTGGAGGAACTCCGAGCGCTGGAAGCCCTCGGGCAGGCTCTGCTTGATGGTCTGCTCGATGACGCGGGGACCCGCGAAGCCGATGAGGGCCTTGGGCTCGGCGATGTTCAGGTCGCCCAGCATGGCGTAGCTGGCGCTCACGCCCCCCGTCGTGGGGTCCGTCAGGATGCTCAGGTAGGGCAGGCCCGCCTTGTCCAGCTTGGCCAGGGCCGCGCTGACCTTGGCCATCTGCATGAGGGACAGGGTGCCCTCCTGCATGCGGGCGCCGCCGCTGCAGCTGACGATGAGGTAGGGGCACTGCTTTTCCAGGGCCCGCTCGGCGCCCAGGCGCAGCTTCTCGCCCACCACGCTGCCCATGCTGGCGGCCAGGAAGTCGAAGTTCATGACGGCCGTCACCACCGGCTGGCCGGACAGGGTGCCCTCCACCACCACCACGGCATCCTCGGTCTCCCCCGCCTGCTCCAGCTTCTTCAGCTGGTCTTTGTAGCTCTTGGTGGAGACGAACCCGAGCGGATCGCCGCTCCGGAGTTCACTGAAGAGCGTCGTCCAACCCTCATCCATCAGGTTCTCGAGCCGCTCCTCCACGCCGATGCGGAAGTGGTACCCGCACTTGGGGCAGACATTGTGGGTGTTGACCAGCTCCTTGCGGTAGATCAGCTCCTTGCAGGCCTCGCACTTGATCCAGAGGCCCTCGGGTACCCGGACGGTCTTCTCTTCGACAGCCGTCTTCTGTTGACGCTTCTTGACGAACCAGGACATGACGACTCCTACCGGCCCTTGGCCGGACCGTGCTTGAGGGCCTCGAAGAGCCGGTCGAGCTCCGCTTCGCTGCCGTAGTGCATCACCAGGGCGCCCGCCTTGCCCTTGGCCTTGATCTCGACGCGGGTGCCCCAGGACTGGGTCAGTTCTTCCGCGGCGGCCTTGATGAACAGCTCCTGGGGATGCTTCTTCCGCCCCCCCTTGGCCTTGGCCTGTTTCTGGATCTGCTGGATGCGGGCCTCCAGGGCGCGCACGCTGAGCTGCTGCGCCACCACCTCGTGGGCCAGTTGCTCCTGGAGGCGGGGGTCGGGCACGCCCAGCAGGACCTTGGCGTGGCCGGTGCTGAGCCGGCCGTGGGCCACGTCGGCCTTGAGTTCCGCGGGCAGGCGGAGCAGGCGCAGGGTGTTGGCCACCTGTGGGCGGGACTTGCCTACGCGATCGGCCACCTGCTCCTGGGTGAGCCGCAGGTGCTCGCCCAGCTGCCAGTAGGCCGTGGCCTCTTCGATGGGATTGAGTTCCTGGCGCTGGATGTTCTCCACCAGCGCGAATTCCAGCAGGCGGTCATCCGGAACTTCCTTGATGACCACGGGAGCCATGGCGAGTCCGGCCAGGCGCGCGGCCCGCCAGCGGCGCTCGCCCGCGATGATCTCGTACTGCTGGCCCACCTTGCGGACCACGATGGGCTGGACCATCCCGTGCTGCTTCAGGCTCTCGGCCAATTCGGCCAGGGCCGTCTCGTCGAAGTGCGTGCGGGGCTGGGCCCGGTTGGGCACCAGGCTGCCCAGCGGGAGCTCCCGCTGGTTGGCATCCTCGGGCGCCATCTGGCTCATGAGCGAGGTGAGTCCGCGGCCCAGGGCCGGACGCTTCAGCTGGGTCATCAGGCTTCCCTCCTCGCGGGGATCTCCAGGCCCAGCCATTCCTTCGCGAGGCTGAGGTAGGCCTGGGCGCCCTTGGAGCGCAGGTCGTAGAAGGCCACGGGCTTGCCGTGGCTGGGCGCCTCGGCGAGCCGGATGTTGCGCGGGATCATGGTCTGGAAGACCTTCCCGGGGAAGGCGTGCCGCACTTCGTTGGCCACCGCAGCGCCCAGGTTGGTGCGCTCCTCGGCCATGGTGAGCAGGATCCCCCCGAGCTGCAGGCGCGGGTTCGGTCCCGCCTGGATGCGGCGCAGGGTCTCGGTCAGTTCCGCCAGGCCGTCCAGCGCGAAGAACTCGCATGGCATCGGGACGATCACCTCGTCTGCGGCGGTCAGGGCGTTCAGGGTGATCATGCCGAGACTGGGCGGCGGATCGATGAGGATGTAGTCGAAGCGGTCCATGAGCGGGGCGAGGCTCTGCTTCAGCACCTGGAGCTGGGGCAGCTCGAAGAGTTCGAACTCCAGCTGGGCGAGGTCCTTGCCGGCGGGAATCACCTGCATCATCGGCACTTCGGTACTCAGGACCAGAGCCTCGGCGGGAGCTCCCTTCATCAAGGCGTAGGCCCCGGCGCGATGGTCGGGCTTGGGGAAGCCCAGGCCGGTGGTGCTGTGGCCCTGCGGATCGAAGTCCAGCAGCAGGACCATCTTCTCCATCATCGCGAGAGAGGCGGCCAGATTGATGGCCGTGGTGGTCTTGCCCACGCCGCCCTTCTGGTTCGCCAGTGCCACCACCCGGGCGCGCATCAGGCGGCCCTCATCATCGCGCAGGCGCTGGTCAAACCACGCATCTCGGCATCCCCTCGGGTGTGGAACACGCCAGTCTAGCAGGTCGGGTTCCACGGCGAAGAGGCCGTGTGATCAAGGCTGGAGCGAGGGATCGGGCTGCACGCGGCCTAACCGGCGCACGGGGCCGGAAAGCCACAAGTCGCGCCATGCGCCGCCGGCTTCCGGGACGAGGGAGGCCGACACGTCCTCTCCGCCCGCCGTATGGAGGCACCACTCGGAGGGGCCCCCGGTGTGCGCCAGCCAGGCCGCGGCCACGGCGCACCCGGTCCCGCAGCAGAGGGTCTCGCCTTCGACGCCGCGCTCCCAGGAGCGGATCCTCGCCTCGCCGGGCGCGATCACCTCGACCACATTCACGTTCGTGCCGCCGTGAATCGCCGCGTGATGGCGGAGCGGCGGCGCGAAGGCCGGGAGGTCCACCGCCGCCACCGACGGCACCTTCAGCACCAGCTGGGGATTCCCGATCCATCCGAAGCCCGCGGGCAGGTCCGTGGCGATCGGAACGGCGCACAATCCGAACCCTTCGCCCTCGGGCATGCGGATGCCGACCTCGCGATCTCGACGGCGAAGGAGGATCCGCTCGCCGTTGGAGAGCACCTCGACCTGCGCCTCTCCGGGGGCCCCGGGAATGGCCAGCGCCGCCCTGCTACCATTGGAACAGAAGGATTTAGTTCCGTCCGTATCCCAATGCTCCAGGATCCATGGGCCCATTCCAGGCCTTTGCATCAAAAAAAGGCCATCTAAACCGAACCCACGCCCCCGAGGACAGAGGGTTCTGGCCCAATCCGAGCCGGTACAGTCTTTAACCTCATCCACCCAGAGGTAGCCGAACACATTGCCGGCTGCGGAGGCGAGGAAGAGTTCCAAGCTACTTCTCGCGGTTGCCGAAGGTGTACACGGTCTCGCCGGGCCGCGCATAGCCCTGGCGCCGGGCCAGGGCCTCCATCAGTTCGGGGTCCTTGGCCGCGAGGCGCTGGACCTCCTCCAGCAGCTCGCGGTTGCGCCGGTTCAGTTCCACCAGGCGGGCGCGGGTCGCGACCAGCTCGCCCTCGCGCTTCCGCAGCTCGGGCAGCCCCCCCTGGGAGAACAGCAGGGCCATGAGGGACAGGAAGCCGGAGGCCCCGAGCACGCCCCACAGGGTGGAGGACTTCAGGAGCCAGTTGGCGTTCATGCCGGGGACCTCCTAGTTGAGGCGGGACCCGAAGGCCTCGCGGCCCGCAAAGCGGGCGGCGGCCCCCAGCTCCCACTCGATCTGGAGCAGGCGGTTGTACTTGGCGATCCGGTCCGTGCGGCAGGGGGCGCCGGTCTTGATCTGGCCCGCCCCGGTGGCCACGGCCAGGTCCGCGATGAAGCTGTCCTCGGTCTCGCCGCTGCGATGGCTGATGATGGCCCGGTAGCCGGCCTTGTGGGCCATGTCCACGGCCCGGAGGGTCTCGGTGACGGTGCCGATCTGGTTCAGCTTGATGAGGATGGCGTTGGCCACGCCCTCCTGGATGGCCTTGGCCAGGATGACGGGGTTCGTGACGAAGATGTCGTCCCCCACCAGCTGGGTCTTGCCCCCCATGGCCACGGTCTGGGCCTTCCAGCCCTTCCAGTCGCCCTCGGCAAAGCCGTCTTCGATGGAGATGACGGGATGCCTGGCGACCAGCCCCTCGTAATACTGCACCAGCTGGGCCGGAGTCTTGTTGGCCCCGTCCAGGGCGTAGGCCTTCCCGGTGTGGAATTCGCTGGCGGCGCAATCCAGGCCCAGGAAGACATCCTTTCCGAGCTTGTAGCCGGCCTTCTTCACGGCCTCCCCGATGAGCTCCAGGGCCTCCTCGTTGGATCCCAGGTTGGGCGCGAAGCCGCCTTCGTCCCCGACTCCCGTGGTCAGCTTCCGGGCCTTCAGGACCCCCTTCAGGGCGTGGTAGACCTCGGTCCCCCACCGGAGGGCCTCCCGGAAGGTGGGAGCGCCTACGGGCAGGACCATGAACTCCTGGATGTCCACGTTGTTGTCGGCGTGGGCCCCCCCGTTGAGGATGTTCATCATCGGCACGGGCAGCAGCCGGGCTGAGGCTCCGCCGAGGTAGCGGTACAGGGGAAGCCGGGACGCCTTGGCCGCGGCATCCGCCAGGGCCATGGAGACGCCCAGAATGGCATTCGCGCCCAAACGGGCCTTGTTCTCGGTCCCGTCCAGGTCGCACATCAGCTCGTCGAGCTCGGCCTGCTGGAAGGGATCCATGCCGTGGAGGGCCTGGGCAAGCTCCACGTTGATCGCGTCGACGGCGCCGAGGACCCCCTTGCCGAGGTAGCGCTTCTTGTCGCCGTCGCGCCGCTCGAGGGCCTCCCGGCTGCCCGTGGAGGCGCCGGAGGGAACCAGGGCTTGGCCGACCGTCCCATCCGAGAGTTCCACCCGGGCGAGAACCGTGGGATTGCCCCTGCTGTCGAGGACTTCAAGGGCAGAGACGCGTTCGATGGTCATCATGGCGGCACCCGGCTCAGAGAGGCGCGCTGGCGCGCCTCTCTGATATTAACCAGGTTGGGTAGATGGATTCGCTGGAATCCGTCTACTTCTTCGCGGCCTTCTTCGGCGCGGCCTTCTTCACGACCTTCTTGGCGGCCGGCTTCTTGGCAGCGGCCTTCTTTGGCGCGGCCTTCTTCACGACCTTCTTGGCGGCCGGCTTCTTGGCGGCGGCCTTCTTCGGCGCGGCCTTCTTCACGGCCTTCTTCACGACCTTCTTGGCAGCGGCCTTCTTCGGCGCGGCCTTCTTGGCAGCAGCCTTCTTCGGCGCGGCCTTCTTCACGGCCTTCTTCGGCGCGGCCTTCTTGGCAGCAGCCTTCTTCGGCGCGGCCTTCTTCACGGCCTTCTTCGGCGCGGCCTTCTTGGCGGCCGGCTTCTTGGCGGCGGCCTTCTTCGGCGCGGCCTTCTTGGCAGCCGGCTTCTTGGCGGCGGCCTTCTTCTTCGGCGCAGCCTTCTTCGCAGCCGGCTTCTTGGCGGCGGGCTTCGCGGCCGCGGGGGCGGCGGGGGTGGCGACCATGTTGGTCAGTTCGGCCATGGGTGGCTCCTTTACGCCCTTTTGGGCGAGGTTGGAAGGGGTCGTGCGGGAAGATGGCTTACCAGTAGCACCTTTCGTGCCAAGTAAAGCCGTGTCTTTCCGCTGGGTGGATATGCGTTCCTTGGCTGCGGCAGCAGCCGCGGGGGGATGCGCCGCATCGGCGGCAGAGCCGGTCTTGCCCTTGGGCTTCACGGCTTTTTTCGGGGGCTCGACGCCTGCCAGGATCTGCGCGAGGCGCTTGCCGGGATAGTAGTCATCGAGAAGGGCGTCGCCGATCAGCACCCCGTGGATGCCGAGGGCTTCCATCTGCTTGATCTGCTCCAGGCGGTGGATGCCGCCTTCGACCAGCTTCAGGCAGCTCTTGGGGATTTTCTTGACGAGCGCCACGGCGAGATCCCAGGAGGCCTCCCAGGTGTCGAGGTTGCGGCCCACGGCGCAGATGATGTCGGCCCCGGCCTCCACCGCCCGCTGGAGTTCGGCTTCGGAGGTCGCTTCGACCACCACGTCGAGGCCCTTGCTGGTGGCGAACTTCAGGAGCGTCTCCAGCCGGTCCTGGCTGAGGAGGGCGGGCATGAGGTAGATCGCGTCCGCGCCGAGGATCTTGCTTTCCTCGACCTGGTATTCCTCGAAGATGAAATCGCGCCGGATCAGGGGCAGCTTCACCTGGCTGCGCACCTCGGAAAGGTGCTTGTCCTCGCCGTGATAGAGGAACTTGTCCGTGGCGATGGACAGGACCCGGGCTCCGTTTTCAGCCAGGCTCTTGGCGTGGGTGGAGGCCTTGTAAGCCTCCCGGACCTGCCCTCGGCCGGGATCGCCCCCGGCAACTTCACCCAAAATAGTGATTCCAGGCTGGCTGAGCTCTTCCTTCAGGGAGTGGTGACCCTTGTAGGCATCTTTGACCGCCACAGGGCCCCTCTGCTTCTTGATTTCCACGTCGAGGGCCTTGAAGATGGCGACTTTCTTTAGCATTTCCCACGCTCCAAATCTCAGATACCTCGCTGCTGGCCCTATGGGGAAGATGATCGGTCGTTTTTCCTCTGATTCAACATCAAACCAGTGATTTGGAGTAGGTCAACAGAGAAATCTTCAAAATCTTCATTTTTTTTGACGCTACCTCCCCACCTGCCCACCATTCGTTTCCGCCTCCGCAAGCCCGCCTGCCGGCGAGATCCGAACCCGCTGCCGGCGACGAGAGCCTGCGATCGCGGGGGCGGACACGGCGATCCGGATCCTCGTGAACCCTCGCCAATCCTGATCCTGCGGTTCCCCGTGATCGCCTGATTCATCCGCTTCCCGACTCCGATCGCAGCGCTCGTACGCCCTTCCTCCGCACCGTCCGGTCCGGAGGGTTCGTGCTCCGCGTTGCCGGCTCCGCCTGCTACGCTTCCCATGCGCCTTCCGCCCGCGGGCCCAGTGCACACGGCCCTCGGGATCCTGCCGGAAGCGACACGAGGCCCCCATGACGATCCATGTGCTCGACCATCCGCTGGTGCATCACAAGCTCTCCCTCATCCGCGACCGGAAGACCCCCGGCAGTCTCTTCCGCTCACTCATCGAAGAGGTCGGCCTGATCCTCGCGACCGAATCGACGCGCAAGCTGCCAGTGGAGTCGGTGGTCGTGGAGACACCGCTGGAGCGGACCGGCACCCTCCGGCTGAAATCGCTGGATCCCGTGCTGGTGCCAGTGCTGCGGGCGGGCCTCGGCTTGCTCCCCTCCTTCCTCAAGCTGCTGCCGACCGCGAAGGTCGGCCACCTCGGCCTCTACCGCGACCACGATTCCCTCGTCCCCGTCCCCTACTACCGGAACTTCCCGCCCATGCTGGAGGCCCGTCCCGTGTTCGTGCTGGACCCCATGCTCGCCACGGGGGGCAGCGCCTCGGAGGCCGTGCGGCAGCTCAAGAGTGCAGGGGCGGTGAACCTCACCCTCGTGGCACTGCTTGCGGCCCCCGAGGGTCTGGACCGTCTCCATGGCGACCATCCCGACCTGACCATCGTCGTCGGCGCGGTGGACCGCCAGCTCAACGAGAAGGGCTACATCCTTCCGGGCCTCGGAGATGCGGGGGATCGGCTCTTCGGAACGGCCTAGCCGCTTCCGGGATGAACCGCGGGATCACCCCTTCTCCCGCCCCAGCATGGCCCGCAGGCGACCCATGATCCCGCCCTCGCCCCGGGCCGCCTCCGCTGCGTCTTCGGCGCCATAGTCGGAAGGCACCGCCACCGAGGGATCCAGTTCCAGCGCACGGCGGAAGCAGCCCTGGGCGTTGGCGTGGAAGCCCTTGCGATGGTAGAGCTCGCCCATCAGGGCCCAGGGCTCGGCAGCCTTGGGCCGGATGCGCGAGGCCACCTGGAGGGCCTCCACCGCCCGCGTGGACCAGGCCGGATTGCCCAGCCGCAACCGGCCGAGGAGCAACCAGGCTTCGTAGGCCGCCGGGGAATCCCCATCCAGCTTGATGGACTGCTCGAGAGACCGGATGGCTTCGCTGGTGCGGTTCTGCATCTCGTACGACTTGGCCTTCACCAGCAGGTGGTGGGCCCGCTCCATCGCCGGCAGCGACTCCTCATCAGCGGTGGAATGGAGCAGGGGCAGGACCGAGGGCGTGGGCTCGGAAAAGGCCTGCTCCACGGCCTCTGGCGGAAGGGGCGGCACCGAGCGGGGCGTGCGGGCCCGGGGGGGAGGAAAGGCGTAGTCCTCGTCGATCACCAGGATCGGCTCCGGATCCAGGTCGACGGCCGGGATGGGCTCGAACACGGGCTCAGGCGCCGCCACGGGCCTGGCGGCCGGTGGGGGTGGCGCGGGCTCCCTGGGGAGCAGGGGAAGCTCGCCCTGGACCAGGTCCAGTCCGCCCAGGGCCCACAGGGTGGCCACTAGGCGGGCCGACTCGGCGGGGGAAAATCCGGAGAGCGAGCTGATGGTCTCGTAGCCGAGTGCCTCGGTGCCCAGCAGCGACAGGGCGTAGGCCAGGGTGGGCGTGAGGGGCAGGTCGCTCAGGGAATCCAGCAGATCGGGGCGCGCCTCCCATCGCCAGTCGGGCTCGCTGCGGAACATCTCCACCAGTTCCTGATCGATCTTGGCGCTCTGGAAGGTGTCCCACACCAGCCGCCGGTGATCCAGCCAGAACTGGAGGTCGCCGCTGAGGTTGTCCTGCAGCACGCCGGGAATCCAGGACATCTTGAGGATGGTGTGCTCCATCGCGTGAAGCAGGACCGACTCCAGCAGCTCGTTCAGCCGCTTGTCCCGGTCGGTCACGGTCATGAGCCCGCTCTGCACGACACGGTCGCCCATGCGGGAGCCCTCGCCGTCCGCCAGCAGCTCCTTGAGGGAGGCCATGTCCAGCACGCCGCGGCGGATGAGGAAGTTCCCGAACTGCTCTCCGACCGCGTCGCTCCGCAGGTAGACGAGGTCACCCCCCCGCCAGTAGAGCCTGCGGGTGCCGTCATTCTGCTCGAGTACAAGCTCCCCCTCGGCCCGCTGCTGGTGCAGCGATCCCATGAGGGCTGGCAGGAAGTGGCGAAGGCGTACTTCGGGCACCGGTGGCTCCGGAGGGTGGTTCTAGTTTGCATGTTCCTTGCCAGGGCGCTAGCCCAAACGGGGCCGGAGAATGCCGCATTATCCCAAGTCTCTTGGCCCAGAGGGGGACAGGACCTATGCTGTCCCTCCATCCCTCATCCCATCCAGGGGACGTTCCCATGTTCGAAAAGCTCGGGAAATTCGAGATCAAGCGTGTCCTCGGGAACGGCGCCATGGGCGAGGTCTACCTCGGCGTCGATCCCTCCATCGGCCGGGAAGTGGCCATCAAGACCATCCTCCCCTCAGCCGCCCAGGGCGGGGAAGCCAAGGAGCGCTTCGCCCGCGAGGCCCGGGCCGCGGGGGTGCTGAACCACCCGAACCTCGTCACCATCTACGAGTTCGGCGAGGACCAGGGCGTCCTCTACATCGCCATGGAATTCGTGAAGGGGCACGATCTGGACGAGCTGCTCCAGGAGCAGTCCCTCACCCGCAGCGAGGCCCTCGAGGTGCTGGCCCAGGTCTGCGACGGCCTCGGCTTCGCCCACCACCAGCACATCGTCCACCGCGACATCAAGCCCACCAACGTCCGTGTCCAGCGCGACGGGCGCCGCCTCCACGCCAAGGTGATGGACTTCGGCGTGGCCAAGATCAGCAACTCCGACATGACGGCCACCGGGACGGTGATGGGCACCGTGAGCTACATGGCGCCGGAGTACATCCGCACCGGCAAGCCCGATCCCCGCAGCGACCTCTTCGCCGTGGGCGTGATGCTCTATGAGTGCCTGAGCGGCCGCCGGCCCTTCTCGGGAGACACGACGCCGACGGTCCTCTATAAGATCGTGAACGAGGCGCCCGAACCCATCGAGACCGAGCGGCTCATGGGCATCAGCCCGGCCATCCGCACCGTGCTGGAGCGCTCCCTCGAAAAGAATCCGGACGCCCGGTTCCAGACGGCCGAGGATCTGGCCAAGGCCCTGCGCGCGGCCAAAGATCCCTCCTGGACGGGGCAGCTGGAAGAGGCCACCTCCCTGCTCCAGGCCTCCGCGCCCACCGCCCCGGCCCGACCCGCCATGGCGACCGCCTCCGCTCCCACGCTGCAGGCACCCGCGGGGCAGGTTCCCCCGGTGGCACCGCCGGAGGTCCGGACCTCCGGCGGGAGGCCCCGCCTCTGGATCGGCCTCGCCGCACTGCTTCTCGCCGGCGCCGGCGGCACGGTCTGGTGGGCCCTCCACCGGAGCGCCCCCCCGGCCGCGACCACCGCCGGCATCAGTCCTGTCGAGCCGAAGGCCGCAACGCCCTCCCCGGCCGAACCCCCCGCCCCCGCCAGCGCGACCCCAGCGAGCGTCCAGGACGGGAAGGCGAAGCCCGAGTCTCCGCGGACGGCCCAGACCCATGAATCAAGCCCGGCCGAGGGCCGCGTCCAGGAGGCCCGGCCGCCCCAGCCCCGCGCCCCCGAACCGCGCGCCATCGACCAACCGGAGCTCTACCAGCCCGAGAAGCTCGACAAGCTGCAGACCCACGAACGCCTGAACCTCGGCAATGTCTCCATGAGCGAGGCCATCCAGCTGGCGGACAGCCACCCCGATCAGGCCATCCACGGATTCCGGCAGGCCATCAAGGCCGATCCCACCAACGTGAAGGCCCACGCCTGGCTGGCGGTGGTGCTGCATGACCAGGGCCGCACCGCCGAGTTCATCCAGGAGCTCCGCGAGGCCCGCCGCCAGGGCATCCTGGGACAGATGGCCGCGCAGAACATCCGCTTCAGGACCGCCCTGAACCAGGCCCGCTTCAACCGGAAGCTCCCCGCGGACCTGGCGGATTGACCATGACCAAGCACCCGGATGGACTGGCGGATCTGGAGGCCGGGCTGAGGTACCGATTCACGGACCGCACCCTTCTCCAGGAGGCCCTGACGCACACGTCCGCCGCCAAGGGCCGGGACAACCAGCGGCTGGAATTCCTCGGGGATGCGCTGCTGAATTTCACGGTGGCGCTGCTGCTCCACCGGGAGCGGCCGGACTGGCAGGAAGGCCCCATGAGCAAGTTCCGCGGCGTGCTGGTGCGCACGGATTCGCTGCATGCCTGGGCCCTCGACCTCGGCCTGGACCGCGCACTGCGCGCCGCCCATCCCCGGAAGGCGCCCCCCATGGGACCGAAGCCCCTGGCCGACGCGCTGGAGGCCCTGCTGGCTGCCATCTACCTCGATGCCGAGGCCTCGGGCCAGGACGGGAACGCCGCCGCCATGGCCCTGGTGGAAGGCCGGTTCCTGGAGCCCATCCGCCAGGCCCACCCCGAAGCCTGGTCACGCCTGGATCCCAAGACCACCCTCCAGGAAACCGCCGCCCGGCTGGGTCTGCCCGCCCCGGCCTATGCCCAGGTCGCGCAGTCCGGCCCCGGTCATGCACCCCTGTTCACCGTCCAGGTGACGGTGGGGGAACGCGTCGTCGAGGCCCGGGGCTCCTCCCGCAAACGGGCGGAAAGCGATGCCGCCCGCCGGCTTCTCGACCTGCTTACGGAAGCGTCACAGGCCTGAACCTTGCGTTACACTCCCCTCTACCGGTCTACCGGGGTGTCCGCTTGAAGATCTACCCAACCTTGAACCTTCAGCATGGCCGTGTCATCCCCACCACGGGGCAGGGCGGCCCTTCTGCGGAAGCACCCCTGGACCTCGCGGCCCGCCTGCTCGACGAGGGCGCCACGCGCATGGCCCTGGTGGATGTGGATGCCGCCCTGAACAAGGGCAACAACCGCGAGCTCATCGCCCAGATCCTGCAGCGTTGCCATGCCCGGGGCCGCAAGGTCTGCATCCAGGTGGCCGGGGGCATCCGCAGTTCGGACCAGGCCCAGTTCTTCATCGACCAGGGCGCGGCCTGGCTGGTGGCGGGCACGATCCTCCACAAGTCCTCCCTCGTCTCCGAACAACTCATGGCACGCTTCCAGCCCTTCCTCACCGCGGCCATCGACGCCCGCGGGGGCCAGGTGCATCGTTCGGGCTGGGTGGACACCGCCAACCTCAGCGCCCTCGACTTGGCCCAGCGGGCCAAGGCCTACGGCTTCAAGCGGCTGCTGTTCGTGGACATTCCCGAAGTGCCCGGCGCCGACCCCGACTTCCAGACCGCCACGGCCCTGGCCACGGCCACGGGCCTGCCCCTGATCATGGGCGGCAGCATCACCTCCCTCCGGCATCTGGACGCGGCCCCCACCCACCTCGGCCTCAAGGGCGCGCTGGTGGATGCCCTCCTCTTCCGCGAAGATCCTGGACTCCTGGCCCTCCTCCAAGCCGCCTGCGCCTGACCGGAGGGACCGTGACTGAAGCGAAAGGCGCGTTCCTCGCCAGTCTCGCGGAACCCGACCGGATCCACTTCAGGCACCTGGCCCTCATCCGGCCTCAGCTGCCCAGCGAGAGCCAGGTGTACATGCTCGAGGGACTGGCCCGCTCCCTGGCCTCGCCCCGACTGCTGACGCTCATGGCCCGGACGCCGCACTGGCTGTCCCACTGGCCCATCCTCCTGGGCCTGGCCGAGAACGAGGCGACGCCCGAAGCCATCCGCCGCGATCTGGAGATGGTGGTCTCCCTCTTCGGCCAGATGCGGGAGATGGATCAGGCTCCGCCGGCGGAGAAGGAGGACCGCTCCGAAGCGGTGAAGGTCCTCTACTCCCAGCTGAACCCCGAGCTGAAGCCCGTGGCCAAGCTCCTCGCGAAGCAGATCGCCAAGACGGTCTCCGCCACGGGCACCACCATGGAGCTGCCCCCGCTGCCGGGCGAGGAACCCGACTGGGAGACTCTCACGGCCCTGCCGGAGGCCCCGCCCCCGCAGGCCTCCATGCAGATCCTCCACAAGAAGGAGGATCGCCTGGCCCGGGCCCAGCAGACGGCCCAGCCGGACGAGCTCCTGGGCTTCCTTGTGGATGCAGATGCGGACCTGCGCATGGCCGCCCTCCAGAATCCGCTGATCTCCGAAGACCTGGTCTGCCGGGCCCTGAGCCAGAGCCCGGTCCCGGAGTTCTTCGAGGAGGTCTATGCCGAGGCGCGCTGGTATTTCCGCGAGCCCGTGCGGGAGGCCATCCGCGAGGCTCCGGGCTGCCCGGCGGAGCTCTCCCGGCGCCTGGCCCTCTCCGGCCACCTCGTGACGGCGCTGGAACGGGGAGCGCCGACTGCGGCCGCCCTGCGGCGCATCGTGAGCCTCTTCACGGAGCTGGAAGAAGGCGAGTACCAGTTCGTCACCTACTGGGCCAAGCGGCAGTCCCCGCACCTCCTCCGGGTGGTGAAGTACTTCTACGACCGCCTGCTGCGCCAGCGGTCCGGGCTGTCCACCGCCCTGCCCGAGCGCGGCGAAGATGGCCGCTGGGCCAGCCTGGAGGAGCGGGTGTTCCTGGCCACCCAGGCCACCCAGGAGGACCAGATCATCCAGGTGCTCAAGGATCCCGATCCCCAGGTCTTCCGCCTGGCCCTGGAAAACCCCGCCCTCACCTCGCGCATGCTCGCCTCGACGCTGCCCGCCCTCGACCGGAACCGGGCCGAGGCGGTGGCCGCCCACGCCGCCTGGCAGGCGGATCCCCTGGTGGCCGAGTCCCTGGTCCATCATCCCCATCTGACCGAAGGCACGGCCCTCCGCCTCCTGGCGAACCTGTCGGGCCTCAAGCCCGCCATCGAGATCCTGCGCGACCCGCGGCTCCAGCACCTGGAGGTCAAGCGCCGGGCCCTCGAAACCCTCCGCACCCTCTATCTGGCCATGGACGTGTCGGAGCGCATCACCGCCCTCCGCACCTCGGGCGGCGAATTGATGCGCCACCTGCCGCAGGAAGTACTCCAGGACGAGGAGACCTTGCGGCGCATGGTGTCCGACCGCCAGCTGGACCCGGGCATCCTCCTGCGCCTGGCCCGGAACAAGCTGACCCCGCGCGCCGTGCTGGAACAGATCGCCAGCCACCCGGTGCTCATGGCCCACGCGGCGATCATGTCCGAACTGCTGCTGAACCCCAAGACCCCCCGGGAAGCCTCGGTCCGCATCTGGGGGCTGCTGTCCGAAGCCGAGCAGCAGCAGCTCCTCCGCAGCCCGCACCTTCCCGCGACCCTGCGGACCCTCGGGTAAACGGGGGGTCCACCGTCCCGTAGCCCAAGTCCAGGAGCCCCCATGCGCCGCCCCGCCGCCATTCTGATTCCCGCCGCGGTGGTCCTGCTCTGCCTGCCCTTCGCCGCTTCCTGCCGGCCCCGGCCACGGGTGCCCGGCTGGGTGAAGGCCGCTCCGGCCGACAGTGTGGCCGCGTTCTCCGGCGAGGCCGGCTGGATGCTCACCCACAAAGAGGTCCAGTCCCTCATCTCCCGCGATCCCATGGTGGAGCGGGCCCTCGACATCTTCCTCCAGAAGGCCCGCATCAACCCGCGCACCGAGACCGGCCGGGTGACCTTCCATGTCATCGGCGTGCCGCAGCAGGGCGAGCGGGACCTCCAGAAGGGCCTTGAGCACGTCCTCATCCAGCTGAACCAGTTCGCGGATCCCGCCGCCCTGGTGGCGGCGCTGGCGGAATCCTTCCCCCAGGAGGGGAGCCTGCGCCTGCAGGGCCGCGACTGGCCCCTCCACGTGATCCTCGATCTGGAGACCGGAGGGACGAAAGCCCACATCCGGGCCGCCAGCGACGAAAAGGGCCAGATCTGGATCGGCTCACTGGAGGCCCTCCAGCGCATG
This sequence comes from Geothrix oryzisoli, assembly GCF_022808865.1. GTDB lineage: Bacteria > Acidobacteriota > Holophagae > Holophagales > Holophagaceae > Geothrix > Geothrix oryzisoli. Next base: position 138,923 of record NZ_JAKZLB010000002.1, read on the forward strand.
GCCTCGAAGGGGAGCCTCGCCGCCCAGCCCAACTCGGCGCTCGCGGCGGAATGGATCAGCGCCCGTGCCCCCTTCCAGGGCTACCTCCAGCCCGAGGCCCTGCTGAGCGGACTGCGCCGGAGTTTCGACGGCAGCATCATCAAGGACCTGCCTCAGGGGGTCGACGCCCTCTTCTGGAGCATCACGCCGCCCGCCCAGAAGGATCAGCCCATCCGCTTCGAACTGGCCCTGGCGGGTTCGCCCGAGGGCATCAACCAGGTCACGCCGTGGCTCCAGCGCCTGGTGGCCGCCGCCAACGCGGTGCAATCCGCCCCCGGGGCGGCCCCGGAGCTGGTGCAGGAGAAACGCCGGGTGGGCCTGCGCTGCGCCCTCACCCCCGAACAACTCAAGCTGGTCATGGAGAAGCTGGGCCAGCCGGGCTTTTCGCTGGCCCTGCCGGGCAGGATCCCCAAGGCATGAGCGTGGCCGTGTCGCAGCCTCCGGATCCCTCAGGGCCCCACCCCCTGGAGACGGAGTCCCCCGAATACTGGATGGCCCAGCTCAAGGCCGGACGGGAGGAGGCCCTGGCCCACCTCATGGCCCGCTTCGAGCGGCCCCTGTGCGCCTTCCTGCACCGGCGCCTCCAGGGCGAGGCCGGGGTGGTCCAGGAACTGGCCCAGGAGGTTTTTCTCAAGTGCCTCCAGCATTGCCAGCGGTTCGAGGAGGGGCGTCCCGTGGCGGCCTGGCTTTTTACGCTGGCGGCTAATGCGGCGACGGATCATCTGCGTAGACGGGGGCGAGAGGTATCCCCTCCCGAGACCTTTGATGCTCCGGACCCCCACCAGGCTTCACCCTGGGAATCCGTGGACCAAAGCCGGCGGATCCAGGCCCTTCGCGGGGCCCTGGACGGCCTCACCCCCCGCCAGCGGGCCATGGTTCTGGCCTACTACGTCCACGAACACCCGGTGAAGCGGATCGCCCAGGATCTGGGCTGCGCCGAAGGCACCGTGAAAGCCACCCTGTTCCAAAGCCTCCAGAAGCTCCGCAAGACCCTTGGACCCCAGCCATGACTCCCGCCCACGACCCCAGCCGCCTTGATCCCCAGGAAGAGGCCCGCCGCTTCGAGATCCTCGAGCGGCCCGAGCTCTGGCCCGACGATCCGGCGCAGCAGGCCGAGCTGGCCGAGCTGCTGGAGCTCCACCTGGCCCTCGGAAGCCACGGCCCGGCCCTGGCCGAGAGCCTCGCCCCCGCGCCCCGGACCCGCTGGACCGGTTCCTGGACCCTGGCGGCCGCCGCGGTCCTCCTGGTCGCCCTGATTCCGGCCGCCTACACCGTGCAGCGCACCCATAGCCTCCGGGCCATGGCCCAGGACACCGCCCGCCTCGAGCAGCAGGCCCGCAAGCGCACCCAGGACCGCGCCTGGATCGCCTTCTTCCAGCAGAGCACGACCCTCATCCAGGATTTCGAGCAGAATCCCGCCCTGTGCAAGAAGGGCGACGAGGACCGCCGCCAGGAGCGCGAGATGGCCCAGACGCTTCTCGAGGCCAGCCACCAGCTCGCCGCCCAGGGCGCCCCGATCCAGGAAGCCGAGGCCATCCGCGCGAGCCTCCACACCTGGCTCACCGAGATCGCCCTGGAGGACGACTGCCTCAGCGTCGAGCGGGCCCGCGAACTCCGGCAGTGGGCCGCCGCCCACAATCTGGAAGGCCAGGCCGAACGCATGGAACGCCGGCTCAAGGGAGACGGCGCATGACCTTGGCCCTCCTGCTGGCCGCCCCCGCCCTGGTGGCACCCGCGCCTGCGGGGCCGGCCGCCCTCCTGCTGGCGGCCCCGGAAGGCCCCGTGGAGACCCTGTTCCGCCAGGGCCGCGACCTCCGCTACGCCCAGCGCTGGTACGAAGCGGCCCAGGCCTACCGTTCGCTGATCCGGGAGTTCCCGGGCTCGTCCCGCCTGCCCGACGCGCGCTACTGGCTGGCCTCCAGCCTGGAGCAGGACCAGCGATGGGATGAGGCCGCCGACGCCTACACCGAGTTCCTCGCGAAGCATCCCGATCAGCGGATGCTGGGCAAGGAGGCCAAGCTGAACCGCGTGCGGTGCTGGGGCATCCGCCAGTGGGACAGCCCCATCGCCCAGGCCGGCCTGGCCGGCGCCCTGACCGATGACCGCGAGGAGGTGCGCATCGCCGCGGCCCTCCAGCTGGCCAAACGCCGGGACGGCCGGGCGGTGCCCGTGCTCCAGGCCGGCCTCCGGGTGGATGCCTCCTCCGAGGCCTGCCGCCTCGCCCTGCAGGCCATGGGCGTCCAGCCCCAGGCCGCGGGTCCCGCCCAGGGCCGCTTCCTGGTCATCCGCGTGAAGGAGCGGACCAAACCCGAGGCGCTGACCGTCCGCCTGACCCTGGGCCTGGCCCGGGCCGTGGGGGGCTACCTCTCGGACGAGCAGCTGCGCCAGGCCCGCAGGAAGGGCGTGGACCTGGAGCGCCTCATGGACCAGGCCATGAACGCCCCCAAGGGCACGGAACTCTTCAGCCTGGAGGACGGCAAGAGCACAGTGACGGTGACGGTCGAGTAGCCGCCCGTGACGGTGGCGCAGGCCGGACCGGCTAAGCTGGTCGCTGACCATGTCGCGACTCCTGCGTTTCTTCAACGACCACCTCCGCGCCCATGCCCCCCTCATCGCGGGGGCCTCGCTGCTGTTGCTCCTGGCCGGACTCTGCCAGGGCGCCCTCATCGCCTCCATCAAGTTCGTGTTCGACGATGGCAAGGCCCACGCCATGGGCATCGCCCAGGGAGGCCTGTTCGGCCAGCTGGAGCACCTGCGGGCCTGGATCCTGGCCCACCTGCCCGAGGCCTCCGCCCTGCGCACGGGCCTGCTGGTGCCCCTGGTGCTGGTCCTGCTGTTCGCCTTAAAGGGCCTCTTCACCTACGCCGGCACCCTGCTCATGGTCCGCAGCGGCATCCGCGCCACCCAGGCCTTCCGCGAGCGCCTCTTCGCCCACCTGCTGACCCAGGAGCCCGCCTTCTTCCAGAAGCATCCCGTGGGGGAGCTGATCACGCGCAGCATCAGCGACGTGGGCGCCGTGCAGGGCATCGCCAGCAACCAGCTGGCGGAGGCCGTCCGCGAGACCTGCGTGGCCGTCACCATGCTGGCCACAGTCCTCTACATGGACTGGAAGCTGAGCCTCACCCTGTTCCTGGCCGGCCCCCTGGTGGTGCTGCCCGTGAAGAAGCTCAGCCAGCGCATCCGCCGGGTGAACCACCGGAACCAGGAGGCCTCCAGCCGCCTGCTCCAGCGCCTGAAGGAAGTCTTCAGCAACATCCGCGTGGTCCAGGCCTTCGCCCGGGAATCCTACGAGGTGAGCCGCTTCCAGGTCCAGAACCAGGAGCTCTACCGGCTGGGCATGAAGAGTGCCCGGGCCTCGGCCCTCTCCACGCCGATCATGGAACTGGTGGGCGGCTTCCTGCTGGCGGGCCTCGCCGCCTACGCCGCCGGGCGCTTCAAGGCCGGCACCCTCACCACCGAGAACTTCCTGACCTACATCTTGGCCATTTACGCGCTGTACGATCCCCTGCGCCGCCTCACCAAGCTCAACAACGAGATCCAGGTGGCCTCCGCCAGCCTCGACCGCGTCTACGCGATGCTGGACCGGAAGCCGGAGCTGCCGGTGAACCCGAATCCGGTGCCGATGCCCGCGCGGCCGAGCCTGCTGCGCTTCGAGGGCGTGGCGTTCGCCTATGATCCCAAGCACCCGGTCCTGCGCGGCATCGACCTGGAGATCCGCGCCGGAGAGACCGTCGCGCTGGTGGGCGGCAGCGGCGGCGGCAAGACCACCCTGGTGAACCTGGTGCCCCGGTTCTTCGATCCCACCGCCGGCCGCATCACCCTCGATGGCATCGACATCCGCGACTTCGATCCCCGTGAGCTCCGCAAGACCATCGGCATCGTCACCCAGGAGACCCTGCTCTTCATGGACACGGTGCACGACAACATCGCCTACGGCAAGCAGGCCAGCCGGGAAGCCGTCATCGAGGCCGCGAAGCAGGCCCACGCCCACGACTTCATCCAGACTCTGCCTCGCGGCTATGACACGCCCCTGGCCGAGACGGGCTCCAGTGTGAGCGGCGGCCAGCGCCAGCGCCTCGCCATCGCCCGGGCCCTGCTGCAGGATCCGCCCATCCTCATCCTCGACGAGGCCACCAGTGCCCTGGACACCGAGAGCGAGCGAGCGGTGCAGGCCGCCCTGGAGACCCTCATGCGGGACCGCACCACCCTCGTCATCGCCCACCGCCTCAGCACCATCCAGCGGGCCACCCGCATCTGCGCCATGAAGCAGGGCCGCATCGTCGAGCAGGGCACGCACGACGAGCTCCTGGGCCTCGACGGCGAATACGCGCGCCTGCACAAGCTGCAGTTCGCCGAAGCCTGATGCTCCGCTCCGCCTTCCACTTCGACCTGCCGCAGGACCTGATCGCGCAGCACCCCGCGCCCGCCCGCGACGGCGCGCGGCTGCTGGTGGTGGACGCGGGGACCGGCCGCTGGTCCCACCGCTCCATCCGCGACCTGCCGAACCTGGTGCCCACAGGGAGCCTCTGCGTGCCCAACGACGTCCGCGTCCGCCACGCCCGCCTCTTCCTGCGGCGGGCCGGCGGCGGGGCGGGCGAGGCCCTGCTGCTGCGCAGCCTCGGGGACGGGGCTTTCGAGGCCATGGTGAAGCCGGGTGCGCGGCTGAAACCCGGGGCCTCGGCCGCCGTGGTGGATCCGGCCTCCCAGGCGGAACTGGCCCGCCTCGACATCCTCGACACCCTGCCCGAGGGCCTGCGGACCGTGCGGGTGCATGCCGAGCACGGCCTGGACTGGGACGAGATCGACCGCATCGGCCGCCTGCCCCTGCCGCCCTACATCGAGCACCTGGCCGAAGCCGAGGATGAAGCGCGGTACCAGACCGTCTTCGCGGCCCGCGAGGGCGAGGCGGTGGCCGCCCCCACGGCCGGCCTCCACTTCACGCCGGGGCTCATCGAGGCGCTGACGGCCCGCGGCTGCGGCTGGCATCCGGTCCGGCTCCACGTGGGCCTGGGCACCTTCCGGCCCATGACCGCCGAGCGCCTCGAGGACCACGCCATGCACGAGGAGCGCTTCGAGATCCCCGAGCCCACGGCCGCCGCCCTCGAACCCGTGCTCCGCGACCGCTCCCGGCCGGTGCTCTGCGTGGGCACCACCTCCCTGCGCACCCTGGAGGGCGCCTGGGACGGGGCGCGCCTCGCCCGTGCGGGCGCCACGCGCCTGTTCATCACGCCCGGCTACCGGCTCCGCACGGCCGACCACCTGCTCACCAACTTCCACCTGCCGGAGAGCACCCTCTTCGTGCTCGTGGCGACCCTGCTCGGTCTCGACCTGGCCCAGGCCGCCTATGCCGAGGCCGTGCGCGGGCGGTACCGGTTCTTCAGCTATGGCGACGCCATGCTGATCCTGAACGCCCGGCCCGCCCGCTAGCAGCCCTCCCGGCTTCTCGTGGGGGCTTCGAGGGGACACAGGGGCCGCTTTCAGCCGGGCGGCCCCACCTGGCTAGAGGTAGTCCACGAACTGGTGGATCACGGGGATGCGGTGCTTCTTGCCCTTCGTGGCCTGGAGGATGCTCGTCACGGACATGCCCAGGCACCACAGCAGCCACAGAGGCAGGAAGAAGCGCACCGAGACCGCCCCGAAGATGGGGAACAGGCCCAGGATGAGCATCGCCAGGGTCACGGTGCATTCCGCGAAGGCCAGGATGACCCCCTGCCGCGCATGCCAGAGCAGCTCCGTGTCCTCGCGGTTCCGCATGTAGGGCAGGAAGGCCCAGGGCCCCGCGTAGCACAGGATCAGGTCTCGCAGGCGCTCCCCTACATAGAGGGGGGTCGGGACATCCAGGGACACGGCAACCTCCGGCTCGAGGATAGCGCAAGCGGCGATCAGTGTCCGCGGAGGGCCACCAGCAGCGCCATGAGGAGCACCACCACGGCGTAACTCTGCTTCAGCTTCACCCCCTGGACGCGGATGGCCACACGGGCGCCGGCGAGGGCCCCCAGGGCGAACCCCACGGCCACGCCGGCGATCACCACCCAGGGCAGGCCGCCCTGGGCCTTGGCGTAGACATACACTCCGGGGAGGCCGATGGGCGGCAGCAGCATGGCGAGGCTGGTGAGCTGGGCTTCGTGCTGGGTCATGCGGAAGCGCGAGGCCAGCAGGGGGATCACCACCACCGCCCCGCCCAGGCCCGTGAGCCCCGAGACCACCCCGGCGAGCAGGCCGATGGGCACCCCGGCGGTCCAGATGCCCGAGGACAGGTCCAGGGGTTCCAGCGTCCGATCCACGGATGGCGGCTCGTGCCGGAAGTAGGTCTTGATGGCCAGGAACACCAGGAAGGCCGCATAGCTCCAGCGCAGGGGCTCCGAGGGGATGAGGTTGGCCACCCGGGCGCCCCCGTAGATGCCGAAGAGGAAGGCCAGCACCAGCACCCCCACCAGGCGGAGGCTCGTATGGATGCCCCGGCTGCGGTACTGGAGCACCGCGGGCAGGCCCGTGGGGAGCAGCATGGCCGCCAGGGTGGCGCCCTGGGCCCGGTGCTGGTCCAGGTGCAGCACCAGACCCAGCAGGGGCACCATCACGACGCCGCCTCCCACGCCGAAGAGACCCGACAACGCGCCGCCGCAAAGTCCCGTCACCAGGCCCGCCAGCAGGTGGTTCACATCCAGGCTCACGGCGCCTCCAGAGGGTGGGCCTCGAAGAAGGCCCAGATGAGGTGGGAGGCGGAAAGGTCCGCCACGGGCGGGTCTGCATCCGGTGCGTACCGCCGCCCGCCGGGCCAGGCGTGGCCCATGCCCGCCACGGTCCAGAGTCCCACGTCGCAGCCACCTCCGGACCAGAGGTCCAGGCGGTGGGCATCCAGCGTGTCCCGGACCGGCGCTCCGCCGCAGCCCATGAGGGCCGCCCACCGCGCAGCGGCTTCCGGGGCGGCGAGGGCCGGAAGCCGGCGACCCCGGGGGCCGACCCCCCCGCCATAGGGAATGTGCCGGTCCTCGGTGCCGTGGAAGGCCAGCGTGGGCACGGGTCGGACTGGCGCCGGACCCCAGACCGGGGAGCCCGCCACGGTCGCGATGGCCGCCACCCAGGGTGCCTCGAGGGCCAGTCGGTAGGCCATCCGGGCCCCGTTGGAGAAGCCGGCTACGAAGCAGCGCTGGGGATCCACCGGGGCGTGGCGGCCGACCCGGCCCACCGCAGCCGTGAGAAAGGCCACATCATCGGTGCCCGGGTGCAAGGGGCAGCCCAGCCCGGGGCCGGCGTTCCAGGCGGAGCCCCGCTCCGGATCCTCGGAGCCCGCCTCGCCCAGGGCTTCCGGATAGGCCACCCGGAAGCCCCGCTCGTCCGCCAGGCGGCTCAGGCCCGAGAGCGAAGCCATGATGCGCGCCGTGCCGCCCGTGCCATGCAGGGCGACCACCAGGGGCAATTCCTCGCCCGCCGCCCCGGGCGGATCATGGACCAGAATCCGGCGGGCCTCGCCCTGCCATTCCAGCTTCAGGTAGTGGCCCTGGCCGTGCTGCACCGATCCCCCTGTCCGGGATTCTGGGGCCCCCTGTGTTCCAATGGAAGGTCGGAGGTCCCAGTGCAGGTCCAGCTCAACCAGGATGTGGTGCTCGACAGCCGGCGGGCCGTGTGGCTGCCCCGGCAGAAGACGCTGGTGCTGGCGGACCTCTTCTTCGGCATGGGCGCCGCCCGCCGTCGCCGCCCGGACCCGCTCCCGCCCCCCCAGCAGACCGAGATCTGGGAGCGGGTCTTCAGCCTCATCGACGACTACGCCCCGGCCCAGATCGCCCTGCTGGGCGATCTCAAACCCAGCCAGGGCACCGTGGAGGGCGATGAGGCCGAGGAGCTGCGCACCATCTTCCGCAAGCTCAAGGGCGGTGGGCGGCAGGTCGTGCAGGTGGTGGGCCACCCGGACCGCAGCGTCGGCCCCGCCCTGGAGGGCACCGGCATCCAGCCCGTCGAGCAGTACCGGGTGGGGCCCTTCACCCTGATGCACCGCCGCCGCATCTTCGTCTACCCGCGCCACGACTCGCCCCAGGGCTTCTGGATCAACGGCGGGGTGCACCCCCTCTTCGCCGTGCCCAATCCCGGCCCGGCGGCGGAAGCCGACTGGATGCGGCTCCCGGCCTTCCTCTACACGGGCTTCGCCTTGGTGATGCCGCCCTTCGTGAGCTACGCGCAGGGTTTCGAGGTCATCCAGGCTGAGCGGCTGCCCCGCCAGGCCCGGGCCTGGAAGCTGCTGGCGGACCGCCTCGGCCCCCTGGATCTCGCGGACCTCCCGCCGGCTCCCGAGCACCTGCGCACCCTCACCCGCCCGCCCCGCAAGGGGGCGCCCAAGGGCGGAGAGTAGGCGCTACTTCTTCTTGGCCTTGCCCACCGGCGCACCGCCACGGATGACGCGACCATCGTCCAGGACCAGGTCCCAGCCCAGGCGGTCACCCTTCTTCAGGCCGATGCGCTTGAAGGTGCCCGCGGGAAACTCGATGAAGTGGCGCGCGGGGACGCTCCCCCCGTAGGTGGGGCAGTCGTCGCCGCGCATGGGGCTGCACGGGGGCACCCGCTCGGCCGTCTCCACCACGCGGCCCTCCGCATCCACCCAGGCGACATCCAGGGCGATGAGGCAGTTCTTCATCCAGATGGCGTGGTCGCCATCCTCACCGTAGACGAAGAACATGCAGCGGTCCTTGGCGAGGCTCTGGCGGTACATCAGGCCCTTCGCCTTCTCCTGGTCCGTGGCGGCCACCTCGGCCATGAAGGCCGTTTGCTTGAAGGCCACGGTGCCCCCGCCCCCCGCCAGCAGGGGCAGGGAAAGGATGGCGGCGAGCAAGATGCGCATGGAAACTCCTCGGATCCACATTATCCAATGAAGTGCCCATCCGCGCACCACGGCTCCAGGAAGGCCCGATACCTCACATGCTGTGGCAACATGGTCGTGGGCGCGGACGGATCCCGCCTCGCCCCAGGAGGGCCATGCGCGCACCCATCTGGCTTGTGATTCCTGTGGTCGGCGGACTGGCCCTGGCTTCGCCCGGACCGGAGACCGGGCTCACAGCCCTGCGCACCCGGCAGACCATCCGCCTGGACGGGCGCCTCGATGAAGCCGCCTGGCGCCAGGCTCCCGTGGCCGCAGGGTTCACCCAGGAATGGCCCTGGCGCGGCCAGCCCGCCCGTCAGGCCACCGAAGTGCGGGTGCTCTACGATGACCGCTTCCTCTATGTTGGCGCCCGCATGCACCACGACCGGAAGCTGGACGGCGGCAGGACCACCGTGGTCCGCCGCGTGCACCGCCGGGACCAGGACAGCCCGAGCGACTGGTTCAGCGTGGCCATCGATTCCAACCACGACCGGCGCTCGGCGCTCGTCTTCGAAGTGAACGCCGCCGGCGTGCAGAAGGATCAGATCATCTACGACGACAGCGCCTTCGATCCCAGCTGGGACGGGGTGTGGGAAAGCGCCGTGGCGGTGGATGCCGACGGCTGGACCGCGGAACTGAAGATCCCCTTGTCGCTCCTGCGCTTCGGGGAGGGCTCGGGACCCCAGACCTGGGGCATCAACTTCAGCCGCACCGACCAGGGCCACCTGCGGGAGTCCAGCCGCTGGATGGTGGTGCCCCGCGGCGACAGCGGCTTCGTGAGCCGTTTCCCGGAGCTGACCGGCCTGGAGGGGCTGCATCCCCAGCCGCGCCGGGAATATGCCCCCTACCTTGCGGCCGCGCGGAAGTTCGAGACCACCCGCAGCTACGACGACCGGCGCTGGGACGACCGCGCCGGGCTGGACGCGCGGTGGAGCCTGAACACCCACGCCCAGGTGGATCTCTCGGTGCGCCCGGACTTCGGCCAGGTCGAGGTGGACCAGGCCGTGCTCAACCTCGGCACCGTCGAGACCTTCTTCCCGGAGAAGCGCCCTTTCTTCCTCGAGGGCATGGACCTCTTCCGCGTGGCGGGCCCGGACCTCTTCTACAGCCGGCGCATCGGGCATGGGCTGTCCGATCCCGACCTGGCGGCGGGCGAGACGCTGCTGGACCGGCCCAATGCCACGGACATCACCGCCGCCGCCAAGTACACGGCCAAATACGGCTCGGGCACCAACGTGGGCCTGCTGGGGGCCAGCGTCGAGCCCGCCCGGGCCGAGGTCCTGGATGCCAGCGGCGCCCGGGTGCGCCGGGAGATCTCGCCCCTCACCAACTACGGGGTGCTGCGCGTCCAACAACTCACGGATGACCGGGGCAGCTATGTGGGCGGCTTCCTGTCAGAGATGGCGCAGGCCGGGCCGATCGGCCGCGAGGCCCAGGTGCAGGCCGTGGACGGCGCCTACAAGCGCGAGGACCGGAGCGGCCTCCTGGAGGCCACCTTCAGCCACAGCGACGCGGGGCCGAAGGACGTCCAGGACTCAGGCTGGCGGGGCCGGCTGCGGGCCCATCAGGAATGGCGCAGCGGATGGAGCCTGGAGGTCCAGGCGATCGAGGCGAGCCGACGCTACAATCCCAACGACCTGGGCTACCTGGGGCGGGCCGACGAGCAGCGGATGTACGCCGGGGTGTCCCGCCGCTGGGATCGCGGCTGGGGCTCCGTGCGCGACCTGGAGTGGGGGCTGGACCATACCGCGGCCCGGGACGAGGCGGGCCACACCTTCATGCGCAACCTCAACACCTGGGCCAGGACGGACTTCACCAACTTCGTCTCCCTCTGGGGTGGCGGGGGCGTGGATCTTCCGGTCGAGGATGACCGCGAGCTGCGCACCTATGCCGACCTCCAGAAGAAATACCTCGCGCGGCCCGCCACGCCCTACGCGAACCTGGGCTTCGATACGCCCGGCAACCAGCCCTGGTATGTGCGCATCGCCACCAGCCGGGCCTGGCAGGACGGGGGCCCGTCCACGGATGCCACCCTCTTCCAGAGCCTCAAGCCCGCCTCCAGCGTGGAGATCCAGGTCTCCACCTCGGTCACCCGCGACGAGGGGGAGCTGAAGTGGCTCGAGACGCCGGCGGCCACACCCATCGTGGGCCTGCGGCGGCTCAGCCAGCTGAACCAGACGCTGCGCGTGGCCTATGCCTTCAGCCCCAGCCTCACCCTCCAGCTCTTCAGCCAGTGGCTCGAGGCCAACTGGAACTACCGCGACCTCAAGCACTATGTCGACGACCAGACCCTGGACCCGGGGCTCCCCGAGGATCTGCCCCCGGGCACCACGCCCCAGACCGCCTTCAGCTACCGGACCTGGAACCTGAACCTCATCACCCGCTGGGAGTTCCGGCCCGGCTCCACCTTCTTCCTCGTTTACTCTCATGGCGCCAGCACGGACGCCCTCATCAACGACCGCGCCAGCCTGGCCCCGCACCCGGACCTGTCGATCCTGCGCCACCTGCCTTCGGACGACGTCGTGCAGGCCAAGGTCAGCTGGCTGTTCCGCTGAGCCAGCCCGCCACCCGGTCCACGTCCTCCCCCGTATGGAAGCCGTGGAAAGCCACCCGCAGGTAGCCCTCGCGCACCGAGGCCAGGATGCCCTGTCGGTGGCCGGCCTGGAGCAGGCCCTGGAGGTGCTCCGCCCCTGCGCCGCCATGGTGGAAGGCCAGGAAGGAACCCAGCCGCCCGGCCTCCAGCAGCGCCCGCAGGCGGCGGCATTCCGCGGCCCAGGGCGAGCCCTCCAGCGCCTCGAGGAGGCGGGTCTGGAGGGCGGCGACATGGACGGCGATGGCCGGGACTCCGGCTTCATGGAGCATGCGGAGCGATTCCAGGAGGGCCGAAGCCTGGAGCAGGTTCGGCCCGCCCGGCTCCAGGGCCCGGCCATCCAGAAGCCAGGCCCGGTCGAAGTCCGTGGAGGGCCGGGAGAAGTCCGTGGCCTGCTCCACCGACAGCCAGGTGCCCGAGGGCGCAAGGGATTGCCTGAAAGCCTCGTCGGTCCAGAGGAAGCCCATGCCCTGGGGCGCCAGCAGCCCCTTGTGCCCGCCCGTGGCGAAGGCCGACAGGCCCTCCAGGTCCGCCGGTACGGTGCCGGCCGCCTGGATGCCATCCACCACCAGGTGGACTCCGCGCTCGCGGCAGCCTCGCCCCAGGCGCTGCAGGTCCAGCTTCAGGCCATCCTGGAAGCGCACCCAGGACAGGGCCAGAAGGCGGGTGCGGGGTCCGAGGGCCGCGATGAGGCGCGCCTCGGGGTCGGTCGCGGCCGTGGGCGGCAGGCTGGACCAGGCCTCGGCTCCCGACCGGTGCCCTTCCCACAGCGGCACCTCGCGGAAGGCCACGCCCCTTGGCTTCAGGGCCAGCCAGGGCCAGGCATTGGAGGGGAATTCCCCGAGCGGGGCCACCACCTCATCCCCCGGTTGCCAGGGAAAGCCCTGGGCCACGGCCACCAGGCCCGTGGAGGTGCTGGGGCTCAGGCTGATGTCCTCGGCCCTCCCGCCCAGCAGGGCCGCGGCCGCCTCCCGGGTGGCGGCGGGGATCCCCTGGAAGTCCTCCTCCCAGCGCACGTCCCAGGGACGCAACTCCTTCTGCAGGAAGGCCCGGACGGCCCGAATCGCGGCCCGGGGCACGGGGCCCTCGGAACAGTGCATGACCCAGAGGTGTTCCCGGTCCAGGTGGAACAGGGCGGGGTTGAGGGGTGGCGCGCTCATCCCTTGCCGGACGCCAGCAGGGCCTTGAGGCCCACAGGGAAGAGGGGCTCCACCACGGCGCGCACGGCCGCGGCGTACTGCTGGATCTCCCACTGGGCGTGGCTGTCGGCGCGGAGCCGGATGAAGTGGGCCACGGCCTGGAGGCTCACGGTCCAGTAGACCTCCGAATAAAGCCCCACGGGCAGGACGCAGCGGGCCTGCTCGCGGCAGACCCCCAGGGAGAGCAGCTCCTTGTAGTGGGCCACGGCCCCCCGGCAGCTCTCCAGGTAGCTCGCCATGGCCCGGTCCTGGTTCACCGCGTCGATCTCGCCCTCGCTGCCCTGCTTGTTCACCTTCGCCTGCTTCCGGAAGGCCGCGGGCACGAAGAACTCGTCCTCGGGGAACTCCACGTAGCGACCGCTGATCTCGTTGAACTCCGAGCCGATGCGGTGCTTCATCCACTGGCGGAACACGAAGATGGGCGCCTTCACGTGCAGCGTGAGGGCCGTGTGGCGGAAGGGGGAGGTGTGCTCGTGCTCGGCCAGGTAGCCGATCAGCTTGGCGTCGCCCTCCTCGAAGGCCTCCTTCTTCTTGCCGAAGGAGACCCGGGCCGCGTTCACCACGGACAGGTCCGACCCCATGTGGTCGATGAGGCGGACGAAGCCTTTGTCCAGCACCTTGATCTCGGCATGTGTCATGGAAGACTCCGGGCTTCCAGCTTCCCGCGGGGCCTGGGAGAATGGAAGGGTCCAGCATGCGCCGGGCCAGGAGTCGTCCATGCCGTTCTTCTTCGCCCCTCCGGGGCTCGGAGCCTGAGTCTCCTGACTCCTCCACCCGCCTGTCCCGCATTCAGCCATCCTCATCCGGAGTCATCCATGCAGTTCTTCATCGACACCGCCAACATCGACGAGATCAAGCGCATCAACGCCTTGGGCGTGCTGGACGGGGTGACCACCAACCCGAGCCTCATCGCCAAGGAGACCGGCAAGCCCTTCGAGGAGATCATCGCGGAGATCTGCGCGATCGTGGACGGTCCCATCAGCGCCGAGGTCATCGGCCTGGAGGCGCCCGCCATGATCGAGGAGGGCCGCCGCCTTGCGAAGATCCACAAGAACGTGGTGGTGAAGCTGCCGCTCATCGCCGAGGGCCTGAAGGCCTGCAAGGCGCTCAGCGCCGAGGGCATCAAGACCAACGTGACCCTCTGCTTCAGCGCCACCCAGGCCCTCATGGCCGCCAAGGCCGGCGCCACCTATGTCTCGCCCTTCGTGGGCCGGCTCGACGACATCAACCTGGACGGCATGGAGCTGATCCGCGAGATCTGCGCCATCTTCGAAAACTACGGCTTCGCCACCCAGTGCCTGGCCGCCAGCATCCGCCAGCCCCGCCACGTCACGGACGCAGCCCTGGCTGGCGCCCACGTGGCCACCATCCCCACCAAGGTCTTCGACCAGATGCTGAAGCACCCCCTCACGGACAGGGGCGTGGAGGGGTTCCTAGCGGATTGGAAGAAGAGCGGGCGATGATCCGCTCGAGCCTCCGGGCCGCCTTCGCCGCCCTCATTCTTGGCGCCACGCTGGTGGCCCAGGCTCCGCCCGCCGCGGCCGCGGCTCCGGCCCCCGTCGCGCACCCCGACTGCATCTTCTGCCGGATCATCGCCGGCACCGCCCCCTCGCGGAAGGTGTACGAGAACCCGTATGTCCTGGCCTTCTGGGACATACGGCCCCGAGCCAAAGTGCATCTGCTGGTGATCCCCAAGCAGCATGTGGCCAGCCTCAAGGAACTGGACGAGCTGTCGGTGGAGACCCGGGCCGCCCTGCTCAGCGCCTGCGTGAAGGTGGCCAAGGACCAGGGCATCCTCGAGGACGGGTTCCGGCTCATCTCGAATTCGGGCACCAACGCCAGCCAGAGCGTCTTCCACCTCCACTTCCACGTGGTGGGGGGCGAGCGGCTCCGGGAGGACGCCATCACGAGGGATCCCGGGGGCCGCTGAGCGCACCGGGATTTTCTGCCCAGCCAGTAGCCAAACCCCTGTCTGACGAGGTATGGTTCCTCCACCTGTTCTTTCCTGACCTTGCGGTCGGGACCGGGGTGCGGGCCGCGGGTGCCGTTCGCCTCCTGGCCCGGCGCCCAGTCCTTTCCAAGGAGTTCCCATGCGCCTCCGCTCCCTGTTCCTCTGCACCGGCCTGATGACCGGACTCCTGGCCGCAGACGGCCCGACCATCTCCACGCCCCTGGTGTGGAAGCCCACCTCGAAGCTCCTGGACGCCACCGGAACCCTGAACCTCACGCCTTTCGCGGGGAAGAAGATCGTCTTCCTGCCCATCACGGACACCCGCAAGGACAAGACCGTGATCGGCGAGAACCAGGAGAAGGCCCAGGTGCGCACCGTGAGCACCTCGGACGATGTCCCGGCCTACCTGGCCAAGCAGATGATCGAGCAGCTGCAGGGCGTCGGCCTCCCCGTCGTGGACAAGCCCGCCGCGGGCAGCCCGGTCGTCAGCTGTGAGCTGGTCCGGTTTTCCGTCATCGAGACGGGCACCTACCAGGGCGAGCTGAGGCTCATCATCCAGGTGAAGAACGGGGACAAGGTGGTCTGGCGGGGCATGGTGTCGGGCAAGGCCACCCGGTTCGGCCGCTCCTACAAGCTGGAGAACTACCACGAAGTGCTCAGCGACACCGTGATGGACGTTCTCACCCATCTCCTGTCGGACGATATCTTCATGAGTGTCCTGGCCGGCAAGGCCATGGTCGTGGCCATTCCCTAGATCGCCCCTGTTCCGATCCCCGGCCTTCCCGGGACCCCCGATGCCCCATACCTTCAAGATCCCCCTGCTCAGGGCTTCGGTCTGGTCCCAGGAGGGGGGCCGGGAGGCCTCGACCTCCTTCCTGGACCGGGCCTCCGGCCCCCCGGACGTGGCCTTCCTCGATCCCCTGATCCGCCGCCGACTCAGCCCCCTGGGCCGAGCCATGCTCCACTGCGCCCAGCGGGCCGCGGGGGACCAGGGGCCGCTGCCCTCGGTGTTCTCCTCCCGGCACGGCGAGGCGGGCCGGAGCCTGCCCGTGCTGGAAGACCTGGCCCAGGGCCTCCCCCCTTCGCCCACGCAGTTCTCCATGAACGTCCACAACGCCTCCGCCGGCATCTGGTCCATCGCGCGCCGGGATCCAAGCCCCTCCCTTTCGCTGGCGGCCGGCCTGGAATCCTTCGCCTGGGGGCTGGTCGAAGCCCAGGCCATCCATGCGGCGGCTCCCGAGACCCCCGTGCTGCTCGTCCATGGGGACGCCCCGCTGCCGCCCCTCTGGGCGTCCTTCGACGCGAACCCGCTCCCCCTGCACGCACTGGCCCTGCTGATCGGCCTTCCGGCCATCCACCACCTGATCCTGACCTGGTCGCCCGAAGCCCGCCCCGCGGTGGCCGACGGCCCCTGGGAAGGCCCCTGCGCCCTCGACTTCGAGGCGCCCGGGGGGCCCTGGGCGACCGCCGACGGGACCTGGGCCTGGCGCGTGGAGTAGCCCCATGCGCCGGATCATCAAAGTCCCCGCGAGTGCCGCGGGCTTCACCGCCCTGGGGGTCGGCGGAATCCTCTTCTCGCTGCTTGGGTTGCCCCTGCTCCGGCTCCTGCCCGGCGGGGCCCCGGCCCTGCAGCGACGCACGCGCTCGGTCATCCACCGGTTCTTCCGGGGCATCGTCTGGTTCCTGGCCAAGGCTGGCCTCTTCAAGGTTCGGACCGAGGGCCTGCCCGACCGGAAGGCCCTGGACGGCACGCTGATCCTGGCCACCCATCCCGGGTACCTCGATGTCGTCATCCTTCTGGCCCTGTTGGACCAGCTGACCTGCGTGGTGAAGACGGGCATCTGGACGAATCCGCTCTTCGGCCGGGTGGTGCAGGCCGCCGGCTACCTTCCCGCCCTGGGGCCGGAAGCCGTCCTC
This sequence comes from Geothrix oryzisoli, assembly GCF_022808865.1. GTDB lineage: Bacteria > Acidobacteriota > Holophagae > Holophagales > Holophagaceae > Geothrix > Geothrix oryzisoli. The sequence goes on from NZ_JAKZLB010000002.1 coordinate 155,467, forward strand.
GACGCCGGGGCGCAGGCCCTGGCGCGCGGCGAGGCCCTGCTGCTCTTCCCCGAAGGCACCCGGACGGACCCGGGAGCGCCCCACACCTTCCACCGGGGAGCCGCCCACCTGGCCCTGCAGGGCCGCCCGCCGGTCCTCCCCCTCTACATCACCTGCACCCCGCCCCTTCTGGTCAAAGGTCACCGGTGGTTCGAGATGCCCAAGGATTCATGCGATTATTGCATCCGAGCTGCCGAGCCGCTGGATCTGCCCTGGTTGGACCTTGAAGGTTTGCCGGTGCCCCTGGCCGCCCGGAAGCTGACCCGATGGCTCGAAGGTCGCTTCAATCAGGAAACCGCCCATGCAGGACATCACCCCCACGGAGATCAAGCAGTTCATCATCCGGACCCTTGACCTCGAAGACACCCGGCCCGAGGAGATCGGCGACGAGCAGCCCCTGTTCAAGGAGGGCCTCGGCCTGGACTCCATCGATGCCTTCGAGTTGGGCCTGGCCCTCAAGAAGGCCTACAAGCTGAACCTCGAAAGCGAAGAGACTTCCAGCTTCGCCCACCATTTCCGCACGGCCGCCAGCCTCGCGGCCTTCGTATCCAGCCACCGCCAGGTGACCATCTGAACCCCGGAGATCCACCATGGTGATGACTGAGCAGGACATCCTCGCCAAGCTGCGTGAAGTCCTTTCCGATTCCTTCGAGCTCGATCCCGCATCCATCCACCTCGACTCGCACCTGTTCAAGGATCTGGACCTGGACAGCATCGACGCCGTGGAGCTCGCCATCCAGCTCCAGGAGTTCACGGGGCGCCGCGTGAGCGCCCAGGACTTCAAGGATGTGCGGACCGTGGGGGATGTGGTGACGGCGATCCACAAGATGCTGTCGTGATCCCCTACCCCCAGGCGCTGAAGGCGCTGCCTTCCACCCCCGGGGGCTACTCGCTGCACGTGGAACCCGGGCATCCGGCCTTCGATGGCCATTTCCCGGGGCAACCCATCCTCTCCGGCCTCATCCAGGTCGACTGGGCCGCCCGCCTCGGCCAGGAGGCCTTCGGCCCCCTGGGGGCCTTCAAGGGCGTGGAGCACCTGAAGTTCCAGGCCCCCATCCGGCCGGACGAGCCCCTGGAACTGCGCCTCGAATGGGCACCGGAGGCGCGGCAGCTGCGGTTCCGGTACACGGGGGGCCAGGGACCGAAATCCGGGGGGATCCTCGTCTTCACGCCGGGCCCATGACCTTCCGTCCCTGCCTCATCGTGCCGGCGTACAACCCCGGGCCGGCCCTGGGCCGGACCCTCGAGGCCCTCCTGGCCTGCGGCCACCCCCTTTTCGTCCACGACGATGGCAGCGACGAGGCCACCCGGCAGCAGCTCGAGGCGGTGGCTGCGGCCCAGCCCGGACTCCGGCTGTCCCGGTGGTCCGTGAACCAGGGCAAGGGCGCCGCCGTGGTGGAGGCCCTCCGCCGGGCCCGGGCCGAGGGTTTCACCCATGCCCTCCAGGTGGACGCGGACGGCCAGCACGATGCCGCGGCGGTCGCCTCGTTCCTGGCCCTCGGCGAGGTGCGGCCGGAGGCCGTCATCGCCGGAGTGCCGGTCTACGACGCCTCCGTGCCGGCCGCCCGGAAGTTCGGCCGCCGCTTCACCCACGCCTGGGTCTGGCTCGAGACCCTCTCCTTCGACATCGGAGACTCCCTCTGCGGCTTCCGGCTCTATCCCCTCGAAGCCATGAGTCGGCTCCTCGTGCAGACCCCACTGCCCGCCCGCATGGACTTCGACACGGCCGCCATCGTGCGCCTCCACTGGGCAGGCGTGCCGGTGGTGAACGCCCCGGTGCGGGTGGTCTACCCCGAGGACGGCGTCTCCCACTTCCATCTGGTCCGCGACAACCTGCGGCTGACGCGGATGCACACGCGGCTGGTGCTGGGCATGCTCCTCCGCCTGCCGGTCCTGCTCGCGCGGCGCTTTCGGCGCGGGGCCCCCCAGGACCACCAGTGGACCCGGATCCAGGAGCGGGGCACCGCCCTCGGTCTGCGCACCGCCCACCTGATCTACCGCCTGACAGGGGCCCGCGGCCTCCGCTGGCTCACGGAGGTCCTGGCCGCCTATTTCTTCCTGACGGGCCGCGCCGCGCGCCGGGCCTCGGGCCAGTACCTCGATCGCCTCTTCCGCCACGCGGGGCCCCTGCCGGACCTGCCGGTGAAACCCGGGCTCCGCGCCCGCTACCGGCACATCCGGACCTTCGCCCTCTCCTACGTGGACCGCTTCCTGGCCTGGATGGATGCCAGCGACGCCGAGCTGGTCTTCCCGGAGGAACCGGCCTTCCAGGCCCTCATCCACTCCGGTCGCGGCGCCCTCTTCCTCAGTGCCCACCTGGGCAACCTGGACATGCTGCGGGGCCTCGGCGCCGCTCGCGGGATCCCGGGCCTGAACGCCGTGATCTACTCTGAGCACGTCATCCGGTTCCAGGAGCTCCTGGGCCGCATCAACCCGGGCTACAACGCGAACCTGATCCATGTGGCGGAGGCCGGGCCAGAGACCGCGATGCTGCTGGAGGAGCGCATCGCCCGGGGGGAGAGCCTCTTCATCGTCGGCGACCGCCCCCCCGCCTCCGAGAACGGACGCACCCTGGACATCCCGTTCCTGGGGCGGGAAGCCCCGTTCCCCATCGGCCCCCTCTTCCTGGCGCATCTGCTCCAGTGCCCCGTCTACCTCTTCTTCTGCGTCCAGGACGGGCCCCGGTACCGGATCCACATGGAGCCCTTCGCCGAGCGTGTGGACCTGCCGCGCAAGGGGCGGGAGGCCGCCCTCCGAGTCTGGCTCGGGCGGTATGCCCAGGCGGTCGAGGCGCGGTGCCGGGCGACACCCTTCCAGTGGTTTAATTTCTATGACTTCTGGGGAGAGGCGAGATCCTGTCCACCCCCGCCGACCGCACCGCCCGCCGGATCCCCCCGACCATGACCTTCCTGCAGACTTCCGTGAGCCTGGAGATCCCCTTCCACGATGTGGATTCGATGGGGGTCGTCTGGCATGGCCACTACCTGAAGTATTTCGAGATCGCCCGCACCGCCCTCCTGCGCCGCGCCGGCCTGGACGTGGCCGACATGCAGGCCAGCGGGTGCGTCTGGCCCGTGGTCACCTGCGAGGTGAAGTACATCCGCCCTTTGCGCTACGGTCAGCGGATCGTCGTGGAGGCCCGGCTCGAGGAGTACGAGGTCCGCATCGGCATCGCCTACACCGTGCGCGACGAGGCCACCGGCGAGCGCCTCACGCGGGGCCGCACCCGGCAGCTGCCTGTCGATTCGGCCACCGGGGACCTCTGCCCGGGAACGCCCCCCGGCATGATCGCCGCCATCGAGCGGGCCCTCGCATGAATCTGGCCGAGCCCTGCTACCTCTCCGCCCTCGGCTTGGTGAACGCACTGGGGCGGGGAAAGCGTGCGGTGGCCGATGGGCTGGTGCGCGGAGACACCTCGGGCCTGGTGGACGAAGCGGACTGGCTGCCCGGGCGGACGGCCCGGGTGGGCCGCGTGCGGGGAGCGCTGGAGCCGCTGCCGGAGCGCTTCGCCCGCGACGACTCCCGGAACACCCGCCTGGTCCTGGCGGCCCTGGCCGAGATCCGCGCCGAGGTGGACCGCGAGATCAGCCGTCACGGCCCCCACCGGATCGGCGTGGTGCTCGGGACCAGCACCTCCGGCATCGAGGCCGCGGAGCGGGCCGTCGCGCACCACCGGGTGCACCAGACCCTCCCCGCCAGCTTCGACTACCGGCAGCAGGAGATCGGCCGGCTGGCCCCCTTCCTGGCCGGATTCCTGGGCCTCCAGGGACCCGCGATCACGGTGTCCACGGCCTGCACCTCCAGCGGCAAGGCGCTGGTCACGGCCCGGAACCTGCTGCGGCTGGACCTCTGCGATGCGGTGGTCACCGGCGGGGCGGATTCCCTCTGCCGGCTGACCCTCAATGGGTTCGCCTCCCTGGAATCCGTCGCGTCCACGCCGTGCAATCCCATGAGCCGGAACCGCGCCGGCATCAACGTGGGCGAAGGGGCCGCCCTCTTCATCCTCAGGAAGGAACCTGCCGCGGTGGCCCTGCTGGGGGCCGGCGCTTCCAGCGACGCCCACCACATCTCCTCGCCGGATCCCTCCGGCGCCGGCGCCGAGGCGGCCATGCGCGCGGCGCTGGCCGAGGCCGGCCCCGACGCGGCGGTGGGCTACCTCAACCTCCACGCCACGGCCACGCCAAAGAACGACGAGATGGAGAGCCGCGCGACCGCGGCCGTCTTCCCCGCCGGGATCCCCTGCAGCGGCACCAAGCCCCTCACCGGACACCTGCTCGGCGCCGCGGCCGCGACGGAATTGGCATTCTGCTGGCTCCTGGCCCAGGAGGCCTGGAATCCCGACGGGCTTCTGCCGCCCCACCGCTGGGACGGGGAGGCCGATCGGGACCTGCCGGCCCTGAACCTCGTGACCGACGGCGGCGCCTTCCAGGGCTCGCGAATCTGCCTGTCCAACGCCTTCGCCTTCGGCGGCAACAACCTCAGCCTGCTCCTCGGGCCCGCCCGATGACCGGGGAACCCCGCTCCCCCGAAGCGCTGCTGCCGCACCGCGGGCCCTCCCTGCTCCTGGGCCGGATCCTCGAGATCTCCGGGGAACATTGCCTCGCCAGTGCGCGGGTGGAGCCCGGTGCCTGGTACCTCGATGACCGCGGCGAGGCCCCGGCCTGGCTGGCCCTGGAGTGGATGGCCCAGGCAGCCTCGGCCTTCAGCGGGAACCGCCACCTCCAGGCCGGCCGCGCGCCCCGCATCGGTTTCCTGCTGGGCACCCGCCGGTTCGAGACGGTGGTGTCCGCCTTCCCCCCCGGCACTGAATTCGAGGTGGAGGCCCGGCTCATCTTCCTCGACGAGGCCGGCCCCAGCGCCTTCGCCTGCCAGGTGCGGCATGGGGCCGAAACCCTCGCCCGTGCTACGTTGAAAGCCGTCGAAGTCCCATGAACAGACCCTCTTCCCAATCCCCCAGGAACGCGCTCGTCACGGGCGGCAGCGGCCGCATCGGCCGGGCCATCGCCCGTCAATTGGCGCGAGACGGGTACCGGGTGACCGTGCACTGCCGCAGCCGGGTCGACGAGGCCCAGGCCGTGGTGGACACCATCCGTGCCGAGGGCGGCGAGGCCGACTGGCTCGCCTTCGACGTGGCCGACCGCGCGGAAGCCGGGCGCTGCCTGGAAGCGAAGGTCGCCGCCGACGGCCCCTACCACGGCATCATCTGCAACGCGGGGATCACCCGGGACGGCGCGTTCCCGGCCCTCAGCGGGGAAGACTGGGACCAGGTCCTGGGCGTGGGGCTCGACGGCTTCTTCAATGTGGTCCAGCCCCTCCTCATCCCCCTGATCAAGGCCCGCCGGGGCGGCCGCATCGTCTGCATCTCCAGCGTCTCCGGCGTAGTGGGGAATCGCGGGCAGGTGAACTACAGCGCCGCCAAGGCGGGGCTCATCGGCGCCGCCAAGGCCCTGGCCGTCGAGCTGGCCAGCCGCGGGATCACCGTGAACTGCATCGCCCCGGGGCTCATCGAATCGGAGCTGGTGGACGAGCTGGTGCTGGAACACGCCCTGCAGGCCATCCCCATGAACCGGGTCGGCCAGCCCGAGGATGTCGCCACCCTCGCGGGCTTCCTCTGTTCGGACGCCGCGGGCTACATCACCCGCCAGGTCATCGGAGTGAATGGGGGCATGGTCTGATGCGCCGCGTGGTGGTGACGGGCATGGGGGGCGTCACGCCCTTTGGCGAGAGCTGGGAGGCCATCGACCGCGCAGTCTCCGCGGGGCGGAGCGGCGTGAAAGTCATGTGCGAGTGGGATCAGTATCCCGAGATCCAGACGCGACTCGGCGTGCCCATCGAAGGCTTCGAGGTGCCGGCCCACTACCCCCGGAAGATGGTGCGCTCCATGGGCCGCGTGGCCCTGCTGGGGGTCCGCGCCACGGAACTCGCGCTGCAGGATGCCGGCCTCCTGGGCGACGCGATCCTGCGCGGTGGGCGGGTCGGGGTGGCCTACGGCTCTTCCTTCGGCAGCGTCGACCCCATCGTATCCCTGGGCCGCAGCCTGGCTTCGGGGCGGATCGGCGGGCTCAGCGCCACGGGCTACATCCAGGCCATGAGCCACACGGCCGCCGTCAACATCGGGGTGTACTTCGGCCTCACGGGCCGCGTCATCCCCACCAGCACCGCCTGCACGAGCAGCAGCCAGGCCATCGGCTACGCCTACGAATCCATCCGGGAGGGCCGCCAGACCATCATGGTGTCCGGCGGATCCGATGAGCTGTCGGTGTTCACCGCCGCCGTCTTCGACACGCTGTATGCCACCAGCCAGCGCAATGACGCCCCCGACCAGTCCCCCCGCCCCTTCGACCGAGACCGTGACGGCCTGGTGGTGGGCGAAGGGGGCTGCACCCTCATCCTCGAGGATCGGGATCACGCCCTGGCCCGGGGCGCCCGTATCCACGCCGAAATCCTGGGCTTCGGGACCAACTCCGACGGCGCCCACATCACCCAGCCCCAGCAGTCCACCATGGCCGAGACCATGCGCCTCGCGCTGGCTGATGCCGGCCTCTCGGCCGATGCCATCGGCTGGGTCAACGCCCATGGCACCGCCACCGAGTACGGCGACATCGCCGAGAGCCACGCCACCCGCGAAGTCTTCCAGCGGCGCGTGCCCATCACCTCCTTCAAGAGCTACATGGGCCACCCCCTGGGCGCCTGCGGCTCCCTCGAGGCCTGGCTGGGCATCGAGATGTCCCGGGCGGGGCGCATCGCCCCCACCCTGAACCTGGTCGAGCCCGACCCCCGCTGCGCGGACCTGGACTACCTCCAGTTCACCCATCGCGACCTGGATGCGGCTTGTTTCATTTCCAACAATTTCGCCTTTGGCGGCATCAACACCTCCCTCGTGATCCAGCGCGGGGATTCGTGACCGAATCGTAGGAGGGCCCCGGTAGCATGGCCGAAGGCTCGGATCGGGCCGGAGGTCTTTTATGGATGCCATCACGTCTGTCCTTCGCCGCTGCGAAATCTTCTCGGGACTGTCCGATACGGACCTCGGCCTGATCGCCAAAGCCGCCCGACGGCGCGAGGTGCCCGCCGGAACCCGGCTCTTCGGCCAGGGCGAACCCCGCAAGGGAGCCACCGTCATCGCCGAAGGTCGCGTGGAGATCACGCGCGACAACGGCGAGGGGGCCGAGCCCGTGGTGATCCTCGGACCCGGCGATGTCGCCGGCGAGCAGTCCTTCCTGGCCGTCAGCACCCATACGGCCACCGGCGTGGCCCTCACGCCGGCCGTGCTGCTCGACCTGGACCGCGAGGCCGTCCTCGCGAACCTCAGCCAGGATGGCGCGGTCGCCATCACCGTGCTCAGCAAGGTCGCCAATGTCCTGCACCAGCGGATCCTCTACTCGGCCACCCCCCGCACCGGCCGGGAACAGGCCTACGCCAGCGGCCGCACCCGCCGGGAATCCGACCTCATCGGCCCCCTGGACGTGCCCGAGGATGCCCTCTTCGGCGTGCAGACTCTGCGCGCCGTCCACAACTTCCCCATCACGGGCACGCCCACCAGCCACTTCCCGGCCATGATCCGCGCTCTGGCCATGGTCAAGCAGGGGGCCGCCCGCGCCAACGCGAAGCTGGGCCTCCTGGACCCCACCATCGCGGAGGCCATCGACCGCGCCTCCCAGGAGATCATCGACGGCCACTGGCATGGCCACTTCCCCACGGACATGGTGCAGGGCGGCGCCGGGACCTCCACCAACATGAACGCCAACGAGGTCATCGCCAACCGCGCCCTGGAGCTGCTGGGCCACAAGCGGGGCGAGTACGCCCACTGCCATCCCAACGACCACGTGAACCTGGGCCAGAGCACCAACGACGTCTACCCCACCGCCCTGCGCCTCAGCACCATCTTCATGCTGCGGAACCTGCTGGACGCCATGGACCGCCTCAAGGCCGCGCTCCACGCCAAGGGCCGTGAGTTCTCCGACGTCATCAAGATGGGCCGCACCCAGCTGCAGGACGCCGTGCCCATGACCCTGGGGCAGGAATTCGAAGCCTACGCCGTCACCACCGGCGAGGACATCCAGCGCCTGCAGGAGACCGCCCGCCTCTTCCTGGAGGTGAACATGGGCGGCACGGCCATCGGCACGGGCATCTGCGCCGATCCGAGCTACCCGCGGGTGGTGGTGGAGGAACTGCGGAAGGTGACGGGCCTGGAGATCCTGCTCGCCGAGAACCTGGTGGAGGCCACACCGGACACCGGCGCCTTCGTCATGTTCTCCGGCGTGGTGAAGCGGGCCGCCGTCAAGCTCAGCAAGCTCTGCAATGACCTGCGCCTCCTCAGCAGCGGCCCCCGCTGCGGCTTCGGGGAGATCAACCTGCCGCCCATGCAGCCCGGCAGCAGCATCATGCCCGGCAAGGTGAACCCCGTGATCCCCGAGGTCGTGAACCAGGTGGCCTTCTCGGTCATCGGCAACGACCTCACCATCACCCTGGCCGCCGAGGCCGGCCAGCTCCAGCTGAACGTGATGGAGCCCATCCTCGCCTACAGCCTCGCCACCAGCCTGCGCACCCTGACCGCGGCCGTGAACGTGCTCACCACCAAGTGCATCGTGGGCATCACCGCCAACCGGGACCGCTGCCGCGACCTGGTGGAGCACAGCATCGGCATCGTCACGGCCGTCATGCCCGCCATCGGCTACAAACGTGCCACCGAGGTGGCGAAGGAGGCCCTGGAGACCGGCGTGCCGGTGCGGGAGCTCATCCTCCGCAAGGGCTACCTGACCCCCGCCGAGCTGGACGAGGCCTTCAGCCTGGAGGCGATGACCCAGCCCCGGCCCATCCGGTAGGGGCATCCCCCACGCCGTGCGGTAAACTGGCAGCCGATCCCCCACGCGATCCGCTGCCAGTTATCCGTACCCGGGAGCCCCTATGTCCCTCGAGAAGAAGATCGAGACCCTCAAGGCCAAGCATGCCCAGGCCCTGGCCGGCGGCGGCGAGGCCCGGGTCCAGAAACAGCACGAGGGTGGGAAGCTCACGGCCCGGGAGCGCATCGCCGCCTTCCTCGACGAGGGCTCCTTCGAGGAGATGGACGCCCTCATGGTCCACCGGGCCTGGGGCGTGGAGAAGATCCCCGGAGATGGCGTGGTCACCGGCTTCGGCCGGGTGGACGGCCGGCCCGTGGCCATCTTCGCCCAGGACTTCACGGTCTTCGGCGGCTCCCTCAGCGAGGCCTACGCCAAGAAGATCTGCAAGATCATGGACCTCGCCATGAAGGTGGGCTGTCCCGTCGTGGGCCTCAACGACAGCGGCGGCGCCCGCATCCAGGAGGGCGTGGTGAGCCTCGGCGGCTACGCCGACATCTTCCTGCGCAACACCCTGGCCAGCGGCGTCATCCCCCAGATCAGCCTCATCATGGGTCCCTGCGCCGGGGGCGCCGTCTACAGCCCCGCCATCACCGACTTCATCACCATGGTGAAGGGCACCAGCTACATGTTCGTGACGGGCCCGGACGTCATCAAGGCCGTCACCCACGAGGAGGTCACCAAGGAGGAGCTCGGCGGCGCCGGCACCCACGCGGCGAAGTCCGGGGTGGCCCACTTCGTGACCCAGAGCGACCTGGCGGCCCTGGCCCACACCCGCGAGCTGCTCTCCTTCCTGCCCAGCAACAATCTGGGCGAGGCCCCCCGCAAGGCCCCCAAGCGCGAGATGCCCCTGGAGAACCCGGACCTGGACAAGGTGGTGCCGGACGATCCCGGCAAGCCCTACGACATCCGGGACATCATCCGCGGCGTGGTGGACGACGCCCACTTCTTCGAGGTCCACGAGGCCTTCGCGCCCAACCTCGTCGTGGGCTTCGCCCGCATCGACGGCCGCAGCGTGGGCATCGTGGCCAACCAGCCCGCCTTCTACGCGGGCGTGCTGGACATCGCCTCCAGCGAGAAGGGCGCCCGCTTCGTGCGGTTCTGCGACGCCTTCAACATCCCGCTCATCACCTTCGAGGACGTGCCGGGCTTCCTGCCGGGCGTGACCCAGGAGCACGGCGGCATCATCCGCCACGGCGCCAAGCTGCTCTTCGCCTTCTGCGAGGCCACGGTGCCCAAGATCACCGTCATCACCCGCAAGGCCTACGGCGGCGCCTACTGCGTGATGGCCAGCAAGCACATCCGCACGGACTTCAACTTCGCCTACCCCACGGCCGAGATCGCCGTCATGGGCGCGGAGGGGGCCATGAATGTGCTGCACGGCAAGTCCATCGCCATCGCGCCGGATCCCGCCGCCCGGAAGGCCGAACTCGTGGCCGAGTACAACGAGAAGTTCGCCAACCCCTACATCGCCGCCGAGCACGGCTTCGTGGACGAGGTGATCCTCCCCCGCGAGACCCGCCAGAAGCTGGTCAAGGCCCTGGCCTTCCTCGAAACCAAGCGCGACACCATGCCGCCCAAGAAGCACGGGAACATCCCCCTCTAGGAGCTTCCATGCGCGCCGCCCTGCTCGTCCTCGCCACCCTCACCCTCACCGCGCAGGACGAGCGGGCCTTCCTGGACTCCCTCGCCCGGCTGCAGCGCAACGATCCGGCCGGCAAGCGGGACCTCGAGACCGGCAGCCCCCTCCGCGCCGCGGCCCTGGCCATGGATCCGGCGCGGGCCCCGGAAAGGGCCCGCCACGCGGCCGCCTCCTGGCTCTGGGCCAGCAACCTGATCCAGGGCCTCTCTCTCGGCAAGGACCAGTCCTACCTGCAGGCGGCCCGGCAGCAGGCGGACCTGCTGAAGGCCTGGGCGCTGCTGGAAACCGTGGGCGGGGAGCTGGCCCGGTCCCGCGACGACATCCGCCTGGAACTGGCCTGGAGGCTGCTGGACCTGGACCGGATGCGCTCTGCCTACGCCGCCGTCTCCGCGAGACCCGACCTGGACGTCCGCGAGCTGGTCCACTGCTTTATCGTGTCCGCCCACCTCGGCGACTGGACCGCCACGACGAGGTACGCCAAGGCCCTCAGCGACCAGGGCGGCAGGTTCGAGGGCTTCCATGCCGCGGCGGAAGCGTCCCTGACCACCTTCGACTACCAGTCCCTGCTCAAGGCCATCCAAACCGAGCATCCGGCTCCGACCTCGGGCCCCCTTCCCGTCCGGAGCTACCGGGTCACCAAGCAGCGCGTGAAGATCCGGCGGGTCACCGGCGGCGACAAGGCGCTGCTGAAGGAATCCGAAACCTGGCCCAGGGACTGGGTGACCAAGCCCGACGCGACGTCCGGCCTCCTCCAGGTCGGGGCCGCGGCCCACTGGGTGGAGGGCACCGCCCAGCCGCCGGTATCCGGATTCATCGACGCCACCCGGCTCTACCTCCTCGGCTACCGGGAGACCCAGGGCGAACCCGGCGACTCCGGCCGCCAGGAGCAGGCGTGGGACATGCACCCCGATCCGAAGGTCCCGGGGCGGTGGCAGGGGACCAACACGCTCACCGTCTGGCGCGGGGGCGCAGCTCCGAAGGCGGAGCCCGCGCTCCACGTGACCTTCGAGGTGGAGTGGGAGATGCGCCCCACGGAGACCTACCTCGAGACTTCCGCGGCTCCCCCCTCCGCGCCCGCGAAACCGGCTCCATGAGCGCGTGATCCCGGACCCGGCGATTCCCGGCTGGGGCGGCGGCGCGGAATCAGCGCCGGTTCTTCCACAGCTTCGGCGTCTTGATTCCAGCCCCCATGACCAGACGCATCTCGCTGGTGGGCACGAAGCCCATGCGCTGGTAGAGGCCCTCGGCCTCGAGGCTCGCGTGCAGCTCCATGATCTCCAGGCCCAGCTCCCGGCCCAGGTCCAGGGCCGCGTCTGTGAGGCGGGCGGCCAGGCCCTGGCGACGGTGCGTGGGCTCGGTGTAGATGTTGAAGAGGTAGCCGCGCACGGAGAGCGGCGTCACCGGCGTGGGGAGCGTCTCCCGCATCAGCATCAGCACGCCGGCCACGGGGCGGCCGTCGTCCTCCATCAGGAAACCCCGGCACTGGCCCGTCACCAGCCAGTTCCGCAGCTGGACGCGGAAGGTGTCGGCCATGCGCCGCAGCCCCTCCTCAGACCCCGTCTCCATCGCACGGAACAGGGCCACGCGATGGGCCACGTGGATGTCCAGATCGGCGGTCGAGGAGGGGCGGAGTGAAAGCTTCATGCGGTCAGTGTAGGCGCTATCCTGGGCCATGCACTACGCCGCCCTGGCCTCCGGTTCCAAGGGGAACTGCCACGCCCTGTCCGAGGACGGCCTGACCCTGCTCATCGATGCGGGCATCTCGCTGCTCCAGATCCGCCGCCGCATGGAGATCCTGGGTCTGGATTCCAATTCCGTCCGGGCCCTGGCCCTCACCCACGAGCACTCGGACCACATCGGGGCGGTGGGGGTGATCCTCCGGAACACGGACTGGGCCATCCTCGCCACCGCCGCCACCCGCACGGCCGTGGAGCGGATCCAGGGTATCGACATCCCCCCCTCGCGGTGGATCGAAGTGGAGGCCGGCCGGTCCTGCAGCTGGGAGGGCTGGCACCTGCGGCCCTTCGCCCTGCCCCACGACGCCGAGGATCCCGTGGCCTACCGGATCGAAGCGGGCGGCCAGGCCGCCGCCGTGGTGACGGACCTGGGCCACCCCACCGCCCTGGTCGCCGACCACCTCCAGGATCTGGACCTGCTGGTACTGGAGGCCAATCACGACGTGGACATGCTGCGCGAAGGCAGCTATCCCCCTCAGCTCAAGGCCCGCATCCTCAGCCGGGTGGGCCACCTGAGCAACGCGGCCATGGCCGAACTGCTGGGGCGGGCACTCTCCCCACGGCTGAAGCAGGTGGTGCTGGCGCATCTCAGCGAATCCAACAACGATCCCGCCCTGGCCCGCTTCGCCGCTGAGGAGATCCTCCGGGGCACCTCCGTGGCCCTGCATGTGGCCCACCAGCGGGAGCCGCTCGTCCTGCCCCCTGCCGTGGCCTGAGTTTCCCGGGAGTCCGATGTTCCGACGCACCCTGCTCCACCTCCTCCTGGCCCTTCCCACCCTGGCCCCGTCCCTGGGTGCCCAGGCGGCCCCCCCCTCCCTGCGCGAGGCCGTGGAACGCTTCGATGCCGCCCAGGCCCAGGTGCAGACGCTGCAGTGCCCCTTCACGCTGACCCTGCGCCGGTCCCTGCTGAAGACACCTTCGGTGACCAGGGGGACCCTCTACCTGCAGGGGTCCGACTTCGTCCACTTCGCCTTCCAGCCGCCGGAGGACCTCATCCTCCACCTCACCCCCAAGGCCCTCATCTCCTACAGCCCCGAGGCCCGGGCGGGGGAATTGATGAAGATCGGCCTCATCAAGAACGCCAACCGCAAGTTCCTGGGGCTGGGCCAGAAGCTCAGCTACCTGTCCGAGTACTTCCAGATCCATCTGGGCGAGGCCAAGGACCTGCCCGGCACCTGGTTCCTGGCCATGACTCCCCGCACCCTCTCCATGCGGAAGCGGATGCAGGCCCTGAATCTCTGGGTGGACAAAGACACCTGGCTGCCCCGCCAGGTCCAGTGGATCGAGCGCAGCGGAGACTCCTGGCTGGTGGAGCTGGGGCCCCTCCGCACCAACCAGCCCCTGCCCCCCGCCGTCACCGGCTTCAAGCTCCCGGAAGGCATTCCCCTCCGGAACGAGTTCAGCTTCTTCGCCACCCGGAAGAAGTAGCGGTAGACTGCACGGGAGATCCCACGGGGGCCCGATGATTGTGGTGTGCCCGGCCTGCCAGGCCCGCTTCCAGTACGATGACAGCCGCTTCGGCACCGCCCGGGCCAAGCGGTTCAAGTGCCCGAAGTGCGCCCACCTCTTCGAGGTGGCCAATCCGGCGGCGACGGTGCTGGCGCCTCCGCTCGAGCCGGTGCCGCCCCCCGAACCGCCCCTCACCATGCCCGTGCCCGAGCAGGAGCCTCCCAACGAGGCCACGCTGGCCTCCGCCTTCACCACGGCCCGCCGGGACCGCGACTCCATCCTGGTGGCCGCGGGCCTCCAGCAGGCCGGCCTACCCTCGGGCTTCAAGTTCAGCCTGGCCTTCCTCACGGGCCCCCAGGCCTCCACCGTGCAGGTGCTGGATCGGCCTGTGATCGTCATCGGCCGCGAAGAGGGCGATGTCATCACCCAGGACCCCGAGACTTCCCGCCGCCACGCGGTACTGGAGATCCGGGGGGATGGGACCGTGTGGATCACCGATCAGGATTCCACCAACGGCACTCAGGTCAGTGGCGAGCGCATCACGGGGACGGTCCAGCTCATCAGCCAACAGGAGTTCACCTGCGGGAACAGCACCTTCATGCTGCTGGTGCGCAACACCAACGAGTACCCGCTGCACTGAGCCCCTGACCCCACAGATCCGATCCGAGCGATGCCATGACGCCAGACCCTTACGCGCCCTACCTCCGCCAGGCGGACCAGCTGTTTGCCTCGGGCGAGCTCGTCAAGGCCGGGCAGATCTGGCAGGCGATCCTCAAGCAGCAGCCGACCCACGCCGAGGCCCGCGAGCGCCTGCTCGCGCTGCGCGAGCGCCTGCTCGCCCAGCGCGAGGCCGAGGCACGGGCGGCCGCGCCGCCACCCCCCGCCCCGGTACCCCCGCCGGCGCCCGTCCCGGTTCCGCCCCCGGCACCCCCGGCCCCTTCCGGGGAGGAGCCCGATCGGCTGGTGATCCAGGGCTGCACGCTCTATGACATGGGCCAGGTGCAGGACGCCCTCCAGAAGTGGGAGCAGGTGCTGGCCATCGACCCCACGCACAGCCTGGCCCTGGGCTATGCCAACGCCGCCCGCCGCGAACTCGGACTCCCCCCCCTCCAGGGGTCGGCCCCGGCGGCTCCGGTGGAAGAGGCTCTCCCGGCCCCGGATGTCGATGTGGACAAGCTGCTGCGGGAGGCGGTCCAGCTCTACGACATGGGGCTCACGGAAGAAGCCATCTCCAAGTGGGAACAGGTCCTCACCCTGGAGCCCCAGCGCGAGGAGATCCATGGCTACCTCCGTCAGGCCCGGCACGAACTGACCCTGCCCGGGAACCAGCCGGTGGCGCCCGCCGCCGTGCCGGCTTCGCCTCCACCCCCACCGGCCCCGCAGCTGGAGGCCGAAGGCCTGGCCCTGAAACTCCGCCAGGCGGAACACCTCCTGTCGCTCCAGCGCCACGATGAGGCGGCCTTCACCTATCAGCAGGCCCTCCAGCTGGCTCCGGGCCATCCCGAGGCCCTGGCGGGTCTCGAGCGCTGCCGGCGGCGTCCCCCGAGCCCGACCGGATCCATGGCCCAGGCCATCGCCCTCGATCCTCCGGGGCGCATCACCGTGGTCGAGGAGGAACCCACTCAGATCCTCCCGGATCCCGGTCAGGTGGAGCCCCCCGCCTCCATGACCCGGGCGACCGCGGCGCCCCGGGAAGGCCTCTCCCTGCCGGGTCGCCTCCAGGCGGCCTCGTCCGGCCTGCCGTGGCTGCGCGAGCCCAAGGTCTGGGCCATGGCTGGAGGGGGCGTCCTGGTGCTGGCCGCGGGCCTCTATGCCCTCCACACCTACCGCCAGGACCAGGAGCTGAAGGAGGCCGTGAAGGCCGCCCGCCAGGCGGCGGTGGCGCCGGTTCTCCAGCAGGCCCAATCCCCGGATCTGTCCGAAACCCCCGCCGCGATCCTCCGCGAGGGCGAGACCGTCCTGGAAGCGGAGCCCCTGCGGGCCTACCTCCGGGCCCAGGCCGTACTGACCCAGAACCCCGGCGACGCCGCGGCGGCCCAGCTGCTGGAGAAGGCCCGGGCCGCCCTGGCGGGGGGGGCCACCGGCGCCAGCCTCCCGGAGTTCCAGAAGCACCTCCAGAATGGCGATCTGGATGCGGCCGCCAAGGTCATGGACGCCCTCCTGCGGGCCCAGCCCGAGGATGCGGACCTCCGGGCCCGGGCCGCCCGCCTGCAGCTGGCCCTCTGCGGCGCGCACGCCGCCCAGGCCAAGTGGGACGAGGCCGGCGAGGACCTGCGCCGGGGCCGGGCCCTCCTTCCCAGCGACAAGTCCTGGCAGGCCCGCCTCAACCTCCTCGAGCGCGTGAAGACCCTGCCCAAATCCCAGCAGGCCGCCTGGCTGCCGCTGCTCGGCTAGGCCGCAGACCGACCCCCATTTCGCGGCAAGAACCGGGTCGCCCCGGGGTGCCGGCGCGCCGGATGCTGGGCCACGGGAGCGCCTTGGGCCTCCCGCCTGGGAGGTGCGCCATGCACAAGGTCGTCCATCCGAAGATGCTCTACTTCGGGACCCCGGTGGTCCTCATCAGCACGCTGAATCCCGATGGCTCGCCCAACCTGGCGCCCATGTCCTCGGCCTGGTGGCTGGGGGACACTTGTCAGCTGGGGATGAGCCGCCGGTCGCGGACCGTGGAGAACCTCGCCCGCGAGGGGGAGTGCGTCCTCAACCTCCCTTCTCAGGCGCTGGTGACCGCCGTGGACCGCCTGGCCCTCCTCACGGGGAGCGACCCGGTGCCGCCCTACAAGGCCGCCATGGGCTACCGGCACGAGCCCCGGAAGTTCGAGGCCGCAGGCCTGACCCCGGTCCCCGCGGACCTGGTGAAGCCGCCGCGGGCGCTGGAGTGCCCCGTCCACCTGGAGGCCCGGGTCCGCGGGATCCGCCGGATCGGCGACGAGGACAGCCACCTGGCCGCCATCGAGACCCAGGTGGTCCGCGTCCACATCGACGAGGCCCTGATGCTGCCGCGGGAAGGGGACTACGTCGATCCCCAGCTCTGGCAGCCCCTGATCATGAGCTTCTGCGACTTCTTCGGTCTGGGCGGGGGGCCCCTCCTGCCCTCCCGGCTGGCCCGGGCCTGGCGCCCGCCCGTGGCGGCCTCCTGAGGCCCCGGCCCAGGAAGGGCTCAGGCCGTCCTCGCCCGCTCGAAGGCGAGGATGGCCTGCTTCCGCGCAGCGCCCCAGTGGTACTGGCCCAGGGCCCCGGTGGCCTGGATCACGCGGTGGCAGGGGATGAGCCAGGCGATGGGGTTCTGCCCCACGGCCGTGCCCACGGCGCGCACGGCGTCCGGGGCGCCGGACAGGGTGGCCAGATCGCGGTACGACACCGCCTGGCCCGGGGGAACCCGCAGCAGGGCCTCCCAGGTCCGGAGCTGGAAGGGCGTGCCCTTGAGGACGAGGCTGAGGGGTCGGCCCACCCCCTCCCGCATGCGGGCTTCGAAGGCCTCCGCGTAGGGGCGGACGAGGGCGTCCCCTCGCTCCAGGTGTGCTCCGGGCCAGCGGGCCTGGAGCTCGGCCAGGGCGCCGTCCCGGCCCCCCTCGCCCAGGAAGGCCAGACCGCAGAGCCCCCGGTCGAGGGCCGCGAAGAGAGCCGGGCCGAAGGGCGTCTCCTCCACCCCCCAGTGGACCGTGAGGCCCCCGGCCTGGGCCTTGTACTCCCCGGGGGTCATCCGCTCGAGAGAGAGGAAGAGGTCGTGCAGGCGGCCGGGGCCCGAGAGGCCCACCGCATGGCTCACCTCGAGCAGGCTCCGGGATTCGGCGAGCATGCGCTTCGCCTCCGCCAGGGTCAGGACCTGGAGGAAGCGCTTGGGGCTCACCCCTGCCCACCGCTGGAAGAGCCGCTGGAAGTGGAAGGAACTCAGGCCCACCTCCTCCGCCACCTGCTCCAGGCTCGGCTGCGCTTCCGCGTGCTCGGCGAGGAAGCGGATGGCCCGCTCCACCCGGCTGTAGTCGCTGCTGGACATGGGGACCTCCCAGATCAGGATGCGATCGCGGAGATCCCGCGCCCACCCGGATCTTGCGGGGATCAGCCCGCCACCCAGATCTCCGGCGGCACCGGGTGGCTGAGGAAGTGGGTCATGCCCTCGTTCAGGCCGTAGGCGCCGGCGGTGCCGAAGGCCAGCAGGTCCCCCGTCGCCAGCTCCGGCAGGCGCAGCTCACCCAGGCGGTCCAGGCTGGTGCAGAGGGGTCCCGCCAGCGTGTAGGGCAGGGTCCCCTCGCCCTTCCCCACAACCTTCACGGGGAACGGCTGGCCCGTCAGCAGGGGCCGGATGAGGTGGTTGATGCCGCCCTCCAGGATGGCGAAGCGGGTGCCGCGGCTCTCCTTGAGGCGCACCACCCGGGCCAGGTAGATGCCGCAGGGGCCGGCCAGGAAGCGGCCCGGCTCCAGGATCAGCTCGCCCTTGAACCAGGCGTGCCGGGCCAGCAGATCCGACAGTCCCTGTCCAAAAGCCGTCAGGTCTAGCGGCGTTTCGTCCGGCGCGTACGGCACGCCCAGCCCCCCGCCCAAGTCGATCTGCTCGAAGGCGAGTCCATGGGTCTCAAACAGGCGCTTCGCCAGGTCCAGAACCGCGCCGTGGATGGTCCGCAGCTTGGCGGCGTCCCGCTGGTTGCTGGCGGCGAAGACATGCAGGCCCCGGATGCGGACGTGGTCCAACTTGGCGGCCTTTTCGAGCAGCGCCGGCAGATCCTCTTCGTCCACGCCGAAGGCCGAGGGCCCGCTGCCCCCGATGATGCGGTTGCCCTCGTCGATGTCGAAGGCTGGGTGCACCCGCAGGTTCACCGCTGTCTCCCGGGTGGCCAGGGCGTCGATGCGGGCCAGGTCCTCGAAGCCTTCGGCCTGCACGCGAACCCCCATGAACATCGCCTTCTGCAGCTCCGGTATCCGCTTGCCCGGCCCGGCGAAGAAGGTGCGGCCCGCCGGCAGGCCCAGCGCCTCCACCCGCTCCAGCTCCCCGATGGAGGCGCAGTCGAAGCTGGCGCCCAGGGCGGCGAAGCCCTTCAGCAGGTCCGCATGCGGGTTGGCCTTCACCGCATAGGCGAGGCGCACCCGCTGGGGCAGCACACGGCGCAGGGCCGTGAACTGCTCCGCCGCCACGGCTGCAGAGTAGGCAAAGCAGGGCGTGCCGTGGGCCTCCGCCAGTTGCTGGCAGGTGGCGTCGTCGAAGGCGAAGAGGGAAGTCATGCAATTCCATTCAGGCAGAAGGAAGGCGGAACGAAAATAGTTAGTGATGGATGTCCCAGTTGTAGACCACCGTGAGAAACCCCTTGAAGGCACGGTCTGTATCGTAGGGATCGGCAAAGAGCCCGGTCGCGACAAGCCGTTCGTTCGTCATCCCAAACAGGTAATGCCAGATCATGGTGAACCCTTCCTGGAAGCGAACACCCGAGCGGGAGTAGCTGAGATCTCCGAGTTCTCGTTGAAGCTGGGAGTAATGCTGTTTCAGCCATGCCGACATAACCTGTCGTCCAATGGCGCGAACGTTATTGACCATGGGTTCATCGCGCCTGGATAGGACCGGAATTCTAAGGCGGAAGCGACCGGCCTCCTCCCCGACCCAACCATAGGCTTGGAGGATGGGCATCAATGTGGCCACCGCCGAGCGATCGAGGCCCTTGCTTCGACCCAGGTCGTCCAAGGATGCCGAGCCTTCGCGCAACGCCATCATGATGCGGAGCATGGGGTCGGTAAACTCAGAAGGGGGGGTCAGCCGTTTACAGGCATAGTCCCCGAAGTTCGTGAGCCAGAGGCCATTTTCATCGCTAGTCTGGCTTCCCCAGTACAAGCCACGGAGCGATAGTGAGCTGGATTCCTCGGCGTG
Source organism: Geothrix oryzisoli (assembly GCF_022808865.1). Lineage (GTDB taxonomy): Bacteria > Acidobacteriota > Holophagae > Holophagales > Holophagaceae > Geothrix > Geothrix oryzisoli. The sequence goes on from NZ_JAKZLB010000002.1 coordinate 175,024, forward strand.
TGGCACGTAGTTTCCGTCTGGTCGTGGGCGAGTGGCGGCTCTGTACCCCTGCTCGGACGTAACCACAAGACCATCCCAGTCCAGGCTCATACAACCCAACACGATAAAGGCAAGATCCCGGCGGTCCACGCCGGGAACGTCATAGGCCGCCAAGGCGCCCAGAAGCTCCCCTTTGCGGGCATCCAGGGCCCTGGCTAGTGACTCTGCATGAGGGCGGACGGTCTCCCGGATGCGCTTCTGGTCCGACACTGTGAAGAGGGCGAAGTTCAGGTGATACCGACCCTCCTCTTTCCGAATCAGTCCCAGGGCTAGAAGATCCTTGAGAGCCCCCGGTGCATCCGCCAAGGCTTTCGCCGCCGCAGATTCACTCAAGGGTTCCTTGGCTAATTCCAGAAGGAACTTCTGCACGGGTAGTCCACTCATGGTCCTGAAATAGTTCGGAGACTTGCCCATGTTGATAGTGCCGACGATCGAGGCCCTAAGTGGCGGCTCGGATTCGGAATAGAGCGGCGGCCCCGCCAAGAGTAGGAGCAGCAGCTTGAAAAGAGGTCGGCCCATTATGGAACCCCGCAAATAGGCTTGAGTGTTGGTTTTATATCATCGAATCCGGTGCCATCTCATTCGTTCCAGTAGGGCGCGAACCGCCGCACGCCTTCCCGCAGCTGCTCGGGGGTGGCAGCGAAGCTGAGGCGGGCGTGGCCGCGGCCGCCTTCGCCGAAGGCCAGGCCGGGGATGAGCACCACCTTGGCCTCGTCGCGCAGGCGCAGGCAGAAGGCCACGGGATCGGCGTGGGCGGCCTCGGGCAGGGGCATGAAGTGGTAGAAGGTGCCATCGGGGGCCGCCACCGTCTGGCCCAGTTCCTTGCGCAAGGCCGCGGCCAGGGCCTGCCAACGCTCGCCCACGGCGGCCCGGGCCTCGGCGAGCACCGTGTCGGAATGTTCGATCAAGGCCAGGGCGGCCCACTGGGCGGGCGTGGCCGTACCGGTCACCGCGTAACCGTGCACCGTGCGGGCGGGCACCAGCCAGGCGGGATCGCCCACGGCCCAGCCCACGCGCAGGCCCGGAGCGCCCCAGCCCTTGCTCACGGAACTCGTCACCACGCCGCGGTCCGTCACGTCCCGCAGGCTGGGGCAGCGGGTGCCGAAGTGCAGGTCGCGGTAGACCTCGTCGGAGATGAGCAGCACGCCCCGGGCCGTGCAGGCGTCGGCCACGCGCTTGAGGGCCTCCAGGCTGCCGCCTCCGCCCGTGGGGTTCGAGGGCAGGTTGAGGATCACCGCGGAGGTGTCCGGCGTGGCGTCCAGCACGCGGATCAGGGCCTCCGCATCCAGGCGGAAGCGATCCTTCGACAGCGGGTAGGGCACCGCCTCGGCGCCCGCCATGAGGGCGAGGGCCGGATAGGCCACGAAGCCGGGATCGGGCACCAGCACCTTCGTGCCCGGCTCCACCCAGGCCTGGAAGAGCGAGAACAGCGCCCCCTGCGAGCCCGTGGTGATGAGCACCTCGTCCACGTGCGCGCCGTGGAAGGCGGCCACGGCCTTCCGCAGATCGAGCAGGCCCACGTGCGGCACATAGGGACAGGGGCCCGGGTTCTGCAGCAGGGCCTTCCGGCCCACCTCCGGCAGGTCCCAGGTGGGCTCGCCCAGACCCAGGGGGATGGCCCCGGGCGGTGTACCGTCCGTGATGGCGCGGATGGGCGAGGGCTTGAGCAGGGATAGGCGGGAGGCGGGCTTCATGGCTTCTCTCGGTCGGGCCGGAACAGGGCTACCTCAGCGCCTGTTCCAGGGCGGTGGCCGCGTCGGTCCTGTCGTCGCGGTACTTCACGATACAGGGGGCCGACACCTGGAGTCCGTGAGCCTTGGCATAGTCGCCCGAGGCCGGGCGGGAACCCGGCACCACCACGGCGCCCTCGGGCACCTCCTGGCGCAACTCCCGGCCATGCACCAGGTCGTAGATCACGGTGCTGCCGGTGATGATCACGCCCGAGGCCAGCACGGCCCGCTTCCGCACGACGATGCCCTCGAAGAGACCCACGAGGCCCCCCACGAAGGCGTCGTCCTCGACCACTACGGGCCGGGCACCCGCGGGCTCGAGCACGCCCCCGATCTGGGCGGCGGCGGAGAGGTGCACGCGCTTGCCGATCTGGGCGCAGCTGCCCACCAGAGCGTGGCTGTCCACCATGGTGCCCTCGTCCACGAAGGCACCCACGTTCACGTAGGCCGGCGGCATGATCACCACGCCCCGGGCGATGTGGGCGCCGCGCCGCACGGAAGAGCCGCCGGGCACGAGGCGCACCCCGTCCTCCAGCCCGAAGTGGCGGGCCGGGTAGGCCGTCTTGTCGAACATCGGAAAGCCGGGCCCCGGCATCTCCACGAGGTTCGTGCGCCGGAAGCCGCAGAGGATGGCCTGCTTCACCCAGGGGTTGGCCTGCCAGCTGCCGTCGGGCTGCTGCTCGGCGGCCCGCACGATCCCACTCTCCAGGGCGGACAGGAGCACCTGGTGCATGGCCGGGGCTTCGGGATCGTTGGCCAGGTCCTCGGGAGGGCGGCTGAAGAAGCGGTGGATGGTACCGAGGTCGACGACCATCAGATCACTCCGGGGAAGGTGCCCTCGGTGGAGAGGCAGAGGGCTTCGGCCAGCCGGGTGCGCGTGGCGGCGACCGCAGGGACCAGGGGCAGGCGCAGACTGTCTCCGCAGAGACCCAGCATGCGGAGGGCGGCCTTCAGCGGGATGGGGTTGCTCTCCACGAAGAGGGCGTCCATGAGTGGCAGCAGCTGCTGGTGGAGGCGGAGGGCCTCGGCCCGGTCGCCCCGGCGGGCGGCGGCGACCAGGGCGGCGGTCTCTCGGGGCAGGGCGTTGCCCAGCACCGAGATCAGGCCCGAGGCCCCGACGGCGATGGCCGCCACGGCGAGGTTGTCATCGCCGGACAGCAGGACCTTCCCTTTGGGCAGCTGACGGACGATCTCCGCGATCTGGGCGAGGTTGCCGCTGCTCTCCTTCACGGCCACCACCTGGGGGTTCTCCCACAGGCGGGCCAGCACGGGCGGCGTCACGTTCAGCCCGGTGCGGCCCGGCACGTTGTAGGCGATGATCGGCAGCCCCGGCGCCGCCTCCGCCACCGCGGCGAAGTGGGCCACCAGGCCGTCGGGCGTGGGCTTGTTGTAGTAGGGCGTCACCACCAGGGCGCCCTGGGCCCCGAGGGCCTGGGCCCGCTTCGTCATGGCCGCCGCCTGGCGGGTGGCGTTGTGGCCCGTGCCCACGACCACGGGATGGCCTCCGGCCTCCTCGAGGCAGGTGGAGATGATCGCGTCCCGCTCGGCATCGAGGATGGTGGCAGCCTCACCCGTGGAGCCGAGCGGCACCAGGAAATCCGCGCCGCCGGCCACCACGTGGCGCACCAGCTTGCGGTAGGCGGGCAGGTCCACCTCGCCCGAAGCCGTAAAGGGCGTGGCCAGGGCGACGGCCAGTCCGGACAGGTCGAGGGTCATGGTCTTCCTCCGAAAACGAACAGGGGATCGAGCAGGTCGGCAGCCAGGTGGTCCATGGTGAACACGCCCTTGCGTCCGTGCAGCCACTGGGCGGCCACCAGGGCGCCCTGGGCGAAGGGGGCGCGCGAGCGCGCCCGGTGGGTGAGCTCCAGCACCTCGGCCGGCGCGTCCAGGCCGAGGGTGTGCGTGCCGAACTCGGCGCCGGCCCGGATCACGCCCAGGCTCAGCTGGTGGGGCGCCGGGGTGCCGAGGGTCCACTCGGTCTTGCGGGGACAACCCGCCATCAGAGCCGCCGCCAGGGTCTTGGCCGTGCCCGAGGGCGCGTCGGCCTTGAGCCGGTGGTGGCGCTCCACCAGGTAGGGATCGCGGGCGGGATCCAGGGCGGCGAAGCGGCCCAGCACGGTGGCCATCCGGGCCATCAGGGCCACGGTCAGCGAGAAGTTGGAGGCGGTCAGCACGCCGATGCGGCCGGCCACCCGGGTCTCGAGATCCGGCAGGGACCAGCCGGTGGTGCCGATCACCAGATCGGTGCCCGTCGCCAGGGCCCAGGCCAGGTGCGCCTCCACGGCCTCCGCCACGCTGGCGTCGAGGGCCACGTCGGCCCCGGCATCCGGGGTCTCGTCGCGGCCGACCTGCCAGGCCAGGGCCGGCCCGGCCTCGGCGGCGATGGCCGAGCCCAGGCGGCCCTTCCCGAAGAGCCCCAGGCGGAGCGTCACGGCGCCCCCCCCACCAGGACCTTGTGGAGGCGCCGCAGGGCCTCGTCGCCCTGGTCGCGGCGCACCACGAGGCTCAGGTTGATCTCGTTGGCGCCCATGCTGATCATCTCCACGTTGATGTCGCCCAGGGAGGAGAGCAGGCGCGCCCCCAGGCCCGGCGTGGACTTCAGGCGCTCGCCCACGGCGGCGATGATGGCCCGGTCCTCGTTCACCTCCACCGTGGCGAAGGCGGAGAGGTCCTTGATCAGCGCCTTCAGGGGCATGTCCGCTTCCACCGTGAGGGAGACGCTCACCTCGGCGGTGGCCACCAGGTCGACGCTCACGCCGCGCCGGCCGAACACCTCGAAGAGGCGGGCCAGGAAGCCGCTCTGAGCCAGCATGCGGGAGCTGCTCACCGTGAGCACCGTGACCGGCCCGCGGCTGGCCAGGGCCGTGATGGGCCGGCCCGTGTGGACCTCGGCCGAGATGGTGGTGAAGCGGCCCTCCGGCTTCTGCGTGTGGCGCACGGTGACGGGGATGCGCGCTTCCACGGCGGGCTGGATGGTGGCCGGATGCAGCACCTTCGCCCCGAAGGCCGCCAGCTCGGCGGCTTCCGCGAAGCTCAGCTCGGGGATGGGCAGGGCCTCGGGGACGATGCGCGGGTCGCAGGTGAGCACGCCTTCCACGTCGGTCCAGATCTGGACCTCGGCCGCTCCCAGGGCCGCGCCGAAGAGGGCGGCCGAGAAGTCGCTGCCGCCCCGTCCGAGGGTGGTGGTGAGGCCGTCCTCCGTGGCGCCGATGTAGCCCTGGGTGACCACGGCCCTGCCCATGCCCAGCAGGGGTTTCATGAGGTCCTGCGCCAGGGCTCGGATCGCCTCGGGCTGAGGCGCCGCTTCGCCGAACACCGCGTCCGTCCGCAGCACGGTGCGGGCGTCCACCCAGGCGCCGCCCACGAAGGCCGCGAAGACCCGCGTGGACAGGCGCTCGCCCAGCGAGGCGATGGCATCCATGCTGCGGGGGCTCAGCTCGCGGAGCATGGCCACGCCCCGGAGCAGCAGCTCCAGTTCCCCGAAGAGGTCCGTCAGGGCCGCATCCAGATCCTCGGGCACCGCGCCCCCGAAGAGATCCTCGGCCGCCTTCCGGTGGGCGGCCATGAGCTTGCGCTGGCGCTCCATGGCGCCGCCCAGGTCCCCGGCCTCCGCCGCCTTGGCCGCGTCGAAGAGGCCGTTGGTGGTCTTGCCCATGGCGGACAGCACCACCAGGGGCGCCTGGGGGAGCGCCGCCTTCACCAGGCCCGCCACCTGCCGCATGCAGGCCGCATCGGCCACACTGCTGCCGCCGAACTTGAGGACGATCATCGGAGGTACCCCTTCGCGTGGGCCAGTTCGGCGTTGAGGATGCTGCCACCGGCGGCGCCCCGTTCCGTGTTGTGTCCCAGCAGCGCGAACTTCACGCCGAGGATCGGGCACGCGCGCAGGCGGCCCACGTGCACGCTCATGCCCCCGTCCGTCTCCACGTCGCGCCGCACCTGGGGACGATCCTCCAGGGTGTGGACGTGGATGGGCACGGGCGGCGCGGAGAAGAGCTTCAGCTGCTGGGGTTCCGGCCTCCAGGCCAGCCAGGCGTCGCGCACGGCCTCCAGAGAGGGGTTGCCCTTCAGCTTCACGCTGACCGCCTCCGTGTGACCCTCGATGACGGGAACGCGGTGGCACATGGCGCTCACGAGCATGGGCGCCAACTCCACCTCCTTGCCCGTGAAGCGGCCCAGCATCTTCGGGGTTTCCTCCTCGACCTTGGGCTCCTCGTTGCGGATGAAGGGGATGACGTTGCCCAGGATGTCCAGGCTGGCCACGCCGGGATAGCCTGCGCCGCTGATGGCCTGCATGGAGGTCATCAGCACGGCCTCGATGCCGAAGGCCCGCTGCAGGGGCGCCAGGGCCATCACCAGCACCGTGGAGGTGCAGTTGGCGTTGGTGACGATGCCGCCGCTCCACCCGTGGTGGTGCCGCTGGATGTCCAGCAGGCCCAGGTGGTCCGCGTTGACCTCCGGCACCAGGAGGGGCACCTCCGGCGACATGCGGAAGGCGGCGGCGTTGGAGAACACCATGGCCCCGGCCCGGGCGAACTCGAGCTCCAGTTCCTTGGCGGGGCCCGTGTCCAGGGCGCTGAAGATCACGGGCGAGAGGGCGAACTCCGGGGTGCCTTCGGCCATGACCTGGTCGCCCAGGCCGCCGTAGGGCTCGCCGTCCAGGCGCCAGGCGCAGGCGTCGCGGTAGCGCTTGCCCGAGCTGCGCTCGCTGGCGGCCAGATGCTCGACGCGGAAGAGGGGGTGGTTGGCCAGCCGGCGCACGAAGCGCTGGCCGACGACGCCGGTGGCGCCCAGGACGGTGACGGGGATTTTGGCGGTCATGGTTCAGTCTCCCAGGAAGTGCAAGGCCAATCGGCGGTTGAGGGCCACCCCCGCCTCCAGCTCGGCGAGGGTGAGGCGCTCCTCCAGCGTGTGCGCCACGCGGATGCTGCCGGGCCCTGCCAGCACCACGGTGCGGTCCGGCACCAGGGCCCGCAGGGTGGGCGCGTCGGAGCCGAAGGGCATGGGCGCCCGCTCGAAGCCGGGGATCTCGGGGTAGCGGTCCGGGGGCTCATCCAGCGTGAGGGCCACCGTGCCCTCGGGGGGCGCCAGGTGCCGGGACTCCTCGGCGAAGGTGCTGCCCGGCAGGGTGCGGACCATGAGCTGGGCCTCCGCGGAAGCGGGGATGGAGTTGAGGGCCTCGCCCGCGTGGAGCAGGCCCAGGTTCCAGACCTCGGGGCCCAGGGCCGGGTCCACGGGACGGGGCTGATCCCGCAGGCGCTGGAGCCAGTCCAGCAGGGGCCAGGTGGCGTCGTGGCCGAGCTCCGGACTGCCGCTGTGGGCCGCCTGGCCCGCGCAGTGGAGGCGGAGGTGCTGGGCCCCGCGCTGGCCTGTGGCCAGCTTCAGGTCCGTGGGCTCGCCGTTGACGAGCACCCGCAGCTCCTGCAGGCGATCCGCCAGGGCCAGGGCCGCCGTGGCCCCGGCGCTGTCCGTCTCCTCGCCCACCACGCCCAGCCAGGCCAGGCCTCCGCGACCTTCGGCCAGCAGCGTCTTCACGGCTCCCAGCTGGGCCGCGATCTGGCCCTTGGCGTCGCAGGCCCCCCGGCCGCGGAAGGTTCCGTCCTCGAGGCGGAGCGGCAGATGGGGCGGCACCGTATCGAGATGGGTGGAGAAGAGGACCTTCGGCCGGCCCCAGAGGGCCAGCACATTGGTACGCCCCTCGGCCACGGGCTGTTCCACCACCGTCGCGCCGAGCTCCCGCAGGAGCCCCCGCAGGTCGGACAGGCCCGCGTCCTCCCGGCCCGAGGTCGTCTCACGGGCGCAGAGCCGCAGCAGGCTATCGGTGAGCCAGCTTCGGAGATCAGCGGGGGTGGCGTTCATGGATACCTCGGCGGGCCGACGGTGCCATCAGGAACGCGGGGGGAAGGTTCCCACCGCCGCGCCTCAGGCCCTCCGCGCCGGGTGACCGGCACGACAGCCGCCGGGCTTTCGCCTCGTCGTCCAGGGGCCGCGCCGATGATTCGCGAACCCTTCGGCGATCCTCCCCTTTCCCAACGGGTCATCGGGTTCATCGCCCTCGCCGCCGGTACTGATGGGGACCGCTCCTCCATCGGAAGGTCCACCTTCCCATGCCAGAGGCCCCTTTCGCAACCGGCTATCTGAATTCTGATAGCAGAGCCTCGCCCCGGGGCCAGGGTCCATGGCCCGAGGCGAGGTTCAGGGGCCCGCAGGGGCCCAGGTCCACGAAGCGCGCGCCCCAGTCCGCCGCCAGCGCCCGCGCCCGGGCCAGCGTCATGTGGGGATCGTCGGCCGAAGCCGCGAGGATGGTCTCGAAAGGCAGCCGCAGGCGGGGAATCGGCGCGAACCCGCGGATGGCGGGCGGGGCGTCTGGCCGCTCGGGGTCCGCCGGAGCGGCCATGAGCGCGCCCTGGATCTCCCGGTCGTGGCTGCCTGCCCAGTGCGCGATGGCCAGGCAGCCCAGCGAATGGCCCACCAGGATGGGCGGGGTCACACAATCGGCGATGGCCTCGTCCAGGGCCTCCACCCAGTCCACCTTGTGGGGGAAGTCCCAGTTGGGCATCTCCACCCGCTTGGCCTCCCGCAGGCTGCCCTCCCACAGGCTCTGCCAGTGGCCGGGGCCCGAATTCTGGTAGCCGGGGACGATCAGGATGGCAGCCATGGAGCACCCGTGAGTGGCTCCATGGGACGCCCATGCGGGTCGGAGTTCAAGCCTTTCGCGGGGGCTTCCCGGGCGGGACCAGGGCATCGGCCAGCTGGCGCACATAGCCGCTGAGGTCCGTCACGGCCTTCACGGCCTTGGGCGTGGCGCGCAGCAGCTGGAAGTAGCCCGCGTAGGCGGCATAGGCCAGCAGGGCCCGCTGCCGGGCCTCGGCCTCCGTGAGCCCCAGGGCCATGAACGCCTCCGCACCGAAGGCCAGCCGGCGCTCCGTCGCCCGCCGGAGGAAGGGGGCCACCCGGGGATCCTCGCCGGATACCGCCAGGGCCGCGAAAAAGAGGCCGTCCTCCACGTCCTCGAAGGCGGCGAAGAGCAGCACCCGCAAGCGCCGCCGCGGATCGGCGATGCCCCCGTAGCGGGTCACGACATCCGCGCTCTGGTCCTGCTCCCAGTCCACCAGCGCCGCCTTGACCAGCGCATCCCGGCTGTCGAAGTGCCAGTAGAAACTCCCCTTGGTGACCCCCAGGGCCTGGGCCAGCGGCTCCACCGCCACGGCCGCGACCCCCTCGCGGATGATGAGGGCCTGGGCGGCCTTGACCCAGGCCTCCGGGGACAGGGGCGCCGTGGTGCGGTTGGACTTCTTGCGGGGCGTGGGCATGGTGGCCTTGACAGGGAACCGGACTAGCTTACCATACCATACCGTATGGCAACCATACGCATGCGTATTGAAGCTGCCGGTTCAGGAGGCCCCATGCGACCGCCGATCCTCTCCATCCTTGCCGTGCTGGCGCTGCTGGCGGTCGGCTGCGGCGTTCCCGAGACTGTGCAGCGACGCAGCAGCCTCTCCGCCTATCTGGGCGTCAAGGCCGAGCCGCCAGCGGACCCGGCTGCCCCGCCGGCGCGACTCCAGCTTCCCCTGCGCCTCGGCATCGCCTTCGTGCCCGCGGACCCCACCCAGGTCAAGGGCGACGCGGCCCTGGCCAGCCCCGTGGGGGCCCTGGCCCCGGGCCAGGAGCAGGACCTGCACGAGCAGGTGGTTCGTGTCTTCGAGCAGAAGCCCTGGGCCCAGAGCTTCAAGGTCATCCCCTCCCTCTACCTCACCAAGGGCGGGGGGTTCGAGGACCTCGACCGTGTGGCCCGCAGCTTCGGCGTCGAAGTGGTCGCCCTCGTCTCCGTGGACCAGGTCCAGTTCAGCAGTCCCCGCTGGTATGCCTGGACCTATTGGACCCTCGTGGGGGCCTACATGGTGAAGGGCGACAAGAACGACACCACCTCCATGGTGGACGCGGCGGTCTACCATGTGCCCTCCCACACCTTCCTCTTCCGGGCCGGGGGGGTGGGCACGGCCAAGGGCAACTCCACCTGGTCCGGACGGGAGGCGGCCTTCCGGCAGCAGGGCCGGGAGAGCCTCGCCCTCGCCATGACCCAGCTCTCCGCCTCCCTCGATCAGGGCGTGGCCGCCTTCAAGCAGGACCTGCTGAAGGGCGCGCGGAAGGATGTCCTGCTCCTCGACAAGGAGGGGAACCCCGTGGGCAGCGCCGCCTACGATCCCACCCGCCACTGAAGCCCGTCTCAAGGAGCCCCGATGTCCCGCCGCCCCGCCCTCGCCGCCGCCCTGGCCCTCCTGGCCGCCCTCAGCTGCACCATGCCCGAGACCCACGTCCGCCGCAGCAGCCTCATGGACTACCTCTATCCCAAGCAGAAGGCCGCCCCCGTACCAAACCCCGCCGGGGCCCGGCTGAAGCTGCCCCTGAGGCTCGGCATCGCCTTCGTGCCCGGGGGGAACGCCTCCTGGCGGGTCCAGAACCTCATGGCCCCCGGCCAGGAGAAGCCCCTGCTGGACGTGGTGAAGCGGAGCTTCCAGGACCGGCCCTGGATCTCGGAGATCAAGCTCGTCCCCAGCGCCTACCTCCGCAGCGGCGGGGGCTTCGAGAACATGGACCAGGTGGCGCGGATGTACGGCGTGGACGTGATGGCCCTGGTGAGTGTGGACCAGGTGCAGAACACCGATCCCCGCTGGTACAGCTTCACCTACCTCTCCATCGTGGGCGCCTACGTGCTGCCAGGCGACGCCAATGACACGAACACGCTCATCGACGCCGCCGCCTACGACGTCGCCAGCCATACCTTCCTGCTGCGCGCCCCCGGCCAGAGCCAGGTCAAGGGCAGCTCCACCTGGGCCCACCGCGAGAAGCAGCTGCGCGAGCACTCGGCCAAGGGCCTGGAGCTGGCCATGGCCGACCTGGCCAAGAACCTCGACGCCGAGGTGGGCAGTTTCAAGGCCGAGGTGGCCCGCGGCGAGCGCAAGGATGTGGATGTGGTGGACCGCCAGGGCGTGTCCCTGCGCCAGAGCGGTGGCCGGAACTTCGGCGGCAGCTTCGGCTGGGCCGAGGCCCTGGGCGCCCTCCTCCTCCTGGGCGCGGCCCTGAGGCTGCGGCGGGCCTGATGGACCCGCTCGCCCTCACCGCCGAGGCCCTGCGCGAACCCTGGCGCCTCTGGACGGGGCACCTGGTCCACTTCGGCTGGGAGCACGCCCTGGCCAACGCCGTGGCCCTCGCCGTACCCTGGCTCCTGGCCGAACGCGGCGACCGGGGGCGGCTGGCGCTTCCCCTACTGCTCATCGCACCCCTCCTGAGCCTCCTGCTGCTCCCCACGCTGGGCGGAGCCGAATACCGGGGCGCCTCGGGGCTGGCCTGCGCCCTCTGGGCCCTGGTGGGCCTGCGCCTGACCGAGCGGCCGGAATCCGCCCCCATCGGCCGGTGGCTGCTCGCGGGATTGACCCTGAAACTGGGCCTCGAAGCGGCCTTCGGCGGCGTCCTGCTCCACCCCGCCGGCTGGAGCACCCTGCCTGCCGCCCACCTCTGGGGAGCCCTCCTGGGCTGGATCGCCGCCCTGGTGCCGCGCCCCCGTCCCCATCCCGCCTGACCGCGACGCCGGCTCTGCAGGTCATCGCCCGGAGCCACGACGGGAAGCGGACTCCGGCTTTGCCCGCCCGGGGGGGGTCCTCCGCTCTGAGCCGACCCGGCCGAGGCTAGACTGGAGCTCCGGAGCGCCCCATGTCCCTCGTCATCGCCGGCAAGACTTTCAGCAACCGCCTCGTCCTCGGCACAGGCAAGTACAAGGACTTCGCCACCATGCAGGCCTGCTACCGGGCGGCGCGGGTGGAAATGGTCACCCTGGCCGTGCGCCGCTTCGACCTGAGCGCCCAGGGCGAAGACAACATCCTGAACTGGATCCCCAAAGACATCACCCTGCTGCCCAACACGGCCGGCTGCTACACCCGCGACGAAGCCCTGCGCGTGGCGCGCCTGGCCCGGGAGGCCCTGGACACCCCCTGGGTGAAGCTGGAGGTCATCGGCGATCAGAAGAGCCTCTACCCCGACAACGAGGAGACCCTGGAGGCCGCGAAGATCCTCGTGAAGGAGGGCTTCACGGTGCTGCCCTACGTGAACGCCGATCCCATCCTCGCCAAGAAGCTCTGCGACGCGGGCTGCGCCGCGGTCATGCCCCTGGGCAGCGCCATCGGCTCGGGCCTGGGCGTGCAGAACCCCATGACCCTGCTCCTCATCAAGGAGGTCGTCGAGGGCTACCAGCTGCCCATGATCGTGGACGCCGGCGTGGGCACCGCCTCCGATGCCGCCCTGGCCATGGAGCTGGGGGCCGATGGCGTCCTGCTCAACACCGCCGTGGCCGAGGCCGGCGAGCCCACCAAGATGGCCCAGGCCATGGACCACGCCGTCCAGGCCGGCCGTCTCGCCTTCGAGAGCGGCCGCATGCCCAAGCGCCTCTATGCCAGCGCCAGCAGCCCCCTCGCGGGCGTGGTGGGGCGCTAGGCGCTTCCGTGTCCGGCTTCGACCTCGCCCCCCTGGAGCGCCGCGTCCTCGGCTGCCTGCTGGAGAAACAGCTCAGCACGCCGGATGTCTATCCCTTGTCGTTGAACGCCCTGGTGAACGCCTGCAACCAGTCCAGCAACCGGGATCCCGTGCTGGCGGTGACGGAAGCGGAGGTGCAGGCCGCGGTGGAGGCCCTGATCGGCTGCGGCCTTGCGGAGACCTGGCCGGGCCGCGTACTGAAGGTCGCCCACACCGCCAAGCCCACCTGGAACCTCTCGGTCCAGGAGGCGGCCCTGCTGGCGGAGCTTCTGTTGCGGGGTCCGCAGACTCCGGGCGAGCTCCGCACGAACACCCGCCGCATGTATGCCTTCCCGGATCTGGCGGAGCTGGAGGGCTGCCTGGGCAGCCTCCTGGAGGCCGAGCCGCCCCTGGTCCTGCGCCTGGCCCGGGCCCCCGGCGCGCGGGAAGCCCGGGTGACGCATCTGCTGGGCGGCCCCGTCGAGCCGTCCGGAGCACCCGATCCGGCCCCAGTCCGGTCCGCCCGCCAGGATCCCCGCGTCGACCAGCTGGAAGCGGACCTCTCCGCCCTGCGCGAGGAGTTCGAGCACCTCCGGCAGGCCTTCGAGGCCTTCAAGGCCCAGTTCTAGAGGTCCCCGTAGGCCACCTTCAGGGCCCGCAGGCCTTCCACCAGGTCCGCCCGCCGCGTGGGCTCCACCTGCATTACCAGGTGGAAGGGCTGGGGGGCCAGATCCTCGGCCGCATCGGCGAGGACCGCCATCAGCGTGGTCCCGTCCTCCGGAGGCGCGTCCCGGAGCAGCTGGTCCGCTTCCAGGATCAGGAAGGTGCCGCCTTCGGGCAGATCCGAGAGGCAGTCCCGCAGGCTGTCCCAGGTGCCGCCGAAGTGGGGTGGGAATTGGGCCGCGGCGGCCCACTCATCCATGAGTCCCTCGCGGGTCCGCATGCGGCTCCCCCGCAGCCAGCGGAACAGGCAGCCCGGCTCCGCCGGCGTCGCATCCACTAGGCCGGAAGGGGAACCCGACCACACGTGCACGCGCGGCCGCTGGGTCGAGGTCAGGAAGGACCAGTCCATCAGCGGACCTCGGTGAAGGTGCGGTAGTGGTCCGCGGTGTACCAGGCGCGCCCGTCGCTGCCGGTGACCAGCCGTTCGGCCCCGCGGTTGCGCCCCTCGGCCTTGGGCTGCACGTCCCATTCCCGGTACTCGATGCGCTTGCGGCGGGTGTCGTAGCGGGGCAGCACCCCTTCGTAGTTCCCGAAGATGCGCCCGCCCACATAGCCCGGGGGGGCGTAGCCATGCTGCCGGACATAGGCCAGGGTCTCGCGGGCATGCGCGGGGACCGCGTCCTTCGGGGCGGTCTGGGCCTGGGGCTGGGCCGGCGGAGGGGCCTCCGGACCGCAAGCCATGGGCGCCAGCAGGGTGGCCAGAACGAGGAGGCCGCCGGCCAGGGGCGCCAGGATTCTCCGCCAAAACACCATGCGGCCTCCGGAAATCGGTCCCCAGTCTACTCGCGCCGGTGTCACGGGATCAGCCCTGCGAGGAGGAGCCGGCCTCGAGCACCCCGCCGTGCCGCCGGTCCGCCCGCAGGAGCAGGAAGGCGAAGACGAGCCCCACCAGACCCAGCCCCGCGAACATGACCTGGGTGGACGTGTAGGTGCCCGTCTTGTCGCGCAGCCAGCCGTTGAGCAGCGGGAACAAACCCAGGCCGAGGTTCTGGATGGCGGTCATCAGGCCGAAGGCCGTGCCCACCCGGGACTCCTCCACCACGAGCGGAACCGAGGGCCACATGGCCGCGGGCACCAGCACGAACGCCGCCCCCAGGACCACCATCATGGGGATGGGGTTCCAGTGGGTGATGCCCAGGAGGAGGTGCGCGGGAATGAGCAGGAGGGAACCCAGGACCATGAGCGAAGCCCGCCGTCCGATCCGGTCCACGAGCCCCCCGGCGAAGGGCGCGAAGACCATCGAGGCGGCGATCACGATGCTGGTGATTCCAGGCGCCGTGGTGAACATGTGGGTGAAGTTGTAGAACACCTTGGTCAGGAAGCCGCCGGTCACGGCGCTCACGGAGGGCAGGCCCCATTTGTCGTGGAACATGTCCGCGGCGAGGTCGGTAAAGGGGAAGATGGCGCTGTAGAAGGTCACGCAGAGCAGCACCACGAACCAGTAGGACGAGGTGAACTTCTTGATGTCCGAGAGGACGATCTTGTCTCCGGCGCCCGCCTTGGGCAGAGCCAGCTCCTGTTCACCGTGACGGTCCATGACGATGAAAACGAGGTTGCAGACGACCGAGAACAGGCAGAGCAGGGCCGCGGCCCAGAGGGCCGTGCGGAAGCTGTGGAAGTGGTCCGCGATCAGCTCTTCGGTGTTGAAGGCGAAGAGGGTGCCCAGGCGGCTGATGGCCAGGGCGATGCCGAAGGCCATGGCCATCTCCTTGCCCTTGAACCAGCGGGCGATGATGGCGCTCTGGACCACGATGAGCGACTCCGAGCCGGCCCCGAAGATGAGCCGGCCCGTGAACAGCATCCACTTGGTCTTGGCCGCGGCCACGATGACCGCACCGAGAAACACGAGGCAGCTGAACAGAAGGCTGGCCCTGCGCGGCCCCAGCTTGTCGTAGAGCATGCCGCCGAAGAAGACGATGGCGATGGCGGCCACGGAATAGGCTGCATAGAGCTTCCCGATGGTGGCGCGATCGATGTGGAGTTCCTTGATCAGGGTCGTCGCCAAGGCCCCGATGCTGTCGTAGGCGAAGTAGCTGCCCACCACCAGCAGGCTGATGAAGATCAGGATGGTGAAGCGGTAGAGCCGGGTGCTCGGGTGGAAGGCACCGGGGATCGCGGTCGTCATCGGGGGTCCTTGTTTCAGCCGGGGCGTGGGCAGGGGCCAGGGCGCGTTGGCCCAAAGCCCGATGGTGACAGGGCTCCTGCCCGAGCTCTAAACAGAATTGATTCTCATAAAAATTCATAACTCTTAACAGGGGCGTTTTGCCTTCCAGCACCTAGGATTCATCCACGCACCTCAGTCCTTGTCATCCCCATCCACCCATCTGGAGCTCAGGCTCCCTGGAGGTCCCCTTGCCGTCCCGTCTCGCCCTTCGCCTTGCCGCCGCCGCGATCCTCGTGGTCCCGGCCTTCGCCGCGCGTCCCGTGGACAGCGCCGTCGCTGACGAGGCCCGCCGCCACCTGGATGCCCGCGTCTTCCAGCTCGGCCTGGACCGGAATGCCAGCTTCGCCACCAAGAACGTGTTCGAGGAGGCCACCGGCGAGGCCCACGTCCGCATGAACCAGTTCTACAAGGGCGTTCGCGTGTTCGAGGGCGAAGCCATCGTCCACCTGCGCGGTGGGGCGGTCACCGGCCGCACGGAGGCGCTGGTCCGGGGCCTCAACCTGAACGTGACTCCCACCCTCGGCGCCACCGAGGCCCTGGCCGTGGCCCACCAGTCGCTGGCCCCCCAGGGCGCCTACGCCCACACGCCCACCACCGAGCTGGTGGTCGCCACCGTCGGACAGCCCGTCCTGGCCTACCACATCCATACGGAGCTGGAGAACGGCGCCGCCGAGACCCGCCACACCGATTTCCTCGTGGACGCCCACAGCGGCGCCATCCTGGAGCAGTGGAGCACCCTCCACACCACCGCCGCCAGCGGCACCGGCAACAGCCAGTACTCCGGTGTGGTGACGCTGAACACCAACAGCCTGGCCAGCGGCTATGAGCTGCGCGACACGGTCCGCGGCATGAACTTCGACACCCGCGACCTGAACCACGCCACCACCGGCAACGGCACCACCTACACCGATGCCGACAACACCTGGGGCGATGGCGCCAACTACGTCTCCGGCGCGGTCACCACCTCCGCCAACGGCCAGACCGCGGCCGTGGACGCGCACTATGGCGTGGGCCTCACCTACGACTACTACAAGAACATCTTCGGCCGGAACGGCATCGACGGCATCGGCACCGCCACCTACAGCCGGGTGCACTACAGCAGCGCCTACGACAACGCCTTCTGGTCCGACAGCTGCTTCTGCATGACCTACGGCGACGGCTCCTCCTTCAAGTCCCTCGAGTCCATCGACGTGGCCGGCCACGAGATGAGCCACGGTGTCTGCGCCCGCACCGCCAACCTCACCTACCGCGGCGAGTCGGGCGGCCTGAACGAGGCCAACTCCGACATCATGGGCACCATGGTCGAGTTCATGGCCCACGGCGGCGGCACCACCACCGTGCCGAACTACTCCAACATCGCCTCCACCATCAATGTCTACTGGACGGGCACCACCACCCCCACCCCCTCCACCAGCAAGGCCGTGCCCGCCGCGAACTACCTGATCGGTGAACAGCTGGCCACGAGCAAGTTCACCCATCCCCTGCGCTTCATGTACAAGCCCAGCCTGGACGGCTCCAGCCCCGACGCCTGGTCCAAGACCCTCGGCCGCCTGGATGTGCACTACAGCTCGGGTGTGGCCAACCACTTCTACTTCCTGCTCTCCCACGGTAGCCAGATCGACAGCTTCTCTGATGGCATCCAGTCCCCCATGGCCAATGGCGTCACCAGCGTCGCCGGCCTGGGCAACGACAAGGCCGCCCGCATCTGGTTCCGTGCCCTCACGGTCTACATGACCAGCAGCACCAACTACGCCGGCGCCCGCACCGCCACCCTCAGCGCCGCCACGGACCTCTACGGGGCCGGTTCCGCCGAATACAACTCGGTCAACACCGCCTGGCTCGCAGTGAACGTAAAGTAGTTCTTCGTTCCACCCGCCCCGACGCCCCGGCCCCAGGCCGGGGCGTCGGCCGGTCCGGCCGGGCGTCCCACCCGAACGGGGCTGGGCGATAGTGGTGCATGATTAAACACTACACCCCGCGCATCTGCCCCAGTTGCCAGACCCGCCTCTCCCCGCTCGCGGCGGAGTGTCCGGAGTGCGGCCTGGCCCTGGCCCCGCCTCGGCAGGGGCGCCCCCTGCTCTTCCAGGCCTCGGCCCTGGCCAACATCTCCTTCGAGGTGCCCCCCCGGGCCCTCACGGCCCCCGCCCTGGGCCGCGTGGCGGCGGTGGCGGTGGAGGTGACCCCGGAAGAACTGGAGCGCCCCGGCGAGGGGGTCCCCCCGCCCTCCCCCGGGCCGCCTTCGCCCTCCGCCCTGGGCTTCCAGGAGCCCGTCTCCACCTTCTGGCCCCTGGTGAAGGTGGAAGCCGCCGAGGCTCTGCTGCTCTTCACCGCGCAGGGCATCGCCCTCGCCCTCCCCTCCTGGGTCCTGGGCGTCTCCCCCTCCCGCCTGCTGACGGGAGGCTGGTACCTGGTGGTGCCCTATCTGCTGGCGGTCTCCTGGGTCCTGTTCATGGCCCCCCTGGTGCTGACTGGGCAGTCGCCCCTCATGGTGACCTTCGGCGTGACCCTGCCGGAGAACTCCCCTGAGCGGCGGATGACCTTCTCGCTCGTCCACATGCTGTCGGTGCTCTGCTTCCCCCTCAGCTTCCTCTGCATGGTGCTGGACCCCCGTCACCGGACCCTGGGCGAGCTGCTCAGCGGCCAGGAGCTGCTGGCCCGCCCCACGGGCCGGATGCGCTGATTCCCCCTCCCGCTACTCGGGCAGGTGCATGGGCACGGAGGTGACGATCACGTCCTCCTTCACCAGCAGCGCCGCCTTGATGCGCAGGGCGCTCTGGTTGTGCAGGAACTGCTGCCACCACTTGTGCGTGATGAACTCCGGCAGGATGACCGTGATGGCCAGCTCCGGCTCGGCCAGGCGGAGGCGGTCGACCTCTTCCAGGATGGGCTCCACGATCTTGCGATAGGGACTGGGCACACAGCGCAGGGGGATGCCCATGCCATAGATGGTCCAGTCGGCCCGCAGCTTCTCGATGGCCGGGCTCTCCCGTGTGCCATCGGAACCCAGGTCCACGGTCAGGGCCTCCACCCGGTCCCCCGCGATGAGCCGACCGTAGAGGAGGGCCTGCACCACCCCCCGGTGGATCCCGTTCACCAGCACCAGGGCGTGATGCTTGGTGGGCAGGAAGGCGTCCGTGCGGCTCGCCGCCAGCTTGGACTTCACCCCCACGTAGTGGCGCCGGATGTTGAAGTGGATCACCACCAGCACGGGCACCAGCAGGATCACGATCCAGGCCCCGTGGATGAACTTGGTGATGGCGATGTCCAGCAGCACCACGCAGGCGGTGGCCGCGCCCAGACCATTGATGGCCGCCTTCAGGTGCCAGTGGGGTCCCCGAACCTTGCGCCAGTGCATCACCATGCCCGTCTGGCTGATGGTGAAGCCCATGAACACGCCCGCCGCGTAGAGGGGCAGCAGCACGTCCGTGTTGGCATGGAAGAGCCAGACCAGGAACCCGGAGAAGAAGAAGAGGATGAGGATGCCGTTGGAGAACACCAGCCGGTCGCCCTGGCTGGCGAACTGGCGGGGCAGGAAGCCGTCCCGGGCCTGGAGGGCCGCCAGGCGGGGGAAGTCGGCGAAGGCCGTGTTCGCGGCCACCACGAGGATGGCGAAGGTGAAGCCCTGGACCACGTAGTAGACCAGCTTGGAGAAGCCGTGGCTGACATCGCCGAGGATGGCCTTGTTCAGCTTGGACATGAGGGTTTCCGCCACCACGGACGGATCGGCGCTGTGCTGGTAGGTCACCCCCAGCCGGTGCGCCAGGAGGGTGATCCCCAGGAACATGACCGCCAGCAGCCCGACCATCCAGAGCATGGTCTTGGCGGCATTGGGACCGGCCGGATCCCGGAAGGCGGTGGTGCCGTTGCTGATGGCCTCCACGCCCGTCAGGGCCGTGCAACCGGCGCTGTAGGCCCGCATGAACACCCACACCATCGTGAGGCCCGCCAGGTGCGAGCCCTGCTGGGCGGCCTGCTGCACCTGAACGGGAGAGGGCCCCCCATGGAGGGCCAGCTTCAGCGTGCCGTAGCCCAGCATGAGGAACACGCAGAAGACGAACCCGTAGGTGGGGATCGCGAACACCGCGCCACTCTCCTTGACCCCCCGCAGGTTCATCAGGGCGATGAAGCCGATGGCCAGCAGGGTCAGGGAGACGTTGTGGCCCTCCAGGGCCGGCAGGGCCGCCGTGATGGCCGCCACTCCCGACGAGACGGATACCGCCACCGTCAGGATGTAGTCGAGCAGCAGGGAGGCGCCCGCGGTCAGCGCCGCCAGGTCGCCGAGGTTCTCCATGGCGACGATGTAGGCGCCCCCGCCGCCCGGGTAGGCCAGGATGGTCTGCCGGTAGCTCACCGCCAGGATGGCCAGCAGGCCCACGATCCCCAGGGCCACGGGGATGGACCAGCCGAACACCGCATAGCCCGCCACACCCGCCAGGGCCCCGACGCCGAGGGCCTGGCCCATGGTGCTGGAGAGGGAGGCCATGATCTCCTGGGTGGCATAGGCCACCGAGGACAGCGCGTCCGAGCTGAAGACCGCCAGGGCGATGGGGTTGCTGATCTTGGTGTGCTGCGTTTCTTCGCTGGACAGTCGCCGCCCCAGGAGGATCCGCCTCAAGCTCTGCATCCGTGTCTCCCGGACAGCAAGCTACTCCAGTATGGGCTCCAGGTGGTAGGGGATCGAGATCACCACGGTCTTGGGCTTCATGAGCAGGGTGCCCTTGATGCGCCAGGCCGTCTGGTTGTGCAGCAGGTTCGCCCACCAGTGGCCCGTCACGAATTCCGGCAGGATCACCGTGATGGTGTATTCCGGTTCCGCGCGCCGCATGCGGTCCAGCTCCTCCACGATGGGCTCCACGATCTTCCGGTAGGGGCTGCGGATGGACCGGAGGGGGATCCCCTCGCAGTAGCGGGGCCAGTCGGAGCGCAGCTTCTCCAGCGCCGCGCTGTCGCGCCCGTGCTCATCGGGGAAGTCCACGGTGAGGGCCTCGACTTCGCCGTGATCGGCGATCACCTTGGCGTAGTTCAGGGACTGAACCACGCCGGAGTGGATACCCGAAACCAGCACCACCACCCGGTTCTTGCGGGGGCTGATGAAGTCGGCGCGGCTGCCGGCCAGGATGGACTTCACGCGGATGTAGTGCCGGTGGATGTTGAAGAAGCCCATCACCATCAGGGGCAGGACCAGCACCACCACCCAGGCGCCATGGGCGAACTTGGTCACGATGATGACCGCCATCACGACCAGGGTCGTGAGGGCGCCGGCGCCGTTGATGGCGGACTTGAGGGCCCAGCGCCGCCCGCGCAGCTTGAGCCAGTGGCGCACCATGCCGGTCTGCGAGAGCGTGAAGCCCAGGAAGACGCCCACCGCGTACAGCGGCAGCAGGTGGTGCTCCCGGGCGTTGAAGATCCACAGCAGGACGCCCGACAGGAACGACAGGATGAAGATCCCGTTCGAGAACACCAGGCGGTCCCCCTGGCTGGAGAACTGGCGGGGCAGGAAGCCGTCCCGGGCCATCATGGCCGCCAGGCGCGGGAAGTCCGCGTAGGCCGTGTTCGCGGCCAGGCAGAGGATCAGCATGGTGAAGGCCTGCATGACCAGGTAGGTGACATGCGGAAGGCCGGGGCCGCTCCCGAGGATCCGGTGTTCCAGCATGGAGAGCAGGGATTCACCTTCGCCGGTGTACATGATGCCGAAATGGTTGGACAGCCAGGTGATCCCCAGGAACATGGCCCCGAGCATCATCACCATGGCCACCATGGTCTTGCCGGCGTTCCGTGCGGTGGGCTCCCGGAAGGCCGAGACACCATTGGAGATGGCCTCCACCCCGGTCAGGGCCGTGCAGCCCGCGCTGTAGGCCTTCATGAACACCCAGATGGCGATCCACCCGGGCAGGGGCGGGGCCGCCACCGCGTGATGTTCGCCGACGGTCACCCCTCCCGCGAAGTAGCGCCAGAAGCCCAGGCCGATGATCGCGAACATCGAGATCACGAAGCCATAGGTCGGCACCGAGAACACCGCGCCGCTCTCCTTGACGCCCCGCAGGTTGATCAGCCCGATGAGGGCCACCACGGCGAGCGCGAGGGCCACCCGATGGGCATCGGCCGCCGGAAAGGCGCTGGTGATGGCCGTGACGCCCGCGGAGACGCTCACCGCCACCGTCAGCACGTAATCCACCAGCAGGGAGGCGCCCGCCACCTGGGCCGGGACCTCGCCCAGATTCTCCTTTGCCACGATGTAGGCGCCCCCCCCGCTGGGGTAGGCGAAGATGGTCTGCCGGTAGCTGATGGTGAGGATCGTCAGCAGCAGGACGATGCCCACGGCCACGGGCCAGGACCAGGACAGCACCGCCGGCCCGAAGGCCGCCATGGCCATGTACGGCCCGAGGACGGCCATGATCTCGCCGGTGGCATAGGCCACCGAGGAAAGGGCGTCCGAGCTGAACACCGCCAGGGCCACCGGGTTGCTGATGCGGGCTTCGTGGCTTTCTTCGCTCGCGAGGCGGCGGCCCAGCAGGAAGCGTCGGACGTTGGCCATCTTCGGGGCTCCAGGTTCAGCGGGCCATCAGCCAGAGGCCAGATAGGGTCGCGGCAAGTCCCACCAGCTTGGAGGGCTGGAGCTGCTCGCGGAAAAGAAAAAAGGCCAACAGGGCGACCAGGGCGAAATTGGCGTTCATGACCCCGATGGCCACCGCCGCCTTGGCCCCGCGGAAGAAGCTCTCGTTCACAGCGATCAGGGCCGCCGCGGTGAAGAGTCCCGCCGCCAGTCCCCAGGCCGTACCGCCCGCGGTTCCGCCCGGGCGGCCCCGCCACAGCCAGTAGGTCAGGGCCAGGGGCACCTCGCCCATCACCACCCAGAAGAGCACGCCTGCCGGCGGGACCCCGTGCTGCCCCGCGGCCTTCATGCCCAGGTTGCCCAGGCCCATGAGGACCATCGATGCCAATGCCCAGCCAAACCACGCCATACCCATCACACTCCGAGGGAACTCATTATGGCGGTTGCTGCAGCCTGTGGGGACAAGGGTTGACGGAGGCCACAGCGGCCGGGGCCCCGGGGAAGCGGTTGGCGATCCGGGCCCCCTAAGGGAAACTGGAGGGCCAGGAGGCCTCATGGCCCGTTTCTCCAAGCGCGTGGGCCGCGAAGTGCTCGACGGGCACCCCCGGTTGCCCGAGTGGATCACCAAGGAGCGGGTGAAGCTGGGCGGCCTGCACGCCATGAAGAAGGATCTGCGGGATTCACATCTGCACACGGTCTGCGAGGAGGCCCGCTGCCCCAACCGGACCCACTGCTTCACCCATGGGACGGCCACCTTCCTGCTCATGGGCGAGGTCTGCACCCGGGCCTGCGGCTTCTGCAGCATCCAGAGCGGCAAGCCCCGCCTCCTGGACCCCCAGGAACCCCGGGAGACGGCCGAGCGCGTGGCGGCCCTCAACCTCCGCTTCGCCGTGCTCACCTCCGTGAACCGCGACGACCTGCCGGATGGCGGGGCCGCCCACTTCGCCGACACCGTGCTGGCCATCCGCCGCCGCAACCCCGGCGTCGGCGTGGAGGTGCTGGTGCCCGACTTCCTGGGGGACCTGGAGGCGGTGGCCCGGGTGGTGGCCAGCGGCCCCAGCGTGTTCAACCACAACACCGAGACCGTGCCCAGCCTCTACCCCGAGGTCCGGCCCGCGGGACGGTTTGAGCGCAGCCTTCGCGTGCTGGCGCACGCGAAGGAGATGGGAAAGGCCCTGTACGGCGAGGCCTTCCGCACCAAGAGCGGCCTCATGCTCGGCCTTGGCGAAACCGAGCCCGAGCTGATGCACACATTCGAGGCCCTGGCCAAAGCCCATGTGGACATCCTCACCCTGGGCCAGTACCTCCGCCCCACCCGCCACCAGCTGCCCGTGAAACGCTATGTCCCGCCCGAGGAATTCGCCGAGCTGGGCGCCAAGGCCAAGGCCTTCGGCTTCCAGACCGTCTACGCCGGCCCCCTTGTGCGCTCCAGCTTCAACGCCCATGAGGTGGCTGAGATGCAGGGGATCAGCATCGCCTGACCCTCAGCCCCGCCGTGGCTCCACGACGATGGCCGCGGGCTCGGCGGGGCAGGCGAAGACGCACAGTCCGCAGCCCGTGCAAACGTCTGCGTCCACCGCTGGGTGGCCCACGGTCTCGCCCTCCCGGGGCGCCGTGATCCGGATCGCCTCCTCGGGATAGGGACAGCGGTCCACGCAGACGCGGCAGGCGCGCGGTTCCCGGTCCAGATCGCCCCAGGTGACGCAGAGGCTGGGTTTCACGCGGGCCGTGCCCATGCGCACGGCCCTGGGCCCTTCGATCACGGTGCCATCCTTCCGCGTGAGCTGAGGCCAGACCAGGGCCTCGTCGTCGCACTCGGCGATGCAGGGCAGCGTGGTGCAGAGGAAGCAGGGGACGCTCCTCGGATCGAGGTAGGGGGTCTTCAGGCCCAGTCCGGCGCTGGGGCCGGCCCGGAGGATGGCGTTCTCGGGACAGGCCCGCATGCACTTGTCGCAGCGGGTGCACTTGGTGAGGAACTCCAGCTCGTCCAGGGCGCCCGGGGGCCGCAGCAGCTTGGGGCCCAGGTTCGTCACTGCCTCTTCCACGCGGTTCGCCACGAAACCCGCAAAGAGGGTCCCCAGGGACTTGAAGAAGTCGCCACGTTCCTGGGGTTCTTCGAGCTTCTTGGCCATGGTGCCTTCAGTCCATCAGGCCCAGCACCCGCATGGTGGGCCGCAGGGTCCCCCACAGCACCGGGTCGAAGCCCAGCGTGAGGACGGCGGCCTTCGCGTCACCGGTGAGGTCCAGGTGGGCCAGCAGATCGGCGCTGACGGCCACGTCCCGGGAGCTGGGGGCGGCCTCCACCCAGACGACACCGGCGGGGACCTCCTTCTTCACCAGGGACCGGCCCTCCTGGGCGCGGATCTGGAGGATCAGCAGGTCGCCGTGGAACGAGGGCACCCGGACCTCCATGAGGCGGCCCTTGCCCGCGGCGGGCGTCACGGGCACCACCTCGAAGGCCTGACGGTAGCCCAGCTTGGCCAGGTCAGGGTCCTCGCCGTTGAGGACGGCCAGGGTCTGCTCCACCAGCCCATCCAGACCCCGATCCCCCAGCCAGGCCACGGAACGGAGGTGGGTGCCGCCCACCTCGCCCAGGCCTTCGATCAGAGAGGGCAGAAGGGCCAGCACCTGCTCCAGGGCCGGGCGGGCCTTCAGGGACTTCGTCCCTTTGGGCCAGGGCCCCGCCAGGGGGATGGGATCGATCCGGGGCTCCGGTTCAGAGCGCAGGTCCAGGATGCGGCCCGGGAACCCCTCCAGCAGGGCCGGATCGGGGGTATCGGCCAGGATCACCGCGTCCAGGCCTTCCAGGAGGAGGCGGCTCGGGGCGAACACCACGAGGTCGCCGACTTCCTCCTCCACCGTGAGGGCGCCGATGGAAAGGGGCAGCACGGAGGCGTCGCGGGCTTCCAGGGCGCTCACGAGTTCGCGCCCCAGCAGGGTCTGGGCGCCGATGACGGCGAGTTTCAGCATGTCAAACCTTTCAGGGTCAATGTCAGACGCGGACAGCGGCTTCCTCCGCCGGGGCATGGTCCTTCAGGGCTGCGGCCACGGGGCCCGCCAGGAAGCCACGCACCTGGTCTCCGGCCCGGCCGGTGAAGCGGCGGGCATCCAGCAGGGCCGCCAGCTCGGCTTCGGTCATGGCCCAGGCGGGATCCGCCGCCAGCAGCTGGAGCAGGTCGTTGGGTCGTCCCTCGGCCTTGATGCGGCGACCCGCCTCGAGAGCCGCACCCCGGAAGCGTTCGTGCAGATCCTGGCGATCACCACCGCGCTTCACGGCCTCCATGAGCAGCACCTCGGCGGCCATGAAGGGCAGCTCCTGGGCCAGGCGCGCCTCGATCATCCTGGGGTACACGACGAGGCCCGACGCCACGTTGCGGAAGAGCACCAGAATGGCGTCCGCGGCCAGCAGGCCCTGGCTGATGGTGAGGCGGCGGTGGGCGCTGTCGTCCAGGGTGCGCTCCATCCACTGGCTGGCGCTGGTCTGGTAGCTGGAGGGCATGAGGCCCAGCACGAAGCGGGCGAGGCTGTTGATGCGCTCACTGCGCATGGGGTTGCGCTTGTAGGGCATGGCGCTGGAACCGATCTGCTTGGACTCGAAGGGCTCCTCGACCTCTTTCAGGTGCTGGAGCAGGCGCAGGTCGCAGGCGAACTTCGAGGCACTGGCCGCGATCCCGCAGAGCACCTGGCCGATGCGGTCCTCCAGCTTGCGGGTGGCCGTCTGGCCGCTGACGGGAATGGCCGGGAAGCCCACCTTCTCGCAGAAGCGCCGTTCCAGGGCCTCGACCTTGGCGCCGTCGCCCTCGAACAGCTCCAGGAAGCTGGCCTGGGTGCCGGTGGTGCCCTTCACGCCACGCACCGGCGTGGTCCGGATCAGGTGGTCCAGGTCCTCGAGGTCCAGCAGCAGGTCCTGGATCCAGAGCGTCGCCCGCTTGCCCACGGTGGTGGGCTGGGCCGGCTGGAAGTGGGTGAAGCCGAGGGTGGGCTGGTCCTTCCACTGGTCCGCAAACCCGGCCAGGGCCGCGATGACATCCTGGAGGCGGCGGCGGAGCAGGAGGAGGGCCTCCTGGGCGATGAGCAGGTCCCCGTTGTCGGTGACGAAGCAGCTGGTGGCGCCCAGGTGGAGGATGGGCCGGGCACTGGGCGCCTGGTCGCCCCAGGCGTGGATGGCGGCCATGACGTCGTGGCGCAGGGCGGATTCGTGCTTCGCGATGGCGTCCAGGTCCACGGCGTCCTGGGTGGCCTTCAGTTCCGCGATCTGGGCGGCCGTCACCGGCAGGCCCAGCTCGGCTTCGGCCTCTGCCAGGGCGACCCAGAGCCGGCGCCACACCCGCTGGCGGTACAGCGGCGACAGCAGGCGCACCATGGCCCGGCTGGCGTAGCGGCTGGCCAGGGGGTGCTCGAATCGCTCCAATTCGGAACCGTCGTGGGGCGGAAGGAAAGGCATGGGAACTCCGGCCCTTCAGTGTCTCACAGGCTCCGACCTGTGATCCGGCTCACGAAGTGGCTTCCATGGCCCCTGCGGACCGCGGCTAGGATAGGGCATTACCCGGGAGTCTCCACCATGTACGAAGTCATCCGAACCTCCGACCCCGCTGTGTTCCAGGCTCTGGAACTGGAGGTGCAGCGCCAGCGGCACCATCTGGAACTCATCGCGTCGGAAAACTACGCTTCGCGCGCGGTGATGCAGAGCATGGGCTCCCACTTCACCAACAAGTACGCGGAGGGCTACCCGGGCAAGCGCTACTACGGGGGCTGCAGCCAGGTCGACATCGTCGAGAACCTGGCCCGCGACCGCGCCAAGCAGATCTTCGGCGCCGAGCATGCCAACGTGCAGCCCCACAGCGGGGCCCAGGCCAACATGGCCGTCTACCTCGCCGCCCTGAAGCCCGGCGACACGGTCATGGGCCTGGACCTGGCCCACGGCGGCCACCTCACCCACGGCCATCCCCTGAACAGCTCGGGCATCCTCTACAAGTTCGTCCCCTACCACGTGCGCAAGGAAGACGAGCGGGTGGACATGGACGAGGTCCGCGACCTCGCCCGGCAGCACAAGCCGAAGATGATCGTGGTGGGCGCTTCGGCCTACAGCCGCACCTGGAACTTCCCCCTCTTCCGGGAGATCTGCGACGAGGTGGGCGCCATGCTCATGGTGGACATGGCCCACATCGCCGGCCTGGTGGCCACGGGCCACCACCCCAGCCCCGTGCCCCACGCGGATTTCGTCACCACCACCACCCACAAGACCCTGCGCGGCCCCCGCGGCGGCATGATCCTGTGCAAATCCCAATATGCCAAGGATTTGGACCGTGCCGTCTTCCCGGGCATCCAGGGCGGCCCCCTCATGCACGTCATCGCCGCCAAGGCCGTGGCCCTGCACGAGATCATGCAGCCCGAGTTCAAGGCCTACAGTGGCCAGGTGATCCGCAACGCCCACGCCCTGGCCAAGGGCCTCCAGGAGCGCGGCTGGCGCATCGTCAGCGGCGGCACGGACAACCACCTGTTCCTGGTGGACCTGCGCGACCACGACCTCCTGGGCCACGAAGCCGAGTCCTGCCTCCACCGGGCTGGTATGACCACCAACAAGAACGGCATCCCCTTCGATCCCAACCCACCCCTCAAGCCCTCGGGCGTGCGCCTGGGCAGCCCCGCCCTCACCACCCGCGGCATGAAGGAGGAGGAGATGGATCAGATCGCCCGCTTCTTCGACGTCACCCTGCGGCACCGGGGCGATGAGAGCACCTTCGCCCGCATCCGCCAGGAGGTCTTCCACCTGACGGATCAGTTCCCCATCCCTGAATAGTCCGTTCACGCCCGAGCGACTCGACCACCGCCAAAACGCCCTGCGTTTTGGCGGTATGTTTTTCGGGGGGTGCCATGCTCGCCGCAGATGGGTTGTTCGTGTACGGGACGCTTCGGGAAGGTGGGTCGCACCACGGCTGGCTGCTGCGGACCCATCCCGAGGGCCTGACCCGGGCCTGGGTGGCCGGGCGGCTCTTCCACCTGCCCTCGGGCTACCCGGCCCTGGTGCCCGGACCGGAACCCGCCGTGGCTCCGCCGGGTTCCGGCTGGGTGCGGGGGGACTTCGTGGGCTATGACGACGAGCCCGACCTGGACTCGGCCCTGGCCGACCTGGACCCCCTCGAGGGCGTGGAGGAGGGCCTCTTCACCCGCGCCATCCTGCCCGTGGTCCTCGAGGGGGGCCACCACTACCGCGCCTGGGTCTACGTGTTCCATGTGGAACGCCTGCCCAGACTGGAGCGGGAGGCCCTCGAATTGCCGGGCGGCGACTGGGCGGTGTACTTCTAGCGGCAAGGCCACCCGTCGACCGCGAACAAGCAAAGGACCGGCTTTGCCGGTCCTTTGCGCGGGGGTCCGGGGGTGTGCGCGCCAGCGCGGGACCCCTGGAGGATTACAGCCCCAATTTGGGTTGTTCGCCGCTCTCGTCGGGGCCCGGGTGGGCCGCTTCGGCCTCCAGGAGTTCGTCTTCTTCGTCCAGGGCCATGGCGCTGGCGTCGATCTTGGCCAGGCCCACCACGCGGTCCTCGGCGCTGGCCAGCTTGAGGAGGCCGACCCCCTGGGCGTTGCGGCCGGTCTTGCGGACCTCGTCGATGAGGAATCGGATGACCATGCCCTCCTGGCTGATGAGGAGGCACCCTTCCCCGGGCTTGACGAGCTTGAAGCCCACCACCTGGCCGTTGCGGACCCCGGCGCGGATGTTGATGACCCCCGTGCCGCCCCGGCCCTGGAGCCGGTAGTCCTGGAGGAGGCTCCGCTTGCCGTAGCCCTTCTCGCAGACCGTCAGCAACATGCCGTGATCCTCGGTGCTCTCGTCGGGCTCGACGCCTTCCGGCAGGTCCGGCAGGGGGTCGGCCACTTCCATGTCCACGATGTGGTCGCCCTTGGCCAGCTTCATGCCCCGCACGCCCGTGGTGGCTCGACCCGTGGCGCGGACGTCCTCTTCGGGGAAGCGGATGGCCTTGCCCTGGGCCGTGGCCAGGACGATCTGCTGGGCGCCCGTGGACCGCCGCACCGCCACCAGGCTGTTGCCATCCTCGATGTTGAGGGCGATGAGGCCATTGGTCCGGATGTTCGAATAGGCCGCCAGGCTGGACTTCTTCACGGTGCCGTCGCTGGTGGCGAAGACCAGGGTCTCGCCTTCGGGGAAGTCCCGCAGGGCCATGAGGGTCACCACGTTCTCCCCGTCCTTCAGGGAGATGAGGTTGCGGATGTGCTTGCCCCGGGTGGAGGCGGCGGCTTCCGGAAGGTCGTAAACCTTGAGGGCGTATACGATACCCTTGTCTGTGAAGGCCATGAGGGTGTCGTGGGCCTTGGTCATGAAGAGCTGCTCGACGAAGTCCTCGTCCTTGGTCTTCATGCCCACCTTGCCCTTGCCACCCCGCCGCTGACGGCGGTAGGCGGTGAGGTCCGTGCGCTTGATGTAGCCCGCCTTGGACATGGTGACGACCATGGGATCGTCGGGCACCACGTCCTCCATGCGGATCTCACCGGAGTAGCCCACGATCTCGGTGCGGCGGTCGTTGCCGAACTGCTCGGCCACCTGCTGGAGCTCTTCCTTGATGACCTTCAGGAGCAGGGACTCGTCCGCCAGGATGGCCTTGAGCCGGGCGATGAGCTTTTCGAGTTCGGCCAGCTCGTCGAGGATCTTCTCCCGCTCCAGGCCGGTGAGGCGCTGCAGCCGCATGTCCAGGATGGCCTGGGCCTGCAGGGCCGAGAGGCAGAGGCTGGGGTCCTTCTTGATCGCAGTGGCCGAGGCGAAGGCGCCCGCCATGAGGCCGGCCTTGGCCTCCTCGGGGGTCTTGGCGGCCCGGATGAGCTTGATGACCGCGTCCAGGTGATCCAGGGCGATCTTGAGGCCCATGAGGATGTGGTGGCGGTCCTCGGCCTTCCGCAGCTGGAACAGGGTCCGGCGGGTCACCACCTCGCGGCGGAACCCGATGAACTCCCGCAGCACCTCCCGCAGGGTGCAGATGCGGGGCTGGCCGTTCACGATGGCCAGCATGGTGATGGGGAAGCTGTTCTGGAGCTGGGTCAGCTGGTAGAGCTGGTTCAGCACGATGTCGCTGGGCTCGTTCTTCTTCAGCTCCACCACCAGACGGATGCCCTCGCGGTCGGACTCGTCCCGCAGGTCGCTGATGCCGTCGATCTTCTTCTCGCGGACCAGCTCGGCGATCTTCTCGATGAGGGTGGACTTGTTGACCTGGTAGGGCAGCTCCGTGAAGACCAGCTGCTCGCGGTCGCCCGCGCGCTTGATCTGCTCCACGTGGGACTTGGCGCGCACCACGCAGCGGCCGCGGCCCGTGCGGTAGGCCTCCACCACGCCCTCGGTGCCCAGCATGATGCCGCCGCCGGGGAAGTCGGGGGCCTTGATGTGGGCCATGAGGCCCTCGAGGTCGAGGCTCGGGTGATCGATCAGGTCGACCAGGGCGTGGCAGCACTCCCGCAGGTTGTGGGGGGGGATGCTGGTGGCCATGCCCACGGCGATGCCCTGGGAGCCATTCACGAGAAGGTTGGGGAAGCGGGCGGGCAGGGTCAGGGGTTCCTGCATGCTGCCGTCGTAGTTGGGGCCGAAATCCACCGTGTCCTGGTCGATGTCGCCCATCATCTCGTTGGCGAGCCGGGACAGGCGGGCCTCGGTGTAGCGCATGGCGGCGGCGGAATCGCCGTCGATGGAGCCGAAGTTGCCCTGGCCGTCCACCAGCACGTGGCGCATGGAGAAGGGCTGGGCCATGCGGACGAGGGTGTCGTAGATGGCCGAGTCGCCGTGGGGATGGTACTTACCCATCACGTCGCCCACGGTGCGGGCCGACTTCTTGTAGGCCCGGTTCCAGTCGTTGCCCGCCTCCTTCATGGCGAACAGCACCCGGCGGTGCACCGGCTTGAGGCCGTCGCGGACGTCGGGCAGGGCCCGGCCCACGATGACGCTCATGGCGTAGTCCAGGTAGGACTTCCGCATTTCCTTTTCAATTTCCAGGGGCTCGATTCGGTTCGGGTTCATGTGTCTTCCGGTGTTCTACGTGGAACTCTGCTCGACATCTTGCAAAAACAGAACTTAGATGTCGATGTTCTCCGCCAGGAGGGCGTTGGTCTCGATGAAGCGGCGTCGGGGTTCCACGGCATCGCCCATGAGGACCGTGAAGATCTCATCGGCCGCCACGGCGTCGTCCACCCGGACCTGGAGCAGCGTGCGGCGCTCGGGATCCATGGTCGTCTCCCAGAGCTGCTCGGGGTTCATTTCGCCCAGGCCCTTATACCGCTGGATGCCCAGGCCCCGCTTGCCCTCCTCGAGGACCATGGCCAGCATCTCCTCCGGGTCCGTGAACACCTGCTCCTTGCCGAGCTTGGGGGCGCCCTCCTCGGCCTCGTCGTCCCCGTCCTTGTCCTTGGGGACATCCTTGATGTCCTTGAGGCGGCGGAGCCGCAGCTCGCCCCCGCGGAACCCGGCCAACTCGACCTGCAGGGCGGCCAGGCGGCGGAATTCGCCCCAGTGGGCCACCTGGCTGTCGATCCAGAGGGTGATGGGGCGGCTCAGGTGCATGCGGACCAGGCGAAGGCGGTGGCTGGCAGGGGTGGTCACCGCGGGTTCGTCGCCTTCGGCCGGGCGCTCCTCGCCCTCGATGGTCTCGATCTCGCAGGTGCCGAGCTTCTGCTTCACGAGGGCGGCGGCCAGCTGCTCCAGCCCTTCCCGGTGTGTGAAGCGGTCCTCGTCCAGCAGGCCTTCGGCCAGTAGGGCGCGCACCAGGGGGCGGGCATAGCCGCGGCGCTCCAGCTTGCCGAAGAGCTGCTGCACCTCGCCCCACTTCTTCATCTCGCGCACCAGGGTGGCACCCTTGTGCTCCGTGCCGTCGGGCAGGCTGAGGGTCCAGCCGTCCAGGGCCTTCTGGAAGAGGAACTCCTCCAGGGCGCGCTCGTCCTTGAGGTATTTCTCCGTCTTGCCCTTCTTCACCTTGTAGAGGGGCGGCTGGGCGATGTAGAGGTGGCCGCGCTCCACCAGCTCCGGCATCTGCCGGTAGAAGAAGGTGAGCAGCAGGGTGCGGATGTGCGCGCCGTCCACGTCGGCGTCGGTCATCAGCACGATCTTGTGGTAGCGGAGGTTCTCGACCTTGAACTCCTCCTTGCCGATGCCGGTGCCCAGCGCCTGGATCAGGATCCGGAGCTCGACGGCGCCGATGATCCGGTCGAAGCGGGCCTTCTCCACGTTGAGCACCTTGCCCTTGAGGGGCAGGATGGCCTGGGTGGCGCGGTGGCGACCCTGCTTGGCGCTGCCGCCGGCGGAATCACCCTCCACCAGGAAGATCTCCGAAAGGGCCGGGTCCTTCTCCTGGCAATCCGCCAGCTTGCCCGGCAGGCCGCCCCCGTCGAGGGCACCCTTGCGGCGGGTCAGCTCGCGGGCCTTCCGGGCGGCCTCGCGGGCGCGGGCGGCCTCGATGGCCTTCTCCAGGATGGCCTTCGCCTCCCGGGGGTTCTCCTCGAAGAACGCGGAGAGCTTCTCGTAGACGATGGTCTGGACGATGCCCTTGACCTCGCTGGACACAAGACGGTCCTTGGTCTGGCTGGAAAACTTGGGATCAGGCACCTTGGCACTCAACACCGCCGTGAGGCCCTCGCGGACGTCCTCCCCGGAGAGGCTCACCTTGGCGCTCTTCAGCAGGTTGTTCTTCTCGGCGTAGGCGTTGATGACGCGGGTCATGGCGGCCCGGAAGCCCTCCAGGTGCGCGCCGCCGTCGCGGTTGCGGATGTTGTTCGTGAAGCAGTACAGGGTCTCCTGGTAGGAGTCGTTCCACTGGAGGGCCACCTCCACCGTGGTGTCCTGCTTCTCGTCCTTGATGTAGATCGGGGGCCTGTGGAGGACCGGCTTGTTGCGGTTCAGGTGCTCCACGAAGGAGCTGATGCCCCCGGCATTCATGAAGTCCTGGTTGTCTCCGGTGCGCTCGTCCGTGATGCGGATGTGGACGCCCTGGTTCAGGTAGCTCAGCTCCCGCAGGCGCTGGCTGAGGGTCTCGAAGCTGAAGTCGAGGACGTTGTTGAACACCTCGGGATCCGGCTGGAAGCGCACGCGGGTGCCGCGCCGGGCCGTGGGCCCGACGGGCTTCAGGGGGGCATCGGCCTTGCCCTGGGAGAAGGTCATGGCGTATTCCTGGCCATCCTTCCACACCGTGAGCCAGAGCTTGGAGGACAGGGCGTTCACGCAGGAGACGCCCACCCCGTGCAGGCCGCCGGACACCTTGTAGGCGTTCTTACCCTCGGTGCTGGTGTTGTCGAACTTCCCGCCCGCATGGAGCACCGTCATGATCACTTCGGCGGCGCTGCGGCCCTCCTCCTTGTGGATGTCCACGGGGATGCCGCGGCCGTTGTCTTCCACGCTGCAGCTGCCGTCGTTGTGGAGGATGACGTCCACCCGGGTGCAGAAGCCGGCGAGGGCCTCGTCGACGGAGTTGTCCACCACCTCGTAGACCATGTGGTGCAGGCCACTGCCGTCATCGGTGTCGCCGATGTACATGCCGGGCCGCTTGCGGACGGCCTCGAGATCCCTCAGGACCGTGATGTTGTCGGCGGTGTAGCTGTCGGTTTCCAGGGGGGTGTGAACACGGGCGCGGGAGACTTCTTCAGACATCAAAACTCACTTGGTTGGGTACGGTGGAATGCGGTGCTGCGGCGCCGATCAGGCGGTGGCGCTGGTGGCGAAACGGACGGGCATGAGGACATAGCGGAAGCTGAAATCCTCGAGGCTGGGGGACATGAAGACGCCCTGGCCGACTTCATCCTTGAACTGATAGACCACTTCGTCGCCCGGGAGGCGCTCCAGCAGCTCGGTGAGGTAGTCGATGTTGAAGGCCAGCTCGAAGGGCTGTTCCTCGCCCGTGAAGGGCAGCGTGGCCTGGTTCACGCCCTCGTCCGGATGCTGGAAGACGGTCCGCAGGCTGGGGAATTCGTAGAACAGGCGCACGTTCTTGTTGTAGTCGTCCTTCTTCAGCCCCACGAAGCGCAGGGTGCGCAGGAAGACCTCGCGGTCCATGATCACGCGCTTGGGCAGCTCCGCAGGCAGCACCTTCTCGTAGGCCGGGTAGTTGCCCGTGACGAGGCGGGTGCTGAACTTCAGGCCCGGCTGATCCAGGAAGAGCGTGGTGCCGTCCCAGCAGAGCTCCACCTCGCCCTCGTCGCCCAGCAGGGTGGGGATGAGGTCCAGGGCCCGCTTGGGGACGATGAGGCGCACTTCGTCCTTCAGGTTCGTGTCGCAGGGCACCTCGGCCACGGCGAGGCGGAATCCGTCCGTGGAGACCACACGCACGTGGTGCTTCGAAAGGTGCACCAGCACGGCCGACAGGGTGGGCTTGGTGGCGTCCTTGCTGACGGCAATGGAGCCCAGCTGGATGGCCCGCTTGAACCGGAGCACGGGGATCTTCACCACGGGAAGCTGTTTGCCGGGCCCTGGGAGCTCCGGGAAGCCCTCCCCGGGCTGGATGTTGTGCTCGGAGTTCATGCCCTTGGCGCGGAGCCACAGACGGCCCCCGGCGTCCGGGCATTCGAGGCTGAGGATCCCTTCGGGAAACACCCGCACCGTTTCGATGAACTTCTTGCCGGGTACGGCCATGGTCCACTCGCCCTGGCCTTCGCCCGGCACTGTGGCCTCAAAGGCCAGCTCCATGTCCGTGGCCTTGAGGATGACCTCCTTCGGCCGCACGTCCACGAGGATGTGCTGGAGGATGGGCAAGGTGACCCGGCGGTCCAAGGCGTGCTTCAGAATCCCCAGGGTGCGATCCAGACGATCCTTGGAAACCTGTAACTGAAGACTCATGAATCACCCTTGATGATGCTGAAGCCCAGGACAACCTGTGGAAAGACGTCTCAAAGCCCTATCCTACCGGAGTTTCCCTGCATGGGACAGGCTGTGGAGAACCCCTGGGGAGGTGTGGAACGAGGGGGTTTTGCGGGATTCCGGGAGGGGCTGGGGGGGGCCTGTGGATTCCCGGGGGTCCCTGCCTGTGGAAAAAGATGCAACCCTTTTTTAATCAATGAATGCTATTCAGGAGGGCCTGGACCATCCTGTGGAATTCGGAATCGCGCTTCATCCGTTCCCGCACGGAATCAATGGCGTTCATGACGGTGGAGTGGTGCATGCTAAACGACCGCCCGATGTCCGTGAACGGTGCGGAGGCGATCTCCCGGGCCAGGTACATGGCCACCTGGCGGGGCACGAGCACGGCCTGCTGCCGCGAGCGCTTCTTCATCAGGTCCTGGAAGGACAGGTTGAAGGTCTCGGCGGTCATGCGGTAGATCCGCTCCGGGGGGACGGCCGCCGTGGGCTCTTCGCCGCTCTGGCCCTGGAAGGCTGCATGGGCCACTTCCAGGGTGGGGGGGATGCCGATGAGGCTCGCCTGGAAGATGACGCGGGTGAGGAAGCCCTCCAGATCGCGCACACTGCCCTTGGCCTTGTGGGCGATGAAGGTGAGCACATCCTCGGGGATGGGGGGGACGTTCGTGAAGTCCGCATCCTCGAGCTTCTTCTTCAGGATGGCGATGCGCGTCTCGAAGTCCGGGGGCTGGATGTCCGCCGTGAGGCCCCACTTGAAGCGGGTGATGAGCCGCTCGTGGCAGCCCTCCAGGCGCTGGGGCGGCTTGTCCGACGTGAGGACAATCTGTTTCCCGTGCTGGAGCAGGTACTCCAGGATGTAGAAGATCTCCTCCTGCGTGCGCTCCATCTTGCCGAGGGTCTGCACGTCGTCCAGCAGCAGCACATCGTTCTGCTGGTACTTCTTCCGCATGGGCTCGGTGTTCTTGGCCTTGATGGCCACGGTGAGCTCGTTGAAGAAGTTGTCGACCTTGAGGTAGGCCACGCGGAGCTTGGGATTGCGCGCCAGCAGGCCCTTGCCGATACCCACCATGAGGTGGGTCTTACCGAGGCCCGCGCCGCCGTAGATGAACAGCGGGTTCATGCTGAGGGGCGTGGCGGCCTTGCCGTAGCTGTCCACCACCGCCTTGGCCGCCGCGAAGGCCAGCTGGCTGCCGGGCCCCACCACGAAACGATCCAGGGTGTAGCGGTTGAAGAGGTAGGGGAACGAGGTGTTGGGCGGCTCCACCAGGGCCGCATGGCCGCCGGATTCGCCCTTCCGGGGCGCCGCCTTCGGCTCCACCGCGGGAATGCCGGTCACCTGGAACACCAGCTGGAGGTCCGCAAGCCCGCCCTGCGCCAGGGCGTCGTTGAATTCCTCGGGCAGCTGCTGCTCGATCCAGAGTTTCGCGGCGGCGCTGGGGACCTGGATCCACAGCGTTCCGTCCTCGACCTTCAGGGGCGCGCAGGGGGCGATCCACTCCTTGAAGCTGGCTTCGGGAAGCTGCTTGGACAGCCCGAGTCGGATGGTGTCCCAGAGGGCGGCGGGATCGGCGGAGCGCATGAGTTCACCGGGTGCGGTGGTGGGGGCGGCTGTCGTGGCGGGGCGCGCAGGCGCGCAACATCGGGGGCGGGCATCGCACGCCACCGGCCACGGGAGACTCGCGGGGAGGACCCCAAATCTAGCACCCCGGGGGGTGGATGGGACGATGGAATTGGCCTTGAGCGGGAGCCCCACCGCTGATACCCTCGAAGGTTCGTCCTCCTCCCCGGGAGGGGACCCCCGAGGTGGAACCATGAAGCGCACCTTCCAGCCCAACAATCGCCGCCGCGCGAAGACGCACGGCTTCCTGAGCCGGATGAAGACCAAGAACGGCCGCCTGGTGCTCAAGCGCCGTCGCGCGAAGGGCCGCCACGTCCTGGCGGTCTGACGCCGGTCCCGTGATCTTCAAGGGCCGCTTCCGTACGGTCCGCCAGCGGGACCACGCGGTACCCACGCCCCTGCCCCGGCCGCTGCTGGGGCATGAGGCGTATCTGGACATCCGCGCCTGGCGCCGCTCCGGCGAACCCGGCCCACTCCTGCTCGTCACCTCGCCCCGGAAGACCGGTCCGGCCGTCCGCCGCAACCGCTTCCGCCGCCAGGTCCGCATGGCCTTCCTGTCGCTTTCCGGGCGACTCACCGGCCAGTCCTGGGTGGTCTGGGTGCGTCCCGCGCGGAACGCACCCCCCCTCGACCGGCTCACCTTCCGGGACATCGAGGACCAGCTCGGGCTGGCCCTGCGCCGTCTCCCCCCCACGGACACGCCATGAAAAACCGCAACGTCCTCTACTTCGTCATCGGCAGCGTGATCCTGCTGGCCGCCCAGTTCTGGCTCAGCTCGCGCTATGCCAAGCCGGTTCCGCAGGCCCAGGCCCAGCCGACGACGGCCGAGGCGCCCAAGCCCCAGGCGCCTGCGGCGCCCGCCCCGGCTCCGGCGGCCCAGGCCGCCCTGGAACCCGGCGTGAAGGCCGCGGACCCGGCCGCCACCCACACCCTGGCCACGGCGGACCTCCGCCTGACCTGGCAGGTGGCCACCGGGGCCCTGAAGCAGGCTATCTGGCTGCAGGACGGCACCCCGTTCTTCCCCGACGCCTTCCCGGGCCTGAGCGCCTTCCGGGGCGCGGGCTTCGAGACGGTGCGCGAGGAGAAGACCGCCGCGGGCACCCGGGTGATTTTCGAGAACGCCGCGGGCGACCGCCTGGGCTACCTCGTGCCCGAGAAGGGCCACGAGATCCGCGTGGAAGGGCTCTCCCCCCGGAACGCCGCCCTCCAGCTCATCACCAATCCCGGCACGGACGAGGCCGTGAAACACCTGGGCCGCGTCTTCACCCTGTCCGAGAAGTCCGTCGACGCCGTGACCTGGGCCGAGATGCTGCATGATCCCTTCTTCAGCTTCCTGGGCGCCAAGCGCAAGGAGTTGCCGCCGTCCGCCGCCCGCCTGGGCCTGGACGCGGGCGTGGAGAAGGACGCCAAGAGCCAGCGCAACCACTACTTCGCCGCACTCTGGAAGCTCCCCCGCCCGGCGGGCCGCGACGCCTCGGGCTACCAGCTGCTGCCCGAGAACGGTCGCCTGGATGCCGCTCTCTACCTGGGCCCCAAGCAGGCCGAGCCCCTCCTGGCGTTCGAGAAGCCCTTCACCCGGGTCATCGACTACGGATTCTTCGGCGCCGTGGCCCAGCTCCTCTTCTGGGTGCTGCGCATGGTCTACCGCGTGGTGGGCAACTGGGGCTGGGCCATCGTGCTCTTCACGGTGATCATCCGCCTGGCCACCTGGCACCTGAACACCAAGCAGACCATCTCCATGTTGCGCATGAAGGATTTCGAGCCGCACCAGAAGGCCCTCCAGGCCAAGTACGAGAAGTTCGGCGGCGACATGACCAAGAAGGCCGAGATGCAGAAGGAGCTCATGGCCCTCTACAAGAAGAACGGCCACAACCCCATGGGCGGCTGCCTGCCCATGCTGCTCCAGATGCCCATCTTCCTGGCCCTCTGGTCCATGCTGAACGCCGTCTTCGAGCTGCGCCACGCCCCCTTCTTCGGCTGGATCACGGACCTGTCGGCCAAGGACCCCTTCTACATCTTCCCGGTGCTCATGGGCGCGTCCATGTTCGCCCAGCAGGCCATGACGCCCGCCGTGGGCGATCCCGCCCAGCGCAAGATGATGCTGGTGCTCATGCCGGCGATGATGACCTTCTTCTTCGCGCAGAGCCCCGCCGGGCTTACGATCTACTACTTCGTGTTCAACATGATCGGCCTCGGCCAGACCTGGTGGATCATGCGCACCTATCAGCCCCAGCCCATCAAGGTCTAGGAGTCCAGCCATGCGGAAGAGCGGCGCCAGCCTGGAATCCGTACCCGAGCTCATCGCCCGCTGGACGGCCCACCTGGGCCTGTCCGTGGAGGCGAAGGCCGCGCCTTCGGGCGACGAGGAGGCCTTCCCCAACCGCCTGGCCGTGTCCGGCCCCGACGCCGGCTGGCTCGCGGCCGACCGGGGCGCGGCCCTGGATGCCCTCCAGTTCCTGGTCCACGAGGCCCAGGGCGAGCGCGATGACGCGAAGCTGGCCTACCTGGACGTGAAGGGCGCCCGCCTCTTCCGCATGCAGGAGGTCATGGCCATGGGCCGCTTCGCCGCCGACCGGGCCCGGGAGCTCGGCAGCCACACCCTCGGGGCGCTCAGCGCCCGCGAGCGCCGTTGGGTGCACCTTGTGGTGAGCCGTGAGG
Organism: Geothrix oryzisoli; assembly: GCF_022808865.1. Taxonomy (GTDB): domain Bacteria; phylum Acidobacteriota; class Holophagae; order Holophagales; family Holophagaceae; genus Geothrix; species Geothrix oryzisoli. The sequence goes on from NZ_JAKZLB010000002.1 coordinate 213,847, forward strand.
AGGGCCTGGGGACCGAAAGCGAAGGCATCGGCACCTTCAAGCCGGTCAAGGTGTTCCGGAAGTAGACTGGCCCGGTGGTCCCGGAACCGATCTGCGCCCCCGCCACTCCGCCGGTCCCTTCGGCGGTGGCTCTGGTGCGCGTGTCCGGGACCGGGTTGGCGGCCCGCCTCGCGCCCCTGCTGAGCCTGCCGGAGCCCCGCCGGGCCTCCCTGCGGACGCTCCGCTGGGAGGGGTTCCGAGAGCAGGCCTTGGTGTTGTTCTTCCCGGCCCCAGCCAGCTATACGGGGGAGGACCTGGTCGAGTTCCAGGTGCATGGCAACCCCCTGCTGGTGCGGCGCCTGGTGGAGCGCCTCGGTTCCCTGGGCGTCCGCCTGGCGGAACCCGGTGAGTTCACCCGCCGGGCGCTCCTGAACGGCAAACAGGGTCTGCTGGAGGCCGAGGCCCTCCGCGACCTGGTGGGGGCCGAGACCGACACCCAGATCCGGTTGGCCCAGGCCCGGGCCGGGGGCCTGCCCTCCTGGCTCCTGGAGTCCCGCCAGGCCCTGGCCCCCTGGGTGGCCCGGGCCGAGGCGGCCGTGGACTACGGGGAAGAGGAAGGCATCTTGCTGGATCTCTTGGTCTTGAACGGCGATCTCGCCCCCCTCCGAAGCCGGTTCCACGTGGAACAATCCCGCTCCCGGGCCGCGAGGCACCTCCAGGATGGCCTCCGCCTGGCCCTGGTGGGCCGCCCCAACGCCGGCAAGAGCACACTCTTCAACGCCCTGGCGGGGGAGGACCGCGCCATCGTCACCGAGATCCCCGGCACCACCCGGGACGTGCTGGAGGTCCGCTGCGAGTGGCGGGGCCTGCCCCTCCGCCTGTACGACACCGCCGGCCTGCGGGACACGGAGGATCCCGTAGAGCGCCTCGGCGTGGCCCGGGTGCACCCGGTTCTGGAGGGGGCGGACCTGGTGCTGCACCTCTGGCCCGCGCCGGACCCTGCGCCGGATCCGGTCCTCCAGGCGGCCCTGGCACCCTTCGCGGGCAAGGTCCTGGAGGTCCGCACCTTCGGGGACTTGGCCGGGGCCCCGGGCGTGGCCATCGCCGCCCACCAGGGGGACCTGGATGCCCTGGAGGTCGCCCTCCGGGACCGCATCCTGGGTGGACTGGCGCCCGATGCCTGCCTGGGGGCCCTGGCCACGGCCCGGCAGGTGGCGCTCCTGGACGACCTGGCCCGGCAGCTGGACCTCCTCGCCGGCCTGGCGCCCGGATGCCCTCCCGAGTTGCCGGCGTCCCTGCTCCAGGGGGCCTGGGGCCTTCTGGCCCGCCTCACGGGCGAGGATCGGGCCGAGCGCACCCTGGATGAACTCTTCAGCGGCTTCTGCCTCGGGAAATAGGCCCGGCGAAGTAGACTGGCCCGGGGAGGCTGCGTGAAGCCAGGGTTGGAAGCCATCATCGGTCTCGAGGTCCATGTCCAGCTGAGGACCCGGTCCAAGATGTTCTGTGCCTGCCGCACCACCTACGGGGCCCCCCCGAACACCCAGACCTGTCCCGTCTGCCTCGGACTTCCGGGCGCCCTGCCCGTCCTCAACCGCGAGGCCGTCCGCCTGGGCCTGGCCCTGGGCCTGGCGGTGGGGGCCCGGATCCGCGAGCACAGCACCTTCTACCGGAAGCAGTACTTCTACCCGGACCTGCCCAAGGGGTACCAGATCACCCAGGGGCCGGTCGCCCTGGTGGAGGGCGGGGCCCTGGAGATTCCCGGCGACCCGGTGGTTCGGGGCGCGGCCGGACCGGTGCGCATCGGCCTGGAGCGTGCGCACCTGGAGGAGGACGCCGGCAAGAGCAGCCATGACCAGCGGCCGGACGCCACCCTGGTGGATCTGAACCGGGCGGGCATCCCGTTATTGGAAGTGGTGGGATCACCAGACTTGAGAAGTCCCCAAGAGGCCTCTGACTTTCTGAAGGCCTTGCACCGCCTGGTGGTCTTCCTGGGCCTTGGCGAGGGCAACCTGGAGGAGGGTGGTTTCCGCTGCGACGCCAACGTCAGCCTGCGCCGGGTCGGGGAAGCCGCCTATGGCACCCGGGCGGAGGTGAAGAACCTCAACTCCTTCCGTTTCGTGAAGCAGGCCCTGGCCTTCGAGATCGAGCGGCAGGCGGCCCTGCTGCAGGCGGGTGGCCGCGTGGCCCAGGAGACCCGGGGCTGGGACGCCGAGAAGGGCGAGACCCGGGCCCAGCGGAGCAAGGAAGCGGCCATGGACTACCGCTATTTCCCGGAGCCGGACCTGCCGGCCCTGGCGGTGACCGAAGCCGAGATCACCGCCGTGCGGGCTGCCCTGCCGGAGCTGCCGGAGGCGCGGAGCCGCCGCTGGCGCGCGGCCTTCGATCTGGGCGAGGAGGAGATCGCCACCCTGCTCCAGGACCCCGCCTTCACCGGGTACTTCGAGGCGCTGGCCGTGGCCTGCGGCAACGGCAAGGCGGCCGCCACCTGGATGCTCGGGGAGGTGAGCCGAACCCTCAACGAACAGGGACGGGGCATCGGGGCCTTTCCCGTGCCGCCGGAGGCCCTCGGGGAGCTGGTGGGCCTCGTGGAGGCCCGCACGATCAGTTTCGGCACGGCCAAGGAGCAGGTCTTCCCCGCCCTCCTGGCGGGCGAAGGCAGCGCCGGGGCCATCGTGGCCAAGCGGGGGCTCGCCCAGGTCAGCGACCGGACAGCCATCGAAGCCCTGGTGGCCCAGGTGCTGGCGGCGAACCCCGGCCCCGTGGCGCAGTTCCGGTCCGGCAAGACGGGGCTCCAGGGCTTCCTCGTGGGCCAGGTCCTGAAGGCCGGCGGCGGCCGACTGGACCCCAAGGTGGTGAACGAAGTGTTGGTCGAGGGACTGGCCAAGGGCTGATCCGCACCGCATGCTGGGCCATGAGCAACGAGATCCCCCCCTCCCTCTCGGCCTGCCTCCCCGGCGTGGGTCACGTGTGCCAGGGCTGTGGGCGGATGATCGTGGACGCCGTGGAGGTGCCCGGCGAGGCCTTCCGCTGTCCTGACTGCCGGCACCTGGCCTCGGCCCCCGAGGAGGAGTTGACCCAGGCGGCCCTGTCCGACCAGGAGCCCACGGGTCAGTCCCACAGCCAGCCCACGGTGTGGCGGCTGGTGGCGGTCATCGCCTTCGCGGTGGTGGCCCTCGCCCTGGTCTTCTGGAAGTGGTAGGCCAGGCAGGGCTTCCGCGCCTATGCTGGGAGGCGGGAGCCCTGCTGCTCCGCCGAACCTGACGAGGCTGACATGCCCACGCCCTGGGGACCCACCACCACCGCCATCCATGCCGGGAGACACTTCAACCCCACCCGGGCCGTGACCACGCCGATCTTCCAGACCTCGGTGTTCCAGCTCATGGAGAACCGCGAGGGCGCGGAGTTCGCGGCCAGCATCGAGCCGCCGGCCTTCTATACCCGCTGGGGCAACCCCAACAGCAGCGAGGTCGAAGCCGTCCTGGCCGAGCTGGAAGGCGCCGAACGGGCCCTGGTGACCGCTTCGGGCATGGCGGCCTTCGCCCTCGTCTTCGAGGCCTTCCTGAAGAACGGCGACCACCTGGTGGCCCCCGCGGCCATCTACCTGGGCACCGAGCAGCTCATCCGCCGCTGGGAGGCCGAGCGGGGCCTCCAGGTCACCTGGGTGCAGAACACCCTGGACCTGGGCGAGTGGGAGGCGGCCCTCCGCCCCGAGTCGCGGATGATCTGGGTGGAGACGCCCTCCAACCCGACCCTGGCCCTCACGGACCTGGCCGGTGTGGCGGCCCTGGGCCGCCAGTACGGCGTCCGCACCGTGGCCGACAACACCTTCCCCAGCCCCATCCACACGAAGCCGGTGCGTCTGGGCATCGACCTCAGCGTGGCGTCCGCCACCAAGTACCTGGCCGGCCATTCGGATGTGGTGGCGGGAGTCATCGCCGGGCGGGACGCCGACGTGGTGGCCTGCTGGCACCTGACCAAGGTCATGGGCCCCACCCTGGACCCCATGGCCGCCTGGCTGCTGCACCGGGGCCTCAAGACCCTCGCCCTGCGCGTGCGCCGCGCCTCGGACAACGCCCAGGCCCTCGCCCAGTGGCTGCTCTGGCAGCCCCATGTGGCGCGGGTGGACTTCCCCGGCCTGCCCACCCATCCGGGCCACGAGATCGCCCTGCGCCAGATGGAGACGGGCTTCGGCGCCATGATCAGCTTCGAGCTCCGGGCGGGCCTGGAGGCCGGCCGCCGCTTCTGCGAGGCCCTGGAGATCATCACCCGGGGGGTGAGCCTCGGTGGCGTGGAAAGCCTCATCCAGCACCCCGCCAGCATGAGCCACCTGAAGACCCCCCCCGAGGTGAAGGCCCGCCTGGGCATCACGGACGGCCTGCTGCGGTTCTCCGTGGGCATCGAGGACCAGGCCGACCTTGTTGCGGACCTGGAGCAGGGCTTCCAGGCCGCCGCCCAGGGGGCCCCGTGAAGCTGCACCTCAACGGCGAGGTCCGGGAGGCGCCGGACCTGGCGACCCTGGCCGACCTGGCCGCCTGGCTGGACCTCCCGGCTTTCGGGAGCGCGGTGGAGCTGAATGGCGAAGTCATCCGCCGGGCCGACCACCCGGCCACGCCGCTCCGGGAGGGCGACCGGCTCGAGGTGGTGCGGCTGGTGGGCGGGGGCTGACGCTCAGTTCACCGTCAGGCCGAAGGAGATGGTGCCGCTCGTGTAGGTGCGGAGGGGATCCACACGCACGCGCACCACATAGGTCCCGGCGGGGAGGCTCGTCCGGTTGATGACGCCGTTGGCGCCGCTGGAGGCCTCGGCCCAGGTCAGCAGGCCGTAGGAGTCGAAGAGCTCCATCAGGAGGCCGCTGCCCGGGGTGGAGAGGGTCAGGGTCCGGGGGCCCGTGGAGCCCTGGACGAAGCGGAAGGCCTGTGCGGTGTCCCAGTCATAGAAGTAGCCCTGGGCGGGCCAGGTGGTGGAGAAGCTGCCGGAGGTGCCGATCGGGAGCGGAGACACGGTCCACAGGGTGGGCCCTTCCAGGTAGATGGACGAGGTGGGGTCCGTCCCGTTGCCCACGTTCTCCAGGTTCAGCTCGTTGGCGAGGGGCGTCGCGGCGGCCACGCCGGCGAGGCGCTTGAGGCCCGTGAGGTAGGTGGGATAGCAGGCCAGCGGGGTATTCCCGAATTCGTAGGGGTTCGGGGTGAAGGCGGGATTCGTGGCCTTCCACATCGTCTGCAGGCCCGCCTGGGTGCCGCTGAAGATGGCGGCATCCTTCCAGATGCCCCACAGGGTGCGGGCCACGGATCCCGGGTAGAACTCGCCACCGCCCGTGGGGGTGTAGCCCGTGTGCTGGTCCAGGCGGAAGACGGTCGGGAGGCCCCCGCCCGCCGGGATGTCATAGGACGCCGGATCGTTGCGGAAGGCGCTGGACAGGAAGCTGCTGAAGCCGCTCACGAAGGCGACGGCCGGCTCGGAGGGGTCGGCGGGAAGGACGAACGCGTTGTCGTTGTCGCGCCGGATGATGGTGCCGTAGCTGCCGTTGCTGTAGGCCAGGCTGTCATCGGAGAAGAGCAGGCGGGCGAAGGCCTCCTGCAGGACGCTGTCGTTGTAGGCGTCGGCGCCCCGATCCGCGGCGGCCGGAGCGGCGTACCGCACCTCGTGCTGGAAGATGGCGCGGCCGCCCAGGGTCGAGCTCTGCGTGAGCACGGCCGTCCCACCGGGGCCCGTGGCCGCGCTGGGATAGGTGGTGGCGGGGGTACCCGTATTCCAGAACGCGTAGAGCTCGGGGAGCTGAAGGGTCGGCTCGAGGCTGCGCATGCCCAGGGCGAAGGTCGTCATCTGGTCGGTGATGGCGAAGGCACCCGCTTCACCGGTGGACTCCAGGGCCCGCAGGGTGAGGTTGCCGCTGCTGTTGGCGGAGAGGTCGGCACTGGTGGTCGCCCAGGTCGTGATCTGGTTGAAGGCGTCCGCACTGGCGTAGGAGGCGGTGGGAACGGCCTTTTTGGCCTCTCCGTAGAAGTAGAAGCCAGTGCCGGAGGGGGCCGGGACCTCGGTACTGGCGTAGAGGGCCACATAGAAGGTGATGCCCTTGGGCACGCTGAACAGGCCCGTGCCGGCGGCATCGAGGACCCCCGAAGCCTCCACCCGGCCCGACGTGCTGTTCACCACCTGGGCATAGCTGTACCGCGTGGGGAGGGTGGCGACGGTCGTGCTGAAACCCGAGGCGGACAGGATCCGCTTCTCGTACTGCCCCTGGACCGTGACCGTGATCGTGTTGGAACCGCCGTTGCTGCCGCCCCCGCCACAGGCGGCCATGAGCAGGAGGCCAAGGAGGCCGGTGAGGACTCGCCAGGTGGGTCGACGCATGGAAACTCCAGGAGGGGGAACCCCAGTATGGATCAAGGGTCGTGCCAGGAGGGGGCGGGGGCCAGCCCAGGCACATCCAGACATTCCGGGTACGACCCTGGTCGACGGCTTGGACGCACCCCTAGCGCCAGACCTCCCAGCAGCCCTCCGCCCACCGGGCCTGGGCCCGCAGTCGCCAGGCGAGTGGGAGGGGCAGTTCCAGCGGGACGCCCCCCGCGGGAAGGTCGCTCTGGAAGCGGTGGAACTCATCGCCGAGCCCCTGGTCCAGGAAGGCCTGGACGAGGGTTCCCCCGCCCTCCACCAGCACCCGCCCGACCCCCCGGGCGGCGAGTTCGTGCAACAGATGGCGCAGACTGCAACCCCGGGGACCCGGAGGCAGGCGGAGGTCCTCCACCCCGCGCAGGGGTTCAGGATCGCCGGTGACGGCCCGCAGGGCGGGCTGCCCGGCCACGGGCTGCCAGACCCGCGCCCCGGCGGGCACTTGGCCGGCGTTGTCCATGACCACCCGGTGGAAGATCCGGTGGGGCGCCGTGGGCGCGGGCCAGCGGTCGGTGAGCTGGGGATCGTCCACCTCGGCCGTGTGGCGCCCCACGACGATGGCCTCCGCGGCCCGGCGCAGGGCGTGGCCCAGGCGCTGGACGGCGGGCGGCGTGATGGGGGTGGTCCGCCCCGCGGGGCCCAGGGACCCATCCGAACCCAGGGCCAGCTTGAGGCTCACCCAGGGCAGGCCCGTGCGGATGAGCTTGAAGAAGGGGGCATGGAACCGGGCGCAGGCCTCGCCGAGCACACCCTCTTCCACGGCGACCCCCTGGGCCCGCAGGATGGCCAGGCCACCGCCGTCCACCCGCGGATTGGGGTCGCGCACCCCCACCACCACCCGGGTTACGCCCGCCTGGAGGAGGGCCAGGGTGCAGGGGCCCGTGCGCCCCTGGTGGCAGCAGGGCTCCAGGGTCACGTAGGCGGTGGCGCCCCGCACGTCCTCGTCCCGGGCCTCGGCATCCCGCAGGGCCATGATTTCGCCGTGGGGATCCCCGGCCCGGGTGTGGACCCCGGCGCCGATCACCCGCCCCGCCTTCACCAGGACGCAGCCCACGGGAGGATTGGGGCTCGACAGACCCACGCCCTTGAGCCCCTCCCGCAGGGCCAGGGCCATGAAGCGGGCATCCCCGGAGAGGGCGTCTGGATCCGGCCAGGGGCCCCCTGTGGCCAGGGCCCAGGCCGTGTCCGGTGTGAGGGTCAGGTCAGGCATCCAGCAGCCCGTCCACGAAGGCCTCGGCCTCGAAGGGGATGAGGTCGTCCACGCCCTCGCCCACGCCCACGAAGGCGATGGGGAGCTTCAGGCGGTCCAGGATGGGCACCACCACCCCGCCCTTGGCGCTGCCGTCCAGCTTGGTGAGCACCAGGTCCGTGACTCCGGCCGTGCGGGCGAAGACCTCGGCCTGCTGCAGGCCGTTCTGGCCCGTGGTGGCGTCCAGCACCAGCAGCACCCGGTGGGGCGCATCCGGGATCACCTTCTGGAGGCTGCGGTGGATCTTGTCCAGCTCCTTCATGAGGTGGTCCTTGGTGTGCAGCCGCCCAGCGGTGTCGATGAGCACCCAGGGCGTCCCCTTGGCCTGGGCGCTGGTGGCCCCGTCGAAGGCGATGGCCGCGGGATCGCCGCCCATCTGGTTGCGGATCACCGGCACCCCGGCTCGCTCACCCCAGCGCTCCAGCTGGTCGATGGCGGCGGCCCGGAAGGTGTCGCCGGCCACCACCAGCACGCCCTCGCCCCGGGCCTTGAGGTGGGCCGCCAGCTTGCCCAGGGTGGTGGTCTTGCCCACGCCGTTGACGCCCACCAGGAGCACCACCTGGGTGCCAGAGGCCACGAAGGGGCGGGCCGGGCGCTGCCGGAGCTGCTTGAGCAGCTCGTCCTTCAGCACGGCCTTGGGGTCGATCTCGGACCCACCGCGCAGCTCGAAGCGGAGCCGGGCCATGAGCTGGTCCACGGCCCTCACTCCCAGGTCGGCCTGGAGGAGAAGATCCTCCAGCTCCTCCATCTGATCCTCGTCCAGGCGCCGCAGGCCCAGAAGGCGGCCCATGGGCGCCAGCACCAGGTCCTGGGTGCGTTTCAACCCCTGCTTGAATTTGTCGAACAGGCCACCCAGAAGACCCACGCCCACCTCGCCGCTCCAGTCTACCGAAGCGAGCTGGTTCCCGGGCCCGGATCGGGCGTTCCACGTGGAACAACCGGTCTAGAACCCCGGCTTTGCCCATGAACCCGAGGTCGGGGTGGGGGTGTACACGGGGGTGCGATCGGCCCAGGGCCAGGGATTGAAGTTCACGGTTCCCCCGGTACTCGAGGCCCATCCGGCCAGGGCGAAGAGCAGCAGGATGTCCGCCAGGGGGTTCACCAGGTGTGGCGGCTCGGGAGGGCGCAGGCTGCGTGGATCCACGGCGACCCGGGTGGACCACAGTGGCCGGGGTGCGGGGGGCGACCAGGGTCGTCCCAGCGCCTCGACCGGGCAGGTCAACTCCCGCGGCGGCCGGAAGGCTGGAACTGGCGGGGCCGCGTTGAAGGCCAGGGGCGGGAGCTGGAGGACGAGGGCGAAGGCTTCGGTGAGCATGGACCACCCCGCTGAAGCATGGGTTCCCCCGGCAAAGAGGACAAGGTTGTCAGCGTTCCTGGGGGTAGGCTGCCGCCATCTTCTCCGCCTGGCGGAGGTTCTCCTGGAGCACCGGATCGCCGGGCCGCAGGGCCAGGGCGGCCTTGAAGTCATCCCGGCTGGCGGCGTACTGCTTCAGGTTGAAGCGGGCGATCCCGCGGTTGAAGAGCGCCTCCATCTGGCCCGGGTCCAGCTTCAGGGCCTGGTCGAAGGCCGCCTGGGCCTCGGCCCAGGCTTTGTGCTGCAGCGCCGCGCGCCCCAGGTTATTCCAGGCATAGGCGGCCTTGGGGTTGGCCTGGACCGCCTGCTTGAGCACGGCAGTCGCCTCGTCGAACCGCCCCAGGTGGGAGAGCGCCTCGCCCTTCCAGCCCAGAGCCTCGGCGTCCTGGGGCTTCCGGGCGAGGAGCGTCCCAGCATGGGCGAGGAGGGCCTTCCAGTCCCCGGCCAGCCGTGCCTCGACGCAGGCGTTGGCATACCCTTCGACCTGGCCCAGCCGGCCGTTTTCCGCATGGGCCGCCATGGCCTCCCGGTGCCGCCCCAGCTGGCTGAGGGCCTGGGCTCGGTAGAGCCGGGCGGTGCTCAGGCGGGGCTTCCCCTTCCCTTCGAGCTGGGGGAGGAGGATCTTGCAGGCGTCTGCGAGGCGGGCCCAACGCTGGCTGCGGTTCAGGGCCTGGAGCCAGTACTCGTAGTGTTGGCGGCGGACCTTGGGAGGGGCCTTCTCGAACCAGTTGGCCAGGCCCGGCCAGTCGTCGGCCTGGATGAGTGCCTCCATGGCGGGCGGTAGGCCCTGGTTGGTGCTCATTTCCAGCACCTGGGTCTGGACGGCCGGGGGTTTGGGCGGAGGGACCGCGGCGAAGGGCATCAGCATGGGGATCTCAGCGCCTGGCCTTGGACTTGACCTTGGGCTTGACCTTGGGCTTGACCACCGGCGCCCCAGGCCGCTTCCAGCCCACCAGGGCCTGCTCGAAGACCTCCTCCACATGCTTCACGGGGTGGAAGCGCAGCTGCTTTCGCAGTTCGGGATCGATCTCCTCCAGGTCCTTCTGGTTGGCGTGGGGGATGAGGATGTCCTTGATGCCCAGCCGGAGGGCCGCCAGGGCCTTCTCCTTGAGCCCGCCGATGGCCAGGGCCTCGCCCCGCAGGTCGATCTCGCCGGTCATGGCCAGGGTGTTCTTCACCGGGATGTCCTTGAGCACGGACAGCAGCACGGTGGCGATGGCCAGGCCCGCGCTGGGGCCGTCCTTGGGGATGGCGCCCTCGGGGAAGTGGATGTGGAGATCCTGCTTCTGGAACACCTCGGGATCGATCTGGAAGGCCTCGCCCCGGCTGCGGATGTAGCTGAGAGCCGCCTGGGCGCTCTCCTTCATGACGTCGCCCAGCTGGCCCGTGAGGGTGAGCAGGCCCTTGCCCGGCATCTTCAGGGCCTCCACGAACAGCACGTCGCCGCCCACCGAGGTCCAGGCCAGGCCGGTCACGACGCCCACTCGGGGCGCCTTCAGCCGCTCGTCCTGGAGGAGCTTCACGGGGCCCAGCAACTCGTGGATGGCGTCGTCCGTGAGCACGAGCTTCTTCTTCAGGGCGTTCTCGGCCACCCGGCGGGCCACCTTGCGGCAGACGGCGCCGAGTTCGCGCTCCAGCTGGCGCAGGCCCGCCTCACGCGTGTAGCCCGTGATGATGGCCTTCAGGGCCTTCCTGGGGATGGACAGCTGCTGGCGCGTGACGCCGTGCTTCTCCAGCTGCTTGGGGATCAGATGCCGCTCAGCGATGCCCAGCTTCTCCTCCAGCGTGTAGCTGTTGAGGTAGATGATCTCCATGCGGTCCTTGAAGGCCGGGTGGATGGGCTCCAGTTCGTTGGCGTTGGCCAGGAAGAGCACCTGGCTGAGGTCCAGGGGCACGTTCAGGTAGTGGTCGCGGAAGGTGTGGTTCTGCTCGGGGTCCAGCACCTCCAGCAGGGCCGCGCTGGGGTCGCCGCGCTGGTCGCGGCCGATCTTGTCCACCTCGTCGAGCATGATCACGGGGTTCATGCTCTTCACCTGGTGCAGGGCCTGCACGATGCGACCGGGCATGGCGCCGACATAGGTGCGGCGGTGGCCCCGGATCTCGCTCTCATCGTGCACGCCGCCCAGCGAGATGCGCGAGTACTTGCGCCCCAGGGCCCGGGCAATGGACTTGCCGAGCGAGGTCTTGCCCACGCCCGGGGGGCCCACGAAGCAGAGGATGGTGCCGCGCAGATCCGGCTTCAGCTTGCGCACCGCCAGGAACTCCAGCAGGCGGTCCTTGATCTTGGCCAGGCCGAAGTGGTCCTCGTCCAGCACGGCCTGGGCCTGCGTGAGGTCCAGGTTGTCCTCGGTGAAGGTGCCCCAGGGCAGCTCCGTCATCCATTCCAGGTAGGTCCGCGTCACGGCGGTCTCGCTGGAGTCGGGATGCATGCGCTCCAGCTTCTTGAGGTTGCGCTCGATCTCGACCAGCGGCTCGTCGGGCACCTTCATCTTGGCCAGCTTGTCGCGGAAGGCCGTGACCTCCTCGGCCAGTTCCGACCCCTCGCCCAGTTCCTGCTGGATGGCCTTGAGCTGCTGGCGGAGGTAGTACTCCCGCTGGCTCTTGTCCATCTCGCCGCGGGCCTCCATGGTGATCTTCTGCTGGACCTCCAGGAGCTGGATCTCCCGCATGAGCAGCTCGTTCACGCGCTTGAGCCGCTGCCCGGGGTGGGCGATCTCCAGCACCTCCTGGGTCTGCTGCAGCTTGAGGTCCAGGTTGGAGGCCACCAGATCCGCCAGGCGACCCGGATTGTCCAGGTTGCCCGCGATGACGAGCACCTCCTGGGGCAGGGTCTTGCCCAGGGCCACGGCCTTCTCCAGCGTCTGCTTCACGCTGCGCAGGAGGGCGTCCTGCTCCAGATCCGGGGATTTCATCTCCGGTTCGGCCAGGGGCTCCACCCGGGCCTTGAAGAGGTTTTCCGTCTCGGTGAAGTACTCCACGCGGACCCGCTGCAGGCCCTGCACCAGGGCCCGGATGCGGCCGTCCGGCAGCTTCAGCACCCGCATGATGAGAGCCGCCGTACCCACCTGGTACAGGTCCTCGGGCTTGGGGTTGTCCATCTCCGTCTGCTTCTGCGACAGCAGCAGGATCATGCGGTTCTCCACCAGGGCCGTGTCCACGGCCCGGATGGACTTCTCCCGGCTGACGCTGAGGGGGAGGATCACGTAGGGATAGACCACCACGTCCCGCAGGGGCAGGACCGGCAGCTCTTCGGGCAGCTTGGGCTGTTCCTCGGTGGGAGTGGGCAAAAGAACGTCGTCGGCCACGGAAACCTCGGCCTTCAGGATACCCTCAGAGCGCCCAACAAGACCCGACGATGCCGCGAGTAAGCCAGGCGGGATGCACCGGAAGGAAGGGCCCGCAGGGCGATGCGGGACATCGTTCAAGGGCCCTGACCCCACGGGGCGCCCGCCTGGCTTTCTCCCTCCGGGCGAGGGGTGGCGGGCGTCGCGATGCTTCGTCACACTCGTCGCGCGTAGGGCCCGCTACGCATCGACCCGCGTTCCTCGCCGCCCTCGCCCGGCACCCCTCGCGCGGTGTCGTGGGGTCTTGTTGGGCGCTCTTACTTCTTGCGGGTCCTCAGGGTCGGAGCCTCGGCCTCGCCGGGGAACAGCGCGGGAGAGATGGGTTTGACGGGTTCCGGCGCCGCGCCCCGCTCCATGGCCTCTTTGTGGGCCTCCTTGTGCATGAGGCCCTCCAGGGCCTTCACGAAGTCGGGCAGGTCCTTGAAGTCGCGGTACACGCTGGCGAACCGCACATAGGCCACCTGGTCCAGGGCCTTCAGCTCGTCCATGACCAGCTCGCCCAGTTCGCGGCTGCGGATCTCGCGGTCCGGCCGCTCCATGAGCCGGGCCTGCACGTCGGCCACCAGCTCCTCGATGCGGGCCAGGGACACGGGCCGCTTCTGGCAGGCCAGCAGCAGGCCCTTCATGAGCTTCTGCCGGTCGAAGGGTTCGCGCCGCCCGTCCTTCTTGAGGATCACCAGGGGCACCTCCTCCACCCGCTCGTAGCTGGTGAAGCGGCGGGCACAGGACAGGCACTCCCGGCGGCGGCGGATGGAATCGCCCTCGCGGGACTCGCGCGAGTCCACCACCTTGTCCTCGATGTGCCCGCAGAAGGGACAGCGCACGGAACCTAGACCTCCACGACGCGGGGTTCCATGACCACCTCGCAGGTGACGGAATTCGCCACGAAGCAGTACTTGTGGGCCTTCTCGAAGAGTTCCACCACCTTGGCCATGCCGGTGCCGCGGGGCACGCGGATGGTCGGACGCAGATGCACCTGGGTGATGCGCGTGACCTTGTCCACCGTGTCGAGCACGGCCTCGGCGTGGTCCTCGTAGCCCACCACATCGACCTTGGCCTTCGCGCAGAGGGCCAGGAAGGTGAGCATGTGGCAGGTGGCGAGCGCCGAGCCGAGGAGGTCCTCGGGGTTCCAGCGGCCGCCGTCGCCGGCGTATTCCGGCGCGCTGCTCACGGCCAGGGGGTGCTTGCCGGGGGTGGTGACGGTGGCGTTGCGGGAATAGCTGGCGTCGTGGGTGTTGCCGGTCCAGGAGAGGGTGAGGGGATAGCGGTGGGCCATGGGGTTCTCCTCGGGGAAGCCTGCGCCCAGGATGCCACAGCCGGCGTGCCAGGCCGGATTCTCCCGGCCGGCGTTCGCGCCCTTCGCGGTTCCGGCCTTTCCAGCGATGATGGGACTCCATGCCGACCCCCGCCCGCCTCCACGTCGCCCACGCCCTTCACGAAGTGTTCGGAGAGAAGGGCCGCGTCCCGGACATCTGGGATCGCGACCTGGGGGAGGACGCCGCCCTGGCCCAGGCCCTGCTGGGGCTCTGCCTGCGCCGCTGGGGGCGGCTCCAGGCCTGGGTGAAGCCCAAGCTGAAAGATCCCGCCCGGGGCGTGCCTCTGGGCACCCAGGTCGCCCTGGCCATGGGGCTCGTGCAGCTGGCCTGGCTCCCCGGCGTCAGCGACCACGCGGCCGTGAACGAGGCCGTGGAGCTGGCCGCCACCCGCGACCTGGGTTTCGTGCCCCACAAGGGGCTCGTGAACGCCATCCTGCGCCGGGCCGCCAAGGACCGCGCCGGTCTTGCCGCCGAGCTGGAGGCCCTGCCCGCCACCCTGGACCGTCCGCCCGCCGCCGAGCGGGCCCTGCGGGCCGCGCTCGTCCCCCATGGCGCAGTGGCCGACCTGGAAGTCCTCTGGGCCCGGCTTCAGCAGCCCCCCCGGCCCAGCTTCCGGGTGCTGGCGGGCGAGCCCCCGGAGGGGCTGGTGCCGGATCCCCAGCTGCCGGATTGCCTCCGCCTGGCGGAAGGGCTGCCCTTCCCCCGCCCCTGGCTGGAGGCAGGCCACGGCATGGTGCAGGACCGCAGCTCCCAGGCCCTCCTGTCCTACCGCTGGGACCGTCCCGTGACCCGCATCCTCGACGCCTGCGCCGCTCCGGGCGGCAAGACCACGACCCTGGCCCGGCGCCACCCCGGGGCCCAGCTCACGGCCCTGGAGGTGCATCCCCGGCGGGTCGCCCGCCTGCGGCAGACCCTCCAGCAGCGGGGGATCGAGGCCCAGGTCGTCCAGGCCGACGCGGCCGAGTGGCTGGAGCGCAGCGAAGGGGCCTTCGACCTCATCCTCCTGGATGCCCCCTGCAGCGGCAGCGGCACGATCCAGAAGCATCCCGAGTGGCCCTGGCTGGTGCATGACGACCTGCCCCGCCTCACTGGCCTCCAGCGGCGCCTCCTGACCGCTGCCGCGGAGCGCCTCGCCCCCGGGGGCCTGATCATCTACGCCGTGTGCTCCTGGCTGCCCGAAGAGGGCATCGCCCACCGCGACTGGCTGGCGGAGGCCCGACCCGACCTGCGGCCCACGGCCGTGTGGCCCGCCGCCCTGGGGGCGCCCGCCGAGGTCGAAGGCGAACTCACCGCCTGCTTCCGGCCGCATCCCCTCCGCTGGGAAGGGGAGGGCTTTCAGGCGTTCGCCCTGACCCGCTGAGCGGCGGAAGCCGGACGGAAGGATCTTCGGGCCGCCCTCCTCATCCCGGGGCTATGATCGTTCCGTTTCTTCGTCCCGGACCTGCCCGGCAGGGGTTCCCATGTTGCGGATCAAGCGGATCGACGACCTGGATGAGCTGCGCGCCCAGTCTTTTCCCCCACCCTATGCCCTGGTGGAAACCCTCGAGGACACCCAGGAGCGGGGCGAGGCATGGTGGGTTCTCATGGCCTATGAGGAGGGCGCCTGCCGGGCCGGCTGGGTGGTCGGGTTCCCGGAATCCGGGGCCTCGCGGTTCTTCACGGAGGGGGATGAACTGATCGGCCACTGGGATGGGGAGCGCGAGCTCTTTCTCCCGGAGGATGGCCCGCCCCTGGATCTCCGGGGCCACCCGGTATCCCTGGCCGCCATCGAAGAGGACGAAGAAGAGGAGGATGCCGAGGAGGAGGAGCGGAGGCGCTAGGACGCAGGACCGGGCTCCTCCGCCGGGAGGTCAGTCCGCCGGCGGGCGCTTCAGCTCCGGCAGTCCGGGCTGGCGGCGCCAGAAGTGGTTGCGGCTGTAGACCGCATAGGGCCTGTCCGTCTGGGCGATTTCGAACGTCTCGATGAACTCGTGGTTCGAAATCAATTCGTAGGTCTCCCTGGCCTTCCACGAACTTGGAACATTTTCGAGTTGCTCGCTTTCGAACACCAGCTTTGAAGGCGTGCTCAAGGTGGAGTTCAGGGCATAGGTGACCACAAAGCCTTCCTGGTGGAATTGCCTGAAGAGAAAGGTCTTCCGCTTGCGGTCATAGCTGAAGAGGCTCCAGTGTTCATGCACTTCGCCCGTCTTGTTCTTGGCTTGAGGGGGAAAGGCGGAGGTGTTCCGCTCATGGAGGAAGCGGTGGTTCAGGATGAACTCATAGCGGCGGTCGGCCGTGCCCGCGCCGGGTTCACCGGTGGCCACGCCTTGCCACTCACCGACCAGGAACCGGAGGGGCGCCCAGGCATCCGGCTTCGGGTCCTGGGCCTGGGTGGTGGATCCGACCAGGCAGAACAAAGCCAGCGCGAAGGGGACCATGTGGACTCCGGGGTGATTGTTGAATGGCGGATGGCGTGAAGGATCAAGCCGCCGAGGAGGGCCTTAAAGGGAGGCTTCCAGGAAGGAGAGAACCCGCTCGACGATCACGAGTGGGTGGCCGGTCGGTTCCACTCCGATGGACACGTGCCCGCGGGACACCGGAATGACCAGTTCGTAGAAGTTGCCATACCGGATAATGACCCACCTGGCCCCGCCGCAATCAATGTTGCCTCGCTGGGTCACCAGCTTCAACAGGGTCGGATTCACGATCAGTTCTTCGTACTTGTCCGATTCCGAGCTGCTCGCGCCCGCGATCCCCGGCCGTTGCGCGGACAGATGGACCCCATCCAGGTAGGTGGCGACATACCGAATCTCGGGCGCCTGGGCGAACAGGCCTTCAATGAGGATGGACATGGCGCCTCCTTGATGGGGTGGCATCGCAAGGGAACCCGGGAGCGCCGGCCTCGAGGCGCGGAGCCAGGGGAGGTCAGGCTGCGATCCCCATTTTAAACAGGCGTCGCGTGTTTGGTAGAACGAGGTAGATAAATTGGAGCGTCAGGACCATTACCATGGACACCATGATCCATTTCATGGACCGCGGGGTGACCTCCACAAGAAGGTAGCTGAATATGAGATTTTCGCCCATAAGGGCTTCATTTTTAATAACAGAACTCAGGGCCCAGACGCACATGGCATTCTGCATGATCAAAGAAGCCAGGGTCAGCCATCGCACGATTTTGTTTAATTTTAACAACCCGAACCCAAACAATACGGAGGCAAGGGTCAGATCCATGCTGAAGCGATGCTGAACGACAGATAAGACGGTACCCGCAAGGCTCAAGACGCCTTGAAGGAGCAGGAACCAGGCCGTCAGTTTCAATGGCGGTGGAATGGGGGGATTCAGGAGCATGGGAGGCCGGAGGAACGGGGCCCCCCGGACCCACTGGCACGGGGTGCGGGGCGGAGCCGAGGCGGCGGGAGGACGAGAAAGAGCGGAGGGCACGCGGGCGGGTTTGGACTCGAGCGGACGATCGGGAAGGTCGGAAGCACGGCTCAGGCCCCCTTCCCAGAGGCATCCTGGCAGAGGAGCACGATCTTGCCGACCACGCCCCCCTTCTCCAGCAGCTCCTGCGCTTGTCTCGCCTCGGCCAGGGGGAACCGGCACGCGACGATCGGGGCGATCTGCTGCCGCTGGAGGAGGTCGAGCAAGGCGATCAGATCCTGGCGGAACAAGTCCGGCTTCAGCCGCTTGAGGGTCTGGATGCTGTAGGGGACCACCCGCTTCCGGCCCGGGAGGAGCCAGCCCCCGAGGATGTAGAGCCCGAAGATGGCCGTGCCCCGAAAGCGCTGACGGCGCCCCGGGCGGCTGGAGGTCAATCCTTCCCCGCGCAAGGAGGTGGCAAGGCCATAACCCACCACCCTCCCGCCCGGGCGAAGCGCCTGGCGGGATCTCCAGAGGTGGGCCCCCCCGATGGGGTCGAAGACGACATCCACGCCCCCGTCCGTCAGGCGGTGGATCTCTTTCACGAAGTCCTGGTGCCGGTAGTCGATCGGGGTGGCGCCCAGTCCGGACACAGTCGCCGCCCCTCGCGCCGAGCAGGTCCCGTACAGCTCCAGCCCGGCGAGGCGCCCCAGCTGCAGGAGCGCCGTGCCGACGCCGCCGGCCGCGCCGTGGATCAGCGCCCGCTGGCCCGCCTGGACCTTCGCGGCATGGCGCAGCATCTGATAGGCCGTGATGTAGTTGAGCACGAGGCTCACGGCTTCCGCGGCATCCAGTCCCGGCGGCACCGGGACGAGTTCCCGTTGCGGCAGGCAGACGAACTCCGCGTAGGCCCCGTGGATCGGCATCGCGGCCACCAGCTGGCCCGGCTCGAGGCCAGAGACACCATCGCCGAGCCGGTCCACCTCACCCACGAGATCCCACCCCGGCGTGAAGGGTGGCGTAGGCGTTTCGGGATGGATGCCCTCGCGTGCCAGCACGTCGGGCAGGGCCACACCTGCGGCGTGCACCCTCACCCGCACCTCACCGGGCCCGGGCTCGGGGCACGCCTCCTCAAGGACCTGGAGGACCTGGGGCCCACCGTACTGAGTCACCACGATGCGCGTGTGTCTCATAGACCCCCCCTCCTCCCTCGCCGGGTCGAAGCTCCTGCGGCCTGATGGGTGAAGATAGTCCGGTCAGGCGCCTGCGCCCGGATCCCTTTGAGCCCGAGGGGGATCAGGCCGCGGCCTTCCCCGGCTCAGCCAGGGGGGCTGGAACGGCCATCCAAACACGGTGGCGCAGGGCCGGCGGGTCACCTCCGCGTCGGGAGTGACGAGCTCCAGGTCGTGGATCGGGCTGGCGGTGGATTCCAGGAGAGAGGCTTCTTCAGTCCTGAATCCTGGCGATGATCCAGCCCTTCACGACGGCCTCGCGGACGAAGCCAAGCGCAAGGATGAATTCAGCCTCCGGGGGAGTCTGGAGGTTGCCACAGTTCAAGGCGATTCCCCTCGGGATCCATGACCCATCCGAATTTTCCGAACTCAGATTCATCAACCTTGGAATCAACCTCGCAACCTTCGGAGCGCAGGGCCGCGAGCACAGCGTGGAGGTCTTCGACCACATAATTCACCATGAAGGGCGCCTTGCTGGGGGCGAAGGCTTCGGATGAATCCGGGGAGATGCTCCAGACGGTGGCCCCGTTTGGACGGTTCCATGGGAAAGCCGCGCCGCCCCAGGCTTGAACCTCGATGCCCAGGTGGGCCTGGTACCAGGCCCGAAGCGCCTCTGGATCACGGGCCTTGAAGAAAATCCCACCAATTCCGACGACTCGTTTCATGAGGGCACCTGGATGGGTTGTGGCCTTGAGAACGGGCCTGGGTGGGCGGGGCCGCAAGACGGAAAGGGCGGGCTAGCGGGCGGCTTTGAAGGCGGGTCTGGTGGGGGCGCTGGCCACGGCCTGGCCGAGGTCGAAGGTGAATTGGGCCTGCTGTACCATGCCGCGCAGGTCCCAGGCGGGGTCGTACTCGTCGGTGACCTGGTGGTACCGCTGGCCGTAGGCGGCGGCCTTGGCCCTTAGGGCGGCGGGATCCTGACCCAGGAAATCCCGGCCGCCCCCCACGGACAGGGCGGGCACGCCGGCCTGCACGAAGCTGTAGTGGTCGGAGCGGAAGTAGCCGCCGCCGAGGTCGGGCCGGGGGGGCGCGACGGCGAGGCCCGAGGCCTTGGCCACGGCGAGGCCCAGGTCGCCCAGGGTGCTGCGGTTGGCGAAGGGCAGGCCGATGTCCCGGGTGGGGGCCACGAAGTTGAGGCTGTCCAGGTTGAGATCCGCCGCGGTCCTGGCGAGGGGCCAGAGGGGGGCGGCGGCATAGGCCTTGGAACCCAGGAGCCCCTGCTCTTCCCCGCACACAAAGAGGAACATCTGGCTGCGGCCCGCCGGGGCCTGGATGGCCGCCTGGGCCATGGCCAGCAGGGCCGCGCAGCCCGAGGCGTTGTCCACGGCGCCGTTGTAGATGCCGTCGGCCTCCTGGCCGGGATGGGTGTCGGGGGCCGGGGCCGCGCCTTTGCCCAGGTGATCCCAGTGGGCCGAGTAGATGACGACCTCCTCCTTCAGGGCCGGGTCGGAGCCGGGTACCACGCCCGCCACATTGAACTGCTCGACGGTGCGCACCGCGCTGGCGAGGGTGCCCTTGAGCCGCAGGTCCAGGGGGATGGGCCGGAAATCGCGCTGCTGGGCCTGGGCCCGCAGGGCATCGAGATCCTGTCCCCCCTGCTTCACGAGGGCCCGGGCGACGGCTTCGGTGACCCAGCCTTGGAGGGGGGTGCCCTCGGGGCCCCGGGCCAGTTGGAAGCGCTCGGCGTCCCAGCCGTTGCGCACCACGGGCCAGCCGTAGCTGGCGGAGGCCGTGGTGTGGACCAGCAGGATCCCGGCGGCCCCCTGACGGGCGGCCTCCTCGAATTTGTAGGTCCACCGGCCGAAGTAGCTGAGGTCGGGGCCCTCGAACAGGTTCGGCTCGGCCGCCGTGGGCGCCGGCTCGTTCACCAGCACCAGCAGGAGCTTGCCCTTGAGGTCCACACCCTTGAAGTCGTCCCAGTGGTCCGCGGGCGAGTGGATGCCGAAGCCCGCGAACACCACGGGCGCATCGAAGGCCTGGTCGGCCTTTGCGACGCCGGAGCCGTAGACGATCTCAGATCCGAAGGCGGGGGTGGCGCAGGCGCCTCCACCCAGGAAGCTAACGGTGCTGCGGCCCGTCAGCGTGCGGAGGCCCAGGAGGGCGACGGGCTGGCGGTACGAAGCGCCCCGGGCGGGCTTCAGCCCCAGGGCCTGCAGCTGGGTCTCCAGGTAGCGCACGGTCAGCTCGGCCCCGCGCTGGCCCGTGCCCCGGCCCTCGAGCAGGTCGTCGGCCAGGAAGGCCAGGTGGGCGCGCAGTGGGCCCTCCTGCACCGGAGGCGGCGCCGCCTGGGCGAAGAGAGGGAGGGCGGCCAGGAGGGTGGGCAGGGCGCGCATGGAGGCTCCGGGGATCCTCCCCAGTTTACCTCGCAACACGTGGTTTTATCCGGAAGAGAGCCCTAGAGGGTTTTTCCCAATTCGAACTGCACGGCTCCCAGCAGCGCCACGGGAGCCGTGACGGCCCGGAGGATGCTGCGACCCAGGCTGACGGGCTGCCAGCCCGCGGCGGCCAGGGCCGTGAACTCGGCCTCCGTGATGCCGCCCTCGGGGCCGCTGGTGAAGGCCAGGGGCTCCCGGCGCAGGACCGGGTTGGTCTGGCCGGTGGCCAGCTCGTAGGCGACCCACTTCTGGGGCGCCTCCCAGGCCGCCAGGGCGGCGAAGGGGACGGGCGGCCGGAGGTCGGGCCGGCGGCTGCGGTGGCTCTGCTCGCAGGCGGACTGGATGAGGCGGGCCCAGCGCTCCATGCGGGCGGCGGTCTTGGCGGAATCGTACTCGCTGCGGGCGTAGACGACGGGCTGGATGAGGGTGGCGCCCAGCTCCACGAGCGGGGGCAGCCACTCGTCGAAGAGGCTCAGCTGCGCGGGCAGGGGCAGGCAGGCCTGGAGGGCGATGGGCGGCTCCCGGTCCTCGTGCAGGGGCGCCACCAGGCGCGCCAGGGCCTGGCCCCGGTCCAGTTCGGCGAGGTCCGCCCGCCAGACCTGGTCCCCCAGCACCAGCTCCAGGGCATCGCCGGGCTTCAGGCGCAGGGCCTTGAGGTGCCGGGCGGCCTCGGCACCCAGGGGCACGGCGAGGTTCTCGACGGCGGGCGGCGAACCGGCAAGGGGCGCATCGAGGAAGAGGCGGGGGACGCTCACGGGGACCATCTTCCCACGAGGTCTGGCCCGCCCCCACCGCGGGGACTTCCCCCTCTCGATAAGCTGGATGTTCTGGAGGACCTTTGGTCGACGCTCTGCTGCAAGCCGCTCCCTGGTGGGCCTGGGGGGGCTTTACTGCCTTCGTGTTCCTGATGCTCACCCTCGACCTGGGCGTGTTCAACCGGAAGATCCACGCCCCCAGCATGCGCGAGGCGGGGATCTGGAGCGCGGTCTGGATCACCCTGGCCCTCGTCTTCAACGCGCTGATCTTCCAGGCGGAGGGCACCCAGAAGGGGCTGGAGTGGTTCACGGGCTACGTGCTGGAGAAGTCCCTCAGCGTGGACAACCTCTTCGTGTTCGTCCTGGTGTTCCAGAGCTTCCAGGTGGACCTGCGGCATCAGCACCGGGTGCTGTTCTGGGGCGTGCTGGGGGCTCTCGTCATGCGGGCCGTCATGATCCTGGCCGGCACGGCCCTGCTCAACCGCTTCGAATGGATGATGTATGTCTTCGGTGGCTTCCTCGTCTACACGGGGGTGAAGATGCTGCTGGTGAGGGGCGAGGACTCCGATCCCACGCAGAACCCGCTGGTGCGAGCCTTCCGCCGCTTCGTGCCCTATGACGAGAAGGGTGGCCACGAGCACTTCTGGTCGTACCGGAACGGCCACCGCTTCGCCACGCCCATGCTGCTGGTGCTCATCACCATCGAGGTGACGGACCTGGTCTTCGCCGTGGACTCCATCCCCGCCGTGCTGGCGGTGACCCGCGACCCCTTCGTGGTCTACACCTCGAACATCTTCGCCATCCTGGGTCTGCGGAGCCTCTACTTCCTGCTGGCCAAGATGATGGACCGCTTCCACCGCCTGAAGACGGGGCTGGCCGTGGTGCTGGCCTTCGTGGGCGTGAAGATGTGCATCGCGACCTGGGTGCACATCCCGGTGCAGTACAGCCTGCTGGTCATCGCCGCCGTGCTGGGGGGGAGCGTGGTGGCCAGCCTGGCCTGGCCCGTGGAGCAGGACGGCGCGGAATGATGGAGGTCTGGCGCCACACCCTGGAGGCGGCTCCGGTCGCGGGTCCCTTCGTGGTCACCCTCGGCACCTTCGACGGCGTCCATGCGGGCCATCGGGAGCTGCTCCGCACGGCCGCCCAGCGGGCCCGGGCCGCGGGCCGGCGCTCCGCGGTGGTGACCTTCGACCCGCATCCCACCGTGGTGGTGGCCCCCCAGCGCAAGCCCAAGCTGTTGATGACCCTGGAGCAGCGCCTGGAGGCCTTCGAATCCGAAGGCATGGACCTGGCCTGGGTCATCCCGTTCAGCCGCGCCTTCTCGGAGCTGAGTCCCGCGGCTTTCCTCGAGGGCATGCACCGGGCTCTCTCCCCCGTGGAGCTCCACGTGGGCAGCGCCTTCTGCTTCGGCCGCGACCGCAGCGGCACGGTGGCGACCCTCGAGGCCTGGGGTGCGGAGCACGGCTGCGCGGTGCACACCCTGGCCCTGCGGGCTCCCGATGGCGGGCGCCTCTCCAGCACCCGCATCCGCGAGGCCCTGGACCGGGGCGAGATCGAGGCTGCGGCGGAGCTGCTGGGTCACCCCTACACCCTGACCGGCGTGGTGGTGGAGGGGGACCGGCGGGGCCGCCACCTGGGTTTCCCCACGGCGAACCTCGCCTGGGAGCAGGAGCAGCTGCCGGCCTATGGCGTCTATGTCACGGAGGCCTTCCTTCCGCACCACCACCCTTCGCTGGGGGGCCCCCGCCTGGGGCTCACCAATGTGGGCGAGAAGCCCACCTTCGAGGGCCAGCGCCTCACCGTGGAAACCCACCTGCCGGAATTCGAGGGCGACCTCTACGGGGCCCGGCTGCAGCTGCGCTTTCTCCACCGCATCCGCGGCGAGGCCCGTTTCGCCTCCGTCGACGAACTCCGCGCCCAGATCACCCGGGACGTGGCGGCCGGACAGGCGTGGTGGGCGGCCCGGCGGACCTGAGCCACCCCTAGCTGGCGGTGGCCACCCGCCAGCGGGTGAGGGGCCGCTCCGCCAGGTCCCAGACCTGGAAGCCCAGGGGGAGGCGGCTCACGCCCAGGCGCTTGCGGATCTGGGCCTTGGCGGCTTCCAGGCTTTCGGCCTCGAGAGGGCCGTACTCCATGAAGTAGCCGCTGAACTTGTAGCCGAAACTATGAAGAGGGGTCCGCATGGGGGGCTCCGTCTGTCCCGTTTCGATAGTATTCGTCTTTTTTTCGCTCAAGTCAAGGTCTGCAGGCGAAAAAAAGAGCGGAGGTGGACCGGGCGGATTCCCCAGCTTCCCCCCGCCGCCTGGACAGGGGGTGTCGAATCCACCCGGGATCAGCGGAGCCAGAGTTCCACGCGGGCCTGGAAGGGGGGTGCCAGGGGCCGAGGCAGGGGGCAGGGCAGCGGCCGGAGGACCACGCGGCCCTCTCCGCAGTCGTCGTCGCGGTAGGACCGGACGTAGCCGGGATAGCAGCGGTCGTCGCGGTCGCGGCGCTCCCAGCGGTCGCCCTCCCAGCGTCGGTAGGTGTCACCGTAGACGTCCCGTTCCACCACCACCACGCGGCGGGAGGGACGGCGCCAGGGGCCGTGGGCGGAGAGGGGGAAGGCGGCGAGGGCCACGAAGGCGAGCAGGACCAGACGGCGCATGGGACCTCCTTGCGGGAGCGGGGTGGGTCCACCCCGCACGGAGGACATCTCACGAGCCGTGCCATATCCGGAAGTGAAGTCGTTAAATCGGTTGACTGTTGAAGGAGGCCGGAAGCGCCGCGCGAAATGCAACATCGGAGGCCACCGGCGTGGCAGGGGGCGACGCGCTCAGCGGTTCCGCCGGTCCCCCACCACGAGGGCGGGAACTCCCGCCACGATGGCCCACTCCGGCACATCCTTCGTGACCACGGCGCCCATGGCCACCACGGCGTGATCGCCAATGGTGACGCCATCGGTGATGCCCGCGTTGGCGCCGATCCAGACGTCGCGCCCGATGCGGATGCCGCGGGACCGCACGGGCTGGTCCCTGAGGTCGCGGTCCGGCTTCAGCCCGTGGTCGAAGGCGTAGATCGCCGTGCCGCTGGCGATGCGCGTGCCGTCGCCGATGGTGATGCCCTTGCGGCCGCCGTCCAGCCGCGCCCCGGCGTTCACGCTGACCTCGTCGCCCAGGGCGAGGGGGCCATGCAGGAAGGCCTGGGCGGCGATGGCGCAGTGGTCGCCCAGCCTCACGCCCCGGCCCGGCTCCCCGAAGATGGCCGCGTCCGGCGCGATGAAGCAGCCCGTCCCGAGGGTCACGGTCTCCTGGGCCACCAGCCGGGCCTGCACCTCGGCCTGCCAGGCCTCGGCCCAGGCCCGGTGCCGGGGCTTGAGGGCGAAGTAGAGCCAGGGCATCCAGGCCAGACGCCGCTTGTGCTGGTCCCGCAGGGCCTCGAGGTCGCGCATGGAAGAAGTCTAGCGGCTACAGTAGGCCATGCCCCACCTCGGCCCCCTGCCCACCTTATCGTTCGCCCTCGGTGTGGCGACCTCGCTGTTCTCGGTGCTCAACCCCATCAGCGCGGCGGCCATCTTCGCCAGCGCCACGGCGGGCATGGATCAGCCGGCCCTGCGCCGCAGCGCGAAGAAGGCGGCGCTCACCGCGGGCGCGGCCATGCTGGCCTTCGCCCTGGTGGGCCAGTTCATGTTCAGCCTCTTCGGCTTCACGGCGCTCGCCATGCGCTTCGTGGGCGGCGTGCTGGTGCTCTACCGCGCCATCGCCATGCTCTACGGCGAGGACCCCCGCGAGCGCAGCACCGAGGACGAGAAGGCCGAGGCCAGCCGCAAGCTGCCCGAGGACTTCGCCATCATCCCCTTCGGCATCCCGCTGGTGGCGGGGCCCGGCACGCTCTCCACGGTGATGGGTATGATCGCGGGCATCAGCTGGCTGGAATACGGTGTGGTGCTCCTCGCGATCCTGCTGAACACCTGGATCGTCTACCTCTTCCTCCGCAAGGCGCCGGCGGTGTTCGCCCGCCTGGGGGCCATCGGCACCAAGGTGGTGAACAAGCTCATGGGCCTCATCCTCGCCGCCGTGGCCATGCAGTTCCTCATCAACGGCGTGAAGGCCCTCTACCTCGAGATGCGCGAGACGCCGCCGGCGGCCATCGTCGCGACGAAGTAGCTACTTCAGCGCCGCGTCGAGGGCGGCCCGCAGCTCGGGGCTGTCGGGGGCGACCTTGCTGGGGAAGGCCTGGAGCACCTGGCCGTCCTTGCCCACGAGGTACTTGTGGAAGTTCCAGGCGGGCTCGCCGTGCTTGGCGGTGAGGAACTGGTACACGGGCGCCTGGTGTGCACCCTTCACGTCCAGCTTCTCGAACAGGGGAAAGGTCACGCCGTAGTTCGTCTGGCAGAACGACTCGATCTGGGCGGCGGTGCCGGGTTCCTGGGCGCCGAACTGGTTGCAGGGGAAGCCCAGGATCACCAGACCGCGATCCCGGTAGTCGGTGTAGAGCTTCTGCAGGCCCGCGTACTGGGGCGTGAACCCGCATTCGCTGGCCACGTTCACGGCCAGCACCACCTTGCCTTTGTAGGCCCCCAGGGACTGGGATTTGCCATCGAGGGTGCGGAGGGTGATCTCGTGCAGGGACATGGGGACCTTCCTTTCGGTGCCGGACAGGGCGAGGGCGGTGAGGAGGACGAGGGTGGACGCAGCGTGCATGGAGGCTCCCGGTGGGTAGTCCTTGGATGCTGCCCCCGCCCCGGCTGTTCCAGGCCCGGGGGGTCGGCCCGGCGGGGGAACTGCGCTAGCCTCTTGGGCGAACGGACGGTCCATGCCCGACCCCAGCCCGAAGCCAGCACCGCCCCCGAAAGCCGCCACCGCCGGGGCCGCGAAGGTCGCCCTGGGCTACGCGCTCCTCTCCGCGGTGTGGATCCTGCTCTCCGACCGCCTGGTGCAGGCCCTGGCGCCGAATCCCGCCTGGATGACCATCCTGAGCATCCTCAAGGGCTGGGCCTTCGTGGCCGTCACCGCCACCCTCCTGTTCGTCATGGTGAAGCGCCTCGTGGCCGGCCTGGCCAGCCGCGAGGCCCAGATGCGGACCTTGCTGTACGCCATTCCCGACCTGGTGTGGCTGAAGGATCCCGAGGGCGTCTACCGCGCCTGCAACCCGGCCTTCGAGCGCTTCTTCGGCGCCCGGGAGCCGGAGATCCTGGGCCGGACCGACTACGACTTCGTACCGAAGGACCAGGCGGACTTCTTCCGCCAGAAGGACCGCGAGGCCATGGCCGCGGGGGGCCCCCGGGTGAACGAGGAGTGGGTCACCCTGGCGGACAGCGGCGCCCGCGTCCTTCTCGAGACCCTGAAGACCCCCATGCTGGACCCGTCCGGCAGGTTCGTCGGCGTGCTGGGCATTGCGCGGGACATCACGGAGCAGGACAGCCACTCGCGGGAGCGGGCGAGGCTCCAGGCCCAGCTCTACGAGGCGCAGAAGCTGGAAGCCCTTGGCCGCTTCGCCGGCGGCGTGGCCCACGACTACAACAACATGCTGAGCGTGATCCTCTCGAACGCGGATCTGGCGCTCTTCCAGATGGCCGAGGGCCGCCCCGAGCGGAAGCACCTGGAGGAGATCGTCAAGGCCGCCCGGCATTCGGCGGATCTCACCGCCCGCATGCTGGGCTTCGCCCGCCGCCAGCCGATGGTGCCGGAGGCGGTGGACCTCAACCAGGTCGTGGCGCACCTCCTGCCGGTTCTGGGCCGGTTGGCGGGCGAAGCCATCGAGCTCACCTGGAGCCCCGGCGGGGAGCTGTGGACGGCCTGGGTGGACCGCATCCAGCTGGAGCAGGTGCTCACGAACCTGGTGGTCAATGCCCGGGACGCGATGCTGGGCCCGGGCCGGATCACCCTGGCCACGGCCAACTGGACGCTGGCCGACGGGGACTGCGGGGCCTGGACCGAGGCGGCGCCCGGCCAGTATGTGGGGATCCAGGTATCGGACACCGGGAAGGGCATGACCCCCGAGGTGGCGGCCCAGATCTTCGAGCCCTTCTTCACCACCAAGCCCTCGGGCCGCGGCACCGGGCTGGGGCTGGCCATGGTCCACGGCATCGTCCGCCAGCACCGGGGGGCCCTCCAGGTGGACACCGCCCCCGACCGGGGGACCACCTTCCGCATCCTGCTCCCCCGGGCCGGCGCTCAGGTGCCCGTGGAGGCACCCCGCTGAAGGGGCAGGATCCGGCTATGCTGGCCTCAACTCACGAGGCTTCCATGCGACCTGCCGGTTTGGCCCTGCTTCCCCTTCTGCTCACGGCCGGGGAGGCGCCCCTCACCAAAACCCAGGCTGCGGCAGCCTTCCATCCGAAGGTGGCGACGCCAGCCTCCGCCCGTCCGGGCGCCTTCGAGCAGCGCACCGCCCTGGAGGCGACCACGCCCTTTGCGGCGATCCCCCTCCGCAACGTGGGTCCCATGGGCCAGGGCGGCCGGGTGGTAGCTCTGGCGGTGGATGACCGGGCGCCCCAGCACTGGCTGGCCGCCTTCGCCACGGGGGGCCTGTGGTGGACCGACACCGAAGGGGCCACCTGGACGCCCCTCTTCGACCACGGCCCGGCCATCGCCCTGGGGGATGTGGCCGTGGTGTGGGGCGCGCCCGGGGTGCCCAAGGTGATCTGGCTGGGCACGGGCGAGGCCAACGCCAGCCGCAGTTCGTACGCCGGGGCGGGGGTGTTCCGTTCCCTCGACGGCGGCAAGACCTGGCAGGCGGCCGGCCTGGCGGACAGCCACCGCATCGCCCGGATCGCGCCCCATCCGACCAATTCGGACGTGGCCTACGCGGCGGCCCAGGGTCCGCTCTACACCGAAGGAGGGGAACGCGGTGTCTTCAAGACCACGGATGGCGGGAAGACCTGGGCCCAGGTGCTGAAGGCCCCGGCCCGCACCGGCGCCACGGACCTGCTCATGGATGCCGCCGACCCCGACACGCTCTACGCCGCCCTCTGGGAGAAGGACCGCAAACCCTGGGACTTCCTGGAGAGCGGGCCGGGCTCGGGCCTGTTCAAGACCACGGATGGCGGGAGGACCTGGGTTCGCCTCGAGGGCGGGCTGCCCGGGGGCGAAGGGCTGGGCCGCATGGGCCTGGCCCAGAGCCGGCAGGATCCGAAGAAGCTCTACGCCTTCGTGGACAACCAGACGCCGCGGCCCGAGGGGGAGCAGGATCCCTTCGAGGATCCGGAGCACCTCACGGCCAAGCGCCTGCGGGGCCTGGACGAGGCGGCGCTGGCCAAGGTGGAACCGAAGCGCCTGAAGGCCTTCCTCAAGGAGAACGGGTATCCCAAAGGCCTGACGGCCGAGGGCCTCCAGGCGGATCTGAAGGCCGGCAAGGTGAAGGTGAAGGACCTGCTGGACTGGCTCGGCGACGCGGACCAGGCCCTGTTCGACACGGACATCGTCGGGGCGGAGCTGTACGCCACCGAGGACGGCGGGGCCACCTGGAAGCGGACCCACTCGGGCCGCCTGGAGCAGTTCACCTACACCTACGGCTACTACTTCGGCCAGGTGCGGGTGGATCCCACCAACGACCGCAAGGTCTACCTGCTGGGCATGCCGGCCATCCAGAGCGAGGATGGGGGGCGCACCTTCAAGGGCATCAACGGCGAGGACTGGAGCGTCATGCACCCCGATCACCACGCCCTGTGGATCGATCCGCGGGACGGTCGCCGCCTGGTGCTGGGCAACGATGGTGGGCTGAACGTCTCCACGGACGGCGGCGGCACCTGGCGCAATGTGAAGAACCTGCCCGTGGGCCAGTTCTACGCCATCACCACCGATCGGGCGGAACCCTACAAGATCTACGGCGGCCTCCAGGACAACGGCGTGATGGCGGGTCCCGCCACGCCCTTAAAGCCGAGCCAGCAGACGGACACCTGGCGCGCCATCTACGGCGGCGACGGCGGCTTCGTGCAGGTGGACCCCCGGGACAACACCACGATCTACACCGAGAGCCAGTTCGGCCACATGAGCCGCCTGGAGAAGTCGGGCCGCACGGCCATCCGGCCCATCCACCAGCTGAAGGAGACGCCCCACCGCTTCAACTGGATGACGCCCATCCTGATGTCGCCCCACAGCCCGGACATCCTCTACACGGGCACCCAGAAGGTGCTGCGGAGCCTGGACCGGGGCGCCACCTGGACGGCCATCAGCGGAGACCTCACCAGCCATCCGAAGGCCGGGAACGTGCCCTTCGGAACGCTCACCACCCTGGCGGAAAGCCCCAAGCGCTTCGGCCTGCTCTACTCAGGCACGGACGACGGTCAAGTCCACGTGAGCCGGGATGGCGGCTTCACCTGGCACCGGGCCGACAAGGGCCTGCCCCGGGACCGCTGGGTGACGCGGGTGGAAGCCAGCGCCCACGAGGAGGGCACCGCCTACGCCACCTTCAGCGCCTACCGCCAGGACGCCAGCGAGGCGCTCGTCTTCCGGACCACGGACTACGGCGCGACCTGGAACTCCATCAAGGGCAACCTGCCGGCGGAAAACGTCAACGTCATCCGCGAGGATCCGGCCAACCCGAGGCTGCTGTTCCTGGGCTCGGACTTCGGCGTCTTCGCCTCCCTGGATGGCGGCCAGCGCTGGGAGGTGCTGGGGCGCGACCTGCCCCATGTGCCCGTGCACGACCTGGCCATCCAGCCCAAGGCGAAGGATCTAGTGGTGGGGACCCACGGCCGCAGCGCCTTCGTGGCGCCCATCGGGGCCCTGGAGCAACTCACGCCGGAGGTCCGCGCCCAGGCCGCCCACCTCTTCGAGCCCGCCAAGGTGAAGGGCCAGGCCTGGTGGAAGCAGGACCGCCCCGGCTGGTTCGGCACCCGTGAGCCCGAGCCCTGTGTCTTCTGGTTCCACCTGGCCCAGGCCGGCGCCGTCACCCTGACCCTGCGGGATGCCAAGGACGCCGTGCAGCGCACCTGGACCCTGCAGGCGGGCGCCGGGCTGGGCCGGGTGGACTGGGACCTCCTGGTGGACCCGGCCGCGCGGCCCGGCCTGCCCGCGGGCCGCCGTCCCTTCGTCCTGCCCGGTGAGTACGGCCTCACCCTTGAGGCCGCCGGACAGGCCCTCAAGGCCAAGGTCGTGGTGGAGGCGCCGAAGGAGCCGAAGGACGAATAGGCGTTATTTCCGCAGCTTCATCAGGTCCAGGAAGATCACCAAGGCCATGAGGGAGGCCAGCAGCAGGAAGCCGCCCGTGAGGATCTTCTCCTTCAGCTCGATGGTGAGGTCCTTCCGCCGCGCCTTCTCGAAGGCCAGCAGGGCCATGTGGCCGCCGTCCAGGGCGGGGATGGGCAGCGCGTTGAGGATGGCCAGCTGCAGGCTGATGGCGGCGCACATGAAGAGGAAGGTCTCCCAGCCGTGCTTGGCGGCCCGGCTGCCCTGCTTGATGATGCCGATGGGTCCCGCCACCTCGGCGCTCTTGGCCTGGAAGGTGACGAGCCGCTTGAGGAAGCTGAAGACCTGGCCCGTGAGACGCCAGGAGGTCTCCACGGCGTAGCGGCCGCCGGTCAGGAGGTCGCCCGCCTGGAAGGGGCGGAACGCCAGGGGCGTGGCCACGGGCAGGGGCATGAAGCCCAGGCGGCCCTTCCCGCCTTCGGCGCGGGGCGTGAGGGGGAATTCCATGGCCTTGCCGTCGCGGGTGAGGCGGAAGGGCACGGGCTGGTCCGGATGGGCCTGGATGTAGGCCACGGCGGCCTCCCACTCGGCGCCGGGGAAGCTCAGGTCGCCGATGCCCCGCAGCTCGTCACCCACCTTGAGGCCGCCCTGTTCCGCGGCGCCGCCGGGAACGAGCTCCACCACGGTCCAGGTCTCCTGCACCTTGGTGACGCGGGCCTGGTGGATGCCCACCGCCGCGAAGAGGACCAGCGTGGTGGCCAGGTTGGCCAAGATGCCGCCGCTGTAGAAGAGCATGCGCTTGCCGAAGGGCTGCTGGAGGAAGCCGTAGGGGTCGTCGGCTCCGGGCTCCTCGGGGTTGAAGCCCGCCAGCTTCACATAGCCGCCCAGGGGCAGCAGGGAGAGGCGCACATCGGTCTCCCGCCACTTGAAGCCGAACAGGCGCGGACCGAACCCCAGGGAGAAGACCTCCACGGGCATGCCCATCCACTTGGCGGCCAGGAAGTGCCCCCCCTCGTGGAGGAAGATGAGGCCCCCCAGCATGAGCACGGGGCCCCAGAATCCGGCCCCGGGCAGCTTGAAGGCGAAGAGGAAGGCGGCGGCGAAGGCGAAGCTGAAGGACAGGGACAAGCGGAAGCGGTTCATGGATGTCCGAAAGGTCAGGTCCGGGCTTGGACCCATCCTTCAGCATGACGCCTCGCGGCCCGATCTGCATCCAGCACCTGGGGCAGGGACTCCAGGGGCCGGGCGGGAATCCGGGCCAGGGTGTCCCGGTTGCAGGCCTGGATATCCCAGAAACCCAGCTGCCCTTGGAGGAAAGCGGCTACGGCCACCTCGTTGGCGGCATTCAGCAGGGCCGGGGCCGTGCCGCCCTCCCGCAGGGCCTCGAAGGCCAGGCCCAGGCAGGGGAAGCGGTCCAGGTCCGGGGCCTCGAAGGTCCAGGCGCGGGCGGCCTCCCAGGGGTACGGGGCCACCGGACCGGGCTGCTTGTCGGGGTAGAGCAGGCAGTACTGGATGGGGAGCTTCATGTCGTTGGCGCAGACCTGCAGCTGGTAGCTGCCGTCGTGGAAGCCCACCATGGCGTGCACCTGGCTCTGGGGGTGGACGGTCACGGCCACCTGGTCGGCGCTGAGCCCGAAGAGCACCGAGGCCTCGATGACCTCCAACCCCTTGTTCATGAGGGTGGCGCTGTCGATGGTGATCTTGGGCCCCATCTTCCAGGTGGGGTGGTTGAGGGCCTCCTCGATGGTGGCGGCCTGGATGCGGGCCAGGGGCCAATCGCGGAAGGGGCCGCCGCTGGCGGTGATGCGCACCTCGCGGATGGAGGCGGGATCGCGCCTGTCCAGCAGCTGGTGCAGGGCCGCGTGCTCGCTGTCCACGGGCAGCAGCTCGCCGCCGCCCGCGCGCGCCGCCTCGTGCATGAGCGCGCCGCCCACCACCAGCGATTCCTTGTTGGCCACGCAGACCCGGCGGCCGCCGCGTAGGGCGGCTTCCGTGCTGGCCAGCCCCGCGCTGCCCACGATGGCGGCGACCACGGTATCGGCGTCGGCCTGGAGGGCGCAGGCCAGGAGGCCGTCGTCACCCCAGTGGACCTCCGGCCGGTAGGAGAGGCTCGTCCGCAGCCACGCGGCATCGGCCTGGGTGCCCACGGAGACGCAGCGGGGCCGGAAGGCGTCGCACTGGGCCCGCAGCAGCTCCCGGTTCCGCCCCCCCGCCAGCGCCACGACCGAGAGACGGTCCGGATGCGCCCGCACCACGTCCAGAGTGGAGGTGCCGATGGAGCCGGTGCTCCCCAGGAGGGCGAGGTGCCTCACGTCAATTGAACCCGTGGACGAAGTGCACATAGGCGAACAGCACCGGCGCCGCGAACACCAGGCTGTCCACGCGGTCCAGCACGCCGCCGTGGCCGGGGATGCTCACGCCCATGCAGGAGTCCTTCACGCCGGCGCTGCGCTTCCAGGTGCTTTCCACCAGGTCGCCCAGCTGGCCCACGAGGCCCAGCAGCAGGCCCAGGGCCACCACGTCCACCCAGGTCCACCTCGGGCAGACCGTGGCCTGCATGAGGAAGGCGCCAAGCAGGTTGCCGCCCAGGTTGCCGAAGGCGCCCTCCCAGCTCTTCTTGGGGCTGACGCGGGGCGCGAGCTTGTGCCGGCCGAAGAAGGTGCCCACGAAGTAGGCGGCGCTGTCGCCGAACCACGTGATGATGAAGAGGGCGAGGATGAGCCGGCTGCCGGTCCGGGGCAGGGTGTCCTGCAGCATGAACAGCTTCTGCTGGAAGCCCAGGCCGAAGCCCAGGTAGAGGGCGCCGAGCCAGGTGATGGCCTGGCTCGGCAGCGCCTCCTCCAGCTTCCGGTCGAAGAACAGGGCGCCGAAGTGGATCACCAGGGACCCGACCGTGAAGACCAGCCAGAGCGGCAGGGGATCCTGCCCGCCTGTGGCCAGGAAGAAGTGGGCAAGGATGCCCCAGCCCACCAGGGTTCCCGCGGTCAGGGAGGGGTTGAAGCCCCGCACCCGGGCCATGAGGGTCATCTCGCGGACGCCCATGAGGATGGCGAGAGCCATGACGGCCAGGTAGGTCCAGGGGGCCCAAGGGCGGTCGCCGAACCAGAGGAGGCTGAAGAAGAAGACGCCGAAGACCAGGGCCGTGGTGATGCGCACGGACATGTTCTTCGTGTCCACCTTGGGCGTGGTCCGTTCCATCAGATCCCCCCGAAGCGGCGTTCGCGCTGGGCGTAGTCCTCAAGCGCATCGTTCAACTCCGCGGGGCCGAAGTCGGGCCACAGGAGGTCGGTCATGTAGAGCTCCGCGTAGGCGGACTGCCAGAGCAGGAAGTTGGAGATGCGATGTTCGCCGCTGGTGCGGATGAGGAGGTCCACGTCGGGCACCCCGGCGGTCCAGAGGCGGGCGCCCAGGGCGGCCTCATCGACCTGGTCCGGACCCAGGCCGTCCTCCACGCAGCGCCGGGCGGCCTGGGCCAGCTCCAGGCGCGAGCCGTAGTTCACCGCCAGGTGGAAGGTCATGCCGGCGTTCCCGGCCGTCGCCGCCTCCAGGGCCTTCATGTCGGCCTGGATGCCGGCGGGCATGCCCGCCAGGGCCCCCAAATGGTGGAAGCGGATGCCCTTCTTGGTGAGCTGGTGGACGAACATGCGGAGGTACATGCGGAGAAGGGCCATGAGGGCGGCCACTTCCTGGGGCGGGCGCTTCCAGTTCTCGGTGGAGAACGCGTAGAGGCTCAGGTGCCGGATGCCCGCGTCGGAGGCGGTCTCCAGGATGCGCTCCACGGCCTGCACGCCGGCCTTGTGCCCCTTGATCCGGGGCCAGCCCCGCTGGGCGGCCCAACGGCCGTTGCCGTCCATGATGATCGCGACGTGGGTCGGGATGCTCATCGCGTGCCTAGAGTCCAGTCCGGCCGGCTGGTTCCGCGTGGGTGGCCTCGCGCATCCCCAGCGGGGATGCCGAGATGATCACGGCGACATGGGTCGGGACGGTCATCGCGCCGGAAACCTCGGAAAGGTGTAAAAGGTCATGCTAGCACGGGGTCTGCCGTAAAGCTGGGGAGCGCCTTGTCTTCCAGGCCCCCATGCTAGGCTTGACTCCATCTTTTTCCCTGGCGAACCCATGGTTCAGTTCAATACCCGAGCCAACGAGATCCTGCTCAAGCTGGTCTACTATGGGCCGGGCCTGTCGGGCAAGACGACCAATCTGCAGTCCCTGCACGCCATGTGCTCCGACCGGCAGCGGGGGGAGTTGTTCTCCGTCAACACCCAGGAGGACCGCACCCTCTTCTTCGACCTGCTGCCCATCAACCTGGGCTACGTCTACGGGAACTCCATCCACCTGCAGATCTACACGGTGCCCGGTCAGGTGCAGTACGACGCCAGCCGCCGGGTGGTGCTGGGCGGGGCGGATGGGGTGGTCTTCGTGGCGGATTCCAGCGAGTCCAAGATGCAGGACAACGTGGACTCGCTGTCGAACCTGTACCACAACCTCAACGCCAACCGCTTGAACATCAAGCAGATCCCCTTCGTCCTCCAGTACAACAAGCGGGACCTGCCGGACGCCATGGCCGTGGGCGTCATGAACCGCCGGCTGAATTTCCGCAGCGTCCCCTACTTCGAATCCGTGGCCAACCGGGGCACGGGGGTGCTGGACACCTTTCTGGCCATCACCCGGGATACGGTGGCCTACACCTTCAAAAAGTACCACCTGGACAAGAAGATCAAGGACTTCGACGAGATGCTCGCGCTCATCGAGTCCAATGTGCGGACGACCCTGCACGAGCTCCCGCCCCCTCCGGAGCCTTCCGCGCAGCCCGAGGAGCCGTCCGCCCCGGCGCTGCGCACGACGGTGCTGAAGCATGGCAGCGTGAGCATCGACGACCTGCAGCCCGGCCGGGCGGCCGATCCCCAGGAACTGCTGGAGAACGCCCTCAAGTCGAACATGGAGACGGCCCGCCTCTATTCGGAGCTGAAAGAGGCCAAGGAGTCGCTGGAGCAGAAGAACGAGGAGCTGGGCAAGCTCTACGCGCAGCTGGAGCGCGTGAACCAGGACAACCAGAAGACCCGGAAGTACCTGGAGGGCCTCATCCAGAACATGGGCGAGGCGCTGATCTCCTTCGCGCCGGACGGGAAGATCCTCACCTGGAACGCGGCGGCCGAGCGCATCTTCGGCTACACGCGGCCTGAAATCGTGGGCCGCAACATCTCCCAGCTCGCGCCGAGCCACCTGGTGGGCGAGCTGGATCAGATCACCCACCAGGTCGGCCGCGGCCAGGTGGTCCGCGACAAGGAGACGATCCGCGTCCGCAAGGGGGGCGAGACCTTCTCGGCCAGCGTCACCTACGCTCCGGTGCGGGGCGCCGACGACCGCGTCATCGCCCTCTCGGCCCTGATGCGCGACACCAGCCAGACCCAGGCCCTGGAGGACCAACTGGTCCACTCCCAGAAGCACGAGGCCCTCGGGAGGCTGGTAC
Source organism: Geothrix oryzisoli (assembly GCF_022808865.1). Taxonomy (GTDB): domain Bacteria; phylum Acidobacteriota; class Holophagae; order Holophagales; family Holophagaceae; genus Geothrix; species Geothrix oryzisoli. The sequence continues at coordinate 249,757 of NZ_JAKZLB010000002.1, forward strand.
CGACCCTCTTCCACGAGGCCGCAAACCGGCTGACCCCGGTGCTGCTGGAGGCCCGGCTCATTTCAGAATCCGCCCTGGACCCCTACCAGGCCGAGCAGGCGGCCCGCCTGGTGAAGGCCGTGGACTCGGTGCAGAGCCTGCTGGATCCCCTCCAGACGGTGTTGAATCCGCCCAAACCGGCCCGCGTTCCGACCCAGCTGAACCAGGTGATCCAGGAGGCCGTGGGCTTGGTGGACCTGAAGGCGCGGCGCATGGGCGCCACCCTGGACCTGAACCTGGACGCCAACCTGCCCGAGGCGCCCTTCGATCCGTGCCTGCTGCGCCAGGCCCTCACGAATCTGCTGCTGAACGGGCTCCAGGCCATGGCCACCAGTCCGGCCAAGCGCCTCCGCATCGCCACCCGGGTGGTGGACGGCCAGGCGCAGGTGGTGGTCCAGGATTCGGGAACCCCGATTCCCGAGGCCGTCCTGGCGGATCTCTTCGATCCCGTCTCGGCCGCCACGCCGGAGGCCCTGGGCCTGCCGGTGGCCCACATCATCGCGCGCCAGCATGGCGGCCGGCTGACGGTGCGGAGCCAGGAGGGCCTGGGGAATGCGTTCCTCCTAGAGCTCCCCCTCCAGACCACGCCTGCCGCCGTCGCCTCCGAGGCCACGGGCTTGCAGGGCCGCCGGGCCCTGGTGGTGGACGATGAAGCCTTCCTGCTCGAGTGCCTGGTGGACGCGCTCCAGATCTGGGGCATGGAGGTCGTCTCGGCCAGTCAGGGCGAGGAGGCCATCCAGCGCCTCGAGGCGGGGGAGTTCGACCTGATCGTCTCGGACATCCGCATGCCCGGGCTGTCGGGCGTGGACCTCTTCAAGTGGCTGCAGGCCCACCGTGCGTCCATGACGCGGCGGATCCTCTTCACCACGGGCGATTCCTTCGACGCGAAGACGCGCGACTTCCTGGAAACGAGCCAGGTGCCCTATCTGGGTAAGCCTTTCGATCTAGCGCCACTGAAACAAAGCCTTGAGCAACTGCTAGAGACTCCGATCGAGGCGTGAGACTTCCCCCTGCGTCATAATGGGGACTCTCATCGCACCCTCAACGAGGAGCCTCCTATGCAGCGCCGCTGGGTTTTGGCAGTCATCGTGGGATCGGGCCTCCTGGCCCAGACACCCCCTCCCGTACCTCCGCCCGCACCCGCCCCCGCGCCGGCCCCCGAGCCGACACCCGCTCCCGCGCCACCCCAGGCGCCCGAGCCCAAGCCCGTGGAGGTGAAGGCCGAGGCGCCCGTGGCGCCGCAGCCCGAGGCGAAGGCCTTCGATCAGCTCCGTCCCAGCCAGCGGAAGCTGGCCTACACCCTGCACCGGGCCGCCCTCTCCGCTCATGAGTTGGGCTACTACCGCAGCCACCCCAAGGCGGTGGAAGTGCGGGATGCGCTGGAGACCCTGGTGAAGGCCAAGGCCGAGCTCCCGGAAAAGGCCCAGGCCGCGCTGCCGGCCGTGGAGGCCTATCTGACGAAGGTGCACGCCAACCACGGCCTCTACGACGCCGAGGGGAAGAAACTCCTGCTGGAGGGGTCTTGGAAGGACCTCCAGATGGCGGCCCGGGCCGCCGCCAAGAGCGGCACCAAGGGCCTGGAGCCCCGGCTGCTCAAGCTCAAGGGCCTGCTCTTCGATGCGAAGGTCGACGCCACCGCCCCCACCTGGGCCGCGCCCGAGCCGCCCGCCAAGGGCAAGAAGGCCAAGGCCGCCAAGGGGCCGAAAGCACCCGAGGGCTTCGCCAACCAGAAGGCCATCACCGCCCTGTGGGTGAAGCGGGCCCAGGCCTGGGTCGACAACACCCGCCAGGAGGTGGAGGTCAAGGGCGAGAAGAAGCTGCGCAGCGTGCCGGATCCCGCGCAGACCAAGGCCCTGAATGCCCTGCTCATCTGGCTCGAGAACGAGGATCTCGACCTGCTGCGCGATCCCGGCTTCGGCTGGCTGGACCTGCGCCGGCTCGGCACCGCGCCCGGTACCGCCCTGCTGGCCCACGCCAATGACATCGCCACCTCCAAGGCCCCTGAAGGCCCTGCGGGCGAGCTGGCCCTGCTGCCGGTGCTGGAGCCCGTGATGGCGGAAAGCAAGTTCAGCAAGGGCGAGGAGAAGCGCCAGGTGCTGTCCAACGTCAAGCAGGGTGCCCCTGCCGCCAGCCTCGCCGAGCAGATGACCACCTTCGAGACGCTGGCCCGCAGCCGCGAGTTCGACGCCAAGTAGCTCTTTTTCCCGGAAAAACGGGGCGCGATGCGCCCCGTTTTTCTATTCCTCGCCCTTGCGCTGCTTCCCTTCCGGGTCGAACTGGTAGCCCACGCTGCGGATGGTGTGGACCCAGCGGGGATGGTGGGGATCCTGCTCCATCACCCGCCGGATGCGGACGATGAAGTTGTCGACGGTGCGGCTGGTGGGATAGGCGTCCTCGCCCCACACCTTGTCCAGGATGTCCGTGCGGCTCACCACCTGGCCCGGCCGCTCCATGAGCAGCCGGAGGATCATGCATTCCTTCATGCCCAGCTGGAAGGGGCCGTTGGGACCCTCGCCGCAGTAGTTGTCGAAGTCCACCCAGTGGGAGCCGTAGGCCTGCCGGCTGCTCATCTCCCGGCCCCGGTACCACGCCTCGCGCCGGAGGATGGCCCGCACCCGCAGGAGCAGCTCCCTCACCTGGAAGGGCTTGCCCAGGTAGTCGTCGGCGCCGGTCTCGAAGCCGTGCACCCGGTCGTCATCCGTGTTTTTGGCGGTGAGGAAGAGGACCGGGGTGAAGTTCTTGGCCTCCCGCACCTTCTCGCAGATGGTGAAGCCGTCCATGCCCGGCAGCATCACGTCGAGGATCACCAGGTCGAAGGTCTCCGCCAGGATCTGCTTGAGGGCCTGGTCGCCCCGGGGGATCCAGGTGCAGGCGAGGCCCTCCATCTCCAGGTTGAGCTTGATGCCCTCCGCGAGGCTGAGCTCGTCTTCCACCAGCAGGATCTTGGGCTCGGGCATGGGAAACTCCAGCAACCTGTTGATCCTACTAGAATGAGGGGTTGGAGCGCCCATGGACCCCTATCTGAGCATCGTCATCCCCATCTACAACGAGGAGGAGAACATCCCCACGCTGTGGGCGCGCCTGTCCAAGGTGCTGGCGGAGCACTTCGCAGACCCCGCGAAGCCCTGGGAGGTCGTCCTCACGGATGACGGCAGCCGGGACCGCAGCCTGGCCATGCTGGTGGACATCGCCAAGACGGAACCCCGCGTGAAGGTGGTGGAGTTCAACCGGAACTACGGCCAGCACAGCGCCATCTTCGGGGCCTTCGCCGAGGTGCAGGGCCGGATCGTGGTCACCCTGGATGCCGACCTCCAGAACCCTCCCGAGGAGATCCCCAAGCTCGTGGCCAAGGTGGAGGAGGGCTACGACGTGGTGGGCGGCTGGCGCCAGGGCCGGCAGGAGAACGACAGCTTCTTCCGGACCATGCCGAGCAAGATCGTCAATGCCGTCACCCGCAAGACCACCGGCGTGAAGCTCCACGACTACGGCTGCATGCTGCGGGCCTACAGTCGCGAAGTGGTGGACGCCATGCTGCTCTGCAAGGAGCGCTCGAGCTTCATCCCCGCGCTGGCCAACAGCTTCGCCAAGCGCATCACCGAAGTGCCCGTGGCCCACGCGGAGCGGGCCGCCGGCGAGAGCAAGTACGGCCTCTGGAAGCTCATCAACCTGCAGTTCGACCTGCTCACCAGCTTCAGCCTGATTCCCCTCCAGGCCCTCAGCGTGTTCGGTGTCATCACGGCGGGCTTCGGGTTCATCCTCTTCCTGGGCCTGGTGATCTACCGCTTCCTGCACCCGGAAGGCACGGCCCAGGGCGTGTTCACCCTGTTCGCCATCCTCTTCTTCTTCGTGGGCTGCCAGTTCATCGCCTTCGGCCTGCTGGGCGAGTACATCGGCCGCATCTACCAGGAGGTGCGTGACCGGCCCCGCTACATGGTGAAGAAGGTCCACCAGGCGAAGTAGGGCACGGACCCCGGCTATCCGGCCAGCCCGGCCGGGAAGGCCACCGTGACGACCAGGCCGGGGCCCGCGTCGGGATCCCCCAGCCGGACCTCGGCGCCCAGGGCGCGGGCCACTTCCTGGACGATGGACAGGCCCAGGCCGCACCCGGGCGTGTCGTCGCTGCCGAGCCGGCAGAACCGCTCGAACACCCGGAGGCGGTCGGCGGGGGGGATGCCCGGCCCATTGTCCTCGACGGTCAGGACAGGACCCCCCTCCGCCGTCCGGAGCGAGAGCGTGACCCGGCCGCCGGGGGGCGTGTAGCAGAGGGCGTTGTCCACGAGGTTGGCCACCAGCTCGTGGAGCATGGCGGACGGGGCGGCCAGAGTCAGGGGCCCCTCCGGGCGGTCGAAGCCGAGGTCGATGTTCCGCGACTGGGCCAGGGTCGCCTGCTCCTCGAGCACGCGCTGGGCGAGGTCCGCGAGGTCCACCCGCTCGCCGGAGCGGTGGGCCAGGGTCCCGGCCTCGGCCCGGGACAGGGTGAGCAGCTGGTTCACCAGGCGGGTGCCCTGGCGCACGCCGTCGGCCATGGCCCCCAGGGCTTCGTCCTTGAGGGCGGGATCGGCGCTGCGAAGGCCGTGGCTGGCCTGGGTCTGGAGTACGGCGAAGGGGGTGCGGAGCTGGTGGGAGGCGTTGGCGATGAAGCGGCTGCGGACCGCCATCTGGGCGTCCAGGCGCTGGATGTAGCCGTTGAGGGCCCCGACCAGGGGCTGGAGCTCCTGGGGCATGGGACCGGCCTGCAGCGGTTCGAGGGAGCCGGGCGTGCGCCGGCCCACCTCGTCCCGGAGCCGGAGGATGTCCTTCAGGCCCCGGCGCAGGGCGAACCAGATCAGGAGGCCGGCGAGGGCCAGCGTCCACAGGTCCTGGCGCAGGGTGGTGGTCCAGAGCTTGCGGACCAGCTGGTCGTGGTCCTGGAGGGTCTGGGCCACCTCGATGATCACCGGGCCCTCCGCGGGAGCTGCGAACACAGGCTGGGCGTAGGCCACCACCCGGACGGGTTCGCCCCGGACCTCCGCCTGGAAGTACACCGACTCCTCGGGCCGGGGCGCCTCGGCCGGGGACGGCAGCTCCGCATAACCCGAGAGGAGCACGCCCCTGGGCGAGGCGATGCGGTAGTACACCCGGTCCTGGGCCCTGGACTGGAACAGTTCGAGCGCCGCCGGGGGGATGGCCACGTCGAGGAGGCCATCCTCGAACTGGATCTGCTGCGCGATGATGCGCGCGGAGCCGAGCAGCAGGCGGTCCTGCACCATGTCGGCCGTGTACCGGGCCTCCCGCCGGGCCAGGGCGAGGTTCGCGAGGGCGAGGACGCCCAGGGGCACCAGCAGCCACAGCAGCAGGCGGGCCCGGAGGCTGAGGGTGGACTTGGAGTACGACCTCTTAGGCGTCATGGCGTGGCTTCAGAAGGTAGCCGAGGCCCCGGAGCGTCACGATCACCGCGTCGCCGGGTTCGAGCTTGCGGCGGAGCCGGTGGACGTAGATCTCGATGGCGTCCGGATTCACGTCCTGGTCCAGGGAGTACAGGCTCTCGGCGAGGGCCTTCTTGCTCACCGTCTTCCCGGCCTTCATCATCAGCACCTCCAGCACGGCGTGCTCCCGGGGCGTCACGGCCAGGGGCGCGCCCGCCAGGGTGAACTCGCGGCGGTTGCTGTCGTAGACCAGGGAGCCGCAGGCGAACACCGGGTCCTTCTGCTGGTTGACGCGCCGGAGCAGGGCCCGGATGCGGGCCTCCAGCTCATGCACTTCAAAGGGCTTGACCATGTAGTCGTCTGCCCCGAAATCGAGGCCCTCCACCCGGTCCCGGGTGGCGTCGAAGGCCGTGAGGATCAGCACCGGCACGGCATTGCGCCGGCTCCGGAGGCGCTTGAGGACCTCCCGGCCATCCAGGCCGGGGAGGGCCAGGTCCAGGACCACCAGGTCGTAGACCTCCGTACGGAGGAGTCCATCCGCCTCCAGGCCGTCCAGGGCGCACTCCACCGTGTACTTGTCCGCCCGCAGGGTCCGGGCCAGCCACTCGGAGAGGGCGCGGTTGTCCTCGACCAGCAGGAGTTTCATGGGCAGTGGGTTCCGGGGAGGGTCACTTGACGGCGTTCACGAATTCCAGGGTGTAGGTGCTGGCGAGATCCACGGCCTTCCCCTGCAGGGAGCGCTCCGTGTGGGTCAGGATGCGGAGGACATTGGCGGGGCCGTTGGCGGGCATCCGCCCGTCCGGGATGAAGATGGGTTTGCTGCGCGCCAGGGCCTTGATGTAGATGGCCTTATCCTGGCCGTAGTAGTCGGCGGGGACATGAGCCGCGAGCTCGGCCGCCGTGTGGCCCTGGATGTAGCGGAGGGCCTTCACCAGCGCGTTGACGAGCTTCTGCACCTCGGGCTTGTGGCGGTTCACCCAGGCCGTCTGCATGTAGAGGCAGGAGGCCGGATAGGGGCCACCCAGCGCCCTGGCCGTGTCTTCCGGCGTGCGGAGGTCCACCAGCACCCGCGCCCTGCCGCTGGCGAGCAGCCGCGAGGCCGTGGGTTCGGTGGTCATGCCGGCGCCGATGGCCCCGCCTGCCATCGCCTCGATGAACGAATCGCCCGTGCCCACGGGCTTGAAGGTCACCTGGTTCAGCCGCAGCCCCGCCGACAGGGCGAGGTAGCGGGAGAGGAACTGGGTGGACGAGCCGAGCCCGGTGACGCCGAGGGTCTGGCCGCCGAGGTCGGCCATGGTGCGCACCCTGGGCAGACGGGAGGACACCAGTTCCACTTCGCCGGGAGCCTGCGAGAACTGGACCACCGACACCACGGCCTTGCCCTGGGTCTGCATGTAGACGGTGTGATCGTAGAACCCGACCACGCCCTGGGCCCCGCCCACGAGGAGCATGTCCACCCCGCGGACGCCCGCCCATTCGCTGCGGACCTCCACCGTCAGGCCTTCCTGTTCGAAGTAGCCCAGCTGCTGGGCCAGCTTCACGGGCAGATAGATGATCTTCTCGATGCCGCCCACCATCAGGACGATGCGCTCGGCGGCGCGGCCGGGCCAAGCGGCTCCCGCCAGCAGGACAGCGGCAAGAGCAAGGGATCTGGATGGACGCGTCATGGCGGCTCCGGACCGGGTTCATGGGTCTTCCAGGATGATCGCACCGGGGCGGGTCGGAGGTCCCGCGTGACCGTACGCACATCCGGAGCCGCTGAAAGCGGGCTGAAAGGTTGGGCTCCTAGATTTCCAGTGAACCATCCCGCTTCGCCCCGATCCCTCCCCCGGGAGGCGGCCTCCGGCTGCCCATCCCTCTCGATCCCGCTGTACCCATCCCCCACACCAAGGAGTCCCCATGCACCTCCGCACTCTGGCCTGCCTGATCGCGGCCACCCTCCTCCCCGCCCAGGAGGTCGACGTTCAGGCCGAGCTGGCCCGGCAGAACGCGCGCATCGCCGAACTGGAGAAGAAGGGCAGCACCAAGGCCGAGGGCCCCGCCCTGGCCTTCCCCGAGGGCCTGACCCCCTATGTTCTGATCGACCTGACCCTGGTGGGCAAGTCCAACGCCACCGCCGATGGCCGGACCAAGGTGGACATCGGCGAGCCCTTCTTCAGCGGGAACCGGTGGGGCCTGAAGGGCCTGCTCAAGACCAACGTCGACGGACTGGACATCATCTACAAGCTGGAGAGCGAGTACTTCCTCTACGACGGTGAGCAGGGCAAGAGCAACGCCCTGTTCAACCGCGATGCCTGGGTGGGCATCAGCGGCAAGTCCTTCGGCAAGATCACCATCGGCCGCCAGAACACCCTGGCCCGGGACTTCGCCGTGATCTACTGCGACCCCTTCAACCACGCGGAAGTGAACTACGACGAGGGCGGCTGGACCAACAACTCCAACTTCAAGTCCCTGGTCTACTACGCCGGCGGCGTCAGTGTCAGCCCCGTCAACGGCGGCCCCGCCCAGACCCGCATGGACAAGGGCATCGTGTGGAAGAAGGCGAACGAGGAGGGCCTGTGCCTCGGCGCGGCCTTCGACCTGAACTACGAACCCAACACCTCGGTCCGCAACTCCACCGCCTCCTTCGCCCTGGGCTGGAACGCCCGCACCTGGCACCTGTCCGGCTTCTACACCCAGGCCAACAATGCCGGCAGCACCGCCACCAGCGCCACCTTCGCCACGGCCTCCACCGGCTACACCCAGAAGTCCATGTCCTTCGGAGGCAATGTCAACCTGACCCCCGCCCTGAAGATCAATGCGGGCTACTTCCACTACACCGCCGAGCAGGGTACGGGCCACCCGGACCGCTCCGACAATGCCTACACCTTGTCCGGTTCGTACAAGCTGAACCCGAAGTGGACCCTGTATGCCGGTCTCCAGTCCATCCGGGTCGAGAACGCGGGCATGGCCACGGCCACGGGCGGCATCCCCAATGCCTTCACCAACGGTGCCAACGCCGCCTTCTACACCATGGGCGGCAAGGACTCCATCTACGCCGCTGTGCGGCGCCACCTGAACAAGAAGATCGAGGCCTACGCCGTCTACGACTACATGAAGCTGAAGGACGCCTACTACATCAACACCCGCCAGGGCCAGGCCGAGTACGGCCTCGGCCTGCGGATCTCCGCGCTCTAGATGGCAGGGGGAGGCAGGGTCCCATGACGGGGACCCTGCCGGCCGCCGGGCCCGGCCCTGCCGGGTCCGGCGAGTTCCCCGCCACCGGGGGCGCCCACCTCAGCGCACCTACTGCACCACCGATCCCCAAACCCGGCGCCGGACCTCCGGCCCTTTCTCGCGGGCAGCAACATGTCGAACCCAGATCCCAAGGGCCGCGGCTGGCAGGGCGCCAAGCCCATGCAGCTCCTGGTCACCCTAGCCGTCGGATGTCTCCTCTACTTCGGCCTGCCGAAGATCGCCCGGATTCCCGACGCGAAGTTGTTCGCGGGCGCCGCCGCGGCCAAGGCCAAACCCGGCGACAAGGCCGCGAAGCCCGGCGAGAAGGCGGCCAAGCCCGCCGACAAGCCCAAGCCCGTGGAGGCCAGGACGGCCGAGCCCAAGGCTGAGCCCAAGCCGGCGGCCGCGGCCAAGAAGCCGAGCGCCAGGGAGCTCGAGGTCCAGCGCATCGAGGCCGAAGCCAAGCTCAAGTTCGAAGCCGCCGCCAAGGCCAAGGCGGACGCCGAGGCCAAGGTGAAGGCGGAAGCGGACGCCAAGGCAAAAGCCGAGGCCGAGAAGGTCCGCCAGGCGGACTGGATCCGCGGGCTGCACCTCTTCGCCATCTTCGTGGCCACCATCCTCGGCATCATCCTGAGGCCGCTGCCCATGGGCGCCGTGGCCATGGTGGGCGTGGGCCTCACGGCCATCACGGGGACCCTGCCCATCGGCGACAGTCTCAGCGGCTTCGCCGAGAAGACGCTCTGGCTCATCATCGTGGCCTTCATGTTCGCCCGGGGCTTCATCAAGACGGGCCTGGGCACGCGCATCGCCTACTTCTTCATGCGCCTGCTGGGCAAGCGCACCCTGGGCCTGGCCTACGGCTTCGCCGCCACCGAGTTCGTGCTGGCACCCGTGGTGCCCAGCAACACCGCCCGCACCGCCGGCATCATCATGCCCATCATGCGCTCCCTGGCCCGGGCCTACGGCAGCAACCCCGAGGACGGCACCGCCCGCAAGATCGGCGCCTACCTCACCATGACCTGCTTCAACCTGGACCTCATCGTCAGCGCCATGTTCCTCACGGCCATGGCCGCCAACCCCATGACCCAGAAGTTCGCCGCGGACTTCGGCATCAACATCACCTGGAACAGCTGGTTCGTGGCCGCCATCGTCCCTGGCCTCGTGGGCCTGCTGGTGATTCCCTTCTTCTTCTACAAGCTCTACAAGCCCGAGATCACCGAAACGCCCGAGGCGGTGGAGATGGCCACGGCCAAGCTGAAGGAGATGGGCCGGCCTTCCATGGCCGAGTGGCTGATGGTTGCCGTGTTCGGATTCGTGCTGGTGCTCTGGGTCATCGGCGAGAAGACCTTCGGCATCGACGGCACCACCGCGGCTCTGCTGGGCCTGGCCCTGCTGCTGCTCACGGGCGTGCTGACCTGGAAGGACGTCCTGGAGGAGCACAATGCCTGGGACGTGCTCATCTGGACCGGTGGTCTGATCATGATGGCGGGCTTCCTCAACAAGCTGGGCATGATCCCCTGGTTCAGCAAGGTGGTGGGCGCCTCCATGGCGGGCCACAGCTGGCAGTTCGGGTTCCTGGTCCTGGCCGTGACCTACTTCTACGCCCACTACTTCTTCGCCAGCATGACGGCCCACGCCGGCGCCATGTATGCGGCCTTCCTCGGCGTGGCCATCACGCTCGGCGCGCCGCCCATGCTCGCCGCGCTCGTGCTGTGCTTCTTCTCCAACCTGCACGCCAGCATGACCCACTACGGCACGGGCCCCGCCCCGGCCATGTTCGGTCTGGGCTACGTGCCCATCGGCACCTGGTGGCGCCTCGGCTTCATGGTCAGCGTCGTGAACATCCTCATCTGGGTGGTCGTCGGCGGTGCCTGGTGGAAGGTGCTGCACCTCTGGTAGGTTGCAGTCACCGAGAGGGGCCCGTCTGGCGCGGGTCCCTCTCACGCTTCCTGTTCCCAGCGGATGACCATGACCGAACGCGAGACCCTCCCCGAGGATCAACCAGGGCCCCGGTCCCTGACGGACCTCTTCCTCACCTTCACCTGGCTGGCCGTGCAGGGCTTCGGCGGCGTGATGGCCGTGGCGCACCGGGAGCTGGTCGAGCGGAAGCGGTGGCTCACCCAGGCCGCCTTCGTCGAGGAATGGGCCGTGGCCCAGATCATGCCCGGCCCCAACGTCATGAACCTCTCGCTGGTCATCGGCGGCCGGCGCTTCGGCTGGCGCGGCGCCCTCGCCGCCATGGCCGGGATGCTCGCGCTGCCGCTGGGGCTGGTCCTGCTGCTGGCCCTGGCCTACGGCCGGTTCGGCGGGCATCCCGCCGTGGCCCGGGCCCTGCGCGGGATGGGCGCCGTGGCCGCGGGGCTGATCCTGGCGGCGGGCCTGCGCCTCTTCGGGGCGCTGCGGGCCCATCCCCTCGGCGGGGCCACCTGCGGGGCCCTGGCCGTGGGCGCTTTCGGAGGGGTGGCGCTGCTGCACTGGCCCATGCCCTTCATCCTGCTCGGACTCGGCACCGTCGCGTGTGCGGCCACCTACGCCCGGCTGGATCCGTGATGGCCGGCCCGGGACCGCTCGCCCTCCATGGGTGGGACTGGCTGCAGCTGCTCGGCCACTTCCTCCTGCTCTCGCTGCTGTCCGTGGGCGGCGCCCTCACCACGGCGCCGGAGATGCACCGCTACCTGGTGCTCCAGCAGCGGTGGCTCAGCGAGACCCAGTTCAGCAGTTCCATCACGCTCGCGCAGGCCGCGCCGGGCCCGAACATCCTCTTCGTGGCCCTCCTGGGCTGGAACCTGGGCATGAACTCCGGCGGGCCGCTGCTGGCGCTGGCCGGGGTGGTCCTATCCCTCACGGGCATCCTCCTGCCCAGCACCGTCGTCACGCACCTGGCCTCCCAGTGGGGGCACCGGAACCGGCACCTCCGGGCGGTGCGGGCCTTCAAGCAGGGGATGGCCCCCGTCGTCATCGGCCTCATGCTGGCCACCGGCTGGATCCTCGCCCGCGCCTCCCAGGCGGGCGGCCGGGGCTGGCCCCTGTGGCTGCTCACCGCCACCACGGCGCTGCTGATCTGGCGCACGCGGCTCCACGTGCTCTGGCTCCTGGCCGCTGGCGCGCTCCTCGGCATCCTCGGCGTGGTCTAGACCCCGCCCCTCTCACGAGTCCTCCATGCAGCCCTCCGTCCTCAGCGGCATCCGCGTCCTCGAACTGGGCCAGCTCATCGCCGGACCCTTCGCGGCCAAGATCCTCGGCGAGTTCGGGGCCGAGGTCGTCAAGATCGAGCCGCCGGGCGCGGGCGACCCCCTGCGCAAGTGGCGCCTGCTGAAGGATGGCACCTCCGTCTGGTGGCAGGTGCAGTCGCGCAACAAACAGTCCGTGGCCCTGGACCTGCGGCAGCCCGAGGCCCAGGCCATCGTCCGCGACCTGGCGAAGGAGGCGGACGTCCTCATCGAGAACTTCCGCCCGGGCACCCTCGAAGGCTGGGGCCTGGGCTGGGAGGAGCTGCACGCCCTCAACCCCGGCCTCGTGATGCTGCGGATCTCCGGCTACGGCCAGACGGGGCCCTACCGCGACCGCCCGGGCTTCGGCGTCATCGGTGAGGCCATGGGCGGCCTGCGTCACCTCACGGCCGAGCCCGGCCGCACGCCCGTGCGGGTGGGCGTGTCCATCGGCGACTCCCTGGCGGGCCTGCACGGCGCCCTCGGCGTGCTGCTGGCGCTCTACCACCGCAAGGCGAATGGCGGCGAGGGGCAGGTCATCGACGTGGCTCTCTACGAGGCCGTCTTCCACATGATGGAGAGCCTGCTGCCCGAGTACAGCGCCTTCGGCGTGGTGCGGGAGCCCTCGGGCAGCGCCCTGCCGGGCATCGCACCCACCAACGCCTACCGCTGCGCGGACGGCGGCTTCGCCCTCATCGCGGGCAACGGCGACGGCATCTTCAAGCGCCTGATGGTCCGCATCGGCCGGGAGGATCTGGCCGAGGATCCCGGGCTGGCGGGCAACGAGGGTCGCGCCGCCCGGGCCGCGGAGCTGGATGCGGCCATCGGCGCCTGGTCGGCCACGCGGTCGCTCGACGAGGTGCTCGCGGCCCTGGACGAGGCCCGGGTGCCCGCGGGGCGCATCTACAACGCCCGGGACATTGCCGAGGATCCGCATTACCGGTCCCGGGACATGATCCTCCAGGCCCGCCTGCCCGACGGCCAGTCCCTCGAGGTCCCCGGCATCGTGCCCAAGCTGAGCCTCACGCCGGGCCGGGTGGAACGCCCCGCGCCGGCCCTGGGGGCCGATACGGAGGCCGTGCTGCGCCGGGCGGGCGTGTCGGACTCAGCCATGACGGAACTGCGCGCCAAGGGCGTGATCTGAGGAGGATCCGATGTTCGAGACACGCTCGTCCCAGCAGCTGTTCATCCAGGAAGTGGGACCCCGCGACGGGCTCCAGATCGAGGATCGCTTCGTCCCCACGGCCGACAAGATCGAGCTGATCGACGCCCTGAGCCTCTGCGGCCTGGCGAAGATCGAGGTCACCTCCTTCACCTCGCCCAAGGCCATCCCCGCCCTGGCGGACGCCGACGAGGTCATGCGCGGGATCCGCCGCGTCCCTGGCGTGGTCTACACGGCCCTGGTGCCGAACGCGCGGGGCGCCGAGCGGGCCCTCGCCGCGGGGACGGACGAGCTGAACCTGGTGATGTCTGCCAGCGAGACCCACAACCTGCTCAACCTCCGCATGACCCGGGAGCAGTCCGCGGCGCGGCTCCTGGAGGTGGTGGACCTGGCCAGGGGAACTGGCGCGGGCCTGAGCGTGTCGATCTCCACCAGTTTCGGCTGCCCCATGGAGGGCGCGGTTCCCGAAGCCACGGTGCTGGGCCTCGCCGAGCGGTTCCTGGCCCGGGGCGTGGCGGGCATCACCCTCTGCGACACCACGGGCATGGCCCATCCCGGCCAGGTGGCCGCCCTCTGCGGGGCCTTCCGGGCGCGGTTCCCGGAGGCCGAGCTGACGGTCCACCTCCATAACACCCGGGGCATGGGGCTGGCGAATGCCCTGGCCGCCGCGGAAGCGGGGGTGGTGTGCTTCGACGCCTCCCTGGGCGGGCTGGGGGGCTGCCCCTATGCCCCCGGCGCCACGGGGAACGTCTGCACCGAGGACCTGGTCCACATGTTCCAGGCCATGGGCCTCCCGGTGGCCGTGGACCTGCCGCGGCTCCTTGCGGCCGCCCGCAGCCTGCCGGAGCTGGTGGGCCACGATGTGCCCGGCCAGGTGCTGCACGCGGGGCGCAGTCGGGACCTGCATCCGGCGCCCGCCAGCCTGGAGGAGATCCGGGCCCGGGCCCTGGCCTGAGGCTGGATCAGTCGCCCTCGCCCTCGCCGCTCCAGCCTTCGCCGTCTTCCTCCTGGGGCTTTTCCGGGATGCGGTAGCTCTCGGTGGCCCAGGCCCCCAGATCGCGGAGCCGGCAGCGCTCCGAGCAGAAGGGCTTGAAGGGGTTCCCCTCCCAGGAGGTGGGGGTGCGGCAGGTGGGGCAGGGGCGAAGCGTCATGATGTCAGCATATCTCCCGATGGATTTTATTCAATCACGAAGAAAATATGAGTCAAAAATAGAAGATCGTATTGACGAGGGACTTCTTTCCTCTATCCTAGAGGGACAGGGTGGGCGCCGCCCGGCCTGTCCCCCACAGCCACCCTCAGAAGGAGCGACCCCATGGGCAAGATCATCGGCATTGACCTCGGCACCACCAACAGCTGCGTGGCCGTCATGGAAGGCGGGCAGCCCAAGGTGATCCCGAACCCCGAGGGTGCGGACACCACGCCCTCCGTGGTGGGCTTCAACCCCAAGACCAGCGAGCGGCTGGTGGGCGCCCCGGCCAAGCGCCAGGCCGTGGCCCAGCCCAAGAGCACCATCTATTCCATCAAGCGGTTCATGGGCCTCCCCTACGCCGACTCCGACAAGGAGCAGAAGCTCGTCCCCTACACGGTGGAGCGCGCCGACAAGGGCGGCTGCGCCGTGGTGGTGAACGGCAAGCACCTCAGCCCCGAGGAGATCAGCGCCGCGGTGCTGACCAAGATGAAGGAGGCCGCCGAGGCCTACCTGGGCGAGAAGGTCACCGAGGCCGTCATCACCGTGCCCGCCTACTTCAACGACGCCCAGCGGCAGGCCACCAAGGACGCCGGCGCCATCGCGGGCCTGGATGTGAAGCGCATCGTCAACGAGCCCACGGCCGCGGCCCTGGCCTACGGCCTGGACAAGAAGAAGGACGGCACCATCGCCGTGTTCGACTTCGGCGGCGGCACCTTCGACATCAGCATCCTCGAAGTCTCCGAAGGCGTGGTCGAGGTGAAGTCCACCAACGGCGACACGCACCTGGGCGGCGACAACGTGGACCAGGCCATCATCGATTGGCTGGCGGACGAGTTCCAGAAGGCCGAGGGCATCGACCTCCGCAAGCAGGCCGACGCCATGCAGCGCCTCAAGGAGGCCGCCGAGAAGGCCAAGATCGAGCTCTCCAGCACCACCCAGACCGACATCAGCCTGCCCTACATCACGGCGGACGCCAGCGGCCCCAAGCACGTCAACCAGACGCTCTCCCGCGCCAAGTTCGAGTTGATGATCGAGCCCATCCTGCAGAAGCTCAAGGGCCCCTGCGAGAACGCGGTGAAGGACGCCAAGCTGGCCCACCACGAGATCGACGAAGTGATCATGGTGGGCGGCTCCACCCGCATCCCCCGGGTGCTGGAGCTGGTGAAGCAGATCTTCGGCAAGGACCCCAACCACAGCGTGAACCCCGACGAGGTCGTGGCCCTGGGCGCCGCCGTGCAGGCGGGCGTGCTGGCGGGCGACGTGAAGGGCGTGCTGCTCCTGGACGTGACGCCGCTCAGCCTGGGCATCAACGCCAACGGCGGCCAGATGAGCGTCATCATCCCGCGCAACACCACCATCCCCACCAAGCGCAGCGAGATCTACACCACCGCCGTGGACAACCAGCCCGGCGTGGACATCGAAGTGTTCCAGGGTGAGCGCCCCGTGGTGGAGGGCAACAAGCTGCTGGGCCAGTTCCACCTCGGCAACATCGCGCCCGCGCCGCGCGGCATGCCGCAGATCGAGGTCACCTTCGACATCGACGCCAACGGCATCGTCCACGTCACGGCCAAGGACAAGGGCACGGGCAAGGACGCCAGCATCACGCTGACGGGCAGCACCGGCCTCTCCAAGGAGGAGATCGACGCCAAGGTGAAGGACGCCGAGGCCCACAAGGCCGACGACGAGGCCCGCAAGGCCCTGCTGGAGGAGAAGAACCACCTCGACCAGATGGTCTACCAGGTGGAGAAGCTCCTGAAGGACAGCGGCGACAAGCTGCCCGAGGCCGACAAGAAGGAGGCCGAGGAGGCCATCGTCGAGGCCAAGGCCGCCCTGGCCAGCCTGGACCAGGAGCGCATCAAGAAGGCCCTGGAGGGGCTCACCGCCAAGAGCCACAAGCTGGCGGAAAGCCTCTACAAGCAGGAGCCTCCCCAGGACGGCGGGGCCACCCCCGGCGCGCCCGGCGCCCAGCCCGGCGACAAGAAGGGCGACGACAACGTCATTGACGCTGAAGTGGTGAGTTGATTCTGTCCGGGGGGGCTGTGCAGCGCAGCCTCCCCGGCCCTTGCGCAGAGGTTCTGCGGAGCCCGGATTCCGGTATTTGACAGGTTGTAGCGCAAGCAGGCGGCTAACGTGTAGCCGACCGCCGAGTCGCCGCACGTGGTGCCAGGACCCAGCAAGAATCTGGTGTCCCAGGTTGTCCTTGAGCTCTTCGATATATGGGCAATAATGGCACCATCAAAACCATATAATACGGGGAGGTCGTGCATGCAACCGAGAGCCCGAATCACCTTTCTTGCACTCAGCGTTGTTCTGCTGCCTTCTTGCAAGCGCCCCGATCCAACGGGCTCAGAAGCCGCCTCAAGCCAGATGTACGTGATGAAGAAAGACGAAAAACCCTTCCTCCGGGAGTTTCCGCAATACGTGGTGTGTCAGCCCATCAAGCCGGATGTCAAATGGGAAGAACTCGAGGCCGAGGTGAAAGCGTCTGACGCTCGACACGCGGCCTTCCTCGAATTTCGGTCCCTGTACCAAGCGGGAGATGAGGTCCTCAGTTGGACAGACCAGAAGGGGTTCATCCAATCCAAGGCACCCGAATCGCTGGTCCATCTGGATCCAGACGACCCGTACGGCCATCGGTGGACCCCGTTGAGTGCGAAGTATCGCTCCAAGGAACCCACGTACGGTTCTGTGCCACCGGCCGGGACTGTGCTGACCTTTCGCAAGATCCCCCGCGGGGTCTGCCTCATGCGGAATCATGAAGTGGTGGCCATCCTGATCCTGGGTGTCCACGAGTCGTCCCGTTAATTCCCAGTCCGTTCACGCCCCGGCCCCGCTGAACCCACAGGCCCGGAACCTCCGACTGCGATGGTCCGCCCTGCGTCCGTCTTTCGCAGGTCGTGTCGCCCATCCGCGCAGCAATCCGAGCCGGGAACCTCGGATCAACAACTGCGGATGGAGGGAATCCGGCCTCTCCCTTTTTTTCGCGAATCAAATCTTAGTGCCTTAGACTAAACCCATGTCCCACCCCGACTACTACAAGATCCTGGGCGTCCCCCGAACGGCCTCGGAGGAGGACATCAAGAAGGCGTACCGGAAGCTGGCGCGGAAGCACCATCCGGATCTGAACCCCGGCGACGCCAAGGCGGAAGCGGAGTTCAAGAAGCTCACCGAGGCCAACGAGGTGCTGTCGGACGCCGAGAAGCGGAAGAACTACGACACCTACGGCGATCCCAACGGCCCCGGCGCCCAGGTCCCCCCGGGCTTCGAGCAGGGCGGAGGCATTTCCATCGAGGACATCTTCGCGGGGTTCGGGGGCCGGCCCATGCGGCACGGGCCCGAGCGCGGCGAGGACCTGGTCCACTCCGTGCGCCTGGGCTTCCGGGAGGCCTTCGAGGGCACGCGCCTGAGCCTGCGCGTGAACCGCTCCGAGCCCTGCATGGCCTGCCGCGGCACTGGCGAGGCCGCCAAGAAACAGGAGCTGTGCCGCACCTGCCACGGCAAGGGCAAGGTGGGCGGCGGTTCCGGCTTCCTGTCCTTCGGCCGCACCTGCCCCGACTGCCAGGGCCGGGGCACGCGCGCGCCGGTCTGCTCCGAGTGCGGCGGCGCCGGCCGGCATCCC
The DNA here is from genome assembly GCF_022808865.1 of Geothrix oryzisoli. GTDB lineage: Bacteria > Acidobacteriota > Holophagae > Holophagales > Holophagaceae > Geothrix > Geothrix oryzisoli. The sequence continues at coordinate 267,597 of NZ_JAKZLB010000002.1, forward strand.
CGCCAGGAGACCGTCACCATCGCCATCCCCCCGGGCGTGGAGGATGGCGCGCGGCTGCGCGTGGCGGGCAAGGGCGAGGCGGGCCGCCGCGGCGGCGGACCGGGCGACCTCTACCTGCAGATCAGCATGGAGCCCGATGCCCGCTTCGAGCGCAAGGGCCCGAACCTCTACGTGAAGCTGCCCGTCAGCTTCTCCGAGGCCGCCCTGGGCGCCAAGGTGGAGGTGCCCACGCCCGAAGGCCACCAGACCATCAAGGTCCCCCCGGGCACCCAGACCGGGGCCCGGCTGCGCCTCAAGGGCCAGGGCATGCCCATCCCCAGGGGCAGCCAGCGGGGCGACCTCATCGCGGAAGTCGCCGTGGTGACGCCCCAGATCCAGGATGAGCGCAGCAAGGAGCTCCTCCGCGAGCTGGCGGAGCTGAACGATGCGGACGTGCACAAGCAGCGAGGGCAGCATCATGGCTAAGGACCCAAGGCTCGGCGCCTACATGATCGGCGTGGTGTCCATGCGCTACGGCGTGCACCCCCAGACCCTGAGGCTCTACGAGCGGGAGGGCCTGCTCGCGCCCAGCCGCACCGAAGGCAAGACCCGCCTGTACAGCGACGAGGACCTGGAGCGCCTGGAGTTCATCCTCAACCTGACCCGCGACCTGGGGGTGAACCTGGCCGGCGTGGAGGTGGTGCTCACCCTGAGGGACCGCCTGAACCGCATGCAGGAGGATCTGGAGCGCCTGGCCCAGGCCCTGGAGGCCGCCGGCGTGAAGGACGTGCCCCGCCCGGCGTCGGGCACGGGTCTGGTGAAACTCACCCCCCACGGGCTGCGCAAGCGCTGAAGCAGGTCGCAGTTGCCCTTGGGGTGCGGATCGCTTGCTATGCTGATCCTTCTCCCTGGGTGATCTGTGCCCCTCCGGCATCTCGAAGAGCGTTCGCTCGACAAGTACTTCGACTCGATCCGCCACCTGCCGCTGCTCACGGCGGAGGAGGAGCGCATCAACGGCCGTCTGTGGCAGAACGACCGCAATCCGGAAGGCCTCCGCAAGCTGGTGGAGGGCAACCTCCGCTTCGTGGTGAAGGAGGCGCGGAAGTTCGAGGGCATGGGCCTGGACCTGCTGGACCTCATCAGTGAGGGCAACCTGGGACTCATCGAGGCCGCCAAGCGCTTCGATCCCGAGCGGGAGAACAAGTTCCTCACCTACGCATCCTGGTGGGTGCGGCAGGCCATCTTCCACGCCCTGGCCGAGCACGGGAACAAGATCCGCCTGCCGCAGAAGGTGGCAGGCCACCTGGTGCAGCTCAACCGGGTCACCCAGAAGCTCAGCCAGTCCCTGGGCCGGGTGCCCATGCTGCAGGAGATCGCCACCGCCGCGAACCTCACCGTGGAGGAGGTGGAGCGCCTGCAGCTGCTCCAGCAGACCACCTCCACGGTGTCCACCGAACAGGGCCTGGGCGATTCCGACCTCACCGTGGGCGACAGCCTGGAGCAGGAGGTGGAACCCTCCGCCATGCACACCCTCGACCAGGAGGCCTTCCTCGAGCAGATCGAGGCCAGCCTGGCCACCCTCAGCGAGAAGGAACGCAAGATCATCGCGCTGCACTTCGGGCTGGGCGGTCACGATCCGCTGACCCTCGAGCAGATCGGCAAGCAGTTCGACCCGCCCATCTCCCGGGAGCGGGTGCGGCAGCTGGAGGAGCGCGCCTTCTCCCGCATCCGCGAGCGGCGCCGCGAAGTGCTGGGCGGCTTCCTCCGCGGCGGAGACGGGCCATGAAAGGCCGTCCCGACTGCCCACGCTGCCAGGGGCAGGGCCTGATCTTCGATCCCGATCCCCAGAAGCCGGTGCTGGTCTGCGGCTGCACGGCCGAGGTGGCGCCGGATGCGGAGACGCTGGGCCTGCCCGCCCGCTACCGCGAAGCGGATTTCGCCCGGTTCTGGAAGTGGTGGAACAACGTCCAGGCCTGCCACGCCCGCGCCCTGCTGGATCGCGTGGCCGACCTGGAGGACCTGCTGGCCCGGCCCGCCGAGGAGGTGGGCGAGTTGGAGGGCCGCGAGGAGCTCGTGAAACTCCTGGCGGCCCTCAAGCGCCGCCCGGAGCACGGCATCCGTCCTGCCGGGGCGGACACCCTCTTCCACTGGGCCGCGAACGGCAAGCACAAGTTCCGCCACGGCTGGGAGCTGTGGTGGATCCACGGTCCCGCCCAGAGCGGCCGCAGCACCCTCGCCGCCGCGGCCCTGCGGGCCTGGACCGAGCGCACGGGTCGGGGGGGCCGCTTCGTGCCCGTGCGGACCCTCAGCCAGTCCATCAAGGATGTCTACCACGACATCCGGAGCTACCAGAACCAGACCTTCCAGAGCGTGCGGGACCTCATCGAGCCCCTCCAGGATCAGCCCCTGCTCGTCCTTGACGACTGGGACCGCATGGACTCGGACCTCCGGGTCGCCCAGGCCCTGGCCCAGCTGCTGGACCACCGGTACAGCGAAGAGCTGCCCACCATCCTGACCTCCGCCGGTCCCCCGGAAGCTCTGGACCGCCGGGAGAACCATCCCCTCGCCCGGCTGGAGGACAGCAGCCTCCTGGAGCGGCTCCGCGGCGCCGAGCGCGTGGAGATGGTGCCCGCCCTGAAACCCTGGATCGAGCGCATGGAGCGGGGCTAGGCGCATGAAAGCCCTGTTGCGCGGCCTTCTCCGCCTGCACCTGTCCCGGTCCTCGGGGCTCTGGCTCCTCACGGCCGGCCTCACCCTGCTGCTGGGGTGGGGGACCCTGCGCGTGGAGCGCGCCCTGGATCTCATGAGCCTGCTGCCGGCGGAGAACCCCGCCGTGCGGGCGAACCTGGAGGCGGGGGTCGGCCAGCAGGAGCTGCTCTGGCTGGTGGCCGAAGGGAACGAGGCCGACCTGGAGGCCCGCCGCGCCTGGGCCGAGGGCCTGGTGGACCGCCTGCTCACCGGTGGCAACCTTCCCCTCAACGGCCTGGCCGCCGAGGGCCGCCTGTCGGATCCCGTGCCTGTGCCGGGCCCCGGCGGGGTGAGCCCCTGGCCGGCCCTCCTGGCCGTGGGCGCCATCACCGAGGGTGACGCCGCCGTGAGCCGCCTCACCACCGAGACCCTCTACGCCCTGGCTCCGGCCTGGCTGGGGGACCGCCTGGCGCCGCTGAAGGATCCGGCGGAGGTCCGGCGGCGCCTGGTGGCCACGGCCCGGAGCCTGGCCTCGCCCGAGCCCCTGCCCGCGGCCCTGGCCCGGCTCGATCCCCTGGGCCTCCGCGATCTGGCCCCCCAGACCGGGGAGGGCATGGCCAAGGCCCAGGCCCTGGGCCGGGCCTTCTCCCTGCACATGCGGACCGGGTACCTGGAGACCAAGGACGGCCGCTTCGTCCTGCTGCCCCTGGTGGCGGGGTTTCCGGCGACCGAGGTAAAGGCCACCACCCGCGCCCTGACCTGGCTGGGCCGGGGTGCCGAGGGCCCCCTGCCCGGGGCCGCCACCCTGAAGGATGCCGAGGCTGCGCTCGGACCGCAGGCGGAGCGCCCGTTCCCCCTCCAGGTCACCGGCGCCCACGCCATCACCGCCTGGGAATCCCACCGGCTCACGATCGAGGTGCTCCTCAGCCTGGCCCTCAGCTTCGTCCTCATCGGCCTGGTGTACTGGCTGGGCTTCCGGACGCTCGCGGGCTACGGCTTCGTCATGGGACCGCTGCTCATCGGCATGGTGTGGGCCCTGGGCCTCACGGGCTGGATGCTGGGCCGGGTGAACCTCATGGCCGCGGGCTTCGGCGCCGTGCTGCTGGGCGTGGGCGATGACGTGGGGATCCTGCTCTTCAGCCGCTACCGGGAGGAGCGCCGGGCGGGCCGGATCAAGGCCCGGGCCCTGCGCGCGGCCCTGCTGGGCACGGGTCCGGGCGTGGTGGCCGGCGCCCTGGCCACGGCCCTGGCCTTCCTGGCGCTGGCCTTCGCCCCCTTCCCCGGGATCCGCGACCTGGGCCTCACCACGGGCCTGGGCCTGCTGGCCTGCCTCGCGGCCACCTTCCTGGTGATGCCCCCGCTGCTGCTCTGGCTGGATCACGGCAAGGGCACCTTTGCGCCGGGGCCGCCGCCGCCCCTGCCACACCGCCGAGCCTGGGCCCCCTGGGCGGCCCTGGGCCTGCTGGTCCTGGCCCTGCTGGGCGCGCCCCGCACCCGCTGGGAGGAGGACCTGCGCCGCTTCCGGGCCCAGGGCAACCCCGCCCTCACCCTCCAGACGCGGCTGACCAAGACCCTCGGCGCCAGCCTCCAGCCCCTGGCCCTCCAGATTCCCCTCGAAGATCCCGATCGCCTCCCGGCCCGCTGGAACCGGCTGAGCCCCATCCTCCGCGAGGCGGGCCTCCCGGTGCCGGACTGGCAGGCCATGGATCCGGAACTGCGCCACACCCTGGGCTCCGAGACCTGGCGCCGCCAGGTGCTGGAGGCCGCGGCCCGGGCGGGCCTGGATCCGGCGGGCCTGGAGGGGTCCCTGTCGGCCCTGGCCCTGGCGGCGGCTGATCCGGGCGAGCCAGTGCGGGCCCTCCAGGCCCTGCTGCCCCGGGCCGCCCAGCCGCCGGAGGCCGCACGCCGGTGGAACCTCTGGGACCACCTCCATCACGAGCGGGCACCGGTTTCCCTGGCCCCGGCCCTGACGGTGCCCATCCGGCTGGACGAGGCCTCCCTCCTCCGGCTCACCCCGGAGGTCGAGGCCGCGGGCGGGCGGTTCGTGGGCACCCAGCCCCTCTTCCGGGTGGTGAAGGGCATCGCCCGGGAGGCGGTCCAGCAGGCCGTGCTGCTGGCCCTGACGGGGATCTTCGCCGTCATCGCCATCTTCGGCCGCAGCCTGCGCTTCGCCTTGTTCGCCCTGGTGCCCCTGCTGGCCAGCCAGGCCGGCGCCCTGGGCGCCCTGGGCTGGGCCGGCGAACCCCTCACGTTCCTGTCCCTCATGGCCATCCCCATCGCCTTGGGCGTCAGCGTGGACACGGCCTTCAACCTTCTCCACCGCGCCCGGGGCGAGGTCGATGCCCCCCAGCGCGTGGCCCGGGTGAACGCCGTGTGCGCGGGGACCACCCTCGCGGGCTTCGGCGGCATGGTCTTCAGCGGGTACCGCGGGCTGCGGGGGCTGGGCCTCGCCTGCCTGGGCGGCGTGGCCCTGGCCCTGCTCCTCACCCAGTGGCTGCTGCCCGTGCTGCTGGAGCGGTGGCCCCTGGACAGGAAATCCCCGGAGAAGCCGTGAATCCACTGAACGACCTCCTGCAGACCCGCCTCCGGGAGGGTTCCGTGCCCGCCGCCGAGGTCATGGCGCTGGGCCTCTACCACCCGGAGCACGGCTACTACCGGCGGCAGGAAGGCCCCTGGGGCTTTGACGGGAAGGACTACTACACGGCCCTGGACCTGGGCCCCCTGCTGGGCCAGACCCTCGCCTTGCGTCTGGAGGCCGCATGGGAACGCCTGGGCCGGCCGGCGACCTTCACGGCCCTGGAGCCCGGTGCGGGCCGCGGCTGGCTGGGCCGCGACGTGCTGAACGCCGTGACGGGCCCCTTCGCGGAGGCCCTGATCTACGTCCACCGCGACGACAATCCCGCCGCCAGAAGGGCCGCGGAGGAATCCCTGGCGCCTTTCCTCGCGGCGAAGCGCGCACGCTTCGCCGCCGAAAGGGACACGCTGGAGCCGTTCACCGGCGCCGTGTTCAGCAACGAACTCTTCGATGCCCTGCCCGCCCAGCCCTGGCGCTGGGATGGTGAACGCTGGACTCGCGAGGTGCTGACGGCAGCCGGTCCCCAGTGGCAGGCCGCGGACCCCGGCGAGGCCGGGGCTTGGTTCGCGACGCAGACCGATGGCCTGGAGGTCCGGGACGGCAGCATCTGGTGCGAGGGCCTGCCGGGCCTCGTCCACGAGCTGGCGGCGCCCCTGGAGGCGGGCCTCTTCCTGGCGGTGGACTACGGCGAATCCGCCGACCGCCTGCTGGCCAAGGGCGCGGACCTGCGGCGCTTCAAGGCCCATAGCGTGGACGGCAACTGGCACGAGGACCTGGGCGAGGCCGACTTGACAGCGGATGTCGATTTCACCCGGCTGGCCGCCCTGCTCGAATGCGAAGGATTCTCCGGTCTCGGCCACATGGAGCTGAGCAAATGGATTCGCACCCACGCCCCCCTGGACCAGTGGGGCGCCGGGTGGATGGCTTTGCCCGCCCCGGAGCGCATGAAGCGCACCGAGAACCTGCTCCAACTCACCCTGCCCGACCTGATGGGCAGCCGGTTCCGGGTGCTGGAGGGGTGGAAGGGCTAGGGTTTCAGGACCCCCACCCCGAGGCTGCTGGGCCGGGCGGCGTCGTGGAAGACGGTGTGGGTGGCCTTCTGGTAGTCGGCGGCCTTGGCCTGGTTGATGTCCATGAAGACCTGGGGGTTGCGGTCCATGAGCGGGAACCAGGTGCTCTGGATCTGGATCATGACGCGGTGGCCCTTCTTGAACGTGTGGAAGATGTCGTTCATGGACCAGGCGACGCGCGTGGACTGGCCGGGGACGAAGGGCGCCGGGGTGGACAGGCTGTCGCGGAACTTGCCGCGCATGACCTCGCCGCGCACCAGCTGCTGGTAGCCGCCCATGGGGTTGGGCGTGCGGTCCCAGGGGGAACCGTCCTCCCTGAAATCCGGGTTCCGGAAGTCGTCCGGATAGACATCGATGAGCTTCACCACCCAGTCGGCGTCGGTGCCCGTGGTGGCCACGAAGAGCTCCGGGCGCAGGGGACCGGCGAAGGTCAGGTCCTCGGCCAGGGGTTCCGTCTGGTACACCAGCACATCCGGTCGGCGGCCGGCGAAGCGCTGGTCGGCCGTCATGTACTCCCGGGGCATGCCGATGGCGACCTGCTCGACGAAGGGCACGGGCTTGGCGGGGTCCGAGGGGAAGGCGTCGGCGCCGCCGTCGGCCGGCGGCGGCGTGAAGGCCAGGCGGCCGGCGGGTTCGAGGTAGAGCCGGGCGTCGCGGGCCTGCTTCGGCGGCCAGGCGTCCAGCTGGCGCCAGCGGTTGGCGCCGGTCTCGAAGACGGTGGCCTTGGGCAGGGCGGGTCCCTTGGCTTCCTTCAGGTGCTGCATGAAGAAGGGGAAGAGGACTTCGGTCTGGAACCAGGTGGAGGTGTCGGCGCCGAACTGCACGGGCCCCAGGTGGTCGCCCTTGCTGCGCTCCCAGCCGCCGTGGAACCAGGGGCCCATGACCAGGCGGCTGTCCGTGGCGGGGCTCTGGCGGCCCAGGGTCTGGAACACCTGGAGGGCGCCGTACAGGTTCTCGGCGTCGAACCAGCCGCCCACGGTGAGGATGGCGGGCTTCACCCCCTTGATCTGGGGACGGAGGTTGCGGGCCTGCCAGAAGGCGTCGTAGGTCGGGTGGTCCAGCATCTCGTTCCAGAAGGCCACGTCCTTGGTGTACTGCCGCGTGTCGCCCGTGGGGCCGAGGCGCAGGAACCACGCGTAGCCATCGGAGGTTCCGTGGTGGAAGGCCTTGGACCACTCCGCGGTGGGCTTCGGCCTCGGCTTTCCGAAATTCACCATGAAGTTGAAGGCGTGGGGCAGCCACAGGGCGCCGTTGCGGTGGAAGTCATCCCCCGCGAACCAGTCCACGATGGGGGCCTCCGGCGAGACGGCCTTGAGGGCCGGATGGCCCGACAGCATGCCCACGGCGGAGTAGAAGCCGGGGTAGCTGATGCCCCATTGGCCGGCGCGGCCGTTGTTCCCGTCGACATGCCTCAGCAGCCAGTCCAGGGTGTCGTAGGTGTCGGTACTCTCGTCCACGGCCGCCCCGCTGACGGCGCGCTGGGGGCGCATGTTCACGAACTCGCCCTCGGACATCATCCGGCCGCGCACATCCTGGTACACGAAGATGAAGCCTTCGGTCTGGAAGGGCTCCGAGGGGCCCAGGTGCTCCGGATAGGCGTCGGCGCCGTAGGGATGCACGCTGTAGGGGGTGCGCTGGAGAAGGATGGGGTAGGTCCGGCTGGTGTCCTTGGGCGCGTAGATGGCCGTGAAGAGCTTCACGCCATCGCGCATGGGGATCTGGACCTCGCGCTTCGTGTAGTGCGCGCGCACCGCCGCCTGCCCGAGGACCGCCTTCTCGGGCGGAGGAGGCCCCCCGAGGAGGGTGACCGTGACGAGCGCAGCGCGAAGGGCGCGGATCAGGGACATGGAGGCTCCGGGGGTGAGGCATCATGATAAGCGGCATGGAACCCCTCCGGGGAATTCCTGTCATCGCACCAAATAAGGCTTGGGGCCGAGCAATAAGCCTCGACGGGAGAAGGCCCTTTTGCTGAACTGGAGGGTGCTCCCACCGGGAGCCGCATCGTCCTCCCAGGGGTTTTCCGCCATGTCCCGACCGACCGACCGCCAACCTGCCGAGTGGGATCGCCACAGTGCCTGCTGGCTGGCCTGGCCCAGCCACGGCCACCTCTGGCGGGAGAACCTCGCCCTGGCCCAGGCGGAGTGGGGGGCCCTCGCCCTCGCCATCGCCGAGGAGGGTGGCGAGGCCCTCGAGGTCCTGGTGCAGGACGCCGCCGCCGAAGCCGAGGCGGGCGCGGCCCTGGCCCCGGTGCTCGGCCAGGTGCGCTTCCACCGGGTGCCCGTGGGCGACATCTGGCTGCGCGATACGGCGCCGATCTTCGTGAGGCAGGGCGCGGACACCCTGCGCGCGGCCTGCTTCGGCTTCAACGGCTGGGGGGGCAAGTACCTGCTGCCCGGCGACGACCGGGTGGCGGGCCGGGTGGCGGCGCTCAGCGGGGTGCCCCGCGTCGATCATGCCTGGATCCTCGAGGGCGGGTCCGTGGAGGTGGACGGTGAAGGCACCGTGCTGACCACCCGCCAGTGCCTGCTGAACCCCAACCGCAACCCCGGACTGGACCAGGCGGAGCTCGAGGCGGCCCTGGCCGACGGCCTCGGCGCCGAAAAGGTGCTGTGGCTGGATGAGGGGCTGCTCAATGACCACACCGATGGCCATATCGACACCCTGGCCCGCTTCGTGGCGCCGGGCGTGGTGGTCTGCATGGAGGCCCGGGAACCCAGCGATCCCAACGCGGCCACCCTGGACCGCCTCGCCGCGGATCTGGCGGCCATGACCGATGCCCGGGGCCGGCGGCTCCAAGTGGTGCGCATCCCCTCGCCGGGCGTGGTGCGGGACGAGGAGGGCGAGCTGATGCCCGCCAGCTTCGTGAACTTCTACATCGGCAACCGCAGCGTGGTGGTGCCCATCTACGGGACGGCGTACGATGACGGAGCCGTGGCCGCCCTGGCGCGGCTCTTCCCGAACCATCGCGTGGTGGGCCGCTCCGCCCGGGCCATCCTCAGCGGGGGCGGCGCCTTCCACTGCATCACCCAGCAGCAGCCGGAGGTACGATGAGCGAATCCAGGAGCCAGCCGGCGAACCTCGTCCGCATTGCCGCCCTCCAGTGCGCCTTCACAGACAGCCTCGAGCAGAATGTCGCCCAGGTGGAGGGCCTCGTGCGCGAAGCCGCGGCCACCGGCGCCCACGTCATCCTGCCTTCGGAATTGTTTGAGGGCCCCTACTTCTGCCGCGAGGAGAAGGATGCCTTCTTCGACTGGGCCCGGCCCGTGGCGGGTCATCCCACCATCACCCGGTTCCAGGCCCTGGCGAAGGAGCTGGGCGTGGTGCTCCCCGTCTCCTTCTTCGAGCGGGATGGCCACGCCTTCTACAACAGCCTGGCCATGGTGGACGCGGACGGCGCCCTGCTCGGCGTCTACCGCAAGAGCCATATCCCGGACGGCCCGGGCTACGAAGAGAAGTTCTACTTCCGCCCCGGGAACACGGGCTTCAAGGTGTGGGCGACCCGCTTCGGCAAGCTGGGCGTGGGCATCTGCTGGGACCAGTGGTACCCCGAGTGCGCCCGCGCCATGATGCTCATGGGGGCGGAGATCCTGCTCTATCCCACGGCCATCGGCACCGAGCCCGAGAACCCGGAGCTGGATACGAAGGACCTGTGGCAGCGGGCCATGATCGGCCACGCCGTGTCGAACGTGGTGCCTGTGGTGGCGGCCAACCGCATCGGCACCGAGGGGGGGCAGACCTTCTACGGCCATTCGTTCATCGCCAATCACCGCGGCGACAAGGTGGCGGAGCTGGGCCGCACGGACACCGGCCTCATCACGGCGGACCTGGATCTCGATGAGATCCGCCGGAACCGCGCCTCCTTCGGCTTCTTCCGGGACCGCCGGCCGGAACTCTACGGGATCATCACCCAGGCCTGAGCGGCAGGGATCCGCCGCCGGACTCAGCCCTCGCCGAGGATCTCGGCCACGGCCGTGTAGGGGTCCAGGCTGCGGTCGGCGATGGCCTGGATGGCGGCCTCCACGCGGGCGGGGCCGGCCTGGGCCCGGGCCCGGCGGAGGGCGGCCTCGGCCAGCAGGGACTCGAAGCGCAACCGGGCCCGCTCCCGGGCCTTCCGGGCCTGGCCCCCGTGGGCCCGGAGCCAGGCGCCGTGCGCCCGCACCTGGGCCAGCAGCTCCGCCACGCCCGCGCCCTGCTGGGCGATGGTGCGCAACACCGGCGGGTCCCAGGGCCGCGTGGCGGCCATGGACTTCATGGCCGTCAGCTCCTGCTCCACCTGGTCGGCCCCGTCGCGATCGGCCTTGTTGATCACGAAGAGGTCGGCCACTTCCATGATGCCGGCCTTGATGGCCTGGATCTCGTCGCCCATGCCCGGCACCAGCACCACGCAGCAGGTCTGGACGCAGCTCACCACGTCGACTTCATCCTGGCCCACCCCCACGGTCTCCACGAGGATGGTGGCGAAGCCCGCCGCATCCAGCAGGTCGATGGCGTCCTGGGTGGCCCGGGCCAGCCCGCCCAGGGCCCCGCGGGTGGCCATGCTGCGGATGAAGATGCCGGGGTCGGCCGCGATGCGCTGCATGCGGATGCGGTCGCCCAGGATCGCGCCGCCGCTGAAGGGCGAGGTGGGGTCCACCGCGAGGATGCCCACCTTCTGGCCTTCGGCCCGCAGGGCCCGGGCCAGCTGGTCCGTGAGGGTGCTCTTCCCGGCCCCCGGCGGGCCTGTGATGCCGATCACCGATGCCCCGCCCAGATGGGGCCAGAGCCGGGCCATGAGCGGCCGGGCCTCCGGGTGGCCATTTTCCATCCAGGAGATGGCCCGACCCAGGGCCCGCGGCTCACCGCGGCGCAGGGGCTCGAGGAGATCGGAACAAGAAGGCATGGGCCCAGGATGCCAGCACCCCGCCAGGACCGGAACTCGCAGGCGGGATCTGGTTGCGGTACCCTAAACCTTCCGGCCCGGGCCGCAGTAGGACTATCAACGATGATCAAAGGGCTGAAACCCTCCGACGACCCTGCCTCCGGGAGCCCGACGCCGGAGGTTTCCGCGGCCAAACCTGCCGTCCGCCTCACCAAGCGGGCCCCCGTCCCTCCCCCGGACCCCAAGGCCCCCCGGGAGAAGATCTGCGCCGAGTGCGGCCTGCACTTCAAGGTCGAAACCGGCCAGAAGTTCTACCTCTGCCCCGATTGCTACCGCCGCTCCTTCACCTACAAGCGGAAGGGGGGCAAGGATGCCGCCCGGGTCCTGACCCACATCACCTGTGCGGCCTGCGGGGCCCAGGAATACCTCCCCTTCATTCCTGAGGATCCCGCCAAGGCCCTCTGCCGGGCCTGCTTCGCCAAGGAACGGCCGGAACCCCGGCCCGCTCCCCGGCACTCCCGTTCATGACCAGGAGATTCTGATGCGTTCCACCCTCCTCCCCTTGCTGCTCAGTGCTTCCCTCCTGCCTGCCCAGGGTCCGTCCCCCAAGCCGGCGCCCCGGACCGCCAAGGTGGATCCGACCGCCGATTCGGCCCGGCAGGCCTTTCGGCAGGTGCTCGACGCGGTGGACGCGGGCTGGTTCGGCCAGCCCTACCAGGGCATCACCTCCGTGGAGATGCAGGGCACCCTCGGCATCGGCCTCAGCGGCGCCGCGGTGAACCAGAAGGTGGACAGCCTCAGCCAGGGCCAGGTCAAGGGCAACAGCCAGGGCGGCCAAGCCAACCTGCGGGTGAAGGGCACCTACTTCGCCAACGGCGACTTCCGCACGGACCTGGCCGGGGACTTCGGCACCCTGCTCTACACTCGCCGCGGCACCCGGGGCTTCCTCTACAGCAAGGAGCAGAACGCCTACACCACCCGCGTGGACCTGCCCCCCTCCGACGCGCCCCGGACCTACATGGCCTGGTTCCGCCAGACCCTGAATGACATCAAGGCCGTCTACATCGACGCCCCGACCTTCAAGGCGAGCCTGGCCGGGGAGGAGACCAGCGGCGGCCGGACCCTCCAGCGCCTCGTGTTCGACGCCCCCACCAAGCCCTGGGACGCCAAGCGGCGGGAGCAGAGCATGGCCCAGAGCCTCGGCTTCTGGAAGCGGGGCCGCCTGGAGATCCTGGTGGACAAGGCCACCCGGATGCCCCAGCGCGTGAACTTCCGCAACGACGAGCAGGGCGTCCAGACCCGCATGGACTTCAGCTACGGCGCCGGGAACAAACTCCAGGCCGTGAACCTCTCCAACAGCAGCCGGGGCATGGAGGGGCCGGGCTGGCTCCGCCTGGGCTATGGCGGTGACGGCCTCATGTCCCATGTGGCCGGCGAGCTGACCAGCCAGGACAAGAAGGTCTCGTTCGCCATGGATCTGGCCTGGTCCAGGACCCGCACCCCCAACGAGCTCATCGCCGTACCCCCCGCCGGCGCCACCAAGCGCGGCCGCGAGGACATGGAGATCCAGCTCATGGTGGGCCTCGCCTCCAAGATCTTCGACCTCCAGCGCGCCGGCCTCAACCTCCGCAGCGTCGCCATCGGCGGAAAGTAAGTAGACTGGACCCATCGGAGCGTGGCGCAGCCTGGTAGCGCATCTGCTTTGGGAGCAGAGGGTCGCGAGTTCGAATCTCGCCGCTCCGACCAAATAGAATCAATCATTTGACAATAAGGCCCGGCAAATGCCGGGCCTTATTCATACACTATTCATACGCTCGTGAACGACCTTGCATTACTTCGCCGAGCCAGGGCACGGAAAGGTTCGCTCGATCGATGCGCCAATCGAGTATTGGGTGAACCTCCTGGTTGTGGAGAATCCAGATTCCGCTCTGACAACGGCGCCTTGGCGGTTCAATTTGTTGCAGGTGTCACCTTGGGGGTCGCACCACTCTGCTACGGCGTGGGGCCCTCCTGGTCATTGGGGAGCCTGGAAAAGCTTCGGGCGGGCCTTGAACGAGACAGCACCAGAAGTCATCCGCGTGAACCGCCTTGTGGTGGAGACCTGCTAGGGCACCCCCCACCAAAAGATGAAGCCCTTCGAGAAGGCCACGAACGAAGTCCGATCTAAGGCTCGGATCTAGCCCGAGGTGGAAGCGCTGGACAGGGCGGGCTCCTGGAAGTAGCAGGCTCGGCAATTCGCATTGAAGACCCGCAGGGTGTTTGTTAGAATCCAGCCTTCACGACATGACTTCGAGGACTTCCCCTGATGAGATCAGTGTTCTTGTGCTCGCTTCTGGCTGTAAGCAGCCTCTTCCTGGGTTGTGGTGGTGGTGGGGGGGGAGGGCAGACCCCGGCGGTAGCCGCCCCCTCATCGCTCTCCTACTCCTCACCCACCCCGGTCTACCTCCAGGGCACTGCCGTACCGTCGAACACGCCAACCTGCGGTGGTGGGCCGGTGGCGAGTTACTCCGTCACGCCGACCCTCCCGGATGGTCTGAGCCTCAACACCTCCAGCGGCGTCATCACTGGCACTCCGAATCAGCCTGCCGCCGCTGCCGACTACGTGGTGACGGCCCGGAACGCATCCGGCATGACCCAGGCGACCCTGAGGATCACCGTGAACCAGGCCTCCGGGCATTGGGCGACCCTGCCCAGCATGGCCGCCCAGCGCAGCGTGGTAACCACGGCGGTTCTCCAGAACGGGAAGCTCCTGGTGGTCGGGTGCGATGGCTCCTGGGCCGCTATCGCGACTGCAGAGATTTACGACCCCGCAACGAACCAGTGGGGCCCTGCGGGCAGCATGGGTCTCGGCTTCCGCGATTTGGCCTCCACCGTGTTGCCAGATGGCAAGGTGATGGTTGGTGGGACGACGATCGCTGGGCCTACCAACATCCAGATTTTCGATCCGTCGAACCTGACTTGGACCCAGTCCGGGTACCAGGCTGTGTTCTTCTCGATACCCCTCAGCACGCTCGACGGGAGGGTCGTCGTGTTCTCGACTCAAGGCTTCGTGATCTATGATCCATCCACAAATTCTTGGGGCCCTATCCAGTTTGTATGGTCCGAGGGTATTGGCGCTTACACAGCCACCAGGTTGATGGATGGCCGAATCCTGGTCGCTGGCGGTGGCACAAATACGATGCTCGTGGGACAGATCAGTCCTCTGAAGACCTCCTACCTGATCGATCCCGCCACAAATGCCATGGTCCCTTCCGGTGACTTGCTGGGGTATAGGTCTCAGCACACAGCCACCCTGTTGCAGGACGGCAAGGTTTTGGTGGTGGGAGGCCGGAGCAATACACAGACAACCCTCGCGACGGCGGAACTCTACAACCCCTCGACGGGCACCTGGTCCACCACAGGGGCGATGGCCGCGCCCCGCTACGGACACACAGCCACCTTGCTGCCCGATGGGAAAGTCCTGGTCGTAGGCGGCTCAAGTCCCACCACTAGCGCGGAACTCTACGACCCGGCGACCGGGGCCTGGTCGAGCACGGGAGGCCTCAATACGGCTCGGGCGAAACAGGCTGCGGTTTTGGTGCCAGGCAAGGGCGTGCTTGCCCTAGGTGGCATCGAGCCCGTGCCGGGGAGCAATGGCGGGACTACCGACTCGAAGGCCGCCGAGAGTTACCTCCCCTAGGGATAGACTCGGCGCCACGCGCCGGGTCTCCCCGGCCCCGTGGGCCGTCCAACCTGCGGAGGTGGTTCCAGACTATGGAGGCCACACGCCCCCAAGGGACCTCATCCCTGAGGATGATGCCGAGGTCTTCGACGAGTACCACTAGCAGAAGGGGATTCGGTGCCCCTTCGGCCGCCTCCTGGCCCACTACAACCCCAAGACCAACGAGACGCGCGATTGCCACGGTGATCTGCTCGGAATCGGCAATCGGCTCTACCGGATCCTCCTGTCGCTGGGGCCCATCCTGCATCCTGGATCAGTGGATCACTGAGGCTGGCCTCCCGAGGCCCGCCGCCGGTGGAACGGCAGCGGGCACGAGCTCCGAACCTCCTCACCAGATGGGCGCCGCCTCCAGGGTCCGGGTGACCAGGTCCTTCGCCGCGGCCACGATGCCTGCCGCCTGGGGGGCGAAGGCCTGCTCCAGGGGGTAGCTGGCAGGGGCCGGGGCGTCGGGACCCGTGAGGCGGACGATGGGGGCCCGCAGGGCCTCGAAGGCCTGCTCGGAGATCAGGGCCGCGACCTCGGCGCCCACGCCGCAGAGGCGGCTGGCCTCGTGGACGATGACGGCGCGCCCGGTCTTGCGCACGGAGGCCAGGATGGTGGCCTCGTCCAGGGGCTTGAGGGTGCGCAGGTCGATCACCTCGGCGGAGACTCCCTGCTCCGCCAGGGTCTCGGCGGCGGCCAGGCAGGTGTGCACGGTCTTGGCGTAGGAGATGAGGGTGACCCCCGTCCCCTCGCGGCGGACGGCGGCCTGGCCCAGCGGGATCGTCGCCTCGCCCTCGGGCACCTCGCCGGGCGTGAAGGCCAGGCCGATGTCCACGAAGAAGAGGACGGGGTTCTCGTCGCGGATGGCGGCCTTCATGAGGCCCTTGGCGTCCGCGGGCGTGGACGGCATCACCACCTTGAGGCCCGGGGCGTGGACGAACCAGGCCTCCAGGTTGTGGTTGTGCTGGGCGCCCACGCTCCAGCCGCCGCCAGTCATGGCCAGCGCGACCATGGGGAAGGAAAACTGGCCGCCAGACATGTAGCGCAGCTTGCCCGCGCTGTTCACCAGCTCATCCATGGCGAAGCAGAGGAAGGGCGCGAAGAGCAGATCCACCACCGGGCGCAGGCCCGTGGCTGCCGCGCCGGCCGCGGTGCCGGCGATGATGCCCTCGGCCAGGGGCGTGTTGCGCACGCGCGCGGAGCCGAAGGACTTGAGCAGGCCCTTGCGCTTGGTGGCGGTGCCCTCGCCGAACATGAGCACGCGGGAGTCGCGGGCCATCTCCTCGTGGAGGGCCTGGTCGACGGCGTCGTGGAAGGTCATCTGGGTCATGTCGGCTCCTCAGGCGTAGACGCCGGTGGCGAGGTCGGAAGGGTCGGGATAGGGGGAGGCGGAGGCGAACCCGGCGGCCTCCTCGATGGCGCGGCGGGCCTCGGCGTGCAGGGTCTCGAGCTCGGCGGTGGTGCACTCGCCGTCGGCCAGGAGGCGGGCCTCGAGGCGGGCGATGGGATCCTTGGCCATCCAGGCCTCGAGCTCGGCGGGGTCCACGTAGGACTGGTCGTGGGGCTCCATGTGCCCGCGCTGGCGGTAGGTCCAGGCCTCCAGCAGGAAGGGCCGGCGGGTCTCGCGCACCTGGGCGGCGGCGTGCAGGGCGGCCTTGCGCACGGACTCCACGTCGTTGCCATCCACGGTGAGGCTGTCGATGCCGTAGGGCGCCGCCCAGGGGGCCACATGGTCGCCCACCATGGTCTCCTTCCGGTGGACGAAGGCCTGCCACTGGTTGTTCTCGCAGACGTAGAGTACGGGCAGGTTCCAGACCGAGGCCAGGTTCAGGGACTCGTGGAAGATGCCCTCGCAGGCGGCGCCGTCGCCGAAGAAGCAGACGACGATGCCCTCGCCGCCCAGCATGGCCCGCGACAGGGCGACGCCCGGGGCCAGGGACAGCTCGCCGCCCACGATGGTGGAGGTGAGCACCACGCCCAGCTCCTTCACGGAGATGTGCAGGGTGCCGCTGCGGCCCTGGCAGTAGCCTGTGCTGCGGCCCATGACCTCGGCGAGCATGCGGCCGGGGTCGGCGCCCCGGGCCAGCAGGTGGCCGGCGCTGCGGTGGTTGGTGAGGATCTGATCCTCGGCGCGCAGGGCGGAGACCACGCCCACGGCGGCGGCCTCCTGCCCCACGGAGGTGCAGACATTGGGGAAGGGGCCCGCGGCGTGGAAGGCCACGATCTTTTCTTCGTAGGCCCGGATGCGCAGCATGGCCGCGAGCAGGTCCAGGCGGGTGGACACGGTTCCAGAAGGGGTCATGGGACCTCGCAGGGAAGGGGGTTGAGGTTCAGTGGGACGGGGCGACAGGGAGGTCGGCGATCCAGCGGCGGAGGTGATCCACGGCGGCCTGGTCCACGCGCACGGTGCCCAGTGGGGGCATCTGGGCCACGGGGTTGCGCGAGGCCAGGCGGTGGAGCAGGGCGCTGCGCTCCGGGTGGCCGGGGCTGAGGATGCGGCTGTCCGGCTGGCCGGGCACGGGGAAGCTGCCGGGGACCAGGGCCGTGCGGAACACATGGGTGGGGCGCAGGTCCAGGCCCAGGCCCGGGATGGGCCGGTCCGCCCGGTGGCAGGTGGCGCAGTTGGCCTGGAGGTAGCCCAGGGCGGTGCGGGTGGCGGGATCGCCCTCGAGGCGGGGCGGCCGGGTGAGGAGGTCCGGCCGGGCGCCCCGCAGGAGGCGCCGGGCCACCAGGTCGTCCAGGGTGATCAGGCCGGGCCGCAGGGGTTCGCCGTGGAGGGCGTTCGGATCCCGGTCCGGGGAGAGCTGGAGGGCCGTGAAGCCCAGGACTTCCACCCGCTCCTGGCCGTGGCAATCCCGGCAGTCCATCCGCGAAGGGATGGCGTGGCGCAGGCCCGGGGCCACTTCGGCGGCGTCCGGCCGCCCGCCCTCGGGCACGAGGCCGGCGTCCGTCTGCGCCTCGTTCCAGGCGTAGCTGGCGAAGACCCAGGTCCTGGGCCCGGTCTTCCAGAGCAGGCGCGTCTCCACCTTGCGGCCCCCGAAAGCGAACTCCTTCCAGGCCTTGGTGCCCACGGGGAACACCCAGCCCGCCTCGTCGCGGCCGTCGATGGCCGCCGGCAGGTGGATCCACCGGGCCTTGGCCGCGCCATCGGTCCACAGCGGGTACTGGGGCGCATAGGCCAGGTTCCGGGCCGCCACCACGCCCGGTGCGGCGTAGAGGCCGGTCTGGGAGAGCAGGCGGGGCGGGGCCGGCGCCTTCGCCAGGAGGGGCATCAGGGCCAGGGCCGGAAGGAGAAGGGCGCGCATGGCGAGGTCCGGCTCAGTGCATGGGGATGGGCGTGGCGGCCGGCTCGACTGGCGCGGGCACGCGGTTGTGGACGGCGGGGATGGACTGCAGGTAGGCGAAGATGGCCCTCAGGTCCGGCTCGCTGACGAGCTGGAGGTTCTGGATGGGCATGGGGGGCAGGATGGGGCGGCCCTGGCCCAGGTGGCGGCGCGTGCGCACCATCCGGAGGAACTGGGCCTCGGTCCAGCTGCCCAGGCCGGTCTCCTTGTCCGGGGTGAGGTTGGCGGAGTAGCTCACGCCCCAGGGCCCGGTGAAGGCCGTCATGGTCAGGGAGCCGGCCCAGCCCCAGGGGCCCTCGGGCAGCTTCGGCGCCGGCGGCATCTTCAGGGAGTCGGGATGGCCGGACAGCAGGCGCGTCAGGTCCGGCTCGGGGCCCTTGGGGCCCATCTTCAGGGGCGTGTGGCAGTCGTGGCAGCCCGCGATCGAGACCAGGTAGGCGCCGCGCTGGATGAGCTTCGGCTGGGCGGGGGCCGCGGCCTGCGCCGGGCCGGCGCCGAAGAGGAGGCCGAGGACGGCCAGGGGGAGGAAGCGGTTCAGGGTCATGGTGTGCCTCATCAGGAAGGTCGGGACTCGAAACCCGATGAGGGATATATGCCACCGATGACGAACGGTTTATTTGTTTTTTCCACCCTTAAGAAAGAATTAGCAAGCCTTTAAGAAGGTTTTAAGAAATGGCAGGTCTGGGGTCAGGTCCCCGGGTCCATGTCCTCCAGCTCCAGGGGCCGGGCCACCAGCAGCCGGAAGCGGCCCCGGCCCGTCTTCTCCAGCTGCACGCAGGCCCGCCGCTCCGCCAGGCGGCGGTGGAGGAGGACGAGGCGGGCCTCCAGGTTGTCGCTCTGGTCCGGCAAGCGCACCCGGGGGTCGGCGCGCAGCTCCCGGTTGCTGAACTGGGTGCGTCCCAAGGCCTGGTGATCCTGCAGGAGCGTCCAGAGGATGTTCCCCGCCACCCCCTTGATGAGGTAGTCGTCCCCCAGGAAGACGCTGTCGTTGGCGGCGTAGTGCCGCACGCGCAGGGGGACCCCATCCGGCCGTGGTTCCCGGGCCGAGGCGGGCTGGCCCTCCTCACCCAGTTCCAGCTCCGCCAGGAAGAGGCGGAAGAGGCCTCCCACCTGGGTGGCCAGGGCCACCAGGGCGTCCTCATCGGCGTGGGTGAAGCGCATCTCCGTGGGGCTCTCCACGAAGAGCACGCCCAGGGGATCGTGGGCCCCGGGGATGGGCACGGCCAGCTGGCTGCCGGGGGCCGCCAGGCCCGGGAAGGGGATCTCCGTCTCCAGCCGGTCGCCGAGGCCCTGCCGCTCGGCCCCCTCGCGCATGGCCAGGCCGTAGGCGTACTCGGAGGTGACGTGCGAGATGCGGATGGGCACCCGCTCCCGGGCCGCCACACCGATGACGCCATCACCCACCGGGAGCTCCGATCCCACGCCCGAGGTCGGATAGCCGCGGCTGGCCACGGTGTAGAGTTGGCCCCGACCAGGATCCAGCATCATCACCAGGGCGTGCTCGATGGCGAAGTGGGCCTGCAGGCCGTCCAGCAGCGCATCGAGGAGGGACTCGGCATCGGGGCTCAGGGGCAGGCGCGCCATGCAGGTGCGCAGGGCCAGGAGCGGATCCACCGCCGGAGTCGGGGCGGGCAGCGTGCTCCCCGGCACCCCTTCCGATCCCTCGATGCGGTAGATGTCGGAGCCCAGCAGGCGGAACACCCCGCTCATCCCCGTGTGGGATGCGATGCCCGCCAGCTTGGCCTTCATGGATTCGAAGACGGGCCCATGGGTCTCTGTGCGCTCGTAGACCAGGTGGAGGCGGTACTGCTGGGCCGTCTGCGGATGGATGAGCCCCAGCGTGACCCGGGGGTTGGCCAGGAGGTTCTGGCGGGTGCGGTTGAAGAACTGGTAGGAGAGGGCCAGGTGCTGGTCGTCCAGGTACTGGCCCTGGGACATGTAGGCCACGTTGGGTGTGCCATCCGCCGCGCAGGTGGAGACCACGCCGGGGATGATGCCGTCCAGGCAGTCGCGGAGGGCGCGGACGGGGATCATGCGGCCCCCGGCGCCCGGGGTGGGGTCGGGATCAGGGGCGCTCCGGCCTGGGCCCCCGGCGTCACGTTGAACAGGGCCGAGGGCGTGAAGGTCAGGGCGACCAGCGCCTCGTCGGGGCAGTCGAGCAGGGTCCGGACCATGACTTCCGTGAAGCCCAGGAAGACCAGGCATTGGGCGAAGGCCGCGCGGTAGGCCTCGACGCAGGCGAGATCGCCCTCGCCAAGGGGGGCGAGCCGGGCGTCCCCACCCTTGATCTGGAGGGTGCGGTGGGTGGAGGGCTCGCTGAAGACCACGGCCAGGGCCCCGCTCCGCGTGGCGTCCCGGACTAGGTCCACGGCCTGGGGCGCGGCGAAGAAGAGGGTGAGGCGGTTCGTGCCGGAATCCACGCGGCAGCCGAAGGCCAGGCAGAGGCTGGGGAGGCCCTCCGCGCTGCCCGAACCCGCATTGATGGAGACGCCCCCCGTGATGAAGCGGGCCAGATCCGGATCCAGGAAGAGGGGTGGGGGGGCGGGCATGGGAGGATGATTTTATCCAATCTTCCCTGGCGGATGGGGCCGACGGGCGGAGGTTGGGCCCCCGTCCGGGCGCGGGCTTCACGATGCTCTGGTATTCTTTGCGGGTGGATCCCGCCCCTGCCCTTCGACGCGCGTGCCCGCTCGTGCGCTGGCGCCGACAGTTCGAAACCGGACTGGAGCCCATCGACCAGCAGCACCGGGAGCTCTTCGACGCGCTGGCCCGGCTGGGCGGCGAACTTGCCGCCGGAGCCCCGAAGGACCAGCTGGACGAGGGGCTGGCCTTCGTGGCGCGGCATCTCATCAAGCACTGCCAGACCGAAGAGACCCTCATGAAGGAGGCCGGGTTCCCTGGGCGCATCGTCCACGCAAACCAGCACCAGGACCTCGTCCTCCGGGTCCGCGACCTCCAGTACCGGCGGGCCAAGGGCCAGGAGCTGGGCCCGGAGGCGGTGGCCCTGGTCGGGGAGTGGCTGGACCACCACATCTGCGAGTCGGACCTGGCCATGGCGGGCTACCTGAAGAGCCTTCACACGGCCTGAGCTCGCAGGCCCGGATCCAGCTGGGCACTCGGGTGGGCGCCGACCCATTTAACGCTGGACTCGAACTGTGCTCGGCTGCACCGATCACCGGTCTCGTTCCGACAGCGCCCCGCGCTGTCTCCACGATCCCACTCGACGCTGGACCCCGGCCGCATCTGTGCGGCTGGGGCTGGTCCGAGTCCAGCTAGGCGCACTTGGTGCGCCTAGCTGGACTCGAACCAGCGACCTACGGCTTAGAAGGCCGTTGCTCTATCCACCTGAGCTATAGGCGCGCGAGGGATAGTCTAGCGGGTCGGGGTGGGGGTGGACGGGTTCGGCGGGCGGGAGGCCTTGCCCTAGACTGGGGGCCTCAAGGAGGCGGCCATGCCCGAGACCCTCGACCCGATCCAGGATGAGGTGCAGGACCACGCGCGGGACAGCCGCTTCAACGGGTTCATCGCCCTCTTCGTGGCGGTGGTGGCCACCTTCATGGCCCTGTGCAACGTGAAGGACGGCAATGTCGTCCAGGCCATGCAGCAGTCCCAGGCCAAGGCGGTGGACCAGTGG
Source organism: Geothrix oryzisoli (assembly GCF_022808865.1). Classification (GTDB taxonomy): domain Bacteria; phylum Acidobacteriota; class Holophagae; order Holophagales; family Holophagaceae; genus Geothrix; species Geothrix oryzisoli. The sequence continues at coordinate 289,448 of NZ_JAKZLB010000002.1, forward strand.
GCCTACTACCAGAGCAAGAGCACCAAGCAGCACATCGCCGAGAACGCGGTGGAGATGCTGAAGGTCCAGCTCGACATGAGCCCGGGGTTGAAGCCGGAGGCGCGCGCCAAGGTGGAGGCCCGGATCGCCGCTCAGGAAGCGGCCGGCAGGAAATACGAGCAGGAGAAGGAGCAGATCAAGGCGCAGGCGGAGCAGGCCGCCAAGGACTACGACGCCATGAACGTCCATGACGACCAGTTCGACCTCGCCGAGGCCTGCCTGAGCGTGGCCGTGGCGCTGGCGGGGGTCACCGCCCTGACCCGGAAGCGGTGGCTCTTCGCCGTGGCCGGAGTCTTCGCCGGCATCGGCTTTGTCTTCGGTCTGGCGGGCTTCCTCCACTGGAACCTGCACTCCGAGATGATGGCGAAGCTCCTGGGCTGAAGCCTGTCGCCTGAACGAAAAAGGGGGCCCGGCGGGGCCCCCTTTCCGTTGGTTCCGAATGGCTCAGAAGTGGATCTGAAGCTGGGCCATGGGCGCGGTGACGCGCTTGTTGGTGGCGGGAGCGGGGCCGTCGTTGTTCGGGCCGCCGAACTTGTTGTTCCAGTACTCGAAGCCGGGGCCCACGTAGACCTTCTTCTTGGTGCCGAAGAGGGGGCTGATGTCGAACATCAGCGTCAAGTTGGCGAGGGTCTCGGGCTTGGTCTCGATGCCGAAGCCGTCCTTGCCCTTGGCGCCCTCGTAGTTGGCGTAGCCCTTGAACTCGGCGCCCACCTCGCCCATCTGGAAGGGGATGCCCCAGGCGGCGGTGAGGTAGTAGGTGGTCTTGAAGTCCACGGACCGGCCCACGATGCCGTTGTAGTTCTGCTCGTGGCAGGCGAGGAGGCCCAGGTCGAAGAAGCCGGCCGGCACCTTGAAGTTGAAGGTGGGACCGGCGACCAGGAAGCGCTTCTTGGAGGCGAAGGCGTTGTCCTTGGAGTTGAAGTCGAAGCCGGCGGTGAGGGAGATGTCGCGCACGGGGCCGAAGCCGAGGTCGGTCTTCGTGAGCTTGCCGAGGCTCAGGGAGCCGCGGTAGAGCGCGTAGACCTCGTTGGCGCCGCTGTTCCCGCTGGCGGTGGGGTCGTTCCGGTCGGACATGAGCATGTCCACGTTGAAGAAGTTCGTGCCGTAGGCCCAGCCGCTGACGTGGCCGAGCTGGACGATGTTCTTCTTCACGGTGCCGTCGATGCCGGGCTCGCGGAACTGGGTGCCGGTGCGGTAGCCGATGAAGGTGTCGCTCCAGTCGGCGGCGGCGGCGGGCAGGGCCACCAGGGCCACGAGGGCGAGGGCGAATTTGGACATGGAAACTCCGTGGAAGGCAGCCACTGAGGCTAGGCGGACAGGAAGAGGAGCTTGAGCAGGAAGATGGCCGAGAGCACGAGGATGATCGGGTTGATCTCCTTGAAGCGCCCGGTGGCGGCCTTCAGCACGGTGTAGGCGATCATGCCGAGGGCGATGCCGTTCACGATGGAGAAGGTGAAGGGCATGACGATGACGGCCAGGTAGGCCGGGATGGCGTCGGTCACGTCGTCGAACTTGATCTCCTTGATCTCCGACAGCATGAAGAAGCCGATCATCATGAGCGCCGGGGCCGTGGCCTGGAGCGGCACCATGAGGAAGAGGGGCGAGAGGAAGAGAGCCAGGGCCAGCCAGCCCGCCACCACCAGGGCCGTGAGGCCCGTCTTGCCGCCCTCGGCCACGCCCGACGCGCTTTCGATGTAGGCGGTGATGGCCGTCGTGCCGAACATGGACGCGAAGGTGGTGCCCACGGCGTCGGCCATGAAGGCCTTGGACGCGCCGGGGAACTTGCCCTCCTTGTCCAGCAGCTTGCCCTGGGCGCCGATGCCCATGAGCGTGCCGATGGTGTCGAACATGTCCACGAAGAGCAGGGTGAACAGGATGATGAAGATGTTGATCATGCCGCCCAGGGACTTCGTCCAGGTCCAGTCGTACTGGAACATCTTCGGCCAGCTGGGAATCTGGAAGAGCGTGCCCTTGGGCAGGTGGGTGAAGCCGCCGCCGAAGCTCACGGGCAGCAGGCCCACCAGGGTGATGGCGAGGATGCCCAGGAGGATGGCGCCCTTCACGCGCTTGGCCACCAGCACGGCGATGAGGAAGAGGCCCACCACGGACCAGAAGGCGGGGGTGAGGTGGCCGTGGTCCCAGAACTTCGCGATGAAGAGGTTGTTCACGTCATGCAGGCCGAAGAGGGCCGCGGGGTCGTTCTTCAGGACCGGGAAGATCGTGTCGGGCTCGAACTTCAGGCCCACCTGGGTCACGCCGGAATCCACGAAGCCGATGATGGCGATGAAGAGGCCGATGCCCACGGAGATGCCCTTCTTCAGCGAGAAGGGGATGGCGTCCATGAAGGCCTCCCGCACCTTCATGGCGCTGAGGGCGATGAAGACGAGGCCCTCGAGCAGCAGGGCCGTGAGGGCCACCTGGATGGTGTAGCCCATGCCGCCCTGGTTGGCCGGGGCACAGACGGTGAATGCGAAGAAGGCCGAGAGGCCGATGCCCGACGCGAAGGCGATGGGCAGGTTCGCGTAGAAGGCGCCGATGAGGGTCGAGAGGATGGCGCACACCACGAAGGCCGTGAACCCCACATGGGGCGCGATGCCCGCCACCTTGAGGAAGGCGTTGGGGATCAGCGAGATCACGTAGGCCATCGAGATGAAGGTGGTGGTGCCCGCAAGCACCTCCGTGGCCACCGTGGTGCCCTTGGCCTTCAGACCAAAAAACCGTTCCATGCGGTACTCCTCGAAAGGGGTGAAGGGATCAGGATTGTGTTTCGGTGTCGTTGCTGAGGCCCAGGTGGTCGAGACCCCAGAAGAGCAGGCTGAGGGCGATGGCCACCACCGTGCCTAGGGCCATGCCCTTGAGCTCCACGGTGCCCAGCTTCACGGCCGCACCGCTGATGCCGCTGATGAGCACCACGGAGGTGAGGATCAGGTTGCGGGACTGGGTGTAGTCCACCTTCTTCTCGATGAGCATGCGGATGCCCGCGGCGGCGATGACGCCGAAGAGCAGGATGCAGACGCCGCCCATGACGGGCACGGGGATGCTCCGGATGAGGGCGGCCAGCTTGCCGGAGAAGGACACCAGGATGGCGATGACCGCCGTGCCGCCGATGACCCACACGCTGTAGACCTTGGTGATGGCCATGACGCCGATGTTCTCGCCGTAGGTGGTGTTGGGCGTGGCCCCGACGAGGCCCGACAGCACGTTGGAGAGGCCGTCGCCCAGCAGCGAGCGGTGCAGGCCGGGGTCCTTCATCAGGTCCTTGCCCACGATGTTGCCCGTCACCACCAGGTGCCCCACGTGCTCGGCCAGCACCACCAGCGCGGCGGGCAGGATGATGAGGATGGCCTGCAGGTTGTAGGTGGGCGCATAGAGGGTGGGCACCTGGAACCAGGGCGCCAGGCGTACGGACTCGAAGTTCACCACGCCGAGGCCGAGCGAGATCAGGTAGCCCGCGATGACGCCCAGCAGCACGGGGATCACCGCCAGGAACCCGCGCAGGAGGATGGAGGCCAGGATGGTCACCGCCAGGGTGGACAGCGACACCACCAGGGCCAGGCGCAGCGGCATGCCCAGCACCGCGGGGCCGGCGGTGAGCCCGGCCATGTTGGTGGCCACGGGGGCCAGCTCCAGGCCGATGATGGCGACGATGGCGCCCATGGCGGCCGGGGGGAAGATGACGTCGATCCACCGGGTGCCCGCAACGCGCACCACCTGGGAGAGCAGCATGAAGATGAGGCCGAAGACGATGAAGCCGCCCTGGGCGGCCGAGTAGCTCAGCCCCGCCGCCAGCACGGCGAAGACCGGCGAGAGGAAGGCGAAGCTCGAGCCCAGGTAGGCGGGGATGCGGCCCTTGGCCACGACCAGGTAGATCAGCGTGCCCACGCCGTTCATCAGCAGGCAGGTCGCGGGATTCACCTTGAAGAGGAAGGGCACCAGCACCGTGGCGCCGAACATGGCGAAGAGGTGCTGGAGGCTCAGGGGCGCGGTCTGCAGCAGGGGCAGGCGTTCGTCGACGTCGATGGTGCGGCGCTGCATGGGGGCCTCGGCAGGGTGGGTCCCTGCGAGGGCGCAAGAAGGATGCGCCGATCTCCGGGGGCCGGGGAGGGATCCGCCCGGTCCGGAAGCACAAGGACAGCTCAATTCTTCCGTGTCCGGGAGTTTGTGCGCATCACATTTTGTTTTTTACAAGGCTCATGGGCCGTGACCGGTGCCCGGTGGAGGGACGCCCGGGGGCCTACCGGGAGCCGCGGCTGCGACCCGCAGGGACCACCCGCTGGACTTTGACCTCTTCCTGGGCCCGCGCGGCCTTCTTCAGGAACTGCTTCGTGGACATGAACTCGAGCATGGCTTCGAAGGCATCTGCCGGCAGGGGCCGGCCCAGCAGGAAGCCCTGGAGGCAGTCGCAGCCCAGCAGCTCCAGCATGTCGCGCTGGCCCTCGGTCTCCACGCCTTCGGCCACCACCGTGAGGTTGAGGCTGTGGGCCAGCTGGATCACCGCCCGCACGATGGCCTCGGAGGAGAGGGCCGGGTCCTCGGACTGCAGCGCGGCAATGAAGGACTGGTCCAGCTTCAGGGTGGTGATGGGCAGGCGCTGGAGGTAGCCCAGGGAGCTGTAGCCCGTGCCGAAATCGTCGATGGCGATCCGGGTGCCGATCTCGCGCAGGCGGTGGAGCGGGGCCAGATCCTCATGCCCCTGGCGCATCACCAGGCTTTCGGTGAGCTCCAGCTCCAGGCAGCCGGGTTCCAGGCCGGTATCCGCCAGGGCCCGCGCCACACAGGTGTCCCAGTCCCCGTTGGCGAACTGGAGGACGGACACGTTCACGGCGAGGAGGAGCGGGGAGGGGGTGATGGCCTGCCACTTGGCCATCTGGCCGCAGGCCTCGCGGAGGGCCCATTCGCCGATGGGCAGGATGAGGCGGCTCTCCTCGGCCAGGGGGATGAACTTCACGGGAGGGACCGCGCCGAGGAGGGGGTGGTTCCAGCGCATGAGCGCCTCGGCCCCGGCGAGGCGGCCATCCATGAAGAACTGGGGCTGGTAGTACATCTGCAGCTCGCCGTTCTGGAGGGCGCTCCGCAGGCAGCTCTCCAGTTCCTGGCGCTCAAGGGAGACCTCGTTGAGCGTGCTGGTGAAGCACTCGATGCGGTTGCCGCCCCGTTCCCGGGCCCGGCACAGGGCGGACTCCGCGTGGGCCTCCAGCGCATGGGCGTCCATCCCGTCGTTGGGGTAGACGCAGACGCCGATGCTGGCGGTGAGGTCCAGCTCCCTGGATCCGGCGTGGAAGGGCGTCTGGAGGGCCTCCAGCAGCTTCTGCCCCACCCGGGCGGCGGCCACGACGTCCTTGATCTCCTGCAGCAGGACCATGTAGCGGTCACCGCCCATGCAGGCCAGCGTGTCGCCCTCGCGCAGGGTCTCCTTGAGCCGCTGCGCCACCTGCCTCAGCACCTCGTCGCCGCCCGAATGCCCCAGCAGGTCGTTGACGCGCTTGAAGCGGTCCAGGTCCAGGAAGAGGATGGCGACAATGTGCCCGTGGCGCTGGGCCATGAGCAGGGCCTGGGACAGCCGGTCCTCGAAATGCCGGTGGTTGGGCAGGCCGGTGACGTTATCCAGCAGGCTCAGTTCCGACACGCGCTGCTCGAGGGCGCCGATGCGCCGCTCCGCATTGCGGAGACGGCCGATCGCGTCGAGACGGTCGATCTTGAGCATGAAGCCCTTGAGATCCAGACCGTGGGGGCGCTCGTTCGGCAAATGCACTCCAGTTGCTGGAGGAATCCTAAGGGCGGATTGGGAATTTCGCCAGTCTTAATGACCAACTGAATGAGGAAAAATCGACCCATCGCGTGAACGCTGAATCTTTGATCCCCCGGGCCGGCGGCCTGCCTTCCGGGCTCAGGGGCGCCGGGCGCGGACCTCGGCGAGGGCCAGGGCCATGCGGGCGCACGCCTCATTCTGCTCCTCCACCGAGTGGGCCGCGAAGCCCAGGCAGATGTACGGAAGGGCCCGGCGGTGAAGGTCGTAGAGGCTCCCCGGGTAGAACACCACCCCATGGGCGAGGCACCGCTCCGTCCAGGCCTCCAGAGGCACGCCGTCGGCCACCCGGACCCAGAGGGACAGGCCTTCCCGTGGGTTCTTCACGGAGACGGCGGGGTGCAGGTGGAGGAGCAGGCGATCCACCATGGTCTCCCTCCGCTCATCCGTGAGTTTCCGCACCCGCCGCAGGTGGCGCACGATCTCGCCATCGCGGAGGGTCTCCTCGATGGTCGCCTCCTGGACGAGGTTCCCGGGCCAGTCGACCAGCTGGCGCTGCTGGGCGAGGGTCTTGATGAGGCCGGCCTCTCCGGCGAGGAAACCCACCTGGAGGCCGGGGGCGAGGATCTGCTCGAAGCTGCTGAAGTAGAGCACTCGGCCGTGGTGGTCTTCGCTGGCCAGGGGAAGGCGGGGATTTTTCTCCCGGTGGAAGCCCAGGCTGGGATCGCCCTCCAGGATCCGGAAGCCGTGGGCGACGGACAGCTCCAGCAGGCGCCTGCGGCGGGCGGGATCCAGGGCCGCCTGGGTCGGGAACTGGGGGCTGGCGGTGAGGTAGAGGAGCCGGATGGGCTCCTGGACGAGCAGGGCCTCCAGCGCCTCCACGTCCAGCCCCCGGGCATCGACGGGCACGGGGAACAGGCGGGCCCCGGCGGCGCGGAAGGCCTCGGCGACCCGGAACTGCCCCGGATTCTCCATGGCCACGGCATCCCCCGGGGCGAAGAGCACGCGGGAGACCAGGTTCAAGGTGCTCATCAGGCCCCGGGTGAGCAGGAGGTTTCCCGCCTCGACCGAGAGCCCCCGCATGTCCCGGAGCATCTTGCAGAGCGAATTCCGCAGATCGAGGAGCCCCCGGGGATCCCAGCCCGGCTGGAGGAGCCGCTCCGGGTGGAGCCGCAGGACCCGGCCGTAGGCCCGGTGGATGGCCTCGGTGGGGGCGAGCCTCAGGTCCGGCGTATCCGGGATGAGCTGGAAGGACTCCAGCGCCGGGGCCCCGGGCTGGAAGAAGACCTCGTTGGGGGGCGAGGCCCGCTTCCAGGAGGCGGAATCCTGGGCCGAGATGCCCGCGGGGACATCCAGGACGATGGGGAGCCGCCGGGCGACGAAGGTGCCGCGGTCGGGTGCCACCTCGATCCAGCCCTCGGCCTCCAGCTCCTTGTAGGCGGCCAGAGTGGTGTTCCGGTTGACCCCCAGCAGATCGGCCAGCGCCCGGGTGCCGGGAAGGGCATCCCCGGGCTTGAACCGCCCGTGACGGATGCCCTCCTCGAGCGCCCCCACCAGCTGGAGGTAGAGGGGCTCCGGATTGGATCGATCCAGCGCGATGGCGAGATCCCAGCTACCCAAGGAGAGGCTCCCTACTGAGAATCAGCATCCGGAATGGCGTGGGCCGCGTCAAGGCGCGGGGCTCAATAGCCGTACCCCCCGCCGCCCGTGCCGCCCCCGGTGCCCGCCGAGCCGTAGCTGATGATGCCGAACACCCCGTGCGCCTGCGCCTGGGGGCCCGCCGTCACATAGAGCAGGTTGGATTGGCCGGCCGAACCATCGTTGCCGAAGGTCATCCCCCAGAGCCCGCTGAGGGCCAGGGGGGCGCCACTGGGCCCCGAGAGCTGGCCCAGCTGGGCGCCCGTGGTGGCGTCGAAGGCCGTGATGCGCCCGTCGCCGAAGTTGCCCACGAGGAGGGCCCCGCCGTAGGTGCCGAAGGTGGCCGGCGCGAGCGCGAGGCCCCACGGCGCGTTGAGCAGGCCGCCGGCGGCCACGCGCCGGACGAAGGTGCCGTCGAGGTTGAAGACGTCCAGGACGCCGAGTCCCGCCCCCGTCGTTTCGCGCATGGCGGGCGGATCATGCTTGGCATAGGCCACGTAGAGCTTGCCGGCCAGCACCTGGACGTTGAATGGGGCGTAGCCGGCCGGGAGGGCCGGATCCACCCACGCCGCGGCCCCGAGGTTGACCGGAGCGTAGGAGGAGTCGAAGACCTCGATCGCGCCCCCGTTGAAGTTCGCGGCGAACAGGTAGGTGGCGGTTCCGTTGGTGCCGATGGCAAGCCCCGTGTAGACGGCCGCGCTGCCGGAGTGGTCCACGCGGCGGACCGCGGTCGCACCTGCGCTCCACCCGCTGAGGCTCCCATCCAGGGAGGCCAGGATGAAGGTATCGCCGGCAAACCCTGTGGTCCCGCTGAAGACGATGCCTGTGGGGCCGCCGAGCGCGGCTCCGGTCACGGGGGGATCGGAGACCACCAGGGGCGTGGTCAAGGGATGGCCCAGCCCGTCATACACGGTGGTCGTGGCCGTCCCCTGGTCGGCCACCCAGAAACGGGTGGTCGGCCCATAGGCCAGCCCCCAGGGGTTCACCAGGTTGGGATCCACCGTGGTGGCCCCCGCACTGGCCTGATCGGCGACCAGCGCGGTCCATTGGTAGGTTGGCGGGGCGGCGGGCATGGAGGAGCCGCCGCCAGAGCCGCCACCGCAGGCGGCCAGGCCCACCAGCAAGGATGCGGCACCCGCGAGGAAGAGCGGGCGGCGGCTCTGGCGCACCGAGGCGCATCGGGTGGATTCAGGAAGGGGTTGGAGCATGGGAACCTCCAGCTCGCTGGCGCGAGCGAAATCCGGGACGGAGCGGGTTCCGGGGTGGGGGAACGCGGGGCGAAGGCCGGTCTGTCCAGCTTCGGGCGGGAGGCGTCCGACACCAGATCCGGTTCGGAGATGGGGAGCCCTCCGGTGCCCAGAGATCGTTGGCCGGCGCGAGAACGGTGGGATACCATCCTCGGGATCCGCAGGCTCCCGGAGGGTGATGCCGATCCCACGCTGGTTCCTCTTCTTCGCCGCCCTGGCCGCTTCGGGCCAGGAGGCGGCCCCCTTCGCCCCGGAGCCGAGGGATCCGTGGCGTCCCGCCTGGGAGCTGACGGTGCGGGGGGACCGGCTGGCCGATCCCGGCGATGCCGCCGAGTCCTTCCGCCGTGCTGGCGTCCAGCTCAGGCTCCGCTGGGCCTGGGACCTGGACGCCCTCCACCTCGAAGCCGGGACGCGCTCGGCCATGGGCTCCGACGGGAACCAGTTCAATGCGCCCCGGTGGGACCAGCAGCCCTCCAACGGGACCCAGCTGGACCTCCTGCGGGGCGCCGTGTCCTGGGTGTCGGAGCGGGCCTTCGCCACCTTCAGCGTGGGCCTCCAGGAAAATGGCCTCCTGGGCTCCCAGGCCATCTGGGACCGGGATCTGCGCGTTCTCGGCGCGGAAGGACGGCTGGGGGTCCGGGATGCCTCGGGGTGGGTCCAGGAAGCGGGCCTGCGCGCCGTGGCCGGCCGGGTCCGGACCGTCCTGGGGGGAAGGGTGGACCTGGCCGCGGGCCAGGCCGTCCTGAAGCTGGATACGGGTCCCTGGTCCTGGACTGCGCACGCCGGCCGCTGGACCCTCGCCTGGGATCCGGCCGGGGAGCGCCTCCGCCGGCTGCCGGGGCACGACCCCTTGGCCCGGCAGCGCCTGGTGCTGGACACGGCAGGGGCCGCCGGGCAGTGGAACCGGGTCTTCCCGCTGGAAGCCCGGTGGTTCGGGGCCCGGAACCGGGAGACCGGCGAGTCGAGCGAAGAGGTCCAGGCCGTGGCCGGGAGCCGCGAGCGGGTCTACTGGCCCCAGCTGACCTTCACCTGGCAGCGCCTCTCCTCCACGGGCACCCTCTACCCGGTGAACGGCGACGAGTGGTGGTTCTACCGCCGGGCGCGCGGGCCCCGGCTCGACCTGGCCCTGCCCCTGCCGGGCCACTGGGTCGCCACCCTCGTCCATCTGCGGCAGACCGCCGACGGTGAGGACTACCGCATCACCCGGACCATGGTGGTCCTCCAGAAGCGGTTCTGAAACACACTCTCAGTAGTTCCGCTCGTCGGCCGGGGGCGGGTAGTCCCTTCCGAACTTGTTCTTGTGAGGCTCGAGGGCCGGCAGGGAGAGGTCCAGGTTCCAGGTGCCCGTGGTGACGCCCGCGCCGACATTCAGGGTCCAGGCCTTCTCCCCGGCTTCCGGATGCCAGAGGACGAGCCGGTAGGTGCCCGGGGGGACCTGGTCGAACGCCACGCCGGTCCGGCCGTCGAGCAGCTCCGCGAAGGGGGTCGTCACCACCCACAGGAAGGCGTTCATCTGGTGGTGGATGTTGCAGTAGAGCTTCACCAGCCCGGCATGGGCCACCTTCACCCGGGGAGCGTCGCCGGGCTGGTACTGGCCGGTGTCGAACCGGTTGCCCTGGGTCACGCTGAACACGTTGTGGACGAGGTGGTCCAGGTTGGGGAAGGCCACCTCCGTTCCCGGCGTGGCGATGGAGACGCGGGGCAGGAACTGCTTTCCGACCGTGCGGATGGAGACGGGCTTCGAGGGGCCCACGGCCGGGACGACGGCATCGAGGGGCTCGAGGATGGCCACGCAGTCCTTCAGCGAGGCCCGGATCCGGCCATCCTTCTCCCGGAGGCGCACGGTCCCCCGAACGCTTCCCGCCTGCGCCGGCAGGGCCGCGGCCAAGGTGGCGACCAGGGCGACGACCGGCAGACCGCGTGCAATCGCTCGAATCATGCTTGGCTTCCGGGGTAGATTCGTGGCCAGTATACCGGTGGATGAGGGAAGGCCCATGCAGCCAACCATGAGGTGGTACCAGACCCTGGCCTGGACCCTGTTCATCCGCCAGGCGGCGGCCGTGCTGGGGATCCTTGCCGTGATCCTGTGGGTGGCCTACAGCGAGGCCGAGCGGGGGGCCCGGGCCACGGCGGCCACGAGCCTCTCTGCCGGCGGGTATGTCCTCGAGCGGGCCTTCGAGCAGCAGGGCCATTCCCTGGATGCGGGCCTGGATGTCTTCACCCAGTACTCCGGGAACGTCGCGCTCGTGGAGCAGACCCTCGAGTCGGGCGCCGCCTCCAGCCTCACCGACACCCTGGTCGACAACCTCCCCCGGCTGAACGCGGAGATCGCGCTCGTGGTGAAGCCGGACGGGTCGCTCCTGGCCTCCAGCGCCAAGGGTGCCGGGCCGGCGTTCCTCGACGTGGGGATCCTGCAGATGGCGCTGGCGCCAGAAGATGCCCAGGTCGCGGGCCACCCGGGCCCCTCGTACCGGGGCTTCCTCCGGGTGAACTGGGGGGACCGTCCCGGGGTGTACCACGCCGTGGCCCGGCCCCTGCGGTCGCCGGGGGGCCGACCATTGGGGGCCATGCTCGTGGGGGTGCGGGTGGACGATCGCGCGGCCACGGACCTCCGGAGGCTGGCTGTCGCCGGGCCCCAGCGTGACGATCCCTCCCCCCACCTGGCGCTGCTGAGCCAGTTCCAGACCCTGGGCGCCACCCTTCCGGAGGCGGACGCCCTCGACCGCCTGCTGGCCCGGGATCCGGCCCTCCTCGCGGTCCGCTACCGCGTGCTCGACGGCCAGCGTTCCCCCGTCGTGCCCTTCCGCGTGGGCGGCCTGACCTACCTGGGGATGATCTCCCCGCTCCGGGGCGTGAACGCGCTGGACCTGCAGATGGCCGACGTGCTGCTGATGCCCGTGGACCCGCTGTTGGCACCCTTCCGCAACCTGCAGCGGGCCATCCTGGCCGTGGGTGCGGCCGGCCTGCTCGCGGCCCTGGCCCTCAGCCTCCGGTCCGCCCGGAAGGTGACGGCCCCGCTCAAGACCCTCGCGGATGCCGCGGAAGCCCTGGCCGGAGGGGATCGGCCCGAGACCCTGGCCCTCGTGCCGTCCCAGGACGAGGTGGGAGTGCTGGCCCGCATCTTCAAATCCATGCTGGCCGAGCTGCGGGCCAAGGATGATCTGTTGGCCCTGCTCGAGGGCCTTCACCGGAGTCCCGGCGGGGCGGCCGCGGGCCCCGGCCCCAAGGACGTCCCGGGGGTCCTGTCGCCTCCGGACGACGCCACCCGGCGCCTCGACCCGGCGGCTCCGCGGCGGGAGGAGGACCCCCTGCCGTCCACCCTCCAGGAGGGCAGGGTCTTCGCCGCCCGCTATCGGGTGGAGGGGGTGCTGGGACGCGGCGGGATGGGCGTCGTCCTGAAGGTCCGGGACCTGCAACTGGACGAAGAGGTCGCCCTGAAGGTCATCCGCGCGGGCCTGGCCTCGAATCCGGACTTCCTGGCCCTCCTCAAGCAGGAGATCCGCCTGGCCCGGAGGATCACCCACCGGTACGTGCTCAGGACCCACGATTTCGGGGAGTTCGATGGCATCCCCTACGTGACGATGGAGTACCTGAAGGGCATCACCCTCCGGAGCCTGCTGGACGGCCGGGGGCGCCTGCCCCTCCCGCTCGTGCTGCGCATCGCCCGGCAGGTGGCCGAGGGTCTGGAGGCGGCCCACGCGGTCGGCGTGGTCCACCGGGACATCAAGCCCGCGAACGTCCTGTTCGATGTGCGCGGCGACGCCAAGATCATGGACTTCGGCCTCGCCGCTCCCGCCACCACGGTGGGGCAGGCGGGCCTCCTCCTGGGCTCCCCCCGGTACATGGCGCCGGAGCAGATCCGGGGCGAGGGCGTGGATGCGCGGACCGACCTGTACTCCCTGGGCGTGATGCTGTTCGAGCTGTGCTCCGGTGTTCCGCCCTTCGACAGTCCCCGCATCGACGACCTCCTGGCCCTGCACCTCGAGGCGCGGCCGCCGGCCCTGGCCGCCCTGGTGCCGGACCTCCCCGCGGATGTGGGGGCCCTGGTGGGCCGGCTGCTGGAGAAGCGCCCCGACCACCGCCCGCAAACCGCCGCCGAGGTGTCCGAGATCCTGAAAATCCTCGCGACGGCGGGCGGGGAGAGCTCGCGGGTGTAAAGGGGGCACCGGGGATGTCGGGAGCGGCCGACCCATCATCCGCTTCGGCCCGCTCGGCCGGACTCGAACCGCATCCCGCTTTGCGGTCTGCCGGTCCCGCTCCCGACAGCCCACCGGGCTGTCTCCGCGGTCCCACTCGTGGGTTCGAGTCTCGTCAGAGGACTTCCCCAATAGCAAAGGGCCCCAGTTGGGGCCCTTTGCTATTGGGGCGGCTGATGGGACTCGAACCCACGACACCTGGAATCACAATCCAGTACTCTAACCAACTGAGCTACAGCCGCCGTCGGACCATCCAGACTATCCTGGGCGGCCCGGGAAGGCCAGTGGGAACCTTCAGGGGACTGCGGTCATCGAATGGCATGCCGGAGGATCCGGCGGAGTGAGGGTTGCATGAATCGTCAGGTAAAGCAGATCTTGGGGTTGTCGGCCTTCGCGGCCGGCTGCATGGCCCTGGGGATGGGGCTCAGCCACGGCTGGCAGGCCCAGGCGCAGGAAGAGAAGCCGGTGATGGTGGAGGCGAAGGGCTTCGACCGCCTGCCGCCCATCGCGGACGTGGCGGAGAAGCTGAATCCCACGGTGGTGGCCATCACCAACACGAGCTTCGTGAAAAACCAGCGCTTCCAGCATCCCCAGCTCGGCGGCGATGACTTCTTCGACTTCTTCTTCGGCCCCGGCGGGCCGCAGCAGCGGCGCACGCCCCGAGGCGGCAACGACGGCGAGCAGCGGGCCGTGTCCGGCGGCTCCGGCGTGATCATCAGCCCCCAGGGCGAGATCCTCACGAACTACCACGTCATCGCCAGCATGGGCGATGGCGACAACGCCCTGGAGGTGAAGACCTCCGACGGCCGGAGCTTCAAGGCCACGGTGCTGGGCAAGGACAAGGAGCTGGACATCGCCCTCATCAAGATCGATGCGGCCCACCTGCCCTTCGCCAAGCTGGGCGAGTCGGATTCCCTGCGCATCGGCGAGTGGGTGGTGGCCATCGGCAACCCCTTCGGCCTGGAGCACACCGTCACCCAGGGCATCATCAGCGCCAAGGGCCGCAAGCTGGATACGGGCGTGAGCTCCTTCCTCCAGACGGACGCCGCCATCAACCGCGGCAACTCCGGCGGCCCGCTGCTCAACCTGAAGGGCGAGGTGGTGGGCATCAACACCGCCATCAACCCCGCGGGGCAGAACATCGGCTTCGCCGTGCCCATCAGCCAGGTGAACCGCATCCTCAAGGACCTCCGCAGCGGCAAGCCCGTGAGCCGCGGCTACCTGGGGGTCGGCCCCACCGATCTGGACCAGGCCTACCAGGACGCGCTGGGCGTCAAGGAGGGGGTGGTGGTCAGCACGGTGGAGAAGGGCCAGGCGGCGGACAAGGCCGGCGTGCTGCGGCTGGACGTGATCACCGCGGTGGACGGCCACCCGGTGCGCAGCCAGGACGAGCTGGTGAGCGTGATCTCCAGTCGCCGGGCAGGCGAGACCATCAAGCTGTCCATTTGGCGCGACGGCAAGACCCTCACCCTCACCGTCACCCTGGGCGATCGCAAGGCCCTCGAGGCCCAGCGCCGGGGTGACTCCGGAGAGGATTCCGAGGACGAGGGCGGCCCGAAGCCCCAGGGGGATGTGAAGGGCGTCAACCTGGAGAAGCTCTACGGCTTCACGGTGGAACCCATGGACGTGAAGCACCGGCTCAAGGGCGTGGTGGTGACCTCCGTGGATCCCCGCTCCCCGGCCGCCGAGCGCGGCATGGCTCCCGGCCTGGTCATCACCGAGGTGGGGCGTCAGCCGGTGAACAGCCTGGCCGAGTTCAACGCCCAGGTGAAGAAGGCCGGCGGCAGGACCCTGCTGCTGTTCATCCAGAGTCCCAATGGCAGCCAGAAGGTCACCCTGGCGATCCCGCCGCGCTGACCGGGCCTGAAGTCCCGACCCGGAGCCCCGGCCTGCCGGGGCTCCGGCCGTTCAGGGTAAACTTCAAGGTTCAACCAGAGCAGGGATCAACCATGGGCCAACGCCTCCTTCTTGTGGACAGCGACCGGAGCTTCCTCAAGGAACACCAAGTCAGCCTGGAGGCGGCCTTCGATCTGGAGGTGGCAAGCTCGCCCGAAGGGGTGGTGTCCCGCCTGGAAGAGGGCGACTTCGCGGCGGCGCTCATCTGCGTCGAGGTGGCCGACAACAAAGGGTATGCGCTCTGCTCCACCCTGCGCCGGCACCCCTTCCTCGGGGGCCTGAAGATCGCCCTCATCAGCGCGAAGGCCACTGAGGAGGAGTACCGCCGCCACCGGAGCCTCAAGGGCCGGGCGGATCTCTACCTGAACAAGCCCATCGCCCCCAGCGCCCTGGTCGCCGCCCTGTCGCCCCTGGTGCCCGGCCGCGCCGTGGACCCCGACAACCCCCTGGGCGACCTGATGGATACAGAGCTGGGCGAAGACTGGCTCGATGGCATGAAGGGGGCCATGGAGGCCCCATCCTCCCGGCCGGTCCCGGAGTCCGTCCCGGTGCCCCCCGCCCCTCCGTTCCTGGCGCCTGAACCTGCCAGGGCTGTGGAGACCAGGGCCACGGCGCCGACCGACACCCCCCGGGCCCGCCTCCTGGAGGCCCAGATCGACGCCCTTCGCGAAGAGCTGCGCACCAAGGAGCTGCGCCTTCGGGAGGCCGAGAGCGAGGTGCAGAAGCGGACCAGCTCCGTCACGCTGAACCTGGACGAGGCGGCGGCCGCCAAGCGCGAGGCCCAGGCCCTGAAGGCCCGCCTGGCGGAGACCGAGGCGGCCCTGACCGCGCGGGACCGGGAACTGGCCGATCACAAGGAGAAGGGCCACGTCCTCCAGCTCAACCTGGCGGGCCTCGAGGTCGCCATGCGGGCCCAGGAGCGCGATCTGGCCGAGCTCGGGGATCGCCTGCGCCAGGCGGAGGCGGAGCTCGGGGCCAGCCAGGCCTCGCTCCGGGAGGCGGAAGCGCGCATCCAGACCCTGCACGAGCGGCTTCAGGAGCGCCAGGAGGAGATCACCCGGCTCACGGCCGAGGCCTCGGGGCTCCGCCAGCGCCTCGACGAGACCACCGTCCAGCACGACGGGGAGCGCCTGGAGCTCATGAACGGACTGGACCAGAAGGACGCCCAGCTGGCCCGCCTGACGGAGACGCTGGCGGAGCAGCGGGAGGCCTCCGCGGTCCTGGAACGGGAGAAGCAGGCCGCCTACGGTCAGCTCTCCGAGCACCGCGATCGCCTCCGGAACCTGGACACCCTGCTCCAGGAACTCCAGGAGCAGCTGCGGCGGGGATCCGACCTCGCCCGGGGCTGAGGACCGGCATGTCCCTCCTCGCAGTCCTCATCTGCATCGCCCTCCTGCTGGCGAGCGCCTTTTTCGTGATGGCCGAGTTCGCCGCCGTGCGGGTCCGGCCCACCCAGCTGGAGGCCCTGGCGGATACCGACCCCCGGGCGGCCACGGCCCTGGAGGTCCACCGCGGCCTGGGCCACCACCTCTCGGCCATCCAGGCCGGCATCGTGCTTTGCGCCCTGGCGCTGGGCGCCGTGGGCGAGGAACTGTTCAGCCACATCTTCCGGGGCCTGTTCGGCCACCTCCCCTGGCCGGCCCTGGTCGTGCCCGTGAGCTCCGGCCTTGCCCTGCTGGTGATGACCACCCTCGACGTGGTGCTGGCGGAGCTGGTGCCGCGCAGCCTGGCCATCCGGGCCGCCCTGCCCTGGGCGCTCCGCACCGCCGCCCCCCTGCTGGCCTGGTCCCGGCTGGTCCGCCCCCTGACCTGGGTCCTCATCCGCCTGAGCCGCCTGGTGCTGCGGGCCGTGGGGGTCCACCCCGAGGCGGAGAGCGAGGATCTGCTCCCGTCGGAGGCCGAGTTCCGGCGCATGCTCGAGCGCAGCCAGGCCGAAGGCCGCCTGGACCTCGACCGCAAGGAGCTCATCGAGAATCTGTTCGACTTCAGCCGCCGCACGGTGAAGGAGATCGCCGTGCCCCGGGCCCAGGTGGTGTCCTTCGACCTCCACCAGAGCCTGGAGGCGAACCTCGCCCTGGCCCGCACCACCACCCACACCCGCATCCCCCTGGTGGAGGGCGACCTCGACCGGGTGGTGGGCGTCATCCACCTCAAGGAGCTGCTCTGGGCCATGCAGGATGACCCGGCGCCGCTGGATCTGCGGGCCCTGGCCCGGCCCGCCTTCTTCGTGCCGGAGATGAAGCCCATCCAGGGCCTGCTCCTGGAGTTCCAGCAGCGCAAGCAGCACCTGGCCCTGGTGGTGAACGAGCACGGCGGCGTGGATGGGCTGGTGACGCTGGAGGACGTGCTGGAGGAGCTGGTGGGTGAGATCCAGGACGAGTTCGATCGCGAGGCCATCCAGCTCCGGCGCACCCGGGGCGGGGCTTGGCTCGCGCAGGGCGACGTCATGCTGGAGCAGCTGGTGGACCACCTGCAGCTGGACCTTCAGGCCGAAGCCGGCTCGGTGAGCCTCGGGGGCTTCTTCCAGGAGCGCCTGGGCCGGGTGTTGCGCCCCGGCGACGAGCTGCGTCTCCAGGGCTGGCGCATCCGCGTGCTCTCCATGCGCGGTCTGGCGCCCGGCCAGTTCCTGCTGAAGCCCCTGCCGCCGGAAGCCGCGACTCCGGAGGCCGACCAGGCCTGAGGGAAGCGACCGCGGCGGTGCGCCCGGGCTGCACCCGACGGCACGGCAGGGGAAGTCCCCGCCACCCGCCCGGGCTTCCGGGAGTACCCTTGAGGCATGGACTCCCGCCTTCAACGCGCCCTGGAGCGCTGGAACCTGTCCGATCCGCACCCGCTGGCGGGAGATGCGGGCGCGCGGCAGTGCGTCCGCGTGGCCCACCCCCAGCTGGGCACGGCCCTGGTGGTGCTCCACCCCCTGGACACGCCGGAGAAGGCCGACGACAGCTACTTCGAATTCCGGGCCCTGCAGGCCTACCTGGATCCCGTGCTGCGGGTGCCCACGATCCTCCAGTGCGAGGACGAGGACCGGTGCCTGCTCATGGAGGATCTGGGCGACACGCTGCTGGAGCACCGCCTGGTGGAGCATCCCGAAGAAGAGCGGGCCTGGGCCGAACGGGCCGGCTGGCTGCTGGCTACCCTGGCGGGTCCGCTCACCCTGGGCGCCCCGGCCCACGCCTTCTTCATGGGGCGGTCCTCCGACCAGGCCAAGTTCACCTTCGAGTGGGAGTACTGCCGCGTCAATTTCTTCCGGGAGTTCCTGCAGAAGGACCCGCCCCGGTGGCTGGACCGGATGATGGAGGAAGCCCACGCCAGCCTGGAGACCCGGGCCCACTTCTTCACCCATCGCAACTTCCACGTGCGCAACCTCATGGTCCACGGCGACCGGCTGGTGGTGATCGACTTCCAGGACGCCCGGCGCGGTGCGGCCACCTATGATCTGGCCAGCATCCTCTACGACGGCTACTGGGACTGGTCCCGGGAGGCGGGACGCGCCCTGACCGGGCCGCTCCAGGAGGAACTGGGCTGGAACCACGAGGCGCTGCTCGAGGAACTGAACCTCAGCGCCCTCCAGCGCAACCTCACGATCCTGGGGGCCTTCAGCCACCAGATCATCCACCGCCACAAGGCCCGGTCCGCCCCCGCCATCCCCCGCACCCTGCGCCACCTGCGCGGGCACTTCCAGCGCATGAACCACCAGGACGGCGTCCTGGCCACCGAACACATGCTGCGCCTGGCGGAGGACCGCCTGCTGAAGGGGTGAGGTCCGGCCGACCCAGAGCCCCATCCCGCCCAGGGGCAGCCATCCCCGCGAGAATCCCATGTCTCCTGTTTCCATCCGACCGGCCAGGCTCCAGGATGCGGCGCCGCTGGCCGACCTCGCCGGGCACCTGGGCTACCCGTCCACGGAGCGGGACCTGGTGGATCGCCTGACCACGATGCTGGCCCGGGAGGACCACCTGGTCCTCGTCGCGGAAAAGGAAGGAGAGGTCCTCGCCTGGCTCCACGCCTTCGTCGCGCTCCGGGTGGAGTCCCCGCCCTTCGCCGAGATCGGCGGGCTGGTGGTGGCCCCCGCCGCACGGGGCCAGGGGGTCGGCGGCAGGCTCGTGCGCGCGGCCCTGGCCTGGACCGACCAGCAGGGACTCGGGTCCCTCCGGGTGCGCTCCAACGAGGTGCGCCGGGAAACCCATGCGTTCTACCTGCATCTTGGCTTCACCGCCGCGAAGACGCAGAGGGTCTTCTCCCGGCCGGCTTCTGCGGAGTGAACCCCCCGCCGGCGGTCCAGAAGCATCTGGGCCCGCCGCTGCGATTGGAGGGGGGCAGGATCGGGCTCCTCGCGGTAGGATCGGGAGGCATTTCCGACCGAGTCCGGTTTTCACGAGGGCACCCATGTCGCTCCGTACGCTCTTGAACCGGTTGACCCATTCCCACGAGCCGGGTCCGGCGGGGGGCTGGGGCGCGCCCCGGGTGCTGGACCACGGCCGGGTCGGCCGGCCGCAGATCGCCGTGGACGACCACGGGAACGCGATGGCGGCCTGGCACCACCGGGGCGATGACCACGAGGGGGTCTACATCTGCCGCTACCACGCGGACCAGCGGTCCTGGGACGTGGTCCCCCGCCGCCTCGACAGCGCCCGCACCCAGGCCCACGCCCCCGAGATCGCCATGAACGTCCGGGGCGAGATGGCCGTCGTCTGGCAGGAGCAGGAGGGTCCCCAGGCCCGGATCTGCGCGCGGCACATGCTCGGCTCGGAGGACACCTGGGTGCCGTACCCCCTGACCCTCCAGGCCCTGCCCGGGGAGGTCCACAGCCTGCACACGGGAATGGACCTCGCCGGGAACATCCACGCGGTCTGGTGCCTGGGCCAGCCCGGGGAGTACCGCGTCTACACCTGCGGCTACCGGGCCGAGGCCGGCGCATGGGATCCCGAACCCACGCGCCTGGGCGATGCGTCGCCGGCCCCCCTCTTCCCCCAGCTCGCCGTGGATCGGGGCGGCCAGGGCCTGGTGGTCTGGAGCGAGGAGGTGGCCGATGGCGGGGACCACCGCATCGTGGCCTGCCACTACGATGTGGGCGGCCGATGCTGGAGTGACCGGCCGACGCTCGTGGCCCAGGGCCGCGCCTCGTACCTCCGCATGGCCCTGGATGGCCGGGGCAACGCGATTGTCCTCTGGGTGGAGGAAGGCGAGGCCGGGATCCGGTCCCTCCACGCCAGCCACCTGAACGGCCAGACCATCGAGTGGAAGCCGGCCCCCCGCCTCACCACGGGACTGGTCATCCTCTGGCCCCAGGTGGGCCTGGACGCCCAGGGCCGGGCCCATGCCGTGTGGCGGCAGGAATCGGCGGGCACCATGAAGCTCTTCGCCAAGCGCTTCGCCGCGGGCCTGTGGGACGAGCACCGCACGCCCCTGGTGGAGGACCTGGGCCAGAGCCGGGCCCACGCCCTATCCGTGAACGCCCAGGGACAGGCCCTGGTCATCTGGTCCCAGCTGCAGGAGGCCCAGTCCTCGGTGTGCCTGCGCCGCTTCGATGGCGCGACCTGGGGGTCCCACCCCATCCTGCTGGGCACCCCGGGCCGGAAGGAGATCGTGGACCCCGGCGCCGTGCTCTCGCCCGGCGGCCATGTCGCCGCCATCTGGCGCCAGGGCGGCGCCGCGGACGGCGTCATCGTCAGCGCCGTGGGCCAGGCCTAGCCCCCGCCCGGGACGATCGGCTTCCTGCGCTAGACTGGCAGCCATCCATCCCGCGGCAGGTCCGGTTCCCAGCGCCCCTCGCGCCAGAGTCCGTCCACCCCCGGGAAGGGCAGGAGGCGCTCATGGCATTCCGACGGACACTGGGTGTGGTGGCGACGCTGCTGGCGGCGGGATGCAGCCTCGGGGCCCAGGTGACGGTCCCGCCCGCGGGCCTGCCCGGCGAGATGCCCGCCGAGTTCAAGGTGGCCTCCGAAAGCTGGGACCATGCGCGCCGCGAGGTGATGATCCCCATGCGCGACGGCGTGAAGCTGCGGACGATCATCCTCGTGCCCAAGGGCGCCCGGGAGGCGCCGATCCTGCTCACCCGCACCCCCTACAACGCCGCCGAGCAGACGGGCCACGCGGCCAGTCCCCACCTGGGACCCGTGCTCCAGGGCTACGACAACGTGGCGGACCTCATCGTGGAGGGCGGCTACATCCGGGTGATCCAGGACATCCGCGGCAAGTACGGCTCCGAAGGGGAGTACGTGATGAACCGGCCGCTGCGCGGACCCCTCAACCCCAGCGCAGTGGACCACAGCACGGACACCTACGACACCATCGACTGGCTGGTGAAGCACCTGCCGGAAAGCAACGGCCGCGTGGGCATTCTCGGCATCTCGTACGACGGCTTCCTGCCCCTGATGGCGCTCGTGGATCCCCACCCGGCCCTGAAGGCGGCCGTGCCCATGAACCCCATGGTGGATGGCTGGCGGGGCGACGACTGGTTCCACCACGGCGCCTTCCGGGCCCAGAACCTCAGCTACATCTACGAGCAGCAGGCCACCCGGGGCAACGACCTGAAGTGGTGGAGCGGCTACCACGATGACTACGACCTGTTCCTGCAGGCCGGTTCCACGGGCGCCCTGGCGAAGAGCCACGGCATGGAGCAGCTGGGCTTCTGGCGGAAGCTCACGGAACACCCGGCCTACGATGCCTTCTGGCAGCAGCAGGCCATGGACCGCGTGCTCGCCGCCCGCACCCTGACGGTGCCCACCCTCCTGGTGCACAGCCTCTACGACGCCGAGGACATCTACGGCGCCCTGGCCGTGTGGAAGGCCCTGAAGCCGAAGGATGCGGGCCATCACCTGGTCTACCTCGCCATGGGCCCCTGGAGCCATGGTGGTGAGATCGGCGAGGGCAGCGGCCTTGGGCCCCTCCGGTTCGGCCAGGACACGGCCCTGCAGTTCCGCCGCGAGATCCTGAAGCCCTTCCTCGACCAGTACCTGAAGGGCGCGGGGAAGGCCGACCTGCCATCCGTGAGCGCATTTGAGACGGGCACCAACACCTGGAGAAGGCTTCCGGCCTGGCCCGTAGCCGGCGAAGGCACGGCCGTCCGCGCCACGCCCTTCTACCTGGAGGCGGGCTTGAAGGTGTCCACCACTGCGCCGAAGGCTGCGGACGCCCCGTACGAGGAGTACGTGTCCGACCCGGCCAAGCCGGTGCCCTTTCGGGCTCGCCCCATCCAGCCCGTCGGCTACGATCCTTCGCACACCTGGCCCCAGTGGCTCACCGACGACCAGCGGGAGCCCTCGGGCCGCACCGATGTGGTGGCGTTCGTGTCCGAGCCCCTGAAGGCGCCCCTCCGCATCGCCGGAGAGCCCGTCGCGAACCTGGTAGCTTCCACCAGCGGCACGGACTCCGACTGGGTGGTGAAGGTCATCGACGTCTACCCCGACGAGGTGGCGAACCAGCCCCCGATGGGTGGCTACCAGCTCATGGTTTCGGCGGACATCTTCCGGGGCCGGTACCGCGAAAGCGTGGAGACCCCCAAGGCCCTGAAGTCCGGCGAGCCCCTGGTCTACCGCTTCGCCCTGCCCGCTGCCAACCATGTCTTCCTGCCGGGCCATCGCGTCATGGTGCAGGTGCAGTCCAGCTGGTTCCCCCTCTACGACCGAAACCCCCAGACCTTCGTGCCCAACATCTTCTTCGCCCAACCCGGCGACTACCGTCCCGCCACCCAGCGCATCTACCACACCCCCGGCCAGGCCAGCTGCGTGGAGCTGCCGGTGGTGAAATAGGGCTCAGCTCCCCAGCAGCTCCGCCACGAAAGCCGGCACCAGGTCCGTGGCCCGGCCGGCCCGATGCTCCCGGAAGGCGTCCGCCACGCGGCTGGGCTCGAGGTTGAGCTCCACCGTGCGGGTCTCGGGGCCCACGGCCCCCACGAAGCCGGCGGCGGGATAGACGTGGCCGCTGGTGCCGATGGCGGCGAAGAGGGCGCAGCGCTCCAGGGTGCGGTAGATGCTCTCCATCTCCAGGGGCACCTCCCCGAACCAGACGATGTGGGGCCGCACCCGGCCGCGGCCACAGGCGGGGCAGCGGCTGTCGGAGTCCATGTCGCCGGGCCAGTCCAGCACCGCGTGGCAGCCCAAGCAGCGGCCCTTGAGCAGTTCGCCGTGCATGTGCAGGAGGTTCCGCGAACCCGCGCGGTCGTGGAGGTCGTCCACGTTCTGCGTCACCAGCAGCACCTCGCCGGCCCATTCGCGCTCCAGCCGGGCCAGGGCCAGGTGGGCGGCGTTCGGCTGCACGCCCGGGAGGCTGCGCCGCCGCTCGTTGTAGAAGCGGTACACCAGGGCCGGGTTCCGGTGGAAGGCCTCGGGCGTGGCCACATCCTCGACCCGGTGGTTCTCCCAGAGCCCGTTCGCGTCCCGGAAGGTGCGCAGCCCGCTCTCCGCAGAGATGCCCGCGCCGGTGAGGATCACGAGGGTGGCCTCGCGGGGGAGGGTCATGGAGCATCTACCTCGGAGGCTGGAGATCGAGCACCTTCCCGTCCACAGGGCCAGGCCTGAGGCCCAGCTCCCGGGCGAGGGTCGGGGCCAGGTCCACGGTGCGGACAGGCTCGGGGCGCTCACCCCCCTTCCAGGGGCCCCAGAAGATCAGGGGCACGCGGCGGTCGTAGGCGTAGGGCGTGCCGTGGCCCGTGGGCCAGTCCGTGGGAGGGACGCCGAAGACCGTCCAGGGCTTGAAGACCACGAGGACATCGCCGCTGCGCTCGGGCTGGAAGCTGCGGCGCAGCAGCACGCGCAGGCTGCTGTCCCGGGGGCTGCCCGCGGCGGCGGGATCCGTGGCCAGCAGCTCCTCGGCGGTGAAGGCGTCGGCCACTTCGGGCCGGGAGCGGAGCCAGGTCTGGATCCGGGCGACCAGGGCCTTCCGGTCGAGCCCGGCGGCCTTCACGGCGGCGTCGCGGAGATAGACGGTGTTGGGATCAGCGCCCTCCCGCACGAGGTCCGCCTGGACCTTGAAGGCGGCCTTCAGGTCGGCGCGGAGCGCCTCGAAGAAGGGGCCGGTCGCGACCCGATGGGTGGGGAAGCCACTCTCGGCCAGGGCCTCGGGGAGGTCCATGCCGCCGTGGTCGGCGCTGAGCACCACCCAGGCCTGCGGATCGCGACGGCGGACATCGTCCAGCAGCCGGCCCACGGTGCGGTCCAGGCGGTGGAGCTGATCCCGCATCTCGGTGCCGAGGGTGCCGTAGCTGTGGCCGATGTAGTCCGTGGCGGAGAAGCTCACGGCCAGCAGATCGGTGGCGGGGCCCCGGCCCAGGTGCTCGCCTTCCAGCAGGGCCTCGGCGGCCTCCAGGGTGACCTCGTCCAGGAAGGGCGACTTGCGGAACCGGGCCTCGAAGGTCTTGTCGAGGGGCATCCCCGCGCCCTGCACGAGCCGGGGCAGCGCCCCATTACGCACCACCTGGCCGGGGAAGGTCCAGGTGGCCACGCGGCCCTCGGGCGTCGCGGGCTCCTTCGCCCACAGCCAGCTCCGGGTGGCGAAGCGGGTCTTCAGGCCGTCATCGAAGCGGACCAGCCACTCCGGGAGGCGGGCGGCATAGGCCGAGGAGGTGGTGAACCCGCTGGTGCCGGCGAACCAGAAGACCCCCGTGGGCTTGCGCCCGGCCATGAGGATGGCGGCCCGGTCCTTGCCCGAGACGGCGAAGGCGCGGCCACCCGGCACCTGGGCCTGGAGCCAGTCGCCCAGGCCCTCACCCAGGAACCGGAGGTTGGACGAACTGGCCTGCCCGGTGGCCTCCAGGGCCCTGGCGCCCGCATCCTCCACGCAGTACACGAACCGATCCGAGGCGCGGTCGTACCAGCGGTTCTCCACGATGCCGGTGTGCGCGGGGAAGCGCCCCGACAGCAGCACCGAATGGCCCGGGCCGGTCTCGGTGAAGCCGTGGTCGTGGTAGGCCTCGGTGAAGAAGACGCCCTCCCGGCGGAGGCGGGCGAGCCCGCCCGTCAGCTCGGGGCCGTAGGTCTGCATGAGCTCCGCGGAAAACTGGTCCACGGAGATCACCACCACCAGCCGGGGCCGCTCGGCGGCAGCGAGGCCCAGGGCCAGGGTCGCGGCGAGGATCGGGAGGGCACGCATCAGAACGTCACCCCCACGCCGAAGGTCCACAGCCGCTCGAACTCCTGGCCGCTACCCTGGGCCGAGAAGTAGGCGGCCAGGTCCGACGCGCTGTTGAGCTCCACGGGATGATCCTTGCTGGTGGGCTGCTGATAGCTGGCGGCCAGGTAGGGGTGCACCCCCACCGAGGGGATGCGCCAGCGGGCGCCCACCCGCAGCCAGGTGCGGCTCAGGTCCTTGGCGCTGGAGGCTCCGGCGGTGTCCACGGTATACCGCTGGAGGCGCTGGATGAGGCCGATCTCGCCGGCGATCCCCACGAAGGGGACCCAGAGCTGGGCGTTCAGGTCCAGGCCCAGGCCCTGCTGCTTCAGCTTCGTGCCCTGGGTGGCAGTGCCCGTGGCCAGGCTGCCGTCCGCCGTGAACTGCGAGTACTCGAGCCCGGCCTCGAACTTGAGCAGGGGGCCCACCTGGAAGAGCTGCCGGTTCGCGGTGGCGATGAAGCCCTTGCCGGTATCGAAGTCCCCGGCCACCAGCTGGTTCGTGCCGGAGAGGATCGTCTGGGGCAGGTTCTGGCCCGAGGGCCGCGGCAGCTCCAGGCGCAGGTCCCACTGGGCGCAGAGGGGGAGCGCGGTCGCGAGGCAGAGGGGTAGGAGGGCGAGACGCATCAGGGGCTCCGGCAAAACCTCGATCATACCCGTCGCAACGGCCAGGTCCGCACGGGCGCGTAACCACCGTGGGTCCGGCTTTCGAACAGCACGAGATCGCTTGCGGCGAAGGGGGTGGGCGGGGGCTCGGGGAAGGCGGCCAGAGGCCGGGGCTGACGCAGCCGGGCCAGCGTGATGTGGGCCCGGAAGGGCTTGGTGTCGAAGGCCTCGCCCGCGGTGGCCAAGGCGTCCCGAAGATCCTGGGCCAGGCTTTCGAGGGCCGGGGAGGGCGCCAGGCCCAGCCACAGGATCCGGACCCTGCCGTTTCCGGGGAACCCGCCCAGACCCGCCGTGCGCAGGGCGAAGGGGGCGTGCCTCGCCGCCACGGCGGCGGCCAGGGTGTCCAGGGCGAGCAGGGCCTCTGCGGACCGGTCGCCCAGGAAGGCCAGCGTCACATGCAACCCGTCCGTTCTCGACGGGCGCGCCAGGGGGCGGGCCGGCTGCCAGCGCCCCAGGGTCTCCCGCAGAGCCGGAGGCAGCGGCAGGGCGAAGAAGAGCCTCAGGCCCCCGCCTTCCACTTGATGCTGCATCCCATGCTCGGATGCTGGACCTTCAAGGGACCTTCGCCCGCCAGCACGCGCTCGATGGCGACCCTCAGCTCCTGCCGGGTGACATGGGCGGCGTCCTTCCAGTTGTCGTCCAGTCGGCCGCGGTAGGTGAGGCGGCGGTGGCCATCGAAGAGGAAGAAGTCCGGCGTGCAGACGGCGCCCAGGGCGCGGGCGACCGTCTGTTCCTCATCCCAGAGGTAGGGGAACGCATAGCCTTTGGCCTGGGCCCGGACCCGCATGGCCTCGAAGCTGTCGTCCGGATAGGTTTCCGCGTCGTTGGGGTTGATGGCCACCACCGCGCAGCGCCCGGTGTAGATCCGGGCCAGCGTGTTGATGCGGTCGTCCACGGCCTGCACGTAGGGGCAGTGGTTGCACATGACCACCACCAGCAGGGCCGGGCAGTGGAAGTCGTGCAGCGACCAGAGCCGGCCATCCACGCCGGGGAGGGTGAAATCCGGACAGGCCGTGCCGAGCGGGACCATGGTGGATTCCGTCAAGGCCATGGGAACCTCCGGAGGCTGCTTCCATCGTACGCCTGGGGGCAAGCGAGCGGGACCGAAGTCATTTTTTTGACTTGACCCATGCCAGCCTGCCCCTAGGCTGATCTCAACCTAGGAGCCCATGACCCAGCTGTTGCGCCTTCACTGGTCCACCCTCGGCGAGGACACGGGGGGGCTGGAGCATCGGTGGGCCGCCTTCTGGGAAGTGACTGTGGACCGCGGGCCCTCGCCAGCGCTGCCGCCGCGGGACGTGGACCTGTGGGTGATCAGCGCCCGGGGCGCCTGGCCGCCACCGGAGATGAACCGCATGATGGCGGAGGTGGCGGCCCTGCCCATCCTCCTGGGCCTGAAGGCCGATGCGCCGCCCATGGATGCCAAGGCCCTCACCGAGTGGGGCGCCCTGGGCAGCGTGCGCTGGGGCGTGCTGGGGCCCGAGCCGCCCATGCCGGGCCTGCGTCCGCGCTCGGGAACCACCACGCAGCTGAGCGCCTCCCAGGCCCTGGCCTTCGGCCTCATCGGGACCAGCCCCGCCATGCAGGAGGTGCTGGCCCGCGCCCGCAGCGCCGCCGCCACGCGGGCCACGGTGTTGCTGCTGGGCGAGAGCGGCACGGGCAAGGAGGTCATCGCCCGGGCCATCCACCGCATGAGCGCCGATGCCGCCGAGCCCTTCGTGGCCGTGCACTGCGGCGCCATCCCCGAGAACCTCCTGGAGTCGGAGCTCTTCGGCTACAACAAGGGCGCCTTCACGGACGCCCGCAAGGACACGCCGGGCAAGTTCCGCGAGGCCCAGGGCGGCACGATCTTCCTGGACGAGGTGGGCACCATGCCGCTGGGCGCCCAGGTGCGCCTGCTGCGCGTGCTCCAGGAGCGGGAAGTGCAGCCCCTGGGCGGCGGCGCGCCGGTGAAGGTCGACGTGCGGGTGGTGACCGCCTCCAACGTGGACCTGTGGCGGAAGGTGCAGGACGGCAGCTTCCGCGAGGACCTCTTCTACCGCCTGGAAGTCGTGCCCATCACCATGCCGCCCCTGCGGACACGACGGGAGGAAGTGCCCTTCCTGGCCCAGCACTTCCTCAACCGCAAAGCCCGGGAGCATGGCCTCTACCCCAAGGCCCTGCACCCCAGCGTGGATCCCCTGCTGATGTCCCTGCCCTGGCCCGGGAACGTGCGCCAGCTGGAGAACGCCATCGAGCGGGCCATCGTGCTCTCGGGCACGCGACCCGTGCTCACGCGGGAGGACTTCACCTTCCTTGCGGAGCGGATGGGAGAGTTGGAGCGCCTGGGCGAACCGGCGGGACGCGGGGCCGGAACGGCGGAGCGTGGGGCTGAACCGGCACCGATGCCCCCGGGCGCGATGGCCGCGGCCTTTGCGCCGCCGCCTCCCGCCGCCTTCGGCATGGATCTCCCGGCCGAGGGCATGGACCTGAACCAGGTGGTGTCGGACATGGAGAAGACGCTCATGCTCCAGAGCCTGGCCATCACGCGGGGCAACAAGAAGCGCGCTGCCGATCTGCTGGGCCTCAAGCGCACGACCTTCCTGGAGAAAATGAAGCGGCTGGACCTGGAGGATGCGGACAGCGCTGAAGCCGAGGCCTGATTCGCCCCTGTTAATCTGAGGGCATGGCGAATGCGACGCATCTGAGGTGGAAGCTGGAGGTCCCCGACCCCCAGGAAGAGGCGCTGTGCGCCTGGCTGGAGACGCGGGGCTCGTCCGCCTTCTACCGGGAGGCCGATCCGCCCCGGGCCTGCTACGCCTACTTCCCGCCGGACCAGCCGCCGCCGGAGACCACCGGCCTGGCCGCCTTCCCCGGCGTGCGCCTGATCGAGGCGGAGGCCTTCGGCGACGAGGACTGGCTGGCCAAGAGCCGCGAGGGGTTCGGGGCCTTCGAGGTGGGCACGCGCTTCCATGTGCGCCCCCTCTGGGATGAGACCCCCGGGCCCGCGGACCGCCTGGACCTGGTGGTGAATCCCGGCCTGGCCTTCGGCACCGGCGGCCACGAGACCACGCGGCTCTGCATGGAGCTGCTGGAGGAGCTGGCGGCCGCCGGCCGCCTCCGGGGCCCCATCCTCGACATCGGCGCGGGCACGGGCATCCTCTCCCTGGCCGCCTTCCTGCTGGGCGGGCGCGATCTCACGGCCTTCGACATCGATCCTGACTGCGGGCCCGCCATGACGGAGCTCATGGCGTTGAACGCGCACCTGCTCAAAGACTCCACACCTTACGACAGCTTCGTCGGCACCCTGGAGCACCCGAAGGCGCAGGGCCCCTACCGGGGACTGCTGGCCAACATCCTGCTGGAGACCATCCAGGAGCTGCTGCCCCGCATGGCCGAGGCGGCCGCCCCGGGCGGCTGGCTGGTGGCCAGCGGCATCCTGGCGGAGCGCACGGACGAGGCGCTGGTGAGTCTCGTCTCGCACGGGTTCAAGCCGGAGAAGGTGCTGAAGGAAGGCGAGTGGATCGCGGTGCTGGCGACGCGGGAACCCTCATGAGCCGTGCGGACCATCCGATCGGTGTCTTCGACTCGGGCATCGGGGGCCTCACGGTCATCCATGCCCTGCGCCAGATGCTGCCGCAGGAGGAACTGATCTACCTGGGTGACACGGCGCGTCTGCCCTACGGCAGCAAGAGCCACCACACCATCGAGCGCTACACGCTCCAGATGGGCGAGCTGCTCCAGCGCCACGACCCCAAGCTCATCGTCATCGCCTGCAACACGGCCAGCGCCCACGGGCTGCCGGCGCTCCAGGCGGTGAGCCCCTGCCCGGTCATCGGCGTCATCGAACCCGGCGCCGAAGCCGCCGCGGCGGTGCCGGGTCCCGTGGGGGTCATCGGAACCCTGGCCACCGTGGGCAGCGGAGCCTACGAGGCGGCCATCCTCCGCCGCGATCCGACCAAGGTCATCCACAGCGCGGCCTGTCCTCTGCTGGTGCCCCTGGCGGAAGAGGGCTGGTTCGACGATCCCGTCACCGACACCATCTGCCGCCGCTACCTCGACCTGCTGCCCGCCGAGGTGCAGACGGTGGTGCTGGGCTGCACCCACTATCCGACCCTGCTGCCCAGCCTGGAGCGCTGCCGGCCTGGCACCTGCTGGATCGACAGCGGCCGCGTCACGGCCAAGGCGGTGGACCGCATGCTGCAGGGGGCCCTGGGCTACCGGACCCGCAGCGCCCGCGGCACCCTCCGGGTCCAGCTCACCGACGCCAGCAGCCGCCTGAAGGAAGTGGGCAGCCGCTTCCTGGAGGAGGAACTGGGGGACGTGGAGGTCGTGGAGATCTAGGTCCGCGGCCCTAGGTGCGTGCGCCCGGCAGCGTGAACGCCACGCAGGTGCCCTTCCCCTCCGTGCTCTCAAGGCGGATCTCGCCGCCGTGGCTGCGGACGATCTCCCGGCAGATGCTGAGGCCCAGGCCGGTGCCCTTGCCCTCGGGCTTGGTGGTGAACATGGGACGGAAGACCTGGCCCATCAGGTCGGCGGGGATGCCTTGCCCCGAATCCTGGAACCGGACCTCCCACCAGAGGCCGCCGGGCGTGCTCTCCTCGGCGGGTCTCGCGGACAGGCGCACCGTGCCCCCCTCGGGCATGGCGTCCACGGCGTTCTTCATGAGGTTCAGGAAGAGCTGCTCCATCTGTTTGCGATCGACATTCAGAAGGCAGCCCGGAGGCACCTCGGCTTCCACGGTGATCCCGTGGGACGTGAGCGTGGGGGCCCAGAGCTCGCGGAGGTCCGCCAGGAGATCCGCGAAGGACTGGGCCTCCTGGTGCAGCTGGGGACGGCGGGTGAGGTCCAGCATGCGGCGCACGATGCCGCTCACCCGCTGGATCTGGGCCTGGATGACGCCGAGGCGCTCGCGCACCTTCTCGGGCAGATCCTTCCGCCCCTCCATGAGCTGGAGGTGCCCGTTCACCAGGTTCAGGGGGGTGCCCACCTCGTGGGCGAAGGTGGCTGCGAGCTGGCCCGCCACGGCGAGCCGTTCCTGGGCGCCCAGCTCCTCTCGCAGCAGCGCGTTGCGCTCGGCCATGGCCGCCAATTCTGCATTCTTTGCCTGGAGCTCCGCCAGGGCGGCGTCGATGCGGTCCTGGAGGTTGGTGTTGAGGCCGCGGATCTCGTGGATGAGGGCCTCGCGCTCCTCGCCGGCCCGCTGGAGCTGGACCGCCATGCCGTTGAACTGGGCCGCGATGAGGCCCAGCTCGTCGCTGCGCTTGACGGGGATGCGGGCCCCGGCCTCGCCCCGCTCCAACTGCTCCATGGCCAGCACCGTGGCCTCGATGGGATCGCTGATGAGCACCCGGAGGATGAGCCAGAGGAGGATGAACTCGCCCAGGAGGACGCCGGGCAGGGTGCGCAGGGTGCGCTTGAGGTTGTTGTCCCAGACCACCTCCCACCGCTCCAGGTCGCAGTAGACCCGGATGAGGCCCAGGGGCGGCTGGCCGGGCCGGTGGGGGCGGATGGGCTGGTAGACCTTCCAGGCCCGGCCGCCGGTGTTCAGGTCCACCAGTTCCGCCTGGGGCTTCGCGAGGGTCAGGTAGGAACCGATCTCCGGGCCCCACTCCACGGTGGCTTCGTCCCCGGAGGAGCGCACAAGCTCCACCTCGTTGGTCTTCCCCACGCGCTTGAAGACGTCGATCTGGAAGATGCTGCGGTCGGGGCCGGCGATGCTCTCCAGCAGCTGATCGAGCTTGTCGGGATCCTTGAAGGCGGGATCGCGCTCCACGACGTCGGTCTCCACCGTTCCCGCCGTGTCGATGGTGAGCTGGCGCGAATAGCTCTCCAGCTCGCGGCGGCTGTTGCGGACGATGTTGTAGGCCACGGCCACGGTGAGCACGCTGGTGACCAGGCCCAGCAGGAGGAACAGCTTGGCGTGCACGCTGCGCAGCCAGGCCAGGGGGCGGATCCGCACGCGCCAGAAGCTCATCGGGAATCCGCCTCCCCAGCCGGGAGGCCCAGGGCCGGCCGGACGGCCTGCGCGAAGGCGCCGGGGTCCTGGCCCACGGCGGCGGCCTGGAAGCGGCCGAAAGCGGCCCGCCGCGCCTCGGCCACCTCCCCCAGCAGGTCCAGGACGCCGGCGGCGAGGAGGGCCCGGTCCCGGCTGCGAAGCGGGCCTTCCTCCTCCCAGAGCAGGGCCTCCAGGGCGGCGAGGTCGTGGTGTTCGCCCAGGGCGGCCTGGAGCGCCTTCAACTGGGCCAGCACGGTCTCCGGCACCACCGGGAAGGCGCCTTCCAGGGCCTCCACGGCGTAGCGCAGCTTCTTGATCCGCACCCGGGCCTTGTGGAGGGCCGGGGCATCCTCCTGGGTGGCGAGGGCCGCCAGGTCGCCCAGGGCGTCCGCGGCGCGGGGTTCGAGGCAGGCCCAGGCGGCTTCCTGGAGCGAGGCGTGCTGGAAGGGGGCCGGCAGGCTGGGCACCTCCAGGAGCTTGTCCAGGTCGGGCAGGCGCAGCTCGTCCAGTTCCTTGTGCATGGCGCGTCGCGCCTTGGCCCGGGCCCGGTCGACGCGCTCCAGCAGGTGCTCCAGCACCGCGCCCTGGCCCGGGGTGGTCGCCGATCGCCGGTGCCGCTCCAGCTGTGCCACGTGGACATCAAGCTCCCGCGGCAGGCCGAGGACATCCACGAGCCGTTTCAGGGCCCGGCGCTGGCCCTTGTGGCCGGGATAGGCCCCAGGGTCCACGAGGTCCAGCACGGCGCCGAGGCGCCGGGCGGAGACGCGCACCTGATGCAGGGGTTCGTCCCCGTCAGCCCAGTCCTCCGTGGCCAGCAACGCCTGGAGCGCCGCCAGCCGCACCTCCAGGGCGCGGTGGAGCAGGATCGCCAGCTCGGCCGGATGCATCTGATGATTCTAAGCGCAATCCGCGAAGGCGAAAAAATGGCGTAAACTGGGAGACCTATGGAACACATTCACATCAAGGGCGCCCGCGAGCACAACCTCAAGAACTTCGACCTCAGCCTGCCGCGCAACCAGCTGGTGGTGATCACGGGGTTGTCCGGCTCCGGCAAGTCCAGCCTGGCCTTCGACACCCTTTACGCCGAGGGCCAGCGGCGCTACGTGGAGAGCCTGTCGGCCTACGCGCGGCAGTTCCTCGATCAGATGGAGAAGCCCGACGTCGATAGCATCGAGGGCCTCTCCCCGGCCATCTCCATCGAGCAGAAGACCACCAGCAAGAACCCCCGCTCCACCGTGGCCACGGTGACGGAGATCTACGACTACCTTCGCCTGCTCTTCGCCCGCACGGGCAAGCCCACCTGCGTGGCCTGCGGCGAGCCCATCGCCAGCCAGACCATCCAGGAGATGGCGGACCAGATCCTCGCGAAGCCCGAGGGCACGAAGCTGCAGATCCTGGCCCCCGTGGTGCGGGGCCGCAAGGGCGAGTACAAGAAGCTGCTCCAGGACCTCATGAAGCGCGGCTACATCCGGGCCCGCGTCAACGGCCAGATGCTGGACCTCACCGAGGGCGTCCCCGACCTGGACAAGCAGAAGAAGCACACGCTGGAGGTGGTCATCGACCGCCTGAAGGTGAGCCCCGCCATCCAGTCCCGGTTGGCGGACAGCCTGGAGATCGCCTGCAACCTGGCCGAGGGCTCGGCCCTCGTGGACCTGGACGGGGCGGAGCAGCTCTTCTCCAGCAAGCTCGCCTGCAACAACACGAAGTGCGGGAAATTCGGGCTGGGTCTGCCGGAGCTGGAGCCGCGCTCGTTCTCGTTCAACACCCCGTATGGCGCCTGTCCCGCCTGCGACGGCCTGGGCTTCAAGCGCCAGTTCGCGGAGGAGCTGATCATCCCGAACCCGGCCCTCTCCATCAACGAGGGCGCCATCCAGGCCAGCGGGTGGAAGAGCGTCTCGGACGATGGCTGGCGCTCCCAGATGCTGGACCAGCTGGCGCGAAAGGCGAAGTTCAGCCTGGACACTCCCTGGAAGAAGCTGCCCGCGGACATCCGGCGCCTGCTGCTGCACGGCACCGAGAAGGAGATGCGGTTCACCTACGAGAACAAGAAGAACCGCTACGACTTCGTCCACCACTTCGAGGGCATCGTCGGCAACCTCGAGCGCCGCTACCGCGAGACCACCAGCGAGGAGATCCGCGCGGAGCTCGAGGAATCCATGCAGATCATCCCCTGCGAGACCTGCGCCGGCCAGCGGCTCCGGCCCGAGGTGCTGGCGGTCTATGTGGGCGGGCTGAACATCGCCCAGGTGGTGGCCCAGAGTGTGCGCCTGGCGCGGACCTGGTTTGCGGACCTGGCCCTGGAAGGCAAGGATGCCGTCATCGCCGAGAAGGTGCTGAAGGAGATCCGCGAGCGCCTGGGCTTCCTGGACGATGTGGGCCTCGGCTACCTGACCCTGGATCGCAGCGCGGCCACGCTATCCGGCGGTGAGGGCCAGCGCATCCGCCTGGCCACCCAGATCGGCAGCAAGCTCCAGGGCGTGCTCTACGTCCTGGACGAGCCCAGCATCGGCCTCCACCAGCGGGACAACCTGCAGCTCATCCACACGCTGAAGGAGATGCGCGACCTGGGCAACACGGTGCTGGTGGTGGAGCATGACCTCGAGACCATCCTCGCCGCCGATCACGTGGTCGACATGGGTCCGGGCGCCGGCGAGCATGGCGGCTTCGTGGTGGCCCAGGGCACGCCCGACGAGATCGGCCGCATGCCAGGATCCATCACGGGCGACTTCCTCTCGGGCCGCGACGTCATCCCCGTGCCCCGCACCCGGCGCAAGGCCAAGCGCGGGCACCTCTCCGTGGTGGGCGCCGAGGAAAACAACCTCAAGAAGGTGGATGCGGACTTCCCCATCGGCCTCTTCACCTGCGTCACGGGCGTCTCGGGCTCCGGCAAGAGCACCCTGGTGAACGAGATCCTCTACAAGGCCCTGGCCAACCAGCTGCACCAGGGCGTCCACATCGTCGGCAAGCACAAGGCGATCAAGGGCCTCGAGGCCATCGACAAGGTCATCGACATCGACCAGGCCCCCATCGGCCGCACGCCCCGCAGCAACCCCGCCACCTACACGGGCCTCTTCACGCCCCTGCGGGAGCTCTTCGCCCAGCTGCCCGAAAGCAAGGCGCGCGGCTACGCGCCGGGCCGCTACAGCTTCAACGTGAAGGGCGGGCGCTGCGAGAAGTGCGAGGGCGACGGCGTCCTCAAGATCGAGATGCACTTCCTCCCGGATGTCTACGTCACCTGCGAGCAGTGCAAGGGCAAGCGCTACAACCGCGAGACCCTGGAGATCCACTACAAGGGCCACAGCATCTCCGAGGTGCTGGCCATGACCGTGGAGGAGGCCCTGGCGCTGTTCGCGCCCATCCCCGTGCTGGCCAACAAGCTGCAGACCCTCATGGACGTCGGGCTCGGCTACATCCGGCTGGGCCAGAGCGCCACGACGCTATCCGGCGGCGAGGCCCAGCGCGTGAAGCTGGCCAAGGAGCTGAGCAAGCGGGCCACGGGACGCACGGTCTACATCCTGGACGAACCCACCACGGGCCTGCACCTCAAGGACATCCAGAAGCTGCTGGAAGTCGTCAACCGGCTCGTGGAGACGGGGAACACCCTCATCGTCATCGAGCACAACCTGGACGTGATCAAGACCGCCGACTGGATCCTGGACCTGGGCCCGGAGGGCGGCGGCGAGGGCGGCCGCGTCATCGCTCTCGGCACGCCCGAAGAGGTGGCCCGGAAGAAGGCCAGCGTGACGGGACGGTACCTGGCGCCGTACCTGAAGTAGGTCCGGGCCTTCAGCGCCGTCCGCTCTCCCAGATGATCTCGTCGGCGGCATCGCCGTTGTCCACGGTCTCGTGGGCGCCCTCCTCGAACACCGCCCAGAGGGCATCCGCGCGCTTGCGCCGGAAGCGCGGGTTGGGGATGGTGCGCTCCAGGGCCTCCTTGGTGGCGGGGGGGTGCTCCAGGCGGGCCATGAGCCAGCGATTGCCCAGCTCCATCACGGCCCCCACATCACCCTCGTTGCCCCAGGCCCAGCGCAGGGCCGTGAGCTTCTTGGCCCGGTCCACGGCCAGGTCGCCCAGGTGCCTGACCTTGTCCACCACGGGGTCGTGCTTGGGCGGGACATAGGCCCGCACGCGCTTCAGGAGGTGGCGCATGTCCTTGGGCAGGGCGGCGAGGCGCGGACCGATCTCCGGATGGTCCCGCTTCGCATCGGCCTCGTCGGCCAGGATGCGCAGCAGGGGCAGCAGCAGGGCCGCATCGCGGCTGGCGTAGCTGATCTGCGTGTCGCGCAGCGGGCGCAACATCCAGTTGGAGTCCTGCTCCTCCTTGGGGATGTCCAGGCCCAGCTTGAGCTTGGCCATGGTCTTGAGACCGGGCTGGGGATAGCCGAGGGCGCGGGAGAGCAGCATGGTGTCGAAGATGCTGTCGGGCACCACGTCGTAGAGGCGCTTGAAGACGATGCCATCGCCGGAGAAGTCGTGGACGATCCAGGGCACCTGGGCCATGGCCTGCAAGGCCGGCCGCATGAGGCCCTCCAGGGCCAGCGGATCCACCAGCCAGGCCTGGTCGTGGGTGGCCACCTGCAGCAGCGCGAGCAGGCAGTGGTGCATGCCCGTAAGGCTGCATTCGATGTCCACCGACAGCACCCCCGCGGCGTGCCACAGGGGCAGCGCTTCCTGGAGTTTCTCGGGGGTGTCCACGTAGGTCGTGGGGAGGTCGAAGTGATCGAGCACCATCCCGCCAGTATGGCAGTCCGGTACCATGAACCTTCGTCACGATCTGCGAGGCCTCATGAACCGATCCCTTTTCTGGACCACCTTCGCCACCGTCTTCCTTGCGGAGGTGGGCGACAAGACGCAGCTGGCGGCCATGACGGCCACCGTTCGCAGCGGCCAGATCTGGACCGTGTTCCTCGCCGCCAGCGCGGCCCTGGTCTGCGCCACGGCCATCGGTGTGGCCGTGGGCGGGGTGCTGTTCCGCTACATCCCCGAGGCCGCCATCAAGTGGATCGCCGGGACGGCGTTCATCGCGGTGGGCCTGTGGGTGCTGATCAAGGGTTAGGCCGGACCGCCTGAAAGGACGGCTGCGCCGCCCCGGCCCCCCGGTGGGCCTGGATTCTTCGCGTCCATCCTCGGGTTTGTCCTAAGTCCGTGCCGCCCAGCGCGATCGGGACTACACTTCCCTCCCCGGAGGGTTCCGCCATGGCGCAGATCGAATCCACTCCCGCGTTCGTGAAGGCCGCCTACGACCGGATGGCCACCAACCTGAGGGCGGTGCGTCCGCGCCTGGGACGGCCGCTCTCCCTGGCGGAGAAGATCGTCTACGGCCACCTCGACCACCCCGATACGGCAGAGATCCTGCGGGGGAAGAGCTACCTGGAGCTGCGCCCCGACCGGGTAGCCATGCAGGACGCCACGGCCCAGATGGCCCTCCTCCAGTTCATGACCTCGGGCTTGTTCGAGGTCGCCGTGCCGTCCACCGTGCATTGCGACCACCTCATCCAGGCCGAGGTGGGCTCCAGCCCGGATCTGGCCCGGGCCAATGCGGAGAACAAGGAGGTCTACGACTTCCTCTCGTCGGTGTGCGACAAGTACGGGCTCGGCTTCTGGAGGCCCGGCAGCGGCATCATCCACCAGGTGGTGCTGGAGACCTACGCCTTCCCCGGCGGCCTCATGATCGGCACCGATTCGCACACGCCCAACGCGGGCGGCCTGGGCATGGTGGCCATCGGCGTGGGCGGCGCGGACGCCGTGGACGTCATGGCGGGGCTGCCCTGGGAGCTGAAGGCGCCCAAGCTCATCGGCGTGAAGCTCACGGGTGAGCTCAAGGGCTGGACCTCGCCCAAGGACGTCATCCTGAAGCTGGCGGGCATCCTCACCGTGAAGGGCGGCACCGGCGCCATCGTGGAGTACTTCGGACCCGGCGTGGATTCCATCTCGTGCACGGGCATGGGCACCATCTGCAACATGGGCGCCGAGATCGGCGCCACCACCAGCCTCTTCCCCTTCAACCACCGCATGGCGGACTACCTGCGGGCCACCTCCCGCGGCGAGATCGCGGCGCTGGCCGAGGGCTTCGCCGAGCACCTGAAGGCCGACGAAGGCTGCCAGTACGACCAGGTGATCGAGATCGACCTCGGCACGCTGGAACCCCACATCAACGGCCCCTTCACGCCGGACCTGGCCTGGCCCCTCTCCAGGTTCGCCGCCGCCGTGAAGGAGAAGGGCTACCCCGAGGAGTTGAAGGTGGGCCTCATCGGGAGCTGCACCAACTCCAGCTACGAGGACATGGAGCGGGCCGCCAGCGTGGCGAAGCAGGCCCTGGACCATGGGGTGAAGGCCAAGTCCACCTTCACCATCACGCCGGGCAGCGAACAGATCCGCGCCACCATCGAGCGCGATGGGCAGATGGCGGTCTTCACACAGGTGGGCGGCACGGTGCTCGCCAACGCCTGCGGCCCCTGCATCGGGCAGTGGAAGCGCCATGACATCCAGAAGGGCGAACGGAATTCCATCATCACGAGCTTCAACCGCAACTTCGCGGCGCGGAACGACGCCAATCCGGAGACCTGCGCCTTCGTGGCCTCGCCGGAGATCGTCACGGCTTTCGTCCTGGCGGGCCGTCTCACCTTCAACCCCGAGACGGACACCCTCCCGGGGGCCGACGGCAAGCCCTTCAAGCTGGCGCCTCCCAGCGGCGACAGCCTGCCGAAGAAGGGCTACGACCCCGGCCAGGCCACCTACCAGGCCCCGCCCCAGGATCGGCACCGCATCGAGGTGAAGGTCGATCCCGCCAGCCAGCGCCTCCAGAGGTTGGAGCCCTTCAAGGCCTGGGAGGGCACGGACCTGACGGACCTGCGCATCCTCATCAAGGCCCAGGGCAAGTGCACCACCGACCACATCTCCGCCGCCGGGCCCTGGCTCCGCTTCCGCGGACACCTGGACAACATCAGCAACAACCTCCTCATCGGCGCCACCAATGCCTTCAACGGCTCCGTCAACCGCGTGAAGAACCTGCTCACCGGCACCTACGACGAGGTGCCCAAGGTGGCCCGGGCCTACAAGGCCGCCGGCATCGGCTGGGTGGTCGTCGGCGACGAGAACTACGGGGAAGGTTCCAGCCGTGAGCACGCCGCCATGGAACCCCGGCATCTGGGGGGCCGCGCGATCATCGTGAAGAGCTTCGCCCGCATCCACGAGACCAACCTGAAGAAGCAGGGCATGCTGCCCTTGACCTTCGCGGATCCTGCCGACTACGACCGGCTGCAGGAGAGCGACCGGCTCACGATCCTCGGCCTGGCCACCTTCGCGCCCGGCCTGCCCCTGACGCTGGTGGCGAGGCACGCGGATGGCCACGAGGATCGGATCATGCTGAACCACACCTTCAACGAAGGCCAGATCGGCTGGTTCAAGGCTGGCTCGGCGCTCAACCTCATGGGCGGCCACGCGAAGAAGCCGTAAGGCACCGAGGCCTGCCCATGAGAGGGCGCCACCGCAAGTTCCATCGCCCCCCTGGGGCTTCGGTGCCTCCGGATCAGTCGCCGGGACCCGTCACCCGCCGGCCGAAGCGGGGCATGTTCCACCCGTACCGGAGCGACAGGTAGCGCAGGCCGAAGCAGGCCAGGAGGCCGGGCCAGGTGGTCCCGGCCGGGCCCCAGTGGAAGCGATCGCCCACCACCACCAGCAGCGACCCCAGCAGGGCCGCGGAGGCGTAGATCTCCCGCTCCAGCACCACGGCCACCCGGCTGAGCAGCATATCGCGGAGGATGCCGCCGCCCACGGCCGTCATCACCCCGAGGAGGATGGCGGTCTCGGCGTTGCGGCCCAGCCCCAGCGCCTTCTGGGTGCCAGCCACGGCGAACATGGCCATCCCCACCGCGTCGAAGAGGAGCACCGGATAGCGCAGGCGCCGCACCCAGCCGTAGGCGCCGAGGGTGGCCAGGGCGCCCAGCGTGGCGCAGGCCAGGTAGCGCCAGTCCGCCAGGCCCACGGGGGGTAGGGCGCCCAGGCAGAGGTCGCGCACGATGCCGCCGCCGCAGGCGGTGACGAAGGCCAGGGCCACGATGCCGAACAGGTCCAGGTCCCGCTCCCGGGCCGCCGCAGCGCCGCTGATGGCGAAGACGAAGATGCCCGCCAGGTCGAGGAACTCGAAGAGCGCGCGCTCAGGCATGGCTGGTGGGCTCCTCGGGGCCGAGCCAGGCGCCGGCCGCGGCCAGCATGGCCTGGAGGCCGGTCTTCAGGGTGGGATGCAGCACGGGGGCGTACCGCGACGAGTGGTTGCTGGGGAGGCGGTTGATCTGCCCCTCGGCCTTGGCCTTGGCGTAGACCTCCGGATCGGTGCCGCCCACGATCCAGAACACGTAGGGCGTCTTCCAGGCGCGGCCGAAGAGGCTGAAGTCCTCGCTGGCCGCGGCGGGCGCCGTCTCGTAGGCCCCCTCGCCGAACTGGGCCCGGAAGGCCTTCGCCACCCGTGCCGTGGCTTCCGCATCGTTCACGGTCATGGGGTAGCTGTTCAGGGGGGTGAACTCGGGATCCCGCGGGGCGTTCGAGGCCGCACACTCGGCGCAGCAGATGCGCTTCACCGCGGCCAGGACGTGGTCGCGGACACCCTCGTCATAGGTGCGGATGTTCAGCTTGAGGGTGGCGTCCTCGGGGATGATGTTCTCCTTGGTGCCGGCCTGGAGTGAGCCGATGGTCAGCACCACGCTGTCCAGGGGGCCGACCTCGCGGGAGACGATGGTCTGGAGCCGCAGCACGGTCGAGGCCGCCATGACCACGGGATCGATGGAGGTCTGGGGCTGGGAGCCGTGGGAGCCGCGCCCGAAGAGCCGGACCTTCAGGCTGTCCCCCGCCGAGAGGATGGTGCCGCTGCGGGTGCCCACGGTGCCTGCCGCCCCCACCATCACGTGCTGGCCCAGGATGACGTCGGGACGCGGGAAGCGCGTGGTCATGCCGTCGTCCACCATGGCCTGGGCGCCGCGGGCGACCTCCTCGCCGGGCTGGAACACGGCCAGGAGGGTGCCTTTCCAGAGATCCCGGTGCTCGCTGAGTGCCCGGGCCGCGCCCATGAGCCAGGTCACATGCAGGTCGTGGCCGCAGGCGTGGGACACGCCCACCTCCGCGCCCTCATCGCTCGTGGCCCGGAGGGTACTCGCGTAGGGCAGGCCCGTGGCCTCCACCACCGGCAGGGCGTCCATGTCCGCCCGCAGCATCACCGTGGGCCCGGCCCCGTTGCGCAGGAGCCCCACCACCCCCGTGCCGCCCACGCCGGGGGTCACCTCGAATCCGTGCCGGGCCAGATACTCTGCCGCCAGCTTCGCGGTGCGCACCTCCTGCATGGACAGTTCCGGGTGGCGGTGCAGGTCCATGTAGATGGCTTCCAGCTCCGGCAGGAGGACGTCCAAGTGGGGATCGAGCGCCTTGGCCAGTGGGTCCATGGATGTCCTCCCTCCAAGCTGGATGCGCATTCACGGCCGCCCCTTCGAGCCATGACCGGGCGGGGGCTGTTTCCCGCGCGACCTTCCGTGGGCAGATATCTTGCGCTGGATCCGGAAACGGGTGGGGGTTCTTCTGCGGCGATCGGCATCCCAGGGAGGTGGCCGTGACCTGGGCCCGGAGAGCCCTCGTGCGGGGCTTTGGCCCGGAGGGCCTGGGGCTGTACGGGAGCCTCTAGGTGGCCCCGATCAGGTCGAAGAACTCCCGGTCCTCCTTCAGCATGTGCACGGCCACCACATCCTGGGCGAGGAACTGGAAGAGGCGGCCGCTGGAGAGGGTTCCCGCGCGGAAGGCTCGCTCCACCTCGGTCGCCTCCGCAAGGAGGTCGGCATGCTTCCGGGCGTGGTCCGGGAGGCCCGGGAAGCCGAGTTCCCGGAGGATCTCCTCCTCGTCCCGGAAATGCTGGCCGACCTCTTCCAGCAGGCCGTTGACCAGGTGGGACAGCTCCTGGGGCGGCCGGGCGGCGAGGACGCTGTCGAGGAGGTCGTTCGCCACCTGGAAGAGGCGCTCGTGCTGGGCGTCGATCACCGGATGGCCGGACCGGTAGGCTTCCTTCCAGACCAGCTTCAGGAAGGATCCTTCGTCGGGCGCCACCGGCTCCTTGGTGTAGGTCGGGTCAGGCTGGACCTGGTTCCGGCCGCCCTGCTTGGCCAGATAGAGGGCCCGATCAGCCCGTTCCACCCACTCGTCCCGGGATGCGGGAGGCCGGTACGCGGCCAGGCCGACGCTCACGGTGACCTGCCCGATCCCCTCGAAGACATGGCTGGCGATGGCTTCCCGGAGGCGTTCCGCCAGGACCAGGGCGCTCGGGAAGGGGGTGTTGGGCATGAGGACGATGAATTCCTCGCCTCCCCAGCGGGTGAGGGAATCGGAAACCCGGATCACGCCCCGGACGCAGTCGGCGACCTCCCTCAGGACCCGGTCTCCCTCGGGATGCCCATGGGTGTCGTTGACCCGCTTGAAGTGATCGATGTCGAACAGCAGGAGGGCCAGAGGGTGCCCATGCCGCCTGGCCCGGTGCATCTCCCCCTCGACCGACGCCTCGAAATGCCGGCGGTTCCAGGCATTGGTCAGCGGATCCCGGCTGGCGAGCTGCTCCAGGGAGGCCAGGGTCTGGCGCAGCTTCTCCTCCGCGCGGCGGCGCTCGGTGATGTCCCGGCTCACGCCGAGGACCGAGACCGGCCGGCCAGCCGCGTTCGCATGAAGGGTCGTGACCACTTCGGTGGGGACGAGGTGGCCGTCCTTGTGCGGCTGGTCGACCTCGGTGACCTGAGGGGTGTGGGGACCCTCCGGCTTCCATTCGGCCAGGGTCTCCGCGAGCACCTGCTGCACCCGTACCATCGATTCGGGCGTCAGGGCCTCCGCTGCGGACTGGGCCATGACCTCCTCCGCGGTGTAGCCCCGGAGCTGGTAGACCGAGGGGCTGACATAGGTGAAGGTCCCCTTGAAGAGATCCATGGTCCAGATGACATCGGCGGAGTTTTCGGCCATGAAGCGGAACTTCTGCTCATTCTGCTGAAGCTCCCGGCTGAGCTCCTCTGCCGCCGCCAGGGCGTGGCTCAGGCGCCGATACTGCCGGAAGAACACCAGGGCCAGGACGGCGAGGAGGAGCACGATCGGCAGGATCACGGTCAGGATGACTTTCATGCGCTGCCGCGTCAGCCGGTCGCTGGCCTCCGGATCGTAGAGGAAACCCTCGAGGGTGAAGTCCTTGGGGAGCAGCCCCAGATCCGCGTAGGTTCCGGCGATGTGCTGCCACCGGCCGGTGTAGGTGTAGCCCATCTCCACCAGCCTGGGCTGGGCCAGATCCGCCATCTCCCGGGCTTCGTTGAGCAGGAAGTCCCGGTCGTGCCGCTGGCTGTACCGGGTGAGGATCAAGTCGGCGAGCTCCTCGGGATGCTGCAGGGCGTATTTCCAGCCCTTGAGGCTCGCCTCACGGAAGGCCTTCACCCGGGCGGGATGCGAACGGAGCTCCGCCTCCGAGGTGAAGAGGTTGTCGCCATAGAAATCGATGCCGCCGGAGCGGGGCGTGAACATCAGGTACCGGAAGCCCGCACGATCCAGGAAATAGGGCTCGTCGGTGCTGTAGGCGGCCATGGCGTCGACCTTGCCGCTCATCAGGTCCGCGATCTCGAAGCTGTGGTTCACCAGGTGGAGGGATTGGACGGGCGCCTGCTCATCCGCCAGGTAGGCCAGGAGCTCCTCGGAGTGCGGCTCGAGCATCACGCGCCGGCCGGCCAGATCCTGGACGGACCGGATGCCCGCATCGGCGCGGGCGATGAGGACCAGGGGCGAGTGCTGGAGAATCACCGCCAGCACGACGACGGGGTAGCCCTGGTGGCGCGCGAGGAGGAGGGCGCTGTTGCTGGTGCCGAACTGGGCCCGGCCCGTGGCCACTTCCTGCACGGGGTCCACGGCCGGATCGCCTTCGACGAGCTTCACGTCCAGGCCCGCATCCCGGTAGTAGCCCTTCTCCTGGGCGGCATAGTAGCCGGCGAACTGGAACTGATGCCGCCACTTGAGCTGGAGGGTGACCCGCTCGGGGGGAGCGGCTTGCAGCGCGGCGCCCAGGCTGAGGGTGAGGCAGAGGAGGAGGCGATGGGGCCAACCGCCGGGGCCAGTGGGTCGGAAGCCCGGAGCGGGTGGGACTCGCTGGCAGCTGCCGAGGGGCTCGGGGTTCATGGGATCCGTGGTCGAAAGAGGGTCTTCGGTTGTGCCAGCATAAGCGCGGTCCGGCACCATGTCTTTGCATCGGCAGGACGAAGGGCCAGGCTGAGATCCACGCAGGGCCGGCCCTCCGGCGAGGAGGCGGGGTCCTTGAGGCAAAGGCTGGAGGGGGGCCGGTTTCCTTGTAGAATCAAGGGTTCTACCGGAGTTTCGCCATGCCCTTCCAGCCCCTGACCCAGGAACCCGAGATCCAGCGCCGCTGGCTCGAGTCCGGCGCCTTCCGCGCCAAGCGGTCAGGGGAGCTGCTGCCCGGGTCGAAGACCTTCTACATGCTGGTGATGCTGCCCTACCCCAGCGGCCGCATCCACATGGGGCATGTGCGCAACTACACGCTCGGCGACGTGACCGCCCGCTTCCGGCGAATGAAGGGCTACGAGGTCATGCATCCCCTGGGCTGGGACAGCTTCGGCCTCCCGGCGGAGAACGCCGCCATCAAGCACGGCATCCATCCCGCCATCTGGACCCGCAAGAACATCGAGGAGATGAAGGGCCAGATCCAGAAGATGGGCATCAGCTACGACTGGGACCGCGAGATCGCCAGCTTCCAGGACGACTACTACCGCTGGAACCAGTGGCTCTTCCTCAAGATGTGGGAAGCCGGCGACGTCTTCCGCGCCATGCGCACCGTGAACTGGTGCGAGGCGCTGGGCACCGTGCTGGCCAACGAGCAGGTGGTGGACGGCAAGGACGAGCGCACGGGGCATCCCGTCACCC
Organism: Geothrix oryzisoli; assembly: GCF_022808865.1. Taxonomy (GTDB): domain Bacteria; phylum Acidobacteriota; class Holophagae; order Holophagales; family Holophagaceae; genus Geothrix; species Geothrix oryzisoli. The sequence continues at coordinate 333,889 of NZ_JAKZLB010000002.1, forward strand.
AGAAGCCCCTGGAGCAGTACTTCTTCAAGACGACGAAGTACGCGGACGAGCTGCTCGAGTGCCTGGACGGCCTCGACTGGCCCGAGAACGTGAAGACCATGCAGCGCAACTGGATCGGCCGCTCCGAAGGCGCGCGCCTGGCCTTCGACCTCGAAGGTGATGGCCAGATCGAGGTCTTCACCACGCGCCTGGACACGCTCTTCGGCGTCACCTTCATGGCCCTCAGCACCGAGCATCCCGCCATCGAGAAGGCGAGCGAGACCGATGCAGCCCTGAAGGCCTTCTGCGACCAGGTGGCCGCCGTGAGCCGCGAGGAGCGCCTCACGAGCGATGTGAAGCTGGGCCACCGCACGGCCCTCTCCGTGATCCACCCCTTCACGGGCGAGAAGGTGCCCGTCTTTGCCGCCAACTACGTGCTCATGGACTACGGCACGGGCGCGGTCATGGGCGTGCCCGCCCACGACGAGCGGGACCATGAGTTCGCCCTGAAGTACGGCCTGCCCATTCCCCAGGTCATCGCGGCGGAGAGCGAGTGGGACCTCGGCACCCTGGTGAACAGCGGCGAATTCACGGGCATGAAGAGTGAGGATGCCGTCACCGCCATGGTGGCCAAACTCGACGGCCGCGCCGAGAAAACCACCACCTACAAGCTCAAGGACTGGGGCCTCAGCCGCCAGCGCTACTGGGGCACGCCCATTCCCACGGTGCATTGCGCTTCATGCGGTGTCGTCCCAGAGAAGGCCGAGAACCTGCCCGTGCGCCTGCCGGAGGATGTGGCATTCACGGGCCATGGCCCCTCGCCGCTGACGACCTCGAAGTCCTTCCTGGACTGCGCCTGCCCGTGCTGCGGCCAGCCCGCCCGGCGCGAGACCGACACCATGGACACCTTTGTAGACAGCAGCTGGTACTGGCTGCGCTACCTCGATCCCAAGAACACGGAGCTGCCTTTCGCCAAGGCCGAGAGCGACGCCTGGATGCCGGTGGATCTCTACGTGGGCGGCATCGAGCACGCGACCATGCACCTCATCTACGCCCGCTTCTTCTACAAGGTGCTGCGCGACTTGGGCCTGGCCTCGGGGCCCGAGCCGTTCCAGAAGCTCATCTGCCAGGGCATGGTGCTGAAGGACGGCTCGAAGATGAGCAAGTCCAAGGGCAACATCGTGGATCCCGACGAGGTCATCTCGAAGTACGGGGCCGACGCCCTGCGCCTGTTCATGATCTTCGCCGCCCCGATCGAGAAGGAGATCGACTGGACCGGCTTCGAGGGCATCGAAGGGGCCAGCCGCTTCCTCAAGCGCGTCACGCGCCTGGTCGAGGATCATGCCCTCACGGCCAAAGCCCTGCCGTCCAAGGACCAGCTCAGCGCCGAGGAGAAGACCCTCCTCATCAAGCTCAACCAGACCATCGCGCGCCTCACGGACGACCTGGAGCGCCGCTACCAGTTCAACACCGTGGTCTCAGGCCTCATGGAGCTGTCCAACGCGCTGGGCGACCTGCCCGCGGACGCGCCGCACCGCAGCGAGGTCCTGCAGCACGCGCTCGACGCCTTCGTGCGCATGCTGTCGCCCGTGGCGCCCCACCTGGCGGAGCAGCTCTGGAGCCAGCTCGGGAAGCCCGGCCTCTGCATGCAGGCCCCGTGGCCCGAGGCGGATCCCGCCTTCCTGGAGGCCGACGAGGTCCTGGTGGTGGTGCAGGTGAACGGCAAGGTGCGCGGCCGCATCACCGTGCCCGTCCACGCCGGCGAGGAGCAGCGCCGCGCGGCCGCCCTGGCCTGCGCGGAGGCCCAGCCCCACCTGGCGGGCAAGGAAATCGTGAAAGTGGTCCTTCCTCCGGGCGGCAAGCTCGTGAGCATCGTGGTGAAAGGCTGATCCTGTGGCAAAGACCCTCCCTCCCGTCGTCGATACCGTCCTGGACCTGGTGGGGAACACCCCCCTGCTGCGCCTGACCCGCTTCGCCCCGGACCTCCAGCTCTTCTCCAAGCTGGAGTACCTGAACCCCGGCGGCAGCGTGAAGGACCGCATCGGTGTGGGCATGATCAAGGCCGCCGAGGCCCTGGGCCAGATCCAGCCCGGCGTGAGCACCATCATCGAGCCCACCGCCGGCAACACCGGCGTGGGCCTGGCCATCGCGGCCAAAGCGCTGGGCTACCGTTGCATCCTCTGCGTGCCCACGAAGTACAGCCGCGAGAAGATGATGCTCATGAAGGCCCTGGGCGCGGAGCTGGTGCTGATCCCCAAGGAAAAGGGCATGGTGGGGGCCATCGAGAAGTGCAAGGAACTGGCCGCCAGCATCCCGCATGCCTTCGTGCCCCAGCAGTTCGACAACCCCAGCAACCCCGACAGCCACTACGCCACCACGGGCCCCGAGATCTGGACGCAGATGGAAGGCCGGGTGGACGCGGTGGTGCTGGGCGCAGGCAGCGGTGGCACCTTCACCGGCATCGCCCGCTACCTGAAGGAGAAGAACCCCGCCATCCAGGCCGTGGTGGTGCAGCCGGTGGGCTCGGTCTACTGCGGCGCCCCCCTGAAGGAGTGGGTGGTCGAGGGTGTGGGCAACGGGTTCATTCCCGCCAGCCTCGACCTCGCCCTGGCGGACCGCATCATCGATGTGGCCGACGCCGACAGCCTGGCCACGGCCCGGGAGCTCATCGCCACCGAGGGCTGCCTGGTGGGCGCTTCCGCCGGCGCCAACGCCTGGGCTGCCCGCGAGTTCGCCAGGACCCTGCCCGCCGGCGCCCGCGTGGTGACGCTCTTCCCCGATGGTGCCGAGCGCTACATGTCCAAGCAGCCCGTGGCCGATCTGGAGCTGTGATGGCCCTCACCCCCCGCGACCTGGCCGCCTGCCTGCTGGATGCGGGTGCCGTGCGCCTGCAGCCTCAGGATCCCTTCACCTGGGCCAGCGGCCTGAAGTCGCCCATCTACTGCGACAACCGCCAGCTGCTGGGCTTCCCCGAGGCCCGCGGCCAGATCGTGGCCGCCCTGGCGGCCAGGGCGATGACGCTGGGGCCCACCCTGATCACCGGGGCCGCCACGGCGGGCGTGCCCTGGGCGGCCATGGTCGCCGACCGCCTGGGCCTGCCCATGGCCTACGTGCGGCCCACGCCCAAGAACCACGGCATGGGGCGCCAGGTGGAGGGCCCCCTGGCGAAGGGCCACCGTGCCGTGCTCATCGAGGACCTGATCTCCACGGGCATGTCCAGCCTCAAGTGCGCGGATGCGCTCAAGGCCGAGGGCGCGGAGGTTTCCGCCGTGCTAGCCCTCTTCAGCTACGGCCTGCCCCAGGCGGAGCAGGCCTTCGCCTCGGCCCGCATCCCGTTCGAGGTGCTCGGTTCGTTCCAGGTGCTGTCCGAGGAAGCTGAACATCGCGGCCTCCTGGACGCCGCCGGGCTGGCGGCCCTGAAGGCCTGGCGGACCGACACCGTGGCCTGGAGCCGCGCCCACGGCGGGGCGTAGGCGCTGACCTATCCTGGCGAATAGCGTGGACAGGACTAACAGGGTGAAAAGATGGATTAACCGGATGAAAGCAGTAAAACGGTTCTGAGGCTGCTTCCGTGATTTGTGGTTGAAGCCTGCTCATCCTTCAAAATCCTGTTCATCCTGTCCCTGTTTTTCGAGGTCCGACCATGAAGCTCTACACGCGCACGGGTGATGATGGCTCCTCGGGCCTCTTCGGCGGGGACCGGGTCAGCAAGGCGCACCTGCGGTTGGTGGCCTACGGCACCCTGGACGAGCTGAACAGCGTCATGGGCCTGCTGCTCCTCCACGCCACGGCTCCCTGCGCCACGCCGGAGGCCCTGCAGCGGATCCAGCACGACCTCTTCGTGCTGGGGGCCATCCTGGCCACGCCGGCCCATCGCCAGGAGCTGCTGGGGGCCCGCATGAGCGCGCCCACCTGGGCCCTGGCGGACATGGAGGCCGACATCGACCGCCTGACGGCCCTCGCCCCGGCCATGACAGCCTTCGTGCTGCCCGGGGGCACGCCCGCCTCGGCCCATGCCCACCTGGCCCGCACGGTCTGCCGGCGGGCCGAGCGCGAGGTGGTGGCGCTCACCCGCGAAGAGGCCCTGAATCCGGCGGTGGTGGCCTATCTGAACCGCCTCAGCGACTGGCTCTTCGCCCTGGCCCGGGCCGAGAATGCCACCGCCGGCGTGCCCGACATCCAGTGGGTGCCGAAGGATTGATGGCGCCGTTCCGAAGCGGCTGTACATGGCTCGGCCCCCAGTTGGGGGCCGAGCTTTGCGGATCGGAGATCCGGGCTAGAAGGAGAACTTCACGCCGACGTTCCAGCGGCGGGGCGGAATCCAGGCATAGGACTGGCCGACGCTGAGGCCGCTGAAGGGGAAGTTCTGGGCCGCGGCCACGTCCGTGGCGAGCTGCCGGTTGAAGAAGTTGAACACATCCAGGGACACGGCACCCTTGGTCTGCTTCCAGACCTTGAAGTCGTACTGGAGGTGGACATCCATCGTGTCGTACCGGGGGCTCATGTTCTTGCCGAGGGTCTCGGTGTCGACCATGGCCGGGTCCTTCGGGGCGAGCAGCAGCAGGCGGCTGGAGAAGACCTGGCCGTCGCTGTAGTGGTAGCCGGAGACCACGTTGTAGGTGGCGCCGATCAGGAAGCCGTTGTCCCACTTGTAGTAGGCGTAGGCCTTGCCCATCCAGTCGAGGGAGCCCTCGAGGCTGCCGTTGTTGTAGCCCAGGCGCGGGTCGAAGCGGGCCAGATCGCCCTGGTAGTCGGCATTGCCCGAGCTGTTGGAGTTGCCGGTGGCGCGAATGCGGCTGAAGGTGGCGAAGCCGCCCCAGTGATCCTGGAGTCGGCGGGTGACGGTGAGGTCCACCGTGTTGTAGTAGCGGAAGCCGCCGGGCAGATTGGCCAGCACGAAGTTCAGCTTTCCAGTGGCCACCCGGTTGACGTTCTGGGCACCACTGTAGCCGCCGCCCGCGAAGTAGTTGGGGTCGATGACCAGGGAGCGGAACCGCATGATGGCATTCAGCTGCGCGGACGTCAGATCAGCATAAGGGATGGGTAGATCAATTTTCTGGGTGGCGGGATTGAATTTGTATAACCCATACTGTGACCGGGCTTCGCTTTCCAGGTTGTCGGCGCTCGTATAGAGGGTGGGATCCCAGTCCTCCACGAGGTCGTAGTCACGGCGGTAGGTGTAGGTGGCCTCGGCCGTCCAGGCATTGCCGAAGTCCTGCGCGAAGCCCAGGCGGAACTCATCGGTCTTGGGCAGCTTGAAGGTGTCGGCGAACACGGCGTCTACGACCTTTGGCCCGCCGCGGGTGTTCTCCGTGACCCACACGCCGGCGAGGCGGATGTCCTCGGTCTGCACGGAGCTGGTGAGGCTGCCGGTGAACCGGACCATGTCCAGCTTGATGGGATCGATGTAGCGGCCGAAGTACGCGTAGGCCTTGGAGCGGCCATTGCCCTTCACGTCCCAGGTGATGCCGAAGCGGGGCGCCCAGTTGGCGCCGGTCTTGAAGAGGGACTGGCCGTTGTCGGCCTTGTACTCGTAGGTGTCGACGCGGACGCCGGGGCTGAAGGTCCAGGTCCCGAGCTGCCACTGGTCCTGGATGTAGCCGCCCTGGGTCTCCATGCGGGGAGAGGAGGTGTTCTTGCTGGCCAGGTTGCGGCGGTAGCCGAAGTAGCCGAGGTAGGGTCGGGCGGGATCGAAGAGCTCGTTGAACTGATAGGCATTCAACTCGCTCGAAGAGACCGTGCCATCTCCATTGGAATCCAGCGCGCTGCGGACGCTGTTGTAGTTGCCGCTGTTGATGGCAGCCAAAAGGCGGCTGCTCGTGCCGGGCACGAACCCGCCGTAGGGGGGGATCTTGGGGTCCACGGTTTTGTCGCCCTGATCCACCAAGCCGAAGGTCGGACCGTTGCTGCCTGTCGCGGCCGCGTTCTGCGAGGCCGTCAGGTTGTCGTACCAGGTGTTGTTGACGATGAAGATGGTCTGCGTCAGTTCGGACTTGCCCTTCTGGATGCCCAGCTTGAGGGTGTGGCTGCCGGCGGCCTCGAAGAGGTAGGTGAAGTCCACGCGGCCGTTGTCCACCTGGTACTTGCGGGCGGTGCCGGCGGAGCCGCCACCGAAGGTCCGCTGGATGGAGGGGATGGCCACATTGGATTCCAGGATGATCTGGGGGCCCAGATCCGCACGGAGGGCCTGGGTGGTGTCCGCCTCTTCATGCCGCAGGAAGCGGGCGTCGAGGATGAACTTGGACTCCTGCCAGGTGTAGGACAGGTTGTAGTTGTTGCCGCCCCGCTCGGTTCGCGTGGACTGGCTGCTCACCACCAGGGGGCTGGCGAGGTTGTCGAAGGTGCCGGGGTTCCGACTGAAGCCGCCCACCAGGGTGTGGCCTGGGGCGATGGCGTAGGTCAGCTTGAAGAAGTAGCGGGACTCGTCATTGATGACCGTGCCGCGGGTCTCGCCGGGCGTCAGGGTGGCGGAGGGATCCACCGTGGCGATGCCGTCTTCCTTGACCTTCTGGCCGGAGGCGACGATCCACAGCTTGTCCTTGAGGATGGGGCCGGAGAAGTAGAGCGTGGTGTCGTTCAGCTGGGAAGGCACCACGGACAGGCGGTAGCGGCCGACCGCGTTCCACCAGTCCGAGGAGCGGTGGTAGTAGTTGATGCCGCCGGACCACTCGTTGGAGCCGGAGATGGTGGTGGTGTTGGAGAACAGGCCGGCGCGGGCCGTGTACTCGGCCGTGATGGCGCCGGTCTTGATGTCCTGGGCGGCCACGAGCTCGGGGGCGATGGTCGTGCGGTACAGCCCCGTCTCGGGGCTGGTCACGTCGATGCCGTCGATGAGGTAGGTGTTGTTGCGGGCGCCGTTGTTGCCGAAGTTGTCGCGGTTGAGGCCGGCGGCCAGCGCGGGGTTGCCGCCAACGCTGACGACGCCGGGAGCGAGGTTGATGGTGGCCATCTGGTTGCGGGCTACGGGCAGGCTGGTCAGCTCTTCCTGGGTCAGCTGGGTGCCGGCGGTCACCGTGGTGACGTCCACAGCGCTGATGGTGCTGACGACCTCGACCACCGCAGCCCCGGCGGGCGCCAGGCGGGCGTTCACGCTCTGGGTCTGGTCCACCAGCACGTCCACCTTGTCGATGGTCGCCGTCTGGTACTCCTTGGCCGAAACCAGGACGCGGAAGCGGCCAGGGATCAGGCGGAGGAAGCGGGCCTTCCCGTCATGATCCGTGACTTCGGTGCGCGCGCCGCCGATCTGGGTGGGGCTCGAGATGATCACCGTGGCGCCGGCGACCGGGGCACCGGCGGTATTGGTCACGGTGACGGTGATGCCGCCATCGCCAGCCGCACTCAGCGTGGCGCCCATGGCCACGAGGAGGGCCGTGGTTCGGGCCATCCGAAGGGGTGAAGGGTACATGCAGGACTCCTGATGGGTGCGGAAAGCCGCACGGGGGAAGGGAGATCGACACCCCGTCTTCCCTCATCTGAGTCGCGGCCAGCCTCCCTCCGGGATTCATGGAGGTGGGTCGGCGGGGCCCTGAAGGAAGGGGACGGCGGTGTCCAAAGAGCGGAGAGTGCGTAAAGGATAGGCGAGGTTCGGAGAAAGTTTCATTTTTTTATAGACCTTTTGGCGCGTTGCATCGCAACACGATATCGATTTCAGTCAGGGGGCACATGCCCAGGAAAGACAAGGGGATTGGCGCGGTCTTGGTGAAACAATTGACGATTAATAGATCGCGTATGAGTGAAGTTTTTTCAATGAAAACGGGCCCCGAAGGGCCCGTTTCTTGAGTGGTCGCGAGGTTCTGATTAGAACTGGAACTTCACGCCAAACCGGTAGCGACGGCCGATCTGCCAGGCATTGGCGGAGCCGAAGCGGATGTCGCCGTTGCCGCTCTGGTCAGCAGCCTGCTGGAGCTGGCTGGTGGCGAAGCGGGTGTTGAACACGTTGAAGATGTCCACGCTGGGGATCAGCTTGTACTTCTTGCCGATCTTGTAGGCCCAGTCGAGGTGCAGGTCCACGTTGTTGAGGGCGGGGGTGCGGCCGTAGTCCCCCTGGGCGCCCTTGGTGGGCACACCGTCGCCGTAGAAGCCGATGTCCAGGAACTTGTAGGTCTTGTCCATGGAGCCGATCCACTGCGTGCCGATGCCGTAGCCCGGGCCGGACTGCCAGTTGGCGGGGTTGTTGTACTCGGCATCCGACGCCACGACGATGGGATTGCCGCTCAGGGTCGTGTTGTTGTCGTAGTCCAGGTAGCCCAGGTGGGCGGTGTCGTAACCCGCGGGCTTGCCGTGGGTCAGGGAGCCGTCATCCCAGGCGCTGTTGGGGGTGCCGCTCTGGTAGGTCCAGTTGAAGCCCACGTTCAGGTCGCCGCCGAAGAAGTCGAAGCGGTGGCTGGCGTAGAGCTTGACCACGTGGGTGCGGTCGTTGGGCAGGAGGCCGTAGCCCACATAGGGGAAGTAGTCGAAGCTGGCGGTGATGTTGCCGTCAGACTGGCCGTTGGAGCCGGACACCACGCCCTCGTAGTTGCCCTCCAGGCGGCTCCAGGTGTAGCTGAAGCTCAGGGTGTCGCGGTCGGTCTTCTTGTCCAGGGTGAAGTCCACGCTGGAGTACTTGTTGCCGGCCTTGGGGAAGCCCGTGTCCTGGACCGTGAAGAGGCCCGTGGCGGCGTTGTAGTAGTCCGAGATCTTGACGCCGTAGTTGTTGTAGCCGGTCGGGTAGCCGTAGTACGAGCCATTCGCCAGGATGATGTTGGTCATGCTCTTGGGATTGGGACGCCACTGCTGGAAGGCCCCGGGGTTGCCGATGACCGCCGCGCCGGCGCCGTACTTGGGCGTGCCGCTGCCGGTGTAGGAGATGGCCGGACCCTCATCGTAGGGATTGCCGTAGGCGTCCGTGAACACCATGTCTTCCATGGGGTTCTTCAGCTCGCGGTACTTGGCGTGGATGCCGGCGGTCCAGCCGCTGGCGAAGGTGTGGTCCACACCCAGGATGTACTCACTGCGCTGGGGGAGCTTGGTGCCCTCGGCGATGGGATCGAAGCTGAAGGGCGTGCCGTAGTCGGTGATGCTGCTCGGGGCGGCGCCGTAGGTGTACGCGCCCGTCGTCGTGTCGTAGGTGGAGTTGTTGGGCTTGTAGTTGTAGCGCAGATAGGTCTCATTGGCGTAGACGCGAATGGCCATGCGCTGGGGGATCTGCTCGAAGTAGCGGGCGTAGTTGCCGCTGATCTTCGTCTTGCCATCCTGGTTCACGTCCCAGGTGAAGCCCAGGCGGGGCTGGACGTAGTCGCTGAACTTGTCGAACTTCATGAAGGACTTGTCGTGGAGGTCCCGCTGGTCCTGGGTCTCGAAGCGGAAGCCATACATCGCCTTGAAGCCGGCGCCCATGTCCCAGGTGTCCTGCACGTAGGCGGCGTTGATGATCGCCTTCACGGTGGCGTTGGTGTGCAGGAACTGGCGGATGATCTGGTTGGTGGACCCGGTCGGATTGATCGACACGCGCTCACCACCGGAGGTGGCGGCGATCTCGCTGTACTTGGAGACGAGCTGGGACAGGCCGAACTTCATGTTGTGGTTGCCCACGAACCAGCTCAGGTCCACGCGGGCCTGGGTGGTCTGGGTCTTCTCCTCGGCGGAGTAGTAGCCGGCGCCGCCGCGGACGAAGGCCAAGCCGTTCAGCGGGTTGTTGCCCGTATTGTTATGGATCGGGTCCGCAGCGATCCAGGCGTTCATGCCAGGGCCCGTCTCCTCCCACAGGTAGTCGGTGACGCGGATGTGGCTGGTGTCCGTGGGGTCGTTGGTGGTCTTGTACTGGCTGGTGCCCAGCTTGGCGCTGAGGAACAGGCTGGGGCTGATGTTCCAGTCGTAGTTGAGGACGAAGTTCTGGACCGTGTCCTTGCGGTTGTAGCCCAGCTGGGCGTCGCCCAGGGTGCCGGGGTAGACCTTCGGGAAGTCGTCCTTGTGGCTGTTCACGTTCGCCGAGAAGGTGAACTGCTGGTCCTGGGTGAGGTACCAGTTGATCTTGCCGATGACCTGGAACTCGTCGATGGTCTCATCGCCATTGCGGAGGCCATTGGCATTGGGAAGGTTGTTCTTCTCGGGGGACTCGGTCTTGCTGCCGTCCACGCCCACGAAGAAGAAGAGCTTGTCCTTGATGATGGGACCGCTCACTTCGCCGCCGAGGTCGTAGCGGCTGCTGGGGGCGGTCTGCTTGAAGTAATCGTTGTGCTTGGGCAGGGCCTGGATGCCGATGGCGTCCCAGGTCGCCCAGGCGGAACCCTTGAAGGCGTTGGTGCCGGACTTGGTGATGGCGTTGATCACGCCGCCGAGGGCGCTGAACTCGGGCTTGAAGCCGCCGGTCTGGATCTCCACCTGGTCGATGAAGTCGGTGACGAGGGAGGCGCCCTGGAAGCCGCGGGCCAGGTTGGTGGTGGACAGGCCGTCCACGACGTAGCTGTTCTCAGCCGCGGAACCGCCGCCGATGGAGGGGTCGTTGCCGAAGCCGCCGGTGACCACGCCAGGAGCCAGCATGGCCACGGTGCTCATGTCGCGGCCCTTGGGAATGGCCGAGAGGTTGTCCATGGAGGTCACGAGGCCGGTCTGGGTGGTGGTGGTGTCCACCGTGGCCGTGGTGCCGAGCACTTCGACCACCGTCGAGGCCTCGGAGGCCATCTTGAAGGTCACGGGCTGGGTCTGGTTCACCAGCACGGAGACGTTCTGGGTGATCTTCTGGAAGCCGCTCTTCGTGACTTCGATGGTCCAGGCGCCCGGATTCAGGAGGCCGAGACGGAAGGCGCCATCGGCGCCCGTCACCGCCTGGCGGGTGGTCTGGGCGGAGGTCAGGCGGACGGTCGCGCCTGCGACCGGGGCGCCCTTGCCATCCGTCACCGCCCCGTTGACGGCACCTGTGGTGGCCGTCTGCGCGTGAGCGACAATGCCGCTCCCGGCAACGATGGCGGCGGCTGTGAAGCCCAGCCGGGTCAAGATTCGATTCATAGAAACTCCTTTGGGGGGGAAGGCGGCCGAAGCCGCATGGTGCAGGTGCGGACTGCGGAATGACGAAAGCAAACCCGCCGCAGGACTCTGCGGCGGAGGGGGTCGTCATCAGAAGGGACTACCAAAGACCGGGGAGAAGTGTGGAAAGAATAGGCCAGGTTCCAAGGTCTTTACAAATATTTTTGACTCTGGATCTCAAATGATGCATCGAATCATGATGATTGGGCGTTTTTAGCCCATTTCTAAAAAGGTTCCCTTTCCCAAAAAGAAAGAGGCCCTTGCGGGCCTCTTTCTTTGGAGCGGCGTTCCTTAGAAGCGGAAGCCGGCGGATGCGGTGATCGTACGGGCCGAGCCGTAATAACTCGAAGAAGCGGGGACCGTGCCGTACGTGGAGAGGGGGATCCAGGGGGAATTCAGGCCCTGGTTGGCAACACCGTAGCTGCCAGCCGCCGCGTTGTAGCTGGCGCTGTAGTTAATAATCTGCTGGTGGTTCAGCACGTTGCTGATGTACAGCTTGCCGAAGGCGGTGACATCCTTGCCCGAGACCTTGAAGAGCGGGAAGTCGTGGGTGAGGGCCAGGTCAAGGTAGGCCGCGCCGGGAAGGACGCCCTGGCCGCGCTGCTGGTCCTTGTACTGGGTGAAGGAGGTACCCGCCTGGTCGGGAAGGCCGGGGTTGAGCTGAGAGACATCGAGGCTACGGGTGTAGCTGAAGTGGGAGCCGGTATCAAAGCGGTAGACCCAGCCCACGGTGCTCTTGCCGAACTCGTTGATGAAGGTCTTGCTGGCGTTGAAGCGCATGCGCGTAGCCACGTGGCCCGAGAGGTAGCCCTCGGGGTGCAGGTCGTTCTTGTCGAACATGGCCACCCCGTCGGTTACGTTCCAGGAATTGATGGACTCACCGCGGGCGGGGGTGGAGGAGCCTTCACCCTCGTAGTTACCCTTCAGGCTGCTCCAGGTGATGTTGCCACCGATGGTCCAGCCGTTGCGGTTGAGCTGGCCCTCAAGTTCCAGGCCCTTGTACTTGCGGGTGGCATCCGGGTTGTTGTCCCAGACCTTCACGTAGAGGTCGTCGCCAGCGGGGCTGATCACGTGACCGCTGTTGCCGACGGTGACGTCGATGAGGTTCTTCCAGTTCTTGTAGACGCCGGTGACCTTCACGAAGCCTTCACCCAGGCCGGCCACGTTGTAGGTGAGGGCGTAGCTGCCCTGAACCTCGTCCACGGTGGGGGCCTTCATCTTGTCGTTCAGCTTCACGTTGAGGCTGGGATCGTTGTAGCCCACCATGACAGTGTAGAGGGCCGGGTTTTGCAGGGCTGCGAATGAAATACGGTCGGCGTTCGTGCGGCCATGAGCCGCGTAGGTGGTGGCAAGGTAGTCGATCTCGGTGGGGTTGCCCTGGCCGGTGACCGAGTTGGTGATGCCTTCCAGCACCTTGGCGTTGTAGCGGGCGTAGCTCAGGCCGAAGATGTGCTTGCTATCGCCGAACAGGTCGTACTTGAGACCCAGGCGGGGGGACAGGCCGTTGGCGCCGGCAGTCTTGCTGCCTGACTCGTTCTCGGCCTTGTAGCTGTCAAAGCGCAGACCGACCTGGAGGTTCCAGTGCTGGTCGATGCTCCACTTGTCGTTGACGTAGAGGCCCGTGGAGAAGTTGCTCGCCTCGCCGGCCTTGCTAATGTAGGTCTCCATGACATACGGGATAGCGGTGCGGCCCGGAATAGTGATGGCCCCGAGCGGGTTGGTGGCGGGCAGGGTGGTGTCGACCAGGACGGCACCGTACGCATCGAAGATGTACCCGGTGGGGCTCTGGTCGTTGCGGGCGCGGCGGATGCCCTTGTAGTAGTCGATGCCGAAGTCCGTCTGGTGGCTGCCAGCGGCATTCCAGAAGAGGCTGGCCTTGAGGTTCAAGGTGCGGTTGTCGCGGTTGTCACCGCCGTCCGCGCTGTTGAAGATGCCGTTGTTGTAGAAGCCGCCCGACTCCATGGAGTAGATGGGGCTCTGGCCGTTGGCGGCGCCGCCGGCGGAGAGGTTCTGGTGCTTCTTGCCGAAGCGCAGTTCCGTGGTGAAGTTGGAGGACCAAGCCGACCGCAGGGCGATGTTGAGGAAGTCGGACACGGACACCTGGGGCACCAGGGCTTCCAGTTCGCCAGCATAGTAGTTGCGGTTGGTCTGGTTGACGGCGTTCTTCATGTACGAAGCCACCAGGGTGTGGTCCTGGTTGATGGACCAAGTCAGCTTGGCCTGGCGCCGAATCTCGTTGTTGTGACGGGTATAGCCCGCACCAAGGCCCTCAGGACCGTTCGCGATGGGAACGCCACGGGAGCCGTTGCCGTTCGCGCCGGGGGTGAGGTTGGCGGAAGTGCCGGAGCTGCCTTCACCGATGGTCCCGAACACGTCAGATTTGGTGGTGAAGTAGGACGCCGCGAACCAGAGACGGTCCTTGAGAATGGGGCCGCTCAACTGCAGAGTCTTGGTCTCGCCCAGAACGTTCTGAACGGCCGTGCGGTTCGTGAAGGGCTGGGTGGCGTTCCAGGAGGGATCGGACAGTTCCCAGCGGAGGGAGCCGCTGAACTCGTTGCCGCCGGAGCGGGTGATGGAGTTGATGATGCCGCCTTCCACGTCGCCGTACTCGGCGGACATGGCACCGGTGATGACCTGGGTCTCTTCGATGGAGTCATCGATGAGGGCCACACCGCGGTTGTTGTAGGCGTTGTCAGCGATGTTCTGGCCGTCCAGCAGGTAGAGGTTGCCGGAGGTCATGGCGCCGCGGATCTGGACGCGGCCGCCCACGCCGACGGTGACACCGGGGGTGAGGAGGGCCACGCCTTCCTGCGTGCGGGCGTTGGGCAACATGTCGACAGCGTCGGCGCGGTAGTTCGTCGCGGTCTTGACGTCGGTCTTGTCGACGGCGGGGGCGGCGGCGACGACTTCAACCACAGCGCCACCGACCTTGGTCAGGGTGACCTTGGGGGTGAAGGTCTGGTCGATGCCGAGCTGTTCGGTGATCTTGCGGGTTTCGAGACCGTCCTTGGTGTACTGGATGGAGTACAGGCCGGGAGGCAGCAGGCGGGCAATGAACTTGCCGTTCGCGTCCGTCACGTAGGTGCGCACGCCCTGCAGCGCGGGCGAGGTCAGGCGGACGGTGACGCCGGCGAGGGGAGCGCCGGCAGCGTCGACCACCAATCCGGTGACGTTCGCGGTCTGAGTGCCCTGTGAGTACAGAGCAGCCCCGCCCAGGGCGATGAGGGCCGTAAGGCGGCCCAGGCGGTTGTTCAAGAGATGCATAGCATCCTCCAGGAAACCAGAGCCGGACAGGTGCGGCTCCGTGGTGAAAAAAGCATCTGTGGCCCCGGGTGGCGCGCGCAGAATTGCTCGAGCTTGGGGTGTGACAGAAGGAACGATGGGGAGAAAGATCCGAGACTGATGATGCAACCATTGTATTGCGAGGGGCGTTAATTTTTGTGAAGTTCCCAAAAAACAAAGGAACCGATCCGGCAAAAGCGGCATCTTCCCTCGCGCTTGAGAAACAGTTGCAATACGGGGCAGTTTCATGGAGGGGCATGGAAAAGGGGGAGGGTCGCCCCTCCCCCTTTTCCTGGTGCCTGGCGGAATCTAGAAGCTGAACTTCACGCCGAGGCGCACGCGGCGACCGGCATCATAGGCGGGCGTTCCGCCGACCACGCCAGTGGGTCGCATGTAGTTGGGATTGACGGTGTTGATGCCCAGGTCGACGTTGGTGTCCAGGGCGGTGACCTTCTGCTGGTTGAAGGTGTTGAAGACATTCGCGATGAAGATCAGGCGCTTGGCCTTGCCCACCTTGAAGGTGTACTGGGCGGCCAGGTCGAGGAGGAACCGGGAGGGCAGGCGGCCTTCCACGCCGCGGCCGTAGACCGGAATCTCACCCGCGTTCTCATACACGGGGTGGGCCAGGTATGAGGTGATGGGGGTGCCGGTCAGATAGCGGGCGGTGAAGCCGACGTTGAGCCCCATGTCCCAGTTGTAGCTGCCCCCGGTGTTGATTACGAGGGTGCGGTCGGAGGGCAGGGCGCCGATGAGGAACTGTTCCTGGCCCGTCAGGCCACGGGCGGGATCCGCCAGCAGTTCCACCGGCAGGTCATAGAGGCTGGAGATGTTGGGGTCGGACTGCCCGTTGTCGTTGCGGAACAGGCCCTCGTAGTTGCCCTCCAGCTTGGAAAGGCGCATGTTCATGAAGGCGCTGTACTTGACCGTGTTCTTGCGCATCTCGAACTCGAAGGCGTAGTAATTGCGGGTCGGCGCCGGGAAGGTGGCCGTGCCGGTGAACCCGGTCAGGGCGGCAATGGCCCCGTTGTTCTCGCCGGGGTTGGCGATGAAGTAGCTGTCGCCATCCAGGGACATGTCCTCCAGGATCCGGCCCAGCTTGCGGTAGATGAACCGGTTGCTGAGGGCGACGCCGTTCGTGAGCTCGACGTCGAAGCCGAAGACCATCTCATCCTGATACATGGACTTCGTGCCGGGGATGACGAGGGTCGTCTGGTCGCCGGTGGTGCGGAAGTGGGTTGTGGTCACACCGGTCGGATTCGCCGAACTGATCCCCACCTTTTCACCTGTGAGCGGATTCACGTCATAGGTCGATGTGCCATTCACGATGGGATTGGAAAGGCCATTAAATCCGGGGGCCAGGGTCATGAAGTCGGACCGGTTCACGCCTCTTTCGTTGGAGAAGGCGCGGACGCAGATGTCGTTGGGGACCTTCTCGAAGTAGCGGCCCCAGAAGGCGTAGAGCTTCGACTTGCCGTCGCCGCTCATGTCATAGGTGACCCCGAGGCGGGGGGCGATGTTGTCACTGGCCTTGAACTTGTAGGTCTGATCCTGGCCGATCATCTCCTGGCCTTCCATGCGGACGCCCAGCTTGAAGTTGAGCCGGTCCAGCTTGATGGCGGTCTGCAGGAAGTAGGCGTCGTACTTGGTCTTCGTTTTGATCTGGGGGCTCGAGATGTCGCCCCGGACGATGCGGTAGTAGGGGGTGATGTTGTTGGGTCCCTCCGGCTGCGTGGGATCGGCCATCATGTAGCGTTTCTGGATGGAAAGACCCTGGGAGAAGACGATCCCGGTGGCGTGGGGGTCCACGAAGCCCAGCGGGCCGGACCGCTGCAGGTTGGACTTGTAGTCCACATCCTCATGGAGGTAGCCGATCTTGAAGTCGAAGCGGCCCCAGGTCCGGGACAGCTTGATGTCGAACTGCTTGTTCTCGCCCTTCAGCTTTTGTTCATAGAGGCCGGCCGAGTTGGGGGAGATGGTGGCGCCACCTCGGGTATCGACCACCGACCATTCGGTGTTGCCCAAGGCTGAAATCGAGGTCTCGAAGGTGTTCTCAGTGGAGGTGGCGCGGGCTTCCAGGAAATACTCATTGGCGAAGGTGGCGTTGTACTTCAACGTCAGGGTCTGGCTGCCGAACTTCAGCTCGGTGTCCTTGCCCTCGGTGCCCCGGAAGGCGCTGAAGAGCTGGGGACCCAGGTCCCGCTTGCCGGGATCGCCGAACGCGCTGAATTCCAGGATCTGATCCGTCGCCACCACCCACTGCAGCTTGCCGTAGTAGGAGTCGGTCTTGTTCTTGTTTTCGAGGGTCTGACCCGTCCTCGGCCAAAGGTAGGTTCCGGGAACCCTGGGGTCGTCCACAGTGGCCGGAGTGGTCTTGATGTTGTAGGGCGCGATCCGCTTCTGGGTTTCCGAAACAGGGTTGTAGCCCACGAAATAGAACAGCTTGTCCTTGATGATGGGGCCGGAGACAAAGAAGCCCAACTCCGCGCGGTCGTACGATTTCCAGGTGGGCTGTTCTGTGCCGTCCGTACGGAAGACCTGCCGGTCCGCAGCCTGGAGGCTATCGATGTCCAGGAAGGCGAAGACGCTGCCCTGGAAGGTGTTGGAGCCTGATTTGGTGACGGCGTTGATGATGCCGCCCGTGCTCTGGCCGTACTCGGCCTCCATGGCGAAGCTCTTGACCTGGACTTCCTGGATGAAGTCCGAGTTGATGCCCGTGCCGAGGGAGCCATAGATGATGGAGAAGGAGCCGCTGCCGCCGAAACCGGTGTTGGTGGTGTTGGCGCCGTCGATCACGTACTGGTTCTCGAGGCCGGTGCCACCCGAGATGGAGGGGTTGTTGGCTCCGGTGCCGCCGCCGTCGACCACGCCGGGCGCCATCGAGGCGATGGCGGTGAAGGAGCGACCGAGGGGCATGGTGCTGAACTCGTCGGAGCTGAAGGAGGTGCCACTGGTCACCGCGGTGGTGTCCAGAGCCTGGGTGGTGGCCACCACCTCGACCACCGCGCCCGCGGCGCGGGTCATGGTGATCCGCAGGGGCGTCAGGGTGTTGATGGAGGCGGTGGCGGTGAGCTTCGTGGCCGTCTCATAGCCGGCCGCCGTCACCGTGAGGTGATACTGGCCGGGAATCAGGGCGGACGCCTTGAAGGTGC
The DNA here is from genome assembly GCF_022808865.1 of Geothrix oryzisoli. Taxonomy (GTDB): domain Bacteria; phylum Acidobacteriota; class Holophagae; order Holophagales; family Holophagaceae; genus Geothrix; species Geothrix oryzisoli. The sequence goes on from NZ_JAKZLB010000002.1 coordinate 351,300, forward strand.
CGTTGGCATCGGTCACGCGAACGACCTGGCCGCGGCCACCGTCGAGGATGACCTTCGCGCCGGCGACCGGGGTGCCGTTCGGGGCGGTCACCGTCCCGGAGATGGCGCCTGTCGTGGCGTCCTGCGCACACAGCATCACCCCGCCGAGGGCGATGAGGGCCGTCAGGCGGCCGATGGAAGAGATGGTTCCATGCATACAACCTCCGAATGAAATCGGGGCCATGCACAACAGGTCCCGAGGATGAACACGGGTCCTTCATCAGAGGTCGCTTCGTCAGAGCCCGCCCGGGCTCACATTGATGACCTCTGAGACATCTGCTTAGAAAAGATCGGGGTTCTCGGGCCGGATTTTAGCTGAAGTCCCCAAAAAGGGAAATTTTTTTGAATGGGTCGGGAACCCTTTGTGGTACGGGCGCACTTCGAATGGTTTTTGAGACTCAGCAGCCGATGGTATCCAACAGCCAGGATCCCTGGCTGGGCGGGCCTTCCATGAGTTCCAGGGTGGCTCGGTAGGCTTCGTCATGAAGCCGGTACCCGGCCTTGGCGTAGGCCGTGAACACCTTGTCGCCCTTCTCGAGCCGCTGGCCCACCCGGGCATGCACCCGGATGCCCACACCCAGATCGAGGACATCGTTCCGGTCCTTGCGCCCGGCCCCCAGCTCCATGGCGAGGAGCCCCAGGGCGCGGCCGTCGATGGCGGCCACCACCCCGGCCCGGTCGGCCAGGACGTCGATGGTCTGGCCGGCCTGGGGCAGGCGGCTGAAGTCGTCCAGGGCCCGGGCGTCGCCCCCGTTGAGACTGGTGAAGCGCCGCAGGGTCTCCAGGGCGGAGCCATCCCGGATGCTGGCCTGCACCTTGGCCAGGGCCTCGGGCAGGGTCTGGGCGGCGCCGCCCATGATCAGCATCTCGGCGGCCAGGCGGAAGCTCATCTGGGCCAGCTCGGAATCCGCGTGCTCGCCACGGAGGATCTCGACGGATTCCATGACCTCCAGGGCGTTGCCGATGGCCCAGCCCAGGGGGGCGTCCATGCGGGTGATGAGGGCGCGGATCTGCATGCCGTGGGCCGTGCCCACGGCCACCATGCTCCGGGCCAGGGTGCGGGCGTCTTCCAGGGTCTTCATGAAGGCGGTGGGGCCGCACTTCACGTCGAGGACCAGGGCGTCAGCGCCGCCCGCCAGCTTCTTGGACATGATGCTGGCGGTGATGAGGGGGATGCTCTCCACCGTGGCGGTGACATCGCGGAGCGCGTAGAGCTTCTTGTCCGCCGGGGCGATGTCGCCGGTCGGAGCGGAATTGGCGAAGCGGGTTTCCTTCAGGCTGCGGAGGAACTCGGCATCGGTGAGCTCCACCTTGAGCCCCGGGATGGCGGCGAACTTGTCCACGGTGCCGCCGGTGTGGCCCAGGCCACGGCCGCTGAACATGGGACAGGGCACCCCGCAGGCGGCCACGATGGGGCCGAGGATGAGGGTGGTCTTGTCGCCGACGCCGCCGGTGCTGTGCTTGTCGACCTTGGTGCCGGGCACCGAGGAGAGATCCATGCGCTTGCCGGAATCCCGCATGGCCAGGGTGAGGGCCAGGGTTTCGTCCGTGGTCATGCCGCGCCAGCAGGTGGCCATCAGCAGCGAAGCGCTCTGCTCATCGGGGATGCTGCCGTCGGCGGCCCCCTTCACCCAGAAGGCGATCTGTTCGGGCGACAGGGCGCCGCCCAGCTTCTTGGTGTAGATCAGGTCGTACATCCGCATGGGATGACTCCTCGTCGGGAAGGCCTCAGATGCTCTGGATCAGCCCTTCAAAGGCGCTGGCATCGCCGCGCCCCTTGAAGCGGGCTTTGTACTCGGCCAGATCCTTGAGGGCCTGGGCCCGGTCCCCGGCCAGGCGGTCGGCGTCCAGCTGGCTGGCCCAGAAGGCCTCGGCCCAGGGCTCGCCGGGCGCGGCCTTGGCCCGCAGGCCGTCCAGCTGGGTCCGGGCGGCCTGGGCCTGGCCCAGGGCCAGGGCCCGCTGGGCGAGACGGATCTTGCCCCAGGCATCCTTGGCTTCGGCGGGGGCCTGCTCCTTGCCGCCCAGAGCCAGGCGCCAGCTGGCCAGCAGCCCGGCGGTGGCAGCCTTGCGCGACGAAGGCGCCTGGTTCACCAGGGCCTCCAGGCGACCCAGCCGCTCACGCATGCGCTTCTCGACGTCGGCAGGCGCGACGGGCGTAATGCCATCCCCCTCGACTTCCATCTGCAGGGCCGAAAGGGCCGCTTCGTGCTTCTCGGCGGCCTGGGTCTGGTAGGCGCTCCAGCCGCCGTAGATCACTCCCACCATGACCACCGCGGCGACCCCGATGAGGACGGGTTTCAGCAGCCCGCCATCCTCCTCCTCGCCCTTGCCCAGTTTGGTCTGGAAGTGGGCGAGACTCTGCGCGGGCTTCTGGACCTGGATCTCACGGTTCTTGGTGGGCTGGGCCATGACGGACCTCTCTGATGGAGCATCACTCAAACCATTGAGGATGCACCAATCTCCTCCGTTCCGGCACTTGAAAATGCGCCTGCGCCTGATATCCTGGACCTTCCTGCCTGGGTAGCTCAGTTGGTAGAGCAATGGATTGAAAATCCATGTGTCGGCGGTTCGATTCCGTCTCCAGGCACCAGTGAAACCCCCATGCCTTCTAGGTTTGGGGGTTTTTCGCGTGCGGGGGATGCTGTCTCAAAGAGCCTGATTTCCTGCCTCAATTCTAGCATTTAGGGGTGTGATTCCCTACAAAATCCCTACATCGGACCGGACCCCAAACCCGCACCGATGCTGACAAAAGGTAGCCCGGGCAGGGGTTCGCCGGAGCGTGGTCACCGAAGTCAGGAGGACCGGGGTGGTCCGCCTAGATTCCGCTTTCCGTCACCTTGGGACCCCGGGAGGGGTTTTCCTAGCTGGTCTGACTGCATCTGCCAGGGGCACCGGGTGTTCGACCTATGAACCGGGGTCATGACCAGAGACGAGTTCGGGCTTTACCAGGAAGGGTGGATAAGTAGGGAGCGGAGTTTCTGGCAGAAAGGAACCCAGTGGTGAGCATCGAGTAACCTTCAAGCCCCCCTTTCTTAGCAGGTGATGGGTCCCAGCCAGAGCTTGACCGTGCTTATGCTCGCGATATTGCTCGGTGTTGTGGGGGGCTGCTCGAAAAAACCCCTCCCGCCACCGAACGGATGGAAGGTTGCCCAGTTTCCCGTCTGGGACGACCTGCGTCACGCGGACACCTACCTTGAAGATCGTTCCCTCTGTTGGGCTGTCTCAATGCGCAACGGCACCTTGGAGGTTCGTGACTACAGTGACCACTTACGCGGCGAGGAATCTGCATCCTGGGAGAAGTCGGGAATCGATCCTGCTGCAAAGGCGATGGCACTCAATTTTGGGAAATACTTGGTCGAGGTCCCACCTCAGCACGCCCTGAGCCAGCTTGTGCGTGTGAGTGACGGTTGGCTTGTGGGCTTCAATGCTGGCGAGTGGTCGGGTGGACTCTGCTGGGTGAGCAGCGATGGCAGCAAGGGGAAGTTCTTAATGACCGACTCGCATTTGAGTCCACCTCCTCCACCTCCCCCACCCCCTTGGGCGAAACTTCAAAAGGTCGATAAAGAGGCAGAGGGATGGCGTAGAACTGACCCGAACCTCCCCGGTTGGATTCCTAGAAAACAGTTCCGGGTGGGTGTCAGTTCTTCAGAAAATGTTCGCATCCTCCTGAAGCACCAAGATGACTACTTGGCATTTGAGGGACTCGCGCACATGAGCCTGGATATGGGCAAGGTGGTGAAAATCTCAAGGGATTCTCATGGAGAGTGGTTTGCCAGTGATCTGATCAGGCTTGGAAGCGAGCCCAAAGCTGTCTCGAATGACGGTCCCGATGCCTGGATCGTCATCACCAACAAAACCCTGACCCGATTTGATGCCTCGGGGAAGGTGACGGTTCAGTTAACGCTTCCCGATGCTCTATCTCATGGTCCTGTCGCTGCGGTGGTCCCGGAATTTGCTGGAAGCTGGTTGGTGTTGACGACTTCAAACCTCTACCGAGTCTCGGAGCATGGAACATCCCGCCTGCTGATGTCGGGGACCCGACCCGGTTGCGGGAAAACCTCAAGGAATACGTCAAGACGACCTACCGGGCTGAAGCCCTCGGAGAGCTGACCATCTCGGACACCCTGGAGCTGGGAAGCCCCTTCCAGCTCAGGCTGGAAGCCAAGCAGGCCGCCAATGCCTACACCTCGGCGAAGGATGCCCGGGTTGCCATGAACCCGTGGTCGCTGATGACCGCCTTGAATCAGTATCTCAAGCCTGGCGAGCAGGATCCCCGAGACTCGCACGCGGAGGAGGGGGCCAAGGCCGACCCAAGGTCGCGGCGTACGCAGCTGCAGCTGCCCCATCCCTGGTCGGGCGAGCTGAACTGGATCCTCCACGCACCCGATGGTTACGCGATTGAGGTCCTGCCGGAGCCCCGCACCTGGACCTTCGGGCCCGCGGCGCTGCGCGCGATCTGGCGGAGGGGGAAGAACGGGACCGTGGAGGTGAACTTCCGTTTCGAATGTGACCAATTGCGCTGGACCCCCCGTGAAGTGGACGAGGCCCGCGCCGCGCTGAAGACCTTTGGAGAGGAGTCCATCCCCGTCCTCGTCTTCCAGAACCTGGGTGAGGCCCACTTGGAGGCGGGAAGGCTCAAGGAGGCCATGGCGGAGTTCCGGAAACTTTCCACGCGGCAGCCCCAAGCGCCCGCTCCGCTCGTCCGTCTGGCGCAGGCTCAGCTATCGGCCGGACTCGCGGAGGCGTCCAGGATGACCCTCCTTAAAGCCATCTCCCTGGATCCGAATGCGGAGCACCCGCACCGGCAGCTCGGATGGACCCTGCAGCACGACGCCATGGGCCGGAGGTTCAAGGGGGACTGGGACCGGGCCGGGGGCGCCGCCGAACTGCGGAAGTCCATGGAGTTGGCCCCAGACCTCCGGATGGCCCGGCTGGACCTCGCCATCCTCCTCGGTCACGACGAGCACGGGGATTGGTGGGCTTCCCGGGATATGGACACCGTGATCCAGCTCTATCGAGATCAGCTCGTTCGCGGGAAGGATGAGCGAGCTCAGGAACACCTCACCATCGCCTTGGCCCGCAAGGGGAAGCTCCCCGAAGCCCGGGTTTCCGCCCAGCTTCTTGAGACCGTGGTCGACCGGAATGGCTGGACCATCACCCTGGATGCCTGCTTGAAGGGGCCGGACTTCGCCCTCCAGGAAGCGAAACGGTCCATCCAGGATCCCGAAGCCCGCCGGAAGGCCCTGCAGGAGGCTTCGGACCTGCTGATGTCCCTCCGGCGCTACCCTGAGGCTGGCGTCGTGTCCCGCGAATGCATTGTCGGAACAGAGGCGGCCAAGTATCAGGCCCGCGCTGGCCTGGCTCCGAGGATGAAGCTGTACGAGAGCCTGCCGGTCGACCTGAAAACACCTGTGGGTGCTGTGCTGGCGCTGGCCCGAGCCACCGCCGAGCAGGGCTTCGACCCGGACAAGGCCCTGGCCCTCCTCAGTCCCGCCCAGCGCCCGGACACCCGGGACGAGGCGACGCTCCTGAAGGTCATGGCTGGATTCCATTACTTCCGAACTAACTCAAGGAATTGGCGGCTGCAGAAGCTCGACGAGATCCACTCGGCCGTCGAGTTCGGCATTGAGGGCACCGAACGGACGGGCTATCGCATCAAGGTTCCAAGGCCGAACCCCATTCCCGGGACCGTGTTCGTGAGCAGCCAGGACGGCACCTGCCGTGTGGTCGGCTGGGGCGTCCAGCCCGCGAGGCTCGGGAAGGAGGCACTCTGGGAGGCTGAGCGCGGCAACCTCGAGGCCGCCAGGGCCTGGCTGGACCGCGCCATGGATCTGGTGATCCTGCCCACCGTCCAGGATCCCCTGAGCGGGCACCCTGTGGGTCATGTCTGGACCAGGGGCAGCGCAGGCGACCTGGGGAAGATCCGGCTTGCCGCAGCCCTCCTGATCCTGGATGAAGAAGAGCATGGGCCCGCCCGGAAGATCGCAGAGGAAGCCCTCGGAAAGACCTCCGACCCGGCCCTGCGGGGCGCCCTGCTGAGGGTTCTCCCGCTTCGCCGAATCGCGGATCGGAACGCTGCCGACCACTACACATCCGAGTTGCTGAACCTCTTCCCCGACAAGCCGAGGGCGGGGCTCTTCCGGACGATGATCCTGAAGGAGGACAAGCGCTTCGATGAAGCCCTGACGGTCATCCGCGCCGCCCGGAAGCTCCATTCCACTGACGAGTCGCTGTTCCTGGATGAAGCGAACACCCTCTCCCGAATGGGCCGTCTGGGGGAAGCCCGGGATCTCCTCCTGCAGGCGGTTCGCGAAGGGAAGGACTCGGCTCCCGTTCTGAACAACCTGGCCTGGTACGAGTTCTGTCTGGGGCAAGTGACCGAGCAGACTGCAGGCTGGGCTGACCGGGCGGTGCAGCTTGGCAAGAACAAGACCCACTACCACACATTGGCTTGCATCCAGGCCGGACTCGGCCGCTACGCCCTGGCCCGGGAGGCGCTCCTGGAATCCATTCCGGAGGAGGGGGCGATCGGTCCCGCGACCTGGTTCGCCTTGGGCCTCATCGCACAGTCCATGGATGAGCTGGATTCCGCCCGGATCTACTTCGGCCGTGTGGACACCCCCGAGAACGAGGAGGATCCGGCCAATCCGCTGACCTGCAAGGCCATGGCCCGGAAGCACCTCGCGGCGCTGGGGAAGGGACGCTCCTGACCGGAGGCTTCCGTCTCGAGGCCTCCCGGATAGAGGAAGGGCCCCCTTGGGGGCCCTTCCTTGAAGGTCGAGTCGAGGACTACTCGGCGCCGGCGGGACGGTAGTCGTCGGCGAGGGTCACGGGGACCTTCTGCTTGACCTCGTTCTGGATCTGGTCGCTGAGAGTCTGCATCTGCTGCTGCTTCCAGAGTTCCGGCAGCTGGGCCTTGACGGTCTCGAAGGGGGGCACGCCCTGGGCGCGGCCCTGGGCCTGGAGAGCGGCCACGCGCTCCTTGTAGAAGGCCTGGAGCTGCTCGTCGGTGGGGGTCATTCCCGCCATGCGCTTCTTCATGAGGGCCTGGAAGTAGATGTTGGCCTGCTGCTGCTCCAGCTGGCGCCGCACCGAGGGCTCTTTGTCGAGGCCGGTCTGGGCCGCGTAGGTCGTGATGGCCCTGGACATGGCGATCCGCTGGGCCAGCTGGGCGCGGTCGTTCCGGGCACTGGCATCCGTGAGGAAGGCCTGGGCCTCCTTGGGATCCGGGGAGAGGCTCTTCACGATGTCCTGGAACTCGGCCTCGGTGAGCTTGCTGCCCCCGATGTTGGCAATGACGCGGCTGGCGTCCGGCGTGCTCTTGCCGCAGCCCAGGGCGAAGACAAGGGTGAGGGCCGACCCGGCGAGGAGGGCGGCAGGATGGATCGGCTTGGACATGGAATCTCCCCGAAGAGCATCAAAGGATCCAGAATGACAGGTCCGGGAGGATCCCATGAGCCGAATTGAGGGACTGGAGGGCCTGGATCTGGCGGTCTACGGCGCCACCTGGTGCCCGGATTGCCGGCGGCTGGAAGCCTGGCTGACGGGGCATGGCGTGACCTACCGGAAGGTGGACATCGAGGTCGAGCCCGGGGCGGCGGAGAAGCTGGAGGCCGAGACCGGGAAGCGGGCCATACCGTATGTGCTGGTGAACGGGGGGCGCTGGGTCCGGGGCTACCACAAGGAGCTGCCCCAGCGGCTGGACGGGGATCTGTTGGTGGAGGAGTTGGCGGCGGCCGGGAAGGCGTAGGCGCGGGGCGCATCCGAGCCTGATTCCCTCCCTGTGGGGCCCCGCTCCGCAGGCTGCCCCGCAGCCTGCTCCGCGACCCACATGGTCGGGAGGTGGAGGAGCTGGTGGTGGCCGGGAAATAAGGCCGCCACGGGGCCACGGACCCCCGGGCCCACCTCGGCTGGCCGAGGGGGGCGGTTCGTGGCACCCTAAGAGGTTCCAGGGGAGCAGCCAGTGGCCAGCATTTTTTCCAGTCAGTTCTGGTCCAATATCTTCAATTCGGACCTCGCCATCGACCTCGGTACGGCTTCGACCCTGATCCATACCAAGCAGGCGGGCCGCATCGTCATCTATGAACCCTCCATCGTGGCGGTGAACACCGTCACCCACGAGGTCGAGGCGGTGGGCGACGAAGCCAAGCAGCTGCTGGGTCGCGCCCCCCAGGGCGTCCGGACCATCCGCCCCATGAAGGACGGCATGATCTACGAGGTGGATGCCGCCGAGAAGATGCTGGCCCAGTTCATCTCCAAGGCCCGCCCGAACCGCGGCATCGCCCGCACCCGCATCGTGGTGAGCGTCCCCCCCCGGGCGCATCAGGTGGCCCGCCGGGCGGTGAAGCAGGTCTGCTATGACGCCAAGGCCGGTGAGGTCTTCCTGGTGGACCAGACCATGGTCGCCGCCATCGGAGCTGGGCTGGCCATCAACGAGAAGCGCGGCTGCATGATCGTCGACATCGGCGGCGGCACCACCGACGTGGCCGTCATCAGCTACAACGGCAAGGTGTTCTCGGATTCCATCCTCATCGCCGGCGACGAGATGGATGAGGCCGTCATCAAGTACATCCGCGAAAAGTACAACGTGCTCATCTCCGAGGCCTCGGCCGAGGAGGTGAAGTGGACGCTGGGCTCCGCGTTCCCCTCCGAGCTGACCCGCACCATGGAAGTCAGCGGCCGCGACCAGTTCGAGGGCCTGCCCAAGACCCTCACCCTCAACGATGCGGAGATCCGCGAGGCGCTGGCCGAGCCCATCAACGCCATCATCGACCTGGTCCGCAAGGCGCTGAACGAGACCCCGCCCCAGCTGGCGGCGGACCTCATCGACCGGGGCATCTGCCTCACCGGCGGCGGCTCGCTCATCCAGGGCCTCGACGAGCGGCTGCGCAAGGAGACCCACCTGCCGGTCTTCCGCGCCGAGGATCCCCAGACCGCCGTGGTGCGGGGCACCGCGCTCCTTCTGGAGAATATCCCGCTCCTGCGCCGCATCCAGATCCTGGACTAGCGGGCCATGCCCATCCGCGCCGCCAAGTGGGGATGGAGCCGCGCGAGGGGGCAGCGCTTCCTCATCGTCGTCCTCTGGTTGGGCCATGGGATCTGGGTCCTGCTCGGACCCGCGCCCGGCCGCCACTGGACGCGAGTGGCCGATGCGGTCTCGCGCCCTTCCCAGAGCCTGGCCTCCCGCTGGGCCCAGTGGCGGGTCAACCGGCGGGAAGCGGCTCGCAGCTTCACGGAGACCCGCGCGGAGAACGCCCGGCTGGTCGCCGAGCTCGCCCAGGTCCGGACCCAGGCGGCCCAGGAGGCACCCCGGTTGGCGGAAGCGGACGAGGCCGTGCGGCTCCTGGGCCTGAAGCGGCAGATCCCCCTGGACCTGAAGGCCGCCCGGGTGCTCTTCAGCACGCGGCCCGCCGCGTTCGGCGGGCTCATCCTCGACCGGGGCCAGGACCTCGGGCTGGTGCCCGACCAGGGCGTGCTGGTGCCCGAGGGCATCGTGGGCCGGCTCTGGTCCGTGGGGCCCACCCAGGCCAAGGTGCTGCCCGTGGACGCCCCCAATGCCTCCGTGGCCGTGATGCTCATGCGCAGCCGGGCGACAGGGGTGCTCCAGGGCCTGGGCTCCGGGCGGGCCCTGATCCGCTACATCAGCAACCAGGAAGTGGTGCAGGTGGGTGAGGCCGTGCTGACCTCGGGCCTGGACCGCGTATTCCCCCGGGGTCTCCTGGTGGGCTATGTGGCCGAGGTGACCAAGGGGGATCTGGAGCTGAGGGTGCAGGTCAACCTGTCCGCGCCCCTCGACCGGCTGTCCACGGTGCTGCTGCTGCCGTCCCAGCCGCCCCTGGAGGTGCAGCCGCCCTTCGTGGCGCCGGAGCAGAAACCGCAGCGCAAGCGGGGTACGCCATGAGGATCTCGCCACCGTCCCTGCTCCGGCAGAACCTGCTGTGCGCCGCGGCCCTGGGCCTGGTGTTCCTCAGCGCGCCCTTCCCGCGCCTCCAGGCCGTGGTGCACATCCTGCTGGTGCTGGCCCTGGCGCCCCGGGCCGGCTCCCCCCTCACGGGCGTCCTCTGGGCCGCGGCCGCGGGCTGGGCCCTGGAAGGCTCCTTGCGGCTCTATCCCCACATGGGCGGCACGGCCTGGGCGGACATGACCCTGGCCCTGGTGGCGGGCGGGCTCGCCGGCCGCTGGCCCCTGGAGGGCGTGAAGGGCTGGCTGGCCCGGCTGGCGGGGCTGCTGGTGGCGCACACCCTGCTGGTCCACCTGGCCGTGCGTCTCGCCTCGGGTCCGCACGCCTGGGGCTCCGGCTGGTTCTGGGCCCTGCTCAGCCTGCCCCTCTGGGGCTGGGCCATCTGGCGCGCGATGTACACCGGGCCCTCCCCTCGGCTGGGCTGATGGATCCCCGGCAGCGCCCCCTCCTCCACCGCCGCCTCGGGGTGTTCAAGGCTCTGGCCTGGAGCCTGGTGACGGTGCTGATCCTGATCTATGCCTGGCTCCAGTTGGTGCGGCATGGCGAGTTCCAGCAGCTGGCCATGCAGCAGGCGGTCAAGGTGCGGCCCATCGCCGCCCCCCGGGGGCTGGTGCTGGACCGCAACGGCCATCGCCTGGTGGACAATCGCCGGGCCCTCCACCTCGTCATCCAGCGGGAGGACCTGCCCACCCGGCCCGAGGTGATCGAGTCGCTGGCCCTGGCCCTGGAACTGGAGCCCGCCGCCCTCGCCCGGAAGATCCAGAGCTACCGCTTCGCCGGCAAGGGGCGCCCCCTGGTGCTGAAGGAGAACCTGGACGACGCGGGCATCGCCCTGGCGGAGCGGGTCCGGGCCCGCTTCCCCTTCCTCAGCGTGGATGTGGCCCCCCGGCGGGTCTACCTCGGCGACGAGCTGGCGGGCCATGTGCTGGGCTATGTGGGGGAAGTGGACGAAGAGCTGATGAAGGCCAAGCCGGGCGTCTTCCGATTGGGAGAGACCATCGGCAAGGAAGGGTTCGAGGCGAGCGGCAACGACAAGCTCAAGGGGGTGGACGGCCAGAGGCGCATCCTGGTGGACCAGCTGGGCACCGAGGTCGCCCACTTCGGCCAGACCGATGCGGCCCCGGGCCGCAGCCTCTACCTCACCCTGGACGCGGGCCTCCAGAAGGTGATGCAGGACGCCTACGGCGAGGAAGCCGGTGCGGCCGTGGTGCTGGACCTGCGCGACGGGGGCATCCTGGCCATGTACTCCAGCCCCTCGTACGACCCGAACCTGTTCCTCAACCGCCTCAGCCAGGAGATGGTGGACCGCTACCTGAACAACCCGACCCGGCCGATGCTGAACCGGGCCATCCAGGGCATCTACGCGCCGGGCTCCACCTTCAAGCTGCTGGTGGCGCTGGCCGGCCTGGAGAAGGGCGTGATCACGCCCCAGACCGTCATCTACTGCGCGGGGAAGAAGAACTTCTACGGCCGCGATTTCCGCTGCGACAAGCCCTCGGGCCACGGCGGCCTGAACCTGGTGCAGGCCATCGCCCAGAGCTGCGACGTCTACTTCTACGAAGTGGCCTCGCGCCTGGATATCGATGATATCTATGCCACGGCCGAAAAGTACGGGTTCACGGACCGCACGGGGGTGGACCTGCCCCAGGAGAAGCGGACCCGCATCCCCAGCCGCGCCTGGAAACGCAAGGCCGCCCCCCGGGATCCGAAGTGGTATGCCGGCGAAACCATCAGCGTGGGGATCGGCCAGGGGGCCGTGGGCGTCACGCCCATCGGCCTGGCGCGGTTCTACGCGACGCTGGCCACGCGGGGGAAGGCGCTGACGCCCCATCTCTTCTACGGCTTCCGCAACGATCAGAGCAACGAACTGGAACCAGCGCCACCGCCGGCGCCCCGGGACACGCCCCTGGACCCCCGGATCTGGGCGGTCCTGGATGAGGGGCTCTACGAGGTGGTCCAGAGCGGAACGGCCGCGGCCAACCCCTTCATCCGGGAGATCGCGCGGGAAGCCCCCTTCGTCGGCAAGACCGGCACGGCCCAGGTGGCCACCTTCGTGGACAAGAGCCACTACGCCCGCCAGGCCAAGCACCTGAAGGACCACGCCCTCTTCGCGGGCTACGCGCCCCGCGACAAGCCGCAGATCGCCTTCGCCGTGGTGGTGGAGAATGCGGGCTTCGGCTCCACCGCCGCCGCGCCCATCGCGGCCAAGCTCGTGAAGTACTGGTTCGTGGACCGCGTGAAGAATCCCCTGCCGCCGCCCCGCGGCCGCATGGTGGATCCCTTCGCCCCTCCGGTGGAGGCGGCGGAATGAAGGATCGCGTCCGGGCCCTGGATTCGCGGCTGCTGTGGGTCATCCTGGCCCTGGTGGTCCTGGGCACCCTGACCCTCTACTCCGCCGGGCGGAATACGCCCCAGGCCACCATCTGGCTCAAGCAGAGCGTCTGGAACCTCATGGGCCTGACGCTGATGCTGCTGCTGGCGGCCACGGATCCGCGCCGCATCTTCCGCTACAGCTTCCCCGCCTACCTGCTGGGCCTGGTGGCGCTGGCGGCCGTGCTGGTGGTGGGCAAGAAGATCGGCGGGGCCACGCGCTGGTTCGTCCTCGCCGGCCAGACCTTCCAGCCTTCGGAGCTCATGAAGTGGGTGACCCTGCTGTATGTGTCCCACCGCCTCGGCTCGCGGCCCGCGGACAGCATCGGCCGCCTCGAGTTGCTGGGCGCCTTGGGCCTGGTGGCCTTCCCCATGCTGCTGATCCAGCGCCAGCCGGATCTCGGCATGGCCCTGAGCTTCCTGCCCATCCTGCTGGTCATCCCCCTGATGAAGGGGCTGCGGGCCCGTTGGGTGATCGCGCTGCTCCTGCTGGTCACCGTGGGGGGGCTCGGCGCCTGGAAATTCGCGCTCAAGCCCTATCAGAAGCAGCGGGTGTTGATCTTCCTGGATCCCTCCGCCGACCTCCAGGGCAAGGGCTACCAGGTCAACCAGAGCCGCATCGCCATCGGCGCGGGCGGCCTCGTCGGCCGGGGCTTCACCAGCGGTTCCCAGACCCAGCTGAACTTCCTGCCCGTGAAGACCACGGACTTCGCCTTCAGCGTGTGGGCGGAGGAGCGGGGCTTCCTGGGGGTGCTCCTGGTCCTGGGGCTCTTCGGCCTTCTGCTGAGCCGGATCCTCGATGCCGCCAAGGCCGCCCACACGAACGTCGAGGCCTACTTCTGCGCCGGGGCCGCGGGCATCTTTGCCCTGCATCTGATGGTGAACGTGGGCATGGTGGCCGGCGCCCTGCCCAACAAGGGCATGGTGCTGCCCTTCTTCAGCGCCGGGGGCAGCAGCACGCTGAGCTTCTTCCTCGCGCTGGGCCTCATCATGGGCATCCTGTACCGGTCGAGGGTGAAGTGATGGATCTGCGAGCCCGCATGAAGCAGCTGGCCGACCAGGTGCGGAGGCACCGGCACCGGTACTACGTGCTGGACCAGCCCGTGGTCTCCGACGCCGAATACGACGCCCTGGAGCGCGAGCTGCGCGAGCTGGAGGCCGCCCACCCGGAGCTGGCGGATCCCAACAGCCCCACCCTGCGCGTGGGGGCCCCGCCCATCGACGCCTTCGAGAAACGGCGCCACGCCACGCCCATGCTCAGCCTCGACAACGCCTATTCCGAGGGCGACCTGCGCGAATGGGAGGCCAAGTGGCGCAAGCTCGCCCCGGAGGCCGGGCCCTGCTACGCCGCCGAGCTGAAGGTGGACGGTCTGTCGCTGTCGTTGCGCTACGAGGACCGCAAGCTGGTGGAGGCCCTCACCCGTGGCGACGGCGAGACCGGCGAGCTGGTGACGGAGAACGCCCGGACCATCGCGGACATCCCCATGCGGCTCCCCGCGGACGCTCCGGCCGCCCTCACGGTGCGCGGGGAGGTGTTCCTCTCCCGCAAGCGCTGGGAAGAGCTGAACCGGCAGCGGGACGGCCGGGGCGAAGCGCGCTTCGCCAATCCCCGCAACGCCGCCAGCGGCACCATGAAGCTGCTGGACAGCCGGGAGGTGGCCGCCCGCGGCCTCTCCTTCCTCCCCTGGCAGGCGCTCTGGGGCGAGGGCCGCGAGGAGGACCACGCCCGCTCCATGGCCCACCTGGGCGAGTGGGGCTTCGGAGTCATGCCCGGCCACGCCACCGGTGACCTGGAGGCCATGCTGGCCTTCATCTCGACGCAGGCGGAGGCCCGTCTGCAGCTGCCCTTCGACACGGACGGCGTGGTGATCAAGGTGCTCGACGCCGCCCTCCAGCAGCGGCTGGGCGCCACGGACCGGGTGCCGCGCTGGGCCATCGCCTTCAAGTACCCGGCCACCCAGGTGACCACGACGGTGCTGGGCATCACCTGGCAGGTGGGGCGCACGGGCAAGCTCACACCGGTGGCCGAGCTGGAGGCGGTGGAGGTGGCGGGCTCCACGGTCCGCCGCGCCACGCTGCACAACGCCGACGAGCTGGCCCGGCTGGGGCTTCGGGTGGGCCATCGCGTGTTCATCGAGAAGGGCGGCGAAGTCATCCCCAAGGTGGTGGCCCTGGTCCCCGGCGAGGCGGACCGGGATCTCCCGCAGTCCCCCATCCCGGCCAGGTGTCCCGTATGCGGAGGCGAGGTGGGCAAGGTGGATGACGCGGAAGTGGCCATCCGCTGCCTGAACCCCGAATGCCCCGCCAAGCTGGAGGCCCGCCTGCTCCATTTCGGAGGCCGGGCGGCCCTGGATATCGAGGGGATGGGCGAAGCGCTCGTGGAACAGCTCGTGGCCTCCGGCCGCTTCGAGCAGCCCTGGGAGGTCTTCACCCTGCTGGAAGATGCCCGCGGAGGCCTGGCCTACCTGTCGGGTCTGGAGCGCATGGCCGAGAAGTCGGCCCAGAACCTTCTGGACGCGCTGGCCGCCGCCCGCACGAAGCCGCTGTCGCGCTGGCTCCATGCCCTGGGCGTTCCCATGGTGGGCGCCCGCACGGCGGAGCTGCTGGCGGAGGCCTACCCGTCCCTGGATGCCCTGTGGGGGGCCGACGAAGGACGCCTCCAGGCGGTGGAGGAGGTGGGACCCAAGGTCGCCGCCGCCCTCCGGGCCTTCGCGGCGCTGCATCCGGAGCTGCCGGCCCGGCTGGCTGCGCTGGGGGTGCATCCCACGCCGCCGGAACCTCGCGACCGGGGCGGCCTGCCCCTCTCCGGCCAGGTCGCGGTGGTCACCGGCACCCTGCCCTCGCTCTCCCGGGAGGAGGCCGAAGGCCTGCTCAAGCAGCTGGGCGCGAAAGTCACCGGCAGTGTGAGCGCGAAGACCACTCTGCTCGTGGCCGGGGAGAAGGCCGGCTCCAAGCTCGCCAAGGCCGAGGCCCTGGGCATCCCCGTGCGGGACGAGGCCTGGCTCCGGGCGCACGGCGGCTGAGGCCGGGGCGGGTCAGCGCTCCTGGATCTCCACGATCCGCCAGTCCCCCTCGGTCTTCCGCCAGCGGAGCCCGAAGGAGCGGCGGGACGCATCCTGGGGCAGGAGGCCGCTGCTGCGGCCCGTGAGGAGCAGGTCCACCTCCTGGAAGGCCTCGCGGTCCCGCACGGTGACCTCGCTGCGGACCACGGTCACGCCCACCTTCTCCTGCCTCAGGAGGCCCAGGAGGAAGAGGCGCGCGGCGGCCTTGTCCATCCCCTCGGGGCCCCGGAAGGCGGGATCCAGCGGCGCGGCGGCGGCCGCGGCATCCCCGGCCTCCACGGCGGCCACGCAGGCGCCGAAGGCCTTCCGCACCTGGTCCTCCGGGTTGTCGGATCGGCAAGCCAACCCGGTCGCCAGCAGGGCCAGAACCATAGATGCCGAAGCGATGCTTTTCCTCATGGCCGCTCCCCCTCACACTGGTGGATCACGAAGGATGGTCCCATGAACCTCGAAGGCCGTTTCGACACCCGTTGCATCCATGCCGGCCAGTCGCCGGACCCCACCAGCGGCGCCATCATGACGCCGGTCTTCTTCACCAGCACCTATGTGCAGGAAGGGCTGGGGCAGAACAAGGGCTTCGACTACGCCCGCGTGCGCAACCCCACCCGTGACGCCCTGGAGGCCAACCTGGCGGCGCTGGAGGGCGGCGCCCACGGCATGGCCTTCGGCTCGGGCATGGCGGCCATCCAGGCCATCTTCGAGCAGCTCTCCAGCGGCGACCATGTGGTGCTGGGGGACAACGTGTACGGCGGCACCTTCCGCCTGCTGGACAAGGTGATGACCCGCTTCGGCCTCACCTACACCCAGGTGGACACGGGCGACCTGGCGGCCTTCAAGGCGGCGCTGCGGCCGAACACGAAGCTCGTGATGCTGGAGACGCCCACCAACCCGATGCTCGGCCTCACGGACATCGCCGGCGTGCGCCAGGTCATGACCCTGATGGGCTCGAAGGCCGTGCTGGCCGTGGACAACACCTTCGCCACGCCCTACAACCAGCGGCCCCTGGAATTGGGGGCCGACCTGGTCTTTCACTCCACCACCAAGTACCTGAACGGCCACAGCGACTCCATCGGCGGCATCGCCATCACTAACCGCGAGGACATCGCCGAGGGCCTGCGCTTCCACCAGAAAGCCGCCGGCGGCATCCTGTCGCCCATGGAGTCCTGGCTCATCCTGCGGGGCACCAAGACCCTGCACCTCCGCATGGAGCGCCACAACCAGAGCGCCCTTCAGATCGCCCGCTGGCTGGAGGGGCGCAAGGACCTGAAGGCCGTCTACTATCCCGGCCTGGAGTCCCATCCCCAGCATGCCCTGGCGAAGCAGCAGATGAAGGGCTTCTCGGGCATCGTGAGCTTCGATACGGGCGACGCCGAGCGCACCCGGCGCATGGCCTCCTCGTTCAAGGTGTTCTCCCTGGCCGAGAGCCTGGGCGGCGTGGAGAGCCTGGTCTGCCACCCCGCCAGCATGACCCACGGCAGCGTGCCCGAGGCCGACCGCCAGCGCCTCGGCATCAACGACAACCTCCTGCGCCTCAGCGTGGGTGTGGAAGATGTCCAGGATCTGATCGAGGATTTGGAGCAGGTGCTGAAGGTCTAGCCGAGGCCGTTCGCCTGGTACAGTTCGGGGTAGCTGCGGGGCTCGGCGCGGTCGGGGGCGAGGCCCAGGCCCTCCATGGCGGCGCGGATGGCCTGGGGTTCACCCTCCAGCTCCAGGTAGCAGCCGAAGGGCGTCTCGTCGAGGCAGGCCTCCAGCTCCTCCCGCTCCCACACGGCCCGCACCTTCTCCATGCGCAGGACCGGGGCGTAGCCCAGGGCGCGGAGGATGGCCTCCAGGGCTTCGCCATCCTCGATGCCGGTTTCGTGTTCGGGCCGGATCTTCAGCATGGCGTCGGGGACCTTGGGGCCCTTCCAGGTCAGGCGGAAGGCCCCGGCGAAGCGCCGCGTCCGCAGCGCCGAGCCTGCGGCCCGCAAGTCGCCGTCCCGGTCCCAGAGCAGGCTCAGCTCCGGCTGGGCGGGGATGGTCTCCCGGAAGCCCAGGGCCTCCAGCAGGGGCCGGTAGGGTCCTGTGGCGGGGATGCGCAGCTTCAGTTCGGTTTCCACGGCGGGTTTGTGCCTCATCGCGGTGCGTCTCCAATCAGTCATGATGGTTCTGTTTCTGCGGCCGCCACGTGATCCCCCAACGGTACATCATCGCCACCCTCTTCATTGCCGCCATGCTGCTGCTCTTCGCGGTGGTGCAGGCGCCGCGTCCCGTGAGCGCCGGCGGGGTCTCGGCGGTGGAGGTCCCGGCGGTCATGAACCTCGGGAGCTACGAATCCCTGGCCGAGCTGCGCCTGGACGACGGCTGGGCCCCCCGGTTCCAGGGGACCTTGGACCCTGACCAGTCCGAGCCCTGGCCCTTCGAAGGGGGCTTCGGCACGCCGTGGGAGCCCGCTTCGCCCTACCTGGGCGACCAGGGCTTGGCCTTGAACGGTCCCCAGGGACGCAGCGAGGTCGTTCTGTGGCGGGGGCTGGAGTGGCGCCGCTACCGCTTCGACGCCCCTCTCTGCTCGGCGCGGCTCGACCCGGTGAAGGGCAGCCGCCTGCTGGTGACCCTGCAGATGGGGGACGGCCGGTTCGAAACCCGGCTGCTGGAGGTGCCCGAGGGCCGCGTGATCTGGTCCACGGAATCCGGCCCGTGGAGCCGCTTCAGCTGGGACGGGAAGGCCGTGCTGCTGGGGTTCTTCGAGAAGGCGGAACCCCATGGGGAAGCTCACCTGCTGGTCAGCACCCTGCCCCTGGAGGCGGACCCGGGCGAGGCCACCCTCGCCGCCTGGGACGAACCGGGCCTTCCGGCGCCGCCCCGCGGCCTGGCCACCAAGCCCGAGGCCCTGTCGGACGATGGCCGGGACCTGCCGGGCGCCCGCCTCGAGCTGCCCTGGCACGCCGGGGACCAGCTCTGGTTCCCCCGGGCGGATCACCTCTGGCACGGCGGGAGCCAGGGCTGGACGGCCTGGGCCCTGCAGGGCGGCCGCTGGCGGCGGGCCGCCGCGGGGCCCGGACTGCTGACGGCCCATCCCCCTGAGCGCATGGCACTGGTGTCCCCGCTCCCCGAGGAGGGCATGGCCCGGCGCACCAGCCCGCTGACGGCCGTCGAGTGGACTCCGGTGCCCGACGAGACCCTGCCCTGGCCCGCCTGGGACGCGGCCTGGGCCTGGCGGGGAAACGGGGCCTTCGATGCCTGGGACCAGCGCTGGAACGAAAGCACCCTCCCGCCGGAACGCCAGCGCCAGGCCCTGCTCGAGGTCTACCGGCCGGAGTGGCGCACGGCCACGAACCTGCGGGCCTCCGTGAAGGGCTGGCTGCCGGGGGGGCCCGAGGTCGCCCTGCGGGAGCCCCTGGGCGCCGCGTGGATCTGGGTGGGCGACCGCGTGCTGCTGGTGCGGTTGGTGGAGGCGGAACGGGTGCGCCTCCTGAGGAAACTGCTGCACTAGAGGCCAGATTGAATCTGGGTCGGGATCCATTCACTTGCGTTGGAAGTGCGCATTTCTGGTAGCGTTGTGCCCAGCCACTCTTTCTTCCTCCCGGCCTCCCGAGGTACCCAGATGCCGCGCCTCCTCCTCGTGGACGACAATCCCAGCATCCACCGCATCGCCGAATCCCTGTTGGCTCCCACGGATGTGGAACTGGTCTGTGTCGATTCCGCCGCGGAGGCCCTGGACCGCTTCACGCGGGGAGAGCGCTTCGACGTGGCCCTGATCGACACCACCATGCCGGGCATGGATGGCTGGACGCTGCTGGCCCGCCTGAGGGACATGGCGGCGACGGCCAACCTCCCCATCGCCCTGATGGCCGGGGTGCTGGACCCCGTGGACCCCAACCGGCTGGCCAAGGCGCCGATCCAGGGTTTCCTGAAGAAGCCCATCGAGCTGCGCGAGCTGGGCGACCGGGTGAGGGCCCTGCTGGCCACGCCGGTCACGCTTGCCGCCGAACCTGGTCCGGCCGCCGCGAGTCCCGCGCAGACCGCCGAGTTCACCCTGCCTGAGATCCTGTCGGACTTCCCGTCCGCTGGAGGAGGCGGGTCCCTGCCCCCGCTGGAACCGGCACCCGCTCCCGAGGTCGTGGCCCCGGAGCCCGAGGAGGACCTGCTGATCCTCACGGCCGAGGATCTCTGGCCCGAGGAAAGCGCGGCGGAGCCGGTTTCCGCCCTTGCCGCCCAGCCCGCGGTGCCGGAGGTGCACCTCGAACTGGAGGAGCTGGACCTGGACGGCATCCACGATTTGACCTCCACCTCGCTGTCCACCGAGCCGGTGGCCCTGTCGCCGTTCGCCGAGCCTCCGTCGGCCCCATCCGAACCGCCTCCGGTGGAGGCGATGGCCCCTCCTGCCGAGCCTCTGGCCGAGGAGAGCCTTTCCTTCACGGGCCTGGAATCCTTCGATGAGTTGGAAGGTGGTCTCGAGCTGCCGCCCCTGCCCGAACCTCCCGCCGCAATCGAGGCGCCCTCCGCGCTCGCCGAGGTGGGCGGCGTGGCCGCCCTCGCCGGCCTGGCCGCTGCCGCCCTCCCGGTTCTGGAGACGTCCCACACCACTCCTGTGGCCCCGGCCGAGGCCCTCGCCGCCCTTCCGGCTCCCGAGCCCGCGCACGAACCCACCGGAGGGCCGTGGACTGCGCCGGCAGCGGCACCCCAGGCCGAACCGGCTCCTGCCGCTCCTGGGCACGCGGATGCCGCACCGGGTCAGGCCGCCCTCACCCCGGACCAGGTTCAGGCGCTCCTGGCGGACCCGGCTCTGATGGATGCCCTGGTGAAGGCCGTGGTGGCGCGTATGGGCGATCAGGTGGTCCGGGAGATTGCCTGGGAAGTCATGCCCGAAGTGGCCGGAAGATTGCAAAGGTAGGCCCATGACCCGCCCTGCCTTCCCGCCCTCCAGGCGCTTCCCATGATCACCGGCTACAACACGGACGTCCGCCACGGCAACCGCGTCTACCACGTGCAGACGGAGGACAAGGGCCTGTCGAATCCCAGGATCGAGACCCTCATTTACGTGGGCGGCGAAATTCTCGACAGCTACCGGTCGTCCTATGAGGATCTGACGGCCGCTCCGCCCATTTCCGATGGCGCCATCCAGGGCCGCATGGACGAGCAGCACCGGGCGGTGATCCGGGACATCAAGAACGGCAAGTACGATCAGACGCCGCCTGACCTGCTGGAGCAGCAGGCCTTCAACGATCGGCCTCTGGACCAAGCCATCCTCGAGTTCCTCCAGCTGGAGGGCGATGTCGACACCCTGGAGCTGGTGGTGGACCAGCCCATGAAGCCGGCCTTCGGGGCACCCTTCCTGGTGCAGGTGCGGGCGCGCCTCTGCCAGAGCCAGAGCCCCGTGGCCGATGCGGAAGTCACCGTGAAGCTCGTGTCCAGCCTGAAGAAGGCGAGCAACCTCCTGACCGGACGCACCGCGGCCGATGGTCGCTTCGCCGGAGAGGTCCACCTGCCGCCCAGCCAGCCGGGCCAGTGCGCCGTGGTGGTCAGCTGCAACAGCGAGCAGGGGTTCGATGAGGTGAAAGCGGTGGTCGTCGCGGTCTAGGCGGCCCTTGGTCCGCCCTCAGGTGGCGGGGTGGTCGGGATCCCACTGGCGGCGCAGGCGGTGCAGCAGCAGGCGCACTTCCAGCAGCAGGGGACGCGTGGCCAGGAAGCAGAGGAAGCCCGCCAGCGGCACGGTGACCTTGAAGCCGATGTGCCGGAAGCCAAGAGCGCCCGTCACGCCGCCGGCCAGGAAGGCGATGAGGATCAGCAGCAGGAGGGTCAGCTTCTGGCGGTTGGCCACGATGCGTTCCCGGCCATGCCGATGGTGGACGTTCACGTAGGTGAGGCGGCTCAGCTCGATGCCGATGTCCGTGACCGTGCCCGTGAGGTGCGTGGTGCGCACGGCCGCCCCGGAGATGATGGAGGTGACCGTGTTGTGCATGCCCATGATGAAGCAGAGCAGCATGACGGTGGTGGGCAGGGTGAAGCTGATCTCCTGCTGGAGGCGGTTCCCCATGAAGCCGAAGACCATCATCAGGACGGCTTCCAGGACCAGGGTCAGCGCATAGCGGCTGCGCATGCGCCGGCGCTGGCCGAGGCTGATCAGGGTGGTGCAGACGAAGGCTCCGGCGAGGAAGCTCAACATCATGGAGAGGGCCGCGAGTGCGGTGGTGAGGTCGCCGTCGGCCAGTTCATCCGCCATGGAGGAGACCACGCCGGTCACGTGCGAGGTGTAGTGGCTGACCGCCAGGAAACCGCCGGCGTTGACCGCTCCGGCCACGAAGGCCATGGCCCAGGCCAGCTGGCGGTTCAGGCTTTCGGACCTCAGGGCCCCTTCGCGGACCAGGAGTTTCTCCTGGATGGGCAGGGTGGCCAGGGCCGTTTCGACCGCCGCCTGCAACTGATGGCCAGACAGGCGTTTCCTCAGCAGCCGCTGGAGGTAGCGGCCAGCGATCAGCTGGAAATAACGGGGAATGCGGCGCATGGGATGGCGAAGTGCCTGTTTCAGTTAACCATCCGGGAGCCCCGCAGGCCAACCGCAGGGCAGGCTCCAGGGCCCCGGCGGGCGCCTCGATGGAGAAGTCCGCCCCGTTTCGATTAGGGTGGAACCATGCGGACGATCCTCCTCCTCCACACCGGCGGTACTCTGGGCATGATGCCCAGTGGTGATCCGGCTGCCTTGGCCCCGGGGCGGTTCCTGGACCACCTGCTGGAGCAGGTCCCCGAGCTGGGCCAGATGGCGAAGCTGTCCGTGGAGGTCCCCTTCAACCAGGATTCCTCCTGTCTGGAGCCGGAGCACATCCTCGCGCTGGCCACCCGCGTGCGGGCCGAGGCGCAGGCGGTCGATGGGTTCGTGATCATCCATGGCACGGACACGATGGCCTTCACGGCCTCCTGCCTGGGGTTCCTCCTGGCGGATCTGGGCAAGCCCGTGGTGCTCACGGGCAGTCAGCGGCCCCTGGCCTTCGTGCGCAGCGATGCCCGCAGCAACCTCGTCAATGCGGTGGACCTGGCCTGCCGGGGCATCCCCGAGGTGGGGATCTGCTTCGGCACCCACTGGATCCGCGGCGTGGCGGCGGACAAGCTGAGCGTCCACCAGTTCGAGGCCTTCCAGAGCCCCAACCTGCCCCCGCTAGCCGAGATCGGGGCGGAGGTGCGGCTCCACCCCGAGGTGGGGCAGTTCGTCCGACAGGTGCCTCCGGATCTGGGCGACCGCCTGGACCTGGCCATCCACACCCTGACGCCCCACCCCGGCATGGCCTGGTACCCGGCCCCGCACGGGGCCCGGGCCATCCTGATCCAGGCCTTCGGAGCCGGCAACCTGCCCATGGGCCGGGAAGACCTCCGCGCCACCCTGGAGGACGCCCGGGAGCGGCGGTTGCCCGTGGTGGTGATCTCGCAGTGCCCCTATGGGGGCGTGGACCTCTCGGCCTACGAAATGGGGCGGCGGATCGAGGAGATGGGCGCCATCTCCGGCGGCCTGCACACCCGCTGGGCGGCGCTGGCCAAGCTGGGCCTCGTGCTGGGCGCCGGCGGCGGGATCAACGAGGTGCGGGAGGCCTTCGGGGTAAGGTGGGCCGGAGAGCCCATGCCAGAAGGAGCGTGGGCTCAAGCCTGAACGCCGCATGATTCCCTCCCTGTGGGGCCCCGCTCCACAGGTCCCCCGCAGCCTGTTCCGCGACCCACATGGTCGGGAGGGCCGGAGAGCCCATGCCATAAGGAGCGTGGGCTCAAGCCTGAACGCCGCGTGATTCCCTCCCTGTGGGGCCCTGCTCCACAGGCTGCCCCATAGCCTGTTCCGCGACCCACATGGCCAGAGGCTGCGAGGCCCCCCGCGCCTCCGGGGGGCTGTTCGCCCCGGCGGCACCCTTGGGCACAGCCCTGGATAGTATTGGCCGGAAGTATTGTTTTTTACCAATGACGAGTTGCAGGTCTTGATTTGATTGCTGGTTGTCAATTCGAAAGGCCCTTAGTGTGCCCAATTCCGAAAAGGTTTAATTTTTTTTGATGGACCGGTGGAAAATCCCTTTGCTCCAGGTGCATACTCTCGGGATTCCCAATTACACCTCATGAGTCGATGGCTCATGAACAGCCCAGTAATTCCCACCCATTCCACAGGAGGAAGGTTCCATGAAACTACCTTTCAAGCAGGCATCCCTGGTGGCTCTGCTGGCCATGGGCGTGGCGCTTCCCGTAGGCGCCCAGGACATCCAGTACGGCGTGAAGTTCGGTGGCGGCGCCGTGGTCGGGGCCATTGGACCCCAGGCTTCGCGCGCGACGATGAACGCGGCGTTTTTCGCGGAGCGCCCCTTCGGCAAGACCAGCGAGATCTTCGCTGAGTTCAACTACCGGGTCTATCGCTCGGTGGATCACGAAGTGACCCAGTTCATCACGGGATACAACATCAATGGGACGACGGGCGCCATCATTCCCGCCACGTCCGTGGACATCCGGAAGGACAACCTGGATGGGTATTCCCTGAGCGTGGGCTATCGCCAGCAGATCTTCGACTCCGTCTTCTGGTGGCACGGGGGTCTCTCCCTGAACAACCTGACCTCCCAGCAGGAGGTTACGGGCCAGCTCGCTCCCGGCGTGGCCACCACGGCCGGCGTGAACAATACGAACCGGGAAGGCCTCAATTTCACGCCGGGCAAGAGCTCCCTCCGTCCCGGGTTGTTCCTCGGCGCGCAGGCCAAGCTCACCCCGAACTTCTTCACCGAAGTGAACCTCACCGGCGTGGGCTACCAGTGGGTCAACTACGTGCCCTACGCCTACACCGGCCAGCCCGCCCATGTGGAGACCACCAACAAGTTCAAGGTGTCGATCGACATCAACGTCGGATTCCGGTTCTAGTCCAGCGCCCCAACCCATTTTTCGAAATGATTCGGAGGTAGGAACATGAAAACGTTGCAGCGACTGACGGCGCTGGGCGCGGTGCTCGTGGGCACGTCGCTCATGGCACAGGAAAGCGTCGGCACCATTGTGGGAATCGTCCGGGACGCCAATGGCGCCCCCATCGCCGGCGCCCATCTCGACTTGACCGGGCCCAAGCTGGTGGGCCAGCGGGCCGCGACCACCAATGAGCGGGGCGAGTATCGCATGCCGCTCGTTCTGCCGGGTGAATACCAGCTCTCCGTGAGGAAGGAGGGCTACATCGGCTCCAAGAGCGAGTTCCGCCTGGGGGCAGGCCAGACCCTGCGCCAGGAGTTCGGCCTCAAGGCCATCGCCACCGCCGGAACGCAAGTGGAAGTGGTGGCCGCCTTCGCCGCCGGGGTCGACAAGACCGAGACCAAGACCTCGACCAACATCTCCGCCGAGACCCTCCAGGCCCTCCCCACCGGATCGCTCAACTCCTATGGCGCGCTGTATACCGCGCCGGGTGTGGTGGGCAGTACTCAATACCCGGTGGTGCGCGGCGGTCTGACGGGTGAAACCCAGTTCACGGTGAACGGCATCAGCGTCCGCGACAGCGTGGTGCGCCAGGGCCGCCAGTTCGAGGTGGTGATCGACGACCTCATCGAGGACATCTCGGTCATCCAGAGTCCCCTGAACGCCAAGTACGGCAACGCCTCCGGCGGCATCGTCAACGCCGTCACCAAGACCGGCGGCAACGACTTCAGCGGCAGCCTCCGCGTGAAGCTCAGCAAGGGGTCCTGGGGCGCCCTCTCGGGTCCCGTCATCGGCCGCGGAGGAGCCACCTGGTTGTCCAACGGCAGTGTCCAGTCGGACGACCTATCCAAGACCTACGAGTACACGATCACGGGTCCCATCATCAAGGACGTGCTGACCTTCACCTATGCGGGCCGCATCAACCCCGTGACCTATCCGGTGGCCACCAGCACCAACATCGTGGACCTCGGCCGGAACTACCTTCCGGGACTGGGTGCGACGGCTTGGACCTATGGCGCCAGTTCCGGGAACCCGATGGTCGGCACCGGCCCCCGCAAGTCGTCCACCAACCAGTACAAGCTGTTCTGGCTGCCCGCCCAGGGCCACCAGGTGGAAGTCTTCTACACGGATGACAAGCTCGGTCCCTACTTCGACACGCAGTACGGCAACCTCGACCAGGCGAACCAGAGCCTCGCGGCCTCGAACCAGTCGTCGGAACGGCCTTTCTACGGCATCAACTACCGCGGCATCTTCGGCTCCAACAGCATCCTGGACGTGAAGTACGGCAAGAAACGGTCGGCCGTGCACTTCTCCTCGGGCCCGCTGGATCCGGTCACGGTGAGGGTCTGGACCAACGCCGCCACCAGCTTCTTCAGTACCACGGGTTCGTGGGGCACCTATGCCACCAATGGCGACTACCTCAGTCCCGCCGCCGAAGTGCGGCAGGCCGAGACGGCCAGCGCGAACTTCAACTGGTTCAGTGGCGCGCACAACGTGGATGTCGGCGTGGAGATGCTGAAGGAAACGGCCTTCCTGCCTGAGCAGAGCGGCCCCAACCGCCGCGTGTTCTACATGCCCGGCCGCGACCTGACCGGGAACTATGTGGTCTACAACTACGTCGGGTCCACGGCCCAGACCATGACCTCGGCCACCCTGCGCAACAGCAACGCCTACATCCCGGAGATGCGCACCTACCAGGACGGCGGATCCGGTGACACGCAGAACTACGACACCACCTGGTCCATCTACGCCAACGACCTCTGGACGCTCAGCAACCACTGGAGCGTGATGGGCGGCCTCCGCTTCGACCGCTGGGAGGACAAGGACCGGGCCGGCACCAACATCAAATCCAACGCCGTGTCCCCGCGCCTGGAGGTGAAGTACGACATCCAGGGGAACAATGTCCACCTGCTGAACCTGTCCTACGGAGAGTTCCGCGGCACCATCGGCCAGGGCAACCTGGGCGGTCTCTTCGCCCATCGGCCCGGCAACCAGATCGCGCGCCGCTTCTGGAGCGTGGGCTCCACCCTGCCCGCGGCCACGGCGACCCTGGCGGATATCACCAACCCCGCGAACTACGGCTACGTCTATACGGTCCAGGACGCTGATGCGCTGTATACGGTCAATCACGGTCTGAAGCCGGAAAACACCCATGAGATCCAGCTGGGCTACCGCCGGAATTTCGGCAACGGCGGGTTCTTCCGCTCCACGCTCGTCTACCGCTGGTTCACGGACCTCTGGTACCGCACGGGATTCGATGCCGTCGTCACCATCCCCGACTTCACGGGGCAGGCGGCCACGGTGCCCACGGGCTACCTGAGCAAGCTGGATACCGATCCGCAGGGCAAGCGCCGCTTCCGCAGCCTGGAAACTGAGTGGAAATACCCCATCGTCCGGGGCACCAGCTTCACCCTGGACTACGCCGGCAACTGGACCTTCAGCCGGCTCTATTCCACGGAGACCTGGCGTGAAGGCAACGTCGCCAGCTCGGGGACCCGCTTCATCGACAAGTACAACGCCTTCGGCATCTCCCAGGATTCCTACAACCCCTATGGCCCCCTCGAATACCTGAGCACCGCCAACGTGGTGAAGGGCTGGCTGTCGGCCGCCATCACCTCCAAGCGGGGCATCAAGAACGAAGTCACCCTCATGGGCAGCTACACCAGCGGCGCGCCGTACAGCATGGCGATGACGCAGAGCCTGCCGGCCGGATACTTCACCAGCGGCGCCACGGGACTCCCCACGACCATGCCGGAGTACCTGAACGGCCGGGGCCGGTTCACGAGCCCGGACTACTTCCAGTGCGACCTGCAGTGGAACGTCACCGTGCCCTTGAAGGGGAAGCTCCAGTTCTTCACCTACGTGAGCATGTACAACATTTTCAATACGATCATGCCGAACGGCGCCTACAACTATGCAGGGGTCTACCGCGACTCGAGCACGGCGATCCGGCCCTATCCCGACACGAACCCCACCCTGCAGGTGGGCACGCCGTCCGGGTTCGGCCTCCCCAACAGCCTGAGCGGCCGTCGGTCCTTCGGGATCGACATGGGCATCAAGTTCTGAGTCAACCAGCTGATATCACCAGGAGGATGATGTGAACATGAAACACGCTCGGTACCTGCTGGCCGGCCTCGTGGTCACCAGCGCCTTCGCTCAGGAGGCGAAGCCCAAGCCGCTGTATTTCGGCGCCACCTACGTCTTCAACGAAGGCGACCTCCGGAAGTACGCCGGCGGCAAAGCCTGGTCCTACGCCTTCGAGTTCGGCTACGAGATGATTCCCTCGAGCGAGGGGATTGGCGCCAACCTCTATGGACGCTACATGCGGACCTTCGGAGACCGCCGCTACTCCACGCCGACCCTGAACGTCTTCCCGGCCGGAGGCGTGAAGCTGCAGCTCGATACGGTGACCGTGGGCCTGGATCTCACCTTCGCCACGCCGATCAAGGGGCTGGTTCCCTACGCCGGACTGAACTTGAACTACTATGACGGCACCAAGACGGACTCCTTCCTCGCACCGAAGTACTCCTTCGAGGATTCCAAAGCGAAGGCTGGTGTCCGGATGGGCATCCAGTACCGGTTCAATGATTCCTGGTCGGCTGCCGTGGACTACAACTTCACGGAATGGCGCTCGGCCCGGACCGAGACCCGGATTCCCGGTGTGAACCCGATGAATCCAAGCTGGGTCGGGCTGACGGCCCGCTACAACTTCTCGTACTGATCCCGTCGGTTCTTGCAGGAGGGGGGCCTGGCAACAGGCCCCCTTTCCCTGTCGGCGGGCGTGCAGCGGGAGAGCCTGGAGCCCGGTAGAATGGAGGTTTCCGGGACACTTCCATGCTTGACGCCAACCTCCTGCGCAACGACCTCGACGCCGTGGCGGCGCGCCTGTCCGAACGCGGGTACACGCTGGACCGCGCCCGCTACCAGGACCTGGACCAGCGCCGCCGCGTCGCCTTGCAGGAGGCCGAGGCCCTGAAGGTGGAGCGCAACCGCGTGAGCGAGGAAGTGGGGCGCCTCAAGCGGGCGAAGGAGAACGCGGACCACCTCATCGCCCAGCAGCGGGAGGTGGGCGACCGGCTCAAGGCGCTGGAGGCCGCCGAACGGGAGATCGAGGCCGTTTTCAGGGACTTCCTGGCGGGCATTCCCAACCCCCCCCACGCCAGCGTGCCCTCGGGCCGTGATGAGCACGCGAACGTGGAGATCAAGCGCTGGGGCCGGGTTCCGGAGATCGCCGCCCCCCGGGATCACGTGGACCTGGGTACCGCTCTCGGCATCCTGGACCTGGACCGGGCGGCCAAGCTCAGCGGCGCGCGCTTCGCGGTGCTGAAGGGCCTGGGCGCCAAGCTGGAGCGGGCCCTCATCGCCTTCATGCTCGATCGCCAGACCGCCGCGGGCTACACCGAGGTCATCCCGCCCTACCTGGTGAACGCGGACAGCATGTACGGCACGGGCCAGCTGCCCAAGTTCGAGCAGGACCTCTTCAAGACCTCCCGCGGGGACGGGGCTGCGCTGTATCTCATCCCCACCGCGGAAGTGCCCGTCACCAACCTCTACCGCGATGAGATCCTGCCCGCCGAGGCGCTGCCCATGCGCCACTGCGCCTTCACGCCCTGCTTCCGCAGCGAGGCGGGCAGCTACGGCAAGGACACCAAGGGCATCATCCGCCAGCACCAGTTCCACAAGGTGGAGCTGGTGACGTTCACCGCCGCCGACCAGGCCGAGGCCGAACTGGAGCGCCTGACGGAGAATGCCGAGGCCATCCTCGAGGCCCTGGGCCTGCCGTACCGGCGCGTGCTGCTCTGCACGGGCGACATGGGCTTCAGCAGCCAGAAGACCTACGACCTGGAGGTGTGGCTGCCCTCGCAGAACACCTACCGGGAGATCAGCTCCTGCAGCTGGTTCGGGGATTTCCAGGCCCGGCGCGCCAACATCCGCATGAAGGGGAAGGAGGGCAAGCCCGCCTTCGTGAACACCCTGAACGGCAGCGGCCTGGCCGTGGGCCGCACCTGGGTGGCCATCCTGGAGAACTACCAGCAGCCCGATGGCAGCATCGTGGTTCCGGAGGCTCTACGGCCCTACCTCGGCGCTGAGGTGATCCGCTGAGGACCGGGCCCGTCCTTTGCGCTGAAGGCTTGTGCCTTCAGCGCCTGGGAAAGGATGTGCTCAAGGACCTGTCTTTCTCCATCGCCCAGGGCGAAGCCCTGGGCGTGGTGGGACCCAGCGGCGTGGGCAAGACCAGCCTGCTGAACCTGGTGCTGGGGTTGCTGGAACCCACCGGGGGTCGGATCCTCCTCGAGGGCGCCCCCTGGTCGCCCCTGCCGGAGCGCGAGCGCCGACGGCGCCGTCCGCGGATCCAGGCCGTGTTTCAGGACCCCCAGGCCAGCCTGCCGCCGCATCGCACGGGCTGGGAGATCCTCCAGGAACCCCTGGAGATCTGGCAGCGCGGAACACCGGGAGCGCGCCGCGAGGCCGCAGCCCGCATGGCAGCCCACGTGAAGTTCCCGGAGCCGGCCCTGGAGCAGCATCCCGCGGCCTGGTCCGGCGGGCTGGCCCAGCGGCTCTGCCTGGGCCGGGCCCTCATGCTGGAGCCCGCCCTGCTGGTGCTGGACGAGCCCTTCTCGGCCATGGACCCCACGCTGGCGGGCCACCTGCTGGCCCTGCTGCTGGACCTGAAGGCCCGTGGCACCGCCTTGCTCTGCGTGAGCCACGACCTGGCTTCGATCCAGGTCCTCTGCGACCGGATGCTCGTGCTGAGGGACGGCCAGTCCCTGAGCCAGGGCCCTGTCGGCCAGCTGCTGGCCGACCCGCCCCACCCGGATCTGGAACGGCTTGCGGCGGTCAGCTCCCGGCTATCCGTGCCTGAGAGCTGACCGCCGGGAGCTGGAGGCTACTCTTCCACCGAGACCTGGGTGGCGCCGGTGTTGATGTAGATGCCGTCGAAGTGGCCCCAGAAGCTGCTGAGGCCGGAACGCAGGCGGCCCTGCTGGTCCAGGGACTGGAGTTCGGCGGAGAGGAGCTTCTGGGCCTCGCTGGTCTGGACTTCCTGGATGAGGGCCCTACGGCCTTCAAAGTCGAGGGCCGGGGCGGGCTCCCGGGAGACGATGCGGGCGACCCAGAGCTTCCCGTCCTGGGCCCAGAGCAGGGGCGTGGTCTGGCCCACCGGCGTCTCGAGCAGGGCCTTGCGGATGCCGGGGTGGGCCACCAGGTCCCGCAGCCCGCTGAGGGGGGCGGCAGCCTGGTCCGTGACGGGCCCCACGGCCTGCAGGCCGCCGGAGGCCAGGGCCTGCTGCGCCTTGGCCAGGGCCTGCTTGCGGCCTTCTTCGAGGCGGTAGGCGGCCAGCACCTTGGCGCGGATCTCCTTGAAGGGCGGCACGGCCTCCGGCAGCTCCTCCTGCACCCGGAAGAGGAGGTGGCGATCGGCGAAGCGCAGGGGCTTGGAGACCTCGCCCACCTTCAGGCGGAAGGCCTCGGCGGCGATCTGGGGCAGCTCGGGCAGGCCCTCGGACTCGGCGCCCGCCTCGTTGCTGAACGGCTGGCTGAGCTGGGCCTGGCTGCCCAGGCTCTTGGCGGCCGCGGCGAGGTCGCCGCCGTTGGCACGCTTGCGGAGCTGCTCCAGGCGCTCCTGGGCCCGGGCGTTGAAGCGGTCGTCGGAGATCTCCTTGGCGAGCTGCTCCTTGACGTCCTCGAAGCGCTTCTCGCGGCGGCCTTCCAGCTTGATGAGGTGGATGCCGTAGATGGTCCGCACGGGCTGGCTGATCTCGCCGGGCTTCAGCGTGGCGGCGGCCTCGGAAAAGGGCTTCTGCATCTGGGGGAACCGGAACCAGCCCAGGTCGCCGCCGTTGCCCTTGGCGCTGGGATCCTCGCTCAGTTCCTCGGCGGCCTTGGCGAAGTCCTGGCCCTTGACGAGGCGCTCGCGCAGCAGCTGGGCCTTGGCCGTGGCCTCCTGGGCCTGGGTGTCGCCCTCGGCCTTGAAGAGGATGTGGCGGGCCTTGAACTCGATGAAGTCGTTCTTCCGGGCTTCAAAACCAGCCTTGAGGGTGGCGTCGTCCACCTGGACTTCCTTGCCCAGGGCGGCGCGGTCCACGGCCACGAACTGGATCACGCGACGGGGGGGCTGGAGGAAGCGGTCGCCGCCGGCCTTGTAGAAGGCCTCCAGGGGGCCGTCGCCGGGATCGGCCACGGCGGCGGGGGCCACGGCCAGGGTGGCCTGCTGGAAGGCGACCTTCTCGTTGCGCAGGCGGTTCTCCACCGCCAGCCAGGCCTCGTCCACGGGCACCTGGAAGGCCGCCTGCTGGATCAGCTTGGTGCGCAGCAGCTCACTGCGCAGGTTGCGCTCCTGGAGCGTCGGGTTGAAGCCGGTCTCCTGGAAGATCTGCTTCAGCTCCGCGGTGGACTTCAGGTTGCCCTGGGGGTCCAGGAGGATGGGGTACTGCTTCAGGTAGGCCCGCAGACGGGCGCCCACCTCCTCGTCCGTCACCACCACGTGGTGGCGCTCCGCCAGCTCCTCCATGAGCTTCTGGTTCATGAGGTCCTTCAGGGCCTGGGACTGGACGAAGGGTTTGAGGGCCTCGGGGCTGGCCTGCTTCCCGTAGCGCTGGTAGAGCTCCTGCATGTGCTCGGCCAGGTCGCGGAGCAGCACCTCGCGGCCATAGACCCGCGCCACGACGGTATCCGGCGTGTCCACCCGGCCGGATGGGGCCAGGTAGGCCACCAGGCCCAGGAGGACCACGATCATCACCGCCGCCATGGGCGTGCGGTTGGATTTGAAAACCTGACGGAAGGAACGCAGCATGCGGGGCTCCGGTGGACGGACCTCCCAGATTAACAAGGGATGGGCGATGGATTACACTGGAATGCTGGAGCGTTTGCATGGCCGTCCTGCCCGTACTGACCTGGGGCGATCCCCGACTGAAGAAGAACAGTGAGGATGTGGGGGCCTGGACCCCCGAGCTGGAGCAGCTCGTGGCCGACCTGTTCGAGACGACCCTCGACGAGGAGGGCGTGGGCCTCGCCGCGCCGCAGGTGGGGGTGAACCTGAACCTCGCGGTCATCGACTGCTCGGCCGGCGAGGACCCGGCCCAGAAGCTCATCCTCATCAACCCCGAGATCATCCGGGAGGAGGGCAGCCAGGTGGGACCGGAGGGCTGCCTGTCGATTCCCGGCATCCGGGAAGTGCTGGAGCGCCCCCAGAAGGTGACGATCCGCAACCGGGCCAAAGATGGAACCTGGCACGAACTGCAAGGCGAGGATCTGCTGGCCCGGGCCTTCTGCCATGAGATCGACCACCTGCGCGGGCGCCTCTTCGTGGAGTACTTCGGCCCCGTCAAGCGCCAGGTCATCCAGCGCAAGTACCAGAAGCAGGCCCGGGGATGACCCGCATCGCGTTCCTCGGCACCCCGCGCGCGGCCGTCCCGGCCCTGCGGGCTCTGGCCGAGGAGGGCGTCGAGGCGGTGTTCTGCAACCCGGACCGGCCGGCGGGCCGGGGGCGCCACCTGGAGGCCCCGCCGGTGAAGGCGGCGGCCCTGGAACTGGGCCTGCCCATCCACCAGCCCCTGAGCTGGAAGGCGCCGGAGACCCGGGTTCTCTGGGAATCCCTGAAGATCGACCTGGCGATCGTCGTGGCCTACGGGCACCTGCTGCCCCGCTGGATGCTGGAGTCCTGCCCCCAGGGGGTGTGGAACCTGCATTTCTCCCTGCTGCCCCGCTGGCGGGGCGCCGCCCCGGTGAACCACGCCCTCCTGGCGGGGGACGAGGAGACGGGCGTCAGCCTCATGAAACTCACGGAGGGACTGGACGAGGGTCCCATCCTGGCCCAGTCCCGCCGGCCCATCGGGCACGCGGATACGGCCGAAAGCCTGCTGGCGGTCCTCTCGGCGGATGCGGTCGACCTGCTGATGGACCAGCTGCCCCTGCTGCTCTGCGGCTGCGGCCGGCCGGTGGAACAGCCCCCCGAGGGGGCGACCTACGCGTCGAAGCTCCGCAAGGACATGGGCCATCTGGATTGGCGGCTCCCCGCGGCGGACCTGCACCGCCAGGTCCGCGCCCTCTGGCCCTGGCCCGGCTCTGAGCTGCAGCTCGAAGGCCAGCCCCTGAAGGTCTGCGGCGTGGGGGCCCTCCGGGCCTGCTACCGCGATCCGGGCCAGCTGGTCTGGAGCCGGGAGGGCGCCTGGCTCACCACCCCCGATGGCGCCCTGGAGCTCACCCAGCTCCAGCGCCCCGGCAAGCCCGTCCAGCCCGCCCTCCAGGCCCTCCAGCCCTGGGGCGCGAGCGGCAGTCGGACGATCGGATGATCTGAAGCCCTGATGGTCGCGGGCCCGGGGGGTCCGCTACGCGAGCCTGGCGGCCACGTCCCGGTAGTCGGGGTCCATGTCGTGGACGGTCTTGAACTCGGCGGCGGCGAGCGCGGTCTGGCCCTGCAGGAGGTAGGTTTCGGCCAGATCGTAGCGCAGGCCGATGCTGTCCTCGGGGGGGAAGCCCGGGGCCTCGATGCCCTGGCGCAGCCACTCGACGGCGGCCTTGAGGTCGCCCCGGGCCTGCTCGCAGATGCTGAGCATGGAGCAGCACTCCAGGGTCCGCTCAGGGTCGCCCATGGCGATCTTGAACTCCTCGATGGCGGGGTCGATGAGCATCATCTCCTTGTAGGCGATGCCCAGGTTGTAGTGGGTGTCATAGTCGTCGCCCTTGACCTGCTTCTCCACCCCCTCCCGGAAGGCGCTGAACAGCTCGTCGACGCTCTGGATCTTCTCGACCACATGGGTGGCGTCGTGCATCTCCTCGTCTTCGCCCGTATCCATGAGGGCGGTGCCCAGCACATCGGTGAGATCGAAGAAGGAGTTGGTGAAGTCGCCCTCGTTGAGGGCGCTGGCCTTGGCGCTGAGCCCCAGCTTCTGGAGGTCCCCCTTGGCGCGTTCCAGGCGGGCTTCGAGTTCGGGGTGGTCCGGGAACTGCTCGAGCGCGGCCTCGATTTCGGTCTTGGCCTCCTCCGGGCTGCCGTAATCCAGCTGGAAGTCGATGTCGCCGAGCAGGCTCATGAGCTCGTCGGGGATGGGTGCGGGCCCGGCTGCGGAAAGGGGCGGCAGGGCCTCGATCACCTCGGGCGGGAGGAACCCCGTGGGCATGGGGGGGAGCGGCGTCGTGGGGGCCGCGAAGGGCACCGGCTCCGTTTCCAGCTCCGTGAGGGTGTCGTCCATCCAGCTCAGGTCGGAGGCATCCAGGGCGGCCGGTTCGGGTTCCGGCGCAGGCAGGCTGGGGGCCGGGGCGGGGGCCTCCGGCAGGAGGGGCAGGCCCTCGCCCAGGGGGATGGCCTCCCGCGCGGGGGGAGCGGGGGCCTGGGCCGGGGGGGCCGCCATGGGAAGGTCGAGCGCGATGCTCGGCTCCGCCGGGCTGGGCGGGGCCGGCAGGGCGATGGGTGGCGCCGCGGCCATGGGCGGGGCCGGCGCCGGGGCGGGCGGGGTGGGCACCGGCGGGCGGGCGCCGGGCTCGGGCAGGCCCAGGGTCCGGCGGTGGATGCGGGTGGAGCCGGGGAAGAGCTGCTCCGCCATGTCCAGCAGGTGGGTGGCTTCGTACTTCTTGCCGAGCTGGACCAGGGCCTGGGCGCTCTGCACATACTGCATCTGCACCTTGGTCAGGTGGCCGGTGCTGCGGTGCACCGCGACGATGGCTTCGATGAGCGTCAGGTCGGAGGGCTCCAGCTCCAGGGCCTTCTTGTAGGTTTCCACGGCGCGGTCGGCGCTGCCGCTGCGGAGAAGGGCCTCGGCCTCCCGGGAGAGCTGGTCGATGCGCAGGCGCCGGATGGGGTCGAGTTCGGTCTCGCCGCCGCGCCAGGTGCCTTCCTGGACCGCCGGAGCCTCGAAGCCCCCCGAGAAGCTGGGCTGGGCGGGGATCGAGGAGGTCGAGGCGTCGGGCACCGCGCCCAGGGCCCGCAGCTGGCCGGAGAGGTGGCCGATCAGCGACTGGTCATTGGCCTGGTGGGCCAGTCCATAGGCGCTCTGGAGGGCGTGGATCTGGTCGGCCCGGTTGCCGCTCTGGTGGGCGATCTCCGCGAGGAGCGTCCAGGCCTCGACGCTCATGTGGTTCTGCATGGCGGCCCGGAGATTCCGGCCCACCGCGTCCCCGGAGCCCCGGCGGGCGAGCTCACGGGCAATGGGGGCGAACAGCCGGAGTCCCTCTTCGGCCCGATCCATGTTCACCAGGTTCCGGAGGGCCTTCTCGGCGAGCGGGAGCGATTTCTCCGGGATCTGCGCGATCTCGCCCAGCGCTTCCAGGGCGTGCTCCGGATGGCCGCTGCGGAGTTCGATCTCCGCCAGCGCCTCCAGCAGCTCCGTGTCCTTGGGATTCTTGGCCAGACCCTCGCGCAGGTGGTTGGCCGCCAGCGCGTAGTCGCCCTGGATCACCCCGAGCCGGCTCTGGGTGAGGAAGACCTGGGGCGTGGAGATCATCGACTTGGCGCGTTCGAGGATCAGGTTCGCCTCGCCGTGCATCTGCTCCATGGCGAAGGACTCGGCCACCTCGAGGTAGATGCCCGCCGCGCGGTCCTTCATGCCCTCCTTGTTGTAGAGGTCCGCGAGCTTGACCTTCATCTTCAGGTTCTTGGGGTCGAGGTCGACGACTTTGTTGAACTCCTCCAGGGCCCGCTTGATGAGGCCCTTCTTCTGGAAGTGCTCGGCCACCTGCAGGTGCACCTTCACCGCATCGGTGACCTTGTTCATCTGGCGGTAGAGGTCCGCCAGGCGCTGGGCCGCGTCGATGTCCTCCGGCGCGTTCCGCACGACTTTCTGGAAGATGGCCGCCGCCCGGGCGTGGAAGCCGTCCCGCTCGTAGGCGGTGCCCAGGCGCTTGTGGATCTCGACGCCCTCCCGCGTCCGGCCGATCTGCACGTAGAGGTCGCCGATCTGGTTGAGGGTCGAGTAGTCCTTGGGGTTGTCATCGACGAGTTTGTGGAACTCCTCGATGGCCCGGTCGACCTTTCCCGCCGTCAAGAGCTTGTCGGCTTCCTTCTTGACTTTGACGCGATCAATGGCCATTCACTGCCTCGGGATGCCTGGCTGGGTTCGGAAAGTGTAGGCGGGGGGGAGAGGCTTGGATAGATCCATGGACGTAGTTACAGGAAGTTGCGGCCCGTGAAACTGTGGGGCAGCAGCTCCTCCAGTCGGTGGAGCTCCCGGGAACTGCGGTTGGCGAGGAGGACCGGCAGGCCCTCGGCGAACTCGGCCAGGGCCTGCCGGCAGGCGCCGCAGGGCGGAGTCAGCGCGGGCACATCGGTCACCACCACCGCGGCCACCAGACCCCCGGGGCGCAGACCCGCGGCGACGGCCGCACTGAGGGCCCCCCGCTCGGCGCAGAGGGTGACGGGGTAGGCGGCGTTCTCCACATTGCAGCCGGCGACGATCTCGCCGGACGCGGTCAACAGCGCCGCCCCGACCTGGAAGTGGGAGTAGGGGGCGTGGGCGTGGGCCCGGGCCTTCCAGGCCGCCTCCAGCAGGGGGGTCCAGGCGGGGGATTGGGGATGGTCGAACACCGGCGCCTCCTGCGTCGCCTTCAGCTTAACGGAGGTTCCGCCGAGGCAGGCTGCTCCCGGGCCTCCTCCGCCTGGACCAGGGCCAGGGCCCGCCAGCAGGGCGTGTGCCCGCGGATCTCGCGCGCCTGGGTGGCGCCGTGCAGTTCCAGGCTGACCTCCCGCTTCTGGAGCCGGGCCTGGAGGACGGCGCCGGAGAGCCGCTCCAGCTCCCGCTCGAAGGGCCGGCCCGGGGCCCAGGCTGTGAGGTCGAGCCTCAGGTGCAGCCCCTGGGGTCGCTCCTCCTGGAACGTGCGCACCCATAGCTGGCCCCGCTGGGCTGTCCGCTTCCAGTGGACGCGGCCAGGAGGGTCCCCCGCCCGCCAGGGCCGCGCCCCCTCCGGGCTGCTGGTCCCCTCCTGGGTCACGGTGCGACGGCCCTCGCCCCGCCAGCCCGCGGGCGAGGCCGGGGGCGTGCGGGGATGGGGCAGGATGAGCAGTTCCTGGTCCAGGTCGAGGAACCGGGCCTTCTCCACGAGCCCGAAGGGGTAGCGGGTGCGCAGTTCGAGGCGGCGCGCCCGGCTCCACCCGCGGTGGCCGGCCCGGGCGTGGAGGACCACGAGGGTCTCCCCGTCGCCGGCGGTCCGGTCCAGGAAGCCGGGATCCACCTGGGCGTCGTCCAGCGAGAGGTGCAGTTCCAGGCCCCGGATCCGGGCCCGGCCCTGGTGCTGGAGGCGTAGCCGGAGGCCGCCGCGCACCCGGGCGAACAGGTTGCCCTCCTCCAGGCCCGCGACCCGGAGGCCCTGCAGGGCCCGGCGGCTCAGCACCCCGGACACCAGGAACAGGCCCAGCATCAGGGAGAACACCAGGTAGAGGAGGTTGTTGCCCGTGTTCACGGCGAAGGCCCCCACGGCCAGCAGAGCCAGCACACACTCCACGCCCAGCCCCGTGAGGGAGAGGCGCAGGCGGCGGTCGCTCCAGAGCCTCACGCGGCGCCTCCGCCTGATGCACGCCGCGCCAGCTCCGGCGCGCTCAGCTTGCCGGGGCGGAGCCCCCCTGCGCTGCGCCGTTCGGGCTTCGGCTTGACTCGGACCCTTGGCGCTCGACCCTTCGGGACCGCCTGCTTCGCGGCCGGTCCCATCCGCCTCCGGTGGATGGTTGCCCAAGTGGCACTTCGCTCCTGCTTCGTGCTCATGGTCTCCAGCCTACCCTCCGGAGCCGCCTGCTAGCATGGACCTTCTCCCCAAGGCTCCCATGTACAACCGTCTCTTCCGGACCAAGACTTTGGAACAGCTGCGCGCCAGCGCAGAGGAGCCGGAGCACCAGCTCAAGAAGAACCTCACGGCCTTCGACCTCACGATGTTCGGCATCGGCGCCATCATCGGCGCGGGCATCTTCTCGAGCATCGGCACCGCAGCCGCCGGGAACATGGCCGACGGCCGGCTGCCGGCCGGTCCCGGTCTCGTGCTCAGCATCCTCATCGTGGCCCTCATCTGCGGCTTCACGGCCCTGGCCTATGCGGAACTGGCCTCCATGATCCCCGTGTCCGGCAGCGCCTACACCTACGCCTACGCCACCCTGGGCGAGCTGATGGCCTGGATCATCGGCTGGGACCTGCTGCTGGAGTACGCCATCTCCAACGTGGCCGTGGCCATCTCCTGGGGCGACTACGCCCGCAGCTTCCTGTCCACGGTGCTGCACGTGGACATTCCCGGCTGGCTGGGCATGGACCCCCGGAGCGCCCTGAAGCTGGTCCAGGGCGTGCCCGCCATGGAACTCGGGACCAAGCTGCAGGTCCTGGCGCAGGCCAAGGCGGGGTTGGCCGACGGCGCCGCCATCTTCGCCAACTGGGAGGTGGTGAAGGTCGCGCCCGCGGTGGCGGGGTTCCCCATCACCATCAACCTCCTGGCGGTGATCATCACCATCCTGATCACCTGGCTCTGCTACATCGGCATCAAGGAAAGCGCCCGGGTGAACGGGGTCATGGTGGTCATCAAGGTGATCATCCTGCTGGCGGTGGTGGGTCTCGGCATCAAGTTCATCAGCCCCGCCAACTGGCATCCCTTCGTGCCCCACGGGTGGCGCGGCATCCAGGCCGGTGCCGCCATCATCTTCTTCGCCTTCATCGGCTTCGACGCCGTGAGCACCACCGCGGAGGAATGCCGGAACCCCGGGAAGGACCTCCCTCGGGGCATTCTCGGCTCCCTGGTCATCTGCACGGTCATCTACGCCGCCGTGGCGCTGGTGGTGACGGGGATGCTGCACTACACCAAGCTGGGCGGCATCGCGGATCCGCTGGCCTACATCTTCACCCAGCACAAGATGGCCGGCATCGCCGCCGTCATCAGCTTCGGGGCCGTCATCGCCACCACGGCCGCCCTCCTCGTCTACCAGGTGGGCCAGCCGCGCATCTTCCTGAGCATGAGCCGCGATGGCCTGCTGGGCTCCTGGTTCGGCAAGGTCCACGACCGCTACAAGACCCCTTCCCACGCCACGGTGCTCACGGGCTTCCTGGTGGCCATCCCGGCGGCCCTGCTCAACATCGACGAGGTGGTGGAGCTGGCCAACATCGGCACCCTCTTCGCCTTCGTCATCGTCTGCCTGGCAGTGCTGATCCTGCGGAAGCGCCGCCCGGAGGCGCCCCGGAAGTTCGTCATGCCCTTCGCCTGGATCGTGGCGCCCCTGGGCATCCTGGGCTGCTTCTGGATCGCCCGGGGCCTGCCCGCCCTCACCTGGTACCGGTTCTTCGCCTGGCTGGGCATCGGGCTGGTGATCTACTTCTTCTTCGGCTCGCGGAACAGCCGGCTCGCGACACCGGCCGGTTCCTGAGGACCAATTGCGGCATGATGGAAGGGTCATGTTCACTGGCCTGATCCGGCACCTCGGCACCCTTGAATCCCGCTCGGCCCGGCCGGGCGGGGCGCGGTTGCGGATCGGGGCCCCGGCGGACCTGCTGGCGCGCGCCGAGCTGGGTGCCAGCATCGCCGTGAACGGGGCCTGTCTCACCAGCGTGGCCGTGGATGGCCGGGCCTGGGAGGCGGACCTCAGCGAAGAGACTTTGGCGAAGACCACCCTGGGCCGCCTGCCCCTGGGCGCCGCGGTGCATCTGGAACCGGCCCTGCGGGTGGGCGATCCCCTGGACGGGCACCTCGTCTCGGGCCATGTGGATGGAGTCGGACAGCTGGTGTCCCGCCCGCAGGGCCAGCGGGGCGTGGACGAGGGTATCTGGCGCTTCTCGATGCCCCTGGACCTGGCGCCCATGACCGCCGCCAAGGGCTCCATCGCCGTGGACGGCATCTCCCTGACAGTGGTGGACTGCGGCACGGACTGGTTCACCGTGGCCCTCATCCCGGAGACCGTGAAGCGCACGGCCATGGATGGCCTGCGCCCCGGCGAGGCCGTGAATCTGGAGGCCGATCCCATCGGGCGCTTCGTGGCCCGCGCCCTGGCCCTCCACGGCAGCGGCGAGAAGCTGGCCCGCTTCGCCCAGGGTGGCTGGAACGGCTGACCCGCAGAGGCCGTGCTGGGCCACCCGCATGCCGGGCTGATTTTGACGGGGATGCCGCCGCGCAGTAGATTGACGGCAGCACGCCCATCCTCCTGCCCCGAGACCCCGTGTCCCCTCGAGCCCTCCTCCCGATGCTCTCCTTTGGTTTGGTCCTGGGGGTGGCCTGTGTCAGCCCCAGCGTGAGGCAGGAGAAGGCGCGGGCTTTCGAGACCGGGCTGCTGGGACCCATCGAGGATGGGCGGACCACCCGCCAGGAGGTTCTGCTGCGGCTCGGCTCGCCTTCCTCGGCCTTCGAGGGGGGCCGGATCCTCACCTACGATTTCGTGGTGGATCTGGATGGGGAGTGGCGCCGGGCCGGGAGCGGCCGGGCGAGCGACTGGGCCTATCCCCATCCGCGCACCGCAAGCCTGGTGCTGGTGTTCGGCCCGGATGACCGCCTGGTCCGGCACAGCCTGGTGAAGGATCTGCGCCAGCCTGATCCTCCCATCCAGGAGGCGGCGGCCCCGCCGCCCAGCTAGCTTCCCATGGAGTCTGCCTTGGGCCTCTCCCTTCCCCTCGGTCCCTGCCTGGGCCTGGCCCTCCTGGTGGGCTGCGCTCCGCCGCAGCTGAGGCAGGCGGCGCCGGCGGAGATCCAGGCGGAGTGGCTGGCCTTCCTGAGCGACGGGAAGACCACGCGGGAGGAGGTGCTGCTCCGGCTCGGAACGCCCAGCGCACAGCTCGAGGGGGAGCGGATCCTCACCTATGCCTTCGCGCGGAACGCGGCGGGCGCCCGGAACTCCGTGGGGCGGCGCTGGGGCCAGGCGCAGAAGATGCCCGTGTTCACCGATCCCCACATCGGCAGCCTGGTGCTGGTCTTCGCGGCGGACGGCCGGCTGGTCCGCCACAGCCTCGTGGTGTCCGAATGAGGCGCCCTCCGGGACTGCTCCTGGGCATCCTGGCCCTGTCCCTCCAGACCGGATGCCTGATCTGGCCCTTCCCGACCGGAGACATGCTCGCCGGACGGGGCCGGATCACCCCGCAGTATGTCTCCTCCCTCCAGGTGGGCCGGTCCACGCGGGAGGACGTGCTGCTCCACCTGGGGGAGCCGGACGAGGTGGTGGACGGCGGGAGGACCCTCGTCTACCGCTGGACCGAAGTGCGGGGCTTCCTCGCCGCAGGGGGCTATGGGGGAGCGGTGGCGATTCCCTTCTCCGGCCACCGGGCGCTGAGGCTCGAGTTCGGGCCCGACGCACGCCTGGCCCGCCTTGCCTTCGAGCATGGCGCGCCCGGATCGCCAGCCGGGCCGGTTCCCGCCGCGGAGCCCTGAGGCCGCGCCCGGTGCCGGCTACTCCCGGGCGCCCTTCCGGATGCGGTCCATCTCGCGCTTCTGCTCGCGCTGCTTCAGGGCTTCGCGCTTGTCGCCGACGGCCTTGCCTTCGGCCAGGGCGACCTTCACCTTGATCTTCCCCTGCTCGTTCAGGTAGATGGCCAGGGGGATGATGGTGAGCCCCTTGCGCACGACCTTGGCGGTCATCTTGGTGATCTCGGCCTTGTGCAGCAGCAGCTTGCGGGGCCGCAGCGGGTCATGGTTGGCGTAGGTGCCGAACTCGTAGGGCGAGATGTGGGCCTGCTTGAGCCACAGCTCCCCGGCCACCGCATCCACGTAGGCATCCTGCAGCTGGCCCAGGCCCGCCCGCAGGGCCTTCACCTCGGTGCCCTGGAGCGCGATCCCCGCCTCCCAGGTCTCCAGGACGTGGTAGTTGTGCAGGGCTTTGCGGTTGCGGACCAGATCCTCACTCATGGGTCCAGTGTATCCGCCGGTAGACTGGGGTTTTCGGATCGCCCATGCTCCAGAAGCTCCTCGCTCCCGTCATTGCCTGGATGGTGGCCCTCATGGCCGCCATGGGGCCCCTGGGCGTCATGCTGCTCATGGCCATCGAGAGCGCCTGCATCCCGCTGCCCAGCGAGGTGATCATGCCCTTCGCGGGCTACCTGGCCTACAAGGGGCAGCTCACCTTCTTCGGCCTCGGTGCGGGCAGCCCCGTGGCCCAGATCTGGATCGCCGGCGTCTTCGGGGCCCTGGGCTGCAACCTGGGCAGCATCCCGGCCTACGAGGTCGGCGCCTGGGGCGGCCGCCGCGCCATCGAGAAGTACGGCCGCTACATCTGGCTGCACACGGGCCACCTGGACCAGGCCCACCGCTTCTTCGAGCGCTTCGGCTCCGAGGCCATCATCATCGGCCGCCTGCTGCCCGTGGTGCGCACCTTCATCGCCCTGCCCGCCGGCATCGCCCGCATGGACCGCACCCGCTTCCACCTCTACACCTTCATCGGCAGCCTGCCCTGGTGCCTGGTCCTCGCCTGGATCGGCTACAAGCTTGGCGAGAAGTGGAACACCCTGGGCCAGTACTTCCACAAGCTGGATGCGGTCATCGGCGTGCTGATCGTGGCCGGCGTGGCGTGGTTCGTCTACGACCACCTTAAGCACAGAAGCAAGGGCTGATCAGCCGGCGAAGCGATCCGTGGCCGCCACGAGGGCCCGCGAGATGCCGGGCTCGTAGGCGCTGTGGCCAGCATCGGGGACGATGACGAGGTCGGCTTCGGGCCAGGCCTTCGACAGGGCCCAGGCGCTCTCGATGGGGCAGAC
The DNA here is from genome assembly GCF_022808865.1 of Geothrix oryzisoli. GTDB lineage: Bacteria > Acidobacteriota > Holophagae > Holophagales > Holophagaceae > Geothrix > Geothrix oryzisoli. The sequence goes on from NZ_JAKZLB010000002.1 coordinate 394,247, forward strand.
CATGTCGTAGCGGCCCTGGATGATGGCGCCGGGGATGCCCTTCAGCTTTCCAGCGTCGCGCAGCAGCTGGGCCTCGTCCATCCAGCCCTTGTTCAGGAAGTAGCTGCACTCGATGCGGGCGAAGGCCAGCGTGGTGGCCTCGTCGCCGTACGAGGCGATGAAGTCGGGATCGGGGATGAGTTTGCTGGTGGCGCCCTCCCAGATGCTCCAGGCCTTGGCCGCGGGCAGGTTCACGGCCGGATCCTCGCTCAGCAACCGCTTCGCATAGGCCTGCAGGAAGTCGCCGCGCTCGGCCTCGGGGATGGCGTCGCGGTAGGGTTCCCAGGCGTCCGGGAAGATGCGGCTGGCGCCCTCCTGGTAGAGCCAGTCCACCTCGCGCTGGCGCAGCAGGAAGATGCCCCGGAGGATCAGCTCGGTGACGCGCTCGGGGTGGGCCTCCGCGTAGGCCAAGCCCAGCGTGGCGCCCCAGGAGCCGCCGAAGACCATCCAGCGGTCGATGCCCAGGTGCTCGCGGATGCGTTCGATGTCGGCCACCAGATCCCAGGTGGTGTTCTCGCGGACCTCGGCATAGGGCGTGCTCTGGCCGCAGCCCCGCTGATCGAAGAGGAGGATGCGGTAGACCGTCGGGTCGAAGTACCGCCGGTGCTTGGGGCTGGTGCCGCCGCCAGGCCCCCCATGAAGGAAGATGACGGGCTTCCCGGCCGGGTTGCCGCTCTCCTCGACATACAGCTCGTGCAGGTCCGACGCCTTCAAGCGCAGCACCCGGATGGGTTCGATGGGGGGGTAGAGCCAGCTGACGGGATCCTTGCGCAGAGACATGGGAACGCTCCTTACACGAAGAACAGCGCCGCCGCGCCCGCAAGGGCCAGCAGGGTGCCCAGGATCGCATGGCCGCCGACCTTCTCCTTGAAGATGAGGTGGGAGACGGGCAGCAGGATGACGGGGGAAAGCGACATCAAGGTGGCGGCGACGCCCATGGGTGCCCTGGCGATGGCCACCAGGGAGAGCACCACGCCCAGCACGGGGCCCGTGGCCGCGCCGAGGCCGATGAAGGCGGCGGCCCGGCCATCCCGGAGGCCGCCGAGGAGGCCGGGCAGCCGGCCGGCGGCGCCGAAGTAGACCAGGAGAGCCCCCAGGCCCGCCGTGACGCGGATGAGGTTGGCCGAGATGGGCGGGAAGCCGCCCGCCAGGCCCTTCATGCTGAAGACGAGGCCCACGGCCTGCCCCAGGGCGCCGCCTACGCCCAGCAGGACACCGCGCCAGAGGTGGGGATGGGCCTGATGGTCGCCGCCATCCCACACCACCCAGGCGATGCCGCCCAGGGTGACGGCCATGGCCAGGGTCTTGGCCAGGCTGAGGCTCTGACCCAGGAACAGCCAGGCCAGCAGGGCGCTGAAGACGGGGGAGAGGGTCATCAGGAGCATGGCGAGGCGGGGACCGATGAGCAGGAACGACTCGAACAGCACCGCGTCGCCCAGGGCGAAGCCGATGAGGCCCGAGGCGCCCAGCCAGCCCAGGCGCGCGGCTCCCGCGCCCAGAGGGAAGGGACTCCCGTAGAGGCCGAGGTGCAGGAGCGCCAACAGGCCCCAGGCCATGAGCAGGCGGGCCAGGTTCACGGAGGCCGAACCCACGCGGCGCCCCGCCACGGTGAAGCAGATGGAGTTGAGCGACCAGCAGAGGGAGGTGAGGAGGGCGGCGCTTTCGCCGAGATAGAGCAAGGGGACTCCGCGGCATTCCCCCGGGCGGCGGGGCCAACCTTCATCCTACCGTCCCAGACGGTGGCCCAGGCTGTCCGCGAGGGATCAGACCGCCTCGCCGGCGGCACTTTCCGGGGCCGGGAGGTCCGAGGTCACACGCGCCAGCGCCGCCAGCCCGAGCCCCAGCAGCAGGAAACCGAGAGCCCACATCCAGAAGGGCTGGAATCGATCGTCCGCGAGGTAGGGAATCCGGTAGGCCTGGGCGAGGGCGACGGTCAGGTTGTTCAGGGCATGGGCGAACACCGCCGGCCAGAGGGAACCCGTGCGCAGCGTGAGCCAGCCGAGGGCCATCCCCAACGCCAGGACCGTGGGGAACTGCCAGGGATTCAGGTGGACGAAGGCGAACAGCAAGGTCGAGTAGGCGATGGCCCTGCGCGCCCCGTAGCGCAGCACGAAGCCGCCGAGGATCAGCCCGCGGAAGAGCGATTCTTCGGCGAGGGGTGCGCCGAGCACGGCGCTGGGCCAACTCACTTTCGTTAGGGTTTGCCGAATCCAGGCCGAGGGAGGCATCAGGTGTGCAAGCCAACCATCTACGCCGCTGATGACCAGTATGAGCCCCGCCATGGTGACCAGGAGGACCGGCCAGACGCCAAGAGGTACAGAGGCGGTGGGGCAGGCGTCCTTCCAGGCCTTTTGGCCGAGGGGAAGGCAAACCTTCAACACCAGGAGGGTGCCCCCGAGCTGGCCTAGGAGCAGGGTCCAGGCCGCCCAGCCCGGATGGTTCAGGTCCGATAGCCTGAGCGAGGGGAGCGTGAGGAGCCAGGTGAGCAGGGTCCAGAGGAACACCACCAGCAGTGACTGGGCGAAGCCGGGATAGGGCCTTGGCGTCGGGACAGGGGAAGGTTCAGAGGGGTTCATGAAGACGTCCGCGAACAGTTGGACGGGCTGCGGGCTGAGGGAACGGGGCGTTCCGATTCCAATCCGTCGCCGTGGTTTCGCTGAGGGTGCGTGGCTCCAGCCTACCGGAAGGAGTGCCTCATACGAACATCTGCAAAATCCCGTTGCTCATGAGCATGCCGCGCGGGCTGAGGTGCACCCGGTCGCCCTCCCAGACTGTGAGGCCTTCCTTCGCAAGGGCCCGGAGCTGCGCCTCCCAGCCATCCGTCAGGGGCCGCAGGTTCAGGCTCTCTGCCTTCCGCCGCAGGGCCCCCCAGTCCACGCCGCGATGCAGGCGCAGGCCCAGCAGGGGGATTTCCGAAAGGGCCTCGGCCGCGTCCAGCTCCTGGATGTCCACCTCGCCGCGCCCTCCGGTCCAGGCGGGGATGACGGAGGATTCGGTCCACCGATAATCACCCAGCTGCGAGGCGGCGCTGGGGCCCAGGCCCAGGTAGGGGCGGCGCTCCCAGTAGCGGGTGTTGTGGATGGATTCACCGCCGGGCCGGGCGTAGTTGCTGATCTCGTAGGGTGCCAGTCCCAGGCGGGGAAGCTCCTCCTGGAGGGCCTCGAAGACATCCGCCACCTCGTCCTCCGAGGGCAGCGCCAGGCGGCCGGCGTCGATCTCGGCGCGCAGGGGGCAGGCCTTGTCCAGGTCCAGGAGGTAGATGCTGAGGTGGTCGATGCCCGTGGCCGTCAAGGTATGGGCATCGCCGACCACCTTGGACAGCGACTGTCCAGGAATGCCCACCATGAGGTCCGCGCTGCGGCGCCGGAACCCGGCCCGCTCAGCCAGATCCAGGGCTTGCAGGGCCTGGGCGGCTCCGTGGATGCGGCCGAGCCGGTCCAGCAGGGCATCGTCCAGGGCCTGCACGCCCAGGCTGACCCGGTCCCAGCCCAGGTCCCGGGCGCCCTGGAGCCAGGCCAGGTCCACGGTTCCGGGGTTGGCCTCGAAGGTGGCCTCGACGAGCGGACGGAGGTCGAAAGCCTCCCGGATCGCTCCGGTGAGATCGGCCAGCTCGCGCGGGGAAAGCAGTGAGGGCGTGCCGCCGCCCAGGTAGAGCGTGTCCACCGCGGGCCGCTCCAGGCCCGCGCCCCAGGCCCGCACCTGGGCGATGAGCCGGGCGGTGGTCTCCGGCTGCAGGCTCCGGTCCCGGGTGGTGGCGAAGGAGCAATAGGTGCAGCGATCCAGGCAGAAGGGGATGTGCAGGTAGAGCCCCAGGGGTTCCGCGTGGGCGGCGGCCCTGAGCGCCGGCAACCGCTCCGCCAGGGGGAGCGGCAGGTCAGGGATCAACCATCACCTGCTTCATGGCCTCGCGCAGGGCGCGGACCTCCCTCGGGAACCGCCAGGGGGCCTGGGTGGGCTCGGCGGCCTGCTCCAGGGCCTGGTAGTGCTGCTGCATCAGGGTGTGGCGCTCCGGGCGCGGGACCCGGCCCCCCATGTGGAGCTCGAGCAGTTCAAGGTTCTGCTGAAGGCGGACCGACTGGGGGTGGTAGAGGAAGACGTTCAGGAGCAGGTGCCCCAGGGCGAGGCCCAGGACGAGGAAGCCGCCCACCAGGGGGAGGCGGAGGCTGGAGTTCAGCCCCAGGGCCAGCCACCAGCCGAGGAGCCCCATGAGGGCCAGGGCGAGCAGCGGGGCCAGGGGCATGGCCCACAGGCCGCTGCCCCAGAGGCAGTCGTGGATGAGCGAGTCGGTCACCGCTTCGAGGGTGCGCTGGTCTCCGGCGGTCCGCGCCTTGATCAGGTGCTGGTCCAGGGCCTCCCAGGCCTGCTTCTGGACGGGATTGAGCACCACATGGCGGTAGCCGGGATTCTGGCTCTGGCGGACGGGCTGCACCCGGTGGGGTCGACCCGGTTCCACCGCGGGTGGGGGCGGAGGTTCCAGGATCTCGGCATCCGGCGGCGGCGGCGTGTTGGTGACATGGGTCTGCCCGCCGGCATCGCGCCAGTAGTAGGTCCGCCCCGGCTGGCCGAGGAGGGCCAGGACCAGCAGCCCCGCGGCGGCGGTCACCATGCGGACTCAGAACTGGGCATCGAGGGCCTCGCACCAGAAGTGGTAGATCATCTGGTGGATCTCCTGGATGCGCGCCGTCACGGTGGAGGGCACCACCAGCGCGTCATCCATCAACCCCGCCAGCTGGCCGCCGTCGCGGCCCAGGAGCCCCAGGGTGCGGACGCCCAGTTCCTTCGCGGAGGCCACGGCCCGGACGACGTTGGGGCTGTTGCCGCTGGTGCTGATCCCGATGAGGAGATCCCCCGGGCGGCCCAGAGCCTCGACCTGCCTTGAGAAGACCTGGTCGAAGCCGTAGTCGTTGCCGATGGCCGTGAGCGCCGAGGTGTCCGTGGTGAGGGCGATGCCCGCGAGGGCCCGGCGCTCCTTCAGGTAGCGCCCGCTCAGTTCGGCCGCCAGGTGCTGGGCGTCGGCGGCGCTGCCGCCGTTGCCGCAGATGAGGATGCGGCCCCCGCGCCTCAGCCGCTCGGCCATGTCGTCCGCCTGGGCGAGGATGTGCTCCAGCTCCTGGGCGAAGAAGGCCTGCTTCAGCTGGATGGACTCCTGGACGTGCTGGAGGAGGATCTGCTTCATGCCGGCGATTGTGACAGGAATTCCACTCCCGCAGGCTGCCAAGCCCTGGCAGACTGCGGGGAGCATTGCCCCTTACGAGTGTGGGTCCCATGGAATGGATTGCCCTCAAACACGCCCTGCTCTCCCACCTCCCGGTGGCGACCGGACTGTTGCTGCCCTGGGCGCTGTTCGCCTCCCAGCGGGCCGGCCGGGGCATGCGCCCGTGGTGGACCGTGTGCCGCTACCTGGGGTGGGTGGGCCTGCTGGGCCTGCTCGCCGCGCTCATCAGCGGCCCGGCTGCGGGTCGCCTGCACGGCCTGATCTCCGCCGGGCGGATCTTCCCCCTGCCGGCTTCCGGCTTCGGGGCCGATGCCCTGCTGTTCCGCCATGCGGTCACCGCCACCCTGGCGGCCCTGGCCTCGGTGCCGGCGCTCTGGGCCCTCAACCGGGCCCGCAAGGACCACCAGAGCCTGGGCCTCCTGGCCCTGGCGCTGGGCCTGCTCTGGTCGGCGGCGCTCCTGATGACCGGCTACACCGGCTACACGCTGGCCCACCCGAACCGGCCGGCCCCCATCCTGCCGGTGCCCGTGAAGGTCGCGGAGGCGCCCGCCCCGCCGGCGGATCCGGAAGCCCAGGCGCCCCTCCGGGCCCTGGACTACGCCGCGCTGGAGGCCCTCCACGCCGAGCCCGTGAAATCCCCGGCCCATGGCGGCCGCTGGATCCGGGTTTGGGCCAATCCCACTGCCGCCTCCGCCTACCGTGCAGGCCGGGCGCTGCCGCCAGGGGCCCTGGTGGTCATGAGCACCCTGGAGGACCGCTGGGGCCGTCCCGGCACGGAACCCGGCCCGCTATACGCGCTGGAAATGAAGGGGGAGGCGCCCTCGCTCACGTTCTACTGGCCTCAGGTCCCTCTGGACCGTCGCCGCGAGACCGGAGGCGAGACCCGGGCCTACTGGCGGGGGCAGGATACGCACCTGGAGGCTTGCCGGGCCTGCCATGCGGGCGGCATGGCCGACCCCGCCCAGCGCAGCCGCTGGCGAGTGCCGCGCGTCCGGGTCAGCCCGGCGGAATAGGGCGCCCGACCAGACGCCTGCTCGCCTCGCGTTCCGCTGGTGCGCTCAGGCCCGTTCCACCAGGGGGAACAGTCGGGTTTCCTCGAGGTCGATGCGCTGCCGGAGGACCTGCAGCAGGTCGTGGGAGGCGCTGATGAAGGCGTCGGGCGCCAGGTGGATGGTCTCCGCACTGGCCCAGTGATGGCTGAAGGCGCGCAGCCGGGACTTCAGGTCGGCCAGGCCGGCTTCCAGCCCCCGCGCGGCGGCCTGGATGTCGGCATCCGTGACTCCCAACAGGGCCGGGTACAGGACGGCGTTCTCCATGGACAGGTGGGCCTTGATCGAGGCGGCCAGGCGCTGGGCTCCGGCCAGGCACTGGTCCGGATGGTCCCGCACCAGGGTGGGGGCGAGCCGGGCCTCATGCTCGCGGGCCAGGCGCAGCAGTTCCTGGTGGCGGTGATGGTAGGGGGCGAGGCTGGCGTCCACGGCAGATCCTTCTGCCACGCGGTATCGGCACTTCCCGGCAGGGCTTGAATACCGATGGCGGAGAAAGGGCCGGCCCGGCGGCCGGCCCTTTCCCGGGCGAAGGCGCTCTCAATCGATGGTGAATTCCCCGCTGTCGATGATGGTGATCTCCGCGGGCAGGAACCGCACGTCGTAGCCCTTCTCCTTCAGCAGGTGGTAGGCCAGCTCGGCGCGGATCCCGGTGGAGCAATGGCAGAGGATCCTGGCGTCCCTGGGGAGCTCGGAGAGGCGGGCCTGGAGCTGCGGCTCGGGGATCGTCAGGGCTCCCTTGATGATGCCGTTCCGGGTCTCATCGGGGTTCCGCACATCCAGGATGATGACGCCGCGCTGGGCGGGCGGCAGCTCGGCGAGCTTCGTGAACTCGGCGGGCGAGATGGAGCCCGGGCGGGGCTTGGGCACGAAGGTGGCCTTGGCGGCGAGGGCGCCGGTCTCCACGGGGAGCGCCGCGGCCTGCCAGGCCCGGAAGCCGCCGGACAGGATGTTCACGCCCACGTAGCCGGCCTTCACGAGGTCCGTGGCCACGGCCTTCGCCGCGTCACCGCCGGTGGCGTCCACCACCACCACGGGGGGCTTGAGCCGCGCGAGGGGGAAGGTCTTGAGCAGGTCGGCGGTCTTGGCGGGATCGGCGGCCACGGCGCCCTTCAGGAAGCCCTTGGCGGCTTCGGCGGCGGGCCGGGCATCGAGGATCACGAGGGGGGTGCTGGTGTCCAGGTAGGCGGCCTTCAGGGAGGCCGGGCTCAGGACGCCGAAGTGCTTCTTCGTCCAGGCTGGCATGCCCTCCACGAACACCTTGGCATGGGTGTAGCCCAGCTTCTTGGCCTTGGCCAGCGAGCCGGGGCTCATGTTGCAGGTCTTCCCGCTGCAATAGAAGATCACCAGTGCACCCTTGTCGGCGGGCAGCTTGTCGAGGTTCTTGTCGAAGGCGGGGAAGGGCAGGTTCACGGCGGTGGGAATGGCGCCCTCCATGAAGCGGGGCGCGGGGCGGGAGTCGAAGAGGAAGTACTTCCCCTTCTCGGGTCCCAGGGCCACCAGCTTCTGGACCTCGTCCAGGGTGATGACCTCGTCCGCCGCAAGCTTGACGGGGGGTTTGACGAACACGCCCACGGCGGTCTTGATGCCGTCCTTCTCGGTGTACTCCACCCGCACTTCGTGGCCCTTGGCGATGGACTTCAGGGCCGCCTCGGCGTTGGCGGCGGGCTCGGGGGTGACCACCTTCACCTGGTCCTTGTCGAAGCGCAGCACCTCCGTGCGCTCGTCGATCTTCATCTGGAACGAGTTGTTCTTCAGGACGAGGTTGTCGAAGTGGCCGCGCAGGTTGTTGGCGGCGGTGGTGTGGCAGGTGGTGCAGAGCTTGGCGGAGGCGGGCTTCGGAGCCGGCGCGTCGGCGGCGGACACCAGGGTGCAGCTGGCCGCCAGGGGAAGGATGAAATGAGCTCGGAATGCCATAAACTCTCCCTTGGTCATGTACGATTGGAGTCTATGGTTGTTTGTCCATGAATGCAGACAGATTGTGACCATGGTCTACGGACACCATGCTGGAAGCTTCAGCCCACCTTGCGAGGGGGTGAAAATACAGGCGGTACCTTACTCGGCCTGGGCGAAGACTTCCCGCGGTTTCCCGGCGCCCCGGTCCGGACCCACGATGCCTTCTTCCTCCATGCGGTCGATCAACCGGGCGGCGCGGCCGTAGCCCAGGTTCAGCTTGCGCTGGAGCAGGCTCGTGCTGGCCTTGCGCTCGCGGGTGACCACGGCCACGGCGCGCACGTAGATGTCGTCGCCGCCGCCCAGCTCGGCCTCGTCCAGGAGGGCCGTCTCCTCCTCCGTCTCCATGGCGCTGATGAGGGCCTGGTTGTAGTCGGGTCGGCCGCGCTCCCGCAGCCAGGTGACGAGGCGGAGCGTCTCATCCTCGGTGAGGAAGGGCGCGTGGATGCGCTTCGGATGGCTGGCGCCGTTGGGCAGGAAGAGCGCGTCGCCCGCGCCCAGCAGCTGCTCGCCGCCGCCGGAATCCAGGATGGTGCGGCTGTCGATCTTGGTGCGCACGCGGTAGCTGAGGCGGCTGGGCAGGTTGGCCTTGATGACGCCCGTGACCACGTCCACGCTGGGCCGCTGGGTGGCGAGGATGAGGTGGATGCCCACGGCGCGGGCCTTCTGGGCGATGCGCGCGATGCTGTCCTCCACTTCGCTGCGGGCCACCATCATGAGGTCCGCCAGCTCGTCGATGACCACCACCACGTGGGGCATGGGCTCCAGCACCGCGGGACGGTCCGGCCAGCGCGGGTTCGGTGTGCGCTCCGAGATGTCCAGCGAGCCGCCGGCGTCGGCGATCTTCGTGTTGAAGCCCTTCACGTCGCGCACGCTGAGCAGGGCCAGGCGGCGGTAGCGGTCCTCCATCTGGGCCACCACCCACTTGAGCACGCGGCCCGCCTCCTTCATGTCCGTGACCACCGGCGCCCACAGGTGCGGGATGTCCTCGTAGACGCCCAGCTCCACCATCTTGGGATCGACGAGGATGAGCTTCACCTCGTCGGGCTGGGCGCGCACGAGGCAGGAGCAGATCATGGCGTTGACGCCCACGCTCTTGCCGCTGCCGGTGCTGCCGCCGATGAGCAGGTGGGGCATCTTGTTGAGGTCGGCCACCACGGGCTTGCCGGCGATGTCCTTGCCGAGGGCCAGCTGGAGCAGGCCCGGCGCGTCGCGGAAGGCCGGACTGTCGATGACCTCGCGGAAGGTGATGATCTCGCGCCTGGGGTTGGGCACTTCGATGCCCACCAGGTTCTTGCCGGGGATGCGGTCCATGCGGACGGCCTCGGCCTGGAGGGCCAGGGCCAGATCCTCCTCCATGCCCAGGATGCGGGACAGCGGGATGCCCGGATCGGGCTGGAACTCGAAGACCGTCACCACGGGGCCCGGCTGCATGCCGGTGACGGCGCCCTTGATCTTGAATTCGGACAGTTTCTGTCCAATCACATCCTTGATCGTTTCCAGCGCGGCCAAATCGGCCTTGGCGTGCTGGCCTGGCGGATCGAAGAGGCGGCGGGGCGGCAGGGTCTCCCGCGCCGCGAGGCCCGGCTCCGGGTCGGGCGGCACGGGGGGCAGCGGGCGCGAGGGCGTGGGCTCGGTGAGCGGCAGGGGCGGCTGGACGATCTCCCGGCCGTAGCGGTCCTTCGCCACCTGGGGCTTGGCGACGGTGGGCCTCGGCTTGGGTGGCGCCGGAGCCTCGGCGAGCAGCTTGGCCCGGAAGGGGGCATCGGACGCCAGGGCCGGGGTCGGCGCGGAGGTGGACGGAAGCGGCTGGGCCTCGAGCAGGGTCTGGGCGGCGTCGAGGTTGATGGATTGGATGGGCGGCAGCAGGTCCTCGGCCCGGATGACCGGTCGTTTCTTCCGGACCTCCGCCGTTTCCAGCTCGGCCTTCAGGAGGGCCTCGCGCTGGGCCTCCAGGGCATCCTGGCGCTGGGCCAGGGCCGCCAGGGCCGCGCCGTCCGCCGCGTCGAGGTCCGGCTGATTGGGGTTGCGGCCGCGGAGGAAGGGGCGCTTCACCATGCCGAGGAACCGCTGGATGCCCTTGGCCGGCATGGGCTTCATCCAGGGCCAGGCGGTCTCGCCCAGCCAGCGGTGGAGCAGCTTGCCGAGGGCCCGCGTGAGGGCCGGGGCCAGCACCAGGGCGCAGGTGAGCACCACCAGGGCCAGCAGCAGGGGCAGGCCCACGGGACCGAGGAAGCGGCGCTGCGTGGGCCAGAGGGCGCTGCCCAGCCAGCCGCCCCAGCGGAACTCCACGGTGCCTACGCCTTCCAGGCCCGTCCAGGTCCGGCTTCCGAAGGCGCCGAGGGCGGTCCACAGGGCCAGGGCCAGGAACAGCCAGGCCAGGCGGCCGGGCCAGCGATGGCCTTCCCCGGGCCAGGCCTCCCAGAGCAGGTAGGGCGGTATGACCCAGGCGCCCATGCCCATGAGGGTCTGCAGCAGGCCGGCCACGGCCGCGCCCACGATGCCGCAGAGGTTCTGCACGCCGGCCCCGGCGGTGCCCTGCATGAACGGATGCGGATCCAGCGGATGGAAGCTGGCCAGGGAAAGCAGCAGCACCAGGGCCACGAAGCCCAGCACCGCCCTCAGCATCCAACGGCCGATCCCCTGCAACGCGCCTCCACGGTGTCTGGGCATCAGTGTAGCCCAGCGCCGGGATCGTCAGCGGCCCTGGGAGGCGGAGACCGGGGGTTGCAGGAGCGCGAGGCGCCGCTGGGGGTCCCAGGCCGGCTTGCCCAGGTCGTGCAGGAAGGCGCCGACGGCCACGAAGGTCCAGCCCTCCCGGCTCGCCCGATCCATGAAGGCGCCCAGGCCGGCGGAGGGCCGGTCCTTTTCGAGCCGTTCCGAGCCCAGGTGCATGAGGACGATCAGGCCGTCGCCATCGCGGTCCAGCCGCTGCCGGAGCCGGCGGAGGATGGCATCGCCGCTGCGGTAGAGCCGCCGCTCCTTCGGCGTGGCCCAGTCCAGGGTGTCCGCCCCCTCGCTCCAGCCCACATGCCGGTAGCCCAGCTCCTCGGCCCAGCGGCGGATCTCGGCGGTGTGCTCCCCGTAGGGCGCCCGCCAGTAGGGATCCATGGGGCGGCCCAGGAGCCGCACCAGTGCCGCGTCGGCTTCCAGAAGCTCGCGCTGCACCCGCTCGCGGGTCCACTTGGGATCGCGCTTCATGCCCGGTGCGAAGTGCGGGTGGTTCATGGTGTGGTTGCCCAGCTCGTGGCCTTCGGCCGCCATGCGCTTCACCAGGGCCGGAAAGCGCTGGATGAAGGCGCCCGTGAGGAAGATGGTGGTGTGCACGCCCCGGGCCTTCAGGGTGTCGAGGATCTCGGTGGCGACCTCGGCCTTGGACCCGCCGTCGAAGCTGAGGAGCAGCCGCTTCTGCCCGCCGGGACCCCGGGTGAGGTTGAGGGCTTCGCCCATGCCGGGCCAGGCGAGGGCCTGGGGAAGGGCCGCGAGGCCTGGCTCCGTCTCAGGGGCGGGCGCGCTGGGGAGGATGGGGCTGCTGAACCGGCTGGAGGCCGCCGCCGGAGCGGGCGCCAGGGCCGGGGCCGGCGGCAGGGATGGGGGCCGGCGGTCGCCCAGGGGCCCCACCGGGGCGCTCCGGAGCCGGACTTCACTGCGGACGCGGGGCTCGGGCCGGACCGGAGTTGCGGGATCCGCGGGCGCCGGGTGCGTCGGCACCGGAGCGGGCTGCCGGGCCACTTTGGGGGCGTGCCCCCCCTTGGGCGTGGGGGCCTTGGCGAGTTTCCGGCTGAACTGGAACCGCGCCAGCTCACGGCCTTCCACCGTGCGCAGCACCGCGATCTCCCCCTCGGGAGGACGGAAGAACTCCCAGCGCACGGGGCCGGGCTCGGCGTGCCGGGCCTCGCGCACCGAGCGGCCCTCGAGCACCAGGCTCGTGGGCTCGGCAACCTCGCCCTCGATCACCGCCAGGCTGCCCACGGGGTGCCAGGTCCAGGCGGTCGCCGGGGCCGGAGCCTGCGCGGCCGGGGGTGCGGGCGGGGTGGTCTTGGAACAGCCTGCGAGGCCGAGGACGAGGCTGAGCGTCCCTCCGACGAGGGCCGCCAGCACCGTCGGCCGGGGATCCCTCACCGGGCCTCTCCGGCACGGCAGAGCGCCCAGTAGTTGGCCTTCTCGCGGATCCGCACCCACCGGGGGTTCAGGGTCGCACCCTGCAGGTGGTGGAAGGCATGCTCGGCGAGCAGTTCCGCGGTGGGATTGCGCCCGGCCAGGGAGGCGAGGTCGTTCAGCAGGTGGTAGTCGACCAGTTCCACCCAGGTGTCCAGGGCCTTGGCGAAGGCGGTTTCATCTGCCTCTGATGCGAGTTCCACGGCGGCCTCGACTTCCCAGTTATGCCCATGGCGATCTTCCTGGAAGCCTGGAAGATCGTGGAAATGATCGGCCACGAAGGGCCTGCGGAGAGAGACGGTGAAAGTCATGGCTGAGTATAGCTATCGGCCATTCGGGAACGGGGATTAGCTCTGGCTTCCAGGGGCCGGATCGAGCTCGCTGCGGAGCGCGTCGAGGTAGGCGGCCATGGTGCGCTGCCGGGCCTCGGCCCGGCGGCGCCCTGCGGCCGTGGTCATCCCGGTGGCCAGCTTGAGGAGCTTCCGCTCGAAGTGATCCAGGCTCCAGGCCTTGTCGTCCAGCTCCCGCCCCTCGGCCCAGGGGTCCTCCGGGTGCCACAGGCCCGCGCCGAAGCTGGCGCCCGTGGCGAAGACCCGGGCGATGCCGATGGCGCCCAGGGCCTCCAGGCGGTCGGCATCCTGGAGCACGGCGGCCTCCAGGCTGCCGGGGGCCTGCCCCCCACTCCAACTGTGGGTGGCCACGGCGGCGGCGACGGCTTCCGCCTTCGCCGCCAGACCCGGCGCCTCCCGGCACCAGAGGGGCACCAGCTCCGCGGCCAGGCGGGCCGTGAGGGGCGACTCGGGGTGGTTCTTGGGGCGGTAGACCAGGTCGTGGAGCAGGGCCGCGGCCACACAGACCTCGACCTCAGCCCCCTCCTCGGCGGCCAGCTCCCGCGCCAGGCGGGCCACGCGCAGGATGTGGCCCAGGTCGTGGGCCGCGTCCCGGGGGAAAGGCTCGCTGGCCAGGTGGGCGCGGAGCTTGGCCAGCAGCGGGTGGAACCAGGGGAAGGGGAGATCCGGCAGCATGGCTCCAGGCTACCGGTTGTGTCGGGGATCACGATATTTAATATTGAGACTCTATCTCTTTTGTCTAGACTGGAGATGGAGGTCGGGCATGTTCCTCTGCGTCTGCAACGCCATCACCGAGGACCAGGTCACCTGGGCCGTGCGGGAGCGCGGTGCGGAGTCGGTGGCGGCGGTCTTCGAGACCCTGGCCGCCAAGCCGGACTGCGGCCGCTGCCTGGGCGCCATGGCGGAGGCCGTCCTCGCCATCCGGGCCGGGGAGCCCGTCCGGGTGGGCCCGGATCCGCTGGCCACCCCCTGGGGTTGCCGGGGCCGCTGCCGGCCCACCTGGGGGGAAGCGGCTGGAATCGCCAAGGCCAGCTGAAAGTCGTTGTGAAGAACCGGCAAAGATGGCTATGGTGATGGCCTTTCCCGAGGAGGCCCCATGCAAGGCGACGCCACCCTCATCCAGCACCTGAACCGGCTGCTCCGCAACGAGCTCACGGCCATCAACCAGTACTTCCTCCACGCCCGCATGTGCCGGAACTGGGGCCTGAAGGAGATGGGGGAGCACGAGTACCGGGAATCCATCGATGAGATGAAGCACGCGGACCGCCTGATCGAACGGATCCTCTTCCTGGAGGGTCTGCCCAGCATGCAGGACCTGCACAAGCTCCGCATCGGACAGAACCCCAAGGAGGTCCTCGAGGGCGACCTGGCCCTGGAGATGGACGCCATGAAGGACCTGCGGGAGACCATCGCCTACGCAGAGGGCATCCGGGACTATGTGAGCCGCGACCTCGCCCGGGAGATCCTGGCCAGCGAGGAGGAGCATGTGGACTGGCTGGAGACCCAGCTGGACCTCATCGGCCAGATGGGGCTCCAGAACTTCGTCCAGCGGGCCGCCGGTGGGTTCTCCTGACGCCAGTCCCACCGGGGGTTCCATCCGGGTGGCCGGTGGAGCGGCTCGAATCCGGCCATGTAAGATGGGCCTTCCTGGAGGACCCATGCGGAGCCTGACCACGCTGCTGATGAGCCTGCTGTTGGCGACGGTCGCCTGGGCCCAGAGGGCGGATCCCACCTTCGATGCGGTGAGGAGCGTGAGCCTCGCCTTCCAGAATGGGGCCGTGGTGCTCACGGTGCCTGCGGGCGCCCACCTGAAGGCCTCGTTCATGGAGGTGGCGAAGAAGGGCGGGCCGGGCACCGTGAAGGTCGGGCCGCTGCCCGCCACGGATGCCAAGGACGAGATCGGCGACGGCATCTGGCACGGCACCGTGCGCATCCCCCTGCGCGGCGAGGGCCTCAGCGGCACCGTGAAGCTCGAGGTCACCTACCAGCCCTGCACCGAGGGCGACGGGGGCGTCTGCTTTCCGCCGACCACGCGGATGCTGGAGGTGAAGGCGGCGGAGATTCCGGCCGCCGCACCCACGCCCACTGCTGCGGAGAAACCTGCGGCTTCCCCGGTGGGAAAAGCGGCAGAGCCTGAGGCCTCTGTGGCTTCATCTTCTCCCACGGTACAGGCGGCCCCGCCTGCGCCTGCTCCGACTCCGAAACAGGACGGTCTGATCTGGTCCCTGCTGCTGGTGTTCCTGGCGGGCATGGGGGCCTCGCTCACGCCCTGCGTCTACCCGATGATCCCCATCACCATGGCCATCGTGGGGGCCAAGGGCAGCGGCAAGGCCAAGGGCTTCGCGCTGTCGGCCATGCTGGTGCTCGGCATGGCAGTCACCTACACGACGCTAGGCGTGCTGGCGGCCCGCAGTGGTGCGGCCTTCGGCGCGTTCGCGCAGAAGCCGGCCTTCCTGATCCCGGTGTCCCTGCTCTTCGCGGCCTTCGCGCTGTCGCTGTTCGGAGCCTTCGAGATCGCCCTGCCCCAGAGCCTCGCGCTGAAGCTGCAGGGGGATGGCACCCGCAAGGGCTTCGGCGGCGCCTTCCTAATGGGCCTGGTGCTGGGGCCGCTTTCGGCTCCTTGTGTGGGTCCCGTGATCGGCGCCGTGCTGGTGGGCATCGCCCAGCGGGGGGATGTCTTCCTGGGCGGGCTCCAGCTCTTCGTCTTCGCCCTGGGCATGGGCGTGCTGTTCCTGGCGGTGGGGACCTTCTCGGCGGCGCTGCCCAAGAGCGGTGACTGGCTCACGCGGTTCAAGCAGGGCATGGGCCTGGTGGTGCTGGGCTTCGCAGCCTGGAACGTGCGGCTCGTGGTGCCCGAGTGGGCGAACTTCGCCATGTGGACGGTGGTGATGCTGGCGGGGGCGGCGGTCTTCGGTGCCTTCGAGGTGGCCGGCGGCCTGGTGGGCCAGCTCCGGAAGGGCGTCGCCCTGCTGATGCTGGCGCTGGCGCTGCTGCTGGGCGTGCGGACCGTGGAGACCTACCTGAAGGTGGACCTGCTGCCGAAGGGTGGCAGTGCCGCGGCGGCCCAGGAGGAGCATGCGGGCTGGATGGAACAGGATCTCGAAGGGGCGCTCGCCAAGGCCAAGGCCGGGCACAAGGTCGTGCTGGTGGACATCTACGCCGACTGGTGCGCCCAGTGCAAGGAGCTGGACGAGAAGACCTGGCCCGACGCCGCGCTGAAGCAGTGGATCGCCGCGAACGCCGTCCCCATCCGCATCGACACCGACGCCAAGCGCAAAGACCTGGCGACGAAGCTCCAGATCCGCAGCTACCCGACGGTCCTCCTGCTGGACGCGGACGGCCGGGAGCTGCGCCGCATCCTGGGCTTCCAGAAGCCCGAGGCCATGAGGGCCTGGCTGGAAGGCAAGTGATGGGGGTCGGCGACTAGAAGCGCCAAGCCGCGCCCGCGTTCACCCGGACGAGGCGGTGATCCAGCACCCGGGGAAGCAGGTTCCCCTCCAGGCGCAGGATCCAGGCCCTCCCCATCGCCACCTCGATCCCGAGACCCAGATGGCCCGTGAGTCCTGAGACCTTGGTCCCGTTCGTGTCGACGAGGAAGGCGTAGCCTCCGTCGGTGGTGGCCGTCCAGTAGGCCACCCCCGCCCGGGCGTAGGCGGACGCGGAGACCCCAAGGGGAAGCCAGGCCATCCCCGTGAGGCTGGTGGTGCAGAGATCCCGGTCGCTGGGGACGCCCCCGGCATTCACCTTGAAGTCTCCGTAGAAGGTCTCGTCCAGTTCGAACCCCCAGGTCCTGCGCCAGCGCCCGCCGCCGTAGACCGTGAAGCCGGCTGTGGTGCGGGAAGCCGGCTCCCCGGCGACGGGGAAGGCGGGCCGGTAGTCCGCCCAGAGGAGGGAGAGCCCGGCGAACCCCTCCCAATCGGACGTCGGGGCCGGGGTCTGGGCGTGGAGCGGGGCCATCAGGGAGAGGAGAAGCCATCCGCACGACCAGCGAAGGATGGGCCTGGATGAGGGTACGGCCATGGAACCTCCCGGCTCTGGACCTCCAGATGCACGGAAAATAACCGATCGGTCGCTTTTGCGGAAGCCCCGGCCAGAGAGGTTCCGGAAGGACTCACTTCCCCAGGAACGCCTCCAGCGTTCTCTCCAGGCTCCCGCCGCGCAGCTGGGCGCCCTGGGCCACGATCTTCCCGTCGGGTCCGATGAGCAGGGCCTTGGGGATGCCCATCACGCCGTAGGCGTCGGCCAGGGGGCTCCGGAATCCGCCCTCGATGTAGGCGTGCTTCCAGGGCATGGGCGTGGCGGCCTGCAGGCGGAAGGGGGCCACGTGCTCGACGCGGCGGTCGAAGGAGAGCGACAGGAAGTCGATGGGCTTGCCGTGGAAACGCGCCCAGGCCGCGTGGAGGGCGGGCAGCTCGGCGCGGCAGTCCGGACACCAGGTGGCCCAGAAGTCGATGAGCACATACCTGCCCTTGAAGGTGTCCAGGGTGTAGGTGGTCTTCGGATCGTCCAGGGCCTTCAGGCTGAAGCCCGGCGCAGGGCGGCCCACGCCGGTCTTGGCCTCGGCGTCCAGGAAGGCCTGGGCCTTCTGCTGCAGGGGGCTGTCGGGGAACTGGGCCTGGATGGCGCCGAAGGCGGCCTTCCAGCCGGGCTCATCGCCGGCTTCCAGGCGCTCCAGGAAGTGATCGAGAAGGAGGATCCGGCGCAGGGCGGCATCGGGATGCTGGGCGCGGGCCTCGGCCACATAGGCGCCCCAGCCCTTGGGATCGGCCTGGGAACGGGCCGAGAGCAGGCCGGGATCCAGACTCCAGGCGGCGGCGACAGGCGGCACCTCCCGGCGCACCTGCTCGAGGAGGGCCGCATCCGGCTGGGTCTTGGCCAGCTGCAGGTGGAACAGCTTGCTGATGAGGAGGGCCTGGCGCAGGTCGGGCGCCCGTTCGACGGCGAGGCGGGCCTCCAGTTCGGCCAGCTCCCTCGAGCAGTCGCCCTTGAAGTCCTTGGTGTTGCCGCCGGCCCGCATGAAGGCGGTGCGGGCGTCCATCACCGACTTGGCCTTGGCCTGGGCCTTGGCCAGCACGGCCTGGGCACCGGCTCCGGGTGCCGGCGCCTGGAGGGCGGGCAGGGCCGTCATCAGGCAGATCAGGGGCAGGGACATGGCTCCTCCGGCAAGCGGTCTGGCGGACCGGACAGGATACCTCGATTCATGAGGTCAATGCTGGGCGGGCTCCGTGGCGGGGGCCGGGGCGGGGACTGGCGGCGCGGTCCGTTCACGGAGCGCTCGCATGAGGGCTTGGCCCACGAAGCCATCCTGGTAGCCGATGTGCAGCTCGGCGAGCTTCCCCTGGCGGTCCACCACGAAGAGCACGGGCACGGAGTAGACCATGTCCATGAAGGTGGAGGGGCCCTCCTTGCCGAGGCCCGGGGTGTAGACGGGCATCTTGCTGGCGTCGAAGAACTGCCGGTTCCTCAGGCGGAACTTGTTGATGGCGCGCCAGCCGCCTTCGATGGCCACGTCGACGTTGGGGGCGACCTCACCGCCCTGCTGATTCTCATCGAAGTTCACAGAGAGGATCTCGAAGCCGTACTGGACCCGCTTGGCGTAGAGGCTGGCGAACTCCATGAGCATCTTGGCGGAGGGGTCGCAGCGGGTGCTCCAGAGCCCCACCAGCACCACCTTGCCCTTGAGGCTGGCCACGGAGGTGCCCCTGCCCTTCTCGTCGTAGGCGGCGAAGGAGGAGACATCCTTGCGCTCCGCCGGCGGGAAGTACTGGTTCCCCCACTGGGAATAGCGCACCGCCGAGGCATCCGCCCCGTTCCGGCCGTACTGGCTCTTGTAGTTCAGCTCGGTCTTCTCCTGCATGATCCTGGGGCAGGTGGGATCGCTCGGGCTGTTGGCGTTGCCGAACACGCCCTGGGCGCCCAAGGCGAGGCCGGACAGGAGGCAGAGAAGGCTCGATTCCAGGCGGCTCATGGCGTTCCTCTCGGCGGGGATTGCCCACACCCTACCGGAAGCTCCGCACCAGGTCGAGGCCGGCTTCCGTGCGGCTGAGGTACCAGGTGAGGACCTGGCCATCCACGAGGTGCACGGCGGCCTGCGGGAAGCGTTTCTGCAGGTCGGCCTGGTGGCGGCGGTGGAAGCGGTAGGGCTCGGTGGGAAGCAGGATCACCTCCGGAGCCAGGACCTCCAGCTCCCCATCGGAGAGCACGGGGTAGCGGTCGGGTCCTATGGGGGTGAAACCACCCTGACGCAGCAGGTCGCCCAGGTAGGTGTCGGGGCCGGCGCTCATCCAGGGATCCTTCCAGATGAGGACCAGGGCCCGGGGACCCTTGAAGCGACGGCCCTTGAGCCGGGTCTCCAGCGCCAGGGCCCGGGCCTCGGCGGCCTCCGCGGCACCCACCCTGGCGCCCAGCTGGCGCAGGGCGCCGATGCAATCCTGGACTGTGCGGATCTCCAGGGCCAGCCAGGGGATGCCGAGGGCCGTCAGCGCCTCGGCCACCTCTTTCGGATTCTCGTCCCGCTCGAGGATCACGAGGTCCGGCGCCAGGTCCTTGATGCGGCCCAGGTCCGGATCCTTGGTGCCGCCCACGGCGGGCACGGTGTTGCGGATCCAGCGGGGCTCGATGCAGTAGCGGGTGCGCCCGGCCAGCCGCGCCGCCAGCCCCCACTGCACCAGCAGCTCCGTCACCGAAGGCACCAGGCTGACGATGCGTTGGGGGCCTTTGGCGGTGGGGAACTGCACATCGGGTGCGGCAGCCTGAAGACCAAGGACTGGATATCGGGGACTGGAGGCCGGCGGCGTCAGCCGGACTCCCAGGTGCGGGTCCTTGATCTGTCCGAGTCCCGTGGGGCAGAGGTCCAGCAGGGGGCAGGCCGCGCAGTCCGGACGGCGGGCGTCGCAGGTGCGGCGGCCGTGGAAGATGAGCTGATGGTGGAGCTCGATCCAGTCCTCGCGGGGGAAGAGCCGGCAAAGGTCCGCCTCGACCTTCTCGGGGGTGGGCGCCTTCGACAGGCCCAGGCGCCGGGCCACGCGGAAGATGTGGGTATCCACGGCCAGGGCCGGTACGCCGAAGGCGTTGGCGAGGACGACGTTGGCGGTCTTCTGGCCCACGCCGGGCAGGGCCCCCAGCTGGGCGGGGTCGGAGGGGACCCGGCCGCTGTGTCGCGCCAACAGAGCCTGTCCGAGTCCGATAAGGTTCTTCGCCTTGTTGCGGAAGAAGCCCGTGGACTTGATGAGGGTCTCCACCTCGTCCTGGCGTGCCTCCGCCAGGCTCGCGGCATCGGGGAACCGGGCGAAGAGGGCCGGGGTGGTGAGGTTCACCCGGGCATCCGTGCACTGGGCACTGAGGATCGTGGCCACCACCAGCTGGAAGGGGTCCCGGTGATCGAGGGCGCAGCGGGCGTCGGGATAGGCGGCGCGGAGCCGGGCTTGGAGCTCACGGGGCTGGGGCTTGGGGGCGCGCATGGCACCAGGATAGAGCCTCGTCCTGCGGAAGCGGGGCCGGACGGATAAACTGGAGGGTGAGGTGCCGCATGCCCACCACGCTCACGGGGAAACTCGACTGCCAGGAGACCGCCCGCCATTACCTGGAGCTGGTGCGCTCGAACGTGAAGAAGCTCGACTTCTCGCCGGGCCTGGGCGTCATCCTCGGCAGCGAGGATCCCGGCAGCGTCACCTACCAGCGCTGGCTCATGAAGGACTGCGAGGATCTGGGCATCAACGCCGCGGACCTGCGCGTGGAGAACGGCATGCAGCTGGTGAAGCTCATCGCCCGCCTCAACCAGGACGAGAAGACCCACGGCGTGTTCATCTTCTATCCCCTGCGCTACCCGGAGATCAAAGATGACGAGGTGATGGACCTGGTGGACCCCAGCAAGGACATCGAGGGCCTCCACTCCATCAACATCGGCTACCTGAACAAGTACCGGAAGCGCATGGACGACGGCACGCAGCACCGCTGCATGACGCCCTGCACGGCCCGGGCCATCGTGAAGACGCTCAAGCGCGGGTTCGGCGACCAGTGGCTGGCCGGCAAGACGGTGCTCGTCATCAACGACAGCCTGCGCATCGGCCGCCCCCTCACGGCCATGGTGGCCAACCTCAAGGCCACCCCCATCCTCTGCCACGCCGCCACCAACCAGTCGCACCTCGAAGGCTTCATCCGCATGGCCGATGTCATCGTGAGCGCCGTGCCGGCCCCCGGTTACCGCATCAACACGGACTGGATCAAGGACAGCGCCCTCTGCTTCGATCTCAGCGGCGAGGGCAACTTCGACTACGAGGCCCTGGACCGGCGCGGGATCCCCTACACCGACACCACCAAGAACAGCGTGGGCAAAGTGACCCGGGCCATGGCCCTGCTGAACCTCACCTACGCGGCGGGCGTGGAGTAGGCTCCTATACTGGCCGGTGCTCACCGAGGTTCCCATGCGTTCCGCCGCCGCCCTTCTGGCCTGCCTCTGCTCCTTGCCGGCCCTGGCCCAGCCCGCGTCGACGGTACCAAGCGGCTCGACGGCCCTCCTCGGCGGGTCCTCGGACCCCGTGCCCTACGACTTCCAGCGTCTGGTGGTCCGGAAACAGGCCGAGCCGCCGCCGTATCCTCCCCTGGCCCGCTTCGCGAACCTGGAGGGGGAGGTTCTGCTGCGGCTGACCATCTCGCGGCTCGGGTGGGTGGAGCGGGCGGAGGCCCTGGAGGGCCCCAGGTTGCTTCGAGAGGCCGCCGTGGCCTACCTCCGGGCCTGGACCTTCCAGCCCGTCCTCGTCGACGGGAAACCCGCGCGGGTGCAGTGTGACCTGCGGGTGCCCTTCCATCTCGACGGCGCGTCGGGCGTGCCCCAGCCCCCGCCCGCCAAGGTGGTGGTGGAGGTCGTGCAGAACCCGACGGACGGGCCGGCCCTCCTCGGGGCGGATCGCCTGGAGGCCGAGTTCGGGCGCTTCCTGGACCGGAGCGGCCTGACCCGGGTGGCCCCCATGGAAGCGGGGCCGAAGGACACCTTCCACCTCGGGCTGCAGATCCAGGTCGTGCGGGCGGAGGGTCTCGCCCTCTGCCAGGTCCGTGAGCGCTGCTCGCTCTGGGAGGACCGGGACCTGGTCGAGAACACACCCGGGAAACCGCCCCGCATCGCCTTCCTCAACCGGGTGGTGGGGCAGAAGGGTGACGACGGCCTCCAGGACCTGGTCGCCGGGGTGCTCAAGCAGAGCCTGGATGAAGTGCTGGCCCCCCCGCCCCGGATCCGGGAGGTCCGGCCCTCGGCGGCACCTGTGGCCTCCGATCCCGTTCAGAAGGCCAAGGGGGTGGTGGACTTCGACTTCAGCCAGATCCGCGTGAAGCGCCAGCCGCCCGCGCCGCGGTATCCGGCCGCGGCGAAGGAGGCCCGCGTGCAGGGCACGGTGGTCCTGGACCTGATCATCAACCCGCAGGGCGAGCCCATCCGGGCGGAGGCGCGGGAGGGGCCGGTGCCCCTCCTGCCCACCGCCATCAGCTACGCGCTGGCCTGGCAGTTCGAGCCAGCCAAGCTCAACGGGGTGCCGCAATATGCGCGGTTCCGCTTGACCATGCCTTTCCGGCTCCGCTGAAAGGCGGGCCGGAGTTCCGGGCCGGGCGGTCTACCGCGCCCGCCACTCCCCGGCCAGCATGCCGTACACCGCGTGGTCCACGAAGCGGCTGCCCAGGCGTTCGGACTGCCGCAGGGTGCCTTCGTGGCAGAACCCCAGGCGCTCTGGGATGGCGCGGCTGCGGCGGTTGCGGACGCCGGCCCGGATCTCGATGCGGTTGAGTTTCAGCGTGTGGAACCCGTGGCGCGTCAGGGCCGACACGGCCGCGGTCATCAGGCCATGCCCTTCGGCCTCCCGGGCCAGCCAGTAGCCGATGCCGGCGCTGCGGTTGGCGGGATCGATCCACACGAAGCCCGCCACGCCCACCAGGCTCCCCTTCCACCAGAGGCCGAAGGAGAGCGCGGTGCCCAGCTTCTCCTGGGCGCGCACCCGCAGGATGTAGGCGCGGGAATCCAGCAGGCTGCGGTTCGCATCGGGCCAGGGCAGCCAGCGCCGGAGGCGATCGCGGTTGGCGTCCACCAGGGCGAACAGCGGCCTGGCATCGCGCAGGCACAGGGGGCGCAGTTCCAGGGTCCGCCCGGCCTTGATCGCCTCGGTCATCGCCGCCCTCACTTGCCGGCAGGGTCCGACTGGGCTGCGCCCCGGCCGGCCCGCCACAGGACGAGCAGCTCGTCCAGCAGGGCGCCGAACTGCTCCAGCCGCATGGCATTGGGACCGTCGCTCCAGGCCTTTTCCGGGCAGTCATGCACCTCGAAGAAGAAGCCGTCCACGGCCGTGGCGGCGGCCCGGGCCAGGGTGGGGATCATCTCCCGCGCCCCGCCCGTGGCGTTGCCCAAGGCGCCCGGCTTCTGCACGCTGTGGGTGGCGTCGAAGATGACGGGACAGCCGGTCTTCCTCAGGTGGGGGAAGCTCTGGAAGTCCACCACGAGGTTGCCGTAGCCGAAGCTGGAGCCGCGCTCGGTCACCCACACGGGACCGTGGCCCGGCACGGACTGGAGCTTCTCCACGCCATGCTTGAGGTCCCAGGGGGCGAGGAACTGGCCCTTCTTCAGGTTCACCGTGCGGCCCGTGCCTGCGGCGGCCAGGAGCAGATCCGTCTGGCGGCAGAGGAAGGCCGGGATCTGAAGCACGTCCACGGCCTGGGCCGCCGGGGCGCACTGGTCGCTCTCGTGCACGTCCGTGAGCACAGGCACGCCGTAGCGGCTGCGGATCTCGGCCAGGATGTCCAGGCCCCCTTCCATGCCCGGTCCCCGGTGGCTGTCGCGGCTGGTCCGGTTGGCCTTGTCGAAGCTGGATTTGTAGATGAAGGGGATGCCCCGGGCCTCCGCCAGGTCCCGCAGGCTCGACGCCATCAGGTGGGCGTGCTCCCGGCTTTCGATGACGCAGGGCCCCGCGATCAGGAAGAAGCTCTGGCCAGTGAAGGGTCGGGTGAAGTCCATGTGCACCTCTGCCTGCATTTTACCTCTATCGATGCCATTTACGGGTTGTCATCCGTATTGCTGGGTAGTCTTGCACAGTGTTCAATGGATCCATCCAACCCCATTTTTCGGAGTCCAGCATGGCGAAGACGTTGATGGAAGACGATCTGAACCGGCGTCTGGTGGCCCTGCTCCAGCAGGAAGGCCGCATGAGCCACGCCGAACTGGCGGAGCGGCTCGGCGTGAGCCGTCCCACCATCATCGACCGCGTGAAGCGCCTGGAAGCGGAAGGCGTCCTGGCGGGCTACGCGGCCCGGGTGGCGCCGGCGGCGGTGAACAAGCCCAACGTGGCCTTCGTGGCGGTGCGCTACAAGGACAACAACGAGGCCATCGAGCAGCGCTTCATCAAGGCCCTGGAGGATGAGCCGGACATCCTGGAAGCCCACACGGTGGCCGGTGAGGACGCGCTCATGCTGAAGGTGGTGGCGGACACGCCGGCGGGCATCGCCGAGCGCCTGCGGCGCATCCGGGCGCTGGGCCCCATGGTCACCACCCGCACCACCATCGTCCTGGAAACCCACTGGGAGAAGGCCGGCCCAAGCCCCTTCCCTGCCGACGGCCAGGGGAAGAAGGCCAAGAAGTGATCGCGGCCACCCCCGAGCCGCCCTACCTCGCCGTGATCTTCAGCAGCCAGCGGACGGACGGCGATCAGGGCTATGGGGCCATGGCCGAGCGGATGGTGGAACTCGCCCGCACGCAGCCGGGCTTCCTCGGCGTGGAGAGCGCCCGGGACGCGGAGGGCTTCGGCATCACCGTGTCGTACTGGAAGGACGAGGCCTCCATCGCCGCCTGGAAGGCCCACGCGGAGCATGCCGTGGCCCAGCGCCTGGGCCGGGAGCGGTGGTATGGCGCCTTCCACCTGCGGGTCTGCCGCGTGGAGCGTGCCTCCGGTTCCGGATCCACTCCGGAGAGGGCCTGATGCTCGCCTGGCTCGCCTACCTCACCGTGGCCGTGGTGTGGGGCTCGACGTATTTCGCCATCGCCCTGGGGCTGGAGTCCTTCACGCCCTACGGCATGGTGGCGGCGCGGTTCTCCGTGGCCGCCGTGCTGGCCCTGGGCCTGGGGCGTTTGCGCCGCGAGTCCTGGCCTGCCGCCAAAGAGGTCGGCCACCTCATGATCGTGGGGGCCCTGCTGCTGGGCGGGTCCAACGCCCTGATTACCTGGGCCGAGCTGCAGGTCTCCTCCGGGCTGGCCGCGGTGCTGGCCGCCCTGGTGCCGCTCTGGCTGGCGGTCTTCTCCATGGCGAAGGATCCCCTGGGCCCGAAGGGCTGGGCCGGGCTCGCGCTGGGTCTGGCCGGCGTCTGTGTGCTGGTCTGGCCCACGGGCAGCGTGCATGTTCCCGCCGGCGGTCTGGCGGCCCTGGTGGCTGCGCCCATGATCTGGTCCTGGGGCACCCTGCACGGCAAGCGCTTCGTCCACGGGGGCGGCCTGCTCACCAACGTGGGCATCCAGATGGCCACGGCCGCCGTCATCGGCCTTGTGGCCGCGCCCCTGCTGGGCGGCTACCTGCGGGCCCCCCTCACGCACAAGGCCTTCCTGGCCGTCGCCTACCTGGCGCTCTTCGGCTCCATGCTGGCGTTCTCCGCCTACATCTACCTGGCCAAGGCCTGGCCGCCGGCGAAGATGGGCACCTACGCCTACCTGAACCCCCTGGTGGCCGTGCTGCTGGGCAGCCTCGTCCTGCGGGAGGCCTTCGGCCTGCGCCAGGTGCTGGGCATGGCCATCATCCTGGGTGCGGTGGCCCTGGTGCAGGTACGGGTGAGGACGGCGCCTGCGGAGGCCTGACCGCGGGGGGGAAGCCGGGAATGGCCTCGAGATCGTGGAAGAGTTTCCCCTCCACTTTCTGGAGGGAGGCCTGGAGCTGGCGTTCGCGCTTGGCCTGCTCGGCCGGGGGGAAGGCCGCCAGCTCCCGGCGGGCCCACAGCACATAGTAGGTCTCCTGCCACCGAGGCTTGTCCGAGGCGCCCTGGTAGAGGCGCGCCTCGACCACCGCCGGCGAGGACCATCGGCCCATGAGCATGGACCCGCCGATCCAGAAGGCGCTCTCCTCCGCCAGCTCATAGAGGCCGAGGCCCACCGCCAGTCGCGGATCGTGGGCCAGCAGGCCCACCCCCGCGCCCCAGCCCACACCGCTGGCGATGCCCCAGGCGATGTACTTGGTTCGGACCTCGCCCAGGCTGGTGATGGTCAGGTCCAGGCGGAGGTCCGCGGTTGGATCCAGGCGCAGGCCCCGGACCGCGGCTTCCGCGCGCAGGTCGGCCTCGAAGGCTGCGCGCTGGGCCTCCAGGGCGGTCCGGCGCGTGGCGGGCGTGTCCGGCTCCCCTTCAGAATCCTTGAGGTGCGCCAGCTTCCGGCTGTGGTCTTCGACCCGGACGCCCAAGTTCAGGGAGGGCGGGCCTTTCTCGCGCCTCAGGTCCACCAGGGGCGAACGGCAGGCGAGGCCCGCCAGCCCGAGGAGGACCAGCAGGTGGGAGCGGAGCCTCATGGGGCGGGCTGTCCCTTCACGAGCCTCCAGGCCACGGCGGCCAGGATCGCCGCGGCGAGCCCCGCCACCCAGGGCATCCAGGGACGGGCCCGCTCATCCGCGCCGATGCGGCGGGGAAGGCCCTGGGGATCGGGTTCGCTGGGCCCGAGGACCAGAGGCGCGGCCGAAGCGAGGGTGCGCAGGGATGGCAGGGCGCCCAGGCTGCCGGGAGCGGGCTTGGCCTCGCCGCCCAGATGCAGCGCGTAGGCCTGACCGGCCTCCATCGGAAGGATCAGAGTCTGCCGCCGGACCAGGACCCGCAGGCTCTGGGGCGTGGCTCCGTCCGGAAGGGTGAGGGTGATCGTCTTCGTCTGCACGGGCGTGAGGGCGATGCGGGTGGCGCGGGTGTGCAGGGCCGGGAGGTTCCACACCAGATCGCCGCCGGCCCAGGTCCGTCCAGCCTCCGGGTCGTCCCCCGTGCGGATCTCCGGCGCAAGCGGGGCCGCGGGCGGTGCCAGCACCAGGTCCAGGCCCACCAAGCGCTCCGTGTCCGGCAGCGTCAGGCGCCAGGTGCGGGGCTTTCCCGGCTCGGGGGCCAGGGCCCCCTCGAGTGCCAGCTCCGCCTCAAGCGCCTCAGGCCGGGTCTCCGCCCGGACGGAGAGCCCGCGGATCCGCGGGGCTTCGCCTTGTGCCGCCAGCAGCGTCAGACGGTACCGCTGGCCGTCCCAGGGCAGGTCGAGGGTGTGGCGACTGCCCGAAGGCGCCAGGTCGTAGAGGTGCAGGGGCGTGGCGGGATCGTAGGCGATGAAGGCCCCGCCATCCAGCTGGCGCTCGGCCTTCACCTGGGACACCCAGGGGGCGCGCCCGTCGAGGTCGAGGTCGAGCTTCAGCGTCTCGCGCTCGCCCACCTGCCAGCCCTCGGGGAGGCTCAGGGAGAACTCCACGGTGGGCCGGCCCTCGGCATCCCGGCCCGTCAGCAGGTGCTCCAGCGGCAGGGTGCGGGCTTCCCACAGGCCGTCGCGGGCTTCCAGGAAGGGGACGCTCCGGCCGGCGGCATCGCCGATCCAGGCGCCCTTCAGCTGTCGCTGGGCCTCCGCGTCGAGGGGCAGGCGCGCCCATCCGCTGGCGGCGGCTGGTGGGAGGTTGCGGCGATGCAGGGCGGCGGTGTCCTCGCGGGTGCAGGCGAGGCCGAGGATGGCCGTGAGGAGGAGGAGCGGTCTCATGCGTGTTCCTCGGGATGGTGCCGATGGGCGAGGATGGCCGCCGCCATGCCGATGGCGCCGACGCCGAGGAAGGCCAGGGCGCGCAGCGGCGTATCGGCGCGGTCCAGGTCGGACAGGATGAGCTTGATGCTGGCGATCCCCATCCAGGTGTAGCCGGCCGCGAGCAGGGCGCGGCGCGCCGTGTCGCGCTGGCCCAGACCGCGCATCCACTGCCAGGCTCCGGACAGGGCCCACACCAGCGTCATGGCGATGGAGGCGGCGCGGGAGGGCCCCCAGCCCATCGTGGGCCTGGGCGTCTGGAGCCACTGCACCAGCCGGGCCGCTTCGAAGGCCAGGGTCACGTTGGCCGTCAGTTGCAGGGCAAGGAAGCTGATCAGGCCGAGGGCGCCGCCCCGGCGGGTGAGCAGCCACCAGGCGCCCGCCGCCAGGGCGCCCTCGGCGAAGGCCGCGTTGAGGAACGGAGGCAGCACGGCATTCTGGAAGAAGAGCCCATCCAGACCGTGGAAGGCCCAGCGCAGGGTGGTGAGGAGGGCCAGACCCGCCGCCAGCCATCGCAGGGCGGCGGCCTCCTCGGCGAAGGCGCCGGCCTCGGCTTTCAGGGAGGCCCAGGCCATGCCCAGGGCGAAGGCGCCCCAGAGCGGGCCCACCCAGCGCCAGGCCAACGCCACGGGTACGGCCAGGGCCACGTGGCCGACGGCCAGGGCCAGCAGGCCCCAGTCCGCCTGTCGGCTGCCCAGGCGCTGGCGCAGGGGCTTCACCAGGCCCAGGTTCAGGGCCGCCAGGATGAGCACCGGCAGGGCGAAGGTTTCGGGGGCGAGGTCGAGGCGCTTCCAGAGGAGCCCGGCATAAGAGGTGCCCAGGATGGAGGCGATGAGCCAGAGCACCGTCGGCGTTCCGGGCTGCTCCTCCCGGCCCGGCAGCCAGGCCCAGCACCCGGCGAGCGCCAGGTGAAGCATCAGCAGGCCCGCCAGCCAGGGAGCGTCGGCCCTCGTCACCTCGGCGCAGGCGGTGAGCAGCAGGAACCAGGTGCCGAGGAGCGCCGTCCACCGGGCGCCATGCCAGACGTGGCCAGCGCCCGTGAGGTAGGGCACCGCGAGGGTCGCGGCCATGAGCACGGCCAGATAGAGGGTCAGAGCCACTTCGTGGTGGCCGCCCTGGCTGAAGACCAGGGGCGCGACCAGCCCCGAGACCAGCGCCACGGTCAAGGCTCCACCGCTGCGGCTTCGGGCTGCCAGCCCCCCGGCCACCAGGGTGACCAGGGCGACCGCAGCCAGGCCGAGCGGGGCCGGATAGAAGTGATAGGCCATGGCTCCGGCACGGAAGGTGAACTGGAGCGTCCCCAGGCCCGCCAGGAGCAGGGCCACCCCCAGGCGGCGGTTGCCCCCGAGGATGTACCTCCCCGCCACGGCGGCGATGGCGCCACCCGCCAGCAGGCCGAGGAGGAAGCGCAGCTCGGCCCCCAGCCAGCCCCGCTGGATGGCCCAGTGGAAGAAGAAGATGGCGCCCACGAGGAAGATCGAGGCCCCGGCCCCGGCGATCCAGACCACGGGGGACAGCTCCTTCCGCGGCGTGGCGACGGGAACGGGGCGTGGCCTCGAGGGCACCGGCGGCGGCGCGGGCGCCTGCTGCCGCTGGAGGAGCCAGGTCACCTGGGCTTCCAGACGGGCCACCCGGTCGGCGAGTTCCTGTGATCCGGCTTGATCCTGCGGAAGGTCGGTCATGCTGTCTCCATACGGATGCGTATGGAATCATGCAGCGGGATTCCAGGCCCTGTCAAGCGGCCCGAGGCGTTCCGAATGATCAGCCGATGACGCGGTTCCGGCCCTCGGTCTTGGCCTGGTACAGGGCTTTGTCCGCCCGGGCCAGGAGGCGCTCCAGGGAATCCCCGGTCCCCTCCCAGGTGGCCAGGCCGACGCTCAGGGTCACGCGGTCGTTCTGGGGAAGGCCCGGCAGGGGCTCCAGGATGACCTGTTCGCGCAGCCGCTCAGCCAGCGCCCGGATGCCCTCCAGCTCCGTCTGGGGGCCGTAGGCGAGGAACTCCTCGCCGCCGATGCGGCCGAGCTGATCCACCTTCCGCAGGGCGAACGACATGCGCTGGGCCATGACGCTGAGCACCTGGTCGCCGGTGGCGTGGCCGAAGCGGTCGTTCACGGCCTTGAAGTGGTCCAGGTCGATGAGCATCAGGGAGAGGCTCTGGCCGAAGCGCCCGCACTGGTCCACCTCGATCTTGAGCATGTCCAGGATGTGGCGGCGGTTGAAGAGGCCCGTCAGGGGATCCCGGATGGCCTGGTGGTACAGGCGGAGCCGGGAGTCCTCCAGGGTGAGGAGGCGGCCCAGCTCCTCGTTGGCGATCTCGAACAGGCGCTCGTATTCCTCGACGGAGCGGCGCTCGGCGAAGAAGCCGAGGGCCCCCACGGCCGGGTAGCCGGGCAGGAGGGCGGGCAGCACCCGCATCACGGGATCCCGCAAGGTGCGGCGGCGCTCATCGCCGTCATCCGTGGGGTGCCAGTGGCACTCGGTCGGGATCTCGGGGGACGCGAGCTGGAGCACGGCGGATTCGAGGGCCCTCCGGTCCTCCTCGCTGGTGGAGGCGCCGTGGACACCGTGGCAGACGGTCCCTTCCTCGCCCATGTACGCCACGAGGAGGGCGCCGGGCAGGACGAGCTCCTGGAGGATCTCGATGAAGCCCCGGATCAGCCGCAGGGTGTCGTGCTCCACGGTGTAGAGGCGGGAGATGGAGTCGCGCAGCGCGGTCTCCACCACCCGCTGCTCCAGGGCCTGGGCGAGGCGGCGCTGGATGGCGTCCACGCCGAAGTTCTCCTGGGCCAGCCGGGGCGTGCCGGGCAGGGGGCGCACCCGGTCGGTCTGCTCCACGAGGGACGTGGCGGCCTCCACCACATGGTCGAGATCCCGTCCCTTCACCAGGAAGCGGTCGGCTCCGCAGGTCTTGGCCCAGAAGCGGGCCAGGCCCACGCCCTGGGCGGTCAGCAGGAGCACGGGCAGGTTGCGGGTGGCCCGGTCGTCCTTGAGGAGGCGGCAGAGCTGGTAGCCGTCCAGCAGGGGCATGACGCAGTCGCTGACCACCACGTCCGGGCATTCCGTGGCGAGGACGATGAGGGCCTCGGCCCCGTTCTTGGCTTCGAGGGTGGTGTGGCCGTGACGCTGGAAGAGGTGGTGCAGGAGGCTCAACTGGATAGGGTTGTCGTCCACCAGTAGGACCTGGAGGGTCTTGGCGGCCTTGGGGGCCTTGGGGGCGGCAATCGTCATGGGGTCCAGTATCGGCGGAAGTGGTACCAACTGGGAACTGCGGGCCTGATCATCCCTGAGCCGGGCGTGGGATGCTGGGGCAGGGAGGATGCCCCATCATGGCCATCGTCGGGTGGAAAGAACAGGGAAAGGTGAGTTCGTGGATGCGCCCCTGATTCTAGCCCTGGGGCGGGCCTGGCTCCACGAACGGGGGGATGTCCCCCTGGAAGCGGTCTGGGCCTCGGGGCGGGCCCTGGGCCTGCGCTGGGCCGGGCGGAAGGCCGCCGAGGGCTGGGTGCTGCTGCTCCAGCCGAAGCCCGAGCTGTGGCTGCTGGGGGCGGGCCATCCCGCCTGGACGCGCCTCCAGGCCGAGGCGCCCAGGGACAGCGGGAGGGCCTGGGCCCCCTTTCTGACCGGGGCCCGCCTGAAGGCCGTGGAGGGGGATCCCCGGGAACGCTGGCTGGGCCTCGTGTTCCAGCGGCGGGCCATCACGGGTCGCCTGGAGACCCTGCGCCTCGCCTTCCAGGCCATTCCGGGCCGCGCCGGCATCCGGGTGGATGGCCTGGATGTGCAGCTCTCCCGGCTGGGGTTGGGCTCCCCCTTCCCCGCCGCGCCGCCGGAGCCACAGGAGGACCCGCCTCCCTTCCGCCGCTGGCGGGAGCGCTGGGGCGCCGACCTCGACCGCGCCCTGGCGGGGGAGATCCCGGCGGTCCTGGACGGCGAAGGCGGTCTGCTGGACCGCCACCGCGCGTGGTCCGAAGCCCGGGCGGAGGAACTCGTCCTCGGCCCCGCCAGGGCCGCGATCGAGCGCAAGCGGCAGGCCGAGGCCGCCCGCCTCGACCGCCTGGCCCAGGCCCTGGCCCGGGACCGTGCGAAGCATGAGGCGGTGGTGCCGCTGAAGATCCGGGCCCAGCGTCTGGCCGGTGAGCTCTATCGCCTCAAGGGCGCGACGGGCGAGGCGGTGCTGCTGGATGGCGACCGGATTCCGTTGCCCGAAGGCCGGAATGCCGAAGCCGCCGTCCAGGCCTGGTTCGCTGCCGCCAAGAAGGCCGAGCGGGGCCTGGCGCGGGTGGCCGACCTGGAAGCTGAGCTCGCGCGCGAGCGGGCCGCCTGGACCAAGCGGCTGGGGGCCGAGGGCGAGGGCCTTGCGCCGGAACCGCCCTCTGCGCGACAACCAAACGGTATGGGCGCGGCGAAGCCGAAGGGCGCCCCGAAGGACAAGGGGAAGGGACGGATGGGTGCAGCAGAGGCGAAACGCAAGGACGGCAAGGGCGTGGCCTTCCGCAGCGTCATGGTGGATGGCTTCGAGGTGCTCATCGGCAAGGGGGACGCGGAGAACGACCAGCTCACCTTCAAGGTGGCCGACAACACGGACTTCTGGCTGCATGTGGCCAGCGTGCCCGGCAGCCACGTGGTGATCCGCAATCCCGACAAGCTGAGCGAGCTGCCCCGCCACGTGCTGGAGCGCGCCGCCGAGTTGGCCGCCTACCATAGCAAGGCCCGGGATGGCGGCAAGGTGGAGGTCCACCTCGCCCGCATCGCCGACATCAGCAAGCCCCGCGGCTTCGCCCCGGGCAAGGTGATCCTCAAAAAGTGGATTGGCATCCGCGTCTATCCCAAGCCGTGACCTGAATCGGAGACGGGGGGATGGAGCGCGAGCGATGTCTCGCGTATCGCCGCAGGCGATACCGAGAAAAAGTGGATTGGCATCCGCGTCTATCCCAAGCCCTGAACGCTAATCCACCTTCACCGCAAAGGGCTTGAACCCGGCCTTCTTCAGCTTTTCTGCGGCCTTGTCGATGGCGGCGCGGTCCGCGGACTTCGCCAGGCGCACCTTCAGCTGGCCCTTGTCCTTCCGGGTGGTGGTGGGGAATCCTGCGGCCTTGGCCTTGTCGGCCACGCGCTTGGCTTCAGCCGCATCGGAGGTGGCCACCAGCTGGAGGGTCCAGGTTCCGGCTTCGGCGGGGGCGGGCTCTGCCTTGGGTTCCGCCGGGGGAAGGGTGGCATCCACCCGCGGCGTGGCCACGAGCTTGTCCGGGCCATCGCCCTCGAAGATCTTGAGCTGGTCCACCAGGGGCTCGGGGAGATCCTTCAGTTCCTCCTCCACGCCCCGCTGGGCCGGGCGCCGCAGGGCCGCCCCCTGCTTGCCCACCTGGACGCCGAGGACGAACGCCAGCGTCACCAGGCCCACACCCACACCCGCCACCCAGAGGATGGACTGGCTGCCGATGCTGATCTGATCGCGGGCATTCATGACGGGTCCAGCCTAACGCCTTCGAGGTGTGCCGCGAACTGGGCGCCGGAGCTGGCGGGGGCGGTGACGAGGATGCGGTGCCGGGGTTCAAGCAGGGCTGCGGCCAGGAGTTGGCCCCCGGAGCCGCCGAATTCCCCCCAGAGGTTTTTGGGGTGGCGCGGTCCCGGCCAGTCCGGGTGGGCCGCCGCCAGACTGGCCTCCAGCGCGTCTACGCGGGCCAGGCCATTGCTGCCGCCGATCCAGTGGTCGGGGCGGCCTTCGCCCAGGACCCGCGCCACCGCCAGGGCCAGGGCGCCGGTTCGTCCCTCCACGCTGGCGTCCGGTGCGGAGCGGTCTGCCAGGGCGCGGAGGAAGGCCCGGGGGCGGGCGCCCCGCGCCTCCGCGTGGTCCGCTGTCTCCAGCAGGAAGGCTTCGGCGCCTTCCCCCGGCAGGAAGCCCCGGCCCGATCCGACCTCCGGATCCGCATGGCGGACCAGCAGGCGGGCCCCGCCACAGATGTCGAGCAGCAGGGGGAAGAGGCCGTCTGCGCCCAGGACCAGGGCGACGTCCGCGAGGCCGGCGCGCAGCCAGCGGGCGGCCTGGTCCAGGGCCGCGAAGGTGGCGTTCTCCCGATCCACGAAGGTGGCGCTGGGGCCCTTGAGTCCGAAGGCCAGGGCCAGGTGGCCGCTGGCGGCATTGGCCACGGTGTTGGGGAAGATCAGGGGGGAGGCGCCTTCGGGTCCCCGCTGGAGGTAGGGCCGCATGAAGGCCTCGCTGGCCTCGCTGCCCCCGCTCATGGTGCCCACGGCCACGGCGATGCGGTCGCCCCCGATGCGTGCGTCGGTCCGGGGATCCAGGCCGGCGTCCCGGAAGGCCTGGTGGGCCGCCACCCAGGCGAAGCGCGAGGCCCGGTCCAGGCGGCGCAGCTGCATGGGCGGGATGATGCCCGCGGGATTGAACGCGCTGCAGGCGGCGCCCCGACCGTGGCCCAACGCTTCAGGCAGCGCTCCGAAGCAGGGGGTGCCCGACGCGAAGCTGGCCCGGGCAGCCTCGACGCCGTCGCCGCACGGCAGCACCAGTCCCAGACCCGTGATGGCCAGGGCGCCGCTCATCGCCCCTCCCAGCGCCGGAGCGCCAGCGACACGTTGTTGCCGCCGAAGGCGAACGCATTCACCAGGGCGGCGCGGATCCGGCGTTCCTTCGCCGCCAACGGCGTGCAGTCCAAATCGCAGATGGGATCCGGCTCCTCCAGGCGCAGGGTGGGGCTCACCGCCTGGTCGCGGAGGGCCAGCAGGGCGGCGGCGGCCCCGAAGGCGCCGGCGGCGCCCAGGGTATGGCCGAACTGGCTCTTGGTGCTGGTGACGGAGACGGTGTCGGCCGCCGCGCCCAGGGCCCGGCGGATGGCCAGGCACTCAGCGCCGTCGTTGGCGGGGGTGGCGGTGCCGTGGGCGGAGACGAGGTCCACCTCGACGGGCTCCAGCCGGCCCGAACGCAGGGCCATGGCCATGGCCCGGGCGGCGCCCTCGCCTTCGGGGTGGGGAGCCGTCGGGTGGTGGGCGTCCATGCTGGCGCCGTAGCCCAGCACCTCCCCATAGATGGGGGCGCCCCGGGCAAGGGCACGGTCCAGGGGTTCCAGCAGGAGCTGCACGGCCCCCTCGCCCAGGTTGAGGCCCGCCCGGTCGCGGCTGAAGGGGCGGCATTTCCGGGGATCCACGGCCTTCAGGGAGGAGAAGCCGGCGTAGGTGGTGCGGCAGAGCCCTTCGGCGCCTCCGGCCACGGCCAGGTCCAGCTCCCCGGCGGCCAGGCGCTCCCAGGCCTGACCCAGGGCCAGCAGACTGGAAGAGCAGGCGTTCATGATGGTGCTCCGGGGGCCTTCGGCGCCGAGTTCCCGGGCCAGGGCGTCGGTGACCGTGCAGGGGCTCTGGTAGGCGGGTTCGGCGGCCCGGCCACGACGCCCGGCCAGCCGGTCGGCCAGGTAGGCCTCTGCGACGGGCAGGCCGCTGGTGCTGGCGCCCTGGAAGACACCGATGCGGCCCGGATCGCCTCCCGGCTGGAATCCGTCCAGGGCCTCCGCCAGGGCCAGGAGGGCCATGCGCACGCAAAGCGACTGGTGCCGGAGGGGCGTGAGGGGCACCTGGCCGGCGATCTGGGCCGGTTCTGCGGGCAGGTCCAGTCGGGTGAGGGCCCCCAGGCCGTCGCGGCCCTCGAGCATGGCCGACCAGGTGTCCTCGCGGTCCAGGGCCAGCGAACTCACGATGCCCAGGCCCGACACGACGACGCGGATCATAGGCGCTTCACCAGCAGGGAGGCTGTGCAGATGGACCGGCCTTCGCAGGTCACGGCGCCGTTCAGCTTCATCAATCCGGCAAAGGCGCCTTCCGAGGTCACCTCCAGGCGCAGCCGGTCGCCGGGGAAGGCGGGGGCCTGGAACCGGGCATCCCGCACGCCGGCCAGGAAGATGCCGGCCCCATGGAGGGTCCCGGCCTCCAGGAAGCCGCCGGCCTGGGCCAGCATCTCCAGGAGCAGCACGCCGGGCACCAGCGGGCGGCCTTCGAAGTGCCCCTGGAGGTAGGGCTCCCCGTTGGTGACGAGCTTCTCCGCCACCACGCGCACGCCCGGTTCGCGCTCCAGCACCCGGTCCACCAGGAGAAAGGGGTAGCGGTGCGGCAGGTGGGCCGGGATGTCCGTCATGGGCGGTTTCACGCCTTGGCGTGCTCGGCGATGAACTCCGTGAGGGCCTGGACGGACTTGAAGGCCTTCAGGCCCGCGGCCTCGTCCTCGATCTTCACGCCGAACACCTGTTCGATGCCGAGGACGAGCTCCAGGGCGTCGATGGAGTCGAGCCCCAGCCCGTCCCCGAACAGGGGGGCCTGGTCCTCGATCTGGTCCGGGGTCATGCCTTCGAGCTTGAGGCGCTCGATGATCATCTCTTTGACGCGCAGCTTCAGGTCGCTCATGACAATCCCGGCAGGACGGTGGGGAGATTGATTCTATCCCTAACCGGAGGGCCCGGTGGGGTTGTGATATTGGCACGGTTTCGGGATCTGCAAAGGGCGCTAAGCTGGATTCTCGCGGAACCCTCCGCCCGAGAGCGCCATGGCCCATCCCGCATCGCCCTTCCTGCCGGTCCTGATCCTGCTGCTGGTCGCCGCCGTGACGGCCATCGCCATCCTCGTGCTGTCCGGCAAGGTGCTGCCCCTGCTCAAGCCCAACAACCCGCAGGAGGCCAAGCTGAGGCCCTACGAATGCGGCGTGCCGGCCCAGCAGGAGGGGGCCCGGCACAAGTACTCCGTGAAGTTCTACCTCACGGCCATGCTCTTCATCCTGTTCGACGTGGAAGCGGCGTTCCTGCTGCCCTGGGCCGTGAACTTCAAGCATGCCCTCTGGACCTTCGCCGCCATGCTCAGCTTCATGGCCACCCTGCTGGTGGGCTTCATCTACGCCTGGGGGAAGGGCGCCTTCGAGTGGGAGCGCTGACATGGCCGAGATGAACATCAACGACGCGGTGGTGACCACCCGCCTGGATGCGGTGGTCAACTGGGGTCGCAAGAACAGCCTCTGGCCGCTGCCCT
This sequence comes from Geothrix oryzisoli, assembly GCF_022808865.1. Classification (GTDB taxonomy): domain Bacteria; phylum Acidobacteriota; class Holophagae; order Holophagales; family Holophagaceae; genus Geothrix; species Geothrix oryzisoli. The sequence goes on from NZ_JAKZLB010000002.1 coordinate 430,775, forward strand.
TCGGCACCGCCTGCTGCGCCATCGAGTTCATGAGCATGATGGCGTCCAAGTACGACATGAGCCGGTTCGGCGCCGAGGCCATGCGCTTCAGCCCCCGGCAGAGCGACATGATGCTGATCCTCGGCACGGTCACCAACAAGATGGCCCCCGTGCTACGAACCATCTACGCCCAGATGGCCGAGCCCAAGTGGGTGATCAGCGTGGGCGTCTGCGCCTCCTCGGGCGGCATGTACCGCACCTACGCCACCCTGCAGGGCGTGGACCGGGTGATCCCCGTGGACGTCTACGTCCCCGGCTGCCCGCCCCGGCCCGAGAGCATGATCTACGGCGTGATGAAGCTGCAGGAGAAGATCGAGAAGGAATCGCTCTCCATGCGCAAGGAGCACATCGCGCGCTTCTACGAGAGCCTGGCCCGGCAGGACGCCCTCCAGGCGGAAACGGGCCTCACGGGTCAGCAGACCATCCGCAACATGCTGATGGATGCCGCGGAGCGCGGCGCGGGCACGATCTTCTAGGCGGGGCGGACCATGATCATCGAGCACATCGACGCACAGCTGCCGGGCGCCGTCACGGACCGCCACGACTTCCGGGGCGACCAGACCATCGTGGTGGCGAAGGCCAGCTTCCTGCCCCTGGTGGACCTGCTCCACCGCGAAGGCTTCCAGTTCCTGGTGGACATCACGGCGGTGGATTGGCCGGAGCGGCCGAATGCCGAAGGCGGCGCCGCCGCTGGGCGGTTCGACGTGGTCTACCACTGGCTGAACCTGGCCAGCCAGGAGCGCCTGCGGGTGAAAGTGCCCGTGGCCGACGGCGAGACCATGCCCACCCTGACCGGCCACTTCAAGACGGCCGACTGGTTCGAGCGCGAGGTCTTCGACCTCTTCGGCATCCGCTTCGACGGGCACCCGAACCTGAAGCGCCTGCTCACCTGGGACGACTTCCCGGGCCATGCGCTCCGCAAGGACTTCCCCCTGGATGGCGGCGATCCCTTCTGCATGGAAGGCTGCACCGCTCCCTACAACAACGGCGAACGGGCCCGGGGCTGAGGATTTATGACCATGGATTCCATCGCCCTTTCCCGGCAGCAGCTCGACGGCGATCACATGATCGTCAACCTGGGGCCTTCGCACCCCACCACCCATGGCACCTTGCGCATCATCCTCGAGCTCGAGGGCGAGACCATCCTAAAGGCCACCCCGGAGATGGGGTATCTCCACCGCGGCGTGGAGAAGCTGGGTGAGAACCTCAGCTACCAGCAGTTCATCCCCCTGACGGACCGGCTGAACTACTGCAGCTCCATCATGAACAACGTGGGCTACACCTGTGCCGTGGAGAAGCTGCTCGGCATCGAGATCCCCAAGCGGGCGCAGCAGATCCGCGTGCTCGTCTCCGAGCTGGCCCGCATCGCCGACCACATCGTCTGCGTGGGCGTGAACGCCGTGGACATCGGCGCCTTCACGGCCTTCCTCTACCTCTTCAAGCAGCGCGAGACGGTCTACGATCTCTTCGAGATGGCGGCCGGCCAGCGCCTGCACACCAGCTTCACCCGCATCGGCGGCCTCTTCCGGGACCTCCCCGAGGGGTTCGTGCCCCTCTGCGAGCGCTTCCTGGTGGAATGCGAAGCCTCCGTGGACGAGTGCGAGCGCCTGCTCACCCACAACCCCATCTGGCATGACCGCACCAAGGGCATCGGGGCCATCAGCGCCGAGGACGCCGTGAACTACGGCTACACGGGCCCCTGCCTCCGTGCCGCCGGCGTCCCCCAGGACCTCCGCAAGGCCCAGCCCTACCTGGGCTACGAGACCTACGACTTCGACATCCCCGTGGGCACCACCGGGGATGTGTTCGACCGCTACCTGGTCCGCATCGAGGAGATGCGCCAGAGCCTGCGCATCATCCGCCAGGTGCTCGACCGCCTCGAGCCCGGTCCCGTCAACGTGGACGACCCCAAGATCGCCTTGCCGTCCAAGGAGAAGGTCTACACCCGGATGGAAAGCCTCATCCACCACTTCAAGCTCATCATGCACGGCATGGAGATGCCCGTGGGCGAGGTCTACAGCGCCACCGAGGCCGCCAATGGCGAACTGGGCTTCTACATCGTCAGCGATGGCGGCAAGAACCCCTACCGCATCCGGGTCCGTCCCCCCTGCCTGCCCATCTTCAGCAGCTTCCACGACCAGGTGAAGGGCTGCCTGATCGCCGACGCCGTCGCCGTCCTTGGCGCCATGAATATTATTGCAGGGGAGCTGGACCGCTAAGGCGCCGAGTGAACATCATCGCCGGCGAACTCGACCGCTAAAGGGCCACCACCAGCCTGGCTACTTCCCCAGGGCTTCCAGCTGGGTCCGGTAGTCGTCCCGCAGACGCTCCAGCATGGCCAGGAGCTGGGCGCGCTCGTCCTCCGTGAGGCAGCGGTCCACCTGCTGGCTGAGGGCCTGGTGCCGGTCGTGCATCCGGGCCTCGAGGGCCAGGCCCTTCGGCGTGATCTGCACCCGGCTGCCCCGACGATCCGCCGGGTTCTCGCAACGCTTCACCAGACCCCGGGCCTCCAGGCGGTTCACGAGGCGAGGCACGTCGGCGAACCGGTAGATCATCCGGCAGCGGATGTCCTTCACCAGGTAGCCGTCCTTGCCGCCCCCCTTGAGGATGCGCAGCACATTGAACTGCTGGTCGGAGAGGTCCTCGGGCTCGTAGAGGGCCTGGTCGAAGAGGCGGGCCACGTACTCCCGGGTCAGGAGGAGCGCCAAGGCCACCTCGTGGCCCGGCTCGAGGGGCTTGGTGATCTGGAGTTCTTCCTGGATGTGCATGGTCCCGCTCCGGCTGGTCCAAGGTTGACAGATTTCTCAAAAAAAGGTGTTGCAACTTCTTAAAATTGGTCTAGATTGAATTGCATGGTGAAACACCTATTCCCTGGAGGTCACATGCGTCACCCCTTCCGCGTTCTGCTTGCCACCCTCGCCCTGGCGGCCGTGCCCGCCCTGGCCGGTCAGGACACCTACAAGATCGACCCGGTCCACAGCGAGGTGAGCTTCAAGGTCAGCCACCTGCTGGCCAAGGTCAGCGGCCGCTTCACGAAGTTCGAGGGGCTCATCCAGGTCGACACCGCCGACATCAGCAAGTCCAGCGTGGAGGTCACCATCGACGCCGCCAGCCTCACCACGGACAACGAGGCCCGGGACAAGCACCTGAAGTCCCCCGACTTCTTCGACGTGGCCAAGTTCCCGACCATCACCTTCAAGAGCACGGCCGTGAAGGAAGTGGCCAAGGGCAAGCTGGAGATCACCGGCGACTTCACCCTGCACGGCGTGACCCGGCGCATCACCTTCCCCATCACCAACGCGGGGACCCAGCCCGGCATGGCGCCCGGCACCGTGATCGCGGGCTTCATCGACGGCGCCCTGACCCTGAACCGCAATGAGTACGGCATCAAGACCTTCCCCGGCGTCATCGGCGAGACCGTCGCCGTCAGCCTGAACGCCGAGGCCGGCAAGGTCGCCCCCGCCGCCAAGAAGTAACCGGACCGTCCTGTTCGTGATGGGGGGCACCCGCATTGGCGGGGCGCCCCCCTGCTTCTTTGGGCTAAACTGGCCGTTCATGCGAGCGCGCCCATGAATCATCCTTTGCCTCCCGACACCGCGAACGAGCCTCTGGCCCCCGGCCAGCGGCTGCCGGACTCCGAGCGAAAGGAATTCAGCCCCGAGGCCCTGGTGGAGATCCAGGCCATCATGGCCAAATTCCCGGACAAACTCGCGGCCACGCTGCCGGCCCTGCACATCGCCCAGCGGGAGTTCGGCTTCGTGAGCCTCGCGGCCATGAAGGCCGTGGCCCAGGCCATCGGCATCCCCGAGGGCCACGTCTTCGGCGTGGCGACCTTCTACACGATGTACCAGAAGGCCCCGGTGGGCCGGTTCCACCTGCAGGTCTGCACCAACATCAGCTGCGCCCTGCGCGGCGCCGCCCAGCTGCTGGAGAAGGTCTGCGAGAAGACCGGGGTGAAACCCGGCCAGGGCCCCAGCGCCGACGGCCTGTGGAGCGTGGAGGAGGTCGAGTGCCTCGCCGGCTGCGGCAGCGGCCCCTGCGTGCAGGTGAACCACGATGTCTACGACGAGTTCGTGGACGAGAAGAAGCTCCTCGAAGTGATGGAAGCCTGCAAGCGGGGTGACTACCGCCCCTGGGCGAAGTAGGGGGAATCCATGGCCGCCATCCGCACCAAGCCCGATCCCCAGATCTACACCTTCCCCGGTTTCGGCACGGACAAGTTCCCGAACCTGATGCTCCGCGGCGCGGGGGATCTCGACAACTGGCACCTCAAGACCTACGAGCAGAAGCACGAGGGCTATGTGGCCCTGAAAGCCGCGCTGAAGCTGGAGCCCGTGGCCGTGGTCGAGGAGATGAAGACCTCCGGCATCCGGGGCCGCGGCGGCGCCGGCTTCCCCTGCGGCCTGAAGTGGTCCTTCATGCCCAAGGACACCGCCGACCGGAAGTTCACCCGCTACCTGGTCTGCAACGGGGACGAGGGCGAGCCCGGAACGTTCAAGGACCGTGCCATCCTCGAGTACAACCCCCACCAGCTCATCGAAGGCATGATCATCGGCGGCTGGGCCATGCAATGCGCCAAGGGCTTCGTCTACATCCGCGGCGAGTTCCTCTGGCTCGTCGAGAAGCTGGAAGCCGCCATCCAGCAGGCCCGCGATGCCGGCTACCTCGGCAAGAACATCCTGGGCACTGGGTGGGACTACGACATCCTGGTCTACCGCGGCGCCGGCGCCTACATCTGCGGCGAAGAGACGGCCCTGCTGAACTCGCTGGAAGGCCGCCGTGGCGAGCCCCGCGTGAAGCCGCCCTTCCCGGCGGCCAAGGGCGCCTTCGGCCAGCCCACCACCGTGAACAACGTGGAGACGCTCGCGGCCGTGCCCCCCATCCTCCGCATGGGCGGCGCCGAGTACGCCAAGCTGGGCACGCCCAAGAACACGGGCACCCGCATCTTCGGCGTCAGCGGCCACGTGAAGCGCCCCGGCCTCTTCGAGCTGCCCCTGGGCACGCCCATGGACTTCGTCGTGAACGAGCTGGCGGGCGGCTCCAGCACCGGCAGGAAGATCAAGGCCATCATCCCCGGCGGCGCGAGCGCCCCCATGTTTGACGAGAAGGACTTCGACTGCCCCCTGGACTTCGACACCGTGAAGGCCCGCGGCTCCATGGCCGGTTCCGGCGGCCTCATCTGCATGGACGAGGACACCTGCATGGTGCAGGCCACGCTCCGCCTCATCCGCTTCTACGCCCACGAGAGCTGCGGCCAGTGCACGCCCTGCCGCGAAGGCTGCAACTGGATGGAGATGGTGCTCCACCGCATCGAGCACGGCGAGGGCCGCATGGAGGATCTGGACCTGCTGGCGAGCCTCACGCCCCGCATCGGCCTCCGGACCCTGTGCCCCCTGGGCGATGCCGCCTGCGGCCCTATGGACTCGGCGCTCCAGAAGTTCCGCCACGAGTTCGAGCATCACATCACCCACAAGACCTGCTACGCCACGGGTTCGCGACTGCTCTCCACGGTCGGGGCGCACTAGTCCCTGCCCTGCCAGGCTACGGAAACGGGCGCCATGGGCGCCCGTTTCCGTAGATGGGGATAATGCTTCATGCGACTCCTGCTGCTGCTCCTCCTCACGGCCCTTCTCCCGGCCCAGGACGCCTTCCTGGTGAAGCCGTACCTCCAGCTGGGCGAGGCTCCGCGGGTGCTGGCGAACGAACGTCTGGATCTGCTGTGGCACACCGAGGACCGGGATGCGGCCTGGCTCGTGGAGGTGAAGGGCCCCAGGGGCTGGATCGCGCAGGCCGCGCCGACCTGGCGGCGCCTGGAGGCGCCGCCCCTGCCGGCCCATCGCATCTACCGGGCGACCCTGCGGAACCTCGCGCCTGGCGCGCAGGTGCCCTACCGCGTGAAGCGGGCCGGGGTGGTGGTGTTCGAAGCAGCGGCCCACGCCCGCAAGCCGGGCGCCCATCGGATGATCGTGTTCGGCGATGCGGCCAACGGTTCGAAGGAGCAGGGAGCCATTGCGAAGGCCGTGGCGGCCGCGGCGCCAGACGCCGTCTTCATCGTGGGGGATCTGGTCTACGGTCGGGGCCGGGCCTCGGAGTACCGCACCCGCTTCTTCCCCGCCTACAACGGGGAGGAGGTCCCCCTGATGCGGTCCGTACCCTTCCTGGGCGTGCCGGGCAACCATGACGTGCCCTTCAAGGGTCTGGGGGACGCGGCCGCCTACTTCGCCTACTGGTCCCAGCCCCTCAACGGCCCGGCCCTGAAGGCGGGCGATCCCGGCGCCGCGCCCGCGATCCCGGGTCTCCATGATGCGGTGGTCGCCGCGGCCGGCCCGGCCTTCCCGCGCATGGCCAGCTTCAGTTTCGACTATGGCAAGGTCCATTGGACCGTGCTGGATTCCAATGCCTACGCGGACTGGGAGAGTCCCGCGCTGAGGGCCTGGCTGGAGGCGGACCTGAAGGCCGCGCAGCACGCCACCTGGCGCATCGTGGCGCTGCACCATCCCCTGTTCCAGAGTTCACGCAGCCACATGGACGATCAGTGGATGCGCCCCCTCAGCCCGGTCCTCGAGAAGTACGGCGTGGATCTGGTGCTGGCGGGCCATGTCCACAACTACCAGCGCACGGCGCCCCTCCGCTTCAAGCCCGCGAAGGCCGGTCCCCGCGGCACACCCGTGCCTGGCACCTTCACCGTGGACGAAGCCTTCGACGGGAAGACGGTCACCCGCGCGAAGGGCATCATCCACCTCGTGACGGGTGCGGGCGGAGCCGAACTCTACGATCCCTGGCAGACCGACGCGAAGGCGAGCTGGCAGCCCTGGACCCGCACCTTCATCTCCGACCGGCACTCGTTCACGGTGCTGGATGTGGACGGGCGCACCTTGAAGCTGCGTCAGCTCGATGCGGAGGGCCGTGAGCTCGACCGCATCACGATGACGAAGTGACCTGGGTTGGGCCCGGGCGGGTGCCCCGGGCGAGGGAGGCCCAGGCCCCCAGGAGCGCGAGGCCGGCTCCCGTGGCCATGGCCGTGGCATAGCCCTGCGCGAAGGCGCCCGCGGCCTCCGGAGAGCCGCCGGCCCGGAGCAGCAGGCGCCAGCTGCCGGGGCCGAGATGGCTCGCCGCGATGCCGCCGAGGACGGCCACGCTGAGCGCCTGGCCCGTCACCCGCATGGTGCCGAGGAAGGCGCTCGCGAGGCTGAGCTGGGATGGGTCCACGCTGCCCATGATGGCGCTGGTATTGGGCGCGCTGAAGGCGGCCATGCCGATTCCCACGATGGCCAGCGCCGCCGCGATGGGGTACAGGTCCGCGCTGCGGCTCAGGAGGCTGAGCAGGAGCATGCCCAGGGCCACGAGCCCCATGCCGGAGGTGCTCAGGACGCGCGATCCCACCCGATCGCTGAGGCGGCCCGCCAGGGGGCTCAGGCAGGCCTGCATGAGCGGCTGGCTGAGCATGATCCAGCCGGTGACGCGGGCGGAGCGCCCCTGCACGAGCTGCAGCTGGACGGCGGTGAGGATGGCGATGGCGTAGAGCGCCATGTAGTTGAGCAGGGCCGCGAGGTTGGCCGCCGCGAAGAGCCGGTTCCTGCGCAGGAGCGCCAGGTCCACCAATGGGGTGCGGGCCCGGGATTCGCGGGCGAGGAAGGCGCCGAGGGCCAGCGCGGAGCATCCGAGCAGGAGCCAGACGCGGCGGGCACCCCAGCCCCATTCCGAGGCGAAGGTGAGGGGCAGCAGCAGGCCCACCAGCAGCAGGATCAGCAACCCCGCGCCGGGCAGGTCCAGGCCCGCGGTCCGCCCGGCCGCACCCGGGCGGCGCGGCAGGATCCGCCGTCCCCACAGGAAGACCGTCAGGCCGATGGGGAGGTTCACGAGGAAGATCCAGGGCCAGCCGAAATGGTCCACGAGGAAGCCGCCCAGGGGTGGCCCCACGCTGAGCCCCAGGTAGACGGCCATGACGTTGATGCCCAGGGCCCGCCCCCGCTCATGGGCGGGGAAGACCGCGGTGACGATGGCGGCGGAGGTGGCGAACAGCAGGGCGCCGCCCATGCCCTGGACGATCCGGCTGAGGATCAGCGTGGTGCCGTTCCAGCTGAGGGCCGCTCCCAGGGAGGCCAGGGTGAAGAGGGCGACTCCGGCCAGGTAGAAGTGGACCCGCCCATGCTGATCCGCCAGGCGGCCCAGGGGGATCAGGAGGGTGGCGATGCTCAGCAGGTAGGCGGCCTGCACCCACAGCGAGGCGGCGAAGCTCAGGTTGAGGAGGGGGCCCATCTTCGGCAGCGCCACGGCCACGATGGAGCCGTCCAGGGGCGTCATGAAGGCGCCCACGCTGGTCAGAGCCAGCAGGGCCCAGCGGTGGTCGCCCGCGCCGGCCTCCCGAACCGCTGATGAACCCATGGCGCCTCCGCGTCGAGACCGGCCCCTAGCGCCCGCCGGAGGCGAGCGAGTAGGCGCGGATCCTGTGGTCCCGCAGCTCGAAGATCCAGGTGTCCGTCCAGATGGCGTTGGTCTGGACCTTCACGCGGACATGGACGGCGCCCTGGACCACCGTCAGGGCCCCGACCTCCACCCGGAGCTCCGGGTTCTTGCGGAAGGTGCTCTGGAAGAACGCCCGGATCTGGGGCTTGGAGAGGGTTCCCCCCGAACCCCGGAACACGGCATCCTCGGTGAGGAGCCGCATCATGCCGTCCAGGTCCCGGTGGCCGTAGGCCTCGAGGAAGCCGAGCACGGCCCGGGTGTCGGGCGTGTCAGGGGCCGATGGGGCCAGGGTGGCCGGGCGGCAGGCGAGCAGGAGGGCAAGCACGGGAACCGCGAGGAGCGGTGCGGCGTGTTTCATGCGCGACCTCCCGGACCGTCGGGCGCCTCCTAGCGGCTGAACTGGATCGAGTAGGTCAGCGGCTTGGGCAGTTTGGGGCTCTTCACGGTGGCGGTCATGGTCAGGGACTTGCCGTCCGGACTCATGCGGAAGACGTTGGTGCGCTCACCCTCATCGTTCTTGAAGGTCTGGATCATCTGATCGTGGCCCACCTGGGCGGCCACCATGAACTTGTCGCCGTCCTCGCGGGTCCAGGGGGCGGCCTTGCCGCCGGGAGGCATGTGGATGGGCGCCCGCTCATCGAATTTCACGACCACTTCCTTGTCGGAGACCGTGATCATCACCTTCCTGTAGGCGGGGTTCACCTTGGTGAGCCGCCCCCGGGCGATGGGCCGCTTGATGAAGTTCATGTCCGCCACGGTGCTGTTGATGGCAGCGGCGATGTCATCGGCCTTGGTCTGGGTCCAGGTGCCGGACAGGGAGGGCTGCTGGGCCGCCAGAGAGAGGGCCGCGAATACGCAGGCGCATGGTGCCTCCATTGGATGGGATGAGTGGTCCCACCATAGCACTTCGCCAGGAGAATCGGCCCCGTTCGGGGCCGATTCTCCTGTGGGGAAACCTGGAACCGGGGCCTACCCGATGGTTGCCACCATGACCGCCTTGATGGTGTGCATGCGGTTCTCGGCCTCGTCGAAGACCACGCTGTGGCGGCTGCGGAAGACCTCGTCGGTGACTTCGCGGATGTCATGGCCGAGCGCCTTCTGCTCCTTGGCCAGCTTGGTCTCGAAGTCGTGGAAGGCGGGCAGGCAGTGGAGGAACTTCACATCGGGGTTGCCCGTCTTCTGGACCATCTCCAGGGTGACCTTGAAGGGCGTGAGCAGCTTCACGCGCTGGGGGATCTGGTCCTCCTCGCCCATGCTGGCCCAGACGTCGGTGTAGAGGACATCGGCGCCCTTCACGGCGGCGGCGACGTCATCGGTGACCTCGATGGTGGCGCCGGTCTCCTCGGCGGCCTTGCGGGCGGCGGCCAGCACGGCGGGGTCGGGGGCCAGCTCCTTGGGCCCCAGGGCCACCATGTGCATGCCGGTCTTGGCGGCGCCGTACATCAGGGCGTAGCTCATGTTGTTGCGGATGTCGCCGCAGAAGACCAGCTTCACCTTGTTCAGGGGCTTGGCCACGTGCTCCTCGATGGTGAGGAAGTCGGCGAGGATCTGCGTCGGGTGGTCCGTGTCGGTCAGGCCGTTCCACACCGGCACGCCGCTGTGCTGCGCGAGGGCCTCCACCACTTCCTGCTTGTAGCCGCGGTACTCGATGCCGTCGTAGAAGCGGCCCAGCACCTTGGCGCTGTCTTCGATGGATTCCTTCTTGCCCACCTGGGAGCTGGCGCTGTCCAGGAAGGTGACATGGGCGCCCTCCTCCAGCGCCCCGACCTCGAAGGCGCAGCGGGTGCGGGTGCTGGTCTTCTCGAAGAGCAGCACGATGTTCTTGCCCTTGAGCGCCTCGCCGTGGAGGCCCATGCGCTTCTTGGCCTTCAGGTCGCGCGAGAGGTCGAGGAGATAGCGCACCTCCAGCGGGGTGAAGTCCATCAGCGTGAGAAAGCTGCGTCCCTTGAGGTTGACGGCCATGAGGTCCTCCCGATCCGATTCAAAGGCATAGGGTAGCGCTGGGCCTGCGATGCGGCGGACCGAAAGGGGATTTGCCCATTTTGTTTGACACAATGTCGTAACCGACCCGAGGGTCGACCTTCGCATTCGCCCTCCCGCGGCTGCGGACTTGGTCTTATAGTCAGGGCCACGCGCCCCAACCCATCATCCAGCCGACGCCCGGGAGGCATCATGCGACCACTCGCCCAGTTGATCCAAGGCAAACCGCCCGTGGTGTCGGTGCGGCCGGACGACACGGTGCTCACGGCTCTGACGCTGCTGGCCCAGCACGAGATCGGGGCCCTGCTGGTGCTGGAAGGCGGCCGGCTGGTGGGGATCTTCTCGGAGCGGGACTATGCCCGGAAGATCGTCCTCAAGGGCAAGGCCTCCCGGGACACCCTGGTGCGGGAGGTGATGAGCGACCGGGTGAGCTGCGTGACCCTCGGCGAGACCGTGGAGGAGTGCATGGCCCTCATGACCGGCAAGCACATCCGCCACCTGCCCGTGCTCGGGGAGGACAACGAGGTGCTGGGCATCCTCTCCATCGGCGATCTGGTGAAGGAGACCATCTCCGACCAGAAGTTCACCATCGACCAGCTGGTGCACTACATCCAGAACTGAACCTGGCTGCGAGGGTCTAGGTCCTGGTCTTTTCCGGGACCTTGCTGTGCCGGTACGAGCCGAGCAGGAGGTTCGGCCCCTGCTGGGCCACGCCGTCTTCCAGGGGCTCCGCGCCGTAGTAGAACTGGTGCTGCATGTACACCAGGGAATGCCCGGCGAGCTCCGGGAGGCTGCGCAGCACGGCGAAGGCCAGGTGGATCAGGGCGTCCGTCGTCTGGTACTGGGTCATCGAGACGCGGTCCAGGAGCAGGTGGTCTTCGTACTTGTTCATCGGGCGGGAATAGAAGATGGTCTTCCCGTTGAACAGGATGTCCGTCCCATCCGTGGAGATGGCGTAGGTCTTGCCCTTGTCCGTGACCTCGAACTTGAAGGCCGTCCCCCGCTTGAAGGCGGTCATCAGGCTCTGGAACTTCGGGTGGTCCAGGTAGGCCGCCCCGTAGTTGACCTTCTTCACGGCGGGCTTCATCTCCTTCGCCGTGGGGCCGTACATCATGCGGTTGTAGCGCATGGCCTCGAGACGCTGCTCCGGCGTCTGCTTCTTCGCCTTTTCCTTCTTGGGGGCTTTCTCAGGCTTGGAAGTCATGGGGTCCCTTGTCACTCATCGGTGCTGGAGGCATTGTCGCACAGAGCCCCGGCGAGCGGCGGTTGCGCTGCTTCCGCGAGGGATGGCCAGGCCGGTCAGCCCTTGGATTTGACGGCCTCCCGCCAGGCGGCGATCAGCTTGACCTCCTGCTCGGCGGTGGGACCCGCGAGCTTGGTGCGGCCCTTCTCCGCCTTCTCCTGGGTCTTGTACCAGGCGAGGGTGTCCTTCACGGTGTCCAGGGCCGGGCGGAAGCGAAGGCCGGCCTTCACGGCCCGGTCGTTGCGCCAGGTGTGGAAGCCCTTCGTCTCGCCCGCATAGGGGGCCCAGATGGGGAACTCGAGGTCCTTCTGCTTGGCGAGGAAGTCCGTGGGGATCCACAGGGGCTTGGCGGTGGGGTTCCCGGCCTTCTGGAAGGCCGCCACCAGGGTGCCCCAGGCCAGGCGCTTCTCGGGGCCGCAGGCGTTGAAGGTGCCCACCGTGCCCTGCTCGACCAGGTGCACCAGCCAGGCGGCCAGGTCGCGCACATCGATGATCTCCACGGGATCGGAGGCGGTGCCGGGCACGGCCACCTCGCCGCCCCGGTCGAAGCGCACCGGCCAGTAGGTGAACCGGCCCGAGGGATCGTCCGGGCCCACGATGTAGCCGGGACGGATCACCGCCGTGCGTCCGGGCAGGGCCTTCTGGGCCGCCTGCTCGCAGAGCGCCTTGAGGCCGCCGTAGTTCTGGTATTCCTTCCCCATCTCCTCCACGGCGGGATCGGCGAGGGTGGCCAGGGGCGCGTCCTCGGTGCCGTTCTCGGGGTTGGGCTCCCGGTAGGCGCTGATGCTGGAGATGATCAGGTACTGCTTCACCCGCGGGGCCAGCAGGCCCGCCGAGGCGGCCACCATGCGCGGGTAGTAGGCGCTGTTGTCGATGACGGCGTCCCAGCTGCGGCCTTCGAGCGCCTTCAGCCCCTCGCCCTTCTTCGGGTCGCGGTCGCCGTGGAGCTTCTCCACCCCAGGGAAGAGGTCGGGCCGCGTCTTGCCCCGGTTGAACATGGTCACCTGATGGCCGCGGCTCTGGGCGATCTCGATGGTGGCGGGGCCGAGGAAGCCCGTGCCGCCGAGGATGAGGATCTTCTTCGGCGCGGCCTTGGCGGGGGCGGCGGACAGGTCGAGGCCCGTGGCGGCCAGGGCCGAGGCGGCGGCGGACCATTGGAGGAACTCGCGGCGGGAGACGGTCATGGGAAGCTCCGGCAGAAGGGCTGGCGTTGATGCATCGTGAATCGATATATACTCCTTCCATTCGCATCCGCAACATCTTTCCGGACTCCCCATGACGCCCGCCCGCCTGCTCCGCCGCCTCGTGATGATCGAGGAGGGCGAGACTCCGGCCCTGTTCTGGTCCGCGCTGTACTTCTTCCTGCTGCTCTTCGGCTACTACCTGCTGCGGCCCGTGCGCGAGGCCATGGGCATCGCCCGCGGGGCCGACAAGCTGCCGTGGCTCATGACCGGCACGCTGATCGCCATGGCCCTGGCGAATCCGGCCTTCGCCGCGCTGGTCTCGCGGCTGCCCCGCCGGCGCTTCATCCCCTGGGCCTACCGCTTCTTCGCCCTCAACATGCTGGCCTTCTTCCTGGCTTTCCGTCTGCTGCCGGGCCACGGCGGGGCGGCCCTGGGCTATGCCTTCTACATCTGGCTCAGCGTCTTCAACCTCTTCGTGGTGTCCGTGTTCTGGGGGCTGATGTCCGATGTGTGGTCCGAGGTGCAGGGCAAGCGGCTCTTCGGGTTCATCGCCATGGGCGGCAGCCTGGGGGCCATCGCGGGCGCAGCTGTGACGGGGGCCCTCACGAAGGGGATCGCCCTGGGCGGCCTCCCGCTGAAGGTGGAGCCGCTGTCTCTGCTGCTGCTCTCCGCCCTGACGCTGGAGCTGGCCGTGCAGTGCGTGAAGCGGCTGGCGGAGCTTTTCGCACTGGGCCACGAGGCCCACGGCGCGCGCGAGCCGGGCCCCGGCCTGCTGGAGGGCCTGCGCCTCATCGGCACCTCGCGCTACCTCCAGCTCATCTGCGCCTACATGCTGCTCTTCACCATCACCAGCACCTTCCTCTACCTCCAGCAGGGCGCCATCGTGGCCTATGCCTTCAGCGGTACCGCCGCGCGCACTGCGGCCTTCGCGCGCATCGACCTCTGGGTGAACGTCCTCACGCTGGCGACCCAGCTCTTCCTCACCGGCCGCCTCATCACAGCCCTGGGCATTCCCGTGGTGCTCGCCATCCTGCCGGTGTTGACCCTGGCCGGTTTCGGCGCGCTGTGGATCTGGCCCACCTTCGGCGTCATGGCGCTCTTCCAGGTGCTGCGGCGGGGGCTCCACTACGCCGTGGACCGGCCCGCCCGGGAGATCCTCTACATCCCGCTGGGACCCGAGGAACGCTACAAGTCGAAGCCCTTCATCGACACCTTCATCTACCGGGGGGGCGACCTGCTGGGCGTCTGGGCCCCCACGGCCTTCGCGGCGCTGGCGATCCCCGTGGGCCTGGCAGCAGTGGGCTGCTCGGGCCTGTGGCTGGGCAGCAGCGTGGCGCTGGGATCCCGCGTGGCATTAAAGCGGCAAACCAAGGATTCCCGTTGACTTTCCGCCGTCTTCCCGGATGATGTCGGACATGGTTCGACTGTCTGAACAGTTCCTCAGTGCCTCGCGGATCTCCGCGACGGGTACGGGCCTGTCCTGCCAGATGATGACCACCAACGGTACCATTACGCACCCGGTTTCCCGCGGCGCCTGACCTGACCCTTCCTTCAGATTCGGCCCCGCGCACCCCGCGGGGCTTTCTGTATAGATCCATACGGAGTCCCCATGCAGCCCACCCCCATCCGCGTCATGAAATTCGGCGGGACCAGTGTCGCCGGCGCCGCGCGCCTCCGCATCGTGGCGGACCTGGTGGCCGCGGCCCGGACCACCCACCGCGTCTGTGTCGTGGCCTCCGCCATGGCCGGGGTGACGAACCTCCTGGTGAACGAGGGCCGGGTGCCCGACCGGGCGGCCGCCGACCGGCTCCTGGACGCCTTCCGGGCCGTCCATGCCGAGGTGGTGGAGGCCCTGGCGGGGGATCTGGGCACCGGCGCGCAGGCGCTTCGCGATGAGCTGGGCGGACTGGAGGCCCTCGGCCGCAGGCTGCTCCACGGCATGGCCCTGCTGGAGGAGGGGCCGCCCTCGGTGCTGGCCCAGGTGGCGAGCCTGGGCGAGCGGGCCTCCTGCGCCATCCTGGTGGCTCTGCTGGCGGCCCGGGGGCTGAGGCCCCGCTACCTGGATCCCGTGGAGCATGTCCGCGTGGAGGGCGATCCCATCCAGGCCCGACCCTGCCTGGCGGAGACGGAGGCCCGGTTCGCCGCGGTGAAGGCCGGCGAAGGCGGCC
The DNA here is from genome assembly GCF_022808865.1 of Geothrix oryzisoli. Lineage (GTDB taxonomy): Bacteria > Acidobacteriota > Holophagae > Holophagales > Holophagaceae > Geothrix > Geothrix oryzisoli. The sequence continues at coordinate 445,855 of NZ_JAKZLB010000002.1, forward strand.
TCTGGGTGCTGCCGGGCTTCTTCGGCGGCGATGCCCAGGGGCGCATCCTGTCCCTGGGGCGGGGCGGCTCCGACCACAGCGCGGCCCTGGCCGCCGCGGCCCTGGACGCGGACCTGCTGGAGATCTGGACCGACGTGGTCGGCCTCTACAGCGCCGACCCCCGCCTGGTGCCCGAGGCCTTCCCCCTGCCGGAGGCCAGCTTCGAGGAGGCCATGGAGCTCTCCTTCTTCGGCGCCAAGGTCCTCCACCCGAAGACCATCCCGCCCGTGCGCGAGCGGGGCATCCCCGTGCGGGTCTGCAGCAGCTTCGACCCCGCCCACCCCGGCACCGTGATCCGCGAGGCCGTGCCGCCCCCGCCCAGCGGCGTGCGGGGCATCTCCTTCCTGCGCGGGCTTTCGGTGGTCAACCTCACGGGGCCCGGCATGCTGGGCGTGCCGGGCATTGCGGGCCGCGTGTTCGGCGCCCTGGCCCGCAAGGGCATCTCGGTGGTGCTCATCACCCAGAGCTCGTCGGAGCTCTCCATCTGCTTCGCCGTGAGACAGGCCGACGGACCCGGCGCCGTGGCGGCCATCCAGGAGGCCTTCCCCGCGGAGCTGACGGCGGGCTTCCTGGATCCTGTGGACCTGCGCGAGGGGCTCTCCGTCCTCAGCATCGTGGGGGACGGCATGCGCACCCGGCCCGGCGTGGCGGGCACCTTCTTCGACGCCCTGGCAGAAGTGGGCTGCAACGTGGTGGCCATCGCCCAGGGGGCCAGCGAGCGCATCATCTCCGCCGTGGTGGAGGAGGGCGAGGGCGCCCGGGCCCTGCCGCACATCCACCGCCGGTTCTTCCAGACCCAGGTGGTGGTGGAGGTGCACCTCCTGGGCGCGGGCAACGTGGGCGGCAGCCTGCTGGGCCAGATCCAGCGGCAGCAGGCCAAGCTGGCGGCCCAGGGCCTCGACCTGCGGGTGGCGACCATCGCGACCAGCCGCCGCATGCGCCTGGATGCCAAGGGTCTCGACCTGGACCACTGGCGCGAGGACCTGGCCCAGGGCGAACCCATGGACCTGGATCGTCTGATGGCGGTGGTCCGCAACGGACCGCCGGCCCTGTCGGTGCTGGTGGACTGCACCACCAGCGGCGAGCTGGCGGGCCGCTACCCCGAGCTCTTCGACGCGGGCTTCCATGTGGTGACGGCCAACAAGAAGGCGAACAGCGCCTCCCAGGCCTTCTATCGCGAGCTGCGGCAGCGCTCCTCCCGCCGGGGGCTGCGCTTCCTCTACGAGGCCAACGTGGGCGCGGGCCTGCCCATCATCGACACCGTGAAGAACCTGGTGCTGACGGGCGACCGCGTGCTGCGCGCCGAGGGCATCCTCTCGGGCTCCATGTCGTACATCCTGGGCCTCCTGGGCGAGGGCGTGCCGCTCTCCGAGGCCGTGCGCTCCGCCAAGGAGAGCGGCTTCACCGAGCCCGACCCCCGGGACGACCTCAGCGGCATGGACGTGGCGCGCAAGCTCCTCATCCTGGCCCGGGAGCTGGGCATGGAGCTGGAGCTGGCCGATGTCGAGGTGGAGGGCCTGCTGCCGGAGTCCTTCGACGCCAGCGGCGACATTCCCACCTTCATGGCCCGGCTGCCGGAGCTGGACGCACCCTTCCGCGAGCGCCTGGCGGCGCTGAAGGCCGAGGGGAAGACCCTGCGCTATGTGGGCAGCCTTTCGGACAGTGGCTGTCGCGTCGGCCTGCTGCCGGTGGACGCGGAGCACCCCTTCATGGCCATCAAGGGCGGCGAGAACGCCCTGGCGCTGCTCACGGAGCGCTATCAGCCCCACCCCATGGTCATCCGCGGCTACGGCGCCGGGGCCGAGGTCACGGCGGCCGGTGTGCTGGCGGACGTGCTGAGGCTGGTGCCCGCAGGGGCCCGGCCTTCGCGACGGAGGCCCGCATGACGGATCGCGACTACCCGCCGGGGGGCGTCACGGCCTACGCTCCCGCCAGCATCGGCAACTTCGCCGCGGGCTTCGACCTGCTGGGCGCGGCCCTCCTGCCCCTGGACGGCAGCCTGCTGGGCGATCTGGTCCATGCCGCGCCGGCGGCGGAGGCCTCCTTCACCCTGGAAGGACCCTTCGCCCCGGCCCTGGCCGGTGAGACCCGGCCCAACCTGGCCCTCCGGGCCGCCGACCTCTTCCGGGAGGCGGCGGCGGCGAAGGGCCGGGCGGTGGGGCCCTTCGCCCTCCGGCTGGAGAAGCGGCTGCCGGTGGCCAGCGGCCTGGGGTCGAGCGCCAGTTCCATCGTGGCCACCCTGGCGGCCCTCCAGGCCCTCTGCGGCGATCCCCTCTCCGTTCCTGAGTTGCTCGAACTGGCGGGGCGGGCCGAGGGCTCCACCAGCGGCGGCATCCACCTGGACAATGTGGCGCCCTCCCTGCTGGGCGGTCTGCAGCTGACGGTGCCGGGCCGGGATGGGAAGCCCGCGGCGCGGCGCCTGCCCTGGCCGGCGGACCTGCTGCTGGTGGTGGCGCATCCCGAGTACCAGCTGCCCACCGCGAGGAGCCGGGCCGCCCTGCCGGAGCGTCCGGCCTGGGCCGACACCGTGGCGTTTGCGGGCAACCTCGCGGGCTTCGTCCACGCCCTGCACACCGGCGACCGGGCCCTGCTGGCCCGCTGCCTGCGCGATCCCCTGGTGGAGGCCCACCGCGCGCCCCTGGTGCCGGGCTTCCGCGCCGCCCAGGCCGGGGCCCTGGCCGCTGGCGCTCTGGGGTGCACGCTGTCGGGATCCGGTCCCTCGATCTTCGCCGTGGCCGGCGACGAGGCGGATGCCGGCACCGTGGCCGCGGCCCTCCAGGGGGGCTTCGCCCAGGCGGGCCTGCCTAGCCGGGCCTGGGTCTGCACCTTGGATCTGGAAGGCGCCCGCCTCCTGTCGCCTGTGTCCCGCCCCCTCTTCCTCGAGGCCCAGCCATGAAGCTCGCCAGCACCCGGAACGCCGCCTGCACCGCCACCTTCCTGGAGGCTGCCCGCGTGGGCCTGGCCCCGGATGGCGGCCTCTTCGCGCCGGTCGAGATCCCGCGCTTCGCTGATGCCGCAGATCTCCTGGGGCTCGACTTCCTCTCCCGCTCCTCGGAGATCCTGCACCGCTTCCTGGGGGATGAGCTGTCCCGGACGGCGGTGGAAGACCTGGCGCGCTCCGCCTTCACCTTCCCGGCGCCCCTGGTGCCGGTGCGGCCCGGGATCTCCGCCCTGGAGCTCTTCCACGGGCCCACCCTGGCCTTCAAGGACTTCGGCGCCCGCTTCCTGGCCCGGGTGCTGGCCCTCGATGCGGGAGAGCAGCCGCGCACGGTGCTGACCGCCACCTCCGGGGACACCGGCGCCGCCGTGGCGAGCGCCTTCCTCGGCCTGCAGGGCGTGCGCGTGGTCGTGCTCTACCCCGCGGGCCGCGTGTCACCCCTGCAGGAGCGCCAGTTCGCCACCTGCGGCGACAATGTGCTGGCCCTGGCGGTGGAGGGCGCCTTCGACGACTGCCAGCGGCTGGTGAAGGGGGCCTTCGAGGATCCCGACCTGGTCGGCGGCCTGGGGCTCACCTCCGCCAACAGCATCAACATCGCGCGCCTCCTGGCGCAGCTGCTGTACTACTACGAGGCGGCGGCACAGGCCCGGCGTGCCGCCCCGCTGACGGTGGCCGTGCCCAGCGGCAACTTCGGCAACCTCTACGCGGGCCTGCTGGCCCAGGCCACGGGCGCGCCCATCCACCGCTTCGTGGTGGCCACGAACGCCAACCGCGTGGTGCCGGACTACCTCGACACGGGCGAGTACCGTCCCCGGCCCTCCGTGGCCACGCTCTCCAACGCCATGGACGTGGGCGCCCCCAGCAACTGGGAGCGCATCCACGCCCTGTTCCACGGGGACCACGACGCCATGGCCGCGGCCCTGCGCTGGGGTGTCCGCAGCGACGCGGAGACGCGGCAGACGGTCCTGGACCTCGATCGCGAAGGCTACCTGGCGGATCCCCACGGCGCCGTGGCCTGCGGCGTGCTCCAGGCGCAACTGCGGGAGGGCGAAGAGGGCATCTTCCTCGCCACGGCCCACCCCGCCAAGTTCCGCGAGTCCCTGGAGCCGACCCTGGGCAGGGAGATTCCGCTGCCCCGGGTCCTCAGCGACCTGCTGGAGAAGCCGCTGCTGAGCGAGCCGCTCCCCGCCGACCAGGCCGCGCTGAAGCGGAGGCTGAGCTGACCGCCGGGTCAGCGCCGGGTCAGCGCCGGATCACTTGACCTGAAGGCTCTCGATGTATTTGGTCAGGTTGGTCACGCGCATGTGGACGACGGGTTCCTGGCTGCTGTTCAGGCTGCGGAAGACGGGCCTCCACTCCGGCATGTCCTCGGTGCCATGGCCCGTGGAGCCCGCCTCGCCCAGGATCACCCTGCCCACCTGGTCCCGGGGGAAGAGCCCCTGGCCGCGCCGGGCCAGGGTGGTCAGGTCCGGCACCGCATGCTTCAGGCTCTTGGCCGCAGGTCCGTCGCCCCGGCCCGTGGAGCCGTGGCAGGTGGCGCAATAGGCCTGGTACATCTCGGGTCCCGAGGCGGGTGAGGTGTAGCGTGCCGGGGCCATCTGGATCGCAGGGGGGTTGGCGGCCGGGCTTTGCGCCATGGCGGGCAAGACGAGTGCGGTGGCGAAGAGGATCGAGGCAATGCGGGAGGACATGGGCTTCTCCAGGGAAATGGGTGGAATGAATGGGTCCCGGCCCCCTTCGGGGCGAGCCAGGGCGCGGCTGCAGCCGCTTTGCAGCCCAGCCCAGGGACGAAGATAGATCCCACCCGGGATCAAACAATACCTATGCATCTTGTTTGATCTGGAATACCGCAAGATTCTTGATGGTGATTACAAAGTGTAAAGACTTTGGAACCATGGTGGATGTATCGGTGAGGTGGAGGCCCCGATTCCCTTCAGATGCCGTCCGCGATGAGGACGGCAGGTACGAACGGCAGATCCCTCGCCTCCGCGGGGACCTTCATGTCCCAGAGGGCCAGGCGGTCGGCATGGGGGGCCCACAGCTCGGGTCTGGCCTTCACGGCCTTGAGGGGCGGGTGGAACCACAGGGCCGCCGGGAGGTCGGCCAGTTCCTCGGGGGTGAGGTCCATGGCCTCGTCCAGCTCCCACAGGAAGCCGCAGCGGGCGGTTTCGCAGGCGGCCCAGAGCTGGAGGACCTCGCTGTGCTCGAAGCTGCTGAAGAGCACGCGGTCCAGGGCCTCGGCGGCCTCCACCGTGGCCAGGGCCTGCTGCCAGCCGGGCTCGCCCTTCAGCTCGACATTGATGAGCTTCGCCGGCAGCTCCAGCGCGTCCGCCAGACGCGGCAGGGGCTCGCCGTTCTTCAGGGCGGGCAGTTCGGCGGCCTTCATTTTGCGGAGGAGGCCCGAGCCGTTCGCGGTGCGGGCCAGATCCTCGTCGTGGAGGATGGTGCAGACGCCGTCGCGGGTGGGCTGCACGTCCAGCTCGAAGCCCGCCATGCCCGCCGCCAGGGCCGCGCGGAAGGCCTCCATGCTGTTCTCCAGGTGCGTCGCGGACAGGCCGCGGTGGCCGAGGACCAGAGACTGCTTGGACATGGGAACCCCCTTCAGAGTACTTTGCCTGGGTTGAAGATGCCCTGCGGATCCAGCGCCTGCTTGAGGGCCCGGAGCACCTGGATCTGGCCGGGGTCGGACAGGGCCAGGAAGGCGTCGCGCTTGGACAGGCCGATGCCGTGCTCGCCGCTGAGCGTGCCGCCGAGGCCGAGGGAGAGGCGGAAGAGGTCCATGAGCTGCTGGTCGAGCTCGGCGGGATCGGCCTCGCCGGCCCTCAGCAGGTTCACGTGCAGGTTGCCGTCGCCCAGGTGGCCGTAGGTCACGCTCGGGATGGCCAGGCGCTCCAGGCCCGCGAAGAACTCCCGCAGGCGGCTGCGGGGCACCACGATGTCCTCGCTCACCTTCTTCGGGTGGCGCTCCTTCAGGAAAGAGCTGGTCATGCGGCGCACGGCCCAGATGCCCGCCCGCTGGCGCGCATCCGAGGCGAGTTCCAGGTGCTCGGCCATGGGACCCAGCAGGTCCATGAGGCCTTCGAGGAAGGAGGCGGAGGCGCAGCCGCGGTCATCGAATTCCAGGATGGCCAGGGCCTCGCCGGGCAGGCGGCGGGCCTCGTCGGGGCCATGGGCGCGAAGCTCCGCCAGCACGGCGGGATCAAAGAACTCGAAGGCGCTGGGCAGGTAGCCCGCACCGACGAGGCGGCCCGGCAGGTCCAGCAGATCCTCCCAGCGCGTCGCCGGCAGCAGCAGGGTGGCGTGCTCCCGGGGCAGGGGCGTGAGCCGCAGCGTGGCGCCCACGATGAAGCCGAAGATGCCTTCGCTGCCGATGAAGAGCTGGCCCAGGGCAGGGCCCGCATTGGCCTTCACGCTATGGATGCCGAAGGTGTGCACCTCGCCGTCCTCCAGCAGCGCGTCCACCGACAGCACCCAGTGGCGGGTCATGCCGTACTTGCAGGCGTTGGGCCCGCCAGCGTTGGTGGCCAGGGTGCCGCCCAGAGCGCAGCTCTCCCACGAGTTCGGATCCGGCGGATAGAAGAGGCCCGCCGCCGCCGCCGTGGCCTTCACTTCGCGCAGGGGCGCGCTGGCGGGGGCGCTGAGGCAGAGGTCCTGGGGCGACAGCCGCAGCTCGCCGCGCCAGGCCGAGAAGTCCACCACCACGGACCGGTCGCCGGTGGGCACGCAACCCCCGGCCTTCCCCGTCCCCGCGCCCCGGGGCACCAGGCCGAAGCCCTCGGTCTTGGCGAGGCGCACCAGCTCCTTCAGGGCGGCGGGACCCTTGGGCAGGACCACGGCCAGGGGCAGGCTTCCCTGCACGTGGGATTCGTCGCGGCGAAAGGGCTCCAGCGCCTCCGGGTCCGTGAGGACCGCGGCATCAGGAAGATCCGGAAACCGGAGCATGGGCCGGGGGCGTTCAGGAAACCAGGGTGCCCACGGGCTCGCCCTGCACGGCGGCCACGAGGTTGCCGGGCTTGTTCATGTCGAAGACGAGGATGGGCAGCTTGTTTTCCATGCACAGGGCGATGGCGGAGGCGTCCATCACCCGGAGGCCCTTCTCCAGCACGTCCTGGAAGCAGATGCGGTCGAAGCGGGTGGCGCTGGGATCCTTCTTCGGATCCGCGGTGTAGATGCCATCCACATTGGTGGCCTTCATCACCACTTCGGCGCAGATCTCGTTGCCGCGCAGCGCGGCAGCGGTGTCGGTGCTGAAGTAGGGGTTGCCGGTGCCCGCGCCGAAGATCACCACGCGGCCCTTCTCCAGGTGGCGGGTGGCCCGGCGGCGGATGTAGCTCTCGGCCACCTTGGGCATCTCCAGGCCGGAGAGGGTGCGGGTGTGGACGCCCTTGTGCTCCAGGGCGTCCTGGAGGGCCAGCGCGTTGATCATGGTGGCCAGCATGCCCATGTGGTCCGCGGTGGTGCGGTCCATGCCCTTGGTGGCGCCTGCCACGCCCCGGAAGATGTTGCCGCCGCCGATGACGAGGCCCACCTCCACGCCCAGTTCCCGGATGGCCTTGACCTGGTCGGCGATCATGTTCACCACGGCCGGGTCGATGCCGTACTTCTGCTCGCCCATGAGGGCTTCGCCGGAGAGCTTGAGGAGGATGCGCTTGAATTTCATGGAGGCTCCAGACCGGATTCGGGTGCGTGGGGTCCTACCTACAAAAAGGGCGGCCCGGAGGCCGCCCTTTTTGTAGCAGAGAAAAGACTACTTGGCGGCGGCGACTTCGGCGGCGAAGTTCTCGCTGCGCTTCTCGAGGCCCTCGCCCATGACGTACTTGGTGAAGCGGCGGATGCTGAGCTTCTCGCCGATCTCCGCCGTCTTCTGGGACAGGTACTGCTGGATGGTGAGGTCGGGGTTCATGATGAAGGGCTGTTCGAGGAGGCAGACCTCCTTGAAGATGCTGTTCATCTTGCCTTCGACGATCTTCTCGACGATGTTCTGGGGCTTGCCGGTGGCCAGGGCCTGCTCCATGGCGATGCGCTTCTCGGTCTCCAGGAAGTCCTGGGTGACCTCGTCCTTGGTGACGAAGCGCGGCGCGGGATCGGCGGCCGCGATGTGCATCGCGATTTCCTTCACCAGGCGCTGGAAGGCCTCGTTGCGGGCCACGAAGTCGGTCTCGGAGTTCACTTCGACCAGCACGCCCACGCGGCCGCCGGGGTGGATGTAGGCCTCCACGATGCCTTCGGCGGCGATGCGGTCGGCCTTCTTGGCGGAGGCGGCCATGCCCTTCTTGCGGAGCCACTCGATGGCCTGCTCCATGTCGCCGTTGTTCTCTTCCAGGGCCTTCTTGCAGTCCATCATGCCGAGGCCGGTCTTCTCGCGCAGCGTCTTCACGTCATTGGCGGTGAATGCCATGGGTTATCTCCTGGATCGTGGGGGCTTCAGACCATCAGCCATCAGCGGGCGGACCCTCTGATGGCTGACGAAGGTAGTGGGGGAGGGTCTAGCCCTCGACTTCCATCTTTTCGGCCATCATCTTCTTCATGTCCTCGCTGTCGCCCTTGTCGCGGAAGGACTGGCGGCCCTCGAGGATGGAGTCGGCCACGCGCTCGGAGAAGAGCAGAATGGAGCGGATCGCATCGTCATTGGCGGGGATCACGTAGTCGACCATGTCGGGATCGCAGTTGGTGTCGACGATGCCGACGACCTTGATGCCGATCTTCTTGGCCTCGGTGACGGCGATGTCCTCGCGGTGCGGATCGATGACGAAGATGACGTCCGGCAGCGAACGCATGTCGCGGATGCCGTGGAAGCTGGCTTCCAGCTTCAGGCGGGTGCGGTTCAGGGTGAGGAGTTCCTTCTTGGAGAGCATGGCCGTGCGGGCGGGATCCGCCAGGGTGGCTTCGATCTCGCGGAACTTCTCGAGGCTCTTCTTGATGGTGGCGAAGTTGGTCAGCATGCCGCCCAGCCAGCGGTTGTTGACGTAGAAGGCGCCGCAGCGGGCGGCCTGCTCGGCGATCAGCTCCTGGGCCTGGGGCTTGGTGGCCACGAAGAGGAAGTTCTTCCCCTCGCCGGCGGCCTTGGTCAGGAAGTTGGCGGCCGTGTTCCAGAGGCGCAGGGTCTTCTGGAGGTCGATGATGTAGATGCTGTTGCGGGCCCCGAAGATGTACTTCTTCATCTTGGGGTTCCAACGCTTGGTCTGGTGTCCGAAGTGGGCACCGGCCTCGAGAAGTTCCTTCATCTGGATGGCAGCCATGCTGGCCTCCCTGGTCAAGCGGCGTGGGTGAAGGTGCCGCGGGTGGGATGAAAGGCGTTGGGTTGAATCCCTTCGCCCGAATCGTCCGCCGAGGGTGAGGTTCGGTCGGACCGGAAAAACGGAAGGGGGATCCGAGGATCCCCCTTCCAGAGACGAACTAGCGCTTGCTGAACTGGAAGCGACGACGGGCGGCCTTGCGACCGGGCTTCTTGCGTTCCTTCATGCGGGGGTCGCGGGTCAGGAGACCGGCGCCGCGCAGCAGGGACTTCAGCTGCTCGTTGTAGCCGAGCAGGGCGCGGGAGATGCCCATGCGGATGGCCGAGGCCTGGCCGGCGGGGCCGCCGCCGGTGACGCTGATGATCATGTCGAACTTGCCGTCGAGGTCGGCCAGCACCAGGGGCTGGTGGACCATCATGCGGAGCACGGCGTTCGGGAAGTAGCTCTCGAGGCTGCGGCCGTTGACGCTGATCTTGCCAGTGCCGGGACGGAGGAAGGCGCGAGCGGCCGCGCTCTTGCGGCGACCGGTTCCGTAGTTCTGCGAAATGGCCATGGGTTCCTCGCCTCTACTTCTGGATGGTCAGGATCTGGGGCTGCTGGGCGGCCTGCTCGTGGTCGGGGCCGGCATAGACCTTGAGCTTGCGGTACATCGCCCGGCCGAGGGGGCCCTTGGGCAGCATGCCCTTGACCGCGCTCTCGATGATGCGCTCGGGGAAGGTGGTCTTCATCACCTCGGCGCGGACTTCCTTCATGGAGCCGGGCTGGGTGGTGGTGCGGCGGTAGAACTTCTGCACGCCCTTCTTGCCGGTCAGCACCGCCTTCTCGGCGTTGATGACGATGACGTGGTCGCCGGTGTCGAGGAAGGGGGTCCAGGTCGGCTTGTTCTTGCCGGAGAGGACATCCGCCACCGCGGTGCTCAGGCGGCCCACGGGGATCCCGGTGGCATCCACCAGGAACCACTGGCGCTTCAGATCGTTGGCTTTCGGGAAGTACGTGCTCATGGCCTGCTCCGGAATCGGGATCGGGCTGCGGGGACACCACCCTACGGGCGGCGAGTCCACAGAAGGGAAAGCTTATCGTTGAGGGGCCGGGGGGTCAAGCCGGGATTTCTAGGCACCCCCGCCCAGCTTCCACAATTCCTGCGCGATGCGCGACGCCCCCAGGCCATCGACGAGGGCCATGCCGTCGCGGACCTGCTCCTGGCGGTTGTCCTGGCCCTCGGGCCCGAGCCATTGGGCCAGGGCCCCGCTCACGACGGTGAGGTCCGCCTCAGGGCCGACGCCCAGGTCGAAGCAGCCGTTGGCCATGGCCAGGTCCGCGAGAATGCTGTGCTGCCGCTCGTTCTGCCCCCAGACCGTGGCGGGGATGCCCATGCACAGGGCCTCGGCCAGGGTCACGCCGGCGGAGCACCAGATGGCGTCATGGTCCGGGATGCGGCGGGTGAGGCCGGGGAGGCTCTTCACCACGGTGCAGCCCGGGAAGGCCGTCCCCTGGAGGCCGTTCGGGGCCAGCAGGGTGCAGGCGCCGTGCCAGCGATCTTCGGCCACGAGGCGCGCGAGGGTGTCGAAGGCCTTCTGCGCCAGATTCGGACCATCGCTGCCACCGAAGGTGATGAGCAGCTTGTGGACCGCCAGCGGCTGGAGGGGCACCCGCTTGGGTCGCAGCTCCAGCGCCGCCTTGTCCACCACGATGAAGTTGGAGCCGCGCACCACGCGGCAGGCGCCGGAGGTCGTCTCGTAGGGGCGCACCTTGCGCCCGTCCACGACCTTCACGGGATGGTCCGGCCAGCGCACGCCCTCCAGGAAGGGCTGGAAGAGCAGGTCCGCGGTCTCGTGGGCGTCCGTGTCGTCCTCCATCACCGCCACCTTCAGGGGCCGCAGGGCCTGGAGGAAGTCGGCGCTGGTGTCCCACTGGTCCACGAGCACTGCCGCGGCGCGGGCCTTCAGTGGGGCCGGCAGCGGGGCGTGGATGGACTCGCCCAGGTAGGTGGCCTCGCAGGGCAGGGGCTGGTCCAGGAAGGGGTGCGTGCCGCCGCCCACGCGCCGGGCCCTGTCATCGCCCGACACGGCGATGCAGGCCTGGCCGCCCAGGGCACGCCAGGCTTCCTGGAGGGCGAGGGCGCGGGCCACATGGCCCAGCCCAAGGCGCAGATCGGCGTGGACGCGGAGGATCAGCAGGGGGGACATGATCCGGAGAGTCTAGCCCAGCCCGTCCACCAGCGGGAGGGTTGAACTTCCGGAAAGGGGCGCCTTCTGGGAAGCTGGGGCCACCCCCATTGGAGATCTCCATGTCCGACGCCTTCCCGACGTCCGCCCCCGTCCCGGCCCCGGGCGCCAAGGCCGCCAAGCTGTGCGGCATCCTCGCCATCGTCTTCGCGCTCACCTGCGTGGGCATCCCCGTGGCGATCATCCTGGGCATCGTCGCCCTGGTGCAGCAGGCCAAGGCCAAGCGCCTGGCCAAGGCGGAGCCGGGGCGGTACCAGCCCGTTCCGGCCACGGGACTCGTCACGGGGATCATCGGGCTGGTGCTCCCGCTGCTGATGCTCCCGTTCCTGGGCATCGTGGGCGCCATCGCCATCCCGGCCATGCTGGGCCAGCGGGAACGCGCCCGGGAGATCGCCGTCCAGGCCAACCTGGATGTGGCACGGATCCGCGCCGATGCAGAGGTGCAGGCGGCCCTGGCGAAGGCGCCAGGCCAGCCGCCCTCCCCGGAAGCCATCATCCAGCTCCTCGTCGCCGACCCGGCGGTCGTCGCCCTCAAAAACCCCGTGGTTCCCTCGGCTCCCGGCCTGCAGCGGGGCACCTCCGGTCCGCTGGGCACGGTGATGGTCCATCCGGCCCGGGAGCAGGAGGGCGGCGTCACCGTCTGGTCCGTGAAGTTCCGGGCCGTGGTCAAGCGGGGCGGGCAGGACCGCGTGCTCGAGGCGGAAGTCGTCACGCACACCCAGGAGCAGGTGCAGGGCCGCACCGAGGACGGCTGGGAGGTGGTCACCGCGCCGGCGGAAGGGGCGGCTCAGCGCCCCTAGCCAGGCCGGTCAGGGGAAGGGATGCCCCTCGGCGAATCCGGGCCGCGGGGCGTTGATCACCGGGGCCTCCGCGATGGGCCAGCCGTCGGCGAAGTAGGCCTCCTTGTAGCGCACATAGCGGGTCCAGACGCTCGCCACGAGCTCCCGCTGCTTCCCGCTGAGGGGCCCCTTCACCGTGGCGGGCCAGCCGGCCACCAGGCTGTGGGGCGGGGCCTGGAAGCCCTCGCGTACCAGGCTGCCCGCGGCCACGAGGCAGCCCTCGCCGATCTCCGCGCCGTCCATGATGGTGGTGCTCATGCCGATGAGCGCGTTCTTCCGGATGGTGCAGCCGTGGAGCATCACATGGTGCGCGAGGCTCACCTCCTCTTCGATGAGGAGCGGCCACTTCCCGTTGGTGACGTGCAGGCAGCAGGCATCCTGGATGTTGGTGCGGGCGCCGATGCGGATCCAGTTCACGTCCCCGCGGAGGATGCAGTTGAACCAGATGCTGGCGTCGTCGCCGATGGTCACGTCGCCCAGCGCCAGCGCGCTGTCCGCCAGGAACACGCGGCTGCCGATGCGGGGGACCATGCCTTGGAAAGGGCGGATCATGCGGCCTCCAGGCGGGAAGTCTAACCCACCGTCAGCCATCCCAGCTTCACGGCGCCGAGTCCCAGCGACCCCACGATCAGCCAGAGCGCCAGGCCCTGGAGGAAGGGGCGCAGGCCCACGGTGCGCAGGGCCTCGCGGCTGAGTCCGGCGCCGATGAGGAAGAGCGTGAGCACCAACACGCGCCGGGCGGCCGCCGCGACCAGATGGCCGGGCGTGTGCAGGGCCGGGACGAACGTGACGAGGGCGGCCATGGCCAGGAAGCCGGCGATGAACCAGGGTTTCTTCACCGGGGGCGCATCGGCGGCGGCAGGCCCGCGCCGGGCCAGGAACCAGCCGATGCCGAGGGTGAGGGGCACGATCCACAGGGCCCGGGCCAGCTTCACGGTGGTGGCCACCTCCAGGGCCCGGGGACCGTAGGCCAGCCCCGCGCCCACCACGGAGCTGGTGTCGTGGATGGCCAGGGCGGACCAGAGGCCGAAGGCGTCCTGGCCCAGTCCGGTGGCGTGGCCCAGGGGCGGGAAGATCACCAGGGCCGCGGCGTTCAGCAGGAAGACCGTGGCAAGGGCCACGGAGATGGCCTGGTCCCGGGCCCGGATCACCGGCGCCACCGCCGCGATGGCGCTGCCGCCGCAGATGGCCGTGCCGACGGAGATCAGCAGACCGGCCTCCCGGTCGACCTTCAGCAGCCGGGCCAGCCAGAGCCCCAGGGCGAGCACCAGGGTCAGGCTCAGGGCCGTATAGCCGAGGCCATGCAGGCCAGCCTTGGCCACGGCCCGCAGGTTCATGTCCGCCCCCAGTCCGATGACGGCCAGGGGCAGCAGGCGGTGCGTCCAGGTGCGGGTGAGGGCCAGCCGCGGATTCCCTGCGGTGAGGGCGATGGCCGCGCCGCCCACGAGGGCCGCCGCCGCCGGCGTGAAGGGGGCCAGGGCCAGGAGGGCGCCGAGGGGCAGGAGCAGGGAGGCGAGGGTCTTCATGGGGTTCAAAGGTAGACCCGTTCGATTCAAAAAAATAATAGTCATAATGGATGACCTATCAGAATAACGGATGGAGTCCGCATGCTTGACGACCTCGACCCCCGCCGGCTGGAGACCTTCCGCGTCGTGGCCCAGGCGGGGCGGATCTCAGCCGCCGCCAAGGCGCTCAACCTGTCACAGCCCGCCGTGACGGCCCAGATCCGGCAGCTGGAGGCGGACCTGGGCCGCCCGCTCTTCACCCGCCATGCCTCCGGCGTCCAGCTCACCGGGACCGGCCGCCTCCTGCTGGACTACGCCCGCCGGGTCCACCACCTGCTGGCGGAGGCGGCCGAACGCCTCCAGGCCGAGGAACCGCCCGCCGGGGAGCTGCGCCTGGGCGCCAGCACCACGGCGGCCGCCTACATCCTGCCGCCGGTGCTCCAGGCCTTCACCGCCGGGTGCGGGCCGGCCCCCCTGATCCTGGAGGTGGGCAACACGGACGAAGTGCTGGCCTGGGTCCGGGAGGGTCGGGTGCCCCTCGCCCTCGTGGAAGGACTGACGCGGGCCCCGGGCCTGTCGCTGCAGCCCTACCTGAGGGATGAGCTGGTGGCCGTCCGGGCGGTCCGTGCGCCGGAGGGGCTCCGGGCGGTGCGGACCGCCGCGGACCTGGCCGGGGTGCCGCTCATCTGGCGCGAGCCGGGCTCCGGAACCCGGGTGGTTTTGGAACGGGCCCTGCGCAGGATGCGGCTGGTCCATGGGCCCCGGGCCATGGACCTGGTGGTGGGCGATACCGAGGCCATCAAGTCCTGCGTCCTGCTGGGGCTGGGGATCGGCTTCCTGTCCCGCTGGAGCATCCAGCGGGAGCTGCTGCGGGGCACCCTGGAGCTGATCCCCCTGCCGGACCTGAGCATCCCCCGGACTTTTTCATGGGCCCAGGTCGGTGGAGGGCTCGCGGGCCGGCCTGCGGCCTTCCTGCGCCATGCCCTGGCACATCCTCCTGCGCCATCGGGGGGGCCGGGACGGTAGGCTAGAGCATGACTGAGCAGCTCATCCCCACTCGGCGCGACTTCCCGGCGGACGATCCCATCTTCGCCCTGAACACCGAGGCCCAGGCCCGGAAGGCGGCGGGCGAATCCATCCTCAATGCCACCGTGGGCGCCCTGCTGGATGAGGCGGGCCAGCTGGTGGTCCATGAGACGGTGATGGACCTGTGGCGGGAACTGGGCGCCATGGAGGTGGCCCCCTACGCGCCCATCGCCGGCGATCCCGCATTCCTGAAGGCGCTCGTGCAGCGGTACTGGCCCGGCCTCGAGGGGCCGGGGGCCGCCTGCGCCACGCCCGGAGGCAGCGGTGCGCTCTCCCTCTCCCTGCGGAACTTCCTGGAGCCGGGCCAGGCGCTCCTCACCACGGCCCCGTACTGGGGGCCCTACGCCACCATGGCGGGGGAGAACGGCATGCGGGTGGCGACGGCGCCCTGGCCGGCGGTCGGGCAGAGCCTGGACGCCGCCGCCTGGGATGCGGCGCTGCGGGCCCAGATGAAGGCCCAGGGCCGCGTCATGGTCTGGCTCAACGATCCCTGCCACAACCCCTCGGGGCGCAGCCTGTCCGCCGCGGACCGGGCGGCGCTCCTGGGCCTGCTGCGGGAGGTGGGGGCCCTGGGGCCCGTCACCCTGCTGCTGGATCTCGCCTACCTGGACTACACGAGGGAGCCGGAGGCCGTGGCCGCGGCCCTCAAGGACTACGCGGCCCTGGGTGCCGAAGGCCGGGTGCTGGTGGGCGCCTCCATGTCCCTGTCCAAGTCCCTGACCCTCTACGGAGGCCGCGGCGGGGCCCTGGCCTTCCCCTGGTGCGCCGATCCGGCCCTGCAGGCGGCGCTCACGCAGGCGTGCCGGGGCACCTGGTCCAACTGTCCCCGGGCCCCCCAGGCCCTGTTGCTGCGGCTGGCGAAGGATGGCAAGGCCCAGGCGCGCCTGGCGGCCGAGCACCGCCACTGGTCCGAGGTGCTGGCGGCCCGGGCCCGGGCCCTGGACGCGGCCATGGAGGCCGAGGGCATGGCCGCCTTCCGCTGGACGGGGGGGTTCTTCGTCACCGCTCCCGCGGCCGATCCCGAGGCCGCCTGCGAAGGCCTCAAGGCGGAGGGCGTCTTCACGGTGCCCCTGCCCGAGGGGCTGCGCGTGGGCCTCTGCGGCCTGCGGGCGGACGAGGCCCCGCGGTTCGCCCGGGCCCTGCGCAAGGTGACCGCCCGCTGATCTCCCGCCCACGCAGACGTGGTCCGGGATCCGACGTCGGGCTTGGAAACGGACGGATCCTGGGTTATTCTGGTCGACCGCGGGCGTATAACTCAGCGGTAGAGTGCTACCTTCACACGGTAGAAGTCCCAGGTTCGAATCCTGGTACGCCCACCACTCCAAGCTAAGGCCCTGATCGTGATCGGGGCCTTTTCTTCTTCCAGCCAGTTCCCATTACCCTCGGGAGTCTCCCATGCCTCTGATCCTCGCCACCCAGGTCCGCGCCGGGATGATCGTCAACTTCGAGAACGAGCTCTGCCGCGTCATCAGCGTCGAGCACCAGACCCCCGGAAACCTGCCGGCCCGGGTCCAGGTGAAGATGAAGCGCCTCAAGGACGGCATCAACCGCGAGAACCGCTTCGGCAGCTCCGACAAGGTGGACAAGGCCAGCCTCGAACAGCACATGCTGGAGTTCCTCTACGAGGACGGCAACAACCTCGTCTTCATGAACAACGAGACCTACGAGCAGCTGGAAGTGAGCAAGGAGATCCTCGGCGACGACATGGTCTTCCTCGAGCCGAACATGCAGGTGGAGATCGAGTTCTACGAAGGGCAGCCCATGGGCGCCACGCTGCCGCCCAGCGTCGTGCTGGAGATCGTCGAGACCGATCCCGTCATGAAGAACGCCAACGCCACCGGCTCCTACAAGCCCGCCAAGCTGGACAACGGCATCACCGTGGGCGTCCCTCCCTACATGGAGGCCGGACAGAAGATCCGCGTGAACACGGTGGATCGCACCTTCATGGAACGCGTGAAGTAGGCGCGATCTCATGGACAAGGCCCCGGTAGGCAGATGCCGCCGGGGCCTTGTCCTGTACGAATTCCACCAGACGAAATTCCCACCCCGCGGTAAAGTACTGGTCGCTTGGTTCCCGGAGGCGTGACCTGGATCACAATCCGATGGAAATGTGCGATAACTGATCTAGTGCCTTGGTGGAGCCCCATGCCTCAAGCAGTCCTCAATCTGAGAAGGATCGAGTTCCTGGCGGGGCTGCCCATGAACGCCGCCGAAGAACTGGCCAGCATCGCCGAGATGCGGCGGTTCCCCGATGGCGCCCGGGTCTATACGCAGGGAGACCACGTCCCCGGCGTCTATGTGGTGGTGAAGGGTGGCCTCAAGGTCTTCCGCACGGACGGCCGGGGCCGGGTCCAGGTGCTCCAGTTCCTCAAGGTCGGGGACTGCGTGGGCGAGGTGGCCGTGTTCGATGGCGCCTCCATCGCCTCCAGTGCCGAGTCCCATGGCGAGACCGAGTGCTGGCTCATCCCCTCCGCGCCCCTGCGCCAGATCGTCCACCGCCACCCCGAGGTGGCCGAGATGCTCATCCACCACTTCGCCGCCAAGGTGCGCCACCTGGTGACCCTGGTGGAGACCCTCAGCCTGCACAGCGTGCCCGAGCGCGTGGCCCAGCTGCTGCTGGAGGCCCACGAGTCCCACCCCATGCGGTCCCTGGTGGAGTTCCAGGAGACCCAGGAGGACCTGGCCCAGTGCATCGGCGCCAGCCGCGAGGCCTTCAGCCGAGCCCTGCGTCTGCTGACCGACCTCGGCCTCATCCAGAGCACCTTCCCCGTGGTGCGCATCCTGGATCTGGGGAAGCTGCAGCGGTACGCCAAGGGCTGAGCCGCGTTCCAAAACGCTTCGCGCTTTCTGAGCTGGGGCTACACCACCGCCAGATAGCGGACCTTGGCCCCCGGTTCCTCGCCGGGAGCCTCGATCCACGCGAAGGCATCGGCCTGGGCCAGGGTGACGAGGTCGGCGGAGCCCTTGCCTGGCAGGGGATGGAGCTGGCCGTCCACGAGGCGGCAGGGATGCAGGAGGGGCCGGTCCCCCTTGTGCCTGACCGCGGCAGCCAGGCGGGCCCGGCGCCAGGGATCGGGCTGGGCGCGGCCCTCCAGCTTGGCCAGGGCCACGGGCAGGAAGAGCAGGGCGTTGACATAGGCGGATACGGGGTTGCCCGGCAGGCCGAGCACCAGCAGGTCGCCCAGCTGGGCCGCCAGCATGGGCTTGCCGGGCTTGAGGCGGATCTTGTGGAAGAGGACCGTGGCGCCGAGGTCCCTCAGCACCGCCGGCAGGTGGTCGTGCTCGCCCATGCTCACGCCGCCGGAGGTGAGGAGGATGCGGACGCCGCCGGGATTCCGGAGGGCCGCCGCCAGGGTCGCCGGGTCATCGGGCAGGGCGGGGCGCCGCTCGACTTCGGCCCCCAAGGTGTGGGCCAGGGCGGCCAGCATGGGGCCGTTGGAATCGCGGATCTGGTGGGGCAGCGGATCGGCCACCAGCTCGTCGCCGGTGGAAGCCACGGCCACGCGGATCCGCGTGGGTGAAGGCAGGGGCCGGCCCACCCAGGCCCGCAGCGCGGCGCGGGCCACGTTCAGGGGCTGGTCCGCGGCCAGCAGCAGGTCCCCGGCGTGGGCCTGGCCCCCGCGGCGGCGGACATGGTCGCCGGCCTCCGGGGCCGCCTGGGGATGGATGAGGCCGTCGGCCTCATGCAGCTGTTCCACGGGCAGGATGGCGTCCGCGCCCGCGGGCAGGGCGGCGCCGGTCATGATGCGCACGGCGGTGCCGGGCGTGACGGTGAAGGCCGCCGGATCATCGCCCGCGTAGAGGGTGCCCAGGAGGCGGCGCGGGGCGCGTCCATCCTCCGAGCGCAGGGCCACGCCGTCCATGGCCGCCAGGTCCGTGGCCGGGTCGTCCCGGTCCGCCCGCACCTCAGACGAGGCCGGCGCGGGCAGGGCCGCCCAGAGCCGGTTCAGGGCCTCGTCCAGGGGCAGCAGGTCGGGATGGTCGCAGCTCATGGCCATGGGCGAAGGATACCGCCACGACCCCTGCAGGGCACTGTCAGCAGTGCACCTCGGCGCCCTTCCGCGTGTAGTACCACCAGTTGATGACGAGGCAGACCACGTAGAAGGCCGCGAAGCCGTAGAGGGCGTACTGCACCGTGCCCGCGGCGATCTGGGACTTGAAGACCGTGGGGATGACATAGCTGCCGTAGGCCGCGATGGCGCCGGTCCAGCCCAGCACGGGGCCCGCGAACTGGGGCTCGAAGATGAAGGGCACCATCTGGAAGGTGCTGCCGTTGCCGATGCCCGAACCCAGGAAGAGGAGCAGGAAGCTCAGGAGGAAGGGCATGAAGAGATGGGCGGGGTTGGGGTTCCCCTGGGCCTGCTTGATGACCACGGCCACGGCCAGGGCGCCGATGATCTGGATGACCGTGGACCACTGGGTGATGACGGAGCCCCGGAACTTGTCCGAGAGCCAGCCGCCCACGGGCCGGATGAGGCTGCCCACGAGGGGGCCCAGGAAGGCGTAGGTGGCGGGGTTGGTGACGCTCTTGCCGAAGAAGAGCTTGAGCAGCAGGGGGAAGGCGGCGGAATACCCGATGAAGCTGCCGAAGGTCATGATGTAGAGCAGGGTCATGAGCCAGGTGTGCTTCATGCGGAAGATGGCGAACTGCTTGTCGAGGCTCGTCTTCACCTTGCCGGGCAGGAGCTTGAGCAGGGCCAGGCAGACGGCGATGGCCAGCAGCACCAGGCCCAGCTGGGCGCCGAGGCCCAGCTTGGGGTAGCGCACCACGATCCAGGCCACCAGCCCCGCCGCGGCGAAGGCGGGCAGGTGCAGCCCCAGGATCTTGCCGAGGGCGGCCGGCGTGTGGTCGCTGTCGTGGTGGGGCAGGTTGTGCATGCCGAACCAGGAGGCCACCGCCAGCACCACCAGGAAGGGCAGCCACACGAGGGCGCCGTTCTGCACCCACATCTGCTTCCCGAGGGCCGTGATGTGCGGCGCGCCGGAGAGGGCGCCGAACAGGGCCGAGCCCATCACCGCAGGCACCACCAGCTGCATGACGCTCACGCCCAGGTTGCCGATGCCTGCGTTGATGCCCAGGGCCAGGCCCGCGGAGCGCTTGGGGAAGAAGCTGTTGATGTTGGACATGGAGGAGGAGAAATTGCCCCCGCCCACGCCGGAGAGCACCGCGAGGATCGCGAAGGTGGAGAAGGGCGTCGCCTTGTCCTGCAGGGCGATGCCCGCGCCCAGGGCCGGCGCGATGAGCATGGCCGTGGTGAGGGCCACCACGTTGCGTCCGCCCGCCAGGGCCACCATGAAGGAGTTGGGGATGCGCAGCGTGGCGCCGGAGAGGCCCGCGATGCTGATGAGGGTGAAGAGCTGGGCATCCGTGAAGGGGAAGCCCGCGTCCTTCATGCGGACGGTGAGGATGGACCAGAACATCCACACCGCGAAGGCGCAGAGGAGGCTGGGCACGGAGATGGCGAGGTTCCGGTGGGCGATGCGCTTGCCGCCGAGCCAGAAGGTCTCGTCCTCGACGTTCCATTCGGTGAGTTTGGCCATGGGATCTCCAGTGCGAAGGGCGGGTCGGACTCAGGCGGGTTCGGCGGCGTCGGCGCCGACGAGGGCAGGCGAGGGCGTGGGGTGTTCGAAGCGGGTGAAGAGGGTCTCATTCTGCTCGCGGGTGAGGCGGCGCACCACGGTGTGGAGCCAGACCAGGCAGACGACGGACAGGACCGTGAGGAACAGCCACATGGTGGTCCACAGACCCGTGGCCTTGAGCAGGTAGCCGAAGAGGATGGGGCCCACGAAGCCGCCCAGGCCGCCGATGACCCCCACGATGCCCCCCACCACGCCCACCTCGTCGGGGAAGTAGTCGGGAATGTAGCGGTAGACCGCCGCCTTCCCGATGCCCCACACGATGCCCACCACGAAGACCAGGAAGGTGAAGATCCACACATTGGCCTGGAAGAACACATGGGTGGTGCCGGCGGCCAGCAGCTGCTTCTTTTTCACGCGGTCGCCCACCTTGACTGCGGGCGTCTGCCAGAAGCGGCTCTGGGGGAGGACCAGCAGGCGCTCGTTCGGCATCTCCGGCTCACTTCCCTTCGTCCGGAAGGCATAGGCGGTATCTCCCACTACGATGCGGCCGGGGGCCACCTCCGTCACGACGCCGCCCACCTGGGCCAGCACGGAAGGCCCGGGGCTCTCGATGGACATGCGCGGCACCATGAGCGCCGCGCAGGCCACGATGCTGAGCCCGAAAGTCCAGTACATCACCGCCCTGGCGCCGAAGCGGTCGGACATCCAGCCTCCCGCGGCGCGGATGAGGCCCGAGGGCAGGCTGAAGAGGGAGGCCAGGAGGCCGGCCATGGCGAGGCTCATGCCGTAGACGCCCACATAGTAGGGGATCAGCCACTGGGCCAGGGCCACGAAGCAGCCGAACACCAGGAAGTAGTAGAGGCCGAAGCGCCACACACGGAGGTGGCGCAGGGGCGAGAGCATCTGGGCGAAGGTCTTGCCCCGGGCGCCCTCCGCCTTCTTCTCGTGGGTGAGCAGGAAGAAGGCCACGGCCATGACCAGCAGGACGGCGGCGTAGAGCTTCGGCAGCATGCGCCAGGCCTCCAGGTTCGCGCCGCCCGCCGTGAGCTTCTTCAGGAGGAAGGGCGCGCCCATGCTGGTGAGCGCCGAGCCCGCGTTGCCCGCGCCGAAGATGCCGAGCGCCGTGCCCTGGCGCGCCTTGCTGAACCAGACGCTGGAGTAGGCGATGCCCACGGCGAAGGCCGCGCCCGACAGGCCGAAGCCGAGCGAAGCCAGGAGGAAACCCCGGTAACTCTGGACGCTGCCCAGCAGCCAGGTGGGCAGGGCGGCCAGTAGGAGCAGGATGGTGTAGACCTTCCGCCCGCCGAAGCGGTCCGTGAGCAGGCCCACGGGCAGCCGCATGACCGAGCCCGTGAGCACTGGGATGCCGATGAGCCAGCCGATCTGGGCCGTGTCCCAGCGGAAGAGGCCGTTCTCCACCAGGAAGGTGACGAGGACGCCGTTCAGCGTCCACACGGCGAAGCAGAGGGTGAAGGCCAGGGTGCTCATGGCCAGGGCGGTGGCGGCTCGGGATCGATCCGACATGGGCGGCTCCGGGTGAGATGTAAAACAGATTTAAATATCCTAAAATAGATCGCGAGACGGGCCGGAGATCGTGATGGGGATCACGCGCTCTCGAATATCTATACGGGGGCGGCCACCGCGAGATCCGGGTCCTCCGGCCGGTTCGGCGCGGATTGGGCCGCCTGGAGGTCGCGGAGCGAGGTCTGGGCCAGGACCCGGGTGAGGAGGGTCTGCAGGACGTCCCAGGCGGGGCGGATGGGGCAGTGGCAGTCCTCGCCCACCGCGGCGTGGCCCAGCAGGCAGTCCTCGAAGGGCTCCGGGCCCTCCATGGCCAGCACCACCTCCCGCAGCGTGATGTGTTCCGGGGCGCGGGTCAGGCGGAACCCTCCCGTGGGGCCCCGGAGGGACTCGAGGAGCCCCGCGTGGCACAGGGCCTGGAGGATCTTGGCCAGGAAGGGGCCGGGCAGGCCCAGTTCTGCGGCCAGGTTCCGGGCCAGCCGGTAGGTCCCGTCCCCGGGCATCCGCACGAGGGCCTGCAGCGCATAGCGCGTGGGGGCGTGGAAGAGGCTGCGCGGATGCGGACAGCCGGGCTGGGGATGGTTCATGGACCTTCCGGAAGAAAAGTAAAAGGAATTTGTAGTCTGAATATAGATCGGCTACGGAAGGGCGCCATGCCTGAATTTTGCGATTTCCAAGGCGCTCCGGCCGGGGGTTCCTCCGGAGCTGGATCCAGGGGGAGATGGGACCTCAAGATGGCGACGAGTGTCAGTATATATCATTAATAATTGATAATAAATATGTTATTTAAAATAAAAAATTCAACCATTTCTGACATGAACCCCCTTGCGCAGGGGGCGGAGGGGGCGCCATACTTGGCCGAATTTCAGAATAATCATTCCTAAAATCGCCGTGCCCTTGCCGGCTGCTCCCCCGAGGAGGTGTTGTGTTCCCCAGGATCACGCCACGACAGGTGCTCGCCTGGGCCGTCCTCGCGGCCTTGGCCCCTATGTTGGCTCCAGGCCTGGCCGCCCAGGACGCCGAGGCCCAGTTCCGCAAGAGCTGCATGAGCTGCCACACCATCGGCGCAGGCCGGAAGGTGGGCCCCGACCTCAAGGGTCTGGGCCAGCGCCGGCCCCACGAGTGGTCCACCAAGTTCATCCAGATGCCCTCGGCCCAGCTGGACGGGGGCGATCCCACGGCCGCCGCCCTCCTCCGGGAGTTCAACGGCACCCGCATGCCGGATCTGGGCGTGACGGCCGCCGAGGCCCAGGCCCTCGTCAAGCTCATCGACGACATCACCGCCGCGGGGAAGACCCTCGGCACCGCGGCCATCGCCCGGGCCGCCACGGCCGCGGACATCCGCCAGGGCCAGCAGCTCTTCATGGGCCTCACCCGCTTCGCCTCCGGCGCGCCCGCCTGCCTGTCCTGCCACAGCGCCCAGGGCCTGGGCGGCTTCGGGGGAGGGCGCCTGGGCCCGGACCTCACGGGGGCCTCCGGGAAGCTGGGCGTGGGCCTGGTGTCGGCCATCGAGAACCCCGCCTTCCCCACCATGCAGGGGGTGTTCCAGAAGACACCCCTCACGGCGGAGGAGGCCTTCCAGGTGGGCAGCTTCATCAAGAGCCTCGCGGCCCAGCCCCCCGCCCGCACGGACATGGCCTTCCCCGTCCTGGGCATCGTGGGCCTCGTCTCCGGCATGTTGCTGGCCGGCCGCCTGGGCCGCCGACGATTCCGGGGCCTGCGCCGCAACCTCAAGCCACGCGCCTGATCCAGAAGGAACCGAGACATGACCGAGCGCAAGCAGAGCCACTGGATCACCGACATCGTCGACCCCGAGACCCGCTCCTGGGAGGAGTTCTACCGGAACCGCTGGGCCCACGACAAGGTCGTGCGCAGCACCCACGGCGTGAACTGCACGGGGAGCTGCGGCTGGAACATCTATGTGAAGGAAGGGATCGTCACCTGGGAGATGCAGGTGGTCGACTACCCGCTCCTGGATGAGAAGGTGCCGCCCTACGAGCCCCGCGGCTGCCAGCGCGGCATCAGCTTCAGCTGGTACCTCTACAGCCCCCTGCGGGTGAAGTTCCCCTACCTGAGGGGCGCCCTCATGGACCTCTGGGAGGAGGCCAAGGGCAAGCACCAGGATCCCGTGGCTGCCTGGGCCAGCATCCAGAACGACCCCGACAAGCGCTCGCGCTACCAGCGCGCCCGGGGCAAGGGCGGCTTCCGCCGGGCCTCCTGGGACCAGGTGGGCGAGCTCATCGCCGCCGCCAACATCCACACCATCAAGACCCACGGGCCGGATCGCATCGCGGGCTTCAGCCCCATCCCCGCCATGTCCATGCTGAGCTACGCCGCGGGCTCGCGGTTCATCCAGCTCATGGGCGGCACCAACCTCAGCTTCTACGACTGGTATTGCGACCTTCCCCCCAGCAGCCCCGAGATGTGGGGCGAGCAGACGGACGTGCAGGAGAGCGCGGACTGGTACAACGCCAAGTTCCTGGCCGTCATGGGCTCGAACCTGAACATGACCCGCACGCCGGATTGCCACTTCGCCGCCGAGAGCCGCCACAACGGCACGAAGATGGTGGTCTTCAGCCCCGACTTCAACCAGGTGGCCAAGTACGCGGACGAGTGGATGCCCGTCCACCAGGGCCAGGACGGCGCCTTCTGGATGGCGGTGAACCATGTGATCCTCACGGAGTTCCACCACCAGAAACAGGTGCCCTTCTTCCTGGACTACCAGAAGACCTACACGGACGGGCCGTTCCTGGTGGAACTGACGGAAATCGATGGCGGCTATCGCCCCGGCCAGCTGCTGCGCGCTGGGCGCCTCGCCAAGTACGCCGACGAGGAACACGGCGAGTGGAAGTTCCTCATGTGGGACGAGGGCAGCGGCGCGCCCAAGATGCCCAAGGGCTCCGTGGGCCACCGCTGGGGCACCAAGCAGGGCCAGTGGAACCTGCTGCTCCAGGACGGCAAGGATGACAGCCCCATCGCCCCGACGTTGACGTTCCTCGGCGAAGGAGCGGAGCAGGTGCAGTTCGACGACTTCGCCGATGGCAGCACCAGCTTCCGCGGCGTGCCCGTGCGGCGCATTCCCCTGGCGGACGGCGGCACGGCCCTCGTCACCACGGTCTATGACCTGCTCATGGCCCAGTTCGGCGTGGAGCGTGGCCTGGGCGGCGCCTATCCCAAGGACTACGACGACGCCGCCGGCGTCTACACGCCGGCCTGGCAGGAGCGCATCACGGGCCTGTCGCGGGAGAACGTGCTGCGCTTCGCCCGCGAGTGGGCCCGCACGGCGGAACTGACCAAGGGCAAGTGCACGGTCATCATCGGTGCCGGCATCAACCACTGGTACCACAACAACCTCATCTACCGCGCCGCCCAGCACGCGCTGGTCTTCTGCGGCTGCATCGGCACCAACGGCGGCGGCCTCGCCCACTACGTCGGCCAGGAGAAGCTGGCGCCCGTGGCCTCCTGGTCCGCCATCGCCATGGCCCGGGACTGGGTGCCCGTGAACCGCCTGCAGAACGGCCCCAGCTGGCACTACGTCAACTCGGACCAGTGGCGCTACGAGCGCGAGTTCAAGGCCTACAACACCGTGCCCGATGGCAGCAGCCTCGTGGAAGGCCACTGCATGAACATGCAGACCCGTGCCGTGCGCAGCGGCTGGCTGCCCTTCTACCCGCAGTACAACGAGAACCCCATGGCCGTGGTGGCCGACGCGCGCAAGGCCGGCGCCAGGGACGAGGCCGCCATCATCGCCAGCACCGTGGACCGCCTCAAGAAGAAGGACCTCCGCTTCTCCGTGGAGGATCCCGATGCCCAGGAGAACTGGCCCCGCGTCTGGTTCATCTGGCGCGGCAACGCCATCGGCACCAGCGCCAAGGGCCACGAGTTCTTCCTCAAGCACTACCTGGGCACCCACAGCAATGCCATCGCCGAAGAGGTGGCCGAAGGCACCCTCAAGGATGTGACCTGGCGCCCCTCGGTCACCGGGAAGATGGATCTGGTCGTCGACATCAACTTCCGCATGGACACCTCGGCCCTCTACAGCGACATCGTGCTGCCCACGGCCACCTGGTACGAGAAGACCGACCTCAACTCCACGGACATGCACAGCTTCATCAACCCGTTGTCCGCGGCCGTGCCGCCCTGCTGGGAATCGAAGAGCGACTGGGACATCTTCCGGGACATGGCCAAGCGGGTGAGCGAGCTGGCGGCCAAGCACCTTCCCGATCCCATCGAGGACCTCGTCTCCTCGCCCCTGGCCCATGACACCCCCGCCGAGATCGCCCAGCCTCACATCCGCGACTGGATGGCCGGCGAGTGCGAGGCCATCCCCGGCAAGACCATGCCCGGGCTGAAGGTGGTCATGCGGGACTACAAGACGGTCTACGAGAAGTTCATTTCCCTCGGCCCCATGGTGCGGGAGCAGGGCTTGGGCGCCCACGGCGTCAAATACCCCATCTCGGATGTCTACGACGACATGCTGAACACGCATCCCACGGTGATGGTGGAAGGCCAGAAGCGGCCCAGCCTGGAGGAGGACACCCACGCCGCCAACGCGCTGCTGCACCTAGCGCCGGAGACCAACGGCGAGCTGGCCTACCGGGCCTATCAATACATGGAAGGGCGCACGGGGCTGCCTTTGAAAGATCTGGCTGAGCCCTACCGGGGCGTGCGGCGCACTTTCAAGGATCTGCTGTCCCAGCCCCGCCGCGTCATCAACAGCCCCTGCTGGTCTGGCCTGGTGGATGACAAGCGCCCCTACTCGGCCTTCACCTACAACGTGGAGCGGATGGTGCCCTGGCGGACACTCACGGGTCGCCAGCACTGCTACCTGGATCATGAGGGCTACCTGGCCTTCGGCGAGCACCTGCCCACCTACAAGCCCACGCCACCCGCCCAGATCCTCGGCGACCTGAGTTGCTCCAAGCGCGAGGGGAACACGCTCCTCCTCAACTTCCTCACACCCCACGGAAAGTGGCACATCCACTCCACCTACGGCGACACCGAGCGCATGACCACTCTGTCGCGGGGCCAGGATCCCCTCTGGCTCAGCGAAGAGGACGCCGCCTCCATCGGCCTCAAGGACAACGACTGGGTGGAGATCCACAACGACAACGGCGTGGTGGTGGTCCGCTGCTGTGTCAGCGCCCGCATTCCGAAGGGCGCCTGCATCCAGTACCACGCCACGGAACGCACCTACAGCGTGCCCAAGTCCCCCCTGCGGGGCATGAAACGGGCCGGCATGAACAACAGCCTCACCCGGGCACGGCTCAAGCCGAACCTCATGGTGGGTGGCTACGGGCAGTTCAGCTACCACTTCAACTACTGGGGCCCCACCGGCGGGAACCGCGAAACGGTGGTCTACGTCCGCAAGCTCGGCCAGCTGGTCTGGTGAGGGGCGGCCATGACGCATTCACTGGAACAAAAAAGCAACCGCGAAAGGGTGCGAAAGCAAATCCCCGTTTCCCCTTTTCGCGTTTTTTCGCGTGATTTGGCGGTTTCAGATTTTTCGCTGAGAGGTCTCTGATGGATATCCGCTCTCAAGTGGCGATGGTGTTCCACCTGGACAAGTGCATCGGGTGCCACACCTGCTCCATCGCCTGCAAGAACGTGTGGACGGACCGCAAGGGTGCCGACTACATGTGGTGGAACAACGTGGAGACCAAGCCCGGCACCGGCTATCCCACCCAGTGGGAGAACCAGGAGGAGTACAAGGGCGGCTGGATGGTGAAGGACGGCAAGCTCCAGCTGCGTCTCACCTCCAAGGGCAAGTTCCTCCAGAAGATCTTCCACCAGCCGTCCCTGCCCACCATGGACGAGTACTACGAGCCCTGGACCTACCGCTACGAAGACCTCTTCAACGGCCCGGAGCAGGATGACCAGCCCACGGCCATCCCCGTCAGCAAGGTCACGGGCCAGTACATCGACATCGAGGCCGGTCCCAACTGGGACGACGACCTGGGCGGCTCGCCCCTCTACGCCCGCAACGACGTGAACCTCTCGGCCCTCAGCGAGGAACAGCGGCTCCAGCTGCTCTCCATCGAGACCCTTGTGATGTTCTACCTGCCACGCATCTGCAACCACTGCGCGAATCCCGCCTGCGTGGCAGCCTGCCCCAGCGGCGCGATCTACAAGCGCGGCGAGGACGGCATCGTCCTGATCAACCAGAATGTCTGCCGTGGCTGGCGCTACTGCGTGTCCGCCTGCCCCTACAAGAAGGTCTTCTACAACTGGAGCACGGGCAAGTCCGAGAAGTGCCTGCTCTGCTACCCCCGCGTGGAGACGGGCCAGGCGCCCGCCTGCTTCCACTCCTGCGTGGGCCGCATCCGCTACATGGGCGTGCTGCTCTACGATGCCGACAAGATCGAGGCCGCGGGTCTGAAGCCGGATGCCGAGCTGGTGACCGCCCACCGGGACCTGCTGGCGGATCCCAACGATCCCGCCGTCATCGAGTCCGCCCGGAAGAACGGCGTCACCGAACAGGTGCTCCAATCCGCGCGGAAGAGCCCCGTCTACCGCTTCGTGAAGGACTGGGGCCTGGCCCTGGCGCCCCATCCCGAGTACCGCACCTTCCCCAGCCTCTTCTACGTGCCGGCCCTGGGCCCCGTCACCTACTCCATGGAAAACGGCGTGGCCCTCAATCCCACCTCGACGGAGGAGATCTTCGCGCCCCTGGAGCAGGCCCGGCTGCCCATGTCGTACCTGGCCAGCCTCTTCGGGGCGGGGCAGGAGGCCCCCGTGCGCTACGCCATGAAGAAGATGCTGGCCATCCGCACCTGGAAGCGCGCCACGGAGGTGGGCGACGTGGACCTGAAGGTGGCCCTGGCGGGCCTCCGCGAGGCAGATTGTGACCCCGAGCAGGCAGAAGCCATCTACCGCCTCACCAGCCTATGCAGCTTCGAGGACCGCTTCGTCATCCCGGCCTCCCACCGCGAGCAGGCGGTGGAGGTGCTCACCAATCCGCTGGAACGGAAGGGGGCCGCGGGCTTCGGCTTCCGCGAGGCGCCCCAGAGGGGGTTCTGATCATGCGCATTCCGACTCACCTCATCCCCGGCATCAGTGCGTTGCTGCGCTATCCCGACGAGCGCACGCAGGCCTTGGCGGCCTCCCTGGCGGACGCGGCCATGGCTACGGGGCATCCCTGCCAGGAGCACTTGGAGGCCTTCGCCCTGGTGGCGCGGGACCTGGATCTGCGCGAGGTCCAGGAGCTCTACACCCGGGCCTTCGACCTCACCCCCGAGTGCACGCTGGACATCGGCTGGCACCTCTTCGGCGAGACCTACCAGCGGGGGCAGTTCATGGCCATGATGCGCCATCACCTGCAGGAGCATGGCATCGCGGAGGGCAAGAACCTGCCGGACCACCTGCCGAACGTGCTGGACCTGGGCATGCGGCTGGAGCGCCAGGATGCCATGGACCTGGTGGACGATTGCCTCCTGCCGGCCCTGGAGAAGGTGATCCCCGCCCTCAAGGAGAGCCCCTACCACCACGTGCTCCAGGCCCTCTTCCTCATCTTCACGGTCAATCGCAAACCGGCGGAGGCGGCCTGTGCTGACTAACTTCCTCTTCGTGGGCTTCCCCTACGTGGCGCTGGTGCTGGCCATCGTGGTGAGCATCCTGCGCTTCACCTGGCGGCCCTTCAGCTATTCCAGCCTCTCCAGCCAGTTCCTGGAGACCGAGTCCCTCTTCTGGGGCTCCAGCCTCTGGCACTGGGGCATCCTCTGGGTGCTGTCGGGGCACCTGTTCGCCTTCTTCCTGCCCGAGGCCATCCTGGCCTGGAACGCCCGCCCCCTGCGGCTCTACCTGCTGGAGCTCACCGGGCTCTCCATGGCGCTGCTGGCCCTGGTGGGCGTGGTGGCCCTCATCGTCCGCCGCTTCACGGACCGGCGGGTGAAGGTGGTGACCAGCCCCCTGGATGTCGTGCTGCTGGCCGTGCTGCTCTACCAGGTGGCCAGTGGCATCGACGTGGCCATTCGCTATCGCTGGGGCAGCGCCTGGTTCTCCACCAACGCCGCGCCCTACCTCTGGAGCCTCCTCAAACTCGCGCCCCGGCCCGAGCTCATCGCGCCCCTGCCCTGGATGGTGAAGCTCCACTTCCTGAGCGGCTTCCTGGTCATCCTCCTGCTGCCCTTCACGCGGCTCGTCCACTTCCTGGTGGTGCCCATCTTCTACTACTGGCGCAGGCCCCAGGTGGTGATCTGGAACCGGAAGGGGCTCCGGTGAGGATGCGGACCGTCGCCATCACGGGCGCGGTGGCCTTCGGCGCCTCGCTCATGATCTTCGCCCTGAGCCTGGACACGCGTCTGCTCGGGGACCAGAGCGGCTACAAGCCCGCCCAGCCCATCCCTTATTCGCATGCCCTCCACGCCGGTGAGCTGAAGATGGACTGTCTCTTCTGCCATACCTCGGCGGAGAACAGCCGCCACGCGGGCATCCCGCCCCTCAGCACCTGCATGAAGTGCCACGAGACCGTGCTGAACCGGGCCGGCACGCCCCTGGGCAAGTCGGACCCCAGCCCGGAGATCCAGAAGATGCGGGACGCCTACGCCAGCGGCCGGGGCTTCGAATGGGTCCGAATCCACCGCCTGCCCGCCCACGTCACCTTCCCCCACAGCCGCCATGTTCGGGCTGGCGTGGCCTGTCAGTCCTGCCACGGCGAAGTGCAGGGCATGGAGCGCGTGGAGCAGGCCATGGCCCTGACCATGGGTGAGTGCCTCGCCTGCCACCGCACCGAGAACCAGAAGCAGCTTTTGGCCGGTCGCCCACCCCAGGCTCCGACCGACTGCTCGGCCTGCCATCACTGAGGAGATCCCATGAAGACCTGGAAGAGCCTTGGGGAACGGCGCGGGATGGTGCGGGCGCGGAAGGCGGAGTTCGAGGACGAACTGCCCGTGGGCGAAAGCGTCCGGCAGATCAGCCGCCGGGACTTCTTCCGCTTCTCGGGGGTCGGCTTCGCGGCGGGCCTGGCCCTGGGCTGCAAGAGCAAGGTGGTCGAGAAGGCCATGCCCTACCTCAACGCCCGGGAGGGCCTGACGCCCGGCGTGGCCCAGTGGTACGCCACCACCTGCGGCGGCTGCACCGCGGGCTGCGGCGTCCTGGCCCGCAGCCGCGACGGCCGCCCCGTCAAGCTGGAGGGGAATCCGGAGCATCCCGTGAGCCGCGGCGGTCTCTGCGCCATGGGCCAGGCCCAGACCCGGGGCCTCTACGACGAGGACCGCCTGCGCGGGCCGAAGCTGGCCGGGAAGGCCGTGGACTGGGCCGCGCTGGACGCGGATCTCCAGCGCCGCTTCGCCGAGCTGAAGGCCTCCGGTGGTGCCGTCCGCGTGCTGGCGGGCACGATCCTCAGTCCGACCCTGCGCGCCGCCGTGCAGGGCTTCCTCGGCACCTTCAGGGATGGCCGCCTGGTGGAAGCGGACGCCCTCAGCACTGCGGCCCTGGCCGCGGCGTATGAGCGCACCCACGGCCAGCGCCTGGTGCCGCACTACCGCCTGGAGGAGGCGGACCTTGTCGTGGGCGTGGAGGCGGACTTCCTCGGCACCTGGATCGATCCCGTGGGCTTCACCCGCGCCTACGCCGAGCGCCGCGGGCCTGACAAGCCGCGATCCATGTCGAAGCACCTCCAGGTGGAGAGCGGCCTCTCGCTGACGGGCAGCAACGCCGACGAGCGGGTGCGCCTCGCGCCATCCGAGGCGGTGCCCTTCCTGGAGGCTCTGGCCCGGCACCTGGGCCTCGCCGTGGAGGGAGGCGCCCTCCCGACGGCCCTGGCGGCGAAGGCGCAGGCCCTCGCCCATGAGCTGGAGGCGCACCGGGGCCATGGCCTCCTGCTCTGCGGCCTCCATGATCTGCGCGCCCAGGAGCTCGTCGCCCGGATCAACCATGCCCTCGGCCACGAAGGCGCCACCGTGGATCTGGCCCGCCCCAGCCTCCAGAAGCGGGGGGACGACCGCGCCCTGGAAGCCCTGGTCCGCGAGATGGCCGAAGGCCGGGTCGCCGCCCTGATCCTGCTGGGCTGCAACCCCGTCTACGAGCAGCCTGCGGCCTTCGCCGGCGCCTTCGCCAAGGTGCCCCTGCGGGTGTCCCTGGCCCTGACCGAGGACGAGAGCGCGGCCGCCTGCACCCACCTGGCCCCGGACCACCACTGGCTGGAGGCCTGGCGGGACGCGGAGCCCGTGGCGGGCACCGCCTCCCTCGCCCAGCCCCTCCTCCAGCCCCTCTTCGCCACGCGTGATGCCGTGGAGAGCTTCACGGCCTGGGCCGGACGGCCGGTGCCGGCGCTCCAGGCCCTGCGCGAGCACTGGAAGGCGGCCGTGTTTCCAGGGCAGAAGGCCGTGGGCGACTTCGAGACGTTCTGGAACGCGGTGCTGCAGAAGGGTGCCTCACAGGTGGACGGCGGGCCCGCGCCCCGGTACCGCGAGGGCCGCGTGGAAGGCGCGCCGCGGGCCGCGCGCAAGGATGGCTACGAGCTGCTGCTCTACGCCAAGGTGGGCCTGGGAGACGGGCGCCACGCCCACCTCCCCTTCCTCCAGGAGTTGCCGGATCCCATCACCAAGGCCACCTGGGACAACTACGCCCAGGTGTCGCCCGCTGCGGCGGCAAAGCTTGGCCTGGAGCAGGGCGACCTGCTGCGCCTGCGGCCCGAGGGTCACGCCCTGGAGCTGGAGCTGCCCGTCGTCGTGCAGCCGGGCCAGGATGATCGCACCGTGGCCGTGGCCCTGGGCTATGGCCGCACGGCGGGTGGCAAGGCGGGGCTCGGCGTTGGGAAGAACGCCTATCCCTGGCGGGCCTACACCTCGGGCTTCCTGGCCGCCGAAGCCGCACCCCTCCAGGTTCGGCGGGGATCAGGCCGTGTGGACCTGGCCTGCACCCAGGACCACCACAGCCTGGAGGGCCGCGAGCTGGTGCGGGAGATGGCCCTGGCGCCCTACCTGCGGGATCCCGCATCGGCCCGTCCCCACCAGCAGCCGGGGCCTTCCGTCTACGGCGAGCATCCCCACGGCGCCCACCGCTGGGCCATGGTCATCGACCTCAGCGCCTGCACGGGCTGCTCCGGCTGCGTGATCGGCTGCCAGGTGGAGAACAACATCCCCGTGGTGGGCCGGGACGAGGTGCGGCGCAAGCGCGAGATGCACTGGCTGCGGATCGACCGCTACTACACCGGCTCCGAGGCGGAGCCCGGCGTCGTGCACCAGCCCATGCTGTGCCAGCAGTGTGACCAGGCCCCCTGCGAGAACGTGTGCCCCGTGCTGGCCACGGTGCACAGCGAGGAGGGGCTCAACCAGCAGGTCTACAACCGCTGCGTGGGCACCCGCTACTGCGCCAACAACTGCCCTTACAAGGTGCGCCGCTTCAACTGGTGGGAGTATCCCCACGCCAGCGAGCTGGAGCGCCTGGGCTTCAACCCGGATGTCACCGTGCGCAGCCGCGGCGTCATGGAGAAGTGCTCCTTCTGCGTGCAGCGCCTCATGGATGCCAAGACCACGGCGAAGAACGAGGGTCGCGAGCTCAAGGACGGCGAGGCCCTGCCCGCCTGCATGCAGAGCTGCCCGGCCCAGGCCATCGTCTTCGGTGATACACAGGACCCGGACAGCCGCATCAGCCAGGTGCTGCGCGATCCCAAGCGTTTCCTGGTGCTGGGCGAGCTGGGCATCGGACCCGCCGTGAGCTACCTGACGAAGATACGAAACATCACGCCAGAGGCGAACCAGGGAGGCCACCATGGCGCATGATGCCGACGTGCTGACCGCCAGCGGGATCCCCGCCGCCGAGGCCGAGCGCTACGGCCACAACCTGCCCCTCATCGACGGGAACAAGGGGTACCACCAGGTCACGGAGGAAGTCTTCGCGCCCACGGAGCAGCGCCCACCCCTGCGCTGGTGGCTGGCCCTGGCCGTCACCCTCTCCATGCTGACCCTGGGCGCCTGGGCCGTGGTCCAGACCCTCACCCGGGGCATCGGCACTTGGGGCCTCAACCGCACGGTGGGCTGGGCCTTCGACATCACGAACTTCGTGTTCTGGGTGGGCATCGGCCACGCGGGCACGCTGATCTCGGCCATCCTCTTCCTCTTCCGCCAGCGCTGGCGCACCTCCATCAACCGCGCCGCCGAGGCCATGACGCTCTTCGCCGTCATGTGCGCGGGCACCTTCCCCATCATCCACATGGGCCGGCCCTGGCTGGCCTTCTGGGCCACGCCCTACCCCAACACCCGAGGCTCCCTCTGGGTGAACTTCAAGAGCCCGCTGCTCTGGGATGTCGTCGCCATCTCGACCTACTTCATCATCTCGCTCACCTTCTGGTACATCGGCCTCATCCCCGACTTGGCCACCCAGCGGGACCGCGCGAAGACGAAGCTGAAGCGCACGATCCTCAGCATCTTCTCGCTGGGGTGGAACGGCTCGAACCGCACCTGGAGCCGCTACGAGACTGTGTACATGCTGCTGGCGGGCCTCAGCACGCCCCTGGTGGTCTCCGTGCACACCATCGTGTCCATGGACTTCGCCACCTCGGTGATCCCCGGCTGGCACGCGACGATCTTCCCGCCCTACTTCGTGGTGGGCGCCGTGTTCAGCGGCTTCGCCATGGTGCTCACCCTCATGATCATCGCCCGCTCGGTCATGGGCCTGGAGGAATACATCACCACCCGCCACCTGGAGGCCATGACCAAGGTGGTGCTGGCCACGGGGATGATCGTGGGCATGGCCTACGCCACGGAATTCTTCACGGCCTGGTACAGCGGGAATCCCTACGAGCGCTATGTCTTCCTGAACCGGGCCCTGGGGCCCTACCAGTGGGCCTACTGGACCATGGTGGGCTGCAATGTGCTCAGCCCCCAGTTCTTCTGGTTCAGGAAGGTGCGGACCACCCCCTGGATGATCTTCATCCTCACCATCTTCGTGAACATCGGCATGTGGTTCGAGCGCTTCGTCATCATCGTGACCAGCCTCCACCGCGACTACCTGCCCTCCAGCTGGGCCATGTACCGGCCCACCTTCATCGAGGTGGCCATCCTCATCGGCAGCTTCGGCCTCTTCTTCACGCTGTTCCTGGTGTTCACCCGGGTGCTGCCCATGATCGCGGCGAGCGAAGTGAAAGGAGTGCTGAAGCATGTCGAGCACTGAGCACCTCCATCGCAGCCGCTTCCGCGCCTCCTTCGCGGATCCGGAGCAGCTCCTCCACGCGGTGGCGCACCTGCGGGCCGCAGGGCACCGCGTGCTGGACGCCTACACGCCCTTCCCGGTGCATGGCATGGACGAGGCCATGGGCCTGCGGCCCTCGCGGCTGCCCCGGGCCTGCCTGGCTTTCGCCGCCCTGGGCCTGGCCCTCGCCGCGGGCCTCCAGATCTGGACCTCCGCCGTCGACTATCCCCTGATCACGGGCGGCAAGCCCCTCCTGGCCATCCCCGCCTTCATCCCCGTGGCCTTCGAGCTTACGGTGCTGCTGGCGGGTCTGGGCGTGGTGGCCAGCTTCTTCCTCGTGGCCCGCATGCGCCCCCGTCTCCACATCCCTGACCTCCACCCGGGGGCCAACGACGACCGCTTCATCCTCGCGGCGGAACTGGCCGCCGATGTCCAGTTCCCCGCCGTGGCCGGCGAGTTGGCGGCCCTGGGCGCCCTTGACGCCAGCCTGCTGGTGGAAGACCGCTTCCAGCGCCACGGATCCTTCTGGGACCGCCCTGCGGGCGTCGGCGCCCTGCTGTTGGCCTGCCTCCCGGCCTTCCTCCTCCTGCTTCTGGTGCCCCTGCTCAACCGGGACTTCCAGCGCCGGAACCTGGCCTGGGACGGCGGGATGGGCGCGCCCCTCTCGGCCCAGGCCTACGACGCCAGCGGCGTGCTGCCCGGTGGCAAGGTGCTGCAGGCGCCGCCCCCGGACACCCTATCGCGCCGCGGCGAGCCACCCCTGGCCTTCGGACCGGGCAAGGCCGAGGCGGAGCGCGCCGGCCGCGAGCTGCAGAACCCCTACCAGCCCACCCAGGCCCGCTTCAACCGCGGCAAGCTCGTCTTCGATCGGGTCTGCGCCACCTGCCACGGGCGAGAGGGCGACAACAACGGCAGCGTGATCGTCGCGCGGGGGGCCTTCGCGCCTACGCTGCTCGTCTCCCCCGTGGTGCGGGACATGCCGGACGGCCGCATCTTCCACGTCGCCACCTTCGGCGGCCCCACGAAGATGAAGGGCTACGGCGACCTCCTCAGCCGCGAGGACCGCTGGCAGGTGGTGCTCTACATCCGGGAGCTGCAGAAGGCCGCGAAGCCGATGGTCGCACCCGCCCAAGCCACGGGAGCCCAGCCATGAGCGAGACCTTCACCGTTCCCGCCCGCGACCTCACGAAATCCGGCATCCCCACCCTGGCCGACATCGGGGAGCGCCTCCGGGGCGGCGCCTGGGCCTTCGTGCTGCTCGGCGCCGGATTGCTGGGCCTGGGCCTCGTGCTCCAGGCGGAGCGGGGCTGGGGCAACCTGCTGCTCACGGCGTTCAACCTGGCCTGCGTGGGCCTGGGGGGCCTCTTCCTCCTGGCCATCCAGTCCATCACGGGGGCCCGCTGGAGCGATCCCATCCTCAAGGCCCACCGGGCCATGCCGGCCCTCCTGCCCGTGGCGGGCACCCTCATGCTGCTCCTGGCCTTCGGGGCCACCACCCTCTACCCCTGGGCCCGGCCGGACGCGGCCTCCCACGAGGCGCTGCAGGGCCGCCTGGGGTGGCTGAATCCGCCCTTCTTCTTCGGCCGGGTGGCGCTCATCTTCGCAGCCTGGATCTGGACGGGGCGCCGGCTCACCCGCCAGGGCCAGGGCGCGGCCCCCTTCATCCTGGTCTTCGGCCTCACCTTCTCCCTGGCCAACTTCGACTGGCTGATGTCGCTGGAGCCGGTGTGGTCCAGCACCATCCTGGCCATCTACGGGTTCTCGGGCATGTTCCTCCAGGGCATCGCCATCGTCACCTTCAGCGCCATCGTCCTGCGCCGCGTGGGCCTGCTCCCGGCGGTGTCGAAAGCCCAGAACCACGACCTGGGCAAGCTGCTGTTCGCCTTCAGCTGCTTCTGGGCCTACATCTTCCTCAGCCAGTTCCTGCTCATCTGGTACGCCAACCTGCCCGAAGAGACCGGCCCCATGCGCCTGCTGCTGCAGGGCCGCTGGATGCCCCTCTTCTACCTGAACCTGATCCTGAACTTCGGCGTGCCCTTCGTGCTGCTGCTCGGGCGGAAGGCCAAGACGAGCGAGACCGTGCTGCTGGCCACCTGCGCCATCCTCCTGGCGGGTCGCTGGCTCGACCTCTACCTCCAGATCATGCCGCCGGTCCTCCACGGCCTGCCCCCGGCCTTCGGACCCGCCGAGTTGGGCGGCATCCTCCTCCAGCTGGGCCTCGGCCACCTGGCCTGCTGGCCCGTCTTCATGAAGGACGCCAACCCGGCCCAGGAACTGCCCCAGGGAGGGTGAGGCCGCATCGTTCATCCGATGGAACCGGATTGAAGAAACCACTCACGCGGAGGGCGGCAGAGGGAGCAGACGATGCGGAGAAAGCGCCCCATTCAAGGCGTTCTTCTCTGCATCCTCCACCTTCCCTGCGCCCCTCCGCGTGAGCTTTTTTGTCTGCCTTCTCGCCTTTTGAGCCTTGGCCGGGGTCTACTCCTTCGGTCCGTATTCCACGGTGCTCCGGAAGGCCAGGAAGAGGCTGATGGCGCTGAGGGCCAGAGAGACGAAGAAGGCGCCGGGGAGGACGCTGCGCTGGCCGTCGAGGACGGCGCCGAGTACGGTCTCGAAGAGATAGAGCTGGATCACCAGCAGCACGAGGATGACGCCTAAAGCGGCGGGAGAGATGCGGACGCGGGGCGTGTTCATGCGGACACCTCCGCCTTCTCGCGGGGGCAGGCTGCGCGGTGGTCGAGGGATTCCAGGGTGGGCTTGGGCAGCTCGCCCACGGCCCAGAGGGTGCCGTCGGGGCGGGTCTCCAGGGCGATGGCGGCCAGGGGCCGGCTGGGCGGGCCCTGCACGGGGAAGCCGCGATCCGGCTCGAAGAAGCCCCGGTGGCAGGGGCACTCCAGGCGCTCGCCGGCGTAGCGCACCGCGCAGCCCAGGTGGGTGCAGGTCTGCCGGTAGGCCCGCAGCTCACCCTTGGGCGTGCGGAGCAGGATGCAGGCGTCGTGGGCATCGCGGAACTTGAAGAGGCGGCTCTGGCCGGGCAGCAGATCCGCGGCCAGGCCCAGGGCCACGGGCAGCTCTGCGTGCCGGGCCTCGGGGTCGGAGGCGCCCTCCAGGGGCTTCTTCCGCAGCCACAGGAAGCCGATGCCGGCGGTGAACCCGGCACTCACCACGGCCAGGAAGCGGGCGAACTCGCGGCGGGAGAAGTGGCCCTCCTCGGCGAGTTCCAGGGGGAAGGCGCGGCGCCACCAGGTCATCAGAGGCCTCCGTCGATGAGCAGGGCCGCATCCAGGTGCAGGGGCGTGTCCGGATCGGGCACCATGATGGCGTTCCTGGTCTTGACCCGCACGCTGCCGATGAGGAAGTCGCGCAGGGGTTTGTTGTGGCGCAGGTTGGCGACTTCATCCTTGCGGACGAAGAGCAGGGCCTGGCTGGGGCAGACCGTGGCGCACATGGGCTTGTGGCCCACGGAGGTGCGGTCGTAGCAGAGGTCGCACTTGAGCATCTGCTCCAGGCCCGAGAACACGATGGGCACGCCGAAGGGGCAGCTCAGTTCGCAGTTCTGGCAACCGATGCAGCGGGGCTTCTGGGCCGCGTGGACCACGCCGTCCTCGCTGCGCTTGATGGCGTCCGAGGGGCACACCTGGGCGCAGATGGGATCCTCGCAGTGCATGCAGACTGTGGGCACGGTCTGGGGGCTGTCGAAGCGGTCCATCTCGTCCAGGTGGATCATGGACCGGCCGCGGTGGGTGCCGCACTCGGCGCAGGCGCCCACGCAGGAGCGGCACCCGATGCAGCGCTGGGGATCGATGAAGAAGCCGTAGTCCTGGGGCACCATCAGAACACCTGCTCGGGCATCTGGGCCTGGCCGCTGCGGGCCTCGAAGGCCATCCGCTGCAGCTCTGCCAGCTCCGGGGAGAACTGGTCCCTGGTGGTCTTCTTGAGCCGCACGGCGCTCACCTTGAACTCGGGGATCTTCGACACGGGATCCAGGTGCCGGGCCGTGAGGCGGTTGGCGGAGAGGGCCCCGGCCCAGTGGTAGGGGATGAACACGGTGTCGGGACGGATGGTCCTCACCACCTTGGCGGGCAGCACCATGCTGCCGCGCCGGGAGGTGATCTCCACGGCGTCGCCTTCCGCCAGGCCGTACTTTTCCGCCAGGCGCGGGTGGATCTCCAGGTAGGGGTGCGGGCACTGCTCCACCAGGAATCCGATGCGCCGGGTCTGGGTGCCGCTCAGGTAGTGGAAGACCACGCGGCCCGAGGTGAGCCAGATGGGGTACTCGTCGTCGACCACCTCCATGGGCGGGCGCCAGGGCGTGGGGATGAACTTCGCCTTGCCATCCGGGTGGAAGAACTGGCCCCCTTCGAAGAGCCGCGGCGTGCCGGGATGGTCCTCCGTGGGGCAGGGCCAGAACACGCCCATGTTCTTGACGATCTTCTCGTAGGTGATGCCCGCGTAGTCGGCGGTGCCGCCCTTGGAAGCCACCCGCAGCTCGTTGAAGATGGCCTCGGGGCTGGTGAAGTGGTCGAAGTACTTCCCGCGGCCCAGGCGCCGGGCGAGCTCCAC
This sequence comes from Geothrix oryzisoli, assembly GCF_022808865.1. Taxonomy (GTDB): domain Bacteria; phylum Acidobacteriota; class Holophagae; order Holophagales; family Holophagaceae; genus Geothrix; species Geothrix oryzisoli. The sequence continues at coordinate 485,518 of NZ_JAKZLB010000002.1, forward strand.
CATGATCTGCCAGTCGGGGCGGGCGTCGCCGGGGCAGTCCACGGCCTTGTTGATCTTGATGACGCGGCCCTCGGCGCTGGTGGTGGTGCCCTCGTCCTCCTCGTGCAGGGCCGAGGGCAGCACGATGTCGGCATGCTGGGCGCTCTCGCTGAGGAAGAAGTCCAGGCAGACGAAGAACTCCAGCTTGTTGAGGGCCTCGCGGGTGAACTGCGAATCCGGGAGGGAGACCAGCGGGTTGAAGCAGAGCAGCAGCAGGCCCTTGATCTCGCCGGCGTGGATGGCGTTCATGATCTCCTGGGCGCTCTGGCCCACGCCCGGCAGCTCCTCATCCGTGCAGCCCCAGACGCTGCAGATGTACCTCCGGTGCTCGGGGTTGCTGATGTCGCGGTTGCCCGGCAGCTGGTCGCACTTGTGGCCGTGCTCGCGGCCGCCCTGGCCGTTGCCCTGGCCGGTGATGGTGCCGTAACCGCAGCCGGGGCGCCCGATGCGGCCCGTGGCCAGCACCATGTTGATGCAGCCCAGCACGTTCTCCACGCCCTTGCTCTGGTGCTCGATGCCGCGGGCGTGGAGGAGGAAGCTGGTCTCGGCCTCGCCCCAGATGCGGGCGGCCTTCTCGATGGCCTCCACCGGCAGGCCCGTGATCTGGCTGGTCCACTCCGGCGTGCAGTCCTTCACCGCCTCGACGGCCTGCTCGAAGCCGCTGGTGTGGGCGTTCACGAAGTCCCAGTCGATGAGCTTCCACTTGTTCAGCAGGTGCAGGATGCCGTTGGTGAGGGCCGTGTCCGTGCCTGGCTTCAGGGGCAGCACCAGATCGGCGGTGCGCGCCAGCGGCGTGATGCGGGGATCCACCACGATGAGCAGGGCCCCCTTGTCCCGGGCCCGCCAGATGTAGTCCGTGGTGATGGGCGAGCACTCGGCCACGTTGGAACCGGCCACCCAGATCACCTTGGCCTGCTCGATGTCCGCCCAGGAGTTCGCCGCGCGGTCCACGCCAAAGGCCTTCTTGTTGCCCGCACCGGCGCTCACCATGCAGAGGCGGCCGTTGTAGTCGAGGTTCTTGGTCTGGAGGCCCAGGCGGGCGAACTTGCCGGCCAGGTAGCTCTTCTCGTTGGTGAGGGACACGCCGGACAGCACCGCGAAGGCATCCTTGCCGTGCTGCTGCTGGATGCGCTGGATCTCAGCCACCGTGCGGTCCATGGCCTCGCTCCAGTCCATGGGCTCGAAGCCGTGCTCGGTGCGCTTCATGGCCCGGGTGAGCCGATCCGGGTGGTTGCCCTGGAGGTAGCGCTTCACGCCTTTGGGGCAGAGCTTCCCCTGGTTGAAGGGGAACTCCTCCCAGGGATCGAAGCCGATGACCTTGTTGTCCTTCACCTTGAGCTTGATGCCGCACTGCTGGCCACAGAAGCAGCAGTGGGTCTCCACCACCTTGTCGGGCGTGGGGTCGGAGAGCCAGCCCCCCGGCGGGGCGAGGTTGAGGTGGGGGCCGAACTGGGCGCGGAGCTGGTCCTGGGAGAGGGGAAGCGTGCTCATGATCAGGCCTTCAGCGAGGTGGCGTCGGGAATGGGCTCGGCGTACACGGGGATCGTGGCGAAGGGATCGAAGGCCCCGTGGAGGCGCTCCCCCTGGGCCTTGGCCACCAGGCGCCGCTTGCACCTGGGGCACAGGTCCAGGTGGTGGACGGTGGCGCTGTGCCGGGCGCCGTCCAGCTCGAGCACCTGCCACAGGGCCTCCAGGTCCCGGCGCTGGTTGGCCCGGATGAAGGGCGTGCCACAGCCCTTGCAGGCCAGGCGGCCCTCAGCTTCGCCTTCGGCCTTGTAGATCGTCACCCCCACCTGGGCGGGCCGCTGCACCACATGGAAGAGCTTGCCGAAGGGCAGGCCCAGCAGCAGGAGGATGACCGTCAGCTCGTGGAGGAAGGCCAGGGTGGCGAAGTTGCGGCCCTGGAGCCACTTCTCCGAGGCGGTGAGCATCAGGCCCGTCATGCTCACGGCGATGAGGAGCACCAGGGGCAGCAGGTCCAGATCGAAGCGCTGGGTGGCCGTGTCGCCCTCGTCCTGCTTGCGGCGGATGAGGCTCAGCACGCAGCCGGCGATGACCATGGCCGCCGCCAGATCCAGGACGTGGAAGCTGACGAAGGCCTGGAAGCTGTCGAGGGGGAAGGAACCCGCCGGGAAGCCGAGGACCCAGGCCTGGTAGCGGGTGGCGTCCAGGCCGTCGCTGGTGAAGCGCACCCAGCCGAAGACCAGGGGGATGGTGACGGCGAAGCCCAGCAGGCAGCCCCAGGCCAGGAGGGCGTGGGCGCCCCAGCGCTTGAGGGACCGCTTCTCGATGAACCGCTGGAGGAGGATCTGGTCCAGGGCCAGCAGGACCATCTTCGGCAGGGCCTTGATGACCCGGGGCGAGCGCAGGGTGCGCAGGGTGTGGCGGAAGTACATGCGCGTGGCGGGCCGCTCGATCCAGGAGATGTAGCGGTAGGCGACCCCGAAGCAGGCGAAGAGGGTGGCCAGCAGGTAGCCCAGGAGGGCCGGGTCCAGCCAGCGCCCGCCCCGGCTGCCCAGGGTCACGGCGACACCGAGGGCCGTCGTGGCCAGGGCGGCTCCCAGGAGGGGACGGGGCTCAAGATCGAGTTCGGCGAAGACACTCATGACGGGCTCCGGAGAGGCGGGCGGCCGGTTGAAACGGACCAATGAGTCCTAATCTAGGGCAAAACAAAAGCGGTTCAAGGCTTGACGTCCGGGGCGGGGGTCAGGGCCTTTCGCAGGGCGGGCGGTCCTTGGCTTCCTTCTGGTGCCGCAGGTCCATGAGCTGCAGATCCCGGATGGTGGCCTCGGTCATGGAGGTGGCCACCTGGGCCTTCACGGCCCCCCAGGCCTCGTGCAGGGGACAGGGGTGGTCGCCGCCGCAGGTGGGAAAGCCCATGATGCAGCCGTCCATGGAATTCGGGCCCTCCAGGGCGATGACGACTTCGCCCACGGTGATCCGGTGGGAAGGCCGCAGTAGGCGGAAGCCCCCCTTGGGGCCCCGCACGGACTCGAGGATCTCGGCCTGCACCAGACCCTGGAGGATCTTGGCGAGGTAGGGGCCGGGCAGCTCCAGGCGGGCCGACAGATCCTTGGCCAGGCAGAAGCTCCCATCCTCGGGCAGGGCGGCGAGGGCACGGAGGGCGTAGCCGGTGGCGGTCGAGAAGATCATTCCGGAATATTACTTCCGATTTGGAGGGGAGGAGCGGAGATTCCGGAGTCCAGCCCCATTTGTGATTCAGGTCAGAGCAGGGCCCGCCAGAGGAGCAGAAGCCCCAGGGCGCTCAGACCCCCCTCCCGCCAGCCGAGGGTGCGGGCCGGAATGGGCCGGTAGGGGACCAGGGCCCGGAGGTAGAGCAGGCCCGCCCAGCCCGTCCAGACGAGCCCGGCCGTCCCCCGGGGGGCCAGCAGCAGGGCGGAGACGGCGATCAGCAGCAGGTGGAGGGCATGAACTGGGATCCGGCGCCGGTCCAGCTCCTCCTGGGCCAGGTGGTGGGCATGCCCCAGGAGCCGCCGCACGTGGGCCAGGTTGGCGCCGCCCAACAGGGTCACCAGCAGCCAGGTCCGGCCGGCCCCGGGCAGCGAGCCCCCGCCGGCCACGACGATGGCGGCGGCCAGGCCGGCGAAGGCGCCCTGGGCCGCCAGCTCCACGGCGAGGGAGCGCACCGCCCGCTGGAGATCGGCCCGGAGGGCGAGGATCACCAGCGGGGCCGTGAAGACGAGGGGAATCAGGAACCGCAGGCCCGAAAGCCAGAGAGCCAGGGCTCCGAAGGTACCCGCCAGGCAGCCAAACATCAGGAGGGCGCGAACCTGGAGTGGATCCCGCTGCCCGGTGAGTACCCGCCGCAACGGGGGCCGGGCCAGGAAGAAGGCCAGGGCGGCGACCCCCAGACTGAGTCCCGGCCAGCTGGGCCGGAGCAGGAGTCCCAGCACCAGCGGGAATCCGAGCATGAACCAGCTGCCATGCTCGGCGGGTAGGAGGGTGCGGATGGGGGGAAAGGATCGGGACATTTCGGTCCTCATGGGTCCGAAATAGAGTCTGACCCCAGATCGGGCTCCCGGCCATGCCGAAGGTCACAGGGGCCGGGAAAGAAAGGCGCGCTCGGCTGCCCTAGGGCTCCGATGCGATCAGACGCAGTCCCTCCAGGGCCTCCTCCATGGTCAGGAAGACGGGAAGGCCGGCCTCGCGGAGGCCCTGGCGGTAGGCATCGTAGATCGCCCCGCCCTCCACGGCCACGCCGACCCACTTGCCGCTCTCCCGGGCCAGGTCCCGCAGCGCCTTGGCGAAGGGGCCGAAGGCGGCGGGATCGGCGGTGCCCAGGCGGCGGGTGAGGGGCACGAGGCCCACGACGACGGCATCCGCTTCGGAGGCCAGGAGCAGGCGCGTGCCGGCCAGATAGGCCGCCTCGTCGGCCATGGGGGTGAGGTCCAGGGGCAGGCGGGCGCTCACGAGGCCCGTGAGGCCATGGGCCTCGATGAGCCCTGCCAGGGCGCTGGTTTCCGCCTCGGTGAGCCTGGCGCCCCGGAAGGGACCCGTCAGCAGGTCGGCGGAGGCCACGGACTCGAAGCCCGCGTTGGTCACGATGGCCACGCGGCGGGGCGTCCCCTCGGCGTAGGTGACCAGCCAGGTGAGGGCGGCGTCGAAGGCCTCGATGCGCTCGGCGAGCATGGCGCCCGCCCGGCGCAGCACGCCGGCCTGCAGGGCGTGGTCCCCCGCCAGGGCGCCGGTGTGGCTGCTGGCGGCGGCCATGCCCTCCTGGCTGCGGCCGCCCTTGTAGAGCACCACGCGGCGGCCCGTCTTCCGGAGCTGCCGGGTGGCTTCGGAGGTGGCCTTGAGGTCGCCGGGGGCGAAGCCCTCCAGGTAGGCGCCCACCACCTTCACGGCCGGATCCGAGCCGAAGCCCGCCAGGAAGTCCGAGCAGCGCAGGTCCATCTGGTTGCCGATGGCCACCGCGGCGCGAAGACCCAGTTCGGGGCGGCGGCTCAGGCGCGTGATGAGGAAGGCCCCGCTCTGGCTCACCAGGGCCGCGTGGCCGGAGTGGGGCCGCAGGGGCAGCTTCTCGTCGGGGATGAAGAGGGTGTTCAGGTCCAGGTCCGGGCTGTAGAGCCCCAGGCCGTTGGGGCCCACGAGGGCGGGAGTCCACTTCCCGGCGCGGCGGTGCTCGTCAAGGCAGGCCACCAGCCGCTGGCCGAGGCCCTCGCAGTCGGCGCCGTCGCCCAGGCCGCCGGCGACCACATAGACGACCGTGGCGCCCCCGCCCTGGCGGCAGAGCTGCTCCACCACCTCCAGGGTCAGGGGCGCGGGCAGGGAGACGATGAGCTGGTCCGTGGGGGCTGCGGCCAGGTCGGCGACCGAGCCCAGGCAGGGCAGGCCCAGGAACTCCGTGGCGCCGGGCTTGATGAGGCGGATGGCCCCGGGGGGGAGGGAGGAGCGCTGGACATTGTCCAGGATGATGCGTCCCACCGTGCCTTCGCGGCTGGACACGCCGGCGATGACGAGGTCGCGCGGGGCCACCAGGGCCCGGTACCAGGCGGGATCGGGCACCGCGGGCGGCTCCACCCCGGCGGCGTCGAGGGTGCCCACCCCATCCAGGGCCGTGGGCAGGCCTTCGCTGTCCAGCACCACGGGGTTGAGCTCCAGCAGGGTGACGCCTTCGCGTTCCAGGCCTTCGGCCGCCCGCCACAGACCCTGCAGGAAGGCCTGGAGCCTGGCTTCATCCGTGAGGGCCTCGGTGCCCCGCTGGCGGCCCAGCCAGGTGCGGCCTAGCCAGTGCTCGCGCAGGTCCGCCAGGGCCTGTTCCGGCGTGCAGAGGGCCAGCGGCCAGATCAGGGGCGGGGCCAGGGCGGCCCAGGCATCCGCCTGAAGGCCCCCGATGCCGCAGATCACGAGCCAGCCGGCCTCGGGATCCCGCTTCAGGGAGACCAGGGCCTCGGTGGGCAGGCCCGCCAGGCGCTTGAAGGCCACCTTCTCGCACACCAGTCCGCCGATCCAGGGATGCTCGGGCACGCGGGCCTTCATGGCGGCGGCCTCGGCCTTCAGGGCCCCTTCGTCGAAGGGCCCGAAGTGGACGGCGCCCCGGTCCGACTTGTGCCAGAGCTGGTCCGCGATGCCCTTGAGGACGATGGGCTCGCCGGGGGCGAAGGGCAGGGGCCCGGCCTCCAGGAAGCCGTGGCGCGGCACCCGCAGGCCCGCGGCGGCGAGCAGGCCGTAGGCGCGCCCCTCGTGGAGGAATCCCGTCGTCTCGGTCATGTCAGGCTCCCACCGGTTCCTGGATCAGGCCGCGCCCCGCCTCGAAGGCTTCGAGGTTCTTCTCGGTGACCCGGGCGCCCTTGGCTTCGAAGCGCTGGGTGATGACGTCGCGCCAGATGTCGTCCTCGATGGGCAGGAAGCGGGAGGCCATGCCCAGCAGGGCCATGCCGCCGGCCTGGCGGTGGTTGAGGCGCCGGGCCAGGTCTTCGGTATCGATGAGGTGGGCGCCCCGCACGGCCTTGAGGGCCGCGTAGATATCGTCCAGGGGCGGGTAGCCCGCCATGTCCATCTGGGGCTCCTCGGAGACGATGAGGTGCCCGTTCATGCGGAGCATGGAGACATAGCGCAGGGCCTCCAGGGGCTCGAGGGCGATGAGGAGGTCGGCGCCGCCCTCGTCGAGGATGGGCGAGCTGAGGGGTACCTCCGAATAGCAGACCTGGGCGTGGACGCTGCCGCCCCGCTGGCTCATGCCGTGGATCTCGGACTGGAGGGCGTGGAGGCCGCTGCGGCGCAGGGCTTCCAGCAGGATCTGGGCGAGGGAGAGCACCCCCTGGCCGCCGACGCCGGACAGGACGATGCCGTGGATGCGGGAAGCGTTCATGAGCAGACCTCGGTGGTGCAGCGCTCGCGTTCCTGGCGGTCATGGTCCTTCAGGAGGCCGCGGCGGATGGACTGGATGCACTCCCGGCGGAACACCACCACCGAGGGGCCGGGATGCTGCAGGGCGGCCGCGACGGCCGCGACATTGGCATCGTGCTGTTTGGGCACGGGCAGGAGCACCTGGATCTGGTCGTCCGGGACACCCATGCCGCGCACCATGCGCTCCACCTGGTCGAGGGCCTGGCTGGGCTGCTGGCCCGTCATGCCCACCACCCGGTTGTCGAGGATCATCACGGTGACGTTCACGCCGGCGTCCGCCGCCGTCAACAGGGCGGGCAGGCCGCTGTGGCCGAAGGTGGAATCGCCGATGACGGCCACCGCGGGCGTCTGGCCCGCCAGGGCCGCACCCACCGCCATGCTGATGCTGGCGCCCATCTCCACCACCGCGTGGATGGCGGCCATGGGCTCCTGGGCCGCCAGGGTGTAGCAGCCGATGTCCCCGAAGACGCGTGTGGCCGGGGCGCCCACGCTGGCGAGGGCCTCCTGCAGGGCCTCGTAGGCATCCACGTGGCCGCAGCCATCGCAGAACCGGGGCCCGCGGATCGGCAGGTCGAGGCTGGTGGCGGCCTTTCCGGCTGGAGTCGCCAGACCCAGGGCGTCCTTCAGAAGACGGGGGGACAGCTCGCCCGTGCGGGGCAGGGCGCCGTCCAGGCGGCCGCGGACCTTGGCGCTGCCGCGCAGGCCCAGGCGTTCCTCCAGAACGGGATAGTCCTCCTCGAAGACCACGACCTCGTCCACCTGCGCGAGGAAGGCCTGCTCCAGCGCGGGATCCACGGGGTAGGCGGCGATCTCCAGTCGGGGCAGCTCCGCCAGGGCGGGGTGCTCGTGGATCAGCTGCCCGAAGTAGGCCCGGCCCATGCCCGACAGGGCCACGCCGCGGCGCTTCGTCCCGGGGACGAGGCGGTTGAGGGGGGTGGTCTCGGCCATCAGGCGGGGCTGCTTCTCCAGCAGGTCCACATAACGGCGGCGCGCATTGGCGGGGATCAGCACCCAGTCCTGGATGGCGGCTTCCGGGACCGGGCCCAGGCCGGTGGGGGCCAGGGGCGCCCGGCGGGCCAGGGCAGCGCGGCAGTGGGCGAGGCGGGTGACGATGCGCAACATGACAGGCACCTGGAGGGCCTCGGACAGCTCGAAGGCCCGGAAGGTGAGGTCGTAGCACTCCTGGACGGTGCTGGGCTCCAGGCAGGGCAGCCAGGCGAATTCCGCCAGACGGCGGCTGTCCTGCTCGTTCTGGCTGCTGTGCATGCCGGGATCATCGGCCACCAGCAGCACCAGACCACCCCGGACTCCGGTGAGGGCCGAGTTGGCGTAGGCATCCATGGCCACGTTCAAGCCCACATGCTTCATGGTGACCAGGGTGCGGAAGCCCGAGTAGCTCACTCCCAGGGCCAGGTCGTAGGCCACCTTCTCATTGGCGGCCCACTGGGCCACGCGGCCGTCTTGGGCCTGGCGGATGAGTTGTTCGACCGCCTCGAACCCCTCTGTGGATGGCGTGCCCGGATAGCCGAACGCGCCCTTGATGCCGGCATCGAAGGCGGCGCATCCCACCGCTTCAACCCCCAGCGCGAGGGTGCTCTGAACCATGAAAACCTCCAACCTTTTCCAAGCGGGAAGTATGCAGAGCCAGCGTAGTGCCGGGGGTCACAGGGAGGCCGGTCCGACCATGCGACCAGCTGGACCGTAGACCGGACCGGTGCCGGATCCCCTTTTGCCCGGATGGGGTCCACCGGCATCCGGAATCTGCATGAAAAAGGGGGAACCTTCCCCCAGTGGCAAAGGTCACAACTTTGTCCCAACCAAGAAAACACGTGATGACTGCTTTATTTCGAGGACCTGTATTTTACATGTCTTGTTTTATGTAACTTATTTATTTAAAAATATTTATCTAATTATGGCTACACAAGAAACCATTTTTATGTCGTCACACATAACCATACATTCATGCGCGAATTGAGCATTTACACCCTTGAGGTAGCCAGAGTGGGGGATATAGTTTTGTTTCTGACGCCAGCATCAGCTTTCACCCGCGTCAGGCCCGCAATGGCAAGGCTTTCCAAAGATCACGGTCCTGTTCCTTCTGCTATTCCACCCCGGTCCAATCACGCCACCGCATGAGGCGAATCATGAAGCCACGAATCCAAGTGGTCCTGCTTGCCACACTGATGTCAGCCACGGCCTGGGGCCAGGAGGTGAGCCTGTACGGCACCACCATGGCCCAGATGTGGAAGCAGGAGACACCGGGCTTTGACAAGAGCACCTTCACCCCGGCCACCCAGTACCTCGGCATCGATGCCACCAAGCTGGGCACCGACAACCTCTCCCTGCACCTCTTCGGCTGGGGCCGGACCGACCTGAGCGACGCCAGCAATTTCGATGGCTCGAAGTCCGGCGGCTACCTGAACTACGGCTACCTGCAGTACCGCTTCGACCAGGCCAATGCCGAGATCAAGGCGGGCCGCTTCACGACCAACCAGGCCACCGGCTTCGAACAGGTCGATGGCGTCAGCGTCCGGACGGACCTGCGCGGCGGCTTCTCCTTCTCAGCCTTCGGCGGGAAGCCGGTCTACTACAAGACGGTGGATCCCCGGAACCAGGCGGACTACGACTTCCAGCGGGACTTCATCTTCGGCACCCGGTTCGCCTGGCGCATGCCCAAGGTCGGCGAGATCGGCGTCTCCTACCTCCAGGACGGCACCAAGGCGGCGAAGGATCTCGACATCCCCTCTCCCATCGACTACACGCGGAAGCAGCTGGGCGTGGACGTCCGGATCACCCCCGCCACCGTCTTCGACCTCCGCGGCCGGACCGTCTTCGACGTGGCCAGCCACCCGGATCAGGCGCCCGGCGCCCCCGAGCGGTCCCGCATCGCCGAGCATGACTACACCGCCACCGTGAAGCTCGGCGAGCAGGTCACCATGACCGGCAACTATGCGGAACGGAACTTCTACGCCTTCTTCGCCGGCACGAACCTCCCGTCCCTCTTCCGCCAGGACGAGAACGACATGTTCCGCGGCTTCGGGGGAAGCATCACCTGGAACGCCCCCACGGGCGTGCAGCTGGTGGGCGACTACCGCCACATGCACCGCGAGGCCTTCGGCGATGTGAACCGGGCCGGTGGCGAGATCCGCTGGGCCACCAGCGAGCGGACCTTCCTCGCCGGCGTCGGCGCCCACTGGGTGAATGCCGGGAACACCAAGTTCGTCGATCCCGCGACTCCGTACCGCAGCCTGAGCCACATGGAGAGCCGCCTGTGGGCCATGGTCACCCGGGGCAAGCTCACCGCGAGCCTGGATGGCATCCTCCAGAGGTACGAGGAGAACAATCCCTACCTCGTCGGGATCCGGAACGTCTATGAGGTGGTGGGCTCGCTCGGATACCAGGCCACCACGAACGTGAAGGTGTCCGGAGATATCAGCTACGGCAGCACCCCGGTCGCGAAGCACGAGACCCGGGGGCTCCTGCGGGCCGAGTATCGGTTCGGCTTTGCTAAGAAGGGAGGTCGCTAATGGCCCGGAAGTCCATTTTCCAGATCATCGGCATCGCGCTGGGCCTTGGCGTCCTGATGGCGTGCAGTCTCATCTCGCCCGAGGCGAGCTTCGCGGCGACCCACCCCCAGGAACTGGGCGCGGGCCGGCCCATCTGCTCCGAGTGCCACAGCAACGACGTGGCCAAGGGCGCCCTCAAGCCGTACGCCTCCTTCGACCACACGCCCACCTTCGTGAAGGATCACCGCTTCCAGGCCAACCAGGACTCCAACACCTGCGCCGCCTGCCACGCCCAGTCCTTCTGCGCGGACTGCCACGGCGGCAAGGTCCCCATGAAGCCCGCCACCCGCCTCAGCGATCGGCCCGATCGGGAGTCGCCGCACCGGGGTGACTTCATGACCCAGCACCGCATCGAAGGAAAGATGGATCCGTCCAGCTGCTACGCCTGCCACGGCCGGGCCAACAACGAGAAGTGCGCGGCTTGCCACCGGTAGGAACTGAACACGTGTCCAAGGGGAACACCATGAGCCGAATTAAGTTGATGGTAGGAAGCTGTTTCGCGATGGTCCTCGCGCTTCTTGCCTGGGGATGCGCCGGAACCGCCGGGAAGGGGGCTCCGTTCAATGCCACCACCGGGCAGCACCCGACGAACTGGATCCAGGTCCACTACATCGATTACGTCAAGGCGCCCGACCAGTGCCGCACCTGCCACGGATCGACCTCCGATCCCGCCGCGGCCGGCGGCATCTCCAAGGTGAGTTGCTTCAGCTGCCACACCAGCGGCGTGGACCACCCCGCGGGCTGGGCCGACGCCAGCCAGCACGGCCGCATGGGCGCCCAGGCCGTCCCGGCCAGCACCCAGCTGATCGGCGGCACGGTGGTCGACGGCTCCGGCTTCGCCTACTGCACCAAGTGCCATGGGGCGAACTACACCGATGGCATCGCCGTGTCCTGCAAGTCCTGCCACACCAAGGCGCCGCACCCCGACGCCCCCTGGCGCGGCGCCACCTTCACCTCGCCCAGCCACGTCAACACGAACAGCGGGAACGCTCCCGCCTGCGCCCAGTGCCACACCAACGGGGCGAACTCCTCCCTCAAGCCCGTGACCCCGGCCCCCGCCGGAACCGCGCCTGGCTGCTTCAACAACACCCTGTGCCACGGCACGAGCTTCCCTGGTTAGGAGGTGCCCATCCGGTCCATCAGCCTGACGTCTTCCCCCACCGCCCACTCAACAGCAGTTTGACTCCCCTTAAGGAGAATGAAGCATGCAACACCGACCTCTGAAACAGCTCTGCGGCCTCATCGCCACCGCAGCCGTCGCCCTGGTGCTGATCGGCTGTAACGGCAAGACGGGCCCCGCCGGTGCGAACGGCACCAACGGTACCAACGGTACCAATGGCACCAACGGCACCAACGGTACCAACGCGGTCATCACTGTGAACGCTGCCCAGCTCACCCCCGACCAGTGGGGCCAGATGAGCCTGAACGGCACCGTGACCAGCGTGACCATGGGCACCAAGCCCGTCGTCAACTTCACCGTCACCGACAGCAAGGGAACCCCCGTCAGCGGCCTTGGCTTCACCACCAAGACCTCGACCAACATCGTCCCCAGCTACCCCAACTTCGCCTTCAGCATCGCGAAGCTGGTGCCCGCCGGCACCGATGGCAGCCCCAGCAAGTGGGTGAACTACATCGTCACCACGATGCCCAGCACCACCACCGCCGCGGCGCCCTCCAAGCCCAGCACCGACAACACGGGCACCCTGGTCGACAACGGCGACGGCTCCTACAAGTACACCTTCTACCGTGACATCACGGCGGCCCAGGCCTTCCTGGATGGCTACACCTACACGGGCAACAACCTCCGCGCCGACCTCGGCGACGTGAGCTACCAGCCCACCTTGACCCACCGCGTCAGCATCCAGATCGGCGGCAACGCCCGCGGCACCAGCACCAACACGCCCGACGGCTCCAACACCGGCATCACCGGCGTGCCCATCCTGAACCCCGCCAACATCACCTACGATTTCGTCCCTGCCACCGGTGCCGCTCCGGCCGCCACGGCGCAGCGCAACATCGTGGACATGACGTCCTGCAACACCTGCCACACCCGCCTGGTGGTCCACGGCGGCAACCGTGTCGATCCCCGCTACTGCGTGGTCTGCCACACCGACCAGCGCAAGTACGGCAACCCCGAAGCCACCACCACGGCCACGGGCTACACCGGCAACACCTACAAGATCAACGGCCTGGGCGTCGCCGACTTCCCGGCCTTCATCCACCGCCTCCACGCGGGTGAGTTCCTCCAGAAGACCGGCTACCTCTACGCCGGGATCGCCTTCAACGAGACCACCTACCCGCAGGACCTGCGCAACTGCAGCAAGTGCCACACCGCTTCCATCGCCGCCACCCCCCAGGGTGATGCCTGGAAGACCAACCCCAGCCGCATGGCCTGTGGCGCCTGCCACGACGGCATCGACTGGGTGGCCGGCACCAACCACGCTGGCGGCCCCCAGACCAGCGACCTGAACTGCACCGGCTGCCACGGCGCCTCGCAGATGCAGGTCATCCACACCCCGATGCTCGCGCCCAACCCGGGCTACGTCGCCGGCAGCCACACCAACGGCTCCTACATCGCCGACTACAAGAGCATCCTGCCCGCCGGCGCCCACCAGATCACCTATGATCTGAAGAGCGTCACCCTGACCGCGACCGGCCAGCCGGTCCTCACCTTCCGCTTCCTGCAGGACGGCACCGCGGTGGCCTTCAACGCCGCCCCCGCCGCCGCCGACGCCACCGCCGAGCTGATGCCCGGCTACATCGGCAGCCCCAACGCCTATGTCGCCTTCGGCGTACTCCAGGACGGCATTGCCGCTCCCGCCGACTGGAACGCCACCCTCAGCGCCACCATCCGGAACGTCTGGAACAAGACCGTCACGTCCGCGACCATGACCGGCCCCGACGCGAACGGCTACTACGCCCTGACCTTCGCGGCCTCCGTCCCGGCAGGCGCCACCCAGATCACGGCTGGCATCGGCTACAACTACAGCTACGGCAATCCTCCGCTCACCCAGATCGACCTGCCCGCCTTCCCGTACTCCGGGGGCATCACCGGCACCGGCGGTCTGAGCGTGCCCGCGCCCAACGTGGCCAAGCTCGTCAGCGGCACCCTGCCCACCGGCTTCGCGGCCCAGACGGCCCGCCGCTCCATCGTCAGCAATCAGAAGTGCAACGACTGCCACGCCGTCCTTGGCGTGTTCACCGACAAGACCTACCACGCCGGTGAGCGCAACGACGCCCCGACCTGCACCTTCTGCCACAACGTCAACCGCGTCAACAGCGGCTGGGGCGTGAACATCAAGGATGCGATCCACTCCATCCACGCCGCCGACAAGCGGGTGAACAAGTTCTCGTGGGAAGTCTCCGCGGGCGACACCTACTGGAATGTCACCTACCCGGCCATCCTGAACAACTGCGAAGCCTGCCACGTGCCCGGCTCGTACGACTTCAGCAACAGCACCAACGCGGCCGCCATTCCCAACCTGCTTTGGACCACCGTCGCCACCGGCACGACCCCGACCCCCGTCAATGCCATCGTGACGGGCAACGAGACCGTTCCCGGCGTCTACTGGTCGCCCTTCACGGCCGCCTACGGTTCCGCTTACGCCTTCGGCAGCGGCTTCGGCTACAACGGCACGACCCAGGCGATCACCCAGGCCGCTTCCACCACCCTGGTGAACAGCCCGATCACCTCTGCCTGCTCCAACTGCCACGACACCCCGGCTGCCATCGCCCACTTCAAGGGCAACGGCGGTGCGTTCTACGAGGCTCGCGCCACCGCGCTCCTCAAGGTCGAGCAGTGCATGGTCTGCCACGGCTCCGGCCGCACGGCTGACATCAAGGCCGTCCACATGAACTTCAAGTAATGTCCCCCGCCAGGGCGCGGTTCGCCGCGCCCTGGCGACCAGCAACCGCCACGACCGAGAGGACCCGGATGCCTTCCAGCGCCGGGTCCTCTTTCTGATGCACCCACCAGGACATGGGCCGATTGACAATCCAGCCGCCCCGGCCGGAAAATCGGCGGTCCGCCTCATGAGGTCCCCATGAAGAACCCCCTGATGAACCTTGCACTGGCCGCTTCCACCCTCCTGGCCCCGGCGTTCCCGGCCCGGGCCCAGGAAGAGGCCGCGGCGCCCCGGAAGGCCGAGTCCCAGGCCGCCAAGGCCGCCAAGGCCAAGAGCGGGGCCGCCAAGGTCAAAGAGCGGGCCAAGGCGAAGGCCGCGGCCGACGCCAAGGCCGTCGATATCAACAGCGCCACCAAGGAGCAGTTGAAGAAGCTGCCGGGCATCACGGACGCCTACGCCGACAAGATCATCGCCGGCCGTCCCTACCTCTCCAAGGCCTTCCTGGTGACGAAGAACATCCTGCCCAACGACCTCTTCCAGACCCTGCGGAAGCAGATCGTGGCCCGGCAGCCCGCGCCGAAACCCCAGGCCCGGTAGAAGACCACCGCACCCTCGCAGAAGCCCCCGGGAACGGGGGCTTCTGTTGTACGGACGCCAAGGTCCTTTGTGTTGAAGGCTTTCCGGAATGTCACGGGTTCCGTGACACAGGTCACAAGGGCGGTTGACTCGTTAGATTACCGGAAGATCATCATTGGCGAAATCATGCGGAGGCCGTGCTCCTTGAAGGTCGATGCTTCCTTATCGCCTGAAGGCCGGCAGTCCAAGTCCCCAAAGGAGGATGAACCATGCACCATCGACCTTTGAAACAGCTCTGCGGCCTCGTGGCAGGCGCCGCCGTCATCCTGATGCTGGTCGCCTGCGACGGCAAGACGGGCGCGGCCGGAGCCAACGGGACGAACGGCACCAATGGCACGAACGGCACCAACGGCACGAACGGCACCAATGCCGTCATCACCGTGAATGCCGCCCAGCTGACCAGCGACCAGTGGGCCCAGCTGACCCTCAAGGGCGCGGTCAACAGCGTCACCATGGGCGGCGCGCCCGTCGTGACCTTCACCCTCACTGACGGCGTGGGCACGCCGGTGAGCGGCCTCGCCGCCAAGTCGGCGAGCGGGAACTACGCCAACTTCGCCTTCGCGATCTCCAAGCTGGTGCCAGGGACCAACGGCAGCCCCAGCCGCTGGGTCTGCTACAACGTGGTGACCACCCCGGCCGCGGGCCAGGCGGCCGTGCCCGGCTTCACCGAGCCCGAGAACAACGGCACCCTGAAGGACAACCTCGACGGCACCTACACCTACACCTTCGCCCTGGACCTCACCAAGGCCAAGGGCTACGTGGACGGGGCCACCTACGACGCCAGCCACCTCAAGTCCGATCTCGACGACCTGACCTATGATCCGACCCTGACCCACCGCTTGATGGTGGCCGTGGGCGGGAACCAGCCCGGCACCACCACCCAGCTGCTCACCTCCGCGAACCTCTACTACGACTTCATTCCCACCACCGGGAAGCCCGTCGTGGCCACCGATACGGAGCGGGTGATCGTGGATACCGCCTCCTGCAACACCTGCCACACCAAGCTGTCCATGCACGCCGACTTCTTCCCGGCCATCAACGACACCCACCTGTGCGTGGTGTGCCACACGGATCAGCTGAAGTACGCCAGCGGCGATTCCCTGCCTGCCTCCGGCAACGTCCTGCTGGCCAACGGCGTCTACGGCAGCACCCAGAAGCTCCAGGGCATGGCCCTGGCCAACTTCCCCAACATGGTCCACCACATCCACACGGGTGAGCTCCTCTACTACCAGGGCTACAACCAGTTCCTGCCCTACAACGAAGTCACCTACCCGCAGGATCTGCGGAACTGCACGAAGTGCCACACCCAGTCGGCCAGCGCCCCCCAGGGCGACAACTGGAAGGCCGTGCCGAGCCGCCTCGCCTGCGGCGGATGCCACGATTCCATCGTTTGGATCAGCGGCGCGAACCACGCGGGCGGCGCCCAGATCAGCGACAAGGACTGCACCAGCTGCCACGGGGCCTCGCAGATGCAGGTCATCCATACGCCCGTGGTGGCGCCCAACGCCAGCAACGGCTGGCTGGTCTCCGGCGGCAACAACAACACCAACGCCTCCTACGTGGCCGGCTACACCGGCATCCTGCCCAACGGCGCCCACCTCGTGACCTGGGATCTCAAGTCCGTCAGCCTGAACGCCAGCAGCCAGCCGGTCTTCGTCTTCCGGTTCCTGGAAGACGGCCTCCGGAAGGACTTCAAGACGTTCGTGGACACCACCACCACGCCGGAATTCTGGGACAACTACGTGGGCGGACCGAGCGTCTACCTGGCCTTCTCCGTGCCCCAGGACGGCATCGCGGCCCCGGCCGACTGGAACGCCACGGTCAGCACCTACGTCAAAAACCTCTGGCGGGGAGACGGCAAGGACCAGTACGGGAACACCCTCGCGGCCACCCAGGCCGGAACGCTCAGTGGACCCGACACCAATGGCTACTACACCCTGACCATGACGGGCGTGGCCATCCCCGCCACCGCCACCAATCTCACGGGCGGCATCGGCTACACCTACGGCCTGAGCTCCACCCAGCCCCTGACCCAGATCAACGTGGCGGGCTACGCCTACTCGCCCCTGCAGGTGACCTTCAACACGACCACCAGCAAGTGGGTCCAGGTGTTGGGGACCGGCCAGGGCGGCGTGAGCGTCCCGGCGCCCAACGTCATCAAGGTGATGAGCGGTAGCGCGGCCCGCCGCGCCATTGTCAGCAACCAGAAGTGCAACGACTGCCACGCCACGCTGGGCATCTTCACCGAGAAGGTGTACCACGCGGGCCAGCGCAACGACGCGCCGACCTGCACCTTCTGCCACAACGTGAACCGCGTGAACGCCGGCTGGGGCGTGAACATCAAGGACGCGGTGCATGCCATCCACGCCGCCGGCAAGCGGGCCAACAAGTACTCGTGGGAAGTCTCCGCGGGCGACTACTACTGGGAGGTCACCTACCCGGCCATCCTGAACAACTGCGAAGCTTGCCATGTGCCCGGCTCCTACGATTTCAGGAACAGCGCCAGCCAGGCGGCCCTGCCCAACCTGCTGTGGACGACCGTCGCCACCGGCACCACGCCTGCGACGATCAACTACGTGAAGGGTGACGGCACGGATGTGCTTCCGGGCACCTACTACTCGCCGTTCGTGACGGCCGGCACCGCCTACGGCTCCGGTTTCGCGACCAACTTCGCGACCGGCAGCGCCACGCCGTACGCCGACGCGGCCTCGACCACCCTGGTGAGCTCGCCGATCACCGCGGCCTGCTCCAACTGTCACGACTCCGCCGCGGGGATCGCCCACTTCCAGGGCAACGGCGGCGCGTTCTACGAGCCCCGCGCCACGGCGCTTCTCAAGGTCGAACAGTGCCTGGTCTGCCATGGCCCCGGCCGTACGGCGGACATCAAGACCGTCCACATGACGTTCAAGTAAGGTTTCCGCCAGGGCGCGGCTCGCTGCGCCCTGGCGGCCTTTCACGCCCCCAGACGAGGATCCGGATGCCTTCCAGCGCCGGGTCCTCGTTCGGTTCTGCCGCGCGGATTGCCCGGCGGAACGACCGTGCAGTTTCCAGGATGAAGGAGACTTTTTGAGGCGATTTCGAGATGGGAAATGATTCGCAACATCAAAAAGACATGGTGGGTTTTTACAATTTATGACCAGTAGGTGACAAACGTCACAAGGGTGGTTGACTCATTAAATTACCGATAGATCATCATTGACGAATCCCCGATGGAACTCTCCTCCCGGGAGGTGCGTGTGCTTTCAATGTCACGGGTCACCGCTCGTTCTGGATCCCGCGCGCAGCCACGTTTCCCCCGGACCCCAGGCGAGTCCCCTACCCCCACCCCCAAGCTTGACTCTCCAGAAGGAGAACGAAGCATGCAACACCGACCCTTGAAACAACTCTGCGGCGCCCTCGCCGCAGCCGCCGTGCTGCTGGCCCTGGTGGCCTGCGACGGGAAGACCGGCCCCGCGGGCGCGAACGGGACCAACGGCACGAACGGAACCAACGGCACCAACGGGACCAACGGCACCAACGCCACCCCCAAGGTCGACCTGGCGAAGCTGTCGACGGACCAGTGGGCCGCCCTCCAGCCCACGGGCACGATCACTTCAGTCACCATGGGCGCCGCCCCGGTCGTGAACTTCAAGCTCACCGACGCCGCCGGAACCCCCATCGTGGGCCTCGGCGCCTTCACGTCGAAGAGCTCCACCGCCGTGGCCGCCAGCTATCCCAACCTGGCCTTCGCCATCGCGAAGCTGGTGCCCGAGGACGCCACCACCAAGGCTCCCAGCAAGTGGGTCAGCTACATCGTGACGAGCACCCCGACCACCACCGCCGCCGCGGCCCCCACCCGGCCCACGACCGACAACACCGGCACCCTGGTGGACAACGGCGACGGCACCTACAAGTACACCTTCTACCGTGACATCACCAAGGTCCAGGCGGCCCTGGACGCGGCGACCTACACGGCCCCCAGCGTCAAGACCGACCTGGGTGACGCGACCTACGCGCCCGCGCTCGTGCATCGCATCGCCCTGCAGTTCTCGGGCAATGCGCGCGGCACCGGCAGCAACACGGCCGATGGCACGACGCTCGTCCCGGGCGTGGCCATGGCGAACCCCATCAACGTGATCTACGACTTCGTGCCCGCCACCGGCGCCCCCGTGGCCGCCGGCACGGACATCCGCGACGTCGTCTCCATCAACCGCTGCAACGAGTGCCACGACAAGCTGGCCTTCCACGGCGGCGGCCGCGTCGAGACCCGCTACTGCGTGGTCTGCCACACGGACCAGCGCAAGTTCGGCCGCGCCGAGGCCACGACCACAGCCACCGGCTTCTCCGGTAGCACCTACAAGGTCAACGGCCTGGCCGCTGGCGACTTCCCGACCATGGTGCACCAGATCCACCAGGGCAAGGAGCTGACGAAGACCGGCTACAACTACGCGAACGTGCTCTACAACAACATCGGCTACTCGATCCTCGATGGCGGCCAGAAGATGTGCCTGAAGTGCCACTCGAATGTCCCGCAGTCGACCAACTGGAACACCAAGCCCACCCGCCTCGCCTGCGGCTCCTGCCACGACGCGGTGGACTTCGCCACGGGCGTGAACCACATGCCGGGCAACAATGTCCCCCAGACGGACGACAAGGCCTGCACCATCTGCCATGACTCCACGGCCATCACGACCTACCACATGGCCAACAACGTGACGCCCAACAACCCGGCGATCCCCGCCGGCCTCAAGAACGTCACCTACGAGATCAAGTCGGCTGACGCCACCTCCACCGCCGTGACCGTCGTCTTCAAGATCAAGGTCGACGGCACCGCCGCCACCTTCAAGGCCCCCGCGGCCAGCATGGCGGATCCCCTGGACGGCTTCACGGGCGGACCCAGCTTCCTGCTCGCATACGCCCAGCCCCAGGACGGCGTGGCCGCCCCCGCCGACTACAACAACCTCGGCAGCGGCTCGTCCAATTTCCAGCCGATCAGCGTCTCCATCGCCAACCTGCTGGATACCGGCAAGACCACCAGCGTCGGCACCCTGAGCGGCCCGGACGCCAACGGCTACTACACCGCCAACATCGTCGGTGCGACCAAGATCTTCCCCGCCGGCGCCAAGCTGCGCTCGGTGTCCCTGCAGGGCTACTTCACCCAGATCATCAGCACCGGTAATGTCGCCCGCCACGCCATCGCGGTCATCAAGACCGTGACCGGCGATGCCGCCCGCCGCACCGTCATCGATTCCGCCAAGTGCGCCAAGTGCCACGAGTGGTTCGAAGGCCACGGCGGCAACCGCGTCTATGAAGTCCAGGTCTGCGTCCAGTGCCACGTGCCGGGCCTGACCACCAGCGGCCGCGGCATCTCGGACACCGCCATCCAGGCTTATGCCTTCACGGCTTCCGACCAGGCCATCCTGACCGCC
Source organism: Geothrix oryzisoli (assembly GCF_022808865.1). Taxonomy (GTDB): domain Bacteria; phylum Acidobacteriota; class Holophagae; order Holophagales; family Holophagaceae; genus Geothrix; species Geothrix oryzisoli. The sequence goes on from NZ_JAKZLB010000002.1 coordinate 505,882, forward strand.
TGGCAGTTCGACAAGACCCTGCCGAACGCCGCCCTGGCGCTTCCCCAGGTGACGAACAACTTCAAGGACATGATCCACGGCCTCCACGCCGGGAAGGATCGCACCACGTCCATCAAGATCGCCCGCGACCGGACGCCTTCCGCGATCAACCTGATCGACGGCGCCAACATCGGCTTCCCGGGCATCCTGAACCACTGCCAGAGCTGCCATACCCCCACCGGCTACAGCGGTGTGCCCGCCAACACCCTGGCCTCCCGCCAGGAAGCGGACAATGGCGTGTTCCTCAACGGCACCAACCGGACCCCGGCGGACGCCAAGGCCGCGCTCGCGACCCTCAATGCCAGTGACCTGTTGACCACGCCGTTCACGGCCGCCTGCGTCAGCTGCCACGACAGCGCGATCGCCAAGGCCCACATGAACCAGCAGGGCGGGCAGGTCCTGACGCCCCGCAGCGCGCTCAACGTCGCCGCGGAATCCTGCGGCACCTGCCACGGCGCGGGCACCGCCTTCGACCCCGTCAAGGTGCACTAGCAAGCCACAACAGCCTGGAAGGGGCGGGGCCTCCCCGTCCCTTCCACCAACCTCACGACCCGGGTGCCTGACCGCACCCGGGTCGTTTTCATCGGGAGCCTGCTGCGGCGGTGACCGGGGATGGTTTTGTGTTTTTTTACAATCGACATGCAGATGGTGACGCAGATCACAAGGGTGGTTGACTCGTTAGATTACCGGATGATCCTCATTGAAGAGGCTCCGCAAAAACCCCGTTCTCATGGAGGTGCCCGTGCTTCCCCTTTCACAGACGACCGGTTATGCGCTGCGCGCCATGCGCTGCCTCCAGGAGCCCGGCGGGCAGCCGGTCCTGGTGGAGTCCGTGGCGGACTACACGGGAATCCCCCGCTCCTACCTCTCCAAGCTCGTCCACAAGCTGGCCAAGAAGGGGCTGGTCACGGCCCGGAGGGGACACCATGGCGGCGTCGTCCTGGCCAAGCCGGCGACGGAGATCACCCTGGAGGACCTGTCGGAGGCCATCGACGGGGTGTCCTGGCGGAAGCGCTGCCTGGTGGGGCTGGCGGGCTGCTCCGAAGAGACGCCCTGCGTCCTCCACGAATACTGGAAGGACACCCTGGCTGAGATCCTGGTCCGGCTGCGTTCGGTCACCCTGGCCGACATGGCCCGGCACCATGACCCCGGGGTGGAGCGGTTCCGCGCGGACCACGGCCTGGCCTGAGCGCGGGGAGGCCCCACGGAAAGGGCCCCGCTCCGGCGGGGCCCTTTGCTGCCTTCGCGTCGCGCTAGGCCTTCTTGGCGGGGGCCTTTGCGGCGGGCCTGCGGGTGGGGACCTTCGCGCCGGCGGCCGGCTTGGCGGCCTTCTTGGGCCGGGGCTTGAGCTTCTTTTCGGGCAGGGCATCGGCCAGGCGCCAGGTGCGGCTCTGCTGCTCGAAGGTGCGGATCTCCTCCAGGGAGATGTCCTTCAGGCAGCGGTGGATGTGGTCGCGCTCGGACTTCCAGAAGGTGTGGGCGGGGCAGGCCCGCTCGTCGCTGCACTCCTTGAAGCCCAGCAGGCACTGGTTCCGCCACTCGGCGCCGTCGACGGCCTCGGCGATGAGGTCGAGGGTGATCTCCTTGGCGGCCAGGGCCAGCACCACGCCGCCCTTGTTGCCGCGCTTGGCCATCACGAGGCCCACCTTGGCGAGCTTGTGGATCATCTTGGAGAGGTAGGGGCGGGGGAAGCCCGTGCGGGCGGCCACATCGACCACCAGCGTCGGCTTTCCGCCCGGATCCTCGAGGCAGCTCATGGCCAGGACTGCATAACCGGAGGATTGGGACAGTGGGAGCATGGTCACCTACGCAGGAATGGAAGATGATTCGATCCTGAATGATAGACGATGTTCAGGTCAATCACATCCAAAGAGTGTGATTTCTTTCACAATGCACGGGGCCCCCGCCGAAACGGGGGCCCCGGGAGAAAAAACCGGAATCAGGCCTTCCAGCCGTTGAGGATGCGCATGTAGTTGGCGCGGGTGAAGGCCTGGGCATTCGGGCACTTCTGGAGGCTCATGCTGCCCCGGGCCTGGGCCAGGGACTCGTACTCATGCTCTTCCAGCCACTCGGCCAGGGTCGCGCGGGACTGGGCCAGGCGCTCGGGGCCGTGGATGAGGAGGGCGGAGACCATCTGGACCGCGTCGGCACCTGCCATGACGGCCTTGAGGGCACCGATGCCGTCATGGACGCCGCCGGTGGCCGCGAGGCTGCCCTTCACCTGGCTCCGGAGCACGGCCAGCCAGCGCAGGCGGAGCAGGAGCTCCTCGGGGCCGGACAGCTGGAGGCTGGGCTCGGCCTGCAGCTCTTCCACATTGATGTCGGGCTGGAAGAACCGGTTGAAGAGCACCAGTCCGTCGGCGCCCGCGGCCTCCAGCTCCACGGCGAAGTGCGCCAGGGAGGAGAAGAACGGGGAGAGCTTCACCGCGACGGGGATCTTCACTTCGGCTTTGACGGCCCGCACGATGTCCAGGGTGCGCTTCTCGACCGCCGCGGCGGTTTCCGCGGGATCGGTGGCCAGGTAGTAGACGTTCAGTTCCAGCGCGTCGGCCCCGGCTTCCTGCATGAGCTTGCCGTAGTGCAGCCAGCCCGCCGGCGTGGTGCCGTTCAGGGAGGCGATGACCGGGACGGCCACGGCCTGCTTGATGCGCTGGAGCTGCTCCAGGTACTTCTCGGGGCCGAGACGGAATTCGTCGGGCTGCGGGAAGAAGGAGATGGCCTCGGCGCTGGAATGCGCGCTGAGTTCCATGTCCATGATGGTGCCCTGCTCTTCGCGGGTGATCTGCTCTTCGAAGAGGGAGTGCATCACGATGGCCGAGGCGCCGGCATCTTCGAGGCGCTTGACCATGCCCATGTCGTCGACCATGGGCGAGGCGCCCGCCATCAACGGATGGGCCAGCTTGAGGCCGAGGTAGGTGGTGGAGAGGTTCATGGGAACTCCCTTCAGCTTTCCTTGGCCGTGACGGACAGCTTCGCGAGCTGTTCGTAGACGGAGTAGCGGTTGGTGGTGTCGAGCTGGGCCTGAGCCATGAGCTTCTGGAAGTGCTCGGGGTTCTGCTGCTCGATCATGCGGTAGCGGGTCTCATTGCGGACGTACTGGAGCATGGGGACCTTGGGGGCGCCGGAATCCATCTGCAGCGGCGCCTCGCCCTTCCCCAGGCGGCGGGGGTCGAAGCGGAACAGCGGCCAGTGCCCGGAGTCCACCGCCAGCTTCTGCTGATCGGCGCCGTGGGCCAGATCGTAGCCGTGGGCGATGCAGTGGCTGTAGGCCAGGATGAGGCTGGGGCCGTGGTAGGACTCGGCTTCCTGGAAGGCCTTCACCGTCTGCGCGTCGCGGAAGCCGAAGGCGACCTTGGCCACGTAGATGCCGCCGTAGGACATGGCGATCATGCCCAGGTCCTTCTTGGGCATGGCCTTGCCGGCCATGGCGAACTTGGCGCCGGCGCCCATGGGCGTGGACTTGGAGGCCTGGCCGCCGGTGTTGGAGTAGACCTCGGTGTCGAGCACCAGGACGTTCACGTTGCGGCCGGAGGCGAGGACGTGGTCGAGGCCGCCGTAGCCGATGTCATAGGCCCAGCCGTCGCCGCCCACGATCCAGACGCTCTTGTTGACCAGGTAGTCGGCCAGGTCGTGGAGCATCTTGGCCTCGGGCTCCTTGGCACCCGCCAGCTTCTGCTTGAGGCTCTCCACCCGTTCGCGCTGGGCCTTGATGCCGGCTTCCGTCGACTGGTCGGCGGTGGCGATGCCGGTGATGAGCTCGTCGCCGAGCTTGGCAGCCAGGCGGTGCATCAGTTCCAGGGCGAACTCCTGGTGCTTGTCCACCGAGAGGCGCATGCCCAGGCCGAATTCCGCGTTGTCCTCGAAGAGGCTGTTGGCCCAGGCGGGGCCGCGGCCGTCCTTGTTGACGGTGTAGGGCGTGGTGGGCAGGTTGCCGCCGTAGATGCTGGAGCAGCCCGTGGCGTTGGCGATCAGGGTGCGGTCGCCGAAGAGCTGGGTGAGCAGCTTGAGATAGGGCGTCTCGCCGCAGCCGGAACAGGCGCCGGAGAACTCGAAGAGCGGCTCGAGGAACTGCGAGCCCTTCACGTCCAGCTTGACCGTGGTGCGGTCGGCCTCGGGCAGGTCGAGGAAGAACTTGAAGTTGGCGGCCTCGGCTTCGCGGAGCGGGGCCTGGGCCACCATGTCGATGGCCTTGTGCTTCGGATTGCTCTTGTCCTTCGCGGGGCAGATCTCCACGCACAGCGTGCAGCCCGTGCAGTCCTCAGGAGCGACCTGGATGGTGTACTTCTGGCCCTTGTATTCGGGGCCCTTGTAGTCCACGCCCTTGAAGGTGGCGGGGGCGCCGGCCAGCTCGGAGGGATCGTAGACCTTGGCGCGGATGGCGGCGTGGGGGCAGGCCATCGCGCACTTGTTGCACTGGATGCAGATGGAGGCGTCCCACTCGGGGATCTCCAGCGCGATGTTGCGCTTCTCCCACTTGGTGGTGCCCACGGGCCAGGTGCCGTCCACGGGGAAGGCGCTCACGGGCAGCAGGTCGCCCTTGCCCTCCATCATCACGGCGGTGACGCGCTTGACGAAATCCGGAGCCTCGTCGGCCACCATCGGCGGACGCTTGCGGGTGGCGGTGACGGTGGTGGGGACGGTCACCTTGTGGAGATGGGCCAGGGTCTCGTCCACAGCCACGTAGTTCTTCTGGACGATGGCGTCGCCCTTCTTGCCGTAGGTCTTCTTGATGGCCTTCTTGATCTGCTCGATGGCCTCCTCGCGGGGCAGCACCCCGGAGATGGCGAAGAAGCAGGTCTGCATGATGGTGTTGATGCGCACACCCATGCCGGTGTTCTTGGCGACCTCGTAGGCGTCGATCACGTAGAGCTTGAGGTGCTTCTCGACGATGGCCGCCTGGACTTCGACGGGCAGGGTCTCCCAGACCGTTTCGGCGTTGTGGGGCGTGTTCAGCAGGAACGTGGCGCCCTCGACGGCGGTCTCCAGCATCTCGTATTTGTCGAGGAAGCTGGTCTGGTGGCAGGCGATGAAGTTGGCCTTGGTCACCAGGTAGGCGCTCTTGATGGGGCGGGGCCCGAAGCGCAGGTGGCTGATGGTGATGGCGCCGGACTTCTTGGAGTCGTAGACAAAGTAGCCCTGGCCGTAGTTGGGCGTCTCCTCGGCGATGATCTTGATGGAGTTCTTGTTGGCGCCCACCGTGCCATCGGCGCCCAGGCCGTAGAAGAGGGCGCGGGTCACGTCGCTGGGCTCGACGTCGAAGCTGGCGTCGTAGGTCAGCGAGGAGTGGCTGACATCGTCCACGATGCCGACGGTGAAGTGGTTCTTCGGAGTGTCCTTGGCCAGGTTCTCGAAGATGCCCTTGACCATGGCGGGCGTGAATTCCTTGGAGGAGAGGCCGTAGCGGCCGCCCACGACGATGGGATCGAGCTTGGTGTGGCCCTCCTCGCGGCCCTCGCGCAGGGCGGCGATCACGTCCAGGTGCATGGGGTCGGCAGGGGCGCCGGGCTCCTTGCAGCGGTCCATGACGGCGAGCTTCTTCACCGTGGCGGGCAGGGCGCGGACGAACTCTTCGATGGCGAAGGGCCTGAAGAGGCGGACCTTCAGGACGCCGACCTTCTCGCCCTGCTTCATGGCCCACTCGACGTACTCGTGGCTGACATCGCAGCCGGAGCCCATGATGACGATCACGCGCTCGGCCTCGGGGTGGCCGTAGTAGTCGTAGAGGCGGTAGTTGCGGCCGGTCAGCGCACCGAAGCGGTCCATCTCCTGCTGCACGATGGCCGGGAAGGCCTTGTAGTAGGGGGTGCAGGCTTCGCGGGCCTGGAAGAAGGTGTCGGGGTTCTGCGCGGTGCCGCGGATCATCGGGGCGTCCGGCGTCAGGGCCATCTTGCGGAAGTTGGCCACCAGCTCGTCGGGCACCATGTGGCGGAGGTCCTCGTCGTTGAGGATCTCGATCTTGGCGACCTCGTGGCTGGTGCGGAAGCCGTCGAAGAAGTGCAGGATGGGCACCCGGCTGCGCAGGGTGGCCGAGTGGCAGATGGCGGCGAAGTCGTGGGCCTGCTGCACGCTCTCGGAGCTGAGCATGGCGAAGCCGGTCTGGCGGCAGGCCATCACGTCCGAGTGGTCGCCGAAGATGCTCAGGGCGTGGGCAGCCAGCGTGCGGGCGGTGACATGCATGCAGAAGGGCGTCAGCTCGCCGGCGATCTTGTACATGTTCGGGATCATCAGCAGCAGACCCTGGGACGCCGTGAAGGTCGTCGTGAGGCTGCCGGCCTGGAGGGCACCGTGGACGGCACCGGCGGCGCCGCCTTCGGACTGCATCTCGATCACCGAGGGGATGGTCTTCCAGACGTTGGTCTTGCCCTGGGAGCTCCACTCGTCCGCCCACTCGCCCATGTTCGAAGAGGGCGTGATGGGATAGATGGCGATGACTTCGCTGAGGCGGTGGGCGACCGAGGCGGTGGCCTCGTTCCCATCCAGGGTCTTCATTACGCGCTGGCTCATAGCTCGCTCCTTCCGGGGGTGGTACGCGGGGCGCATCCGAGGATAGATCTCAGGACAGGTAATGGAATTTCAGATCAGGCAACACAGCACGCCCATCATATCTGATGGACGGGTCAATATTCATCACAACCCGGTCCGGTGGTCAGACCGCAGCCTGGGGCTCCCCGACGAGCCGGCGGTGGATGGCCGCGGCGGCCCGGCGGCCCTGGCCCATGGCCAGGATGACCGTGGCGCCGCCCGTGATGACATCGCCGCCGGCGAAGACGCCCGGGAGGGAGGTCTCGCCGGTTTCGTTGTCAACCACAACAACTCCGCCCTTGAGGGTCTTGAGGCCCTTGTCGGTCTGGGCGATGAGCGGGTTCACATCGAAGCCCAGGGCCACCACCAGGGTGTCGCAGGGGATCATGATGCGCTCGTCCGTCATCTTGGGGCTGCGGCGGCCGTCGGGGCCGGGCTCGCCCAGTTCCATGACGGCGCACTCGGCGTGGGTCATCCAGCCCTTGTCGTTGCCGTGGAGCTGCACGGGTGTGGTCAGGAACTTGAACTCCACGCCCTCTTCCTGGGCGTGTTCCAGCTCCTCCTTGCGGGCCGTGGATTCCTTCACCGTGCGGCGGTAGACCACCGTCACATGCTCAGCGCCCATGCGGCGGGCGGCGCGAGAGGCGTCCATGGCGGTGTTGCCCGCGCCCACGATGATCACGTGCTTCCCGACGGTCACCGGCGTGCCGTACTCCGGGAAGAGGTCGGCGCGCATGAGGTTGATGCGGGTGAGGAACTCGTTGGCGGTGTAGACGCCCTTGTACTCCTCGCCGGGGATGCCCATCATCTTGGGCAGGCCGGCGCCGGTGCCCATGAAGATGGCATCGTGGTCCCGGCGGAGATCATCGAGGGTCATGCTGCGGCCCACGAGGGTGTTCATGACGAACTTCACGCCCAGGCGGCGGAGCGTCTCCACCTCCTGATCCACGATCTTGTTGGGCAGGCGGAACTCGGGGATGCCGTAGAGCATCACGCCGCCCGGCTTGTGGAGGGCGTCGTAGACCGTGACGCGGTGGCCCTTCTTGATGAGCTCGCCGGCCACCGTGAGGCCCGCGGGGCCCGCGCCGATGACGGCCACCTTCTTGCCGGTGGCGGGTTCGACGGGGGGCAGCTCACCGGAGCCCAGCATGCTGTCGCTGGCAAAGCGCTCCAGGCGGCCGATGGAGACGGGCAGGCCCTTGATGCCCACGACGCACTTGATCTCGCACTGCTTCTCCTGCGGGCAGACCCGGCCACAGACCGAGCCGAGGGAGGAGCTTTCCTTGATGACGCGCGCGGCGGCCTGAGGATCCTCGTTGACGATCTGCTGGAGGAAGGCCGGGATGTTGATGCTCACCGGGCAGCCCTCGATGCAGGCGGGGTGCTTGCACATGATGCAGCGGGCGGCTTCGAGCTTCGCCTGCTCGGGCGAGAGGCCCAGGCTGACCTCGTCGAAGTTGCACACGCGGAGTTCCGGCGGCTGGCAGGCCATCTCCTGGCGGGGGATCTTCATCTTCTGGCTGGGCTTGATGCCGCGCAGGTCGAGGTTCTGCCAGTCCAGTTCGGTCACGGGCTCGTTCAGATACTTGGAGTAGTCCACGGGGCCGGCGGCGGCCACGCGGCCGATCTTGCACTCGGAGGGATCGCAGGCGTCGTGCTCCTCCGCCTTGTACCAGTCCTGGCGCATGCGGAGCATGTTGAAGTCCACCTTGTGGCCGTCGAAGTCGGGGCCGTCGAAGCAGGCGAACTTGGTCTCGCCGCCCACGCTGACGCGGCAGCCGCCGCACATGCCGGTGCCGTCCACCATGAGGGCGTTGAGGCTCACGAGGGTGAAGATGCCGTGGGGCTTCGTCAGGTCCGAGACGGCCCGCATCATCGGCAGGGGGCCCACGGCCACCACCTGGGCGACCGGCTCGCGGGCGATGATGTCCTTGAGGGCGTCGGTCACCAGGCCCTGGCGGCCCAGGGTGCCGTCATCGGTGGTGACGATCAGCTCGGCGGAGGCGGCGCCCAGCTCGTCGGCCAGGAGCACGCGCTCCTTGCTGCGGCCGCCCAGGATGGTGATGACCCGGCGGCCCTGGGCGTGGAGCTCCTCGGCGGCGGGCAGGATGGCGGCGGAACCGTAGCCGCCGGCCATCAGGACGATGGTGCCCTCCTCCACGAGTTCCGTCGGGGTGCCCATGGGGCCGGCCACGGCGTAGAGGCGGTCCCCGGCGCTGAGTCGGCCCATGGCCTTCGTGGTGGCGCCGACTTCCTGCATGATGAAGTGGATGTAGCCCTTCTTCGCGTCGCCACCGGCCAGGGTGAGCGGGATGCGCTCGCTCTCGGGGAAGGGGGCCACCATGAAGAACTGGCCGGGCTTGCGGCCGCGGGCCACCTGGGGCGCCTGGACGATGAAGGACCAGGTCTCGGGGGCGATGAGCTTCTTCTCGAGGATGAGGTAGCCGTCCTGGGTCTCGTCCTCGGACCAGTACAGCGACTTGCCCTTGAGGAGGGGCAGCATCAGCTGCTCTTCCGTCTCGATGTGGTCGCGGATCAGGTCCACCAGGCGCTGGCCCAGCAGGGTGAGGGAACGCGGGGCGCGGACCTGGCCCTCGCTGATTTCCGACAGCAACTGCAGGTTCAGATCCCACATCTGGCGGTGATCCTCCTGGAGGCGCTGGAGCAGGGCCTCGGCCCCGATCTCCTCCAACAGCGGGAACAGTTCCCGCTCTTCCGCTTCGTTGTGGGGCTTCAGCACTTCGAAGATCCACTTGGCGCCCAGGTCCACGGCCTTCCAGTCCCCGGAGCCCAGGGCCTCGGCCATGCGGGTCAGTCGTTCCTGGGCCTCCTGGTGGGTGGCATGCCAGTTCGGCGCGGGCAGGTTCTCGGCGGTGATCAGCTGATGGGCCGGGTCGGACATGGACGCCTCCAGATCCGTTCAGCATGCGATGAGAGTCTTGGTATTTCTGTGTCTAAAAACCTAATCGGGGACAGTTGTGACTCATGCCACAGGAGGCTTGAATCACAAGGACTTAGCTGGGGTATTGAACATTCTGCGTGGATTATTTGGTTGTAAAATATCAGCCCTCGGCCGCGAGGATCCCCTGGGCCCGGTCCAATAGCTGCTGCACCCGGAAGGGTTTCTGGAGGAAACCGTCCGGGGGCAGGTCCGCCAGCAGGTCGAGGGACTCCGCCTGGGTGTATCCGCTGGTGACCAGCACCCGGACCTCCGGGGCGAGGCTGCGGATCTGCCGGAAGGCCTCGGCGCCGTCCATGCGGGGCATGGTCAGGTCCAGCAGGATCAGGTCCACGGTTTCCTGCCCGGCCTGGAACAGCTCCACGGCCTCCTGGCCATCCCGGGCCTCGAGGACGCGGAAGCCGCCCCGTTCGAGGGCGATGCGGGCCAGGTCCCGGAGGATGGGCTCGTCATCCACCACCAGGACGGTCCTCGGCGCGACGGACCGGGAGGCCGGGGCGGGACTGAGGCCCGCGTTCCGACCACCCGCCCGCGGCCAGAGCAGGATGGCCAGGGGAAAGCCGAGCGCCGCGCCGCCCAGCGGCGGGAACCCGGGCCGAGGCTGTCCGGGCGCCCCCGGGTGGGTCAGCCCCCAGGCCAGGAACAGCAACCCGAGCGATGCCATCAGGAGCGCGGCCAGCCGCCGGACCCGCCATCGCAGGGGCCGTTCCGGGGCAGTCAGAGACGGGGCGGGGAGCATCGGAGTCAGGGGTGGGGGGCCCCTCATGGTAGCGGTGTTCATGCCGGAAGGGCGGCCCGGGCCTTCCCGGCCTGCGGTAGGGTGGAGGCCCCGGAGGCTTCCCTGTGGACCTGCTCGACGAATTCCTGCCCTATGCCCAGAGCTGCCTGAAGCACGCGTCCGAACGGGCCCGCCTGGCGGCCCTGCTGACCCTGTGGGTGGCCAAGTGGAACGGGAAGCACCGGGTCCTGGACTATGCCCGCAGCCACCACGGCGCCTTCCTCCACTTCAACCAGTTCATGGATGGCAAGTGGGTGCAGGCCTTCACCTTCGTGGCCACGCGCCGGGAGGGCGTCTGCCTGCGGGGGCCGGAGCCGGACCGCACCCGGAAGTCCCACAAGTTCCGCCACAACCCCCTGGACGCCGCGCCCCTGGATGCCCTCTTCGAGGCCTGGTCCCTCCACCCCGAGGCCCGGCCCGCCGGCCATGCCGTGGAGTTCTTCCTGGACGAGACCCCCGACGAGGTCTGGACCGCCTGCCTCGCCGAGGTGTTGGCGCACCTCGGAGCTTGAACCCCTTGCGGTTCCAGGCGCTTTCCGTCAAGGTGTCTAGACCGTGATGACCCTGTCCTGCTCCTTCTTCTTTAGCTTTCGCACCCCGGGTGCGAGGGTAGGCGGCGTCTAGAACCGGAACCGCTTCGAACCATCGCCCCCGAGACCGTCAGGCTCGGGGGTTTTCGCATTCCAGGAGTCCCCATGACCGAGCTCCCGTCCCTCCCCAGCCTGCGCCAGGCCATCGACGCCGTGGACGACCAGGTGCTGGCCCTGCTGAACCGCCGGGCGGCCCTGGCTTCCGAGGTGGGCCGCCTCAAGGCGGCCGCCGCGCCCGAGGCGCTCTTCCACGCTCCGGCCCGGGAGCGCGAGGTGCTCGCCCGCCTGGAGGCCGCCAGCGCCGGACCCTTCCCTGCGGCGGCCGTGCGCACGGTCTTCCAGGAGATCATGAGCGCCTGCCTCAGCCTGGAGAAGCCGCTGCGGGTGGCCTTCCTGGGGCCCGAAGGCACCTTCACCCACCTGGCGGCCCGGCACCAGTTCGGCGGCTCCGGCCAGGCCCTGCCCCAGGGCACCATCCAGGCCGTGTTCCAGGCCGTGGAGCGCCAGCGCGCCGACTACGGCGTGGTCCCCGTGGAGAACGCCACGGAGGGGGCCGTGGACTCCACGCTCGATGCCTTCCTGGACAGCCCCCTGGCCATCTGCGCCGAGATCCTGCTGCCCGTGGACCAGGCCCTGCTGCTGCGCCCCGGCCTGGCGCTGGGCGGCGTGCGGCGGGTCTACTCCCACCCCCAGGCCCTGGGCCAGTGCCGCCGCTGGCTGGAGGCGCACCTGCCCGGGGCGGACCGTATCGAGGCGCCTTCCACGTCAGAAGCCGCCCGCCTGGCCCGGGAGGACGCCGAGGGCGCCGCCGTGGCTTCGGAGTTGGCCGCGGACCTCTTCGGCCTGCAGGTGGCCGAGACCAAGATCCAGGACCTGGCCGCCAACGCCACGCGCTTCCTGGTGCTGGGGCCCAAGTCCGCCGAGCCCACGGGCCGCGACCGCACCACCCTGCTGGCCCTGGCCCAGGACGGCCCCGGCGCCCTGCTGCGCCTGCTGGAGCCGCTGGCCCGCCGCGGCCTGAACCTCAGCCGCATCCAGAGCCGGCCGACCCGACGCAAGCTCTGGGAGTACGCCTTCTTCCTGGATGTGGAGGGCCACGCCGCCGACGCCCCCATGGCCGAGGCCCTGGTGGAACTCCAGGCGGCCTGCGCCTCGCTCAAGGTGCTGGGCAGCTATCCGCGGGCGATGGAGGTGGCGCGATGACGGGGATGGCCTGGACACCCGATTCCTGGCGCGGCCTGCCCGCGGCCCAGCAGCCGCGCTACCGCGACGCCGCGGCCGTGGCGACCGTCCTGGCGGAGCTGCGGGAGCTGCCGCCCCTGGTGGTGGCCGAGGAGGTGGACCACCTGCGCAGCCTGGTGGCCGAGGCCGCCGCGGGCCGCCGCTTCCTCCTCCAGGGCGGCGACTGTGCCGAGGCCTTCGCGGATTGCCGCGGCCCGATCATCCAGGACAAGCTCCGGGTGCTGCTTCAGATGTCCGTGCTCATCACCCACGGGGGCCGCACGGGCGTCGTCCACCTGGGCCGCATCGCGGGTCAGTACGCCAAGCCCCGCAGCAGCGACACCGAGGTGGTGGACGGCCGCGAGGTGCCGGTCTACCGCGGCGACCTCATCAATGGCGTGGCCGTGGATCAGCGCGAGCCGGACCCCCAGCGCCTGCTGGGGGCCTACCACCGCGCCGCGGCCACCCTCAACCACCTGCGGGCCCTGGTGGATGGCGGCTTCGCGGACCTGCACAACCCCGAGCATTGGGACCTGCCCTGGAGCCGCGAGGACGCGGGCCACTACCTGGAGACGCTGGACCAGGTGCGGGCCTCCCTCGACTTCGTGAAGTGCCTGGGCGGCCTGCCCGAGCACCTCCGCACCGGCGAGCTGTTCACCAGCCACGAGGCCCTGCACCTGCCCTTCGAGACGGCCCTGACCCGCTGGGTGCCTGAGAAGGAGGCCCACTACAACCTGGGCGCCCACTTCCTCTGGATCGGCGAGCGCACCCGCCAGCTGGACGGCGCCCACCTGGAGTACATCCGCGGCCTGGCCAACCCCATCGGCCTGAAGGTGGGCGCTTCCATGACCCCGGAGCAGCTGCGGCAGGTCCTGTCCAAACTGGATCCCCAGCGCCAGCCGGGACGCCTCACCCTCATCACCCGCTTCGGTGCCGGCAAGGCCGGGCGGGTCCTCCCGGCGCTCATCGAAGCCGCCCGGGCCGAGGGCCATCCCGTGCTGTGGAGCTGCGACCCCATGCACGGCAACGGGCGCACGACCAAGGGCGGGCTCAAGACCCGGGCCTTCGGCGACATCCTGCAGGAGCTGCAGGAGGTGGCCGACCTCCACCGCGCCCACGGCTCGAGGTTGCGCGCCGTCCACTTCGAGCTCACCGGCGAGCCCGTCACCGAATGCACCGGTGGGGTCGAAGGCCTCATCGAGGCCGACCTGGAGCGCGCCTACCGCAGCGGCTGCGACCCCCGCCTCAACCGCAGCCAGAGCCTGGAGATGGCGTTCCTCATCGCCCAGATGATGCGGCGGGCCTGACGCGCCGGCAGGAACAGGCGGCGGCGGGGAGCCGCCGGGTGATCGTCTGGGGGCCTACCCCCCGATGCGCGACATCTCCACCCTGGGCAGGTTCGGGGTGGCGCCGTGCCGGATCTCGGAGTAGTGGTCCTCCCGGCGCTTCCAGTGGAAGGCGAGCAGGGAGGCGAGGTCGGCGTCGCTGTGGCCGCCCCGGAGGAAGTTCTTCAGGTCCAGGCTCTGGCCCGCGAAGAGGCAGGTGTAGAGGCGGCCTTCGGCGGACAGGCGGGCCCGGTCGCACCCCCGGCAGAAGGGGGCCGTGACGGAGGCGATGAGGCCGATCTCACCCTTGCCGTCCCGGTAGCGCCAGGTCCGGGCCACGGCGCCATCTCCGGACTCCAGGGGCTCGATGGGCCAGCGGGCATCGATCATCCGGCGCACCTGGGCCGCGGGGAGCACGGCCTCCATCTGCCAGCCATTGGTAGTGCCCACGTCCATGAACTCGATGAAGCGCAGGGTGTAGCCGCCCTCGCGGGCGAAGGCGGCGAGGTCCAAGATCTCGTCGTCGTTGAGGCCGCGCTTGAGGACACAGTTGAGCTTGATGGGGCCGAATCCGGCGGCGCGGGCGGCCTCCACCCCCGCGAGCACGCGGGCGAGGGGCAGGTCCGTGTCGCTGATGGCCCGAAAGCGCTCGGGGCGGAGGGTGTCGAGGCTCACGGTGAGCCGCCGCAGGCCGGCGGCCTTCAGCGCGGGCGCCAGGTCGGGCAGGAGGGCCCCGTTGGTGGTGAGGGCCAGGTCCTCCAGACCGGACACCCCGGCAAGCATCCGCACCAGGGTGGGCAGCTCGCGGCGCATGAGGGGTTCGCCGCCGGTGAGGCGGACCTTGGCCACCCCGAGGCCGGTGAAGATCCGCGTCAGCCGGGTGATCTCCTCGAAGCTGAGCAGGGCCTCCCGGGGGAGGAAGGTGTAGTCCGGTCCGAAGACTTCCTTGGGCATGCAGTAGGTGCAGCGGAAGTTGCAGCGGTCGGTGACCGAAATGCGCAGCGCCTTGAGGGGGCGGCCCAGGGTGTCGAGAGGCTCCATTCCTCAAGCATAATTTCATTTAATGCGTCAGAATGGATTGTTTGATTGGACTTCAGAACATGGGCTTTTTCGATCGTTTCCGTTCCCGTGCCGATGAGGCGCCCCTGCCTGGGCTGGAAGCCCTGCTCGAGGCCCGGGGCGTGCCGTCGATGCCGGGGCTGGAGGCCCTGCGGCCCGCCTTCGAGGCCCACCGCAAGGCCGAGGAGCGCGAGGCCTGGGCGGACGCCGTGGCCGAAGTCCACCGCCTGGGCCTGCCCCTGCCGGAACCCTGGATCGACGCCCAGGATCACCTGCTGCCCGAGCTGGTGCCGGCCTGGCAGGCCGAGCGCGAGGGCCGCTGGAGCCGAGGCTTCATCGACGGCCTGAGCCAGCGCATCCGAGTGGGCGCCGTGGTGATGCCCGCCGCCTGGCTGCGGCTCTGGGACCAGCCAGCCGACGATGTGCTGGACCTGGCCCTGGACCACCTGCGCCAGCGGAGCGAGGGCGCCTTCCTGCGGCTGCCCTCGGGCATCTACCGCGGTCCCTGGCGCGATGGGGCCGACGCGGCCCGGTTGCTGCTGCCGGAGGTCTGGCACGGCCTCTTCAAGGACCAGCACCCCTTCATCGCCATTCCGTCGGCCGACACCCTGCTGGCGGCGCCCCAGATCCTCCTGCCCAAGCTCATGGAGGAGGTGGGCCGCGTCATCCAGGCGGGCGCCCCGGCCCTTCAGCTGGCCGTGCTGGAGCGCATCGGCGACAAGCTCGTGACCGCCCGCCTCCAGGAGCCGCACCCCATGTCGGCGCCCCAGCGGGAGCTGAAGAACATGGACTTCCTGGAGGCCCTCCGGAACCAGGAGAAGGACCTGGATCCCGGCCTGGGGCGTCCGGCTCCGGTTCTCCTGCTGAAGACCGGCCAGGGCAAGCCGCTCACCATGGCCAGCTGGACCGACGGGGCCCCGACCCTGCTCCCGGAGGCCGACCTCATCGGCTTCGCCCGTCCGGATGGCGAGCCCCTGGGGATCTACTGGCGCCAGTCCCTGCCCCGCATGCACGAGGTTCGCGGGACTGCCGTGGACATCTGGGGGCCCAGGCGCGTCCGCTATGAGGGCTTCCCCACGGCCGAGCAGATCTCCCGCCTGGAGCCCTTCGCCACGGCGGAGCAGATGAAGGCCCTCCAGGCCCAGCCGGGCACCCGGCCCGCGGCCCCGAAGCCCGCCGCTCCGGCCGGCGCGCCCTTCAGCGCCCAGGGCGCCACGCCCCTGCCGCGGCACCTGCAGGGGGCCGGGTTGGGTGTGCAGGACCAGGACTAGCTTCCCGGTTTCGCTGGGTAGGTCCGGACCCAAAAAACGGCGGTGGCCTTTGGGGACCACCGCCGTCTGCCGACCCCTTCCAAGGGCGCGCAGCTGGATGTCGACTAGACCTCGGCGGCCACCTTCATGCCGAGGCGCTCGCGGATGAGGCCTTCCACCTCGTCCGCCAGTTCCGGGTTGTCGGTGAAGAGCTTCTTCACGTTCTCGGCGCCCTGGCCCAGGCGGCTGTCCTTGTAGCTGTACCAGGAGCCGCTCTTCTGGATGATCTCCAGCTGGGTGCCCAGCTCCACCAGCTCGCTGGTGCGGCTGATGCCCTCGCCGTACATGATGTCGAAGGTGGCGACCTTGAGGGGCGGGGCGACCTTGTTCTTGACGACCTTCACCTTGGTCTTCTTGCCGACCACGGAGGAGTCCTCGTCCTTGGCGGCCACCAGGGGGTCGCCGGTGTTGCCCTTGATGCTCTGGATGCTGCGGACGTCGAGGCGGACCGAGGCGTAGAACTTGAGCGCGTTGCCGCCCGTGGTGGTCTCGGGGTTGCCGAACATCACGCCGATCTTCATGCGGATCTGGTTGATGAAGACGACGCAGGTGTGGGTCTTGCTGATGGTGCCGGTCATCTTGCGGAGGGCCTGGCTCATGAGGCGGGCCTGGAGGCCCACGTGGCTGTCACCCATCTCGCCGTCGATCTCGGCCTTGGGCACCAGGGCGGCTACGGAGTCCACCACGATGATGTCCAGGGCGCCGCTGCGCACCAGCTGGTCACAGATCTCCAGGGCCTGCTCGCCGCTGTCGGGCTGGCTGATGAAGAGGTTGGCCACGTCCACGCCCAGCTTCTGGGCATATTCGGGGTCGAGGGCGTGCTCGGCGTCGATGTAGGCGGCCAGGCCGCCCTTCTTCTGGGCCTGGGCCACCATGTGCAGGGCCAGGGTGGTCTTGCCGCTGGCTTCCGGCCCGTAGACCTCCACGACGCGGCCCTTGGGCACGCCGCCCACGCCCAGGGCGGCATCCAGGGCGATGGAGCCGGTGCTGATGACCTCGATGCCCTCCGAGGGGCTCATGCGGTCGCCCAGCTTCATGATCGAGCCCTTGCCGAAGGCCCGCTCGATGTCGGCCACGGTGCGGGACAGGGCTTTCAGGCGGTCATCTTGCTCGGCTGCGGCCATGGGGTCCTCCGGAAGGGGTGCTTTCCAGAATGGATTCAAAAAGCGAAAAAAACAAGAAAATCTTTTCAGCCGCCGGCGAGGGCCGGGTCCACCAGCCTAGCGCAGCTTGACGTCCCGTCCGCGCCAGTGGTTCACCCCCCGGAGCCGGTCGGCGAAGGCCCAGGCGGTGCCCGCAGCGAAGACCAGGGCATTCAGGGGCCAGAGGGCCCAGAGCAGGTCCATGGGTCGGCCGGTCATGCGCTGCTGCACGTCCCCCGCCAGGGCGGGCACCAGCAGCCAGAGGATCAGCGCCAGTCCCGGGTGGCCCGCGAAGGGCAGCCAGAGGGGGGCCAGCGCGGCCAGGGCCACCGGTGGGAGCAGCAGGGGCAGGAGGCCCCAGGCGGGCATGGCGGCGGCGTTCTTCCGCATGGCCCGCACCAGCTCGCCCAGGCCGTGGTACATCCGCAGGTGCAGGTCCGGTCCGCCCCGGGCCACCCGGTTCACGAAGCCGGCCCGCTTCATGCGCCAGGCCAGCAGCATGTCATCGATGGCCTCCAGGGGCGCCGCCGCGTGGCCGCCGGTGGCCGCGTAGGCCGAGCGCCGGACCAAGGTGAACGCGCCCACACCGCAGAAGGCCGGGTGGCGGGGATTGGGCACCTGGTGGGGCGGCACCAGCACCTGGAAGGCCGAGGCCGCCAGGGGCAGCACCACCCGCTCCGCCGGGCCCACGGCATCCACGCCGGGGATCAGCGCCAGGATGTCCGTGGGCCGGGCCAGGGCGAAGGCCACGGCGCGCCGCAGTAGGCTCGGCGAGGCCTGCACATCGCCATCGGCGAAGAGCAGCCATTCGGCCGCCTGCGCTTCGGGCTGGCGGGAGGCCAGGTCCAGGGCGTGGTTCTTTCCCAGCCAGCCGGGCGGCAGGGCGTCGTTGCGGAGCACGCGGAGGCGGCCGGGCCAGGCGGCCTCCCGGGCCCGCAGGATCTCCGTACTGCCGTCCGTGGAGCCGTCATCCACCACGACGACGCGCAGAGCGGGATAGTCCTGGGCCAGCCAGGAATCGATGGCCGCGGGCAGCTCGAGGGCCTCGTCCCGGACGGGGATGCAGAGGCATACGGAAGGCGGATCGGCGGGCAGCGGGGGATCCGATTCCAGCGAGGGCAGGCGCGCCCAGTGGCGGCGCAGGAGGACCAGGCCCGCCAGGAGCAGGGAGGTGGCGGTCCAGGCGGCGAGGTCGGTCCAAAGCATGCCCCAGGCTAGCCCGAACGGACAGGCTGGCGGCGTGGGTTAACCTGGGATGGCTCTCCCGGGAGCGCCATGGACGACCTCGGCCCATCCACCCCCGTGCTGCGCCGCCTCCGGCGTCCGGAAGACGTGCCCGGGATCCGGAACCTGATGGTCCGGGTCTACCCGCCTCCCCACGGCCCGGAGGCAGTGTGGTCCGCCGAGAACCTCCTGAAGCACCTGGAGCGGTTCCCCGAGGGCCAGATGGTGGTCGAGGTGGGCGACCGCCTCATCGGAACCTCCACGGCCCAGCGGGTGCCCCTGGCCGCGGCCCTGGCCCCCCACACCTGGTCCGTGATCACGGGGCGCGGCAGCCTGTCCACCCACGACCCCGAGGGGGACACCCTCTACGGGGTGAACATCGCCGTGGATCCCGCCTGGCAGGACCGGGGCATCGGGCGGCTCCTCTACCAGGGGCGCATCGACCTGGCCCGGCGCCTGGGCTGCCGCGCCTTCGTGGCCGGGGCGCGGATCCCGGGCTACCACCTCGTGGCCCACGAGATGAGTCCCGAGGCCTACCTGGAGGCCGTGGTGGCCGGTCGGATCTTTGATCCCACCCTTTCCAAGCAGATCCGCGTAGGCTTCCAGGTCCGGGGGGTGCTCCGGGACTATGCTCCGGATCCGGAGACCCTGGGGCACGCGGCCCTCATCGTCATGGAGTTCTGAGGAGAAGACGGCATGCGCTTCAAGGCTCCCACCCCGTTCCTGTCCCGCCCGGTGCGCGTCTGCGGCATCCAGTACGCCCTGCGCCCTGTGGCGGACTTCGCCGCCTTCGCCGCCCAGGTGGAGAACTACGTGGACGTCGGCGATGACTACGACGCCGATGTCATCGTGTTCCCCGAGCTGCTGGCGGTCCAGCTGCTCAGCTGCCTACGGCCCGGCTTCCCGCCGCCGGAAGCGATGCGGGAACTGGCGGAGCGATTCACGGTCGACTACGAGGGCCTGTTCCTCCACCTGTCCCGGAAGTACGACCGCATCATCGTGGCGGGCACCCATCCGCGCTTCGTGGACGGGAAGCTGCAGAACGTGGCCTCCATCTTCGTGCCGGGCCACGGGCCCGTGCACCAGCCCAAGCTCCACCTCACCCCCACGGAGCGGAGCGTCTGGCACTTCGAGCCGGGCCAGGAGATCCACATCATCGACACGGATTTCGGCCGGATGGGTGTGTCGATCTGCTACGACGTGCAGTTCCCGGAAGTGGCCCGGGTGCAGGCCGAGCAGGGCGTCCAGCTCCTGGTGGTCCCCTACCTGACGGACGATCGGCGCGGCTACAGCCGCGTCACCACCTGCGCCCGGGCCCGGGCCGTGGAGAACCAGATCTACGTGGTCACCGCGGGCATGGTGGGCAGCCTGCCCCTGATCACGGACCTGACCGCCCAGTACGCCCAGAGCGGCGTCTACACGCCCTCGGATTTCCCCTTCCCCATGGACGGCATCGCCACCGAGGCGGCCGCGAACTCCGAGATGGTGCTGGTGGGCGATATCGACCTGGCCATCCTGGACCAGACCCGGGCCCGGGGCTCGGTGCTCAACCACCAGGATGCAGCCCAGGACGGCCTGCACGTGAGCTTCGACGGACGGATCCAGGTCCACCACCTGCCCTGGCTGAAGCAGACGGACGAGACCGGGACGGCGGAGGCCTGATCCCTATTCGGAGCCGGTGGCCTGGTAGGCGGCCACGGTGGCCACCAGGGCCGGCACCACCAGCGCCGCCTGGCCGGTGGTCTCCGCCAGGAAGACCACCGGCGTGAGGAGGCTGCGGTGGACCGCCCCCGTGAAGGCGCTGGTGCCCACGAGGACGAAGAGGCCCGGCTGGCCCAGGCCCGCCCAGGCTTCAAAGGCCGCGCCCAGGGCCGCCCCCATGGTGACGGACGGCAGCCAGGTGCCGCCCACGCCGCCCCCGGCGAAGGTGAGGGAGGTGGCCGCGAGCTTCAGGGCGAGGAAGGCCAGGGCCTGGGAGGACGGCGTACCGCCGCGCAGCAGGTGCTCCACCAGCTCGATGCCGCCGCCCTGGGTGACGGGCAGGCCCGGCCAGAGCCAGGCGCCGGGCAGGGCCAGCAGCAGCAGGCCCAGGCCCGCCAGGCCGCCGCGGACCGGTAGGGGCAGCCGCCCGAGGTGGTGGCGCCCGAACCGGAGCAGGCGCCGGTAGAAGGAGGCGGCCACTGCGCAGCCCAGGCCCAGGGGCAGGGCCCAGAAGATCTCCCGGGCCATCAGGTGGTACGAGTGCTGGGCGCCCAGGAGGGGCGTCGTGCCGCGGAGGGCGATGAAGGCCAGGAAGCCGGAGGCCGAGGCCGCCAGCGAGGGCGCCAGGCGGTCAGCGCTGAGGTCGCCCTCGTATTCCGTCGCCAGCAGGGCACCGGAGATCGGCGCGCGGAACACGGCGGCCAGGGCCGCCGCGGAGCCGGCCATCACGATGACGCCGGGCTGGGCTAGCAGGCGCCGGGCCCAGGGGAAGCGTCGGGCCAGCCGGCGGAAGAGCTGGTGGAACTGCGCGCCCACGGCGGCGCCGAGCCAGCGGGCGGGACCTTCCACCCCGGCGCTGCCGCCGAGGCCGATGGTGAGGGTGCAAGCCACGGCCTTCCCCAGGCTGGGGAGGAGCCGGAAGGTGGCCAGGGGATGGTGTCGGGCCTGGGCCAGATCCTTCGTCAGCGAGACCTCGCCCAAGCCGGAGAACCGGAGCCAGAGGCCCGTGAGCAGCAGCGCGAGCAGCGGCGTGGCCACCATGGCCCAGGTCCGGACGCCCTGACCCTGGAGCAGCGCCTCGAATCTTTCGATGCCCGTCAGCGCCAGGGCCGCCACGAGGCCGATGCTCGCGCCCAGGGGGAGCACCGCCAGGGCGAGCCGGCGCGTCTCCGCCAGGACCCGGAGGCTGCGCATCCGTGAGGGCAGGGTCAGGGGAGAAGGCGTAGAAGGGGGAGCGGGATCGCCGCCAGATTCCGTCTCGATCTCGATGGCCATGGGGCAGTGTGCGCCTCGCGCCTCCGCGTTGTCCAGGACGCCGCCGGGCCGGGGATGCTTGAATGAAGGTCGCACCCGCGGCGTCCCGAGGCTTCCATGCACCTGGCCTTCCTGGTCCACGACCCCCTGGCTGGCACCTTGATGCTGCTGGCCCTGCTGTGGCTCTCGGCCAAGGTCGGCGGTGAGCTGGCGGTGCGCCTGAAGCTGCCCGCCGTCACCGGGGAACTGGCCGTGGGCCTGGCGCTGACGGCCCTCCACCGGGCCTGGCCCCTGCTGCCGGATGTGGCGGCTTCCCCCGCGGCGGAGCTGCTCGGCGGCCTGGGTGTGGTGGTGCTCATGTTCGCCGTGGGCCTGGAATCCACGGTGCCGCAGATGCTGAAGGTGGGGGCGGCCTCGCTGCGCGTGGCCCTCGTCGGTGTGGCCGTGCCCATGGCGGCGGGCCTTGCGGGGGCCTGGCTCCTGCTGCCCGGGAGAACGCCCTTCGTGCTGGATCTCTTCATCGGCGCCTGCCTCTGCGCCACCAGCATCGGCATCTCCGCCCAGGTGCTGCGGGAGAAGGGAGCCGCGGATTCCATGGAGGGCCGCATCATCGTGGGCGCGGCCGTGGTGGATGACGTGCTGGGCCTGCTGGTGCTGGTCGCCGTCTCGGGCCTGGTGGGTGCGGCGCAGGGTGGGTCCCTGGGGCCCGAGCTGGCGCGGACCCTCCTCCTGGCCCTGGGTTTCCTTGCGGCGGCGCTGACCCTGGGCCGTCTTGCCACCCCGCGCCTCTTCCGGCTCGCCAGCCGCTTCCGGGGCGAGCAGGTGCTGCTCCCGCTGGGCCTCGGCTTCGCCTTTTTGCTGGCCTGGCTGGGCAGCCTCGCGGGGCTGGCCTCCATCGTCGGCGCCTATGCGGCCGGCCTCATCCTCGAACCCGCCCACATCGAGGATCTCGAACGCCGTGAGCGGCACACGCTGGAGGAGCTGGTGCACCCCCTGGTGACGGTGCTGTCGCCGCTGTTCTTCGTGCTCATGGGCGCGAAGGTGGATCCGACCGCCCTCTTCCAGCCCGCCACGCTGGGCTTCGCCGCCCTGCTGGCCGCGCTGGGCGTGGCCGGCAAGTTCGTGGCGGGCTATGCCGGAGGCCGGGGCACCCGTGCTGCCGTGGTGGGCTGGGGCATGGTGCCCCGGGGCGAGGTGGGCCTCATCTTCGTCGCCGCGGGCGCCCAGCTCCAGCTGAACGGCGTGCCCCTGCTGGCTCCCGATGTCCAGGCCGGCATCATCGGCGCCCTCCTGCTCACCACCGTGGCCGGGCCCGTGGGATTGGGGTGGGTGCTGCGCAAGCGGTAGCTCTGTCCACCTGCGGGCGCGGGTACGTGATCGAGCGTATGGAGACGGTGGGGTCGGGTCACCTAGCCTGGACAGGCGGGACGTCCGCCCCTGTGGGTGGGCCGGTGGCGAAGCATTTGTGCGGGAGGCGCCCAGCATGGTCGATACAAGGCATCTGGCCATACTGGAATTCCGTGGAGACGGGCGGCTGCTGGGCTTCAACCAGGAGGCCGCCCATTTGACCGGTCACGCCTTCGAAGGGGTGGCCGATCTGCGGGCGTGGTGTCGCCTCATGTTCGGTGGATTCGCGAATGAAGGGGCGATCGAAGGCGTGTTCGAACGGAGTCTCCGGGAAGGGGAGCGCGGATCCTGGCCGGGCGAGTTCTTCATGCCCTTCCGGACTGTGGAGGAGGACACCCGCATCGGCTGTTTCACCATCGTGCCGGTGGGGGACCCGCAGAGCCCTCCGGCCCGGTTCCTGATCGGCTTCTATGTTCCCTCGATGGATCCGGAGGTGCAGGCCGATCCCGAGGGGCCGGATCTGATCACCTACGCGCTGGCGCGGATCGAAGCGGCCAGCCGGGAGCTCCTCTCCATGCTGGAAGAGGAGCAGGAGCACCTCATGTCCTCGGCGCTCCGGATCGAGGATGACCCGGGGGCCAAGCCCTGGGCCTGGGATGAGCTGTTCCGGGGGGCCTTCCAGCGCGTCCAGATCTGGAACCTGGTGGGCCTGATCAGGAATTCGACGGCGGTGATGCAGTGGGCCCTGGATTCCAGCGCCGTCCGGGGGCGGCCTCCGGCCTGAAGCCGCCCCCGTCAGGTCCACGGGCTTGGTCCGGGATCGGGCCCTCAGCGCCTTGGTCCGCGATCTCACCGGCGCCTGGCGCTTTTCGCCGAAATCAACCGTCGCATGTGGATATAGTCGACCGAAAGAAGGAGCCACTCCGTTGTTTCACGAGGATCCCCCACCTCCCACCGGAGGACGCCAGGATGCCCCGGACTCCACGTGGATCCTCTTGGTGGACGACGACCTGCTCCTGCTGAAGAGCGTCCGGCGGGTCTTCTCCCAGCACCACCAGGTCCGCACCGCCTCCTCGGGACGGGAGGCCCTGGCGATCCTGGCAGGTCTCCCTCCGCCCGCCGTGGCGATGGTGGACTACCAGATGCCCGGCATGAGCGGGATCGAGCTCCTGAAGAAGCTCCGCGAGGCCTCTCCGGATACGGTCCGGATCATGCTGACGGGCCAGGCGGACCTCCCCACCGCGATCCAGGCCGTCAACCAGGGGCAGGTCTTCCGGTTCCTGACGAAGCCGGTGAATGTCCTCACGCTCCAGGAGGTGATCGTGGAGTCCCTGCGGACCTACGGTCAGCGGCTGGAGGAGAATCGCCTGATGGCCGAGGCAGTGGCCCGGCGGCAAGCCGAGGCCCCCGTGCCCGAGGCCGCTGCCCTGATGCAGTTGCTCGAAGCCAGGCTCACGCCCCGGGAGCAGGAGGTCCTCGGCCTCATCGGGCGGGGAAACTCCTCGAAGGAGATCGGACTCCGGCTGGGGATCAGCCATCGCACCGTGGATGTGCATCGGAGCCACATCCTCGAGAAGCTGGGGCTGCACAATTCCACCTCCCTGGTGCGGGTCGCCCTGAAAGCCGGCCTGATCTGAGGGGCTGAGGGGGGAGTGCGCCCGGCAGGTCATGCGCTCTAAGCAATTGTGCGTAGGGTTGTTCCCATCTGTGGCCGGGGCCCTCGCCCGTCGATACGGAGAGGGCCCCCTCTTCCGGGGGCGAATGGTGTGGGGCCCGATCTCCCGGGAACCCATGTCCCGCCGCAAGGTGCGCCAGCGAGGGTTGCCTGTGACCATGCCAGCTCGATTCCTGTTCCGGATGTGGGTCGCCCTCGGGCTGTCCCTGCTGGCCGTCGGCGCCCGGGCGCAGGAGGCGCCCTTCAAGGTGGGCGTGGCCCCGCACACGAGCGCCAGGGGCATCCTGGAACTGTACAGCCCCCTCAGGGTCCATCTGGAAAAGGCCCTGGGCCGTCCCGTGGAGATCCTGACGGCGCCCGATTTCACGGAGTTCGCCCGGCGGGCCGTGGCCCAGGAGTACGATCTCGCCATCACCACCGGCCACCAGGCCCGCCTGCTCGAGGTGGATGCCCGGTACGGCCCGCTCCTCACCTACAAGGCGAGCTTCAAGTCCCTGGTCATCGTGGCGGCCAACGGGAGGATCCGCCGGCCGCAGGATCTCAAGGGCACCACGGTGATCGGCCTGAGCGGGTCTTCCCTGGTCACGCTCTGGGGCCAGCACTGGCTCCGGCGCATGGGCCTCGGCGAGGTGCCGGTCCGGTACGTGAGCGCCGCCGACAGCGTGGCCCAGCTGCTCCTCCGGGGCGAAGGGAGTGCCGGGTTCGTGTCGCTTCCGAACTTCCAGCACCTGGATCCCGAGGTGCAGGCGGGATTGCGCATCCTGGTCGAAAGCGCGCCCCTCGCGGGGCGGGTGTATGTCCTGAACCATCGGAACCAGGCGGAGCGGGCCCGGATCGAGGGGGCGCTGTGGGCCTTCGCCGGCACCGCCGAGGGACGGGCCTATTTCGAAAAGAACAAGCTAGGGGGATACCGCCAGCTCCGCCGCGGGGAGCTGCGGGCGATGGATCCCTACGCGGAAGAGGTCCGCCAGAACCTGAGATCCAGATGAGGCTTCGCTTCCCGGTCCGTTCGATCCGTGGGCGCATGCTCCTGGCCGCGATCCTGGTCGAGGCGACCATGCTCACGCTCCTGGTGACCAACAGCCTCCGGCTGCTGCTCGGGCAGATGACGGAACAGGCCAGTCAGCACGCCGCCCAGCTGACGCCGGTCCTCAATGCGGCGCTGATCGCGCCCCTGGCGCAACGGGATTCGGCGACCGTCAAGGCCATCCTCGATGAATGCGCGGCCACCCAGGGCATCGCCTACCTGGCCGTGACGGACGGGACGGGCCGGCTGGTGGCCGTGAGCGGATGGGACCGCTCCAATCCCCTGCCACTTCCGGACCAGCGGTTCCACCTCTTCGAGGCTGACGGAACCCCCCAGTACAACGTGGCCTCCCCGGTGGCCGTGGCGGGGCAGAACCTGGGCACCGTGCATTTCGGGCTGGACCTCTCCCAGATCGTGGCGGCCCAGAAGAAGCTGCTGGCCCAGGGGACCCTGATCGCCATCGGCGAGCTGCTGCTGACGGCGGGGCTGCTCGCCCTGGTGGGGTTCTGGCTGACCCGCCACCTGACGGCCCTGACCCGCGCCAGCGAGGAGGTCGCCGGGGGCAACCTGGCCCCCCCGCAGGTCTGGGAAGGCGGGGACGATGTCGGGCGGCTGGGAGTGGCCTTCAATGCCATGTCCCGGGCCATCCGCGATCGCATCCACGAATTGACCGAGGCCCGGGACATGCAGGTCACGCTGGCCCGGGATATCGCCGAGGCCCATGCCCAGCTCGACGAGATCACCCACACGATGGGTGATGGCCTCTATGTCATCGATACCCAGGGGCGGATCACCTTCATGAACCCGAGGATGGAGGACATCCTGGGCTGGAGCCAGGAAGAGCTTCTGGGCCGGAGCGCCCATGACCTCTTCCACCAGCATCAGGGGCGGGGGGGGCCGGCCCTGGAGGGCTGTGAAACCTACCGGGTGCTGCAGAGCGGGCAGCCCTACCGCTCCACGGGGGAGTCCTACTGGCGGAAAGACGGGGAGGTCCTGCGGGTCTCCCTGGCCGTCACGCCGATCCTCCGGAAGGAGGGGATCGTCGGCGCGGTGATCTCGTTCCAGGATGTGACGGAGATCCACCGCAGCGCCCAGGCCCTGAGGACGAGCGAGGAGCGCCTGGCCTTCGCCATCGAGGGCAGCGGGGACGGCCTGTGGGACTGGGACATCCCCTCCGGGACCGTCTTCTTCTCCAGGCGCTGGAAGGAGATGCTCGGCTACCTCCCCCACGAGATCGGGTCGGACCTTTCGGAGTGGGACTCGCGGTTGCACCCCGATGATCGGGAGCGCGTCTCCCGCGAACTTCGTGAGCACCTGGATGGAGCCGCCCCCCAGTACCTGAGCGAGCACCGGGTGCGCCGGAAGGACGGTAGCTACAGCTGGATCCTCGACCGCGGCTGTGTGGTGGAGCGGGATTCCGAAGGGCGGGCGGTCCGGATGATCGGGACCCACTCGGACATCACCCTGCGGAAGGGCATGGAACGGTCCCTGGAGCAGAAGGACCGCATCCTCGAGGTCGTCAGCCGGTCGGTGGTCGGCCTGCTGGATTCGGAATGGTGGGAAGACGGGATTCCCGCCTTCCTCGCTGCGCTCGGGAATGCCTCGGCGGCCGACCGCGTCTACATCTTCAGGAAGCAGGCCGAGCCTCGCGAGAGTGGCGAGGTGCTGATGGACCAGGTGTTCGAGTGGTGCGCCGAAGGCATCCCCCCTCAGATCGACGCTCCGGAGCTCCAGGGCTTTCCGATGCGGGGCCGCGGGTACGGGCGGTGGCTGGACGACCTCCAGGCCCATCGGATGATCAGCGGCCGGGTGGCGGACCTCCCGCCAGGGGAGCGCCCCCTGCTGGAGGCCCAGGGGATCCAGTCCATCCTGGTGATGCCGATCCATGTCCGGGGCGAGTGGTGGGGCCTGATCGGTTTCGATGCGTGCGGCGGGAGACGGGGCTGGCCCCTCTCGGAGCAGGAGGTCCTGCGCCTGGCCGGCCGGGCGCTCGGAGCCAAGATCGAGCGGGCCGAGATCATGGTGGAGCTTGAGCGCAGGGTGGCCGAGCGCACCCGGGAACTGGACCAGAAGAACCTGGACCTGATCGCGGAGATGGATACCCGGCAGGACATCGAGGCTTCGAACCGGGCCGTCATGATCGAGCTGGAACAGTCCCGGAAGATGGAATCCATCGGCCGCCTGGCCGCCGGCATCGCGCACGAGATCAACACGCCGACCCAGTTCCTGGGAAACAACCTGGGCTTCCTCAAGAGTGCCTATCAGCGGATCGAACGGCTGCTGGATGCCTACGAGGCCGCCCAGGGGGGGCTGCCCCCCCGCGAGGCAGAGGCGCTGGCCGCGATCGCCCAGGAAGTGAAGCTGCCGTATCTCAAGGCCGAGATGCCTCAAGCCATCGACGAATCCCTGGAGGGGATCGAGCGGGTCACGAAGATCGTGCGGGCGATGAAGGAGTTCTCCCATCCCGGGGGCCGGGAGAAGGCCTCCCTGGACGTGAACCAGTGCCTGACCACGACCTCGACCGTGGCCCGCAACGAATGGAAATACGTGGCCGAGTTGAGGCTGGACCTGGATCCGACGATCCCGATGATCCAGGGCCTCTCCGCCGAACTCAACCAGGCCTTCCTCAACCTCATCGTGAACGCCGCGGATGCCATCGGCGAGCGACCCCGCGACGCCCACCCCAAGGGGCTGATCACCGTGTCGACCCGGAGCCTCGCGGGGGCCGTCGAAATCCGCGTGGAGGACAACGGGGTGGGCATGGATGACGACACCCGCAAGAAGATCTTCGAACCCTTCTTCACGACCAAGAAGATCGGCAAAGGCTCCGGCCAGGGCCTGACGGTCTGCTATCAGGTCATCGTCAATCGGCATGGGGGGACGATCCACTGCCTGTCTCAGCCCGGAACCGGCACCAGCTTCATCATCCGGCTCCCCATCGACGTGCCCCGGCACCTCCTGGCCGGGACGGGAGGGTAGGTCGTGCGCGTCCTCGTCGTCGACGACGATCCCCTGGTCTTGAAGGCCCTCGACCGGACCTTCCGCATGCGGCTGTCCGGGTGGGAGACCGTCCTGGCGGATTCCGGCGAGCGGGCCGTGGGCCTGCTGGAGCAGGCCCCCTTCGACCTCGTGCTGACCGACATGCAGATGCCGGGCCTGGATGGATCGATGGTCCTGAGGAGGGCCATGGACCTGCAGCCCGATGCCGTCCGGGTCGTCCTGTCCGGGCACGCTCCGCTGCGCCGGATCATGGAAGCGGAGGGCCATTACCACCGCTTCCTCACCAAGCCCATCGACCCGGAGGAGCTGATGGCCATCCTCGAGGCGTTCTGCCTGGATGGCTCCAAGGCCGGGACGATCAGGGCCCGCTCCTTCGTGACGGGACTGGAGCGGATCCCCAGCCTCCCCCGGCACCTCGATCGGCTGAGGGTCCTGCTGGACCAGCCGAAGCCGAACCTCGCCGAGGTGGTCGCGGAGATCGCGCAGGACATCGGGATGGCCTCCCGGGTCCTGAAGCTGGTCAATTCGGCCTTCCTCTCCTTCGGCCGGTCGATCACCGACCTGAACCAGGCCGCTGAGTACCTCGGGATGGACACCATCCAGGAGCTGTTGGCCCACCAGCACGCGCTTTCCTCCTTCGAGGACGTAACGCCCGAAGGGCTGGATCTGACGGCGCTGTGGACCCATTCCCGTCACGCCGGGCTGGTGGCGCGGGGCCTCGTCCTCCGCGCGACGGGCGACCGGGCCGCCGCGGCGGAGGCCTATTCCGTCGGGTTGCTCCACGATGTGGGGATGGTGGTGCTGGCGACCACACCGTCCTCCGGGTACCGGTCGATCCTGGAACGGCAGCTCATCGAGGGCGGGGAGATCACGGCCCTCGAACGGGCGAAGCTCGGAACGGATCATGTGCAGGTGGGTTCGGAGCTGGTATCGCTCTGGGGCCTGCCCGCATCCTTCAGCACGGTCATCCGGGAGCACCACGGGAGCCATCTGCGGGATTTCTCCTCGCTCAAGTCCCTGGCGCTGCAGCTGGCCCATTCCAACCTGGGCAGGGCCCAGGCGCCAGGCCGGCTATCCGAAGGCTCCTTCATCGAGAGCCCCGGCGTCCCCCAAGCTGGCTCGGTCGAGGAACTCTGGGACCTCCTGCTTCCGGCCTGGGAGTCCTGCCGCAGGAAGGCGAGGGCCCAGATCCCCCTGGCCTGTGGTGCCCTCCCCACGGGCCAGGATCAGGTGGATCGTGGCGGGCGGTTCGAGCCGCCGGCACCCGGGGAGCGTCCGTTCAAGAGGAGACGACTTTGACCCCGCGCATTCTCTTCGTGGATGACGATCCTCTGATCCTGCGCGGGATCCGCCGGGCGCTGGGCGACGATTTCGGGATCGTCACCGCCGAGGACGCCGAGGCAGGGCTCGCGGCCCTGGGCACGGCCCCGGCGTTCTCCGTGGTCGTGGCGGACCTGCAGATGCCGGGGATGGACGGCATCCATTTCCTCGAGCAGTGCGCCTCGCTGGCGCCCGATGCGACGCGGGTGATGCTCACCGGCAATGCCGATCTGGATGCGGCCGTGGATGCGGTGAACTGGGGGCATGTGTTCCGGTTCATCCGGAAGCCGATCCATGGAGACGATCTCCGCAGGTGCTCCTGGACGCCGTGGCCCGGCATGAACTCGTCCTGGAGGAACGGGCCCTCCTCGAGCAGGCGCTCACCGGGAGCACGCAGATCCTGGTCGAGCTCCTGTCCCGCCTCGACCCCCGGGCCTTCGGACGGGCGGAGGAGATCCGGCGGCTGGCCCTGGCCATTGCCCGACAGCTGGGCCTCGGAGCGGCCTGGGACATCGAGCTGTCGACGCTGCTGGGCCCCATCGGGCGGTTGGCCATCCCCGCGGAGGTGCAGGCCAAGATCGACCGGGGCCAGGGTCTGGATGAGCGGGACCGCGAACTGACCCTGCGCGCACCGGAGGCCTGTGCGCGGCTCATCAGCCGGATCCCACGGCTGGATCAGGTCGTGGACATCATCCGGTACAGCGCGAAGAACTACGACGGCTCCGGGTACCCCGACGATCTCCGGGCCGGCAAGGCCCTGCCCGTGGGATCCCGCATCCTCAAGGTGGCCCAGGACTTCGTGGACCATCTCAACATCCGGGACTCGAGCCCCCTGGCCTACAACGAAATCAGGTCCAAGGGCGCGCTCAATTACGATCCGGAGGTGGTCGCGGCCCTCGGCGAAGTGCTCGGCGCCGAGGCGGAACTCAGGCCCCAGGCAGCTCCGGCACGAGGCTTTCCACGAAGGTGGCCTCCACCCGGAAAACCTCGCGGATGAGGTCGGCGGTGAGGACGCCGTGGGGCGGACCATCGCCCACCAGGCGGCCGCGATCCAGCACCAGCACGCGGTCGAACCGGTAGGCGGCCCGCAGGTCGTGGAGGCTCACCACCACGGTGCCGCCGCCGTCCGCCAGGCGCCGGGCCAGCCGCATCACCTCAAGCGCATGCCGCACGTCGAGTTGGGCCACAGGCTCATCCCAGAGCTGGATGGGGGCCTGAGTGGCCAGGGCGCGGGCGAGGGCCACGCGGTGGCGCTCGCCGCCGGAAAGCCGGGTGACCGGGCGGTCGGCCAGGAAGCCCAGATCGACCTCCGCCAGGGCCTCGGCCACGCCGGAGGGATCGTCGCCCCAGGCGTAGCGGCCCTGGGCCACCACCTCGCGGACGGGGAAGGCGAACTCGAAGTGGGCCTCCTGGCCGACCCAGGCCAGGCGTCGGCCCCGCTCCGCGGCGGCAATGTGCGACAAGGGTTGTCCATTCCATTGGATGGTCCCGTGGGCCGGCAGCAGCCCCGCCAGCGCCTGGATCAGCGTGGATTTGCCCGCCCCGTTCGGCCCGACCATGGCCACCAGTTCGCCAGGGCCGAGGTCCAGCGTCACCGCCTCCAGCCGGCCCGGCACGGAGAGGTTGGAGGCATGGAGGGCGGGCGTGCTCATGACGCGGCCCCAGTGCCCGGACTGAAGACTGAAGCCTGAAGGCTGAGGGCTCGCTTCATCGCGGCCTCCGCAGCAGCCAGAGGAAGAAGGGGCCGCCCACCAGGGCGGTGACGACCCCCAGGCGGAGGCCGATGGGGAAGGTCCGGGTGACGAGGTCGCAGGCGAGGAGGAAGGCGGCGCCGCCGAGCATGGAGTAGGGCAGCAGGCGCCGGTGATCGGGGCCGAAGGCCAGGCGGAGCATGTGCGGCACCACCAGGCCCACGAAGCCGATGATGCCGCCCACCGCGGTGGCCAGGGCGGTGAGGACGGTGGAAAGCACGATGAGCTGGCGCCGGAGGCGCCGGACATCCACTCCCAGGCTCTGGGCGCTCTGCTCGCCGAGGCTCAGCAGGTCCATGGCCCGGCCCAGGGGCAGCAGCAGCAGGCAGCCGACCAGGATGGCCGGAACGCCCATCCACACATGCTCCCAGCTGCGGCTCTCCAGCCCGCCCATGAGCCAGAAGAGGATCTGGGCATTCACCTCGAAGTGGCCCGCCGTCGTGGTGAGCAGGAAACTCGTGCCGGCGCCCAGCAGCGCGTTGAGGGCCACGCCGGAAAGCAGCAGCCGCTCGGTGCCCGCCCCGCGCTGGGCCAGCATCAGCACCGCGCCCGTGGCCCCGAAGGCCCCCACCACTGAAGCAGCGGGCAGCGCCCACAACGTGGCCGCGGCGAAGCCCGTGGCCGGGGCCAGGGCCAGCACGGCCACGGCCCCCAGGGCACCGCCGCTGCTGACGCCCAGCAGGCCCGGGCTGGCCAGGGGATTGCGGAAGAAGGCCTGCATCACCACGCCGCTGGCGCCCAGGGCCGCCCCGGCGGCCATGCCCACCAGGGCGCGGGGCAGGCGGAAGTCGCGCACCACGGTGCGGGCGATGTCATCGCCGCCGCCCATCAGCGCCGAGACGACCTGGCCGAAGCTCAGCCTCAGTTCGCCGAAGGCCAGGGAGGCCAGGAAGGCCAGGGCCAGCAGCGCCACGAGGATGGGAACGGCCAGGCGCGGCTTCACCGGAACCGCTCGGGGTGGAGGGCCCGGGCGAGGCGCTCGTAGGCTTCGATGCGATGGTGGGAGACGCTGGACATGAGCGCCCCGGGGATGACCGCGAAGCGGCCGGCCTTGAAGGCGGGCAGGACGCGGTAGTGGGGGATCTCCGCCAGCCGTGCGCGGGTGTCCGAGGCGTCGGGCCGGTCCCCGGAGATCACCAGCACCTCGGCGTTCCAGGTGAGCAGCTTCTCCGAAGGCGTGGGCGCGTGGCCCTTCAGCCCGGCCTCGGCCGCCACGTTCAGGGCGCCTGCGTGATCACAGAGGTCCTGGAAGGTGGTGCCGGAACCGGCGGTGAAGGGGTAGGCCCCGGCGGTGAGCACGCGGACGGGGCGGGCCCCCTTGAGGCGCTCCACGAGAGCCTGAACCCGGGCGCGGCACTGGGCGATGAGGGCCTCGGCGCGAGCCTCCTGGCCCAGTTCGCGGCCCAGGATCCGGAGGCTGGCATAGACATCCTCCAGGCTGTCGAACCGGTCCAGCACCACGAGCCGGACCCCGGCCCGCCGGAGCAGGGCCAGGGTCTCGGGGCGGGTGAAGCTGGCGGCCAGCACCAGGTCGGGCCGGAAGCGCAGCACGCTTTCCGCGTCGCTGTCCTTGAGGGCCGGGAACCGCTGGGCCTCGGCGGCCGTGGCGCTGAAGCGCGCATCCCGGCCGATGTGGCTCAGGGCGGCGATCTGGCCGGGATCCGCCAAGGCCAGCAGCAGCTCATCCGTGCCCACGGACTGGCTCACCACCCGCTGCGGCCGCGCGGCGAGCAGGGGCAGGCCTGCCGCCGCCGAAAGGATGGCCAGCAGCAGGAAGGCAAGCCAGCGTCGCATCACCACCTCCAGGTCGCGGCCAGGGTCCACCGGGGGCCTGGGGCGGGGAAGCCGTAGACCAGGCTGGCATCACCCTCCTGATCGTAGCGGCCGCTGAGCCAATCCTGGACGCTCTGTTTCGGCTGGAGGAGGTGCTCGCCCCGGAGGGCCAGGGTGAGGTGTTTCACCGGCTCATGAGAGAGGCCCACGCTCAGGTCGCGGTAGGGCCGGCGGGTGCTGGTCACCTCGTAGGTGACATCGTTCAGGTCGTAGCGGGGACCCACGCGGTCGAAGCGCGCCTCGGCACGCCAGGTCTTCGACTGGACGAAGCCTCCGGCGGAGGCGGTGAAGAAGGGGTGCCGCAGGATGGCGGAGTTCTGCTGGCCGAAGCGGTCGGCCTCCGTGTTGTGGTCCAGGTCCCGGGTCTCCTGGCTGCGCAGGATCAGGTCCCAGCCGTAGGCCAGGGCCTCGCCCCCGCGCCAACCCAGGGCGCCCTCCACGCTCTGGGCCCGGATGGCGCCCTGGTTCGCGTAGTGGGAGGTGAAGAGCGGCGGAAAGGCGAAGCTGGTGTCATACAGGTAGGCCAGCAGCTCGGAGACGCGGGTGCGCTGGGCCTCCAGGCGGTACTCCCAGTGGCCTGCGACCTGGCCCGTGGCGCCGATCTGGAGGGTGCGGCTGCGCTCGGGCCGGATCGGGTAGGCCACGCCATCCTGACCTTCCGCCTGGGCGTTGAGGGCGAACTCGGTGGTGTTCGGCATGCGGAAGCCCTGGCCGAGGCTGGCATAGAGGCGCAGCTCCGGGGCCACCACCCAGTTGAGGCCCGTGCGCCAGGTGCCCGCCTCGGCGCTGCCGGCCCGGTTGCGCAGGCCCGTGTCCGAGCGGGTGAGGTCCCGGTGGC
This sequence comes from Geothrix oryzisoli, assembly GCF_022808865.1. Lineage (GTDB taxonomy): Bacteria > Acidobacteriota > Holophagae > Holophagales > Holophagaceae > Geothrix > Geothrix oryzisoli. The sequence continues at coordinate 539,797 of NZ_JAKZLB010000002.1, forward strand.
CGGCGTCGCGGCGCAGGCCCGCCACCCAGTCCAGGCCCTCGGCGAGGGTCCAGCGCAGCTCCAGGGCCCCGGCCAGATCGCGGCCCTCGCCGCGATACTGCACGGCGGCAAAGGTGTTCGGGTCGTAGTAGTTCCGGGCCTGGCTGGTGTCCTCGCGGCCTTCGAGGCGGCCGGAGAGGCGGAAGGTCGAAGTGGGTGACCAGTGCAGGGTGAGCTGGTCCTCCACGCGGCGGAAGGCGCGGTCCGTCTGCTCCCGCCGGGGGCCGCTGGGGTCGCCGGTGTCGCCCTCCAGGGCCTGGAGGGTGTTCTCCAGCACCAGGCTGGGCGCCAGAGTCCAGCGCAGGCTGGCGCCCCAGCTCTCCTGCCGGGCGCGCATCTCGCGCTGGGGCTCGTAGCTGCGGCCTGAACCCGGCCAGGCGAGGGTGGTGAAGGGCACCGAGGCGGTCTGGCCGCTGTTGCGGTAGAAGGCCGTCAGGTCCGCCCCGCCCAGGCGCGTGCCCAGGCGCAGGAAGCCACCGGCCTGGCGGAAGGCATCGTCGGGGAAGCCGCTCTCCTGCTTCTGGGCCTCGGCGCCGGCGGCGATCCAGCCCCTGGACCCCGTGATCTGTACCTGGGCCGTCCCGCCCAACAGCCCGTTCGTGCCCGTTTTCAACCCGGCCTGGCCCTCCAGCAGCCGGTCCACGCCCAGGCGCAATCCGGCCTGGCCATGGCAGCCCTCGGCGCCACGGCCCACGCTGGTGAGGGCGATGACACCGCCGATGGCGTCGCTGCCGTAGAGGACCGAGGCGGGGCCGAGGATCAGCTCCACGCGCTCGATGCCCACCAGGCTGAGGGCCCCCAGGTCGGGGCTCAGGGCGGTGGGATCGTTCAGGCGCAGACCGTCCAGCAGCACCACCACATTGCGACTGAGGGTGCCGTTGAGGAAGGCGGAGGCCTGCTTGCCGGTGCCGCCGGTGCCCATGACGGCGCCGGGCTGGAGGACGGCCAGCAGGTCCGCCAGGGTGCGGCTGCCCAGACGGGCCAGGTCCTCGGCTTCCAGGACGCGGACGGGGGCGGGGGTGCGGGTGACCGCCACCGGCTGGGCCTCGGCGCTGACCGTGACCGTGGCCTCGGCGGGCTTGCGCTCGGCCTCCGTGGCCGCGAGGGTGGCGGACACGGCCGCCAGGGAGAAGAGAATGCGGGCAGAACCCATCATGCCTCCACGCATGACGTCGCGGCGGCTGGGCGGATCCCCGGAGGTGGGAAGCCATGGCCCAGCCCGTTCCCACGACGGGGGGTGAAGTGCGGGACCGGTCTCCGGGCTCGCACGCGACAGGGGCCTTTCAGCTCCCTCCGAGCCTTCCCGGGACGATCCCAGTGACTCGGACTTGAGGTCTCACACCCGGTGGCGCGTGGGCGTGGTGCATACCGTTGCGGGGCAGCGCAGGAGTCTCACCTGCTTCCCGTGCATCCAGCACGAAATTGTCAGGCCTTCAGGGAAACACGGCATCCGTGGCATCCGCAAGTAGAATGGTCCCATGCGAGCACCCATCGGCATCATCGGCGGCAGTGGACTCTACCGGATGGAGGGCCTGTCCCTGGATCGGACGGAGCTGGTGCAGACGCCCTTCGGCGCGCCCTCGGGGCCGGTGCATCTGGGCACCCTGGACGGCGCCCCCGTGGCCTTCCTCGCCCGGCATGGCGAGGGGCATCGGTTCACGCCCAGCGAGGTGAACTACCGGGCCAACCTCTGGGCGCTGAAGTCCCTGGGGGTCGAGCGCTTGATCTCGGTGTCCGCCGTGGGCAGCCTCCAGGCCCGCCACCAGCCGGGGGAGCTGCGGCTCGTGAGCCAGTTCATCGACAAGACCCGCCAGCGCAAGGACACCTTCTTCGGCGAGGGCCTGGTGGCCCATGTGAGCTTCGCGGAACCCGTGTGCGCCCACCTGTCCGAGGCCCTGCTCTCGGCTGGACAGTCCCTGTCCATCCCCGTCGCGGGTGGCAGCACCTATGTCTGCATGGAGGGCCCGGCGTTCTCCACCCGCGCCGAGAGCCGCCTGCACCAGAGCTGGGGGGCGGACCTCATCGGCATGACCCAGGTGACGGAGGCGCGCCTGGCCCGCGAAGCCGAGCTCTGCTATGCCTGCATCGCCCTGGTGACGGACTACGACGCCTGGCGTGAGGAGGAGGCGGGCGTGGATGCCGCCTCCGTGCTGGAGGTCATGCACGCCAACGTGGACAAGGCCCAGCGCCTGCTCCGCCGGGCGGTGCCGCAGCTCTCGGACGTTCCGCGCCCCTGCGCCTGCGGCGAAGCCCTGAAGGCCGCCCTCTACACCGCTCCCGAGGCCGTGACCGAGGATGCCCGGAAGCGCCTCGACCTGCTCGTGGCCAAGTACGGATACGGAGGCCGCTGATGCCCGTCGCCGCCCCCAGCGCCAAACTCCAGGCCCTGCTCAAGGAGTTCCAGCAGGTGGCGGGCATGGCCGGATTCCTCAACCACGGCTTCGATCCCCCGCAGCTGCGGCTCCAGTTCACCCTATATGGCCGCGTCCGAACGGGAACCGAGGCCGAAGCGATGGGGGTCATTCCGCGCCTCCAGGCCTGGTCCGAGGCGGTGCTCCAGAAGCTGCGCGAGGACAGCGCCGGCGCCATCCTTCCCGGCCAGGTCCTCGTGGCCCCGATCCAGGCCTTCCAGGGCGGCGGCTACACCGTCGTGGTGAACGCCACCTTCGCCACCAAGGTCACGGACAGCGGCTACTTCAAAGTGAAGACCGCCGTGCTCGCGGCCTACCAGGAGGCCGTGCGACTGCGGGAGGCGGGGTTTGAGGCCGAAGCCCCGTCTGGCGAGCCCGCGGGATGACCATGGCCCGGTGCCGCAGGGCGGTTCTGCTGGGGGTCGCGGCGACCGGCGCCGCTCTGGTCGCGGCCGAATCGGGCCCGCTGCCCTTCAAGTCCTCGCCCGTTCCCGGAGGGGTGGTCGTCCTCGCCATCGCGGGTCAGGCTGCGGCGCCCAAGGCGACCTACCACGGGGAGCCGGTGCTGGTGCGGCGGAGCGCCCGCGGCTGGCAGGCCGTGGTGGGCATCCCGCTGAGCGCGAAGGTGGGCCAGGACGCCATCGAGGTGGCTGGCCATGCAGTCTCCTTCACCATCAAACCCAAGCGCTATCCCGAGCAGCGCATCCGCCTGAAGGACCAGCGGCTGGTGACGCCCAACCCCGAGGATGAGGCGCGCATCGCCCGGGAGCAGGCGCTGATGGCGCCGGCCTGGAAGGCCTGGCCGGAAGGGCTGGTTCCTTCCTTGCGGTTCCACCAGCCCACGCCGGGCGGCCTCACCAGCTCCTTCGGCCTGCGCCGGGTCTTCAACGGCGAGCCACGCGCCCCCCACGCGGGTCTCGACATCAAGGCTCCGGCGGGCCAGGCCGTGCGAGCGCCCGCCGCGGGGGTGGTGGTGCTCACGGGCGACTTCTTCTTCAGCGGCAACGCCGTGTTCCTGGCCCATGGTGAAGGCGTGGTGAGCCTCTTCGCGCATCTGTCCAAGGTCACCGTGAAACAGGGTCAGGTGGTGAAGGCCGGGGACCTGCTGGGGAGCGTGGGCATGACCGGCCGGGCCACGGGCCCCCACCTGCACTGGTCCCTCAGCCTCAACAACGCCCGGGTGGATCCGCGGCTCTTCCTCTAGGTGGCAGCGGGGCGGTGCCCCTTCGTCTGCACGAGGATGACGCCCACGATGGCGATGGCGCCGCCCAGGACCGTGAGCAGCGAGGGCACTTCGCCGAGCCAGATCCAGGCGATGACGCTGGCCAGCACCGGGGAGAGATACAGGAAGCTGGACAGCAGGGAGGCGGGCATGCGGGAGAGGGCGAGGTTCCAGAGCACGTAGGCGATGGCCCCGGGGAAGATGCCGAGGTAGATCACCGCCAGGGTCGCGGAGGGTGCGGCCAGCGGTGCCTTGTGGAGGAGGCCTGGCAGGAACACGAGCATGGGCAGGGTGCCGGCCCAGATGGAATAGCAGGTGAATGCGAGCGCGGAATGGCGCCGGAAGCTCCGCTTCGACAGGATGGAGTAGACGGCGGCGACGGCTGCGGACAGCAGGATGAGCAGGGCGCCGGGCGTGAAGCGCAGGCCGCGGCCGCTGCTGAGGGCGATGAGCGCGACCCCGGTGAATGCGACGAGGATGCCGCCCCAGCCGAGGCGCGTCAGGCGCTCCCCCAGGAAGAGGGCCGAGAGCAGGGCGGTGAACACGGGCCCGGCGGCGATGAGCAGGGAGGCCGCGCCCGCCTGGACTGTCACTTCGCCGAAATTGAGGGCTACGTGGTAGACGCTGATGCCCAGGAAACCCGCCAGGGCGATCATGGGCAGGTCACCCCGCTCCGGCAGCCGCATGCGCGTGGCCAGCGCGTAGCCAGCCAGCACGATGGACGCGGTGCCGAACCGCAGCAGGGCGAGCTCGCCGGGACCGTACCCATCCAGGCCGGGCAGGCCCGTGGCCGTGGCCCGCAGGCCCGCCCGGATGCCCGCGAAGGCCGAGGACCACAGCAGCAGCACACCGGCGATGGCCAGCCAGGTCCGGGGATCGCGCCTCCAGGTCATGGGTTCACGCCGAGGCGGAACCGCTCCCGCAGCGCCGCGCAGGCCCGGGCCCGGTGGCTGAGGGTGTGCTTGGTCTCCGCGGGCAGCTCGCCGAAGGTCTGGTCGAAGCCGTCGGGGATGAAGATGGGGTCGTAGCCGAAGCCGCCGTCGCCGCGATGGGCGAAGGCGAGGGAGCCCTCCACCGTGCCGCTGGCGGTGAAGGGCTCACCCTGAAGAGGCGCATAGGCCAGCACGCACACGAACCGGGCCGAGCGGTCCGCCCCATCGGGGACCATGGCCAGGAGGCGGTGGTTCTTGTCGCGATACGACGCCAGATCCGGCGCGAAGCGGGCGCTCAGCACGCCCGGGCCGCCCCAGAGCGCGTCCACGCAGAGGCCCGAATCGTCCGCCAGCACGCCATCGACGGGCTCGAGGCCGTGTTCGAGCCACCAGGCCCGGGCCCCCTCCGCCTTCTGCAGGGCGTTGTCCTGGAAGAAGGCGCCGGTCTCTGGCAAGGAGGGCGCGTCAGTGGGCCAGGGAACCATCTCGAAGCCATCGAGAAGCTGGCGGAATTCCGCCAGCTTCCCTTGATTCGAAGAAGCCAGAAGGATTTTCATGACGCGGCCGCGATGGAGGAGTCGAAAGGAATGATAGAAGGGCAAATGATTGAGCCCGAGGTCTCGCGTATCGCCGCAGGCGATACCAGGAGAAGGCGAGTCAGCACCCCACGACCTCTGTGTACCAGCCGCGGGCGCGCTCGGGGGTCATGGGGCCGTGGATGAGGGCGCGGCCGTCGGCGAAGAGGGTGATCTCGTCGGGACCCTCCTGGCCCTTGAGCATGAGCCCGGCCTGCTTCCAGGGGCTGCGGGTGCGGGCTTCCAGGCGGGTCTTCAGGACCGCCAGATCGAGCTTCCCGGGCGGGTTCACGCGGATCTGCACGCCCTCCAGGCCGCAGAGGGCGCTGGCCTTGAGCGTCCAGCGGGCGTCCAGGAACTCGGTGACCTTCTCCGTACAGAACCGGCAGCGGGCTTTCGGGGGCTTCAGGAACTGCCGTTCGTCATGCCAGAAGTCGAAGCGCACCAGGTCGGCATGGGGTGTCTTCCCGGTCAGCACCTTGAGGGCCTCCAGGGCCGCCCAGCTGGCGATGATGCCCACGGCCGGGCCCAGCACGCCGGCGCTGTCGCAGGTGTCCACATCGCCGCCCGCGGGGGGCTCCTCGATGAGGCAGCGCAGGCAGGGCGTATGGGGCGGGTGCAGGGGCCAGACGACCCCTTCGCCGCCGATGGCCCCGGCGTAGATCCAGGGCGTGCCCGTGAGGATGGCCACATCGTTGATGAGGAAGCGGGCCTCGAAGTTGTCAGTGCCGTCGCAGATGAGGTCGAAGCCTGAGAGCAGCTCCCGGGCGTTGCCGCTGGTGAGGTCGGCCACGACGGGAGTCACGTCGATGCTCGAATTGGCTTCCCGCAGCCGCTCCGCGGCCACTTCCGCCTTGGGGCGGCCCAGATCGGATTCGCCGTAGAGGAGCTGGCGCTGGAGGTTGCTCGCCTCCACCAGGTCCCGGTCGATGAGCGTCAGGTGCCCCACCCCTGCCCGGGCCAGCCAAGGCGCGATGACGGAGCCCAGGGCGCCCAGGCCCAGCACCGCCACCCGCCTGGAACGCAGACCTTCGTCCGCCCCACGGCCGAGGAAGATGCGTTGCTTGGCATACCGATCGATGGACATGCCTGGCGCCTAGGTGAGGGCTGGGTGGCTGGATGTGGAAGTCTCGCGCATCGCCCCAGGCGATGCCGAGAAGATGCGTTGCATGGCGTAGCGATCACTCATGGGGTCTCGGCTATCAGCTGTCAGCTGTCAGCTCTCAGTTTAAAAGCAACGGCGCCCCACCGGGGCGCCGCACTGAGAGCTGATAGCTGATGGCTGACAGCCAGATCCTAGTTTCCGGCCTGGGCGCCCTCGGCCATGGCCTTCTCGTACTCGGCCTGGAGGCGGCTGGCGTCGGAAATGGCGAACTTGTAGACGTACTCGAAGCGGTCGGCACCCTTGGTGAGGGCGATGATCACTTCATAGACGCCCTCGCCGCTCACTTCGAAGGGGGCCGCGATGACGTTGAAGGTGCCTTCCTTGGCGCCGTCGGGGATCTGCACGTCGCTGTCGCGGATCACGTCCTTGCGGTCGCCGGTGGGGCTCACGATGGAGAAGCCGAACTTGAACTGGCCGTCCATGCGGGAGAAGCGGGTGTAGAAGCACACCTTGGGCAGGGTGAAGGGCACCTGGGGCACCACGATGTGGTGGTCGTACAGGCCCATCAGCGAGGTCTTGCCGCCCATCTCCTGGCGGATGTCGTCGCAAAGCAGCGTGAATTCGTGCTTGGGGGCCTTGATCTGGACTTCTTGCATGGGGGCTCCGGAAAGAGGGGGCATCCTTGGGTGAAGGGAAAGTTTACCCTTGAAGTCGGTCCCATCCAACCTCGGGTTGGCGGCCGGCCCTGGAGGCTGCATGCGGCATTGGTTCTGGATCCTATTGATCGCTCTGGGCCTCCAGGCCCAAGAGGCCCGGATTCAGATTCTTGGGACGACCGACTTGCACGGACACGTGATGGCGGAGGACACCTTCAGCCTCCAGCCGGCGAACCTGGGCTGGGCGAAGCTCGCCACCCTGATCCGCCGTCAGAAGGCGCTGAATCCGGACACGATCCTGGTGGACTGCGGCGACACGATCCAGGGCGAGCCCCTCAACTACGTGCGGAACACGCTGCGCCGCGACCTGCCGGAGCCCAGCGTAGCGATCATGAACGCCCTGGGCTATGCGGCCATGGCCGTGGGCAACCATGAGTACGATTTCGGCCTCGACGTGCTGCGCGAGGTGGAGAGGCAGGCCCGCTTTCCCTTCCTGTCCGCCAACACGCTGTCCGCCAAGGGCCCCCACGCCTTCCCCACGCATGTCCTGCTGACCGTGGGGGGCGTGCGGGTGGCGCTGGTGGGCTTCACGACCCCGCGGACCGCGGCCCTGGCCGGCCGGAATGCATCCGACCTGGTCTTCCAGGACATCGTGGCTGCCGCCCGGGAGCTGGTGCCGCGCCTGCGGGAGAAGGAGAAGGCCGATGTGGTGGTGGCCCTGGTCCACTCGGGCCTGGGAACGGTGGATGGCCGGCCCGGCGACGAGAACGCGGCCCTGCGTCTGGCGGACCAGGTGCCGGGCCTGGATGCCATCCTCACGGGGCATACCCATCTGGCCATCCAGACCCAGCACAAGGGGATCCCCATCCTGCAGGCCCAGGCCCAGGGCCGGGCGCTCGCGGTGGTGGAGCTGACTGTCCGGAAGGAGAAGGGCCGCTGGCGCGTGACCGGGACCCAAGGCCACCTGCTGCACCCGGAGGCCGACACGCCGGCGGATCCGGAGGTGCTGAGCCTGACCACGGACCTGCGCGCCGCCACGGACCGCTACCTGGATACGGCCGCCACGACGCTGCTGGTGGACCTCGACAGCCGCTGGTCGCGGATGGAGGACACCCCACTGATGCAGCTGCTCCACCAGGTCCAGCGGCAGGCCACCGGGGCCCAGCTGTCCGCCGCGGCCAGCCCCGGCGCCAAGCTCTTCATCCCCAAGGGCCCGACGAGTGTGCGGCAGTTCTATGCCCTGGCCCCCTACGAGAACCAGGTGGCGCGCATCCGCATCACCGGGGCCCAGCTCAAGGCCTACCTCGAGCACGCGGCGCGGCACTACACCTACAGCTGGGAACCGGAACTCTACAACCGCGAGGTCCCGATCCACGACTTCGACATGGTGGATGGCGTGGCCTATGCGCTGAACCTGGGGCGGCCCGTCGGCAGCCGGGTGGTCAACCTCAGCTACCAGGGCCAGCCCGTGAAGCCGGAGCAGACCTTCACCCTCGCCCTCTCCACCTACCGGTTGGGAGGAGGCGGCGGCTACATGGAGGCCATCGGGTTCAAGGGCGCCCCGGAGCTGGTGACCGAGGCCTCGCAGCGCAACCTGCTGCTGGCCTATGTCCTCGCCCGGCCCACCCTGAATCCCCCCGTCACCAACGCCTGGCGGACCATTCCCTACCTGGACCGGGAGCGGGTGCTGAACCAGGCGCGGTGAGCGCCGGGGTCGCTGAAGGGCGCTTGGCCTACTTGATCCGGACCAGCATCAGCCCGCCCTTGGGGTTCACGAACACGGCATCGGAATCCAGGATCCCGACGAGGAGGTGGTTCTCGTCCAGGCCGGTGGGAAGGAAGTCCAGGTTGCTGTTCGGAAGGTCGAGTCGGGCGAGGACGAGCCCCTGAAGGGTTCCCCGCTGGGCCGCAGGCACCTGGGAGGCCTTCAGGGCGGCCAGGATCACTCCCTTGCCCACCCAGACGGCCAGGGGGCCGCGGGCCGCCGTGTCGCCCTCGAGGGCCGGGACGGGGGCCCCCTGGAACCGCAGGGCGGTCTCACCGAGCTTCCGCCCCGTGTTGGCGTCCAGGATGCTGAGGTTCAGGGCGTTGCCATCCGCCATCAGGACGTTCCCGCTGTCATCCAGGGCCAGGGTCCGCCGGTTCTGGGGGGCGGTGCCCTCCTTCTTGCCCGGCTTGGCGCCGAAGGACCAGATCACCTCCGCATTGCGGTAGTCGCGCTTCTCGACGTAGGGTTCCGGGGCGCGATAGGAGAGGATGATGCCGACCGCATCCCAGGAGACATCGCCGACCTCGGCGGGGAGCCGCACGCTGCCCATGGTGCGGCCGGTCCGGTCGATGTGGGAGAGCGTGGTGCCATGGGCCACCCACGCGGCATTCCGGGGGTCGATGACCCAGCGTTCGGGTTCCCCGTCGAGCTTCCCGAGCGGCAGGGTCCCGAGGAGGCCACCGTCCCGGGCCCAGGTGTGCAGGGACCGGCCGGAGGCGTCATAGAAGGTGAAGGAATCGTCCTTGTCCTGCTTGGCCCAGCTGGTGGCCCTGGTGGCAGCGTCCCAGGCCTGGGCGGATCCTGTCGCGGGCGTTAGGCATAGAAGGGCGCCCAGGATGGACGCGTAGATAGGGAATGACCTCACGAGAGCCTCTGGAAAGTGCGCGCTGCCACGGCGGGTTGGGACCAACCATAGGAATTCCCGGGGCCTTTCGCAAGGTTTTACTTAGATGTCACGGAAGAAATTCCGGATCCTGCTCTCGAGAGCCTGGGGGCTGAGGCCCTCTTCTTCCAGCAGGCGCTTGGGGTCGCCGTGGTGGACCAGATGGTCGGCAACGGCGCAGCGGAGCAGCGGGCGGGTCAGGCCCGCGTCCGCCAGCGACTCCGCCACGGCCCCGCCGAACCCGGCCGGCGCGCAACCCTCCTCGAGGGTGACCACGGCCTTGCAGCGGCCCGCCCAGGCGTGGATGAGGGCCTCGTCCAGAGGCTTCACGAACCGGGCATTGATGACCGCGCAGGAGATGCCCTCCGCCGTCAGGGATTCTGCGATGCGAAGGGCCGGGTCCACCATGGCGCCCAGGGCGCAGAGCAGCAGATCGCCACCTTCGCGGAGCAGCTCGGCCTTGCCCACGGGCAGGGCCGTGATGGGCTCTTCCAGGGCCACCCCCAGGCCATTCCCCCGGGGGTAGCGCAGGGCCGCGGGATGGCCGCAGTAGAGGGCGGTCATGAGCATGCGCCGCAGCTCGTTCTCGTCCTTGGGCGCCATCAGGATGATGTTGGGCAGGCAGCGCAGGTAGGCCAGGTCGTAGAGGCCGTGGTGCGTGGGGCCGTCGGCGCCGACGATGCCGGCCCGGTCCAGCGCGAAGGTCACGGGCAGATCCTGGATGCAGACGTCGTGGGCGACCTGGTCGAAGCCCCGCTGCAGGAAGGTGCTGTAGATGGCGCACACGGGCCGCATGCCCTGGGTGGCCAGGCCCGCGGCGAAGGTGACGGCGTGCTGCTCGGCGATGCCCACGTCGAAGCAGCGGTCCGGGAAGGCCTTCTGGAACAGGTTCAGGCCCGTGCCGTCCAGCATGGCGGCCGTGATGCCGACGATCTTGGCGTCGTTCTTCCCCAGTTCCACCAGGGCTTTCCCGAAGACGTTGGTGAAGCTGGGCGGGACGGGCTTCGCGGGATCCGCCTGGACCTTGATGATCTCGCCGGCCTCGGCGTCGAAGGCGGTGACGCCATGCCACTTCTGCGGGTCCTGCACGGCGGGCTCGTAGCCGTAGCCCTTTTTGGTCTGCACGTGGAGCAGCACCGGGCCATCCTTCATCTTCACCTTGGCCTCGGCGAGGGCCTTGGAGGTGGCGTTCACGTCATGGCCGTTCACGGGCCCGATGTAGCGGAAGCCCAGGTCCTCGAAGAGCAGCCCGGGCACCATGAGGCGCTTGAAGCTCTCCTCGCTCCACTTGGCGGCCTTGGCCACGCCCTTGCTCAGGCCTTCCAGCGGGATGGCCTTGATGGCGTGCTCGATGCGGTCCCGCCAGCGCTGGTAGTACTGGCCCGACATGATCTGGTTCAGGTAGCCCTGGAGCGAGCCCACGTTGGGGTTGATGCTCATGTCGTTGTCGTTGAGGATCACCAGGAAGTTCTTCGTCTCCAGGTAGCCCGCCTGGTTGAGGCCCTCGAAGGCCATGCCGGCGGTCATGGAGCCATCGCCGATGACGGCGATGCAGGCGTGCTCCTGCCTCTGGATGTCCCGCGCCTTGGCCATGCCCAGGGCGGCGGAGATGCTGGTGCTGGCGTGGCCCGCGCCGAAGTGGTCGTAGGGGCTCTCGTCCCGCTTCAGGAAGCCCGACAGGCCGTGGTGCTGGCGCAGGGTGGGGAAGCGGTCCTTGCGGCCCGTGAGGATCTTGTGCGGGTAGGCCTGGTGGCCCACGTCCCACACGATGCGGTCCTGGAGGAAGTCGAAGTGGTGGAAGAGGGCCACGGTCAATTCCACGGTGCCGAGGTTGGAGCTGAAGTGGCCTCCGGTTTCGGAGACGGAGGTGATGATGAAGGCCCGCACCTCGGCCGCCAGGCGTTCGAGCTGGTCCGGAGTGAAGTGGCGGATCTGCTGGGGGGCCGCCAGGGAATCGAGCAGGGGGTACGGGCTGGAAGAAGTCTCCACCTGGGTGCCTAATTCGCCCGCTGGGCCAGATAGCGGGCCCAGGCTGCCAAGGAATTGCGATGGGGAAGGGTTGCTAGGTGACATAGGGCGGTCTCGGTGGCTTCACTCAGGGCTTTGCGGGCGCCGTCCAGGCCCAGGAGCGAAGGGTAGGTGATCTTACCCCTGCCTGCATCTTTCCCGGTCCGTTTGCCCAGGTCCGCATCGGTGGCAGTGGCGTCCAGGATGTCGTCCTGGATCTGGAAGGCCAGGCCGATGGCCTCGCCGTAGGCCCGCAGGGCGGCCCGGTCCGCAGGGGTGGCGCCGCCCAGGACCGCGCCGATCTCCAGCGAGGCCCGCAGGAGGGCGCCGGTCTTGAGGCGATGGATGAGGCGCAGGTGGTCCAGGTCGTAGGTCGCGAGCGTCTCGCCCTCCAGATCCAGCGCCTGGCCCCCGGCCATGCCGCGCCAGCCGGCGCCTTCGGCCAGCAGCGCCAGGGCCTCGGCCCGCCGCCCGGGCTCGAGGCCCGCCGAGGCCAGCACGCCGAAGGCTTCCGTGAGCAGGGCGTCGCCCGCCAGGATGGCGTGACCCTCGCCGAAGACCTTGTGGTTGGTGGGCCGACCCCGCCGCAGGTCGTCGTCGTCCATGGCCGGCAGGTCGTCGTGGATGAGGGAGTAGGTGTGGACGTATTCCAGGGCCAGGGCGCCGGGTAGCGCCTGGGCGACCGTGCCGCCCACGGCTTCGGCGGCCAGCAGGCAGAGGACCGGGCGCACGCGCTTGCCGCCCGCCTCCAGGCTGTAGCGCATGGCCTCGCCCAGGCGGGCGGCCTCGCCCGCCCGGAACGGGGCGGTGAGGGAGGCGTCCAGCCACGGGAGCAGGCGGTCCAGGTCGGCCTGGACCTGCGAGGCGGCCCCGGTCATCGGCCGTCCTTTCCCTCGTCCAGGGGATCAGCCCGGTACTCGCCGCCCAGGCCGGCCTTCAGGACCTCGACCCGGCGCTGGGCCTCGGCCAGCTGCTTCTGGAGGGCCTGGCTCAGCTGGACGCCCTCCTCGAAGCGGGCGAGCGCCTCCTCCAGGCTGAGGTGGCCGGATTCCAGCTGCTGCACCAGGGCTTCCAGCCGGTCCAGGCCATCATCAAAGGAAGGTTGGGCGCTCATGGGGGGTCCGAAGGAAGGGGCCCGCGCGGGGCCCCGCTCAGTCTACCGCTTCCCCTTCAGGCTTTCCTTCATCTCCTTGCCGCCGTCCTTCAGGGTGTAGCCGGCGGGCAGGGCCCAGGCGCTCTCGGGGATGGCCGCGGAGGAGACGGCCGTGGCCACGGTGGTCACGTCCATGCCCATGAGCCCCGTGATGTGCGTGCGGAGGGGCACACCCTTGAGGCGGGCGGTCTCCTGGTAGACGCGCTTGAAGAGGGTGCCCATGGGGCCGGGGGCCCGGTTGAGCATGGCCATGGACTTGGCGTAGTCCTGGATCGGGAACTGGAGGGAGGGGTCGATGCTCAGCTCCTCCACCATCTTGCCGAGGGTGATCCGGACCTTCTTGCAGGGACGGCCGAGCACCGTGTCCGCGCCCAGCTGCTCGACCTTCACTTCGGAGACGTCGCCGAACATCATCTTCGTCACCATCGCGGGCATGCCGGCCATCTGGTCCTCCAGGGCCTGCATGGTCTCCTGCATGTCCTTGAACGTGAACTTGGTGATGACCTTCTTCGAGTGGTCGATGCTGTAGATGACCTCGTGGCCGTAGTCCACCAGGCTGTCGGTCTTCGACCCGGCGTGGTTGATGCGCATTCGCGTGGCGCTGAGGTACTGCACCTGGGAGCCGTCCTTGGCCATGGCCCCCTTGCCGGTCACTTCCGAGGTGATGGTGAGGTCGCCCGCGAGAAGGCTGACCGCGGAAAGGATCGCCACGAAGGCAGATGCCAGAAGGATGCGCATGGGAATTCTCCGGTGAAGGGGTGCCGAGATCATACGCCAGGAACAGAGCCGTGGCCAGGTGAGGTACCTTCAAGGGTGGGGGTGGCCATGGCCCGTGTCCTCGTGGTGGACGACAGCAAGGAGACCTGCGAGTTCCTGGAAGAGCTCCTGGGCGCGATGGGTCTGGAGGTGGCCAAGGCCACGCATCCGGATCGGGCCATCGAGCTGCTGCGAAAGGGGGGCTTCGACCTGCTGTTGTCCGACATCAATCTGGAGGCCAAGAAGGATGGGCTGGACCTGCTGCGGGAGGCCAAGCCGCTGGGTGTGGACACCATCCTGCTGTCGGGCTTCGGCACCCTGGAGACCGCCATCGAGGCCGTGCGGGAGGGCGCGTTCGACTTCCTCAGCAAGCCCTGGAACAACGAGGAGCTGAAGGCCCTGGTGACGCGGGCCCTCGCCCGCCGCCAGTCCGCGGGTCAGGGCGAGGTCCATGATGCCTCTCCCAAGGCCAGGCGCAGCCTCATGATCGGGTCCAGCCCGAAGATGATGGCGGTCTACAAGACCATCGCCAGCCTTCAGAACAGCCGCGTCACGGTGCTCATCACGGGCGAGAGCGGCACCGGCAAGGAGCTGGTGGCCCGCAGCATCCACCTCTCCAGCGACCGGCGGGACCGCGCCTTCGTGGCCGTGAACTGCGGCGCCCTGACGGAGACCCTGCTCGAATCCGAGCTCTTCGGGCACGTGCGGGGTTCCTTCACGGGGGCCGTGAATGAGAAGCCCGGCCTCTTCGAGGAGGCCTCCGGCGGCACCATCTTCCTGGACGAGATCGGGGAGACCAGCCCCAGCTTCCAGGTGCGCCTGCTGCGGGTGCTCCAGGAGCAGGAGATCCGCCGCGTGGGCGGCAACAAGACCATCAAGGTGGATTCCCGCGTCATCGCCGCGACCAACCGCGACCTTCAGCAGATGGTGAAGGCGGGGACCTTCCGCGAGGACCTCTACTACCGTCTCAGCGTGGTGGAGCTGGCGGTCCCGCCCCTCCGGGAGCGGGGCGACGATGTTGGGGCGCTGCTGGACCACTTCCTGACCGAGTTCGGCCAGAAGGATCAGCAGACCTACCGCCTGCATCCGGAGGCCCGCCAGGTGCTCGAGGCCTACTCCTGGCCGGGCAATGTGCGCGAGCTCAGCAACGCCGTGGAGAACCTGACCCAGCTGAGCCGGGGCCGGGAGATCACAGTGGACGACCTGCCGGCCAAGATCCAGGCCGACGTGCTCAAGCGGGCCCTCCTGCGGCCCGAGTCCGCCGAGGGGACCCCATCCCTGATCGAGGATTGGCCCTCCCTCGACGAACTGGAACGGCGGTACATCCAGATCCTGGTGGGGCGGCACAAGGAGAAGCAGCGCATCGCGGAGATCCTGGGCGTGGACCGGACCACCCTCTATCGGAAGCTCAAGCGCTACGGCTTCCACGACGGCGAGTAGGGCCGGCCCGGGCCGGGGCCGTCGCAGGCTGCGACAAGTTGCAGAACGCAACGCGAATTCATCCCGATTTGAAAATTTAAATGCTGTTTTAATTTAAATTATATTTTGGCCCCAAACGTGCTTCCTTGTGGCCACTTCCGGCCGTGCCGGATCAACCCAGGGAGAACCCCCATGAAGAAGCTTGCTGCGCTGCTCGTCGCCGCCGCTCTGATCAGCCCCGTGTTCGCGGAAGAGGCGAAGAAGCCTGAAGCGAAGAAGGTCGAGACCAAGAAGGTCGAGAAGAAGGCTGAGAAGAAGGCCGAGCCCAAGAAGGAAGAGGCCAAGAAGGCCCTGACCGTCGCCGAGGAGAAGAAGGCCGAGGCCGCTCCCAAGGCCGAGAAGAAGGCTGAAGCCGCCCCCAAGGCCGAGAAGAAGGCCAAGAAGCACCACAAGAAGGCCGAGAAGAAGGCCGAGGCCGCTCCTGCCGCCGAGAAGAAGGCTCTGACCGCCGAAGAGAAGAAGGCCGAGCCCAAGAAGGCTGAGAAGAAGGGCGAGAAGAAGGCCGAGCCCAAGAAGGAAGAGAAGAAGGCCGAGGCCAAGAAGGCCCTGACCGCCGAAGAGAAGAAGGCCGAGGCCGCTCCCAAGGCCGAGAAGAAGGCCAAGAAGGCGAAGAAGGCCGACAAGAAGGCCGAGCCCGCCGCTCCTGCCGCCGAGAAGAAGGCCCTGACCGCCGAAGAGAAGAAGGCTGAGGCCGCTCCCAAGGCTGAGAAGAAGGCTGCCAAGAAGGCGAAGAAGGCTGCCAAGAAGGCCGAGGCCGCTCCTGCCGCCGAGAAGAAGGCCCTGACCGCCGAAGAGAAGAAGGCTGAGGCCGCTCCCAAGGCTGAGAAGAAGGCCGCCAAGAAGGCGAAGAAGGCTGCCAAGAAGGCCGAGCCCGCCGCTCCCGCCGCCGAGAAGAAGGCCCTGACCGCCGAAGAGAAGAAGGCTGAGCCCAAGAAGGCTGAGAAGAAGGGCGAGAAGAAGGCCGAGGCGAAGAAGGACGAGAAGAAGGCCGAGGCCAAGAAGGCCCTGACCGCCGAAGAGAAGAAGGCTGAAGCCGCCCCCAAGGCCGAGAAGAAGGCCAAGAAGGCTGCCAAGAAGGCCGAGAAGAAGGAAGAGGCCAAGAAGTAATCAGGCTTCACCGGTTCACGGGAAAGCGGGCTTCGGCCCGCTTTTTCGCGTACGGCTTTCCGGCGCAGCCTCCCCGGGCCATGATGGAACCCATGATCGATCCGCTCCTCGACCTCACGGCTGAAGTCCGCGCCCGTCTCCAGGCCCTCCCCGAAGGGCACCGGCCCCAGCTCCTGGGCTGCGTGGAGGGGGCCTGCCTGCTGAGGGACCCCGCCGGGCTGCATCACCGGACCGCGGCCCAGGCGGCCCCTCCCGCAGGGCCCTGGGACCTGTCCCCCCTCATCGACCACACCCTGCTGAAGGCCGAGGCCACCGGAGCCCAGGTGGAAGCCCTCTGCGCCGAGGCCCTGAAGCACGGCTTCGCGTCGGTCTGCGTCAATCCCCTCTGGGTGCCCCTGGCCGCCTCCCTCCTGAAGGGCAGCGCGGTGCGGACCTGCACCGTGGTGGGCTTCCCCCTGGGGGCCTCCTCCCTGCGCGCCAAGGCCCACGAGGCAGAGTTGGCCGTGAAGGACGGGGCGCAGGAGGTGGACATGGTGCTGGCCATCGGCGCCGCCAAGGCCGGCGATTGGGACACGGTCCGCCAGGACCTGGCGGGCCTGAGGGCCGCGGTCCCCGCCCCCACCGTGCTGAAGGTCATCCTGGAGACCTGCCTGCTGACGGACGATGAGAAGGCGAGGGCTTCGACCCTAGCCCTGGAGGTGGGCCTCGATTTCGTCAAGACCTCGACAGGCTTCTCCACCGGGGGCGCCACGGAGGCCGACGTCGCCCTCATGCGCCGGACCGTGGGGACGGGCATGGGCGTGAAGGCGTCCGGCGGCATCCGGACCTACGAGGGCGCGCTGGCCATGGTCCTGGCCGGAGCCACGCGTCTGGGCCTCTCGGCCTCGGTGGCCGTGGTTCAGGGGGGGGCCGGATCGGGGGGCTACTGAAAAGTGCTATCCTCACAGATAGCAGTCCCGGCGGAGGTTCTTGTGGCGAAGCTTGATCTCATCATGTTCGAGGAGGAGTACAAGCTCCTCCACGAGATCATCGGCCGCCTCCAGAAGGATGCCTCCGCCAAGGTGGTGTTCCTGGTGGACAAGAACGGCCAGCAGATCGCCTCGGCCGGGGATGTGAAGAGCATCGATGCCACCAGCCTCGCCTCGCTTACCGCCGGCAACGTGGCCGCCACGGACGGCCTGGCCAAGCTCATCGGCGAGAAGGAGTTCAGCCTGCTCTTCCACGAAGGCGAGCGGGACAACCTGCACATCTCGATCGTGGGCAAGCGCGGGATCCTGGTGGTGATCTTCGACCAGAACTCGAGCCTCGCGCTGGTGCGCCTGCGGGTGAAGAAGGCCAGCAAGGAACTCCAGGAGATCTTCGACCAGGTCGAGCAGCGGGCGCAGAAGGAATCCGACGGCGGCAGCCGCTTCGAAAGCCCCTTCTCGGAGATCACGGACGAAGACATCGACCGCCTCTTCGGCGACTGAGCCAGGGACGGCGACATGACCTTCATCAACTACGCATCGCGCGAGATCAACTGCAAGATCGTCTACTACGGCCCCGGCCTCTGCGGGAAGACGACGAACATCCAGTGGATCTTCGAGCAGGCCAACCCCGACAAGCGGGGCAAGCTCGTCAGCCTGGCCACCGAGACGGACCGCACGCTCTTCTTCGACTTCCTGCCGCTGGACATGGGCATGGTCAAGGGCTTCAAGGTCCGCTTCCACCTCTACACCGTGCCCGGCCAGGTGTTCTATGACGCCAGCCGCAAGCTCATCCTCCGCGGCTGCGACGGCATCATCTTCGTGGCGGACAGTCAGAAGGCGCGCATGGAGGCCAACATCGAGTCCATCGCGAACCTGGCCACCAACCTCAAGGAGAACGGCTTCGACGTGCGGTCGATCCCCTATGTCCTCCAGCTGAACAAGCGGGACATGCCGTCCGCCGTGCCCGCCGCCGAGATGGAGCGCCTGCTCCGGTTCCGGGGCGAACCCATGATCGAAGCCGTGGCCAGCCAGGGCACCGGCGTCATCGAGACCCTCAAGGCCGCCGCCCGCCAGATCCTGATGGAACTGCAGAAGAACTAGCCGGAGCGACCGGGATCACAGGTCCCGCCCCTCCCCGCTTGAATCTGCGCCCACCTCAGGTAGAATGGACCCTTGCCCTTTCCGGAGTAGCTCAGGGGTCAGAGCGGGTGACTGTTAATCACTAGGTCGGGGGTTCAAATCCCTCCTCCGGAGCCAGAAAAGAACAGGGGTCCCACGGGACCCCTGTTCTTTTCTGCCTTAGGTTTGGTGGATTTGAACCCCCGAGTGGCAGCCGGCAACGGGTTCAAATTCCTCATTTGAAGCTGGCACGAAACCCTGGAAGCCCATGATTCCCGGGTGCCGCAGCGCGTGAAGGCCAAGGCGGCCCTGGGCTTCCACCCCCGCCGGCCGGAATGGCTCCATGCTTGATGGGAGGGATCGTCTGGAAGGCCGATCCGCCCGACCAGGCAAACCGACTCACCCCATGCCAGGAGGCAGCGATGGAGATCCCCGAGAAAATGACCCAGGTCCTGGCCGAGGATGGCGTGGTCGCGATCGCCACCCTCGGCGAGGAGGGGCCGCACCTGGTCAACACCTGGAACAGCTACGTCCGCGTGATGGAGGGTGGGCGGCTCCTGATCCCTGTGGGTGGCATGCAGCGCACCGAAGCCAATGTGGCCTTCAACGACCGCGTGCTCGTCACCCTGGGCAGCTCCAAGGTGGCGGGCCGGCACGGGGCTGGAACCGGCTTCTTGATCCAGGGGAGGGCGGCTTTCATCACCTCGGGGCCGGACTTCGAGGTGCTCAGGGCCAAGTTCGCCTGGGCCAGGGCCACGCTGGCGATCACCCCGGATGCCATCACCCAGACGCTCTGAGGTCTCTGGCGGGCCATCCCTGAATGGAGGGCCGGGCGGTTCTCAACGCAGGCCGGATGGGGTGGACGCGAGAGCTGGCCCCGTCACGGGGTCGCCAGCTCCTCGAGGCGCGCCTTGGCCTGCCGTTTTCCCATGCTTCTCACAGCGGCAATGGCAGCCAGCTGAGCCTGGCGGGGCTTCGATTTTTCCGCTTCCCAGTTGTAGATGGTCTGCGCGGAGACATTCAGGAGGGCTCCCATCTCGGCGGCGGACAGCCCCAGCTTGTGCCGTTTGCTGGCCAGGCCCTTGGCGCTGAACCGCGTGCGGGCGGCTCCTTCCTCGCCGGGCTGGGGAGTCGCCTGGCCTGGGGTTTTCTTCTCGAGACGGGCCAGCTGTTTCTCGAGGGAAGCCACCTTCCGCTTCAACGCGGAGAGGTCGGAGCGGGACTGGGCAGCGGCCTTCTTGAGGCCCTCCGTTTCCGTCCGCAGTTCCTTCCGGGCCAACCGCATGATCTCCATCTTCAGAATGGAAGCGATGTTTGGCATCTGGATTCTCCTCGGGAATCGACCGCATCCGTTTCCCCATGGTCATGTTAGGTCATGTGGATAGGTCCCCTTAAGCCCCTGATGTGAAAAAGACCTCCGGGTGGCTTCGGGGATCACCCCCGGGCCCGGCCGAGGTGCGGGGGAGCGTCCGGTGGCGCCCGGGGTCGGGAAAAAACGCGGGGCCCTGAAAAAAAGGTCGTCACACCTTTCCGGGTGGCTGCACCCCACAGGCTGACAACCTGGCCAGCTCTGTGATCCCGCCCGACCGCCGGGCAGGACGGGCCATGGGAGGCATTTCCGGGGCCGCAGGCGGCCCCCGCCGCGGCCCAGCCGCAGGAGGATTCCATGATCACGAAACTCGTCGGTGCCGCCACCCTCTTCGCCGCCGGTTCGCTGGTGGCGGGCGGTTCCACCACCGTCACGGCCACCCCCGTGAGCGCCTTCGGCTCGGAGGCGGCCCTGTCCCAGGCCGGAGACTGCGGTTCCAAGGACACCAAGCCCGATGCGAAGGCCCCCGCGAAGACCAAGGAGGCGAAGGACGCCAAGGGCAAGGCCAAGGAGGGCGGCTGCGGCGGTGGCGGCGGCTGCGGCAGCGCGGACATGAAGAAGGACAAGAAGGACAAGAAGGACAAGAAGGAAGGCAGCTGCGGCAAGGACAAGAAGGAAGAGAAGAAGTAGACGGGAGGCCCCCATGGCGCGAGGCCGCTTCATGGGCGTGGGCCTGGGCCTCCGCCGCCCCCATCTGGAGGCGGTGGTGGCCCGGCCGGACCACGGTGTGCCCTTCTGGGAGACCTGTCCCGAGAATGTGATCGGGGATGGCGGGCGGCCCCACCGGGACGCCTGCGCCATCCTCGACCGCGATCCCGTCCTCACCCATGGCCTGGCCATCTCCCTGGGGGGCTTCGATCCCTGGGACGGCGACTACCTGCGCGACCTGGGGCGCTTCCTCGTCCGCACGGGAACGCCCTGGCACTCCGAGCACCTCTGCTTCACCCGCGTGGACGGCAGCTGCCTCCACGAGCTGCTGCCCATCCCCTTCACGCGGGAGGCCGTCCGCCACACGGTGGCCCGGGCCCGGGACCTCCAGGCCCGCCTGCCCGTGCCGCTGCTCCTGGAGAACATCACCTACTACGCGGAACTGGGACGGGCCGAGATGGACGAGGCCACCTTCATCGCCGAGGTGCTGGAGGGCGCGGATGTGGGCTGGCTGCTCGACGTGAACAACATCTATGTGAACGCCCTGAACTTTGGCTTCGACCCCAAGGCCTGGCTGGCGCGCATGCCCCTGGAGCGCGTGGCCCAGCTGCACATCGCCGGGCACAAGCGCTTCGGCGCGCTCACGGTGGACACCCACGGAGCCGAGGTCATCGACCCCGTCATCGAGCTGATGCAGTGGACCCTCGCCCGCCTGGGCCGCCCCGTGCCGGTGCTGCTGGAGCGCGACAACCACATCCCGGACCTGGAGGACCTGCTGGCGGAGCGCTCTCGCCTCCAGGCGGCCTACGACGAGGTCCTGGCGGTGCCGGTGGGAGGTGGCCGTGGCTGAGCCCCTCGCCCTTCAGCGGGCCCTGGCGGCCCTGGTGCTCGATCCGGATGGGGCCACTTTCGAGGAGGATCCCGCCGGGTTTGCCCGGAGCCACGGGCTGCCCGAGGCGGACGCACAGAGCTTCCAGCAGTTCAGCGCCGGGCTGGCGGCCTACCGGGAGCTGGCCCGCCTGAGCCTGATGGATCCCATCGAGACCATGTTCCCCATCACCCGGGCCCTGCTCGAGCGGGAAGGCTCCTGGGAGCCCTGCGTCGAGGCCTTCATCCAGGCCCGCTGCGTGGCCAGCCCGCACTACCGGGACATCGCGCCGGCCTTCCTGGGCTGGCTGGCGGAGACGGGCTGGGGCCAGGCCACCTGGCCGTTCCTGCTGGAACTGGCCCATGCGGAACTCCTGGAGGTACTGGTGGCCCGGTTTCCGGAGGCCGACCGTCCGCCGGGGCTTCACAAGGTGCCGGGGCTCCCGGATCGGATCGTCCTGGACTCCGTTGCGCAAGTCGTGTCGTACCGCCACGCGGTCCACCGGGTGAGCGAGGCGGCGCCGGTACCCGAGGCCCGGCCCACCCACCTGCTGGCCTACCGGGACGGGGACGGCCAGCCGCAGCTCATGGACCTGACCCCCGCCGCCGCAGCCCTGTTGGTCCGGGCCCAGACGGAGAGCCTGGCCGAGGCCGCCGCGGCCCTGGGACTGGCGGATCCGGCGGCGACCCTGGCCCTGCTGGAAGAGCTGCGGGACCGGGGCGCCATCGCCGGGTTCCAGGCCGCCTCCTGATCCGGCTGCGCTCCGACCCCGCCTTCCCGTAGACTCGGAAGCTGGAGGCGCCATGACCCGCAGATTCCTCGCCCTGGCCGCGCTGCTGCTCGCGCTGCCCCATGTCGGCCCGGCCCTGGCCGCCCAGACTTCGGCCGCACCGGCCAAGAAGCGCGCCAAAACCCCCAAGAAGAAGGCTCCCGCCATGATCACGACCGCCAGCGGCCTCCAGTACCTCGACACCCAGATCGGCACGGGGGCCTCGCCCCAGCCTGGCCAGCGCTGCGCCGTCCACTACACGGGCTGGCTCTCGGACCACGGGAAGAAGGGCCGGAAGTTCGACAGCTCCGTGGACCGCGGCGAGCCGCTGGTCTTTCCCGTCGGCGTGGGCCGCGTCATCAAGGGCTGGGACGAGGGCCTGCTGACCATGAAGGTGGGCGGCAAGCGCACCCTCCACATCCCCGCGGCTCTGGGGTACGGTGCCCGCGGCGCGGGCGGCGGCGAGATCCCACCCAACGCCGACCTGATCTTCGATGTGGAGCTGCTGGGGATCCAGTAGGGGTCAGTCCAGGGCCTGGGCCAGGTCGGCGCGCAGATCCTGCACGTCCTCCAGGCCCACGGAGAGGCGGATGAGGTCGTCGCTGATCCCGGCCCGCTGCCGGGCCTGGGGCGTCATGGAGGCATGGGTCATGGAGGCGGGATGCGCCACCAGGGATTCCACGCCGCCCAGGCTTTCCGCCAGGGTGAACCAGCGCAGCCTCCGGAGCACGTGGTTCAGGCGCTCGGCGCCGCCCTCCGCCAGCTCGAAGCTCAGCATGGCGCCGAAGCCCCGCTGCTGGCGCTTCGCGAGTCCGTGCTGCGGATGGCCGGGCAGGCCCGGGAAGTGGACCTTCCCCACGGCGGGATGGGCCGCCAGGAACTCCGCCAGCACCTGGGCCGTGGCCTCGTGCTGACGCATGCGCAGGGGCAGGGTCTTCAGGCCGCGCAGCACCAGGAAGCAGTCGTGGGGCGCCTGCGAGGTGCCCAGCAGGTTGTTCGCGCTCTGGATCTGCTGGGTGAGGGCCAGGCGGCCGGGGCCCGCCACCACGGCACCGCCCACCACGTCGCTGTGGCCGTTGAGGTACTTCGTCGTGGAGTGGATGACGAGGTCGGCGCCCAGCTCGAAGGGGCGCTGGAGGTAGGGCGAGAGGAAGGTGTTGTCCACGGCCACGAGGCAATCCGGCTGGCGGTGGCCCAGCTCCGCCACAGCGGCGATGTCCGTGAGGCGCAGCAGGGGATTCGAAGGGGTCTCGATCCAGATCATGCGCGTGTTGGGTCGTATGGCCGCCTCGACGGCCTGGAGATCCGCCAGGTCCAGGTAGGTGACCTCCAGGCCGTAGAAGCGCTGGGCGTGCTCCAGCAGCCGGAAGGTGCCACCGTAGCAGTCCACGGTGGAGATGAGGTGGCTGCCGTGGGGCAGCAGGTTGAGGGCCACCAGGATGGCGCTCATGCCCGTGCTGGTGCAGGTGGCGCCATGGCCGCCTTCGAGCAGGGCGAGGGCCTCCTCCAGGGCCGCCCGTGTGGGATTGCCGCTGCGGGTGTAGTCGTAGCCCGCGTTGGTGCAGATGTCCTTGAAGGCGAACGTGGACGAAAGATACAGCGGCGGCATGACTGATCCGTAGGCCGGGTCGGGCTGCACCCCCGCATGCACGCACTGGGTGGCCAGACCCGCGTTCGGTACCAGCTCCGGCCGCTGGCTCCAGCCGGCCCGGCTCTCCCGCACGGGAGGCTGGATGCTGAAGTGGTAGGCCGGATTGCCCGGCACGTTGGTATCGAGGTACTGCTCGCTCAAGGGAGCCTCCGGAAGGGGAGGATCCTCGCCGTTTCACTGCGATCCAAAAAAACGAAGGGGGCCCGATTGCTCGGGCCCCCTTCGCATGTCAGCTTCTGACACGTCAGCATCTCTCCGCAATCGCTTGCGGCAGGAATTGGCACCTTGCTTTCGCAGGTTGCCAAGGTTTCACAGGGCCCGTCCCTCCACCTTTCTGGATATCGCGTGATGAAACTGACAAAGATCCTGTGAAACGACAGTATTCGGCAGGAAGATCCGCCTGCCAAGGGAAAGATTGTCATGAAAGGTTTCGGCTCCACCCGACATCCAGCCGGCCATGGAAGACCGGCTGGACGGGCCCGGAGGTGAGGATGTGGCCGCCCGGCTCGAACTCGACGCCGACCGTCCCTCCGGGCATCTGGACCGTGACACGCTCGTTGACCAGGCCCAGGCGGCGGCAGGCGGCGGCCGCGGCACTGCTGCTGCCCGAGGCGGGGGTGTACCCCGCTCCGCGCTCCCAGATCTCGATGCGGATGCGTTGCCGGTCCACCACCTCCACGAAGAGGACATTCACGCGCTCGGGGAATTCCGGGTGGCGCTCGATCTTGGGTCCGAGGCGGCAGGCGTTGGCCTGCGAGACTTCGCCGGGGAAGATGACGCAGTGGGGATTTCCCAGGCTGAGGGCCGTGATGGTGACGGGGCCGGTCGGCAGGAACAGCGGCGTTTCCAGGACCTCCAGGTGCGAGGCCATCCCGGTGAAGGGGATATCACCGGCCCGGAAACTGGGAACCCCCATTTCCACCTGGATCAGGCTGCCGTCGGGGGTCAGCGGCCGGGCCTTGAAGAGGCCGACGAGGGTGTGGATCTGGCACTCCCCGCCGGTCGCATGGCCCACTTCGAACAGGTAGCGGGCGAAGATGCGGAGGCCATCCCCGCTGGTTTCCGCTTCGGTGCCATCGGGATTGAAAATGCGCAGGCCGAAGGCCTCCGGATGATCCGGCACGGCCAGCGGGCCCAGCAGGAGGCCGTCCGAGCCGATGCCGAGGCGCCGGTCGCAGAGGGCCTGGACGCGCTTGGCGCTCGGTTCGAAGGCGGTCCGGGAGGGATCGACCACGATGTAGTCGTTCCCGAGCACGTGGAGTTTGGAGAAGAGGAATTCGCTCGCCATCGTCAGGATCGGATCAGAGGGTGATGTGGGTCCCCAGCACCTTCATGAACTGGGCCAGCCAGGCGGGATGGGCCGGCCAGGCCGGGGCGGTGACGAGGTTCCCATCCGTGACGGCGCCATCGATGGCGATGTCGGCGTACTTGCCCTTGGCGATCTCCACCTCGGCGCGGCAGGCGGGGTAGGCGGAGCAGGTACGGCCCTCCAGCACGCCCGCGGCGGAGAGGATCTGGGCGCCGTGGCAGATGGCCGCCACGGGCTTCTTCGCGGTGAAGAAGTGGCGGACGACCTCCAGCACCTTGGGGTTGAGGCGCAGATACTCGGGGGCGCGGCCGCCGGGGATCACCAGGGCGTCGTACTGGGCCGGCTGGATGTCCGCGAAGGTGGCGTTGAGGGCGAAGCGGTGGCCGGGCTTCTCGGAATAGGTCTGGTGGCCCTCGAAGTCGTGGATGGCCGTGGCGATGGAGTCGCCGGCCTTCTTGTCGGGGCAGACGGCATGCACCGTGTGGCCTACGGCCAGCAGAGCCTGGAAGGGCACCATGATTTCGTAGTCCTCCCCGAAATCGCCCACGAGCATGAGGATTTTCTTCGCGGCCATGACTGCCTCCTTGGGGTGGTGAGACCGCCCTGATGATACGCGTCCCGCTGCGGGTGGGGACGCAAGTCGCGAAAAAGCCCCGCTGGCGGGTGGATCAGGCCTTCTGGTAGACCTCAGCGCCCTTCTGCACGAACGTCTCCGCCATCTCCTCCATGCCCTTCTTCAGGGCCTCCTCCTCGTCGTACCCGTGGCTCTCGGCGTACTGCCTCACGTCATCGGAGATCTTCATCGAGCAGAAGTGCGGGCCGCACATGGAGCAGAAGTGGGCGGTCTTGGCGCCCTCGGCGGGCAGGGTCTCGTCGTGGAACTCGCGGGCGGTATCGGGATCCAGGGCCAGGTTGAACTGGTCCTCCCAGCGGAACTCGAAGCGGGCCTTGCTCATGGCGTCGTCCCAGATGCGGGCGCCGGGGTGGCCCTTGGCGAGATCCGCGGCGTGGGCGGCGATCTTGTAGGTGATGACGCCGTCCTTCACGTCCTTCTTGTTGGGCAGGCCCAGGTGCTCCTTGGGCGTCACGTAGCAGAGCATGGCGCAGCCGTACCAGCCGATCATGGCGGCGCCGATGGCCGAGGTGATGTGGTCGTAGCCCGGCGCGATGTCCGTGGTGAGGGGGCCCAGCGTGTAGAAGGGCGCCTCGTCGCAGACCTCGAGCTGCTTGGTCATGTTCTCCTGGATGAGGTGCATGGGCACGTGGCCGGGGCCCTCGATCATCACCTGCACATCGTGCTTCCAGGCGATCTTGGTGAGCTCGCCCAGGGTCTCCAGCTCACCGAACTGGGCCTCGTCGTTGGCATCCGCGGTGCTGCCAGGGCGCAGGCCGTCGCCCAGGGAGAAGGCCACGTCATAGGCCTTCATGATCTCGCAGATGTCCTCGAAGTGCGTGTAGAGGAAGTTCTCCTGGTGGTGGGCCAGGCACCACTTGGCGAGGATGGAGCCGCCGCGGCTCACGATGCCGGTGACGCGCTTGGCGGTGAGCGGCACGTAGCGCAGCCGCACGCCGGCGTGGATGGTGAAGTAGTCCACGCCCTGCTCGGCCTGCTCGATGAGCGTGTCGCGGAAGATCTCCCAGGTGAGGTCCTCGGCCTTGCCGTTCACCTTCTCCAGGGCCTGGTAGATGGGCACGGTGCCGATGGGCACGGGGCTGTTGCGCAGGATCCACTCGCGGGTCTCGTGGATGTTCTTGCCCGTGCTGAGGTCCATGACCGTGTCGGCGCCCCAGCGGATGGACCAGGCCATCTTTTCGACCTCCTCCTCGATGCTGGAGGCCACGGCCGAGTTGCCGATGTTGGCGTTGATCTTCACCAGGAAGTTCCGGCCGATGATCATGGGCTCGGTCTCCGGGTGGTTGATGTTGGCGGGGATGATGGCACGGCCCCGGGCCACCTCGTCCCGCACGAACTCGGGCGTGATGCGGCTCTTGATCCCGGCGGCCTCGCGGCCCAGGTTCTCGCGGATGGCGATGAACTCCATCTCGGGGGTGATGGTGCCCTGCCGGGCGTAGTGCAGCTGGGTGACGTTGCGGCCGGCCTTGGCGCGCAGGGGCTTGCGGTCCGCATGGAAGCGGATGGCGTCCAGCTCCTGGTCCCGCTCCCGGAGCTTGCGGTAGAGGCTGGTGGCGCCGGGCAGCGCCTCCACGTCGCCCCGGCCGAGGATCCAGTCCTGGCGCAGGGGCGTCAGGCCCTTGGCCACGTCGATGGCCACGGCGGGATCGGTGTAGGGACCGGAGGTGTCGTAGAGGACGACCGGCTCGTTCTCCGTGAGCTGATCCTTGAAGTCGCGGGTGGGATGGAGCGCAATCTGGCGGAAGGGCACCCGGACACCGGGCTGGGTGCCGGCCACGTGGATCTTGGTCGAGGCGGGAAAGGGCTGGAGGCAGGCCGCCAGGGCCGTGCCGTCCACAGGGGCAGAACCGGATTGCATGGTCATGAAAACTCCGGACTTGGGAAAATCGGGTGGGAATTGATCCCCGAATCAGCAAGTTTATCGCGGGGCGACGGGGGCGACGAATTCAAAGATTGTCACGGTCGTGTCGAAGGCCCGGTTGCTGGCCTGATGCGTGATAATCAAGTCCCCGGAGGGATCATGCCGCGACGCGCCCTGTTCATCAGCAGCCTGGCCCTGAGTCTGGTGGCCGCGCCCAGGCCCCAGGAGGATCCGGTCATGAAAGTCCGCGCCCAGCGGGCTTCGGCCCAGGGCATCTCCGAGGGGGACCTCCCGCCGGTGCCCAGGGGCATCATCGAGCCGCCCCCCCTGCCGCCCCCGGAAGCCCACGTGAAGGACACCCGGAAGGGCCGGAGGGCCGCGAGCAAGGCGAAGCACCGGAAGGGGAAGGCCGTGGCGAAGAAGGGGCGGAGTTCGAGGTCCAAGCCGAAGGCGCCCAAGGGGAAGGCGAAGTGAGGATCGGCGTCCTCACCTCTGGCGGGGACGCTCCGGGCATGAACGCCGCGATCCGCGCGGCCGTGCGCCAGGCTGATGCCCTGGGACACGAAGCCTGGGGCATCCGGCAGGGCTACCAGGGGCTGCTGGAGAAGGACTGGGCGCCCATGCCCACCCGGGCCTGCGCCAACATCCTCCAGCGGGGCGGCACGGTGCTGCACACGGCCCGCTGCCCGGATTTCCTCGAGGCGCACCGGCGGGCGGAGGCCGCCGCCAACCTGCGGGAGGCGGGGATCCAGGCCCTGGTGATCATCGGCGGGGATGGCAGCTTCCGGGGCGCCGAGGCGCTCCAGCGGGAGCAGGGCATCCTCTGTGCGGGCATCCCGGGCACCATCGACAACGACCTGCCGGGCACGGACCGAACCCTGGGTTTCGACACGGCCCTGAACACGGCCGTGGAGGCCATCGACCGCATCCGGGACACGGCCTCCAGCCATGGACGCCTCTTCCTGGTGGAGGTCATGGGGCGCAGCTCCGGCATGCTGGCGGTCCACACGGCCCTGGCCTGCGGGGCCGAGGCGGTGCTCTATCCCGAGTCCCCGGACGATTCCTACCAGGCCCTGGTGGCCCGGCTCCACGCCAACTGGCTCCGGGGCAAGCGCAGCTCCATCGTGGTGGTGGCCGAGGGGGATGATCTGGGCAACGCCATGGTCGTGGGGACGCGGCTCCGCCGCGACTACGGGTTGGACCTGCGGGTGGTGGTGCTCGGCCACATCCAGCGGGGCGGCAGCCCCTCGGCCCTGGACCGCATCTGGGGCAGCCGCTGGGGCGCCGAAGCCGTGCGCCGCCTGGCCGCGGGCGAAGGGGGCTTCTACCTGGGCGAGGTGGCCGGAACCCTGGCGGTCCAGCCCCTGGCCCGCATCCTGGATCCCCGGCCCTCTCCGCCGGGAGACATGAGTGAACTGGTGGACATCCTTTCACGCTAGGCAGCTTGTGACGGGTGCAGGGCCCGTGGTTCCCTGGAAGGGCCGCATGGCGGCAGGAGGTCAGTGATGCCGGATAGCCATAAGGAATCCCTGGTGGCGGTCGTGATGGCCGGGGGCCGCGGCACCCGGTTCTGGCCCCGCAGCCGCAACGCCCGGCCCAAGCAGTTCCTGGCCATCGTGGGTACGGAGACCCTGCTGCACCAGACCGTCCGCCGCCTGGACGGGCATGTGGCGCCGGAGCGCATCTTCGTGGTGACGACCGAGGATCTGGCCGCCGAGACCCGGCGCATGCTGCCGGAGCTGCCTCCCGAGAACGTGATCGTGGAGCCCGAGGGCCGTAACACGGCGCCCTGCCTGGCCCTGGCCCTGGTCCAGATCGAGCGGAAGTTCCCCCAGGGCGTCATGGCCGTGCTGTCGGCGGACCACTGGATCGGCGACCGCGAGCTCTTCCTCGAAGACCTGGACACGGCCGTGAAGCATGCCGCCTGGGAAGGGGAGCTGGTCACCTTCGGCATCAAGCCCACCTATCCCGAGACGGGCTACGGCTACATCGAATCCGAGGGCCACGGCCCCGTGCAGAAGGTCGTGGCCTTCCGCGAGAAGCCGCCCGTGGAGGTGGCCGTGCAGTATCTCGAATCCGGCCGCCACTACTGGAATGCCGGCATGTTCGTCTGGACCCTGGCCGACTTCCGGGAGGGCCTGAAGCAGCACGCCCCCGAAGTGCTGGCGCCCCTCGACGCCTGGGTGAAGGCCGGCGCGGATCCCGCGGCCCTGCCTGCCGCCTATCGTCAGCTGCCCAAGGTGGCCATCGATGTGGCGCTCATGGAGAAGGCGGAGACGGTCGCCGTGGTGCCCACGCGGTTCCGCTGGTCGGACGTGGGCTCATGGCCCGCCGCCATCGAGTTCCAGGAGACGGATCCCGAGGGCAATGTGAGCCAGGGGGAGACCTTGCTGCTGGACACCCGCAACAGCGCCTTCTTCGGCGGCAGGCGGCTCATCGCCGCCAGCGGCGTGGACGACCTCATCGTGGTGGACGACGACGATGCCCTCCTCATCTGCCACCGGGACCGCGCCCAGACCGTCAAGCAGATCGTCGAGCGGCTCAGGGCCGAAGGCCGCGAGGATCTGCTCTAAGCTGGGGACTGAAGACTGAGGACCGACCATGCAGCGACCCGACACCCTCCACGTGGACAAGCCCTGGGGCTGCTTTGATCAGTACGCCCTGAACACGCCCTGCACGGTGAAGATCCTCACCTGCCATCCGGGCCAGAAGCTGAGCCTCCAGCGCCATACGCACCGCGGCGAGCTGTGGGTGGCGCTCGATCCGGGCGTGGTGGTGGACCGCGACGGCGCGGAGCTCCGGCCGGCCGTGGGCGAGGAGATCTGGCTGCCCCAGGGAAGCACGCACCGCCTGCGTTGCGACGCGGCCACGGGCCACCCCGTGCGGGTGCTCGAGGTGAGCCTCGGCACCTTCGACGAGGCCGACATCGAGCGGCTCCAGGACGACTACGGGCGCCGCTGATGCGCCGCTTCAGCCTGCTGTTCCTGGCCGCCCTGCCGCTGCTGGCCCAGAGCGGGGAGGAGATCCTCGCGCGGGTGGACAAGCTGCGCCATCCCTGGCCCGTCTTCAGCGTGGAGCTGACGGTGAAGATCCCGAAGGCGGCCCAGCGCTGGAAGGTATCGGCCCGGGAGAACGGCGATGCGCGCCTGGACGGCCTCTCCGAGAAGGAGAAGGGCCGGGCCGTCCTGCTGCGGGGCGATGAGATGTGGCTGCTGCTGCCGGGCGCGAAGCGGCCCGTGAAGGTCACGCCCCAGCAGCGCCTGATGGGACCCGCGGCGGGCGGGGACGTGGCCCGGACCCGCTTCCGGGAGGACTACAACGTGCAGGCCGTGGCCGAGGAGCCCCTGGAGGGCCAGGCCTGCTGGCGGCTGGAGCTGGCGGCGAAGCGGCCGGCCCTCAGTGCCCGCCAGGTGGTCCTGTGGGTCGCGAAGGAGGGGGCGCTGCCCCAGAAGGCCGAGTTCCGGCTCGCCTCGGGGCGGTTGGCCCGCACGGCCCGCTTCGGCCCGCCGGTCCAGACCCACGGCCAGCCCGTGCTGTCGTGGCTGGAGATCGAGGAGGCTGGCGGAGCCGCGGTCAGGCTGACTTTCGGGAACTGGACCCGCGGCGGGGTGGCACCGGGAGCCTTCGACCTGCCTGGTGGCGACCGGTGATAGACTGGTCGGTGAGGTGCCCGCAAGGGCTTCCCGCCACCAACCATCCCACCAATCGATCCCAGTCCTGCTTGCGGGACTCCCGCTAAAAAACCCCACCACTCGAAATCCCGCCAAATCTACCCTCACGAAGCGCCCGCACCTCCGGGCGCTTCCTTTTTGGGGGCCCCCGGGAGCGCAATCAGCGCTCGGACCCGGCGGAACCCGCTGGCACAATGGAAGGATTCGGAGGATTTATGTCCACGCCCAAGCTCGGACCTGTCGGCAGCTATGTGAAGCATCATTTCCGGCACTTCAATGCCGCCGCCCTGATCGACGCCGCCGAGGGCTACCGGGTCTTCCTGGAGCAGGGCGGCAAGATGATGGTGACGCTGGGCGGGGCCATGAGCACCGCGGAACTGGGCCTCTCCTTCGCGGAGATGATCCGCCAGGACAAGGTGCATCTCATCGTCTGCACCGGCGCCAACCTGGAGGAGGACATCTTCAACCTGGTGGCTCACGACTTCTACGAGCGCGTGCCCCACTACCGCGACCTCACCCCCCAGGACGAGAAGGCCCTCCTGGACCGTCACATGAACCGCGTGACGGACACCTGCATCCCCGAGATGGAGGCCATGCGCCGCATGGAGAAGGCCATGTTGGAGGTGTGGATGGAGGCCGACGCCAAGGGCGAACGCTACTTCCCCCACGAGTTCTTCCAGAAGGTGCTGAAGAGCGGGCAATACGAGCAGTACTACCAGATCGACCCCAAGCACTCCTGGATGCTGGCCGCCCTTGAGAAGAACGTGCCCATCGTGGTGCCGGGCTGGGAAGACAGCACCCTGGGCAACATGTTTGCCGCCGCCGTCATCCGCGGGGATGTGAAGAACGTCCACACCGTGCGCACCGGCATCGAGTACATGACCTGGCTGGCCAAGCACTACCAGGACGTCACGAAAGCCTCGACCCTGGGCATGTTCCAGATCGCCGGCGGCATCTCCGGCGACTTCCCCATCTGCGTGGTGCCCATGCTGCACCAGGACCTGGAGCTGACCGAGGTTCCGCTCTGGGGCTACTTCTGCCAGATCAGCGACTCGACCACCAGCTACGGTTCGTATTCGGGCGCGGTGCCCAACGAGAAGATCACCTGGGGCAAGCTGGGCATCGACACCCCGAAGTTCATCATCGAAAGCGACGCCACCATCGTGGCCCCGCTGGTCTTCGCGTATCTGCTGGGGTGGTAGCTGTCAGCTGTCAGCCATCAGCTTTCAACTGAGAGCTGATGGCTGATAACCGATCGCTTGCCATCATCCATGACCCTCGGCCGCTTCGCTCCTTCGCCCACGGGCATCCTGCACCTGGGGAACCTGCGCACGGCGCTGGCTTCGTGGCTGTCGGCGCGGGCGGCGGGGGGACGCTGGCTCATCCGCCTGGAGGACGTGGACGGGCCCCGCTGCCGCCGGGACCTGGGCGAGGCCCAGCTGCGCGACCTCGCCGCCCTGGGGCTGGAATCCGATGCACCTGTGACCTGGCAGTCCGAATGCAGCGCGGCCTACCGCGCGGCCCTGGGGGCCCTGCACGCGGCAGGGCGGCTGTACCCCTGCGCCTGCACCCGCAAGGACCTGCAGCTGCTCGCCTCGGCGCCCCACGCGGAGGACAGCCTGCGGCCCTATCCCGGCCGCTGCCGGGAGCGGGCCTGGGAGGGCTTTGACCGGGCCCTGAGGCTGCGGCTGCCGGAAGGCCCGATCGCCTGGGAGGACCGGCTGTTGGGCTTCCAGATGGACGATCCCGCCGCTCTCACGGGCGATCCGCTCCTGTTCCGCCGGGATGGCTGCTTCGCCTACCACCTGGCCGTGGTGGTGGATGATGGGGCGCAGGGCGTGACCGAAGTGGTGCGGGGCGCGGACCTGCGGCCCGTCACCGCCACCCAGATCCGCCTCCAGGAGGCCCTGGGCCTGCCGCGCCCCGCCTACGCCCACCTGGG
Organism: Geothrix oryzisoli; assembly: GCF_022808865.1. GTDB lineage: Bacteria > Acidobacteriota > Holophagae > Holophagales > Holophagaceae > Geothrix > Geothrix oryzisoli. Next base: position 572,699 of record NZ_JAKZLB010000002.1, read on the forward strand.
CCTGGTGGCCGCGCCGGACGGGAGTCGCCTGGGCAAGCGGGCCGGGGCCCTGGGCGTCGAAGCCCTGGCGGCTCGACGCGTGTCCCCCGCGGCCATCCTGGGCTGGCTGGGCTGGAGCCTGGGCTGCCTGGAACGACCGGAACCGTGCCGGGCCGGGGACCTGATCGCCTCGTTCGCCTGGAATCAGGTCCCGGCGGGCGAGGTGCGCGTTCCCGAAGCGTGGGCCTGACTCACGGGGCGGCTTCCATCCGTTTCAGCTCGGTCCACAGCCAGTCCCGGGCCAGAACCGTGCGGCCGTCCTTGAGACGGATCTCGTAGGGCCTGCCGCTCATGGAACTGCCCGTGGCGCAGTGCTGGATGAACTCCGGAGCCGTCTTCACCCGCTTTCCGGCATTCCGCCACTTCAGGCGGAGGTGCGCCGCAGCCTCCACCGGGGTGTGCTCGCTTCCATTCCGGATGAACACGGCGCCCTGAAGTCCCGCCACCGCCTGGATGAGCGCTTCGATCTTCTGGGCCTCGGGCATCGGGGCCGGGGCGGCGAGGAGCAGGAGCGGGACAGGAATCATGTCCCCAGCATGACAAAGGACCCGGCTCGCCGGGTCCTTTGTGCAAGATCGTAAGGCTCGTTAAGCCAGGTTGTTCACTTTCTGGGCCAGCCGGGACTTGGTCCGGTCGGCGGCGTTCTTGTGCATCACGCCCTTGCGGCAGGCCTTGTCGACCAGGCCCTGGGTCAGGGGCAGCACCTTGGCGGCCTCATCCTTCTTGCCGCCGGCGATCAGGGCCAGGAAGCTCTTGACGGCGGACTTCAGGGTCGAACGGTTGCTGCGGTTGCGGAGGCGGGCCTCGGCATCGCGGCGGGCCTTCTTGGCGGCGGACTTGTGATTGGCCATGAGTCGGATCTCCAGCTTCCCTGGGAACCCCGGAAGCGCGAAAGACCATCCTATCGCAAAATGCCTGAGGGTCAAGGGCAAAAGGCGGCACGAGAGGTCCATTCGCCCCTTCCGGAGCGGCCCTCCCCAGGGCATCCTAATCGGAGGCGAATGGCCTCCCGGGAAGGATGGGGTCATGCCTCAGCAGAAACTGGAGTCCGTCGAGGATCTGGCGGCGAAGGCGAAGGCCTTGCGGCGGGACGTGCTCCTGCAGGTCTACAAGGCCCAGAGCGGCCACCCTGGGGGCAGCCTCAGCTGGATCGACATCGGCGTGGCGCTCTACTACCACGAGATGGCCGTGTTCCCCGAGGACCCCGCGAACCCGGCCCGGGACCGCTTCGTGCTCTCCAAGGGTCACGCCTGCCCCGCCCAGTACGCCCTCCTCGCCGACCAGGGCTTCTTCCCGAAGGCCTGGCTCGAGACCTTCCGCCAGTACCCCACGAAGCTCCAGGGCCACGCGGAGAACCACTACACGCCCGGCGTGGAGGTCACCACCGGCAGCCTGGGCCAGGGGCTGCCCCAGGCCGTGGGCATCGCCCTCGGCCTGAAGGTGCAGAAGGCCGCCCAGCGCGTCTACTGTGTGATCGGCGACGGCGAAAGCCAGGAGGGCGTGATCTGGGAGGCGGCCATGGCCGCGCCCCACCACAAGCTGGACAACCTCTGCGTCTTCCACGACCTCAATGGCCTGCAGATCGACGGCGACGTGAAGAAGGTCATGAACATCAACCCCGTGCCCGACAAGTGGCGTGCCTTCGGGTGGGCCGTGAAGGAGATCGACGGCCACGACTTCACCCAGATCCTGGAGGCCCTGGCCTGGGCCCGGACGGTGAAGGGCCAGCCCGCCATGATCTGCGCCCGGACCGTGAAGGGGAAGGGCGTGAGCTTCATGGAGAACCAGGCCGGCTGGCACGGCGTGGCCCCCAAGACCGAGGACTACGAGAAGGCCCTGGCCGAGCTGGCCGATTAAGGACTGAGGACTGACCCTGATGGATGCTTTGCGACACACCTTCGAACAGCGGCTGGCGGCGGCCCTTCCCGGCGTGGAGATCGCGCTGGAGCGGCCGAAGTCCGGCGAGCTGGGGGACCTGGCCTTCCCCTGTTTCCGCGCCGCCAAGCAGGTGGGGAAGAACCCGGTGCAGCTGTCGCAGGAGCTGGCGGCCGCCATCGCCATCGAAGGCGCCACGCTCGTGGCCGCGGGGCCGTATCTGAACCTGAAGCTGGCGCCGGACACCCGCGCCAGGGCCGTGCTGGGGGCCATCCTCGAGGCGCCGGCGGCCCGGCCCTACGGCTCCCGCGCCGCCAACGGCAAGAAGGTCATCGTCGAGTACAGCTCGCCCAACATCGCGAAGCTCTTCACCATCGGACACCTGCGCTCCACCATGATCGGCCACACCCTGGCCCAGGCCCATCAGTTCCTCGGCTATGAGGTGATCCGCCTCAACCACCTGGGCGACTGGGGCACGCAGTTCGGCACGCTGCTGGCCGCCTACACCCGCTGGGCCCAGGCCGAGAACGCGGACCTGGAGCAGGACTTCGACTGGGCCGAGCCCGCGCCGGAGAAGCGCCGCACGCCGCTGTTCCGCCTCTTCCAGCTCTACGTGCGCTTCCACGCCGAGGAGGAGGGCGACCCGGCCATGCGCGACGAGGCCCGCGGCTGGTTCCGGCGCCTGGAGGAGGGCGACGCCGAGGCCCGCCGTCTCTGGAGCTGGTTCCGGAAGATCTCCCTGCGCGAGTTCCAGCGCATCTACGACCGCCTGGGCGTGAGCTTCGACACGCTGGAGCAGGGCGAGGCCTTCTACGAAAACCAGCTCGTTCCGACCATGCAGCGGCTGGAGGACGCGGGCCTGCTGGTGGAGGGCAACCACGGCGCCCGCATCGTGGACCTCGAGGATGTGGGCATCAGCACGCCCTGCCTGGTGCAGAAGGCGGACGGCACCAGCATCTACGCCACCCGCGATCTGGCGGCGGCCCTGTACCGCAAGCAGGCCTATGACTTCGACCGCTGCCTCTACGTGGTGGGCACGGACCAGGTGCTGCACTTCCAGCAGATCTTCGCGGTGCTCGACAAGCTGGATCCCTGGTTCAAGGGCCGCATGCTGCACACGCCCTTCGGCATGGTGAAGCTGCCCGAAGGGAAGATGAGCACCCGCAAGGGCAACGTCATCTTCCTGGAGGATGTGCTGGACGAGGCCCGGGAGCGCGTGGCTGCCATCATCGCGGAGAAGAACCCCGACCTGAAGGACAAGGACGCGGTGGCCGAGATGCTGGGCATGGGCGCGGTGGTGTTCTTCGACGCCATGAACGACCGCGTGAAGCCCATCACGTTCACCTGGGACCGCGTCATCGCCCTCGACGGCGACACGGGCCCCTACGTGCAGTATGCCCACGCCCGCATCATGAGCGTCCTGCGCAAGGCCGGTGGCGACTGGGCGGGCCGGGCCCAGGCGGGCGAAGCCAACGGACCCTTCCTCTCCTTCACGGATCTGGCCCTGCCCGCCGCGTTCGAGGGCTTGGCCGCGCCCGAAGCCCAGGCCCTGCTCTTCGAGCTGGCGGGCCTGCCCGGCGCCATCGCCGCCGTGGCGGACGGGTGCATGGCCACCCCCTTGGCGCGCCAGCTGGTGGCCCTGGCCCGTTCCTTCAGCGGCTACTACACCAACTGCCCCATCCTGGCCCCGGAGAACACGCCGGAGGTGCGCGAGGCCCGCCTCGCCCTCTGCGTCGCCACCGCCCGCGCCCTCCGCCAGGGTCTCCACCTCATGGGCATCCAGGCCCCGGAGGAGATGTGACCACCCCCCATTCCCGATTCCAGGAGCTCCCATGACCAAGTATGTGTTCGTCACCGGTGGTGTGCTGTCGAGCCTGGGCAAGGGGATCGCGGCGGCTTCGCTTGGCGCGCTGCTGGAGGCCCGGGGGCTGAAGGTCACGCTCATGAAGATGGATCCCTACCTCAACGTGGATCCGGGCACCATGTCGCCCTTCCAGCACGGCGAGGTCTTCGTCACGGACGACGGCGCGGAGACGGACCTGGACCTGGGCCACTACGAGCGCTTCACCTCGGTGCCCACCACGCAGAACCACACCATCACCACGGGCCGCATCTACAACACGGTGATCCAGAAGGAGCGCCGCGGCGACTACCTGGGCAAGACGGTGCAGGTGATTCCGCACATCACCGACGAGATCAAGGCCGTGATGAAGAAGGTCGCCAAGGACATGGACGTGGTGATCGTGGAGATCGGCGGGACGGTGGGCGACATCGAGAGCCAGCCGTTCCTGGAGGCCATCCGCCAGTTCAAGCTGGAGGCGGGTCTGGACTCCCAGATGAAGGCCAACGCCCTCAACATGCATCTCACCTACGTCCCCTTCATCAAGGCGGCGGGCGAACTGAAATCCAAGCCCACCCAGCACAGCGTGAAGGAACTGCGGGCCCTGGGCATCCAGCCGGATGTGCTGCTCTGCCGCGCGGAGCAGGACATCCCCCGCGACCTGAAGGACAAGATCGCCCTGTTCTGCTCGGTGACGCCCGACGCGGTGTTCAGCTGCCGGGACGCGCACTCCATCTATGAAGTGCCGCTGAACCTGCATCTGGAAGGCCTGGATACGAAGGCCGCGGCCCTGCTGGGCCTGGGCGAGAAGGAACCGGACCTCAGCGCCTGGCAGAACCTCCTTCAGCGCATCCGCAACCCCAAGGGCAACGTGCGCATTGGAGTGGTGGGCAAGTACGTGGAGTTCAAGGAGAGCTACAAGAGCCTCATCGAGGCCCTGCACCATGCGGGCTACGGCCTGGAGACCCACGTGGATCTCAAGTGGATCGAGGCCGAGGACCTGGAGAACCAGGACCCGGCCGCGTTCCTCCAGGACTGCCACGGCATCCTGGTGCCCGGCGGCTTCGGCGTGCGAGGCACCCGCGGCATGATCAAGTCCATCCAGTACGCCCGCGAGCACAAGATCCCGTTCTTCGGCATCTGCCTCGGCATGCAGATGGCTTCCGTGGAGTTCGCCCGCAACGTGGCGGGCCTCGAAGGCGCCGATTCGACCGAGTTCGACGACGCGCCCAAGCACCGCGTCATCTTCAAGCTGCGCGAGCTGGTGGACGTGGAGGAGCTGGGCGGGACCATGCGGCTGGGCGCCTATCCCTGCCGCCTCGCCCCGGACAGCCAGGCCGCGAAGGCCTACGGCGGCACCGAGATCAGCGAGCGCCACCGGCACCGCTACGAGTTCAACCACGAGTACCGGAAGGCCCTGGAGGACAAGGGCCTGCGGTTCACCGGCATGAGCCCCGACGGCGTGTTCGTGGAGATCGTGGAACTGAAGGACCACCCCTACTTCCTGGCCTGCCAGTTCCACCCCGAGTTCAAGAGCCGCCCCCTGAGCCCGCACCCCCTGTTCACCGCCTTCGTGAAGGCGAGCGCCGGCAACCGCGGCTGACCTTCAAGGAAACCGGGACGCTTGTCGCGACAGAGGACCATCCTCTGTCGCGACGGCGTTTGCAAGGAATCTGAAAGGTTGGCGGTGGTCCAATGGGTCTGCCGCGAAGATTATCGATGGGTAATCTAACGAGGTATTGAAATCTACCTACAAGTAATCTTTGATGAATCGTCAAAGGTGATCTTGATATCATTTATCTGGACCCGGTGCTCTCCAGACGGACCCGGCGCTCCAGTTCATTGCCAGAGTCGACCGAGGAGGGACCATGCAACTGTCGGGCTTGCGCTACGGCTCCAAGCTTTTGCAACTGGTTGAATTTCCCGTGGCGGATTTCATCGATGGGTCGGCTACCAACCCGGAGATCCAGCAGTTCCTCGAGAAGCACAGGAAGCTGGTGGTGAAGCCCGCTTTCAACGGCGGCGTCGGCAAGAAGGGGAAGGCCGGACTGGTGCGCGTCGTGAGCACGCTCCAGGAGGCCTTGCAGGCGAAGCGGGAGCTCTTTTTCGCCCAGCACACCTACGGCAACAAGCTGGTCACGGCCAACGGCGTGACCATGGAGGCCTTTGTCCCGTCCGATCTGGAGGTGTACTTCAGCATCATGAGCTCCAGCGAACACCGGGGCCCGGTGTTCACCATCACGCCCTGGGGCGGGGTGGACATCGAGGCCCTGCCGGCCGACAAGAAGCGGGTGGTGGAGATCGATCCCTTCATCGGGATCAACGCCTTCGAGATCACCAACGCCCTCACGGATACCGGCTGTCCCGAACCCTTCATCTCGGCCCTGGTCCAGCACCTCCCGAAGCTGTGGGAGCTCTATGACGGCTACGGCCTGACCACCATCGAGCTGAACCCCATCCGGGTCATGCGGAAGGGGAACCAGCTGCTTCCCGTCGCCTGCGACGTGAAGGCCAGCTTCGACCAGGACAACCCGGCCTGGAAGCGCATCGGGCTGCCGGATGCCCTCTTCCAGACGGAGACGACGGCCTTCGAGGCTGACATCAACGAGCTGCGGACCTATCAGGGGCAGAGCGACGTGCTGGAGATGAATCCCCACGGGAGCATCATCCCCTTCATGTTCGGCGGCGGCGCCAACAGTGCCGGCACGGAGACCCTCGGCGAGGCGGCCATCTTCTCGTCGGACTTCGGCGGCAACCCGCCCTACGAAAAGATCTACGAGATCAGCCGCATCACCTTCGAGCACTGGTACGACCAGGCCAGCATGCTGCTGCTCATCGGCGGCAAGGCGAACAACACGGATATCTACGTGACCTTCAAGGGCGTGTTCGACGCCCTGAGGGACCACGTGGCGAAGGCCGGGTGGAAGCCGCTGTATGTGGTGATCGGGCGGGGCGGACCGAACGTCGTGAAGGGGATGTTCTACGCCAAGGACATCCTCGACCGCCTGCGCCTCCCCTACAAGGTGTTCGGCCACGACACCTCCATGATCCTCACGCTGGAATACGCGAAGCGGGTCGATGCCTGGTGGCGCGCGGAGGGCGCCAACGCCTACCGGAAACAGATCGAAACGCAGGTCCGGGCCTAGGAGGGTGCCATGCGACGGTTGAAGACGAAGCCTTTCCCCTACTACGTGGGCCTTCATTCCCTCGAAGAGCTCGTGACCCGGGAGCACCGGGTCTGCGTGATGAACATCCTGGGCAGCGAGAGCCGCAAGGTCACGCCGGTCTCCCACGAGTACAGCGGCGGCAACGTGGTGGCCGGCGTGCAGTACGGGCGCCGCGGCAGCCTCGAGACGAAGCTCGGCGCCATCCCCGTCTACCGCAGCATCCGCGAGGTCATGGAGAAGGGGATCACCTTCGACATGGGCGTGGTCTACATTCCGCCGCTCGGCGTGTGCAAGGCCGTCTCGGAGCTGGTGACCCACAACGAGGCCCTCAAGCGCATCGTCATCGTCACGGAGAAGGTGCCGGCGCGCGACTCGCGGAACATCCGGGCCCTCTGCCAGGAGGCGGGCGTGGATGTCATCGGCGCCAACTGCCTCGGCATGGCCAACGCCTGGGACCAGGTGCGCATCGGCGGGAGCCTGGGGGGAGACCACCCTGAGGAGACGCTGGTGAAGGGTTCCATCGCCATCCACTCCAATTCCGGCAACTTCACCACCACCATGGCGGAGTATCTGCGCACGGCGGGCTTCGGCATCAGCACGGCGGTCTCCAGCGGCAAGGACGTCTACATCCACTTCGCCCTGCCCGAGTTCCTGTATGCCGCCCAGAACGACCCGCGCACCAAGGCCGTGGTCGTCTATGTGGAACCCGGCGGCTACTACGAGAAGATGGCCCTGGACTGGATCCGCGACCGCGCCTTCGGCTTCACCAAGCCGATCATCGCCTGCGTCACCGGCCGCTGGAAGAAGAACATCACCAGGGCCTGCGGCCACGCCGGAGCGCTGTCGGGCAGCGGGGACGACGCCGAAAGCAAGGAGCGCTGGTTCGACGAGTACTTCGGGGTCGAGGTCTTCGATCCGAGCACCTGCAAGGTCAGCAAGCGGGGGGTGCGCGTCTCCAGCATCCAGTACATCCCGGACGCGGTGAAGGCGGTCTTCGAGAAGATCGACGAGAAGCCGGATTTCCCGTCGACGGGGGACCTGTCGCTCAAGCTCTGGCTGGGCGACACAATGGTGAAGCTGCCGCCCTTCCTCGAGCTGCCCATCGTCCAGGCGCCCGCACCCTACGACCAGCAGATCGTGGAGGTGAACAAGCAGGTGGGGGCCCACTACCTCCGGCAGAACATGGCCTGCAAGTCAGGGGCGTCCAGGATGAGTCCCGAGACCCAGGTGGCCGAGCTGCACGGGATGACCGTGCTGGAGCTGTCCCGGCGCACCCTCGAGGAGAACCTGTACTTCGCGCTGGCCAAGGTGATGCCGGAGAAGGCGGACATCCCCACGCTGAACCTGATCCTGAACCTGTTCATGAAGATCGATGAGCGGCGCATGGAGCTCATCGACGTGGGCCGGGCGAACGGCTGCACGCCCAACGCCTACCTGGCCTCCCAGATCGCATTGGTGGGAGACAAGGATCTGCTGGCGAAATCGCGGGAGCATGCGCGATTCATCATCGACCTCATCCGGGAGTTCGGCCTGGATGAGCACACGAAGGCCTTTCCGCCCGAACTGGACGCCTTCGTCGAAACGCACCTCCTGCGGGCGGAGCCCTCCCGCAAGACGGACATCTCGGAGCTCCTCCTCAAGGAGGTGAAGCGCTCGAAGAAGTCCTGCGTGGCCCTGAAGGTCTGCCAGCACATCATCGACCTGGCGGAAAAGCGGGGACTGGAGATCCGGGACGCCTACGAGTTCCTGCTGTCCACCATCGCAGTCTGCGTGCTCTGGAACCCGATGCTGGAGAAGCGCATCACCCGCCAGCTCGTCGAGGACTCGGTCACCTATTTCTACCTCATGTCGCGCATCGTGGCCTATTCGGTGGTGGCCCGGGAGCACAACCCGCACTGGAAGAAGCTGGTGGACCAGAAGCTGTCGAACCTCAACCACAGCTTCACGGAGAACGCCTTCAAGGTCCTGTTCAGCCGGGTGCCCAATCCATCGGAGCTCGTCGAGTTCCAGACGCTGCTGGGGCTCACCATCACCAACGGCCCCGGAACGCTGTCGGCGAAGGGGGCCAAGGAAAGCGTCAGCGCCCGGAACGACATCTCCATGGCCTTCGTGGGCTTCCTGGCCAACACGGGGCGCGCCCACGGCGGGAACGGCTATGAGGCCATCGAGTTCCTCGTCGAGCAGTTCAAGGATGTGGCGCTACCCGATCCAGGCGATCCCGGCCACGGCCTGGATCTCAAGCAGATGGCGAACCGGGCGGCGAAGGCCTACAGGGCCTACAAGAAGCAGGCCGTGGAAGTGGAGGATGGGCATGTCAAACCCATCCCCTGCATCAACCATCCCATCTTCCGCGGCAACAAGATCAACGTGGATCCGCGGGAGCAGTTCGTGGCCGGGGTGATGGCGGAGAAGGGCGTCTACAACGCTTTCTGGGAGTTCTACCACTTGCTGGTCCACGAACTCTACGACGAGGGTGCCACGAAGAGCGTCTTCTGCGTGAACGTGGATGCGGTGCTCGCGGTCATCACCCTGAAGCTGGTGTGGAAGGACCTTCAGGCCGGGCGGATCACCCTGCGTCAGGTCCAGGAGCTGGCCTTCACGCTCTTCCTCTTCGGCCGGACCCTGGGCGTCAGCGCAGAGATCGCCGACCACCGGGACCGCGGCCTGGACATGGACTGCCGTACGCCTGAGCGGGACCTGGCCTTCGTCCTTTGATGGTTCCTGGGCAGAAAAGGGGCGGGCCAGCTGGCCCGCCCCTTTTCTGGTGAACGAAAGATCGGCCTACTTGCTTCCGCCCTTGGCGGCCCAATCCTCGAGCATGGCCGTGGTGACGGACTTCGGGCGTTCGAGCGCGTAACCCAGGGCGCGGTCCCAGGTGATGTTGGCCAGCACGCCGATGGCGCGGCCCACGCCGAAGAGCACGGTGTAGAAGTCGTACTCGGTGAGGCCGTAGTACCACTGGATGACACCGCTCTGGGCATCCACGTTGGGCCAGGGGTTCTTGGTCTTCCCCTGCTCGGTGAGCACGCCCGGGGCCACGTGGTAGATCATGTTGACCAGCTTGAAGAGCGGATCGTTGGGCAGATGCTTGAGGCAGAACTCCATCTGCGCGGTGTAGCGGGGGTCGGTCTTGCGCAGCACGGCGTGACCGTAGCCGGGGATGACGTGGCCGCTGTTCAGCGTGTCCCAGAGGGCGGCCTTGACGTTCTCCTCGGTGGGCTCGGCGCCGTTGAGCTTCTTCTGGAAGTCCATGATCCACTGCAGCACTTCCTGGTTGGCCAGACCGTGGAGGGGGCCCGCGAGGCCATTGAGGCCGGCGCTGAAGGCGTAGTAGGCGTCGGACAGCGCGGAGGCCACCAGGTGGGTGGTGTGGGCGCTGACGTTGCCGCTCTCGTGGTCGCTGTGCAGGATGAAATACATGCGGGCCACGTCGTCATAGGGCTTGGCGATGCCCATCATGTGGGCGAAGTTGGCTCCCATGTCGAGGCTGTAGTCAGGGGCGATGATGTCGCCGTTCTTGTACTTGTAGCGGTAGATGAAGGCGGCGATCTCCGGCAGCTTGGCCAGCAGATCGCAGGCATCCTCGTAGGTGGTGTCCCAGTAGTCGTTCTTCTTCAGGCTGTGGTAGGCCTTGTTGAACTTGCTCTCCTTCTGCATGGCGAGCACGGCGGTGGAGAGCATCACCATGGGGTGGCTGTCCTTGGGCAGGGTCTTCAGCACGTCGAAGACATAGCCCGGAACCTTGGCGCGGGACTTGAAGTCCAGGCGGATCTCGTCGGCCTCTTCGGCCGTGGGGATCTCGCCGGTGAGCATGAAGAACCAGAAGGACTCCACGGTGGGGTACTCGGCGCCGGGCAGCTTGGGCAGGGCGGCGAAGGTCTCGGGGATGAGCTTGCCGCGGAACCGGATGCCCTCCTGGGAGTCCAGGTAGGAGATGTCAGTGACGAGACACTTGATGTCCCGGGCGCCGCCGATGCACTGGTCGATGGTCACCTCGTCGATGACCACCTTGCCGAACTCTTTCAGGAGCCGGGTGGTTCGAGGGCGATGTTCCTCAATCTTCTGTTGAAGACGGGTTTTGAGGCGTGTCATGGCTGGCTCCATGAAATGGGGAAGGGTGGATGGGGTGGCTTAGGAAGGAACAGGGGTCCGATCATCATACGGGCATCATCTATCGATGCGATGCCTTTCATTCTGTTTGATGACCACGTGGGAATTAATCGATCTGACCATGACCCATAATCCAGAGTATGGATGGAGCTGATAGGAGTTGCCGTGACCTGCGTCAATCTGAAGGTATTGATGATCGCAATGGTGGCCGTGGGCCTCGTGGCGCAGGAGACGCCCCGGCCCAACCGTCTTGCCTGGTTTGAGGGCTTCCCCGAGCCCCTCCCGGAAGGCGTCACGGAGCTGGCGCTGGAGGCCACCAGCCAGATGCTGCGCCCCGATCTGGAGCACAGCGCCGATGGCCGCACCTGGGCCCGCCTGGACGGCGAGGAATGGCAGCTGACCTGGGACTGGGCCGTGAAGGCCGGCTCCTCGCGGTTCAACCTCCGGACCCGGGTCGCCTCCCGGTCCGGGGGCATCGCCGATCAGGCCATCTGGAACTGGCATCAGCTGTTCAACATGCCTCAGGGCGGCCGGGAGGATGCGCCCAAGAACCGGCTGGTCTACCACCTGGAGCGGGATGGTCATGTCATCGGCGACCTGACGCGACCCGGCGTGGCGCTCATGGACCTGGACGTGGCCTGGGTGAGGCCGTTCGGTACCGCGGACGCCGGCGGTCGCCTCGGGGCCTCGATCCAGTTGCCCACGGGCCGGCAGTCCGACTTCTCCGGCGATGGCGGCACGGACGGGCTGGTGGGGGCCGCAGGCTGGAAACGGTATGGCCGCTTCAAGGTCTTCGGCCAGGCCGAGCGCGTGATGCTGGGCCTGCCCCGGAACAGTCCCCTGCGGGAGGTCATGGATCGGACCTCCTTCAACCGCGCCTGGGGCTCCGTGGCCTGGTTGGGCCAGGGGCCGGGGCTCCTGGGCGGGCTGGGCCTGGAGATCAGCGTGGGCTACACCGGCAGCCCCTACCGCACGGGCCTCGCGCGCCTGGACCGGGCGGGCTGGCAGCAGCACTGGACCCTGCGCCACACGCGGCTGCCCCGCTGGCGGTTCGGCGTCAGCGAGGAGGCGGGGACCTTCACCGCGCCGGATATCACGGCCTATGTCGCCTACCGCTTCGGAGATCGCTGATCGTTCGGTAAACTAGATGGTTCGTGCCGGAGTTCCCATGCAACCCAACCAGTACCGCGACATCCGCCTCGAGAAGCTCGAGAAGCTCAAGGCCCTCGGACTGGACGTCTGGCCCCGGAAGGCGCTCCGCACCCACGGCATCGCCCAGCTGGCGGCGGCCTATGCGGACGCCGAGGCCTGGCCCAACGAGAAGCTGGAAGCCCTGGGCCTCACGGTGTCGGTCATGGGCCGCGTGCTCACCATCCGCGAGATGGGCAAGAGCGTCTTCGCCCATCTCACGGAGAATGGCGAGAGGATCCAGGCCTTCTTCCGCATGAACGACGTGGCCGAGCCCGGCTGGGACGTGCTCAAGCTCCTGGACATGGGTGATTTCATCAGCATCACGGGCCCGCTCATGCGCACCAAGACCGGCGAGCTGAGCGTGCGGGTGAAGGACGTGCAGTTCCTCTCCAAGGCCATCCTCCCGCTGCCGGAGAAGTGGCACGGCCTCCAGGACAAGGAGCAGCGCTACCGCCAGCGGTACCTCGATCTCATCTCCAACGGCGACGTGCTGAAGACCTTCCAGACCCGCTCGCGCATCGTGAGCGCGGTGCGGCGCTACATGGAAGGCCAGGGCTATCTGGAGGTGGAGACGCCCATGATGCAGCCCATCCCCGGCGGCGCCACGGCCCGGCCGTTCATCACGCACCACAATGCCCTGGACATGGCCCTCTACCTCCGCATCGCGCCGGAGCTGTACCTGAAGCGGCTCATCGTGGGCGGTTTCGAGAAGGTGTTCGAGATCAACCGCAACTTCCGGAACGAGGGCCTCAGCGTCCGCCACAACCCCGAATTCACCATGATGGAGATGTACGAGGCCGGCAGCGACCTCCGCGACATGATGGCCCTCACGGAGAACCTCCTCAGCACGGTGGCCCGCGAGGTCATGGGCTCCGAGCAGCTGCCCTGGGGCGAGCAGATGATCTCGTACGCCGCGCCCTTCCGCCGCCTCACCATGAAGGATGCCATCGCCCAGTACGGCGGCATCGATCGTCACCAGCTGGAGGATGGCGACAGCGTGCGCACCCTGGCCAAGGCCGTCCACATCGACGACGCCGACACCAAGACGGTGGGGACCCTCCTGGGCGATCTCTTCGAGCACCATGCCGAAAAGCAGCTCATCCAGCCCACCTTCATCACGGACTATCCCATCGAGCTGTCGCCGCTGACCAAGACGCTGGAAGGCGACGACCGCTTCGTGGACCGTTTCGAACTGTTCATCGGCGGCATGGAGCTGGCCAACGCCTACTCGGAGCTGAACGATCCCATCGACCAGATGGGCCGCTTCCAGGCCCAGATGGACGAGCGCGAGGCCGGCAACGACGAGGCCATGCTGCTGGACATGGACTTCGTCACCAGCCTGGAGCACGGGCTGCCCCCCACCGGCGGCGAAGGCATCGGCATCGACCGCCTGGTCATGTTGCTGACCAACAGCGCCAGCATCCGCGACGTCATCCTGTTCCCGCTCATGCGGCCGACGAAGCCCAGCGAGGCTCCCGAAGAGTCGATGTGACGGATACGCACACGCCCCGCTGCCATACTTGAAAACCCTGATTGGAGGCTCCCATGGCCGTCCCGATGCTTGAGCTCGCCCCGCAGAATGCCGCCGTGAAGGCCAAGGTGCTGGAGGGGCTCTCGGGCCTCATCGACCGGTCCGCGTTCATCCTGGGCGAGAACGTGAAGGGTCTGGAGGCCGAGATCTCCGCCTACGCGGGTGCCGCCCACGCCGTCGCCATGTCGAGCGGCACGGACGCCCTGCTGGCGGCCCTGATGGGCCTGGGCATCGGCCATGGCGACGAGGTGATCGTCCCCAGCTTCACCTTCTTCGCCTCCGCGGGGGTGGTCTCGCGCCTGGGCGCGAAGCCCGTCTTCATCGACCTCGACCCGGCCACCTTCAACGCCACCGGGGCCCTGGTGGAGGCCGCCATCACCCCCCGCACCAAGGCCATCATGCCCGTGCACCTCTTCGGCCAGCTGGCGGACATGCCCGGCATCATGGCCGTGGCGGCGAAGCACGGCATCCCCGTGGTGGAGGACGCCTGTCAGAGCCTGGGTGCCAAGGGCTGGGGCAAGTCCGCCGGCCAGTTCGGCGACCTGACGGCCTACAGCTTCTACCCCACCAAGAACCTCGGCGCCTTCGGCGATGCCGGCATGACCGCCATCCGCGGCGATGCGGCCCTGGCGGCCCGGGTGCGCCGCATCCGCGTCCATGGCATGGAGCCCGTCTACATGCACCACGAGGTGGGCATGAACGGGCGCATGGACGAGTTCCAGGCCCTGGTGCTGCGCGCCAAGCTGCCCATGCTGGATGGCTGGCACGAGGGCCGCCGGAAGCACGCCGCCTGGTACCTGGAGCGCATGAAGGGCCTGACCGCCGAGGAGGCCGTGCTGCCCCGCGAGGTGGTGCCCGACGGCCGCCACATCTACAACCAGTTCACCATCCGCGTGAAGGGCGGCAGGCGCGATGCGCTGCAGGCCCACCTGAAGGAGCGGGGCATCGGCAGTGCCATCTACTACCCCATCTGCCTCCACGAGCAGCCCTGCTTCGCCTCCCTGGGCTACAAGACCGGCCAGCTCCCCGAGTCCGAGCTTGCGGCCAAGGAAGTGCTCAGCCTGCCCGTCTACCCTGAAATGACCGGGGCCATGCTGGAGGAAGTGGCCAAGGCGATCCTGGGCTTCTTCGGGAAGCAGTAGCCCCCCTCGGCTTCGATCAGGCGTCCGTCCGTCCGGCCGCCGCGGCCGCGTCCACCCAGGCTTCCAGCGCCTGGCGGGTGGGGGCGTCCACTGAGAGAAACTGCAGGCCCATGCCCACCTGGTCCGTGGCCTCGCCGCCGAAGGCGTAGCCCAGGACATAGGTCACGGCCGCGCGGATGGAACCCCTGGGCAGGTCCGGATGGAGGAACACCAGGTCGTCCAGGGTCACCCCCGGCAGGAAGAAACGGGCCGTGCGGGCTCCCACCAGGGCGAAGCACCCGCCCACGCTCAGGTTCATGATGCGGACCTCCCGGAAGTCGTGTCCTTGGAGGGTGAAGGAGATGGCGAACTCCGGTCCGGTGACGATGCGGGTGTCCCGTGGGTTGGCGTGGTGGTTCATGGCTGGAGCGCCTCCGGTCGGAAATCCCTGCTTGGGTATCGGACGGACCGTGGATAAACTGGATTTTCTGATCGGCCTGAACCCACCGGGGGACAGGGCGGGTTCCCGGGAATCCGGCCCTGACGGCGCAGGACGCCGTCTCACCCAAGCGGAGACAACGCGAGTTCCACAGCGCTGGCCGAACCTTCAACCCATTCATCCTCCTGGAGTTCCCATGGAAATCCTCCTCATCGAGAACGTGCCCAGCCTCGGCGCCCGTGGCGACGTCGTGAACGTCAAGGACGGCTACGCCCGCAACTTCCTCCTGCCCCGCAAGATGGCCCTGCCCGTCACCGCCGGCAACAAGCGCCAGATCGAACTCGAGAAGATCCGCGCCGAGAAGCTCCGCGCCAAGGAACTGGCCGATGCCAAGAGCCTGGCCGAGAAGCTCGAGGCCATCAGTCTCGCCGTGGCCAAGAAGGCCGGCGAGAACGGCCACCTCTTCGGGTCCGTCACCAACGCCGACGTGGCCGAGCTCTTCAAGGGCAAGGGGTTCACCCTGGACCGCCGCGAGATCACCGTGCCCCACATCAAGGATGCCGGCACCTACGTCGTGGACGTGCGCCTCTACAGCGGTGTGCACGCCAAGGTCAACCTCGAAGTCACCGCCACCGCGGCCGAGTAGGCTCGCCCGAATCCATCCCCCCACCTGGCCGGCTCCTCGCGGAGGCGCTGGTCCTGCCGGGATTCCGCGCCGCCGGATCCCGCCCACCCCATCCCAAGGAGTCCATCCATGGCGAAGACCACTGCCAAGCCTGAAACCCTCGGCATCGCCGAGCTCGCAGCCACCCTGGCGGAGGCCCAGGACCTGTCCAAGGCCCGTGCCAAGTCCATCCTCGACGGCGTCCGCGACCACATCGTGGAGACCCTGCTCTCCGGCCAGCGCGTCAACCTCTTCGGTCTCGGCACCTTCGAAGTGCGCGCCACCAAGGAGAAGATGGGCCGCAACCCCAAGACCGGCGAGAGCATCCAGATCCCCGCCGGCCGGAAAGTCGTCTTCAAGACGGCCAAGGGACTCAAGGACCAGATGTAACCACCGGAAGAGAACGGTGCAGAAGGCCGCCGAAAGGCGGCCTTCGTCGTGTTGGAGAGACGACTTTCCGGCCGTGGAAAGGCGTCTTCACCATCCGACCGAAGGGCAGCGAAGGGAGGATAGGGCCGCATCGGCGCAGCCGATGGCGGGGGCGAAGCCCCGAGGGCCGGAGGCCCGAGCCAGGACGGCCAAGGGACTCAAGGACCAGATGTAACCGACCGCCGGGTGACGGAGAATGCGCCAGTGGCGCGTTCGGAGTCGGGACCCGGCGAGGAGGTTATGCCACAGATGAAGAAGGCCGCCGGAAGGCGGCCTTCTTCATTCGGGAAGATCCTCTTCTGCTGCCAGCCAAGCTGGCAGCCTGACGCCAGACCGCATCGCGGATTGGCGCAGAATCCCGACCTTGGCCCATGATCGAGTCATGGACCTGATCTACCTCCACGGCTTCTCCTCCGCGCCCGGCGGGAACAAGGGGTGCTTCACGCGTGCCTGGGCGGAGGCGCGCGGGATCGCCTTCCATGCGCCGGACCTGAACCTGCCCACCTTCGAGGGCCTCACGATCACGGACCAGGTCGAGGCCGTGGAGGCCCTGGTGCGCGGCCTGCCCGGGCCGCCGGTCCTGGTGGGCAGTTCCCTCGGCGGGTTCATCGCCACCGCCGTGGCCCACCGGGGGAGCCGGGTGAAGGCCATGCTCCTGCTGGCTCCGGCCATCCACTTCGCGGGGCGTCGCATGACGCATCCGGCCTGGGCTGCCTACCGCGAGCGCGGGGAGATGGAGGTCTTCCACCATGGCGCGGGGCGGGCGCTGCGGCTGGGGCCGGACCTGCTCCGGGACCTGCCGAACTGGCTGGGGGACGACACCTGGCGCCTGGCCGTGCCCACCGTGATCCTCCATGGCCGTGCCGACGAGTCCGTTCCACTGGCCGAGAGCGAAGCCTACGCGGCCCGGAACCCGGAGGCGATCCTCCATGTCCTCGACGATGATCACGGGCTGCTGGCCCCGGCCTCCCTCGCCCGCTTGGAGGCCGAGCTGGACGCGGCGCGGTGAATCAGGAGCCGAACTCCGCCGGGCTGAGCGACTGCAGGTACCGCGTGAGCAGCTTCTGCTTCTCCTGCGCGGCCTTCACCTTCTTCTGGTAGATGGAGAAGCGGTCCTCGGTGGGGCGGATGGACGGGAAGAGGGCCACGAGGTCACCCCGCTCCAGCTCCTCCAGCACGCTGTAGCGGGGCACCAGCAGGGCGCCCATGCCCTCGGCGGCGGCGTGGATCATGGCGCGGACGTGGTTCACGGCGATGAAGCGGTCCAGGTGGGGCTGGTCCCGGTCCGGCACGGCCACAAGGAAGCGGTTCCACCAGGCACCCGCCTTGTCCAGGGACAGGACGGGGCAGCGCGAGAGGTCGGCTGGCACGCGCAGTCGGTGGGCCTTGCGGAAGGCGGGCGCACAGGCCACCACGTAGGTCTCGCGGAAGAGGGGTGCCTTCTTCAGGACGGGCAGGGGGTGCTCCACGCAGTCGATGACGAGGTCGAGGTCGTCCCGCAGCAAGGGGGCCAGCAGGTCCTGGCTGAGGGTGAAGTCGATCTCCAAGTCGGGGTTCGCGGCCAGGAAGGGCTGCATGTGGCGCATGAGGATGCTGCTGCCGAACTCGACCGTGGCCCCCACCCGGAGGCGGCCCCGGGCCTGGGTCTGGTGGCGCTTGAGGTCCTCGGCGGCGGCGTCGAGGGTGGTGAAGGCCTGCTCGCAGGCCTGATAGAGGCGCCGGCCCTCTTCGGTCAGGTCCAGCCCCCGGCTCCGGCGATCCAGCAGGAGGACGCCGGCCAGGTCCTCCAGCTTGGCCATGGCGTGGCTGACGGCGGACTGGGTGCGGCCCAGGCGCCGGGCGCAGGCGGTGAAGCTGCCCACCTGGGCGAGGGTGTAGAAGGTCCGCAGCTGAGGGAGGTCAAGGAGGGCGTCCATAGCCATGAATTATATTCATGTCTCATGTGAATCGAATGAATTTTATAATTGAAACAAAAAAAGATACAAATGAATCCGGGAGGTGGGCCATGGAGAAAGTCCTGACATTGCTGGGCATTTCGGAGGTGAACCCGGGCGGGTTCGCGGGCGCGTGGCTGGGCAGCGGGAAGGCCCAGAAGGTCGTCTCCCCGATCGACGGCGAGGCCCTGGCCACGGTCACCAATGTCACTCCGCAGGAGTTCGAAGCGATCCTCGCGAAGAGCCACGCGGCCTTCGCCTCCTGGAAGCTGGTGCCCGCCCCCAAGCGCGGCGAGGTGGTGAAGGCGCTCGGCGACGAGCTGCGCCGGAACAAGGCCGCACTGGCCGAGCTGGTCACGCTGGAGATGGGCAAGACCCTGCGCGAGGGCCTGGGCGAGGTCCAGGAGATGATCGACATCTGCGACTTCGCCGTGGGCCTGTCCCGCCAGCTCTATGGCCTGACCATGCCCAGCGAGCGGCGCCTGCACCGGCTCCAGGAGCAGTGGCACCCCCTCGGCGTGGTGGGCGTCATCACGGCCTTCAACTTCCCCGTGGCCGTGTGGAGCTGGAATACCGCCCTGGCCCTGGTCTGCGGCGACACGGTGCTGTGGAAGCCCTCCTCCAAGACGCCCCTGACGGCCCTCGCCTGCACGAAGATCGCCGAGAAGGTGCTGCGCGACCTCGGCTACGACCCCGCCATCTGCAGCCTGGCCATCGGCAAGGGCAGCGAGATCGGCGATCTCATCAACACCGATCCGCGCGTGGCCCTGGTGTCGTACACGGGCTCGGTCCCGGGCGGCCGCCACGTCGGCAAGCTGGTGCAGGAGCGGTTCGGCCGCCACATCCTGGAGCTGGGCGGCAACGGCGCCGTGATCGCGAGCGACAAGGGCGACCTCGACATCGCCCTGCGCTCCATCTACTTCGGCGCCATCGGCACCTCGGGCCAGCGCTGCACCTCCACGCGCCGCGTCATCGTGCACGAGTCCATCTACGGCACTTTCCGGGACCGCCTGCTGGAGCTCTACAAGAAGACGCCCATCGGCGATCCCCGGAAGGGCGAGATGCTCATGGGGCCCCTGGTGGACGCCGGAGCCGTGGCCACCATGCTGGCCGCCATCGAGACGGTGAAAGCCCAGGGCGGGACGATCCTCGTCGGCGGCGAGCCGCTGCCGAACGCCGGCGGCTGCTACATCACGCCCTGCATCGCCGAAGTGTCCGGCAACCTGCCCATCGTGCAGGAGGAGACCTTCGCGCCGGTGCTCTACCTCATGCCCTACCGCACCATCGAGGAGGCCATCGCCCTCCAGAACGGCGTGCCCCAGGGCCTCTCCAGCGCCATCATCACCAACGATCTGGGCGAGAGCGAGCTGTTCCTCTCGGCGGCCGGCAGTGATTGCGGCCTGGCCAACGTCAACACGGGCACCAGCGGCGCGGAGATCGGCGGCGCGTTCGGTGGTGAAAAAGAGACCGGTGGCGGCCGCGAGAGCGGTTCCGACGCCTGGAAGGCCTACATGCGCCGCCAGACCAGCGCCATCAACTTCAGCGGTCAGGTGGAACTGGCCCAGGGCATCACGCTGGAACTCTGAGCGGTCCGGGGAAGGGGAGGATCCGCTAAGCTTTGGGGACCCACCCGTGAGGCCTCTTGTCTGGGCAACGCCTTCCCGCCCTCCGTCGGAGCGATCCGTCGGTCCAGTTCCTGCCGATGACCGCCCGGGCGGTCCTGGTGGGGGTCTGGGTCGCCGCAGCGCTGCTCCACAGGTTCCTGCCCGGGGACCAGCGTCCCCTGGCCTGGCCCCTGAGCTACGCCGCGCTGGAGCTCCTTGCCGCCGCCAGCCTGGGCTACCGCGCATGGCGGTCCCCCGGGGCGGGCCGCCTGGCCTGGTGGCTGCTGGCGATCTCGGCCACGCTGGAAATCCCGAACCTGATGATCGGCCTGCTCCTGAGCCGGGGTTGGACCGCGCCCTGGGCCGAGGGGCTGCCGAGCCTGCTGGGGCTGGGGACCGGGGTCCTGGTGCTGGCGGGGGTCCTGAGTTTTCCCCGTGCCCAGGAGCCCCGCGGGGTGCTCGGGCGGCGGGTCCAGGATGGCCTCATCTTCGCGGTGTCGGTCCTCTTCCTGCTCTGGGTGCTGGGCCTCCAGGGCAGCCTCCACCTCACGATCAGGGGCATGGGGCTGCGGGTCTTCGTGGCCTACCTCAATGCGGCCCTGCTGGGGGGCGGTGTGGTCTTCATGACGTCGTACGACCCGGGCCGGATCCGGGGGCCGCTCGGATGGCTGGGCGCCTCGGCCCTGGCCTGGCTGGCCGCCCTGTCCGCCTGGGCCCTGGCCGGCCTGCCCCCGGTGGTGGCCACCCAGGGATGGATCGTCCTGGCCGGGGCCATCCCGCTCTTCCAGGGACTGGCGGCCTGGTCCCCCCGTCCGGTGGAGGAGGTCCTGGCCGGTCCTGGATCCGAGCGGAGGGCCGTGGTCCTGCTGCCCTACCTTCCGGTCGCCGTCGCCATCGGCGTCCTGGCAGTGCTGCTCCTCTCCGCCCCCGGCAGCGTGACCCGGGGCGCGTTCTCGATCTTCCTCGTCATGGTGGCGCTCCTCCTGTTGCGGCAGTTCCAGTCCATCCAGGACCTTCTGGCGGCCCGGCGGACCCTGGAGGACCGCGTCCGGCAGCGGACCCGGGCCCTGGAGCAGGCGCAGGACACGCTGCTGAGGACGGAGCGGATGAACACGGTCGCCCTCATGGGCGCAGGCCTGGCCCATGACCTCAACAACCTGCTCTGCGCGATGAAGAGCTCGGCCGAGTTGGCGACCCTGCGGCTCGACGAGGGCGAGGTGCCGGGACGGGAAGATCTTCGCCGCATCGGCGTGGCGGCGGATCGGGCCGCGCACTTGACCGGCCGCCTGATGGGATTTGCCCGGCGGGAGGAAGAGGGCCTCTCCTTCCTGGATCTGGGCACGGCCGTGAAGGAGATGGAGGCGACCCTGCGACTGCTCCTTCCCCAGACCGTGGAGCTCCGCATCGAGGCGGCTCCGGGGGCGGGGCTGACCGTCCAGAGCTCCCGCCTCCGGGTGGAGCAGATGGTGGTGAACCTCGTGGCCAACGCCCGGGACGCCATGCCGGAGGGCGGCATCCTCCGGGTGCGGACCGGGGTGGGGGATTCGGAGCAGCCCATGGCGCTGCTGGAAGTGGCCGATACGGGAGTCGGCATGACCCCCGAGATCCAGGCGCGGATCTTCGACCCCTTCTTCACCACCAAGGCCCCCGGCCATGGGACGGGCCTGGGTCTGTCCTCCCTGAAGGCCCTGGTGGAGGAGGGTGGTGGCCAGCTGGAGGTTCGGAGCGCGCCCGGGCGCGGCTCCCGATTCAGGATCCTCCTGCCCCTGCTCCCGGTCGCGGGGGTCAGCCCCCGCTGATGAGGTGGATGACCTTCACCACCGCGCCATCGGGGACAGTGGTGGTGTCGTACTCCTTCTTCGGCACCAGCGTCTCGTTCACGTGGATGACGAGCATGGGGAAGCGGTAGTTCCGGGCGCGGAGGATGTCCCGGACCGTCATGCCCTCGTGCCACGCGAGCGGTTCCTCGTTGACCAGGATCATGCGCGTTTCCCACCTTTGCTGTTCAAAAAGAGAATCGGCCGCGGATGCGGCCGGTTCTCTCAGAGGTGCTGCTTGACGACCTCGACGACTTCCGGGAACGCATCGAGGCCCAGCTCCTTCAGGCGCGCCAGGGTCGGCACGCCGTCGAGCGTCCAGCCGCGGCGGGTGTAGACGCTGTCCATAAGCTGGGAGAAGCGGCCGGTGCGCCACTCGCGGTGCAGGGCCATCTTCTCCTCGGTGCTCTTGCCCGCGGGGTCGAGGCCCATCTCCGTGAGAATCTGCTGGTCGTAGCGCTCGGCGCGGGACTCGTACTCCTCCTTCGTCACGGGGCCCAGGGAGCGGTAGGGCGCCGCGTCGTGGAGGCGCAGGCCCTTGCCCATCCGGATGTTGAACACGCGCTGGAAGTTGTAGACCCGCGCGGACTGCATGATCAGGTCTTCCTTGTCGATCTTCACGCCCGTGGTGGCGCTGAAGAGGTCCACGTAGTTCTGCACGTGCTCGGGCACCTTGTGGGCCTCGGGCTGCTCGGAGTTGTTGGCGGGCACCACGTCGTTCCAGGGCAGCTTGCAGAAGCCGTTGAGGCCGAACCAGGTGCGGAAGAGGGGGAAGTAGTAGAGCGCCTCCGCCTTGTCCTCGAAGGTGGGGATCTGCTTGTTCACCATGTCCATAAAGATCAGCCAGGCCTCGTCGTGCTGGGGCCCCTTGTTGGTGAGGGCGTAGCCGCCCTGCTGGGCCAGGGACTCCTTGGACATGTACTGGGAGTATTCGAGGCCCTTGTTCTCCATGCCGATGTCGTTGATGAGCTGCGGGTCGCCCCAGCCCTTCGCGATGAAGTATTCCTTCATCTTCTTCACGCCCAGGCCGGCGATCTTGCCGAAGCCTTCGCCGCGGGCCATCTGGTGCATCATCTCGAGGTCGGCCTCGGCATTGCCCCAGGTCATCTCCAGGCCGCCCGTGCGCTCCTTGTTGAGGATGCCGCGCTGGTAGCACTCCATGACGAAGGCCGTGAGGGTGCCGTAGGTGATGGTGCAGATGCCGTAGGTGTCGCAGTAGAAGTTCAGCTCCAGCAGGTAGTCGGGATTGAAGACGCCGCAGTTGGAGCCCAGGCCCGCCGCATTCTCGTACTCGGGGCCGTCCACCGTGACCATGTCGCCCTGGTACGGGCCGGTCTTCAGGACGAGGCCGTCCGCGCCCTTGGCGCAGGCCATGGAGCAGCCGTACCAGCAGCCGTCCACGGTGTGCTGGGTGCAGCGCTGCTGCCAGTAGCTGCTGTCGATCTTGTGGACATCCGGGTGCGAGCCGTACTGGAAGTTGTGGACGGGCAGCAGGTCGTAGGCGTCCATGATCTCCACGATGTGCGCCGTGCCGTTGCGCCGCATCATGCACTGGCTGCCGTCGTTCTCGCGGATCTCCTTGTGGTACTTGATGCCGGTCTTGGCGATGGTCTCGGGATCGACTGGGTGGTTGAGGTCGCCCGCGACCTTGGGCCCGCGGACGACGAGCGCGCGGATGCGCTTGTCCCGGAACACGGTGCCGATGCCCCCCCGGCCGGCCTGCTTGAAGCGGACGCACTTGCGGCGGCGGTCGTAGAAGGAGAAGTTCAGCATGCCGATGAGGCTGTGCTCGGCCGCCGCACCCGTGGACACCACGGAGATGTTGGGCAGGTCCTTCTCGTTCTCGGCGTACATGTGGGTGAGGACCTCGGCCAGCACATGGCTGTCCACGGGATCCTTGGGCGCCTCCTCGATGCGGATGAGGCCCTTCACGCCGTCGATGAACAGGATGATGTCCTTGTCCGACTTGCCCTGCAGCTCCAGGGCGTCGAAGCCCGAGAACTTGAGCAGGGGACCGTAGAAGCCGCCCACGTTGGAATCGATGGGGATGTCCGTCTGGGGCGAGAGGCTCACCACCAGGGACTTGCCGGTGCCCGCGTACTGGGTCATGCCGGCCACGGGGCCGGGGCTGATGATGATCTCGTTCTCGGGGTCGTTCCACCGGGTGGTGGGCTTCACGGCGTTCCAGAGGTGGTAGAGGCCGAAGCCGCGGCCACCGATGAAGACGTCCTTCATCTGCTGGGTGACGGGCTTCTCCGTGATCTCCAGGGAGCCCACGTTCACGTAGAGCGTGCGGTTCGTGTAGCCCTTGTCCGGCAGGCTGGGCGTGTAGGTGATCTCCTTCAGCACCTTGTGGGCGGCCTGGATGGCCTCGAGGCCCTCCAGGTACTCGGTGCGCTGGGTGTAGTCGATGGCCATCACTTTGCTGGGATCGAAGACGAGCTGGCTCATGGGATTCCCTTTCTCAGATGATCCGGACGGCCGGCTCGGGGGCGTCCACGATGGAGAGGGCCCCATGGGGGCAGACCTTCACGCAGATGCCGCAGGAGGTGCACTTGTGGGGGACGATCCAGTCCGGGTTCCGCATGAAGGCGTCCTTCTCGCAGAAGCCGATGCACATGTAGCAGCCCACGCAGAGCTGCTTGTCGATCATCACCACGCCCAGCTTGTTGCGCTTGAGGGCCTCGGAGGGGCAGACCACCACGCAATCGCCGCACTGGTCGCAGAGGATGGCCTGGCCGCCGCCGTCCTCGTAGGCCTTGATCTGGAGCGCGGCCTGGGCGGGATCGTCCACCTTGAAGACCTTGATGGCGCACTCCAGCTCGCACTCGTGGTTGCAGTTGCGCCCTGCGTCGCACTTCTGGAAATCGATCACCAGCTGTTTCATGGCTCGGGCGCCTCCAACCTCTGACCTTTGACTACACGACAATCCGGAGTGGCCGGGACCACTCCAGATGCGAGGCTAGTCCGGGCCAGGACCCCGGGCAATGGACGCGGTCACACTTCGGCGTCGAGGCCCTCCCGCCGGATGAGGTGGGCTGCCGTGGCCTTGAAGGAGGCCACGATGGCGCCACCGGGCTCAAGGCCCAGTTCTGCCAGGGATTGCGCGGTCACGTAAGCCGCCAGGAAGAAGCCGCAATCCAGCTCGATCTTGAAGAAGGGACCCCTCGGAATGACCTTGGCGATGGTGCCGGGGAAGGCGTTCCGGGCGCTGCTGGATTTGTCGGTGTGTAAAGAAAGGGAGACATTTTCCGGACGGATGCCCACCAGGACGGTCTGACCGGGCCGGGCCTCTCCCATGGCCAGCACCTCATGGCCATCGGCCCCCTTGCCGAGCCGCAGGGTCAGCAGCCCCTCGCCGCTCGCGGCCACCTGCCCCTTGAGCAGGGTCTCCATGCCCACGAAGGCCGCCACGAAGGGATCCTGCGGGTGGTTCATGACCTCCCGCAGGCCCCCGGTCTGGAGGATGGCCCCGCCTTTCATCACGGAGAGCCGGTGCGCCAGACGCGCGGCCTCGCCCTGGTCGTGGGTGGAGATGACGGCGGTGCTGCCGGTCTCCGCCAGGATGCGGCCCAGGTCGTCGAGCAGGCCCTCCCGGGCGGGCGCGTCCAGGGAGGCGAAGGGCTCGTCCAGGAAGAGGATCTCCGGCCCCAGGACGAAGGCCCGGGCCAGGGCCGTGCGCTGGGCCTCGCCTCCGGACAGGTGCCGCGCGGACCGGTCGAGCAGGTGCCCGATGCCCAGGCGCTCGGCCCAGGCGCGCACGGCGGGCTCGCGCACGGCGGAAGGAAGGCCCCGGAGCCTTGGCCCGGTGGCGATGTTCTGGGCCACGGTGGCGTCGAAGAGGAGAGGGTCCTGGAAGACCATGGTCATGCGGCGGCGGTAGGCCTCGCGCTCCGACCGGACGCCCAGGTCCGCGCCTTTGAAGCGAAGATTCCCCCCGGACAGGGGCAGCAGGCCCGCCAGGGCCAGCATGAGCGTGCTCTTGCCGGCGCCGTTGGGGCCCATGAGGGCCAGCACCTCGCCGGCGCGGAGGTCCAGCGCGGGCACGTCGAGAACCTGGGTTCCGCCCCGGTGGACCTTGAGGTTCCGCGCCTCCAGGACGGTCGCGCGGCTCATCGGGGCCGGTTCCGCTGCTGGAGGTGCGTCAGCACGGCGTTCACCGAGAACGCCAGGACCAGCAGGAGGATGCTGAGGGCGAAGGCCACCTCGAAGTTGCCCTTGCTGGTCTCCATGACCGTGGCCGTGGTCAGCACCCGTGTCTGGCCCTTGATGTTGCCGCCCACCATGATGGAGGCGCCCACCTCGGAGATGACGCCGCCGAAGCCGGCCATCACGGCCGCCAGCAGGGGCAGGCGGGCCTCCTTCAGGAGCAGCCACACCATCTGGGGCCGCGAGGCGCCCAGGGCGAGGATCTGCAGCCGCAGGCCCGGCGGCAGATGCTGGAGGGCCGAGAGGCTGATGCCCGCGATGATGGGCGAGGCGATGACGGCCTGGGCCAGGATCATGGCCGAGGGCGTGTATAGGATCTCCAGGAAGCCGAGGGGTCCGTTCCGCCACAGCAGCACGGTGACGAAGAGGCCCACCACCACGGGCGGCAGGCCCATGCCTGTGTTGAGCAGGGCGATGACCAGCCGCTTGCCGGGAAACTCGTTCAGGGCCACAGGGATGGCCACGCCCAGGCCGATCACCAGGCTGATGAGGGTGGCCAGGCCCGACACCTCGAGGGAGAGCAGGGTGATCCGGAGGACCTCGGGATCCAGCGTGAGCAGCAACTCCAGCGCCTTCCGCAGGCCCTCCCAGATCAGGTCCATGGGCTCCTATTCTTGCTCGAGGAAGGGGAACTTGAGGTCCCGGGGCGGCGTGAAGCTCTCCTTGATGGTGCGGGGAGAGGTCCAGCGGATCAGGTTCAGGAAGCTGCCGGCCTTGTCGTTGGTGCCCGAGGCGCGGGCCCCGCCGAAGGGCTGGTGGCCGACCACGGCGCCGGTGGGCTTGTCGTTGATGTAGAAGTTCCCGGCGGTGTTGGCCAGGGCGTCCGTGAGGTGGTTGATCACGTAGCGGTCGCGGGCGAAGATGGCGCCGGTGAGGGCGTAGGGCGAGGTCTCGTCCAGCAGGCGCAGGGTCTCGTCCAGCTTCGCGTCGTCGTAGACGTAGAGGGTGACGACGGGGGCGAAGATCTCCTCCTGCATGGTCACGAACTTGGGGTCCGTGGTGAGGATGATGGTGGGCTCCACGAACCAGCCCTTGGCCTTGTCACCCTTGCCGCCCACGAGGATCTCCGCGTCCTTGGAGGCCTTCGCCAGCTCGATGTACTTCATGGCGTTGTCGAAGGAGGCCTCGTCGATCACGGCATTGAAGAAGTTGCGGAAGTCGCGCACGTCACCCATGCGGATCTCGCCCATCAGCTCCAGCAGGCGCGCTTTTAGCTCGGCCCAGCGGGAGGCGGGCGCATAGACGCGGGAGCAGGCCGAGCACTTCTGCCCCTGGTACTCGAAGCCCGCACGCACGATGGCCGCGGCGGTCTCGTCCACGTCCCCGGAGGCGTGCATGAAGACGTAGTCCTTGCCGCCGGTCTCGCCCACGATGCGCGGGTAGCTCCGGTAGCGCTCCAGGTTGCCGCTGATGGTCTTCCACATGCCGTTGAAGACGCCCGTGGAACCCGTGAAGTGGAGGCCCGCGAAGTTGCGGTCCTCGAGCGCGATCTTCCCGATCATGGAACCCCGGCCGGGGATGAAGTTGATGACGCCATCCGGCAGGCCGGCCTCCTTGTAGAGCTGCATGAGGTAGTGGTTCGACACCACGGAGGTGGAGGCGGGCTTCCACACCACGGTGTTGCCCATGACGGCCGGGGCCGTGGGCAGGTTCGCGGCGATGGCGGTGAAGTTGAAGGGGGTCACGGCGAAGACGAAGCCCTCGAGCGCACGGTAGTGCACGCGGTTCCACACGTGGGGATCGGAGATCGGCTGCTGCTTGTAGATCTCCTCCATGAACTTCGCGTTGTAGCGGAAGAAGTCGGCGGTCTCGCAAGTGCTGTCGATCTCCGCCTGGTAGGCGCTCTTCGACTGGCCCAGCATGGTGGCGGCATTCAGGATGTAGCGGTACTTCCCGGAGATGAGGCTGGCCACCTTGTGGAAGATGGCGGCGCGATCCTCCCAGGGCGTGGCCTCCCAGGCCTTCTTGGCCGCCATGGCCGCATCGATGGCCAGGCGGACCTCGGCCTCGCCGGCCTCGTGATACCGCGCCAGCACATGCTGGTGGTCGTGGGGGCAGACGGCCTTCTGCGTCTTCCCGGTGCGCACTTCCTTCCCGCCGATGATGAGCGGGATGTCCAGCTCCAGGGCGTACTGGCGCTCCAGCTCGGCCTTCAGGAGGGCGCGCTCCTTCGAGCCGGGCGCGTAGGGGAGGATGGGCTCATTGTGGGATTCGGGCAGGCTGAAGATGGCATTGGACATGGGGTTCCCTCCGTCCGGCCCGCCTATTCCGGCCTGCCGGCATCAGGAAAGAATAGCGGTGATCCAAAGGTTCCAATTCCGAATTCTTTGATGGTGGTCTGCACAGCTTTCGACACCAGGAAGTCAGCAAATGCGCGGGCTCCGGGGGTGTTCACCCTGGGATGCCGCGCCGGGTCGACTTCGATGACGTGGTAGACATTCAGGAGGGCCGCATCGCCTTCGCTCAGGATCTCCAGCCCGAGTTTTTTCCGCAGGGCCAGGTAGGTGCCCCGGTCTGACAATGTGTAAGCCCGCTTTTCGGCGGCCACGGCCAGGGTCTGGCCCATGCCGAGGCCGGTCTGCTGGTACCAGGCCTGGCCCTCGGGCTTGAGGCCCGCGGCGGCCCAGAGCTTCTTCTCCTGGGCGTGGGTGCCGGAGTTGTCGCCCCGGGACATGAAGACGGCGTGCCCCGCGGCGATGGCCTGGAGCGCTGCGGCCGCGGCCTTCCCGCGCACGCGGGCAGGATCCCCGGCGGGGCCGAGGAGGATGAAATCGTTGTGCATGACGAGGCGGCGGTTCACGCCGGAGCCCTCGGCCATGAGGGCCTTCTCAGCGTCCGGAGAGTGCACGAGGAGCACGTCCGCCTCGCCCTTCTTCCCCATGGCGATGGCCTGGCCGGACCCCACGGCGATGGTCTTCACCACATAGCCCGTCTGCTTCTCGAAGCGGGGAATGAGCTCGTCCAGCAGGCCGGAGTCCTGGGTGCTGGTGGTGGTGGCGAGGATCACCGTCTTCGCGGCGGGCTGGCCCGCCTGGAGGCCCGCGCAGGCCAGGGAGGCCGCCAGCAGCCAGGTCCATCCGGGGAATCTCGGGGTGCGCACGGTGCCTCCTGGGCGATGGCTTCGACAGGATACAACGGAAGTGGGAATCAGCCCGGCCTGGCAGCTGGAATGTGACCTCAGTCCAGCAGCCGCTTCCGGAAGGCCCGCACATCGGTGGCGATGGCTTCCGCCGCCTTGGCCTGGATCGCCCGGAAGCGGGCGAGGGCCTCCTGGCCGGTGGGGGTCAGGACCGCCCCACCCCCCCGGTGGCCGCCCTTGGCCGCGGCCACCACGGGCGCGTGGAAGCACTGGTTCATCTCGTCCACCAGCAGCCAGGCCTTGCGGTAGCTCATCTCCAGCCGCCGGGCGGCGGCGGAGATGGAGCCCGTCTCCCCGATGGCCTCCAGGAGATCGGCCTTGCCCTGGCCGATGGCGATATCGGCGCCGTAGGCGATGCGGATGCGGATGGAGGCGGCGGGAGAGGCGGCTTTGGCCATGGCGGGACCTCGGGGCGAACCCATTTCAGCACAGGGGGGAAGGGGATCTGCTAGAAGGGAAGCATGGATTCCAGCGACACGGGCCGTTCATCCCCCCGCACCCTCCGGACGCTGCTGTTCCCGGAGCGGCCCCGGTTCTTCCCCTGGGCGCGGCCGGTGCAGCTCTTCCTGCGGAGCGTGCACATCGCGGCCATGGCCCTGGTGGTGGGCGGCCTCCCCTTCGGCGCCGGGTTCGAGGCCCTGCGCGGCCCCATCCTGGTCACCATCGCCAGCGGCATCCTGCTCTTCGGCATCGACCTGGCGCGGGACCTGGGCATCCTCGTCCAGGGCAGCGGCGTGGCCGTGCTGGTAAAGCTGGCCCTGCTGGGCCTGGGCGCCTTCCAGCCCGCCCACCGCCTGCCCTGGTATCTGGCGGCCACGCTGGTCGCCTCGGTGGGCTCCCACATGACCGGCGCCTGGCGCCACTTCTCCTTCGTGCAATGGAAGGTCCTGAGGTACCCGGACTGATGCCCACGCCCGCCCAAGCCCTCGACCTGATCCTGGACCGCGTGGCGCCCCTGCCGCCCCGGTCCGTCCCGCTATCCGAGGCCCTGGGACTGGCCGCAGCCGAGGCCCTGGTCGCCGCTGAGCAGGTGCCCCCCTTCACCAACTCGGCCATGGACGGCTACGCCGTGCGGGCCGCGGACCTCGCCGCCGCCGCGCCGGACCACCCCATCCGCCTGCGGGTGCTGGGGGACCTCGCCGCCGGGGCCACGTCGGACCGGGCCGTGGAAACCGGTACGACTTGGCGCATCATGACCGGGGCGCCCCTGCCCGAAGGCGCCGATGCCGTGGTGCCGGTGGAGGATACCCAGCGGGGCGCCGACTGGATGGAGGCGCGGAAGCCCCTCCGCGCAGGCGCCCACATCCGCCACGCGGGCGAGGACATCCAGGCAGGCCTGGCCTTGGTGGCCCCCGGCCGCGTGCTGCGTCCGGGCGACTTGGGCGTCCTGGCCGCCGTGGGGAAGCCCGTCGTGCCGATCCATCCGCGGGCGCGGGTGGCCGTCCTCACCACCGGGGACGAGCTGGTGGATGCCGCGGAACGGCCCGGCCCCGGCCAGATCCGCGACGCGAACATCCACTCGATCTGCGCCCAGGTGGCCGCCTGCGGGGCCGTCCCCGTCCCCTTTCCGCGGGTGCGGGACGACCGGGCCACGCTGGCCGGCGTGCTGCGCGAGGCGCTGCAGGCCGACGCCATCCTCACCACTGGCGGCATCTCCGTGGGCGACTACGACTTCGTGAAGCCCATCCTGGAGGAGCTGGGCGCGCGCCGTGTCTTCTGGAAGGTGGCCCAGAAGCCGGGCGGGCCGCTGGGTTTCTGGATGATCGAAGGCAAGCCGGTCTTCGGCATTCCCGGCAATCCGGTGGCCGCCATGCTCATGGTGGAGGAGTATGTGCGGCCGGCCCTGCGGCGGCTCATGGGCTTCTCCGCGCTGCACCGCCCCGTGGCCGAGGCCGTGCTGGAGGATGGCTGGAGCGGGAAGGCCGGCGACCGGCGCACCACCTTCCTGCGGGTGGTGGCCCGCCGCGAAGGGGACCGGCTCCTGGCCCGGCTCACGGGCCCGCAAGGCTCCGCCATCCTCTCGTCCATGCTCCACGCCAATGCCCTGGCCGTGATCCCGCCCGGAGTGGACCGCGTGGAACCCGGGGGCACCCTCACGCTCCACCTCACGGAAGCGGCAGAGGATCACTGAAGGGAGGACGCCATGGCCATCCGCGTGGTGCGACTGGGAACACCGAGGGTGGCGGGCGAGGGTCTGCGGATCGGCACCGTGCGACGGCCGCCCCGGGGCGTGCCCAAGGCCGAGTTCGCCACCCGCGACTTCTACGACGTGTGGCTGCCGGAGGCGGCGCCCAGCGAGGAGCTGGTGAAGCAGGCCCAGGCCGCCGAAACCGACAAGGACTGGGCGGCCTTCAAGAAGAAGTACCGGACGGAGATGGGCCATCCCGAGAAGGCCCGCCTCCTGGACCTGCTGGCGGCCCTGTCCCACCGGATGGACCTGGCCGTGGGCTGCTACTGCGAGGACGAGGCGCGCTGCCACCGCTCCGTGCTGCGCGAGCTGCTAACCGAGCGCGGCGCCCTCATCCGCTGAGGGCGGCCGGATCCCGCTGGAAGACGCCGGCTGCGAACCGGCGCCCCGTGCGGGGATCCCGCAGGGTGCGCTTCAGCACGAAGTCGAAGAGGAGCGGGTTGGCCTTCCAGACCTCGTTGAGGGCCCTCCGCTCCGCGGGGGTGATGAACTTCAACTGCACGAGACCACGGGTCCAGATCACGAGGTCCACGCCGGGCAGGGGGTAGTCGCTGCCGTTGAGCAGCCGGCCGTCCAGGTCCCGGTTCAACAGCGTGCGAAGCGGACGGGGCAGCCGATTGACCTGGGTGATGGCGGAGAGATCGCCGTAAAGCTGGCCCCGGTACCTGGGCTCGTCCATGAGTCGGAGGAAGAGGTCGAAGTTCGAGGCCGTCTTCCCGGGATGATCCAGGTCCGCGTTCCGCCCCAGGCTGGCACCGTGGGCCACGATCACCGTGACACCCAGGTCCAGCGGCCGGCGCAGGCGCAGCGGGTTGCCCAGGGCCTGGGCATCCTTGACTGCCACGGCCTTCTCCTCGCCGGCATGGGTGAGCAGGACCACACCGAGCGCCTTCATGCGGCGGTAGAAGGGGTCGTAGCGGGGATCCGCGGGATCGATGGCCTGGGCGTTGGGCAGCCACTTGAGCAGCCGGATCCCCTTGGCCGCGCAGCGCTCCAGTTCCTCAAGGGCGTCCTTCCGGGCCGGGTGGATGGAGGCCACGGGGACGAAGACATCCGGGTACCGGGCGGCGGCCTCCAGCACATAGTCGTTCGGCACGTGGAACTCGGTTCGCGCGGGATCGGGGGTGCCGTCGGGATGGTAGGCCCGGTCCATGGCCAGCAGATGGACCTTCACGGGACGGGGGAAGGCCCGGGCGCGGGAGGCCAGGATCTCCAGGTAGTCGCGGTCGAAGTGGTCCAGCCCCTTCACGCCCGTGGCTTTCAGGTAGAGGTTCGTCCCCAGGCGCTTCATGGGATGACGGGTACTGAGCTTCTCGGGGTTCACCGAAGTCCCGTCACCGTCCTGCCCGAGGCCGATGGCATGCACGTGGACATCCATCACGGGGCGGGCCGGATCCAGGTCCGAGAAGGCGCGGTCGATCAGGGTCTGCGCGGCGGGGGAGAAGGGTGGCGCGGCGGATAGAGAGGTCAACCCCAGGGCCAGGGCCAGGGTCAGGCGGAACCGGCGGGAAGGGCGGGGGGACATCTGCCAGAGATACCAGAATCCGCGGGCCGGGGACACCTCGCCATGCGAGACTAATGCGACCTTGAGGTAGCCATGTCTGCAGAACCCTCCTTCCGCGAGAAGTACTCCTTCCCTGCCAGCTACTGGAACGCGAACCTCACCGAGCTCTTCGAGCGGGCCGCCTACTACTCCATGGCGAGCTTCATCGTCATCTACCTGGGGCGGCTGGGGCTCGGCGACTACTGGCCGAGCACGCTGAACGGGGTGCTCTGGTTCCTGGTCTACTTCCTGCCCATCCTCAGCGGCACCATCGCGGACCAGATCGGCTTCCGACGGAGCCTGCTCCTGGCCTGTGTGCTGCTGGTGGGCGGCTACTTCCTCATGGGCTATCCCGTCTGGTTCGGCGGACAGACCCTCGCCCTGCAGGCCGGGAAGGAGGTCACGGCCGGAATGGGCGTGATGGTGCCCGTGGCGGCGGCCATCGTGCTGGTCGGCATCGGCGGCTCCTTCGTGAAGCCCTGCATCGCCGGCACCGTGCAGCGCACGCACCTGGGCAAGGCCACCCTGGCCTTCGCCATCTTCTACATGGTCATCAACATCGGCAGCGTGTTCGGCCGCCTCACGGCCTTCTTCGTGCGCACGAAGCTCGGCAAGCTGGACACCATCTTCCTGGTCTCCATGGCGGCCTCGGTGCTGGCCTTCCTGGTGGTGGCCCTGCTCTACCGCGATCCCGAATCCACCGTGGACCCCGCCAAGCCCAAGCGGACGATCCCCGAGATCCTCCTGGGCATGGTCACGGTGCTGGGCAGCGGCCGCTTCGCCCTGTTCCTGCTGGTGAGCAGCGGCTTCTACTTCATCTACAACCAGGTCTACAACGTGCTGCCGCTCTACGTGAAGAAGACGGTGGAGCTGAGCCCGGCCATGGATCTCTACACCATGGCCAACCCCATCACCATCGTGCTGTTCCAGCTGCTCATCACCAAGCTGTTCGGTAAGCTGCCGCCCATCAAGTCCATCATCGTGGGCACCGTGATCATCGGCCTCGCCATGCTCATCAACGTGGCGCCACTCTTCATGGCGGGCGGCGTGACGGTCAGGCTGTGGCTTCCTCTGGGGAGCCTCTTCATCGTGATGACCGTGGCCCTCATCGCCTTCGGCGAACTGTTCGCCTCCAGCCGCCTCTACGAGTACATCGGCTCGCTGGCGCCCAAGGGCCAGGAGGGCCTCTACCTTGGCTATTCCAACCTGCCCATGGCCATCGGCAGCCTGGTGGGCGGCCCTGCCGGGGCCTGGCTCTTCAACCGCGTCATGTGTGCCGGCGCCGTGAAGCAGGCGGATGGCCTGCTGAAGCTCGACCCCAGGGCCGCCGCCACCGGCTGGATCATCCTCACCCTCTTCGGCCTGGGCAGCGCGCTCAGTCTGTGGATCTACAACCGATGGCTGCAGAAGCAGGCGTAGAAGATCTCGACGAAGGGCACGAAGGGAAGACCAGGGCACGAAGCGGGAGAGGCTTCGTGCCCTTCCTGCCTTTCTGGGCGATCTTGGTGGAGTCCTTGCTTTAGGCATTGAGCTTGAATTTGGAGATAATGGAACCCCGCTCCCCGAGGCTCCCATGTCGAAGAAGGAAACGCCGCTCTTCCCCCTGCGCAAGGGACTCCACACGCGCCAGGCGCACGTGGACCTGCCTGCGGGCACCTTCGAGGAGGAGCACGCACGAAACGGGTTCTTCGGCCGCACCACCCACCTCTACCGCCTGCATCCGGTGACGGACTGGACCCGCATCGAGGGCCCGCTGCGACCCCACAGCTACGACCTGAATGGGCTGAAGCCCTCGGCGGATGAGGCGGTGCGGGCCTCCATGTTCGGCTCGACGGAACCGGCCTTCGCGCCCATCTGCATCCTCCACAATGCCGACGTGGCCCTGCACTGGGTGGCGCCCGCGGCCATGGACTTCTTCTACCGCAATGCCGACGGCGACGACGTCTACTACATCCATGCGGGAGCCGGGAAGCTGGAGACCACCTTCGGCGTGATCCACTACGCCACCGGCGACTACCTGGTGATCCCCCGGGGCACGACCTACCGCTTTCTGCCGGACGCCTCGGAGCAGCGCCACCTGCTCATCGAGAGCTTCAGCGAGGTCACCATCCCCGACCGCAACCAGCTGGGGCCCAACGCCATCTTCGACCCGGCCATGGTGGACACGCCGGAGCTGGAGCCCTACGACGCCACCCCGCGGGAGTGGGCCGTCCACATCAAGCGCGAGAGCCAGATCACGAAGGTGTTCTACCCCTTCAATCCCCTGGACGTGGTGGGCTGGAAGGGCGACCTCACCGTGTGGCGCATCAATGTGAAGGACATCCGGCCCGTCGTCAGCGCCCGCTACCACCTGCCGCCCAGCGCGCACTCCACCTTCATCGCGGCCAACTTCGTCATCTGCTCCTTCCTGCCACGGCCCTTCGAGGAAGAAGAAGGCGCCATGCGCGTGCCCTTCTTCCACTCCAACATCGACTACGACGAGGTGCTGTTCTATTCGGCGGGGCACTTCTTCTCGCGCGATGGCATCGGCGCCGGCATGATGACCTGGCATCCCCAGGGCATCCACCACGGGCCGCACCCCAAGGCGATCCCCCTCAGCCGCACCAAGGACCGGACGGACGAGGTGGCCGTCATGGTGGACGCCTTCCGGCCGCTGAAGGCCACCCCTGCGGCGGAGCTGATGGAGAACGCCAACTACTGGGCCTCATGGAAGTAGACTGATGGCGTGATGCTTCTGACCCTTCAGCCTCTGATCAAGACCGAAGTCCGGCGCTTCGACCACTTCCTGGCGTGGATGGACCGCACGGGCTGGTCCCGGCTGGAGCACCTCCTCATGGTGGGGGTCGCCTGCCTGGCGATCCTGTGGAGCGTGAAGCTGGTGTCCCGCGCCGTGCGCAAGGCCGTGGACGACGGGAACGACCAGACGACCTCGGATGCCGAGCGGCGGGCGGAAACCCTGGGCTCCGTGCTCAACAACACGGCCCGGGTGCTGGCGATCATCTTCTTCCTGCTCATGACGCTCCAGGAATTCGGCGTCAACATCGGCCCTCTGGTGGCCGGCGCCGGCATCGCGGGCGTGGCCCTGGGCTTCGGGGCCCAGAGCCTGGTGAAGGACGTCATCAGCGGCTTCTTCCTCCTCATGGAGAACCAGTTCGGCGTGGGCGACATCATCAGCGTGGACGAGAAGCATGTGGGCACCGTGGAGCGCATGACGCTGCGGGTGACCCAGATCCGGGATGCCGAGGGCAAGGCCCACTTCATCCCCAACGGCTCTGTGGTGCGGGTGGTGGTGCTCTCCAAGGAGTTCGCCCGGGCCAAGGTCGAGGTGGGCGTCAGCTACGACACGGACATCGACGCGGCCATCGCGCTGCTGACGCGCATCGGGCAGGAGCTGGCGGAGGCCTGGCCCGACCGGGTGCTGGAGCCCACCCAGGTGCTGGGCGTGGAGGACCTGGGGGAGAGCGCCGTGACCCTGCGGACCTACACCAAGACAGCCCCCGCCAAGCAGTGGGAGGTGGCCCGGGAGCTGCGCCGCCGCATCCTCTTGGCCTTCCGCGAGGCTGGCATCGACATCCCCTATCCCCAGCGCGTCATCCATCACCGGGGAGAGGCGGTGCCGCCCGTACCGGAAACCGGGGACCGGAAGGCCTAGCGGATGCCCACGTGCCCGCGCACGGAGTCGAGGAGCTTCGCGGGGTCGTAGCCGAGGCCGTCCTTGAACACCGTCACCACGTTCTCGATGTCCTCGATCTTCTGCGTGGGGTCGCCCTTCACCACCACCAGGTCCGCCTGCTTGCCGGGCTCCAGGGTGCCGATGCGGTCCAGGCGGCCCAGGAAGGTGGCGCCGTTGGCGGTGTAGATGCGGATGGCCTCCAGGGGCGTGAAGCCGGCCTCCACCAGCAGCTCCAGCTCCCGGTGGTCGCCGAAGCCGGGCAGCACGCCGCCCATGCCCGTGGGATCGGGCCCCGCCAGCAGCAGTCCGCCGGCCCGGACGAAGGCCCGCTCGAAGGCCATCTCCTTCCGGAGCAGCTGCTCGGCACGGCTGTTCGAGACCGCGGGGACCCGCGCCCGGGCCGCCAAGTAGCTGGCCTTGGATTCCGCGGACATGGCCGCGAGCATCCGCGCCTGCAGGGGTGGGCGCCCGGGCACCCCCAGCTCGAAGACCGGCAGGGTGGAGGTGACCGCCACCCCCTTCGCCACCAGGTCCCGGATGAGGCCCTGCACCTCGGGGCCCGACACGTCCAGCTTCAGCCAGGAACCCCAGGAGGCGGCCACCGGGGGGCCCACGTCGGGCTTCTTGCCCGGCGTGAACTCGGTGTCCGTGAATACGGGACCGTGCTCGAAGTCGTCGATGCCCAGGGCCATGGCCTCGGGCCAGGTGACGGAGCCCAGATGCCCGGTCACCTTGAGGCCCCGGGCGTGGGCGGCCTGGATGGCGGCGCCGAGGTCGGCCCGGCGGACGTTCATGTAGGCCTTGAAGGAGGTCACGCCCGCATCGGCCCAGAAGTCCACGAAGCGGCGGGCGTCCTCGGGGCTCCGCAGGGCGTACATCTGCGGCGTCATGGGCTCGAGGCCCTCGAGGTAGGGGCCCGTCACGTCCATCTTCGGCCCGGGCATGAGGCCCGCATCGATCTGCCGCTTGAGGTTGAGGTCCGTGTAGGGCTCCAGGCTCCCCGTGGTGCGGATGGTGGTGACGCCGCAGGCCAGGTAGAGGCGCGGGGCCGAGTAGGCGATCTCGGCGAAGGTCCGCCCCGGCGCGGGGGCGCCGCCCTTGTCGTCGTTGTGGATGGAGTGGGTGTAGAACAGGTGGTTGTGCATGCCCACCAGGCCCGGGAGCACCGTGTGGCCCGTGAGGTCCAGCACCAGAGCCTCCTTGGGCGCCGGCAGGGCCGAGGCCGCACCCATGGCTTCGATGCGACCGTTCCGCAGGACCAGCGTCTGGTCCTCGCGGGCGGGTGAACCGGTGCCATCCACCACGCGCGCATGAACCAGGGCCACCACCGGCGCCTCGACCTTCAGGAACGCGCGCACCTCGGCGGAGGGCGTGGGGACCTGGGCCCCCAGCTGGAGCGC
This sequence comes from Geothrix oryzisoli, assembly GCF_022808865.1. Classification (GTDB taxonomy): domain Bacteria; phylum Acidobacteriota; class Holophagae; order Holophagales; family Holophagaceae; genus Geothrix; species Geothrix oryzisoli. The sequence goes on from NZ_JAKZLB010000002.1 coordinate 610,612, forward strand.
GAGGGCCGCGAGGAGGAGCGTGATGCAGCTTCGAGAGGACATGCAGCCTCCGGGTGGGTCTGTGCCAGCCTACGCGCGCAGGCGGAGCCCCGCCAGCCGCCAGGCCTCGTCCAGGTCGTTCCGCGCCAGGGCCGCCTGCAGGGCCCGCTCCAGGCCCTCGATGTCCAGGGGATCGCCCGCCCTGCGCACCATGGCCTCCAGGTCCGGCAGGCCGGGGCTGTTGGCCAACTGGCCCAGGTCGTTGGCGGTGAGGAGGCGGCTCTGCTTCAGGGGCGCGGGCAGGGCGTCGTAGCCCAGGGGCTTCCCGGCGGGCTTGGGCACCTGGAACACCGCCGCGCCGCTGGCCCGGGTGTAGAAGGCGCCCCCATTGCGGCCGATGAGGTCGAGGGCGTCCGGATGGAGGAGGCCGTCCACGAAGCAGTCCTCCCGCACATGGAAGGCCAGCACCTCGCCGATGAGCATGAGGCCGGAACCCGGACTCGTGCCCAGCTCCACCACCTGCTGCAGCCGGCACTCCATCTGGAAGGGGCTCTCCGCCACCAGGGCGGGCTGCACGAGCCGCGCAGGCAGGGGCGTGAGGCCGCTCTTGGGGAACTCGTCCACGCCGTCGGGCCACTCGGCGCTGGCCACGTTCATGGGATGCAGCATGGCGTGGCTCACAGCGGCGATGACGAACTCCCCCGTGGCCACGGCGTTCAGGTAGGTGTGCTTCACGGTGCCGTCGCGGCCCCGGCGGTTGGGCGCGAAGGCCACCGTGGGCGGGTTCGAGCCGAAGGCGTTGAAGAAGCTGAAGGGCGAGAGGTTCCGGATGCCGTCCTTCGAGAGGGTGCTGGCCAGGGCGATGGGCCTGGGCGCCACGCCGCCGCAGAGCAGGGCGTTGGTCTCGATGGGCGAGAGGTCCGCGGGGAGGATGGTGCGCAGGGACATACGCCGGCTCAGGGCTTCCCGAAGGTGACGGTCTTCCGGCCGGCGTCCGTTTCTTTCAGGAAGCGGATGAGGCCTTCGCAGTAGGTGCGCTGGTCATCCCACATCGACATGTGGCTGCCCTTCGGACAGAGCAGGAAGCTGCCGTGCTGCACCTGGGTGGAGACCCACTGCATGTGGGCGGGGTCCATGGTGTCGTAGGTGCCGCCGATGACCAGCGTGGGCATGGCCAGCTTCGGCAGGTCGGCCTTGCGGTCCCACGTCTCCAGCCGGCCCGAGGCGCCGAACTCGCTGGGGCCCTGCATGAGCACGTAGATGTCGTTGTTCGAGTGGGCCGAGGAGCGCTTGAAGGCGTCCGGCCACTCGGGCAGGCGGCAGAGGTGCAGGTTGTAGAAGTTCGGGACCAGCAGCTCCATGTAGCGGGGGTTCTCGTACTGGCCTCTGGCCTCCAGTTCCTTCACCTCCTTCACCACGGCAGGGTCCATCTGCCTGGCCAGCACCTCGGCGGCGTAGCGGTTGTAGTCGGTGATGCTCATCATCATGTTCGAGATGATCAGCCCCTTGAGGTTGGCACCGTACTTCAGGGCGTACTCCGCGGCCAGGATGCCGCCCCAGGAGTGGCCCAGCAGGTAGAAGTCGTCCTTGGTCAGGCCCAGGGCCTTCCGCACCTGTTCGACCTCTTCCACGAACCGCTCGGTGGTCCAGAGGTCGCGGTCCTTGGGCTGGTCCGAGTAGGCCGAGCCCAGCTGGTCGTAGTAGATGAACTCGATGCCCTCGGCGGGGAGGTAGCCCTCCAGCGACTCGAAGTACTCGTGGGTGGAGCCGGGTCCGCCGTGGAGCAGCAGCAGCTTGATGCGCGGGTTGTTCCCGAAGCGCTTGGTCCAGACCTTGAAGGTGCCCTTGGGTGTCTGGATGGGGATGACCTTCACGCCGCCCTCGCGCACGGCCGAAGCGTCCGCAAAATAGGCACGCAGGCTGGGTGCCTTCTGGGCGGAGGCCCCTGCCGGTCCGAGCAGCAGCGCGAGAAGAAGGACGAAGAGGCGTCGCATGGGGGCTCCGGACATGGGGGGTGTCCCAGTCTAGTCAGTCCCCGGCCTCGCCGGCGGGCGTGCCGGCATAGAGGTCGGGAAGGGTGCCGCCCACCAGGGACGCGGGCATGTCCGCCAGGCGCTCGGGCACATGGGTGATGGTGTTCATCAGGCGGCCCAGGCCCTCGATCTCGAGGACGACCTCGTCGCCGGCCTTGAGCCAGAGGTTGTCCGTGATCTTCGAGCCGTTCAGCTCCAGCAGGCAGCCCGTCCCCACGGTGCCGCTGCCGATGACCTCGCCGGGCTGCATCTGGATGCCGTAGCTGGTGCGCTGGAGGATCTGGGCGAAGGTCCAGTTCATGGCGTCGGCGTTCCCGTCGGACAGGCGATGGCCGTTCACCTCGCAGGTCATGCGGGCGTGGAGCAGCTCGCCTGCGGCGGTCTCCTCGAGGTTCAGCTCGTCCTTGGTCACCAGCCACGGGCCCAGGCTGGTGGCGAAGTCCTTCCCCTTGCAGGGGCCCAGGGAGAGCTTCATCTCCTCCATCTGGAGCATGCGGGCGCTCCAGTCGTTCATCACCAGGTAGCCGAAGATGGCCGCGTCCGCCTCCTCCAGCGTGGCGTTCTTCAGGGGACGACCCGTGACGATGGCCACCTCCAGCTCGAAGTCCAGGCGCGTCAGGTGGTGGTCCTGCACCCGCACCTCGCCGGGGCCCGTGACGGCCAGGTGGTTGGTGAAGTAGGTGACGGGGAAGAGGTCGAACTCGGGGATCATGTCCAGGCCGCGGTTGCGGCGCGCCGTGGCCACATGCTGGCGGAAGGCGTAGCCGTCGCGCATGGACACGGGGCGGGGCACGGGGGCCAGCAGGCGCACGGACGCGGCCTCGATCAGGGCTCCGGCCGGCGGGGCTGTGGCAAGGGCCCGGGCCAGGGGCATGAGCTCGTCCTGGCGGCGGATGAGCGTCAGCATGTCCACGGCCAGGCGGGCCTCGGCGGCGGCGAAGTCGAGGATGCGGCCACCCGCCACGACGGCGCCGATCCTCTCCGCGTCGGCCTGCAGGAACGTCACCAGCTTCATCGGATTCTCCGCAAAGACCCAGTGTAATGCCGGAAAAACACGACTTCGGCATCGTCATTCACGGCGGATGGGACGAGGTACACTTGGGCCATGCGCGCCCTCCTCCTCGCCACGATCCTTCTGCTGCCGGGAACCGCCATGATGTCCTCCGCCCCGACGACCGCCTCCCGCCTCGAGCCCCTGCGCCTGGGCCAGCTGCAGGTGTGGAAGCTGCAGGACGGGCGGATCCCTCTTGCCGCCTCGCTCCTCAAGGGCCTCGATCCTGCGGATGCGCGACGGATGCTGGGCGGGAAGGACGCGGCGGACACCCCCGTGAACGCCTTCCTCGTGCGGATGCCCGGCCGGACCGTCCTCGTGGATACGGGCATCGGCCAGGATCCCGAAGACGACTCGGGCCATCTGGTGGACCAGCTTGCCTCCGCAGGCGCCACGCCTGCGGACATCGACCTCATCCTCATCACCCACGACCACTTCGACCACATCGGCGGCCTGCTGAAGGCCGATGGGACCCGGGCCTTCCCCAATGCGATCCTGCGCGTGGCCCGCCGCGAGCACGCCTTCTGGACCGAGGACCCCTCGCGCCTGCCCGAGCGCCTGCGGGACCGGGCGCCGAAGCTGAAGGCCCTCTTCGAGGTCTACGCGAAAGCCGGCGCCTTCCGCCCCTTTGAGGACAGCGAGGAACTCGCCCCGGGCCTCCGCGCCATTCCCGCCCACGGCCATACGGGCGGCCACACCGTCTACGCCTTCACCTCGGAAGGCCGGGAGCTCTGGTGCATCGGCGACCTCATCCACTTCGGCGCGGTGCAGTTCCAGCGGCCGGAGATCGGCGTTGCCTTCGACCTGGACGGGGACCGCGCCGTGAAGGTCCGTCAGGAGCTCTTCCGCGAGGCCGCCCGCCGGCAGGTGGTGCTGGCGGGCGCCCACCTGCCTCAGATCGTGCGGATCATCCCGAAGGGCGCGGGCTACGACGCGGTGCCGGTGCCCTGACCCGTCTACCCGCGGGACAGCAGGTCCAGCAGCGTCTCCGCGGCCTCGCGGAGGCGCGCGGGGGGCGTGCTGAGGGGCGGCAGCAGGTAGAGGCAGTCGCCCATGGGGCGCACCAGGAGGCCGTGGTCCAGGGCGCGGCGGTGGAGCCGCCAGCCGAAGCGGTCGTTGGTGTCGTGGGCCACGCCGGTAGCGGGATCCACCAGCCGGCAGGCGCCGATGGTGCCCAGCACACGGGCCTGGCGCACGGTGGGATGCGCGGCCAGGGCCGTGAAGGCGTCCCTCATCGCTTCGTGGAGGGCCGCGGCGTTCGCCAGGACGGGCTCCTCGTCGAAGAGGGCCAGGCTGGCGCAGGCCACGGCGCAGGCGGCGGGGTTGGCAGTGTAGCTGTGGCCGTGGAGGAAGGCCCGACCCGAGGCCGGCGTGCCCCAGAAGTGGCCGTAGAGCTCCTCCGTGGCCCAGGTCATGGACAGGGGCAGGGTGCCGCCTGTGAGGCCCTTGGAGAGGCAGAGCAGGTCCGGGGCCACGCCTGCCTGTTCGCACGCGAGGAAGGTGCCCGTGCGGCCGAAGCCTGTGGCCACCTCGTCGAGGATCAGGTACACGCCGTGGGCGTCGCACTGGACCCGCAGCTCCTGCAGCAGCTCCGGCGGCCACATGCGCATGCCCCCGGCGCACTGGATGAGGGGCTCGGCGATGAAGGCGGCGAGGCGGTGGCCGTGCGTGGAGAAGAAGGCCCGGAGGCTGGAGTGGGCCGCTTCCAGGCGCTCGGGCCAACCTGCGAGATCCGGCGCCAGCTCGCAGCGGGGATCCTCGGGCACCTCCAGCCGCTCGCAGGCCAGGAGCAGGGGGCTGAAGAGGCCCGTCATGAAGTTCTCCAGCTCACCCACGCCCACGGCTCCGAGCGTATCGCCGTGGTAGCCGCCGCGCAGGGCGCCGAAGCGGTCGCGGCCTTGCTCGCCCCGCTGGAGCTGCGCCTGGAAGGCCATCTTGAGGCCCACTTCCACGGCCGTGCTGCCGTCGTCGGAGAAGAAGGCGCGGGTGAGGTTCGGCGGCAGCTTCGGCCGCAGCCGCACCACCAGCTCCAGGGCGGGCTCGTGGGTGAAGCCCGCGAACATCACGTGGTCGAGCTTCGCGGCCTGGCGCTCCAGGGCGCTCACCAGCTTCGGATGGCCATGGCCGTGCAGGCAGGTCCACCAGCTGGAGACGCCGTCCAGCACGCGCTCTCCATTGGCCAGCAGCAGGTCGCAGCCCTCGCCGCCGATCACGGGCACGGGCGGATCAGCCTCGTGCACCTTCATCTGGGTGAAGGGATGCCAGACGTGGGCGCGGTCCAGGGCGAGGCGGTCAGTCCAGTCGGGGGGCAGGGGCGTCGGCATGCCCACAGTCTAGATGAGCCCGGTTCACCCGTTGGGTTCCCGGTGGTGGAGGTCCGGATAGAGCCTCTTCGCGCAGTCGGGGCAGATGCCGTGCGTGAAGTCGGCGTCCGTGTGCTGGGAGATGTAGGTCTCGAGCTGGTTCCAGGAGCCCTGGTCATCCCGGATCTTCTTGCACGAGGCGCAGATGGGGAGGATCCCGTGCAGCGTCTTGATGGTGTCCAGGGCGGTCTGGAGTTCCTGGGTCCGGGTGGCGACGCGCAGCTCCAGCGTGTCCTTCAGGTCGTTCAGCTCGTGGAAGGAGCCACGGAGCGCATGGGTCATCTGCTGGAAGCGGTCGTTGAGGTGCTGGATTTCCGCGATGCGGCTGGGGGTCAGGGCCAGATCGGCAGCCGAGTCCCCGCCAAGGAGCTCGGGGAAGGTGCGGGTGGCCTCCTCCAGGTGGGCGATGGCCCCGGTGATCCTTCGGCTGAACGCGTGGGCCAGGGCGATGGTCAGCAGGATGAGGAACAGGAGGGTGCCGAGGCCCTGGATGGTGATCCGGGTCAGGTCCGCGATCAGCGGGGCCTGGGGGGATTCCACCACCAGTTTCCAGGGGAGCTGCGGGCTCAGGAGGTCTTCCTGGACGATGAAGGACTCGCTCCACCGCTGCAGGGCGCTGCGCCCCGGCCTGGCCGGAGGGATGGCGTGCCAGATCCCCTCGCCCAGCGGGCGGCGCTCGCCGGGCGGCGATGCGAAGGCTGACATCATGGCCAGGTCCTTCCGGGTGCTGGCGACCACGTGCCCGGAGCGGTCGAGGAGGGTCAGCCGGGCGTCGGTGGAACTGGCGACGATGGCGAGGACCTCCTGGATCAGCCCGGCATCCACGATGCCGATGCAGTAGCCGTCGTACCGTCCGTCGCGGACCACGGGGACCACGAGGGAGATGACCGGCTCCGGCCGGCCGATGCGGCCCATGACCACGTCGGCCACCCAGGGGCTGAGGGATTCTCGCAGGATCGGGATGTAGGGCCGATCGGAGAAGTTCCGTCCGAGGGTGGAATGCCCCAGGTTATCGACCAAGGGGCTGAAGACGATGACGTCCGCATGGACATCCAGCACGCCCGCCCGCTTGAAGGCCGGCATGGCCGTCCGGATGGCCTCCACCGTGTGCTGCAGGTCCTCCCGCCGCTGATTGGGCTGGGAGGCCAGGCTCGCCAGGGTGGCGATGCTCTGGTGGCGATCCTCGATCCAGGTCTGGAGCACCTGACTGGCCACCAGGCCGAGTCCAGTGGTTTGGCGAACCATCTCCCGCTCGCCCCGGCGGACTTCCTGGTGGACGAAGACCGTCAGGAAGAGAAGGGCCGGGAAGGTCACCAGCGACACCATCGTGACGAAGACCACGGAGCGGAAGGCCGGGCGGGCCGCCCCGTCCCCACGGACCCGCGCCCGCCATATCAGGTGGAGGATGCAGGCCAGCAGGGCGTTGATGACGCCGTTGATGGCCTGCTTCAGGAAGACCAGGGCCGTCGTCTGCACCGGGGTCCGCAGCACAAGGTGGTAGAACACCCAGATCAGGGGGATCCCCAGGGCACTCCAGAAGAGGAGGTCCGCCAGGAGGAGGTCCCACGACCGGCGCCACACGAGCCAGCCCACGAAGAGGGCCTCGCCCGCGAGGATCACCATGGCCCAGGGGTGGTTCCAGAGGATCCAGGTGGCGCTGCCCGCGATCAGGGCCGCCACCACACCGGGCCGCTCGCCGAGGTGGAGGATCGCGAGCATCACGAAGACCGACCCGAAGATCAAGTCCACGTTGAAGAAGATCTCGTAGCGCAGCAGGTTGACCAGCAGCCCGGCCAGCCCGAGGAGGAACGCGGGCAGCAGCTGGCGGCGGAACAACGCGGGAGCTGGCATGGGACCCGACTTCTGCAGGGTGGTGCGTTGGGACAACGGCCGGGCTGGATGGTCATTCCGCCCGGACACGACGATGGCAGCGGGCTCTGGCGGCTTGGCCGAGCAGAGGATAGCGCCTGGATCGGACGGATCCCCGCCGAAAGTTAGTTCAGGACATGGACCGGAATGGGAAGAAATCCTTGCAGGACGGTCGCATTCTCTTCTGCCGTTTCGAGCACGGTGCCGTCGGCCCCGGGATTGAGCAGGACGGCCTCGATCCGCCACCCGCGGAGCATGAGGGCCTCGGCGCTGAGCAGGGTGTGGTTGAGGGTGCCCAGGCCGCCCAGGGCCACCAGCACGCAGGGGATCTGGAGGTCCGTGGCCCAGGCCAGGAAGTGGATGCTCGGCGCCAGGGGCACCATGACGCCGCCCACGCCTTCAAGCAGGACCCGTCCCCCGGCGGGGCGGCGGCACCAGGCAGCGGTGGCTTCCAGGTCCAGCGTGCGGCCTTCCCGCAGGGCGGCGGCCAGGGGTGACAGCGGCGCCCGCAGGAGGACATGGCTTTCGGCGGTGATGGCCGGGCCCGCCACCGCGCTGGCGTCAGCTTCGGGATGGTCCGGCCGGTCCACCCCCGTCTGGAAGGGCTTGCGGTAGCTCACGGGACCCGAGGCCGCCCAGGCCCGGGCGATGCGCGAAGCCACGAAGGTCTTCCCCACGCCCGTTCCGGTTCCGAGGACCCAGAGCGGGCTGGGGAGGGCGTCGAGGTTCAGCATGGATTCGGGGGGCGGATCAGCGGGGGGCGCCGCCCTTGTTGAGTTGGGCGAGCAGCTGGCGGGCCTGGGTGGCCTGCTCGCTGTTCGGGGCGAGGACCAGCACCTTGTTCCAGGCCTTGGCGGCCTCGTCCGGCTTGTTGAGGTCGCCGGCGTACACGATGCCGAGGTTGAAGAGGCTGGGCACATGGGCGGGGTTGATCTTGCCGGCCTTCTGGAAGTTCGCGATGGCCTTGTCGAACTGGTTGAGCTGGCGGTACATAACGCCCTGGTCGGTGAGGATGTCCGGATCATCGGGCTTCAGGGCCAGGGCCTTGGCATAGGCGTCCACGGCCTTCTGGGGCTGGTGGCTGTCGAAGTAGTCGTTGCCGAGGCCCACCCAGGCGTCGCGGTTCTTGGGCTCGGCCTTCACGATGCCCTCCAGCTTCATGATGCGGGCCTGCATCTCGGCGTTCGGAAGGCCCATGCCCGGCGGGATCTGGCCAGGCGCGGCGATCCCCGGCGCCATGCCGCCACCCAGCGAGGGGGCAGGCAGGACCACGCCAGCCGTGGGGGCGGCGGTGGTGGGACCCGCGGTTTCCTTGGCGCTGCCGGTGCCGACGAAGTAGCCCGCCAGGAATCCGACGACGAGGCCTCCAGCCAGGGCGAACATGATGTTCCGGTTCAAATGCCACCTCCTGAAGACCTTCCGGTCTCTTGGAATTCTCCCACAGGTCCTGCCGGAGGCCAGGTTGCCGACAAAAAAAGGCGCAGAATCCCCCGAAGAGATTGGTCCATGCCAGGATAATTTCCACACCCAGCCCCCGACCGAGGTATCCGTGGCCGACCCTACGCCCAGCCCCGCCGCTCCGGGCCGATTTCGCGCTGCGGCTGTGCTGGTGGTCGGGCTCATCGTGTCCCTGGTGGGATTCTTCCTGGCCCGGGACGCCTACTTCCGCCAGGTGGAGGCGCAGTTCCGCGAGGCGGCCCGCGACCGTGCGGAGAGCGTGGCCCAGGGCCTCCGGCACGGCTTCGAGGATGTCCTCGTCCTCCGGAGCTACTTCGAATCCAGCGACGACGTGACCCGATCGGACTTCGACGCGTTCACCACGCCCACGCTGGCGATGCACCCCTACATCCAGGCCTTCCAGTGGCTGCCTGAAGTGGGCCCGGAGAATCGGAGCGTGCTGGAGGCGGAGGGCCGGCGCTTCCGGCCGGAATTCCGCTTCTTCAGGCGGGGCGAGGCTGGCGGGACGCAGCCCATTCCCCTCGAGGCCCGGTTCCACGCCATCCAGTATGTGGTGCCCTACCGGGGCAACGAAGTGACCCTGGGCTATTCCGCGGACCGGGTGCCCACCCGCCAGGAGACGCTGGCCCGGGCCCTGCGGACCGGCGAGGTCGCTGCCAGCGGCCGGATCCATCTGCTCCAGGAGGTGGGGACCCAATCCGGCCTCCTGGTCATGGCCGCCGTGCGGGACAAGCACGGCAAGGCCGTGGGCGTGGTCCAGGGCGTCCTCCGCGCCGGGGACCTCGTCCAGAAATCCCTCGCCATCCTGGAACCGCGGGGGGTGGACCTGCGCCTCCAGGATGGCAGCGCCCGGGAAGGCGAGGCCCTGTTGCACCTGGAACCTTCGCCGCTCGCGCCGCTGGGCGAGCGCGGCCCCTCCCGGTTGCGGCATGTCCTCGGGTTTGATCTGGGCGGTCGGCGCTGGGAGGTGATCGTGACCCCGACGCCAGGCTATTTCGTGCGGGAGGCGGGCTGGCGGGCCTGGAGCGTCCTGGCCGGGGGACTCGCGTTCAGCCTGGTGCTCGCGGCCTACGTGCAGGCCCTGCTGGCCGGCCAGGCCCAGATCCGCATCCAGGTGGAGGCCCGGACCCGCGAGTTGGCGCAGGAGACGGAGAGCCACCGCCGGGATGCCCTGGCCCTGCGGGAGAGCGAGGCGCGGTTCCGCCACCTGGTGGAGGTGATGGGCGAAGGCATGTGGGTGGTGGACCCCCAGGGGATCACCACGTTCGTCAACCGGCGCATGGCCGAGATGCTGGGATATGCCCCCGAGGAGATGCTGGCCCGGCCCCTGTCCGACTTCATGTTCGAGGAGGATTCGGCGACCTCGGACCGCAACCTGGCGCAGCGCCGGAATGGCATCGCGGCCCAGCACGACTTCCGGTTCCGGAAGAAGGATGGCTCGGAGGTCTGGACCATCGTGACCGGCAATCCCGTCCTGGATGAGGAGCGGCGCGTCGTGAGCGTGCTGGGCATCATCACGGACATCACCGAGCGGCGCCGGACCGAGCAGGCCCAGCTCCAGAGCCAGAAACTGGAGAGCCTCGGGGTGCTCGCCGGGGGCATCGCCCACGACTTCAACAACCTGCTCACGGCCATCCTCGGGAACATCAACCTGGTGCAGATGTGCACGGCCCCCCTGTCGCCCGCGCAGCCCTACCTGGAGAACCTGGAGAAGTCCGTCCAGCGCGCCACCGGCCTCACCCGCCAGCTGCTCGCCTATTCCGGGAAGGGCCGGTTCGTGGTCGCCCCCCTGGACCTCAACCAGGCCGTGGAGGAGATGTCGCACCTGCTGAGCGTGTCCATCTCCAAGAAGGTGGCGCTGCGGTTCCACCTGCAGCCCGGGCTCCCCGTCCTCATGGCCGAGGCCTCCCAGCTCCAGCAGGTGGTCATGAACCTCGTCACCAACGCCTCCGAGGCCATCGGCGACCGGGAGGGCATCGTCTCGATCCGCACGGGAGTGCAGGTCCACACGGAAGAGACCCTGAGCCGGGACTTCCCCGGGCAGCCCATCCAGCCTGGGACCTTCCTGTTCCTGGAAGTGTCCGACACGGGCCAGGGCATGAGCCCCGAGGTCCAGGCCCGCATCTTCGAACCCTTCTTCACCACCAAGTTCACGGGCCGGGGCCTGGGGCTCTCGGCAATGCAGGGCATCGTCCGGGGGCACCAGGGCGGCATCCGGGTGTACAGCGAGCCCGGGAAGGGCACCACCTTCAAGCTCATCTTCCCGGCGGGCCTGGCGGAGGCGCCGGCCCGGATGGAGGAGGATGCGCCCGCGGGCTGGAGGGGCTCGGGCACCGTCCTCGTGGTGGATGACGAGGACAGCGTGCGGGCGGTGGCCGAGGCGCTCCTGCGCGCCATGGGCTTCGACGTGATCCTCGCCCAGGACGGCCTGGAGGCCCTGGAGCAGTTCAAGGCGGGGCGCGACATCATCAAGGTCGTGCTCATGGACCTCACCATGCCGCACATGGACGGGGTCGAGACCTTCCGCGAGCTGCGCCGCATCGATCCGGCCTGCCGCGTGGTGCTCACCAGCGGGTACAACGAGCAGGATGCCATCCAGGATTTCCTCGGCAAGGGCCTGGCAGGCTTCGTGCAGAAGCCCTTCCACAGCTCCGACCTGATGCAGGCCCTGCGCAGGGCGCTGGGCGGCTGAATCAGGCCGGCTGCAGCTCCCGCAGGGCTTTGATCAGGGCCTCCACCTGGGCCTCCTCCAGGTGGGCGCCGGTGGTGATCCGCAGGCGCGCGGAGCCCTCGGGCACGGTCGGGGGGCGCACGGCGCGCACGTCGAACCCCAGGCCCTGCAGGCGGGAGGCCAGGCGCACGGCGGCGGCGTCCGGTCCCACCGGCACCGGGATGATGGCCGAGGGCAGGTCGGGCTGGCCCAGGGCGTTCCGCAGCCCGCGGGCGAAGGCCAGGGCCCGTTCCCGCCGCCAGGGTTCGGCTTGCGCGATCCGTGCGCCCGCCAGGGCCGCCCCCACCACCGGCGGCGGCAGGGCCGTGGAGAAGATGAAGCCCCGGGCCGTGTTGACCAGGTGGTCCCGCATCAGGGCGTCGCAGCCGACGAAGGCGCCGAAGGCGCCCAGGGCCTTGCCGAGGGTGCCCATGACCAGCGGTACCCGGCCATGGACGCCCTGGAGCTGGGCCAGGCCGGCGCCGTCGGCACCCAGCAGGCCCGTGGCGTGGGCCTCATCGATGAGCAGCAGCGCCTCGTGGCGGTCGCAGAGCTCCAGGAGGTCCGGGAGGTCCGCCGCATCGCCGTCCATGCTGAACACGGCATCCGTGGCCACCAGGGCCAGGGCCTCCGCGGGGGCCCTGGCCTGCCAGGCGGCGAGTTGGGCCGCCAGGTCCGCCAGGTCCAGGTGCCGGTAGATGCCCAGGTGGGCGCCCCCGGCCCGGGCCAGGCGGCAGCCGTCCACCAGGGAGGCGTGGTTGAGGGCGTCGGAGAAGACGGCGTCGCCGGCACCGACCAGGGCGGGGAGCAGGGTGGCATTGGCCTGGAAGCCGGTGTTGAAGAGGAGGCAGGCCTCGGTGCCCTTCCAGGCCGCGAGGGCGGCCTCCAGCTCCTCATGGAGGGGCGTGGTGCCCCGCAGGAGCCGCGCGCCGCCCGCGCCGGCCCCATGCTCGCGGGCGGCGGCCGTGGCGGCCTCGGCCAGGCGGGGATCCCGCCGCAGGCCCAGGTAGTCGTTGGAGCAGAAGTCCACGCCGGCGGGGGGGTGGATGGCCCGGTCCCGACCCAGGGTCACGCGGCCTTCCGCTTGGCGCTGAAGGCGTTGTCGCCAGGAGGAGGGGGTCATGGAACCTCGGGGTCCTTGGAGGCAGGGTAAGGGTGGGGGGAATGTTAGGATCTGAGGGGGATCCGCTGCGGATCCCCCTTGGAGCGTGGCATGGATTATCAGCAGTCGTGGCAGGGAGCTTCCACTGGAGCGCAATCCCGCGTCGATTTTGTCCGAAGCGTCTACTTGTGGCTCATGGGCGGGTTCGCCGTGGCGGCCCTGGGCGCCCTCACCGCACCCCTGGTCGGCAGCGCCCTGGTGGCGGTGGCCGGCCGGTTCTGGTTCTGGGTGCTCTTCGGCATCCAGTTCGGGAGCCTGATGTTCGCCTCCCGGGTCAGTCGCCGGAAGCCCCTCAACCGGGTGGCCTATGTGCTGTTCACATTCATCTCGGGCGTCATCGCCGGCATCGTGGCCCTGGCGCTGGCCCAGGGGGCGGGCTTCGTCCCGGTCTTCACGGCCTTCGGCCTCACGGGCGTGGTGTTCCTGACCCTGACGGTCACGGCCTTCGTCTCCAAGAAGGACTTCAGCTTCCTTCGGAACTTCGTCATCGTCGGCATCGCCGTGATGTTCTTCGGCAGCCTGGCGGCGGCGATCTTCCACCTGGAGACCTTCAGCCTGATCATCTCCGGCGTGGCGGTCATCGCCTGCTCGGCCAAGCTGCTCTGGGACACCTCCGCCATGCTCCGCACGAACGACTTCGGCGATCCCGCCGGCTTCGCCCTGGCCCTGTTCGTGAGCCTCTACAACATCCTGATCTCCCTGATGAACCTTCTCGGCGGACGACGCCGCTAGCGCCTTCCCGGCACCCAAGGAATCCCATGCTCCGTGCTTCCCTGATCTCCCTGATCGCCCTCGGCGTCGTCGCGCAGGAGCCCGCCAAGGCCCCCGCCCCCGCTCCGGCGCCAGCCCAGGCCCAGCCTGCGGCGCCCGCCCCGGCCCAGGCTCCGGCGCCCAAGCCTGAAGAGGTGGTGCTGGCCAAGGTGGGCGGCGAGCCCATCACCGAGGCCGACTTCCAGGCCGCCTTCCGCCTCCTGGGCCAGCAGGAGCAGATGCAGATCCTCATGGTCCAGGGCGGCAAAGAGGAATTCGTCAAGCGCATGGCCGAGAGCAAGCTCCTGGCCGTGAAGGCCAAGCGCCTGGACCTGGACAAGACGCCCGCCTTCCAGCGGGCCCTGGATCGCACCAAGGATGACCTCCTGGCCCGCGAGTTCCTGGCCAAGGAGGGCGAGGCCCTCCAGAAGAAGCTCGTGGTCTCCGAGGCCGATGTGCAGGCCTTCTATGAGAAGAACAAGGACCGCTTCAAGCAGCCCGAACTCGCCAGCGTTCGCCACATCCTGGTGTCCGTGAAGCGCGAGGGCCAGGCCGAGGGGCTGACGGAGGCCGAGGCCAAGGCCAAGGTCGCGAAGATCCAGGCTGAGCTGAAGAAGGGCGCCAAGTTCGAGGCCCTGGCGAAGAAGTACAGCGATGATCCGGGCAGCAAAGAGAATGGCGGCCTCTACGAAGACCAGGACCCCTCCAACTGGGTGCCCGAGTTCGGCACCGCCGCCCGCACCCAGCCCATCGGCAAGGTGGGGGCACCGGTGAAGACCCAGTTCGGGTACCACCTCATCAAGGTCGAGGGCCGCAAGGCCGCCCGGCAGGTTCCCTTCGAGGAGGCCAAGACCGTGGCAGAACAGGGGGCCCAGCGCGAGCGCCAGGCGGCGGTCTGGGATGAGCTGATGCAGGGGCTCCGCAAGGAGATCCCCTTCGAACTGACCAAGCCCGCACCCACGGATGCGCCCGCCCCGAAGGCCCCGGCAGTTCCGAAGGCCGCACCCAAGGCCGAGGAAGCCCCCAAGGGAGGTGCCCGTTGAAGGCGCTGAATTCCGCCCTGGCCCTGGCGCTGCTGGCGCCCGCAGGGCTGGTGGCCTCCGCAGAGGTGCGCGAGGAAATCCTCGTCATCGTCAACAACCACATCATCACCCGGCGCGACCTGAACCAGGCCGTGGAGCAGCAGCACGCGGCCCTCTACCGCCAGTTCTCCGGCAAGGAGCTGGACGAGAAGCTGAAGGATGCCCGGGAGAAGACGCTCCAGGGTCTGGTGGACGCCTACCTTCTGGAGGACAAGGGCGCTGAGCTCGGTTCGCCCGTGACGGACGACTATGTGCGCGCCAGCATCGACGGCATCAAGAAGGACAACAACTTCGCCACGGATGCCGATCTGGAGCGGGCCCTGCGCAGCAGCCTCGGCATCGGCCTGCCCGAGTTCATGAAGCGCCAGAAGCAGCAGGCCACCCAGCAGTTCGTCCTGCAGCGCGAGGTCTTCTCTAAAGTGGCGGTGGAGGACAACGAGCTGCGCGCCTACTACGAGGACCACAAGGAGGAGTACCGCCTCCCCTTCCGCTTCCGCATCCGCGAGCTGGTGCTGGCGAAGGGCGCCACGGCCGAGGAGCAGGCCGAGGCCCGGAAGAAGCTCGAGGCGATCCAGGCCGAGCTCAAGGCCGGCAAGTCCTTCGAGGACCTGGCGAAGCAGAACTCCGTCAGTCCCAGCAAGGCCACGGGCGGCGACCTCGGCTGGATGAACAAGGGCTTCCTCCGCGCCAGCATCGAGGACGCGGCGGTGAAGCTCAAGCCCGAGCAGGTCTCCGCTCCCATCGAAACCGACAAGGACCTTTACCTGATTCAGCTCATCGCTCTCGAGGATGCTCCCGTGAAGGACTTCTCCGAGGTGAAGGCCAAGATCCTCGAGAAGCTGCAGGAGCCCAAGGCCCAGAACGCCATCGAGCAGTACCTGTCGAACCTGCGGATGCGCGCCAACATCCGCTACCTGGTGCCCAAGGAACAGATCGTGAAAGGCTGATGCCGTGCGTCTCGATGCCTTCCTCAAGAAGAGCCTGCTCATCAAGCGCCGGGAGCTGGCCAACCAGCTCTGCGACGAGGGCATGGTGCGCGTGAACGGCGTGCCCCGGAAGGCCAGCCACGACCTGAAGGTGCAGGACGAGCTCGAGTTCCCGCTGTACAACCGGGTGCTGAAGGTGCGGGTGCTGAACCTGCCCGAAGGCAACGTGAAGAAGGCCGACCAGTGGTCCCTCTTCGAGGTGCTGGAGGACAAGCGGCTGCCTCTGGACCTGGGCTATGGCGACGAGGATCCCTTTGGCCCGCCCCCCAAGGTCCCGCGCAATCATTGACCGCCACTGTCGCATCAGCTGCCCGAGCCTGATGGGACAAAGGGAGTGCCCATGTCCGACCAGCCGATCCTCCGCAGTCTGAAGGAAGGCGCAGCCTTCCAGGGCTTCCTCCTCGCCCAGGAGGCCGCCTACAAGACCAGCGCCAAGGGCAGCGAGTACCTGGAGCTCAAGCTCTCGGATGCCTCCGGCGACCTCAAGGCCTTCCTGTGGGACCTGCGGGCCATCGAGGGCGACATGGAGGCCGTGTGCGCGGATGCCTTCCTCTGGGTGAAGGGCTCCGTGACCAGCTACAACGGCCGGCTCCAGATGAAGCTGGACAAGGTGCGCTTCGCGGCGGATGCGGAAGTGGGGGATCTCTCCCGGTTCTTCCCCGTCAGCCTCCGGCCGGTGCCCGACATGCTCGCGGAGCTGGATGGGTTCATCGGGTCCGTGCAGGATCCCTGGATCCGCCGCCTGCTGGAGGCGCTGTTCGTGGCGGACACGGACCTGCGCGCCGCCTTCGCCCAGGCTCCGGCCGCCAAGTCCATGCACCACGTCTACCTGGGGGGGCTGCTGGAGCACACCCTGTCGGTGGCGGGCATGGCGGAGCGCGCCTGCGGGCACTACCGGGACCTGAACCGCGACCTGGTGCTGGCCGGGGTCTTTCTGCACGACGTGGGCAAGACGGCGGAGCTGAGCTACCAGCGCAGCTTCGGGTACACGGACGCGGGCAACCTGCTGGGCCACATCGCCCTGGAAGCCGACTGGGTTAGCCGGGCAGTGGGCAAGATCCCCGGTTTCCCGGAAGACCTGCGCCTGCAGATCCTGCACATCGTCCTGAGCCACCACGGCCGTCTGGAATTCGGCTCGCCGGTGCTGCCCAAGACCCCCGAGGCCCTGCTCGTCCACTACCTGGACGACCTGGACGGCAAGCTGGAAGTGATGCTCCGCGCCACCAGCGACGAGTCGGACAGCGGCTCCTGGAGCCCCTACAGCCGCGCCCTGGACCGGATGATCTACCGGAGGCGGTGGCCGAAGGTGGAGGCCGTCGAAAACCGATCATAAGCCTTTTGAATGTGTTCACATGTGGACGCATTTGAGGAGGACGGCCTTCATCTGGGCAGGTCCGGCTCGGCAGAAGGTGAGAGGAAGTCCTGACAATTCAGGCGATGTGCTAAACCTGCCGTGACATGGCGGCCCTGGCACGGCTCTGGCCCTAGTGGGAGGTCCGATCCTCCCGAGGTGCGCCATGAAGCTGTCCCGCAAAGCCAAACGCTATGACGATTCCGTTCTGCCCGGCGAGTTCCATGGGTTCGAGCCCTTCCATCAGGCGGACCTGGAGCTGGACGGCACCCTGGAGGGCTTCCTCCGGCGCGGCGACGACGGGGTGCAGCTGGGGGAGATGGTCCTGGAGTGCCACGGGGCCAAGCGGCTCAGCTTCGCCAAGCTGAAGACCAAGGCTGAGATGCTGTCCGAAAATGTGAACTACCTGAAGGAGCGCCTGGAGATCGTGGACCACGACCGCCGGGGGATGTACATCCAGCTGCGTAGCCTGCCGCCCTACAAGGACGACACCCAGATCCAGTTCAACGAGATCAGCCTTGGCAAGAACAAGGTCGTGGTGAAGCGCATCGCCTTCTACCGCAAAGAGGAAGTGAAGCAGCAGGTGCCCCTCAACCTCACCGAGCTGGAGCTCAAGCGCCTCCTGTTCGATATTCGACAGGCAATTGCCTGATTGGCTATCTGCTGTCATGTCTCAGCTTTCAGTGAACGGGGCGCCGAAAGGCGCCCCGTTTCTTTTGCTGATAGCCGATAGCTGATAGCTCCTTACAGCATCGCCATCCAACTGCCGCTCTCGACTCCCCGGAGGGGCCCATCCGGCAGGTCGCTTTCCTTGAAGAGGAAGTGGTTGCTGTTCCAGCTGCCGCAGCTGTCGCAGCGGTCCACGTAGTCCTGGGTCTTGTGGCCGCAGACGGCGCACTCGAAGCGGAGCTTGAGGACGCCCAGGTTGCGGAGCAGCTGGCGATACTCGTTGAGGGCCGCGTCCAGGCGGCCGCGGCGGCTGTGGATCTTGGCCATGAAGAAGAAGAGGATGGGGCTGTAGACGACCTGGCTGCGGACTTCCTGGAACAGGTCCAGGGCCTCGTCCAGGATCTCCAGGCGGTAGAGCATCTTGCCCAGGAAGAACTTGGCGGTGGTGGCGTGCTTGGAGGTGGCGGCGACCCGGCGCATGAGGGCGAGCCCGTCCTCGGGCCGGCCCAGCTGGATGAAGTAGTCCTCGATCTCCTGGAGGAAGGTGCCCTCGCCGGTCTTGCGGAAGCCCTCCAGCCAGATCTCCTGGCCCTGGGCCTCCTGGTCCTGGAGGATCATGCAGCGGCCCAGGCTGAGGTAGGCGGGCACGAAATCCGGCTCGTCCTTGATGACCTGCTGGAAGATCTGGGCCGCATCCTTGAACTGGTCGGCCTCCACCTTGGTGATGCCCACCTGGTAGGCCAGGGCCGCGCCCTGGGCCTTCTCGCCCTGGGTGAGCTCGCCGGCGAAGTGGGTCTGCAGCTTCTTGTGGGCCTCCAGGGCCTCGTCCCAGCGCTGGGCGTCCATGTGGATGGCCCGCAGGCGGCGCCAGGCGCGCAGGGCCTTCTTGGGATGGCTGGAGGCGAGCTTGGCGAGCACCGCGACGGAGGCTTCGGGATGGCGGGTGGCCATGTGCGCCTCGGCCAGCTGATAGGCGGCCTCGACCAGATCCGGCTCGTCATCGCAGAGGGCCTGGAAGAGCTTCACGGCCTCGTCCGGGCTGCCGGTCTTCAGGAGGATCTCGCCCATGAGCAGGCGGGCGGGTACGTGCTCCTTGCGCTGATCAAGGATGCTTTCCAGGATCTCCTTGGCCTCCCGCGGCAGGCCGTGGGCCACGAGGTCGCGGGCGTCCTGCATGCGCTCGGAGATCCGCTTCACCAGCCGGGTGTCGGCGGAGGCATTCAGGCCGCGCACCAGCCGCACCAGCTCCATGATGCCGGTGTAGAGCACGTTCAGCAGGAAGCCCAGCAGGAAGGCCAGGAGGATGACGCTCTGGATCTTGATGTCTTCGCCGAAGATGACGACTTCGCGCACCAGCAGGTCGTGGTTGGTGAGGTACAGGTTGCCCAGCACGAAGAGCACGAAGGCCAGGAGCACGAAGAAAAACACGTTCACAAGACGCATGGGCCGACCTCGAAAGCTGGGCCTAGCATGACACAGGTGACCACGGGCTCTCAGCTGTCGGCTGTCAGCTTTCCGCGGGGCGGTCGATCCACTCCTTCGCCGCTTTCAAGTCCTCCCACACGGAGCGGCGCACGTCCTGGGTGTACTGGCGCAGCACGTAGGCGGGATGGAAGGTGGGCATGACGGGGATCTCGCGGCCGCCGACCCGCACGCGCTTCCACTGGCCCCGCGCCTTCGTGATGCCTTCGCTGAGGCCCACCAGCTCGCGCAGGGGGGTGGCGCCGAGGGTGACGATCACGGCGGGCTGGATCAGCTCGATCTGGCGATGGAGGTAGCCGAGGCAGGCTCGGGCCTCCTCGGGGCTGGGCGTGCGGTTGTCGGGGGGGCGGCACTTGACCACGTTCGCGATGTAGGTCTCCTCGCGCTTCAACCCGATGGCGCCGATCATCTTGTCCAGCAGCTCGCCGGCCTTGCCCACGAAGGGGCGGCCCTGCAGGTCCTCGTCCCGGCCCGGGCCCTCGCCCACGAACATCAGCCGGGCCCGGGGATCGCCCTCGCCGAAGACGAATTTCAGGCGGCCGGGGCCCAGGGGACAGGCCAGGCAGCCCTGGATGGCCTGCTCCAGGTCCGCCAGGGTGGCCGCGGCGGCCACGACCCCCGGCGGCGGGCAGCCGCGGGGATCCGCCGGTGGGACATAGGTCGGGGCGGGGGCGGGGGCCGCTCTCGGCGCAGGGCGGGCCGCCACGGCCGGGCGGGCCGGCGGACGGGCGGCGGCCGGCGGCAGGTCCGCCTCCGGGGCAGTGGCCACCGGTTCCCGGACGAGGCCCATCACCCCCAGCTCCTCGAGGGTGTCGCGCCAGGCTTGCAGGGGCGAATCCATAGCTTCCAGCCTAGCTCGGAACTTCCCCTCCGGATGGGGCATCCTAGAGCGTCGGAGTCCATGCATGGAGCAGTCCTCACAGGAAACCCCGTTCGGCAGCCAGGAGGCCTTCCACGGCGCCTTCGCCGAACTCTATCCCCGGCTGGTGAGTTATGCCCGCCGCTATGGGGCCACCTTCCCGGAAGACATTGCCCAGGAGGCCTTCGTCATCCTCATGCAGCGGGAGGTGCGCGTGGAACATCCCACCGCCTTCCTGTACGGGACGGTGAGAACCCTCTCCCTCACGGAGCGCCGTCCCATGAAGAACCAGAACCTCAGCCTGGAAGCGGTCTCCGAACCCGGTCTGGCCGGCGGTGCCGATGACCAGGTGCTGAACCAGGAGGTCCGGGAGCGCATGCGGCTGCTGTCGCCCACCTTCCGCGAGGCCCTGTGGCTCTTCGTGGTCGAGGGCCTCTCCATCCGGGAGATCGCGGATATCCTCGGCATCCCCGAGGCCACCGTGAAGACCCGCATCCACCGGGCCAAGGCCCAACTCAAAGATCAGCTCAATCCCACTGGAGGCGTGCATGTCCTGGTCTGATCCCGCCCGGCGTTTCGAACCCGCCGAAGATGTGCAGCTGCGGGCGGAGCTCCGCGATCTTCTGGGCCTCGGGCCCGTGGCCGCCCGCGCCCCCGAGGTTCCCACCGCCGAATTGACCGCCCTGGCCGAGGACCTGCGCCGGGAGGCCCTGCGCCGACGCCGCACGGAGCGCCGGCGTCCCACCTGGGGCCTGCTGGCCGCCGCGGCCCTGCCCCTGCTGGCCGTCCTGACCGGGCTGGGGGCCTGGGGCTTCCAGCAGAAGCACCGGGCGGACGGGCTCGCCCTCCAGGCCCAGCGCCAGGAGCAGGAACTCACCCGCATGGCCGCCACCCACGCCGCCGAGGTGGCCAAGGAGCGCCAGGCGAAGGAAGAAGTCCAGCAGCAGCTTCAGTTGGCCTCGAAGCAGGGCGGGCGCAAGGCCGAGCCCTACCTGGTCATCCCCGTGGAAAAGCCCATGAAGTTCCAGGGCGATGACTACCAGCGGGTGAAGGCCAAGCCCCAGCAGTAGCCGCAGCACCGCGCTTCCGGGGGGAAGAGGGAGGGGAAGAGCCGGCCACGCCGGCTCTTCCTTTCCTCATCCGGCTTGGCTGTGGTTCGCCGGGGTCCAGCCGCGCTCGTTCAGGAGCTTTACGCCCTGGATGCGGGTGAGCCGGAAGGCCATCTCCTCCTGGTGGAGGTGGCAGAAAGCCAGCAGGTGGTCCTCCTGGATGGTGCGGGGCGACACCCGCCGCAGCTGCGTGCGGTGGGCGGCCGGGGGCAGGTAGGTGAGTTCCACCATGAGGGTGTGGCCCGCGGCGTATTCGAGGATCCGCTGCACTTCCTCGGCCAGCTGGTCCTCGCCGCCCAGGTGGAGCATGGGGATGCGACGCTGCACTTCCTGGTAGAGGGCGGGGTCCTCGTCATGGAGCTTCTGGAGGGCCGAGCGCACCATCTGCTGTACGGGTTCCAGGTGGTGGTTCATGCCCTTCTCGTCCACGAAGGCCAGGGCGGCCAGGGCCCACAGGTAGAACTTCTCGTCCGAATCCACGCTCAGGGCCAGGAACCGCCCGGGTTTGGGCATGAAGCCCGCCTGCTTGAGCAGCGCATGGGCATTGCCGTCGCCCCGCACCTCCAGCACGGTGTCGGACAGAGTGGCCAGTTTCAGGGGGGCCAATTCCGGCCGCAGCTTCAGCTCATCCGCCAGGTGGGCCGTGCGGGCGCGCACCAGCCGGACGCCCTGGTGGACCTCCACCTCGCCCACGCGGCGGGAGAGATCCTCCAGCAGCTGGAGCAGGGGCTGGGGCAGGGTCTGGGTGGAGGCGCCCAGGCGCTGGCCGAGCTCCTCGAGGGGGACGCCGGCGTCCAGGGCGCGCACCAGGGTGGCGTGGCTCACGCGGAAGGTGCCCATGGCATCAAGGGCTTCCACGTCCGCCAGCTGGGCCAGCTGCAGCAGGCGATGGGGGTTCTGCAGCAGGGGGGTCAGCAATTCCAGCGTGGGCTGGAGGATCATGGGCTGATCGAACTCCAGGGGCTGCCAGTGGGCGGCGGTGGCCTTCAGGTCGCGCAGCAGGTACTCGTGGGCCAGGGCCTCGCCGTGCTCGGTGAGCCGCAGGTGCGCGTAGCCCCCGTCGGCCTGGATGATGCCCATGCGCCCCAGGAACGGCAGGAAGACGGCCCGGGTGCGCTCTTCGTCGAGGGGGTGCAGGGTCCTGAGGAAGGCCAGGAAGGGCTGGACGGCGAGGGTCTGGCCCCGGCGCTCCAGCAGGTGCTGCATGAGGAAGTGGCGGTCCTCCGCGGGCGGCATGCCCCAGGCCTTGAGGTCGTGCTCCAGCAGGCTGGCGAAGGCGCGCTCGGCCACCCAGCGGGGGGGATGGCTCGTGACGGCCGGCAGCAGGGTCTCCACGCGGCCCTCGCGGCTCCACAGCAGGCCCAGGCGGTGCAGCAGGGTGAAGAGCAGGGTGGCGTCCTGCTCCTCCTGCAGCATGGCATTGCGCTGCATGAGCTGGCCCAGCTCCTTCTTGGCGGGCAGGCCGCCCTTCAGGACGCGCAGGCCCGCCGCGCAGCGCAGGAGGACGCTGGTGAGGGCGAGGGAGAACCGGAAGGGCTCGGCGGCCCGCAGCTTCACGCCCTCGGGGGCCTGGAAGTTCAGGGCGCCATCGTCGAAGTCGTCGAGGGCGTCGGCCACGCGGTCGGCCACGGTCCAGCCCTTGCCATCCGGCAGGACCAGCCCCAATCCGCGGAGGGCCTCGAGCACCGGCGGGGCCGGCAGCGTGCCCTCGCCCGCGAGGTGCTTCAGGGCCACCAGGGAGCTGCTGTCCAGGTCGGCCAGGGTGTCGGACAGGCGCTTGTGGTCCTCCAGGTGGAAGACCATGGTCTTCAGCAGGCGCACCCGCCCTTCGGCCTCATCCTCCCAGCGGAGGGGGATGGGCAGACGGCGGCGCTCGCAGATGGTCCTGAGCTGCTCATCCGAGCAGTTCGAAAGGAGCTGATAGTGGGTGAACGCCATGGACACCTGGGTACAGATGATCCTCCAGTGTCCCATGGAATCCGGGAACGCTCACGCGGAAAAAACGCCCGGCATGCCTTCGCGCTATTCGAGGACCTTGATCTGGGGGCGGCGTCCCGTGGCGCCGCTGCTGAGGGCCAGGTCGAGGCGCTGCACCCGGGTCGTGAATGTCTGGCGACCGCCGGAGAGAATGGCGAGGACCTCGCCGGTATCCGCGTCGCGGACCAGGGCCGCCGGATGGACCATCGCGTCCCAGGTGAGCTGGACCTTATCCTCCGAGAGGCGCTGGACCTCGGGCGACGGGGCCGCACCGGCCGTGGTGCCAAGGCTGGCGAGGACCTTGCTGTCCTTGAGGAGCTTCACCTCCGCGACCGAATCGAGGACGGCCGCATCGATCGGAAGGGCCGCCACGAAGTGCCGCACGGGACCGTCGGGCGAGCAGCCCAGCTCCATCACCTCGAGGGCGGCGGTGAACACGGCCAGGCCGGCCGCGTCCACGCATTCCAGGGTGTAGTCCTTCGCGTGGGAGGCCGCGGAGGGCAGCGCCCGGGTCCGGAAGGACGGGAGGAACTCGGCCTTCCCATCCGCGTGGAGGATGCCCCGGACGATCAGGCATTCCCGGGCGGAGGTCGAGTTTGCCGCCGTGGGCGTGTCCTCCGCAGCGGCCTTGAGGAACCCGCCCGTGCCGCCCCGGAAATCGAGGATCTTCCGGTAGACGTAGTCGCTGACCCAGTTGGGGGAGCAGTAGCCCATGATGTCCTTGTTGCCCGTGGGGGACTTCAGCTGGCCGGTGGTGGTGTCGTAGCCCCAGACGCCGATCACCCCGCCGAGGTAGGGGTAGTAGGGGTCGGGATTGGCCGCGCTGCCGCAGGGGCTGTGCGGGCGGCCCATGTTGTGGCCCAACTCGTGGGCGAAGACTTCGGGGAAGTTGCCTCCGTCGCTGTAGCCCGTCTTGTCCCAGCCGATGGCGGTCCGGTACTGGTAGGAGTCCGACGGGGCGTTGGGGACATAGCCCATTCCCGAGATCCCGGAGGTGTAGCTGACGTTGACCGCCCCGTAGTAGTAACGATCCGACACGCCGTCAATCCGGTGCTTGGTCGCGAGTTCGTTCAGGAGGGTGCTCCATTGCGTGGAGTCGGAGGTGAGGGTGGCGCTCGAGGGGGTGAAGGTGGCCCCCACCACGACGTCGACCGAGGCCACCGGATACATCTTCGCCAGCCGGGCGACCCATGCGGCCTTGTTGGTGGCCGTGATGTTCCCGGTCCCGCTGGCCAGCGCGACCGGGAAGATCGTGGTCCGGAAGATCGGGACCGTGGTTCCGCCCAGGGCCGCGGTGGCGGAGTTGTTCGTCTCGTCGGCTTCGGGCACCGCGTCCGCGGGGTCCACCACGGCCTGGAGGCTGTAGCCGGTGCCCGTGGGGGTGGTGAGGTCGGTGCCGGGGACCGCCAGGTTCAGACTGCTGGAAAGCAGGCTCTCATCGAGGTACAGGGCCGCGGTGTAGCCCGATGAGGTGATGGTCTTCGGATAGCCGGCCACCGGCACGCCATTGTTCAAGAGGGTGACCTGCACGACCGGAAGCACGGAATTCGGCTTGTTGGCCAGGACGAAGACCCTGATCAGGCCGTCCTTGCCGGCCACGATGGGGACGGCGTTGTCGAGGGTCTGGGTGCTCTGGGTGAACTGCAGCTTCTCGATGTGGAGGTCCAGGGTGCTGCTGGCGGTGTTGACCGTGAAGGTCCTGACCACGGTCCCACCGGGAGTGCTGATGACCAGGTCGCCGGAAGTGGCGCCCGCCGGCACGGTGAAGGCGATCTGGCTGGCGCTGAGGCTGGTCGGCGTGAGGGCCGTGCCGTTCAGGGTCAGGGTTGTGCCGGGATAGCCCAGATAGGTGCCCGTGACGATGACGGGCGTCCCCACGGGGCCCTGGGTCGGATTCATGCCCGTAACGACAGGAACTCCGTAGATCACGGAGAAGTTCATCGTGGAGGTGCCCGTACCCTGGGCATTGGAAAGGCTGATGGGGGCGCTGCCGATGGCCGCGCCCGCGGGGACGCCAGCGGCCAGAGCCGTACCGTCCGTGAGCGTGATTCCCGGGCTGGCGCCTCCGATGCTCGCGCCGGTCAGCCCGAAGAAGTTCATTCCCGAGATCTGGACGGTGACTTCACCTGCGATGCCGGAGGTGGGCGTGAAGCTGGAGATGATCGGCTTGAGATCGGCGCTGGGCGCATCGATGGTGGCCACCACATCGTCCAGCAGGAAGCTGGTGGCGTTCTGGGCATCCTCCTGGCTCCGGAAGGACAGGCGGATGACCCTGCCCCGGTAGGCCAGCAGATCGACCGAATAGGCCCGGTAGTCGGCGGCGTCCAGGTTGGTCTTGGTGAGCAGGGGCCCCAGGACGGCCCCTGAGGTGTCCAGGGCCTCCACGAAGAGGGAATCCGTGGCGAGGGTCCCCGGCTCGGCGGTGACGATCTTCAGGTAGAAGGTGGCCGTGGCGGACAGGGCCGTGGCCGGAATGTAGAGGTCCTGGGTGACCTGGTCGGATTGGACATACCCGTACCCGCCCAGCCAGGCGAACTTGGTCCCCGTGTGCGGCACCGCATCCGGCTGGCGGGTCGAAGCCCCCTGGATGACGCCGATGTCCCCCTTCCAGATGATGGGCGAGGCCTGCTCGAAGCCCGTGTTCATGAGCACCTGGATGGTGTTGTTGACCGCATAGGGGGTCGCGGTGGTGGCGGTGCCCCCGGGGGTTGTCACGGAGATGCTCCCGGCCGTCAGCCCGGAGGGGGCGGTGGCCCGGATCTCGCTGTCCTTGGTGACGGTGAACGCGGTGGCATTGACGCCGTTGAACTGGACCTGGGTGGTTCCCACGAAATGCAGGCCCGTGAGGGTGACCACGGTCCCGGACGAGAGGAGGGCCGGGGCGAAGGAGGAGATCCTGGGCGCCTGGGGAGCGTCCACCGTGAAGGAGGGCGAGGTGGCCGAACCATTGGGCGTGGTGACTTGGAGGGCGCCGGTGGCGGCGGTCGCCGGGACCACGGCGTCGATCTCGGAGGCACTCACGACCAGGTAGGAGAAGGCGGGCTGCCCATTGAAGGAGACCGCCGTGGTCCCCAGCAGGTTCGTCCCCGCGAGGACCACGGTCGTACCGGGACTTCCATGAGTGGGAGTGACCGCGCTGATCGTGGGCGTCGGGGAAGGGGGTGGCGGTGCGGACGAGCCACCCCCGCCGCAGGCCACGAACAGGGCCAGGGCGGCGAAGGCGAGGGCGTGGATCGGGGTGGAAAACATGGCGGCTCCTGAATGCGGGCCCCATGAATCCAGGTGGTGAGGGATCCAGGAGATCCTTGAGTCGGGCTTGGCGGGTTAAGGATGCATCATTCTGCGCGTCACTGGGCGGCGAGGGTGCCGACGGAGACGGCCATGGGCCCGATGGTGCCCGTGCCGTCGAGCACCTGGCACTTGGTGCCGTCGGCGCTGAAGGGGACGGCGCCCACGGTCTGGGAGGCCTTGAGGTCGAGGGCGATGCGCAGCAGGGGGGCGTTCAGCGAGACCGGGCTGCCCGTGCCCTTCTGCGCGGCCGTGACCTGGAGGGTGCCGCTGGCGACCCTGCCCAGGAGGATCTGGGGTGAGGCGCCGAGGGTGAAGGCCGTGCCGTTCTGGACGAAGGTGTTGGCCGGATCGCTGGCGGCGACGTTCACCCAGGCCACCTTGGTCGCATCCACGGTGAACGAGGCGCTGACGCCGCTGCCCGTCGCGGAGGCCGGTCCCACGAGTTCCAGGACCAGGTGGGTGGGCGTGGAGAGTGCCGGGTTCTTCCTGAGCAGGAAGGTGCTGGAGGTCGGATCGGTGTAACTCAGGCTGGTGGCCGTGGCTGGAGTCACCGTCGCGGGGGCCGAGGAGCCGCCCCCGCCGCCGCCGCAGGCCAGGAGGCCCGCCAGGGCAAGAAGGGCACAGCCGGTGAGGAGTTTGTGGGTCGGGGTCATGTTCAGCTCCTCACAGGCCGGCGAGCAGGAGGGTGAGGTCCGCGTCGTTCACGGTCCCATCGCCGTTCAGATCGCAGGTGGCGTTGGTGGTCCCGTAGTACTTCGCGAAGAAGAGCAGGTCGCGCACGTCCTTGACGCCATCGGCGTTCAGGTCCAGCAGGCCGGCGGTCCTGAGTTCCCACACGCCCCGGCCGAAGGTGGCGGCGCGGAGGAAGCTGCCGTCCGGGGCGAGGTAGAGGTCCCGCACCGCCACCAGGGGCAGGTTGCTGCCGAAGCGGCTCCAGGTCGACCCGCCGTTGCTGCTCACATACACGCCGAAGTCCGTCCCGGCGTACACCTTCTGGGCGGTCACGGGATCGGCCTTCACCACGTGGACGGGAATGCCGAACGGCAGACCGTTGCTGGTGGTGGAGCTGCCGTCGATGGCAACCCAGCTGGCGCCGCCATTGATGCTCTTCCACAGGTGGTTGGCCGTAGCGCTGGGTGCCACCGACCCCACGTAGATGGTGGAGGGCGCGGCGGGATCGAACTCGATGCAGCTCAGGTAGCTGGCGACTCCGGGCAGGGCGCCGGCTTGGGACCAGTTGGAGCCGCCGTTGGAAGTCAGGAAGACCCGGGACTGGTTGCCGGCGATGCCGAGGATGCTCGCACTGAGGGAGGAGGCCGCCAGGTTCCGGATGAACAGCGGGGTGGGCGTGATGGTGGCGGTGGAGGAGGTGTCGAGGGGAGTGGGAAGGCCGCTGGTGCCGAGGGCGCTCCAGCTGGCCCCGAAATTGACGCTCTGGTAGATCTTCCCGTTGGTGGAGGTGTAGACCACCGCCGGGTGGGCCGCATCGCCGGGGACCACCTTGGGGGCGAAGGGCGCGAGATCCTTGTTGTTGGCCTCCGTGATCCCCGTGATGGATTCGCTGAAGCTGGCCCCGCCATTGGTGCTGCGGTAGATGTCCGTGTAGTAGATGCTGCCCAGGACCTGATCCCCGTTGGAGGGATGGAACAGGGTGGCGAAGCCGTCGCCGCCGATCATGTCCTCGAAGGTGCCTTCGGTGCCGGTGAGTGCCGTTCCCGGGGTGTTGGGCTGGCGGAGCCGCGTGCCGTCGTCCTGGAGGCCCAGGGAGATGCGCCACCTGGAATCCGAGGGGCTGGCCGCCGCGGTGGAACCGACGTTGTAGGCCAGGTGGGAGGCCAGGCCCTTGTTGCGGCGGTTGTCGAGGAAGGTGAGGTCGAAGGAGGCGGTGGGGATCGTCGCGATAAAGGGTTGCAGCATCACGGCCAAGCCGCCGTCATTGGCGACATAGAGGGTGGTTCCAGTCGGCGACCAGGCTGCGGCGTGGAAGTCCGCATGGGCGTAGACATGGCCGCTGCCGTACCAGTGGGTGAGCTGGACCCAGTTCAGGCCGCCATCAATCGAGCGGTAGAGGGCGAGGTTGGCCCCGACAAAGAGGCGGGACGGGTTGTTGGGATCCACTGCGAGGCCGTGGTTGTACCAACCCTGCCCGCCGTCGGTGCCCATCTGCGGCCCGGTCCCCTGGAAGAGGCCGCCGCTCGCCGTGGGGGCCGCCTGCCAGGTCCAGGTCACGCCCTTGTCGGTGCTCTTGAGGACGCCTCGGGCGACCGTGGTGCTGCTGGGACTGGTGGTGGTGTCCTCGAGGATGGCGTAGGCCGTGGCGCCGTCACCCGCGGCCTGGATGGTGATGCGGCCGGGGGTGAAGCCGAGGGTGGCGGTGCTGGGCAGGGTGGCCAGCGTCCAGGAGGTGCCGGCATTGGTGGAGTAGTAGATAGTTCCGGTGCCGTTGGTCGCACCGCTTGGAGTGACCTCCACGGAACAGAGGAGGTCCGTAGAGGTCACCTTCTGGAGGGACCAGACCTGCCCCGTGGCGGGGCCTCCGGCGGCTGTGGCGAAGGTGGTACCGCCGTCCGTGGAGATCCGGAGGCCGCTGTTGGTGCCCCAGAGGACGCGGCTGGCGTCCAGGGGGAGGATGGCGTACGAGCGGGTGGCGCTGCCAAGGCTCGCCGTGGGGGCGGCGGTCCAGGTGGTGCCGCCATCCGTGGTCTTGAAGAAGCCGCGGCCCTCGGCGTCGAAGGCGTCGCCCGCCCCGAGGTAGAGGGTGTTGGGATCGGCGGGGCTCATGGCCAGGGCGCCCACCGAGACATTGCCGCCGCTGCTGCTGGTGGGCAGGGCGTCGGTCACGGAGTACCAGGTCCAATCACCCGAGGCGGCCGGATTGGCGTTGTCGCAGCGGAACACGCCGCCGCCGCTGGTGGCCAGGTAGAGGGTGGCCGCCGTGGGGTGGGGCACGATGGCCACCGGACGGCCGCTGTCGATGTCAGGCGTCGTGCTGGTGAGCTGGGAAAAGGGGCCCAGGTTGGTCCAGGTCCCCCCCACGCCTGCGGGGCCGGTCGACTGGGTCGCGGGCAGCGGGGAGTCGGTCAGCGACTGGGCGGAAGGGAGGGCGGATCCGGAGCCCTGGAGGCGGCGGGGCGTCCAGGTGCCGGCCTCCTGCGCGGCGAGCCGGTTCTTGTAGTCCAGATAGTCGGGCCCCACGAGACCGCCGAACCAGAAGAGGTTCCAGTCCCGTCGCAGGTCCGCCCGGTCGTGGCCACCGAGGGCATGGGGGCTCAGGCGGTAGGGCAGCTCGCGGCGGCGTTCGGCGGGGTTCCCCTCCTGCGCGGCGAGGCTGGAGAGCGCCGAGGCCAGGATGAGAAGGGAGAGGAATGGGATCGCCCGGCCGTTCATGGCGCCTCCAGGTAGGGCCGCCCGGGGGCCTCGGGGGGGAGTGTGTGTCGGGGCCGGGGGGAATTCAAACTATACGACAGCCAAAGCCCCGTGCCAGTTGGCTTTTACGGACCAGGCCGGACCTCCGGCCAGAGCCTGTCGTTGACCCTTTCCCCCGGGGCCCCTAGGCTGAAGGTTTGGGTCTGCTGCCACCGTGATCGCCCTCCGTCCCGACAATCCGCTGATCGTCCAGAGCGACCGCACGCTGCTGCTCGAGGTGGCGCACCCGGCGTTCGAGCAGGTGCGCGACGAATTGGCCCGCTTCGCGGAGCTGGTGAAGAGTCCCGAGCACATCCACACCTACCGCATCACCCCCCTGAGCCTGTGGAATGCCTCGGCTTCCGGTGTGGCCTGCGTGGACATGATCGAGACCCTGAACACCTGGTCGAAGTACCCGGTGCCGCAGAACCTGCTGCAGGAGATCGAGGACCACGGCACCCGCTACGGCAAGTTGCGCCTGGTGGCCAAGGGCGACCGGCTGGCCCTGGAGATGGATGACCGCGGCCTGTTCTGGGAGCTGGAGAACCAGAAGTCGCTGCAGGGGATGCTGGCCGAGCCCTATCCGGACGAGAAGGGCATCTTCCTGAACACAGGCATGCGCGGCGAGGTGAAGCTGCAGCTCATCCGCCTGGGCCATCCCGTGCAGGACATGGCCGGCTACAAGCCCGGCGACCCGCTGCCCTTCGAGCTTGCGCCCATCACCAAGCAGAACGGCAAAGCCTTCGGCCTGCGCCACTACCAGCAGGCGGCGGTGGATGTCTTCCACGCCGGCGGCGGGCCCGATGGCGGCGCGGGCGTGCTGGTCCTGCCCTGCGGGGCGGGCAAGACCGTCATCGGCATCGGCTGCATGGGCACGCTGCAGACCCACACCCTGGTGCTCACCACGAATGGCACCGCCGTGAAGCAGTGGAAGCAGGAGCTGCTCGACAAGACCACGCTCACCGAGGACCAGGTGGGCCTCTACACGGGCGACACCAAGGAGATCAAGCCCGTCACCATCGCCACCTACCAGATCCTCACCTACCGCAAGAGCAAGACGGGGCCCTTCGAGCACTTCAAGCTCTTCGAGGCCGCCAACTGGGGCCTGGTGATCTACGACGAGGTGCACATGCTGCCCGCCCCGGTGTTTCGGGCGGTGGCGGAGCTGCAGGCCAAGCGGCGACTGGGCCTCACGGCCACCCTGGTACGGGAGGACGGCAAGGAGGAGGATGTCTTCAGCCTCATCGGCCCCAAGCGGGTGGATGTGCCCTGGAAGATGCTGGAGAAGGATGGCTTCATCGCCACGGCCCACTGCCTGGAGATCCGCGTCCCCCTGCCCACGGACGAGCGCATGGAATACGCCGTGGCGGATCAGCGCCAGCGCTTCCGCATCGCCAGCGAGAACAGCCTGAAGCTGGTGGTGATGGACGAGCTGCTGGCGGGCCATCCGAAGGACAACATCCTCATCATCGGGCAGTACCTCGAGCAGCTCCGCATCATCGGGGAGCGGCTCAATGCGCCCGTACTCACGGGGCAGACGCCCGAGAAGGAACGCGAAGTCCTCTTCCGCCGCTTCCGCGAAGGCGACCTGCGGATTCTCATCGTCAGCAAGGTGGCCAACTTCGCCATCGACCTGCCGGACGCCAGCGTAGCCATCCAGGTGAGCGGCACCTTCGGCTCGCGGCAGGAGGAGGCCCAGCGCCTGGGCCGCATCCTGCGCCCCAAGGGCGAGCGTAACGTGAGCTACTTCTACTCGCTCATCAGCCGCGACACCACCGAGCAGGAGTTCGCCCGCAACCGCCAGCTCTTCCTCACCGAGCAGGGCTACCGCTACCTCATCGAGAGCCGGCACTTCGACGAAACGGGGCGGCTGAGTGAGCCCGCCGTGTGGAAGCGGCTGTTGGAAGAAACGGCGGGCTGAAGCTGGATTGAAAAGTTCACGCGGAGGATGGCGGAGGCACGCGGAGAGAGGCGTTCATGCTCCGCATTCTCTGCTTCCTCTGCGATCTCTGCGAGAGTGGTTCTGTTGCTACCGCCACAGCCCCGGATGCAGCAGCGACTGCGCGCCCAGCCAGCGGTCCAGGGGCCAGACGAGGAGGGCGGCGAGGAGGCCGGCGAGGACATCGTCCAGCACCACGCCCCAGCCCCCAGGCAGGTGCTGGGAGCGGTCCACCACGCCCGGCTTCCAGATGTCGAAGAGGCGGAAGAGCAGGAACGGCGCCACCAGGCGCGCGGCCCAGAGGCTCCACGGCTGCGGCTGGAGCGTCATGGTGAAGAGCAGGGGCGTCAGGGCGATCCAGACGCCGGCCCACTCATCGGCCACGACGAACGAGGGATCCTTCTGGCCGGTCTCCCGCACCACGCCATCCGCCGCCCAGACAGCCATCAGGGTGAGGGCCAGGGGAGCCGCGAGGAGGGTCCAGGATGGGAGGGCCCAGCCCCGGACGATCCACACCAGCCCGAGCCAAGCCGCCACTCCAGCCAGGCTCCCCCAGGTGCCCGGCGCCGGCTTCAGGTAGCCGCTGCCGAATCCGGTGGCGAGCCACCAGGCGGGACGGGGGGCCCTATACATGCCGCAGGGCCTCCACGATGCGCAGCCGCGCGGCCTTCAGGCCCGGGAAGAGGGCGCTCAGCTGGAGCGTCGCCTGCAGGCCGAGGGCCACGATCGCATACACCATCGGGACGAAGTGGATGTCCAGCTCATAGCCGTGGCTGGTGCCGGGCGGGGCGGGCATCTGGATGTGCAGGGCATTGAGACCGGCGCGGAGCACCAGCGTCGCCGCCAGGCCCAGGAGGCTCCCGAAGAGGCCCAGGAATGCGCCCTCCCACTGGAGCAGGGCCACCAGCTGGCCCGGCTGGAGGCCCATGGCGCGCAGGACGCCGAACTCGCGGACGCGCTCCATGACGGACATGAGCAGCGTGTTGGCCGTGGCCAGCAGCACCACCAGGAACAGCACGAGGCCCATGAACCCGAAGATCGCGTAGTAGAGCAGCTTCACCTGGCGGTAGAAGGAGGCCAGCTCGAACCAGGGCTTCACCGAGGTTTCCGGGAGGAGGGCCTGGATCCGCGCGAGCTCGGCGGCGGTGTCCTGGGGGCGCTTCAGCACGACGGACAGCCGCGATCGGGCGGAGCCGGCGTCCACCAGCTGGCCGGCGGTGGCGAGGCTCACGGTAAGGAGGCGGTCGTTCAGCTCCCGCAGGCCCAGATCCTGGAGGCCGACCACTTCCACATCCACAGCGTTCAGGGCGCCGTCGCGGGTAGTGGACATGAGCGTGAGCAGGCTGCCCACGGAAGCCCCCAGGCTGCGGGCCAGACCCGCGCCGAGGATCACCTCGCGGGCCGAGGGGTCGGCGGAGAGCCAGCGGGAACCCGCGCCGCCCGGGGCCTTGGCGCCATTCTTCAGCGCATCGAGGCAGGCCATGTGCTTCGGCTCGAGCACGGGGTCCACGGCGGTGCCCAGGAAGGCCACGCTCTTCGCGCCACTGGACAGCAGCCCCATGAACTGGGTGCGGGGCAGCACCTCCGCCACGGCAGGATCCCGGCGGAGCCGCGCCGCCAGAGCCTCGCCATCAGGCAGGGCCTTCTCCAGGCTCTGGGCCTCGTCGCCCTCCAGGGCCCCCGGCGGCATCACCTGCAGGTGGCCCAGGCCACCGCGGATGGCCGAATCGGACAGGCCCTGGAAGGTCTGGGCCATGAAGCCCCCGGCCAGGGCCAGGGCCAGGAAACCCGCCACCACGACCATCAGGGTGAGCGCCGTGCGGCGCCGCTGGCGCAGCAGGTTGCGGAGGGCCAGGCGCGGGAGGATCACAGGTGCTCTTCCTCGATGAGCTTTCCGTCGGCGAGGCGGAAGACATGGTTGGCCCGGGCGATGACGGCGGGATCGTGGCTGGCCACGAGGAAGGTGGCGCCGCGCTCGGCGGCCAACTCGGCCATGAGGTCCATGAGCGGACCGCCGTGGGCGTGGTCCAGGCTGGCGGTGGGCTCATCGGCCAGCACCAGCAGCGGATCCGGGGCCAGGGCGCGGGCGATGGCCGCGCGCTGCTGCTGGCCGCCGCTCAGCTGGCCAGGGCGGTGGTGCAGGCGGTCCGCGAGGCCCACGCGGTCCAGGGCCCGCTCGGCGCGGCGGCGGGCCTCGGCTTCGGCGACGCCCTGAAGGTGCAGGGGCAGCATCACGTTCTCCAGGGCCGACAGCACCGGCACCAGGTTGAAGGCCTGGAACACGAACCCCAGGTGCCGCAGGCGCAGGTCACAGCGCTCCCGCTCGGACAGGCTGGACACTTCTTGTCCATTCAGCAGGACGGCGCCCTCGTCAGGCTGGTCCAGCAGACCCGCCAGCTGGAGCAGGGTGGTCTTGCCGCTGCCGCTGGGCCCGGCCAGGACGGCCAGGCAGCCCTTCGGCACCGTCAGCGACACGCCGAACACGCCGGCGCGCTCGCCGCCCAGTTCATAGGCGCGGGTCAGGTTGCGGAACTGCAGCATCCCACCAGTGTAGCCTTCCCCCGCTTCAGAACTGCATGGCCCAGGCCAGCTTGGCGAAGAGCCCCCGCTCCACCATCCGCTCGCTGGGCAGGATGGCGAGGGGATCCCGCCGCCGCTGGCCCGACCAGCCCACGTAGGCATTGGTGAAGGCATTGGGCTGCCAGCCCAGGAAGGCCTTGAGGAACTTGTCCACCCCGTCGATCTCGGAGCCGTCGTACCGCACCACGAAGGCCTGGGTCTTCAGGTAGAAGAACCGCGGCATCTGGTAGGTGGCCGTGGCAGCCAGCTTCCGCGCCCGCACGAGCAGCAGGTCATCGGACTCGCGGTTCAGTTCGGTCTTCTGCGCGGAGAGGTCGTAGCACACGTCCCCGACCGCCCCACGGGAGCTGAAGCTGAGGGTGTCGATGCGCGCCGGGGCGCCCGAGGCCAGGTCGATGGTGCGTCCGCGGACGACCCGCGCCAGCATCTGGGCCCAGCTGAGCTTCTTCCAGCTCAGAGCCATGTTGAGGTTCCGGGTGGCGTTGGAGGTCACCTCGTCGTCCGCCCAGGTGCGTCCCGCGATGTCCCAGTCCAGGCTCCAGGCCCAGCGGTCGGCGGTCTCCACATAGGTGCTCAGGCCCACGGCGCGGTCGAAGGGGTTGCCGTCCCACCACACGAGGCGGCGGGCGCGCAGGTAGAGGTTCGCCTGGGAGAACCTCCCCCCGTTCCAGTTGCCCTGCCAGCCGAAGGTTCCGTTCTGCTGGCGGTAGCCCCGGAGGTCCGTGAACCCCGAGACCAACACCAGGCCGGGGCTGGTGGTCTGGCTGACGGCCGAGGCGAACCAGTGGCGAGTGTTCCAGTCCAGCTCAGCGGAGGTAGAGGTGCCGCGCTGGGAGAGGAGGCTGCCGTCGGCCTGGGGGAGGTGCGAGGTGGCGGTCATGGCACTGCCGATGAAGTGGAACTCGGAGCCCAGGTACTGATCCAGGTAGAGGCCGCCGCTCTGGCCGCCGATCAGCCCCCCGGTGGCATCCGGCCCGCCCTGGAGGCGCTTGTCCGTGCCGAGGAAAGAGAGGCCGGAGCCCCGGCCGTCCAGCTGGAAACGTAACGCCGCCGCCGTGTCGCGGGTGGGCAGGCCCTCGACGCCCTGGGCGCCGTTGGCGCTCAGCATGAGGCCGCCATCCTCGTCCTTGGCATGGAGCACGGTCCAACTGGCCAGGGAGCCCTGGCCCGAGGCTTTGAGGCCGTAGAGGGGGCTCTGGATGGAGCGGCTGAAGAACTGTCGCTGGGCTGCCGGAGGGGAGAGCAGGTCCATGCCCTCCAGGAAGAAGGGGCGGCGTTCGGGATAGAACACCTTGAAGCGGCTGTTGATCTGGAGCGGGTCCACGTCCGCGTCCGCCGTGGCGAAGTCGGGGCGGTAGGTGCCTTCGAAGGTGAGGGCCGTGGTGGCGTACCGGACATCCATGCCCAGGCGGGCCTTGGATTCCACCGGGGCAGCTGGATCGGTCTCCAGCGATTGGGTGCGGCTGTAGGTGGCGAAGGGGATCACCAGGAAGGGCGAGCCGGGCTTGTCCACCGGGGCGCCGGAGATCCGGGCCATCTGGCAGATGTCGCACTGCACGTCCTTGCTCATGCGGGGCCAGGAGATGCCGTAGCGCCGCTCCCGGGGGATGATGCGCAGGATGCGGAAGGCCCAGTCGCCGGGCCGCCGGCGCAGGCTGCTGTAGGGGATGCGCATCTTCACGACGTAGCCGTCCGGCGTCAGCACGCCGGTGGAATCCCAGAGACAGTCGTAGGAGGCGTTCTCGCCCGTGCTGTCCGTCATGATCTCGTCGATCTGGCCGCCGAGGGGCGTCACGAACAGGCGGACAATGCTCTGGCCCTTGCCGGAGGGGTCCAGGTCCACGCCCACGAAGTCGAAGTCGCCGTTGTTGGTGTCGCGCATGTGGCGGGCGGCGTGGATCTTCGAAGGCTCGGGATCCTTCGCCTCCACGGCGACGTAGAGCGCGTCGGGGCCCCAGCCCACGTGGACGATGGTGGGCCAGCGGTTCTCGCCCTGGTCGTCCGGCATGATCATGCCGAACTCGGTGAGGACCAGCGCCTCCTTCCAGGTGGAGAGGTCCGCATCGCGGGCCATGGAAGGCGCTTGGGCCAGCCGGGGGATGGCCACGTGGGGCGGATGGGGGGCCTGGGAGGCCAGGATGGGCAGGCAGGCGAAGGCCAGGGCCGGATGGCGCATGAAAGATCCCCGGAGAACGGTTCTCAAAGTCCTACGAGGCCCTTCGGGGTCCGTTTAGGCCTCCTCCGCCTGGTTCCGGAACCCTCAGCGCTTGGCGGGGACCTGCTTGGCCGCGGGCTTGGCTTCCTTGCCGCGCGGATCATCCGGCTTGGGGCCGATGGCCTTGGTGTCCTTGCCCTTGGGATCATCCGGCTTGGGACCGATGGCCTTGGCATCCTTGCCCTTGGGATCGTCCGGCTTGGGGCCGATGGCCTTGGCGTTCTTGCCCTTGGGATCGTCCGGCTTGGGACCGATGGCCTTGGGATCCTTGGCTCGGGGATCGTCGGGTTTGGGGCCGATCGCCTTGGCCTTGGCCGGGGCCTGGGCGGTCAGCGGCGTGGCCTGAAGGGCGGCGAGCAGGGCGAGGCCGATGGGTAACAGGCAGGCCAGGGCGGACATGCGCATGGACGCTCCTATGAAGGTCGTGCAGAGAGGTGACTCACAGGTTAGCCGGGTTGGCGTTGAGGGTGTGAGCAGGGGCGGACCAGGGGACTGTACGCTTCGACCGGAAGGCCGCCTCATCGGCGGAGTTAATGGTCTCCAGGCCCCCCGCTTCGACTGCGCCGATGAGGTCGTAGGCGTGGGCCTCAACCCCGAGCCAGGTCGCATCTGGGGCTGCGGGGCAGCCTCAGACGCGGGGCACCCGGCCGGGCGTTGACGCCAGGAAGGCCCCGACTAGGACCGCTGGCGGTTCCGAAACGCCTGCTCGTAGGAGGCTGTGCTCGCCTCCAGGCCCCCCGCTTCGACTTCGCCGATGAGGTCGTAGGCGTGGGCCTTCACGATGCGCACCTTCTGGATGGTGTTCACCTGGGGCGCGCCATCCACCAGCAGCACGTTGCCGTCGATCTCGGGGGCCTGGCCCTGGTGGCGGCCCTTCACGAGGAGGTCCGTCTCCTCGTGGGCGCCTTCCACCAGCACGTCGATGACCTGGCCCACCTTCTCCTGGTTCTTCTCCCGGGCGATCTTCTGCTGCAGCTCGAGGAGACGCCGCTTGCGGGCCTCCTTGGTGCGCTTCGGCACGGGGTCGCCCAGGGCGTGGGCGGTGGTGCCTTCCTCGGGGCTGTAGGTGAAGACCCCCACATGCTCGAAGCGGGCCTCCTTCACGAAGGCCTTCAGTTCCTCGAAGGCGGCCTCGTCCTCGCCCGGGAAGCCCACGATGAAGTTCGAGCGGATGGCGATGCCCGGCACAATGCGGCGCACCTTCTCGATGAGCTTCAGAAACTGGGGGCGGCTGCCGCCCCGGGCCATGGCCTTGAGGATGGCGGCGTCCGCGTGCTGGAGGGGCATGTCCAGGTAGCGGGCGCAGTTGGGCGTCTCGGCCATGGCGTGGAGCAGGCCGTCGGTGAGGCGGTTGGGATAGGCGTAGTGGATGCGGAACCAGCGCAGGCCCTCCACCTGGCCCAGGGCCCGGACGAGCTTCTCCAGGGCATCGGGATCCCCGAAGTCGCGGCCGTAGTCCGTGGTGTCCTGGCCCACGAGGCTGATCTCCAGCACGCCCTGGGCCACCAGGTTCCCCGCTTCGGCCACCACGCTCTCGATGCTGCGGCTCCGCTGGGCACCGCGCAATTGGGGGATGACGCAGAAGGCGCAGGCGTGGTCGCAGCCCTCGCTGATCTTCAGGTAGGCGCTGGCCTTGGGGGTGGTCAGCATCCGGGGGCTGGCCTCGGTGTAGAGATAGTCGGGGTTGGGGTTCAGCTCGAAGGACGCGCCGGCGCCAATGACTTCGGCGATCTGCTCGATGTCGCGGGTGCCGATGCAGGCGTCGATCTCGGGCATCTCGGTCATGAGCTCGTCGCGGTAGCGCTCCACCAGGCAGCCGGCGACGATGAGCTTCTCGCAGGCGCCTTCCTGTTTCATGGAGGCGGCCTGGAGGATGGCCTCGACGCTCTCCTGCTTGGCCGCATCGATGAAGCCGCAGGTGTTCACCACCAGCACCTGGGCCTCTTCCAGCACGGGGGTGATCTGGTAGCCCTTGAGCCGCAGGTGGCCCAGCATGACTTCCGAATCCACCAGGTTCTTGGGGCAGCCCAGGGACATGAAACCGACTTTGGTCAACGGATCTCCAGCCACCTTCAGGTGGAACCTCATAGAATACCGCGTCCGGCCGATGAGGTCTGCAGCGCGTGCTAAACTCAGCACCCCCTCCGGATTGGCCATGAAGCTCACCCTCCAGGTTGACGGTGCCCTGCACCCCGTGACCCTCACGGAGGAGGGCGTGACCATCGGCCGGGGTGACCAGGCCACGATCCGCATCCAGGCCAATGCCGTGAGCCGGGTCCACGCCCGGATCTTCCTCAAGGATGGCCAGCCCCACGTGATGGACATGAAGTCCCTCAACGGGACCTCCCTGAACGGCGTGACCCTGGCGGAACCGGCGCCGCTCCATCCCGGCGATACGGTGCTCCTGGGCGAGGCCGTGGTGAAGTGGGTGGCCGAGGGCGACCCTGCGGGACCGGCCTCCGGCCTGAGCTTCAACCTCGCCCCCAGAGCGGGCACCTCGAGGATTTCGCTGGAGGACCGCGCCTTCGACGCCTCGGGCTCCATCCTCGTGCCCCACGCCAGCCTGGAGGCCATGCTGGCCCAGGCCAGCGGCCAGCATCCGGCGGGCGAGGCGGTCTCCCTGTTCCAGCGCCTCGCCACCATGGCGGGCACCCTGCTCCGGGCCGCGGGCCTGGCGGAGCTGCTGGAGTCCGTCATGAGCCTGGTGACGTCCCAGATCCCCTGCCAGCGCGGGTTCATCCTTCTGGCGGACGCCGCTGGCGAGCTGGTGCCTGAGCTGGCCTGGGAGGAGCAGCCCGGCCTGAACCCCAACCCCATCAGCCGCACCATCGCCCGCACGGCCATGAAGGATCGCGTGGCCATCCTGACCACGGACGCCCGCATGGACCCCCGCTTCAGCGCCGGCGAGAGCATCAAGATCCATGGCATCACCTCGGCCCTCTGCGCCCCGCTCATCGTGGAGAACCAGGCGCTGGGCGTCATCTACCTGGAGACGAGCCTCAGCAAGGGCAGCTTCAAGCGTGAGGACGAGCACCTGCTCAGCGCCATGGCCAACTTCGCCGCCGTGGGCATCCAGCGCGAGCGGGAGGCCAAGTTCCGCCAGCGGCTGGAGCGGTACCACAGTCCCGCCGTGGTGGATCAGATCCTCAAGTCCAGCCAGAGCAAGGAGGCGCCCGCCCTCCAGGCCCAGCGCTGCCAGATCAGCGTGCTCTTCGCGGACATCTCGGGCTTCACGCGCATGAGCGAAGGCATGGAGCCCCTGGTGCTGGCGGGCATCCTGAACCGCACCTTCGAGGCCATGACGGACCAGATCTTCAGCCGGGGCGGAACGCTCGACAAGTACATCGGCGACGCCATCATGGCCTTCTTCGGGGCGCCGAACCCCGACCCGGACCACGCGAAGCACGCCGTGGAGGCCGCGGCCGCCATGCAGGAGACGCTGCGGGCCCTCAACGCGGCCCGGCCCGAGGGTTATCCCGAACTGCGAATGCGCATCGGCATTAACAGCGGCGAGGCCTTCGCAGGCGACATCGGCTGCGAGAAGCGCATGGACTACACGGTCATGGGCAGCACCGTGAACCTGGCCTCCCGCCTGGAGAGCGGCGTGGCCAAGCCCGGCCAGATCGTCGTCGGCCCCCGCACCGCCGAGCTGGTGGGCCTGGAGCAGCTGCGTCCGCTGGAGGGGTTCCTCCTCAAGGGCATCGAGCAGGAGGTGCGCCCCTTTGAGGTGGTGTGGGCTCAGGACACCCAGCCGGCCCCCCACGGATCGATGTAGGGGCATGGGCCATCCCTACCGACCGAGGCGGACCTCCATCGAAGGTCCGCTCAAGCTGCTTGTATCCCGCCCATCCCGCCACTAAGCTTTGGCGAGACACCCGTTTCACGCTGTTGTTCCTGATCGTATCCCAAGGCTGGATTCTGCCTTTCCCGAGGAGGTTTCATGTCTCATTCCGATTCCAACGCCCTGGCGGCCATGCTGGGCGGAGGCTGCCTGATTTTCGTCCTGCTGGGCGCGGCGATCGCCCTGGCCATCGCGATCTTCTACATCCTGACGATGCAGAAGGCCCTGGACCTGGCCGGGGAGCGCCACCAGAAGATGAAACCCGGCATGGTCTGGCTGATGCTCATCCCACTCTTCAACCTCGTGTGGCACTTCTTCGTCGTGAAGAATGTCTCCGACTCCATCAAGAGCTGGGCGGCGGAGAACGGGAAAAACGTCGAGGATGCCGGCTACACCATCGGCCTGATCGCCTGCATCGCGCAGTGCTGCGGCCTCGTTCCGCTCGTCAATATGCTGGCGGGTCCTGTGGCCCTGGTCTGCTTCATCATCTGGTGGGTCAAGGTCGCCGGTTTCAACAAGCTCATGAGCACCCAGGCCTAGGCGCCCCGTCCGTTCGCCACCACCGGCCAGGCGGCGCAGAAGCGCCGCCTGGCCGGGGGGGGGGGGGATTGGGTTCCCGCCCGTCCCCCCCCGGGCCGGGGCCCCCGGGCGGTCCCCCCCCCCGGCCCGGGGGCCCCCCCCCCCCCCCCGGGCCGGTGGTGGGCTGGATTGGGATCCGGCGCTCATTCCTTCACGAAATCCTTCCACAGCATCGACGGCTGGATGCCGGAGTTGCGCTGGTATTTCCCGGATTCGTAGCTCTCGTACTCGCCGCTGACGGTGTGGTAGAAGATCTGGCAGATGCCCACGCCGGCGTAGATGCGCACGGGCTGGATGCAGCTGATCTCCAGGGTCCAGAAGCCGCAGAAGCCGATGTCGCCGAAGCCCGCGGTGACGTGGACGAAGAGGCCCAGGCGCCCCACACTGCTGCGGCCCTCCAGCATGGGCACCATGCCGTGGGTCTCGGTGTACTCCAGCGTGCGCCCCAGGTAGAGGGTTCCGGGCTTCAGCAGCAGTCCCTCGGCGGGGATCTTCAGGAACTCGATGCCGTTGGGCTTGGCCATGTCGAGCTCGCGCTCGGTGTAGACGGCCAGGTCATCGCCCAGGCGCAGGTTGTAGCTGTTGGGGTTCAGCTGGCGGTCCGACCAGGGATCGATGCGGATCTTCCCCTGGTCCCGGGCCTCGAGGATCTGCCTGCCGGTGAGGATCATCCGCGCTCCAGACGAAGGGCGCCCGCGAGAGCGGGCGTCGGCGCCAGATCACCCCCGCATCAGCGGTCGACCTTGATGACGAGGGACTTGGAGATGATGTCCTGCAGGCCCTTGCGCTCCGCCCCCAGGATCATGAGGTAGGGCAGGCCCAGCAGCACGCCGTTGACCAGATGGCCGACCATGCGGAGGACGGCCCCGGTCACATCGATGCGGCCGACGGGGTTGTCCTCGGGCACCACCCGCAGCTTCATCATCTTCTTGCCTGGGCTGGCCCCGAACTTGATCCAGCAGTAGGGGAGGAAGAACCAGGCGTACCCGATGACCGCGACGAGGTGCAGGAGGCCGATCAGCGCGGACACCAGGCAGGCGCCGGCGCCGAGAATGGCGCTCAGGACCATCTGAAGCACGAAGATGAGCACCCAGAGGACCACCAGCGGCGCGATGTCGATGAGGTAGGCGAGCAGGCGCGACCCGAAATCACCCCGCTCGCCCGTGGGCTTCGCGTCATCGGGCACGGAAGGCAGGTAGGGCAGGACGAACCCGGGCAGGGGCGATGGGTCCGTGCCGGGTGCGGGCCTGGGCGCCGGCGGCGGCGCCACCGGGGGAACGACCCTGACCGGGACGGGGCCGGTGGAGGGCTGGGCCGGGGCGGCAGCATGGGCCTCGGCGGGAGGCTTTCCGGTATGGATGGCGGCCAGCTCATCCGCGGACATCCGCACGGTGCCCAGGGGGGGCTTGGGGGCCTCCTCCCGGCTCACCGCCAGAGTGGCCCCCACTTCGGAAAGGGGATCCTGGAAGGTGAGCTGGATCTGACCCAGGGTGATGCGGTCGCCGTTCCGAAGGGGGGATGACTGCACCCGGTTGCCATTCACCAGCACGCCGTTGCTGCTCTGGAGATCCTGGATCTCATAGCCCGAGTCCACCTTGCGGAGCACGCAGTGGTGGCGGCTGATGCTGGGATCCGGCAGGCGGAGCGTGTTGTCCAGCTCGCGTCCCATGTGGACTTCGTTATCCACGATCTCGAATTCGCGGACTCCCGCGCTTTCGTGCACCAGCAGCTTGGCCATGGAAACCCTCGGGGATGGTGGGATGGCCGGAAGTGTAGCGCATCATCGGCTGACCGGGGGATAGTACGCCGATCCCGGTTCTTTCTTGACGGCATGCCGTAGACCCGCCAATCTTCCCGGAAGATCGCGAAGGTGAAGGCATGGTGCTGTTCAATGCGGCCACGAAAGAGTTGACGGCCAAGATCGTCTACTATGGCCCCGGCCTTTGCGGGAAGACGACGAATCTGCAGCACGTCTACGACACCCTCCCCGGCGAGGGGCGGGGCAAGATGCTCTCCCTGGCCACCCAGACGGACCGCACCCTCTTCTTCGACTTCCTGCCCATCGACCTGGGCACGATCCGGGGCATGAAGACCCGGGTGCAGCTCTACACCGTGCCCGGCCAGGTCTTCTACGACGCCACCCGCAAGCTGGTGCTTCGTGGGGCCGATGCGGTGGTGTTCGTGGCGGATTCCCAGGCCCCGGCCCTGGAAAGCAACAAGGAGAGCTTCCAGAACCTCATCGCCAACCTGAAAGAGCAGGGCACGGACCTGTCGAAGATCCCCCACGTCATCCAGTGGAACAAGCGGGACACGCCGAACGCCCTGCCAGTCGCCACCTTGAACAAAGAGATCAACCTCTTCGGCGTGCCCACCTTCGAGGCCTGCGCCATGCGGGGCGAGGGCGTCAAGGAGACCCTCACCGGCGTGGCCCGGCTGGTCCTGAAGAGCCTCGCCGAGAAGTACGGGGGTGGCGTCGTCGAGGAGCCGCCACCCACCGTCCTGACGGGCGGCGAGCCGCTGTCACCCCCACCGCCCCCACCCGCCATGGTGGAGTCCACCAAGCCCCTGGAGGTCGAGGAACTGTCTGCCGGTGAGCTGCTGGAGGAGATCGATGAGTTCCCCGTCGACGCCGCCTTCTCGCTGACCCACACCCCGGCCCCCACCCACATGCCCCATCGCAGCGTGGTCGAGGTCCCCATCGTGCTGGATCGCAGCCTCTTCAGCGGCGAGGGGCCGGTCGAGATCAAGCTGAAGCTGTATATTAAATAGGCTGTCAGCAGTCAGCTCTCAGCTGTCAGTCGGGCGCCGAGGGCGCCCGCTGCTTTGTCTGATAGCCGATAGCCCGGAGCCATACCATGTCCCGCCAGGTCGTCACCCGTTTCGCCCCGTCCCCCACCGGCATGCTGCACATCGGTGGCGTGCGCACGGCCCTGTTCTGCTGGCTCTTCGCGCGCAGGCATGGGGGGCGCTTCATCCTGCGCATCGAGGACACGGACCTCTCCCGCAGCACGGACGACAACATCCGCATCATCGAGGAGGGCATGGCCTGGTGCGGTCTGGACTGGGACGAAGGTCCGGTGGTGGGCGACCCCTCCCAGTGGAAGGGGCCGCACGGCCCCTACCGCCAGATGCAGCGCATGGAGCTGTACAAGGCCAAGATCCAGGAGCTGCTGGACAAGGGGCTGGCGTACCGCTGCCGCTGCTCGCGGGAAACGCTGGATGAGCGGCGCAAGGCAGTGGAAGCCGCCGGCAAGGTCTTCCAATACAACCGGGGGCTGGATGCCGGGAAGGGCTGCGCGGCCGCAAACCACGACGCCAGCCAGCCCGCCGCCATCCGCTTCCGGATGCCCGTGGACGGCGACATCGTGGTGCCGGACCTCATCAAGGGCGATACCCGCTTCCCCGCGGACAGCCTCGACGACTGGATCATCGCCCGCACCGGGGAGGGCCCCGGCGAG
This sequence comes from Geothrix oryzisoli, assembly GCF_022808865.1. Lineage (GTDB taxonomy): Bacteria > Acidobacteriota > Holophagae > Holophagales > Holophagaceae > Geothrix > Geothrix oryzisoli. The sequence continues at coordinate 654,810 of NZ_JAKZLB010000002.1, forward strand.
ATCGGCGTGCCCACCTACAACTTCTGCGTGGTGGTGGACGACACCCACATGGAGATCACCCACGTCATCCGGGGCGACGACCACCTGAACAACACGCCCAAGCAGATCCCCCTGTTCGCCGCCTTCGGCTACGACCTGCCGGCCTTCGCCCACGTGCCCATGATCCTGGGGGCCGATGGCGCCAAGCTCAGCAAGCGCCACGGCGCCACGAGCATCACCGAGTACCAGGCCATGGGCCTGCTGCCTTCGGCCGTGCGGCTCGCGCTGGCCCGGCTGTCCTGGACGCCGAAGATCGATGGGAAGGCCGTGGAGAGCGCCGAGGAGGAGCTGCTCACGGACGAGCAGATGATCCAGCTCTTCGACCTGGCGGACTGCCAGAAGAGCGCCGCCCGCTTCGACATGGACAAGCTCCAGTGGCTGAACCAGAAGCTCATCCAGCGGGCCCCCTGGCAGGAGCTGGAGCCGCACCTGCGGCCCTTCATGCCCGCGGCCTGGGCCTCGAAGCCCGAGCCCTGGAAGGCCCAGGCCATCCAGTGCACCCAGAAGGGCAAGTCGCTCACCGACATGGCCGAGGCCCTGCGCTTCGCCTTCGAGCGGCCCGCCGCCTTCGACGACAAGGCGGTGGAGAAGTTCATGACGCCGGCCGTGAAGCCCGCCCTCCGGGAGGTGAGCCAGCTTGCGGACTACACCCACGAGGGGCTGGAGACCGCGTTCGCCGGCATCCTCGAGCGCCACGGCCTCAAGACCAAGGACCTGGCCCAGGCCCTGCGCGTGGCCCTCTGCGGCCGGCCCGTCAGCCCCGGCATCTTCGACACGCTCATGCTCGCGGGCCGGGATGAGGTGGTGGCCCGTCTCGAGCCCTGGCTCTGATGGACCTTCAGGAGTTCACCCACATCACCCTCGCGGTCCTGGAGGACCAGGGCGCCGAGGCCTATGCGCCCACCATCATCGCCGGGGAGACCGTGCAGGTGATCCAGGGCATTCCCGAGGGCATGGACCACCGTGCGGCGCTCCAGGAGACGGCGCACCGCCTGGGCCTCGAGCAGGCCGACTTCTATTTCGGAGTGCGCTCGGGCCCCGGCGAGGTCACCACGGGTTTCCACACGCCCGCCTGCACCCGCTGCCAGCGCATCTCCGAGATGCGGCAAGGCTTTGTCGTCTCCGACCTGGAGGACTGCCCCTGGTGGACCCTGGGCCGGGGGCGGGACCAGTAGCGGTTTTCTCCCGCCCGGGGCCTGACCCCGATATAGTGATCCGTATGATCCGCATTCCGGCCATCCACCCGCGCCCTAGCACCTTGCGTGCGGGGGGGAGTCGCACGACGGGCTGACCTGGATCCAGGTCCCGCCATCCGCCCCCGCCCCCACAGGCGGGGGTTTTTCGTTCCAGGGAGCCTCCATGAGCCGCCATCCCCAGCTCGCCATCCTCGGTTTCGGCACCATGGGCCAGGCCATCAGCGCCGGCCTGGTGGAGGCTTCGGGCTATCCGGCCGGCCGCATCCACGCGGCCACGCGCCACCCGGCCGCGGCCCAGGCCCGGGCCGCGGCCCTGGGCATCGCCCTGTCGAGCGACGCCAACGAAGCGGTGCGTCGGGCCGAAGTGGTGCTCCTCTGCGTGAAGCCGAAAGAGCTGAAGGGCCTGCTGGCGGGCCTGTCCGCCTCGGGGGCCCTGGACCACCACCCCCTGGTGGTCTCCATCGCCGCGGGCACGACCCTGGACTTCCTGGCGGCCCACACGCCCGCCGGCACGCCCCTGGTGCGGGCCATGCCCAACACGCCCTGCTCCATCCGCCGGGGCATGACGGTGCTGGCGGCGGGGCAGGGGGTCACCGAGGCCCAGCTGGCCCAGGCCCGGACGCTCTTCGAGCCCCTGGGCCGCGTCATGGACCTAGACGAGCGGCACATGGACGCGGTCACGGGCCTCAGCGCCAGCGGCCCGGCCTTCATGTTCGTGATCCTGGAGGCCCTGGCCGAGGGAGGCGTCCAGTGCGGCCTGCCCCGGGCCGTGGCCGTGGAGCTGGCGGCCCAGATGACCCTGGGGGCCGCCGCCATGGTGCTGGAGACGGGGCGGCACCCCGCCGCCCTCAAGGACGACGTCACCACGCCCGCCGGGTGCACCATCGCCGGCCTGCTGGCGCTGGAGGACGGCCGCATCCGCTCCGTCGTGGCCCGCGGGATCGAGCGGGCGACGCAGGTGGCGGCGGGGTTGGGGTGATCCGCGGGCACATCCTGGAACCGTGAATGACGCGTTTGGGCTGCGTGAACTCAGGCCATTCGCGTCATTCGCGGTTCCCAAAGCCTTTTCGACAAGGCCTTGGTATCTTTGAGGTTTGCATCCTGTGAGCCCCGATGTCCGCTGACCTGCCCCATCCCGAACCCAGGCCCGAACCCAAGAGCCTCCACTTCATCGAGGAGATCGTGGAGGCGGATCGCGCCTCGGGCAAGCATGGGGGGCGGGTGCTCACGCGGTTCCCGCCGGAACCCAACGGCTACCTGCACATCGGCCACGCCAAGAGCATCTGCCTGAACTTCGGCCTGGCGAAGGCCTACGGCGGAGCCACCAACCTCCGCTTCGACGACACGAACCCCGTGAAGGAGGACGTGGAGTATGTGGACTCCATCCGCGAAGACGTCCGCTGGCTCGGCTTCGACTGGAAGGGCGAGCACTACGCCTCGGACTACTTCCCCTTCCTCTGCGACTACGCGGAGTACCTGATCCAGCAGGGCAAGGCCTACGTCTGCGATCTGTCCGAAGCGGAGATCCGCGAGTACCGGGGCAACTTCCATGTCCCCGGGAAGAACAGCCCCTACCGGGACCGCAGCCCCGAGGAGAACCTGGACCTCTTCCGCCGCATGAAGGCGGGCGAGTTCCCGGACGGCTCGAAGGTGCTGCGCGCCAAGATCGACATGGCGAGCGGCAACATGAACCTGCGCGACCCGCTCATGTACCGCATCCGCCGGGCCCACCACCACCGCACGGGCGACACCTGGTGCCTCTATCCCATGTACGACTACGCGCACGGCGTATCGGACGCCATCGAGACCATCACCCACTCCATCTGCACCCTGGAGTTCGAGGACCACCGGCCCCTCTACGAGTGGTTCCTGGAACAGGACGTGGACGGGAAGTTCTTCCAGCGCCCCCTGCCGCGCCAGATCGAGTTCGCGCGCCTGAACCTTACCTACACGGTGATGAGCAAGCGGCGCCTCCTCCAGCTGGTGCAGGACGGCGTCGTCCGCGGCTGGGACGATCCCCGCATGCCCACCATCTGCGGTCTGCGGCGCCGGGGCTACACCCCCGAGGCCGTGCGGGCCTTCGCCGAGCGGGTGGGCGTGGCCAAGCGCGACATGGTGGCCGACGTGGGCCTGCTGGAGTTCTGCATCCGCGAGGACCTGGAGAAGCGGGCCCCCCGCCGCATGGCGGTGCTGCGCCCCCTCAAGGTGGTCATCACCAACATGGCGGAGGCCGAGGCCTTCGAGGTGGAGGTGGCCAACCATCCGGACGACCCGTCCATGGGCACGCGGAAGCTGCCCTTCACCCGGGAACTGTTCATCGACCAGGACGACTTCCGCGAAGAGGCCCCCAAGAAGTGGTTCCGCCTGGCCCCGGGCGCCGAGGTGCGCCTGCGGGGAGCCTGCCTCGTGACCTGCCGCGAGGTGGTCAAGGATGCCGCCGGGAACGCGGTGGAGCTGCGCTGTGAGTGGGATCCCGCCAGCAAGGGGGGGAATGTCCCGGATGGCCGCAAGGTGAAGGGCACCCTCCACTGGGTGAGCGCGGCCCATGCGGTGGAGGCCGAAGTGCGCCTCTACGAGTCCCTCTTCAGCCAGGAAGACCCCATGGACGTGCCCGAAGGCCAGGATTGGAAAACCCTCCTGAACCCTGGCAGCCTCGAAGTCCTGGTCCGGGCCCGTCTGGAGCCCAGCCTGGCGGCGGCCCGCTCCGGTGAGCGCTTCCAGTTCGAGCGGACCGGCTACTTTGCCGTGGACCCGGACAGCACCCCCGGGAAGCCCGTGTTCAACCGGACCGTGGGATTGAAGGATAGTTGGTCCAAAATCGAGGCCAAGGGATAAGCTGAATCGCAGGCTGCGCCCACGATTCAGCAGGAGCGCGGCCGTGCCGCGCGAGCTGCCTTGGCTTTTTACAGGAGGCCAAAGCGCCCGCTTTGGCCCCGGGCTGTGACCCAGGTCGCATCGGCGCCCCCGGAGTTCTTTCCCTCCGTGTCGGGAACGCCACGGCTCTGATAGGCTCGATGGGTTGGGCCTCCCCGCGGGTGGCCCTGCCGGGAAGCCGCCCATGGACAAGCTTGCAAGCCTGCTGCACACCTCGCCTGCCATCGCTTGGATGGTGGCGAAACTCGTCATCGTCTTCGCCGGCGTCTTCTCGCTGGCGGCGGTCTGGACCTGGGTGGAGCGCCGGGGCTCGGCCATGATCCAGGACCGCATCGGCCCCAACCGCGCCGCCCTCTTCGGCAAGATCAAGATCATCGGCCTGGCCCAGCCCCTGGCGGACGGCATCAAGTTCTTCTTCAAGGAAGACCTGGTGCCCCACGATGCCAACAAGGGGCTCTTCTGGCTGGCGCCCTTCCTGGCGCTCGTGCCGGCCCTCATGGGTTTCGCGGTGATCCCCTTCGGCCGCAGCTTCGTGAGCGGTGGCCAGGAGTACCACCTGGCGCTGCTGGATCCCGGCAACGGCATGGGCCTGCTCTATCCCCTGGCCATCGGCGGCATGGCGGTCTATGGCGTGCTGGTGGCCGCCTGGTCCAGCAACAACAAATGGTCGATCCTCGGCGGCATGCGCTCCTCCGCGGCCATGGTGAGCTACGAGATCGGCATGAGCCTCGCCGTGGTCGCGCTCTTCATGCGCGCCGGGGGCTACGATCCTTCGGAGATCATCACCGCCCAGGGAGGCACCCTGTGGAAGGTGCTGCCCAACTGGAACATCTTCCACCAGCCCCTCGGCTTCATCGTGTTCTTCACCTGCATGTTCGCCGAGACGAACCGCCTGCCCTTCGACTTCGCCGAGGGTGAGAGCGAGATCGTGGCGGGCTTCAACACCGAGTACGGCAGCATGAAGTTCAGCCTGCTGGCCCTGTCCGAGTACTGCCACCTGATGACCGCCTCGGCGCTCATGGCGACCCTCTACTTCGGCGGTTGGCAGGTGCCCTTCGTGCAGGACCCCTCGGTGATGCTCTCAGTGCTGAGTTTCCTGGTGAAGATGCTGTTCTTCGCCTGGGTCTTCGTCTGGATCCGGTGGACGCTGCCGCGGTTCCGCTATGACCAGCTCATGCACCTCGGCTGGAAGGCGATGCTGCCGATGTCCATGGTCAACCTGGTCTTCCACGCCTGGCGCATGAGCCAGGGCCACTGAGGAGTGAGGCGATGGGTGTCGTCGTCAAAAAGGTCGAGCTGAGCTGGCTGGACCGCACCTATGTCTGGCCGGTGATGAAGGGCATGGGCATCACGTTCCAGCACTTCCTCAAGCAGCTCTTCACGCCCACCGCGAAGCGCTACACGATCCAGTACCCGGACATGAAGAAGGAGATGCCCGAAGGCTACCGTGGCCTCCATGAGCTGAAGCGGTTCGAGGATGGTGCCATCAAGTGCGTCGCCTGCTTCATGTGTCAGGAAGCCTGCCCGGCCCGCTGCATCAGCATCGAGGCCGAGGAGTTCAGCGACCTGAACATCACCCAGGGTTTCGAGGAGAAGCGGCCCGCCAAGTTCAGCATCGACATGCTGCGCTGCATCTACTGCGGCATGTGCGAGGAGGCCTGCCCCAAGGACGCCATCTGGCTCCGCAAGGACTACGAGGTGGCCGCCTACGACCGGCTGTCCCTCCTGTATGGCAAGTGGGATCTGATGAACACCTACACCGCGACCGACGGCAAGGAGCGCATCGCCCAGGATCCCACCCCCTCCGTGCCGCGCCGCACGATCGCGTTGTAAGGGAGCGGCCATGTTCATCACCTTTGCCCTCATCACCCTCCTGGGCGCCCTGGGGATGCTGCTGCAGAAGAACGTCGTCGTGGCGGGCCTCTGCATGGTGGCCGCCTTCTTCGGCGTGGCGGGCCTCTTCGTGCTGCTGGCCAATCCGGTCGCCGCGGCCCTCCAGATCATCGTCTACACCGGCGCGATCATGGTGCTGGTGCTCTTCGTGATCATGATGCTGAACAGCCACGAGGAGGAGGCCGGTGCCGCCCGCCCCGTCCAGCGCTGGCTGTCCCTGGCCCTGATCGCGGTCCTGGCCTTCGCCGCGGTGAAGCTGGTGCTGGCCTCCGCCGGCCTGAACGCCCTGGCGGTGAAGGGGGCCGAGATGCCCCAGGCCATGACCCTGCAGAAGGTGGGCACCACCCTCTTCGCGGACCATCTGCTGGGCTTCGAGGTGGCGGGCCTGGTGCTGCTGGCCGCGATGATCGGCGCCGTGGCGCTGACCAAACGGAACCTGTGAGGAGCCCACGATGACCGGCATGGATGCGATCCTCCACGGCGGCCTCCAGGGATACCTGGTCGTCGCCATCCTGCTCTTCTTCCTGGGGCTGGCCGCGGTGCTGCTGCGCCGCACCCTGCTCCTGCAGTTCATGGGCGTGGAGCTGATGCTCAACGCCGCCAACGTGGCCCTGCTGGCCTTCGCGCGCTTCCGCGGCGGCGATGCCCAGGCCATGGTGTTCTACCTCTTCATCATCGCCGTGGCCGCCTGCGAAGCGGCGATCGGTCTGGCGCTGATCATCGGCCTCTACCGTCACCGGGACACCACCGACTCGGACCGGGCCGCCAGCCTGAAGCAGTGAGGGTGCGATGAACAAGTACTACTGGCTCATTCCGATCCTCCCCCTGCTGGGCGCGGCCTTCAACGGCCTGCTGGGCAAGCGTCTGGGCAAGAGCGCCGTCACGGTCGTGGGCCTGGGCGTCGTCTTCGGTTCCCTGCTGCTGGCCGCCTCCGCCTTCCTCGCCATGAAGGCCCTGCCGGATCATCGGCTGGTTCTGACCTACGGCGAATGGATGCTGACCGGCTCCATGGCCGTCCCCTTCGGCCTGGTGATCGACCCCCTCAGCGGCACCATGATGCTGGTCGTCACCGGCATCGGCTTCCTGATCCACCTCTACTCCGTGGGCTACATGCACGCGGAGGAGGGCTACGCCCGGTTCTTCAGCTACCTGAACCTCTTCGTGTTCTTCATGCTGACACTGGTGCTGGGCTCGAGCCTGCCCCTGATGTTCGTGGGCTGGGAGGGCGTGGGCCTCTGCTCCTACCTGCTCATCGGCTACTACTTCGAGACGGACTTCGCGCCGCAGGCGGGCCTCAAGGCCTTCCTCTTCAATCGCGTGGGCGATCTGGGCGTGTCCATCGGCATGCTGGTGCTCTTCGCCTCCTTCGGCACCCTGACCATTTCCGACATCCTCATCCAGGCGGGCCATCTGGCCCCCGAGGCGAGCTTCGGCATCCTCACCTTCGCGACCTTGATGCTCTTCGTGGGCGCCACGGGCAAGAGCGCCCAGCTGCCCCTCTACCTCTGGCTGCCAGACGCCATGGCGGGCCCGACCCCCGTCAGCGCCCTGATCCACGCGGCCACCATGGTGACCAGCGGCATCTACATGATCTGCCGCCTGGCCCCGGTCTACACCCTGACGCCCACCACCATGACCGTGGTGGCCTGGGTGGGTGCCGCCACGGCCCTGTTCGCCGCCACGATCGGCCTCTTCCAGCGCGACATCAAGAAGGTGCTGGCCTACTCCACCGTCTCCCAGCTGGGCTACATGTTCCTGGGCCTGGGCGCGGCCGGCTTCGCGGCGGGCTTCTTCCACGTCTTCACCCACGCCTGGTTCAAGGCCCTCCTCTTCCTCGGCGCCGGCAGCGCGATCACGGCCATGCACCACGAGCAGGACCTCTTCAAGATGGGCGGTCTGAAGAACAAGACGAAGATCACCTTCATCACCATGGTGGCCGGCACCATCGCCATCATGGGCTTCCCCGGCACCTCGGGCTTCTTCAGCAAGGACGAGATCCTCTACCTGGCCTACCTGAAGTCCCCGGCCCTGTGGGTGGTGGGCGTGGTCGCGGCCTGCTGCACGAGCTTCTACATGTGGCGCCTCATGGCCCTGGCCTTCTGGGGCGAGCCCCGCGACCACCACGCCTACGAGCACGCCCACGAGAGCCCGCTCTCCATGACCCTGCCGCTCATGGTGCTCGCCCTGGGCTCCCTGCTGTGGGGCTTCTGGGGCGTGCCCGAGGCCTTCGGCGGGCACTTCAGCATCGGCGAGTGGCTGAAGCCGGCCCTGACCTACGGGCAGACCCATGCCGCCCACGGCCACCACGAGGGTCCGGCGGTCCTGCTGGCGGTGATCTCCACGACCCTGGGCCTGGTCTTCGGCTTCCTGGGCTGGTCCAAGTACAAGAACGGCCCCGCCTGGGAGTTGGCCTTCGCGGAGAAGTTCCCCTTCCTCCACAACCTGCTGCTGAACAAGTACTACGTGGACGAGGGCGTGGAGCTCTACCTGCTCCGGCCCATCCGGTGGTTCGGCAACCTCATGTGGAAGCTCTTCGACGTCATCCTCATCGACGGCGTGGGCGTGAACCTGCCGGGCGCGCTGACCCGGGTGTTCGGGGACTTCACGGCGCTCTTCCAGACCGGCCGGGTGCGCAACTACGCGCTCAGCATGGCGCTGGGGGCCGCGATCCTCCTCTATGTCTTCCTGAAGTAGGTGGGGCGATGACCTGGCTGAACCTCCATCCCCTCACCTTCCTGGTGTTCGCGCCGACCGTCCTGGGCTTCGCGCTGATGGCCCTGCCGCACAAGCTCGGCAAGCTGGCCCGGCTGCTGGGCTTCCTGGGCGCCCTGGCCATCTTCGTTTTGAGCCTCGCCTGGCTGCTGGGCCACAGCCCGGCCGCCGGCGGGACGGTCCTGGCGGAACGCGCCCCCTGGTTCACCCTGGTGGGCCTGCCCGTGGACTACGCCCTGGCGGTGGATGGCCTGAACCTCTGGCTGGTGCTCCTCACCACCTTCCTGGTGCCGCTGACCATGCTGGGCACCTGGAACAGCCTCAAGGACCGCATGGGCACCTTCGCGGCCCTGTTCCTCCTGCTCGAGACCGGCATGCTGGGCGCCCTGGTGGCCCAGGACCTGTTCGTGTTCTACCTCTTCTGGGAGGCCATGCTGATCCCGATGTACTTCATGATCGGGGTCTGGGGCGGCGATGAGCGCCGCTACGCGGCCAACAAGTTCTTCCTCTACACCCTGAGCGGGTCGCTGCTCTGGCTGGTGGCCCTGCTCTACCTGGCGAACAAGGCCGGCGGCTTCAACCCGGCCCTGATGGCCCAGGCGGCCTCCGCGCTTCCCTTCGGCGTGCAGGGCTGGCTGTTCATCGCCTTCGCCGTGGCCTTCGCCATCAAGGTGCCCCTGTTCCCCCTGCACACCTGGCTGCCGGACGCGCACGTACAGGCGCCCACGGCCGGTTCCGTCATCCTGGCCGGCGTGCTGCTGAAGCTGGGCGGATACGGCTTCATCCGCTTCGCCATCCCCATGTTCCCCCAGGCGGCGATGCACTACGCCAAGCCCATCGCCCTGCTGAGCGTCATCGCCATCGTCTACGGGGCCCTGGTGGCCATGGTCCAGCGCGACATCAAGAAGCTGGTGGCCTATTCCTCCGTGAGCCACATGGGCTTCGTGATGCTGGGGCTCGCCTCCATGACCGTCATCGGCACCCAGGGCGCCATGCTCCAGATGCTCAACCACGGCATCAGCACAGGCGCGCTCTTCCTCCTGGTGGGCATGCTCTACGACCGGGCCCACACGCGCATGATCGCCGATTTCGGCGGCGTGGCCGTGAAGATGCCCATCTTCACCACCTTCTTCATGATCGTGACCCTGAGCTCCATCGGCCTGCCGCTCACCAACGGGTTCGTGGGCGAGTTCTGGATCCTCAACGGCACCTTCCTCTCCGGCTTCTCGTGGGGCCGCCTCTATGCCGTCCTGGCCACCTCCGGCGTGCTGCTGGGCGCGGTCTACATGCTGTGGATGTTCATGCGCGTCTTCTGGGGCCCCGAGAACAAGGACGAGGACAGCGGCACCCACCACCTGCACAGCGACCTGAATGCCCGCGAGATCGCGGTGATGCTGCCCCTGGTGGTGCTCATCGTCTGGATGGGCGTCCACCCGAAGACCTTCGTGGCCGCCAGCGAGACCCCCGTGGCCGCCCTGCTCCAGGAGATCAAGGCCCCGGCGCCCAGGACCTTCGTCCTGAAGCCGGCTGTCCATGAGGCTCCCGCGGCCCCCGCCGAATCCGGAGCGCATCTCCCCGAAGCTCCCGCCGCGCACGAGGTGCATTGATGAGCCTCACCCCCAGCCAGTGGGCGGCCCTGCTGCCGCTGCTCCTCCCGTCCTTCGGCGCCTGCCTGATCGTCCTGATGTCCCTCGACAAGGATCAGGCCACCGCCAAGTGGATCCGCGGCGCCATGTACGGCACGGCCCTCCTGGCCGTCGCCGGCAGCTTCTGGTACCTGACGGAACTCTGGAAGACCGGCGCCCAGCCCAGCTTCTTCCAGCTGCGGATGGACCGCCTAGCCCAGTTCACGGGCGTCTTCCTGATGGTGGCCACGGCGCTCACCATCCTGCAGAGCTGGGATCACTTCCACCAGGAGGGTTGGGTGAAGGGTGAGACCCTGGCCCTGCTTCTCTTTGCCGTGGTGGGCATGCAACTCTTCGCCTCCACCACCCACTTCGTGACCCTCTTCCTGGGCCTGGAGCTGTTCAGCCTCCCCCTCTATGCCCTGGTGGGCACCGTGCGGGCCCGGCCCGAGAGCGCCGAAGGCGGGATGAAATACTTCCTCACCGGCGCCGTGGCCTCCAGCTGCTTCCTCATGGGGGGCGTGCTGATCTACGGCATGAGCGGGACCTTCGACCTGGCTGCGGCCGCCACCTCCCTCAAGGGGCACGGCCTGGTCCTGGATCCCCTGGTGTTGGTGGGTGCCGCCCTGATGCTGCTGGGCTTCCTCTTCAAGGTGTCTGCGGTGCCGTTCCACCAGTGGACGCCGGACGCCTACGAGGCCTCCCCGCACCCCATCGCGGGCTTCATGTCCGTCGCCACCAAGGGCGTGGCCTTCATTGCGCTCCTGCGCGTGTTCGCCGGCAGCTTCGCCCCCCTGGGCGCGGTGGGTGTGAAGATGCAGTCGGTGGTGGCCGTGCTGGCCATCGCCACGCTGGTGCTCGGCAACCTCACGGCCCTGGTCCAGTCCAATGTGAAGCGCATGCTGGCCTACTCCAGCATCAGCCACGCCGGCTACCTCCTGCTGGGCTTCGTGGCCGGCACCCCGGCGGCCTACACGGGCGTGCTGTTCTACCTGGTCATCTACCTGGCCATGAACATGGGCGCCTTCGGCCTGCTGACGGCCTTCGGGCTGGTGGGCGACCAGACGACCTTCGAGGACCTGCGGGGTCTGGGCTGGAAGCGTCCGGCCATGGGCTTCTCCGCGGCCGTGTTCATGCTGAGCCTGGCCGGCATCCCCCCCCTGGGCGGCTTCTACGGCAAGTACATGATCTTCCGCGAGCTGGTGGGCACAGGTCACGTGGGCATGGCCATCCTCGGAGTCCTGGCGAGCCTGGTGTCCGCCTACTACTACCTGCGCCTCCTGGTGGCCCTGTTCCTCCAGGCCCCCAGTGCCGAAGCGGAGCGCCTGGCCTCGGATCGTCCCGCGGTCCACGCCCCGCTGGCGGGTGCCACCGTGCTGGTCTGCGCGGTCATCGTCCTGGCAGGCGGCTTTCTCCAGTCGGGCCTGGCGGATGGGTTTGCCAAGCGGGCCCTGATCGAGGGCCTGGGCCTGATCCGCTAGGGCGTTTTTTTCAGTCTCAACCGGGAACCTCCTCTGGCGGTCTATACATCGTTATGCGAAGGTACATGGCTGGGCCCTGCCCGGCCCCCTTGAGAAGCGGAGTGCGGCGTCATGAAGCGGAATACCTGGATTGGCCTGGGAATCGGCGTCGCGGTGGTGGCGGGTGGAGCCGCCTACGTGCTCACCCGGCCCAAGGATGAGGTGAAGTGGCGCCTGGCCAAGCTGGACAAGGGCAACATCACTCAGCGCATCAATGCCACGGGGTCGGTGAGCCCGGTGGTGCAGGTGGCCGTGGGCACCCAGGTGTCCGGGGTGATCTCGGCCCTCTACGTGGACTACAACAGCATCGTGAAGAAGGGCCAGCTCATCGCGCAGATCGACCCGACGGTGTCGGATACCCAGCTCCAGGATGCGCAGGCGAGCCTCCTCCGCGCCCAGGCCGCCTACGATTTCGCCAAGGCCGACTACGACCGCAGCAAGCGCCTGGCCGAGGACAAGCTCCTGGCGGCCCAGGACCTCGACACCAAGGAGACGGCCCTCAAGAATGCCAAGGGCAACCTGGAGTCCGCCAAGGCCACAGTGGACCGGGCCAAGGCGAACCGCGGCTACTGCGACATCACGGCCCCGGTGGACGGCGTGGTGATCTCCCGCCTGGCGGACGTGGGCCAGACCGTGGCCGCCAGCTTCAGCACGCCGAACCTCTTCCAGATCGCCCAGGATCTCTCCGCGATGAAGGTCCAGGTCTCCATCGGCGAATCGGACATCGACGAGGTGCAGGTGGGCCAGCGGGCCATGTTCACCGTGGACAGCCTGCCGGACAAGCAGTTCGCCGCTACCGTGAGCCTGGTCCGCCAGGAGCCGATCACGACCCAGAACGTGGTGAACTACGTGGTGGAGATGATCGTGCCCAATGAGCCGCTGGCCGGCTCGGCCGACGGCGGCGGGATGCCGCGGGCGATTGGTGCCGATGCGGCCGCGCCAGACCCCGAGAAGGCCTGGGAGCGGATGAAGGACCGCATGGCGGCCCAGGGCGTCACCAAGGAGCAGTTCCTCAAGCGGTTCAAGGAGCGCCAGGCCGGCCAGCCCAAGGGGGCGCCCAGTCTGGCCAAGGGCGGTCCCGCCGTCCTGCATGCCCCGGCGGGCGATCCGAAGGCGCTGGCCCGGATTCCCGGGGGCGCCAGTCAGCTGGGCGGCCCCAAGTTCACGGGCACCCTGGCCCTGCGCTCGGGCATGACCGCCAATGTCACCATCATCACCAACCAGCGCAAGGATGTGCTCCGGGTGCCCAACTCCGCCCTGCGCTTCAATCCCGCCGCCTTCATCAAGGAAGACAAGAAGGCCGATGGCCCGCGCCTGGGCCAGCCCATGATGATGGGTGGCCCCCGGCCCGGCGCCCAGAGCACCACCGGCAGCAAGGGCGGGGTGGTGGCGCGCCGGGAAGACCGCATCTGGGTGCTGGAGAACGGCAAGCCCAAGGCCCTGGTGGTCAAGGCCGGCATCACCGATGGCCAGTTCACGGAGATCTCCGGTGAGGGGCTCGTGGAGGGCCTGCAGGTCCTGACCGGTGTGGAGAACACCAAGCAGGCCAATGGCGCGGCCCCCCTGGGCGCAACCGGGGGACGGCGCTAGCCGGGGGGTCCATGCGATTCCTGGAATTCCTCAAGCTCGCGTTATTCGCCATCACCCGGAACAAGATGCGGGCCTTCCTCACCATGCTCGGCATCATCGTCGGCGTGGGCGCGGTGATCGCCATGATCGGCATCGGCGAGGGCTCGAAGCGCGCCTCCATCGCGCTCATCCAGAACATGGGCTCCAACATGCTGACCATCTTCCCGGGCAGCGCGGGGAACCGCTTCGGTCCTTCCGCCATGGGCAGCGCGGACATCCTGCTGGAAAGCGACCCGCCCCTGATCCAGCAGGAACTCGCCCAGAGCAGCGTCGTGGCCGCCACGGCCCAGGTCCAGACCACGCGGCCCATCATCTACCAGAACAGCAACTACGTGACCCAGGTCCAGGGCACCGGCCCCGAGTTCCTCCAGATCCGCGGCTGGGAGGTCGAGAACGGCCGCTTCTTCACCGATACCGAGGTCCGCGGCATGGCGAAGGTCTGCGTCATCGGCCAGACCGTGAAGGACAACCTCTTCCCCAACGGGGAGGATCCCGTGGGCCTCACGGTCCGCGTGGGTCCGCTGCCCTTCCTGGTGGTGGGCGTGCTGGAGAAGAAGGGCGCCGGCATGTGGGGTGACCAGGACGACCTCATCGTGGCGCCCTACACCACGGTGATGCGCAAGATCATGGGCCGGGACAAGATCCAGCGGATCATGGTCAGCGCCCAGGAGGGCAAGGCCGAGCTGGCCGAGACCGAGGTCACGGCCCTGCTGCGCCAGCGCATGAAGGTGGCGCCCAAGGACGACAATCCCTTCCAGATCCGCAAGCAGGACGACATCGTGCAGATGCAGACGCAGCAGGCGGGCATCCTCACGGCCCTGCTCGCCGTGGCCGCCAGCATCTCCCTGGTGGTGGGCGGCATCGGCATCTCCAACATCATGCTGGTGAGCGTCACGGAACGCACCCGGGAGATCGGCATCCGCCGCGCCCTGGGCGCCACCCAGAACAGCATCCTCTGGCAGTTCCTCGTCGAGGCGATCGTGCTGTCCCTGCTGGGCGGCATCATCGGCGTCGGCTTCGCCTACTCGGCGGTGTACATCCTCCAGAAGTTCCAGGTGCCCGCCGTGACCGAGTCCTGGGCCGTGGCCCTGGGTCTGGGCTTCTCCGGGCTGGTGGGGGTGGCCGCGGGCTTCCTGCCGGCGGTGAAGGCGGCGAAGCTGGATGTGATCGACGCCCTGAGATACGAGTGACCCGCTGTGGATGACGCCGCGGCGCGGCATGATCCGTACGCGGCCCTGAGGGACGGGAACTACCGCTGGTTCATCGCGACCCTGGGCCTCGTCACGCTGGGCCTGCAGATGCAGGGCGTGGTCGTGGGCTGGCAGGTCTACGACCGGACGGGGGATCCCCTGGCCCTGGGGCTGGTGGGTCTGTCCGAGGCGCTGCCCTTCCTGGCCCTGGCGCTGTTCGGCGGTCACGCGGCGGACCGGGCGAACCGCCTGCGCCTCTGCCTGGCCGCGACCCTGGGGCTGGCCCTGTGTTCCGGGCTGCTCTGCGCCTTCAGCTGGCGCTTCCAGGCGGGGCCGCTGGCCCAGGCGGTCTGGCCGATCTACGGAGTCATCTTCCTCACGGGGATCGTGCGGGCCTTCTACCGGCCGGCCAATGTGGCGCTGGGCACAGACCTGCTCCCGAAATCGCTCTATGCCAACGGCTCCACCTGGCGGGTCTCCGTCTTCCACTCGGGCATGGTGCTGGGACCGGCCCTTGGGGGTCTGGTCTACGCCTGGCGCGGCCCGGTGGCGGCCCACTTCCTGGTGATGCTGCTCATGGCCTGCGGGCTGCTGGGACTGTTCTTCATCCGCTACGCGCCCCGGGCCGTGGCGCCGCGCAGCGGCTCGATCGTGCAGAGCCTGGGCGAGGGCCTGCGGTTCGTGTTCTCGCAGCGCCTGCTGCTGGGGGCCATCAGCCTCGATCTCTTCGCCGTGCTCTTCGGCGGGGCCGTGGCCGTGCTGCCCGTGTTCGCCCGGGAGATCCTGAAGGTGGGCCCGCAGGGCCTCGGCGCGCTGCGGGCCGCCCCGGCCCTGGGCTCGGTGCTCATGGGGATCACCCTGGCCCACCTGCCCCCCCTGCGGCGGGCGGGACGCACGCTCCTGCTCTGCGTGGCGGCCTTCGGCGCGGCCATGATCGCCTTCGCCCTGAGCCGGAGCTTCCTGCTGAGCCTGCTGCTGCTGGCCGCCAGCGGCGCGGTGGACAACGTCAGCGTGGTCCTCCGCGCCACCCTGCTCCAGACCCTCACGCCCGAGCACATGCTGGGCCGCGTGTCATCGGTGAACCAGGTGTTCATCGGCTCCAGCAACGAGATCGGCGCCTTCGAGAGCGGCCTGGCGGCGCGGCTCCTGGGGCTGGTGCCCTCGGTGATCTTCGGCGGCTGCATGACCCTGCTGGTCGTCGCGACCACCGCCTGGAAGGTGCCGGGCCTCCGGCGGATGGACCGCATCGGCTGACCGAAGCGCGTGACATCGATCAAATGTGACCCGTGAGTCTATTGAGTGGAGGCTGGACATTCCACACTGATGGCATCTGTTGAATCCATCCCGGGTGACCCATGTTCTTCGACCTCCTCCACGTCCGAATCCGCATCAAGCTCCTGGGCCTGGTGCTGCTGCCCGTGGTCGGCGGCGGCTTGCTCTCCGGCCTGGTGGTGGCCGAGCAGACGCGCCTGCTGGAGCGCATGCAGCGCCTGCGCGCCGCCTCCAGCCTCTCGGTCTCGGTGGGGAACGTGGTCCACGCCCTCCAGGCCGAATCGGCGGGGACGGCCCTCTTCCTCGGCAGCGAAGGCACCCTCCAGGCGCCGATGGCGAAGGGCCGGGAGGCCGTGGATCGCGAACAGGCGGCCCTGAACGCCGTCCTGGCCGAGACGGGGCCCGAGTTCAAGGGCACCTTCCCGGCCCAGCTCCGGGATGGGAGCCACCTCCGGGAGCTCCGCCGCCGGGTGGACCGGCATGGCACCAGCCTGGAGCTGATCGACGACTACGCGCGGGAGGTGGACGCCCTGCTCCGGGTGCAGAACCAGCTCATGCAGCCGGCCGCCGGGACGCCGCTGGAGGGGCGCTCCCAGGCGTTCGCGACCCTGATCCGGGCCAAGGAGTCCGCCGGCCTGGAGGCCGCGGTGCTGGCCCATGTCTTCTCCCACGGCACGCTGGACGTGGCCACCCAGGAGCGGTTCCTGTCGCTGCTGGATGCCCAGAAGGCACAGGGCGAGGCCTTCCTGTCCTCGGCTCCCGAGGGCGTGCGCGAGGACTACCGGAAGGCGCTGGCGGGTCCCTTCAGCGCCGAGCTGCAGCGCATGCGCGACCTGGTCCAGGCGGGACGGGTGATCCAGGATCCCGAGGCCTGGGCGCGGGTGGCCGCGGAGGAGCTCCAGGCGCTCAAGGGCGTGCAGGACCGCATGAGCCGGGACTTGCTGGCCGACGCCCAGAGCCTGGAACGGGGCGCCCGCACCAAGGGGTGGTTCCTGGCGGCAGGGTTCAGCGTCTTCGGCCTGGTCGTGCTGCTCTGGACCTGGCGGGCCACCGTGCTGATCACGGAGCCCATCCACGCGCTGGCGGACGGCATGGCCCGCATGCAGCAGGGGGATCTGAGCATCCAGCTTCCGGTCCACAGCTTCGACGAGACCGGCCGCATGACCGAGACCTTCAACGCCATGAGCGCCCACCTCAACGAGCTGGTGCGGACCCTCCAGAGCCAGGCCGCGCGGGTCGCCAGCGGGGCGGGGCGGTGGTCCACCAGCGTCGAGCAGATCTCGGGCGCCACCCAGCAGCTCGCGAAGAGCAGCCGGGTGCAGCGGGAGGCCTCGGAGGACGTGGCCGCCGCCGTGACCCAGCTCCAGGCCACGGTCGTCCAGGTCCGTGCCAGCGTGGACGCCATGATCGACGGGGGCCGGGAGGCCGCCACCATGGTGCGCGACACGGGCCGCCGGGCCCAGCTGCTCCATCACCTGCTGGAGGACGTGGCGAAGGGGAGCGACGCCGCGCTCCTCGCCCCCCTGCGGGAAGGCGCAGCCCAGGCCGCGGCCATCATCCAGGCCATGGCGCACGTGAACGAGGCGCTCGGGGCCATCGAGTCCGTGGGCGGCGAGATCCACAAGGCCGCCGAGGCGCAGTCCGCCGTCAGCAGCGACGTGAGCCGGCGCATGCAGGCGAGTCAGGCGGCCACCGGCGAAGTGCAGCTGACCGCCGCCCAGCTGGCGAACACCGCCCCGGAGCTGGCCATCACCACCCGTGACCTGGTGAGCGTCGCCCAGTCCCTCAAGGCCTCCGCCGCCGCCTTCCGCGTGGAATAGAAGAGCGGCCCCGAAGGGCCGCTCTTCATCAAAACTGACAGCTGAGAGCTGACAGCCGTTCTACAACACCGCCAGCGCGGCGTTGTAGTCGGGCTCCTGCGCGATCTCGGGGACCAGCTCGGTGTGGACCACCTTGCCGGCTCCGTCCACCACCACCACGGCGCGGGCGAGCAGGCCCTTCATGGGGCCGTCCGTCAGGGTCACGCCGTAGGCCTTGCCGAAGTCCGGCGCGCGGAAGACCGAGGCGGGCACCACGTTGTCCAGGCCCTCGGCGCCGCAGAAGCGCTTCTGGGCGAAAGGCAGGTCGGCGCTCACGCAGAGGATCGTCGTGTTGGGCTTCTCGTTGGCCCGGGCGTTGAACTTGCGCACACTGGCCGCGCAGGTGGGCGTGTCCAGGCTGGGGAAGATGTTCAGCACCACGCGCTGCCCGGCGAGGTCCTTGGCGGAAACTTCGGAGAGGTCGGTGCGCACCAGGGTGAAGGCCGGCGCCGCCGAGCCCACCTTCGGCAGGTCGCCGGCGGTGTTGAATGGATTGCCCTTGAGAGTGACTTTGGCCATGACTGGCTCCTTAATAGGAACCTCCAGGTTACTGCCAGGGCCCTACTTCGGTGGGAATTTGGCGAGAATGTCGTGAACGGCTTTCGGTACCACTTCGTCCGCATCCTCGGGGGTGTTCAGGCCCGTGAGGGCCCCGGCGGCGGCCCCCTGCCAGATCATCTGGTTGGTCTTGAAGTCCACGATCTCGATGACGATGGTGCCCTCTTTGTAGCTGTGGACCTGGCTCATGCTGGTGCCCATGCGGCCGTAGAAGGGCCGGTAGCCCCAGCCCCAGCCGAGGTGGGTGGTGGTGCGGTAGCGGCGCTCATGGACGATGGGGTAGTAGGTCACGAGGAAATCGGGGTCCGCCTTGGTCTCCATCGCGAACCCCTTGGCCTGGAGCTCTTTCTCCACGGCCGCGCGCACCCGCTTGTCCATGAGGCTCGTGGTGCCGCCGGTGCCCTTCTTGGAGGTGTAGTAGTCGAACGTCTTGTAGCGGCTGAACGAGGCCGTCACGTCGTAGTCGTAGTTCACGCTGTAGCCCGTGCAGGCCCCGAGGAGGAGGAGGGGGAGCAGGGCGGCGGAGAGGGCAAGGCGGCGCATGGAACCTCCGGTTCACCATTATGGAGGGCGGAACGGAGCCAGGGTTGAGCGCGTCATCCGGTCTAGGGCGGTCTGGGATATGCCCCCGGGTCGGGCTACCCTGCGTCATGGTCTGCTCCGGGCTGCGAATTTCGTCGTTTTTCGTGCCTGAATGACCGATCCTGATGGGGATGGTTCTCGATCCCACCCTCGATCCGGGCGCATCAAGCCCCCTGTATCTGCAGCTGCAACGGCGGCTGCGGGGGCTCATCCAGGAAGGCGAGTGGCTGCCGGGCTCGCGCCTGCCCGCCGTGCCGGAGCTGGCCCAGCGCTGGGGCGTCCACCGCCTGACCGTGCTGAAGGCCTTGGCGGGGCTGAAGCGGACGGGCTGGATCCAGACGGTGCAAGGGCGGGGCAGCTTCGTGGCCCCCCGGCTGCCGGAGGCTCCGGGCCTGCGGGCCAGCGCCGATTTCCCCTTCGAGGGCTCCCCCATGCTGGTCCACGACGGCGAGCTGGGCTCCTGGCTGGGCGAGACCCTGGAGCGGGTGCAGGATCGCCACCTGGTGAGCTTCTCGGCGGGGTTCATCCCCTCGGACCTGCTGCCCGGTGAGCACCTGCGCCGGATCACAGCCCAGGTGCTCAAGGAGATGGGCCCGGAGATGTGGGTCTACGCGGCCCCGGCAGGCTATCCGCCCTATCTCGAAGCGGTCTCCCGCTGGCTGGCCTCGGAGGGCGAGCCCATCGACGAGGGCTGGGGCATCCGGTCCATCCCCGGGGCCCAGTCCGGATTGGCCCTGGCCCTGGAATCCTTCACCGTGCCAGGCGATCGCGTGCTGGTGGAGAGCCCCTGCTACGTGGGCATCCTGGCCCTCATCCGCGCCCTGGGCCGCGAGGCCGTGCCCGTGCCCGTGGATCGCCAGGGTCTGGATCCCGATCGGCTGGCGTCCGCGCTGCAGCGCAGTGAGGCCAAGCTGCTCTTCACGGTGCCCAGCTTCCACAATCCCACGGGCATGACCCAGTCCAAGTCCCGCCGGGAGCGCGTGCTGGCCGTCGCCCGGGCCCACGGCGTGATCGTGGTGACGGATTCCGCCTACGGCGACCTGCGCTTCTCCGGCAGTTCCCTGCCGCCCTTCCGCCGTCTGGAGGGGGCGGACAACGTCATCCACCTCGGCAGCTTCTCCAAGTCGCTGGCCGCAGGCCTGCGCCTGGGCTACCTCATCGCCAAGGACGACCTGCTGCGGCGCATGGCGCTCATCCAGGAGGTGCAGACCATCGGACAGCCGCCCCTCATGCAGGCGGTGGTGGCCCGCTTCCTCGACACCGGCGGGTTCCGGCGCCACCTGGCCCGTCTCCGCCGGGCCCTCAAGGAACGCCGCGACGCCATGGTGGAGGCCCTGGCCGAGCACTTCCCCCCGGGCACCCAGGTCTCCGAGCCCAAGGGCGGCATGCACCTGTGGGTGGTGATGCCCGAAGGCTTCTCCGCCCTCGACCTGCACCGCGACGCCCTGCAGAACGGCATCGGCTTCGCGCCGGGTCCGCTCTTCTTCGCCGACGGCCGAGGCACCAACTGCCTCCGCCTGAACTTCTCCACGCACGATCCCGCGACCACCCGGGACGCCATCGCGCGGCTCGGGCACCTGGTCCACCGGGCCTGATCGTCCATCTTCAAGGAGCGCCTGTGAATCCCGTGATGCCCACCTCCACCCTCGAGATCCACCCCTCGGACCACGCCGCCAGCTCCGAGGAACGCACGAAGCTCATGACCAATCCCCGCTTCGGCCAGGTGTTCACTGACCACATGGTGGTGATCCCCTACAAGGAGGGCCAGGGCTGGGGCAAGGGCGTGCTGAAGGCCTATGGTCCCATCGAGCTGTCCCCGGCCGCCTCCGTGCTGCACTACGGCCAGGCCATCTTCGAAGGCTTCAAGGCCTACAAGCAGAAGGACGGCACCATCGCCGCCTTCCGTCCCGAGGCCAATGCCCGCCGTTTCGCCACCTCGGCGGCGCGTCTGGCCATGCCCGAGCTGCCCGAGGGGCGGTTCCTGGAGGCGGCCAAGGCCCTCATCGCCCAGGATCAGGCCTGGGTGCCGGGCGCCGTGGGCGAGAGCCTCTACATGCGCCCCCTCATGATCGGCACGGAGCCTGCGCTGGGCGTCCACGCCAGCAGCGAGTACCTCTTCATCCTCATGGCCTGCCCCAGCGGCGCCTATTTCTCCGGCGGCGTGAAGCCCGTGACGGTCTGGATCTCCGAGGACTATGTCCGGGCGGCCCCCGGCGGCACCGGCTTCGCCAAGTGCGCCGGCAACTATGCCGCCAGCCTCGTGGCCCAGAGCCAGGCCAAGGACCAGGGCTGCGACCAGGTGGTGTGGCTCGATGCCATCCACCGCAGGAACATCGAAGAAATGGGCGGCATGAACATCTTCTTCGTCTACCAGGAGAAGGGCGAGACGGTGGTGGTGACGCCCGAGCTCACCGGCACGCTGCTGCCCGGCATCACCCGCGACAGCCTGCTGCAGCTGGCCCGCGAGCAGGGTTTCCGCGCCGAGGAGCGCAAGGTCACCGTGGACGAGTGGCGCGCCGCCATCCATGATGGCCGCATGACCGAGACCTTCGCCTGCGGCACGGCCGCGGTGATCACGCCCGTGGGGCGCGTGAAGTCCAAGCAGGGCGAGTGGCTCGTGAACAAGGGCGAGACCGGCCCCGTGGCTGCCAAGCTGCGCGAGTCCCTCCTCAACCTCCAGCACGGCATCGCGCCGGATACCCATGGCTGGATGAAGACGATCGTCGGATAATCCGGACCGGACCGGGGCCGCGCCCCAGCCCGCCGGAGGGGGCCATGCCCACCGTCCGCCACGGGAGACCCGCCTGGAGAGTTCGCCTCTCCGCGGGTCTCCTGTCCGTCCTGGCCTGGGGCTGCGCCACCCCGCATCCCCTGGCCTACACGCCCGCCGTGCCCGAAGCCGCCCGGCGCGGAAGCATGGCGGTGGCCGTGCGGCCCATCGCGTCCCCGTCCGGGGCCTCGCCCCAGCTGGGCGGAAAGGTCGGCAAGGGGTCTGCGACCGGCCAGGGGGCGACCACCGGGGCCGCGACAGGGGCGATGGCGGGCCTCCTGACCTCGCTCCAGACGGGACCCTTCTTCGTCCTCCTCGCCCCCATCCTCGTGCCGGCGGGGGCCCTCGTGGGCGGGGCGGGGGGCGCGGCCGTGGGCTATGCCCATGGCATCCCCCGGAAAGAGGCGGAGGCCGCGCAGGCGCTGCTGGCCCGCAACCAGGCGGACCTCTCCGCCGAGCTGGCGCAGCGGGTGGCCCGGCGCCTGCCCGGGCTGGGGAAGGTCCAGGCCTCGCCGGGTGTGGCGCCGGACCTGCGGATCGATGTCTCGGCCCTGTCCTGGGGCCTGTACGGCGGGGCGGGCGCCCAGCCCGTGGCGGACTTCGAACTCACCGTGGGCTATGGGGTCCTGGACGGGAAGGGCGCGATGCTGCTCTTCCGGCAGTTCACGGTGGGCGGCCCCCGCCGGCCCCTCCAGGCCTGGGCCGCGGAGGACGGCCGGCTCCTGCGCCAGGCCGTGGAGCGGGCCGTGGACGAGGCCGCGGAGGCCGTGTGCGACGCGACCTTCCTGATCCAGGACTTCCACCTGTCCGGAGACCTGCCCCCGCTGACCTGCGGCTTGCTCCCCCTCCGGCCGGGCCCGATGTTCCTGGCGGCTCCGCCCTTCCGGGGGGCCCTGCCGAAGGTGGAGGACTGCAGCCCGGTGCTGCGCTGGGAGGCCTTCCCCCGGCAGCAGGATCTGGACCACGACCAGGGCGGGGTGTGCCGGCGCATCGGCGAGGTCTGCTACGACCTCCGCATCTGGGTGTCGGTGGGGGGCGGCCCGGGGGACCTGGTGTACGAGCGGACCGGCCTCCACCTGGAACCCCGGGCGGATCCGGCCGAGGCCTCGCCGCCCGAAGGCGAGCCGAGGCGCCCCGCGCGGCCCGCTGCGGAGCACCGCGTCGAGGCGGTCCTGGCCCCGGCCACCGAGTACCTCTGGTCGGTGCGGGCGCGCTTCACCCTGGATGGCGTGGCCCGCGCCACGCGGTGGTCCATGAACCAGTCGCCGGATGTCCGGGCCCAGACCACGGCCCAGCGGTGGTTCCGGATGGAGCCTCTCCCGCCGCGCGGCCCCTGCCTCTACGACGGCATCCCGCCCCTGCGGCACCACCGGTTCCGCACCCCCTGAAGGGCCCGGATCATTCACGACCTTTGGGTTGGATGAAGATTTGGATGCGGGCGCGTAGCCTGGAGGCCTCTTCCGAGGAGGAATCCATGATTCTGATCCGTTCTGTGGTGGCGGCTTTCATCGCGAGCGCGTGCGCGCTCTCCGGCGCAGCGCCCACGCGTGTCGGCACCGCGGCCTGCAAGATGTGCCACAAGGTCCAGTTCGAGTCCTGGAACGCCTCGGCGCACGCCAAGCTGAAGCCCGTACTGGACTGCGAAGCCTGCCACGGCCCCGGCAGCGAGTACAAGGCCGTGAAGGTCATGAAGGATCCCGCCGCCGCGAAGAAGGCCGGCCTGATCATGCCGGACAAGGCGCAGTGCGCCACCTGCCACGGCAAGAAGAAGGTCTCCCCCATGACCGACGCGATGTTCGCGAAGGTGCATGCCCACAAGAAGGCCTGACGCGCTCAGATGTCTGCCGCCGCCACCCGGGCCTGGAGCCAGGGATCCAGCCCGGGGGCGAGGTAGAAGCGGGGGAAGAGCAGGTCCGCCTCGTCCGCGAGGACGCCCTCCCGCACGGCGCGGCGGGCGAGCGCCGTGCCCGGGTAGATGCGGATGCCCACGGTGACCCTCAGGCCGTCCAGCCGCAGCGAACGGGCGAAGGCCAGGCTCTCCTCCACGGTCTCGCGGGTCTCGCCGGGACCGCCCAGGAGCAGGAAGCCCATGCGCCGGATGCCGTGGGCCGCGAGCAGGTCCGAGATGCGCCGCACCTCGTCCGGCGCGAAGCGCTTGTTCATCTCCTTGAGGATCGCCGGCGAGCCGCTCTCGAAGCCCAGGCTGGCCTCGACGCAGCCCGAGGCGGCCATGGCGCGGACCAGCTCCTCGCCGACGCCCTGCGGGTAGAGGATGCACCGCCACTGCACGGCGGGGGCGAGGGGCCGGAGGCCCCGGCAGAGCGCCAGGGCCTGGGCTTCGGGGAGGTTGAAGGAGTTGTCCACGAAGTAGAAGCGCCGGTAGCCCCGCCGGGCCAGGGCGGCAACGGCATCCGCCACCTGCCGCGGGGAACGGCACCGGTACGCCCGGCCCTGGATGCGGGCCGTGGAGCAGTAGGAGCAGTCGTTGGGGCACCCGCGCCGCGACTGCACCGGTACCCAGAACTCGGGGGACTCCCGGTCCGCCGGGCGTTCCAGCGCGTCGTCCCACAGGGGGAACCGGTCCAGGTCGGTGACGGCCGCGCACGTCGTGGCCCCGCGGTCACCGGCGACCTGGACCCCCGGGACGTCCCGGGGATCCCGGCCGGCTCGGAGGCGCTCCAGCAGGGCGGGGAAGGCTGCCTCGCCATCGCCCCGGATGCCGTAGTCGGCCGCCAGGTAAGCGAGGGTCTCCCGGGGGAAGATGCTGTAGCCGGGCCCGCCCAGCACGATGGGGGCTTGGGAGGCCGCCCGGCAGGCCGTCACGACCTCCCTCGCCTTCTCCAGCAGGAAGTGGGGCTCCTGCCGGTTCTGGTCGTCGATGTTCCGGATGGAGAGGCCGATGACTTCGGGAGCGCTCTCGCGGATGGCCTGGTGGATGGCAGCGCCGAGCTCCCCAGCGTCGAGGAGGTCGAGGAAGGCCACGGTGTGCCCGGCCTGGCGCAAGGCCGCCGCCACGAGGCCCAGACCGTAGGGCAGGGCCACCATGCTGATCCGCTCAGTGTTCGCCGCGATCAGGAGGATCCGCATGGCGCCTCCCGGGGGTCAGCCCATCCTTGCGTGCTTGGCGAGCCACGTGGGCAGGGACCGCAGGTTGTAGTAGGTGCCCAGGTTGTAGAAGCAGGTGGAGGAGCAGTGGGGCAGGCAGGCCTCCTTGGCGGCCCGTAGCGCCTCGGGGTTGAAGTCGGGCTTCCAGATGCGGCCCCAGTCGTAGGGGTGCGTGATGAGGTCGAAGCAGGGCGCGATGGAGCCGTCCGGCTTGATCAGTGCGCCGTTGTGCCCGGCGCGGCAATCCCAGGGTTCGATCCGGCCCCGCAGGCGGTCCTTCATGGCCCGGAGGTGCTCGGGCGCGTTGACCATGCACCAGCCCTGGTCCTGCTTCTCGATGAGCCAGTCCAGGAGCGCGTCCACCTCCCCGTACTGCTCGGGCCGGATGCGGAGGTCGTTGTCGGGGTGGGCGTAGTGCTCGGTGTCCACGGTGGCCTGCGGGTCCTCCAGCAGGTGGTAGTCGGTGCCGATGCCGTTCTGGTGCGCGATCTCGGTGAGCATCCGCACGTCCCGGAGGTTGGGGCCGCAGATGTTGATGTTGAAGAAGAGGATGTAGCCGTAGGTCTTCTGCTGGGCCACGAGGTAGCGGAACTGCGGCTCGATGGCCAGGAGCGCCTTCGGCAGGCCCTTCCGGGGCGCCACGCAGTCCACGGCCAGGTTGATGGCGGTGACCCCGGCCCGGCCCGCCGCATCGATGAAGGACCGGTCCATGAGGTAGCCGTTGGTGGGCAGGTAGACGAAGAACCCGTTCTCGCTGCCGTAGCGGATCACGTCCAGGATGAAGTCCTTCCGCACCAGGGGCTCGCCGCCCATGATGGCGAGGACCCGGCAGCCCACCGTCTTCAGCCAGTCGATGGAGGAGCGTGCCGTCTCGAGGGGCATGCCCGGCCGGTGGTTGTCGTACTGGAAGCAGTAGTGGCAATCCACGTTGCACTTCCAGTCGGTGAAGAGGTAGCAGAGCAGGGGCCGGAACTCGTCCGGCCGCAGCCGCGACCCGACGTAGGGAACGGCCCAGCGCCGGATGGCGCGGGCCCCGTTGAGGCTCCGGTACCGAAGCGTGTCCAGCATCGCCTCCTCCTTTCACTTCCGGATCGCCGGGCGATCAGGCCTTGAAAACCGGGAAGACGCCTTGAGCAAGGATCCGTCCACCTTCCAGCGCCAGCCCCTGGGGGCCGGCCGGCGGATGCGACGCCCCATGCTAGGCCCATCCCCGGGGGCGGGGGCGGTTTTCTTTCGGGACCTCGGCCGGTCTCCCCGAGCCAAGACGGGAGCCGGGGATTCAGTGACTTCGAATCCCCCGCATCTCCGCCACGAAGAAGCCGCCTTTCGGCGGCTTCAGTGGCGGAGAGAGGGGGATTCGAACCCCCGGTACTGGTTTACCCAATACACTCGCTTAGCAGGCGAGCCCGATCGGCCACTCCGGCATCTCTCCAAGGTCCCCCAGATTACCGTTGGGGGTGGCTTGGCACAAGGCTTCTTGCCCAGAGCCGCGCCCAGCCTTCAAGATGGAGGCACGGAGGGATGGCCGAGCGGTTTAAGGCAACGGTCTTGAAAACCGTCGTGGGTGTGAGCTCACCGCGAGTTCGAATCTCGCTCCCTCCGCCACATCAGCGCCCCGCACCGCGGGGCGCAATCGTTGCTTTGTGGCGTGGACGTTGTCATTCCGTCAATCCTGGCCGAAATTTCTGTCTGCACACGTATAGTCGGGGATCAGCGGTGCGGAGGTCGTGGTGCGGATGCTGCTTTCCTTGATGATCCCTTCTCTCCTGTGGGCGGCCCAGCCGGCGGCGCCGGTCCACGACCACTACGACCGCCGCCTGGCGCCTCGCATGGTGCCCCTGCTGTCCGAGGTGATCCGCTTCCCCACGGTCGCCGGGAACACGAGGGCCTGGACGGACCAGAAGACCTGGCTCCAGACGCTCGCCACGGGCCTGGGCTTTGAGGTACGGGACGCGGGCAAGGTGATGGAGGTGGACCTGCCGGCCACGGACGGGCGGGCAGGTGCGCCGGTGCTCGGGCTCCTCGTCCATGGCGACGTGCAGCCTGTGGACGACCACTGGAGCATCCCGCCCTTCTCGGGGACCGTGAAGGATGGGCAGGTCCTCGGCCGCGGGGCCGCGGACGACAAGGGCCCGATGATCCAGGCCCTCCTGGCCATGAAGGCCCTGAAGGAGGCGGGCCCCGTCCGGTCCAGCACCATCCGGCTCCTGGTGGGAAGCGACGAGGAGAGCACCAACACCGACATCACGGACTACCTGAAGGCGAACCGGCCGCCGGACTTCAGCCTCGTGCTCGACTCCGCCTTCCCCGTGGTTGTGGGCGAGAAGGCCTGGAACGCCCTCACCCTCGCAACCCAGCGACCCACCGCTCCCACGGCGGACCGCCCCTGGGCCGTGGCGGCCCTGGAGGCGGGCCTGGCCACGAGCATCGTCCCCGATCGGGCGGTGATCCGCCTGGCCTCCGAGATCGGAACGGACCCCCTGGCCGCCCTCCAGGAGCGCCTGGAAGCCCGGCCACTGGCCCCCGGGTGCCGGGCGGCCTTCGGCCTTGCGCCGGAGGGGGCCGGAGCCTCCCTGACCATCACGGTCCAGGGCAAGGCCGCCCATGGGGGCGTCAACCTGGAGGGGGGCCGCAATGCGCTCGTGGCCCTGGCGCGGCTGCTCGACGGCGAACTGCCGCCGGGCGGGGCGGATGACCTGCTGGCCTTCGTGCGGCAGGCGGGCCGGGACCTGTACGGGACCGGGCTGGGACTCCCTGAATCCGATCCACTCTGGGGCCGGTGCGCGGTGAACGTGGCCACCCTCAAGCCGGAGCCAGACGGCAGTCTGAAGCTCACCCTCAACATCCGCGCGACGCCGAGGTGCTACGGACCCGCGCTGGAGGCGCACCTCCGGCAGGTGGTCTCCGAGTTCGCGGCCGCTCGGCACGCGACCTTCAGCTTCGGGGGCTTCTTCGGGGACATGCCGCTGGGTTTCGACCCCCAGTCCCGGTTGGTGAAGCGCCTCATGGCCGACTATGCCCGCGCCACCGGAAGGGTGGATCAGCCCGCCATCTCGGGGGGCGGCACCTACGCCAAGCGCATGCCCCACGCCATCGCCTTCGGCATGTGGTTCCCCGGCAGGCCCTACCCGGGGCACGACGTGGACGAGCAGGTGCCGATCGAGGACCTGCACCGCGGCGTCCACGTGCTCATCGAGACCCTCACCGACCTCGCCTGCGGCGAGCCGCTGAAGGAGCCCTTCAAGCCCTGATCCCTAGCCCCGCTGGTCCCAGCCTTCCGCCGCGCGGAAGCTGTGGTAGCGCTCGTGGCCGAGGATGAGGTGGTCGGCCAGGGGCACGCCGAGGGATTCGCCGGCGGCCTGGAGGCGGCGGGTGAGCTGGATGTCTTCGCGGCTGGGGGCGGGGTCGCCGCTGGGGTGGTTGTGGAAGGCCAGGGCGGTGCTGGCGCCGTAGCGCAGGGCCTCGCGGAAGAACTCGCGAGGACTGATGAGCGTGGCGGTGGCGGTGCCCTGGCTGAGGATGCGCTCGGCCAGCAGGTCGCCCTTGGCGTTGAGGGCCAGCAGGCCGAAGCGCTCCTCGGTCCAGCCCTGGCAGCGGGGCAGCAGGTAGCTGCCGGCGGCGCGGGGGCTGGTGATGCGGGGACGGTCCGAGCCGCGCTGGGCGCGGCGGGTGAGTTCGAGGGCGGCCCAGAGCTGGCCCGCCTTGGCGGGGCCGAGGCCGGGCTGCTCCAGCCAGTCGTTCAGTCCCAGGGCCAGGAGGCCTGCCAGACCGCCTGTGCGGCCGAGCACGGACTGGGCCAGTTCCACGGCACTCTGGCCCCGCAGGCCTGTGCCCCAGAGCAGGGCCAGGAGGTCCGCGTCGGAGAGGGTTTCGCCGTGGCCCGCCAGGAGGCGCTCCCGGGGGCGCTGGTCCGGGGATAGGTCGAGCATGCGCATCAGACCCTCGTCCACTTCTGGCGGTCCCGGTGCCACCGAAGCACCTGGAGCTTCCCCTGGCCGGAGAGCCTCATGCACAGGGCCTCCCGTCCATCGTTGAGGAACCAGGCGCTGGCCAGGGCCGTATGGCGGGGGGTGACGGTGAGGATGGGGTGGGCCTCACCGGTGCGGGCGGCGACCGTCGTCTCGTCCATGTCGGGCGGCAGGGGGATCTGGGCGGGCTTGCCCCATTTCACCCGGCGGCTCAGCTGCACCCGCAGGTGTTCGCCCGCGCCGCTGGCCTGGCCCAGGGCCACGGTGACGTTGGTGCCCCGGGCCCGGGCCAGGCTGAAGGCCTGTTCCAGGCTGCCGCGGATCTCCTGGTGGGCCATCGAGAGATCGAGGCTGCCCGAATCCCACTGGGTCAAGCAGACCATGGATACGACGGCGGCCACGGCCATGGACACGGTGAGGTCCAGGAGCGAAGCTCCCTGCTGGGAAGAAGCGCGGCGGCGCTGGAGCATGGCCGCCTCCTACCGGGTCGCGGCCGCGGGGCGCGGCAGGGGGGGGAGCGCCAGGTAGGGCTTGAGCTTGGCGTAGGACTTCTCGCCGATGCCCTTGACGTTCATCAGCTCCTCGGGCCGCTGGAAGCCGCCGTGCTGTTTCCGGAAGGACACGATGCGCTCGGCGGTCTTCTGGCCGATGCGGGGCAGCTGCATCAGCTCGGTCACCGAGGCCGTGTTGAGGTTCACGGGCCGCTGGGGAGCCCGGGGGGCGCGGCCGGGTGCGGCGGAGAGGGGAAGGGCCAGGGCGAGCGCCAAGGCGAGGGTGGTGAAGGGGTTGGACATGGTTGCCTCCTTTCAGGCAGGCATGTCCAATCGAGGGTTGTGCCAGTTTGTAAGTTGCTTATTTGCAGCTGAAAAATAATCTCTGCTAAAAAATTTTGTTAGTAAAACATGACAAGATTGATTAAATAATCGTCAAATATAATTATTTCTATCTTTATTTTTTGTATCAAAATTTCGAAGCAATTTTGCCAGAAGACACGATATGGAGCCGAGGAAAACCATCCCCGACTTCCTGTCGTCACCGCTATCCTGAGAGGGTCCGAGGAGCGCTGCAGGACCCGGCAGATCGGCTGTGCGGGATCTCAGGCTCGGACCCATCCTTTCTGGAACGGCGCTCGCCTCAACCCTGAACCAGGGTGATGGGGTGGGCCAACCCCCCCTTCGACCTGGCCCTCTGTGGAGGTCCCCATGACCGTCGCCACCTCTGATTTCATCGTCGCCGATCTCGGCCTCGCCGCCTGGGGCCGCAAGGAGATCGCCATCGCCGAAGGCGAGATGCCCGCCCTCATGGCCATCCGCCAGGAGTACGCGGCGAAGCGGCCCCTCCAGGGCGCGCGCATCGCGGGCTCGCTGCACATGACCATCCAGACCGCCGTGCTCATCGAGACGCTGAAGGCGCTGGGCGCCGAGGTGCGCTGGGCCAGCTGCAACATCTTCAGCACCCAGGACCACGCCGCCGCCGCCATCGCCGAGGGCGGCACGCCGGTCTTCGCCATCAAGGGCGAGACCCTGCCCCAGTACTGGGAGTACACCCACCGCATCTTCGACTTCGAGGGTGGTGCGAACATGATCCTCGACGATGGTGGCGACGCCACCCTGCTGCTGCACCTGGGCGCCCGCGCGGAGAAGGACATTCACGTGCTGGATCGCCCCGACAGCGAGGAGGCCACCGTGCTCTTCGCCGCCATCCGCCAGCGTCTGGCCGAGAAGCCGGGCTGGTACTCGGCCCAGCTGGCCAAGGTCCAGGGCGTGACGGAGGAGACCACCACCGGTGTGCACCGGCTCTACGAGATGGCCAAGAAGGGCGAGCTGAAGTTCCCCGCCATCAATGTCAACGACAGCGTCACCAAGAGCAAGTTCGACAACCTCTACGGCTGCCGCGAGTCCCTGGTGGACGCCATCAAGCGCGCCACCGATGTCATGGTCGCCGGCAAGATCGCCGTCGTCTGCGGCTACGGCGACGTGGGCAAGGGCAGCGCCCAGGCGCTGCGCGCCCTCAGCGCCCAGGTGTGGGTCACCGAGATCGATCCCATCTGCGCCCTGCAGGCCGCCATGGAGGGCTACCGCGTGGTCACCATGGACGAGGCCTGCGAGCAGGCCGACATCTTCGTCACCTGCACCGGCAACTACCATGTGATCACCCACGACCACATGAAGCGCATGAAGCACAACGCCATCGTCTGCAACATCGGCCACTTCGACAGCGAGATCGACGTCGCCAGCCTCGAGGCGTACCCCTGGGAGGAGATCAAGCCCCAGGTGGACCACGTCATCTTCCCCGATGGCCATCGCATCATCCTGCTGGCCAAGGGCCGCCTGGTGAACCTGGGCTGCGGCACCGGCCATCCCAGCTACGTGATGTCCTCCTCCTTCGCCAACCAGACCCTGGCCCAGATCGAGCTGTGGACGAAGAAGGGCGAGTACCAGATCGGCGTCTACACCCTGCCCAAGCATCTGGATGAGCAGGTGGCGCGGCTCCAGCTGCAGACCCTGAACGCGAAGCTCTCGATCCTGCGCCCCGACCAGGCCAAGTACATCGGCGTGCCCGTCGAAGGGCCGTACAAGGCCGACCACTACCGCTACTGAACGATGCCCGCTTCAACGAACAGGGCGCCGCGAGGCGCCCTGTTCGTTGAAGGAGGGAACCTGGTTCAGGTCGGCATCTCCGTGGGCAGCGGCGTCAGGTTGGGAGGCACCTCCACGGCCTTCATCACGGCGTGGCGGGTGACGGCCTCGCAGTCCAGCTGGGGCGTCTGCGTGAAGTGGGCGGCGCTGAGGTCGGACCGGATCTTCGCCAGCACCTTGGCCCGGGTGAGGTGGTTGCCGCTGGCCATGGCCTCCCGGCAGAAGTGCCAGGTGAAGGCGCCGTGCCAGTCGCCCTGCATGAAGGCGTCCGCGGCGGTCTGGCTCTCCTTGCAGGCGGTCCACAGGATGTGGTGCGACAGGCCCTTCTCCAGGAGCTTGAGGTGGCCCGGCCGGGCGCGGCGGTATTCGATGTCGCGGAAGGCCTCGATGGAAGGCGGCGGCAGGTAGCGGGGCTTGCGGTCCATGAGCAGGTCCGCGGCCCGCAGGCCCGCGCCGCTGTGGGAGGTGTCGAGCAGGATCTCGAGGATCACGGTCGGGGGCAGCTGCACGAACAGGTCGTGGAGCTCGTCGTCCACGATGAGGTGATCGCGATCCCACTGGGGACCGCTCTTGGCCAGGTCATGGGGGCAGAAGGCCTCGTCGGCCCGGTCGAACTCGTCGAGGTTCAGGTCCGGCACCTGCGTTCCGTGGCCGGAGAAGGTGAAGACCAGGTGGTTGTACCGGCCGGCCAACGCGCCCTCCACCATGCGGCGCAGCTCGCGCATGATGTTGGCCTTGGTGGCGGCCTGATCCGTCAACTGGATGATGTCGGAGTCCTCGAAGCCCAGCAGGTCCCTGAGCAGCGCGGCCATGTCGTGGGCGTCGTTGACGCACCCGTGGAGGTTGGCTGAAGGGAAGTTCTGGTACTGGTTGATTCCGACGCAAAGCGCGGTGCGATGCAGCATGGGAGCCTCCTGGGCGGTGCGCTCTGACTCGGGGCACATGGGGGCGGACGCATCGCCCGCCCCCGGAAAGGGCAGCAGATCCCGGCAGGATCGGAGGAGGACTGCGGCATTCGGCGCACATCCCGGAGGACTCCACTTCCCACGATAGGCCTGGGGCCCACCGGTTCAAGCAAGGGCCCCTTTTTCCGTAAGATGGAGGGGACTAGTTGAGGCGGAGTCCCATGAGCGACGACAAGAAAGAACCCTGGCTGAACCTGCTGGCCCTGACCACGGTGATCCTGGCGGTGTGCGCCACCCTGGCCACCTTCAAGGGCGGCGGCCACTCCACGCGGGCGGTCCTGAGCCAGAGCCAGGCCTCGGACCAGTGGGCCTACTACCAGGCCAAGGGCATCAAGGGGAACCTCTACGAGGTCGAGGCCATGCGCCTGCGCCGGGAACTGGAGCTGGCTCCCAGGACCGCCGTGCCCACCCTGGAGAAGAGCCTTGCCGATGTCGAGAAGAAGGTGGCCAAGTACGAGGGCGAGAAGGCCGAGATCCAGAAGGAGGCCCGCCGCTTCGAGGACGCCAAGGCCGACGCCCAGAAGCATGGTGCCGCCTTCGGTCTGGCGGTGATCTTCCTCCAGATCGGCATCCTGCTCTCCTCCATCGCCGCCCTGCTGAAGCAGAAGCCCGTCTACTACCTGGGCCTGCTGGTGGGCGTGGTGGGGATCGTCTACTTCATCAACGGCTTCTACCTGTTCCTGGCCGCCTGATGTGGGCCCTCACCGTCGCGGCCATCATCGAACGGAACGGCCGCTTCCTCGTGGTCGAGGAGACCGACGGCTCGCCTGAGCGCGTCTTCAACCAGCCCGCGGGCCACGTGGAGCCCGGCGAGGGCCTCCTCGACGCCGTGCGCCGCGAAGTGCGGGAGGAGACGGGCCTGGGCTTCACGCCGGAGGCGGTGGTGGGCATCTACCAGCTGCGGGCCCGCAACGGGAAGGATTACTGCCGCGTCTGCTTCCGGGGCACCGTGCCCGACGGCGCCGAGGCCGCGCCGGAGGATCCGGAGATCCTCGGTTGCCGCTGGCTCTCCCGGGAGGAGCTGGCCGCCGCGCCCCTGCGCTCCGGGCTCGTCTTGCGCTGCCTGGACGACGCCCTGGCCGGAGCGGCCCATCCCCTGTCCCTGGTGGAGGCCGTCCGCCGCGAACGCTAGCTGGCGGGTGGCGGCGGGCTCGCCACCGGGCGCGTCAGGCGCTTGTGGTACCAGGCCGCCGTCACCAGGGAGGTGAACAGGCCCGTGATCCAGGTGCCCAGAGCCCCGGCGAAGGCGCTGCCCAGGGGCTTCTGCATGGGCGCCTGGGCCCTTACCACGGCTTCGATCTGCTCGGGGCTGAGGCCCTGCTGGGCCATGCGGAGCCGGCCCAGGGCCTCGAGTTCCGCGAAGTAGCTGGGGAACACCACCATGGTGAAGAGCAGGCTGCCCACGAAGATGATGGCCGAGGCGATGGCGGAGGCCCCCACACCGTTCTGCACTTGGCGCAGGTACCCGTACTCGGGGGCCGACTTGCGCAGCATCAGCACCAGGATGCCGATCTGCAGGGGGATCACCAGCCAGAAGAGGAAGAAGAGGCCGGGCTGGCGGTACCAGCCCGTGAAGCCCATGACGAAGGTCCAGAGCACCACGAGGATGCCGAGGATGAGGCCGGTGCGCAGGGCCGCCATGGAAGACTCCTAGAAGGTGTAGCCGCCGCCGTTCACGGGGAGCGTGGCGCCATTGACGAAGCCGGCCTGCAGGATGCCGACCACGGCTTCGGCGATGTCTTCGGCCTGGCCGTTGCGCCGGAGGGGCGTGTGCTCCGCCGCGGCCTGCTTGTTCCTGTCCGGAAGGTTGGCCGTGGCGTCCGTGAGCGTGAGGCCCGGGGCCACGGCGTTCACGCGGATGCCCATGGGGCCCAGCTCGAAGGCCAGGGCCCGCACGAACCCCTCCAGGCCCGCCTTGGCGCTGCTGTGGGCGCAGAAGCCCCAGCCGGGGTTGCGGGCGAGGCCGCTGGTGATGGCGACGATGGCACCCTTCTTCTGCTCCAGCATCTGGGGCACCACGGCGCGGCAGCCGTGGAAGGCCGCGCCCAGCTCGCCCAGGAGCTTGGCTTCGAAGGCCTCCCAGGGATAGTCGAGGAATCCCTGCATGGGAAAGCTGATGGAGGCGTTGAGCACCAGGAGGCCGATGGGCCCCAGCTCGGCCTTCACGGCGGCGGCCATGGCCTCCACCTGGCCCCGGTCGCGGGCATCCGCCTTCACGGCCATGGCCCGGCCGCCCGCGGCCTGGATCTCGGTCACCACGGCCAGGGCGGCGGCTTCCGAACCGAAGTAGTTCACGGCCACCGCAGCGCCCCGGCCCGCCAGGGCCCGGGCCACGGCGGCGCCGATGCCGCGGCTGGCGCCCGTGACGAGTGCGACCTTCCCGGCCAGGGACATGGGACCTCCTTCAGGCAGTCCTTCCGATTCTCCGCCGGTGCCTGGATCGGCTCAAGGTTCCGCCAGGTCCTGGATGGCCATCCCCCCGGCGCTGGTGGCGTCACCCGTGAGCGCCCGGCGCAGGTAGCCGACCTGCCCCAGGTGGAAGGCGAGGTGGGCCTCCAGGTGGACCAGGAACCGGCGGGTGGACATCCGGTGGCTCCCGATGGGCATGGGGAAGGGGGCGGCCAGGGCAGCCTCGGTCAGCGCCGCCAGGCCCGTCTCCACGGCGGCCACCGTGGCCTCCAGGCCGGCGACGACCTCGGCCCGGGTGCCATCCCGCTGGGCGAATTCCCGCTCCCGCTGGCGCACGTAGCCCGTGGCGCCCAGCACGGCGCCCACGAAGTGCTGGAGGTTGCCCGCGACATGCAGGGCCACGTTCCCCGCGCTGTTGGTGATGCCCGGCGCCCTGCGCCAGAGCGTGGCGTCATCCGGGAACAGCTCCACCTCGCGGATGAGGCAGCGCAGGTCGCGGCGGAACAGCAGGAGCAGGTCGGCGGCAAGGGGGGTCATGGTCACTCCCGGCGGGAAAGAACTCCGCCCCAGATGAACACCGATGAACATGGATGGGCAAGGTTCTATCTGCGTTCATCCATGCCCGTCCGTGGCTATGCTTCCTTTCATGGACCTCCAAGCCCTCCTCGACGACCTGGCGGTGGAAGCCGCGCCCCTGGCGGCGCAGGGGAAGGTGGCGGACTACATCCCCGCCCTGGCCTCCGTGCCGGCCACGCGCTTCGGCCTGGCCCTCGCCACCATGGAGGGCGGGCTCTTCGGCACCGGCGACTGGCGCACGCCCTTCTCCATCCAGAGCGTGTCCAAGGCCTTCTCCCTGGCCCTGGTGCTGGCCCGGGACGGCGAGGCCCTGTGGCAGCGCGTGGGCCGCGAACCTTCGGGCAACCCCTTCAACTCGCTGGTGCAGCTCGAATACGAGAAGGGCATCCCGCGGAACCCCTTCATCAACGCCGGGGCCCTGGTGCTCATTGACCGCCTGCTCACGCTCACCGGCGATTCCCTGGGGACGCTGCGGGACTTCCTGCGGGCGGAGAGCGGCAACGCGGCCGTGGAGGTGGATCCCGAGGTGGCCGTCTCGGAGGCCTCCCATGGCCACCGCAACGCGGCGCTGGCCCACTTCATGGCCAGCTGCGGCAACCTGGAGAACCCGGTGGACCAGGTGCTGGACCACTACTTCCGCCAGTGCAGCCTCGCCATGAGCTGCGCGGACCTGGCGAAGGCCGGGCTCTTCCTCGCCAACCACGGCCTGCGGGCGGACGGCTCGCGCCTGCTCTCCCGCAGCGAATCCAAGCGCATCAACTCGATCATGCTCACCTGCGGCACCTACGATGCTGCCGGGGACTTCGCCTATCGCGTGGGCCTGCCCGGCAAGAGCGGGGTGGGCGGCGGCATCCTGGCCGTGCTGCCCGAGCGCGGCGTCCTCTGTGTCTGGAGCCCGGCTCTCGATCCCCACGGCAACAGCATCGCCGGCGTCGAAGCCCTGGACCGCTTCACCACGCGGACGGGGTGGTCGGTGTTCTGAGCTTCAACCCCGCCTTCGCTTGTCCCGCAGCAGCCACGCGGCCCAGGCCGTGAACGCCGCCACGGCGCCCAGGATGAAGACCAGGCGGAGCCAGGGCTCGCCGAAGGCCAGGCGCTGGCGGACATCCCCCGTCAGGGTCCACAGCCACACCAGCGCACCCAGGGCCAGGGCCCAGCGCACCGTGGCCTGCGCCCAGGGCCGGGGCACGAAGAGCGGCACCAGCAGGAGCAGGCAGAGCAGCACCAGCGGGGTCTCCCCGCCGCGCAGGAAGTGGGCTCCCAGCATCAGCAGGGCGAGCAGGGCGGGCAGGCGGCGAAGGACGGCCATGAAGACTCCGGCGATGGAGTAATCATACTTGTCAGTCCGAAATATCGGATCACAACCCGGAGCGCCGCTTCCGCCAGGCCTCCCGCGCCGCGGGTTCGAGGAAGGTCCAGGCCAGGAAGCGGCTCTGCTTCTGGCCCTGGGCCATGGGTACGGTGCGGACCTCCGCGGCCCCGGCCTGGCGGAGGGCCTGGTGCAGGGCGGGCAGGTTCCTGGAACTGGAGATGAGTGTGGTGAACCAGCCCACCTGGGCCCGGAGCTCCGCGCTCTCCGCGATCATGCGCCGGACGAAGCCCGCCTCGCCGCCCTCGCACCACAGCTCCGCGCCCTGGCCGCCGAAGTTCCGGGCGTGGCCGGAGGCGCCCCGCCCGAGCTTCCGCCATTTCACCTGGGCGGCCTCCCGGGCCTCCCGCAGCGAGGCGTGGAAGGGCGGGTTGCAGAGAGCCAGGTCGAAGCGCTCCTCCGGCCTCACCACGCCCCGGAAGATGGCCCGGGGATCCGCCTGCGGCCGCAGGGCGATGGCCGCCTCCAGACCCGGGTTGGCCGCCAGGATGCGGGCGGCCGAGGCCAGAGCCGCGCCCTCGAGGTCCGTGCCCACGAAGGACCAGCCGTACTCCCGGTGGCCCAGCAGCGGATAGATGAGGCTGGCGCCGGTGCCGATGTCCAGCGCGCGCACGGCGGGGCCCCGAGGGATGGGCCCGCCCTCCGCCAGCAGGTCCGCCAGGTGGTGCAGGTAGTCCGCCCGGCCGGGGATGGGCGGGCAGAGGGCGCCTGTCGGCAGGTCCCACCCGCGGATGCCGTAGGCTTCCAACAGCAGGGCGCGGTTCAGGGCCTTCACCGCCGCGGGATCCGCGAAGTCGATGGACGGGCCGCCGTGGGGGGCGCGCCGCACGAAGGGCGCCAGCTCGGGGCAAGCCGCAATCAGGCGGGGGAAGTCGTAGCCGCCGGCGTGGCGGTTGCGGGGATGGAGGCCCGGCTTGGAGGGGCGGAGGGCCATGTCAGGCTCCGTCCCCATCGTGCTTCCTGGAGGTCGGGCCGAGGTCCGTGCCCACGGCCAGGCGGGTGGCCAGGAACCAGAACCCGGCGGCGAGCAGGAGCGTCAGCCAGGCTACGGTGAAGGCCAGTGACCGGCCCTGCCAGAGCCCCTCGAACCAGCGCTGGAACTCGGTGGCCACCACGTTGGCCTTGCCGCCGACCACCTCCAGCTGCCGCAGGTACCGCTTGGTGTTCTCGGCTTCGTAGCCCAGGGGATTGGCGGCCGGAGGCGTGGCGGTGGCATAGATGAGCGTGGCCGCGCCGAGACCCGCGGCCAGGATGCCGGCCGTGATGCGGCGGATGCGGACCCGCCGGGTTTCCGGAGAGGCCCCGAGCAGGCTGTCGGGTCCGGGCTCCAACTCCGCGTGCCGGGCGGCGTCGCGCTCGTGGAGCCGCTGCTGGAGCTGCGCCAGGTCGGCGGCGGGGATCACCTGCCCGCGGCGGCGCAGCTCCGCGAGGGCCGCCTCCACCGCCTCGGTCTTGTAGGCCAGGGGCTGCTCCAGGTAGCGCCGCAGGTCGGCGTCGGAAAGCGCGGGAATGCGGGCGTGGAACGAATCGGCCATGAGGTAAGCATAGAGCCAGTCCGCAGCTCGCCTGACGGCGCCATCAGAACCAGCGTCGTACCGTGCGGCAGTAGGCCTGGTACTCGGGCCCGAACCGGCCCAGCAGATGCCGCTCCTCCCGGGCGATGACATGGAGGCGGATGACGAGGAGGACCGGCAGCAGCATCAGTGCTGGCCACAGGGCATGGGCCAGGAGGGCAAGGCCCGCCTGGAGCAGGGCGAGGCTGAGGTACAGGGGATTCCGGGTGAACCGGAAGGGGCCCTGGGTCATGAGCGTCGAGGCCGCGCGGTCGGGCCGCACGGTGGTGTGGGCGCGGTGGAACGTGCGGAAGGCCCAGAGGGCCAGGGCTCCCGCCAGCAGGATGGCCAGGCCGCCCAGCAGCCGTGGGAGGATGCCTGCCGGTAAGAGGGCCAACGGCCACCGGCGCTGGAGCAGGAACCCGATCCCCAGCCCCGCGAGGAACACCGCCGGCGGCGGGAGGCGGACTCCGGGGCCCTCGGGGCCGGTTTCCATGTCAGGCCCTCCCCACGCCGATGCTGGCTTCCACGCACAGGGTCGGCACCCCGTCCTCCGCCTGGGCCCGGAGGGCCTCGATGTAGGCCCGCCCCACGGCTGCCGTCCGCTCGGGGCCGAGCTGCCCGAAGAGGAAGGCCAGGGGTGGCGCCGAGCGGGTGAAGCCGGCCCAGTAGGCTTCCGGCGTGAGGATCCGCTGGGTGGCCGTCGAGGTCACCACCGCCACCTCCTGGAAGCCGGCGGCCTCCATCCGCGCCTTCAGCCCTCCGCCCGTCAGCCGGGCCCAGGCCGGGGGCGTGGACGGCGGCTGGAGCCCGGGGGCGACCTGGCGGATCGCCTGCTGCACGAGCTTCATCAGCGGCAGGTCGGCGGGATCGCGCCAGCAGACCACGGCGGCCCGGCCCCCTCCGCGCAGCACGCGCCGCAGCTCCCCCAGGCCGCAGTCCAGGTCCGGAAAGAAGATCAGGCCCAGCACCGAGGCGCTGGCGTCGAAAGAGGCATCGGGCAGGGCCAGCGCCTGCCCATCCATGACCTCCGCAGAGATGTGGGGCAGGCCCTCGGCGGCGATGCGCGCCCTCAGCCGGTCCACCATGCCGGGGGCGAAATCCGTCGCGAGGACCTCCGCCCCGGCCCGCGCCGCCTGCAGGCTGAAGGCGCCGGTGCCGGCGGCCACGTCGAGGACGCGCTCGCCGGGCCGGAGGTCCAGCAGCCGGAGCGCGTGGGCGGCGTACTGCGTGCTCAGGCCCTCGAAGGCGCGCTCATAGTCCGCGGCGATGGCCCCCCAGTTCTCCGCCAGCTGATCCGGGCTCAGGTCGGCCATGTCGGGGCTCCCTCCAGTCCTGCCCGCGACGGCCGGTGGGTCGATGTGAGATGGAGTCTTAATATGAAAAAATGGTCATCGGGGAAGAAGATAGCCGAGATCCGTCTCCGCGCCAGGGTTTTCCGGCGGTTCGCGGGCCTCAGCCGAACTTCCGGGTTTCCCGATAGAGTCCGACCGCCAGAACCCCGCAGAAGAGGGAGGCTGCCAGGCTCATCCAGGGAGGGATGAGGGCCCGCCCGATCTGGATGTCCAACCCGAGGACCACCCGCAGGCATTGGGCCAGGGAGATGGTGCCGAGGAAAGCCGTCGCGATGAGAGAGGCTGGTTTCATGCGGACCTCCTGCCTAAGAAGGTAGGCCGGGCGGGCGTTCCCGGAGGCCTTTAGGGCGGGTCGGGCGGAGTCAGGCCCGGGTCAGCGAGAGCCGGAACCCGAAGACCGGGAGGCCCTGCTGGGAGAAGTCCAGGTCCTCCGACCGGGTGAAGCCCAGGCGCTCGTAGAGTCCCCAGGCGACCCGCATCGCCTGGGTGGTGTGCAGGATCACCTGGGCGTGGCCCCGGTCCCGCGCCAGCTGGATGCACGCCTGCGTCAGCGCCCTGCCCACACCCGCGCCGCGGGCCGCGGGGCGGACCCCCAGCAGGCGGATGCCGGAGGCGTTCCGGATCGTTGTGGCGATCCCGCCCGAGCCGTACTCGGCCATGTCGCCGAAGTAGACGACGCCGCCCGCCAATTCGCCCGCGGCGGTGACCGCGACGAGCACCCGGGCGTCCTTCTTTTCGGTGAACTGCCCGATGTGGGCGAGCAGGTCGTAGTAGCCGGGCTGGTCGACGGGCGTGGGGAAGCCTTCCAGGCCCGAGTAGACCTCGACCATCAGGCGGCCGAGGGCGTCGAACTCGTCGGGGTGGAGGTCACGGATCAGGGGTGGGGCGGGCATGGGGATTCCTGGCGGTGCCGGTCAGGGCGCGGGCTTCCTGGGGCAGGTGGAGATTCCGAGCACCGTGTAGAGCGGGCAGAGCCCCGTGGCCCCCGTCAGGATGAGGGGGATGCCGATCCAGCCCCAGGCGGTCTTCGGCCCGAGGAAGACCAGGCTGATGGCGACGAGCCCTGCCAGCACGCGGAGGACGCGCTCGGCGGGGTGTTCCGTGATGGCGAGGAAATCCTTCATGTGACCTCCTGGGATGTGGTGGATCTGGATGGAGCGGAGCGTAAGACCAACTCCGGTCCTTGCCAATGGTTCTTGCTTCGAGTGCGCTCAGGGGATTCGCCAGGGCGTGACCGCTTCCCTCCAGGTGAGCAAGCGCGCCCGGAGAGCCACACGGGCCCAGAGCACCGCGAACCAGAGGGCGAACAGGCCGGCCCAGGCCAGGGCCCAGCGGCCGTAGACGTACGCCGCGATGCAGCCCGCCAAACCGGCACAGGCCCAGACCAAGGCGAGGGCCGCGGCGACCAGGCGGTGGGTGGGACCGAGCTTGGAGTGCCCTGGCATCGGGGAGGAACCTCACGAAAGAAGCCGACCGGCCCTGCCCGCAGGGAGGTGCCATGCGGAGTCGGGGGGATCACTCCCGGGCGCGGGCCGCCAGGTTCGGGTACAGGTCCAGCCCCGGGAGCACCGTGGCGGGATCTCTGGAGACCTGGATGCGGAAGATCCGCCATTCACCTTTATGAATCACATAATCGAACGAGAAGAAGACGACCCCCTGATCGAAGCTGACCAGCCACCACTGTCTCTGCCAGAGCTTGCTCACGGACGTGGTCTGGAGCAGCTCCCAGCTTCCGATGCCCCAGGTCTTGGGGATCCAGTCTTCAAGCACCGCGCGTGGCTCGGGATCGACCGGCGCGTAAGGCAGGGCCTGCTTGTCCCATTCCTTGAACGCGTCCGCCCAGGATCCCGTGCTGAGGGCCTTGAAGCCGGCATGGATGCGTTCGGCCGGCA
Source organism: Geothrix oryzisoli (assembly GCF_022808865.1). Taxonomy (GTDB): domain Bacteria; phylum Acidobacteriota; class Holophagae; order Holophagales; family Holophagaceae; genus Geothrix; species Geothrix oryzisoli. The sequence goes on from NZ_JAKZLB010000002.1 coordinate 696,360, forward strand.
CCTGGGCCATCAAGCCGAAGGAGAAGAGAATGACCAGCGGCAGAACTCGACGGGTTTGCATGGAATGCCTCGATCTGGGTGGGGCCTTGAGCAGCCTTGGTTCTGGGGTCTTGGTGCGAACTGGGGAGGTCCGGCAATGGCAGTGGACCGTCCACGCCTGTAATGGGAGGTCGAACGGAACTGAAGGCGCCTCGAATCTACCCGCCATTCCGAGGCTCCCGAATACGGTCAACCCCTTCCCCGCAGAAAACAATGGAGGGCCCACTTGATCAGGCCGATGGCGACCACCACCAGCCCTGCAAAGATCGCAAGGACCGCCCACACCCCCAACCCGACCGGGTTGCCGTCCCGGGGCCCGAAGAGGATGTACAGCTGAAGCGGCAGATACCCGGCCCCCGCGAGGGCGAGGCCGGCCATCAGACATCGGGATGCGGACCGGCGGGCCATCGCCCTCTCTTCAGATTCGACCATGACCTTGCGCTCCAGAAACAGGATGACTGCAACCGGCCCATCACGGAGCGGAGTCCGGAAAACGGGATGTTGAGCGAGCGCGGAAGGATCAGTTCAGGAACTTGATCAGCACACAGAACGCTTTGCTTGGGGTTTTCGAGTTGTACTGATTCCAGCTCGGTGCATCGCCCAGTTCAAGGTGCTTGATGACGATCGCATCCGCGCCGAGCTCGCAGGCTTTTGCCTTGATGGCAGGCAGCATCGAGTTGAAATCCTTGTGAGTGAAGGTGCCGGTATCGGTGGTGGCCGCGACCATCGCCAACACGTCGCTGGGGCGATCCGAAGGCCGCTGGGAGAGGAGGGCCACCTCGCTGGCCGGGGGCCTGGGGACGATGGGGTTTTTTGTCAGCAGGACCACGTCCAGCCTCACTTCAGGCGTGGTCTGATTCCTGGTGGAAGGCGGGATGCACCCCGTTAGGACCACGGCAAGGATGACGGCGACGGTTTTCATTTCACCTCCAAGGCCCAAGATAGGCTTCCATGTTGCAATTGGACTCATCGTCGGAAGATGAAGGCATTGCGCGATGCAAAGTGCTGCGAAACAACAGCGTGGGGACTCTCAGGTCCCTGGTAACAATTTCTGTGCCGCTCAACATGCGTGCCGTCACCGGGGTTAACGAAGGAGGCCGGTCGCCCCTGGATGCCCGGGACTTCGCGAGGCCAGCACCGCCAGGGAGGCGTTGAGGATGAACACATAGGCGACGAAAGCAGTGTGTTCGAAGTGGTAGGTCTGCACCGACAACAGGCTGATTCCGAAGCCGAGCGCGCTGACGGCATAGGCGATCCAGCTCTCGGAATGGGGATGCCGGTAGGCCTTGATGAGGGTCGGGAGGCTCGCCAGCATGTCCGCCAGCAGCGAGAGCGCCAGGGCCAGGTTGGGCTGGTCGGTCATGGCCCAGAGGAGGATGCCGAAGATCGCCGCTGCCATCAGGTAGTAGTCGCGCGGCTCGCTTTTCCAATAGGCCTTCTCATTGAAGAAAGACGCCGCGAAGACAAGCAACGGTGTGAACCCGGCGGCAAAGGACGCCCACGACACACCCTCGACGCCCTGCACCCTCTGGGCCACGAAGATGACCAGCGGGAAGATCCCCCAGAGCAGCCAGGTGATGCGGTTGGGCTGGGCCTTGCCGAGGATGGTTTCGTAGAGGTAATAGAAACCGCCAAGCGAGCCGATGATGGCACCGAGGATCGCGCAGTGGTCGGGAAGCATGGGTGGCCTGATGAAGGGAACTCATCGGTCCCGCCTGCGTCGGGACGCAGGCGGGGCCGATGAGGCAGGGGACTGGGACAGAGCGGGAGGCCATGCCCTGGGACGCGGCCGACGGCTTGGTGAGTGGCGGATCAACGGAACACGGTGGCCGCGGGGTTCCCGGTCATGTTGGAGGTGCCGATCAAGTGGAGCGCCCCGCCAGCATCCATCGTCAAGGTCCCGATGCCCATGTAGGTGGTGTTGAAGGAATCGAACAGGAACTTCCCGTCCGGGGTCATGGCGAGGTTGCGGGTGTAGTAGGGCAGCACTGCGGACACCGAGGCCTGGGTGGGCGCACCTGTGGCGTCGATCGCATAGGTCGTGATGGTCCGGTCCGCGTTGGCGACGAACAGCCAGCGCCCCGTCGGGTCCAGGGCGCATGTCCAGGGGTATGCGCCCATCGCCACGGGCGCCAGGCTGGCCAGGTTTCCGGATGCGTCCAGGGTGTATGGCTGGATCTGGGAGGCGGTCGTGCTCGTGGCGCCGACGACGTAGAGCGTCTTGCCATTCGGGTGGAACAGGATCCCGTGACTCAGCTGCGGGGCGGCCAAGACGGTCGGAGTGCTGGAAGGCTGACCCGTTGTGGGGTTCAGGGCGTGCACCCGGATCGCGCTCCCGTCCCCGGAGACCAGGACGCGACCCAGCGGATCGATGGCCAGGTTGTAGGCAGTCCCGGTGGCCACGACCGCGCCGGTGGAGGTGAGCGTCCCGGAGGCGCTGGTGGCAAAGGTGTAGATCCCGGCGGTTCCGCCGGCATAGACATGCGCGCCGTCGGGAGAGAGCGCCAGGCTGGAGCTGCCCGCTGAAGTCGGAGCGGAGGTCACCGCCTTGGGCAGATGGGTCGCAGCATCGAACGAGAACACGTCCACAGAGCCGAACGTGCTGCAGGCCACGTACAGGAACTGCTGGTTCCGGTCCAGGGCCACCCCTTGCGGATTGCTGCTCGCGTAGACCGGATTCCCAATCGAGCTGAGTGCGCCGGTGGTCGGGTCGATCGAGTAGGACCAGAGGCTGCCGTTGGAGCTGTTGACGACATAGGCATAGCCGGGCGTCAGATTCTTGCCGCCGCCGCCGGCTCCCCCGCCTCCGCAGGCCAGCAGAAGGGGCAGCCCCAGGATGGGGAGGCCTTTGAAGAGGGTGCAAGCACGCATCGGTATCGGGTCCTTGGGAAGAAGATGAGATGGGGGAGCGTCAGAACTGGGAACAGCGTGCGTTGAGAGAACCTGGCTGCGGAAGCCGCCCACCGGGCCCGATTGCACCGAAGCGCTGGACGCGGCCCAGGGTCGGGCCCGACCGTATGGGAGGTTGGGTCGCACCTTACGCCTGCCTGACTATATCCACTGAGATCTCCACGGCCGGAACCGTGCCCCGGTTCTCGAGCCAGTGGATGGTGTTCCGGTCCTCGGGCCAGCCCACCCCCGGCCCATAGTCCGTCGCGACCCCATGGCGATGATCCGTGATCGTTCCTTGCAGGATGTAGACGGTGCCTGGCCGGTCGATGTGGTCGTGAACCGGGCCGAAGACGCCTCCAGGCTCGATGGTCACCCTCCGCATCCGGAGTTGGCGCCCGGCCATGCCCTCGATCTCAGGGCCTAGATCCACCGTTGCCAGCAGCGTCACGGTGACGCCCTTCGTCTCAGGTGCCGCTTGTTCGTCGCTCATCGTGTCCTCCTTTCTTGGATTCCTGGGGGCTAGGGAAGGAAGCTAAGCGGCCATGCTTGGGTTGAGTTGAGCGGAGTTTAGGCGTCATGGCCGATGCCATGCACATGAGGACCTTGGACCCTTGTCGCCCACCAGGTTTCGACTTCAGCGAATGAGGCGGTGACCCGGTGTGCGACCTCTTCGGGACGGTATTCGCGGGAAAGCGAAATGAATTGCTCCCACAACGGCCGACGAAGCTGAAACCAGCAACCCATCGTTCCGCCTCTTCTCCGCTGAAGGCGCAGCCTCGGTTGGCAGTCGCACAGGTCTATATGTTGCGGAGCGATAGGTTCGTGCTGCCGAACCAGTCCGTTGGCGGGTGCTTCTCCAAAGTTCAGCACGAAGCGTGGCCCACCGTACTTGTCCCATTGGATATCAAAAACGTGCACTTTGTCGCCCTGGTGCCTTCGGAAGGTGGTGAACCACGGCTGGTTGGATGTGTCGAGGATGAACCCGCGCGCCTCGACATAGGGGTAGAAGACAGCCTTCAGTGCAGAGCGGAGCGCGGTGGTTCGACCCATGGGATGACGCCTAATGAACAGAGTTGACCGGCGTGGCCGAAGCGCCGCGGTAAGAGGAGACGGGGATTCCATGACGTTGGTGGGAGAAGCGGCTCACAGAGGCGACGTCCGGGTTGAAAGATCGGTCAGGCTCAGCGCGGCATCAGCGCGAATGCACCCCAGCCCAGGTACTCACGCGTGTAGGCGGCGTAGCGCTCGGGTTCCGAGGTCAGCTTTGCTCGGACTTCCTTCGCGAACTCGTCATCCGGATTGGCTTCAAGCCATCGGCGCATGGTGAGCCATTTGGCCGCCTCGTATCTGTCCCAGCCGTCTTGGTCGGCCAGAACCATTTCAACGACGTCGTAGCCAAGGTGGCCGAACGACGCGAGAAGGTCTGGGAGCAGGAGAAACTCGGAGATGGAGTTGGCAAGACACCCCTTGGCAACAGCTTCCGTCGGCGGCAGCTGCCGCCAGTAGGGCTCGCCGATGAGGATGATCCCTCCGGCGCGCAGGCTCCGCGCCAGGAGCCCGATGGTGCCGGCGACCCCCCCGGCGATCCAGGTGGCACCAACACAGGCGGCCACACCCACCTTCTCATCAGAGACATAACCGGCAGCATCGCCATGGATGAACTTGACTTGACTGGCGACGCCAAGTTCTTCAGCCCGGAGTTTGGCTTGCTCGGTGAACAACTTGCTCATGTCGATGCCGAAGCCGATGATGCCGTGATCGCGTGCCCAGGTGCAAAGCATCTCCCCCGAACCGCTGCCGAGGTCGAGCACCTGAGTTCCCGATTCCAGACGCAGCGCGACGCCGAGAGCGGCCAGCTTTTCTGGTGTGAACGGGTTATGGATGCGGTGAGCACTTTCGGTGATGTTGAAGATCCTTGGAATGTCCATCCCGGGAACCCTCCCCATGGGTGTGAGCAGACACGGTCATGGCCTACCGAATGAAGCTAAGCGGCCACGCCGGCGCTGAGGCGCTGAACGGAGCCGAGGAAGCGAGAAGCTGAGAGAGAGCGGAAGACAATGCCGGTGGGGTCTGAGTTGAGCTAAGGGTTAGGCTGATCCGAAATGATCGTTGGGTTGGCTGGTCTGATGAAGCAATCTCAACGCCTGTTTCACATTCGATCTGATGACACGGTCAACCTGGATGCCTAGAAAAATGATTAATACTATAGACAAACCTAGAATAGGAGCATCAAGTTTAAATGCAGCAATAAGGGCAACCGCTGCAATGAGGATTGCCGGGAATAGGGGGATTTTGTGATTCACTCTGTTTTCAAGGAAGGATTCGATTTGAAGGTAATCATAATCAGGTGAGCCGAAATATTGTACATCTTGCGGAAGCTGGCTCCAAATAAAATGCATATTTTGAATGGTTTCACAACCAATGTGGTGCTCTCCAAGAGAAAGCAGGGCCTGCTCATCCCCTTCAAGTCGATAGCGCGAATAATCGATCCACGGATCGTAATCTTTCTTGGTCGGCATTTAGAAATCCGAGAGAAGCCTAACGAATGAAGCTAACCGGCCGCGCCTGCACCGAGATGCTGAACGGAGCCGAGGAAGCGACAAGAAGAGAAGGGATAGAAGGCAATGCAGGTTGGGTCCGAGTTGAGCTGAGGGTTAGACCGCTTCATTGGATGGGCTTCATGTTGGACTTGGTGAGGCCTAGGCCTTGCCAAAATTCTTTCGGATAGGAGAGAGTTGGTTGAGCGATCCATCCGCGAGTTACGTTCAGTTCGTACCCACTTTCGAGTTTCTTATATTCAACAGAATTTAATGCGATTGTATCCCACTCACCCATGAACCTTAGATCTTTGAGGCTTCCAGGGTAGGTTCCATATCGAATCTTGTGCAGTTCAATTAGGGAAATGGCTGTCTTGAAGTGTTGATCGCCAAACTTGGTATCAGCCTCCTTTTGGAAGTCGCATCCGAGAACCAGAGAGATGACGAAGCAGGCGACTAGGGCACGGGGGATGTTCATAGAGGTAGGTGGCCTAACGAATGGAGCCAACCGGCCCCGCCGCACCGAAGCGACGAGCGGAGCCGAGGAAGCGGGAGGATGAGAGAGAGCAGGAGGCAATGCAGGCGGGGTCCGAGTTGAGCGCAAGGTCAGACCCCTCGGGTGAGAACCTGGTGTTGAAGTGCCGCGGCGCCTTGAATCCCCGGATCATTTCCCTTGGGCAAAGGGTCCTTTGATGAGGCAGATGGGACCTAGACCACCTCCCAACGCCAAGGTTGATGGCCCGCAACGGATGATTCGATTGGGCAAGAATCCAGGCGTGTTCGGAACACTGATGAGGGGAATGCTCGTCGTTGAGAAGGATGAATACCGGGTGAGGTCGTAGGAGTGAATGGCCAAACCGGACGTACCACTTGGTAAGGAGGGATGTAGGTCAAGGAAGAAACCAAGCCCCAGAATTGGATCTGGAGCCATGCCGCCCCAGCCCGTTCCGCATGTCCCGACCGTATTGTGGGTAGAGGGGTCTAGCACTTGCCCGTTGCCGACATAGATTTTTCCCGTGGACGAAACATAGTGGATATCGTGGCTGCCCGAGGAAAGAACCCCAGCTGCATCTGATTGCACGCTCGGGCCGCCTGAATTGACACTCAGGGTCAGGTATTCCCCAAGTGATGGCCAATCTTCCGCAACATAAAGGGTCGAGGCATCTGGACTCCACTGCAGGTATGAGAATGGAAGGCCGTCTATTGAAGCAAGAACTGAAGAGCCTCTCTGCATGGTGTCATCGAAAATCATGACGCCCGCGTTGCGGCCCCCAGGAGCTGCCATCGCTATAGCAAGGGTATGGGGAGCTCCCGGGGCAACACTCATGGCAGAGACGGTGTTGGTGCTGAAAGGAATATTGAATGTGGCATCAAGCGTCAAGGCGGGAAGGATGTATCGCTGAAGAGCGCAGAACACCCCGGGCTGGTTCACATAAGTGAACGCATAGAGAAAACTAGAATCCTCTGATATGGCGAGGAAGAAAGGGCCAGTCACAGGAGGATTGATGCCACCACCGGTGGAAACCGTCTTGATCACCTGACCGCTATTAGGGTCGATCGCGGCGATGGTATTCGGGAAGATGTTGTTGGACCCGTACTGAAGGATGTTTGGAACAGCGGCGTAGATTACCTGGTTCAACCCATCCCAGACTAAGTCCGATGCAGGGATGTTAATGAAGGTGGCCTGGGAATTTCCAATCGTGAACGGGATGGGATTTGACGTCGCCAGGTCTGCACCGCTCACCGTGATTTGAGCGGTCCCGACAGCGGCGAGGGCCGTGGCTGGAATCGCGGCTGTGAGGGTGGTGGCTGAAACATAAATGGTTGGCATGGGGATACCGTTCCATTGGATCTGGGCATCAGGAGGAAAACCACTGCCCATGATCGTCAACGTGAAAGCTGGGCCACCGACATATGCCGAGGCGGGACTCAACATGGTGATTTGAGGTGGAGGGAGAAGTACCTTGTAGGTCGAGTTGATGGTCTGGGGGCTGTTAGCGATCTGATTGGTGCCGGCCTGGTCGGTCGCGGCGATGACCGAAATGGTGTCGCTGTAGGTGCCGACGGCAAGTGTGCTGGCACTCTTGTAATTGATCGTGATCACCACCGTGTTGTTGCTTGCCGCCAGTGCCGAAATACTGTCGATCCCATTACTGGTGAAATTCCCTCCCACATAGATCCCGCCGGATGGTATGGCTCCTGAAATGGTGAGATTGACGGTGGCAGTGACCAGGTAGGGGTCCTGAGCGTAGGAAGATGTCGTGATCGCGTGGGTGGAAAGCGACATGCCGAGTGGTGGAGGAGTCACCTGGGTCGAGCCACCACCACCGCCACCACAGGAAATGAACAGCGCAAGTGAGATTACACAACTCAGTTTCTGCAAGATGGACATGGTGATCCTTCTGGTCAGCAGTGTGTCGATCCGTGGGTCAATCAAATGGTGCACCACGAAAACCCGAGAGGTATGAGACCGCCAGGACTCAGGTTGAGGTGCCTAACGAATGAAGCTGACCGGCCCCGCCTGTACCGAGGCGACGAGCGGAGCCGAGGAAGCGGGAGGCTGAGAGAGAGCGAAAGAGAATGCAGGCGGGGTCTGAGTTGAGCTAGGGGTTAGGCCGAAGCTTGCGGGCCATCTTTTGAACAATAAGGATGAAAATATAGTACCAGAACGTAAAGAAGAGCATGTGAAGAGTGAAACCTGGATGCTGGAAATAGAGGTCGTTGATATAAAACCCTGATGGCGCTGAATTATTATTAATTGCAGTTGTACCCTTGGAGAATCGAGGCGGATTAGGCAAATCTAGCGCGTGAGGAACATAGTAGAAGTTATCTGTAAATTTATTAAATTATAATAAAGGTTTGGCGGTAAAGAATACCGGATAAGCTAGGCACCTAGCTGCACCTTTTATTACTGCATCACCTGGAAACGAGGACCAAGATTTAAGTGCAGTGGCATAAACAAAAAAAGACAGTATGGAACATCGCAGGAGCAGTAACAGGTGAGAGAGGAGCAAAGCACCTGGCTTACTAGCTATGCGAATAGTCAGAAGAGGATGAATTTCCAGCTTCATGGGAGACGAGCCTTCGAAAGAGGCCTAACGAATGAGGCTAACCGGATCTGCCTGCGTCGAGGCGATGAGCGGAGCCGAGGAAGCGGGAAGCTGAGAGAGAGCGAAAGAGAATGCAGGCGGGGTCCGAGTTGAACTGAGGGTTAGGCCGATATACATTAATGCCCCATTAGGACTGCGGGTCAAAACCGAAGACGCGCAGCTCTTGGTCACAGCGGCAGGCCTTTGCGATGCGTGCGGCCCACACGACAGCCTCCTCGCGCGAGGGCAAGTCGAGGACAGTAAACCCACCATCGAGCCTGGGCGCCCACGGGTAGCCCCCCATGGCGACCGAGCCATCGGCAGAAATAAGCACTGGTGGGACGCTTTCGTCGATGCCGCCACCGAAGATATAGACGCCAGCAGCCTTCGCCTCTTCAATCACTGCGTGCGCATCGCGGCCTACAGCCTCTAACTCACTGTGGGGAACCACCATCGCAGCACCGGGGAAGGAGATCAGGTATTTGGCCATGGTGCTCCACGCCTGGGTCGATGATGGTTTCGAATGTTGTGAGAGGCCTAAGGAACGGAGTTAACCGGCCCTGCCTGCACCGAGGCGCTGAGCGGAGCCGAGAAAGCGAGAAGCTGAGAGAGAGCGGAAGGCAATGCAGGCGGGGTCCGACTTGAGCGTAGGGTTAGGTGCGTGGACAGAGGATGGAGCGAGACTATATGCGGGTTTTGTTTCAGAATCGAATACCGGCATAGGCCCCCATTTGAGACTTTGGCGCGAGGGATTTGACTGGTTGAGGGCCATCGCTTGTAGAGGAAAGTGCTGCTGCGAGTTCTAGCCCAACGAAAGGTTTAATAACTGGGGTTGAGAAAGCCATGCCAATGTTGGCCCGGATCCATGGACGGGCGTAGGAAACATTGTTCGAGGCCAGGCTTTGTTTCTCGAAACGCATTTCCATGCCCACGCCCACGGCGGCTACTGCCTTGAAGTTGACCATCACGCCCACAGAAGTGTGAGAGACCTGATAGTCAAGAGGACCAGAGTCAGTAGGGGCCTGACCTGGAACCGAAGTGCCTTGGGTGATGATTCGGGCGGTGGTGGTGACGGATGGCTGGTAGCCGACCATTAGCTGGAGCATGGCAGGCCCAAGATCTATTACCGAATAGCCAAGACGTGCAGCATAGACAGTCTTCTTGGCGCATGATCCATTCGTCGTCAAACCAGGCATTGAATTTGAGAAGGAGTTGTAGGACTGGCTGCCTGCAAATACGCCCAATTCCCAGGTCTGTGCCGAGAGGGGAGCCAGAAGGAACAAAGGCAAGACAACGGTGCTGATCTTCATGAGTATTTCCTAAATGGGGTGGGTAGGAACGACGGAGAGCACCTAACGAATGAAGCTAACCGGCCCCGCCTGCACCGAGGCGATGAGCGGAGCCGAGGAAGCGAGGAATTGACAGAGAGCGGATGCCAAGACAGGCGGGGTCCGAGTTGAGCTGAGGGTCAGGCTGCGAGATGGAATCTAGGTGAATATCTGGACTAAGTGGTTTGAGGTACGGGGCTTCTCTTATGGCTTTGGTTGCTTGGCGTCGAAAAAGTCGTTCACCATCGGAATGATGATGGACATGCGCTGCATCAGCGTCACGTGCGTCGTGGCGGGCAAGATGGCCATTCGCGAGGCGGGGAGCGGCTTGATGTCGCCGTGGATCCCGCCGCCTTTCAGGCGAAACATTTCCGCGACGTGCTCGAGCCGTACACCATCCGAGTCGCCGTGGATGAAGAACATCGGCGCTGTGGTGGCCTTCAGTTGGTCGTCGTAAATGTCGTGCCCTTTCGAATCCATGGCGAGGAGCCGCTTGACGAACTTCGGGAAATCCTCCGGATTCGGATTCAGCCTCTTGTACTCGGCTTCAATGGGCGAGCCTTTGAAGGCGTCCGCGGTGAGTGTCGCGAGCGCGTCCTGCCCTTCCTTGACCACGCCGTCCCGGCGGAGCATCGACGAGATGACGACAACCCTTCGCACTTTGTCTGGATGACGAATCGCACACTGCATGGCCACGCCGCCGCCCATGCTGTACCCGAGGAGGTCCGCGCGTGGGATTTTCAGGTAATCGAGCAGCGCCGCCACATCGTCGGCGAGGTTCTCAGAGGTGATGTCGCGTGGGATGTCCGCCGTGCGCCCATGGCCTTGCATTTCGACGGCGATCACTTTCCGCGTTTTGGAGAGCTCGTCGACCCACCCGGTCCAGTTGTTGGTGATCGTCATGAACGCGCCGTGGAGCAGGACCACCGGATCGCCGCTCCCGTGGATCTCGTAGTACATCTTGAGTCCGTTCACCGGGGCGTAACCCGTCGTGGGTCGATGCTGCGCCACTAAGGCAGCTGGCAGAAGCATCGTCAGGAGAAAAGCCGTCGTCTTCATGCTGGACCTTCCCTTTTGGTGGGGTTGAACACGCCGCGCAGCCTAACGAATGAGGCTAACCGGACCCGCCTGCGCCGAGGCGATGAGCGGAGTCGAGGAAGCAAGAAGTTGAGAGAGAGCGGAAGGCAATGCAGGCGGGGTCCGAGTTGAGCTAGGGGTTAGGCCGCAGGTTACAGGGGTGGGCTATTTTGCAGCCAGTCGCTGGTTTTCTGCGACAGCAGCTTGGATTAAGAGCTTGAAAGCCTCAGCATTCAGAGACTCGCCTTCTTTAATATCAATAGCTCTTCGTGTGCCACCCTCCAAGCTGGCATTGAAGAGGTGATGAGGATCATCAAGGAATGCCCCACGTGCAAAGGTTAATTTGACAGCGAGCTTGTAGGACTCTCCCGTGCAGATGATTCCGGCATAAGACCAAGTGGGTACACCCAATGGATTAACGGGCTTGATCCACTTGCAATCTTCCTCGACTTTCGGGACTGCTTCATGAATGAGGCGACGAACCTCGGTCAATGTTTCCGCGCGCCAGCCGCCAACGGACAGGATATTTTCGTCCACCTTGAAAGATGTTAAGGAGTGGTTCTCTGACTTGTAGTTCTTAGATTTTGGAGCCATAAGACATTCTCCAACTACATATGATGCCTAACGAATGAAGCTAACCGGCCCCGCCTGTACCGAGGCGCTGAGCGGAGTCGAGGAAGCGGAATGCTGAGAGAGAACGGAGGGCAATGCAGGCGGGATCCGAGTTGAACTAAGGGTTAGGCCGCTCATGGTTCTCGCCGATAAATGCCTGTGCCATTACATGTTTTACAACTGATCACAACTTTAAGACTTCCGTGGCATTTCTTGCACGGAAGATTTATAGAACCACTGCCAGAGCATTTGGCACAGGCAGAGGAGAATGCCTTTTGGGTTTTGAGGCCCCTGCAGCGGGGGCATTTCGTACCATCACGGAGTATGCCTTTAGCGTCGCAGCGAGAACACGGACCTGATTCTTGTGAATAGGTGCCTGTCCCAGAACATTTTCGACAACTCAGCACCACTGCGCCTTTTCCGCTGCAAATATCGCAATCCGCGGATAGCTCGCCAGTGCCTTCACATCTGAGACATTGGACGCCGAGGCCAGCAGGAGAAAAACTCTTGGTTGAACGTTTGGGATTATTCATACCTGACGAATTATTCAATTCCTCTCCCGGCAATAGGGCCAATGGCATTGAAACGAGGCCTAACGAATGAGGCTAACCGGCCCCGCCTGCACCGAGGCGATGAGCGGAGCCGAGGAAGCGAGAAGTTGAGAGAGAGCGAAAGGCAATGCAGGCGGGGTCCGAGTTGAACTGAGGGTTAGACGCCACGAGAACGACAATCAAGTTTTTGAAATTTGGGCAATGGCTCCATAGATATCGGCACTTCCCCAGTGCTCAATGTATTTGCCACCCTTCACATGCACGATGTCGGTCACTTGAATGGAGATTCGCTTGCCGGTCTTGGCATGACCAAAGAATGGTCCAGAATGCGTGCCTTCAATGGTTTTTCGAGTAGCAACCTTGTCATTTTCTTCAAGTTGATCATGGATCAAAACCTTGATATCTGTGAAAGCCTGGTGGAGGACATTGGTGAAGAACGCTGCAAATCCATCTGATCCCTTGGAAACCCCAGGAGGCGCAGAATGGTTAATGAATTCCGGTGAGACGAGATCAGAAAACGCAGCCATATCAAGGTTCTCGATGACTTCGTGATTGAACCGCCTGACGACTGACTTGTTCTGGCTCATATAGATGCTCCGATTGGGTGACGGCTAACGAATGAAGCTAAGCGGCCACGCCTGCACCGAGACGATGAGCGGAGCCGAGATAGCGAAATGTTGAGAGAGAGCGTAAGGCAATGCAGGCGGGGTCCGAGTTGAGCTAGGGGTTAGGCCCCGCCATTTCTTGCGATAGTTTATATTTTCATGCCAATCGAATACTCAAACCCCATGTTTTTTCTCGCCCTGAAAGAACCAATGGACGCCATATTTGTCGGCGAGATGTCCATAGCTGCCAAACGGCAAATCACGCAGATCGTCTAGGAGTGCTTGATCTGCCCCTGCGGAAAGCTTGTCGAAGATCGCTCTCAGTTCGCTGTACCGTCCGCCATTGATGTACATGCAGACCATATTGCCTTGTCTTGGTGCCCGAGTAGGATGCATCCAGTCGGTGGCCGTAAATTCGATGTCACCGCTTATTAAGTGAGCATTGATAATTTTTTGTGCGTGCTCTGGCGGAACTTGGTCCTTCATGGAAGTGTCGCTGACCTTCATCAAGGTCAACTCCCCGCCAAGACAAGTTTGGTAGAACGTCATCGCCTCGGCGCAATCGCCGTCGAACAGTAAGAAGGGCGTGAGGTTTATCATGCTTGCCCCTTGCGGGTTGCGGGTCGTAATCAGGGCCTAACGAATGAAGCTAACCGGCCCCGCCTGCACCGAGGCGATGAGCGAAGCCGAGGAAGAGGGATGAAGAGAAAGAGCGAAAGGCAATGCAGGCGGGGTCCGAGTTGAGCTAAGGGTTAGGCGTTGGGGACTAATTAGGAATTGGTTGCGGTGGAATTTGTAAGACCACCGATTGTTTGCTGCACTTTACAGAAATGGTAGAGGGGTTAATGAATTTGACAACGTACAAGAACGCAAATTCCTGGCAACCAACAGGTGTGGGTCTATATCGAAGCCTTGCTTTTCCTGAGTACATCTCTGAGACGAGGATTTCATCCTCTGGGCTTACGTGGGCCACCAGTTTGGATTCAGGGTTGCTAGCCAAAGTGAACTGAAATTCTGGAGATAAGGCCTTGGCTTCAGTGTCGTAGAAACGTTCGTACCAGCAAGGGCTACCGCAGTGAACGCGTATCGAGAGGATTGTTTTGCTTAGCCATTTGAAACTAGGCACATGATTGCTGCCTGTTTTGAACAAGGGTGTTTGGCCCTTGGGCGATGATATGGAGACGACACCGTCGCCGCAGTCAGTTCCCTTGTAGGTCGCAGTGTAGAGATGGCCTGGTGAAGGTAGTCGCCTCACGATCTTCTGTTCCTGATCCTGCCCATACAGAGCGCCAACAATAGCGCTTTGAAATGCCAGGGTGAATAGAAACCGTTGCATGAAACGCCTAACGAATGAAGCTAACCGGCCCCGCCTGCACCGAGGCGACGAACGAAGTCGAGATAGGGAAATGTTGAGAGAGAACGGAAGGCAATGCGGGCGGGGTCCGAGTTGAGCGCGGGGTTAGGCCGCTAATTGTCGAATTCGTATTTGTCTTTGAAGTGTTGCATGTCTGATTTGTAATTTCGCCTGTGCAGATAACCAAATAGCACAGTGAATACACCAATCAATACACCGGATATTGTCAATTGTTTGCGCATTGCCTGTTGGGCATCTTTCCTTGCCTGTTCACGATAAGCAGAAAGGGTCCCACACCACTCATATGAGAGGCCAAATCCTGCATTACTGATAAAGGGGTTTTTCAGATCTGGAACGCTTGGTGCGTAGTTGTCTAACGACACCGTGAATGCTCTGGGTGTAGGTGGCTTGATGGAGATGAGAATAAGTAGAGGAAGCAGAAGCGCGACGAGGCTAGTGGTTGAGATGAAGCGCAGTATGCTCGTGGTTCTCATCTGCAAATCCCTGGAATTGGAATGAGGTTACTCCATTACGACTAGGAGTGCTGGGCGGCCTAACGAATGAAGCTAACCGGACCCGCCTGCGCCGAGGCGCTGAACGAAGCCGAGGAAGCGAGATGTTGAGAGAGAGCGGAAGGCAATGCAGGCGGGGTCCGAGTTGAGCTAGGGGTTAGGCGCGTCCTTGGTGGGTTTTCGATAATCAATGCCAAACCCCCTTAAGTAATCAGCTAGTGGCCCGAGCCCCATCTTTGCACGGCGCTCATCAACATTAGCTTCTTCTGCAATCGGTTCAACCTGAATCCCCTTAATTCCCTTCTTTTCTATGAGCTGTGTTCCGTATAGCTGCTTCTTGCCCTCACCCACTAACACTCGGTCTTCAAGTAATGCGAGCCATTTGAGCTTTGACTCACCGCTTCTCGCGGCTGTGCGGAAAATGGGGAGATATTGCTTCTGTAAATCCAAACTGGCATGTTGCAAAACGAGGAATGCCGCAAGAGCAGCTTTTTCGCCAACCATACTTAGCTTCGGCCATCCAGACTGATTGATGATTTCGACCAACCGCCTCCGATTGTTTTCATCAATCAGGTTTTGTTTTTTTAAGACCTCAAATGCTTCAGGAGAAAACGGGCCCGATTTCCTTTGAATCTCGATTAGGGCCTGTCGGCCTTTTTGATCGGACTCCAACATCGCTTCAAGTTCTGTGCGAATAGAATCCTGGTGAGGTTGCAGAATTGCTGGGGGAATCAGGATCACAGTGACTCCGGAATCGCGCCTAACGAAAGAAGCTAACCGGCCCTATTGCTGCGGAACCTGGCTGCTGAGTTGTTTGAGGACACTAGCGCGCAGCGATAGGGTCCGAGTTGAGCGGAGGGTTAGGCATCGCTGGGCTTGGCGCCGGGAAACCATTCGGTATGTTGGTCGCCCTGACGACCGAAATAGGTCACACGCTGCCCTCGGAGGAAGGCAAAGTACCCTTGGACTCCTGCGGCGACAGTTCGCTTACTAAAATCCCGAAACTTCTGGCCGTGCTGCTGACTATCGACAATGGCCGCTCGTAGCGAAGCCTTGTCAAAGTCTTCTGCGATGGCAGGAAGGTCTTCGAAAGAAAGTGGAGCCTGTACCACAGCACCTTCAGCGCTATAGAAAGTAAATAGCCTAGAGGCATAGTCCACATAGTAATACTCCACCCCATTGCCGATAAGACTCGCCACGATCTCAGGGAATGGCATTGAGCCTGTGAGAGTGGCTTGGGCAGCTTTGAGGACCTTGTTCGCATCCACGACCTGACCTCCATGATGAACAATGTTGGGGCGACGCCTAACGAGTGAAGCTAACCGGCCCCGCCTGCACCGAGGCGATGAGCGGAGCCGAGGAAGCGGGACCAAGAGAAAGAGCGGAAGGCAATGCAGGCGGGGTCCGAGTTGAGCGGAGGGTTAGGCGTGCCCGGCCTGAACCCTTAATCAAGTTCATCGAATCTCGTTAGAACGAAGACCAGCTCGGATTTTAGAGCACCCGGAACCACCAGGAACGCTAGGAAGTCATGGTTCGGTTTCAAGTATTGCTTCACTTCAGGGATTAAAGAATCTTGGATTGGAATCCACACCTTGGTGCCCTTGTAGGTAACCAGTATTTCCTGATGGTACATGGCAAAAAACCGAACAACATTTGGCAAGGCCTTCCATGATGTTTGGAGTCCCGTTAGTAGTTCGGCCTTCCGGCCAGCAATTGGGCGTATCTCGCCTAGATATGTTAGTTGGGTCTGGTATTTGTGGATTTCCGTGCACACATTAAGGTCTGATGCAGGATCAGCACACGGTTTCCTCTCGATGAGGATCTGATCAAATGACCTTAGAAGATATGCCGCTGCATCTACCTGGGCAGGTAGGGTCGTGCACACCAGAGAAAGAAGGAAAGTGAAAAGCGATTGAGCGCTCATGACAACCATCCAACACGAAGGTGGGAACGCCTAACGAATGAAGCTAACCGGCCCCGCCTGCGTCGAGGCGATGAGCGGAGCCGAGGAAGCAAAAAGCTGAGAGAGAGCGGAAGGCAATGCAGGCGGGGTCCGAGTTGAGCGGAGGGTTAGGCCGAGCCCTAAGCAATAGCACCCCGAACACGCGCTGTGCTTGGATTTGAGCCTGCTTGAGCGAGAGCGAAGGTTCATGCCGACGACCCCAAAGGAGAACACCGGAGTTATCGCGTGAGAATAAAGGCCGAGACGCTGAAGTGACCTCGATGATGGCAGAAATCCATGGGCTGAAGGTTGATGAGTAAGCGATAACCCCATTCTTGAGGAGTTGGGATTCATGTGTATTTGAGAATGATGGCAAGCAGGCAGATGAGGACGACTGCGATAAGCAGCCCGATAATCATCGCCAAATGCCCTCGCCGTTTGCCCTCTTTGTAATCTCGATAGTTCCAGAAGGTCACAGGAGGCCTAACGAATGAAGCTAACCGGCCCCGCCTGCACCGAGGCGATGAACGGAGCCGAGGAAGCGAGAAGCTGAGAGAGAGCGGAAGACAATGCAGGCGGGGTCCGAGTTGAGCTAGGGGTTAGGGCGCAACGAGCGATAACAAATGTGTATAGCTCTCGAGTCGAGAAATCGATTGGAATCCTTGTCGCTCATAGAATTGCGAGGCAATCGGGTTATCGGTTCGGAGGCTCAAGAGGGTGAAGTGAATGCGTGCAGTTTCCACCACTGCATGAATAAGCTGCTGACCGACACCCAAGCGTCGAAATTCCTTGCGAACATATAGCCGGCGCACACGACCCACGCCGGCCTGAGAGGAGTATGGATCACGGCTCAACCCGCAAATCCCAACTAGCTGGCCCTGTATTCTGGCAGTGAAGAAAGCTTCGCCGGGTTGATTGAATTGATTGCGCATTGAATGCCATTCATCCCGTAAGCGAGCAACAAACCCAAATCCCTCTGCTTCGCTTTCCATGACAAGCTCATCCAACTCAGAATCGGGAAGGGTAGTTACTCGCGCAATTTGGATAGCATTCATGGATGCACCCTAACGAACCAGGCTAACCGGACCCGCCTGCGCCGAGGCGCTGAACGGAGCCGAGGAAGCAGGGAGTTGAGAGAGAGAGGGGGACAATGCAGGCGGGGTCCGAGTTGAGCCGAGGGTTAGGCGTGTGGCTGAATGCACATGCTAATTGTGACTAACCACGCGCAGGCGATAGATCACCTTTTGAGATCGAATAATGCAATATCCCGTCTGCATGTCGCCATCATATGTCCAAAGCTCATCACCTGGTCGGATCAAGGCCTTAAACTCGAGCCACTCTTTGTGCATAAGCCCGAAAATGATGGGTGTGGAACTCCGCCCTGGAATTATCGCCATATTGTCGTTCTCTGCCTGCTGCACAGAGGTTCGGACGCGAAGCCACTCCTTCGGGTAATCACCAATGGGCCATGGCGCCTTGCAAGCCATGACCAGTGGAAGAATGAGTAACAAAGCGCGACGCAATTTACACCGCCTAACGAATGAAGCTAAGCGGCCACGCCTGCACCGAGGCGACGAGCGGAGCCGAGATAGCGAAATGTTGAGAGAGAGCGGAAGACAATGCAGGCGGGGTCCGACTTGAGCGAGAGGTTAGGCGTCTGCATTTGAATCGCCAACCTGGCTTGAAGTGTGGAATGCCATGGTGATGATTGACGGAAAAATAAAGCCCTTGAGATAGGAGAGCGGATGCCTACCCAGGGTGAAATCGACGGGCAGGTTCCCGAAGTGCGCCCAATAGTGCGTTGCAATAAGCCCGGTGATACCGGCCCACATTCCACACAACGCCCAACGTTTACCGACGACGACGAGCAACAAACTGAGAGTAATTATTACTCGAAGGGCCGATTGCACGTATTCGAATGTCGTATGCGTGCTGGTTCTAGCGCCTAGATACAGATCACACAGGGTAAAGATGTGGTAGCAGATCAGCAGCCCGGCGAGAACAAAGATGATCAGGCGCCGGAATAACAGAAATCGGCTCGTCTGCATTCCAGGCAGTGTGGTCACCTCGGCCCTCCTTTCTACAGACGCCTAACGAATGAAGCTAACCGGACCCGCCTGAACCGAGGCGCTGAGCGGAGCCGAGGAAGCTGGAAGCTGAGAGAGAGCGGAAGGTAATGCAGGCGGGGTCCAAGTTGAGCGGAGGGTTAGGTGCGCGATGGGCAGTTTAGCCTTCTGGATCTGGCCGACTATCTTCAGCCTCTTTGTCAGAGACAAGACGATGAATAGGAAGTTCAATCCAACCGTCTTTGAACAGCAGGCCAATATTCCAGAGGAAGCAGGAACAGTCGCCTTCAATATTGGCGGGCTTCCAAAGTTCGAGAATGGTCGGCCCGACTTTGATCTTTGCTTTGGCCAGAATCTCCGCCTGCTGCTTCTTTGTTAGCTTGAGTTTCATCCCCGGTTCGAAGTGCTTACGAAGAATGGTCATTTGTGATTGTGTGAGTTGGATCTCAATCACTGGTTCATCTGCAAGCCGGCCGTCCTTGAATTTGAAGCCGTCAGCAAACAGACCAACGGCTGACGAAAGGAGGAAGCAGGTCGCGAGTCGGAGCAAACGGTGTTTCACGTAGCACCTAACGAATGAGGCTAACCGGCCCCGCCTGCACCGAGGCGCTGAACGGAGCCGAGGAAGACGGAAGTTGAGAGAGAGCGGTAGACAATGCAGGCGGGGTCCGAGTTGAGCTAGGGGTTAGGCTGCCGGTGATGCTTGCTTTGGTTTTTGTAACTCCTTGAATTCAAGGGCGACACCAAAGAGTTGTGTTGTATGAGTATTTTCGCGAGTGAGCTTATCAGATTTGATTAACAGTCGATCTGAGGATACCCACTGAAGTTCGGCAATCGGGGACTCGGAATCCTGTACGACCGAAAAGGCCAAGCCTGTTTGATTTTGGCCAGCAAGGAACCTGACCTCTGAGCCCTTTGGAGCGAGCTGGACCTCTTGCCATACGACCGCACCACCGAAGCCGGAACCACCAATGACTCTGACAAGCCTTGCTTCCAGGTGGTCATCAGGTGAAGTGGACCTAGTGAGTACCTGTATTTCTGGAGTATTTTGCTGCCCGAAGGTAGCCCTGAAAAATCTATCGATTGCATAGTAAGCGCCAGTGAAGACCACAAGGCAAATGACAGTGAAGATCCCAACCCACCTGAGAAGAGGGCGCGATCGCTTCGATGGTGCGGCTGCGGGCGAATCTATTTCTGGGGTCATTGAGCAGCCTAACGAATGAAGCTAACCGGCCACGCCTGCGCCGAGGCGAAGAGCGGAGCCGAGGAAGCGGAAAGATGAGAGAGAACGGAAGGCAGTGCAGGCGGGGTCCGAGTTGAGCGAGAGGTTAGGCACCCCACGAAACTGAAGCCCACCCGAGTTGCAGAGAAGCCTGGATGAGAACGGGCGAAGGGAATGACGCCCGAGCGATGAAAACCGCTTGATGCGACGAGCCCAAAGGCAAAGAGCTGAGGCGGATTGCGCCAAAGGCGGAGCGAATTGAGGAACGGCGGAGCCAGGATGCCACGGGAGGCCGCCGGATTCACCAGATGGACCGGCAGGAGAGCGGTGCTGGTGTGCGGCGGCGCAAGCCTGCCATTCATGGGCAGCCGAAACGGCCAGGCCTGAGAGATTCACGACTGGCGAAGCCAGAGCGCTGAACCCGAAACCCGAATGAGAAGGAGCAGGCGCGGAAGACGAAGGGAAGACCCCGAGTGTGCCTAACGAATGGAGCTAACCGGCCCCGCCTGCACCGAGGCGACGAGCGGAGTCGAGGTAGCGAGATGTTGAGAGAGAGGGCGGAAGGCAATGCAGGCAGGGTCCGAGTTGAGCTGAGGGTTAGGCCGACGGGATAGACTTGTTTCTGCCGATCAGACGGAAGTAGGTGGAAAGATATTTGTACGCAAATAGAATGCATGGACCAAGAGCCATCAAGTAATTGGGCTTAGGTTTCACCGCATAAGAATAGAAGCAATATAGGCCGGCTGACAGAAAGAGCAGTCCGAAAGTTAGAGCCCAAGCCGGGAGAATGGTGCCAGGCGCGAGTGCCTGGCAATTCGGGCACCATTCGGCTTTCGTTGGGAGTTGCGTATCGCACTTGAGGCATGTGCGCTTCATAAGAGGCCTAACGAATGAAGCTAACCGGACCCGCCTGCACCGAGGCGACGAGCGGAGCCGAGGAAGCGAGAAGCTGAGAGAGAGCGGAAGACAATGCAGGCGGGGTCCGAGTTGAGCGGAGGGTTAGGTAGGCCGGTCACTGCCAAAGTGCAGTTGAGAGGACTTTGTTAGAGGCGATATCAAAGGTTACATCACGGCATTTGCCACCAGGATTGCCAACGAGAGCCGGATTCCTGTTTTCCGGGGTGAAAGCACTCTGATGCCAAAGATGGAAAATGAGAGTGCCATTTATCGGTCCCTCAACTACGGCATGGAATTCTGACGGATTCTCACCATGTTGCTGAATGGAAGCAGCCACAGCCTTTGCTCCGGGTTGAAATTCCTTTGGGAATGCAGCTACCTGAGCAAGTGTCGAGGCTTTCTCAGGGGTAGATGAACAGCCAGTGAGTGCCGAGACCGCGATAACTAGACAGGCAATTCGCGAGCGCATGTTGGGCTACCTAACGAATGAAGCTAACCGGACCCGCCTGCACCGAGGCACTGAGCGGAGCCGAGGAAGCGGGAAGCTGAGAGGGAGCGGAAGGCAATGCAGGCGGGGTCCGAGTTGAGCTAGGGGTTAGGCCGACGAGATTGGGGGACTGTTGTTGAAGCTGCCTGAATGCGTTGCCATAGATCGTTTGGCATTGAGCCTTGCCAGACACCAGAAAGCAAATTCCGGAATGCAGGGCTAGCTAAGGCTTGTTGTTCGACTTGATTAATTATGGCTAGGCCGTGATGAGTCAGAAGATCTTCGAGCGGACCTGCTGCCAGGCGAGAGGCACGGGAAGGGGTAAGCTCGCGGTTGCTGGCCTCGACGATGAACGACCAACCTGAATCGGGTGAAGTTCGCATCATTTCAAAGACAATGTCGAAAGCGCTAGTGAAGGACTCAGAATCCTCTGGATCGAAGGGCTGATCTGGTCGTTGAAGCCAAGCATCTACCAGTTGTGCCATCTCAGAGTGCATGGGAGGCCTAACGAATGAAGCTAACCGGCCCCGCCTGCACCGAGGCGACGAGCGGAGCCGAGGAAGCGAGATGTTGAGAGAGAGCGGAAGGCAATGCAGGCGGGGTCCGAGTTGAGCGGAGGGTTAGGGCGAACGGGCATGGCATGATTAGCCGCAACAGATAGGAGTTGGTGTGCCGCTTGGAGTTTTGGCCATTGTAGTGGCTTGGGTGGGCATGGCGCTCGGCTTTGGCCTGTGGATGCTGCTATGGCCGAAGCACTATTGGAAGACCTGGAAGAACTACTTGAAGCATGGTGACCCGTTTGAAGGGGTATTCCCGGGGAGAACCGAATACCTGAAGGCTTATGTGCATCGCCCGAATGCAGACCGAAGGGCGAGAATTCTAGGTGCAGCGTTTGTTACTGCCGGGCTGGGAGTTCTTGCCCTCTTTGTGTTTGGAGGCCTGCCGTTGAGGTGAGCCCTAACTAAATTTGGACGGCGAGGACGAAGATGTTCGTAATCCGCCTAATCCGGTTTGAGAAGGATGTAATTGCTGATTTTACCTTGGAGCTATTGACCGGGGCAATTTGAATGGGCAGACCAAAAAATCACGGATGAAGCGGGTGTTGGAGCAACTGGAGCCTATCAATTCGATGCAGGCCTAAAATTTAGAGCGTACTCCGCTGGTTGGGCGGCCTAACGAATGAAGCTAACCGGACCCGCCTGCACCGAGGCACTGAGCGGAGCCGAGGAAGCGAGAAGTTGAGAGAGAGCAGAAGGCAAGGCAGGCGGGGTCCGAGTTGAGCTAAGGGTTAGGCCGAGGCTGACTCAGAAGGAGCTTGCCAGGCCCAAAGGAAAAGAAGGACCGATGTGATAACGGGTGAAGCGAGGGTAAGGATTGCGACCCACGAAGGCTTTGCAAGCTTGGTGAAGAGTTTCCAATACAGGGTGGTGAGATAGGTCCAGGAACTCACCCAAATAAGGATGAAGACGACGAGAAGCCACGTGTTCGGGTAATCGAGGATTCGGAGAACATTGGCCCCGACCACGCCTACGATTGCGCTGAGTAGGCCCGCTGCCACTTGAATCCATTCAGATGTTGAAGGTCTGCTGGGGGGCATCTTCGAGGCCTAACGAATGAAGCTAACCGGCCCCGCCTGCACCGAGGCGATGAACGGAGCCGAGGAAGCGAGAAGCTGAGAGAGAGCGGAAGACAATGCAGGCGGGGTCCGAGTTGAGCTAGGGGTTAGGGCGCAACGAGCGATAACAAATGTGTATAGCTCTCGAGTCGAGAAATCGATTGGAATCCTTGTCGCTCATAGAATTGCGAGGCAATCGGGTTATCGGTTCGGAGGCTCAAGAGGGTGAAGTGAATGCGTGCAGTTTCCACCACTGCATGAATAAGCTGCTGACCGACACCCAAGCGTCGAAATTCCTTGCGAACATATAGCCGGCGCACACGACCCACGCCGGCCTGAGAGGAGTATGGATCACGGCTCAACCCGCAAATCCCAACTAGCTGGCCCTGTATTCTGGCAGTGAAGAAAGCTTCGCCGGGTTGATTGAATTGATTGCGCATTGAATGCCATTCATCCCGTAAGCGAGCAACAAACCCAAATCCCTCTGCTTCGCTTTCCATGACAAGCTCATCCAACTCAGAATCGGGAAGGGTAGTTACTCGCGCAATTTGGATAGCATTCATGGATGCACCCTAACGAA
>NZ_JAKZLB010000003.1:0-27317 GCF_022808865.1 Geothrix oryzisoli
TTCGTCGTGGCTTTTCCCCAAGGGTCACACCCGTTCCCATCCCGAACACGGCCGTTAAGACTTGGAGGGCCGATGATACTGCGCCGCACAGGCGTGGAAAAGTAGGTCGCTGCGACGTTAAAATCCCCTCCGGGCCATCACAACTGATGGCCCGGAGCTGTTTTACTGATAAAATTCTTCTCCTATTTCGAGGAACCCATGCCCATCGAGGTTCGACTTCCTGACGACTCTCTCCGGCAGCTGCCCGAGGGTGCGACCGGGACCGATCTGGCGGCCGGCATCGGGTCGCGCCTCCTGGAGGCCGCGCTGGCCATCAAGGTGGATGGCCGCCTGGCGGACCTGAAGTCCCCCCTGGCCGACGGCGCCAAGGTCGAGATCGTCACCAGCAAGACCCCGGAGAGCCTGGAGCTGATCCGCCACTCCACGGCCCACCTCCTGGCCCATGCGGTGAAGCGGCTCTATCCGGAGGCCCGGGTGGGCATCGGTCCGACCATCGAGGACGGGTTCTACTACGACTTCTGGGTCGAGAAGCCCTTCACCCCCGAGGATCTGCCGGTCATCGAAGCCGAGATGCGGAAGATCGTGGCCGAGGGCGTCGAGGTCGAGCGCGAGGATCTGGGGCGGGATGCCGCCGTGGCCCGGTTCCAGGCCATGGGTGAGCCCCTCAAGGTGGAGGTCGTGTCCGGCATCCCGGCCGGGGACATCATCAGCGGCTACAAGCAGGGTGATTTCTATGATCTCTGCCGCGGCCCCCACGTCCCGAACACCTCGAAGCTCAAGGCCTTCAAGCTGCTCAGCATCGCGGGCGCCTACTGGAAGGGGGACGAGAAGAACCAGATGCTCAGCCGCATCTACGGCACGGCCTTCCACACTCAGAAGGAGCTCGACGAGCACCTGAAGCGCCTGGAGGAGGCCAAGGCCCGCGACCATCGCAAGCTGGGCAAGGAGCTGGGTCTCTACTCCTTCCACCCGGAGGCGCCTGCCTCCCCCTTCTTCCATCCCAAGGGCACCCAGGTCTACAACGAGCTGGTGACCTACATGCGAGAGCTGTACTTCAAGTACGGGTACGACGAGGTGATCACCCCGCAGGTCCTGGATGTCGCCCTCTGGAAGACCAGCGGCCACTACGAGAACTACGCCGAGAACATGTACTTCACCACCGCTGAAGAGCGGGAGTACGCGCTGAAGCCCATGAACTGCCCGGGCCACTGCATTCTGTTTGGCAACCAGAAGCACAGCTACCGCGACCTGCCCATCCGGTACGCGGATTTCGGCCGCCTGCACCGCTACGAGCGCAGCGGCGTGACCCACGGGCTCACCCGCGTGCGGACCTTCTGCCAGGACGACGCCCACATCTACTGCGCGCCCGAGCAGATCAAGACCGAGATGGCCGCCTTCCTGGCCCTGTTGAAGGAGGTCTATGACACCTTCGGCTTCGAGGGGATGCGCGTGGCCCTCTCCACCCGGCCCGAGAAGCGCCTGGGCTCGGACGAGATCTGGGACGCCGCCGAGCGCGCCCTGGGCGAGGCCCTGGACGAGGCGGCCATGCCCTACACCCTCAATCCCGGCGAAGGCGCCTTCTACGGCCCCAAGATCGAGTTCCAGATCCTGGATGCCCTGAAGCGCCCCTGGCAGCTGGGCACCCTCCAGGTGGACTACATGCTGCCGGAGCGCTTCGACCTGAAGTACACGATGGCCGATGGCACCGAGGGGCGCCCCGTCATGCTGCACCGGGCCATCCTGGGCAGCCTCGAGCGCTTCATGGGCATCCTGGTGGAGCACACCGCCGGCGCCTTCCCGGCCTGGCTCGCCCCCGTCCAGGTGGCCATCCTGCCGATCACCGACCGCGCCAACGCCTTTTCCACGGAGGCGGCCGCCCGGGCGAAGGCACTCGGCCTGCGGGCGGAGCTGGATGCCCGGAACGAAAGCCTGAAGGCCAAGATCCGCGAGGCCCAGCTGGCCAAGGTGCCCTACATGCTGGTGATCGGGGACCGCGAGGCCGAGGCGGGCACGGTGTCCGTGCGGCACCGCCACCGGGGCGACCTCGGGGTGCAACCCCTGGACACCTTCCTGGGGGCCCTGGCCGCCGAAGTCCGGGAGCGACAGCGCTGAGCCTGTTTTCCTTGCTTGGCGTGAATCCATCCAAGTGGTAGACTTTTTGTCCTTGTGCAACTAGGGGAGGAACCATTCGTCCGAACGAGACCCGCATCAACGACGGCATCCGGGCCCCCGAGGTCCGCGTCATTTCTGAAGATGGCGAACAGCTCGGCTTGATGCCCCCCAACCAGGCCATTCGGATCGCGGAAGAACGCGGTTTGGATCTGGTGGAAGTGGCCGGGAATGCCAACCCGCCCGTCTGCAGGATCATGGACTACGGCAAGTACAAGTTCATGGAAGCGAAGCGGGAACATGCGGCCCGAGCCAAGCAGAAGAACATCGTGGTCAAGGAAGTGAAGTTCCGCCCCAAGACCGATGACCACGACTTCGACTTCAAGGTGAAGCACATCCTGCGGTTCCTGGAGGAAGAAGACAAAGTCAAGGTGGTGGTCATGTTCCGCGGGCGTGAAGTCGTCCATCGCGACATCGGCTACCGGATCATCGAGGAAGTCATCCAGCGGGTCGGAGACAAGGCCATCGTCGAAAAGGGCGCCGGCATCGATGGCCGGGATATGCACGCCATCCTCGCCCCCCGGATCATCGAAGTGCCCAAGGCCCCCAAGAAACCCAAGCCCGCCACACCCGAAACCCCAGCCACCGAAGCTCAAATCTAGCGAGGAACCCATGAGCGGTTACAAGATCAAGACCCACAAGGGCGCCCAGAAGCGGTTCAAGAAGACCGCTGGCGGCAAGTTCAAGCGGGGCTGCTCGCACCAGCGCCACATCCTGACCAAGAAGACGGCCAAGCGCAAGCGCCAGCTGGACATGGGCGGGATGGTGGCCAAGGCCGACCAGAAGGCCGTCGCGGCGATGCTGCCCTACGCGTGATTGAAGTTGTCAGGGGGCCCCGCGCTGCGCGCACACCCCTGGTCCCCGCGCTTCGCGCAGGCCGAGCCTGCACGAAGCTTGTTCTCCAAGGCCCGAGGTCTTAGGATCAAAGGTTCACCCCGGTGGCTGAGGCCACCCCCGATGAGGCCTTCAAACGCTCGTTCTGAGCTGCCTCGAGGAAAGGAAACGATATGACTCGTGTAAAACGTGGTTTCAAGCGGGCCCAGCGCCGCAAGCGGATGATGAAGTTCGCGAAGGGCTTCTACGGCGCCAAGTCGCGGCTGTACCGCTCCGCCAAGGAAGCCGTCGAAAAGGCCCTCGGCTACGCCTACCGCGACCGCAAGGTCAAGAAGCGTGACTTCCGCCGCCTCTGGGTGGTGCGCATCAGCGCCGCCTGCACGCAGAACGGCACCAGCTACTCCAAGTTCATGGGCGGCCTGAAGAAGGCTTCCGTGGATCTGGACCGCAAGATCCTCGCGGATCTCGCCGTGCGCAATCCTGAAGCGTTTACCAAGCTCGTGGCCGTGGCCAAGGGCTGATCGCGAAGCAACCATCGCAGACACCCGAAAGGCCGCGTGAGCGGCCTTTCTTTGTTTCGAGACACCTGTCCAGAGGGCTTCATGGACCACCTGCTTCCAGCTGAGATTCTCGAGGCGGGCCGCGCCTTCCCGGAGGCGCTGGCCGCCTGCGGCGACCTGGATGCCCTGTTGCGCCTGAAGGGCGCGTATGTGGGTCGCGAGGGCAGCCATGCCGCGCGTCTCATGGACCTGCTGAAGGCCGCGCCCAAGGAGCAGAAGCGCGACTTGGGCGCCGCCATCAACGGCCTCAAGCAGCAGTGGGAGGAGGGCCTCAAGGCCCGCCAGGCGGAACTGGAGGCAGAGAAGAAGGGTCGGAATGATCTGGCTTCCCGCTGGGATCCCACCCTGCCGCCGCCCGTGCCGGCCCGGGGTGCGCTCCATCCCCTGAACCGCCTCATGGATCGCCTGGTGGAGGTCTTCCGTCCCCTGGGCTTCCACGTGGAGGAGGGGCCGGAGGTCGAGACCGAGGCCCACAACTTCGACGGCCTCAACATCCCCGAGGACCACCCTGCGAAGGCCTCGTCGGATACCTTCTATCTGGCCGCCCATCCGGAGCTGCTGCTCCGCACGCACACCAGCCCCGTGCAGGTGCGCACGCTCCTCCGCGTGGCGCCGGACCTCGAGACACGCGGCGGCATCCGCTTCCTGGCCCCGGGCCGCGTCTACCGCAAGGATGAGATCGATCCCACCCACAGCCCCATGTTCCACCAGGTGGAGGGCATGCTGGTGGGTCACGACATTGGCATGCAGCACTTGAAGGGCACGCTGGAATACGCGCTGCGGGCCCTGTTCGGTCCCCACACGGAGATCCGCCTGCGGCCTTCGTACTTTCCCTTCGTGGAACCGGGCTGCGAGGTGGATGTGAGCTGCCCGCTGTGTGAGGCCAAAGGTTGCCGGGTCTGCAAAGGCTCGGGCTGGGTGGAGATCCTGGGCGCGGGCCTCCTCCATCCGAACGTGCTCCGCTACGCGGGCATCGACCCGGCGGAGTGGTCGGGCTGGGCCTTCGGCATGGGGGTCGAGCGCATGGCCATGATGCTGAGCCAGACACCAGACCTGCGCCTGTTCTTCGAGAACGACCAGCGCTTCCTCGGGACCATGGGAGGACTCGACTGATGTGGATTGAACGCAAGGCCCTCGCCGCCGAAGTCCCCGCTGCCGCCGGCCTGGACACGCGCCAGCTCTGCGAGTTGCTGGCTGCCCTGGGCTTTCCCGTGGATGGTGTCGCCTCCCGGGAAGGCACGGAGGTGCTGGACGTGGACATCACCGCCAACCGCGGTGATGCCATGTCCCACCGCGGCATGGCCCGGGAGGTGGCGGCGAAGCTGCAGCAGCCCCTCACGCCCCTCGCGCCGCCGCCCGTCACCGAGGGCGCACCGAAGGTGCCGGTGCGCCTGGAGAGCCCGGCCTGCCCCCTCTATGCCACAGCCCTTCTGGGCCTGGGGAAGGGCGCCACTCCGCCGGAGGCCCAGTGCTTCCTGCGGGCCCTGGAGGCCTCGGCCAAGGGCCTGCCTGCGGTGGATGCCTCCAACGAGCTGCTGCTCCGCTACGGCCACCCCACCCACGCCTTCGATGCGGATCGCATCCAGGGCGCCGTTTCGGTGCGCTGGGCCGTTGCCGGGGAGACGCTGGTGACGCTGGATGGCGTGACCCGCACCCTGACGGCCCTGGACCTCGTCATCGCCGATGAGGCCGGTCCCATCGCGATGGCCGGCGTCATGGGCGGGGACGGCACCAAGGTGACCGAGGCCACCCGGCGCGTGCTGCTGGAGAGCGCCTGGTTCGATCCGAAGACCGTCCGGGCCACGGCACGCCGCCACAGCCTGCACACGGATGCCTCCCACCGCTTTGGCCGGGGGGCGGACCCGGCCATGGCGACCCTGGCGCGAAACCTCCTGGTGGAGCGCCTCCAGGCCTGGTCGGGCGCCACCCTGGAAGGGGCCTGGACCGCCGGGGCCCTCCCGGCGCCCGCCGACCCGGTGCTCCTCCCCGGGACCCTGCTCGACCGGGTGGCCGGAGAAGCCCTTCCGCTGGGCGAGGCCGCCGAGGCCTTGCAGCGCCTGGGTTGCCGTGTGGAGGTGCGCCCGGAGGTCCTGGCCGTCCAGCCGCCCAGCTGGCGCCATGACCTGACCATTCCCGAGGATTTGGCCGAGGAGGTCCTCCGCCTGCGCGGATACGAGGTCATCCGGTCGGTGCTCCCGCCCCTGGAGGGCCCGCCCCAGCCGCTGGCCCCGGGCTACCTCCAGCGTCAGGCCCTGGCCCACCGCCTGGCCCACCTGGGTTTCCATCAGACGGTGACCTACGGGTTCATCAGTCCCGAGGCGGATGCCGCCTTCGCGGCACCGGGCAACGCCCCCGAGGGCCGCACCCTGGTCAATCCGCTGGGCCAGGAATACTCCGTGATGCGCGGAACCCTCTTGTCGAGCCTGCGGACGGCCGCGGAGCAGAACCTCCGCCAGGGCGCGCGGGAGATCCGCCTCTTCGAGGTCGCGCCGACCTATGTCAGCGGCCCCCGGGGACCCGTGGAGGCCTTCACCCTGGGCCTGGTCTGGGGTGGCACCGTGGGGGGGGAGGACTACCTGAGCCCCGCCCGCTCCGTGCGGGAGGCGGATTTGAGCGGCATGGCCCGGGACCTCGGCTTGGCCGCGGTTCCCGAGATCCACTCCCTGAGCGAGGGGCTCTTCGGGTTCGAGGTCCCCGTCTCGGCCCTGCCCGAGGCCGGCGCGCGGATCATTCCGGCCTTCCGCCCCTTCAGCCGCTTCCCCGCGGTGGAGCGGGACCTGTCCCTCCTCGTGGACCTGGGCCAGTCCCACGACGCTCTGGTGGCGGTCATGCGGGCGGCCCTGCCGGCGGAGGCGCTCCAGGATCTGCGCTGCGTGGATGTGTTCCGCCACAAGAGCCTGCCCGAAGGCCGCCAGGCCTGGTTGATGCGCCTGCGCTTCCAGGCGGATCGGACCCTGGTGGGCACCGAGGTCGATGGCTGGATGGCTTCGGCCCTGGCCGCGGCCGAGGGCCTCGGCGCCAGGCTCCGGGCGTAGAATCGCCTCAGAGGGATCCATGGACCTGCTCAAACAACTCGAATCGAAGATGCATGCCCTGGTGCAGCAGCGCAACCAGCTGAAGGAAGAGCTGGATGCGCTGAAGGCCGCCGGGGCGGTCGGGGACCAGGAGCTCCAGTCCCTCCGGGCCCGGCTGGAGGAGGCCCAGGCCGAGAAGACCGCCCTGGAGAAGGACCGCGAGGCGGTGAAGGCCCAGGTCGCCGCCATCCTGCAGGCTCTGGAGGCCCTGGGAT
This sequence comes from Geothrix oryzisoli, assembly GCF_022808865.1. GTDB lineage: Bacteria > Acidobacteriota > Holophagae > Holophagales > Holophagaceae > Geothrix > Geothrix oryzisoli. Next base: position 6,853 of record NZ_JAKZLB010000003.1, read on the forward strand.
GAAGTCCCAGCCACCCCTGCCGGGGATCCGGGCCGCCACCGTGTCGGTCCTGGGGCGGGAGCTCCAGGTCCAGACGGACCGGCCCGAGACCCTGGCGGCGGCGGTGCGGATCCTGGAGGACACCTTCCGCGACATGGACTCGCAATGCCAGCTAAGATGGGGGAGCGTCCCGAAGGGCCTCGACACTCCGTCCTGGTACCTCCTGGGCGCCCTGAACCTGGCGCACCGTGTGGCGCGTCTCGAGCAGGAAGCCAACCAGCACACCCAGAACCTGGAACAGACTCTTTCGAAGTTGCTGAACGATGTTCCGGACGAACCTTCCGCCCCCGTGCCCTTCCTCGACGAGGACGGAGACTGATTTCCCTGCGAGGCCCGTGATCATGGCCAAGCGCTTGTTCCGTAAGTCGACCTGGGAGACCTTCCCCCTGTCCTGTGCGTTCCGCGCGTCGGCGCGCCTTAGCCAGGGATCCTGGACTCCCCCCTACCAGCTAGGGAACTCGGCAAGCCTCCACGACTGAGCGGGGATCTTCTTTCACATTCTGGTGCTGGTGGCTCTTCGGATCCCAATTCCCTGGAGTCGCCCATGAACCTGATCAGCTGGATTTTTCTCCTCCTCTTCTTTGCCGCGGCCGGTGTCGGACTCCTGATGGCCCTGCGGGCCCAGAAGGCCACCGTGGAGGCCTCGCAGGCGCATACCCGCGCCGAGGCCGACATCAAGGTCCAGCGCGAGAAGCTGCTGGAAGAAGCCAAGCGGGAGGCCCAGCGCCTCCGGGAGCGGGGCGAGCAGGAGGCGGAGGCCCTCCGCAAGGAATCCGATCTGAAGGCCAAGGAGCAGGCGCTCCATGCCCGGCAGGAGGCGGAGAAGCTGCTGGCCGAGCGCCAGGCCAACCTGGAGAAGCAGGAGCAGCGCCTCCAGTCGAAGGAGACGGGCCTCCAGTCCAAGGAGGAGGGCCTGGACAAGAAGCTCCAGCAGGTGGAGCAGAAGACCAAGGATCTCGAGGGCCTGACCGAGAAGCGCAAAGCCGAGCTGGAGAAGCTGGAGGCCCAGCAGGCCGAGGCCAGGCAGCTGGTGGAGGCCCAGGCCCGGCGGCTGGAGGAGGTGGCCGGCCTCACCCGCGAGGACGCCAAGAAGGAGCTGATCTCCCAGCTTGAATACGCCGCCAAGATGGATGCCGCCAAGCTGGTGCGGCGCATCGATGAGGAAGCCCAGGAGGAGGCCGCCAAGAAGGCCCGCTGGACCATCGGCGCGGCCATCCAGCGGGTGGCGTCCGATGTGGTGGCCGAGCAGTCCGTGAGCTCGGTCCAGCTGCCCAGCGACGACCTCAAGGGCCGCATCATCGGCCGGGAGGGGCGCAACATCCGCGCGCTGGAGAAGGCCACGGGCTGCGACCTCATCGTGGACGACACGCCGGAGAGCATCGTGGTCTCCAGCTTCGATCCCATCCGCCGCGAGGTGGCCCGGCAGGCCATCCTCAAGCTGCTGGCGGACGGCCGCATCCACCCCGCCCGCATCGAGGAGGTGGTGGAGAAGGTCAAGGTCGACATGGACCAGCACCTCAAGGAGATCGGCGAGGCCGCCTGCATCGAGCTGGGCTTCCCGGATGTCCATCCCAAGTTGCACAAGCTGGTGGGCCGCCTGAACTACCGGACCTCGTACGGCCAGAACGTGCTGGAGCACACGAAGGAAGTGGCCCGCATCGCCGAGTACATGGCCGGGGAGATGGGCGCGGACGCCCGTCTCTCGCGGCGCGCCGGGCTCTTCCACGACATCGGCAAGGCCATCGACCGCGAGGTGGAGGGCACCCACATCGAGATCGGCATGCAGCTCATGCAGCGCTACGGGGAGAAGGAAGAGGTCATCCACGCCATGAGCTGCCACCACGGGGACTTCGAGCCCCGCACGGTGGAGGCCATGCTCATCACGGCCGCCGACGCTCTCAGCGCCGCCCGCCCCGGCGCCCGCCGCGAGATGATGGAGACTTACGTCAAGCGCCTCGAGAAGCTGGAGGAGATCGCGGGCAGCTACAAGGGCGTCCAGAAGAGCTACGCCATGCAGGCGGGCCGCGAGATCCGCATCCTGGTGGACGCGGGCTCGGTCAACGACGACCAGGCCTACTGGATCGCCAAGGATGTCAGCCGCCGCATCGAATCCGAGATGCAGTATCCCGGCCAGATCAAGGTCACGGTCATGCGGGAGCTGCGCGCGGTGGAAATCGCCCGGTAGGAATGGTTCGCGTCTGATACAGTCCATGCATCCCAATCTCTGCATGGTCTGGTATCAGCCTTGGACTCGCACGCGCCCCAGCCCTCCGATCCCCCCGGCTCCCCTGAGGCAGCCGGGACGGCCGAGCTTCACCGCCACCTGGCAGAGGGGGTCTACGCCCTGAGTCTGGCCCGCACCCGGGACGAAGTCTTCCGGGTGCTGCTCGGCCGCGCCGCGGAAGCCCAGCCCGGCGCCCAGTGGATCCTGAGCCTGGTCACGGTTCAGGAGGGCCAGAAGCGGTTGGAGCTGGCTGCCTCGACACCTGCGTTGGACCCACGCCTGGAGGCCGCGTTCCGGGCCTCCGGCCGCTCCTTCTTCGACACCGGGATGATGCGGGAGGTCCTCGGCCACCACCGGCCGTGCTGGGTGGCCGATGTCACGGCCTCGCCCGGGATGGTGCCCCCCGCCTTCCTGGAGACCACGGACGTGTGGGGGCTGCTGGGCGTCCCCCTGGAGTTCGAGGGGCGCATCTCAGGGGTGCTCTTCGCCGCCGCCGGCCGGGGCGCGGAGGGGTTCCAGGCCGGGGAGGACCTGCGGGCTGTCGTCCAGGGGCTGGCCCGAGTGGCCGCCCTGGGGCTCGAGCGCTTCCAGGTGGAAGCCCGTCTGGCCGAAACGGCGCTGCTGTTCCGGGACCTGGCCCGGGCCGTGCATGATCTGTCGGAAGTCGCGGATGAGGATGTCCTGATCGCCCTGCTGTTCCAGTGGGCGGCCCGGCTCGTCCCCCTGCCGGAGTGGTGGTTCAACCGGTTCGAGCCCTCCACCCGCACCTGCCGCACCACCCATTGGACCCCCGGTGTGGAGGCCTTCGGCGCGATCGAGGCCATCCGCCGGCCCGACTTCGTGGAGGGAGACCCCATTCTCGAGCGGATCCACCTCCGGCAGAAGGCCGTCCACATCCGGCGCTGGGAGGATCTCCCGGCCCGCCCGGAACGGGAGACCTGGCCCGGACCGCTCCGCACCTGGTTGGGGGTGCCCCTGGCCCATGAAGGGACCGTGATGGGATCCCTCAGTGGTGGGTCCTTCGGGGATCAGGGGCACATCGCGATCTCCGAGGAGCAGTTCGAAGCCCTCCAGAGCCTGGCGGAAAACGCCGGCCTGGCGCTGACCCGCCTGCATGCCCGGAAGGCGCTGGAGGCCCAGGAGACCCGGTTCCGGCTGCTGTTCGAGCAGTCGCCGGATCCCACCGCCCTCTTGGCCCGCGGCCTGATCCTGGCTGTGAACAGGGCCGCCGTGGACCTGTTCGGGCAGCCGGGACAGAGCTTGCTGGGCGTCGATCCGACCCAGCTGAGTCCGGCCCTGCAGCCCTCGGGAATCCCGAGCCGGGAGGCCGCCATGGCCCTCCTGGCCGAGGTGAAGGCCGGTCTCCGCAACCGGTTCGAGTGGACCTTCCTCCATGCGAGCGGCCGGCCGATCCCCTGCGACGTGGCCATCACCCAGTACGTCCTGGGATCGCGGCACGTCTACCACGCCGTGATCCGGGACCTCACGGACCAGAAGCGGGCCGAGGAGGAGCGCGCGACGCTCGAGCGCCAGCTGTTCCAGGCCCAGAAGATGGAGAGCCTGGGGGTCCTGGCCGGCGGCATCGCCCACGACTTCAACAACCTGCTCATGGGAGTCCTGGGACACGCCGGCCTGGCGCTGGACCAGCTCAGCCCCCTGCACCCGGCCATGCGCAACCTGGAGGCCATCCAGAAGGCGGGCCAGCGGGCCGCGGACCTGACCCGCCAGATGCTGGCCTATTCAGGGCGGGGACGGTTCGAGGTGCGGAACCTGGATCTCAGCGTCCAGGTGGAGGAGATGCTCCACCTGCTGGAGGTGAGCCTGCCGAAGACCGTGGTGCTCAACCTCCGGCTGAAGAAGGGACTGCCGGCCGTCTCGGCGGATGCCTCCCAGGTCCAGCAGGTGATCATGAACCTGGTGATCAACGCGGCGGAGGCCATCGGGGAATCCTCCGGCACGATCACGCTCACGACGGGCGCCCAGCATGTGGACGAGGCCGCCGCCCGCACCATGCTGGTGGGCCAGGATGTGCCCGCGGGCGCCTATGTGTACCTGGAGGTGGCCGACACCGGGTGTGGCATGGATAGCGACACGGTCAGCCGGATCTTCGAGCCCTTCTTCACGACCAAGTTCACGGGTCGGGGCCTGGGTCTGTCCGCCATCATGGGCATCGTCCGCGGCCACAAGGGGGCCCTGCGCGTCTACTCGGAGGTGGGCCACGGCACCACCTTCAAGGTGCTGCTGCCGGCCCTGGGCGTGGTGACCGAGCCGGGAACCGCGCAGCTCGAGGATTCCCCGTGGGCCGGCCACGGCCTCGTCCTGGTGGTGGACGACGATGAGACCGTGCGGATCGTGGCCCGACAGGCGCTGGAGGCGAAGGGATTCCAGGTGCTGGAGGCCCAGGACGGCCAGGAGGCCGTGGACCTGGTGCGGACCCGGGGCGGGGACATCGGGCTCGTCCTCCTGGACATGACCATGCCCCGAATGGGCGGCGAGGAGGCCTTCCGCGAGATGCGGCGGCTCCAGCCCGACATCCGCGTCGTCCTGAGCTCGGGCTACAACGAGGTCGAGGCCATGGGCCGCTTCATGGGCAAGGGTCTGAAGGGGTTCATCCAGAAACCCTATGGCCCCAGGGAACTGCTGGCCAAGATCCAGGACAGCCTGCAAAGCTGAATCATGCGCACGGTCCTGCTGCTCATCCTCAGCAACGTCTTCTTCGCCCTGCGGGCTCAGGCCTCAAATCCGGTCGCGGTGGCTTCGGAGGGTGGCCGATGAGAACCGTCATCCTTCTCGTCCTCAGCAACATCCTCTTCGCCCTGCGGGCTCAGGCCTCAAATCCGGTCGCGGTGGCTTCGGAGGGTGGCCGATGAGAACCGTCATCCTTCTCGTCCTCAGCAACATCTTCATGACCTTTGCCTGGTACGGACACCTGAAGCACCACCGGGACAGTCCGCTCTGGATCGCGATCCTGGCCAGCTGGGGCATCGCCTTCTTCGAGTACTGCCTCATGGTGCCCGCCAACCGCATCGGCTACGGACGCTTCAGCCTGCCCCAGCTGAAGGTGATCCAGGAGGTGGTGACGCTCCTGGTCTTCGCCGTGTTCACGGTGGCCTGGATGCGCGAGCGGCTGCACCTCAACCACCTGTGGGCAGGGCTCTGCCTGGTGGGCGCCGTCTTCTTCACGTTCCGCCGCTAGGAGGTCGGCGGTTCAGCGGTTCATGTGGATGATGCCCCGGCGCAGGGCGACCATGGCCGCCTCGGTGCGGTCCTTCACCTGGAGCTTCCGCAGCAGGTTGTTGACGTGGATCTTCACGGTGGGCTCGGCCAGCCCCAGGGCCTCCGCGATCTCCCGGTTCCTCTGGCCTTCAGCCAGGAGGCGCAGCACATCCAGCTCCCGGGCGGTGAGGCGCTCGGATTCCATGCCCTCCACCAGCCGTGCCGCCGTGGCGGGCGGCAGGTACCGCTGGCCTGCGGCCACCGCCCGGACGGCCTCGATGAGGGTGCCCCGCCGCATGTTCTTCAGCAGATACCCCCGGGCCCCGGCCTCCAGGGCGCGCTGGATGTCGGCATCGCCATCGAAGGTCGTCAGCACCAGCACGCGGGCATCCGGATCCTCCCGCCGGATGGCGGCGATGGCCTCCACGCCCGACTGTCCGGGCAGCTGGAGGTCCATGATGGTGACCGTGGGGCGCAGGGTCCGCCAGGTCGCCACGGCCTCTTTGCCGTCGCCGGCTTCGCCGACCACCTCGAGGTCGGGCTCGGCCTGATGGAGGATGGCGACCAGGCCATCCCGCACCACCGGGTGGTCGTCGACGATGAGCAGGCGGATCGGAGCGGAAGGGATTGCGGTCATGGGAGCCACCTCCGGAGGGGCAGGATGATGGTGATGCGGGTTCCCCGGCCCGGTCCACTGTCAATGTCGATGCGGCCGCGGAGTTGCCTAAGGGTTTCACGGATGCTGCGAAGACCATAGCCCGCCGCTTTGGAAGCGGGATCGAAGCCCCGGCCGTCATCCTCGACGCAGAGGCCGACTTGGCGGCTCCCGTGCTGGACGGTCACGCGCACCCATTGTGCCTTGCCGTGGCGGAGGGCGTTGGTGAGGGCCTCCTGGGCCATGCGGAGCAGCTCCTCCTCCAGCCGGTGGTCGAGGCGTCGGGGCTCGCCGGTCTGGGCCAGCTCCACCCGGATGCCCGTGCCGGCGAGGAGGCGGTCGGACAGGATGCGGATGGATCCCAGCAGGTCGGTCCCTTCCGGCTTGCGGGGGCTCAGGGCCATGACGGATCGCCGGGCCTCCTGGAGGCTGGCCGCGGCGAGCTCGCGGGCATGACCGAGGCGCGTGAGGACCGGTTCGGGATCGCCCTGCATGCGGGCCAGCCGGCTCTCGGCCGCTTCGAGCTGAAGCAGGACGCCGGTGAAGCCCTGGGCCAGGTGGTCGTGGATCTCCCGGGCCATGCGGTTGCGTTCGTCGAGCACGGCGGAACGAGCCTCCAGCTGCTGGAGGCGGAGGCGCAGCAGCCACCATCCGAACAGCCCGGCGCCCGCGGCGCACAGGAACCAGAACACCGGGCGCTGATGGAAGAAGGGCTGGACGGCGACCTCCAGAGTCACTTCCTGGGGAGGGGCGTCCTCCCCCGGCCGCCAGGCCTGGAGGATGAAGCGCCGGGCGCCCGGGGGCAGGTTCGAGTAGGACGCGAACCGCCGGTCCCCCGCCTCGTTCCAGCCTGAATCGATCCCCTCCAGGCGGTACCGGAAGCGCACTTTCTCGGCGCCGGTGAGGCTGATGCCGGTGTAGTGGATCTCCAGCCGGTGGCTGCCGGGTGCCAGCTCGATGGGGCCTTGGATCGGAAGCGGCGCTTCGTCGCTCAGCACCTTCACCAGGCGCAGCTTCAGGGGCGGCCGGGGAACCGGCAGGCGGCGGCTGTCCGCGTGGGCCATGCCCCGGCTGGTGGGGATCCAGATCTCACCTTCACGGGTCAGCCACGCGGCGGGCTGGGGCCCCCCGTGGGTCTCACGGGCCGGCAGGCCGTCCCGATGATCGAAGGTGGCGAGTGGGGAGGGGCCGGAAGCGGGAAGGCCCTCCACCAGGGCCGCCCGGGGCACCCGGAGCACGCCCTGGCTGGTGCTGAGCCAGAGGTTCTGGTCCGGGTCCTCCAGGATGGCGTGGATGCCGGTATTCAACAGTCCCTCTGGGCTGGCGAACCCGCGGAAGGAGCCGTTCTGGAAGAGGCGCAGGCCATCGGCGGTGCCGACCCAGAGCCGGCCTTCCGCGTCCAGGTGCAGGGCCTGGGCGCCGGCGGATCCCAGTCCCTGGGCGGGGCCGAACCAGTGCAGGCCCTGGCCGTCCAGGACCCCGAGGCCCTGGGAGAGGCTGGCCAGGTAGAGGGGGGCGGAGCCGCCCCCGGCCATGGCGGCCACGCCCCGGGCCATGGGGTAGACCTGGGGAGACCCGTCGGGCGGGAGCTTCAGCACGCCCTGGCGGGGGGTGGCAACCCACAGGGTGCCGGCGGGGTCCTCGTAGAGCGAGAGGATGCTTTCCGGCTGGAGGCCCCCGGGCCAGGCCACACGCTGGGCCCTTCCGCCGTCCAGGACGGACAACCCGCCCCCCCGGGTTCCGAGCCAGAGTCCCCCGTTCCGGCGGGGCCACATGGCGGAGATGGCGCCGGGGCCTGGGGATCCCCCGATGCTCACCGGCTGGATGCGGCCCTCGCGGACCTGGCCGAGAGACTGGTCCCCGGTGAGGCACCACAGCGTGCCCCCGGCATCCTGGCAGACCATCCGGGCGGCCTCTTCAGGTTCGGGCCCCCTCGTCGTCACGGCCTGGAACGGCACCGCGTAGGTGGCGTGCAGGCCCCGGTCCTCGCTGCCCACCCACAGCGTGCCCGCCCGATCCTCCAGGAGGCAGAGCACCGTCCACCGGGACTGCGGCCCGTCGGGCACCGTCGCGAGGCGGCCCTCGGCGCTCCGGTGGAACAGGCCCGTCTGTTCGGTGCCGATCCAGAGCCCGCCGCCCCGGTCCGCGCGGAGCGAGGTGATGGACCGGGCCGGAAGGGCCCGGGTCAAGGCCGAGGGCTCCAGCTGGCCCTCCACCAGGGTGAGCAGGCCCTGGGTCCGGGTCCCCACCCATACCGTTCCGGCGGCGTCCACTTCCAGGGCCGTGATGTCCCCGGCCGAGAGGGTGACCAGCGCCAGCCGCCGGTCCTGGAGGCGCCAGAGTCCGGAGCCGGCCGTGCCGATCCAGAGGGTGCCCTCGCGATCGGCAGCCATGGCCTGGATCCGGAGACGGGCCGCGTCGCAGGGGACGGGCTCGAAGTGCTCCCCGACCAGGCGGAGCAGGGGGCCCTCGGAGGGAGCCGCCCAGAGGGTGCCCTGGGCATCGGCCAGCAGGCGGAGGATGGGGCTGTCCGGGAGGCCCTCCGCCGGGCCGAGGGCACTGAAGCTGCCGTTCTTCAGGCGGAAGAGGCCGGGCTGCGAGGTGCCGATCCAAAGGCTGCCATCTGGAGTCTCGGCCAGGCAGCGCACGTCATCGTGGGAGAAGACCGGCGCGTCGGTTCGGGAGAAGCGGTCGAACCGGGCCCCATCGAACCGGATCAGGCCGTCCTCCGTGCCGACCCACAGGAACCCGTCCCGGGTCTCCAGGAGGGCGGTGGCCGTGTCCTGGGCCAGTCCCGACTCGCCGCGCCAGATCCGGTGGATCTCGGGGTGCGGCTCCGGCGGAGGCGCAGGCTGGCCCGCGGCTGAACCGGCAAGGATCGCCCAGAGCGACAGAGCCATGGCATGACGCCATCCAGCCCGGCCCCCGCAGAGGCGGTGGAATCCTGTCCATCGCATGATCATGGATGCAGAAGCTTAGGCCATCCCTGTCCCGCGGGCAACGAGGAGGCTAGGTCCAAAGGCTTAAAAACTAAAAAATTTAGGTGTATCGACAGCCGCGGGCCCTCGTGGGACCGTAGGTTCCAATTCACCCAGTCCCGCGGCCCTTGACGTTCGGGGCCACCTGTTTATAAGCGGTTTGACGGCAGTCGCTTGGACGATCCACGCCCCGCGTCCGGCGGCGGGCCTACCTGGGGCCCATCCCCACCGATTCCAGTCCTCTCCCTCTGCAGGGATCCGCTGTTTCTCCGAGGAGCAGACATGAACGGAGCCTCAGCCCGGATGCATGGACCGTCCGGCCTTCTCCTCGCAACCCTCATCCTGGCCATGGCCTTGATCGGATGCGGGAGCGGGAAGGGCGCCCAGGATGCCGTCCAGTACTACGGGAACTACCACCTGGCAGGCTGGATGGGCGACCATCCCGGGAAAGCCCTGGCCGATCTGGGCAGCTGCGCCAAGTGTCATGAACTGACGGTGCTGAAGGTGGGCAGCGGGGTGCCGTCCTGCATGACGTCGGCCTGCCACCACGGCACCCAGCCGGGTTGGGCGAATGCCGACATCCACGGCCTGCGGGCGAAACTGGCGGCCGGGCCCTCGGGCGGGAGCCTGGCGTCCTGCCAGGTCTGCCATGGGAAGGACTTCACCGGCGGCGGTGCTGCCAATGCCTGTGTGACCTGCCACGGGGTCCAGGCGCCGCACTCCCCCAAGCCGTGGCGCCTCTCCGCAGGATCCCCGCATACGCACACGACCACGGATCCTTCCAACGCGGCGGTCTGTGCCCAGTGCCACTATCCGGGCTCCTCCGCCAACCCTGCCGGCCATCCCGCCGCGCCTGCCCCGGCCGGCACTCAGCCTGGGTGCTACAACGCGACGCTGTGCCACGCGAACGCCGGGGCGCCCCATCCGCTCGGCGCGATCTGGACGGACGCGACGAGCAGCGCCTTCCACGGCCTCGAGGCGAAGAAGGATCTGGGCTATTGCCAGAGCTGCCATGGGACGCCAGGCACGCCGACATTCGATGGCGGCACCGCCGCGACGGCCTGCTCCTCCTGCCATACGGCGGCCTTCGCCCACCCCACCACCTGGTACCAGGCTCCGGTCCAGACCTTCCCGGGCTATGTGCCCTCCCACCGCAACGCAGGCAATCTGGGCGCCTGCGACGCCTGCCACGACGGCCTCACCAAGGGCCGTACGGCGCCCCTGGCCACGGCCCCGAGCTGCTACTCGGCCACGTACGACAACGGAGCCCACGGCGCGGTCGGCTGCCATTCCAGCGGCCCCGCCGCGCCCAACCACCCCATTCCCTTCACGGACACCACCCACACCACGGTGACCCAGGCCCAGTTCACGGCGAACTGCGCGACCTGCCATGCCGTGGCCGGCGCCTCCCCCGTGTCGGGAGCACCCCTCTGCGCCACCTGCCATCAGGCCGCCTCGCCCCTGGACGCCGGCAAGGGTCCGGGAACCTGCCTCTCCTGCCACGTGGGCGCGGCTGGCCTGCCATCCGGCCCCACGGGCACCGCCTTCCCGAGCCTCGCCGGGGCCCACGCCAAGCACCTGGGGCTTCGCACCGCCCTGACCTGCACCACCTGCCACAACGGCGTCGGCGCGGGCAGCCTGACGCACTACAACAGCGCCAACGCCCGGGTCTCCCAGCCGGTCTCCCCGGCCCCGGTGGCCATGGTGGCCACCTTCAATGCCCAGTCGGGTGGGGCGGGGTTCAGCCCCGCGGCGCTCACCTGTTCCAACGTGAGCTGCCATGGCGGCCAGACCACGCCCAACTGGCAGACGGGGAGCCTCACGGCGAACGCCACCACCTACTGCCTGGCCTGCCACAAGATCGCTTCCACGGCCACCCAGTACAACGGCGCCACGGGCCGCCACAACAACCCGAACAACCACAACCAGACCTGCGACTACTGCCACGACATGACGGTGGCGAAACCCGGCGCGCAAAACCACTTCAAGTACCTGGACACCACGGCCGTCAGCGGCGCCCCCACGGGCAGCCCCTCCGACCAGTACCCCAGCGACACCATCAAGTTCGGGGGTGGCGCCACTCCGGCCACGGGGGCCCTCACCTACACCGTCACGGCCTCGACCCAGGGGCGCGGCGGCTGTGCGCTGACCTGCCACACCCAGGATCACGCCACCGCCAACAACACCTGGAACTGATCTCTTTCGGCCCTTTCAACCTCCCACAGGAGCCTCCCCATGAGCCGCGCCTTCCTCCCCCTCCTCCTGCTCGCCGGCGCCACGCTGATCGCCGGAGACCCGGCCAAAGACCTGCCCAAGTTCCAGGGCGGTGATCTCCAGAAGTACTGGACGGACGCCTGCGCGCGCTGCCACGGCGTCAACGGCAACGGCCGGGACAACAGCGGCAAGCCGCTCCCGGACGCCGGCTTCGACTTCACCGACAGCCGCAAGGCCAACAAGAAGAAGGACAGCGACTGGGTGAAGGTCACCATGCAGGGCAAGGACAAGATGCCGGCCTTCAAAGACAAGATGACCGAGGCTGACGCTCAGAAGATGATCACGGAGATCGTCCGCAAGTTCGCCGCCAAGCGCTGAAGCAGGAGGTCCGATGCCCGGAAAGACCCTCACCACGCTCATGTGCGCGCTCCTGGCCGGGGGCGCGCTCCAGGCCGAAGCCTCCGATTATCCGCTGGCCATCAACCTCCCCACGGCCGAGCGGATGCAGTACTGGGACATCGGCCTCGCCTTCACCCATCGCTTCGTCACGCCCGTGAAGGACCATGGCAAGGATGTCTATGGCCTGGACGGCTACACCTATGCCGGGCTCGGATTCACGTTCGGGATCAAGCCGGTTCCAGGTCTGAACGCCTTCATCTACCGCACGGCCGACAACAAGACGTTCACCTTCGGCCTGCAGCAGCAGGTTCTGAACCTGGATCGCGTGCGCCTGGCCGTCCGGGTGGAGCGCTTCGACGAGGTGGTGAAGTCGACCCTGACCCCCATCGGGAAGGTGGGCGTCGTCGGCGCCGTCTTCCAGGTGCCCACGGAGATCTTCCTCACGGATGACATCATCTTCTCGGTGGTGCCGGCCTACATCACCAAGACCACCACCACGGATACGATCCTGGCGGTGCCGCCCGGGGCCACGCCGAACACCACCCCCAACACCGGGGGGGTGTTCAATGTGGGGCTGGGCCTGCGCATCGGCTTCACGGAGAAGTTCTCCTTCATGGGTGAGTACTACCCGCGGCCTTCCAAGTTCTCCAAGGCCGCGCCGGGGGGCATCACGGACGGCACGACGTACCAGCAGGGGTTCGCGGCCGGGGTGTCCTACAAGACGTTCAAGCACCGCTTCACCCTGATCGGCACCAACGTTCCGGGCACCACCCCGAACCAGGTTTTGAGCGGGGATTACGGCGGCGGCCCCCGTCCCTCCTCGCAGTGGTCCATCGGCTTCAACGTGGTTCGCGTTTTCTGAGGCCGCCGACTGTGTCCACCGCGCCCCTGCTCGACCTCGTCGCCCGGGAACACCCAGCCTTCGTCCACATCCCCCTCGGCCTGATCGCCGTGCTGCCGGTGGCGATGCTGGCTTCCTTCCATCCCCGGCATATCCGCCTATGGACCGGCACCTCGTTCTTCCTCGCCCTCGCCGGATGGCTGGGAAGCACGGTGGCCCTGGTCAGCGGCCTGCTGTGGGGGCGTCAGATCGCGCTCATCCCCCCCACGGCGTATTTCCCGGCGATGGCCTCCCAGAAGCAGGTGCTGCAGCGGATCCTGCAGGTCCATGAACTGGCGGCCGTGAGCGGCTTCTTCATCGGGGGCTTCTGCCTCTGGCTTCTCTGGCGCGCCTGGCGGCGGCTCGATGCGCCCGAGGGCGCCGGGCACCGAAGGCGCGGGGGCCGGCGGTTCTGGGAACGGGGCGTGGGCGCAGGGCCGCTCCTCCTGGGGATCCTCTGGCTCAGCTGCTGGGGACTCAGCGGAAAGCTGGGCGGCATCATGGTCTTCGGCAACGAGGAGACCAACCGGGCCGCCGCGGAGGCGGACGCCGCCAAGCGGGCGGATGTCGAAGCAGACCTGCCCATCCGGGCCCTGGACTACGCAAGCCTGGAGCCCCTTGGCTCGGAACCGGCGCCCAGCAAGGCCCACGGGAACCGCTGGCAGCGCATCTGGATCACGGCCTCGGGAATCGACGCCTACCGGGCGGAGAAGCCCCTGCCTCCGGGCGCCTACGCCGTGCTGTCCACCTTCGAGGACCGCAAGGGCAAGCCGAGCCATGAACCCGGCCCCCTCTACATGAGGGAGGTGAAGGCCGACGGCAGTGCGGCCTTCACCTTCTACTGGCCGCGGGTGCCGGAGGCCCTCCGGGGCGAGGTGGGTGGCCAGGACAGCGTCTATTGGCGGAGCCCCGATCCCCACTTGGCGGCTTGCCTGGGGTGCCACGGGAAGGGCGGCCCGGCTCCCGCGCCCTGACCAGATCCGGCCCGGCGCCGCCGCGGCGCCGGGCCGGTGCATTCTTGAAGCCTGGCTGGGCTACAGCGCTGCGCGCAGGGCGGCGAAGGCCTCGGGCAGGCCGGCGGGGTTGGTGCCGCCCCCCTGGGCCAGGTCCTTCTTGCCACCGCCCCGGCCGTTCAGGGCCGGCAGCATGGTCTTGAAGAGGGCGCCGGCGTCGTAGGGCAGGCCCGTCGACACGGAGACCAGGGCCGCCACCTTGTCCTCGGCGGCCTTGGAGGCCAGGACGATGATGGCGCTGGGGTGCCGGGTGCGGACCTGGTCCATGAACTCGCGCAGGGCGTTGCCCTCCAGCCCTTCCACGGCGGCCGTGACCAGGGTGATGCCCTTCACCTGCTCCACTTGTTCGGCGCTGCCGCCGCCGCTGGCGGCCTTGAGCTTCGCCTCCTTGAGCTCCCGCTCCAGCTGCGCGATGCGCTGATCCTTGGCCGTGAGCAGCTCGGGCAGGATCTCCCGGGCGGCATTGGCCTGGCGGGACAGGCCGTGGATCATGGCCTCGTCGGCCTGGAGCAGCTCCAGGGCCATCTCGCCCGCCACGGCCTCGATGCGGCGCACACCCGCGGCGACGGCGCCCTCGGAGATGATCTTCACCACGCCGATCTCCCCGGTGTTGGCCACATGGGTGCCGCCGCAGAGCTCGGTGGAGAAGCCGGGCACCTGCACCACGCGCACCACATCGCCGTACTTCTCGCCGAAGAGGGCCATGGCCCCGGAAATCAGGGCCTCCTCGATGTCCATCTCGTTGACGCTCGTGGGCACCGACTTTAGGGCCTGCCGGGAGGCCAGGCGCTCGATCTCGGCGATCTGCTCGGGTTCCAGGGGGGCGAAGTGGGTGAAGTCGAAGCGCAGGTGGTGCTCGTCCACCACGCTGCCGGCCTGCTTGACGTGGGTGCCCAGCACCTCGCGGAGGGCGGCGTGCAGCAGGTGCGTGGCTGTGTGGTGGGCCCGGACCCGGCGGCGCCGGATGGGGTGGACCAGGGCCGTGACGGAGGTGTTCTCCAGGAGGAGGCCGGTCACCACGACCTTGTGCAGGTGCCGCTTCTGGGCCGGGGCCGTGCAGTCCAGCACTTCCGCATGCCCGCCCTCGAAGCGCAGCTGGCCCGTGTCGCCCACCTGGCCGCCGGACTGGGCGTAGAAGGGGGTGCGGTCCAGCAGCACGAAGCCCTCACCGCTGAGTTGCTGGACGCGGCGGTAGGCCGCATCGAACAGGGCCACCACGTGGGCTTGGCCCTCGAGGTGCTCGTAGCCCGTGAAGGTGGTGGGCGGCAGGTCGGCCAGCACGGCCAAGTCGCCGGCCAGCCGGAGGTCGTGGGCCTTCATCGCGGCCCGGGCCCGGGTGCGCTGGGCGTTCAGCTCCTGCTGGAAACCCTCCAGATCGGCGGCGATGCCGCGCTCCCGGCACCAGTCCTCCACCAGGTCCACGGGGAAGCCGTAGGTGTCGTAGAGGCGGAAGATGTCGGCGCCAGCCAGTTTCCCGCCCGCAACGTCGCTGGCCTCGAGGATCTTGAGGCCGGTGGACAGGGTCTGGCTGAACTGCTGCTCCTCGCGGTGGAGGGATTTCTGGATGCGGCCCAGCTCGCCGAGCAGTTCGGGGTACTGGTCGCCCATGGCCTGGGCCACCGCCGGTGCCAGGTCGGCGAAGAAGAGCCCCTCGATGCCCAGCTTGCGCCCGAAGCGCAGGGCCCGGCGCACGATCTTGCGCAGCACGTAGCCGCGGCCCTCGTTGCTGGGCACCACACCGTCGAAGCACATGAAGGTGGCGGCGCGGATGTGGTCGGCGATGACCTGGGAGGCGGTGCGGTTCGCGTGGTCCCGGCGCTCTTCCGGCCTCACCTTCGCGGCCTTCCAGATGGCCTCGAAGATGGGCTCGAACAGGTCGATCTCGTAGTTGGTGTCCACACCCTGCAGGATGCTGGCCGTGCGCTCGAGGCCCATGCCCGTGTCGATGCTGGGCCGGGGCAGCGGCGTGAGGACGCCTTTGGCGTCGCGCTCGTACTGCATGAAGACCAGGTTCCAGATCTCCATGACCCGGTCGCCTTCGCCGTTGGGCGTGGCATCGCCGGGGAGGTGGGCGCCCCGGTCATAGTGCATCTCGGAGCAGGGGCCGCAGGGGCCCGTGTCGCCCATCTGCCAGAAGTTGTCCTTCTTCCCGAACCGCATGATGCGGTCGGGCCGCACGCCGGCGGCCTTCCACAGTTCCTCGGCCTCGGTGTCCGCGGGCACCCCGTCGGCGCCTTCGAAGACGGTCACCCAGAGATGGGCGGGATCCAGCCCGAGGTTGCCCTGGTCCACGGGGCCCGTGACGAACTCCCAGGCGAAGCGGATGGCGTCGGCCTTGAAGTAGTCCCCGAAGCTGAAGTTGCCCAGCATCTCGAAGAAGGTGTGGTGGCGGGCCGTGAAGCCCACCTGGTCCAGGTCGTTGTGCTTGCCGCCCGCGCGCAGGCACTTCTGGCTGGTGGTGGCGCGGCTGTAGTCCCGCTTCTCCTTGCCCAGGAAGACATCCTTGAACTGGATCATCCCCGAGTTCGTCCACATCACCGTGGGATCATCCGCCGGCCCGATCACCGCGCTGGAAGCCACCCGCCGGTGCCCCTGGCGCTCGAAGTACTGCAGGAATCGCTGGCGGAGTTCAGAAGTTTTCATGGGATACCCGAAAAGATAAAGCGAACCACCAAGACACCAAGACACCAAGAAAAACCAAGCAGTTCTTGGTGTCTTGGTGCCTTGGTGGTGAATCCGTTAGTGCCTGAAGTGTCTCATGCCGGTGAAGAAGAGCCACACGCCGAGTTTCTGGGCGGCGGCGATCACTTCGTTGTCGCGAAGGCTGCCGCCGGGTTCCACGAAGGCGGTGACGCCGTGGCTGGCGGCCAGCTCCAGGCCATCCGCGAAGGGGAAGAAGGCATCGCTGCCCAGCACGGCGCCGTGGGTCCGGGTTCCGGCCTTGCGGCAGGCGATCTCCACGGAATCCACGCGGCTCATCTGGCCGGCCCCGATGCCCACGGTGGCGCCATCCTTCACCAGCACGATGGCGTTGGACTTCACAGCCTTGGCCACCCGCTGGGCCAGCATCAGATCCTCGGTCCGGGGCTTCGTGCCGGAGCCGGTGGCTTTCACCTCCCAGTCCTCGAAGGGGACGAAACCATCGTCCGCCCGCTGCACCAGGTATCCGCCGCCGATGGAGCGGGCGTCCAGGCCCTCGGCGCTCTGGGGCCAGTGATCCGGGGTCTGGAGGATGCGCAGCTGCTTCTTGGCCGCGAAGACCTCCAGGGCCTCGCCCGTGAAGGCCGGGGCCAGGATCACCTCCCAGAAGTTCTGGGCCATGACGCGGGCCACTTCCACGCCCACGGGTCGGTTGAAGGCCACGATGCCGCCGAAGGCGCTGATGGGGTCGCCCGCCTGGGCTCGCATGAAGGCCTCGAGCGCGTGGGGACCCTGGCCCACGCCGCAGGGGTTGTTGTGCTTCACGATGACGCAGGCCGGGGCGGGGAACTGCCAGACCAGGCGGCCGCAGGCATCGGCATCGAGCAGGTTGTTGAAGCTGAGCTCCTTGCCCTGGTGCTGCTGGCAGGCGGCCATGCCCTCCACCTTGCGACCGGGCTCGACGTAGAAGGCCGCGGCCTGGTGGGGGTTCTCGCCGTAGCGCAGGCCCTGCTTCTGCACGAGGTTCAGGCAGAGGTGGTGGGGCAGGTCCGTGGACTTGCCCTGGGTCAGTTGCCGCTCCATCCAGCCGGAGATGGCGGCATCGTAGGCAGCGGTCCGCCGGAAGGCCTCCAGGGCGCAGCGGCGGCGATCCTCCAGGCCCCAGGTGCCGGCCTTGAGCTTGTCGAGGAAGGGCTCGTACTGGTCGGGGCTGGTCAGCACCGTGACCGAGGCATGGTTCTTGGAGGCGCTGCGGATCATGCTGGGGCCGCCGATGTCGATCTGCTCGATGGCCTCGGCGGGGGTCACCCCCTCGCGGGCGATGGTGGCCTCGAAGGGGTAGAGGTTGATCACCACCAGATCGATGGGCTCGATGCCCTGGGCCTTGGCATCCGTCACATGCTCGGGCAGGTCGCGCCGGTAGAGGAGGCCGCCGTGGATCCGGGGGTGCAGGGTCTTGACGCGCCCGTCGAAGCACTCCGGGGCGCCGGTGTAGGTGGCCACTTCCAGGGCCTCCAGCTTCGCCTCCTGCAGGGCCCGGAGGGTGCCCCCGGTGGCCAGGATTCGCCAGCCCTGGGCCAGCAGGCCCTTGGCCAGGGGCATGAGCCCCGTTTTGTCATACACCGAGATCAATGCCGTCGGCATGTCCGCCCCCTGAACCCTTGATTTTCCCATGCCCAGAGGCCTTTCGGAAGGGCCGGATCTCCCGTCCGGAGTCCGCAGGCCGATCCCAGGGTGGGTGGCAGACAACTCCCGGTACCGGTGGCCGGCCCGAATGTGATCCCCGCCACAGGGGACCGGGACCCGCCGGATGTGGCGGATTCCCTGGACTTCGGCCTGTCCCGAAGGGCTGGGGAGGGCGGAAGGGGCTGAGGCGTCCACCTTTACCTCCAGCGTCCCAAGCCCCATTCTGGAAAGCCTGGAGTGGGCCCATGCCGACGATCAAGATCAACGATGTCGAACTGAGCGTGAACCCCGGCACTCTGGTGCTGGATGCCTGCCGCACCGCGGGCATCGACATCCCCCATTATTGCTACCATCCGGCGCTGACGCCGGTGGCCACCTGCCGCATGTGCCTCGTGGAGATCAAGGGCCAGCCCAAGCTCGCCACCAGCTGCACGACGACCGTTCCGCCGGCGCCCAAGGACAACCCCGAGGCCGTGGTGATGGAGGTCTTCACCAACACGCCTGCGGTCGCCGATGCGCGCGCCGGCGTGATGGAATTCCTGCTCATGAACCACCCGCTGGACTGTCCCATCTGCGACCAGGCCGGCGAGTGCAAGCTCCAGGACTACTCGTACCACTACGGCAGCGGCGATTCCCGCATGTTCGAGGTGAAGCGCCGCTACCGCTACGAGGATCTGGGCGCCAAGATCGTCATCGACAAGAACCGCTGCATCCACTGCACCCGCTGCGTCCGCTTCACCCGCGAGATCAGCGGCGGCGGCGAGCTCATCGTGGCCAATCGCGGCTCCCGCCTGGAGGTCACCACCTACACGGGCAAGTCGCTCGACCAGAACCCCTACGCGGGCAACGTGGTCGACCTCTGCCCCGTGGGCGCCCTCACCAGCCGTGACTTCCGCTTCCGCAAGCGCGTGTGGTACCTCAAGAACACGCCCTCCATCAGCCGCCACTCGGCGTTGGGCAATCCCATCTGGATCGACCACGAGGCCAACCAGATCCACCGCTTCCGCCCCCGGCCCCTGGAAGGCAAGGAGACCACGCACTTCATCAGCGACGCGGAGCGCTACGCCTACGTGCACTACAACCGGCAGGCCGGGGTTCCCGCGCCCCTGCTGAAGGGTGCGCCGGCCTCGTCCGACGCCATCCGCGAGGCCCTGTCGGCCGCGGGGCCGGTGGCGGTCATCGGCCAGGGCACCTTCGGCTGCGACACGGCCCAGCGTCTGGGTGACCTGGCGGCCTCCGAAAGCCTGCGCTACGGCAGCGGCGACAAGACCATCCCCGTGGTGCTGCCCAAGTACCAGACCAGCGAGGACGGCATCCTCAACCGGCGCGGCTTCACGGAGCGGGGCTTCCGCTTCGGCGCCCTGGAGGAGCTGCTGGCCAAGGTGCAGAAGGGCGAGGTCAAGGCCGTGGTGCTGTTGCACGACGCCGCCTTCACCAGTGCCAAGGAGACCGAGCTGCTGGGCCAGATCCTCAAGGCTGCGGCCTTCAGCCTGGCCTTCGAGGTGGAGCCCTCGGACCTGGGCCGCGCCGCCACGGCCTGGCTGCCCATCACCAGCTACGCCGAAGAGAGTGATTTCATCGTCAACCACGAAGGCGAGCTCCGCCGCTACCAGAAGGCCCTGCAGGCGCCCAAGGGCGTCCGCACCGTCCCCGCCTGGGCGAAGGAACTGGCCGCCGTCCCCGCCGCCGTCTAGCGGAGAACGGGAGGGACCCATGTTCCTCCAGGACACGCTGGCTCGGGGGCTGGTCGGCTACCTCACGGCCGAGCTGCCCAGCTACCAGCGACGCGTGCCCAATGACGTGGCGCGGCTGCGCGAAGGGCTCCGCCCCGGGGACGTAGTGCTGGTGGAGGGCAAGTCCCGCATCAGCCGCATGATCATGACCCTCAGCCAGAGTTCCTGGAGCCATGCCGCCATGTACATCGGCGATGCCCTGCTGCGCCGGGGCGGGCCCCAGGCCGAGGCGGCCCTGGATCGGTACGGCACGGAGGCCCCCTACCTGGTCCTGGAAAGCGACATGGCGGAAGGAGTGCAGGTGAAGCCGGTGGCCTGGTACGCGGACCACAACCTGCGGATCTGCCGCCCTTTGGGTCTTGCGGCCGCGGACCTGGAACAGGTGGTGGCCGAGATGCTGCGGCACCTGGGGCTGCGCTACGACCGGCGGAACATCTTCGACCTGGGACGCTACCTCACCCCGGTCCATCTGCTGCCGGCCCGCTGGCGGCGCCGGCCCCTGTATCTGGGCAGCTCCAGCAGCCGCGAGGTCATCTGCTCGGCTCTCATCGCCAAGGCCTTCTACCGGGTGGGTTTTCCCGTGCAGCCCCTGGTCAACGAGGCCGCCGAAGCCGGCACGCACCCCGTGATCGCCCGCCACCCGAGCTACATCATGCCCCGTGACTTCGACCTCAGCGCCAACTTCGACGTGCTGAAGGTCAACCTGGCCCCTCCAACGAAAGCGGGGGCCGGGGGGCGCCCGCATTCCGGCGGCGAGGACCGGGGCCTACTTCTTCACCACCTTGGCG
>NZ_JAKZLB010000003.1:27327-67864 GCF_022808865.1 Geothrix oryzisoli
CCCCCCCCCCACGTCCGCGGTGCTTACTCAAACCCCCCCCCACCAACCACGGGGGGGCGGGGGGGGCCCCCCGCTTTCCGGAGGCTAGGACCGGGTCCTACTTCTTCACCACCTTGGCGTCCTCGACGAGAACCGCGTAGGAATAGCCGGAACCGAAGTCCTTGTCCGTGCGCACCACGCCCGTGACGGTGACAGTGTCGCCCTTGGCGGCCGCGTCATTGCTGGTGACGGTGATGTCGTTGCTGCCGGCCTTCGCATCGCCGCTGCCGTCCTGCAGGTGCAGCCAGTTCTTGCCCATGATGCCGGCGTTGTACTTCACCACCTTGCCCCGCACGGTGACGGTCTTGCCCTTGAGGGTGCCCTTCTGGGCCCAGACTTCCGCGACGGTGCGGGCATCGGCCCCGGTGGCCTTCTCGACCTTGCCCACTTCCACGGCCGCCGCCGGCTGGCCGGCGGAGGCATGGGGATCGCCCGTGGGAGCCGCGGCCGGGCCGCTGCCCGCCAGGGTGCCGAAATAGATCTGGGCGAAGGTCCGCTTCAGGGTCTTGGATTCGAAGTCCCGCATGATCATGGCGCCGGTCACCGTGACCTCGGCGCCCTTCTCGACCTTGGTCTCCGGCACGGCGGCCCAGACTTCGCCCTGGGCGGTCTGGATCCGCAGGTAGGAATAGGGGGAGGCGGCAATGCGCTCCAGGAGCTTCCCGGTGACGGACAGACCCGCGGAAGGTGCGGCGGCCGGTGCCGCGGCCTGGCCCTGGACGGGGGCGGCGACCACGGGAGCCTGGGACTTGTTGGAATTGCAGCCGATGATGGCCGCGGCAATGAGCAGGACGGGGAGGGCGCTGCGCATGGATGGGACTCCTTGTAGGGACCGTGAACAGGCCACGGAAGTCTGAAGCTTAAAGCCAAAGGGCTATGACCGTCGACAAAGGCCCCAAGGAGGTGGTTTTCCCTAGATCTGGCCGGCCCCGGGTCTCGCCGGGTCGTCCCAGAAGGGGTAGAAGCAGTACCACTGGCTGGGGTGGCGGCGGATCAGGGCCTCCAGGTCGGCCACGTAGGACCGCATCCCGGCCTCGATGGCCGCCATCCGTTCCCCGCGTTCCCCGTGGACCTGGAGGGGGGCCCCGAAGTGGGCATGGAAGCGGCGGTCCTCGTCCATGTAGAAGAAGCTGGTGACGATGGGGGCCCCGGTCATGGCGGCCAGTTCCCAGGGCCCCCGGGGGAAGGGCACCTTCCGGCCGAAGAAGGGCATGGACACGCCGTTCCGGCTGAAGTCCCGGTCCCCCTGCATGCCCACCAGCCGACCCTCGCGGAGCAGCTTCACCAGGGGGAGGGTGGAGAAGCCCACGCCATCCACGGGCAGGCCCACCACGCCGCCCTGGGCGCGCATGCGCTCCCGCAGGCGCTCCACGGCCTCGAAGCGGTCCGGCTTGTAGACCGCATGGACCTTCAGGTCCCGGGCCTTCAGCAGAAGCCCGCCCAGCTCGTAGTTGCCGGCATGGGCCGTGAGGAGGATGACGCCCCGGCCCCCGGCCAGGGCCCCATCCAGGTGCTCGATCCCCTCCAGGCTGGCGAACTGCGCCAGGGCCTCTTCTGCCGGCCGCTGCCCGTACCAGAAGAAGTCCACCCAGGCCCGGGCATGCTGCCGCACCATGTCGCGGGCGGTGCGCTCCACCTCGGGATGGGAGGGCCGCAGCCCCAGGACCTGCGCGGTGTTGCCGAGGATGGCCTCCAGGTACTTGGGCCGGAGCGCCAGGAAGGCGTTGGCGATCTGGTCCGCGATCTCGTGGCCGCGCTCACGCCGGGCAAAGGTGCGGGCCGCGAAGTGGAACAGGGGGAACAACGAGCCGAAGACCGCCCCATAGACGAGGCCCAGGAGGCGGGAGTCGGACTGCATGCGATCCTGCATCGTCGCCGCCTAGCGCCACACGTTCTGGTTCGGGTTGCGGTCTTCCATCTCCAGCCAGAGGCGCTGCAGGCTCTGGAGGCGCTCGGGGTAGGCCAGGTCGAGGCGGTCCAGGGTCGCCTCGTCCTCGGCGTCGAAGGCGGTGGGATCCTCCAGGACCTCGGCCGCGAACTCCGGGAAGACCGTGGCCAGCAGGGCGCGGTCGAAGCCGCGGACGCTGAGGGTGCGGATGCCCGGGGTATCCACCAGCGTCCCGCCGGAGCCGAGGGCCAGCCAGCGGGCGGCGGTGGTGGTCTGCTTGCCGGTGCCGAACCGGGTGAGCCCCCCGGTCTTCAGCGCCATCTCGGGCTGGAGGGCGTTCACCAGGGTGCTCTTGCCCACACCGCTGTGACCCAGCAGCACCACGACCTTGCCCTGCAGGAGGTCGCGCAGAGGTTCCAGCCCCTCGCCCTTCAGGGCCGAGGTCTCGTGGATGGGGACGCCCTGCTCGCGCAGGGGGTCCAGCTCAGGCAGGGTGTCCTTCTTCGAGGCGCGGTCCCGCTTGGTGATGAGGACGCGGAAGGTGAGGCCGGCATCGAGGGCGAGCACCTGGGCGCGCTCCAGCAGGCCGGGGCGCAGGGGGGGATCCACCACCGCTGCGCAGATCCAGAGCTCGTCGGCGTTGGCGCAGATGAACTGCCAGGGCTCGCGGTCGTCGATGCCGCCGCGCTTGAGCAGGCTCTTCCGCGGCATCACGGCGACCACCTGGGCCTCGGGGGAGCCGCCATCGCCCCGCACGGGCAGGTGGGCGGGGAACCTGGGATCATCCGGCTCGACGGGAACAGCCGAGTAGCGCACCCGGTCGCCGCAGACCAGGCGCACGCCCTTGAGCTTGCCGCCCAGGGTGGCCCGCATCACGGTCCGATCCGCCAGCTCCAGGTCCACCCACTGGCTGTGCCGCTGGATGAGGGTGGCTTCGGGCAGGTGCATCCAGGGCGCGGGGTCCGGCAGCCGCAGGAGCGAGTCGGCATCGTGGGATTCGATGCCGGTCTCCAGGCGCTCGGCGTGTCGCTGGCGCCGCTTGCTGTCCGCCGCCCGCTCCCGGGAATAGGCCTCCCGGTGGTCCAGATCCTGGGCCTCCCGGCTCTGGCCGAGGCGGAACTTGCGGCTCATGCCCTGCCTGCAAACTCGCCAGTCTCGGTGCTCACCTTCACCTTCTCGCCCTCCTTGATGAAGAGGGGCACCTTGATCTCGATGCCGGTCTCCAGCTTGGCGGGCTTGGTGACGTTGCCGCTGGCCGTGTCGCCCCGGGCGCCGGGCTCCGTGTAGGTGACCGCAAGCTCCACCTGGCTGGGCAGCTGCAGACCGATGGGGTTGCCGTTGTACTTCTGGATCTGCACGATGAGGCCCTCGGTCAGGTAGTCGAGGGCATCGCCCATGAGGCTCTCGCCCAGGGTGTGGGTCTCGTAGGTCTCCTGGTCCATGAAGTGGGAGCCGTCACCGTCGCTGTAGAGGTAGCTGGCGGGGGCCAGGGCGAGATCCGGTTCCTTGAACTTGTCCCCGGCCTTGAAGGTCTTGTCGAAGACGGCGCGGGTGAGGAGGTTCCGCATCTTGATGCGGACCAGGGTCTGGCCGCCCCGGGCCGTAGGCGTGGAGATCTCCACATCCAGGCAGTGAAAAGGCGTGTCTTCGTGCTCGAAGAACATCTTGCGCTTGATTTCGATGGCTTCGAGAAGGGCGGCCATGGGGACTCCAGAATGTCGAATCCTCCATTCTAGCCCGGCTTTGGAGGGGGGTCTCGTGGTTAGAATTTCAGTTCCATGGCTGAACCCAGAACCATCGGCAGGTACCAGATCTTGCGCCCCCTCGGCCAGGGCGGCATGGGCACGGTCTATCTGGCGGAAGATCCGCTGCTCAAGCGCCGGGTGGCCATCAAGGTCGTGCGGGTCACCGGGGCGGCGCGGCACCAGGCCACGCTGCGGTTCCGCCGCGAGGCCGAGATCAGCGCCCAGCTCAACCACCCGAACCTGGTGACGGTCTTCGACGTGGGCGTGGAGGAGGATCTGGGCCCCTTCCTGACCATGGAATACGTGGAAGGCAAGAGCCTCGGCCGGCACATCAAGGATCGCGACCTGGATACGGAGACCAGCGCCCGGGTGCTGATCCAGGCCATGCGGGCCCTGCGGGCCGCCCATCGCCGGGCCATCGTGCACCGCGACGTGAAGCCGGACAACATCCTGCTCAGCGAGGAGGGCCGGGCCAAGCTCATGGACTTCGGCATCGCCCGGACCCTGGGCCACCTGGGTGCGGGCTCCGAGCAGGCCCTCGATGCGCCCTTGATGGCCGAGGACGGGGTCGCCCTGGCGCAGACGCTGGCGCTCCGCCTGACCTCCTCCGGGGACTTCCTGGGCTCACCGGCCTATGCCCCGCCCGAGGTGCTCCGCGGCGGCGAGGGGACGCCGGCCTCGGACCGCTACAGCTTCGCGGCCACCGCCTTCGAACTGCTCACCGGGAAGCTCCCCCACCCCGGGGGCGGCCTCACGGAGATCATCCTCCACATCCTCCAGGAGCCCGTGGCCATTCCGGCGGACCTGCCGCCCGCCATGGGCACCGTGTTCAGGCGGGCCCTGGCAGCGGATCCCGACGACCGCTACACCACGCTCCCGGAGTTCATGGAGGAACTGGTCGACGCACTGCCCGGCCCCGTCAGCATGCGCGCCCGGCTCTTCACCTTCCTGGGCCAGGACGAGGATGGCACCGGCAGCGTCTCCACAGCCCGCTTCCGCCAGGTCGAACCGGCGCCGGCGATGGAGTCCGGATCCCACGAGGTCCGCGCCCGCGGCACTGCGCCCGTGAAGATCACCTTGGCCGAGGATCCCGTGGAGACCTACCTCACCACCCGGAAGCGCGTGCGGCATGAGCCCCGCCGTGGCGGTACGGACTGGCCCCAGGTCCTGAAGTGGATTGTCCTCGCCTTCCTGGTGCTCCAGCTGTTCTGGTGGCTGGCGCCCACCCTCTCGCACTTCCAGTTCTAGGCCGGACCGGTCAGGCGAAGGCCCGCATCAGCAGGAACAGGGAGCCGTTCCAGGTGGCATGCACCAGGATGGCGGGCCAGAGACTCCCCGTCTGCCGCACCGCGAGGGCGAGCACCAGGCCCAGGGTGCTGAGCACGGGCAGGCCATCGGGCTGCAGGTGGATGGCTCCGAAGAGCAGGGCGGAAGCGACCAGGGCGACCGGGACGCGGCCCTGGCGGGCCAGCACGGGGAACAGGAAGCCCCGGAACAGCAGCTCCTCGAAGCAGGGGGCCAGGCCAGCCACCACGGTGAACATGGCCAGGCTGGGACCCCAGCCCGACAACCCCCGCAGCAGGTCCTGCAGGTCGCGCTGGGGGCTCTGGTCGGGCTTCATCACCAGGCTCGTGGCCATGGCCACCGCGATCACCAGGAAGACCGCCAGGGAGAGGAAACCCGCACCCCAGGCCAGATTCCGCCGGACGGGCCCCGGCGCCACCCGCTGCCACAGCTGGGGAAAGGTGAGCCCCTCGGCCCAGCAGAGCAGCCGCACGCCGATGCCCGCGTGGAAGAGGGTGCCCAGGGGCACGATCGCCCAGCGCAGCGACGGCCAGGGGCCCAGCACCAGCCCCGCGAGGTGGCCCGCGGCGAAAAAGGCCATGAACCAGCCGAGGGAAACCAGGACCGCCGCCCGGCCCGACAGGCCCCAGGCCGGCAGGGGCCGGACCGGCGGCTGCCGCCGGGTGACCCAGAGGTAGATCCCGAAGGCGAGCCCCGCCGCGGCGAAGGCCATCACGAGCAGGCCCAGGCCGCCCAGGGTTGCCAGGCGGGTCATCAGGAGGGTGCGGGCCTGGGCGCGCAGGGCGTCGCCGGCGGTCGCGCCCGCCTCGCGGTCCCGGAGTCGGGCTTCGAGCAGCGCGGCCGTGTAGCCGTGGCCGAGCCGTCGCCGCACCTCCTCACGGGCGGCCCGGTCCGGGACGGGGTCGCTCCCGTAGGCCGCGGCAAAGGCCCGCCGGAAAAGCTCGCCGCCGGCTCCCGCCGGAGTGCCCTCGGCCACGAACCCGCGGGCCTCGGCCGGATCGCCCAGTTCCGCCATGAGCACGGCCAGCATGGCCCGGTCCCAGGGAGCCGTCAGCTGGGTCCGGACCCGGGCCCATTCCTTTGCAGCCACCCTGGGGCCGCCGAGGAGGCGGGGGCCTGCGAGGTACACCTCCAGCATCTGACCCTGGAGGCTGGTCTGTCCGGAAGGCCTCAGACTGCCTTCCTGGCGGACCCGGAGGGTGGCGCTGACGGCCAGCAGGGCGATCAGCGCCAGGAGGGTGATGAGCGGGTCCGCCCAGCGGCGGTCGGGGTGCCAGGGGCTCGGAGGCGTGGAATCCATGGACCCAGGCTACGCGAAGGGGGGGCGTCCGGTGCGCCGGAAGCGGCGGACCGCCACCCACAGGTAGATGCGGTTCAGCAGGCCGGGCAGCCCGGGGAGGGCCAGCACCGGAACCGCCCACCGCCAGGCCGGCAGGCGCCGGGCGATGGGCCGCAGGAGGTCGGCTCCGGCCCAGATCTCCCGGGTGGCCAGGTCGATGCCGTGGATCTCCTTTTCCAGGGGCTTCCCGGCCAATTCCGGGGCCAGGGCCAGCAGGTCGGGATCGCGGAGGGGGACCAGGTGCAGCAGCCCCTGCCGATCCTGCCGCGCCAGCCAGAGGGTGCTGCGGCAGCAGAGGGAACAGGCCGAATCGTAGGCGAGGAGGAGGGGCGCGGGCATCGGAGGCATGATCCCATGGGATGGCGGTAAGGTTGAGGGTCCGGAGGCCCCATGCCCTTTTCCCATCCCATCGAGGTGCGGTTCAGCGATCTGGACGCCATGGGCCACGTGAACAACGCGGTGGTGGTGAGTTTCATGGAGCAGGGGCGATTCCAGTGGTGGCGCAGCTTCCTGGGCGGCCGGAAATTCCAGGAGGAGGGCTTCCTCATCGCCCGCATCGAGGTGGACTACCGGATGCCGATCCTCCTGGGCGACGATGTGCGCGTGGAGTTGCATTGCACGAAGGTGGGCACCAGCTCCTTCGAGCTGACCTACCGCCTCACCAAGGGCCTCGGCGGCGAGCTCTTCGCCGAAGGGAAGAGCGTCCAGGTGATGCTCGATTTTGCCACCAACCGCCCCAAGCCGCTGGCTCCCGCCACCCGCGAGTGGCTTGAAGCGCAGGACTGAGCCTGTGCTGCTCGGCACCGCCGCCTGGACCGAGGGGCCCCTGGAACGCCGGACCCTGGTGGGCCGCCTGGCCTCGGGCCGGCTGGCGGATCTGAACCGCATCGAGGCCATCCGGCTGCGCAAGCTGGGGGAGGGCGATCCGGAGCGCTTGGCCGAGGCGCTCGTCCCCGCCAGCCTCCGCCTGCTGCTGGAAGGCGGCGCCCGGGCCCTGGGGCGGGCGAAGCAGACCCTCGCCTACGCCGAGAAGTGGGACCGCCGCGGCACCCTGCCGGAAGCCCTGGCGCCCCGCCCGGAGACCGTCGCCCTGCTGCCCTGCCTGACGCGGCCATCGGGCCTGCACCGGGCGGATGGGAGCGCCCTCGACCGCTTCAGGGTGAGGGGCCCGGGGGCCGAGTTGATGGAACCGCCTCGCCCCGGTCTGGCGGCCCTGGGCCTGGCCGGTGGCGGCGTCGCGGGATACTGCCTGGCCCTGGAGGAAGGGGGCAGCGCCCTGCTGGGCACCTGGATGGTGGATGCCTGGCCGGGAGGCAGCCTGGAGCTGCGGGCCGGAACCGCCCGCCGCAGCACGCCGCTCGGGGTCCTGGAGGGGCTGGAACTGCCGCACCTCCGCCCGGGGGAGGTCCTGCTGCTCCCGACGCCGAAACTCAAACCCCTCCAGGAGCTGCTCCCGGGCGCGGAAGTCCTCGTGGGAGCGGCCTTCGAGACCCTGGTGCTGCGGGCCGGTCCGGAGGGGATCCACCCCACGGTACACTGACCGATGGATGTCACGACAGCTCCGTCGGTGCTATCGTGCAGGCTCGCGGAATCCCCTCACTCCGAAAGGGGCCTGACCATGCCGACGAACACCATCCGCCTCCACCGCGTGCTGCGCGCAACGCCCGATCGGGTCTATCGGGCCTTCCTCGATCCCGACGCCCTGGCCAAGTGGCTGCCACCGCACGGCTTCACGGGCCGGGTCCACCACCTGGAGGCCCGGGTGGGCGGCACCTACCGGATGTCGTTCACGAACTTCAGCACGGGCCACAGCCAATCCTTCGGCGGCGAGTACCTCGAGCTGGTGCCGGGTTCCCGCATCCGGCACACGGACCGCTTTGACGATGCGAACCTGCCCGGGGAGATGCAGACGACCATCTCCCTCCAGCCGGTGTCCTGCGGCACCGAAGTGGACATCGTCCAGGAGGGGATCCCGGAGGTCATCCCGACCGAAGCCTGCTACCTCGGCTGGCAGGAATCGCTCACGCTGCTGGGGCAGCTCGTCGAGGCGGAGATTCCCGACTAGCGGAACTCAGCCCCGCATCATCTCGGCGATGAGGAAGGCCATCTCCAGGCTCTGGGTGCCGTTCAGGCGGGGGTCGCAGCCGGTCTCATAGGATTTGGCGAGGTCGGCCTCGGACAGGCCCTCGCTGCCCCCCGTGCATTCGGTGACAGCCTCGCCCGTGAGCTCGATGTGGACGCCCCCCAGGTGCGAACCATGAAGCCGGTGGAGCTCGAAGGCCTGGCGCAGCTCCGAGAGGATCGCCCCGAAGTCGCGGGTCTTGAGGCCCTGGGCGCTTTCCACACCGTTCCCGTGCATGGGGTCGCAGCTCCACAGCACCGGGCGCCCCGTGGCCTGGACCGCCTTCAGGAGCGGGGGGAGGGCGCTCCCGATCTTCGCGGCGCCGAAGCGCGAGATGAGCGTGATGCGGCCCGGCTCGCGGGTGGGATCGAGGCGGTCCAGCAGGGCCGTCAGGTGCTCGGGCGTGGCGCTGGGGCCCACCTTCACGCCCAGGGGATTGCGGAGGCCGCGGAGGTACTCGAGGTGGGCGCCGTCCAGCTGGCGGGTGCGCTCGCCGACCCAGAGGGTGTGGGCGCCCAGGTTGTAGTAGGCGGAGGCATCGCCCACCCAGCGGGTGAGGGCCTCTTCATAAGGGAGCAGCAGGGCCTCGTGGCTGGTGTAGAAGTCGATGCGCTCCAGCACGTCCCGCTGCACGCCGCCCAGGGCCTCGAGGAAATCCAGGGACTCCCGCACCTGGTCCAGGGTGCGCCGGTACTCGGGTACCTCGCCGGTCGCACCCGGCAACTCCCAGCGCTCGGGGTGATGCAGATCGGCAAAGCCACCGGCCGTCAGGGCCCGCAGGTGGTTCAGGGTGGCCGCAGCGTGGAAGTAGGCCTCCAGCATGCGGGCGGGGTCGGGCCGCCGGCCGGCGGCATCGGCGGTCAGGCTGTTGATGAGGTCGCCCCGGTAGCTGGGCAGCTCCTGGCCGCGCACCCGTTCCGTGGGCTTGCTGCGGGGCTTGGCGAACTGCCCGGCGATGCGGCCCACGCGCACGACGGGCTTCCGGCCGCCGTGGGTGAGGGCCACGGACATCTGGAGCAGCACGCGGAGCTTGCCCGCGATGGATTCCGGCGTGCAGTCCTTGAACTGCTCCGCGCAGTCGCCGCCCTGGAGGAGGAAGCGCCGTCCGGCGGCAGCCTCGGCCAGGAGGCCCCGGAGGCGGTCCACTTCCTCGGGCACGACCAGCGGAGGCATGCGCCGCAGGCGGGCCAGCACCGCCTCCAGTTCCGAAGGATCGGCGTAGTCGGGTTGCTGCATCGCAGGAAAGCGCTGCCAGCTGTGGGGATTCCAGGGCGACATCGGACCTCGGGGCGAGAGGTCAGTCTATCCGGTCGGCCGGCCCGCCAGGCCGCAGGCCGGGGTCCGGCTCCACCGCCGTGATCCAGCGGTAGCCCTCGCCGCCCACGGTGGTGATCCAGGAGGCCCCCGACTCCTCGCCCAGCTTGCGGCGCAGGTTGGCGATGTGGACGTCCACGGTGCGGGCGCTGGGCCGGGCGTCCGGCTCCCAGGCCAGCTGCAGCAGTTCCTTGCGGCTGTGGGTCCGGCCCGCGTGGGAGATGAGGATCTCCAGGAGCCGGAACTCGCGGGGGGTGAGCTCCAGGGGCCTCCCGTCCCGCCGGGCCTCCAGGCGGGGGAGGTTGAACTGGAAGGGACCAGAGCGCAGCAGGGTCGGCCGGTCCACGGGCCGGGTCCGGCGCAGGATGGCCTTCACCCGGGCCATGAGCTCGAGCACGGAGAACGGTTTCACCAGGTAGTCGTCCGCGCCCAGACTCAGGCCCTTCACCCGGTCGGTCTCCTCGCCCCGGGCGGTGAGGAGGAGCACGGGCACCTCGTCCTTCCGGTCCCGCAGGGTGCGGAGGACCTCGAAGCCGTCCAGGTGGGGCAGCATCAGGTCGAGCACGATGAGATCCGCCCGCCGGGCGGCATGGGCCGCCAGGGCGGGCACACCATCCCCTGCCGCCTCGACGGAATAGCCTTCATAGCCCAGGTTGTTGACGAGAAGCTGGCAGAGGGAGGACTCGTCCTCTACCACGAGGATGTGGATCACGGCATCTCACTCAAGGAACGGATGTTCCAAAGATGCACGGGTTGACTTGGAAGGGCAAGGGAGATCGGCTGCAATTTCCTAGCAGCGGGGGTTTCAGTACCGGCTGTCGGCCGGTTTCCCGCCCCGGGGCCAGTCCTTCGCCTTGTCCGGGAAGTCCGGGCGGGGCTGCCGGGTGAAGTAGACGGACACGTCGCAGGCGTCCTGGACCGACAGGGGGTCCGACCCGCCGAGGCCGCTCATGTTCGCCTTCACGAAGGCGGTGGCCTTGCTGGTCCGGGCCATGCCGGCACCGAGGTTGAAGGAGCGGGGACCCCAGAGCGGCGGCACCTCGGCGGAGCCCTGGCCGTCGGCCCCGTGGCAGGCCTCGCAGGCCCGGGCGTAGACAGCCTGGCCCCGGACCGGGTCGGGTGCGGCCGGAACTGTGACGGGCGGGTTGCCCCGGCCCTGGACTTCGGCGCCCACCGGCACGCCCCTGGACAGCCACCAGATGTAGGCCAGCATGCCCCGCATCTCCTCGCTGCCAGGGGGCAGGGGCTTGCCGTTCATGGAGCGCAAGAAGCAGCCGTTGATACGGTCCTCCAGGGTGCCCACCCGGCCAGCCCGGGGCAGGTAGGTGGGGAACGCGGCCCAGAGGCCCACCATGGGCGAGGCGTTCGGCGCCCGCCCGGCCTCCAGGTGGCAGCTGCTGCAGCTGAGGGCGTTGCCGGAATACTTGGGCGCATGCAGGGGGGTGTTGGTGAAGACCTTCCGGCCCAGGCGGATGGCATCCCCCACGGGGCCCTCGGGAATCTCGGCCTCTGCAGGCGGCTTCAGCGGCACGACCTTCGGTGGCTGGTCCGCCGCCAGGCCCAAACCCGCCACCACCGCGATCCATCCCAGACCCTTGTATCCGCTGACCATGGCCACTCCCCGCGACGGAACGCCGCAGGGGTGATGCTAGGGCCCCCCGGGAGGGACCCCCATGACGGGCATCACAGTTCAGGCTGTCAGGCCGCTGGAATCTCCAGGGTGGCGGCGAATCCTTCCTCCGGTCCCGAGGCGAAAGTGAGGCCCCAGCCCTCCTGCTGGGCCACCTGGACCAGGAGGCTCAGCCCCAGCCCCTGGCCCTCGCGCAGGAACCCCTCCTTGCCCTGGGTGCGGAGGCGCTGGAAGGGCTTGCCCAGGGCCTTGAGCTGGTGGGGTTCCAGCCCCCGCCCCTCGTTGGTCACCTGGAGGCACAGGCGCCGGCGGACGCGCCAGGTCTCGACGGTGACTTTGCCTTCGCCGTGGGTCAGGGCGTTCTCCACGAGGGTGAGCAGGGCGGAGCGGAGGGAGGGCAGGGGTGCGCGCCCCGAGGCCTCCCCCAGGCGCAGGTCCAGGGTCCGGCCTTCCAGTTCGAAGGCGGGCCGCAGGTCCTCCACCACTTCCGCGATCCAGGCCGGGGTCGCCAGGCCGCGGGGACCGGAGGCTCCGCCGCCCCGGATGACCCGGAGGCCCGTCTCGATGATGGTGGTGAGGTGATCCACCTCCTCGCCGATCTTGAGGAGCTCCTCGTCGGCCCGCTCCGGGCTGAGGCGGCCGAGCCGGATGGAGTCACAGCGGAACTTGAGGATGGCCAGCGGGGTCTTGAGGCTGTGCGTCATGGAGGCCATGCGGTCCGCGTCCAGCATGGCCTTGCGGCGGGCACGATGCCGGAGCCAGAGTCCCAGCGCGAGGGCGAGGCCCACGAACCCCGCCACGCCGGTGACGCCCCAGCGCTGGCGCCTGACATGGCTGCGGTAGGCGGCCTGTTCGTCGTCGAAGGCCACCCCGCAGATGCACCAGCCCTCTCCGAAGGCGTTGGTCTTGATGGCGGCGGAGAGGGCGTTGGCGGCCAGGCGCTGGGGATCGGCCTGGAGGTTGGGTTCGGCGCCCCAGGGCTGGGGGACCAGGTCCCTGCGTTCCAGGTCGGCTTCCCGGATCAGGCCCAGGCGCAAGGGCCGGCGTCCGCCGAAGGCGATGGCCAGGGCCCGCTCCACCTCCGGGGAACCGGGATGCCAGCGCTTGATGACGAGCCAGTGGTCGGAGAGGAGCACCACCGTGCCGACCTTCCCGAAATCGGGGTCCTGCTGCCGGGGCGGGTTCCATTCGAACCGCTGAGCCATCTCCGCATGGGCCATCCAGCCCAGGTACTGCTGGGTCAGGGCCGGGTCCGGGGACGGGACGAGGCGGTCGCCGTCCCGCACCCAGAGGTGCCGGCCCTCGAACCGGTCCAGCAGCGCCACCACCAGGGGCTGGCTGGCGAGGAACTGCCGCACATCCGGTTCGTCGCCCCGCCGGACGGTCTGGAGGATGGGCAGGCTCTTCCAGTGCCGCTCGACGGCCTCGAAGTCCGCCCAGTGGGCGTCCGAGTAGGCCTGCTGGGCCTTGCTGTACTGGTCGGACAGGTAATAGCGCGGAGCGAGGTAGAGCAGGGCCGCGGTGATCAGGCCCGCCATGACGAGCAGCACGATGCCGCTCCGCTGCTGGAGGCGCTGCCACCGGGAGGGGCCGAGGCCGGGGTGGAGGGCGCGGAAGCGGGAGGTGCGGTGGCGATGCATGGGGACTCGGCAGAAGGGGTCTGTCAGCCAGCTTACCGGCCGGCCGCCCCGCCGGCGATCATCCCAGGGCGAGCATCCGCTCCAGCGGCTTGAGGGCCTTCACCCGCACCGCCTCGTCCAGGCGGATCTCGGGCTGCAGGTCCCGCAGGCAGAGGTAGAGCTTCTCGAGGCTGTTGAGCTTCATGTAGGGGCAGAGGCTGCAGTTGCAGCCGCTGTCGGCGGGGGCCGGGATCAGCTCCGCCTCGGGCCGCCGATGGCGCATCTGGTGGAGGATGCCCGCCTCGGTGGCGACGATGAAGGTCTTCGCGCTGTCCTTGGCCACATAGTTCAGCAGGGCCGCCGTGGAGCCCACGAAGTCGGCCAGCTGGCTCACGGTGGCGTCGCACTCGGGGTGGGCGATGAGCTTGGCCTCGGGGTGCTGGGCCTTGAGGGCCGCCAGGCGCTTGGCGGTGAACTGCTCATGCACGATGCAGAAGCCCGGGAACAGCACCATGTCCCGGCCCGTCTGCTTCATGACCCACTTGCCCAGGTGCCGGTCCGGGGCGAAGACGATCTTGCGGTCCCTGGGCAGGCTCTCGACCACCCGCACGGCGTTGCTGCTGGTGCAGATGACCGTGCTGAGGGCCTTCACGCCGGCGGAGCAGTTGATGTAGCTCACCACGTCGTGATCGGGGTACTGCTTCAGCCACTCGGCGAAGAAGTCCGCGGGGCACCGGTCCGCCAGGCTGCAGCCGGCGTCCATGTCGGGGATGACCACCGTCTTGCCGGGGTTGAGGATCTTGGCGGTCTCGGCCATGAAGTGGACGCCGCAGAAGGCGATGACGTCGGCGTCGGTCTTGGCGGCCTGCTGGCTGAGCTGGAGGCTGTCGCCCACGAAGTCGGCCAGGTCCTGGATCTCGGGCTCCTGGTAGTAGTGGGCCAGGAGCACGGCGCGCCGCTCGGCCTTGAGACGCCGGATCTCGGCGGTGAGATCGATCCCCGCGGGGATGCTCTCGAGGTCGGGGGCGTAGGGGGCGGTCAGGTCCATGGACCCATTCTAAGTCTTCTCCAGGAACTGGCGGATGCGCTCGCCCGGCCCATCATGGTCGAACACCTCGGCAAAAGCCGCCCGTTCCCAGGCCAGGGCGGCGGGGCGAGGCACCCGCTCCTGATGCCGTTGAAGCTTTTCGAGGAGGGAAAGAGCGCGTTCGGATGCTGAAAACCCTGTTGCCACAAACGAGGTTCCTGTATCCTGTGGGTGGATCGCAGGATCCAAGTGGATGTGGGAATCCGATGGCTGCCCCCGAGGGGCGGACATCGGTTTATTTTTATTTACATTCATCGTTCAACGTCCAAGGGGGGACACATGACCAAGGCGCCGGCGCCAGACACTTCCAGCATCTCACGGCTGGATCAGATCAAGATCAGCCAGTACTTCGGCTGCAACACCTTCAGCGAGCGCACCATGCGCGACCGGCTGCAGAAGGACGTCTACAAGGCCTACCGGCAGGCCCTGAAGCGTGGCGAGGCCCTGTCGCCCGACGTGGCCAAGAGCGTCGCCCAGGCCATGAAGGACTGGGCCCTGGAGCAGGGCTGCACCCACTTCACCCACTGGTTCCTCCCCATGACCGGCGCCACGGCCGAGAAGCACGATGCCTTCATCGCCTGGGACGAGCCGGGCCAGGTCATCGAGCGCTTCAGCGGCGGCCAGCTCATCCAGGGCGAGCCGGATGCCAGCTCCTTCCCCAGCGGCGGCCTGCGCGCCACCTTCGAGGCCCGCGGCTACACCGCCTGGGACCCCGCCAGCCCGGCCTTCATCATGGAGGGCCCCCTGGGCAAGACGCTCTGCATCCCCACGGCCTTCGTGGGGTACCACGGCGAGGCCCTGGACCACAAGGTGCCCTTGCTGCGCTCCATGGACGTGGTGTCCCGGCGGGCCGTGGAGGGCCTGGCCCACTTCGGCGTGAAGGCCGATTCCGTCATCGCCCAGTGCGGTCCCGAGCAGGAGTACTTCGCCGTGGACCTGGAGCTGGCCCAGCAGCGGCCGGACCTCATGTTCGCCAATCGCACCCTCCAGGGCGCCAAGCCCCCGAAGGGCCAGGAGCTGGAAGACCACTACTTCGGCAGCATCAAGGAGCGGGTCCTCGGCTTCATGCAGGACGTGGAACTGGAGTGCTTCAAGCTCGGCATCCCCGCCAAGACCCGCCACAACGAGGTGGCCCCCAACCAGTTCGAGATCGCGCCCATCTACGAGGCCGCCAACATCGCCAGCGACCACAACCAGCTGCTCATGGAGATCCTCAAGTCCGTGGGCGAGCGGCATGGCCTGGCCATCCTCCTCCATGAGAAGCCCTTCGCCGGCGTCAACGGCAGTGGCAAGCATGTGAACTGGAGCCTGGCCACCGACGAGGGTCAGAACCTGCTGGAGCCCGGGCAGACCCCCGAGGAGAACCTGCAGTTCCTCTACTTCCTCAGTGCGACGCTGAAGGCCATCCACACCCACGGAGGCCTGCTCCGCGCGGCCATCGCCAGCGCCGGCAACGACCACCGCCTGGGGGCCAACGAGGCGCCTCCGGCCATCATGTCCGCCTTCCTCGGCGCCCAGCTGAACCACATCCTCGACGCCATCGAGAAGGGCGACGCGGCGGATGCCTCCACCCAGCGCATCCTCGACCTCGGCATCGGCAACCTGCCGCGCATCGAGAAGGACGCCACGGACCGCAACCGCACCAGCCCCTTCGCCTTCACGGGCAACAAGTTCGAGTTCCGCGCCGTGGGTTCCAGCCAGCCCATCGCCCTCCCGCTGACGGTGATCAACGCCGCCGTGGCCGAGGCTCTGGAGGGACTCAACGCCAAGCTCGACGCGGAGATCAAGGCCGGCAAGGAACACCGCGCCGCCGTTCTGGCCGTGGTACGCCAGGCCATCATCGAGACCAAGGTCATCCGGTTCGAGGGCAACGGCTACTCCGAGGAATGGAAGGTCGAGGCCGAGCGCCGTGGCCTCCCCCACGCCAAGGACACCGTGGCTGCCCTCCATATCTGGGAGAACCCCGCGGCCAAGGCCGTGTTCTCCAAGGCCGGCATCCTGTCCGAGGGCGAGCTGGAGTCCCGCATCCACATCCGCCACGAGCAGTACCAGAAGGCCATTGCCATCGAAACCCAGGTCCTGCGTGAGATGGCGGAAACCCAGATCCTTCCATCCATCACCGCCGACCTTGGCGCCCGGGCCAAGAGCCTCGGCCGGCTGGCTGCCGCCGGCATCGAGGTCCCCGAAACCCTCAAGGCCGCCCTTCAGGCCCAGGCCACCCTGGCCGGCGAGGCGCAGGCACGCCTCTCCACCATGAAGGCGGCCCTGGCCAAGGCCGACGCGATCGAGGATCTGCACGCCCGCACCGAGGCCTTCGGCAACCAGGTCAACGAGACCAAGCATGCCCTGCGGGAAGTGCTGGACCACCTGGAAGAGGCCTGCGACGCGGACCTCTGGCCCCTGCCCAAGTACTGGCAGCTGCTGTCGCCCCTGGTCTAGCCTTTTCCGGTTCTCACGAAAAACGGGCCGCGTCGCGGCCCGTTTTTCGTGAGGGTGAAGCGTGCCTACCGACCGAAGCGGAACACGGCGCTCACCTGGAGCCAGGTGGCGGTGTCGAAGCCGAGGCCGTCGCTGCCGTTCTTGTCCACGAAGACCTGGTTCAGCGTGCCCTCGAGGGAGAACATCTTGCTGAAGGTGTAGCCGCCGCCGCCGCGGAGGCCGAGCTTCCCGCTCTGGCTGGCGCTGCCGCTGAAGCCATTCCCGCTGTAATCATCCTTGACGCTGTTCAGGGAGGCCCCGGCGATGGTGTACCAGCCCTGGTTGGGACTCTGGAAGTTGTAGACCCAGTCGGCCCCGACCTGCAGGATCTTGAAGTCGTTGGTGAAGTCATTCGGGCCGCCCCAGCCGGAGCCCGGGAGGCTGTGGTAGGTCAGCTGGGCGCGGACCTGATGATGGGACGTGATGTTGAAGTCGAGGTGGCCACCGATGTGGGCGCCGAAGAACTGGTTGGTGCCGAAATCGGTCTTGTCCTTCAGGTCCCCGACCGGCAGGGAAAGCCCCGTCTGCAGGCCACCAGTGATGTCCTGGGCGGCGAGGGGCAAGCCCAGAAGAGCGAGGGCAAGGGCAACGCGATGACGCATGAGACCTCCGACGATGACGGGCTCCAAAGCGGAGCCGCCCTCAGCCTAGCGGGATGCGGTCCCCGCCGAATCATCCGAACGGTCTATTCGTGCGGCTCGAGCGTGACCCCGCGCCCGCTCCGGATCCGCTGCTCGATCCGCGAGGTGCTGTGGCCGGGCAGGAAGGAGAGGAGGACGAGCCGTCCGCCCCGCCTCTCGACGATCTCCCGCCCCACCACCGCGTCGGGGGTGTAGTCGCCGCCCTTCACCAGCACGTCGGGCTGGAGGGCGCGGATGAGCTCCAGGGGGGTGTCCTCGTCGAAGCGGATGACCGCGTCCACGCTCCGGAGGCCCAGCAGGATGGCGGCACGGGCGGCCTCGTCCTGGAGGGGGCGGCCCGGGCCCTTGAGGCGGGCCACCGAGGCGTCGCTGTTGAGACCCACCACGAGGAAGTCCCCCAGAGCGCGGGCCTCGGCCAGGTACTGCACGTGGCCGGGATGGATCAGGTCGAAGCAGCCGTTGGTGAAACAGAGGGTCTTGGGCCGGGGGACGGCCGCGAGAAAAGCTTCAGGGCTCTGGAAGAAACGGGTCAGTGACGGCATCGAAGAGACCGGAGTAAAATGATCGGTTCAGGGAGAAGTCCCGGGAGAAGTCTGCCATGCCCCTCTACGAATACCGATGTGAAGCTTGCGGCCGGGCCGAGGAGAAGCTCGAGAGCATGTCCGCGCCCGAAACCCATGCCTGTCCGGCCTGCGGTCGGGCGAATGGGATGCAGCGCCAGGTGTCCGTGGCGGGCTTCACCTTGGCCGGGGGAGGTTGGTACAAGAGTGCGGCCGCCGAACCCGCGATGTCGGCCCCGGAAGCCCCCAAGAGTGGCCATGGCTGCGCCGCCGGAGGCTGCGGCTGCCCCCTGGCCGGGTGACTCCCGTCTCTTGTTTTCGCTTGGCGCGTTGACTTTCCTGGCCATTCCGTTAGCCTAGATGGTTCCGGCCCTGTGGGCCGGCGCAGGATTTCATCCGTCCGACGTTCCCATCGCGGAACCTCTCGGGCCCAGGCCCGGAAAACCCGGCGCCTTCCTTGGAGGATGGTGTGCCTACCATCAATCAGTTGATCCGCATTGGGCGGAAGACGTTCCAGAACAAGACGAAGAGCCCCGCGCTCGACGCCTGCCCGCAGAAGCGTGGCGTGTGCACCCGCGTGTTCACCACCACCCCCAAGAAGCCGAACTCCGCGCTTCGCAAGGTGGCCCGTGTGCGCCTCACCAACGGCATCGAGTGCACGACCTACATCCCGGGCGTGGGCCACAACCTGCAGGAGCACAGCATCGTGCTCATCCGCGGTGGCCGCGTGAAGGATCTGCCGGGCGTGCGCTACCACGTCGTCCGCGGCACCCTGGACGCCACCGGCGTCGCGGGCCGCAACCAGTCCCGTTCCAAGTACGGCGCCAAGCGCCCCAAGGCTGGCGCCGCGCCGGCCAAGAAGAAGTAGGGGAGGTAGACCATGGCCCGTCGTTCCGCACCCGCCAAGCGTGAGATCCTCCCGGATCCCGTCTACAACAGCCTCACCGTCTCCAAGTTCGTGAACATCCTCATGGAGCGCGGCAAGAAGGCCACCGCCGAGCGCATCCTCTACGGTGCGCTGGAGATCGTCGCCAAGAAGTCCGGCGAGGAGGCCCTGGAGGCCTTCCAGAAGGCGCTCAACAACATCAAGCCCTCGGTGGAGGTCAAGTCCCGCCGCGTGGGCGGCGCCACCTACCAGGTGCCCGTGGAGGTTCCCCAGAACCGCCGCCAGTCCCTGGCCATGCGCTGGCTGAAGACCTACTCGGCCTCCCGCGGCGAGCGCACCATGCGCGACAAGCTGGCCGGCGAGATCCTGGACGCCATGAACTTCCGCGGCGCCGCCATCAAGAAGAAGGACGACGTCCACAAGATGGCCGAGGCCAACAAGGCCTTCGCGCACTTCCGCTGGTAGCAGCCCATCCGACCGGAAGGAGCCGCCGACCCGGCGGCTCCTTCTGCGAAGGTCTTTGAAGTACCCCCGATTCCGATTCTGTCTTTACCCTTTCAGGAGGCCGCCGTGGCCCGCCACACCCCCCTCGAGCGCTACCGGAACATCGGCATCATGGCGCACATCGATGCCGGCAAGACCACCACGACGGAGCGCATCCTCTACTACACCGGCAAGATCCACAAGATCGGCGAGGTGCATGAGGGTGCGGCGACCACCGACTGGATGGTGCAGGAGCAGGAGCGGGGCATCACCATCACCTCCGCCGCCATCACCGCCGCCTGGACCCCCCAGACGGGCCAGCTGAAGGACGTGGAGCACCGCATCAACATCATCGACACCCCCGGTCACGTGGACTTCACGGCCGAGGTGGAGCGCTCCCTGCGCGTGCTGGACGGCGCCTGCGCCGTGTTCTGCGCGGTGGGCGGCGTCGAGCCCCAGTCCGAGACCGTGTGGCGCCAGGCCGACAAGTACGGCGTGCCCCGCATGGCCTTCGTGAACAAGATGGACCGCCCCGGCGCGGACTTCTTCCGTGTGGTCGAGATGATGAAGACCCGCCTCAAGGCGCGTCCCATGCCCATCCAGATCCCCATCGGCGCCGAGGAGAACTTCAAGGGCGTGGTGGACCTCGTCCTCATGAAGGGCCTCACCTTCGACGAGGGCGACAAGGGCTTCAAGGTCATCTACGGCGAGATCCCCGCGGACCTGGTCGACACCGCCAAGGAGTGGCGCGAGAAGATGATCGAGATGGTCGCCGAGACCGACGATGCGCTCATGGACAAGTATCTCGGCGGCGAGGAGCTGACCGAGGACGAGATCCGCACGGGCATCCGCAAGGGCTGCATCGGCCTCCTCTTCACGCCGATGATGTGCGGCTCCGCCTTCAAGAACAAGGGCGTGCAGCCCATGCTCGACGCGGTGGTGAGCTACATGCCTTCGCCCCTGGACATCGCCGCCATCACCGGCGTCGACACCGACGGCAACGAGGTGGAGCGCCGGGCTGACGACAACGAGCCCTTCAGCGCCCTCATCTTCAAGATCATGGCCGACCCCTTCGTGGGCAGCCTCGCCTTCCTGCGCGTCTACTCGGGCGTGCTGGCCGCCGGCTCCGGCGTGTTCAACCCCGCGAAGGGCCGTCGCGAGCGCATCGGCCGCCTCCTCCAGATGCACGCCAACAAGCGTGAGGACATCGAGGAGGTCCGCACGGGCGACATCGGCGCCGCCGTGGGCCTGAAGGACGTGCTGACCGGCCAGACCATCTGCGACGAGAACCACCCCGTGATCCTCGAGTCCATGGACTTCCCGGATCCCGTGATCCAGGTGGCCATCGAGCCCAAGACCAAGGCCGACCAGGAGAAGATGGGCGTCGCCCTGAGCCGTCTGGCCCAGGAAGATCCCACCTTCAAGGTGAAGACCGATCCCGAGACCAACCAGACCATCATCGCCGGCATGGGCGAGCTGCACCTCGAGATCATCGTCGACCGCATGATGCGCGAGTTCAAGGTCGAGGCCAACGTGGGCAAGCCCATGGTGGCCTACCGCGAGACCATCCGGAAGCGGGTGGAGGCGGAAGGCAAGTTCGTGCGCCAGTCCGGCGGCCGCGGCCAGTACGGCCACGTCAAGCTCATCATCGAGCCCAACGAGTCCGGCAAGGGCTACGAGTTCATCAACGACATCAAGGGCGGCGTGGTGCCCAAGGAATACATCAAGCCCACGGACCAGGGCATCCAGGAGGCCATGCAGTCCGGCGTCCTCGCGGGCTACCCCTGCGTCGACATCAAGGTCACCATCTTCGACGGCAGCTACCACGACGTGGACTCCAACGAAATGGCGTTCAAGATCGCGGGCTCCATGGGCTTCAAGGCCGGCTGCGAGAAGGCCTCCCCCGTGATCCTCGAGCCCATCATGGCCGTCGAGGTCGTGGTCCCCGAGGACTACATGGGCGACGTCATCGGCAACCTGAACAGCCGCCGCGGCCGCATCGAGAACATGGAAGACCGGGCCGGCTCCAAGGTCGTCACCGCCAAGGTGCCCCTGGCCGAGATGTTCGCCTACTCCACCACCCTGCGCGGCATGACCCAGGGCCGCGGCAACTACACCATGCAGTTCTCGCACTACGAGGAGGCTCCCCGGAACGTGGCCGAAGAAATCGTCGCCAAAGTGAAGGGTGCCAAGTAGTTCCTCCAGTTCCGAAACGGGCCCCGCCCGTTTCGGAACCACGTAAAAGCTTCAACCTGTAGTCTTAGCCCCCTCCGGGGGTGAGGCCGTCCTTCGAACCTTCGGGTTGCCGGGCCTCCTGATCCACCCGCTTCCTCCTCCGGGAGGTCGTGCGTTCTCTCAAAAAGCCGTTGAATTTACAGCGGCTTTTGTTATGCTGATCAGCCCTGTCCCTGTCGTTGGGACGGATTTACATGGGCGGTCAGCGCCCCACGTCTATGGACGGTTCCCGTCCCAATGGAGTGAGCATGAAAGACAACATCCGCATCCGTTTGCGTGCCTTCGACCACCGTCTGCTCGATCAGAGCACCCGCGAGATCGTGGACACCGCCAAGCGCACCGGCGCCCAGGTGGCGGGACCGATTCCCCTCCCCACCCGGACGAACAAGTACACCGTCAACCGTTCCCCCCACGTGGACAAGAAGAGCCGGGACCAGTTCGAGATCCGCACGCACAAGCGGCTGCTCGACATCCTGAACCCGACCCAGAACACCGTGGATACCCTCATGCGCCTGGATCTGCCCGCTGGCGTCGACGTGGAGATCAAGGTCTTCAGCCGTCAGGGCAACCGGTAGAGGGGGGAGAAAACATGTCCAAAGGAATCATCGGCAAGAAGCTGGGGATGACCCAGATCTTCAATGAGCAGGGCCAGATCGTCCCCGTGACGGTCATCCAGGCCGGCCCCTGCGTGATCGTGCAGCGCAAGACCTCCGCCAAGGACGGCTACGAAGCGGTCCAGATCGGTTTCGTCGACCCCAACGGCGGCAAGCGCGCCTCCAAGGCCGAGAAGGGCCACTGCGAGAAGCTGGGCGTCGCCCCGGTCCGCGTGCTCCGCGAAATCAAGGTGGATGCCTCCGACGCCGCCAAGCCCGGCGACAGCGTCCTGGCCAGCGCCTTCGAGGCGAAGACCAAGGTGAACGTCACCGGCATCAGCAAGGGCAAGGGCTTCGCCGGCGTCATCAAGCGGCACCACTTCGCCGGCGGTCGCGCGACCCACGGCTCCATGTTCCACCGCGCTCCCGGCTCCATCGGCCAGTCGAGCTACCCCAGCCGCGTCTTCCCCGGCATGCGCATGGCCGGCCACATGGGCGACGCCCAGGTGACCGTGCGCAACCTGGAAATCGCCAAGGTGGACGCCGAGAACAACCTGCTGCTCATCAAGGGCGCCGTCCCCGGCCCCAAGGGTGGGTACATCGTCATCAAGCAGGAGGCCTAGGATGGCAGCGTTCCAGCACCCCGTCGTCAACCTCGACAACAAGCAGGTCGGCACCGTCGATCTGCTGCCCGAGGTGTTCAAGCTCGAGGACCTGAACGAGCACCTGATCTGGGAAGCGGTCCGCCACTTCCTGGCCAAGCGCCGCGCCGGTACCGCCAAGACCAAGGACAAGTGGGAAGTCAGCGGCTCCGGCAAGAAGCTCTGGAAGCAGAAGGGCACCGGCCGCGCCCGCGTGGGTTCCATCCGCAGCCCGCTGTGGAAGGGCGGTGGCACGACCCACGGTCCGCACCCCCGCTCCTACGACTACGCCTTCCCCAAGAAGGCCCGGCGCGCCGCCCTGCGTAACGCGCTGTCCGCCAAGCTGGCCAGCGGCCAGATCCTGGTGGTCGAGAACTGGGAAGTCGAGTCCCACAAGACCAAGGCCCTGGTCCAGACGCTGGGCAAGCTCGGCGTCACCGGCTCCGCCCTCCTGGTGGGTGCCGAGGCCAGCGAGAAGCTCTCCCAGGCCGCCGGCAACAACCCGAAGCTGCAGACCGTCGAGAGCCTGGGCGTCAACGTCTATGAGCTCCTCAAGTACGACCAGGTGATCTTC
The DNA here is from genome assembly GCF_022808865.1 of Geothrix oryzisoli. GTDB lineage: Bacteria > Acidobacteriota > Holophagae > Holophagales > Holophagaceae > Geothrix > Geothrix oryzisoli. The sequence goes on from NZ_JAKZLB010000003.1 coordinate 50,507, forward strand.
TCCAAGGAAGCCGTCCTGGCCCTCCAGGAGGTGGTGAAGCCATGACCAAGATCTTCGACGTGATCCGCAAGCCCCTCCTCACGGAGAAGGGCCAGATCCTGCGGGAGAAGAACATCCAGGTGTTCGAGGTGGCCACTTGGGCCACCAAGCACCAGATCAAGGAAGCTGTGGAGCTCCTGCTCCAGTCCAAGGTGAAGGGCATCCGCACCGTGCGGATCCCCAGCCGGACCAAGCGCCTGGGCCGCTTCGTGGGGACCTCCAGCCCCCGCAAGAAGGCCTATGTCGAACTCGTCGAGGGCGCGCCCGCGTCCGAGTAAGGCGACTTCATGGCGGACGGAAAAGCTTTGCCCACTATCGCCCGCCCCTTTCAACCCTGAGGCAAGAGGACAACCATGAGCATCAAGCAGCTCAAGCCCACGACCCCCGGTCAGCGCGGCATGTCCAAGTTCGGCTTCGAGGAAATCACCACGGACGTCCCTGAGCGTTCGTTGATTGCCAAGAAGAACCGCACTGGCGGCCGTTCCAACACCGGCCGGATCACCACCCGCCACATCGGCGGTGGCCACAAGCGCCAGTACCGCATCATCGACTTCAAGCGCAACAAGCTGGAAGTGCCGGCCAAGGTCGCGACCATCGAGTACGATCCCAACCGCACCGCCCGCATCGCCCTGCTGGTCTACGCGGACGGCGAGAAGCGCTACATCCTGGCCCCCGACGGCCTGGAAGTGGGCCGCACCGTGGTGGCCGGCAAGACCGCCGACATCCTGGTGGGCAACGCGCTCCCCCTGCGGAACATCCCGGTCGGCAACACCGTCCACAACATCGAGATGAAGCCCGGCAAGGGCGGCCAGATCGCCCGCGCCGCCGGCACCTTCGCCCAGCTCGTGGCCAAGGAAGACGACTACGCCCAGCTCCGCATGCCCTCCGGCGAGATCCGCAAGATCCACCTGGACTGCTTCGCGACCATCGGCACCGTCGGCAACCTGCAGCACGAGAACATCCAGGTCGGCAAGGCCGGTCGCACCCGCTGGAAGGGCATCCGCCCGACCGTCCGCGGCGTGGTCATGAACCCCGTCGACCACCCGCACGGTGGTGGCGAAGGTCGCACCTCCGGTGGCCGTCACCCCGTGACGCCCTGGGGCCAGCCGACCCGCGGCTACAAGACCCGTGGCAACCGTCGCACGGACAAGTTCATCGTCAAGCGGATCAACTAGGAGACACGACAATGGCACGATCCCTGAAAAAAGGCCCGTTCATTGACGCCCACCTCCAGAAGAAGGTGGAAGTCGCCCAGGCGGCCAACGACAAGCGCGTGATCAAGACCTGGTCCCGCCGGTCGACGGTCGTCCCGCAGATGATCGGACTGACCCTCGCCGTGCACAACGGCAACAAGTTCATTCCTGTGTATGTCACCGAGAACATGATCGGCCACAAGCTGGGCGAATTCGCCCTGACCCGCACCTTCAAGGGTCACGCTGGCAAGGCCGACACCAAGGCGAAGGGGAAGTAACGATGGCTGCTATCGTTTCCACCGCCACCGTTCGCCACCTGCGCGGTTCGGCCCAGAAGGCCCGCCTCGTGGTGGACATGATCCGCGGCAAGCACGTCGGCGAGGCCCAGTGGGTGCTCGCCCAGGCGAAGAAGTACGCCGCCGCCCCGATCCGCAAGCTCTTGGATTCCGCCGTGGCCAACGCCATCGACAAGAATCCCTCCGTCAATCCGGATGAGTTGCTGGTGAAGACCGCTTTCGTGGACGAAGGCTTCCGCATGAAGCGCGTCCGCCCTGCACCCATGGGCCGTGCCTACCGGGTTCAGAAGCGCACTTGCCACATCACCATCCAGCTCGCGTCCGCGGCCGGGGAGGAGTAGTCATGGGTCAGAAGGTTCACCCGTACGGGTTCCGCCTCGTCTACCAGAAGAACTGGCGCAGCAAGTGGTTCTCCAAGCGCGAGTATTCCTCGCTGCTGCACGAGGACATCAAGCTCCGCCGCGAACTCAAGAAGCAGCTGCACAGCCTCAACGCGATGATCTCGAAGATCGACATCGAGCGCGCCGCGGACAAGGTCACCGTGCGCATCTTCACCGCCCGCCCCGGCATCGTGATCGGCCGCAAGGGCGCTGAGATCGACAAGCTCCGCGAAGACCTCCAGAAGCGCCTGAACCGCCCCGTGTCCGTCGACATCCAGGAGATCAAGAAGCCTGAAGTCGATGCCCAGCTCGTGGCCGAGGGCGTGGCCCAGCAGCTCGAGCGCCGCATCGCCTTCCGCCGCGCCATGCGCAAGGCTGAGGAGGCTGCGATCCGCTTCGGCGCCAAGGGTTTCAAGATCAAGGTCTCCGGCCGCCTGAACGGCGCCGAGATCGCCCGGACCGAGGACTACCTCTCCGGCCAGATGCCCCTGCAGACCATCCGCGCGGGCGTTGACTACGGTTTCGCCGAGGCCCGCACGACCTACGGGATCATCGGCATCAAGGTTTGGGTGAACCTGGGCGACCAGGTTGCCGAGACCGTGAAGCGCTGAGGTGAATCCATGTTGATGCCCAAGAAGGTCAAGAACCGCAAAACCCAGAAGGGCCGCACCCGCGGCGTCGCCACCCGTGGCAACGATCTCGCCTTCGGTGACTACGGCCTCAAGGCGATCGAGCACTGCTGGCTCACGAACCGTGAGATCGAGGCCGCCCGTATCGCCATGACCCGCCACATCAAGCGCGGCGGCAAGATCTGGATCCGCATCTTCCCCGATCGGCCCACCACCTCGAAGCCCGCGGAAACCCGCATGGGCTCCGGCAAGGGGGCTCCGGACGGCTGGGTGGCGGTGATCCGCCCCGGCCGCATCCTCTTCGAGATGGAGGGGGTGACCGAGGAGACCGCGCGTGAAGCCCTGCGCCTGGCCCAGATGAAGCTGTCCGTCGCGTCCGAGTTCGTCAGCCGCACGCCGCCGGAGGAGTGAGAGCCATGACCAAGAAGAACCCCTTTTCCGATTTGACCGGCAAGAGCGTCGAGGAGTTGGCGCAGCTGGAGGCCGAACTGGCCGCCAAGCGCTTCACCCTCCGCTTCCAGCACGCCGTGGGCCAGGTCGAGAACACCGCCGAGATCCGCAAGACTCGTCGTGAGCTCGCCCGTGTCAAAACCGCCCTGGCGACGAAGCTGGCCTAGGAGATCCCATGAGCCTCGAAAACAAGATGATTCGTAACGGCGTCGTGGTCTCCAACAAGGCCGACAAGACCGTGGTGGTGAAGGTGGAGCGCAAGTTCCAGCACCCGCTCTACCACCGCACGGTCAAGCAGACCGCCAAGTTCATGGCTCACGATGAGACCAACGCCTGTGGTATCGGCGACGTGGTCAAGATCGTGGAGACCCGCCCCCTTTCCAAGCGCAAGCGCTGGACGGTCCTCGAGATCGTCCAGAAGGCCGGCGAGTAAGGAGCTCACATGATCCAGATGGGAACCATGCTCACCGTCGCCGATAACTCCGGCGCCAAGAAGATCTGCTGCATCCTGCCCCTGGGCGGTGGTGTGGGCAAGATCGCCCAGCTCGGCGACGTGATCACCGCCTCCGTCAAGGAAGCGATCCCCGGCGGCACCGTCAAGAAGAAGGCCGTCGTCCAGGCCGTGATCGTGCGCCAGCGCAAGGCCTACCGCCGCAAGGACGGCTCCTACATCCGCTTCGACGAGAACGCGGCCGTCATCATCAAGAAGGATGGCGAGCCCGTCGGCACCCGCGTGTTCGGCCCCGTGGCCCGCGAGCTGCGTGAGCGGAAGTACATGAAGATCGTCTCCCTCGCCCCTGAGGTGCTGTAATGGAAGCCACCACCACCAAGATGAAGCTCAAGAAGGGCGACCAGGTCGTCGTCATCGCCGGCAAGGAGAAGGGCAAGACCGGGACCATCTCCAAGGTCAGCCCCGCCACCAACCGGGTGGTCATCGCCGGCATCAACATGATCAAGAAGGCCACCAAGCCCAATCCCCAGACCGGCGAGGGCGGCGGGATCATCGAGAAGGAGGCGTCCATCCACGCTTCCAACGTCATGATCCTCGACCCCAAGACGGGCAAGGGCACCCGCAAGCGTCCCGAGTAAACCGCTTTCCATCCTCCCGCATTCGTGGGAGGATGGTCATTCTGCCCCGTGCGCGGGGTGGAGCACCACGGCGCATCCTGCGCCATGACAACTGAGGTTGGGGGGAAACGGGCCGGACCGCCGTTCCCAAGCCCCCCCGCTCTCCCGAACCCCTGGGGCATAGCCGCCTCACGGAAATGGAGGAATCCATGACTGCCAAGCAGGACCACGCGGAGCCCCGCGTCAAGGCTCGCTACCACCAGGAGGTGGTGTCGAAGCTCAAGGAGGAGTTCGCTTTCTCCTCCGCCATGCAGGTGCCCCGCCTGCAGAAGATCGTCATCAACATGGGCGTCGGCGACGCCATCCAGAACATCAAGGTTCTGGACGTGGCCGTGGACGAACTGACCGCCATCGCCGGCCAGAAGGCCGTCGTGCGCAAGGCCAAGAAGAGCGTGGCGCAGTTCAAGCTCCGCGCTGGCATGCCCATCGCCTGCATGGTGACCCTGCGCGGTCCCCGCATGTGGGAATTCTTCGACCGCCTGGTGACTCTGTCCCTTCCCCGCGTCCGTGATTTCCGCGGCGTGCCCACCAAGTCCTTCGATGGCCGCGGCAACTACACCCTGGGCCTCAAGGACCAGTTGATCTTCCAGGAGATCGACTACTCCAAGGTGGACAAGATGAAGGGCATGAACATCACGTTCGTGACCACCGCCGCCAATGACGCCGAAGCGCGGGCCCTGCTGGCCCACCTCGGTATGCCCTTCCGCAAATAGGCTAAGGAGATCATACCGATGGCCAAGATTTCGAAAATCGTCAAGGATTCGCGCAAGCCGAAGTTCTCGACCCAGCACCGCAATCGCTGCAAGTGCTGCGGCCGTCCCCGGGGCTTCATGCGCAAGTTTGAACTCTGCCGTCTGTGCTTCCGCAAGTTCGCCCTCAACGGCGAGCTCCCGGGCGTCCAGAAGTCCAGCTGGTAAGGAGAGGGGACCATGCATACCGATCCCATCGCTGATTACCTCACCCGCATCCGCAACGGCATCATGGCCGGTCACGATGCCGTGGTGGTGCCCGCCTCCAAGATCAAGGCCGGTCTCTGCGGCATCTTGAAGCAGGAGGGCTACATCCACTCCTTCAAGCAGGTGGAGCATGAGAACCGCGTGTATCTCATTGTCAACCTGAAGTATGTGAAGGATAAGGAGAACGTGATCCACGGCCTGCGCCGCGTGTCCCGTCCCGGCCTGCGCATCTACACCGGCGCGCAGGAGATCCCCGAGGTCCACGGCGGCCTCGGCATCGCCATCCTGTCCACTCCGCAGGGTCTCCTGACGGGCAAGGACGCCAAGAAGCAGAACGTCGGCGGCGAGATCCTCGCCCACGTCTGGTAACCATCCTGAAATGGGCGGTCAACCCGCCCTCATCTAAGGAATCAACCATGTCTCGAATCGGAAAGAAGCCCGTGACACTGCCCAAGGGCGTGAAGGTCACCGTCACCGGGTCCGAGGCCGTCGTCGAGGGCGCCAAGGGCAAGCTCACCTGCCCGATCCCCGCGGGGATCACGCTCGATGTCCAGGCCGACTCCGTGAACCTCACCCGTGCCAACGATGAAGCCCAGACCCGTGCCTACCACGGCCTGACCCGCGCCCTGCTCGGTAACGCCGTCACTGGCGTGACCGAGGGCTGGAAGAAGGAACTGGACATCGTCGGCGTGGGCTACAAGGCCGCCATGGACGGCGCCAAGCTCAACCTCGAGCTGGGTTACAGCCACCCCATCAAGTACGAGGCCCCTGCGGGCATCCAGATGGCCGTCGAGAAGACCACCCACATCGTCGTGACCGGCATCGACCGGCAGCTGGTGGGCCAGGTCGCCGCCGACATCCGGAAATTCCGCAAGCCCGAGCCTTACAAGGGCAAGGGTGTCATGTACACCGGCGAAGTCATCCGCCGCAAGGCCGGCAAGACCGGGAAGTAAGGGGAACCCATGGCGAACGATATCAACATTCGACGCGACAAGACCAAGGCCCGCATCCGCGGCCGCGTGAGCGGCACGCCCGAGCGGCCCCGTCTCACCATCTACAAGAGCCTGAAGCGCATCTACGTGCAGGCGGTGGACGATACCCAGGGTGTCACCCTGGCGTCCGCCAGCAGCCTCGAGAAGGACCTGCGCGCTTCGCTGAAGAACGGCGCCAACATCGAAGCCGCCAAGGCTGTCGGCGCCAGCATCGCCGCCCGCCTGAAGGAGAAGGGCATCACGTCTGTGGTGTTCGACCGGAACGGCTACGTCTACCACGGCCGCGTCAAGGCGCTGGCTGACAGCGCCCGCGAAGCCGGGCTCCAGTTCTAGGGGATCACCATGGCGACTGCAGAGCTCAAAGACAACAAAGAATCCCGCAACCCCGAAGCCGGGGAATTCAAGGACCAGGTCATCTACGTGGGCCGCGTCACCAAGGTGGTGAAGGGGGGCAAGAACTTCTCCTTCTCCGCGCTGGTGGTCGTGGGCGACGGTAATGGCAAGGTCGGCTTCGGTCTCGGCAAGGCCCTCGAAGTGCCCTCCGCCATCAAGAAGGGCATCGAGAGCGCCAAGCGCAACATGATCAAGGTCCCCGTCACCTCGAACGGCAGCCTGCCGCACCCGGTGACCGGCATCTTCGGTTCCGGCAGCGTGCTGCTGAAGCCGGCCCCCGAGGGCACCGGCATCATCGCCGGCGCCGCGGTGCGCGCCATCATGGAGGCCGCCGGCATCCACAACGTGATGACGAAGAGCCTGGGCTCCTCCAACCCCCACAACGTGGTTCGCGCCACGTTTGAGGGTCTGAAGGACCTCATGGATCCCTACACGGTCCTGACCAATCGGGGCCTGGATCAGGCGGAGGTTTAACATGTCGCAGTTCATCGGCAAGCAGGTGGTGCTGACCCTCAAGCGCTCCATCATCTGCACCACTCCCAAGCACCGGGCCTTCATGCAGACCCTCGGTCTCAAGCGTCCCGGCGACACCCGCGAATGCGAATACACCCCCAACGTCCATGGGATGGTCAAGCTCGTGCCCCATCTCATCAGCGTTCAGGTGAAGGGGTAGACCATGAAGCTCAACGAACTCCGGCCCGCTGAGGGCGCCACCAAGTCCCGCAAGCGTCTGGGTCGCGGCAAGGGCTCCGGCCTGGGCAAGACCTCCGGCCGCGGCGAAAAGGGCCAGAAGTCCCGGTCCGGCTACCGCAGCAAGCGCGGCTTCGAGGGCGGTCAGATGCCCCTGGTCCGCCGCCTGCCCAAGCGCGGTTTCACCAACATCTTCGCTCCCGAGACCAAGGAAATCACCCTGAGCCTCATCTCCATCCACTTCAAGGATGGCGAGACGGTCACGCTCGAGGCGCTCCGCGACAAGAAGCTGGTCAACTCCCGCGTCGAGAAGATCGTGGTGCTGGCCAGCGGTGAGCTCACCACCAAGGTGAATGTCGTCGCCGACCGCATCACCAAGGGTGCCCGGGAAGCCATCCTGGCCAAGGGCGGCACCATTCAGGAGCCCGCCGCGAAGTCTGCCGAGTAACGGCCGATGAACCGCCTCAGGAATCTCTTCGCCATCCCGGAGCTGCGGAAGCGGCTCATCTTCACCCTGATCCTTCTGGCCATCTACCGCCTGGGGGTGCACGTCAGCGTGCCCGGGGTGAACGCCGAGAACCTGGCCACCGCGCTCCGTCGCGGCGGCGGCGGGCTCTTCGATGTCATCGACCTGTTCTCCGGTGGTGCGTTCAAGAAATTCTCCGTCTTCGCCCTCGGCATCGCCCCCTACATCACGGCCAGCATCGTGCTGCAGCTGATGGGGGCCGTGGTGCCCTACCTGGAGAACCTCCAGAAGAAGGAAGGCGAGGCCGGCCGGCAGAAGATCACCCAGTGGACCCGCTACCTGACCGTGTTCCTCGCCTTCATCCAGGGCATGGGCATCGCGTCCCTGGCCCAGAGCCAGAACTCGCCCGGCATTGAAGTCGTGACCACCGCCATCTCCCCGACGGCGTTCCGGTTCCTCGCGGCCTTCACGCTGTCCGTGGGCACACTCTTCGTCATGTGGATCGGCGAGCAGATCACCGAGCGCGGCATCGGCAACGGCATCAGCCTGCTGATCTTCGCGGGCATCGTGGCGGGCCTTCCGCAGGCCCTCACCACCATGACGGTGATGATCACCCAGTCCCTGAGGAACGCCCCGAACGTCCCGCCCCCGGGCATCTTCATCCTGCTCATCGGGGCCATGACCGTGGTGCTGCTGGCCGTGGTGCTGGTGGAAAACGCCTACCGGCGCATCCCCATCCACTACGCCCGCCGGGCCGACTCGGCCGGCATGTCCAGCCAGCGCAGCTCCTACATGCCCCTGAAGCTGAACACCGCCGGCGTGATGCCCGTCATCTTCGCCAGCTCGGTGATCTTCTTCCCGGCCACCATCGCCCAGTTCACCCGCTGGGAGTGGCTCGCCAAGGCCGCGGCCTACCTCAATCCCCAGACGCACTTCTGGATCTACACCCCCGTCTTCGTGGGCGTGGTGATCTTCTTCGCCTTCTTCTACACCAGCATCGTCTTCAATCCCGATGAGACCGCCGAGAACATGAAGCGGTCCGGGGGCTACATCCCGGGCATCCGGCCCGGCAAGGAAACCAGCATCTTCATGGACAGCATCCTGTCCAAGCTGACCTTCGTGGGCGCCATCTACCTCGCCCTGGTCTCCCTGGTGCCCCTGCTCATCACCAACAACATCCAGGGCCTCAACTTCTACTTCGGCGGCACCAGCCTGCTGATCGTGGTGGGCGTGGCCATGGACAGCGCCGCCCAGCTGGAAAGCCTGCTGGTCATGCGCCGCTATGACGGCTTCCTCGAGAAGGGCCGCATCCGCGGCCGTTCCACCCGCGGGGGTGCCGCATGAGCCTGGTCGCGAACGTCCTCCTCGGGGCCCCGGGCTCCGGGAAGGGCACCCAGGCCAAGCGCCTGGTGGAAACATTCTCTTTGACTCACCTCTCAACCGGTGACATTCTGAGAGATGCCGTCTCGAAAGGGACGGAGATCGGCCTGAGGGCGAAAGCCATCATGGCCGAGGGAAAACTGGTGGACGACGACACCGTCAACGGCCTTGTCTTTGCGCGGCTGCTGGACGAGACCTCTGACGTGCTGTTCGACGGCTACCCACGCACCCTTCAGCAAGCTCAGGCCCTGGAAGACTTCCTCTCCTCCAAGGGCATGAAAGTAGGGCACGTGGTGCTGGTCGATGTCCCCCAGGAAGTGCTGGAAGCCCGCGTGGTGGGCCGGCGCGTCTGCAGCAACAATGCCTGCGGCGCCATCTACCACCTGGAATCCAAGCCGCCCAAACAGGCCGGTATCTGCGATCAGTGCGGAAGTCCCCTGAAGCACCGTTCCGACGATACCGCTGAAGCCTTCCGGAGCCGGATGGGCGAGTTCCACTCGACCTTCCAGCCGCTCCTGGGCTTCTACAAGCATCGGCCGACCTTCCGGAGCGTGGATGGCAATCGCGCGCCGGAGCTGGTGTTTGAATCGCTGCGTCACGTCTTCGGAGAACGCGCTTGAGCAAAGAAGAAGCCATTGAGCTCGAAGCCACAGTGGTCGAGGCCTTGCCCAACGCGGTATTCCGGGTCGAACTGGAGAACAAGCACCAGGTGCTGGCGCACATCAGCGGGAAGATGCGCAAGAACTTCATCCGAATCCTTCCCGGTGACCGGGTGCTCGTCGAGGTAACGCCCTACGACCTCACCCGCGGCCGCATCATCTACCGATTCAAGTAAACGAGAGGACACCATGAAAGTACGGCCCTCCATCAAGAAGCTGTGCGAGCACTGCAAAGTGGTCCGGCGCGAAGGCATCAACCGGATCATCTGCAAGAAGAACCCCAAGCACAAGCAGCGTCAGGGTTAAGGAGAAACGATGGCACGCATCTCAGGCATTGATCTGCCCATCGGAAAGCGCATCGAGATCGCGCTCACCTACATCTACGGTATCGGGCGCGCCAAGGCGCACAGCATCCTGACCCGTGCCAAGGTTGATTTCGGCACGAAGGTCCGGGATCTGACCGAGGACGAGGTCGGCCGCATCCGCCGCGTCATCACCGCCGAAGAGACCGTGGAAGGAGATCTCCGCAAGGACATCGCCCTCGATATCAAGCGGCTCATGGATATCGGCTGCTACCGCGGCCTGCGCCACCGGAAGGGTCTCCCCGTCCGTGGTCAGCGCACGCATACCAACGCCCGCACCCGCAAGGGCAAGCGGCGCACCGTGGCCGGCAAGAAGAAGTAAGGCGAGGAACCCATGGCAAAGACCCAGACCCGGACCGCCGGCAAGAAGGTGGTCAAGAAGAAGGAAAAGAAGAACGTCCCCCATGGCGTGGCTCACGTCCAGGCGTCCTTCAACAACACCATCATCTCCATCTCTGATCCGATGGGGAACATGCTCTGCTGGGCTTCCAGCGGCAACCAGAACTTCCGCGGGACCCGCAAGGGCACGCCCTTTGCCGCCCAGGTGGCCGCCGGCATCGCTGCCGAGGCCGCCAAGGAGCAGGGTGTCCGCTCTGTCGACGTCCGCGTCAAGGGCCCCGGTGCCGGTCGTGAGAGCGCCATCCGCGCCCTCAACGCCGCCGGCATCCAGGTGACCAGCATCCGCGACGTCACCCCCATCCCCCACAACGGCTGCCGGCCGCCCAAGCGGCGCCGGGTTTAAGAGAGGAGGAGAGACATGGCACGTTACACAGACGCCGTTTGCCGCCTCTGCCGCCGCGAGGGCATGAAGCTTTATCTCAAGGGCGAGCGCTGCTTCAAGGAGAAGTGCTCCTTCGAGACGCGCAAGGGCAAGATCCCCGGCCAGCATGGCGCGGGGAAGATCAAGAAGCCCACCGGCTACGCCCTGCAGCTTCGCGAGAAGCAGAAGGTGAAGCGCATCTACGGTGTGCTCGAGAAGCAGTTCCGTCACTACTTCGAAAAGGCTGACGCCAAGAAGGGCGTCACCGGCCACAACCTGCTCGGTTTCCTCGAGAGCCGGCTGGACAACGTGATCTACCGCCTGGGCTTCGCACCCAGCCGCTCGTCCGCGCGTCAGATGGTCATGCACGGTCACGTGCTGGTCAACGGCAAGCGGGTGGACATCCCCTCCTTCCAGGTGAAGCCTGGCCAGGCGGTGGAACTGGGCAGCCGCGCCCGCGAGAACGACGGGGTCAAGTCCTCCGTCGAAACCTCCGCTGGCCGTGGCATTCCCAAGTGGCTTTCCCTGGACGCCGCCGCCTTCAAAGGCCAGGTGCTTGCCGCGCCGACCCGCGAGGACATCACCCTGGACATCAACGAGCAGCTGATCGTTGAACTGTATTCCAAGTAAGGGGGCAGGATGCTGAACCTCAGCGATTTCCAGAGGCCGCGATTTGCGGAGGTGACCCCCGGGTCCCTCACGGACTCCTACGGAGAGTTCGTGGCCTACCCCTTCGAGCGTGGCTTCGCCACGACCGTCGGGCACAGCCTGCGCCGGGTGCTGCTCAGCAGCATCCAGGGCGCGGCTGTCACCAACGTCCGCATCAAGGGCGTCATGCACGAGTTCACCACCCTTCCCGGGGTCTGGGAGGACATCACCCATGTCCTGCTGAACCTCAAGGAAGTGCCGTTCAAGCTGCACAGTTCCGAGCCCCAGACGGTGACCATCTCCGCCAAGGGTGAGGGCACGGTGACCTCGGCCGCCATCCGCTGCAACCAGAACGTGGAGGTCGTGGATCCCAACATCCACATCGCCACCCTGGGCGAGGAGGGCGAGCTGGAGATCGAGATGGTGGTGCGTCTGGGCCGCGGGTTCGTGACCGCGGACCACAACCATGACGAGAGCCTGGGCCTGGGTTTCATCCCCATGGATGCCAACCACAGCCCCATCCTCCGTGTGAACTACATCGTCGAACCCGCCCGCGTGGGCCAGAGCACCGACTACGAGAAGCTCACGCTCCAGGTGTGGACCAACGGCGCCGTCAATCCCAAGGAAGCCGTCTCTGACGCGGCTCTCATCCTGCGCGACCACTTCCTCGTGTTCGCCCGTCAGGACGAGGACTTCACCGAGATGGAGATGGGTACCGCCACCCTCGGCAGCGAAGCGGCCAACACCTGGCTCGGCAAGTCCGTCGAGGAACTCGAGCTCTCCGTGCGGGCCAACAACTGCCTCCGCAACGCCAACATCACCACCATCGGCGAGCTGGTCCAGCGGACCGAGGCTGAACTGATGAAAACCAAGAACTTCGGCAAGAAGTCGCTCCAGGAGATCAAGGACGAGCTCGCTCGTATCGGCCTCTCCCTCGGCATGCGGCTCGAGCAGGAAGTGTAAGGAGCCCCCATGCGTCACAACGTTGCCGGCAAGCGCCTGGGCCGCACCACCAACCAGCGCAAGGCCCTCATGAAGAACCTCGCGACCGCCCTGATCCAGAGCGAGCGCATCGAGACCACCCTCGTGAAGGCCAAGGAACTCCGCACCTATGTGGAGCCCTTCATCACCCTCGCGAAGACCGATTCCGTGGCCAACCGCCGTCTGGCGATGGCCCGCCTTGGAAGCAAGGATGCCGTGCAGAAGCTGTTCGGCGCCGACTTCCGCAAGCGCTTCGAGAGCCGCCCCGGCGGTTACACCCGCATCCTCAAGATGGCCCATCGCCTCGGCGACGCGGCCGACATGGCCCTCATCGAGTTCGTGGACTACACCCTCCCCGAGCCCAAGGCCGAGGACGCCGAGTAGAACCCCGCCACGCACAGGGAAGCGCCCCGGTTCGTCCGGGGCGCTTCCCTGTACCGAATCAGCCGACGGTCCAGGTGCTCTCGGTCTTGTCCTCGGGTTCGTCCTTGAAGTCGGAGTGCCGCAGCCGGCGGGCCCGCACGACCGTCACCGTGCAGGGCGCCTGGGCGGCCACCTGGCTGGAGACGCTGCCCAGTAGAGAGCGGCGCAGGGAACTGGCGCGGGCGCCGATGACCACGTGATCCACGTGGTTGGCGTTCACATACTGCAGGATGGCCGAGGACGGATCCGGCGACTGCAGCACGTGGAAGCTGATCCGCCCTTCCTCCAGGCCCAGGGGCTCCGCCCAGTGGCGCAGCTCCACCAGGCGCTGGAGGTGGATGTTCCGGCCCTCGCCGTCCACCGTCTGGTCCAGCGTGATGCGTCCCAGCTTGAACACGTTCAGACAGGCCACCCGCGCCCCGGGCAGGGCGGGCAGCATGTGGGCCACCATGCTGCGCAGCGTCCCGGCGATGGGGGCGGCCTCGGGGGAGAGGTCGATGGCCACGGCCAGGATCGGGGCGTCGCCATCGTGTCGTGCCGGGGCCTTGCCCTTGGGAACCACCAGCTGGTGATCCGCGAAGCGGCGCCGGAGGACCGTGGTGAAGGGGTCCTGGCGCAGCTTCTCCGAGCGGGCGGTCAGCATCACCTGGTCGGGATGGCGCAACGCCAGGGCCAGGTGGGCCGCCGTGGGGTAGCGCCAGGCCGGATGCACCTCCAGGCAGCGCAGGATGATCTCCTGAAGCCAGGGGGGGCAGTCCGGCCGGAGCTTGCGGGGGGGCACTGGATCGCGCCAGATGCGACGCTTGAGTCCGGACAGGCGCTGGGGATCCCCGAAGGGACGCACGCCCGTGACGAAGAAATACATCAGGACGCCCAGGGCGAACTGGTCGCTGCGGGGATCCCGGCGGAGGCCGAGCACCTGCTCCGGGGCCATGTAGGGCGCCGTGCCGTAGGGCAGCCGGAATTCCTCGCCCATCAGGTCCGGCAGCTCGTCGTGGTGGGACAGGCCGTAATCGACGAGCACGACCTCACCGGTGGGGCGCACGAGGAGGTTGGAGGGCTTCACGTCCAGGTGGACCACGTGCTGGCGGTGCAGGTCGTCCAGGGCCGTGGCGATCCTGGCGCCCAGCGCGGCCACTTCCGCCCAGGGGAGGGGCAGCTCGGTGAGCCTCGGCAGAAGCGATGGACCTGGAATGCGCTCCATGATCAGGTAGGGCTGGAGGCCGGTGGTGCCCTGGGCGATGAACTTCGGCACATGGCGGCCGGTGAGGCGGGGCAGGATCATCTGCTCCATCTCGAAGCCGACGATGGCGGCGGGATCGGTGCCTTCCGAGAGCGTGGGCGCCTTCACCAGCAGGGGGAACGGGAGGTCCGGATGGCTGGCGGCCCAGAGCGAGGCCATGCCGCCACGGTGGACGCGCTCGCCGACGAGGTAGCCGTCGAGGAGCGTTCCGGGCGAGATCATCAGCTGCTGCATGGTCAGAGCCCCTTCCGCAGGCGGGCCGCGAGAGCCGGAGGCAGGCCGGCGTCCAGGATGGCCGCCGCCGTGGCCTGGACATCGTAGGGCACCCGGAAGTGGGTGATGGTCGAGGTGGTGGTGTCGAGCAGGGCATAGGCCGCCGCCGGGTTCCCGTCGCGGGACTGGCCGACGGCGCCCACCACGGTCAGCCAGCGCCGTTGCGGGGGCAGTGGCACCGGGACGGAGGAGACCGGGGTGAACGACACCAGCTGTCCAGTGGCTGTGATGCCGTGCAGGGCGGGCAGATGCGTGTGCCCGCAGAAGACCATCTGGGCGCGGCTGGCCTCCAGCGCCCGCCGGGCGTCCCGGCTCTCGCGGATGTAGATCCACGGGGGGTAGGTCTGGGGGCTGGCATGCACGTACAAGCGGGTCCCGTCCTCAAAGCGCAGGGGCAGGCTGGCCAGGAACTCCCGGGCCTCGGGACCGAGCTGGCCGCGGGTCCAGGCCATGGCCGTCTCCGCGTCGGGCGTCATGGCCTCCCGATCGTTGGCCACGGCCTGGTCGTGGTTCCCGGCCACGGCGATCGCGCCGCGGGCCGTCTCGGCCATGATCCGCTCAATCACCTCGCGCGGCTGGGGGCCGTAGCCCACGTAGTCGCCGAGGAACACGAGGCGGTCCGCCCCCTGGGATCGGGCGTGCTCCTGGCAGGCCTCCAGCGCGAGCCGGTTGGCATGGATATCTGCCAGGAGGGCGATGCGCATGGGGGCGTCCGAGTGGGAGGAGGGTCAAGGTCCATCATAGGGGCTTGGGTCCGCCCCGGGGGCCGGCCCCGTCACGGGACGGGGGGGACGGCACGCCTGGGAACGGAATCTGCCCATTCTGGCTGGCGTGGCCGCAGGTCTTACTTCCTGTCATGAGAACCATGATTGAAAGAGGATCGTATGGTCATTTTAGATGGGGACTTACGGCAATTTTTCCCCGCCAAAAAAAAACAGCTTTCCGGGCATCGACTTGCTTGACCCGGAGGAAAGGAGTGCGTTAGCTAGTGATCAGCCAACCCATCCCAAGCTGTTCCACGGGGCACGACCACCGTGGACTCCATAACGATCCATCGCGTTCCGGCCTGGAGCCATCCAGGTGCGACTCCTACAACCAGCCCGGCCCCGGCCGGCCTCACGAAAGGGGATTTCGAAAGGTTCCGCACCTGGGCCGCCCGTCGGCCCGACCATCTGCAGGCCCATAGACCGCCCCGCTTCAACCCAGGGATCATTCAAGGAGGCAACACAACATGGCAATCGTAACCGAGCAAATCGCCACCAAGACTCCGCTCACCAAGGAAGAACGAATGGTGATCGTCGCCTCCTCCGTGGGGACGGTGTTCGAGTGGTACGACTTCTACCTCTACGCCACGCTGGCGCCGTTCTTCGCCCACCTGTTCTTCCCGAAGGGGAATGACACGGCGGCCCTGCTTTCGGCCTTCGCAGCCTACGCGGCGGGCTTCCTGGTGCGCCCCTTCGGCGCCCTGGTCTTCGGGCGCATCGGCGACCTGATCGGGCGCAAGTACACCTTCCTGGTCACGATCATGGTGATGGGCCTCTCCACCTTCGGCGTGGGCCTGCTGCCCACCTTCGAGGCCGTGGGTTGGCTGGCGCCCATCATCATGGTGACGCTGCGCCTCCTGCAGGGCCTGGCCCTGGGTGGCGAGTACGGCGGGGCTGCGACCTATGTGGCGGAGCACTCCGCGCATGATCGCCGCGGCTACAACACCAGCTGGATCCAGACCACGGCCACCGTGGGCTTCTTCCTCTGCCTCGGCATCATCATGGCCTGCCGCGGCACCATGACCAAGGAGGCCTTCGCCAGCTGGGGCTGGCGCATCCCGTTCCTCGTGTCCATCATCCTGCTCGGCGTGTCCGTCTGGATCCGCCTGAAGCTGCACGAGTCCCCCATCTTCACCAAGATGAAGGCCGAGGGTAAGACCTCCAAGGCGCCCCTCAGCGACAGCTTCCTGCGGTACCCCAACAACAAGTACGCGCTGCTCGCCCTCCTCGGCGCCACCGCGGGCCAGGGCGTGGTGTGGTACACCGGCCAGTTCTACGCGCTCTTCTTCATGCAGATCACGCTGAAGCTGGACTACCAGACCACCTACATGCTCATCGGCGCCTCCCTGCTGCTGGGCACGCCCTTCTTCATCTTCTTCGGCTGGCTGTCGGACAAGATCGGCCGCCTCAAGATCATCCTCGCGGGCTGCCTCATCGCCGCCGTCACTTTCTTCCCCCTGTTCAAGCAGCTGACGCACTACGTGAACCCGGCCCTGGAGACCTTCCAGAACACCACCGTGATCACCGTGGCCGGCAACCCGAAGGATGAGACCTTCAACCTCTTCGTCGGTCCCTGGAGCAAGTTCACGGAGCTGGACCGGGTGAACGACTTCTTCGGCAAGCAGGGCCTCAACTTCACCAAGGTGGCGCCGGAGGCCGGCAAGATGGTGGTCGCCACGATCCAGGGCAAGAACACCGCCACGGGCCAAGTCACCACGACCCGCGTGGAGGGCTGGAATGCGGCGTCGGAAGGCGCCCTCAAGAAGGCCCTGAACGACCTCGGCTACCCCAAGGAGGCCGACAAGTCCAAGGTCAACTACCCCATGACCCTGCTGATCCTGTTCATCTTCCTCATCTACGTGACCATGGTCTACGGGCCCATCGCCGCCTTCCTGGTGGAGCTCTTCCCCACGAACATCCGCTACACCTCCATGTCGCTGCCCTACCACATCGGCAACGGCTGGTTCGGTGGCATGCTGCCCCTCATCGCGACGGCCATCGTGGCCCTGAAGGGCAACATCTACTACGGCCTCTGGTATCCCGTGGTCGTGGCCCTCATGACCGTGGTGATCGGCGCCCTCTTCCTGAAGGAAACCAAGGATCGGGACATCACCACCTATCAGCATTGATCTGACTTCCCGGTGGCCTTGCCACCGGAAGGCTGCAGGGGTGGGGGGGGGGGGGGGCCGCCCCCCCCCCCCCCCCCCCCCCCGGCCCAGGCACAGGCGACGCGACACCCGCGGACCAGAGAAA
>NZ_JAKZLB010000003.1:67874-574004 GCF_022808865.1 Geothrix oryzisoli
ACACCCACCTTACCTTTTTTTTGGGCCGGCCGGGGGGGGTGCCCCCGTGTCGGGGGGGGGGGGGGGGGGGGGGGGCCCCCCCCCCCACCCCACCCCTTGGATTCCGGCCATGGAACTGGAGTCTCTACCCGGGGTAACGAGTACTGGACAAGGGTCGGATGGGGCCGGAGAATGATCGCCACCCCACCCCCCCCAACCGCCTTTCCCAGCCTGACGGACCTGCGTGGAGATCCAGGCCTCCACTGCCATCCACACGCTCCTCCGCCGCTTCCCGCTTTCCTCTCACCAACTGGCCCGGAGCCGACATGTCCGAAGACCTCTATCCCGTGAAGCCGCACATCCGTGAGCGGGCCCACATCAAGACCATGGAGGAGTACCAGCGCCTGTACCGCCTGTCCCTCGACAACCCGGAGTGGTTCTGGGGCGAGCAGGCCAAGTCCCTCACCTGGTTCCATCCCTGGCAGTCCGTCTTCGACGCCGACTACAAGGAAGTGGACTTCTCCTGGTTCTCGGGCGGGCGGCTGAATGCCTGCTTCAACTGTGTGGACCGGCACCTGCCGCACCTGGGGGACAAGACCGCCCTCATCTGGGCCCAGGACGAGCCCGGCGTCTACACCCACATCACCTATCGCGACCTCAAGCACCACGTGGCGCGGGTGGCCAATGTCCTGCTGCACAACGGCGTGCAGAAGGGCGACCGGGTCTGCATCTACCTGACGATGATTCCCGAGCTGGTCTACACCATGCTGGCCTGCGCCCGCATCGGGGCCGTGCACTCCGTGGTCTTCGGCGGATTCTCCGCGGAATCCCTGCGCGATCGCATCGTGGATGCCCACTGCAAGGTGGTGATCACGGCCAACGAAGGCATGCGCGGCGGCAAGCGCGTTCCGCTCAAGCGCACCGTGGACCGGGCCATCGAGGGCATGTCCCTGGTGGAGACGGTGCTCGTGGCCCGCCGGACCGATGGCGAAGTGCCCATGCAGCCCGGCCGGGACCTCTGGCTGGATGACGAGACCGCCAAGCAGCGCTCCACCTGCACCAACGAGTGGATGGGCGCGGAGGACCCCCTCTTCATCCTCTACACCTCGGGCAGCACGGGGAAGCCCAAGGGCCTCATGCACACGACGGGCGGCTATCTCACCTATGCCGCGTTCACCCACAAGCTGGTCTTCGACTACCATCCGGACGACATCTACTTCTGTGCTGCGGACGTGGGTTGGGTCACGGGCCACAGCTACATCGTCTACGGTCCCCTGGCCAACGGCGCCACCTCGGTGATTTTCGAATCCACGCCGCTCTACCCCGATGCCGGCCGCTACTGGCAGATCGTGGACGACCTGGGCGTGAACATCCTCTACACGGCACCCACGGCCCTGCGCGCGCTGGCTCAGGCCGGAGACGACTGGATCAAGAAGTACAGCCGCAAGTCGCTCCGCATCCTCGGCACCGTGGGCGAGCCCATCAACCCCGAAGTCTGGCGCTGGTACCACGATGTGGTGGGCGAAGGGCGCTGCACGGTGGTGGACACCTGGTGGCAGACCGAAACCGGCGGCATCCTCATCACGCCCCTGCCCGGCGTGACGCCCACCAAGCCCGGGTCGGCCACCCTGCCGTTCTTCGGGGTGAAGCCCGTGATCGTGGACCCCGCCACCGGCGTTCCGCTGGAGGGCAACGATGTGTCCGGCGCCCTGTGCCTCGGGGCTCCCTGGCCGGGCCAGGCCCGCACGGTCCACGGCGACCACAAGCGCTTCCGGGACACCTACTTCACCCAGTACCCGGGCTACTACTTCACGGGGGATGGAGCCCGGCGGGACGAGGACGGCTACTACTGGATCACCGGCCGCATCGATGACGTGATCAACGTCTCTGGCCACCGCCTGGGCACCGCCGAGGTGGAGAGCGCCCTGGTGGCCCACGAGGCCGTGGCCGAGGCCGCCGTGGTCGGCTACCCGCATCCCATCAAGGGGCAGGGCATCTACTGCTACGTGCTGCTCAACAACGGCTACGCGGAACAGGGGAACCAGCAGCTCATCGGCGCCCTCAAGGAGCAGGTGCGGCAGGTCATCGGCGCCTTCGCGGCCCCGGATGTCATCCACATCTCCTCGGGCCTGCCCAAAACGCGCAGCGGCAAGATCATGCGGCGCATCCTGCGGAAGATCGCCTCGGCCGAGTACGACGGCATGGGCGACACCTCCACGCTGGCCGAACCGGATGTGGTCAACCGGCTGATCGAAGAGCACCAGAAGAACAACGCCTGATGTTCTCCGGGGATCTGCGCTGCGCGCGCACCCCCGGACCCCCAAGCAGAAGCCCGGCAAAGCCGGGCTTCTGCTTGCTCAAGGGCGGGGTTCCAGAGGGGCCTACAGCGGCAGGCCGCGGACGAAGGCCCGCACCAGGGCTTCGAAGCGGCCTGCCGCGGCGGCGCCGGCCTCGAGCACTTCCTGGTGGGTGAGCGCCTGGGGCAGGATGCCGGCGGCCATGTTGCACAGGCAGGAGATCCCGGCGACGCGCAGGCCCTCGTGCCGGGCGACGATGGCTTCGGGCACGGTGCTCATTCCGACGGCGTCGGCCCCCAGGACGCGGAAGGCCCGGATCTCCGCCGGGGTCTCGTAGCTCGGGCCCGTCAGCCCCAGGTAGACGCCCTCGCGAAGGGTCTGGCCCAGGCGCTGGGCACAGGCCTGGAGGTGGTTCCGGAGGGCCGGGTCGTAGACGGCGGTCATGTCGGGGAACCGGGGGCCGGGCTCGACGTTGGGGCCGATGAGGGGGTTGGTGCCGAACAGGTTGATGTGGTCGGTGAGGGCCATGAGCTCACCCACCCCGAAGGCGGGGTTGAGGGCGCCGGCGGCGTTGGTGAGCAGCACGGCCTTCGCGCCCAGCCGCCCATAGAGGCGCATGGGGGTGACGACGAGGGGCATGGGATGACCCTCGTAGAAGTGGAAGCGTCCGGCCTGGAGGACCACCTTGCGGCCTTCGAACGTGCAGAAGACCAGCTTGCCGCCATGGCCCGCCACGGTGGGGGCGGGGAATCCCGGCAGGTCCGTGAAGGGGATGGCCACACCGGCCTTCGCCTCCGGGCTTTCGGCCAGGGCCCCGAGGCCGGAGCCCAGGACGATGGCGAGATCCGGGGCGAAGGGGGCCTTGGCCCGCAGGACCTGGAGGGGGGCGGAGGCGGTCATGGCGGCTCCTGGAGCGGACGGGACTAGAGGCTGGGGGTGAAGCTCACCGTCACGACGACATCCGGCTGGACGGTGCTCGGGCTGTTCAGGCGCACCCGGACCGGCTGATAGATCGGGGGCGTCGTGGTCACCGAGACGACCGTGGCTGGGGTGGATCCGCCGCTGCCGGTGAAGGCGAAGCTCCGGTTGAGGAAGGGCAGATCCAGGTCGAGCTCGACGCCGGCCGCCAGGGCGGGCGTGATGGAGACGCCGATCACGTAGCGCTTGTCGACGCTCAGGCCGAAGCCGCTGTAGAAGACCTCCCCTTCGGAGAGGTTCGGATAGCTGCCCCGCACCTGGACGGCCTTGGCCATGCTGAGGGTGAAGGGGGCCAGCGGAGTCGTGGTGGCATTGGGATCCAGGCCCCAGTCGGAGACGAAGGAGGCGTAGGTCCCGGTGGTGGGCCGGGGCCAGGGCAGGCCGAAAGGCGCGGTGAGGTTGGTCAGGACCGAATCCGTGAAGATGGTGGAGAGGTCCACCGGCTCGGTCGAGGTCTTGCCCTCCTTGAGGCGGGCGAGCTGGGAGTAGATGTTGAGGGGCTCCGCATCACGGCTGCCATCCGGGTTGGTCCGGCCCGGGGCCAGGAAGAACCGGGCGGCAGCCAGACTGTTGATCGTGGACCAGGTCGTCGGGGTGCCAGGGCTCGCGACGCTGTTCGCCTTGAGGACGAGTTCCCAGGCCAGGGCGCGGAGGGCGGGGGCGGAATAGGGGGTGAGCTGGGTGGTCGCCAGTCCGCTGATGTCCCGGATATCCAGCACGGGGCCCGCCAGGGCGGTGCCCTGGGTGTCGGCCAGGTAGGGCGACTTCAGGATGTTCGCGGCCATGGCCTCGGCCAGGCCCTCGATCCGCGCCATGTCCGGGCTCAGGTCCGTCAGCGCGGTCGCCACAGGGAACAGGGGCGCGAGGGGGACCGAATAGGTCCGTCCGTTGTTGCTCCCGAAGAGGACGTTCCTCGCGATCAGGGGCAGGATCACGCCCTCGTCCCAGGCATCGTCGTTGGCGGGGCCGCCCTGGAGGGAGCCGAAATAGTGGTAGCCGGAGAGGTTGTCGTCGTAGGCCAGGGGGTAGACCGTGCGGTTGTATTCCACGAAGGAACCCCGGGTCTCGGAGACGCCCGGGGCGTAATGCAGGTCGAAGGTGGATCCGGGGGTGGCGAGACCGTAGATGCTCTTGAAGCTGTAGATGGTGTCGCCGATGCCCAGGATGCGGCTGCCGGTCCCGGTGGTCCGGCCGGCCAGGGTGGTCTCAAGGACCGGGTTGCCGGCGTCGGGCGCCACCGAGCTGCTGAAGAGGTAGCTGGGGTTGACCAGCCACCAGGCATCGGTGAGCCCCACCGTGAAATTGACGACGCTGTCCTTGGCGGGGATGGCGGAGGGGATCGGGTCTCCCGCGGTCGCCGTGCCATCGGCGGCCTTCCGCATGGCGTAGCGGTAGCGGGTCGCCTGGGTGATGGTGCTGTTGATGCCCGCAGGATCGCCGACGAGGTTCACCGAGTGCCCCTCACCGCCGTCGAAGCTGCTCATCAGTTCGACCATCAGGGGCTTGTCGCCGGGTACCGTGACGGAGTAGGCGCCGTTGGCATCGGTGAAGGTGGAACCGCCGGAGAGTACCAGCCAGGAGGTGGTCTTGGTGACGCCGTCGGGGTTGAGCTGGTCATTGCGCTGATAGACGCGGATCATCACGCCCCGGGCGGGCAGCGACTTGAGGTTCGTCGAGACGGAACCGTCCATCAGCCCCGTGGGCACGCCGTTGGCATCCGTCGCCAGGGGGACGCGGGAGTAGGTGACCGTCCCGGTGATGGTGGCGGTGGGGGTGGCGGTGGGACTGGATCCACCCTTCTTGCCTCCGCAGGCCAGCGCCGCAGCGAGAAGCGCAACGGCCCCCAGGGCCCGGAGGGAAGCTCGGTACAGCGGCATGACCACCTCAGAACGGCGAAAGGATCAAGTCTAGCATGGCGCCCGCGGCCGATCCCGCGCCGGGACACAGTGGGACGCTTCCTTCCAGTGCCGCGGGTGGCGCGGAGGTTCAGTCCTCCTAGCGCCGTGCGCCAGGGGCCAGCAGGGCGTTCTGGGCCGCGAGTTCGGCGGAGACCTCTTCCTCGTCGTTGAGGACCGGCAGGGGATTCCGCTGCACGCCGTCGACCTTCAGCTCGAAGTGGAGATGGGGGCCCGTGGCGTTGCCCGTGCGGCCCACTTCGGCGATCTTCTGGCCGCGGCGGACGATGTCGCCCTCGTGAACCAGGTTCAGCTTGTGGTGGGCATAGAGGGTGGCCACGCCGTTGCCGTGGTCGACCACCACATAGTTGCCGTACTGCTTGTGCTTCCCGGCCATCACCACCTGTCCGTCCAGGGCCGCGAACACGGCGGTGCCGATGGGGGCGGTGAGGTCGATGCCGCGGTGGCGGCCCTTGTAGCGGACCCGCTTCTTGCGCTGGTTCTTCACCCGGACAGTCTTGGTGCGCATGCGGGGGCCCCAGGCCGAGCTGATGGTCCGGGTCTCCACCGGCCAGAGCAGGTCGAGGTGGCCCGGATCGGCGGGCGCGAAGGTGGGCAGCAGGGCGTTCAGTTCGGCTTCGCTGACCGGGGGCATGACCGACTGCATCCGGGCCAGGAGCTGGGCGGGCGTGCCCGGGGCGAGGTGGGCTTCGAGGTGGCCGGAGGTGGCCGTGCCACTGGCGGCGGGCACCACGGCCCGGACCTGGTAGGGCAGCAGGCGCTCCAGGTGGGGCATGGGGGCCGGAGGCACGACCGCGGGGGTGGGCAGGGCCGCCAGCGCGGGCCTCGGGGTCACGGGAAGGGCCTGGACGGGGGCGTCCTCCGTTTCCGAAGCCTCGGCCACCGCCCGGGAGGGGCGCACCTTCAGGCGAATGCCGACGGACAGCTTGGACAGCTTCCGTCCGGGGTTCAGGGCGGCCAGGTCGGCCAGGCTCATCCCATGGGCCCGGGCGACCGCGCCAGCGGTCTCACCCTTGCGCACGATGTGGACGGCACCATCATCGGCGGGCCTGGAAGAGGTCTTCTTGGAGGTCCGTTTCGGAGCGGCCTGGAGGCCGACACTGAGGGACGCGAGAACGAGGGTCAAGACGGCAATGCGCATGGGGTGAACTCCCGGCTGGAACGGAAAAGCCTGCTTCGCTAGGCCTCCTTGAGGGGGTCGTGACCCCGGTCGCTGATGAGATAGGAACAGTCCAGTTCCCATCCTACCGGGGTCCTGGAACCTTGCATATGCAAATGTTTTCCAACTGGGATGCCGTGCTCAGGGCTCCCAGGGGCACCCGGCCCAGGGCAGGGTCACCGTGCCCCGGCGGCCGCCTTCCTTGCGGAGAAGCCGGGCGGGGCCGATGGCCATGCCGTGGCTCACGGCCTTGAGCATGTCGTAGAGGACCAGAAGCCCCACGGTCACCCCGGCCAGGGCCTCCATCTCGATGCCCGTGCGCCCTTCGCAGCTGACCTGGACCCGGAGCCAGGCCCGGCGGGCGGCGGGATCCCAGTGGTGGACCACATCCACGGCCTCGATGGCCAGGGGGTGGGCCAGGGGGATCAGATCCGAGGCCCGCTTGACTCCGCCCACAGCCCCCAGGCGGGCCACGGACCAGGGATCGCCCTTGGGGCCGCCACCCTTCGACAGGGCCTCGGCGGCGGGGGCGTCCAGTTCCAGGTAGCCGGCGGCCACCGCCAGGCGCCGGGTCACCGCCTTGGCCGAGACATCGACCATCTTGGGGCGGCCTTCGGGATCGAGGTGCGTCAGTTCCGCCATCGTCAGCCCTCCACCCAGGCCAGCAGGATGTCCCTGAGCGCCGCGGTGTCCGGGGCATAGGCCCGGGGGCCGCAGGCCGCCAGGGCCTCCTGGGGATAGAAGCCGTGGCCCACGGCCAGGCTGGGCACGCCGGCGGCCTGGGCCATGTCCAGATCGAAGGGGGTGTCCCCCACCATGAGGATCTCCTCGGGGGCGAGGCCGGTGCGGGCCTGCATCAGCTCCAGGGTCTCCGGGTGGGGCTTGCCGTGGGTGACGTCATCGGGGGTGATGATGGGATCGAAGAAGGTCTCCCACCCGAACTGGGCCATCTGCCGCAGGAGGGGAACCGTCCGCTTGGAGGTGGCCACGCCCATGCGCTGGCCCCGGGCGCGGAGTTCTCCCAGAAGCTCGGGGATGCCGGCGAAGGGCTTCATCAGGTACTCGTGCTCGGCATGGCCGAAGCTGCGGTAGGCCTTCAGGACCGTATCGAGGTCCAGACCCAGCGGGTCGAAGGTGTTCCGGATGCCCGCGTTCACGGGCAGGCCCACATACTTGAGCCACTCGGCCATGACGGAGCGGGGCTGGCCCAGGGCGTCCAGGGTGTGGGCCATGCCGGCCTCGATGAGGGGGCGGCTGTCCACCAGCGTGCCGTCGAAGTCCCAGGCGATGAGTTTCAAAGAGGCCTCCCGGCCTCCATGATGGCAGACCGCGCGGTCGGGCTTCGCCCCGCCGGGCGGTGGGGGGCTCCGGGGGGGACTTGGCGAGCGCCAGCGAGCAGGCGGTTCTCCCCGGACAGCATCAGGCCGACGGCAGGTGGAGCGCCTGGATGAAGGTGGCCTCCGTGGCCCGCTGGAGCTCCGCGACCACCGGCAGCGGAACCGGGCTGTCCACGGAGAGGACCACCATGGCCTCGCCCTTCCGTTCCCGGCGGCCCAGGTTCATGAAGGCGATGTTGATGTCGCGCTGGCCGAGCACGGTGCCGATCTTGCCGATCATGCCGGGGCGGTCCATGTAGCTCAGCAGGAGCATGTGCTCCTCGGGCATGAAGTCCATGGCGTAGTCCCGCAGGCGGACAATCCGGGGCGTCCCTTCGAAGAGTGTGCCGGAGAGGACCCGGGTCTGGCCGCCGCCCTCCAGCATGAGGGTCACCAGGTTGGAGAAGGGGCCGCCTTCCGTGGACTTGCGCTCCTCCACCACCAGGCCCATGCGCTCGGCCACCAGGCCGGCGTTGACCATGTTCACGGGCTGGTCCGTGGCCCGGTCCAGCAGGGCGGCCAGGCCGCTCACGGTCAGGGGCGAGCAGTCGTGATGGGCGATGGCGCCGGCGAAGCCGAAGGTGACCCGATCCAGGCTGCCCTTCATGAGCTGGAGGCCGAATTCGCTGAGGACGGCCATGAGCTTGAAGTAGGGCCGCATCTGGTCCATGACCGCCGGATCGAAGCGGGGTAGGTTCACCGCGTTCTCCAGGGGGACCCGGTCCAGGTAGCTGAGGATCTCCCGGGACACGTCGATGGCCACGTTGACCTGAGCCTCCTGGGTGTTGGCCCCCAGGTGGGGCGTGACCACCACCCGCTCATGCTCGATGATCTGCCTGAGGGTCTCGGACTTGGGGGGCTCCTCGGACCAGACGTCCACCGCCGCGAGGCTCACCTTGCCGGATTGCAGGGCCGCCAGCAGGGCGGGCTCATCCAGGATGCCGCCCCGGGCCACGTTGAGCAGGATGACGCCCTCCTTCATGAGAGCCAGCTGGTCCGGGCCGATCATGCCGCGGGTCTCGTCGTTCAGGGGCGTGTGCACGGTGAGGATGTCGCAGGAACGGCAGAGCTCGTCGAGATCCACCAGGCGCACGCCCAGGTCCTGGGCGCGCTTGGCGCTCACGTAGGGGTCGCAGCCCAGCACCTCGCACTCGAAGGCCTTCAGCCGCATGGCCACTCGGCCCCCGACCTTGCCCAGACCGATGACGCCGGCCACCTTCCCCTTCAGCTCCACGCCCGTGAACTTCGCCCGCTTCCACTCGCCGGCCTTGAGGCTGGCGTTGGCGGCGGGCACGTGCCGGCAGGCGGACAGCAGCAGGGCCATGGTGTGCTCCGCCGCGCTGTTGGTGTTGCCGAAGGGCGCGTTCACCACGATGACGCCCTTGGAGCTGGCGTAGTCCACGTCCACGTTGTCGATGCCGACGCCCGCCCGCGCCACGATCTTCAGGTTGGTCGCCGCATCCAGCAGGGCCTTGTCCACCGTGGTGCCGCTGCGGGTGATGATGGCGTCGTACTCGCCGATGCAGGCGTGCAGGGCCTCCCTCGTCAGGCCGAGGCGGACATCCAGGGTGATGCGCGGGTCGCGCTGGAGCAGGGCTAGGCCTTCGCCAGTCACCTCGTCGGTCACGATGATCTTCATGGAGCCCCCGGTCGGATCCTGATGCAGCGCCGCATTGGGAATCCACCAGGGTACCGGCGAAAGGCTTTCAAGACAAGGATTCCGCGCCTACTCCCGGTAGAGGCTGATCAGACTTCCTGGTCGGGTAGTGGCTCCGGATCCGTGCCGAAGACGCCCTCCCAGCGCGCGACGACCACGCTGGCCAGTCCGTTGCCGATGACGTTCACGGTGGTGCGGGCCATGTCCATGATTTCGTCCACGGCCAGCAGCATGGCGATGCCCGCTTCGCCCGGCAGGCCGAAGCTGCCGCAGGTGCCGGCGATGATGACCAGGGTCGCCCGGGGCACGCCCGCCACGCCCTTGCTGGTGAGCATGAAGGTGAAGACCATCAGCAGCTGCTGGCCCAGGCTCATGTGGATGCCCGCCGCCTGGGCGATGGTGAGGCTGGCCAGCACCAGGTAGAGCGTGGAGCCGTCGAGGTTGAAGCTGTAGCCCGTGGGGATGACGAAGCTGGCCACCTGGCGGGGGACGCCGAAGCGGACCACCTCCTCCAGCAGTTTGGGCAGGGCGGCTTCGCTGCTGGCGGTGCTGAAGGCCGTGAGCGCCGGATCCTTGATGGCCTTCACGAAGCCCAGCACCCGGATGCCCGCCAGCCAGGCCACGGGCACGAAGACCAGGAGGAACAGCAGGGTGAGGGCCAGGTAGAGGCTTCCGACCAGCAGGCTGTACTGCTTGAGGAGGTGGAACACGGCGGGCCAGCCCTTGATGACCGCGCCGTTCACCGTGTGCCCCGCGGCCATGTGGCTCACGTTGTAGGCCATGGCGCCGAAGACGCCCAGGGGCGTGAGCTTCATGACGAAGTCGGTGTACTTGAACATGGTCTGGGCCACGCCGTCGAAGAAGGCCAGCACGGGCTTGCCACGCTCCCCGACCTTCGTGAGGGCGATGCCGAAGATCGTCGCGAAGATCACCACGGGCAGGATGTCGCCTTCCGCCGCGTGCTGGACGAGGTTCGAGGGGAACATGTGGAGCGCGATCTCCCAGCCCGTCTTCGCCTTGGCGGCGGCCACCCCGGCGTGGGCGCTCATGTCCATGGGCAGGTGCGCGCCGGGCTGGACCCAGTTGGCCACGGCCAGGCCGATGAAGAGGGCCAGGGTGGTGACCACCTCGAAGTAGATGAGCGCTTTGGCCCCCATGCGGCCCACGGCCCGGATGTCGCCGGTCTGGGCGATGCCCACGATGATGGTGGACAGCAGCAGGGGGACGATGAGGCCCTTGATGAGGCTGATGAAGGCCTTGGACAGGAAGCGGAAGGTGTCGTAGGCCCAAGGGTACTGATCCTGGGGCAGGAAACCGCCGAGCCCCACGCCCAGGGCCAGGCCCATGAAGATCCAGAAGGTACTGGATTGGTACCAAGGTCGCTTGACGGTCACAGAAACCTCACGCCAGGGGAAAGGGCAAGTTTGGCATGGGACGCCGGTTGCATGCGTCCGGTAGAATTAATCTCTGTTTTGGAGTCAATGGCATGGTCCATGGCAAGCGCTGGAATCTTCTCAATACGCTCTTCCTCACGGGGACCCTGGCCCTCGCGCTGGTGCTGGTGCCCTGGCGCCTGGCCACCTCGGGCCTGGGCTGGAGCGAGGCGCTGGTCTTCCTCGCCATGATCTTCGCCGTGGGCACCGCCATCAGCGGCGGCTACCACCGGCTCTTCAGCCACCGGGCCTACAAGGCCTCCTGGCTGGTGCGCTTCCTCTTCCTCTGCTTCGGCGCCGCCGCCTTCGAGAACTCGGCCCTCAAGTGGTCGAGCGACCACCGGGTGCATCACCAGCACGTGGACACCGAGAAGGATCCCTACCAGATCGGCAAGGGCTTCTGGTACGCCCACTGGACCTGGGTGATGGAGGCCAAGGGCCTGCCCCTGGCCGGCGTGGCGGACCTGGAGAAGGACCCCCTGGTGCGCTGGCAGCACCGGCACCACTTCCTCATCGGGGCCGTAGTGGCCACCATCCCCCTGTGGATCGGCCTCGCCACCGGCAACATCCTGGGCCACCTCGTCTTTGGCGTGGTGCTGCGCATCGTGATGACGCACCACACCACCTTCTTCATCAACAGCGCCGCCCACATGTTCGGCAGCCGCCCCTATACGGACGCCAACACGGCCCGAGACAACTGGATCCTGGCGCCCCTCACCTACGGCGAGGGCTACCACAACTTCCACCACCTCTGGCAGTGGGACTACCGCAACGGCGCCCTCTGGTACCAGTGGGACACCACCAAGTGGCTGCTGAACGTCCTGGGCTGGATGGGCCTCGTGGGGCAGTTCCGCCGCGTGTCCGCCGCGGCCATGACCCGGGCCCGCCTCCACATGGAGGAGAAGCGGCTCCGCGAGCGGCTGGCCCTGGCCAGCCCCGGCGTGGCCACGCCCATGCATGACCGGCTCGCGGCGGCCCGCCTGAAGCTGGATGCCGCCCTGGCGTCCCTCCATGACCGGCACGAAGCCTGGCAGGCCAGGAAGGCCGAGTGGCGGGCCAAGGGCCTGGCCAAGGCCGAGACCTGGCGCGAGGCCAAGGCGGAGTGGAAGGCTTCCGCAGCCTTGCACCGCGCGGAACTCCAGACCGCCTGGGCGGAGTGGAAAGCCGCCCGGTTGGAGATCCGATCGGCCCTGGTTTACGCCTAGGCGTCACGGCAGGTTCGCGAGCGACTTCTGCAATTCCTCGCGGGAGTAAGGTTTGCCGAGCATGGCGGTGTGCCCCAGCCGCCTGAAGCCGTCCCGCACCTCGTCATCGGCATAGCCCGAGGTGATGACCGCGGGAAGGGTTGCGTGGAGCCGCCGGATGCGACGCAGCGTCTCCAGGCCACTCATCCCCGGCATGTTCTGGTCGAGCAGCACGACATCCCAGGCGGCACCGGGTCCGGCGAGGCCGATGGCGCGGTACCCCTCGGCCACCATGGTCACCCGATGTCCCAGGTTCTCCAGGAGGGACATCGAAGCCTCGCCCACGATGGGATCATCCTCCACCAGGAGGATCTTCAACCCCGGGCCGCTCGGGCTGGGGGCGACCGCCTCCTCCACGGCAGGAAGGGTCGGATCCTCCGGTGTGATGGGGAGCCGGATCTGGACCCGGGTTCCGGCGCCGGGCGCGCTATGCATCGCCAGGGTGCCCTTGTGGGCCTGCACGGTGCCGTACACCATGGACAGCCCCAGGCCCGTACCCTTGCCCATGGGCTTGGTGGTGTAGAACGGCTCCACCGCGCGCTTCAAGACCTCCGGAGGCATGCCCTGACCCGTGTCTTCGACGATCAGTTCCAGCTCCCGATCGCCCAGGAGCGCGGTGCGGATGATGAGCTTCCCACCGTCCGGCATGGCGTCCACCGCATTCACGCAGAGGTTCATCAGGGCCGTGCCCAGAGCCGTGCTGGAACCCATGAACAGGGGCAGCTTGGGATCCAGGTCCGTCTTCAGCTGGATCCGCTGCAGGGTGGTGTTGGAGAGCAGCTCGACCTCATTGGACACGAGGGCGTTGAGGTCCACCAGCTCCGCGTCCTCCACCTCCTTGCGGGCATAGGCCATCAGGCCCTTGATCAGGCTCCTTCCGCGATGGGCCGCCTTCAGGATCAGCTCCGCCTGCTTCTGGCAGGGATCCCCTTTGGACTGGATGAGGCTCGCCGTCGACATCACCGCCGCCAGGACGTTGTTCATGTCGTGGGCGATCCCCCCCGCCAGGCGGCCGACGGCCTCCAGGCGCTGGAGGTGCTGGAGCTGACCCTCGAGTGCGGCCTGGGCTTCCTCGGCCTTCTTCCGTTCCGTCACGTCCAGGAGGTTCCCGATGATGCCCGGGCGACCGTTGAAGCAGATGGTGCCGCCGAGGATCTCGATGTGGATGATCCCGCCATCCTTCCTCACCGCGCGGGTTTCAAACCGGCTGGACATGGTCCCCTGGATCCTGCGACGGATGTTTTCCGTGACGAGAGCCTGGTCGTCGGGGTGGATGACCATCAGGGGC
Source organism: Geothrix oryzisoli (assembly GCF_022808865.1). Taxonomy (GTDB): domain Bacteria; phylum Acidobacteriota; class Holophagae; order Holophagales; family Holophagaceae; genus Geothrix; species Geothrix oryzisoli. The sequence goes on from NZ_JAKZLB010000003.1 coordinate 81,202, forward strand.
GACTTCCCGAGCAGCTCCTCGGCCGAGTAGCCCAGGAGTTCCGCCAGGGTGGGGTTGACATAGGTGAGCACCCCTTCCTGGATGATGTAGGTGCCCGCGAGGGCCGATTCGCTCAGGGCCCGGAACCGGGCCTCACTTTCCCTCAGGGCGTCCTGGGTGCGCTTCCGCTCGGTGATGTCATGGATGAGCGAGTACATGAGCACCTGCTCCCCCATCCGGATGGGGGCGGAGTGCACCTCCACGTCCCGCAGGGAGCCGTCGGCCCCGCGATGGCGGAACTCGAACAGCCGCTTCACGCCGGTCCTCGACAGTTCCATCTGCTGGCGGATCTCGGCCTCCGACAGCGCATTGATCTCCCAGATCCTCATGCGCAGAAGCTGGTCCCGGCTCCAGCCATAGAAGGCGGCCGCCGCGGGGTTGGCGTCGACGATCCGTCCGGTTTCCGGGGCGATGAGCAGCTTGACGCTCGGGCTCTCCTCGAACAGGCTCCGGTAGCGCGCCTCGCTCTCGAGCTGGGCCAGCTGGGCCTCCCGCAGCCCCGTGATGTCCCGTCCGAACACCGAAAGGGCCAGGGGCCTGGTATCCCGGTCGATCCGGTGGATCACCAGGTTGAGGATGGGGGTGCCGGCATAGGTGGCGTACTCGGTCTCGAAGCGCCCCTTTTCAAGGGCCTCCTGGAAATATCCCCGCCACTGGTTGATGTACCCCGGGTCCGAGAACAGATCCTCGGGGCGATCCCCCAGCTTGATCGGATGGTGCCGCCGATCCCGGAAGTAGTCGGAAAAGGATCGGTTGAAGGAAAGGACCCCAAAGGTCACGGGATCGACCGACCAGATGAAATCCTCGGTGCTGTCGAGGATCATGTTCACCATTTCCTTCGATTCGTACATGGCCGGCGCTCCTGGATTGCGGCTGGGAAGGCGGGCGTTTCACGGCACGCAAAACCATACCTGGAGATCGGATTCCTGGGTAATTTCCTTTAATCGGGAACTCCCGGCCAGATTTTCATCTACGGCAGGCGGAACGGGATCGCCGAAGGCGTGGATGTCCGGCGCGGGGCCGGTCTGGGCGGCCCAGCTAGCCTCCCCCCAAGCGCCAGCTCGTGTGGGATCATGGGCTCCTGTTCTTTGGAGCACTGCATGGCTTCCTTCGACCTCATCGTCATCGGCTCCGGCCCCGGCGGGTACATCGCCGCCATCCGCGGCGCCCAGCTGGGCCTGGCCACGGCCCTCGTGGAGAAGGATGCGGGCCTGGGGGGCACCTGCCTCCACCGCGGCTGCATCCCGGCCAAGACCTGGCTGGAGAGCGCCCACCGCTTCGAGCAGATGCAGGTGGCCGACGACTACGGCATCGACGGCGTGGACGCCAAGAGCCTGAAGGCCAACCTCGCCACCATCGTCAAGCGCAAGGGCCGCATCGTCCTGAAGAACGCCAAGGGCATCGAGTTCCTCATGAAGAAGAACAAGGTGACCGTGCTCAAGGGCTTCGGCAAACTGCTGGGCGGCGGGCGCGTGGATGTGGCGGGCGAAGTGCATGAGGCCAAGCGCATCATCCTGGCCACGGGATCGGCCCCCAAGCCCATCCCCGGCCTGGAGACCGATGGCGTCCGGGTGCTCAACAGCGACCACATCCTGGACCTCACCGAGCTGCCGAGCCACCTGGTGATCCTGGGCGCCGGCGCCATCGGCGTGGAGTTCGCCTCCGTGTTCAGCCGCCTGGGCTCCAAAGTCACCCTGGTGGAGTTCATGGACACGATCCTGCCCCTGGAGGACGAGGAGATCGGCCTCGAGCTGGCCAAGATCTTCAAGAAGACCTACAAGATGGACGTGCGCACCAAGACCAAGATCACCCGCATCGAGAAGCGGGCCGACGGCGTGGTGTGCTTCCTCGAAGGTGAGACCCCCGGCGAGGTGGTGGGCAGCCACCTGCTGGTGGCCGTGGGCCGCGCGCCCATGGTGGAGGGCATCGGCCTGGAGGCCACCAAGGCCCAGGTGGACCGCGGCTGCGTGGTCATCGACAAGTTCATGCAGACCGGCGAGCCCGGCCTCTACGCCATCGGCGACATCGTGCGCACCCCCTGGCTGGCCCACGTGGCCAGCGACGAGGGCATCGTGGCCGCCGAGCACGCCGCCCAGAGCCTCGGCAAGGATGTGCATCCCCACCCCGTGCGCTACGACCGTTTCCCCGCCTGCACCTACTGCGATCCCGAGGTGGGCACCATCGGCCTCAACGAGAAGGCCGCCCGGGCCAAGGGCTACGACGTGCAGGTGGGCACCTTCCCCTTCGCGCCCATGGCCAAGGCCAACATCGTGGGCGAGCCCCACGGCTTCATCAAGATCGTGGCCGACAAGAAGTACGGCGAGATCCTCGGCATCCACATCCTCGGCCCCAAGGCCACCGAGCTCGTGGCCTCCAGCGTGGCCCTCATGGGCGGCGAGTTCACCGTGGACGAGCTGATCAACACGATGTACCCGCACCCCAGCCTGAACGAAGTGTTCCCCGAGGCGGCGCGGGCGGTATACGGGCGGGCATTGAATATGTAGGTTGGGGATCATCGCGCCCGGTTAGGGCGCGGAGATGCCAAAAACCGCCCGGCTGGGCGGTTTTTGGCATGGGGTGAAATTTTGAGTGTTGACGAATGGGACTAACCGACTCCGCCTGCACCGACGCTGTGGGCGGAGCCGAGGAAGCTGGAAATCTCGAGAAAGCGAAAGGCTAGGCCGACGGCACCCGACGGCGAATGCTGTCCATTTATATCAAATAATCACCCAATTTTAGGGTTTGTTAATTGTGAAAGACTGGGATGAAGTCCACCAGACGTCTGGAGTGGATACAAAGACGCCAACAACTTCAGATGTCATCAGTGCACTCGCGGGGACCTGGGCCTGTAGTTCAGTTGCACTGACATAAGTGGTCTTGAGCGGATAGGCGGGAGGCGAGAAGCTCGAGTTCCACATGACAACAGAATCCGGGGAAAACCCGGTACCGGTGGCGATCAATGTAAAACCTGCTGACCCAGCGGTAGCGCTTGCAGGTGTGATGCTGTTTAAATTGGGGAGAAAAGCCACAACGGTAATTTTTTTGCTCAAGACATTCGATACATTTCCTGTGGTTGTTTCCAATTGAATTTCATTGGTAAAAACACCGACGGAAGCATTGTTTACCTGAAGTCTGCACACAATGGTATTGACGTCAGGGCCATAAATGGTCCCGAAGGAAGAACCGATATACCCGTTGCCGCTGAGCAGCCTCATCCCTTTGATGGGTCCTACTGAAGGGCTTACATCAACAGAAACATCGGCCAGGGCTTGTCCGGTTTGGGTAAATAAGCTCGGTGAAATGGTGAGGTTCGAGATCGTAAAGCTAGGTTGTTTGGGAACGCTCACCCCATTGCTACCACTGGCATTGCCACCACCGGCATTGCCGCCGCCGCAGGCCATGGCAAGGGCAATGATCATTACGGCCGAAAAGGCTCGAATGTCTCTAAACATGGGAGACTCCAGGAAAGGAATGGCAAGAGCGGCCTAAACGAATGAAGCTAGGCGGCCACGCCTGCACCGAGAGGATGAGCGAAGTCGAGATAGCGAAATGACGAGAGAGAGCGGAAGGCAATGCAGGCGGGGCCCGACTTGAGCGAGAGGTTAGGTTACAGGCCTCAACCTATGAAGTCTGAATTTCTTCAAATATCTTGATTGCTCTCTCGGCTTCTTGTTCACGGCCTTCCTCAGCACCGATCCGAAAGTGGTTCAAGTATTCGACAAAAGCACTCTTATCTTGTCTCGCAGCCATTAGTAAATAGCCGAGGTAAAGAGTGCCAATGCCGGTGGGAAACCTTGTGTATGTCTTTTTAGAAAACCACTTCTTTGCGAACATTGCAGCTGAATTCTGATTCTGCTTCGCCATCTGCTCAGCTTCAGACACTGTGCTAATGCCCAAATATAGAAGCCGACTTAGTAGCCGCTCGTAGACGTCATTCGTTCCTTCATCTAGCTTGGCTGAAACAATGGCAGCAATCGCTCGGTCCAGTTCTACTAGAGCGGAGCCGCTGCTGTAGAGAGATTTCAAGGCCGGTAGATCTAGGTCAATGTTCTTTTCATTATCCGCAATTTTCTTACCAACTTCCAACTCGTAGCCCTTAAGTTCCTCACGGAGCGCACAAAATTCATCATCTGCAATTTCGAGGAGTCCGGCCACTCGGGCAAATCGACGTCGAATGCCTCTGGGAACGCCGCTTGCGGATTTGTATCCAAGGTCATGCTCAATCTCAGCCCATGCGTGTTGAAGGATCGATCTAATCTGGATTTCGAATTTTTTGCCAGCGAAGGTTTTATATTCGATTAACTCTCTTCTCGACGAGCTCAGAAGTGCGACATAGTGCAAGGACTGGTAACCAAATCTATCCGGATCTATTGAAGTGCGTTTGTCGATCGAGTTGTTTCTGTCAATTTCAAACTCACGTTCAACTACTTCGGCGACTCTGTCCACATCTGTGGCGAAGTAGGTTGTGACTCTGATTCCGGCTAGGTCTGTAATCTCATTAAGAGATTGGTAAGATTTCTCAGGCTTGCTTACCTTTCTAGAAAAGCTCTCGATCGATTTGCAACGGCTTGTAGTGGAGTGCACTACAATTCCTTCTCTCACAAGAATTTGCGAGAGAAGATCGGCCATCTTTGAACTCAATTGCTTATAGGTGCTGTTCTCGGAAGCATATTCAATTACAAGCTCACTACCTTCTTTTGACTCGCTCATGGTTCTCCTGGACAACTTTGTAACCTAACTAGAATTAGACGATCAGAGCGGAGAGGGGCGAGGATCGCCCAATTTGGGAGTACAGAGACGTTACTGCTGATCGGATATCAAAATCATGAGATGAATCGACATGCTTAGGCACTCGAAAAGTGTTACGGCCTAAGTCGTTGGTGAACACTAAGGGCCGTTTGGTTCGCCTCATGAAGACACGCTTATCTCGTATCCCCAAGGGAATCATCCGAACGGGCGAATTCAATCCCCGAACGGGGAGGCCAAACCCCCAACAGGACTCACGCTAGCCTCAACACCGCGCGCAGAAGTGCGGCGGCGCGGGCAGGCGGGAGAGGCCTTCGAAGGCCAGCTCCCAGGCTCGGGCGGGCCCGCGGAAGGCGGTGGCTTCAAGGGTGAGCGTGCGCAGCGCGTGGAGGGGCGCGGGGTCGCCGGGCAGGGGCAGGAAGGGGATCGGCTGGCCCGTGGCCGCGCGCAGGGCCGTGCGCAGGGCGGTCGTGAGCGCCGTGCCCTCCGGCAGCACCAGGGGCGGCACCCGCAGCTCGGCGCCCTCGGGCAGGGGCACGCCGGGCCAGAGGTCCGCTTCGAAGCCGCCGTGCTGCTCGTGGTCCGGGGCCTCGCGCCACTCGGGCCGGCGGAAGGTCATCTTGCGGCGGGCCTTGTCCCAGTCCGGCAGGAACAGCTTCAGATCCGCCTTCTCCAGGGGGCCCATGGGGGCCTTCTCCAGGGCCACGGGCACGGCCCGGGCGACGCGGCCCGGCAGGCGCCGGACCAGCATGGGCTTCCCGTCCAGCCAGGGCAGGCCCGCATCCAGCGCGCAGACCAGGGCGCCCAGGCGGCGGCGGTGGAGCTGCAGGGCCTGGGCCAGGTCGCAGCCGGGCGCGGGTACGAGGCCCAGCACGTTCACCGCCAGGCCCCGGGCGTGGACAGTGGCCGCGGCGGAGAGGGGCTCCCGCAGGTCTTCCGCCGTGCGGCCCAGCACCAGGATCTGCGGCAGGCCATGCCCCTGGATGCGCTCCACGAGCACCAGGCTGCCGCCACCAGAAGCGCCGGGGGCCGACAGCACCGCCCCGCCCAGCTCAGCGGCGAGGCGCAGGGCCTCGGGGTTCACGCGGGGCTCCCGGCCCTCGGCCGGAGGGGCCGTGTCAGGGCGATGGGGTCGCTGGCAGGGACGGAGCGCGCTGGGCGCGCGAGGACTGACATGATCCCAGGGTACCTGAGCCCGGATCGCCCGGCAGGCGTCATAGATCTATTAAAGAGATATCAATGCCTTATTTTTCTTGTTCAAGGGCAGTTCGAATGCTATCTTGCCCTTTCAATCGAGGGGCTGAGGTCGGCCCCGTTGACAAGGGATGTGCATGAATAAAGCGCTGCTCCTCACCGTGACGCTGGTCGCCGGCGCGACCCCCGCCCTCCGGGCCCAGGATGGGTTCCGCGTGGGTGCCTCCGTCGGCTCCATGAAGACCACCGGCCCCACCACCCCCTTCGCGATGATCATCGCGACCTCCGGCAGCACCCAGACGGCGCCGACCTACACCTACGGCCAGCCCACGCAGACGCCGCTGTCCCTGGACCTGGCCCTGGTGAAGGGGGACGACGAGTTCTCCCTCACCTACATGGCCTCCAGCAAGAAGGACGGGCGGGACCTGTACGACGCGGCGGGCGCCATCCGGATCGGCGGCGCGATTGGCGGCTCCAACAGCGACACGGCCCACGGCCGCCAGGAGCTGAAGGTGTCCACGCTGGACCTGGCCTGGAAGCGCACCTTCGTGAAGGGCGAGGCCGGCTCGCTGGCCTTCTCCACGGGCCTCCGCGCCTTCGAGCTCACCGACGAGTTCACCACCGAGGGCACCACCACCGGCACGCTGGATCTCGGCATCCACGCCAAGGGCAAGGCCACGGGCTTCGGCCTCACCGCGGGCCTCCACGCCCGCCTGAACCTGTCGAACCAGGTGTGGGTGACCACCGGCTTCACCCTGGCCCAGCTGGACACGACCCAGAAGGCGGAGGACTACCGGCTCTACAACACCACCACCACCTACCTCCTCCCCACCGAGAACACCCACGCCTCCAACCTCCAGACCGAGTCCTACCTGCGCCTGAACATGGCTTTCGTGAAGGGCTTCAACGGGTACCTGGGCTACGAGGTGAAGAACTTCGGCAACGACGCCGTCAAGATCGACAACCTCTACACCCAGATCGGCATGCCGGCCCCCCACGGCTTCGGCCTGTCGGGCTTCACCCTGGGTCTCAGCTACACCTTCTGAGGCCGCACCGCGGGAAACGGACGAGGGGGCCCCGGGGCCCCCTCGTCGCGTCCGGGGTCGGCGAGCTCAGCCCAGCGCCTCCACCAGCTTCTCCCGGCGCCGGTCCAGGGCCGCGGCCGCGGCGGGCAGCAGGAGCAGGTGGGCGGTCAGCACCAGCCCGAAGAGCAGCGCCATGCCCGGCACCAGCAGCCGGGGCCAGGCCCAGGCCAGCAGGGCGTAGGCGCTGCCGAAGAGGCCGGCCCAGAAGGCCGAGGTGCCCATGCTCAGCAGGCCCAGGGCGATGGGCATGTTGTTGTTCTTGAGGCTGTCCATGGCCATGGGCCGTGGCGCCCAGGTGGAGGTCCACTGCCCCACGGCGGTCTGGGCCAGGAAGATGCAGCCCATGAGCAGCATGCCGCCCAGGAGCGGGGCGGGGCCCGCGTGGTCCAGGGCCAGCAGGAGGACCGCCAGCGTCAGGGCCTGGAGCCCCTGGTGGGCGGCCAGGCCCAGCAGCTTCCCCTTGAGCAGGTCCTCCGAGCCCACGGGCAGGAGCAGCAGGCCCTTCACGCCGTGCCGGTCCAGGCCGAACTGGTTGAACACGAAGTTGTTCGCCACCAGGGACAGGTAGGCGAAGGCCGCAGGCACGGTCCAGAGCGGGTTCGCCTTGAACTGGGCGAAGGGGCCCTTCAGCAGCACCACGGTCATGAGGGGCATGAGGAAGGCGAAGCGGCCCAGGTGGCTGCGCATGAGGGTCTGGAAGTGGAGCCGCCCGAGGCCCTCCGCGGGGTGGCGGAAGCTCCAGAGGCGGTCGGGGCCGCGGGTCTGCGGGGCCACCGACGTGCCGCTGGCTTCCCGCGCCATGATGCGGGCGCCCAGGACCATCACCAGGGCCAGCAGGCCCAGCGGGTAGAGGTGCAGGGCCAGGGCCGCGCCCCAGTTCCCTTCCTGGGCCTTCACCAGGCTCCGGGCGGTGGCGTGGGTGGGCAGGGCCTCCAGCACCCGGGCCGCGCCCCGGCCCAGGGCCTGGACCTTCTCGACCTGGGCGGCCTGGAGGGGCCGGGTGGGCGGGTTCCCTCCGCGCGTCGACAGGCCGGGGGACATCAGTGTGGAGCCCAGCCAGGCCAGGATGGCCAGCGCCGTCAGGGCCAGGCGGAGGCGCTTCACCAGGGCCGAGGCCAGACCGCCCACGAGCACCTGGAGGGCCAGCAGCATCAGCAGCGTCTCGAGGAAGACGAGGGGCACCAGCACCAGGGTCCGGGGCGCGGCCAGGCCGAGGCCCAGCATCAGCCCCGTCAGGGCGAGGCCCATCGTCAGCGGCAGCATGTCCGCTAGGCCCGCCGTCAGCTCGGCCAGGTAGAGGGTCCGCAGCCGCAGGGGGAAGCCCCGGTAGGCCTCCCAGGCGAGCTCCCGGGCGCCGCCCAGCACGCCGCCGATGAGGCCGCCGCCGAAGCCCAGGAAGGCGAGCAGGGCCCCCAAGATCGTGAGGACCACGGGCCGTTCGAGGCGGCTGCCCAGCAGCCAGCCCAGGGCGCCGCCGCCGAAGATCAGGCCCACCGCCGCGAGGAGGGCGAGGATCCCCACCACCAGGGCCAGGACCCAGGCGCCCTGCCGGCCCAGTTCCCGCGCGGAGCGGTTCCAGGTGGCCTGGCTGTGGGCCGCCAGCAGGGCGCGGAAGGGGCTCACAACCACGAGAGCGCCCCCTTCTGCGCGCCGCCCACGAGCCCGACGAAGAGCTGTTCCAGGCTCTCGCCGCCGCGGCGCAGCTCGTCCAGGGGGCCGAAGCCCTTGAGCCGGCCCTCGTCCAGGATGGCGATGAGGGGGCAGAGCTTCTCCACCACTTCGAGGATGTGGCTGGTGAGGACCAGCGTCACGCCGCTCTGCTGAAGGCTCTGGAGGATGTCCTTGATGGTGCGGCTGGTGACGGGGTCGATGCCTTCGAAGGGCTCGTCCAGGAACACGACCTGGGGCCCGTGGATCAGGGCCGCGCAGAGGGCCACCTTCTTCTTCATGCCGAAGCTGTAGTCCGCGATGAGGGTCTTGGGGCCGGGCGCCAGATCCAGGGTGTCGAAGAGCTCGGCCTGCCGCGCGTCGATGAGCGCGTCCGGCATCCCGTACATGCGACCCACGAAGCGCAGGTACTGCGGCCCGGTGAGCATGTCGAGCAGGGCCATGTCCTCGGGCATGGCGCCGATCTGGCGCTTCACCGCCAGGGGGTCCGCCTCGAGGTCCAGGCCCAGCACGCGAATGCGGCCGGCGGTGGGCTTCAGCAGGCCCGTGACCATCTTCAGCGTGGTGGACTTCCCGGCGCCGTTGCGGCCCAGGAGGCCCAGGAAGGCGCCAGGTTCGAGGGCCAGGCTGAGGTCTTCGACGGCCGTCTTGTCGCCGAAGCGCTTGGTGAGGGAGGCCAGTTCCAGGGCGGGCATCCTTCGAGGGTAGCAGTGGCGCCCGGAGGCTTCAGGGCCGGAGGGCCCGGTATACTGCGCGCCATGGCAGCCCCTGGAACCTCGATGTCGTCCCTGCTGGGCCTGGTGGCCGTGCTGGCGCTGTCCGCCTGCGCCAAGCCCGAGACCTCCGGCCTGTCCGCCGCCGCCACGGCGCCCCTGGGCGACCTCAACCTGGTGCGCGCCAAGATCCCGCCGATCCTCCTGGCGGCCCAGAAGGCCCCCTACGGACCGCCGGCGGACCCCAGCTGCGCAGGCCTGGTGGCGGAGGTGCAGCAGCTGGACGCGGCCCTGCCTCCGGACTTGGATGCCCCCCCGGCGGCGGATCCGAGCCTGGCCGACCGCGGCCGGGCCGAGGCGAGTGGCGCGGCCGTGGGTGCCCTGCGCCACACCACCGAGGGTCTCCTCCCCTTCCGGGGCTGGGTGCGGAAGCTGAGCGGGGCCGAACGCCACTCCAGGCTGGTGGCTGAGGCCGTCGCCGCGGGCCTGACCCGGCGGGCCTACCTCAAGGGGCTGGGACAGGCCCAGGGTTGCCCGCCGCCCGCGGCTCCCCGGCGCGCCGAACCGGCCCCGCTCCCCGAACCCACGCCCCCACCTTCACCCCAGTAGCCCAGGAGGAACCCATGGATCTCGGCATTCGCGGCAAGGTGGCCATGGTGGCGGCCGGCAGCAAGGGATTGGGCCGGGCCACGGCCCTGGCCCTGGCGGCCGAGGGCTGCGCCGTGTCGGTCTGCGGCCGGGGCGGCGAGGCCCTGGCCACGGTGAAGGCGGAGCTGGAGGCCCTGGGCGTGCCCGCCCTGGCCCTGGCCGCGGACGTGACGAAGGCCGAGGACCTGGCCCGCTGGCACCAGGCCACGGCCGTGGCCCTGGGCCCCGTGCAGATCCTCGTGACCAACACGGGCGGGCCCAAGGCCGCCGGATTCTCGGGGCTTTCCGATGACGACTGGGCCGCCGGGGTGGACTCCACGCTCATGAACGTGGTGCGCCTCTCGCGGCTCGTGCTGCCCGGCATGCGGGCGGCCAAGTGGGGGCGCATCGTCCACATCACCAGCCTGGTCGCCAAGCAGCCCACGCCCCTGCTCACCATCAGTTCGACGCTCCGGGCCGGCCTCTCTGGCCTCACCCGCACCCTGGCCCTGGAGACTGCCGCGGATGGGATCACGGTGAATGCCGTGCTGCCCGGCCATGTGATGACCGACCGTCAGGTCCACCTCGCCGAGGTGCGGTCCGCCGCCGAAGGCATCTCCATGGACGAGTACTACGCCCGCACGGCCGCCGCCATCCCCGCCGCCCGCCTCGGCGATCCCGGCGAGATCGGCGCCGTCATCGCCTTCCTCTGCGGAACCCCCGCAAGCTACCTCACCGGCCAGAGCCTGCTGGTGGATGGGGGGCTCGTGCAGGGCACGTTCTGACGCAGAATCGCCGGCCCGCGGCCGGCGATTCTGCGCAGGTGAGGAACCGTCAGCTCTTGATTCCGCTCACGGTCTGGAAGTAGTGCGCGAAGGCCGCGATGCCGCCGCTGGCCTGCTCCCAGTCGTAGTTCTCGTTGGGCGCGTGGTAGCCGTGGCTGGGGAGGCTGAGGCCGAGGAAGAACACCTCGCAGCCCAGGATGTCCTCCATGGTCTTCACGGCGCCGATGCTGCCGCCTTCGCGGGTGAAGGAGCAGGGGGCGTCGAAGGCGAAGCGGTAGGCGTCCTTGATGGCCTCGGCATAGGGGCCGGTGACGTGGCCCTTGAAGGGCGCCAGCCCGTGCTCCTCGTGGAACTGCACGTCAGGGAAGTGCTCGTTCACGAAGGCGCGGATGCGCTCGATGGTCTTCGCCTCGTCCATGTCCGGCACCAGGCGGCAGGAGAGCTTCACCTCGGCGCGGGGCGGCACGGCGCTCTTGATGCCGGGGCCCGTGTAGCCGCCCACGACGCCGTGGACTTCCATGGTGGGCCGGCCCCACACGCGCTTCATGACCTTGAGGGGATCCTCCGTGCGCATGCCGGTGATCATGTGGTCCTTCTTGAAGGTCTCCACGCTGAAGCCCGCGTGGGCCCACTCCTCCAGCTCCTGCTTGGAGGGCTTCACCACCTCGTCGTAGAAGCCGGGGACCTTCACCTTGCCCGTCTCGCCGTCCATCATGGCGGCGACCACCTTGATGAGCTCGGCCAGGGGGTTGCGGGCCGCGCCGCCCACCACGCCGCTGTGCAGGTCGTGGTCCGCGGTCTCCAGCGTGAGGCGGAAGCCCTTGAGGCCCCGCAGTCCGGCGGGGGTGCTGGGCTTGCCGCGGGTGATCCAGACCGTGTCGCTCACCACGATGGCGTCGGTCTTCAGGCGGTCCCGGTGGCGGTTCAGGCCGCCCTCGAAGCTGGGGGAGCCGATCTCCTCCTCGGTCTCCCACAGGAAGTGGATGTTGAGGGGCACGCCCGCCTGCCGGGCCGCCAGGGCGCCGAAGAAGGCCGTCACCGCCGGGCCCTTGTCGTCCGTGCTGCCGCGGCCCCGGTAGGTGTCGCCGTCCACCACGAAGGTGAAGGGCTCCGCCGTCCACTCGGGCTCATTGGCGGGCTGCACGTCCATGTGGTTGTAGACCGTGATGGTCGAGCAGCTGGGATCCTCCCCGAACCAGCCGTGGATGAGCGGATTGCCGCTGGTCTCCAGGATCTCGGCCTTCCCCCCGTGCCGCTCGAAGAGGGCCCGGGCCGCCTCGGCCACGCGGCGCACGTCGCCCTGGCGGGCCGGATCGGCGCTGATGGAGGGGATCTCCACCAGGGTCTTCAGCTCCGCTTCGAAGGCCGCACGGCTCGCGCTGGCGAACTGCCCCAGGGCTTCACGGGTGAGAAGGGACGGGTTCATAGACGCTCCGGAAAGGGTCAATCATCATCCCACATCCGGAAGTCTTGTCTATTAAGCGATCTAGGCGTCCTCGATGGCTCAGCCGGGATAGCCGCCGGCCATCTTCAGTCCGGTCCACTCCGGCAGTCCCAGGGCCAGGTTCAGGTTCTGCACGGCCTGGGCGGCCATGCCCTTGCCCAGGTTGTCCAGGGCGACCATGACGGCGCCGTGGCCGTGCCGGGCCGCCACCCCGATGTCCGCGAAGGCGCTGCCCGTGGTGGCCGCCACGCGGGGCGATCCGTCCACGATCCGGACGAAGAAGCGGCCCCGATAGAAGGCTTCGAAGTGGGCCTTGAGCGCGGCCGCATCCATCCCCGCGGGCAGCGGGAACTGAGCCGTGGCGAAGATCCCCCGCACCATGGGCGCGCTCTGCGGCACGAAGCTGAGGGGCGCCTCCCAGCCCTCCGCGGCCAGGGTGCGCAGCACCTCGGCCTCGTGCTGGTGGCTCAGCATCTTGTAGGCGCGGAAGTCGGTGGCCCGCGTCGGGTGGTGGGTGGTGTCGCTGGGCGCGGCGCCGGATCCGCTGGATCCCGTGGCGGCGGTGACGGCCACGAAGGCGGGCTTCCACGCGGCCAGCGGCAGCAGGGCCAGCTGCAGGGCCGTGGCGAAGCAGCCGGGATTGGCGATGCGGGTCGCGCCCTTCATGCGCTCGGGCTTCCAGTCCACCAGCCCGTAGACCCAGGCGGGATCCAGCCGGAAGTCCGTGGAGAGGTCGATGACCGTGATCCGGCCGGCGAGGCCCAGGCGCGCCCACTCCGTCTGGCATTCCGGCCACAGCTTCGCCAGCTCGCCGTGCGGCAGGGCGGAGAACACCACGGGGAAGGCGCTGTCGGCCAGGGCGGCCCAATCCGGAGCGGCCTCGAAGGCGCCGTCCACCAGGCCCCGCAGGTTCGGGTGCTGGGCGTGGAAGGGCTTGCCCGCGTGGGTCCGCGCGGTGCCGCGCAGGGACTTCACTGCCGGATGGTTCGCGAGCCACCGCAGCAGCTCGCCTCCACCGTAGCCGGAAGCGCCGAGGATGACGACGTCGACCTTGCTCATGCCCTGGCCGCGATCTTGGATTCGACCAGTCCCAGCACGAACTTGCCGAGGGCCTCGGCGTCGGCCCGGGCGTTGCGGGCGGGGAGGCCCAGGGTGGCCACGAACCGCTCGCCCACGCGGTTGTCCGTGGCGGGGCCGGCCACCAGATCCGTCTGGATGCCGAAGGCGGATTTCAGGTACTGGACACCGCCCGCCGCGCCCACGGGATCGTTGGCGCAGAGGAGGAAGGCGCCGCCCAGGGCTTGCAGGTCCGGGTCCGCGAGGATGGCCTGGACGCCGTACTCGCCCATGATGCCGTCCCCGGTCTCCGCCACGATGACGTCCACGCCGTGCGTGGCCAGCTCCGAGAAGATGATGCGCGACATGGTGGCGGCGCTGCCCGCGTCCGTGCAGACGCAGCCGGCGTCCGTGAAGTCCAGGGCGACTTCGGCGCCGTAGTCCCGCATGGCCAGGGCATCGCGCATGAGCGACACGCCCGTGAGCTTGCAGGCGCCCACGCGGTAGCCCGCGCGGCTGAGCTGGCGGATGGTGGCGCAGGCCGCGGCGGTCTTGCCCGCGTTCATGCAGGTGCCCGCCACATAGACCACGGGGCAGTGGGCGGAGAGGCCCGTGCCCTTGAGCGCGCCCATGCGGATGTGCGCCGGCTGGCCGGCCCGGGACTGGAACTCGGGGAACACCAGCACCTGGCCCAGCACTTCCAGCTCGAAGGGCTTGCCCACGTCCGGGTTGTGGGAGAGGCACTTGCCGAGGACGCCGCCCATGTTGAGGAGGTTCACCGTGTCGCCGGGCTTCAGGGACTCGGGCATGACGCCCTCATAGCCCTGGAGGGCGTTGCGGTGGCCCAGGGCGCCCACGAGGATGTCCCCGTCGTGCAGGGTGCTCATGCGCCCGTAGGGGTCCTCCAGCTGGTTGTAGGTGGTCTTCTCGCCCCGGATGCGGCAGGCGATGACCGAGCCCTCCTCCAGCAGGATCTCCGGCCCGAGGGTGAGGGTCCGGCTCAGCCGCAGGTTGCGGGTGACCGAGGCGAGCTTGTCGACGTGGATGCGCATGGGGGACCTCGAAATCAGTTCGACTTGGCCTTGAGGGTGAGGGTCTGCTGGACGCCGAAGACCTTCGCGAAGCCCGCCGCTTCGGCGCCGGTCCAGAGCTTGTTGGCTTCGCCGTAGGTGGCGATGCGGGGATCCATCAGGGAGTAGGGCGACTGGACGCCCTCCACCACGAAGGCCCGGGGGTGCAGGGTGAGGCGCACCTCGCCGGTCACGCGATCCTGGCTGGACGCCAGGAAGGCCTCCAGGTCCCGGGCCAGGGGATCGAAGAAGTGGCCCTCGTGGAGGAGCGAGCCGTAGAGGTTGCCGAGGCTCTCCTTCCAGAAGAGCTGCTTGCCGCTGAGCACCAGCTTCTCCAGCTCCCGGTGGGCGCCGATGAGCAGGTGCGCGGCCGGGGCCTCGAAGCCCACGCGGCCCTTGATGCCCAGGATGGTATCGCCCAGGTGCACGCCCCGGCCGAGGCCGTAGGGCCGGCCCACGGCATTGAGCTGGGCGACGAGGGTGACCGGATCCATGCTGTTGCCGTCCAGGGAGACGGGCACGCCCGCCTCGAAGCCGATGACCAGCGACTTGGGCGGCAGGCTGCCGATGACGCCACCGGGGAAGGCGGCCTCGGGCAGGGTGGTCCAGGGGTCGAGGGTCTCCCGGCCGCCCACGCTGGTGCCCCACATGCCCTCGTTGATGGAGTAGTCCTTGGTCTTGGGGGGGAAGATCACGCCGCGGTCGGCGCAGTAGGCCATCTCCTCGGCCCGGGAGAGGGCCAGGTCCCGGATGGGCGTGAGGATCTGGAGGTCCGGCGCCAGGGCCCGGAAGGCCACATCGAAGCGCACCTGGTCGTTGCCGGCGCCGGTGGAGCCGTGGGCGATGGCGGCGGCGCCCATGTCCTTGGCCAGCTCCGCCACGGCCCGGGCCTGGCAGACGCGTTCGGCCGACACCGACAGCGGGTACATCTGGCCCCGCAGCACATTGCCGTAGACCAGGTAGCGCAGGTAGCCGTCGAAGAGCCCGGCCCGGGCGTCCACCGTGGTGTGGCTCACGGCGCCCAGCTTGGGCGAGGCGGCCTCGATGCGGGCCAGCTCCTCCGGCGAAAAGCCCCCCGTGTTCACCGTGACCGTGGCCACGTCGTAGCCCTGCTCCTTGAGGTAGAGCACGCAGAAGGAGGTGTCGAGGCCGCCCGAGAAGGCGAGAACGGCGAGCTGGCTCATGGGAGACCTTTCAAGAGAGAAACATCAGGGGAGCCGTGCCTCAGTTCGCCCACAGCGCAGCCTCCGCCTGGGCATGGGCCTGCTGCCTGGCCTCGATCCAGCCGCGGGCGGCGGCGAGGTCGGCGGCGAGGGTGTCCAGGGCCAGGTTGCCGGCGCCGCCCAGGTGGGTGGCGGTGAGGGCCGCCCGGTCCGGGGCGAAGGTGCCGTCCTGGATCTGCTGGGCGACCTTGCGGTAGGCCTCGCGGAAGGGCATGCCGCCCTGCACGAGGACATAGGCCTGGTGGGCGGCGTAGAGCTCGTCGCTGGAGGCCGCGGCGGCCGCTTCGGCCTTCACCTGGAGGGCGGGCAGCAGGGGCCGCAGCACGGTGAAGAGGTCGTCGGCATGCCGCAGGGCGGTGATCAGCGGCTGCTTCAGCAGCTGGAAGTCCCGGTGGTAGCTGGAGGGCAGGCCCGAGGCGACCTGCTCCACGAGGCCGGCGGCGCCGCGCAGCTCGCGGCAGCGGCCGCGCGCGAGCTCCACCACATCCGGATTCTTCTTCTGGGGCATGATGCTCGACCCGGTGGTGAAGGCATCCGGCAGCTTGAGGAAGCCGAACTCCTCGGTGCTGTAGAGCGAGACATCCCACAGGAACTTCTCCAGCACCCCGCCCACGGAGGCGGCCCACTGGAGTACGGCGGTCTCGTGGCGGCCCCGGCTGTTCTGCACGTCGATGGGGCTGCGCTGGACCTTCGAGAAGCCCAGTAGCTTCGCGGTGAGTTCCCGGTCGATGGGCAGGGGCACGCCGAAACCGGCGGCGGAGCCCAGCG
The DNA here is from genome assembly GCF_022808865.1 of Geothrix oryzisoli. Lineage (GTDB taxonomy): Bacteria > Acidobacteriota > Holophagae > Holophagales > Holophagaceae > Geothrix > Geothrix oryzisoli. The sequence continues at coordinate 97,620 of NZ_JAKZLB010000003.1, forward strand.
GGCAGCGGTCCAGGCGGCCGTACACGCCCTGCAGGGCCTCCAGTTCCTCCAGCAGGCCTTCGGCGAAGGCCGTGGCCCAGAGGCCGAAGGTGCTGGGCATGGCGCGGCGCAGGTGGGTGTAGCCCGGCAGGGGCGTGTCCTGGTGCGCCTTGGCGAAGGCCAGGAAGCCCTCGGCCAGGTCCGCCACCCGCAGGCCCAGGACCACCAGGGCGTTGCGGAGGTAGAGGCGCAGGGCCAGGATCACCTGGTCGTTGCGCGAACGGCCCAGATGGATGCGGCCGCCCACGGGGCCCAGGTTCCGCATGAGGTCGGCCTCGATGGCGGTGTGGCCGTCCTCCATGTGGGGCGGGATGGGGAAGGCGCCCTGCTTGGCCAGATTGGCGATGCGCCGAAGGCCGCGGACGAGCGAGACGGCGTCCGCCTCGGGGATGAGGCCCGTGGCGGCCAGCATCCGGGCGTGGGCGGCGCTGCCCAGGGCGTCCCAGGCCAGGAGGGCCAGGTCGGTCTCGGGGTCTTCGCCCACGGTGAAGCGGTGGATGGCCGCGTCGAGCGGGACATCCTTGGCCCAGAGGGTGGTGGCTTCAGGCCTCATGCGGCACCTGCATCTTGAAGAACGCGGGAACGAGCTTGGCATAGAAGTCCGCCCCCGCCTCGAGTTCCTGGATGGTCAGGTACTCGTTGGGGCTGTGGCTGCGGAAGGTGTCGCCGGGGCCCACCTTCACGGCCGGGATGCCGCCGAGGAAGGCCCAGTCCGAGGTGGTGCCCGAGCCCACGGGGCCCGCCTTCTTGGCGGCCTGGAGGGCGGCCCGGACGATGGCGTGGCCGGGATCCGTGCCTTTGGGGAGGTAGCGCTGGGAGTGGATGGCGACCTCGCTCTCCAGCTGCCGCTGGAAGTCGGCACACAGGGCGTCGTGGTCCTGGTCCGGGCCCGTGCGGAGGTCGATGAAGAACTCGCAGGCGTCCGGCACCTGGTTGCGGCGCAGGCCGCCGCTGATCTGCGTGACCTGGGCCTTCTGGCTGCCCAGGAGCGGGTGGGCCGGGAACTCCATGGCCGCGATCTTGGCGATGTCCCGGGCGGCCTTGTGGATGGCGTTCTCGGCGCCCAGCATCTGGGCATTGGCCACATGGCCGCTCTGGCCCCGGGCCGTGCACTTCAGCAGGAGCATGCCCCGCTGGGCCGCGCAGACGCGCAGGCCCGTGGGCTCGCCCACCACGGCGCCGTCCAGGGGGCCCAGCTGGTCGAGGATGGTGGCGATGCCCTGGCCGCCGGTCTCCTCCTCGGCGGTGAGGGCCACGACGACTTCGCCGTCGAGGGGCTGCGAGACCAGGTCGAACGCGGCGAGAAGGATGGCGGTCACGCAGCCCTTGGCATCGTTGGCGCCCAGGCCCTGGAGCCGCGAGCCGTGCCAGACCGGCGTGAAGGGGTCGCCCTCCCAGCCGCTGCTGGGAGGTACGGTGTCCAGGTGGGAGTTGAGCAGGAGCCGCGGTCCACCCTTCTTCCCGAAGGTGAACCAGAGGTTGTGGCCCTGGCGCTGGACCTCGAAACCCTGGGCGGAGACGAGGTTCTGCACCAGGTCCGCGAGGGGGCCCTCTTCGCCGGACACGCTGGGCGTGCCGACCAGGAGCGTGAGCAGCTCGGCTGGGCTCATGGCTTGGTCCCTGCGGTGGGCGCGGCGGCGCCCGACACGATCATCGTCCCGCTGCCCTCATTGGTGAAGATCTCCGCCAGCAGGGCGTCGGGGGCGATGCCGCTCACCAGGTGGGCGCTGAACACGCCGCCCTGGAGGGCCGCCCTCACCGCCGCCACCTTGGGGCGCATGCCGCCGCTGATGACGCCCTTGGCCTCGAAGGCGGCGAGCTCCTCCAGGGTGGCGTGGGGGATCAGCGAGGAGGACTTGGCCACATCCTTCAGCAGGCCCGGCACCGACAGCAGGAAGAACAGCTTCTCGGCGTGCAGGGCCTCGGCCAGGCTGGCGGCGATGGTGTCGGCATTGGTGTTGTAGATGGCGCCGTCCTCTCCGCCGGAGAGCGGCGCCACCACAGGCACGAAGCCGCCGTCCAGCAGGTGGCTCAGCACGTGGGGATCCACGGTGTCGATGTCGCCCACCAGGCCGAAATCCACCAGCTGGGGCTCGGTGGCGCCGTCCGGCACGACGGGCACCGGCGGCCGCTTGGTGGCCTTGAGCAGGCCGGCGTCCAGCCCCGTGAGGCCCACGGCGGGCACGCCCGCGGCCTGCAGCTCCGCCAGCAGGTCCATGTGCACCTGGCCCGCGAAGACCATCTTGGCGGCGTCCAGCACCTCGGGACTCGTCACCCGCCGCCCCGCCACCTTCTGCACAGGGATGTTCATGGCCTCGCAGACGGCGTCCAGCTCGGCACCGCCGCCATGCACCACCACCACCTTGATGGAGAAGGACCACAGCAGGGCGATCTGCTCGCAGAGGGCCTTGCGGATCTTGGGCTCGGCGATGACTTCGCCGCCCACCTTCACCACGAAGGTCTTGCCGCGGAACAGGCGGACATACCGGGAGGCTTCCTTGAGGGCGGCGTAGGGATTGGGGGAGAGCGGCATCAGTGACTCCAGGATCGGACGGAAGGTCAATCGTTCAGAAGGTGATCGATGGTGGCCCGCTGCACGTGGAAGCGGTTCTCGGCCTCGTCCACCACGCGGCTCCAGGGACCGTCGAGGACGCTGTCGTGGACCTCCAGGTTCCGGCGCACGGGGAGGCAGTGGGTGAAGATCGCCTCCTTGGCGGCCTTCTGCATGTGGGCGGCGGTGGGCATCCAGGCGCCCAGGTCGGCCATGGGCGCGGCCTCCAGGCCCGACGTCGTGGAGGGGCCCCAGGCCTTGGCGTAGACGGCCGCACTGCCCTCCAGGGCGGCATCCTGGTCCGTGGTGTAGACGACCTTCCCACCGGTGGCCGCCGCGTACTTCTCGGCCTCGGCCCGGACTTCCGGCGCCAGCTCGTAGCCCTTGGGGTGGGCCACGCGGATCTCCGCACCGCAGGCCGCGGCGGTCAGCAGGAAGGAGTTGGGCACGGCCTTGGGCAGGGGCTTCATGTGGGGCGCCCAGGTGAGGGTCACGGGCACCTTGGTGCTGCCATGGGCCTCCTGGATGGTGAGCAGGTCCGCCAGGCCCTGGTGGGGATGCTCCCGGGCGCTCTCCATGCTCAGCACGGGCACGGTGGAGAAGCGCCGGAAGGCGTTGATGACGGGATCCAGCTCATCGATGGCGTCCCCATCGCCGTGGGAGAAGGTCCGCACCGCCAGGGCGTCCACGTAGCGGCCCAGCACGGGCACGCCCTCGCGCACGTGCTCGGCGCGGTCCTGGTCCATCACGGCGCCGTCCCGGTCCTCCAGCTTCCAGGTGCCGGCGCCCACTTCGAGCACGATGGCGTGGCCGCCGTGGCGCAGCATGGCCGCCTCGAAGCTGGCCCGGGTGCGCAGGCTGGGGTTGAAGAAGACCATGCCCAGGATGCGGTCCGCGAAGATGGCGCCGGGGCGCTGCTTCTTCCAGGCGGCGGCCTTGGCCAGGATCTGCTGGACGCCCTCGGGGCCCAGGTCGGCGATGCGGGTGAAGTGCTTCATGTCGGCTCCCGGAGTCAGGGCTTGGCGAAGGCGTGGATGGCGGCGACGAGGGCGGTGAGGGCGGCGTCGCTGACATTGAGGGGCGGCATGAGGCGCAGCACCTGGGGATCGCCGGAGCCGCCCAGGAGGATGTGCTGCGCCATGAGGTGCTTCTTGAGGGCGGCGGCGTGGGGTGTGCGGAGGCCTAGGAGGAGGCCCTCGCCCTGGATGGCCTCGACGACCGATCCCTTCAATTCCTTCCGGAGTCGCGCCGCGGCTTCGGAAGCCTGTGTCATCAGCCCCTCCGATTCGATGACGTCCACCGTGGCGAGCAGGGCCGCGCAGGCCAGGGGGCCGCCGCCGAAGGTGCTGCCGAGGTCGCCGCCCTTGAGCTTCGAGGCCACGGCGGCGGTCATGAGCAGGGCGCCCATGGGCACGCCGGAGGCCAGGCCCTTGGCGGAGGTCATGAGGTCGGGCCGCACGCCGTAGAACTGGGAGGCGAAGGGCGTGCCCAGGCGGCCCATGCCCGTCTGGATCTCGTCGAAGATGAGCAGGGTGCCGGTGGCGTCGCACTTGGCGCGCAGGGCCTGGAACCACTCCTTCGAGGCGGTCTTGATGCCGGCCATGCTCTGGATGGGCTCGAGGATGACGCCGGCCACGCCCGAGAAGTCCGCCGCGTCGAGGGCCGCGAGGTCGCCGAAGGGCAGGCGCAGGCAGGGGGTGAGGCTGTCCGCGAAGGGCTGGGTGATCTTGGGATCGTCCGTCACGGAGAGGGCGAGCGTGGTCCGGCCGTGCCAGCCGCCCTCGAAGGCGCCGAGCGTCTTCCGGCCCGTGAGCAGCAGCGCCACCTTCAGGGCGTTCTCGTTGGCCTCGGCCCCGCTGTTGCAGAAGAAGACCGAGTCCATGCCGGAGAAGGCCGTGATCGTCGCGGCGGCGGCATCCCGCACGGGCAGGGCCGCGGCGGCGGAGTAGAAGAGCAGCGAGGCGGCCTGGTCCGCCACGGCCTTCACCACCTTGGGGTGGCTGTGGCCCGTGGCGCACACGCAGTGGCCCCCGTAGAAGTCCCACCAGGCCTGGCCGCGGTCGTCGAAGACCCGGTCGCCTTCGCCCTTCACCAACGGGAAGGGGTAGGGGGCGTAGGTGGGCAGCAGGGCGGGAACGGCGGGCGTGGAAGGCATGCGGGAATCCTGTGCATATGCGCGCATGGGGATGCATAACCATGCAATCGTTTGCATAATATGCACAGATCGAATGCTTGGAAGCAAGAACTATTTCACGACTTTTGCGGAACGGCCGTGTGATTGGCTTGCGAATTCATGCAATTTCATGCAACATCCATGCATGGACTTGGATCAGCTCATCCTCCGGCTGCTGGAGGCCCACCCCATCGCGGATCAGACCGACCTGCTGGAGCGGCTGTCCGCCGAAGGCCACGAACTCACCCAGTCCACCCTGTCCCGACGCCTCAAGCGCCTGGGGGTGCAGAAGGTCCAGGGGCGCTACCGCCGGGTGGAGGGCTCCGCCCAGATCCTGCCCGACATCACCATCACCGAGGCGCCGCCCAACCTGCTGGTCCTGCGCACGGCCCCGGGGTTTGCCCAGGCCCTGGGCCTCAGCCTCGATGCCGACCCGATCCCGGGCCAGGTGGGCACCCTCGCCGGGGACGACACGGTGTTCGTGGCGGTCCTGCCCGAGCGCCTGGCCGAGGTGAAGGCGCACCTGGCGCGGATGGCGGCGGGGAGGTAGGGTCTCCGGGTGCCAGCCTGTAGACTTACCTGGTACCCGCCAGGAGCCCCTCATGGACCGTTTCGGTAGTTCGAAGCTGCGCATCGGCTGGACCCTGGTCTGCCTGTTCTTCGCCGGGCTGATGCTCATGGGGGTCCGGGGCCAGCAGGGCGCGGAGGGCTCGCAGATCGTCGTCTTCGGCACCCAGGTGCCCCTGGGCGCGGATTCGCTGCGGGACTACGCCCTGGGCAGCCTCCAGGGGGTCATGTACTGGCTGGTGTCGCTCGTGGTGCTGTTGGGGGCCTTCGGGCCCGTGAGCCAGTGGACGGCCGCCGCGGCCCGGGGCGAGCGGCTCAAAGGCTTCTTCGCCGGCACGGGCCTGGGCTTCGCCCATGGACTCTTCCTCTCCCAGGTGGCGCTGATCCCCGTGTGGGCGCTGAGCTGGCGCCTCGTCGGCCAGGCCTGGCCCCCGGAGCTGCTGCGGGCGGACCTGCACGGCCTCCTGCTGGGCCTCCAGATGCTGCTGTGGGCGGTGCTGCTGTCGCGCCTGCTGAAGTCCAGCGCCGGCCTGGCGCTGCTGCTCACCCTGCTGCTCCGGGAGCTGGGGCCGCGCCTGAGCTTCTTCCTGGACTTCGGGCAGGACCTGGGCTGGAGCGCGGGGCAGGTGAAGGTGCTGGAGGTCTTCGTCCGCCTGCTGCCCATGGCCCAGCTGCCCTCGGATCCCTTCTCGCCGCTGGCCCTGCCGCTGTCGATCGGCGGGCCCCTGGTGCTGGGGGCCCTGGCGATGCTGCTTCCCACGGGTGGTGGTCGGAAGTAGCCGGTGCGCCGCGGCCTGGGCTTCCTCCTCCCGGTGATCCTCCTGGGCCAGTCGGCCCAGGATCCGGGCGAACTCCGCCAGAAACTCGCGGCCATCCAGGGGCGCCTGGGCCAGGTGGACCAGCAGCTCGCGGCCCTGAAGAAGCGGCGCAAAGGCGTGCTGGTGGACCTCCAGGGCATTTCCCTGCAACGGGACCGGGCGAAGGCCCAGGTGGAGGGCGCCCGGTTGCGGCGGGACCAGGCCCAGAGCGAGGTCCAGGTCATCGGCCGCGAGCAGGCCCGCATCCAGGGCGAAGTGCTGAAGCTCCAGGCCGACCTCCGCCGGCAGGTGCGCTGGATGCAGGCACTGGGTCCCTGGGGCGACTTCGGCCTCTACGCCACCTTCAAGGATCTGGACGCCTGGCTGGAGCGGGGCCGCGTGCTGGCCTGGGCGCGGCTGCAGGAGCGGAAGCGCCTCGACCAGATCCACCGCCTCCAGGGCGATCTCGCCACCAAGGAGAAGGCCCTGAAGGAGGTGCTCGCGCGGCTGGCCAGCGAGGAGCGGGACGCTGCCCAGCTCCAGGCTGCGCTGCGCCTCCAGGAGGAGAAGCTCAACGGGTTCCTGGACGGCCTCCAGAAGGATGAGTCCGCCCAGAAGCAGGTGCAGGCGGAGCTGGCGGAAGAGGCGGTGCAGCTCGAGCGCCTCCTGGCCGGCCTGCTGGTCCAGCCCAAGGGCGAGGTCTTCGAGGCCGCCGTGGGGTTCGCGACGCTGCATGGGAGCCTGCCGCAGCCCGTCGACGGAACGCTGGCCCAGGGGTTCGGTGAGCACCTGCACCCGCGCTTCCACACCAAGACGGTGCAGAGCGGCCTGCTCATCGCGGCCGCCACGGGCGCGCCCGTCGCGGCGGTGGCGGATGGCAAGGTGGTCTACGCGGACTACTACCAGAGCTACGGACCCATGGTGATCCTCGAGCATGGCGGCGGCTGGTTCACCCTCTACACCCACCTGCTGGGGCTCCAGGTGGCCAAGGGCCAGGTGCTCAAGGCGGGTGAGGCCGTGGGCGCCGTGGGCGACACCGTGGACGGCCCCCGCCTCGGCTTCGAGATCCGCCACCAGGCCCAGCCCCAGGATCCGCAGAAGTGGCTGAAGAATCGGTATCGCTAGGCTGAGAAAGCGGATCCCCGGCTCTGCCGTGGATCTGCGCGGGGGCCCGGGGGTGTTCGCGCAGCGAAGCGGAGCGTGCCCATCAGATCCCGGCGACGCATGCGTCGCCGGGGGAACCCCCGAAGGATATTCAGCGCACCACGTTGCTGGCGTTGAAGAGCGGCACGTAGATGGCCAGCAGGAGGGCGAGGACGACCACGCCCATGAAGAGGATCAGGATGGGGCCGATGAGGCTGGTGACGGCCGTGGTGGCCTTCTCCACTTCCTGATCGAAGAAGTCGGCCACGTGGTCGAGCATTTCGGGCAGGGCGCTGCTCTGCTCGCCCACGCGCACCATCTCGACGGCCAGGGGGTCCAGGATCTTCGCCTGTTCCAGGGCCAGGTGCAGGCTGCTGCCGGCGCGCACCTTCTCCGTGACGGTGGTCAGGCCCCCCTTCATGCGCTCGCTGGGGCTGGTCCGCTGCACGACCTCGAGGGCCTGGACCACGGGCAGGCCGCCGGACAGCAGCACGCCCAGGGTGCGCGAGAAGACGCTGGAGTGGTACATGCGGTAGAGGGTGCCGACCTTGGGCACCGTCAGCAGCAGGCGCTCGGCCAGCTTGCGGCCGGCCTCGGAAGCCGCCATCCAGCGGGCGAGGACGCCGAGGCCGACGAGGACGAGGCCCTGGAGCCAGATCGTGGAGCTGACCACCTTGCCCATGCCCAGCAGGATCCGCGTGAACAGGGGCATCTCGATGTCGCCGCCGGCGTAGAACTCCGCGAAGCGGGGCAGCACCACGTTGAAGATCACGCCGAGGGCGAGGATCAGCACCATCACCAGGAAGGCGGGATAGAAGAGGGCTTCGATGATGCGGCGGCGGCTGGTCTGGGCGAATTTCTGGAAGGACAGCCAGCGGGCCAGCACGTCGGGGAGGGTGCCGCTGCGTTCACCCGCCACGACATTGCTGCGGTAGATCGCCGGGAAGGTTCCGGCCTGTTCCATGGCATCCGAAAAGGACATGCCCTCGCGCACCAGCTCCACCACCTGGCCCAGGCTGCGGCGCAGCTGGGGATCCTTGCCGTGGCCCACCAGCAGTTCCAGGGACTGCAGCAGGGGGATGCCGGCCTTGAGCAGGGCCAGCAGCTCCTGGTTGAAGAGCACCAGGGATTCGGTCTTCAGCTGCGCCCGGCTGCTGAAGGCCGTGTCGGTGCGGGTGATCTCCAGGGGGAACCCGCCTTCGGCCAGGACTCGGGTCCGCAGCGCCTCGACACTCTCCGCCTCGAAGTCGCGAACGAGGACCTCGCCGTTGGAATGGGTGAGCCGGACTGTGAATCGCATGGGCACCTGGAAGCTTGAGGATAACGGGAAAGGGGGCCCGGAGGCTGGAGGCTCCCCGCGCAACCGGTTAGCCTCGGGGGTGCCCCCGGAGGCTCCGTGCCACGACGCCCGCTGTTCCTGCTGCCTGTCCTGACCCTCGCCCTGGCGGCCCAGGCCCCCCCGGCGGCCCCTCTGCGCAGCGGCGTGCCGGAGCCCGCGGTCCTGGACCTGCGGACGGAGGACGGGGCCCGGCTGGTGCCGAAAGACAACCGGGATGCGGCCCAGGTGGAAGCGGCCCGGCAGCGCTGGGCGCCCCTGGTGGCGGGCCTGAAGGGCGCCCCGGCCGTGCGGCTGCTCCTGCCTGCCGGCGAGACGCGGCTCCCCCTCCTGCTGGCGGCGGCCCAGGCCCTGAAGGCCCAGTCACCGGACCAGCGGCTCTACGTGGCCTTCGATCCCCAGGCCGCGCCCCTATTGGATGAAACAGCCTGGGGCGCCGTGGACGGCGGGGCCCTGGTGCCGGCGGACCTGAACCTGGATCCCGCCCAATGGCGGGGCCAGCTCACCCGGGCCCAGGATGCCTTCCCCGGGCGGCCCTGGACCCTCTGGCTGCCCTCGGATCCCGGCCCCCTGGTGTCGACGCTCCTGGGCGATGGCGGGCGGGTGGTGGTACCCGCCGGCGGTCCCGGGGCCCGGCTGGCGGAGGCGCTCCCCGCGGGCTTCACCGAGGTCGAGGGCGGCCTGGGCGACCTGACCCTGCGGAACCGGGCCGGGGCCATGCGGCGCTGGACCTTCGCGGGGGGCGTCTGGTCCTCGGTGCCCCTGCCCAAGGACCGGACCGAGGTGGCCGTGAGCGCCGCCGAGGCCTATGACGTGGGTGCCCTGCTGGCCAGGGTGCGGGCGGCCCAGCTGCGCTCCCGGGCCGCGGCCCGCACCGTGCAGGCCAAGGCGGAACTGGATCTGCACCTGCAGGCTCCCACGGGACGCGGGGGGGATCTGGGCTTCAGCTTCGGCTACTTCGAGCAGGCCGGCGAGTGGCCGGAGCTGCTCCAGAAGGCGGTCCGCTTCAACGGGGTGACCGCCAAGCTGGATGGCGAGGTGCAGCTGCCCCTCATCGAAAGCCGCCAGTCCATGTCACTGCCCGTGGCCCTGGGCCTGACCGAACGCTACCGCTACCGGGACGGCGGCCCCGCGGGGCCGGGTCGGCGCCGGCTGAGCTTCGAGCCGGTGGATGCGGATCCGCTGCTGTACTCCGGGGACCTGGAGGTGGAGGAGGCCACCGGGCGGATCCTGGTGGAGCACCGGGAGCGCACGAACCTGCCCGGCACCGTGAAGAGCGAGCGGGAGATCCTCACCTACGGCCAGGCGACGCCGGACCTTTGGCGGCCCGTCGCGGTGCAGACCTTCGAGCGCTGGGTGAGCGCGGGCGGCGTGGTGCAGGTGCAGCGGCGCTTCACCTACCGCGACTTCCAGGTCAATGGCGAGGGCTTCGAGGCCAGTCGCGCCGCGGCGCGGGAGTCCGGGTCCACCATGCTCAAGGTGACGCCGGAAGGGGCCCGCTACTTCACGAAGCAGGGGGACGGCACCCGGAAGATCGAGGAGAAGGCGAAGAGCAGCGGCCGGGCCCTGGCGGGCGTGGTGCTGGTGGATCCGGGCCTCACCCCCCCGGTGGCGCCCCTGGGCGGCCTCCTCTACTTCGACTACGACGCCTTCGGCAAGGGTGTGCAGCTGAACGCCCTCACGGCCATCCTCTTCAACACCGCCAGCCTGGCCATCCCCCGGGGCCTGGGCAGCTTCGACGTGAGCGCCGACGCCACCACCCTGCTGCTGAGGACCACGGAGCGCCCCGTGGTGAACGGGCGCCTGTCCGATCAGGATGGCGTGGGCCGCCGCTTCGGGAAGGCGGGGGTGGAGTTGGGTCGGGATCTGGGCCTGGGCTTCCGCCTGGAGGGCCGCGGGGACTTCCAGTACGACGACTATGGGGAAGGGGACGACAAGTACCGCACCCCCGGGTACCAGCTGCCGCCCTCGGGGCTGACGCGCATCGGCACCCTCCAGGGCTCCTGGCTGTTCCGGGGCTTCCAGGTCCGGGCCTACCACGGGTGGGGGCGCCGTCCGGAGGGCACCTACGGCCTGGCTTCGGCGCCCCAGGAGGTTCCGGAAGGCGGCGACTTCCGCCGCTGGGGCGGCAGCCTGGGCCTGGATCGGGAGGTGACTCCGGGGTTCTGGCTCCACGGCGAGGCGGGCTGGGCCTCGGGCCGGGCCTTCGACCGCTTCAACGCGCTGGATGTGGGGGGCATGGGCGGTGCGGTGCGGATCGCGGGCATCCGGTCCCACGCCATCACGGCCGACCGGCTGGCCTACGGCAAGGCTGCCCTCGCCATCCCCACCGGTCCGAACCTGCGCCTGTCCCTCAGCCTCGAGTACGCCCGCGCCCGCAGCCTGGATGACCAGAAGACCTATGGGATGAGCGGCGCCGGCATCACAGGCGACCTGCCGGGCTTCTGGCTCTTCACGGCCGTGCGCGTGGACCTGGGCGTGGGCCTGCAGAGCGACATCGCGGGGGTCCGGACCGTGAATGGGTACGTGGCCCTCCTCCGGGTTTTCTAGAGGGCTTAGACCTAAAGATCTATATCTTTAATTGATTGGGTTTAAGTGTAAATTTTGGGATTGCGGAGGAACCCTTCCGGGGCCATGATGGCTGTCCTGATGCCTTTCCCGTGGCACGGGTTCGGAGGTGAACATGCAGAGATGGCGCACACCCTTCCTGTGGCTGGCCGGTCTGGGGCTGGCCCTCATGACGGCCTGCAGCGGATCGAGTTCCGGCGGGGGCAGCGGAACCATGAACGTGCATCTGGTGGACGGACCCATTGCCGGCTACCAGGAGATCAACGTCAACATCCAGACCGTGGAGATCGCCAGCGATGGCGGCTGGATCACCCTCGGCACGCCCAACAAGACGATCAACCTGTTGAGCCTCGTGGGCGGTGTGGACGAGACGCTGGTTGCGGGCGCCACCCTGCCGGCGGGCCACTACGGGCAGATGCGGCTCGTCCTCGGTTCGGGGAACACCGTGAAGCTGTCGGACGGCACCGTGGAGCCCCTGAAGGTGCCTTCGGGCATGCAGAGTGGCATCAAGCTGATCGTGAACTTCGATGTGGCCGCGGGTACCACGAAGGATGTGTGGATCGACTTCGATGCGGCCCACTCCATCCAGGTCGTGCAGGCCGGGGCTTCGGGCCAGTACCTCCTCAGGCCGACGATCTGGGCCTTTGACAAGCTCGTCACGGGTTCCATCCACGGCGTGCTGACCGACGCCGCGACCTCCACGGGTCTGCCGGGCGCCACGGTCTATGCCGAGGTCCTGGACGGTTCCGGGAACGCCCGGATTTCCCGCAGCACCGTGACGGACGCCACCGGCGCCTACACCCTGGACCTGCTCCCCGTGGGTGCGACCTACTATGTGGTGAGCCAGCCCCTCACCGGCACGACCCCGAAGGCCTATGACGCCAAGGCCAGCGAGGCCTTCGCCCTGACCGCCACGACCCCCGTGTTCACCTACAGCGCGGCCTTCACCGCCAACGCCTCCACGGGCGGTGTGTCCGGCGGCCTCACGCCGCTGGCCACCAGCAGCCAGAGCGACCAGGTGAACCTGCTCCAGTCGCTGGTCACCTCTTCGGGGACGTTCAGCTTCATCGTGCGCACGACGATGGCGGTCGTGGGCACCACGGAGACCTACGGCTTCACCACCGTCCCGGTGGGAACCTACGGCGTCCAGGCCGTGCGGAGCACCCTGAACCTGGATGGGACCACCACCACGACCACCTCGACCGTCCAGCCGGCCACTGTGACCGCGAGCACGACGGCCACCGTGAACCTGGGGCTCTAGCCTCACCGGTTCGAGGTCCGGAGGCCCTGGCGACGGGGCTTCCGGACCTTGGTCTGCCCCGTGGCCAGCGGGCAAGAGGTTCGCATCTGCTTTGAAGACGGGGCTGGGTTGGGAGTAGCATGGGCCCAACCGATCCCGGCCCATCTGATGACGAGCCCCCTTCCAGGGTGGCCCCAGCCAAAACCTGAGCCGCCGGGCTCGCTATCTGAACCCGGAGCGTGCAGATGCTGGATGTGGCCTTGGTCCTCGCGTCCTCTGGATGCTGGTTCGCCGGGGCCCTGCTGTCCGCCTTCTCCCGGCCGCCGGAGCGCTTGGCCACCGGCCTCGGCCTTCTCGGCAGCCTCCTGGCTCTGGGCGCGTCGATCCACCTCCTGCTGGGAGGGCCCACCTCCTGGGTGGTGTTCCAGGCCTGGGGCCTGCCGGCCCGCCTGGAGGTGGATGCCCTCTCCGCCGCCTTCCTGCTGCCCCTGCACCTGGTCGGCGGCCTCGGCCTGATCTACGGGCGGCGCTACTGGCCGGCCCAGCTGCCCTGGGGTTCGGGGCGCTCCCTGCGCTTCTTCTACGGCCTGCTGGTGGCGGCCATGACGCTGCTCTTCCTGGCCCGGCACGGGCTGGTGTTCCTGGTGGCCTGGGAGCTGATGGCCGTATCCGCCTTCTTCCTGGTGGGCACCGACCACGAGAAGCCCGAGGTCCGGCGCGCCAGCTGGGTCTACCTGGCCTGCACCCACACGGGCACGCTGCTCCTCACGGCCATGGTGATCCTCATGGCCCAGCGGATGGGGGGGCTCCAGTGGACGGTCCTTCCGGTTTCCACCTCGCCCTGGTTCGAGGGCGGCATCCTCCTCCTGGCCCTGGTGGGCTTCGGCTTCAAGGCGGGCGTGCTGCCCCTGCACTTCTGGCTGCCGTCCGCCCATGCCAGCGCCCCCAGCCATGTCTCGGCCATCCTCTCGGCGGTGATGCTCAAGACGGGCATCTACGGCATCCTCCGCGTGTCGTGCCTGCTGCCCGCCATCCCCCGGGGGGTGGGCGGGACGCTCCTGGCCCTGGGCGCCCTCACGGCGGTGTACGGCGTGGGGAATGCGCTGGCCCAGCGGGACTACAAGCGCCTCCTGGCCTACTCCAGCATCGAGAACCTGGGGATCATCCTCATGGGCGTGGGCCTGGGCTGGACGGGCCGGGCCACCCACGATCCCTGGCTCATGGCCCTGGGCTTCGGCGGGGCCCTCTTCCACATCTGGAACCACTCGCTCTTCAAGAGCCTCCTGTTCTACGGGGCCGGGGCCATCCTGCACGCCACGGGCACCCGGGACATGGAGGCGCTGGGGGGGCTGGGCCGGAGGATGCCCCGCACGGCGCTGCTGGTCTTCCCCGCCGTGCTGGCGGTGACGGCCCTCCCGCCCTTCAACGCCTTCCTCAGCGAGTGGTTCCTCTACCGGGGCCTCTTCACCTCCCTCGCCCACGGCTATCCCTGGTCCGCGGCCCTGGGCCTCGTGGCCCTGGCCCTGGCCGGGGGCCTGGCGGCGGTGGCCTTCGCCCGGTTCTTCGGCACCCTGTTCCTGGGCTCGCCCCGGAGCGAGGCCGCCGAGCATGCCCATGATCCCGCCGGCTCCATGCTCCTGCCCATGGCCGTCCTGGCCGGGCTCTGCCTGGCCGTGGGCCTGGGCGCCTTCCTGCTCCTGCCCCTCCTGGATCGCGCGGTCGCCGTGCTGGCGCCCGGAACCCCGGCTCTGCTCGCCCGGGGCCTGCAGGGGGACCTGCGGCTGCTCGCGGGCCTGGAGCTCGTGTTCCTGCTGCTCGTCGCAGCGGGCCTCGCCTGGCTGCGCCGCCCCGAAGCGGTCGCCGCGGCGTCCGGACCCCAGGACCTTCCGACCTGGGGCTGCGGGTATGCGGTCCCCGTGCCCCGGGCCCAGTACACCGGCAGTTCCTTTGCGGACGCCTGGGCGCCGGTCCAGCCGGGCCTGCGGGCCCGGAGGCCGCACCTCCGGGGGCTCTTCCCGGGCGGGGCCTCCTTCCGCCAGGCCTTCAAGGAACCCGTCGGAGAAGTCTTTCTGGAACCGCGGGTGGCCCGGGTGGCGGAACGGCTGCTCCGGTTCCGGCGCTTCCAGCAGGGCCACCTGCCGGTCTATCTCCTCTATGTGCTGCTGACCCTCCTGGGCACCTTCCTCTGGATGCTGCTGAGAGAGAGGCTGCTGGGATGAGCCTCTACCTCCTCGCGCTCCTGGCTGCGGCGGTCTCCGGAGTGCCGGGACTGTTCCTGCGGCGGAGAGGGGGGGAGGTGGCGACGGGACTGCTGGGTCTGGCCGCCCTCCTGGGCCTGACGGCCTCTTTCCGCGTGCTCGCCGGAGGCTCCGGCGGAACCCTCGCGCTGCGCACGGCGGCGCTGGGCGCTCCGGGGCTCCTCGTGTTCGATCCGCTGGCGGCCTTCTTCGCCATCCCAGTGCTCGTGCTGGCCTTCTGCGGCAGCCTCTACGGCCTGGGCTATTGGGAGAGCCGCCGAGGCAACACGCCGGCCCTGCGCCTGGTCTTCGGGTGGCTGACGGCTTCTCTGGTGATGCTGGTGGCGGCCTCGCACGCGCTGACCTTCCTCCTGGCCTGGGAAGGCATGGCCATCGCCGCCTTCCTGCTGGTGATGGCGGAGGACCGCGAGGCCGAGACCCGCCGGGCCGGCTGGATCTACCTGGTCGCCACCCACACGGGCACCCTGATCCTGATCGCAGCCTTCGCATTGCTGGCCAGGACCACGGGCCAGTACGGGTTCACCGCGCTGCCCGCCGGGCTGGCCGCCAGCCGCGGGGGGACGATCCTCTTCGTGCTGTTCCTGCTGGGCTTCGGCTTCAAGGCGGGCATCCTGCCGCTGCACTTCTGGCTGCCGCCGGCCCACGCCGCCGCCCCCAGCCACGTCTCGGCGCTGATGTCGGGGGTGCTGCTCAAGATGGGCATCCTGGGGATCGCGCGTCTCCTCTCCTGGGTGCCGGACCCGCCGCTCTGGTGGGGCGGGACGCTGGTGGCGCTGGGTGTTTTGTCGGGCCTCCTCGGCGTGGCCTTCGCCCTGGGCCAGCACGACCTGAAGCGCCTGCTCGCCTACCACTCCATCGAGAACATCGGGATCATCCTGCTGGGCCTCGGCCTCGGCACCCTCGGCAAGAGCCAGGGGAACCCCGTGCTGCAGACGCTGGGGTACGCCGGGGCGCTGCTTCATGTGGTGAACCACAGCCTCTTCAAGGGGCTGCTGTTCCTGTCGGCGGGCTCGGTGCTGCACGCCACGGGCACCCGCGACTTGGAACGGCTGGGGGGCCTGGGGCAGCGCATGCCCTGGACTGCCGCGGCCTTCCTGGCGGGCTCCTGGGCCATCTGCGGCCTGCCTCCCCTCAACGGCTTCGTGAGCGAATGGCTGATCTATGTGGGGGCCTTCCGGGGATTGGGCCTCGGGCGGCAGGCCTGGCCCGTGGTGATCCTCCTGTCCCTGGCCCTCATCGGGGCCCTGGCCCTGGCCTGCTTCGCCAAGGCGTTCGGGGCCGTCTTCCTGGGACTGCCGAGGACGGAGGCGGGAGCCCGGGCCCAGGAGGCGCCCCGCGTGATGCTCCTGCCCATGGGGCTGCTGGCCCTGGCCTGCCTGGCCATCGGCGTGGCGCCCCTGTTCCTGATGCCCGCCCTGGGCCGCGTGGTGGACACCCTCGGCCCGGCGGGCGGGTCAGGCCTGCCCTCCTTGCCCGGCTTGGGCGCGATCTCGGGGATGGCCCTCGCCCTGGGACTCCTGGCGCTCCTGCTCTGGCGCTGGCTCCGGCCCGGTTCCCGGGAAGACGGCCTGCCCACCTGGGACTGCGGCTACGCAACCCCGGATGCGCGCATGCAGTACACGGCCTCGTCCTTCGCGGACGGCCTGGTCCGGGGCCTCCGCTGGGCCCTGTGGCCCGTGGTGCACCGCCCCAAGGTGTCGGGCTGGTTCCCGCGTCCGGCGCGATACGAAGGCCATGTGCCCGATCCGGTCCTCGACCGGGCCGCGGCCCCCGGCCTGCGGTTCGGCGTGCGGGGCGCCGCTCTGCTCCGCGTGGCCCAGGGCGGGGCGCTGCCCGTCTACCTGCTCTACGTCCTGCTCACCCTGCTGGTACTCCTGGTCTGGATGGTGGCCTGAGATGGTTCGATCCCTGCTCCCGACGATGCTCCAGTTCCTGCTGCACGGGCTCACCGTGCTGCTGCTGCCGCCCCTGCTTCCCGGCCTCATCGCCAAGACCAAGGCCCGGATGGCCGGTCGGCAGGGGCCGCCCGTGCTCCAGCTCTACTACGATCTGGCCAAGCTCGCCCGCAAGCGCGCCGTCTACAGCCGCACCACCACCTGGGTGTTCCTCGCCGGCCCCGTGGGCGGCGTGGCTGCGGGTCTGGCCGCCTCCGCCCTCGTCCCCTTCGGCCACACCCCGGCACCGATCTCCTTTGAGGGCGATGTCATCCTCTTCGCCTACCTCTTCGGGCTGGCCCGCTTCCTCACGATCCTCTCCGCCCTGGACACCGGCTCCAGCTTCGAGGGCATGGGCGCGGCGCGGGAGGCGACCTTCTCGGCCCTGGCGGAGCCCGCGCTCTTCCTGGGCTTCGCGGCCCTGGCCAAGGCCAATGCCAGCCTGTCGCTGGGGACCATGCTGGCCTTCCCCGGCAGCCTCACGACGCGGTTCACGGGACCCCTGATCCTCATCCTGGCGGGCTGGGTGATCGTCTACCTGGCGGAGAATTCGCGCATCCCCGTGGACGACCCCAACACGCACCTGGAGCTCACCATGATCCACGAGGTGATGGTGCTCGACCATTCGGGCCGGCCCTTCGCCCTGGTGCTCTACGGCGCCAGCCTCAAGCTCCTGGTGCTGGGCGCGCTCATCCTGACGCCGGCCCTGCCCCGCGCGGCGCACGCCTGGCAGAACTGGCTGGCGTTCTATGCGGCCCTGGCCGGCCTCGCGGTGGGGGTGGGCCTGGTGGAGAGCTCCATGGCGCGGTTCCGCATGACCAAGGTCCCGCAGTTCCTCGTGGCCGGGGTGCTGGCCACGGGTTTCGCCTTCCTGCTGATGCTGGTGTAGCCATGCTGCCCGACCTGCTCATCGCCCTCACCATGCTGTCCAACTTCAGCCTCGTGGCCACCAGCCGCGTCAGCAAGGCCATCCAGTTCGCCGTCCTCCAGGGCGTGCTGCTGGGCCTGATGCCGCTGGCCATGGGCCTGGGCCGCCACTTCCACATCGTCCTGCTGGCCGTCGCGGCGGTCACGGTGAAGGGCTGGCTCATCCCCTTCCTGTTCCGCCGCGCCCTGAAGCAGGTCCACATCCAGCGCGAGGTGGACCCCTACATCGGCTACACCGTGTCGCTGATGCTCTGCGCCCTGGGCACGGGCCTCAGCCTGCTCCTGGCCCACAACCTGCCGCTCAAGCCGGGCACGGAGTACGTTCTGATGGTGCCGGCCTCGCTGGCGACGCTGTTCACGGGCTTCCTGCTGCTGGTGTCCCGCCGGAAGGCCCTCACCCAGGTGGTGGGCTACCTGGTGCTGGAGAACGGCATCTACCTCTTCGGCCTGCTGCTGGTGGAGGACATGCCGGCCTTGGTGGAGGCGGGGATCCTGCTGGACCTCTTCGTGGGCATCTTCGTGATGGGCATCGTCATCAACCACATCCGCGTGGCCTTCGATTCCACCGACACCCGGCACCTGGCCGAGCTGAAGGACTGACCCATGGCCTGGCTGCTCATCCTCGTCCCCCTCCTGGCCGCCGCCCTGGCCTTCGCCGTGTCGTCCCCGACCCTCCGCGCCTGGATCCTGCCGGCCGTGGGCATCCTCCACCTGGGGCTGCTGCTCGTGGCACTCGGCGGATGGCGGGCCCTGCCGGCCACCGCCTGGTTCGGCCTCGACGCCCTGGGCGGCTGGGTGCTGCTCGTCATCAGCGTGCTGTTCTGCATCTGCGCCTTCTACGCCCCGGCCT
The DNA here is from genome assembly GCF_022808865.1 of Geothrix oryzisoli. Lineage (GTDB taxonomy): Bacteria > Acidobacteriota > Holophagae > Holophagales > Holophagaceae > Geothrix > Geothrix oryzisoli. The sequence continues at coordinate 116,003 of NZ_JAKZLB010000003.1, forward strand.
ACCTGGCCCTGCGCCCCGAGCGTGACCACCGCGTGCTCTCCACCTGCCTCCTGGGCTTCCTGGGCCTGGCCTCGCTGCTGGCGCAGGCCCGCCACCCCGGCATCGCCTGGGTGGCCATGGAGACCACCACCCTGGTCACCGCACCCCTCATCTACTTCAACCACAACCGCCGCTCCCTCGAGGCCACCTGGAAATATCTCGTGATCGGCTCGGTGGGCATCGCCCTGGCGCTGCTGGGCACCCTCTTCATCGCCTACGCGGCGCACATGGGCGGGCTGGAGGAGCCCCTGCGCTACACGCGGCTCATGGAGAACGCCTCGCTCCTGTCCCGGCCCTGGCTGCGGGCGGGCTTCGTGCTGACCCTGGTGGGCTACGGCACCAAGATGGGCCTGGCGCCCCTGCACACCTGGAAGCCCGATGCCTACGGCGAGACGCCGGGCCTGGTGGGCGCCCTCCTGGCGGGCGGGGTCACCAGCTGCGCGTTCCTCGCGTTGCTTCGGATCTACGCGGTGGTGGCCGCGGCGGGCGAGGGCGCCTTCGCCCGGGAGCTGCTGGTGGCCTTCGGCATGCTCTCCATGGCCTGGGCCCTGGTCTTCATGATCCGGCAGACGGACATCAAGCGGCTGCTGGCGTACTCCAGCGTCGAGCACATGGGCATCCTCGTCTTCGGCATCGGCATCGGGGGCCTGGCGGCGAAGTTCGCCCTCTTCCACCTGGCGGCCAACGCCCTGGTGAAGAGCGTGCTGTTCCTGTCCGCGGGCAACATCCACCGCAGCTACGCCAGCAAGCAGCTGCCCTTCGTCACCGGGGCCCTGCGCCGCACGCCGGTGTCCGGCTGGCTCTTCCTCCTGGCCTTCCTCGCCATCACAGGCATGCCGCCCTTCGCGCCCTTCCTCAGCGAGTTCAGCATCGCGTCGGGTGCCCTCGGCACGGGCCATCTCGCAGGCGGGGCGGCCTTCCTCATCCTGCTGGGCAGCATCTTCCTGGCCATGAGCGAGACGGTGGTGAAGGTGGTCTTCGGCACGCCCAGCGCTCAGCGGGTCCGCACGCCCTACAAGGATGCGCCGGCCACCACGGCGCCCCTCATCGCGGCGCTGGCGCTGGCCTTGGTCCTGGGCATCTGGCTGCCCCGGCCCCTCCAGGCCATGCTCGACCACGCCAGCACCACCGCGGAGGGCCTCCCCTCCGCCCGCCTGGAGGTGCGGCCATGACCCTCGTCCTGCCCATCCTCCGCAACGGCCAGCGCCTGCCCCTTCGGGAGGTGCCCGAACTGCCGATCCGAGAGTTCCGCGAGGCCATCCTGCAGCGCATCCATGAAGGGGACCGCCTCGCCTGCCTCTGCGCCGACTTCGACCTCCACCTCCATGCGGTGCTGGCCGACGATGCGGGACAGGCGCTTCGCGCCCTCCGCACGAAGCTGGACGCACCCCGCTATCCCGCGCTTACGCCCGACTGCCCCCAGGCCCACCTCTTCGAGCGGGAGATCGCCGAGCAGACCGGCATCGTCCCCGAGGGCCATCCCTGGCTCAAGCCGGTGCGGTTCCACCTCCCCTGGACCGGCGCGCCGGATCCCTGGCAGCGGGGTGGGGCACCGGTCCCCGGTGCCATGGACTTCTACCGGGTGGAGGGTGAAGAGGTTCACGAGGTGGCCGTGGGGCCGGTCCATGCCGGCGTCATCGAGCCTGGCCACTTCCGGTTCCAGTGCCACGGTGAGCGGGTCTTCCACCTGGAGATCGCCCTGGGCTATCAGCACCGCGGGCTGGAGAAGGCCCTCCTCGGGGGTCCCCATCCCCTCAGCCTCAAGCAGGCGGAGACGGCCTGCGGGGACAGCAGCATCGCCCACGCCTGGGCCTACTGCCGCCTGCTGGAGGGCCTGGCGGGTGTGGAAATCACGCCTCGCGTGGATCTGGTGCGCGGTGTGGCCCTGGAACTGGAGCGCGTCGCCAACCATGTGGGCGACCTGGGCGCCCTGTCCGGCGATGTGGGCTTCCTGCCCACGGCCTCCTTCTGCGGGCGCATCCGGGGTGACTGGCTGAACCTGAGCGCCGAGGGCTGCGGCAGCCGCCTGGGCCGGGACTGGCTGCGTCCCGGGGGCCTGCGGCAGGACCTGGAGCCGGCGCGGGCCGCCGCCATGCGCCCGCGCCTGGACCGGGCCTGGATGGACACGAAGGACGCGGTGGAACTGCTCTGGGGCGCGGCCTCCGTGATGATCCGCTTCGAGGCGGCGGGTCGCGTGGACCCGGACCAGGCCCGCGAGATCGGGCTGGTGGGCGTGGCGGCGCGGGCCTGCGGGCTGAGCCGGGACGTGCGCCAGGACCATCCCTTCGGCCCCTACGGGACCCGGCCCGTCCCCGTGGCCCAGGCCGAGAGCGGCAATGTGCATTCCCGGGCCTGGGTGCGCTGGCTGGAGCTGGGCGAGAGCGCGGGATTCCTTTCCGCGGCCCTGGCCTCGCTGGCGGAAAGCGAAGCCGACCCCAGGCCCCGACCCCTGCCGCCACGGGCTCCGGAGCACCTGTGCATCTCGCTCACGGAGGGCTGGCGCGGCGAGGTACTGCACCTCGCCTGGACGGACGCCCAGGGCCGCTTTGCCCGCTACAAGATCGTGGATCCCTCCTTCCACAACTGGTTCGGCCTGGCCCTGGCCCTGCGGGGCGAGCAGGTCTCCGACTTCCCCCTGTGCAACAAGAGCTTCAACCTCTCCTACTGCGGGCATGACCTATGATCCACATCCTGCTCTCCCGCTGGCGCCAGGGGTACCGCACCTTGCCCTATCCGAAGGAACTGCCCGCGCTGCCCGAGCGGTTCCGGGGGCGGCCACTGATCCATCCGGAGCGTTGCCCCGACGGCTGCCGGGCCTGTGCGGAGGCCTGCCCCACCGAGGCCATCGCCTTCGGAGCCACGGGCCCGCGCATCGACCTGGGCCGCTGCCTCTTCTGCCCCGATTGCACGGAGGCCTGCCCCGAGGGCGCCATCGAGTACACCCAGGAGCACCGCCTCGCCACCCGGACGCGGGAGGACCTGAGCCTGGGTCCGGCGGTGGAATACCGGCTGGCGGCGGCCCTGGACGGGGAGCTGAAGCGGCTCTTCGGCCGGTCGCTCAAGCTCCGGGTGGTGAGCGCCGGCGGTTGCAACGGCTGCGAGGTGGACGTGAACGTGCTGGGCACCCTGGCCTGGGACCTGGGGCGCTTCGGCATCCAGTTTGTGGCCTCGCCGCGCCACGCCGACGGCCTGCTCCTCTGCGGGCCGGTGACGCAGAACATGGAGCTGGCCGTGCGCAAGACCTACGACGCCATCCCGGGGCCCAAGCTCGTCATCGCCGTGGGGGCCTGTGCCATTGCCGGCGGACCCTACTACCGACAGGAGGAGCAGCTTGGCGGGGCCGCGAGCGTGGTGCCCGTGGACCTCTTCATCCCCGGCTGCCCGCCCCACCCCCTGACCATCCTGGATGGCCTGCTCCGCCTGCTCGGCAGGCTGGAACCCAGGGCGGGGACCGCATGAAGATGTAGTAAAAGTACACACTCGCCCTCCTCGGAACGCAGGGATGGACGCGATACGAGTGTCCAAACATGCATGACCGGGGGGCTTGGCCGCCTGGCTGGCAATTCTGGGTCTCAACCTAAAAATGGTCTCGGGACTCCATTGCCCCAGGAGGCGACCATGAATCGTTGGCGCGGCATATCCATCCTTTTGGCAAGTATGGGCTTGGCCTTTCTGCTGGCCTGCGGGGGATCCTCCGGCTCCAGCAGTGGCGCCATGACCGTCCACCTGGTGGATGGCCCCATCAGCGGCTATCAGGAGATCAACGTCAACATCCAGACCGTGGAGATCAGCGGCAACGGCGGTTGGATCACCCTCGGAACCCCGAACAAGACCTACAACCTGCTGAGCCTCACCGGCGGCGTGAGCGAGCTGCTGGCCTCCGGAGCGACGCTGCCCGCGGGCCACTACCAGCAGATGCGGCTGGTCCTCGGGTCGGGCAACACCGTGAAGCTGGCGGACGGCAGCGTCCAGCCCCTCACCGTGCCCTCGGGCCTGCAGACGGGCATCAAGCTGATCGTGAGCTTTGACGTGGCCGCCGGCACCACGAAGGATGTGTGGATCGACTTCGACGCGGCCCACTCCATCCAGGTGGTGCAGGCCGGGGCCTCCAGCCAGTACCTCCTGCGGCCGACGGTCTGGGCCTACGACAAGATCGTCACCGGCTCCATCTCCGGGAAGCTGACCGACGCCGCGACCTCGACGGGCCTCGCCGGCGCCGTGGTCTATGCCGAGACCCTGGACACGGGCGGGAATCCCCGGATCGCCCGCAGCACGGTCACCGACGCCACCGGGGCCTACACCCTGGACCTCCTGCCGGTGGGCGCCACCTACTACGTGGTGAGCCAGCCCGTGCTGGGCACCACCACCCCCAAGGCCTATGACGCCAAGGCCAGCGATGGCTATGCCCTCAGCGGTACCACGCCGGTCTTCACTTACAATGCCGCCTTCACCGCGGATGCGGCCACCGGCGGGGTGTCCGGCGGCCTGACGCCCGTGGCCACCAGCAGCCAGAGCGATGCCGTGAACCTGCTCCAGACCCTGGCCACGCCCACCTCGGGCAGCTTCGCCTTCATCGTGGACAGCACCATGGCCACCGTGGCCACCTCCACCGAGTCCTACGCCTTCGCGACGGTGCCGGTGGGCCTCTACAGTGTCCAGGCGGTGCGGACCACGCTGAACCTGGATGGCACCACCACGGTGACCTCCTCCACCCTCCAGCCCGCTACCGTGACGACCGGGCTCACCGTGACCGTGAACCTGGGGCTCTGAGCCGGGGAAGAAGGTCCATGGGGGCGGTCCGGACAAGGGCCGCCCCTGTGGCTCACCCGGCCAGTCCGGTCAGCACGCTCAGGACCTCCTCGTCCCCGGGCCGCTGGTCGGGGTCCTTGCGGCAGAGCCGTTCGACGAGGTCCACGAGGGCGGCGGGGAGGTCGGGCCGGAGCGCCGCCAGATCCGGCAGAGGATCCCGCCGGTGCTTGTCGAGGATCTCGAAGGGCGTCTCCCCGTCGAAGGGCGGATGCCCCGCCAGCAGCTCGAACAGCATGATGCCGAGGGAGTACCGGTCCGCGGCGGGCCCCACCTGGGCTCGGATCTGGGCTTCCGGCGCGGCATAGCGGGGGGTGCCCAGGAAGGCGTAGGTGGTGGTCAGGGTGTTGGAGTCCACGATCCGGGAGATTCCGAAATCCATCACCTTGGCTTGATCGCCGTCGAAGATCACGTTGCCGGGCTTCAGGTCGCGGTGGACGATGCCGAGGTGGTGGGCGTGGGCCATGGCCCCGGCAATCTGCAGCGCGAGGCGGTAGAAGGCGGGCAGCGAGGGGGGGCCATCCTCGCGGAGGGCCTGGTCCAGCCGCCGACCGGAGATGTACTCCATGGCCAGCCAGGGAGGGCCTGCCTCCGGGCCGGGATCCAGCATCCGCACCAGGTTGGGGTGATCCAGCATGGCGCCGAGTTTCGCCTCCTGCCGGAATCGCCGCAGGAACTCGGGATCATCGTGCCGGTAGGGGTGCAGCAGCTTCAGGGCCACGGGCAGCTTGGTGGTGCCGTGGCGGGCGAGGTAGGTGCTCGCGAACCCGCCCCGGCCGAGCAGCCGTTCGATCCGGTACGGCCCCAGCTGTTCGGGGTCGCCGAAGGAGGAGGATTCGGGCGGGCGTCTCCGGCGCCGGAGGAGCAGCCAGGCGCCGGCCACGGCCAGGGAGAGGCCGACGGCCCATCGCAGACGGGAAGCGGGTGCCGGGGTGCCCTGGGGGGCTGCCGCGGGGGTGGGAAGGGTGGCTTGGGCCGGAGCGGAGGTGGCCTGGTCCGGGCTGCGGGGCGGGGGGGGGTCCCGCCGAGGGGGCGGCGGGTTCCTGGTCGCGGCGGCCGGGCCCCCTTCCCGGGATGGTCCGGGCGCGGGAACCGGTGTTGGGTCCGCAGGGGTCGGGGCGGGCTGGCTTTGGGCCGGGGGCACCGCCACGGGCTTCGACGGCGCTGGAACCGGGTCGGGGTCCTTCGGGGGCGGGACGGCCTGGGCCTTCTGGCTGAGGCGGTGGGCGAGGGCCTCCCGCGCCGCGTTGGGTTCCCGCTGGTGGGCTGCGCGGTCCAGGGCCGCATGGGCGGCTTCGGTTTCTCCCAGCTCGATGAGGCAGCGGGCCAGATGGGTGTAGGGCGCGTAGTCGTTGAGCAGGTTGTTGCCGTAGATGACGATCCGCGTGGCCGAGGCCGGCCGCAGCTCGATCGCCCGGCGGAAGGCGGCGGCGGCCGTCTGCCATTGTCCCTGCCGCTCGGCATCCAGGCCGTCCTGATAGGCGGCATAGAAGGTGGGCTGGCTCTGGGCCGCCAGCAGGGGTGCGAGGCCGAGCATGAGCGCACTCCGGCGCATCTCAGTCCCCCACGAAGAGGTGGCGCAGGACCCGTTCCAGGGGCTTGCGGTCGAACTGGATGATGGCCGAGAGGTCCAGCCGGTGTTCGCGGATGCGCTCGGTGCCCAGGGAGGTGGAGCCGATGCGGGACAGGATCTGATCCACGTCGAGGGCCTTCGAGACCCGGCGGTTGGACCAGCCGTACCGGTAGGCGACATCCAGGCCGAGGGGCCCCTGCTTGAGTCCGGTCCCGAGGGCGACCCGGTACATGACGCGCTGGAGGCCGGTGGCGGCGTCGACCACGGGCTGGGGTTCCCGGCTGATGCCCGCCCGGAGGGGGATCACAGTGCCGTTGGAGGTGATGTGGAGGTACTCGGTCCCGAGGTGCAGGTCCGTGGCATTGGGGGTCCGGTCGCCCTTGTCGAAGTCGAAGAAGCTCTGGCCATTGAGCCGGGGGGAGTCGGACATGTAGCGGGTGGTGGACCACAGGGTGTGGGAGAGGTCCGCCGTGATCAGCCACTGGTCCGTGGGGCGGTAGGCGTAGCCCAGGCCGGTGCCCGATGGCCAGTGGAGACCCGTGCTCATGGGGGATCCCGTGAAGCCGCCGCGGGGGAGGTTGGTGGCCAGTTGGGTCGCGAACGTGTAGTCGGCATGGAAGCCGGTGCGGTGGACGATCCCGAAGCTCCAGGTGGGCCAGCGCCAGATGAGCCCGAGGTTGAAGTTCTCGCCGTCCATGGCATTCCCCTGCTGGAAGGTCGCCACGGTCTGCGTCGTGCCCGTGGTGCGCAGGCTGGTGGAGACGAGATCCCAGCGCCCGCGCCACTGGTTGTACGAGAACCCCAGCAGGATGCGCTGGGACACTTCGTAGGCTGCGGCCAGGGAGTAGAGATCGATCTGGCCGGTCTGGGTGATGTCCTGGACCAGCAGGGAGGGGGATCCGGAGGTGGTGAGCGGGGATTCCGTGAGGGTGCGGTGGCTGTGGTCGGTCAGGGCCAGGGCGCGCTGGATGGACAGCTGCAGCACCAGGTTCCGCCCGGCCACCTGCAGGGGTGCGGTGGCGGAGATGAAGAGGGGATCGAAGCGGGTGCTGCTGACGAGGGAATCGCTCACGGCCAGGATGCGGCCCTGGCTGGAGGTCTCGAAGTCCTCGTAGCTCACGGAGCGCTGGGTCCCCCGGGCCACGAAGCTGACCTCGGGATGGAGGAGCTGCGCCAGGCCGGCAGGATTGAAGGACACCGCCGTCGCATCGTCGGCCACGGCGATGAAGGCGCCGCCCAGTCCCATGGCGCGGGCGCCGGCGCCCTGAACGGTGAAGTTGGTGCGGGACTGCTCGGAGATCAGGGTGCCGATGGGAGTCTGCGCCCGCAGAAACCCGGACCCCCCCGCCGCGAGAAGCAGGCAGGGAAGGAGCATCTGGCAGCGGCCGAAGGAGGAGGACTTCACTCGTACATCATGCCTGTATCCAGGAACGGCGGGAACCAGGGCCGCTGGGCCTTCCGGGCGGATCAGGAGGAGGTGAGGACCGTCCGGATTTGCCGGGACAGGTCGTCCAGGAACTGGTAGCGCTTGGTGTACATCGAGCGCTTGTTGGGCTTGATGTCCTCTGCGGTCCTGCGCGGCGCCTTGATCGGCAGCTGGTACCAACCATCTTCCCGGCGCACTCCGCTGGACTCCCGCCAGAGCTCATCGTAGTCGAATAGGATCTTCTTGCCCGGCCCCAGGAGCCGGCCCCGCGCGACGTGAATGCCGTTGCCCACTCCGAGCAGGCTGGCCACCCGAAGGGACCGGGTGATCTCCTGCGCCACGAAGACCATCAGGGCCTTGGGCCGGAGCCCATGCATGGCCTTGGTCGCGAGCTTGATGGTCTCCTCGTCGCCGCCCTTCCGGCCCTGGAGGGCGCCGAGGTAGCAGCACCATCCGGCGGCCTGGTGTTCGAGGGAGTAGGCGAACGAGCTGATGGCTCCGGGAATGCCCTCCAGCTCGAGGAAGACCCCGATCTCGCCTTCCTTGCGGAACTGGGGGTCCGCCCGCATCAGGAGGCGCAGGGTGCCCGCCTTTTCCAGCGGGATGCGCGCCAGCAGGAGGCCCTCCTCCCGGAGCATGGCCTGCTGGAACGCCCCGCCTTTGGCGTTCACGAAGATGTAGGTGTCGCGGATGACCTTGAAGCGCTTGGCCCAGTCCCACCGGCGGGACATGTAGGTTCCCATGGGGCGGAAGGCCAGCCTTGGGCTGGCGGCCACGAAGGGGCGGACGACCGGCTCATCGAGAAAGGCGAACCAGCCCTGAACGGAGGCTTCCCGGAGGATCGCCAGGGCGGCCCAGCGGAGGTGGCGCTTGATCTTCTTCCGCTCTTCAGGGCGGGCTTCGTAGGCCTGGGTGCTGTAGTGCCAGGCCTTTCTGGAAACCAGGATGTAGCTTCGGATCACGCGTAGAAACCGCGGTACTTCATGGCCTGGGCCACGCGATCCAGGGCCAGGATGTAGGCGCCGATGCGGGGGTTGGTCTTGTACTTGTCCGTGGTGGCGAAGGTGGCCTGGAAGGCGTGGGTCATGTAGTCCACCAGGCGCTCGTTGACTTCGCGCTCCCGCCAGTAGAAGCCCTGGCGGTTCTGCACCCACTCGAAGTAGCTGACGGTGACGCCGCCCACGTTGGCCAGAATGTCGGGCACCACGAGCACGCCGTGCTCCAGCAGGATGGGGTCGGCTTCGGGGGTGGTGGGGCCGTTGGCGCCCTCCACGATGACCTTGGCCCGCACCTGGGCGGCATTGGATTCGGTGATCTGGTTCTCCGAGGCCGCGGGCACGAGGATGTCCACCGGATGGGTCAGGAGGGTCGCGGGATCGAGCGGTTCCGCGCCCTTGAAGCCGACGACGGTGCGGGTTTCGGCCACGTGCTTGAGCAGGGCGTGGATGTCCAGGCCCCGGTCGTTCTTGATGGCGCCCTGGATGTCGCCGATGGCCACGATGCGGGCCCCGGCCTCATGCAGGAGGCGCGAGGCCTGGCTGCCCACGTTGCCGAAGCCCTGCACGGCCACCGTGGCGCCGGCCAGGGGCTTGCCCAGGCGCTGCATGGCCTCCCGGGCGGTGATGAGGATGCCGCGGCCCGTGGCCTCGTTGCGGCCGAGGCTGCCGCCGAGGCCCAGGGGCTTCCCGGTGACCACCGCGTTCTCGGTCTGGCGGACGTGCATGGAGTAGGTGTCCAGCACCCAGGCCATGGTCTGGGCGTCCGTGCCCATGTCGGGGGCCGGCACATCGCGGTCGGGACCGATGATGTCCATGATCTCGGCGATATAGCGGCGCGTGAGGCGCTCCTTCTCCCCCAGGCTCAGCTTGGTGGGATCGCACACGATGCCGCCCTTGCCGCCGCCGAAGGGCACATCCACCACGGCGCACTTCCAGGTCATCCAGGCGGCGAGGGCCTTCACTTCGTCGAGGGTCACGTTCATGTCGTAGCGGATGCCGCCCTTGGCGGGGCCGCGGGCGATGTTGTGCTGCACCCGGTAGCCGGTGAAGACCTCCCACTGACCGTTGTCCATGAGCACCGGCAGGCTCACGATCATCGACCGGCTGGGAGCCATGAAGACCTTGAAGAGCGCGTCATCCAGGCCGTACAGCTGGGAGGCGACCCGCAGGCGGGCCTGCATGGCTTCAAAGGCGTTGGTCTGGTCGGTCGGCATGGAGGTCATCTCCTACGGACGGGCGTCGGATGCGGGATGGGTCTCGGGGGGCAGCTCCAGCTCACGGCCGGCGCCCCAGAGCCCCTCGAGGTTGTAGTGGCGGCGGGTGTCCTCGTCCATGACGTGGACGACCAGGTTGCCGTAGTCGAGCAGCACCCAGTTGCCGTTGGCTTCGCCCTCGCGGGAGATGGGATGCTCGCCGGCCAGCTTGAGGGCGTCCTCGATGGACTCGGCGATGGCGCGGTTCTGGCGGTCGCTGCCCCCGCTCATGAAGGCGAACACATCCGTGAAGCTGGCGATGTCCTTCACGTCCACGAGTCGGATGCGGAAGGCTTTCTTGGACCGGGCGGCGTCGACGACGGTCGCGAGCCGGGAATCAAGGGTCATGCGGGCTCCAGAGCAGGCTAACGATACAGGTTTTCGGCGCGGATGGCAGCCAGAACTTGGGCTGGGATGCCGGCGGGATCCTCGGCAGGATCCGCCGCCAGGCGGTGCCGGAGGTCGGTGGAGGCGAGGTCGGTTTCGGTCGAGGGCAGCCAGACCAGCTCGCCGGGCCCCCCGGACCAGGCGGATACGACCTGGAGTCCCGGAATGCCTGGAACCTCGGTGGGGGCGCCGGGCCTCCGGCCCACGGCCAGGGAGGCCAGCTCGAGGATCCGCTCCGGGCGGCGCCAGGCGGCGAAGCCCGCCAGCTGGTCGCTGCCCATGACGAGGATCCAGGCCGTGCCGGGCTCAAGGGAGGCCAGCGTCTCCAAGGTGTCCACCGTGTAGCTGGTGCCGCCGCGCGCCACCTCCGCCCGCTCCACCTTGCAGCGGGCGTCGAAGGCACGGAGAGCCTCGGTCAGCAGGTGCAGGCGCGTCTCGGCCCCCGGGCCGCCCGGATCGGGCTTGTGGGGGCTGAGGGCCGTGGGCACGAAGCGCAGCTCGTCCAGGTCCAGGTGCTCCAGGGCGAGGCGCGCCAAGCGCAGGTGCCCCTCATGCGGAGGGTTGAAAGCCCCACCGAGCAGGCCGACGCGCACTACCAGACCTCGTCCTTGGGCACGGCTTCTTTCTGTCCGGCCAGGATCTTCAGGGCATCGTCGACCGCGAAGGCCAGCTCGCGGAGCCCTTCGCCCGTGACCCCCGAGATGAAGACGGGCTTCTGCCCCCGGTCGGCGCAGATGGCTTCGAAGGCGGTCCGGCGCGCCTCGTCCTGGAGGGCGTCGAGCTTGGTGCCCACCAGCCAGCGGGGCTTGGCGGCGAGCACGGGGCTGAAGGCCAGCACCTCGCCCTCGATGACCCGGACGGCCTCGGCGGGCTCGGTGATGGGATCCGACAGGTCCACCAGGTGCAGCAGCATGCGGGTGCGTTCCACATGGCGCAGGAACTGGATGCCCAGGCCCGCGCCGTCCGCGGCGCCTTCGATGAGGCCCGGGATGTCGGCGATGACCCAGCTGTCCATGATGTCGCCGCCGAAGCGGTCCAGGCTCACCACGCCGAGCTGGGGCTCCAGGGTGGTGAAGGGGTAGTCGGCGATCTTGGGCCGGGCGGCGCTGAGGCGGCTCACCAGGGTGCTCTTGCCGGCGTTGGGGAAGCCCACCAGGCCCACGTCCGCAATGAGTTTCAGCTCCAGGTCGAGGGCGCGCTCTTCGCCTTCCTCGCCGGGCTGGTGGTGGCGCGGGGTGCGGTTGGTGGAGCTCTTGAAGTTCGTGTTGCCCAGGCCGCCGCGGCCACCGCGGGCCACGCAGACGGATTCGCCGTCCGCCAGCAGCTCCGCCAGCACCTCGCCGGTCTCGCCATCCTTCACCACGGTGCCGAGGGGCACTTCCAGGGTGATGTCGAGGCCATCCTTGCCATGGCGCATGCAGCCCTCGCCCTGGCGGCCGCGCTCGGCGGCGAAGTCGCGCTTGTGGCGGTAGGGGTTGAGGGTGTTCAGGGCCCGATTGGCCCGGATGAAGATGGAGCCGCCCTTGCCGCCGTCGCCGCCGTCGGGCCCGCCCTCGGGGGCGAACTTCTCGCGGCGGAAGCTCATGGCGCCGGAACCCCCGTGACCGGCGGCGACGCGGAGCTGGACGTAGTCAAGGAACATGGTGGGGGGTCACTTCAGGAAAGGGGTGGAATAAGCACAGGCCGGGCTCCGCCCGGCCTGTGCGAGGGGGCCCCGGGGATGTGCGCGCAGCGCAGACCCCCCGGACAACATCAACCCTCGATGGGATCGATGTGGATGAAGCGGCCGGACTGGCCCTTGTCCTGGAACCGCACCTTGCCGTCGATCTTGGCAAAGAGGGTGTGGTCCTTGCCCATGCCGACGTTGATGCCGGCCTTGAACTTGGTGCCGCGCTGGCGGACGAGGATGGAACCGCCGGGGACGACTTCCCCGCCGAACTCCTTCACGCCGAGGCGCTGGGAATGGGAATCACGACCGTTGCGGCTGGAACCGACGCCTTTTTTATGAGCCATGGAAGAACCTCTTCAAAATCAGGATTCGTGAATGGGGGGAAGGATGCGGGTGCGGGCTTGGCCCGGGCGAGCATCGGGGGTCCGGGGGTGTGCGCGCAGCGCGGGATCCCCGGAGAGCATCATCCCTTGATGGCCTTGATGCGGACCTCGGTGTAACCCTGGCGGTGGCCCTGGGTGCGCTGGTAGGTGGTGGTCTTCTTCTTCTTGAAGATGATCACCTTCTTGGCGCGGTCGTGGGTGATGACCTCGGCCTCGACCTTGGCGCCCTTCACGATGGGCTGGCCCACCTTCAGGTCCCCGTCGTTGTCGATGAGCAGCACATCCTCGAAGGTCACGGCCTGCTTGGGATCCTTCTCCAGGAGCTCCACCCGGAGGATGTCGCCCTCGGCGACGCGGTACTGCTTCCCGCCGGTCTTGATGATTGCGAACATGGAAACCTCTTTGATTGGGGCGTGTGGGCGGCAGTCCATCGGACGCGCTTGGGGGGCCCACGGCCAGGGCAAGGCCCATCAGTATGCGGGGAAAGTCCTGTCGCCTCAAGGGAAATTCATGAAGCAAGGGGGATTGGGTTCCAGATACCGGCCCGGGGATGGGATGATCGGGGGCCGGAGATTCCCATGGGCCGTGACTTCCAGACCTTCCTGAAGCAGCTCGAGGCTGCGGGCGAGCTCCACCCCGTGGCCGCCGAAGTCGATCCATTCCTGGAGATGGGCGCCATCGCCGACCGGGTGTCCAAGCAGCCCGGGGGGGGGAGGGCCCTGCGCTTCGACCGGCCCAAGGGCAAGGCCATGCCCGTGGCCATGAATGCCTTCGGCAGCCTCAAGCGCATGGAGATGGCCCTGGGCGTGGATCGGGAGCCCCGGGGCCTGGATGCCATCGCCGACCGCATCGAGAAGCTGGTGCAGGAGGCCATGCCCAAGCCCGGCACGGGGTTGTTCGAGAAGCTGGCCAAGCTGCCCGTGCTGGCCGAGGTCTCCAACTGGATGCCGAAGACCGTACGCAAGGGGATCTGCCAGGAGGTGGTGCTCAAGGGCGACCAGGTGAGGCTCTCGGACCTGCCCGTGCTCACCACCTGGCCCGAGGACGGGGGCCCCTTCATCACGCTGGGCATGAGCCACACCCGCAACAAGCAGACGGGGCACCGCAACACGGGTCTCTACCGCCTGCAGGTTTTCGATGACCGGACGCTGGGCTTCCACACCCAGCTCCACCACGATGGGGCGCGGAACCGCCACGGCTACGGCCGGGACGAGCGCATGCCCGTGGCCGTGAGCTTCGGCGGCGACCCGGCCCTGACCTACGCCGCCACGGCGCCCCTGCCACCCTTCCTCAGCGAGGTGATGTTCGCGGGTTTCCTGCGGGGCGAAGGCATCGAGATGGTCCCCTGCGTGACCAACGACCTGGAGGTTCCGGCGGATTCGGAGATCGTCATCGAGGGCTACGTGAACCCCGGCGAGCTGCGCCGCGAGGGCCCCTTCGGCGACCACACCGGCTACTACTCCCTGGCAGACGACTATCCCGTGCTGCACGTGGAAGCCATCACCATGCGGAAGAACCCCGTCTTCCCCGCCACCATCGTGGGCCGCCCGCCCCAGGAGGACGCCTACCTGGGCCTGGCCACGGAGCGGATCTTCCTGCCCCTGCTCCGCATGGTGCTGCCGGAAATCCGCGACATGCACCTGCCCGCGGCCGGGGCCTTCCACAACCTGGTGATCCTCTCCATGAAGAAGGAGTATCCGGGTCACCCGCAGAAGGTCATGAACGCCATCTGGGGCACGGGCCAGATCATGTTCACCAAGGGCATCGTGGTGGTGGACGAGGACATCGATCCCCACGACCTGAACGAGGTGCTCTTCCGCCTCACCAGCAACGTGGACCCCAAGCGCGACCTGCTCTTCACCGAAGGCCCGCTCGATGTGCTGGACCACAGCGCCGACCGCTTCGCCTTCGGCAGCAAGGTGGGCCTCGACGCCACCCGCAAGAACCGCCCCTGGGATGGTTTCCCCCGCGAGTGGCCGCGCGACCTGGTCTTCCCGGAGGAGCTCCTCGATCGCATCGGCCAGCGGTGGAAGGACTACGGGCTCTGACCCGCGCGACGGCGGGACTTCCCCCAGAGCAAAGCGAAGCCCGGCTGGGCCGGGCTTCGCGCGGGGGTCCGGGGGGAGGCTCCACCTCCGCGAGCCTGAAGGGCGAGTGGAAGCCCCGTCCGCGTGGCGTCAGGTGGAGGCGCGCAGCGCGACCTTGGCTCCCGGAGAGTAAAGCGAAGCCCGGCTGGGCCGGGCTTTGCGCGGGGGTCCGGGGGTGTGCGCGTAGCGCGTAAACCCCGGAGAATATTAAAACCGGATGGTCACGCCCGCCTGGAGTCCGTCCGCGGTGAAGCCGGAGTCGACCTTGCTGTAGGTGTAGCGGAGTTCCGTGCCCACGGTGGCGTTCCACTGGTAGCCCACGCCGGCGGCCAGGCCCAGCTTGGTGGTGTTGGCGGTCACCTTCGTGAAGGCGTCCTTGGTCTCGAAGGACCAGCGCACCACGGCGAGGCCACCGGTGACATAAAGCCCCTCGGGCTTGCCGGCGATGAAGTAGAGGTAGTCGCCGCCCAGGCTCAGGTCCCAGGCGCTCTGCTTGAGGCTGCCGAAGGAGGCCTCGGGGAACACGCTGTAGTCCAGGCGGGGCCGCAGCATGTGGCCATCGCCCAGATCGAAGGTGCCGTGGACGCCGACGCCGGGTCCGGGCTTGCTGTCCACGAAGTCCTTCAGATCGCCCAAAGGGATGTTCACCAGGCCCTGCACGCCGTACCGGGGGGCTTCGGCCCGGAGGGATAGCGCAGCAGCAGCCAGGACAGCCAGGGTCAGTGGGGACGAGATCTTCATGGTTCCTCCGGAATGGCGCGCGGACCCAGGATGGGACGACCGGGCGCCCGGGGCCATGGTGCCACAAAAACCGGGTGCGCAGGCCTCGGCAAAACCCGTGAAAGCGAGACTAGAAATAAAGATCTAGTTCGAGTTAAACCTGTCCTGAACGAGATCTCCACCAACGAAGAAGGCGCCCGTCCGGGCGCCTTCTTCGTTGGTGGAGAATGGAATCTACTCGCCGTTCTCGGTGCGGCGCTCCTTGAGGCGGCCGGCCTTGCCGAGCTTCTCGCGCAGGAAGTAGAGCTTGGCGCGGCGGACCTTGCCGTGGCGCACGACTTCGAGCTTGTCGATGGTGGGGCTGTTGAGGGGGAAGATGCGCTCCACACCCACGCCGCTCGCGACCTTGCGGACGGTGAAGGAGGTGCGCATGCCGCCGCCCTTGATGCCGATGACGATGCCCTGGAAGAGCTGGATGCGCTCCTTCTCGCCTTCCTTCACCTTGACGTGCACCTTGACGGTGTCGCCGGGGGTGATGCGGGGCAGGTCGGACCGAAGCAGGCTCGCTTCAAGCTGGTCGATGATGTGGCTCATGTGGGCTCCTGGGCCAGCGGTCCCGGGCCGGAATCGGCGGACATGGCTCGATGTCCCCGGAGTCGGGGAGTCCATCAGTGTATCGGAAAAGGCTGGAAAGGAAAGGGGGCATTCCCGGAGGAAGCCCCCTTGCCCCTGAACCTCAGCCTAGAAGCGGAAGGTGGCGCCCACCTGGATCATGTCGAGGTCGCCTTCCCAGGCGCTGCTCTTCAGGTAGCGGACGTCAGCTCCGACCGTCTTGTTGAACTGGTAGCCCATGCCGGCGGCTAGGCCCAGCTTGGTGGTGGTCTCGCTGGTGGATGCGCTGGCGCCCAGGTAGGAGGTGCTCAGCTCGGCCTTCCACTTCACCAGCGCGAGGCCGCCGGTGACATAGAAACCCTGGGGCTTGCCTTCCACGAAGTACAGATAATCGGCGCCAAGCGCAATGTTGGAGAGCTTGTGGTTGGTCGAGTAGCCGCCCCAGCCCCAGGAGTACTCGGGGAACCAGGTGTAGTCCAGGCGGGGGCGGATCATGTGGCCGCTCTGGAGGTCGAAGGTGGCCTGGGCGCCGACGGTGAAGCCCACCTTGCTGTCCACCGCGTCCTTGAGGTCGCTCTGGGGGATGTTGAGGCCCGCCTGGAGCCCGAAGCGGGGGCCTTCCTGGGCGCTGAGGGCGGGGGCCACCAGCGCGGCGGCAGCCAGGATGAGTGCGCGGATCGTCATGAGATCTCCTTGAGGCCCATGGGGGGCCGGGGTTCATTGGGCGGATCCGGGGCCTCTGAGGCCGCGGTCGCCCGATGGGGCTAAATGTTACCTACGCATCTTGTATCTGGAGGTCTAGTCCGGATCCAAGAAAATCGACCTGGTTCTACTTCCAGCCCTTCCAGCCCTTGGGTTTGGACCGGTTCCAGTCCTCGGGATGCTCCACCTGCCAGGCGCACCACTGGGCGGGGCGATCCAGGGAGGGCAGGCGGTCCCGCAGGTAGGCGGTCCAGAGGTCCGGCCTCAGGCGCTTCGTCCGGGCCATGGCCTCCCGCAGGCGCCAGAGGCGGATGGCGCCGTGGTCGCCGCCCTGGAGGACCGCCGGCACGTCGAGGCCTTCGAAGGTCGCGGGCCGGGTGTAGTGGGGGTGGTCCAGCAGGCCCGTGGCGAAGCTGTCCGCCTCGGCGGAGGCCTGGTTGCCCAGGACGCCCGGCAGCCAGCGGCAGACCGCGTCGATGAGGTAGAGGGCGGGCAGCTCGCCGCCGCTGAGGACCGCCTCGCCCACACTCAGCTCCTCGTCCACGCAGTGGGCCACGGCGCGCTGGTCCAGGCCCTCGTAGCGCGTGCAGACCAGGATCAGCTGATCGAGGCGGGCCAGCTCCAGCACCTTGGCGTGGGTGAGCGGCGGGGCCGCAGGGCTGAAGTGGATGACGCGGCCGGCGCCTTCCCGGGGGACGGTGGCCAGGGTGTCCCGCAGCACCTCGGGCCGCAGCACCATGCCGGGTCCGCCGCCGAAGGGGGTGTCGTCCACATGGCCGAACGGGTTGCCCGCGAAGGGCCGGTAGCTGTGGGTGTGGAGGCCGTGGCCCAGCTCGCGGAAGGCCCGGCCCGTGATGCCGAGGCGCGCGGCCTCGAAGAACTCCGGGAAGAGGGTGAGGGCGTCGATGCGCATCACTTCACCATCGCGTGGAAGGCCCTCGTGAAGGTCCGGAGGATGAGGTCGAAGCTGAAGGCGAAGTACAGGGTGTTGGCCAGGGAGGCGATGGCGCCGATCCAGGCCCAGGTGGGGCGCTCCTCCAGCAGGGCCGCCCCCATGAGGCAGAGGGTGGCGGCGGGCAGCTGGTTGCCGAAGGGCAGGGGCACGGGGATGGCCAGCAGGAAGCCGGTCCAGGCGATGCAGGCCCCCGCCCAGCGGTGGTGGATAGGCCGGCGCCCGGCGCCGCGCCAGCGGAGGCGGTCCAGCTGGGTCTCCAGCCTGGCCAGGGCGTTTTTGATGCGGCCCTTGTGGATGGGCTGGGCCTGGATCCGCCGGGGCACCCAGGGGTGGGGCGTGCCCCAGGCCATCTGGACCCCGAGGGCCATGAGGCCGATGCCGCCCACGGGGGCCAGGCCGAGGTTGAGGCCGGGCACCAGGTTCGGCAGGGAAAGCAGGAGGGTCAGGAAGCCGTAGGTCTGCTCCCCGGCGGCATCCAGGAGTTCGCCGAGCGTGATCTCACCTTCCGCGTCCAGCAGGGCGTGGAGGGTCTCGAAGAAGGGTTTCGGCGCGGGCTGCACCTCACCAGGATGACGGGAAAAGAGCCCCCAGTCTTCAGGCCCCTGCCTTCGGTCCCCGGGCCTGCCCCTCCCGCACCAGCTGGCCACAGGCGCCGGCCACGTCCTGGCCCCGGCTCCGCCGGACGCTCACCGGCAGGCCCGTGTCCGACAGCAGGCGGCAGAGGGCGCCGACGCGGGCTTCGTCCGGGGGCTCGAAGCCGCTGCCCTCATGGGGATTGAAGGGGATCAGGTTCACCTTGGCGGGGAAGCGCCGGGCGAAGGCCGCCAGGCGCCGGCCATCCTCCAGGCTGTCGGTGACACCCTTCAGCAGCACGTACTCGAGGGTGATGCGCTCGCCGGATTGCAGGGGGAAGGTGGCCAGGGCCGCGGCCAGGGCATCGAGGTTCCAGACCCGGTTCACGGGCATGATGGCCGAGCGGTGGGCGTCCGTGGTGGCGTTGAGGCTGAGGGCCAGGCGCGGCCGCTTCGGGAAGGCGGCCAGCCGCTCGATGCCGCTCACCAGGCCGGAGGTGGACACGGTGATGCGCCGGGGCGGGATGGCCAGGCCTTTGGGATCCGTGAGGAGGGCGAAGGCGGCCATGAGGTGGTCGAGGTTGTGCAGCGGCTCCCCCATGCCCATGAACACCAGGTTCACGGGGCGGCCTTCGGGGTGGCCGTGGTGGTTCAGCATGGCCACCACCTGGCCCACGATCTCGGCGGCCGAGAGGTTCCGCACGATGCCCATCTGCCCCGTGGCGCAGAAGGTGCAGCCCATGGCGCAGCCCACCTGACTGGAGAGGCAGAGGGTCACCCGGTCGTTGTAGGGCATGAACACGCCTTCGATCTGCTTCCCGTCCGCGAGCTCGAACGCGTGCTTGGTGGATCCGTCCTCCGAGGCCTGGCTCTGGACAAGGGCGGGCCAGACCAGGTCCACCTCGGCCTCCAGGCGGGCCCGCAGGGCCTTGGACAGGCTGGAGAACTGCTCCCAGCGGGTCCAGCGCTGCCGGTAGAGGCCCTCGAAGAGCTGGCCGCCCCGCCAGGCGGGTTCGCCCAGCGCCGTCGCGAGCGCCTTCAGGCCCGCCGCCCCCAGGCCCGCGGCGTTGGGACGCCCGGCGGTGCCGGCCTCCGGGGCTGGCCGGTCCCAAAGCTGGGGCATCTCAGTCCATCCGGATCTTGAAGGACTTCATGAGGCGCTTGTCATCCTCGGAGAAGGGCTGTTCCGGCCCCTCCTGCGGAAAGGTCTCGTCGGACCCCTCCCCGCGCAGCCGGATGGGCGCCGCCTCCAGGATGAGCATGAGGCCGTAGCCCTGGGCCTGGATCTGGAAGGTGAGGTCACGGCAGTGATCGTCCTCGGCCAGGGCCTTCACCAGTGAATCGCCCAGTTCGCTGACCAGGTGATGCAGGTTCTCAGGCAGATCCATGGGGCCTCCGTCTTCCAGGATACCAGCGCCGTCCCTAGGCCAGGCTGAACCAGGCGCGGACCTGCCGGGCCCACTGGGCGCGGCGTGATTCCTTGGGCAGGCCCGCCTCCGCCTCGCCCTGGGCCCGCTGCTCCATCAGGTCCACCAGGCGCTCCAGGAGTTCCGGTTCGCGTCGGAGGGAGGTTTCGAAGGCCTCCTTGGGGACCTCCACGATCTCGGCTTCGGTGCGGGCCACCACGGTGGCATTCCGGGGGGCCCCGGTCAGCAGGCTGGCCTCGCCGAACCACTGGCCCGGGCCCAGCTCCGCCACGGGTTTCCAGAAGAGGCCGGTATAGGGTTCCAGGCGCTCCTCCGCCCGCACCACCTGGAGGGTGCCGCGATGGACGGCGAAGAGGGAATCGCCAGGCTCGCCTTCCCGGATGACGCCTTCCCCCGGCGCCAGGCTCCGCAGGCGGAGGCGCCCGCGGAGGTCTTCCGCCCAGTGTTCGGGAAGGCCCAGCTGGCGGACGAGATCGTGCATCAGCGCGGGGTCCGGGTTGGCCTCGGGCCGCACCACCAGCGGGCTGGGGCCATGGGGTCCCATGAGGCGGAAGCCCTCCCTGGGCAGGACCGTGGCGGCAAGACGGGTGGCCTGGAAGGTGGCCTGGCGCCCGTGCCGGAAGCCCAGGGCCCAGAAGCGCAGCTCCAGCACGGCGCCGCCCAGGTCGGAGCTGTGGACCACCACCTCGGGGCAGCGGTCCGGGGGATGGGGCAGGCCCGCCAGGGCGAGGGTGAGGGCCTCCAGAGCCCGGTGCAGGTCGGGACGGGGCTCGACGACGACCTTGGCCGTGCGGCGGTGGAAGCCCGAGGGCGCGTAGAGGTTCGTCACCACGGCCTGGGCGATGGCCCGGTTGGGCAATACGTCCATGTCGCCGTTCTCGGTGCGGAGCTGCACCGTGCGCCAGGTCATGGCCTCCACCTGCCCGATGAGGGTCTCGCGGCCCGGGCCGCCCCGCAGGTTCCCGGTGATCTCCACCCAGTCGCCCACCTGGAAGGCGGGGTCCAGATGCAGGGAGATGCCGGCGAACAGGTTCCCCAGGACCTCCTGCAGGCTGAGGCCCACCACGGCCGCCGCGATGGCGCCCGTGCCCAGCAGCTGGCCCAGGCTCACCTGCAGGACTTCGCGGAGGATGCCGCCGGCCGCCACCAGGTAGAGGGCCACCACGATGAGGTCCCGCGCGAAACCCGGGGTGGCGGTCTTCCGCTGGCTCAGCAGGGGATCGAGCAGCAGGAAGGAGACCAGACGCACCGCCCCGTAGGCGAGCAGGGCCCAAAGGACGAAACCCGCGACCCGATGGAGGGCCGGATGGGCGTTCAGGCGGGGCAGCACCAGGGCTGCCAGCAGCAGGAGCAGCCCGAGGAGGATCCAGGCCGCGATCCGGCGCGGCGCGCTGACCTTCTCCCTCAAGTCGCGGAACATGGGGGAGAGGATACGCCTATTCGAGGGCGCGGAAGGCCGCCACCGCCCGGCGGGGATCGCCCTCCCAGAAGGGCCGGATGGCGGCGATCCCCGCGAGGCGCGGGTGGCTCAGCGACCCGGCGTTCGACGGATCGACGCCGCCCAGCGCGAGGAGGCGCGGGCCCTCTGCGGGCAGCGTGTCCAGGAACCGCCGCAGGCGCCCGGCTCCCCAGGGGCCGCTCTTGCCGGGGCTGGGGAAGATGGGGGAGACGAGCAGCTGGTCCGTGTGGCACCGCCGGGCCCACTGGTTTTCGTCGTGCAGGGGGCGGGAGAGGGGGACCAGCCCCGGCTCCACCTCGGGATGGGCTTCCGGCGCGTGGAGGCCGCACCCCGCTGCGAAGGCCACATCCAGGCGGCCGGTCACCCAGAGGGGCACCCCCGGTGCGGTGTCCTGGCACCAGACCGCGGCCTCCAGCAGCGCCCGGGCCCCCAGCTGCTTCTCCCGGATGAGGAAGCCGTCCACGCCCGCGCGCAGCACGGCCGCCCAGCGGGAGCGGTCGAAGCCGAGGCCGGGGGTGAGGGCGAGGAGGATCATCCGAAGAGGCCCGAGAGCAGGGCGGGGTCCACCTTGGGGAGGCCCAGGACCGCGGCGTTCTCCACCACATGCTCCGGCCGCCCCATGCCGCAGAGGGCCACGGTCACCCCCGGGCAGGAACGGGGGAACTGGAGGGCGGCCTGCGCCGGGGTCGCGCCCCCCAGCGCCGCCACCAGGTCCGCGGGGAGCTGGGAGAGGATCCTGGCCTGCATGATCGAGGCGGATGTCTGCACGGAGAGCCCCGCGGCCCGGGCCGCCTGGAGGGGCGTCATCCGCTCGCCCCTGAACGCCTGGGTGGGGGCCAGGAAGGCTTCGGGCAGGGCGAGGTTCAGGGGCAGCTGGATCCAGCGGAAGTGGTGGCCGGCCCCCCCGACGGCTTCCGCGGCCAGGAGCAGGCGCTCGAGGCTGAGATGGCCGGGCTGTCCCGGGGGCACCCGGAATCCGTTCCAGGTGGCCACGCCGTAGGCGCCGATCTTCCCGGCTGCGACGAACCCTTCGCAGGCTTCGAAAGCCTGCTGGATGCGGGCATGGAAGGCCTCGGGGCCCAGGTGGGGGAGTTGTTGCTCCGGGTTGTGGAGGTGGAAGAGGTCCACCGCGTCCACGCCCAGCGCGCCCAGGCTCACCCCGAGCTGGTGGGCCAGGTAGCGGGGCGCCAGGGCGTGGCAGCCATCCACCACCTCCTCGGCCCGGAGGATGCCGGGGGCTTCCAGGACCCGGTGGAACCAGGCCCCGGGGTCCTCCCCGGTGCTCCCGTCACCCATGGGCAGGTAGCCGGCCTTCGTGGAGATGAAATAGCCGCTCCGGGGCTGGCCGGCGAAGGCGGCGCCCAGGGCCCGTTCCGAACGGCCGCCCCGGTAGTTGGCGGCGGTGTCGAACACTGTCCCGCCCGCCGTCAGGAAGGCCCGGGCGGCCTGCGCATAACCCGCATCCGCCTCGGCCGTGGCGGGGCCCAGGTAGGTGCCGAGACCGAGGCTGCTCAGTTCCATGGCGTGCCCCGAGGTTGAGTTGAAGCGAGGCCGGGGGTGTGCGCGCAGCGCGAAAACCCCGGACAGCCTCAACTATCCAGGTCTTCCTTCACGTTGCCGGTGCCCATGGTCACCAGGCGGTCCGCCGCGCGGCGCGCCCACTCGGAGCCGGGGTAGCTCTCCACCAGCTTCTGGTAGTAGCTCCTGGCCTCGTCGCGGAAGCCCTTGATCCGGTCGGTGGTGTAGGCGGTGAACTCCTTCGAGAACTCGATCGCCTGTTCCCGGGACATGTCGCTCAGATCGGTCTTCTGGAGTTTGGCGGCGTAGTCCTTCTGGTACTGCGCCACCTCTTCCTGGGTGAACAGGCGCTGGCGCATGGCCTCGCCCAGGTAGAAGTAGGCGCGCTCGCGGTCCACATAGTCGGGGTAGGTCTCCAGCAGGGCCTTCAGGCGTCGCTCGGCCCCGGGATAGTAGTAGATGTTCACGTAGAAGATGCCCACCACCAGCTCGTGCTCGGCAATGCGCCGCCAGCACTGGAGGACCTTGGCCTTGGCCTCCCGGGCGTAGGGACTGCCGGGCGACTCGGTCAGCAGCTCCTGGAAGCCGTCCAGGGCCTTGCGGGTCTCGGTCTGGTCGCGCTCGGCGCTCTCGATGGAGGAGAAGTGGCAGAGGGCCCGGTGGTACAGGGCGTAGTCCCGCCATTCGTGGCGGGGGAAGTAGTTCAGGAAGCTGGTGTACTCCACCTCGGCCTCGGGGAAGCTCGGGCTCGGCTGGAAGAAGAAGCTGTCGCCCAGCATGAGCTTGGCCTTGGGGAACTCGGGCGAACCGGGGAGGTACTGTTCCAGCTGACGGAGGGTCACCCGGGCCTCGTTGAACTTGCCCTGCTTCATCTGCTTGTCCGCGGTGGCCAGCAGCACGGTCGAGACGACGGTTTTGTCCACCGTCTTCGGTTTGCGGCAGCCCAAACCCAGCCCCAGGACGAGGAGGCTGAGGGAGAGGGCGGTGAGGATGCGCTTCATGCGGACTCCGGAGACAGCATTTCAGACATGGCGGGACGGAGCGAAGGGTTCCACGGACGAAGAGAAGGATCCCACGCCTGGCGGAGCTTCTCGAGCCACGGCTCGACCAGGGCCTGGGCCTGGGCCCGCCGCCGGTCGTGGAAGACTTCATGGTAGAAACCGGCCAGCCGGTGGCGTTCCAGCAGGCCCGGCCTCACGGCGGACCACAGGGCCTCGGAGGCGTCGGGGTCCACCACCGTGTCCTCGCCGGATTCCAGCAGGAGCATGGGACGGTCCAGCTCCTGGCCCAGGGGCAGGAGCTCGGCCCGCCCTTCGTCCAGGGCGGCGCCGAAGGCGGCGGTGGCCCAGCGGTGGCAGAGGGGGTCCGTCTCGTAGCGCTGCACGAGGACCGGGTCCGAGCAGACGCGGCTCTTGTCGCCGTGCAGCTGGATGGGCCGGTGGGGCAGGAGCCAGCGCAGGAGGCGGGAGAGCACGACCAGGGCCCGGGAATTGGAGCGTACGGCCACGCTGGGGCTCGACAGGATCAGCCCATCCAGTGTGTCCGCATGCCAGAGCAGGGTCAGCAGCGAGACCAGCCCGCCGAAGCTGTGGCCCAGCACCACCTGGGGGCAGACGGGCAGGGGCGGCATGGGCACGCCGTCCACGATCCGGGCCGTGGCCCCGGTGCGCTCGGCGTCGTGGCGCCGCTCCTGGCGGAGGAAGAGGGCGAAGTCGTCCACGAAGGCGCGGATGCCGTCCGCATCGCCCCGGATGCCGCCGGACCGGCCGAAGCCGCTGTGGTCCATGCTCGACACGGACCAGCCCAGGCCGTGCAGCCAGTGGGCCGTATGCCGGTAGCGTTCGCCATGCTCCCCGTATCCGTGGGAAATGACCACCCGGCCCCTGGGTTCCGGGTGCTCCCAGCGTGCCCAGGCCAGGGTCACGCCCCCATGGCCGGACAGGACCCCACGGGCGGTGGGCTCCAGATCGGCGGGCAGCACAGGGGTCGTGTCATGCATCCGATCAGAATACCTTGGGGACGGCCGATCCCCGATCCGCTTAAACTTAAAGGTTCCCCGGAAGGTCGGGCTGGAGAGGCGGACGATGGATTTCGAGACCCTGGTGCGGGCCAAGAATGAACTGGAGCCCCGGGTCCGGCAGCTGGTCGCCCACCTCGACCCCGAGCGCAAGGCCCTGGAACTGGAACAGATCGAGGAGCGGACCACGGCCCCCGGCTTCTGGGATGATCCGGATGCCGCCAAGCCCCTCCTCCAGAAGCGGGGCTCGATCACCGATGACATCGCCCTGGCCAAGCGCCTCTCGGGCGGACTGGAGGACCTGGAGACCGGTCTGGAGCTGGCCCGCGAGGATGCGGACATGCTGATCGAGGCCGAGAGCGTCGAGGGCAGCCTCCGCAAGGCCATCGAGGACGCCGAGCTCCGCATGATGCTCAGCGGCGACCTCGACGACAACCACGCCATCGTGGCCATCGCCCCCGGGGCGGGCGGTACCGAGAGCCAGGACTGGGCGGCCATGCTGCTCCGCATGTACCTGCGCTTCTGCGAGTCCAAGGGCTGGGCCACGGAGATGATCGACTACCAGGACGGCGAGGAGGCGGGCATCAAGGGCGCCACCTTCATCGTCAACGCCCCCTTCTCCTACGGCTACCTGCGCGCCGAGGCCGGCGTCCACCGCCTCGTGCGCATCAGCCCCTTCGATTCCGCCAAGCGGCGCCACACGAGCTTCGCGGCGGTGTACGTCAGCCCCGAACTGGACGACACCATCAACGTCGACATCCCCGAGAAGGACCTCAAGATCGACGTGTTCCGGGCCAGCGGGGCCGGCGGCCAGCACGTGAACCGCACCGAATCGGCCGTGCGCTTCACCCACCTGCCCACGGGCATCGTGGTGAGCTGCCAGAACGAGCGCAGCCAGATCAAGAACCGCGCGACGGCCCTGAAGGTGCTGCAGGGGCGGCTCTACGAGCTGGAACAGCGCAAGTTCCTGGACAAGGTGGCCGCCGCCAGCGGCGACAAGGCCGACGTGGCCTGGGGCAGCCAGATCCGCAGCTACGTGCTCCAGCCCTACCAGATGGTGAAGGACCACCGCACCGGCGAGGAGACGAGCCAGACCCAGAAGGTGCTGGACGGGGACATCGACGCCTTCATCCGGGCCCAGCTGCTGGCCAAGTCCCTCAAGACCGAGGGCTGAGCCGCTACTCGCCCTTGGCGATCTTCTCCTGCTCGTCCTTGGGGAGACGGAAGACCCAGCGGCCCGTGATGCGGTCCCAGAGGTCGAAGCAGCAGAGCCAGTTGAGGAGACCGGCGACCATCACATAGGTGGCCCCGTACTCCTGCGTGAGCGTGCGCACGGGCTCGGTGCCCGCCCCGCCGAAGGCCCAGGCGAAGGCGCCATAGACCGGTCCGATGCCCAGGGTGCCGAACGCGCCGAGGGTGGGGAGCCAGGCTCCCGCCACGGGCACGAAGACGCCGCCCTTCACGCCGTCCACGGCGCCGGCCTGCAGCTGGAACGCCGCCAGCAGGCAGAAGAGCAGCCAGACCCCGAAGAAGGCCTTGGCCCGGCCCTTCTCGCCGATGACCCAGTACCCCGCTCCCGGCACCAGCCACTGCAGCAGCAGCGGCTTCCAGGCCGCCAGGATGGCCTTCTTGCGGCGGAGGGGCATGGGGAGCCTGGGCGCGGGCGTGGGTTCAGACATGCCTCCAGCTTACCCCAGCCCGGCAGGCAAGGAGGGTCCGGCCCCACCCCTGGCGGGCGGGCTGCCGGGAGCGATGCGGGTCATGGCTTTGCGGGCGGCAGACCGAGGCCCCAGAAATAGGTGTCGAGGAAGGGCGTGTAGTCCTTCTTGGTGATGAATTTGAGGAGGTCGAAGAGCCGCGCCGTGCTGGCGAACTTCCAGCGGAAGTTGGTCTGGCTTGATTTCAGCCAGGTGAGGAAGACCTGGTCGCCCAGCTCCTGGTGGAGCGCATGGAGCAGGACCGGCCCCTTGGCATAGAGGAGGTCCCTCCGGGCCAGGAAGGACTCGTAGCGGTCGTCGAAATGGATGTCATTGGCGAGCGGGATGGGCCCCTGGTCCTTCGAGCGTTCCGCGTCGGACCTCCAGGTGGCGATGTCCTTGTCGAAGCGGCCTTTGCCCTTGTAGTCCCGTTCGTAGAGACCGGCGCAATAGTCGGCGAAGGATTCCGTCACCCACTGGTCGTGCCGGCTGGGCATCTTCACCACGATGCCCCAGTACTGGTGGGCGATCTCGTGGGCCAGGACATGGCGCACGTCCATGGTGCTGATGGAGATGTTCCTCCCCCGGTAGCGCCCGACCAGGTCGGCGAGCTCCTGCATCTGCCGGATCGTCTGGGCCTGCTCGAACGCGTCCCGGGTGATGTACATCATCCCCGGCGGCGCCTGGCCATAGCCCCATTCGTTCTTCTCGATGATCAGGAATTCCTTGAAGGGGAAGGGCCCGAGGAAGGTCTCGTAGTAGCGGATGACGTTGCGGGTCTGTTCCTTGAAGACCTTGTTCACGGCCCCTGGCTTGAAGCCGTAGGTGGCGATCCTCACCGTCAGCCCATCGCGGACCTCCTCATCCACGGAATATTTCCCGCCCAGGATGGTGGCGAAACAGATGGGCCGGTCCGTCCGGGTCTCCACGAGGTTCCAGACCCCATCCTTCTCCCGGCGGACGGTGTCCCCGGGGAGGAAGGCCTGCCATTCGCCCTGTGTCCGGACCGTGCCGTGGAAGGTGTACCACTCGCCGCTGAGGTTCTCGAGGGTGGGATACCAGCCTTCCTTGACGCCGAGCTGCCAGTAGTTGTCGCCCCGGGGCCGGATCAGGAAGTCGCCGTCGTATTCCAGCCGGAGCGTGAGTGGCACCCCGCGGGTCGCCGGGGCCGGAAAGCACACCGCGAGCTTGTCGTGGGAGTGGCTGAAGGCCAGGGCGGCCCCCGTCCCATCCACCACCCGCTTGATCCGGAGATGGCGGGTTCCGGTGGGTTCCGCGAGGGTGGACCAGAGGTCGAAGGTGACCACCCGCAGCCCATCCTCGAGCGGCATGAGGGTCTCCTGGACCGTCATTGCCGCCTGCCGGTTGTCCGCGGTCCGGAGGTCCACCTCCAGGGCGTTGATCCGGACATGCACGGGCGTCGGGTCCTTGCGGGGGTTCCACCCGAGGAACTGCCGGGAGACGGTCACCGGATCATGCCAGTCCCCGAGGTCCGGGATGGAACTCCTGAGCGGGCGCACGACGGCCAGGGTCTCTTCCATGGCGTCGACGCCGTCGTACCGGTAGAGCCAGCGCTGGTCGTTCCTCTCCAGCTCGATGAAGGCCACCATCCGGCCCGGAGCGTTCATGGCCTGGGCGGCCAGCAGATGGTCCGGGAAGTACCCATCCACCTTCTGCCACCGCTCCACGAAGGCGGCCAGGCCCGTCAAGTCTCCCGAGCTGTCGCCGCCCCAGGTCGGGAAGGAGGCCCCGGCCAGCAGGATCCGGGCCCGGGTGAAGGGGAAGGCGACCATGCGGGTCTGGCCTTCCCGGGTCGGGGTGACCATCCCCAGGTCCTTGCAGTTGCGCTCGAGGATGGGCCATTCGGGCTCGAAGGATGAGACGTAGGTCAAGCTGCCATTCCCTTCCAGGAAGAGCCCGACCTTCTGGTCCCCACGCAGCAGCGGGGCCCAGTGTCCCGTGAACTGGATGTGCGCGTTCCCCACGGTGAAGGTGGCCTGCTGCTCGAGATTCCGGACCGGCCCGGGCTTGAGGGCCGCCACGGCCCCGAAGGGATCCGGGACTTCCTGGCCGGCGAGTCCCGCGCCGCCGAGGCACAGCCCGAGGCTCAACAGCATCCGCAACCACAGGGATTCCATGACGGTCATGACGCCTCTTGTTCGTGAGCAGGGGGATGGACGGCCCATTGCGTGAAGGTACGATCCCCGGTTTCCCTGCTCCGGGCAATCGTGTCCCCCCGAACGGGCTCATATCGCCTCCAAACGGGCGGCCTCCCTGCAGGGCGCCTCCTCCTCGGGAGGCTTTCGTGCGGAAACGAAGAGGGGGCCGATTGGCCCCCTCTTCGTTGAAAGTCCGTCAGCGCCAGGACTAGTCCGTGGCGAACGGCGGCAGCGCGATGCGAGGGAGGATGCGGGTCGCTCCGAAGGCTCTGGGGGAGCCTTCGGAGCGGGGCCCCGCCGGCCCGCGGGCGCGCGGTATGGGTTAGACGAGGGCGCGCTGGTGGACGGCAGAAGGCGACCGGCCCCGAAGGGGCGGCGGGGCTCCAGTGGAGCCCTGCCGAGGGAGGCTTTCGTGCGGAAACGAAGAGGGGGCCGATTGGCCCCCTCTTCGTTGAAAGTCCATCAGCACCAGGGCTAGTCCGTGGCGAACGGCAGCAGCGCGATGTTGCGGGCGCGCTTGATGGCTTCGACGAGGGCGCGCTGGTGGACGGCGCACACACCGCTGGTGCGGCGGGGCAGCACCTTGCCGCGCTCGGGGGTGAAGGCCTGGAGGGTCTTCACGTCCTTGTAGTCGATCATGGTGGACTTCTCGACGCAGAACTTGCAGAACTTCGCGCGTCGTCCCCCAAAAGCCTTCTTCTTCTTGGGCTTGCCCTTCTTGGCGTCAGCTCGGCGCTTCATCCGACCACCTCCTCAGGTGCGCGATCCTTGATGCCGGCCTGGGCCTTGCGCTTGGCCTCGCGCTCGATGCGCTGCTTGGCGCGGCCCGCGGCCTTCTCGGCCTCGTCCATGCGGACGCTCAGGTACTTGATGACCGAATCGTTGTTGCGGAAGCGGCGCTCCAGCTCGGCGATGAGGTCGGGCCCGGCGTTCATCTCGAAGAGCGTGTAGTAGCCCTCGCTGAACTTCTGGACTTCGTAGGCCAGCTTCTTGCGGCCCCACTTGTCGGTCTTGAGCAGTTCGCCACCCTGCTCCGCAATGATCCCCTCGAACTGCTTGACGAGCTCATCGCTCTGCTCGTCCGTCAGCGTGGGGGAGGCGATGAAGATGGTCTCGTAGTGACGCATCTGTCCTCCTTGTGGATGTGAAGCCCCCCAATGGGTTCCGGGGAGCAAGGAAGACGCCCTCCAGCGGAGGACGCGAACAGGTAGTTTCGCGTGGAAAGGGCTTGAGATCAATGGAAAGTCTGGAACCAGCCCCGCCTGTCCAAACGCCAGGAAAGCGGGGGTGGGGCCCCCGCTTTCCTGGCTCACCCATTGGGGGGGCCCTCAATCCGTCACAGCGAACACCACGCGGTCGTTGCGCAGGCGCTCGGGATCGAGGATGCGGATGGTGGCGTTCTTCCGGTCATCGGCGAGGATCACGGTGTAGTCCTTGTCCTTCTGGAGGGAGCCGGGCACCACGTTCACCTTGCTGATCTTGGCGAGGCCCACGTCGGAAGCCTGGATCTGGACCGTGGGATTCGGCTCATCCAGGGGCAGGTCCTTCTCGAAGCGGGAGGCGACGGCCTTGGGACCCATGCGGTCCTTGGCGAAGACCGGCACCACGATGACGCCCTCGTTGACCAGCTGCCGGCGCTGGCCGACCAGGTAGTGCATCGAGTTGAGCTTGGCCTTCTGGGCCTGGCTCAGGGTCGTCAGCTCGCTCACCTGGGACATCAGGGTGCTCTTCTCGGTGTGGAGGGCGTCCACCTCCTCCTGCACCTTGGTCCGCTCAGCCTGCAGGTCCTGCACCTGGCCGGAGAGGTCATCGCGATCCTTCTGCAGGGCCGCCCGCTGGTTGTGCAGATACTCGGTGGGGCCGATGGCGGCCTTGCCCTGGGTGACGGCCGTGAGGTAGGCGCCGCCAGCATACTGCTGGTAGACCTGCCAGCCAGGCTGGAGGTCTTCCAGGATGTTCGCCCGGGCGGCGAGCGTCCTGGCCTTTTCCTCCGAGAGACCCTTGCCCTTCAGGAAGCGCAGGGCCATGGCGAAGTGGTTGTCCTTCTCGGTGGCGATCTGGGGCTTGGGCAGCTGGGCCTGGAGCCGGGCCACCTTGGCATTGAGTTCACCGATCTGCTTGTCGCGGTCCAGGATCTCCTGCAGGAGGGCGGCGGTGCTGTTGTTCTTCTCGGCCTTGACGCGCGTCTCCAGGAGGGCGCGCTGGTCCTCCGTCAACGGGATGCCCGTGGCGTTGGGTTGCAGCCCGGCCTTGGCCATGGCCTCGGCCTGGGCCTTGGCGGCGCCCTGGGCCTGACCTTCAGCCTGCTGGGCCTCGGCGACCTTGCTGGCGAAATCCTTGGATTCGGTGGATTCGGACTGGGCCTTCTTGTCGCATCCAGAAGTGATGGCCAGTGGCAGAGCTGCGAGGGCGAGGCCGAGGGTGAAGGTCTTCAGGAAGGTCATGCACACCTCCTCAGGGAACATTGGACCTGAAGGGTGGTGCCGCCTCTGGATTCATGCAAGTCAATGTAGATACACCATTTGTTCTATCGACTGCCCCTCCCTGCGGAGGTGTGCCCGGCCTAAGCGCCATGATCTCTTCACTCAAGGGAGGCCGGTCCGAGCCACGGCCATGAAAGTTTTTCCGTGGCGACCGCCCGAGCAGGCTGGAGGGAGCCCTTCGACCAGGGTTCCCGTCGGCACCAAGTGCATCACCCGAGGTCTGCGGGCACTCTCTGGTCTCCGGCCGGTTCCCAGAAGGTCGCCGGGTTCACCAGGTTCGCCAGGCCACCCAGATCCTCGGTGGCGTCCAGCAGCTCCAGGAAGCGGGCGAAGGGATCGTCCAGGGCGTCGATGCGCGCCCATTCCGGGTCGGTCCAGGGCTCCAGCACGAAGTCCACCAGGGGCCGCTGGAAAGGGCCGATGCCCAGGCGCAGGCGGGCGATGTCCGTGGTGCCCAGGCACTCGAAGACGGAGCGGAGGCCGTTGTGGCCGCCGGCCGAGCCGTCGAGCCGGAAGCGGCCCGTGCCCAGGGGCAGGTCCTTGTCGTCGTAGAGCAGCACCATGCGCCGGGGATAGAGACCCGCGGCCCCGGCCTGGGCGCAGGCCTCTCCGGACAGGTTCATGTAGGTGGCGGGGACCAGGGCCTGGAGGTGACCCGTCAGCGGATAGAGCGCGCCGGACGGAAACCGCTTCGAAGGCGACGGCGCCAGGCCCCGGTCCGCCATCCAGCGCTGGAGCATGAGGCGACCCAGGTTGTGTCGGGTGTCCTGGTAGTCGGGGCCGGGGTTGCCGAGGGGAACGAGGGTCCACATGGGTTGAAGCTATCAGCTATCAGCGGTCGGCTGTCAGGCGGACCAGTTCACGGCCTCAGTGCTGGTGGTGGGCTTCCGCTTCGGGGCCTTCGGCGGGGGAACCGCCCCGGGCGGCCGTCTGGTAGACGCCATCCACGTAGTGGAGGAAGGTCACGTAGGCGGCCACGGCCTTGCGGCCGGAGGCGGGATCCGGCGTGGCCTGGCTCCGGGCGGCCCGGGCCTCCTTGAAGCGGGCCTCGAGGCCCGGCTTGAGGACGCCGTGCATGAGCTCGAACACGGGCTTCAGGTCGCCGGAGGCCAGCGCCTGGTCCGCGGCGGGGATGGCAAGGCCGAAGTCCAGGCCCGCGGGCTTGAGGCCCGTGTAGGGGGCGCCTTCGCCGGCGCGGTGGATCCGCACCAGCGTTTCAAAGAAGTAGGCTTCGGCCAGCTCCTTCGCCTCCGGGCCCAGGGCGCCGACCTTGAGGGTGCGGGCGAAGGCTGCGCGGATCTGGGCCTCGTCCTCCGCCTTCACCCAGGCGAGAACGGGGTTCACGTCGCCCTTGGCCAGCGCCTGCCGGGCGGCGACGACCACGGGACCGTCCAGGGCATCGCAGTGGGCGCCCAGGGGCAGGGCGACCAGGAGGGCCGTCAACAGGGCCGGGAAGGGGAACCTTCGCATGGGAAACTCCGAGGGATGCCGCCGGTTCAGCGGGTGGAAGGGGGTTGGAGGAGGGCGAGCAGGGTCGCGCAGGTTTCGCCGGGATCCGTGGCCCGGCCCTGGCCGGCGGCCTGGGCGTAGACGAGGTGCATGAGCAGCCCGAAGACCACGGTCACCAGGGCCTTCGGCGGCAGGTCGGTGCGGACGGCCTCCTGCTGCTGGGCCTCCCGGAGCGCCTCCAGGAGGAAGGCCTGGGTCCGGGTGACCACGCCCCGCAGGCGCACCGCGGCGGCCTCCGGCAGGGCCAGGGCGAACTGCTCGGAAAACATCAGCCGCCCGATGCCCCGGTGGCCGCCGATCACCTTCGCGCGGGCCCGGATGAGGGACTGGATGCGCTCCAGGGGCGGGTCCGTCGCCCGGGGGAAGGTGCCGAGGATCAGCTCCTCCACCCGCAGGACCACGGCCTCCAGCAGCTCCTCCCGGTTGGCGATGTGGCGGAAGGGCGCCCCGCTGCTCACCCCTAGCTCCGAGGCCAAGGCGCTGGTGGTGAGGGCGGCGATGCCCCGGGTCTCGATGATGCGCAGGGCGGCGTCTGCGATCTCCGCGCGTTTCGGGGTGAGCTCCAGGGTTGATCGGTCCATGGTTCGAATGTAAGTAAGTACTTACTTTTGTCAAGCACTCAAAAAAACGGGCACCGCGAGGCGCCCGTTTCTGGCTGACGGCTGATCGCCGGAAGCTACTTCTTCTCTTC
Source organism: Geothrix oryzisoli (assembly GCF_022808865.1). Lineage (GTDB taxonomy): Bacteria > Acidobacteriota > Holophagae > Holophagales > Holophagaceae > Geothrix > Geothrix oryzisoli. Next base: position 149,145 of record NZ_JAKZLB010000003.1, read on the forward strand.
CTTCTTGCCCTTCTTGGCCACTTCCGGCTCGGCAGCAGCCGCGGCGGGAGCGGCGGCTTCCTCTTCCTCGGCAGCCTTGCCGCGGACGGAGCAGACCGTCTGGTGCGCATCGCCGATGAAGGCGACATTGGGCATGAGAGCGATCTGCTCGAAGCGGATGCTGTCACCCACGGCCAGGTTGGTCACGTCCACGTCGATGTGGGCGGGGATGATGCTGGGCAGGCACTCGAGCTCGATCTCGCGGTGGGCGAAGTCGAGGACGCCGCCCATGCTCTTCACGCCGATGGAGGTGCCGACCAGGCGCACGGGCACCTTCACGCGCACCTTGTGGGTCATGTCCACACGCATGAAGTCCACGTGGGCCAGACGGCCGGTGATGGGGTCGCGCTGCAGGTCCTTGATGATGACGTGGCGCTTGATGTCCGTGCCCTCGCGCTGGAGGAACATCACGGAGTTCATGCCGGCATCGCTGGCCAGCACACGGGCCACGGCCTTGGGGCTGATGGCGATGGCGATGGGGGCTTCGTTCAGGCCGTAGACGACGGCCGGGATCATGCCGCTCTTCTTGAGGTCGCGGATGGCGGCCTTGCCGAAGGTCTCGCGCTTGGGAACGATCAGGACTTCCTGGGACATGGGATTCCTCCTACCTGGCAGCCCCGGCACGGGCCTGGCTGCCCTCTCGTTGGTGGTGGGTCCGGGCGGACCGTACGGCGTCTCCTCATGGAGGGCCGAATCCCCGATTCTGCCCTAGAAAGCCCGGAAAACAAAGGAAGTTCTTGGCGAGTGGCACTCTATGGCCTGTACCATCAGGGCGTTACATCCGGACGATACGCTCCGGACCCAGAGGCCTCCCGTGTTCCACCCCATCCCCCGCCCCGAGGAACTGCTCAATCGCGAACTGAGCTGGCTGGATTTCAACGCCCGGGTCATGGAGGAGGCGGAGGATTCCACGGTGCCCCTGCTGGAGCGGGTGAAGTTCCTCAGCATCGTGTCCAGCAACTGGGACGAGTTCTTCATGGTGCGGGTGGCCGGCATCTGGCGGCAGATCGACGCCGGCATCAACCAGCCCGGCCCCGATGGCCTCACGCCCCGCCAGCTGCTGGAGCGGGTGTCCTCCCGGATCCACGCCTACTCGGCCCGCCAGCATGAGCTCTTCCACGCCATCCTCGAGCCCCAGCTGGAGGCCGCGGGCATCCGCATCCTGGATCCGAGGCACCTGGACGAGGCCCAGGGGGCGTTCCTCCTGGACTACTTCGAGCGCAGCCTGCTGCCCCTGATCACGCCCCTCGCCGTGGACACCGGCCATCCCTTCCCCCGCCTGGGCAACCGGGCCCTGGTGCTGGTGGTGGAGCTGGAGCCGGATGAGGACCTGCTGGACGGGGACCTGCCGGCCTCGGAGCTCTCGTTCATCCATGTGCCCACGGGCCTGGCCTCGCGGTTCCTGCGGGTGCCATCGGCCCCCGGGACGCATGCGTTCGTGATGCTCGAGGACGTGGTGCGCCACCACCTGTCCCGCCTCTTCCTGGGCTACACGGTGAAGAGCTGCCACGCGATCCGGGTGACCCGCGACTCGGACCTGCCGGTGGAGGAGGACCCCTCCGAGGACCTGCTCAAGACCGTGGAGGAGAGCCTGCGTGACCGCCGCCGCGGCGCCGTGGTCCGCCTCCAGTACGAGCACGGTCTGTCGGCCAAGGTGCTGGACATGCTCATCGAGGAGATGGAGCTGAGTCCCGAGGACCTCTATCCCAGCCTGGGCCTGACGGCTTTCTCGGATCTGATGCAGCTCTGCAGCCAGCTGGACCTTCCGCACCTCAAGGATACGCCGCTGCCCCCCCTGCCCGTGCCCCAGCTCGACCAGGCGGGGAGCCTCTTCGACGTCATCGCCCGCAACGACATCCTCCTGCACCACCCCTACCAGAGCTTCGACGACAGCGTGGTGCGCTTCGTGCGGGAGGCGGCGGAGGATCCCAAGGTCCTCGCCATCAAGATGACCCTCTACCGCGTGACGGCCAGCAGCCCCGTGGCGGCGGCCCTGGAGCGCGCCGCGGAGCGGGGCAAGCAGGTGGCAGCCATCGTGGAGCTGCGGGCGCGCTTCGACGAGGCCGCCAACATCGCCTGGGCGCGCCGCCTGGAGAAGACCGGCGTGCATGTGGTCTACGGCCTGCCCAACCACAAGATCCACTGCAAGGCCTGCCTCGTGGTACGCCAGGAGGCCGGCGGCATCAAACGGTACTGCCACCTGGGCACGGGCAACTACAACGAGCGCACCAGCCGCCTCTACTCGGACCTGGGCCTCTTCACCGCCCGGCCGGAATTCGGCGAGGATCTCTCCAACCTCTTCAACATGCTCACGGGCTATACCCGCCCGCCGCGGTTCAACCAGATCCTGCTGGCCCCCCAGTACCTGAAGAAGGCCCTCAAGGAGCGCATCCAGCGGGAGATCGGCCATGCGCGGAAGGGGCGCTCCGCCCGCATGGTGCTCAAGATGAACGCCCTGGTGGATCCCCAGCTCATCCAGCTGCTCTACGAGGCCAGCCGCGAGGGCGTGAAGGTGGATCTCATCGTGCGGGGCACCTGCTGCCTGCGGCCCGGCGTTCCCGGGTTGTCGGAGAACATCCGGGCGCTGTCGATCCTGGACCGGTTCCTGGAGCATGCCCGGGTGTACCACTTCGCGAACGACGGGCGGCCCGAGACCCTTCTCTCCAGCGCCGACCTCATGCCGCGGAACCTCGACCGCCGGGTGGAGCTGGCCTTCCCCCTTGTCGATCCCATCCTGGCGGCCCAGGTGATGGAGATGGTGGAGCTCCAGCTGCACGACACGCTCAAGGGCCGGGTGCTCGGGCCGGATGGCGAGGTGCTGCGCCGGGGCCTGGACTTCCAGGACCCCCCGCTCCGCAGCCAGCTCCGCATCTACGAGCACACCCTGCTGGCCAGCGGCGTGGGCGCCCTGACCCAGAAGCTGGGGCCGCTGGACCCGGACATTTGAGCCTCTCCGGGGGTTCCCCTCGCAACACATGCGTTGCGAGGAGCTAGGGTCGCGCTGCGCGCACACCCCCGCGGTCCCCCACGCCGAGGCCAGGGGACCTTGCCTCGGCTGGAACTCTGACGGGAGAAGACCGCGCCGTGCGGTGTCGGCCATTCATTCCCCGTGGCAGACTAATGGGCTGGAGATCCGCATGACCAAGATCAGCCGCGCCGCCCTGTTCGAAGCCCTGAATGCCTACACCGTCCCCGGGACCAACGCCACCCTCACCACGCTGAAGGCCGTGAAGGGCATCGATGTCACCGAGGGCAAGGTGACGGTGCTGCTCCAGCTCATGGACGCCTACCGGGATCGCGTGGCGGCCATCAAGGAGGCCCTGGAGGGCCTGATCCGCCGGCAGCCCGGGGTCACGGACGTGGAGATCGAGATCGGCTGGGAGAAGACCGCCCAGGTGGAGTTCAAGAACCTCATCCCCGGCATCAAGCGCTGCGTGGTGGTGGGCTCCGGCAAGGGCGGCGTGGGCAAGAGCACGGTCACGGCCAACCTGGCCATCGCCCTGTCCCAGCTGGGCCTGAAGGTGGGGCTGCTGGACTCGGACATCTACGGTCCCTCCATCCCCATGATGCTGGGCCTCAAGGACTCGCCCCTGGGCACGCCGGACGGCCAGATCCTGCCCCTCGAGAAGTTCGGCATCAAGGTCATGTCCATGGGCCTGCTCATCGAGGAGGACCGGCCGGTCATCTGGCGCGGCGCCATGCTCAACAAGGCCCTCCAGCAGTTCCTGAAGGACGTGGCCTGGGGCGACCTGGACGTGCTGCTCATCGACCTGCCGCCCGGCACCGGCGACGTGCAGCTCACGCTCATCCAGAACGCCCAGGTGGACGGCGCGGTCATCGTCAGCACGCCGCAGGACGTGGCCTTCCTCGACGCCAAGAAGGCCATCGGGATGTTCGGCACGGTGAAGGTGCCCGTGCTCGGCATCATCGAGAACATGAGCAGCTTCATCTGCCCCGGCTGCGGGAAGGAGACCCAGATCTTCGGCCACGGCGGCGTGAAGGCCGCGGCCATCCGCATGGAGCTCCCCTTCCTGGGCGAGGTGCCCATCGACCTGGCCATCCGCGAGGGTGGGGACAGCGGCAAGCCCTTCGTGGCGGAGCATCCCCACAGCATCCAGACCAAGGTCTTCCAGGACATGGCCGAGACGCTCAAGGGCGTGCTGAAGCTCTAGGGTCTAAGGTCTCCCGAACGCCTCGAGGCGGAGCGGCCGGGCCACGGTGAGCGTGGCCCGGCCCCCATCCTGGATGGTCAGCCGGCTCCCAGGTCCCAGGCGGAACCCCTCGTCCGGGGCCGCGAGGGTGCGGCCATCCGGCAGGGTCAGGGACTGGAAGGCCACGAAGCGGTACTCGCCGCGCAGCAGATGGACCAGCCCCACCAGCCGGGTGCCCGCGGGCAGCAGCAGGGCCCGGTGCCGGGAGTCGTACACCGGTGCCTCCAGGCTGAGGTGGAGGAGGGTGCGCCCGGGATCGGTTGGGGGCGCTGTGAGGTCCCCCTCGATCCGCAGGGGCAGCTCGAGCCCGGCCGGCACCGCATAGACCGGCTCGCCCTCCTGGAGCCGGAGCTCCGCGGCACCCTTGGCCGGGGCCGGGGAGGGCAGCTGCAGGATGGGGGCGCGGGGCGACGGCGGTGGCAGGGGCGCGGGGCCCGCGCTCAGCAGGCCCACCCTCAGCAGGCACGGGATCATCAGCGGGAGCAGGATCGGCATGGGGGCCTCAGTTCAGCTTGCCCGCGCCCATGGCGGCGAGGTCGCCGGGAATGGCCACGGCGCCGAAGCTGGTCACGGCCGCCTGGCCCTCGCGGGACAGCACGAAGCGGAGGAACTCCTTCACGGCGGGATCCAGGGCCCGGCCCGGGGCCTTGTTCACGTAGATGTAGAGGAACCGGGTCAGGGGATAGGTCGCGTTCTGGATGGTCTCGAGGGTGGGTTCCACGAAGCGGTCGCTGCCGAAGGAGGCCACGGGCACGCCCTTCACCATGCGGTTGGCGTATTGCAGGGGACCGTAGCTGATGCCGCCCCCGTCCACCGCCGGGGCCTCCACCACCGCGAACTGGTCCATGAAGGCCTTCACGCCGGGCTTGAAGTCGCCCTTCTTCATCACGTGCTCGCGGAAGAACGCGCGGGTGCCGGAGTTCTCGTCGCGGCCGTAGGCCTGGATGTCCCGCTGCTTCCAGTCGCCTCCGAGGCCGAGGTCGCCCCACCGCTGGATGTCGCGCTTGGCTCCGGCCTTGCGGGTGGTGGAGAAGATGGCGTCGATCTCCTCCATGCGGAGCTGCTTCACCGGGTTGTTGGCGTTGACGTAGACCACGAGGGCGTCGACGGCCACGGGGATCCGGGTGGGCGCGTAGCCGTACTTGGCCTGGAAGGACGCCAGTTCCTGGTCCGTCATCTCGCGGCTCATCTGCCCGACGAGGGCGCTGCCGTCCAGGAGGGCCCGCGGCGCCGTGGCCGAACCCTTGCAGATGAAGTTGGTGGTCAGGCGCGGATGGAATTTCTTGAAGTCCTCGCCCCAGAGCACCATCAGGGGCTCCATGGAATCCGAACCCACGCTCTTTAGCTCGCCGGAGACGGTGTGCTCGGCCGCGTAGGCGGGCAGATCCACCGGCTTCGCGGCGACCGGGGCTGCGGCCGCCTTCGGCTTGGCGGGGAGCTCCTCCACCGGCTGGCAGGCCAGGCCGAACAGGAGCAGGGACGAGGCGGCGAGCGCACGAAGGGACATGGGATCCTCCGGATCCATTGCGCCATGCGGAGGTGACGGCGCCGTGAAACCGGGGCTCCTTCGCCGTGACCGGCCGGAATGGAGCTATCCTGGGCCATGGCCAAGCCGCACATCCCTGAGACCCTCGCTCCGGATCTCCTGGAGCGCCTGCGCGAACGGTTCCACCCCTGGCCGCTCATCAGCGGCTGGGGGCTCACCATCGAAAGTGTGGCGCCCGGCCAGGCGACGATGGTGCTCCAGCCCACCAAGGCCGTGATCAACGGCTCCCGGGGGACGGTGAACGGCGGCGTGCTGGCCACCATCGCCGACATGGTGAGCGCCCTCGCCCTCAGCACGGCCTTCGATGGGGCCATGCCGTTCGCCACCTCCGACCTGCACATCCGCTACCTGGAGCCCGCCCGGGGCGAGGTGCGCGGCGAGGCCCAGGTGGTGCGGATCTCCGGCCGCAGCGGCATCCTGGCCTGCCGGCTCACCTGCGGTGAGCACCTGGTGGCCCACAGCACGGCCAACTTCGCCATCAAGCCCGGCATCGGCGGCTGAGGTGAAGGGCCGGGCGCCATTCCCCGAGGCGCGGGACGCGCGGCAGGATGGACCCATCAGGCGCCTGCGCTACACCCTGGCGCTGCTGGTGGCGGTCATCGTGTGCGGCGGGCTGGGCTACCACTGGCTGTCGCACCTCAATGCCCTCGACAGCTTCTACATGGCCATCACCACCCTGTTCACCGTGGGTTTCCGGGAGCTGGGGGAGGTGAACGCCCGGACCAAGATCTTCACGATCTTCTACCTCATCGTCGGTCTGGGCGTGGCCACCTATGCCCTCTCGAACCTGACCGCCCTGCTCCTGGAGGGCGACCTCAAGGGCTACATCATGGAGCGCCGCATGCAGAAACGCCTGGATGACCTCAAGGACCACATCATCGTCTGCGGCTTCGGGAAGATGGGCTTCCAGGCCGCCTGGGAACTGAAGAAGGCCGGCGTCCCCTTCGTGATCATCGAGCAGGATGAGACCAAGGGCCGCAGCCCCCGCTTCGCCGGGGAGCTGATCCTCTACGGCAATGCCATGGAGGAGCTGATGCTGGAGCGCGCGGGCGTCCGGACGGCCCGGGGGCTCATCACGGCCCTCACCACCGATGCCGACAACGTCCTGGTGACGCTCACCGTGAAGCAGCTGCGGCCGGATCTGCCGGTGGTGGCCCGCAGTGCCAAGCTGGGCACCGAACGCCAGCTGAGGGCCGCCGGGGCCGATCACATCGTGAGCCCCTACGAGATCGGCGGCCGCCGCATGGCGGGCCTGCTGCTCAAGCCCGAGATGATGAACTTCTTCGACATCGTGCTGCAGCAGGAGCAGCTCGAGCTTGGGCTGGAGCGCATCGCCATCGCGCCGGACTCCCCGCTGGTGGGCCAGACCCTGCGGGAGGCCCGCCTGCGCCATGCCACGGGCTCGTTGCTGGTGGGCCTGGTGCATCCGGGCTCGGGGCTGCGATTCAACCCCTCGGGCGAGGAGCGTTTCCAGACGGGGGACGAGCTGCTGGTCATGGGGCCCGCGGACGCCCTGGAAATCCTCACGCGGCTGGCCAAGGGCTGAGGCATGGAGGGGCATGCGCGCCTCCTGCTGGATCTGGCGACGGTGTTGGGCGTCGCCGCACTGACGTCGGTGCTGTTCCAGAAGCTGAAGCAGCCGGCGGTCCTGGGCTACCTGCTGGCGGGCATGATCGTGGGCCCCCATGTGCCCGTGCCGCTGGTGGCGGACCTGGGCAATGTGCGGCTCATGGGCGAGCTGGGTGTCATCCTGCTGATGTTCACCATCGGCCTGGAGTTCAGCCTGCCGAAGCTGCTCCATGCGGGACCGCCGGCCCTGCTCACGGGCACCCTCCAGGTGGGCACCCAGCTGGTGGTCGGCTTCCTCGTGGCCCGCCTGCTGGGGTGGACCCCCCTGGAGAGTGCCTTCTTCGGGGCCAGCCTGGCCATCGCCTCCACCATGATCCTCGCCAAGCTCTTCGACGAGCGCGGCATCCGCGGCCCGCTGAAGGAGACCGTGCTGGGCGTCCTGCTGGTGGAGGACCTCCACGCCGTGCTGCTGCTGGCGGCCCTCACGGCGGCGGCCTCCCTGGGCGGCCCCAGCGCCGGGGCCATCGCGGGCACCCTGCTGAAGCTGGCGGTGTTCCTCGCCGTGTTGGTGGGCGCGGGGCGGCTGGTGGTGCCCCCCGCCGTGCGCTGGGTGGCGGATCACGCGCGCGACGAGGTCCTGCTGGTGGTGGGTGCCGGCCTCTGCTTCGGGCTGGCGCAGCTCGCCGCCTGGGCGGGCTTCTCCGTGGCCATGGGCGCCTTCGTGGCGGGGATGCTGGTCTGCGAATCCGGCCGGGGGCGCAAGGTGGAGCACCTGGTCCATCCCCTGCGGGACCTCTTCGCGGCCATGTTCTTCGTGGCGGTGGGCATGCTGATGGAGCCCGCCGCCGTCTGGCGCGACTGGCCCCTGGTGCTGCTCTTCACCACGCTGGTCATCGTCGTGAACGCGGTGTCCGTGATGGTGGGGGCCACCCTGGCCGGCCTGCCTCTGGCCCTCGGCGTGCGCGCCGGCCTCGCCCTGGGGCAGGTGGGGGAGTTCGGCTTCATCCTCCTGAGTGCCGGCATCGGCCTCGGCGTCGTGGATCCCTCCCGCTACGCCCTGCTGGCCGCCATCTGCGTGGCCACCGCCCTGGCCACGCCGGCCCTCCTGTCCGCCGGAGAGCCCGCGGCCCGGTTCCTGGACCGGCACCTGCCGGCCCCGCTGAGGACCTACCTGAGTCTCTACCAGTCCTGGGCCGCGGCCCTGCGGGCGCCGGCCTTGCGCAAGGCCCCCGGGGCCGCCGTGCGCCGGACCTTCCTGCACCTGCTGCTGGATGCCGTCCTCATCGGCCTGGTGGGGGCCCTGGCGCCGCGGGTGATGCGGCTCGGGGCCGCCTGGCTCGAGGGGAGCGGCACCTTGGGGCACACCCTGGCCCAGGGCGCCGTGCTGCTGGCTGCGGCCAGCCTGGTGGCCCTGCTGGTGAGCCGCATGGTGCGCCGCAGCCGAGTCCTGGCGGAGCGTCTTCTGGACTTGCCGGGCCCCGGCGGCCTGGGCGCCCGCCCTGACACCCGCCGCGCCTTCCGCACCGGACTGCGCCTCGGCGTGCTGCTGCTCACGGGCCTGCCCGTGCTGGCGGCCGTCTCGGCCCTCATCCCCCTCGCCTCCATCGGAGCCCTGGGCGCGGCCTCGGCGCTGGCCATTCCGCTGCTGCTCTGGCGCCGGGCCCGGGGCCTCCAGAGGGATCTCGAGGCGAGCTCCGACTGGATGGGCGAGGACGCCCGAGATCCTTGGGGCACCTCGGAAGCCGCTGCGGCCACCCCCTCCGGGGGCTGGCGCACCCTTCGCATCGGGGCCCGCTGCCCCTCCCTGGGGCGGACCCTGGAGGAGCTGGACCTGCCCGGCGGGGCGGGTGTGGCCCTGGTGGCCCTGCTGAGGGAAGGCCACCTGCTGGAGCCGCGGTCCGAGACCCGGCTCCAGCCCGGGGACCTGCTGGCCCTCAGCGGCCCGGCCTCGGCGCTGGATGAGGCCGAGGCCCTGCTGGGGCGGGAGCCGGGCCCGGGGATCTGAGCGACAGGATCAGCGGGATCCGGAAGGATTCACGGCCCCAGTGACGGGCAGGGCCACCTTGCCGTGCGGCAGCCGGGCCGGCATCTCCGCCAGTTCCCAGGCGGTGACGGCCATGGCCTGGGCGCCCTGCACCAGCTGGTCCGGCACCAGGTGGTCCGGGTAGTCCATCTGGCTGTGGTGGGTGCCCAGGAAGTAGTCCACCGGTTCCTGGATGGCGGCGAAGGCGGGCACGCCGGCCCGGTCGAATGGCGCGTGGTCGGTGCTGCCCATGACGCGGAGCGAGAGGTCCTTCACGCCCAGGTCGTTCAGGGGGGCGATGGCCTGGGCCATGAGGCCGCGGCAGGCCTCGCGGCCCTGCAGGGTGAATCCCTTCACCATGCCGGTGCCCATGTCGTCCACCAGCACGGCCTGGATGGCGTCCAGTTCGGCCTTGTGAGCCTCCACGTAGGCGCGGGAGCCCAGCAGGCCCTGCTCCTCGCCGCTCCAGAGGACCACGCGGAGGGTGCGCCGGGGCTTGAGGCCCGTGGCCTGGAAGGCGCGCAGCACCTCCAAGGCCACGGAGCTGCCCGTGGCGTTGTCCGTGGCGCCGGTGCCCAGGTCCCAGCTGTCCAGGTGGCCGCCCACGATGACGACTTCACCGGGTTTCTCCCGACCGGGGATTTCGCCCACCACGTTGTGGGCCTGGACGGGCGTGGCCGAGAAACCGCCGCCCAGGGTCAGCTCCAGCTTCACCGGCTCCTTCCGGGAGAGGAGGCGCAGCAGCATCTTGTAGGGCTCCTGCGGCACATAGGCCGCGGGGAGCGCGGGCTTCTTCGGATCGCGTCCGGCCCCGCCGCTGGTGAAGCTGAGGCCGTTCTTGCGGCCCGACATGGACAGGGTGGCCAGGGCGCCCTCGTCGAGGAGGAACTGCGCCATGGCGGCCTGCTCCGCCTGGTAGGCCTCGAAGTCACCGCCCCGGCGGGGCAGGGGCGGGCGCTTGTCGTCGGGGTTGGTGCGCAGCAGGATGCGGCCCTTCAGCTGCCCCCTGAAGGCTTTCAGTTCCTCCAGGTTGCGGGCGTCCACCAGGAGCAGGTCGCCCTTCACGGCGCCCCGGGTGCCCGGGGTCCAGGCCAGCTGATCGACCCGGAAGCGGATGCCGTTGTGGGTGAGCAGGCGGGCGCTGTCCACCCCGCGCGTCCAGGCCAGGCCGAAGTCGTAGGCCTCCTCATGGACATTGACCGCGCCGAGCCGCTTCATCTCCCCCATGGCCCAGGCCTGGGCCTGCCGCAGCTGCCCCGATCCCGTGAGGCGGGGTCCGATCACGTCGCACAGGTACTCCACTCGGGCGACCAGCTCGGCGTGTTCCTTGATGTCGCGCAGCAGCCTGCCGGCAGGGGTGTCCGGGTAGTCCTTCAGCACCGGCACGGGCGAAGGCGTCGGCGGGGCGGCCGCAAACGGCGACTGGGCCTGGAGGAGGGCGGCCAGGGTCAGGCCGAACAGGGCGGCGGGGATCCGCGGCATGGGAACTCCTGATGGGAAGGCTGGAACCAGGAAACATCAGAAAACGAGGTATGGCAAGCCGAGAGTCCGGCGGTATGATGACGATGTTTCGGGAAATAGCGAAATGACCTCCGACCCCCTCCGTCCCCTCGTGGACACCCTCAAGACCCTGGCCCATCCGGTGCGCCTGCGCATCCTGGCCCTGCTGCATGCGGGCGAGCTTTGCGTCTGCGAGGTGGCCGAGGTGCTGGGTCTGGCGCCCTCCACCGTGTCCGAGCACCTGACCGGCCTGCGCCGCACGGGCCTGGTGCGCGAGTGGAAGGTCGGCCGCTGGGTTCACGTGGCCCTCTCCGACGAGGCCGCCGTGCGCCCCCTGCTGGAGGCCCTCTGGCCCCTCATGGCCGGCGCCGAGGCCGAGCTTTCCCGCGACCGCGCCCAGGCGCTCGCCCTGCGCTGCGATCCCTGTGACCCCACCGCCTGTCCCCCTGCACGAACCCCCAAGGAGCCCGCATGACCACCCAGCCCCAGACCGAGGCCGCGACCGAAACCACCGGCCTCGATGAGACGACCCTCAACCTCATCGCCCTGGGCGCCGCCATCGGCGCCAACGCCGAGCGCGCCTTCCGCGCCCATCAGAGCCGGCTGGCCGAGCTGGGCGTCTCCAACGACGACATGATCGAGGCCGTCAACATGGCCCTGCGCGTGAAGGGCGATCCCCACTCGCAGATCATGGCCCTGGCCCAGACGACGCTGGTGGGCGAGAGCGCCGGCGGCTGCTGCGGCGGTTCCTGCGCCTGCGAGGAGGCGGGCGGCCAGAAGGGCGACTGCGGCGACGACTGCGACTGCAAGTAGGAGGATCCATGTCCACGGGCCGGCTGTCCTTCCTCGATCGCTTCCTCACCCTGTGGATCTTCCTGGCCATGGGGCTCGGCGTGCTGCTGGGCTTTGCCGTGCCCGGCTTCAACCGCGCCATCAACGCCTGGAACGTGGGCACCACCAGCGTGCCCCTGGCCGCGGGCCTGATCCTGATGATGTATCCGCCCCTGGCGAAGGTGAAGTACGAGGAGCTGCACCTGGTCTTCCGGAACAAGAAGGTGCTGGGCCTGTCGCTCCTTCAGAACTGGATCATCGGACCCCTGCTCATGTTCGGGCTGGCCGTGCTCTTCCTGCGCGACCGGCCCGAGTACATGCTGGGCCTCATCCTCATCGGCCTGGCCCGCTGCATCGCCATGGTCATCGTGTGGAACGACCTGGCCAAGGGCGATACCGAATACTGCGCGGGCCTGGTGGCCTTCAACTCCATCTTCCAGGTGCTCTTCTTCAGCGTGTACGCCTGGTTCTTCGCCACGGTGCTGCCCGCAAAGCTGGGCCTGCAGGGCGCAGTGGTCGCCATCACCATCGGCCAGATCGCCGAGAGCGTCTTCATCTACCTGGGCATTCCCTTCATCGCGGGCTTCCTCACGCGCTTTGTGCTCGGGAAGCTCAAGGGCCTGGACTGGTACCACCGCGTCTTCGTGCCGAAGATCAGCCCGCTGACGCTCGTCGCGCTGCTCTTCACCATCGTGGTGATGTTCAGCCTCAAGGGCGACACCATCGTGAAGCTGCCCTTCGACGTCATCCGCATCGCCATCCCGCTGCTGATCTACTTCGGGGTGATGTTCATGGTCAGCTTCTGGCTGTCCAAGAAGGCCGGCGCCACCTATCCCCAGAGCGCCACGCTGAGCTTCACGGCCGCCAGCAACAACTTCGAACTGGCCATCGCCGTGGCCGTCGCCACCTTCGGCATCGCCCATGGTGCGGCCTTCGCCGCCGTCATCGGGCCCCTGGTGGAGGTGCCCGCCCTCATCGGCTTGGTCAACGTGGCCCTCTGGCTGAAGCGGAAGTGGTACCCCGAGGCCCCGGAGGACCTCGCCAGCGCCGGCTGCTGTCCGGCGGTGGATCCCGCCAAGAGGTAGGCCATGGGCATCTTCGAGGGCAGGGGCATGGTGATCCAGGGGCTGCGCTTCCTGGCGCCGAAGGACGCGCTGGCCGTGCTGAACGAGGGCGCGGTCCTGGTGGACCTCCGCCTCGACGAGCTGGCGGAGATGAAGGCCTTCCAGGTGCCGGAGACGATCCGCATCCCCCACGAGGAACTCCCCGGCCTGCTCGCCGAGCTGCCCGCGGACCGGCCCCTGCTCCTGGCCGACAGCTCTGGCGTCTACACCAAGGAAGCCGCGCACCTGCTGCTCGACCACGGCTTCACCCAGGTGGCCTGCCTCAACGGCGGCATGCTCCTCTGGGACCAGGAGGGCCTGCCCGTGGCGACCGACGCCGCGGCCCTCCTCTACGGACCCTGCCCCTGCGTCCTGCGCCCCCGGAAAGGCCACCGATGATCCGCCCAGTCCTGCCCACCGACGCCCCGGCCCTGGCCGACATCTACAACCCCTACGTGCGGGACACCATCATCACCTTCGAGGAGGAACCGGTTTCCGCGGCCGAGATGGGGGCGCGCATCGCCAAGGTGACCGCGACCTATCCCTGGCTCGTGTGGGAGGAGGACGGCGGGGTGATCGGCTACGCCTACGGCGCCACCTGGCGGACCCGGCACGCCTACCGCTTCGCCGTGGAGACCACGGTCTACCTGGCCCAGGGCCACCACGGGAAGGGACGGGGCGCCGCGCTCTACCAGGCGCTGCTGGACGAACTCCGGCAGCAGGGCTTCCACTCGGCCCTGGGCTGCCTGGGCCTGCCCAACGAGCCCAGCGTGCGGCTGCACGAGAAGCTCGGCTTCCGGAAGGTGGGCCACATGACCGAAGCCGGCTGGAAGTTCGGCGCCTGGGTGGATGTGGGCTTCTGGGAACGGATGCTGTGAAGGAGCCACGGTGACCTCGATCCTCTTCCTCTGCGTGGCCAACAGCGCCCGGTCCCAGCTGGGCGAAGGTCTGGCGCGCCTCCTGTTCCCGGACTTCCGCATCCAGAGCGCCGGCAGCCGGCCCAGCGGCGTGAACCCGTACGCCATCGAGGTCCTGGCGGAGCGGGGCATCGACGCCTCGACGCACACCTCCAAGCCCGTGTCGGCCATCGATCCGGCCTCCGTGGACCTGGTGATCACGCTCTGCGCCGAGGAAGTCTGCCCTGCCTTCCTGGGCAAGGCCGAGCGCCTGCACTGGCCCATCCCGGATCCCGCCAGCGATGATCCTTCGCTGACGCCCGAGGACCTGCGGGCCCGCTTCCGCGCCGCCCGGGACGAGATCGCCCGCCGGTTGGAGGCGCTCGGGCGGGAGCGGGGCTGGATTTCTTGAATTTCGAAAAAAATCGAAATTAGGGCTTGCGCGCTATTTCGACAAACCTAGAATTAAGCCAGGAGGAGACCATGACCGGGCGTGTGGAACAGGCGGCAGAGCGGCTGAAAGCCCTCGGACACCCCGTCCGCCTGGCCATCCTGCGCCGCGTGGTGCAGGGCCCCGAGGCGGGGACGCCCGCCGGAGAGCTGCAGTCGCGCCTGGACATCCCGGCCTCCACCCTCAGCCATCATCTGGCCACCCTCGCCGACGCCGGCCTGGTGCAGGTGGCCCGGGAAGGCACCACGCTCCGCTACCGCGCCGACTTCGGCGTGCTGCATGCGCTCACCGACTACATCTGGCAGGACTGCTGCGCCGGTGGCGCCGCGGAACCGCCGCCCCCTTCGCCCTGCTGCGACAGGGACTGACCTTCCATCGTCCTGGGACCTGGATGCCGCCGGCATCCCCGGGGACCGTTCATCTGAAAGGCACCGCCATGGATTCCGAAACACTCAAATCTGCCGTCCGCGACCGCTATGCGGGCTTCGTCACCAAGAACCAGAGCTGCTGTGGTCCTTCCACTTCCTGTGGTTGTGCGCCCGGCGACGCCAGCCTGGAACTGGGCTACGACCCGAAGGACCTGGCCGCCGTGCCCGAAGGCGCCAACCTGGGCCTGGGCTGCGGCAATCCCGTGGCCCTGGCCGCGCTGAAGCCCGGCGAGACCGTGCTGGACCTGGGCTCCGGCGCGGGCTTCGACGCCTTCCTCGCCGCCCAGCGCGTGGGCCCCGGAGGCCATGTCATCGGCGTGGACATGACGCCGGAGATGATCGCCCGGGCCACGGCCCTGGCCCGGAAACACGGCTACGGGAATGTCGAGTTCCGCCAGGGCGACATCGAGGCCCTGCCCGTGGACGACGCCAGCGTGGACGTCATCCTCTCCAACTGCGTGGTGAACCTCGCCCCGGACAAGGCCAAGGTCTTCCGTGAGGCCTTCCGCGTGCTGAAGGCCGGCGGCCGCCTCCATGTTTCCGACCTCGTGCTGGCCCGGCCCCTGCCCGAGGCGCTGCTCCAGGATCTGGACGCCTACGCCGCCTGCATCTCCGGCGCCATGCTGAAGGACGACTACCTGGCCGCCATCCGCGCCGCGGGTTTCGAGGGCGTGACCGTGGCCTCCGAGCGGGGCTTCGGCCTGGCGGAACTCTCGCCGGAATTGATGGCGCTGGCGAAGGAGCGCTACCCGGGCATGAGTCCGGAGGAACTGGAGCGTCTGGCCAGCTCAGTGCTCAGCGTCCAGGTGGAGGCCACCAAGACTGTGAAGGCCTGCTGCGCGCCCGGCTGCTGCGGGTGAGGGTGCCATGACGGATGCTTCGAAAAGCTGTGCTTGTGCTGCGCCGACGCCGACTCCGCGCGGCGGCTTCTGGACCTCGGGGGGGTGGCTGCTGGCCGCCCTCCCGGTCTGGGTCGGGCTCTACCTGATCCTCCAGCCCATCGCCGGCTGGCTGGCCTTCCGGGCTCTGGGGCTGGCCCCCGGCAGCCGCCTGGGCGAGGCCGTGGCCTTCTTCGCCTATGACGCGCCCAAGGTGCTGATGCTCCTCGGGGCTGTGGTGCTGGGCGTCAGCTTCGTGCAGACGTTCATCAGCCCCGAGCGCACCCGCGACCTGCTGGCGAAGCGCACCGGCGCCTGGAGCAACCTCCTGGCCTCGCTGCTGGGCATCGCCACCCCCTTCTGCTCCTGTTCGGCGGTGCCGCTCTTCATCGGCTTCGTGCGGGTGGGCGTGCCCCTGGGCGCCACCTTCAGCTTCCTGGTGTCGGCGCCCATGGTGAACGAGGTGGCGCTGTTCCTGCTGTTCGGCCTCTTCGGCTGGCGCATCGCCCTCCTCTACACCGTGACGGGCGTGGCGGTGGCCTTCGTGGCGGGCTGGATCCTCGGGAAGCTCCGCATGGAGCGCCATCTGGAGCCCTGGATCCTGGAGATCCCCTTCGAAGCGTCCAAGGCCTCCGACGCCCCCATGCGGCTCGCCGCGCGCCTGGACCTGGCGCTCCAGGCGACGAAGGACATCGTGGGGAAGGTGTGGATCTATGTCCTCATGGGCATCGCGGTCGGCGCCTTCCTCCACGGCTATGTGCCCGCGGAGCTGCTGGCCCGCGTCATGGGCAAGTCCGCCTGGTGGAGCGTGCCCCTGGCGGTGCTCATCGGCGTGCCCCTGTACTCCAACGCCGCCGGCATCATCCCCATCGTGCAGGTGCTGCTGGCCAAGGGCGCGGCCCTGGGCACGGCCCTGGCCTTCATGATGGCCGTCACGGGCCTGTCGCTGCCGGAGACCGTCATCCTGCGGAAGGTGCTCAAGCCCCGGCTGCTGGCGGTGTTCCTGGGCGTGGTGGCCGCGGGGATCGTGCTGGTGGGCTTCCTGTTCAACGCGCTGCTATGACGGGCAAAGGAAACCACCTACGCAGAGAGCGCGGAGAAAGCAGAGGTGCGCGGAGAAAGTCCGGCCCTCCTTCTCTGCGTCACTCCTGTCCCTCCGCGTTCTCTGCGTGTGTTTTTTGACCCGAGTAACCATGAGGTGATGCCATGAAGATCGAAGTGCTGGGCAGCGGCTGCGCCAAGTGCAAGCTGCTGGCGGAGCGGGCCGAGGAAGCCGCGAAGGGGCTGGGGGTGGACTTCACGCTGGTGAAGGTGACGGAATACCCGGACATCGTGGCCCGGGGCGTGATGTCCACGCCCGGCCTGGTGGTGGATGGCGTGGTGAAAAGCCAGGGCCACGTGCCCACGGTGGCAGCCATCAAGGACCTGCTGCGGTAGGATTTCCCCACACCACGAGGGGCGTTCATGCGCATCGGCATCCTGGGTTATGGCCGCTTCGGGCGCGCTCTGGGCGAGCTGCTCCGCGAGGCCGGCCATGGCTATCGGGCCTGGGATCCCGCCGTGGAGGTCCCCGTGGAGCGCCGGGCGACCGGTCTCCAGGATCTGGCGGACGCGGAGGCCCTGGTGCTGGCGGTCCCCGTGGCCGCCCAGGCCGCGGCCCTGGCGGGCCTTCGCCCCCACCTCCGGCCGGACCAGCTGGTCTTCGACGTGGGCAGTGTGAAGTCGGGCCCCTGCGCCCTGATGGACGCCCAGCTGGGGGCCGCCATCCCCCACGCGGGAACGCACCCCCTCTTCGGGCCCGTGAGCCTGGCCCGGGCCGAGCGGCCGCTGCGCGTGGTGCTCTGCCCCTCGGCCCACCATCCTGCCGCCGCAGACCGGGTGCAGGCCCTGTTCGAGAGCCTGGACTGCGAGGTGCTGCGCCAGAGCCCCGAGGACCACGACCGGGTGATGGCCACCACCCATGCCCTCACCTTCTTCATCGCCAAGGGGCTGCTGGCGGTGGGCGCCGGGGCCGAGCTGCCCTTCACGCCGCCCTCCTTCCACGCGATCGCCCGCACGCTGGAGTCCGTGCGCGAGGACGCCGGCCACCTCTTCGCCGCCCTCCAGAACCAGAATCCCTTCGCCGCCGGGGCCCGAGAGGGCCTGCTGGAGGCCCTCTCCGCCATCCACCAGACCCTGGCGGAAGCCGTGGCCGAGGGTGCGGACGAGCAGCAGCTGGCCATCCCCAGCCTGGGGGAGCGCTCCCCCATCCTCCAGGAGACCCGCGACCACATCGACACCCTGGACCAGGAGCTGGTGGCCCTCCTGGCCCGCCGCACGGAACTGGTGCTCCGCGCCGGCCGAGCCAAGGCCGAGCTGGGCCTGCCCGTGCACGATCCCGAGCGCGAGAGCGCTCAGCTCCAGGCCCGCCGTGCCTGGGCCCTGGAAGCGGGCCTGGACAGCCAAGGGGTCGAGGAGGTCTTCCGGGCCGTGCTGCGGGCTTCGCGCTCCGCTCAGGGCGCCAAGGGCTGACCGCCCTCCGCCGCGCCCGCCCAGGCCACCACCAGGATGCCTGCGGGCCGGTCTGCGGGCCGGGTTTCTCGGGTGATCTGGAGCTCCAGCGGCCAGGCCTCCGCCAGCCAGGGGGCTTCCAGGATCTGGAGGGCCTTCCCGTCAGGACCGGGACCCTGGAGATCCAGGTGCCTCCAGCCCTGGGCCGTCCTGATCCAGAGGACCGGATGCTCTCCAGCGGGGAGAGCCGGGAAGTTCGAGAGGGTGAGCACGGCGATCCCGGCGCCGGGGGCGCTGCGGAAGCTGGCGTGGAGGCCCATCTCCCCTGGGGCGGCCCCGGGCGGGGTCAGGCGCAGGGCCTTCGTCTGGCTGTCGGCCAGCAGGTGGAGGGCCCGCTGCTCGCTTCGGTCCTGGACGGCGTGCCGCTGGTAGATCCAGGTTCCCGTGACTCCCACGGCGGCAGCCAGGATGGCCACCAGGCCGCCCAGGTGCCGCTCCAGGCTCCGCAGGCCGCTGCGGATCCGGGTCTTCGCGGTGCCGAGGGGGACCTGGAGGGCCCGGGCCACCTCCTCGTGGGTGAGGTCAGCGAAGAAGGCCAGCCGCAGGGCCGCCCGTTGGGGTTCCGGCAGGGCCGCCAGCGCTTCCGACACCGCGTCCCGCTGGACTTCGCGCCAGAGGGCCTCGTCCGGAAGGGGGTCCTCCGCGGAGAGGGCCGCCTGCTCGAGGGGATCGCCGGCGGCCTGGGGGCGTCGGGCGCGGGCCCGCAGCTCGTCCAGCATCCGGTGGCGGCTGATGCCGAGGAGCCAGGTGCGGAAGGATCCTTTGGCTGGGTCGAAATCAGCCGCCTTCCGCCACACGGCGAGGAAGGTGTCCTGCACGACCTCCTCGGCCGCCGCCCGGTCCAGGGAGCGGCAGGCCAAGTGGAACACCAGGGGCGCATAGCGCCGGTGCAGCTGCTGCAGGGCCTCCTCCCGGCCCTCCCGGACCCGCTGGACGAGGATCGCGTCCTCCTCACCGGGGGGGCTGGCAGGGGAAGGGGGGACCGGGGCGGTCATCGTGGCTTCATCCTCTTCCCTCAAGCCTTCCTGGGCCAGTCCCGGCGGCCTAGGAATCCGGGTCAAAGCCGGGTCTCGGGGGGGACGGTGCTGGCGGTGTCCACCAGCAGCAGCCCCTGCGGGTCGGTCTCCTTCACCTCCAAGTGCCGCAGGTGGCGCTTGGCGGGCCCTTGCGTGACCTCGCCGTGGCCGTCGTACTCGCTGCCGTGGCAGGGGCAGGCGAAGCCGGCGGCGCCGTCCGCATGGACGATGCAGCCGAGATGCGTGCAGATGCCGGACAGGGCGTAGATCCCGCGCTCGTCCGCCATGAGGAAGAAGGCACCGAGCCGCCGGTAGTCCAGCACCTTGCCGGGTGTCAGGTCCGCCCGCGTGGCCTCGGTGAGCTTCAGCGGGTGGGGATCGGGCGGCAGCTCCGGCGGAACGGCAGGCTGCGCCCCGCCCGGGAGGGCCGCGCCCGCCAGCAGGAGGCCGAGGGTGGCGCAGAAGGCGCGTCGCGGGTGGACGGAGACCAGGGGTGGGCCGTCGGGATGCGCCATCGTCATGCCGGTGTCCCCGCGCCCTTCAGCGACTCGGCGAGAGGCTTCTCGGCCAGCACCAGGAGTCCCTCGCCGGTCTTCAGCTGGGGTTGGGTGTGGATCTGCCGGAAGCCGAGGCCCCGGTAGGGGTGGGCCGGGTCCCAGGGTACCGG
Source organism: Geothrix oryzisoli (assembly GCF_022808865.1). Taxonomy (GTDB): domain Bacteria; phylum Acidobacteriota; class Holophagae; order Holophagales; family Holophagaceae; genus Geothrix; species Geothrix oryzisoli. Next base: position 168,853 of record NZ_JAKZLB010000003.1, read on the forward strand.
CGCCCGCTTGGGGGCGGAGCCGGGGGCCGGCAGGGGGAAGATGAGCGAGGTGGCCGCGTGGTGCTGGATGTGGCCCGTGCGGTGGTGGTGCTCCTGGTGGATGTGGCCGTAGAACACCGTCACGAAGCGGTGGTCCTTCAGCAGGTCCAGGGCCTTCTGGCCGTCCAGGGTGGCCCAGTCCCAGTCGGGATAGAGGTCGAAGAGGGGCCGGTGCGCGAAGATCACCAGGGGCTCGTCCTTGGGCGTGTGGCTCAGCTCCCCCGCCAGCCACTTCAGCTGCTCGGCGCCGAGGATGGAGCCCACCTGGGACACGTTGTCCAGGGCGATGAAGTTCACGCCCCGGTGCGTGAAGGCGTAGTGCGAGATGCCGAAGGCCTCCCGGTAGGCTTCGCCGCGGTCCTCCGCTGCGTCATGTTCCCCCGGCAGGTAGCGGATCTGCCGGACCCGCAGCCGGCTGGCCTGCTGCTTGAACTCCGCCATGCGCTTGCGGCGGAGGAGCGGATCGTCGGTGTCGTGGGTGAGGTCGCCCGTGAAGATGACGAAGTCCGGCTGGGGATCGAGGGCATTCACCGCGTCGATGGCCTTGCCCAGGGTGCCGGTCGCATCCGGGTTGACCTTGGGCCCCTCGAAGCCCCAGTGGGTGTCTGACAGCTGCACCCAGTAGAAGTCCGAGGCTTTGGCGCCGCCCGCGGGGCCGAGCGCCTCCGCGAAGCCCGGAAGCCCCGTGGCGAACACGGCGCCCCCGATGCCCATGACCTTCAGGAAGGTCAGCCGATCCATCTGCGATCCCATGCGCCCCTCCTCCCGGGCTCGGCCCGGCGTTCCGTTCCCTCACTCGAGGGGACACAGAGGGATACGCCAGTCTTGGGGGATTGGATGTCGGGTCGGAGGATCGACCCCGATTTGGCCTACCAGGGCAGGTCCAGGGCCTTGCAGAGGAAGGCGACCAGGGGGGAGGCCTGCCGGCAGGCGGCGGCCACCTGGTCGACGAAATCCGGCGCCAGCACCTGGGCGTTCGTGAAGCCGACCGAGGTGTAGAAGTCCTTGAGCTTGAGGTCCTCCGCGCAGGGGTGGCCGGGGTCGAAGCCCTGGGGAACCCGCTTCAGTGCATCGCCTTCGATCTCCAGTCCGGACTTCCGGAGGGCCTTCCAGGCGGCGGGCTTGGCGGCGATGGCCTGGCGGACCTTGAACAGCGCCTCGGGATCCGGATGCCAGAGGCCGCCGCCCGCGAAGCTGCCGCCGGGCTCCAGGTGGAGGTAGAAGCCAGGCCCGTGGACGCCGCCGGCCTGCGCGGTCCGGTGGGGGAAGTGCGCCGCGACGTGAGTCTTGTAGGGCGTCTTGTCCTTGGCGAACCGCGTGTCGCGGTAGATCCGGAACAGGGAGCCACCCGAGGGCCGCGGATCGGCGAGGAAGTGGCGGCTGAGGGGGGCCAGGGGGCCGCTGAAGGCGGCGATGAGCCGCAGCATGGGCTCCCGGGCCTCAGCCTCGTACCGCGCCTTGTGCTCCAGGAACCACGCGCGCTCGTTGTGCGCCTTCAGGTCCTTCAGGAACCGGAAGAGGCCGGGTCCCAGCGGGTTCTCCAGTCCAGAAGGAGTCGTCTTGGCCGCCACATCGCCTCCGGAAGGGGGCCTTCAGGTTACGCCCAAAACAAGGCGGGCCCCATTTCGGGGGCCCAACCGCGAGCACGCGTTGAAAGGCGCCGAGGCGCCAGCGCGCATGGGCTTGCTTGAACGACGAAGGCCGCCTTTCGGCGGCCTTCTGCGTCGGTGGCATAACCTCCTCGCCGGGTCCCGACTACGCAGGCTGCCCCGCAGCCTGCTTCGTCACCCGGCGGTCGGTCACTTGCCGAAGCGCTTGCTGACTTCGCTCCACTTGATGTTCTCGACGAACGCCTCGAGGTACTTCGCGCGGGCGGTGCCGTAGTCGACCATGAACGCGTGCTCCCACGAGTCCAGCACCACGAGCAGGTCCTGCTCGATGGGCAGGCCCAGGTGGTGCTCGGCCACGAAGTAGGTGTGCAGCTTGCCGTCACGGCGGTTGCGGGTGAGCAGGGCCCAGCCGGGGCCGCCCATGGCGGTGGCCTTGAGGTCGGCGAGGACCTTGTCCTTGCCGCCCGCGGCCTCCAGGGCGGCCTTGAGGCCGGCGCTGATGTCGCTGTCGGCGCCCAGGTTCTCGAAGTAGAGCTCATGCAGGAAGGAGCCGTTGAAGGCCACGGCCTCGCGGCGCTTCAGCTCGCTGTACTCGTTGTAGGAGTAGTTGGGCTTGGTGTTGTCGGCGGTCGCCAGCCGCTCCTCGATCTCGTTCAGCTTGGTGACGTAGCCCTTGTAGAGGCCGAAGTGCTGATCCAGCTGGGAATCGCTGAGCCCCTTCAGGGCGCCGCCCTTCAGATGGTCGTAGTTCTTCGCGGTGTAGGCCATGGTGTCTCCTTGGCTGCGCTGAGCGCGGATGATTAGTTTACTGAAAAAGTCGGAAATTGGATGAAACAGACCCAATGTTCAGGTGCGGGTCCGGTATCCGACGCGGTGGCCGGGCTTGGCCCGGACACCGCGTCGGGGTGCATGAGGGGGGATGCAGAGGACGCGGAGCGGCCGGGCGGTCCCCCCTCGTTTGGATCACCCCAGCATCTCCCGGAGGAACCACGCCTCTTTCTGATGGACCTGCACGAAGCGGGTGAGCAGGTCCGCGGTGCCGGGATCGCCGGCGCCGCCGGCCAGTTCGATGCCCTCGTGCATGAGGGAGATGGTGGTCTCTTCGTTGGCCAGGGCCTCCTTCAGCATGGCCTCGGGATCCAGGCGGGCGGCGGGGTTGGAGATGTCGGCCTTGGTCTGGGCCTCGATCTGGGCCGGGGCGTGGATCGGCACGCCGCCCAGCATGCGGATGCGCTCCGCCAGCTCGTCCACCGTGCCGTCGGCGGCGGTGTACAGGTCCTCGAAGCGCAGGTGGTAGTCGCGGAAGTGGGGGCCGGTGACGGTCCAGTGGTAACGCTTGGCATTCAGGGCCAGCACGAAGGCGGTGGCCAGCTCGGTGTTCAGGTGGTCGATGACGGAACGGTTCATGGTCTCTCCTCAGGAAGGCCAGGCCTCCCAGGCGGCTGGCGCGGGCCAGCGGCCGGGGACCTCGGCGTGGTTGGAGACGAGGGCGGCGATGCGGCGGCCGTCCGGAATCAGGTAGCGCAGGGCGAGCACCGAGGGCAGGCGGTCGCTGGGGCCGGCGGTGCCGCGGTCCACGGACGGGGCCACGAGGGTGCCGTCCGAGAGCTCCAGCCGCAGCTGGTCCGGGAAGGTGTGCAGGGCCGCCAGGCGGCGGTCCCGCAGGTCATCCGGAAAGCCCAGCATCAGGGTGGCGGCGATGCTGCGGCCGGTCCCCTCGCGCCGCGGCGCCAGCACCGCGAAGGAGGCGCGGGCCTCGGCCAGGTCCCCCGCCGGGGCGGAGTCCAGCGTCATGCCCTCGGCCCAGAGGGTCTCGGCCACCTGGTCCGCCACGCTCTCCGCCGTTTCCGGCTGGAAGCTGATGCCCTCCGCCAGCTCCAGCCGCAGGGCCGCCTGGCGCGCCAGAAAAGCCTGGCGGGCCTGGAAGCGGGCGCGCTCGGTGGCGGGGTCGAAGGCGGGCGTCACCGGCAACTCAGACATGTTTCGCGATGTCGGCCGCGGGCTCGGCAAAGGTGGGCTTGGCGCCGGCCTGCAGCTTGGTGAGGGCCTCCTGGAAGCGGCCGGCGTGGAAGCGCTCCACCTTGGCCAGGGTCTCGAACCAGGCGGCGATCTCGGGGTAGCCCTCTTCCTTGGCCAGGCGGGCGAACTCGGGATACATGTCCGTGTACTCGTAGGTCTCGCCGGCCACCGCGGACTTCAGGTTGGTCAGCGTGTCGCCCAGGGGCAGGCCCGTCGCGGGATCCGCGGCCTTCTCCGCCAGGAACATCAGGTGCTTCAGGGCGTGGCCCGTTTCGCCATCAGCGCTGTGCTTGAAGAGGTCGGCCACTTCCTTCAGGCCTTCCTTCTCGGCCACTTGGGACATCCAGGTGTAGCGTCGGTTCGCCTGGCTCTCGCCGGCAAAGGCAGCCTTGAGGTTCTGGTGGGTCTTGGAGTCGGTGAAGGACATGGGATCTCCTCTTGGGCCGCAATCGGCGGCATCAAGGTAGAGCCATCCCCGTGCCAAAGCAATAAGTCAAATCATTGAATTAATTCTGGAAATTCCAAGGGTCGCGATCGCGCACCATCCTCGACCGGCCGGGAGCCGGATCCACGATATGTCGAGAGGTCCGAGGGTCAGCGGACCTTGGAAAGGCTGCTGCAGATCTGGGAGGCATCCACGCTGAGGGCCCGGCCGAAGCCGAGCACCAGGCGCCCGGCCGAGGGGCGGAGGAGGAAGAAGGAGAAGTCCCCCAGTTCGAGGGTCGGTTCCGCTTGCGGGAACCGCGCCAGGTAGGCTTCGGCCGCCGCCTCGTGGCGATCCGAGCCCCTGGGGATCTCCTCGGCCCGTCCCTGCACCGTGACGCGGGGCAGGGCCAGGGGATCCTGGCCCTCCTCCACGGGCACCATGAGCATCAGGCTGACCCGCGCATCGGCCCGCATGTCGCGGGTGTGCTGGGCCAGGCTGCTCACATGGACGAGGAAGCCCGAGCCATCCGCGGCCGGAACCACGGGCGCCATGGACACGAAGGGCCCGCCGTCCCGCAGGGTGCCGAGGGCGGCCACGGGAAGCCCGGTCAGCAGGGCGTGGAGCGTCGCTTCCGTGTTCGGATCCATGCAGGTCTCCTTCCCCGGGGCGGGACCCTCCATCATCCTCCGGACGGGAAGGGCGGTCTGCACCCCAGAGTGCGGCGGGGCCATACCCCGCCATGAACCCGGATCCTAGTGCCCCACCCAGTGTCCGAGGTACTCCCAGCAGGCCCGGTGGACCTCCGCGAATCCCTCCGCCTGGGGCACCAGGAACTGGAGCTGAAAGGGTCGGGGCCGCCCCTGCCAGTCGGCTCCCACCGGCGTGGGCTCGAACCCCTCTCGACGGGCGAGGGCCATGGCCCGGGGCAGGTGCCAGGCCGAACTGACCAGGGCCACGCGATGCCAGCCGAAGCGGCCCTGGAGCCGGCGGTAGGCGACCAGTTCATCGCGGGTGATCCAGCAGGGCTCCTCCACCACCAGGATCGCGGAGTCGGGGATGCCCAGGCCCCGCCAGAGGAGGCGGGTCTCTTCGCCGAGGTTCCGATCCCCGCTCACGGCATCATGGGTGGCGCCGCTGGCCACGAGGACCCGGGCCTTCCCGGCATGCCAGAGCCGGGCGGCGAGAACGATCCGGTCCCCCGCGTGGTTCGCCTGGGGCTGCCCAAAAGGATCTACCTGGCTCCCCCCGCCGAGGACGCACACCGCATCGAACGGCTGGACCGTGGTCATCTGCAGGGGAGGGATCGGGGCCTCCAGGCGTCTCGTGAGGATGGAGCCCAGGTAGACGTTCCCCGCGATCGCCTCCAGCACCGCGGCGCTCAGGAAGAGCAGGGCCGGAACCCGCTGCCGCCGGATGAAGCAGCGGAGGCAGCCGGCGAACAGGAGCAGCCAGAGGAGGCCCGCCGGCATGACCAGCAGGGCCAGGGTCTTCTGCAGGGAGAGCAGGGTCATGGTGCCTCCGGAGCGGCTTCGGACAAGAACGCCCCGGCCACGATGCGTCCCACGTCTGCCAGTGCGGCCTCGCGGTCGCGGGCGGAGGCGGTGGAGCCAGTGAGGTAGGCGGCTACGAGGATGGGTGCCCGGCCGGGCGGACGGAGGATGGCCACATCGTTCACGGTGCCCCGCGCCCCGGTGCCGGTCTTGTCGCCGACGATCCAGCCCGCGGGCAGGCCCGCCCGCAGCCGGGTCACACCTGTGGTGCAGCCCCGCATCCAGCCCTCCAGGCGCTGGCGGGAGGCCGGATGGAGGGCTTCGCCCAGGAGCAGGAGCTTCAGAGTGTCCACCATGGCCGACGGGGTGGTGGTGTCCCGGGGGTCGCCGGGGATGGCGGTGTTCAGGGCGGGCTCTGTGCGGTCCAGGCGGGTCACGGGATCGCCAAGCGAGCGGGCGAAGGCCGTCACGGCCCCGGGCCCGCCGAGGTGGCCCAGCAGCAGGTTGGCGGCGGTGTTGTCGCTGACCTCCACTGCGGCGGCGCAGAGGTCCGCGAGGGTCATGCGGCCCTCCGCCACCCGCGCGGTGGTGATGGGCGCGTACTCGAGCAGGTCCGCCCTGGTGTAGCGAAGGGCGCGGTCCAGCCCATCGGGGCCCCGGTCCACCCGGGCCAGCACGGCCCCGGCCAGCAGGACCTTGAACGTGCTGCACATGGGGAAGCGTTCGCCCCCCCGGTGGTCCAGGCGGCGGCCTGAGCCCGTGTCGAGCGCCGCCACGCCGAGGCGCCCCCCGACCCGCGCCTCCAGGGCTGCCAGAGGGTCCGAAGCAGAAGAAGCCAGCGGCGCTGGCGGGGCCGCCAGGAGGGGCAGCAGCGCGAGGATGGCCGCGAGCAGGGTCCGGACCATGGGGGCTCCATGAAAGCCCCCCGTTCTACCACGGAGAGCCGGCGCGGCCTACTCGGGCTGGCCGCCCTCCGGCGTGTCGTCCTGGCCTTCGGGTTCCGGAATGTCGTTGCCCTGGGCGTCCTTCTTCAGCGCCTTCTTCTGCAGCTTCTCTTCCTTCTTCTTCTGGCGGGCCAGGTCCTTCTGCCGCTTCTCGAAGTTGTAGTTGGGCTTTCTGGCCATGGCGCGTCCGATCTCAAAAAAGGTTGAAGCCTGTGAAGCCCTTTCCTTAGTCTACCGCCTCGTCCGGCGAAGTGCCTGGATCAGGTCGTCCAGCCGCTGGAGGAAGGTGGAGCGGTCCCGCGCCGTGAAGGGGGCCGGGCCGGTGCCCAGCTCGCCCATGGCCCGCAGGTGCGTCATCAGCTCGCGGCTGGCCAGGGCGTCGCCGATGGAATCCGGAGAGTACACCCGGCCTTTGGCATCCAGGGCCCGGGCGCCCTTCTCCAGGCAGCGGGCCGCCAGGGGGATGTCCGCCGTCACCGCGATGTCCGAGGCCGTGATGCGCTCCACGATCCAGTCGTCGGCGCCATCGAACTGCCCCCGTGCCACCACCACCGACTCGAACAGCGGATTCCGCGGCACCCGCAGGGGCGTGTTGGACACCAGGAGGACCCGGAGCCCGCAGCGGGTGGCCACGCGGAAGACCTCCTCCTTCACGGGGCAGGCGTCGGCATCCACGAAGATGCGGATGGCGGCCGGTTCGTCGCTCATGCTCCGGTCCCGAGCAGGGCCTGGATCGCCGCCGCGACGCGCCCCGCCTGGGCCGGGTCCGCCAGCCGCCCCTCCGCGTCCAGGCTCGATGCCGCCAGCGTGAGGCAGAGCGAGGCCTCGGGCACCACCCGCGCCGACATCACCGCCAGGGTGTGGGCGAGGGAAGCCTGGGCCTTGGCACCGCCCTCCGGCGATGGCGACGCGCTCCAGGCCGCCGCGGGCTTGCCCACGCAGGCGCCCGAGGAGACCACCCACTCCAGCAGGTTCTTCAGCACCGCGGGCATGGCGTGGATGTATTCGGGCGTGCAGATGAGGAGGGCATCCGCGGCCTGGATGCGGGCCCGCAGGTCGGCCACGGGCTCCGGCGCGGGCTCGAGGTCCCGCTCGGGGCTGAAGTGGGGCAGGTCGTCCAGCCGCTCCCAGAACTCGAAGGCCGCGGCCGGCGCCAGGCGGGCCGCCTCCCGCAGGAGCCGCGCGTTGAGGGAGCCGGGCCGCAGGCTCCCGGCCAAGGCGAGGATCCGCATCAGGCCTTCCGCCGCCAGACCAGCACCACGCCCACGGCGATGGCGGCCAGGCCCGCCCAGGACGGAATGCGCACCGTCTCCTTCTCCTTCAGGGTGAACTCCAGCGGGCCCAGCTTGGCGTCGTGGCTGCCCTTCGTATAGCTGAACTCCGGCCAGGCCAGGGCCGCGGCCCCGAGGGCGATGAGGGCCAGCCCGACGAGCGGCTTGAGACGCATGGGACCTCCAGGGGACGGTTCCATTCCAGCATGACGGGTCCCGGAAGGGGGCAGGCTCCGGGCGGAACCTCCCGGCCCGGGCGAGGGGACTTGGCCTCACGGCCCTGTGAGCGGCGCCTCGGCGAGCCGGCGCGCCCATTCGGCCTGCCGGGTCTTGAGGGTCTCCTTCAACGCCCAGGGGCTCAGATCCTCCTCGAGGACCTCCAGGAGCACGAACTCGAAGGCGGCCTCCCCCAGGCGGGTCCAGGCCGCCTGCAGGTCCCGGTCCAGGTGACGGCCGGCGTTGAGGGTGTGCCAGAGGCCGTTCTGGGTGGTGTCGAGGTTCGGGGCCGAGCCGGCCCAGGCGCGGCCCGTGGCCCGTTCCCGGACGGCGTAGATCCCGGGGCGCGGCCGGCGCTCCTTGTAGGCCCTCCGCGCCGCCTTCCGGTCGAAGGGCTCAGCCATGGGCGCCCCCTTCCTCCGCCGGAAAGGCCGGACCCGCCAGCCTCCATGCGTGGTCGCCCACATCGGCGGGCCAGGCGCGGAGGATCGCCTGGAAGGTCTCCCGGCTCCCGGCGTACAGGGCGCGCAGCGCCTCCTCGAAGCCCGGTTCGTCACCCGCCATGGCGGTCATGAAGCGGTGGGCGGCCTCCTGGGCCTCCCGGCGGCGCTCCTTCCCGCCGCTGGCCTGGCGGGCCTCCTCCACCAGCCTGCGCAGGGCCACGGAGGCCCCCCCGGGCTGGGCGTTCAGCCAGTCCCAGTGCCGGGGCAGCAGGGTGACTTCGCGGGCCACCACGCCGAGCTTCGGCCGCCCCCGGCCGCGGGGAGGGAGCGCCGCGGCCTCCTCGCGGCCCGCCCCGGGGGGCGACAGCCGGGCCACCACCGCCTCGGCGGTGCCGCGCAGGTCCAGGTCGACCACCCGGCCGGTCGCATCCTCGAAGGTCAGGAGGGGGGCCGTGGCCCCCTGGTCCAGGGCCGCCTTCACGGCCAAGGCCACTTCGGGAAGGGGCCCCGAGGCGAGCCGTCGAGTCCCCTGGAAGGCGGTGCAGAGCTTGACTGGATTTTCGGGCATGGCGTAGATCTCCGTCCGGAGGGACGAAGATAATTTACCCGGATGAATTTAGTGGGTCAATAATATCCGGGTAAAAAAGTGAAATCCGCCTCCGGGCGGCGCTCAGCCAACCTGGTCCACGCACCACTTCACGCCACCCCGGGCGGCCATGAAGAGGAACAGGAAGCAGAAGACGACCGCCGGCTCACCCTGGTTCACCGCGGGCCAGAAGGCGGCGCCGAGCTGGAACTTCCAGTGGAACTGGGTGTAGGCCACGGCCATCATGCCGCTGAGGACGAAGGCCGCCAGGCGCGTCTGGAAGCCCACCAGGATGGCCAGGCCGCCCACCAGCTCGAGGACGCCGCCGATCCAGATCTGCGAGCCCACCGGGGGCCGGAAGCCGCCCGCCACGCCGAAGAGCTTCTGGAACCCGTGGAAGACGAACAGCAGGCCCGCCACGATCCGCAGCAGGGCGTAGGTGTGATCGGCGTACTTCTCGAGCCACTTCATGCGGACCTCCGGGCAGGTTGTGGTGACATTTTGCCCAGAACCGCGCCGGAGGGAAGCGTCCAGGCGGCGGGCCTACCCATGCACCGGCGTGGCCGCGCCCGCGCCCACCACGGTGATCCAGGGGCGGACGGTCCAGCGGTGTACCAGGCCGTGGAGGACATAGGGATCCGCCGCCGCGAACCGCTGGGCCGCCGCCGGGGAATCGCCCTGGAACAGGAGGATCGACATGTCCACCGGGTCCGCCACGGCGCCGCCGAGCACCAGCTCGCCTCGGTGGTGGGCCTCCCAGGCCAGCGCGAGGTGCTCCTTCCGGAACTCTCCCCGGCGCTCCACATATTCCGGACCGACCTCATAAATCAGGAGGAAATGCATGGATATACCTCTGCAATGGGAAGGCGGCCCACAAGGACCGGCCTCCATGAGAGTAAAGATGGGGCGAAGTGGTTGACGGCGCCCCCGTCTTTTTCCAGGAGGGATGGGGCGCGTGGCGGCCTTGCGGCATCCTGAGCCGCCGCAAGGCCTGGGCCGGACCTCCGTAAACGATCCGCGGCCGCGGGCGTAACTCAGCATCAGCCAGGGGCCTGCCATGCATTCCATCTTCTTCGACCAAGGCCGGCGCCTGCGCAACGGGTGGTGGGCGCTCCTCTACCTGGCCATCCTGGTGACCTGCGCCAGCGCCTTCCAGGGGCTGGTGGCCCCGCTGCTGAAGCGGGCTGGGATCCGCGGCGGCGATTGGGTGGTGGGCCTCCTGTTCCTGTTCAGCCTGCTGGCGGCCTGGCTCTGCACCCGGCTCCGGGGTGAGTCCCTGGCCAGCACCGGCTGGCAGCTGAACGGCCGCTGGGTCCGGGAAGCCGCCTGGGGCACGCTGCTCGGGATCGGCGTCATGCTGCTGGCGGCGGGGCTGCTCTGGGCGGTGGGCGGAGTCACCTGGGAACTGGATCCCGGGCGCAGCTTCAGGAGCCTCGGGCTTGGCTTCGGGATGTTCGCGCTGGTGGCCCTGTGGGAGGAGAACCTGTTCCGGGGCTTCGTCTTCCAGCGGCTGGTGGCGGGCCTGGGAGCCTGGCCCGCCCAGGTGATCCTCGCGCTCTTCTTCGCCGGGGCCCACTGGGGCAACCCCGGCATGCACGGCGCCACCAAGGTCTGGGCCACCCTCGACATCGCCCTGGCCGCGGTGTTCCTGGGGCTGGCCTACCTCCGCACCCGCAGCCTGGCCCTGCCCATCGGCATCCACCTGGGGTGGAACTGGGCCCAGGGCCATGTCCTGGGCTTCGGGGTCAGCGGCACCTCGGTCGCGCACGGCTGGGTCCGTCCCGTGTTCCAGGGGAAACCGGAGTGGGTGAGCGGGGGCGCCTTCGGGCTGGAGGCCAGCGTCTTCGGGGTGGCCGCCGTGCTGGTGGGCATCCTCCTGCTGGGGTGGTGGCGGGGCTCGGCGCCGGCTTCTGCCGTGGCACCGGCCTCCCCGGGCCTCGGTTCCCTCTGAGCCCGGGCCGCAACCGGGACCGCGGCCGCCGGTCTCAGCCCTTGGGCCCCGGGCCCTTCCGGGCGGGCTTGCGCCGGCGCTCCGGCTTCTTCGGCCTGGCCGGTGGCTGGGTGGCGCTGTCGTAGAGGGTCTCCAGGCGGATGGCCTTGGCCGAGGTGTCCGCCGCCTTGTGGATCTCCTTCAGCACCGAGGCCACCAGATCCAGGTCCGCCGCATCGCCCTTCAGCAGCTCCTGGAAGGCCCTGGACTTCAGCTCCTCCAGCCGCTTCGACTGCCGCTTCCCCGCCGCCCAGTTCAGCAGCTTGGAGAACAGCTCATAGCCGAGCTTGAGTTCAGGGGTGGGGAGGGACATGGGTGCGGATCAGGCCGTCAGGGACCTCCGCCGGGCCAGCAGTCCGCGCAGCGCCAGCGCCTGGACCACGGTGACGGCGTTCGAGGTGGCCCAGTAGAGGCCCAGGGCGGAGGGCAGGGCGGCGACGGCGATCACCGAGATCACCACGGGAATCCCGATCATGAGCAGCATGGAGGCGTTGCCGGTGGCGCCGGGCATAAGGGCCGTGCCCAAAAGCATGAGGGCGCCGACGAGGATGGTCAGTGCGAGGTTGGGCCGCGCGAGGTTGGGGATCCACAGGAACCGGGAGCTGAACACCATGCGCTTGAGGACCTGGAAGATGCCCAGGCCGAAGAGCCCCTGGGAGCCCATGTTCAGCACGGACACCTTGTCCAGGAAGGTGATGCCGTGCTGGCGGTACAGCGCCATGGTCTGGGTGGCCAGCTCGGTCGGGTTGTCCTTGAGTTTCTCGCGCAGCTTCTCCAGCTCGGGCTTGATTCGCTCCATGGCCTCCTTGTTCTTCTGGGCCTTGTAGGCGGCCGTCAGCGACACGGGCATCAGCGCCGTGCGGGCCATCAGCGTGAGGGCGATGATCGCCGCCGCCTCCGAAAGCCCCAGGTGCGCTCCGAGAAAGCCAAGGGCGGTCTCAAGGAGGTGGGTCCACATGGTCCACAGTGGCATCGGGGCTCCTGGGTCAGGGTGGAAGGATGGTGACAGATCTGCCTAAAAGGGGTGGCCTTTACGTCGGGAACCTTGTCGCGGCCCTAGTCTCCGAACAGGTTCTGCACCTTGTCGTCCCAGACGAAGGTCTGCAGCTCCCAGTGGTCCGTGGCCTTGTAGAACACCACCGAGTAGCGGATGGCGGTGTTCTGCAGCTTCTCAACGGCGAGGAACCTCAGGAAGGAGGTCCCGGCCTTCTGCTGGGCGATGAACTCGTACCCGATGCTGGCGCCGAACCGCTCCTTCACCGCCGTGCGGCTGGTGATGGTCTGCATGGTGAGCGTGTCGATCTCGTTCAGCGAGACCTTCCAGTGCGGCTTGAGCAGATCCAGCCCGGCCTTGTAGTCCCCCGCCACGAACTGCTTGAGGCAGCTTTCCACCAGGGCCCTGGCGTCGGCTTCGGTCTTCAGGGGCCGGACCTCGGTCTTGTCGGCGGCCACCAGGGCGGCAGGGAGGAGGAGGCAGAGGGCGAGTCTGGTGGGCATGGTCATGGTCGTTTCCATGGAAAATCGCCTTAACGAAGGAAGCCAACCGGCCATGCCGGGGCCGAGGCGCTGAGCGGAGCCGAGGAAGCGAGAAGTTGAGTGAGAGCGGAGGGCATAGCAGGCGGAGTCTAACTTGAACGGAGGGTTAGGCCGATGCTCGGTTCATAGATAATTTTCGATTTCAGTTTTTTTCTTCAGATTTAAGGATAGAGGTGCTTTTGTTGAGGCTCTCAATATTAGTTCTTTACTAACCAGTAAATCAAGAGATGAGTCAAAGGTAACTGCATCTTTACAATAATGATTGCGGAGTGTTTCTTCACGGATAGTATTTTTGCCCCAATATCTATGCCGATGAAGGCAAAGCAATATTTGGCGCGCATCGGTATCAATATCAGAACGTCTTGTAAATCCAATAACAGAGTCATCAAGTGTTTCTAAAATATTTTCATAACTATCAATGCCAAAATAGTGACTATGCGTTTGTCGAATAGTCGCAACGTCGGAGGAACCGATCATAACCACCTCAAACCCATCTCTTGCAGGGAATGACTTTTCATTTTCAACATATGCTTGAATTGCTTTTTCGCTGGCACGATCAACAATATCCCAACTTACGAATGCGCCCTTATTCCAATCAAATATGATAATCCAATTGTTAAAACCTGTTTTTCGGGCGGATTCGACTGAAACAAGTTTTTTAATTATACCCTCGTTTACATATCCTTCTAAAATTTTGTTTCTATCCGAGTTTTTGATGATTTCTTCTGCTGATCGACGATATTGATCAATATCAAGTTTTTGAATCGGAGATGGTTCTCTATAACATTCGATTTCATAAAAAATATCTGAAAGTTTTTTAAAATACGCGAGGACATCCGAATGACCTTCGCATTCCTTCAAGTGGTATCCATAAATAACAGAAGTTCTTTCAATGCTTTCAGCCCAATAGTGTTGAATTCTGCTTCTAATTTGTAATTCAATTTTGTGCCCATGACGCTCAAGAATTAAGTGAAGGGACCGGTAACCACTATCGTCACGCCCCTTTTCTCGATAATCGACCTCTCTAATTAGTTTTAAATCTTTCTGTTGTGCTACTTTGTCTTGAAGGTATCTCAATAAAGAATCAACCGTATTGTTACCTTGAACTATAATTCTACATCCACCAATATCTTGCAATTGAGTCAATCTAACACTAAATCTATTAAGTTTCCTTATGATTTGTGGCTTTCTTTTAAGTCTTTGAGCGATATAATAATTTTCGCCGAATTTTGACAACCAATCTTGTAACTCAAGGGTGATTTCAGTCAACGGCTGGAGATGGTTACCGCGGTATAAATCGAAAATCGATTCGGCATCAAAAAGCTCCTCCTCGGAGGTATAGGAATCCTTTGCTAATGCAATTCCAGCTTTATCAACTTTTGTATTTGACAACTTCATGGCAGCCTCTGAATGAACGGCCTAACTTTTAATTAAATGACCTTCCTGCTGGGTGGATCCTTGATTCGGTATGAATCAAAGCCATCGGCCCGTACTCAGGTCGATGGATCGAATAGTGGCTTGGGCTTTCCTTAGTTTTGAAAACGCGAGCCCAGCATACCTGCGTCCCGGGTCATCTACGCCCGGAAATCCCTGAACGGTGCCGATTCAGCCCCTGAACGGTGCGGGCGGGTTGGCTTCCCAGCTCCCGCCCATCAGCGTCGTCCGCACGGGGACGCCGGGGGTCTTCACGCCGCGGTGGGCCATGCAGGTGTGGACGGCGACGAGCTGGACGCCCCAGGCGGCTTGGCGGAGGCGGAACTGGAGGGCGTCGGCGGTGGGCTGGGCTGTCATTCGTGGGAATCCACCAGGTCCGTGGAGAAGAACGAGGGCTTCACCAGGATGTGCAGGTGGTTCCCGCCATCGAAGGAGGCCTTGTAGAGGGGGGAGTCGACGGAGGGAACCGGCACGAGGCTCTCGACCCAGCCCTGGGCAGGCTGGGTGAAAAGGAACAGCCCGTTCTTCTGGGCGAAGGCCACTGCGACCCTCGACCCGTCGGGGGACAGGGCGACCGAGGGCGAATCGGAGATGCCCGTGGATGGAAACGATGTCAGGAGAACCGGCTGTTGCCAGGCGCCATTCACCTTCTGCATGGCCCAGAGGGCGTCGTTCGCGAGGTTGTTCACATCGGGAATCTTGTAGAAGACCCAGGCGGTGTTCGCGTCCGCCCACACGCCATCCTCGAAGTGGACACTGACGAACGTGCTCATGGTGTTGGGCAGGATCTGGCGGGTCCAGGTGCCATCTGCATTCCGGCTGTATTCCCGGCTGTCGGCCAGGGTGGTGAGCAGCACGTGAGGGGTACCCGAAGGATCGAGGAACAGGTGCCAGGTCCCCGCGAGGGTATTCGAAGGGTCGATGTCCTCCTGGACCCAGGCTCCGGCCACCTTGCGGGTGTAGCGCAGGCCCGCGGCCGTGTACAGGAGCGCCTGGGGACTGCCGGTCTGGTCCAGCCAGTAGGGGCCGGCGAAGGAGAGGGTGTCCGTCAAAGGCGCTTGGGCGATCACTTCGGTGATCCAGGCGCTCCCGTCAAACCAGGCGTGGTTCAGGGCCGTCGCCGACGCGGTCTGGATCGCGTAGAGGGCATGAGGCCGGGATTGGGCGTCCAGCCGCAGGGGATCCTTTAGGCCGTAGTACACGCTGGCAGGTGGCGCCCAGGCAGGCCAGGTGCCCCAGGGGGCGGGAAGGACTGTGAAGGGGGAACTCGTGCCGAGAGCCCAGAGTCCGTCGGGGGAGAGGGCGAAGCAGCCCACGGACAGGTCGGCTGTCTGCACGGTCGCCGTCAGGCTTGGTGCATTGGCAGGATTGGCGGGGGCGGCGTAGAGGGTCGGGCCGGTGGTCGCTTGCTGGCCGTCGGAGACGCTGATGGTGTAGAGGTAGTAGCCGAGGGGCAGGCTGGTGTCCTGGAACGAGGTGCTCGTACCGGGGAGAGTCGCCACGAGGACCGTGGGCCCATAGCCGCCGGAAGCCACCCGGGTGATCTGGATCTGGGTCGCGGTCCTGCTCTGGTTCACCCAGGTGAGCCCCACCGCGCCGGGAAGGGCCTGGCCGGCGAAGGCGGTCGGCGCCAGGGGCGGGGGGGCGGCCCGCAGGCTCGGTCCCCTCGTCGTACTGGAGGTGGTTCCGGACCAGGCGGTGACACGGTAAAGGTAGCCCTGGGATTCGGCCACGGCCTTGTCCACGAAGCTGGTGGCGGCCGGGTTCGGCAGGGAAAGACTGGCCCAGGCTCCGGTGGGAGCGCCGGCGGTGTCGCAGGTGGCGCGTTCCAGGACGTAGCGGTCCGTGAGCAGGGAGAGCGTCTCCCACGTGATGAGGATCCCTCCGTCCGCCAGGGAATAAGTGGCAGTCAGATAGGTCGGGGGGAGCAAGGGGGTCTTGATCTCAGCGACATTGGAATACGGCCCATTCACGCCCCCCGCGACGGTGTAGATCCGGAAGTCGAAGGTTGTCAGTTCCGGGGGCGTCGCCTTGAAGGTCAGGATCACCGTGGTCGCGCTGCTGAAGATTGGGCTCGAGTTGATCAGGGTATAGGTCCCCGAGCCAACCCTGAACTCCAGGTTGTAGCCGTCGATGTTGCCCGAGGCCTGGGTCCAGGTGAGCGTGATCTGAGTCTGGGCCGGGTCGTAGGTGGCGCTGAGCTGGGGAGCGACCGGGGCGGCGGGACTGGAGGAGCCACCGCCCCCGCCACAGCCGATCAGGAACAGGCAGAACGCCAGAGCGAAGCCCCAGGCTCGTTTCATGGGAGGACCTCGAAGGGAGAGACAGCGGGGTAAGCATACTCACCTCCCCGGTCTTCAGGGCCGGCCTGACCCTGAACGGTCGGTTTTCAGGCCCTGAACGGTGCGGGCGGATTGGCTTCCCAGCTCCCGCCCATCAGCGTGGTCCGCACGGGGACGCCGGGGGTCTTCACGCCGCGGTGGGCCATGCAGGTGTGGACGGCGACGAGCTGGACGCCCCAGGCGGCGGGGCGGAGGTGGGCTTGGAGGGCGTCGGCGATCTGCTGGGCCATGCGCTCCTGCACCTGCAGGCGCCAGGCGTAGGCCTGCACCACGCGCACGAGCTTGCTGAGGCCCACGGTGCCGCCCGCCCCAGGGAGGTAGCCGACGGTGGCGTGGCCTTCGAAGGGGGCCAGGTGGTGCTCGCAGGTGCTCACGAAGGGGATGCGCTCGAGGATGACGGGCACGGGGGCCAGGTCGCCGGGCAGGGGCTTCAGCTCGGCCCCCAGGTCCACCCCGTAGCCCGCCAGCCGCTCGGCCCAGAAGTCCGCCACCCGCGAGGGCGTGTCCTTCAACTCCGGCGCGTCCGGATCCTGCCCCAGCCCCCGCAGCAGCGCACGGACGGCGGCCTCGGAGGCGGCGCGGTCGAAGGACGGGGCGGGGGAATCAGCCATGGTCCGGTCAGTCTACGCCCGGGCGGCCCGGGAAGGTTTGGCATCGGCCTGAAATGCGGCCTGTGGGATCATGGGGGATTCGGGAGTTGGCGATGAGCGAGAAGGTCAGTTACGCGTCCAGCGGGGTGGACATCAACCGCCAGGACGAGGCCCTGAAGCGCATCAAGCCCCTGGTGAAAGCCACCAAGACCCCCGGCGTCCGCAGCGACATCGGCCTCTTCGGCGGCCTGTACGACGCCCGGTTCCCCGAAGCCAAGCCCATCCTCGTCAGCAGCATGGATGGCGTGGGCACCAAGATGAAGGTGGCCCGGCGGGCCGGCATCTGGGACACGGTGGGCCAGGATCTGGTGAACCACTGCATCAACGACATCCTCGTGCAGGGCGCCCGGCCGCTGTTCTTCCTGGACTACATCGCCGCCCAGCAGCTGGAGCCTGAGGTCATCGAGCAGATCGTCAAGGGCATGGCCACCGCCTGCCAGAACTCGGGCTCGGCCCTCATCGGCGGCGAGCTGGCGGAAATGCCCGGCGTCTATGCCGAGGGCGAGGTGGATGTGGCCGGCACCATCGTGGGCGTGGTCGATGAGGCCGACCTGCTGCCGCGGCTCGACGCCATGGCCGAGGGCGATGTGCTGATCGGCCTGCCCAGCTCGGGCCTCCACACCAACGGCTACTCCCTGGCCCGCAAGGTCTGCTTCGAGCTGGAGAAGCTCGAGGTGAACGACACCGTGCCCGGCACGGACCGGACGGTGGTCGAGGCCCTGCTGGCCATCCACCGCAGCTACCTGGCGCCGGTCATGCCCCTGGTGAAGGCCCACCAGGTGGTGGCCATGGCCCACATCACCGGCGGCGGCCTGACCGACAACCTCCCCCGCGTGCTGCCCAAGACGCTGGACGCCGAGATCGACACCGCCAGCTGGCAGATCCCGGCCCTGTTCCGCTTCCTCATGGAGAAGGGCGGCCTGGGCCTCGACGACGCCCGGCAGGCCCTGAACCTGGGCGTGGGCATGGTGCTGGTGGTGAAGCCCGAGCTGGCCGCCGAGGTCCTGGCCCGCCTGCACGAGGCGGAGGAACCGGCCTGGGTGCTGGGCCGCCTGGTGACGGGCGCCGGAAGCGTTCGCTACCGATAGATCGTCAATTACTGGCTGAGCCGGACCGGGGAACGCATATTGGGGCGTTGTCCGGGTTCCCGGCCGCCGCCCTTGTCCGCTGGGCTTGACCTCCGATGGGGGAGGCGCGTGATCCGCATGGCTTTCGGCCGTGCGGAGCCGCGGCCCGGGGGAGGAGGTCTCATGGAACGCTTCGGTGTGGAATGCGAACCCAGCGGACGGAAGCGTCTGGCCGTGCCCTTCCGCGGCGTGCGGCTCCTGCGCAACCCCATGTACACCAAGGGCACGGCCTTCTCCCAGGAGGAGCGCCTGGCCCTGGGGCTGGAGGGGCTGCTGCCCCACTCGGTGACGAGCATGGAGCAGCAGGCCCGGCGGGTGCACGCCAGCATCCAGCGCAAGCAGGATCCCCTGGAGAAGTACATCGGGCTGGCGGCCCTCCAGGACCGCAATGAGCACCTGTTCTACCGGGTGCTCATCGACCACATCGAGGAGTACCTTCCCATCGTCTACACCCCCACCGTGGGGCGGGCCTGCCAGGAGTTCAGCCACATCTTCCGCCGTGCGCGCGGCATCTGGATCACGCCCGAGCACCGCGGCCACATCGCGCAGGTGCTGAAGAACGCGGCCTTCGATGACATCCGGCTCATCGTGGTGACGGACAACGAGCGCATCCTCGGGCTGGGCGACCAGGGCGTGGGGGGCATGGGCATCCCCATCGGCAAGCTGGCCCTCTACACCGCGGCCGCGGGCATCCCGCCCTGGCAGACCCTGCCCGTGAGCCTGGATGTGGGCACGGACAACCTGGACCTGCTGGATGACGAGTTCTACCTGGGCTGGCGCTCCCGCCGCCTGCGGGGCCCCGAGTACGACGCCCTGGTGGACGAGTTCGTGCATGCGGTGCGCCAGACCTTCCCCAAGGCCCTGCTGCAGTGGGAGGACTTCAAGAAGTTCAACGCGTTCCACCTGCTGGACCGCTACCGGAAGGTGCTCACCAGCTTCAACGATGACATCCAGGGCACGGCGGCGGTGGGCGTGGCGGCCCTGATCGCCGGGGCGCGGGCCACGGGCACGCCCCTCCGGCGGCAGCGGGTCCTCTTCCTGGGATCCGGCGCGGCGGGCATCGGCATCTCCCGCCTGGTGCGGTCGACGCTGCGGCGCGAAGGCCTCGAAGGGGAGGACCTCATCCTGGCCATGGCCAACCTCGATGTGCAGGGGCTCCTGGTGGAGGACGATCCCGGCCTGGATCCGCTGCAGCGGGAGTTCGCCTGGCCGGTGGCGCTGGCCGAGCGCATGGGCCTGGGCCGCGGCCAGAAGCGGGACCTCCTCTCCGTGGTGAAGGCCTTCAAGCCCACCATGCTCATCGGCACCTCCGGCACCGCCGGCGCCTTCACCGAGGAGGCCATCCGCGCGATGGCCGCCCAGGTGGAGCGCCCCGTGGTGCTGCCCATGTCCAACCCCACCAGCAAGGCGGAGGCCAAGCCACGGGATGTGCTGGCCTGGACGGAGGGCCGGGCCCTGGTGGCCACGGGCAGCCCCTTCGAACCGGTGTCGTACGAAGGCCGGGAGTACCGCATCGGCCAGAGCAACAACGTCTTCGTCTTCCCGGGCGTGGGCCTGGGCGTGCTGGTGGCCGAGGCCTGTGAAGTCACCGACGGGATGTTCGCCGCCGCCGCCCGGCAGCTGGCGGAAGAGGTCCGGCCCGAAGACCTGTCGGTGGGGAGCCTCTTCCCCTCCGCCAGCCGGATCCGGGAGGTCACGGCCCACGTGGCCGCGGCCGTGGTGCGGGAAGCCCGGGAAATGGGCGTGGCGGTCCGTCCCCTGGCGGACGAGGACATCCCCGGCGCCATCGCGGCGGCCATGTGGAACCCCTGCTACCTGCCGGCGGATCCTGCGCCGGAGCCCGCCAACGAGCGGCACCAGGAGGTGACGCTGGCCTGAGCGCCGCTGGGCCGGTCCATCGGAGGGTGGTCAAGGCGGGCCATCGGTGGTCCACTGGCTCATCACCCAGCGGAGGATCGTCCTGACCAGCCCACCCGTGGCAGCCCGTCTCACCCGCCTCGGCCTGCTGGACCCTCTGCGCGGCATCCTGGCGGTGTGCGTCGCGGTGTACCACTTGGGCGTGTGGTTCAACATCTCGCAGTCGGGCGGGGGCGCGAACATCGCCATGGCGCGCCTGGGGAACTACAGCGTATCGGCCTTCTTCGTGCTGAGCGGCTTCGTGCTGTTCCGCACCACGCCCTGGAGCCGCGTGCGGAAGGAGGGGCCGGGCCGGTTCTACCTCCGCCGCTTCCTGCGGCTGGCGCCGGTGTTCTACCTCGTCTGCGCCCTGAATGTGGCCTTCCGCCTGGGTATGGGCCCCGAGGTCTCGCTCCGGTTCATCCTCGAGAACCTGACGCTGACCTTCGGCGCCATCCATCCCAACCACGCCCTGGTGACCGGCGGCTGGTATGTGGGGCTGGTGGCCCTGCTGTACTTCGCCTATCCCGCCCTGGCCTGGCTGCGCGAGCAGGGCGGGCTCTGGTTTCTCGGCGCGCTGGCCCTGGGCCTCTGGGCCTGGAGCCTGCCTTCGACCCTGCACGGCGTGATGGAGCAGCCCCTCTGGAACCGGTTCCATACCTACGTTCTGGCGCCCAACCAGCTGTTCCTCCTAGCCTGGGGCGCCCTGCTGGCGGGCCTGCACGCCGCCACGGGGAAGCGGCTGGAACCCAAGCTCGCACTGCTGCTGGCGCTGCCGCTGGTCTGGTTCCTGATCAAGCCCACGCCCCAGTTCTTCGATCACCTGGCGGCCCTCACGGGCTGGCACCGCTACGGCTACCTGCTGGCGGTGACGGGGCTGGTGGCGCTGGCTGCCTTCACGCGGGATGGCGAGCCGGGCTGGTTCGGAAGGCAGCTCACCCGCCTGGGAGCCTGGAGCTACGGCATCTACCTGCTGCACCCCTTCACCATGAAGCTGGTGGCCCCGCGGGCCTCCGGCCTCCTGGGCTTCAGTCTGGCCCTGGGCCTGGCCCTCGTGGCGGCCCGGGCGGTCCACCGCTGGATCGAGGAGCCCCTGGGTAGGCTGGGGCGGGGCGCGAAGGGCTGATCAGCTCCCGCCGATCCGCGCGTAGAAGCTGGTGCGGCGGAGGTTCTCCTCGACCTTGAAGGCCTGCTGCATGGGGGGGAAGGCGCGCTGCTCACAGTCCGTGCGCTCGCAGAGGCGGCAGGTGACACCCACGGGAACCGGCGGCTGGTCCAGGCGCAGGCCGTCGGCGTAGATGAGCTCCTTGGCGTGGCCCATCTCGCAGCCCAGGCCCAGGGCCTGCATGGCGTGCTGGCCGCGGTAGCCGCCGGTGTCCTTCTGGATGGTGCGGGCGATGCAGAAGTACTTGCGGCCGTCCGGCATCTCGCTGAGCTGGGTGCGGATGAGGCCCGGTGTGAGGAAGGCCGCGTGGGCGTTCCAGCGCGGGCAGGCGCCCGAGAACCGGGCGAAGCGGATGCCCGAGGCGGAGAAGCTCTTGGAGATGTTCCCGGCGATGTCGATGCGCAGGAAGTGGAAGGGCACGCCTTCGGAGCCGGGCCGCCGCAGGGTCGTGAGGCGGTGGCAGACCTGCTCGAAGCTGGTCTGGAACCGGCGGGCCAGGATCTCGATGTCGTAGCGCTCGGCCCGGGCGGCCCGCAGGAAGCGGTCGTAGGGCATGAGCACGGCGCCGGCGAAGTAGTTGGCCAGGGCCACCCGGGCCAGGGCGCGCGAGGCGGGCGTGCGCAGGAGCGGGTGGTCGGCCAGGTGGTCCAGCAGGTCGCCGTGGTCCAGCAGGGCCAGCTGGTGGGCGAGCTGGAAGGTGCGGCTCCGCTGGGGCAGCAGCTCCGACAGGCTGAGGATCCGGCGGTCGGGGTCGTAGCGGCGCAGCAGGCCGGGGCCCTCGGAGACGCGGTGGATGCGGATCTGGACGTCCCGCGCCTCGAAGGCCGCGGCGAGGGCCGGGTAGGGCTGGTCCGCGTCCAGGCCGGCGCTGGTCCAGAGCTCCTCCGCCACCGTCTCCAGCTCCGGGAAGTGGTTCATGGCCTGCTGGATGAAGTCGCCCACCTCCTCCGAGGGCAGCCGGGTGGCCTCGGGGTCGAAGCCCTGCCCGTCGCTGAGCTTGTCGGCCAGCGTGTCCAGGCTGTCCTGGCTGTGCTGGTAGGCGCGGTACAACTCGAAGACGCCCCGGGCCAGGGTGGGGCTGTTCTGCACCAGCTCCCGCACATCCTGGGCCTGGAGTCCCAGGGCCTCGAACAGGGGATCGCCGAAGGCCTCCATGAGGTCGTCGGACAGGCGCTGGTCCTCTTCCGGGGCCAGGGCCCGCAGGTCCAGGTGGAACTGCTGGGCCAGCCGGATGAGCAGGGGCGCGGTGAGGGGGCGCTTGTTCCCCTCGATGAGGTTCAGGTAGCTGGGGCTGATGCCCAGGGATTCCGCCAGCTGGACCTGGCTCAGGCCCTCCTGGCGGCGGAGGAGGCGGATCTTGGCGCCGAGGCGGGCGGCGGGCTTGCTGGGGGCGGCGGAGGGCATGGGGACCTCGTTTACATCAATTTACAAAATCAATGGAGAGAATTGACAGATATTTTCAATTCAACCCCTATCAAATCAGCTGTTCATTGACTCACCACAGAATAGGTCAATCTTTGACATCACGCCACCCCCAACCCCCCACCTGAGGTGCCCCATGACCCCCAAGTTCCCCATCCCCCCCATCGAGGACGACCTCCAGGCGCACCGCTGGGAGGGCATCACCCGGCCCTATGGCCCGGAGACGGTCAAGAAGCTCCGCGGCAGCCTCCGCATCGAGCACACCCTGGCCAAGCTGGGGGCCCGCAAGCTCTGGAGGCTGCTCCAGAACGAGGAGCCCACCCGAGCCCTGGGCGCCCTCAGCGGCGGCCAGGCGGTCCAGATGGCCAAGGCCGGCCTCAAGGCCATCTACTGCTCCGGCTGGCAGGTGGCGGCGGACGCCAACCTCTCGGGCCAGACCTACCCGGACCAGAGCCTCTACCCCGCCAACTCCGTTCCGGCCCTGGTGAAGCGCCTCAACGGGGCCCTCCAGCGGGCCGATCAGGTCGAGCACGGTGAGGGCGGCGTGAGCCGCGACTGGTTCCTGCCCATCGTGGCGGACGCCGAGGCCGGCTTCGGCGGCCCCCTCAACGCCTACGAGCTGATGAAGGGCATGATCGAGGCGGGCGCCTCGGGCGTCCACTTCGAGGACCAGCTCTCCAGCGAGAAGAAGTGCGGCCACCTCGGCGGCAAGGTCCTCATCCCCACGGGCCACTTCATCCGCACCCTGGTGGCGGCCCGCCTGGCGGCGGACGTCATGGACACGCCCACCCTCATCATCGCCCGCACGGACGCCGACTCGGCCCGCCTCATCACCTCCGACATCGACGAGCGCGACCGGCCCTTCCTCACGGGGGAGCGCACGCCCGAGGGCTTCCACCGCATCACCGGCGGCGTCCAGATGGCCATCGCCCGCGCCAAGGCCTACGCGCCCTATGCCGACCTGATCTGGTGCGAGACCTCCACGCCCGACCTGAAGGAGGCCCGCGAGTTCGCCGAGGGCGTCCACGCCGAGTTCCCCGGCAAGCTGCTGGCCTACAACTGCTCGCCGTCCTTCAACTGGAAGAAGAAGCTCTCCGACGAGGAGATCGCCACCTTCCAGCGGGAGCTGAACGCCCTGGGCTACAAGTTCCAGTTCATCACCCTGGCGGGCTTCCACAGCCTGAACTTCGGAATGTTCGAGCTGGCCCATGCCTACCGTACGGAGCACATGACCGCCTACGCCCGGCTGCAGGAGGCCGAGTTCGCCGCCGAGGCCCAGGGCTACACGGCCACCAAGCACCAGCGGGAGGTCGGCACCGGCTACTTCGACGAAGTCGCCCAGGCCGTCAGCGGTGGCCTGGCTTCCACCCTGGCCCTGGTGGGTTCCACCGAGGCCCAGCAGTTCCGCTGAAGCGCAGAGCCAGGCCTGGTACGCTAGGGCTTTCCGGACACGGCCCGGAAGACGTCCAGCACCAGGCTCTGGCCCGGCACCGTGTTGGGGTAGCGCACGGCCAGGGAGAGCCGCAGGCCCGACTCACCCACCAGGTCGAAGCGGAAGGGCCGGTCCTGTTGGGCCCAGCGATCGGGGGCGACCGTCCAGCGGAGGGTCGCCCTCGGTTCGCCCGGGAGGATCTCCAGGTCCTGTCCCTCCGCGGTCTCCGCCCGCCAGTGGCCCACGGGCAGGAGCAGCTCCACCCGCCAGCGGCCGTCCTGCTTCCGCGCCAGGGCCGTGAGCTGCTCCACGCGTCGGCCCGCCAGGGTGGTCTCCAGCCGCCTCGGACCGCCGCAGGCCGCCAGCCCCGCCAGCAGGAGCAGCGCGGGGACCTGGGTCCAGGGAGCCGACATGGTACCTCCGGGTGGGAGGAGGGACTACTTGGGGGCGGGGCCGCCCGTGGGTTTCTTCTCGGCCGGGGCCGGTCCGCCGGTCATGCCTTCCGGCGAAGCGGGGGCGGGGGCGGCACCCTTGGCCCGGGCCTCGGCATAGCGCTTCCCGGTGTGGTGGTAGGTGAGGTACTCGCCGAAGTAGACGGCCATGAGGTCGGAGCAGTCCTTGAAGTAGGCGAACCCGTGGTCGCCCCCTTCTTTCAGGTCCACGGCCACGCCAGGCAGGTCCTTCAAGGCCTGGGCGTTCTCGGCAGCGTCCTTGTCGTCCATGGAGGCCAGCACCAGGACGGAGGGACGGCTGCGGAGCACGGCGCCCTTCAGGCGGTCCCGGGCGCTGTCCCCGAAGGCACCCGTGCCGGCGGGGCTGAGGCTGAGGATGGCCACGGGCTTCACTTCCGGGGCGGCCAGGAGCACCGCGAAGGCTCCGACACTGGAGCCCGCCAGGCCGAGGCGGCGCCCATCCACGCCCGGCTGCTTGCGGAGCCAGGTGGCGGCCTGGGCCAGGTCGGCGGGGATCTTGTCGAAGCCCACGGCCTTGGCGGAGGCCGGGAAGTCGGTGGTGACGCGGACCTCGGCGCCCGCCTTCAGGGCGCTGTCGCCGTGGCCGCGGAGATCCAGGGCCAGCACGCCGATGCCCCGCGCCAGGAGCTTCTCGGTGAGCGGGGCCCAGCCGGCGCGGTTCGAGCCGAACTGGTGGGCGAGGATCACCACCGGCGATTTGGCCTTGGGCTTGGCCGTGGCGGGCAGGGTCAGCGTGCCCTTGAGGGCGAAGCCATCGGCGCTGGTGAGGGCCATCTCGGTGGTGGCCGGTGCAGCGGCCAAGGTGGGAATCAGGGGAGCGGCCACGATCAGGGCCGCCAGAGGAGCCAGCAGACGGAGTGCGCGCATGGTGACCTCGCAGAAGTGCCCTACTGTAGCACCCGAGTTCCTGGGTCTCTAAGAGTACCTAACAAAACCCCGACGAGGCCGCGAGAAAGCCAGGCGGGATGCGCCGAAAGGAAGGGCCCGCAGGGCGATGTGGTTCATCGTTCAAGGGCGCTGACGACGCGGGGCGCCCGCCTGGCTTTCTCCCTCCGGGCGAGGGGCGGCGGGCTTCTCGATGCTGCGTCAAACTCCTCGGCGGTGGGGTCCACCATCGCCTTCGTCGCTTTCCTTGCCTCGCTCGCCCGGCGCCTCTCCCGCGGCCCCGTGGGGGTTCTGTTAGGCACTCTAGGGTATAAAAGAAAGCTTCCGCTCTTTCGAGGTGCCCATGTCCGCCCAGACCCCCGATGCCATCCTGCAGGAAACCAAGCGCCGCATGCATGCGTCCGTGGAGGCGCTCAAGAAGGAGATGGCCAC
This sequence comes from Geothrix oryzisoli, assembly GCF_022808865.1. Lineage (GTDB taxonomy): Bacteria > Acidobacteriota > Holophagae > Holophagales > Holophagaceae > Geothrix > Geothrix oryzisoli. Next base: position 194,682 of record NZ_JAKZLB010000003.1, read on the forward strand.
CATCCGCACGGGCCGGGCCAATGCCAGCCTGCTGGACAACGTGCATGTGGAGTACTACGGCTCCATGGTGCCCCTGAACCAGATGGGCACGGTGTCCGTGCCCGAAGCCGGCATGCTCGTGGTGACCCCCTTCGACAAGAGCGCCATCAAGGCCGTGGAGACGGCCATCCTCAAGTCCGACCTGGGCATCAACCCCGGCAACGACGGCAACGTGATCCGCCTGCCCATCCCCATGCTCACGGAAGAGCGCCGCAAGGAGCTGGTGAAGGTGCTCCACCGCCTGGGCGAGGAGATCAAGACCGGCGTGCGCAACATCCGCCGCGACGCCAACGAGGAAGTGAAGAAGCTCGAAAAGGCCAAGGAGGGCCACATCTCCGAGGACGCCGCCAAGAAGGCCCTGGACGACATCCAGAAGCTCACCGACGTCCACACCAAGGAGATCGATGAGGCCCTGAAGCACAAGGAAGTGGAGATCTTGAAAGTCTGAGGTGGTGATCGGTCTTCCCACCCTCGCCCTCCTCATGCTCGCCGCGCTGCTGGCGGGGTTCATCGATGCGGTGGTGGGCGGGGGCGGCTTGATCACGGTGCCGGCCCTCCTGATCGGGCTGCCGGCGGGCACGCCGCTGCCCACCCTGCTGGGCACCAACAAGGTGGTGGCGGTCACGGGCACGACCATGGCGGCGGGGAAGTTCCTGCGGTCCGGGGCCCTGGCCTGGCGGGAGATGGTGGTGCCGGTACTCGCCTCCGCCCTGGGGGCCTCGGGGGGCGTCTGGCTCACCTACCGGGTCCATGCGGACTTCCTGAAGCCGGTCATGCTGGGCCTGCTGGTGGCCATGCTGGCCTTCACCCTCCTGAAGCCGGAGCTGGGCAACCTGCACGCGCCCCGGTACGGTCTCCACCACCAGCGGGGCCTGGCGGCGCTCATCGCCCTGGCGCTGGGTTTCTATGATGGGTTCTTCGGCCCCGGCACGGGCTCGGTGCTGATCTTCCTGTTCGTGGCGGTCCTGGGGTTCGACTTCCTGCGGTCGTCCGCCCTGGCCAAGAGCGTGAACTGGGCTTCCAACATCACCGCCATGGGGCTCTTCGTCTGGCAGGGCAGCTGGCTCCCCTCCGTGGCCGTGGGGATGGCCGCCGCGAACGGGGTGGGGGGCTACCTGGGCGCCCACGTGGCCCTCAACAAGGGCAGCGGCTGGGTCCGGGGCGTCTTCATCGGGGTGGTGGGGGCTCTGATCCTGCGCTTGGGCTGGCAGGTGCTCCACGGCTGAAACGGGCATTCCAATTCCCTCGGCGGCCGCCTAGGCTAGTGCGATGCCCTCCCGTCCCCGTCCCTTCGCCTGGGACGTCCTCATTCGAACCCTGCGCTTCTTCTACCTGCTGTGGGGGGGGATGCTGCTCTCCACCCTGGCCTTCTACGGCCGGCTGAAGCTGCCCCCGGCGTTCTGGCACTGGCCGGACCTCTGCCGGGCCCTCATGGGGCCCTGGGGTCGGGCCCTGGCCCTGGGCTTCGGGCTGGTGATGTGCCTGGCGGCCCTCCTGGAGGTCTGGGAGCTGGTGGACCGGCTGCTGGTGCGCTTCATGGGGGAGTCCGAGCACTAGCCGGAACACTCTGCTTGGTGAATCGAGCTCTTTTGGCGATCCTGGAGCCTTGGGCTTGAACCCTTTCCGGGTTCGGGCCATTCAAGAAGCGTGTCTCGGAGGCGGGTCGATATGGCGCAGGTCGTTCGTGGAGTGATCGGGGCTGGACTGGTGCTGGGCGCGGCGGCCCTGCCGTTGGCGGCCCAGAGCATGGCCCTTCCGGCCGTGGATCCCGTGGGCATCGCCCGCAGCGGGGTGCAGGTGGCCTACGGCTACAGCCTGGAGGCGGCCACCACCAACCCGGCCCTCCTGGCCTCGCTGCGGGAGAAGAGCAGCTTCTACCTCGCCGCCGGGATGGAGTTCTCGGGCATCCAGCAGAGCCTGGAAGCAAACCAGCGGACCGTCTTCAGCTTCGACCGCAACCGCGCCATCGGCGGTTTCGGCCTGGCCACGCGGCTCTCGCCCAAGCTGACCCTCGGCTTGAAGCTGGACGAGCCCTTCCTCCGTCACGCGCGGCTCCTGGACGACGCCCCCAGCCGGTACCTCGGCGACGGCATCGACCTGTCCGCCCGCCGCCTGGAAGGGCAGGCGGCCTGGACCCTCAACCCGAACATGTCCATCGGCCTGGGGCTCGGCGTGGCCCGCCTCGGCTTCGAGTCCAGCAGCGTCATGCGCCTCGGCGTGCCCCTCGTCCCCTCGGACCCCGTGTCGGCGACGAACCCGGTGCAGGGCCTGGTGGAGCAGCGGGTGGCCCAGAGCGGGAACAAGGTGGTTCCGAGCTATTCGCTGGGTTTCCGCTGGGCCCTCAACCCGCGCTGGACCCTGGCCGCCGCGCACCAGTCCGGCCTCAAGGGTGACCTCGACCTCCACGCGGGCTACCGGGACGCGAGCCTGGGCCTCTACGCCAACGACGGTCTCAGCGCGGCGCCCATCGGTGTGGCGCCCCGGGCCGTCGAGCTGCTGGCGGCTTCGACGCCCGTGAAGGGCAGCTCGGGCACGCTGGAACTGCCCTCCCAGACGACGCTGGGCATCCGGCACCGCGCCCACCCGATGGTGACCTGGGAAGCGGATCTCCGCTGGACTTCCGCGGGCCTGCGGATGCCCGCCTTCGCCCAGGTGGCCACCCCCTCGGGTCCGGTGACTGCCCCGGCGGAGCTGCCCCAGGGCAAGAGCCACCTTGGTTTCGGCGCCTCTGTGGAAGTGGAGCTCGGAAAGTTCTGGACCCTGCGGAGCGGGCTGTTCCTCGACCAGCGCTCGGTGGATGAATCCACGGCCGAACCGCTGCTGGGCGGAGCCCGGACCGCGGCCTTCTCCATCGGCGCCGGGTACAAGGTCTGGGGCGGGGAGTTGAGCATCGGCTACCAGTTCCGCCAGAGCGAGGACCAGGACACGCGGCGGTTGACGGGCGACTGGGCCGCCTCGGGGTTCGAGCCCACGCCCATCAACCGTGTGCGCATGGAGGGCATGGGGCACATCATGGCCCTGGGCTTCCGGAAGTCCTTCTAGCCGTGCGCTACCTCGGCCCCCATGCCTGCGAAGAGGCCCTGGCCCGGGGCGAACTCCACACGGTCTGGATCGCGCCCGCGGCCTTCGGCAGGCTGGCGAAGTTCATCGCCGAAGCCCGCAGTGCAGGCGTGGTCCTCCACCGCGAGCCCATGGAGGGCCTGGACCGCCGGGCCCAGGGACAGCGGCATCAGGGCGTGCTGGGGGAGGGCGGAGCCTTCGCCTATGCGGACTTCGAGGAAGTCGCCGCCCGCATCCGGAGCCGGGGTGATGCGGCCCTGGTGCTGGCGCTGGACGGCGTCACCGATCCCCACAACCTGGGGGCCATCCTGCGCTCCGCCGCCGGCGCTGGCGTGGACGGCGTCATCCTTCCGGAACGGCGCTCCGCGGCCGTGAACGAGACCGTGATCCGCGCCAGCGCGGGCACCGCGGGCCGCGTGCCGGTGTGCCGGGTGGTGAACCTGGGCCGGGCCCTGGATGATCTGAAGGCCGCCGGCGCCTGGATCTACGGGCTGGCCGCGGGCGAGGGTAGCCGCGACTACCTGGCGGAGCCCTTCGATCGCGCCACGGTCCTGGTGATGGGAGCCGAGGGCGAGGGTCTGCATCTCAAGATCCGGGAGCGCTGCGATGGCCTGCTGTTCATCCCCATGCCCGGCGGCATCGAGAGCCTGAACGTCTCAGCGGCCGCGGCGGTGACGCTCTTCCGCGTCCTGGCCCGGCGGCAGGCGTGAGCGAGTCCGGAAGTTTCCCCTTGAGGCTCCTCTGGGTGCGTGATATCTTTCGAGTTCCCTGTCAGGAAAGCCCTGCCTCGCAGCGCCCCTGACACGGAGCCCCGACAGGGGTTCCGAGGGGAGTTTCCCGGGTCCACCGGGAAGCATTGACAAGCCCCGGGAGGGGCGACGGACAAGCATGCCGAGATGGCCGAGTGGTTAATGGCAGCAGACTGTAAATCTGCCACGCATCGCGTTACGGAGGTTCGAATCCTTCTCTCGGCACCAGTCCTCCGGAATCCCAGCTCTCTGCGGGATTCGGGAGCGCTGGATCCCGTACTCGGGTTTCCACCGCGGGAATAGCTCAGTTGGTAGAGCGTCAGCCTTCCAAGCTGAATGTCGCGGGTTCGAACCCCGTTTCCCGCTCCACCCTCCCCGTCCGCCGGTTTCCGGCTGACGGCAAGGCCCCCGCCGCGTTCCGCACCGGCGGGAAGGTACCAAGCCCACATAGCTCAGCGGTAGAGCACTTCCTTGGTAAGGAAGAGGTCACCGGTTCAAGCCCGGTTGTGGGCTCCACCTTCGCACTGTTCACCCCCCATTACTTCTCTCCCACCCCTCAGGAGGTATCCGTGGCCAAAGAGAAATTTGACCGTTCCAAGCCCCACGTCAACATCGGCACCATCGGCCACGTGGACCACGGCAAAACGACGCTGACCGCAGCCATCACCTTCATCCTCGCGAAGAAGTTCGGCGGCGAGACCAAGTCGTACGACCAGATCGACTCCGCGCCCGAAGAGAAGGCCCGCGGGATCACGATTAACACCGCCCACGTCGAGTACCAGACCGAGAAGCGCCACTACGCGCACGTCGACTGCCCTGGTCACGCCGACTACGTGAAGAACATGATCACCGGCGCGGCCCAGATGGACGGCGCCATCCTCGTGGTCGCCGCCACCGACGGCCCCATGCCCCAGACCCGTGAGCACATCCTGCTCGCCCGTCAGGTCGGCGTGCCCTACATCGTGGTCTTCATGAACAAGATCGACATCGCCGACCCCGAGCTCGCCGAGCTGGTCGAGATGGAGATCCGCGACCTCCTGTCCTCCTACCAGTACCCCGGCGACGAGATCCCCATCATCAAGGGTTCCGCCCGTCTGGCCCTGGATCACGCCGACACCCCCGATCACGCCGACTGCAAGTGCATCCTTGAGCTCATGGATGCCGTCGACGCCTACATCCCCGATCCCGTCCGCGCCATCGACAAGCCCTTCATCATGCCCGTCGAGGACGTGTTCACGATCACCGGCCGCGGCACCGTGGTGACCGGCCGCATCGAGCAGGGCATCGTCAAGGTCGGCGAGGAGATCGAGATCATCGGCCTCAAGGACACCGTCAAGAAGGTCGTGACCGGCGTCGAGATGTTCCGCAAGTCCCTGGATCAGGGCCAGGCTGGTGACAACGCCGGCATCCTGCTCCGCGGCGTGGAGCGCAAGGACGTGGAGCGCGGCCAGGTGCTCGCCAAGCCCGGCAGCATCACCCCCCACACCAAGTTCAACGCCCAGGTGTACGTGCTGACCAAGGAAGAGGGCGGCCGCCACACCCCGTTCTTCAACAAGTACCGTCCCCAGTTCTACTTCCGCACCACCGACGTGACCGGCTCCATCGAGCTCGAGGCCGGCCGCGAAATGGTGATGCCCGGCGACAACGTCACCCTGACGGTCGAGCTGATCCAGCCCATCGCCATGGACAAGGGCCTGAAGTTCGCCATCCGTGAGGGTGGACGCACCGTGGGCGCCGGCAACGTGGGCGAGATCCTGGCCTAAAGCCGCTCCGCCCGACCTAGGAGGTTCCCATGCGCGACATCGTTCACCTGCAGTGCCAAGACTGCAAGCGCAAGAACTACAGCACCACCAAGAACAAGAAGACCACCACAGGCAAGCTTGAGTTCAACAAGTTCTGCCGTTTCTGTGGCGGTTACCGGGTCCACCGCGAGGCGAAGTAGCCTCCGGTCCCGAGGGTTTCCGCCCGGCTCCCACCAGAAGCCGGGCGGTCCCACAGGGGAGTAGCTCAGCTGGTAGAGCAGCGGACTCCAAATCCGCAGGTCGCGGGTTCGAACCCTGTCTCCCCTGCCACCTTCCCGGCCCCGGCGCTTTCGCTCGGGGCCAGGTTTTTCTCACCGAATCCTTTCCGCGGGGTCCATCGTGATTGGCGCCATCAAGCAGCAGGCCAGGGATCTGTTCGCAGAACTCGACCGAGTGGACTGGCCCAGCAAGGAGAAAGTGCTGACCTCTACCTGGACGGTGGTGATCGTCTCTGTGTTCGTCGGCGTCTACCTGTGGGCCGTGGATTGGGTCTTCACCAAGGGCTTCGCGGCCCTGTGGTTGAAGACGCGCTGAAGCGGAGGCAGCCATGACCGATCTCGTGAGCACCCCTCAGGACACGGTGGTTCCGGCCCAGCCTCAGGGTCGCGAGCTCAAGTGGTTCATCATCCACACCTACTCGGGCTATGAAGCCAAGGTGATGGAGCATCTCCGCCAGCGCATCAAGATGGAAGAGCGCGACGAGAACTTCGGGGACATCCAGATCCCCGAGGAGACCTACGAGGAGATGAAGGTCGACGCGAAGTCGGGCAAGAAGGAGCGCGTCGTCAAGAAGCGCAAGTCCTTCCCCGGCTACCTGCTGGTGCAGATCCAGGTGGAGCGCAAGCCCGGCGGCTCCGTGGAGATGGCGGACGCCGACTGGCACTTGGTGCGGAACACGCCCAAGGTCACCAGCTTCGTGGGGGCCAACAAGAAGCGGCCCACGCCCCTGACGGACGAGGAAGTCCGCCAGATCATGCACCACACGGAAGAGACCCAGGAGAAGCCCAAGCCGAAGTACCACTTCGAGAAGGGCGAGAAGGTCCGCATCATCGACGGCCCCTTCGCCAACTTCGAGGGCGACGTGGAAGAGATCCACGAGGAGCGCTCCACGATCAAGGTCATGGTCACGGTCTTCGGGCGATCCACCCCCGTTGAGCTGGACTTCATCCAGGTCGAGAAGAGGTAGGGGAACGGCTTTCCCTCAATCCCCTGAAGACTTTTCCCGGCCTTTCAGATAAACTGTCCCGTCCCGGTCCGTCTGGACCGGGACGTTTTCAACCCGGCTGGGCGATCCGATGGATCCCCACCCACCAAGGCGGCCGTTGCCGGCAGATGCCGGAATCCACCGCGGGAGCAATCACATGGCGAAGAAGATCACCGGCTATATCAAGCTGCAGCTGCCCGCGGGCGAGGCCACCCCGGCTCCTCCCGTCGGTCCCGCGCTGGGCCAGCACGGCGTCAACATCATGGAATTCGTGAAGCAGTTCAACGCGAAGTCCGTGGGCTCCGTGGAGAAGGGCACCACCCTCCCCGTGGTCATCACCGTCTACGCCGACCGCAGCTTCAGCTTCATCCTGAAGACCCCGCCCGCCGCCGTGCTGATCATGAAGAAGCTCGGCCTGCCCAAGGGCAGCGCCACGCCCAACAAGGAGAAGGTCGGCAAGATCACCAAGGCGCAGCTCGCCGAGATCGCCAAGGTGAAGATGCCCGACCTCACCGCCGGCAGCCTCGAAGCCGCCGTGCGCTCCATCGCCGGCTCCGCCCGCTCCATGGGCGTCGAAGTCATCGACTGACGTTTTCCGCACGGGCCCCGGGCCCGTGCGAGTCTCTTTTTCAGCAGTTCGCTTTTGTTGGAAAGCCGCGCCGTGCGGCGATCCCGGCCACCGCGACCGTCATCGCGGGAGATTGTTCGAATGGAGCCAATATGGCAAAACCTGGAAAGAAGTACCGGGCTGCCGCGGCCAAGATCGAAGATCGCCCCTATGAGCTGAAGGATGCGCTCACTGTCGTGAAGGACGCGGCCTACGCCAAGTTCGACGAGACGGTTGAAGTGCACATGCGGCTCGGTGTGGATCCCCGCCATGCGGACCAGATGGTCCGCGGCACGATCGTCCTGCCCCACGGAACGGGCAAGACCATGCGTGTGGCTGTGATCGCGGGTGGCGAGAAGATCAAGGAAGCGGAAGCGGCGGGCGCCGAGATCGTGGGCGGGGACGAGCTGGTCGAGAAGATCGCCGGCGGTTTCCTCGACTTCGATGCCCTGGTCGCGACCCCCGACATGATGAAGGGCGTCGGTCGACTGGGTAAGGTGCTGGGCCCCCGCGGCCTGATGCCCAACCCCAAGACCGGCACCGTGACCTTCGATGTGGTCAAGGCCATCAAGGAGATCAAGGCCGGCAAGGTGGAGTACCGGGTCGACAAGACCGGCATCATCCACGCGCCCGTGGGCAAGCTCTCCTTCGGCGTCGAGAAGCTGGAAGAGAACGCCAAGGCGCTCATCGATGCCGTCCACAAGGCCAAGCCCGCTACGGCGAAGGGCAAGTATGTGAAGACGATGTACATCGCCTCCACGATGGGCCCCTCGGTCACCCTCAACACCACAAGCGTTGAGAAGTAGGAGGCCGACCATGGAAAAGAATCAGAAGATCGCCGAAGTCGCCGTGCTCAAGGAGACCTTCTCGTCCGCCACCTCGGCGGTCGTGATCGAGTTCAAGGGTCTCGTGGTCGGGAAGGACACCGCCTTCCGCAAGAGCATCCGCGAGAGCAAGGCCCAGTACCGTGTCAGCAAGAACACCCTGCTCCGTCTGGCCGTGAAGGACACCTCCTTCGCCGCCCTGGGGGACCACTTCAAGGGCGCCAGCGCCGTCGCCACCACCAAGGACGACGTCGTCGCCCTGGCCAAGGCCGTCAATGGCTTCCTGAAGGACAACCCGGCCGCCACCTTCAAGGCTGGCATCATGGACGGCAAGCAGATCGACGCCAAGCAGCTCCAGGTTCTTGCCGAACTGCCGAGCCGCGACGTGCTGATCGCCAAGCTGCTCTACCTCATGACCTATCCGATCTCCGGTCTGGCGGTCGCCCTCGAGGGCATCCGCAAGCAGAAGGCCGGCGAGTAAGACGCACCCTCAACCCCGAATCCAAAACCATTCATTTGCATGTAGGAGACCCATCATGGCTCTCACCGCTGATCAGCTCATCGCTGAAATCGAAACCATGACCGTGCTGGACCTGGCCAACCTGGTCAAGGCCCTCGAGGACCGCTTCGGCGTGTCCGCCGCCGCCATGGCCGCTCCCGCCGCCGGCGGCGCCGCCCCGGCTGCCGCTGCCGAAGAGCAGACCGAGTTCAATGTCATCCTGACGGACGCCGGCGCCAACAAGCTGAACGTCATCAAGGCCGTCCGCGAGATCGTCGCTGGCCTGGGCCTCAAGGAAGCCAAGGACCTCGTTGACGGCGCCCCCAAGCCCGTCAAGGAAGGCGTGGCCAAGGACGAGGCTGCCAAGATCAAGGAAAAGCTCGAAGCCGCTGGCGCCAAGGTCGAGATCAAGTAGTCGCCTTTCCAGCACTAACGCAAAGCGTAGGGTGCCTCGTGCACCTTGCGCTTTGCGGTTTTGTCTGGACATGGTACGATTATTCCTTCCGCCCGGTCCCTCGGGCGGTCCCGCCACCTTCAAAGGCCCCTGGTTGCGAAACGCCTTCCGCCGCAGCGCCAATCATCTTGCTGGGCCGCTCCCTCCACCGATGGGTGGCGGGATGGCCTTCGCTGCATGCATCCGCGTGACCTCCGCCAGCCACCCCTGATCCCTTCCCCGGGGCCGTGGCTCCGGGGGCATCGCCGTCTTTGCTCAAGGCCCGCAGCATCGTCACCATCGCGCCGCGTGCCGTTCATCGAAGGTTCCGCCAACTTCATCTGGAGCGAACCATGAGTGTTCAGCAGAACATCTACCGCCAGCGCCACAACTTCTCGAAGATCCGGTCTCTGGTCCCCATTCCGAACCTGATCGACATCCAGAAGCGGAGCTACGACGAGTTCCTCCAGATGAACCTGCTCCACAGCGAGCGGGAAGCCCGCGGCCTCAAGGCCGTGTTCGAGTCGATGTTCCCCGTGCACAACGGCAAGAACCCCGATGGCACCGACGCCACCCTCGAAGTCGAGTTCCTCGACTACACCGTGGGCCACTGGGCCTGCAAGTGCGAAAAGTTCCTCGGCCTGGAGCACCTCCGCACCGAGTGCAAGCAGTGCGGCCACAGCATCGTGTCGGACCACCCGAAGGATCCCACGGTCGACTGCCCCAAGTGCGGCACGCGCAACAAGAACGCCGCCACCATCTGTGACGTGTGCCAAGAGCCCGTCTCGATGAAGCAGAAGATGGGCATGGACGAGTGCGTCGAGCGCGGCGCCACCATGGCCGCCCCCCTGAAGATCCGCGTGCGCCTGAACCAGTTCGACAAGGACGACAAGGGCAACCGCCGCTTCAAGCAGAGCCAGGACTCGGAAGTCTACTTCGGCGACCTGCCGATCATGACCGACCGCGGCACGTTCATCATCAACGGCACCGAGCGCGTGATCGTGAGCCAGCTGCACCGCAGCCCCGGCGTCTTCTTCAGCATCGCCTCCGACAAGAGCCTCTACAGCTCGCAGATCATCCCCTATCGCGGCTCCTGGATCGAGTTCGAGCTCGACTCCAAGGGCCTGCTCTACGCGCGCATCGACCGCAAGCGCAAGTTCCTCGGCGCCACCTTCATGCGCGCCCTGGGCCTGTTCAACGAGGACCTCGCCTCCAACGAGGCCATGCTCCGCCACTTCTACGCGCCGGCCACCTTCTTCCTCAAGAAGGGCAAGCTGAGCGTGGCCGTGAGCGACCTCCTGGTGGGCCGCAAGCTCGGCGAGGCCGTGAAGCACCCCAAGACCAAGGAAGAGATCCTCGCCAAGGACAAGAAGATCACCCGCCGCGTCCTCGAGCAGATGGAGAAGGCCGGCATCAAGGATGTGCCCGTGGAGCGCGAGATGCTCGACGGCGCCGTGCTGCTGCAGGACATCGTGAACATGGGCACTGGCGAAGTGCTCATGGAGGCCAACGAGCCCTTCCTCCAGACCCACCTCGAGATGTTCCTGGCCAACGACGTGCAGTCCTTCGACGTCTGCTTCCCCGAGGCCGATCTCACGGGCAAGGTCTTCTCCGAGACCCTCACGAAGGACCACACCGAGGACAGCGAAGAGGCCGCCAAGGAACTCTTCAAGAAGATCCGGCCCGGCGAGCCTGCCACGCTGGAATCCAGCAAGAAGCTGCTCTTCGGCATGTTCTTCGACCCCCAGAAGTACGACCTCAGCAAGGTGGGCCGCCACAAGATCAACGCCAAGCTGGGCCTGAACACCGACCTGGACTTCCGCACCCTGGGCACGGACGACTTCGTCAAGACCGTCCACTACCTGCTGCGCCTCAAGAAGTACGACACCACCCGCCAGGACATCGGCGAGATCGCCCCCGTCCGCGCGGACGACATCGACCACCTGGGCAACCGCCGCGTGCGGTCCGTGGGTGAGCTCCTGGAGAACGGCTTCCGCGTAGGCCTCGTGCGCGTGCAGCGGGCCATCAAGGAGAAGTTCAGCATCGCGCAGGACCCCAACAGCCCCCTGCAGGCCCACGACCTCATCAACAGCAAGCCGGTCATCGCGGCCATGAAGGAGTTTTTCGGCAGCAGCCAGCTCTCCCAGTTCATGGACCAGACCAACCCGCTGTCCGAGATCACCCACAAGCGCCGCCTGTCGGCCCTCGGACCGGGCGGCCTCAGCCGCGACCGCGCGGGCTTCGAAGTCCGCGACGTGCACACCTCGCACTACGGCCGCATCTGCCCCATCGAGACGCCGGAAGGTCCGAACATCGGCCTCATCAGCTCGCTCTCCTGCTACGCCCGCATCAATGAGTTCGGCTTCATCGAGAGCCCCTACCTCAAGGTGGAGAACGGGCGCATCGTCCACTTCGCCAAGGTCACCAGCGTGGGCGACTCCAAGTTCGGCTACATGGAAGTGGTCCGCCTGGACGACCTGGAAGCCGAGAACAAGAAGCTGACCAAGGCCGGCAAGCGCGCCGCCAAGTTCGAGATGCACGCCTTCTACCTCTCCGCCTGGGAAGAGGACGAGCACGTCATCGCACAGGCCAACGTCCCCGTGGACGCCGACGGCGCCATCCTCGACGAGGACGTGACGGTCCGCGTCGCCGGTGAGACGAAGATCCTCACCCGCGACAAGGTCACGCTCATGGACGTGAGCCCCAAGCAGGTGGTCTCCGTGGCCGCCTCGCTCATTCCCTTCCTCGAGAACGACGACGCCAACCGCGCCCTCATGGGCGCCAACATGCAGCGCCAGGCCGTGCCCCTCATCCGCACCGAGGCCCCTATCGTGGGCACCGGCATGGAGTATGTGGCCGCCAAGGATTCCGGCGCCTGCGTGGTCTGCCGCCGCTCGGGCATCGTCGAGACCGTGGACGCCAACCGCATCGTGGTGCGCGTCGAGGATGACCCCGAGACCGAGGGCATCGAGTCCGGCGTGGACATCTACACCCTGGTGAAGTTCGCCCGCAGCAACCAGAACACCTGCCTCAACCAGACCCCCCTCGTGAAGAAGGGCGAGTACGTCACCGAGGGCCAGATCCTCGCCGACGGCCCCTGCACCGATCACGGCGAGCTGGCCCTGGGCCGCAACCTGGTCGTGGCCTACATGCCCTGGCGCGGCTACAACTTCGAGGACGCGATCCTGATCTCCGAGCGCGTGGTGAAGGAAGACCTCTACACCACCATCCACATCGAGGAGTTCGAGGTCCACGCCCGCGACACCAAGCTGGGCCCCGAAGAGATCACCCGCGACATCCCCCAGGTCCGCGAAGAGGCCCTCAAGAACCTCGACGACAGCGGCATCATCCGCACTGGCGCCACGGTCCGCCACGGCGACATCCTGGTGGGCAAGGTCACGCCCAAGGGCGAGACCATCCTCAGCCCCGAGGAGAAGCTGCTCCGCGCCATCTTCGGCGAGAAGGCCAGCGACGTGAAGGATGCCAGCCTGACCGTGCCCCCCGGCATCGAGGGCACCGTGGTGGACATCAAGGTGTTCACCCGCAAGGGCCAGGAGAAGGACCTCCGCACCCAGCAGATCGAGCGCGACCAGATCGCCAAGTGGGAGAAGGATCTCTCCGACGAGGAACGCATCATCCGCGCCGAGGCCAAGAAGAAGATCGTCTTCCTGCTGAAGGGCAAGGAGCTCTCCGAGACCCTCACGGACGAGAAGGGCCAGAAGGAGCTGCTTCCCAAGGGCAAGAAGCTTACCCAGAACATGCTCGAAGCCGTGCCCTATCACCGCTTCCGGCAGATCTCCGTGGCCGCCGGCAAGAACCGCATCGAGACCGAGGTCCTGGACATCCTCGACAAGACCGAGAGCCAGCTCAAGGTCCTGCGCAACATCCTCGACGAGCGCATGGAGCGCCTGCTCAAGGGCGACGAGCTGATGCCCGGCGTCCTCAAGACCGTGAAGTGCTACGTGGCCGTGAAGCGCAAGCTGCAGGTCGGTGACAAGATGGCCGGCCGCCACGGCAACAAGGGCGTGGTCAGCCGCATCCTCCCCGTGGAGGACATGCCCTACCTGCCCGATGGCCGCCCGGTGGACATCGTGCTGAACCCCCTCGGCGTGCCTTCCCGTATGAACATCGGCCAGGTGCTCGAGTGCCACCTCGGCTGGGCCGGCAAGACCCTCGGCGTCCACTTCTCCACGCCCGTCTTCGACGGCGCCCGGGAAGCCGACATCAAGGGCTTCCTCGTCCAGGCCTGGGAGAAGAACCACAAGCTGGGCCCCGACGTCACCGGCAAGACCATGCTGTTCGACGGCATGACCGGTGAGGCCTTCGAGCAGCCCGTGAACGTGGGCTGCGTCTACATGCTCAAGCTGCACCACCTGGTCGACAACAAAATCCACGCCCGGAGCATTGGGCCCTACAGCCTCATCACCCAGCAGCCTCTCGGCGGCAAGGCCCAGTTCGGCGGCCAGCGCTTCGGCGAGATGGAAGTGTGGGCGCTGGAAGCCTACGGCGCGGCCCACGTGCTGCAGGAACTCCTCACCTACAAGTCCGACGACATGCACGGCCGCACCCAGATCTACCAGGCCATCATCAAGGGCGAGACCATCAAGGATCCCGGCCTCCCCGAGAGCTTCAACGTCGTGAAGAAGGAACTCAACGCGCTGTGCATCGATGTCGAGATGCTCACCCGCGAAGAGCTGGATCCAGGCCTGACGGAGGAAGAACCCGCGGTCTTCACCATCGAAGGCTGATCTCCTTCCGCTTCCGTTTCCGACGAATCCTGAGAGGTCCCTATGTATCCTGAGCAGCAGAACATCAACGCCTACGAGTGCATCCGGGTGTCCCTGGCCAGCCCGGACAAGATGCGCTCCTGGTCCAAGGGCGAAGTCACCAAGCCCGAGACCATCAACTACCGCAGCCTGAAGCCCGAGCGCGACGGCCTCTTCTGCGCCCGCATCTTCGGGCCCGTGAACGACTGGGAATGCCTCTGCGGCAAGTACAAGCGGCAGAAGTTCAAGGGCGTCACCTGCGACAAGTGCGGCGTCGAAGTCACCAAGAAGTCCGTGCGCCGCGAGCGCATGGGCCACATCGCGCTGGCCAGCCCGGTCAGCCACGTGTGGTTCTTCAAGGGCGTGCCCAGCCGCATCGGCTACCTGCTGGACATCCCCCTCAAGGACCTGGAGCGCGTGCTCTACTTCGAGGCCTATGCCGTCACCGAGTCCGGCGGCACGACCCTGAAGGAAGGCGAGATCCTCAACGAGGACAAGTTCCGCGAGGCGCGCAGCCTCCACGGCGAGGGCTTCAAGGCCCAGATGGGCGCCGAAGCCATCAAGGAGCTGCTCAAGCAGGTGGACATCGAGGCGCTCACCATCGAGCTCCGCGACCTGATGAAGAAGGAAACCTCCAGCCAGAAGCGCAGCAAGGTCGCCAAGCGCCTCAAGGTGGCCGAATCCTTCCACCGCTCCGGCAACAAGCCCGAGTGGATGATCCTCGACGTGGTGCCCGTGCTGCCCCCCGAGCTGCGCCCCCTGGTGCCCCTCGACGGTGGCCGCTTCGCCACCTCCGACCTGAACGACCTCTACCGCCGCGTCATCAACCGCAACAACCGCCTCAAGAAGCTCCTGGAGCTCAAGGCCCCCGACGTCATCGTGCGCAATGAGAAGCGCATGCTGCAGGAGGCCGTGGATGCCCTCTTCGAGAACGGCAAGCGCGGCCGCCTCCTGCGCGGCGTCAGCAACCGCCCCCTGAAGTCCCTCAGCGACGCCCTCAAGGGCAAGCAGGGCCGGTTCCGCCAGAACCTGCTCGGCAAGCGCGTGGACTACTCGGGCCGCTCAGTCATCGTGGTGGGTCCCGACCTCAAGCTGCACCAGTGCGGCCTGCCCAAGAAGATGGCGCTCGAGCTCTTCAAGCCATTCATCTTCAACCGGCTCGAGCACAAGGGCTTCGCCGCCACCATCCGCCAGGCCAAGGAGATGGTCGAGGAGGGCCGCCCCGAGGTCTGGGACGTGCTGGAAGAGGTCATCAAGGACCACCCGGTCCTGCTGAACCGCGCCCCGACCCTGCACCGCCTCGGCATCCAGGCCTTCCAGCCTGTGCTGGTCGAAGGCAAGGCCATCCGCCTGCATCCCCTGGTCTGCACCGCCTTCAACGCCGACTTCGACGGTGACCAGATGGCCGTGCACGTGCCCCTCAGCCCCATGGCCCAGATCGAGGCCAAGGTGCTGATGATGTCCACCCAGAACATCCTCAACCCCGCCAACGGCCGCCCGAACGTGGTGCCCTCGCAGGACATCGTGCTCGGTGGCTACTACCTCACCAAAAAGCGCCTCAACCGCAAGGGCGAGGGTATGGTCTTCGGCAACGTCAACGACGTGGTCGCGGCCCATCAGGCCGGCGTGGTCGATACCCACGCCATCATCCAGATCCGCTACACCGGCGAGTGGGTCGACACCGAGGCCTGGCACGCGAAGGATCCCAAGAAGAACTCCGAGCAGGAAGTCTTCGAGGCCCCTGCCGAGACCGTGAAGAACCAGATCAAGACCACCACCGTGGGCCGCGTGCTCTTCAACCGCGCCCTGCCCGCCGAGCTGCCGTTCATCAACGGCCTGCTCAAGAAGGAGGGCCTGCTCTCCCTCGTGAACCGCGCCTACAAGCTGAACGGCCCCGAAGTGACCATCCGCATGCTGGATGCCATGAAGGACACCGGCTTCATGTGGGCCATGAAGGCCGGCGTTTCCGTGGGCATCGACGACCTGGTGGTGCCCGACACCAAGGGCAAGCTGCTCAAGAAGGCCACCGAGGATGTCCGCGCCATCGAGAAGGAGGCCTACGAGGGCCGCCTCGACTCGTCCACGCGCTACAACCGCATCCTGGAAGTCTGGGGCAAGACCAGCGACCAGGTGGCCAGCGACATGATGAAGGAACTGGAGAAGCGGAACGAGAACGACACGTTCCTCAACTCCATCTACATCCTGGCCGACTCCGGCGCCCGTGGTTCCAAGACGCAGATCCGCCAGGTCGCCGGCATGCGCGGCCTCATGGCCAAGCCCAGCGGCGACATCATCGAGACGCCCATCACCGCGAACTTCAAGGAAGGCCTCTCCGTTCTGCAGTACTTCATCTCGACCCACGGCGCCCGCAAGGGCCTCGCGGATACCGCGCTGAAGACGGCCGACTCCGGCTACCTCACCCGCAAGCTGGTGGACGTGGCCCAGGACGTCATCGTCAACGAGGACGACTGCGAGACCATGGGCGGCATCGAGGTTGAGGCCATCGTCAACAGCGACGGCACCATCCGCTCCCGCCTGCGCGACCGCATCATGGGCCGCGTCTGCCTCGAGGACATCGTGGATCCCTACGATCCGTCCATCGTGCGGGCTCCCGCCGGCACCCTCATCTCCGAGGAACTGGCGTTCAAGATCGAGACCAGCGGCATCGCCAAGGTCAAGATCCGCTCCGCCCTCACCTGCGAAGCGCGCCGCGGCATCTGCGCCAAGTGCTATGGCCTGAACCTCAGCACCGGCCGCCTGGTGGATCTGGGCGAGGCCGTGGGCGTCATCGCCGCCCAGTCCATCGGCGAACCCGGCACCCAGCTCACCATGCGTACCTTCCATGTGGGCGGCGCCGCGAGCCGCACCTCCGAGAAGAGCACCCACGAGGCCCAGATCGCCGGCATCGTCCGGTATGAAGGCCTCGAGGGCCGCACTGTGGTCAACCGCAAGGACGAGACCGTGGCGCTCACCCGCAACGGCTACCTCCTGGTGACCGACGCGGACGGCAACGAGCGTGAGCGCTACAAGATCACCTCCGGCGCCATCCTGCGGGTCAAGGACAAGGAAGCGGTCGAGCCCCGCACGGTGCTCGCCGAGTGGGACCCGTACAACGACGTGCTGCTCACCGAAGTGGGTGGCATCGCGGACTTCAAGGAATTCGAAGTCAACGTGTCCTACCAGGAAGAGAAGGATCCGATCTCCGGCAACTTCCGCAAGAAGGTCATCGATCCCACCGACGACAAGATCCACCCCCACATCAACGTCAAGGGGGACAACCACAAGGTGCTCAAGCGCTACAACATCCCCACCGGCGCCTACATCGAAGTGGAAGAGGGCCAGGAGCTGCTGCCCGGTGACGTCATCGCCAAGACCAGCCGCCAGCAGGCCAAGACCAGCGACATCACGGGCGGCCTGCCGCGCGTCACCGAGCTGTTCGAAGGCCGCAAGCCCAAGGAACCCGCCATCATCAGCGAAGTCTCCGGCATCGCGAAGTACGGCAACCGCGTCCGCGGCAACCAGAAAGTCATCGTCGAAGCCGAGACCGGGGAGAAGGGCGAATACCTCATCCCCCGCGGCAAGCACATCCAGGTGCAGGACGGCGATGAGATCCGCGCCGGCGAGAAGCTGACCGAAGGGGCCGTCAGCCCCCACGACCTGCTGAAGGTCCAGGGCGACCGCGCCCTCCAGGCCTTCCTCGTCAACGAGGTCCAGGAGGTCTACCGGGCCCAGGGCGTGGTCATCAACGACAAGCACATCGAAGTGATCATCCGCCAGATGATGCGCTGGGTCCTCATCACCGACGTGGGCGACACCCCGCTCATCGTCGAGGAGAAGGTCGACAAGCACCGCTTCAAGGAGATCAACGAGCAGGCCATCAAGGATGGCGGCCAGCCCGCCACCTGCGAGCCCCTGCTGCTCGGCATCACCAAGGCCGCGCTGACCTCCGAGAGCTTCATCTCCGCCGCCAGCTTCCAGGAGACCACCCGCGTCCTCACCGAGGCCGCGCTGGAAGGCCGCGTGGACTACCTCCGCGGCCTCAAGGAGAACGTCATCCTGGGCCGGCTCATCCCCGCCGGCACCGGCATGGTCCACTACCGCAACCTGGAGATCGAGGAGGGCGAGTACCCCGAGCCCACCCCGAACGAGTTCCAGGGCGGCGAGGACTTCGACGACGAATACGCCCGCATGGCCCAGCACGTCGAAGAGCTCCAGGGCATGACCGAGATCGACGGCGAAGACCTGTAGCCGGCGACGCACTCCCAAACGGCCCGCTTCGGCGGGCCGTTTCTCATGTCGCTGGAAGCGCTGTCATAGCCGGTTCTGAATCTCGGCCA
Organism: Geothrix oryzisoli; assembly: GCF_022808865.1. Taxonomy (GTDB): domain Bacteria; phylum Acidobacteriota; class Holophagae; order Holophagales; family Holophagaceae; genus Geothrix; species Geothrix oryzisoli. The sequence goes on from NZ_JAKZLB010000003.1 coordinate 213,002, forward strand.
TGGGAATGGCAGTCCGTGGGAGTGTCCACGGGGCCCAAGTTCATTTGGGCTTAGAGGCAGCTGGGAAGAACAGCCCCACATTCTGGACCGAGTGCGGAACCACCCTTGCTTGTTGTGTCTCCCAGGGGTCATTCCAGTCGGATCGGTTTCTTACCGTTATTAGGGAATCATTCCAGAATGAGTACCCCGGGGAAACTGGAGCCGTGAAGATCGGCCGAGAATGCCGGGGGGCAGCGGTAGTGGGTATTGCTGAGTCATCTAACGGAATACCCGATTCAGCGGCTTCAACACCTTGCCTGGGTAGAGCCAGTCACAGATAATCTTTCTTGAAGAGAATGTTTTTAAATTCATGGGGTTTACTAGAAAGCGATATCGATGAGGTGAAGGATGAGTGGCCGTTCGGTGCTCTTGTGGGTGCTGGTCCTGTTCTCATTGCCACTTGGGGGTACCCAGGTAGGTGTTCCAGCCCCTGGGGTTAGAAATGAAATGCTCATCTCTAGGGTAATCCAAGGGAAAGTAAGGGAAGCAAAGGCAGGATGGTGGGGCTTCAATCCAGTCGATTCCACAAAGACGCTGCAGGATGCCATAAATTCAGGGGCCTCCAAGGTGATCGTAGAAAATTTCGATGTGCCATGGAACATAGGGCCAATTAAACTCGCGAGCAACCAACAGATCGTTTTCGAAAAGGATGTCATCGTCCAGGCAAAAAGAGGGGCGTTCCAGGGCCCCAACGATTGTTTGTTTACCGCCTGGGAAAGGGAGAACGTGACCCTGACTGGCCCTGGCGCCACTTTGCGCATGTGGCGGCAGGACTACGCGAGTGGTCCCTACAAGAGGGGCGAGTGGCGCCATATTCTAAACATTATCAGTTGTAAAAATGTGAATATTGCAGGCTTAACCTTGTCGAGCAGTGGCGGAGATGGCATCTACCTCGGAGGGTCTGAAAGGGGCGGGCCGAATCAAAATATTCATATATATTTTATAAATTGCAATGATAATTATAGACAGGGTGTAAGCGTAATTAGTGCAATGAATCTATTAATAGAAAATTGTGTTTTTCTTAATACGAATGGTACCGATCCAATGGGCGGAATTGATTTCGAACCCAACACTCCTTCGCAAGTTCTGGTGAACTGCATCGTCCGGAACTGCAGAAGTCAGAATAATGGAGGGCCGGGGTTTCTCTTCACCCTCGGTAACCTGGGTCGGGCCTCCACTCCTGTTTCAATTTGGCTAGAAAATTGTCAAACCATTGGGAATAAAAGAGATCTTAGCTTTTGGATCAAACCCGAAGACTCGGTCAAGGCTGACCTTAAGCTGGTTAACTGTAAGCTAGAAAAGATTCCAATAGAAACCTCAATTCCCAAAGTAATCGACATCAGGTTTGAAAATTGTGAAATCACGGGTGGGAAATCTAATACACTCGGATCCAAACCTATCATTTTTAACGGGTATCCGCGCCGATGATTGGATCGTGGCTAGAGCGCGAGGGCAAGGGTCGGGCAAATAAATGGGCCGACCAGAGATTTATGTGGGGATAATTCTGGTATTCATTGACTCAAGGGGTTCACCGGATGCCTGCACAATGGATAGTTGGGGACAGTGGTATGGACAATCTTGAAATAAGGAGGCGTAAGACCATATGAGTGATAATAAACCATCGGGTTCCCCACCAGAATTGCCCTTCGGGTTCAAGAGGTCCCTAATCGTCGGATTTTGCGCCAGTGTTATAGTCGCCCTTTCGAGCCTATTGGTGGTGAACAGGTACACTTCGGAAGGTCGTGTTCTCCCGGATTTGAAGCATCTGAGCAATCTTGGCGGCCTTGCCGCCGCGGGGGAAGCATTGGGCCTTGGTGCCCAAATTGGAGGGGGCGGCCAAGATGCCCTGTATGTGGATATCCTGAAAAGCCGATGGTTGGGAGATCAAGTCCTAGACGAGACCTATACATACAAAGTTCGTTCTTGGATGTTTGGTGAGCCAGAGACCCGTGCCACGACCTTGTTGGGGTACTTTAAAGAGAAAAACAAGGACAAAGGATTTAAGGCCCTGATGTCCGTTATAAATATTAAGAGAGATGTCAAAACGAATCTAGTCACCATCACCGTAGAAACCAGATCCCCTGAGCTGTCTCAGGCTGTGGTCAAGAAGGCCCTCACGCTTCTCGATCAATATCTCATCGAAAAAGTGCAAACCCAAGGCAAAGCCAAAGCCATCTATTTGGAACAAAGATTGAAAGAGGCGGCGATTGAATTTCAGAAAGCGGAGGATGGCCTCGCGCGCTTCCAGGCCAACAATCGGACCTATTCTTCGAGCTCAGATCCAGCCGTTCGACTTCGAGGCCAGCACTTAGAGAACGATCTTGAGCTTCATAAGCAACTGTTTTCGCAATTGACCTATCAACTCGAGCAGGCCCGTCTCGATGAAAAGAAAGATGTGCCGACTCTCAGCATCCTTGATTCCGGAACCCTCCCCATTCAAAAATCGGGCCCCTCAAGGGGGTTCTGGACAATGGTGACGTTCTTTATTGTCGGGGGGGCGCATTTCTGTTGGGGAAACCGGGTGCGTTTATCAAAGTATCTCAGTTCCGAGGACCCACTCTGAAAAGGGGTTGGGCTCTCGCGCTCATGTCCAATTGTCGAGTCGCCCACGGCCGAAACGGGGCTTCAACCGTGGGTTTGAGTGAGAAGGTGCCAATTGACGCAGACTGAACGGATCGTATCGGGGCCTCCCAAGCCGCTGATCACCCTCTTCGTGATCTTGGTGGGTGTCTCCCTGTTCCTGAATCCATGGAACTCGGCGATGGTTCAGGGGATCGATACGAACTTCGTTCCCAGGTATATCTCCCTGGCAATTGGGTGTCCCTTGGCGGCGCTCAAATTGCTCCAGCAGAAAAGAGTTCACTTATACATTGTATTTGCTCTCCTATTTCTGTTGTGGATCTTGTTCCGAAGCGTCGATGCGCGTATCCCCGAGGAGGCGATTTCCGCCTCCCGTTACTATCTGATTGGGATCGTCACATTCGGGGTTTTGACCTTAATCCCGCTGACCGAAAGCCAGATTTACTTCATGATTGGGGCCCAAATTGCCGGATGCGCCATCGCTGCCCAGATGATGCTCCAAGGCGGGATCGACCTGGATCCGGGAAGCAAGTTCCGCCTGACGGCGGGAGATGTCAACGGGAACTACGTCGCCTACTGTTGCGTGCATGCGGCCTCGCTCCTGGCCCTGGCCTTTCAGATCAGGCGTGAGCAATCCAGGGGTGGTGCCAGATCCCTTCTGGTCATGACTCTCTGCATGACCATCTTGATGGTCGGGGTGGTACTTCCCTTGACCCGTGGGGCGTTCATTGGCTTTGCGATTGTTCTATTCATGGTGGTTCACGGCTATTTCAAGCTCAAAGCAAGGCGCAGGGTCTACCTGGGTTATGCCATCATTCTGCTGTGTATCGTCGGGATTCTGGCCATGAGCCCTGCGCTGTTGGCGCGTTTTTCCGAGGGCTCCGGCGGAGACTACGGTTCTGACCGCCTGCTGCTATGGGGTGTAGCCTTCGGACTTTTCCAGGGTGCTCCTATAACAGGCATTGGAACGGGGCAGTACGCTTCCGCGGCTTTCGGAATTCCCACTCATAACGTCTTTCTTGCCTTCCTTACTGAACAGGGAATCATTGGGTTCATGCTGTTTATGGGCTTCCTCTATACCATTTTTCGCCGTGTCCGATCACAGTGCGAAGGATTCGGGCCTTGGTTCTTTTTCCTCCCCTGGTTTGTCATCGCCATGACCGGGGCTTGGGAAAGAAGCTATGCGGCCTATGCGGGCTTCGGGATTCTTGTGGCCATGGGGAACACCCTCTGCGCCAAGGGGGGAAAGAATAATGCAAACAGATGACCCCAAGGCTTTCCCAAGGGTTCTTGTCCTATCGGGGTTGCCCTTTTCCCAGGACAATGCCACTGGCATTACCTTGTCGAACATATTTTCCGATTGGCCCAGTGAGAATATGGCCTTGGCCTTCATTTCAGGAGAACTGGAGCCAAATTTCGGCTCCAAGGCCATGAAGCTGGGTGAGTGGCGTTGGTTCCTCCCCGGCTATCTGGCGCGAGGGGTCCTTCCGGACCGTTTTCTGAGGCTTTCCAGGGAGGTTCCAGGTGGCGCCCCGGCGGTGGAGGTCGGTGGGGGGACCAAAGCGCTCGCCTGGGCCCATCGGTTCGTCCGAACCGGGAACGAATTCGTTCCGGTGTTACGGCTCGGACCGCTGAAGCAGTTTATTGAGGCGTTCAATCCGGATGTGATCTACTCCATGCTGGGCTCAATGAAGCTCATAAGGTTTGTGAATAATATTGCTGACCGTTATAACCTTCCTGTCGTTCCTCATTTCATGGATGACTGGCCGACCTTTTTTTATTCCGACGGATTCCTTTGCGGCCTGCCCAGGAGAGCGTTGGCGCACTCCCTCGAATCGTTGTTCAAGCATGTCCATTCGGGCTTGTGCATCGGGGAAGATATGGCGGATGAATACCAGCAAAGGTACAGACGCCCGTTTTTGCCTTTGATGAATAGCATTCCCAATGAAAGGTTTGCTAGCCCCCCGGTCTTCCATTCATCGGAAACAGTCATCTTCTCCTACATTGGAGGGCTTCATCTGAACCGGTGGCAGTCACTTCTGGAGATTGCCAGCGTCATGGGCGAAGGGACCGAATTGAGAATCTTCGCTCCTGAGAAGGACCTCGCTCAATTCTCGGATTTGTTTGCTGGATTCCCTTTCATCAAGTTGGGTTCCTTGCGCTCAAGCGAGGTGGACGAGGAAATGCGGAGGGCGGATGTTTTGTTGCATGTGGAATCCTTCGATCCCGACGCTGCCTCATACACGCGCCTCTCAGTCTCGACGAAAATTTCTCAGTACATGTGTGTTGGGAAGCCCATCCTGGCCTACGGCCCCGGTAGCCTTTCCTCGATCAAGGTCATCGGGCGGGCTGGGGCCGGCGCCATCGTCGGCAGACGGGACTTGGGGCCGTTGAGAACCGAGATCCGGAATCTCGCCAGGGATGGAATCCTGAGGAAGGACCTCGGAAGCCATGGCTTCGAATATGCCAGGGGCCGATTCTCCCAGTCTGCTGCGACCAAGACCCTTCGAATGGCCCTGAGCAAAGCGGCCGCTCTCGGCCCCCGGGGTGGTGTCATCGACTAGCTTGTTCTGGATTCGCAGAGGGGGGGCGGCAAATGGATACGGCCTTCCTCGCGACCCAGGGCAGAATTCCAAGCCCGTAGACCAAGGTCATGCCTAGCGCGACGCCTTCGCTTCCCATGTACTTCGCCAAAAGAATTTTCACTAAGAGAACGATGGGAGTGAACACCGCAAAGGCGCGAATTTGCGAGCGTATTTGCCCGGCGCCGTTCAGAACCATGAAGAAGGGGGAGGCTGTTGCCAGGAGGGCTTGGCTGATCCCGCACAGCCCAAGGAGGCTTCGGGTCACCTGCAATTCCTTCCCGAGCCAGTGGGAGAACGCCCAGGGGCCGAGAAAGATCATCCCAAGGGTCCCGGACACGGCGAGGATCAATGAAAGCCGCGCAATCTTAAAGCATTGCCGGTGTACCCAGGCATATTCCCCCCTGGCAAGAGCCTCGCCATTGGCGGACCACATGGGAACAGAGAGCATGACCAGGACGGCACCCATGACCGAGGCGATCCGGGAAGCCACGGAAAAGGCGGCGACCTCCTGGATCCCGCAGATCCTCGACACGATCAGGTTGTCCAGGCTGAGCCCGAGCGAGGTCAAGAGGGTAAGAAAACAGAAGGCCGCCCCCGTGTACATCAGGGATTTGCCCACCGTCCTATCGATTGCGGAAATTACTGGAATGTATTTTCTAAGCGTGAAAGCAAAGCAATATAACCAATTTAAAATCATGAATATCAATGGTATAGCCGTCGCAATCAAAATAAACCACAATGGGGAAGCATGCCAATGGGCTGCACCTACGATTGCAATAAGATTTATAAAAACACCGGTGGACTGCCAGATGCTTGTTTTATAGCCCTCCTGAAAGGCCAGCTGGACCCTCTGGATGACCGAAAAGGGAATCTGGATGATCTGAGTTGATACCACGAGCGCGACAATCCATGGGACCACCCGAACACCGCGTTCACTGGAAGCGTTTAATATCTTGCTCCAAGGGATCCAGGGGAAGATGGCCCCGATGGCCACTAGCAAGCAAACCGAGATCAGAACGAGAATATAAAAAGTCGTGGAAATAAGAGTACGACATTCTTCAAGGTTGTCCCGGCCATAAGCGTTACTTAAACGGGTAAGCAACCCGAAACCCAGCCCAAGGTCGGCAAATGTGAATAGAACAAAGAAGGAGATAACCGTCATCCAGAGGCCATATATTTCAATCCCCAGCGATCGAATAAAGATTCCAATCGTCACGATGGGAAAGATCAGAGACAGGCCTCGGGCCAGAGCATAAGTGGCGCTGGTCAAGCGGGCCCTTCGTTCCCTCTCACGGGTGCGAGTGCCGTCCACGGTTAAAGAGGTGGCATCGACGGGGCCAGAGGGTTCGCCAAAAATGGACATGTAAGCTCTTTCGGCATTTGCTGGAATGGGCCCCGGACCTGCTCTCCGAAACTGGAGAAAGAGGCTTCAACTCGATCCCAGGATCAGGTCGGACAAGGGGCGGGAGTAGATCCGGTAATCAAAAGTCGTTTCGGCCATCCGTCTGGCGTTCACTCGCATCTGGTCCAACCCGGACTGTGTCATGCCCAAGGCTCTCCGAAATGTAGACACCAGTGCCTCCACATCGAAACCCTCGCAGACGATACCCTGGACCCCGTCGTGGATCACTTCCCCCAGGTCGCTGGTGATATTGCAGATGGGAGGTACTCCAAGGGCCATGCTTTCTACGACCTTGGTCGGGTACCCCGCCTGGGCGTATCTCAAGGGGGGGCGGAGGAGGACTGTGAAATCGAGCACTCTGACAAGAGCAAGAGCGTCTTCATGAGAAACCCTTCCATGGGCCTCGATGTTCAGGGGCAAGGCCGCTATCTGGCGGGCTCTGAGGGAAGGGTAGGCGAGGACCTCGTGGGGAGCGAGGCCGATCACATCCAGATGGATTAGATCGCCGGCGGGATCAAGCCGGAGCACTGCCTCCAGGATGACATCCAGGAGGTCCTTGTTCCCAGGGGACCCGGCATACCCGATGCGAAGGGGCCCCGGCTTCCCCATAGGTTCTCTGGGCACAAATTTTGCGATGTCCACGGTAGGGGGAACCCGCACGGTCCTGCACCCGCGTTGGTGGAAATAGTCCTCCAGAAACCGACTGATGACAATGGTGTTTCCAGTCCGGGGCGCCAGCCAGTTCATCGCAAGGCTGATATTCAGTCTGTAAAAGGAATACCGGCCCCCTGGCATGTTGGCCGGATCGTACCACTCCACCGCATCGAAGATGAGTGGGATATTTCGAGACCGACACCATGGGGTCAGACGCAGGAGGAAGGGGGAATATCCACTGTAAAGAATGACCGCCCTCGGGGCCGGGGAAAGGCCTTGAAGCCAGGTGAGGGTTCGAACGCCCATCCCTATGTAGGAGAGATGCTTTAACCAGATCGGGAGGTGTTCGGAGGTTCGTTCTCCCAGGGAATGGACCTGGAAGTCCTGATGAAGAAACTTTTCCAGGGCACCTGGCCCCGGCAATTGCCCTGCGCCGATGAGAACCTCAAAACCAACCTCTCGCAGGGACAAGGCGATCCCCAAGATGCGCTGGGCGGCCGCCCCTCCCTCTGGAAAGGGGGCAGGTCCCACGATCGCCACCCGGGGGTGCAGGGGCTCAACGCTGGCCAACGGGCTCGCCTCCCTGACTGGGAGACCCGAAAAGCTTCCTTAGGGCCTGCTCCTTTTCTCGGGCGGGAAGATGGCCCAGGCGGAGGGACTTGGGCAGGAGGTCTCGGAGGTACTGGTCCACCGTCTTGATGAAGCGTGCAGGAACACCAGCCACCACCGGGTTGTCGGGAATATCCTTGGTGACGATCGATCCAGCCCCGATGATGACTCGGTTCCCGATGCGGATCCCCGCCAAGATCATGGCCCTGAGCCCGGTATAGACATTATTTCCCACCGAGATGAGGGTTGTTATCTGTAGATCCAGGACATCCCTCCGGAGGGTCAGGGTGCCGCCATCGTGACCAATAGAAACAACACCATCAGTAATATAAACATTATTCCCAGTGTCAATAAGATGGGGCTCGGTGCTCCACATCCTTGGGCTTCCGCCATATATATGCACATTTCCCCCGAGCTTGACCCCCATCTTGCGAGAAACCCATACCGGGTTCAGTCGGAAGGCCATGAATTGGGCAGCTCTGACTACGACATGCAACAGCATCCTAACCATCCGTCTTTCCCTTAATGAAAGTTCCCATTGATGGCGGGTCCGGTTGAGGCGTTGAGGCCGTGGCCAGTCCAAGTCGAATCAGGCTCCGATCCTAGCACCACCCAGGGGTTGACATTGAGCACATCTTAAGCCCTGTTCTGGCGGGGAGAGCATCTGGCGCTGGGGAAGTGTGGTACCCTACGGCGCGAGGAATATCCAATATCCATGGAAAGCGCACAGGAGGCATTGTTGATCCGCTCGACTCCGGGCTCATGCCATTGGTCAGAAGGTGAATGGATGCCAGCGTTTTCTCTCGATCCTTCTCAATAAAAGGGTACATTTCCGGGTGCGGGCCCAAAGTATGGGGCCTAATCCCTTTTATTTCATCTAAGGTCCTGGATGTGGCCGGACCCTGGCCCCTATCCCTTATAAGGAAGCATTGATGTTTAAAAACAAGAAAATTCTCGTTACAGGGGGCACTGGCACCTTTGGCAATGCGGTCGTTCGCCGATTTTTGGGTACGGACATTGGTGAGATCCGGGTCTTCTCAAGAGACGAAAAAAAACAGGACGACATGAGAAAGGCTTTTGGTTGCGAAAAGTTGCGCTTTTATATTGGCGACGTTCGGGATGAATCAAGCCTCTTCTACGCAATGCAAGAGGTGGACTATGTCTTCCAGGCTGCGGCGCTCAAGCAGGTCCCATCCTGCGAGTTTTTCCCCCTGGAGGCTCTGCGTACCAACGCCCTGGGCACGGAGAATGTGGTCAACGCGGCGATCGCAGCGAGGGTCTCCAAGGTCATCGTGTTGAGCACTGACAAGGCGGTTTATCCAATAAACGCCATGGGAATCTCCAAGGCGATGATGGAGAAGTTGGCGGTGGCCAAATCGAGGGTGGCGGCACCCCGGACCACCATCTGTGTCACTCGCTATGGGAATGTCATGGCAAGCCGAGGTTCAGTCATTCCCTTGTTCATCAAACAGACCCAAGAGGGGAAAGACCTCACTATCACAGACCCGAACATGAGCCGATTCATGATGACCATCGAGAATGCGGTGGATCTGGTCCTCTACGCATTCGAGCACGGTAATCCCGGAGATACCTTCATTCAGAAGGCGCCTGCCGCCACGATTGGCATTCTTGCCGCTGCGGTGCAGAAGGTTCTAGGCAGCCAAGCTGCCCTCAAAGTGATTGGAACGCGTCACGGCGAGAAATTATTCGAGACACTTCTAACTCGGGAAGAAAAAGCCGTGGCAGAAGACATGGGCGGCTACTTCCGGGTTCCCGCAGATAATCGGGACTTGAATTATGGGAAGTATTTCACCGAAGGGGAGGAACGCGTGGGGAACCTGGTGGATTACAACTCGCACAACAGCGGTCTGCTCGACCTTGAAGGAATGTGCGACCTGCTGATGCGTCTAGAATGCGTTCAACAAGCGCTTCGAGGGCAGAAAGTGGAAATATAATCATAAGGATGGCCCAATATGAAATCGATTCTTGTGACCGGGTCGGGCGGTTTTGTCGGTCAAAATTTATGTGTGGTCCTAGGTAGGAGGGATGACACGAGGTTGCTGACCTTCGACCTTGCGGACGACCCGGGATGCCTTGAAGATCGAGTTCTTCAGGCGGATTTTATTTTTCACTTGGCTGGCGTCAACCGCCCGGTCAAGACCGAAGATTTCGAGCCAGGCAATGCCGGACTCACCGGCACGATCCTGGAGTTGCTCCGAAAAGCTGGGCGTGCCACGCCATTGCTGCTTTCATCATCCACCCAGGCAGCTTTGGAGAATCCATACGGACTCAGCAAACGGGCCGCGGAAAACTTGGTTTTCGCCTACGGACGAGATTGCGGAGCTGAGGTGTTCGTCTACCGCTTCCCCAACCTCTTTGGGAAATGGTGCCGTCCCAACTACAACAGCGCCGTGGCCACCTTCTGTCACAACATTGCTCGCGGGCTTCCTATCCATCTGAACGACCCCGCATCACCCATCCGATTGGTCTATATCGACGACCTTCTCTCAGAGGCTCTGAGAGCGTTAGAGGGGCGGCCGACCCGGAGTGGGGAGTTTTGTGAGGTTCCAATCTCCCACAAGGTCACCATTGGGCAAATCGCTGATCTTGTCTCGTCATTCCGGGAAAGCCGGGAAAATCTCTCATTCCCGGATTTGAGCGATCCATTCACCCTGAAACTCTATAGTACATATCTCAGCTATCTACCTGAGGGGGATTTTGGTTATCCCCTTAAGATGCATTGCGATCCCAGGGGTTCTTTCACAGAATTCCAGAGGACTCCCGACCGGGGCCAGATTTCGATAAACATTTCAAAGCCGGGTATTACCCGCGGCAATCATTGGCACCATACCAAGACTGAAAAATTCCTAGTGGTAAGCGGCCAGGGAGTGATTCGATTTAGGAGGCTGGGTACCTTAAAAGTCATCGAGTATCCAGTATGTGGAGATCGACTCGAGGTCATTGATATCCCGCCGGGCTACACTCATAACATCAGTAATATTGGGGATACGGAATTGGTCACCGTCATGTGGGCCAACGAACCCTATGATCCCTCCCGTCCAGACACCTGGTTTGAGGAAGTTTGAAATGAGAAAGCTTAAGGTCGCAACTGTAGTCGGTACACGGCCGGAAATCATCCGGTTATCCAGAGTCATGGCAAAACTTGATGGGACCATGGACCATGTCCTCATCCATACTGGGCAAAACTACGACTACGAGCTGAATGAAATTTTTTTTAATGACCTCGAAATTCGGGAACCAGATTATTTCTTAGGGGCTGCCGGAGCATCAACTTGCGAAACCATCGGGCAGACCATCATAAGAGTCGATGCCTTATTGAAGGAACTTGAGCCTGAGGCCCTGCTGGTGCTCGGGGACACCAATAGCTGCCTAGCAGCTCTCCCGGCCAAGAGGCGCAAAATACCCGTCTTCCACATGGAGGCAGGAAACCGCTGCTTTGATCAGCGGGTTCCCGAGGAGATTAACCGCAAGATTGTGGACCACATCAGCGATATCAATCTGACATATTCGGACATCGCAAGGGAGTATCTACTTCGGGAGGGAATCCCGCCGGACCGCGTGATCAAGACGGGATCCCCTATGTTCGAGGTGATTAATCATTACCTTCCCAAGATAGAAGCCTCCACGATTTTGGATAATTTGGGGTTGACCCCAGGCCATTTTTTTGTCGTCAGCGCTCATCGCGAAGAAAACATCGAACCCGAGCGATCGTTTGGTAAGCTCGTGAGCCTTTTGAATAGCCTGGCGGAGACCTATGGGCAGAGGATCATTGTCTCGACCCATCCCAGGACGCGAAAGCGCCTGGAAGGTATGGCTGTCACCTTTGCTCCAGAAATAGAATTTCTGAAACCTCTTGGGTTTACGGACTATGTTCGCCTTCAAATGGAGGCCCGGGCTGTCCTTTCCGACAGCGGGACTATAACTGAGGAATCTTCCATCCTTAATTTCCCGGCTTTGAACATCCGGGAGGCGCATGAACGGCCCGAGGGAATGGAGGAGGCTTCAGTGATGATGGTCGGTCTAGAGGTGGACCGGATTCATCAAGGGCTTGACCTTCTGGAAACCCAAAAGAGAGGAGTGGAAAGAACGCTCAATCGGGTGGCAGATTATTCCATGCCCAACGTTTCCGAGAAGGTTGCCAGAATCGTTTTAAGTTACTGTGATTATATTAATCGAAATGTATGGAAAAATATATAAATTTCGAAATACTTTAAGAATTATACGCCATTCAGGACGCTTCGCCCTCTGTTGGGAGCTTGCATGAATTTGTGGACACTGCGAGAGCTTCCCCTGAATATTTTCAAGTGGGCGGCCAGGGTTCCCCGATTGGCCGGACGGGTCCTTTTTGGGCAGAAATGGTCGCCCCCTGAGAGGAAAACGAGGGGCGCCATGAATTGGAAATTGGTTCGCGTTTCATTTTGCCTTGGTGCCCTCATTGCAGTGATCGATTGCCATGGGGACCTGACCAGTCAAAAGGCCCTGCGCGCACCTGAATTTATTATATCGCCCAAAATGGTTTCGCTCACCGCGGGGAGCCAACTTCATTTAAGTGCCAATTTGCATAATGCTCAGATTGATTGGAGCTCCAATTCAAGTTATGTCACCGTGGATGCCGATGGAAATATTTTCGCCACTCAAAATATGGCTGGGTGGTGGTCTCGTGCCGTAATTACAGCCAAACAAGCCGGTGGAGGCCAAGTTGCCTCGTGTAATGTAACAATTGTGGATTGGACCGCCAATCTTTCTAGCCTTGAAATTGTGGCGACGGCCGATGGGCCGACCTTGTGGCAGGTCCTGGGAGCAAATGGGAATAACCTTATCGGCTCCAATAATACAAGTCTTTTAATGGCCTCTGCGGACCTTCACCCACAAATGATTCTATCTCAATGGCCAGCTGCGCAAAGCCTGGTTCTTAAAGCCACTTCTTTTGGGTATATCCTACGCGGTACCTATGGGATATACAGTTCTAAAGATCTTATCTCTTGGACAACGGATCTTCAGCTACCGATGGGTTGCCTTACATCAGGCCTAGATACAAGTTACGACCCCAGCACCGGAAATACTTATGTGTTTACGGTAGAGTACTCTGTCAACGAGAATGATATCCATCGGGTTTGGAAGGGCACCTATTCCCCCAATGGGCAGGTTGCCTGGAAGCCGGTGCTAACTTTTGATTCGATAACAAATTGGAGAAAAGACCCATCCATTCTTGATTCTGCGCGCCATTGCCATGTTGTTTCTGTGGATCCATATACCGGTCATGTTTGGGTTGGCACTGGAGATTTTGATGTGCATTGCAGGATTTTTTGTTCGGTGGACCATGGTGAGACTTTCCAGCTTATTGGGATGGGAACTCAAGATTGGCGGACCATTTCAGTATGGTTTACGCCTAAATATGTGTACTGGAACATGGATTCGAATGCGCCTGAATCTATATGGAGAATTTCAAGATCCGTATTCGACAGCAACGGCGCATGGCCATCAATGACTCCAGAGATATCGACGGGATACACAAAACCGAATGTTGCCTATTATGTAACCCGCAGTACCAGCCAGCCAAGTTGGGTGGGTCAAATAATCACATTGAATACATCGCTTCCTTTGACGAATGATTTTATAGCAAGACCCATAACGGATCCAGCTTACGATTATAGAGAAAGGGTGATAACGCTTGAAAATGGCACCCAATGGTATACAATGTGGGTAAAAGATGATAATAATGAAAATGTTCTTTTGATGGGTGAAACACCAGAAGGACTCCGAAGAGACTACAACGGCAGGATATTCGGACTGAAGGAACGGCCGGACGGATCCTGTGATGTACAAGAACTTATTTCTTTTCCACCTGCAACTCCCTCAACAGACTATCGTTATGTTAATTGGACACCCGTTTGCCAGGATCTAGATGGGTACATATACTTCAATGGTCATAATACGGAGCATAATGTTTACAAAACAAAACTCCACTGGATTGACAATGTAAAATAAACTATCGTCCCTCACTGCCATTAGTGGGCGAGCGAGGACTTGCGCTCTAAACCGTCGCCGACTCGAGCCGAATGATGATGTATGGGTATCACCGGGACCTTTTACAATTTCAAGACTAGGCTCATGGGGCCTTCTGCAACAGGAATCAAAATAGATGCTTGCCAATAAAGGTAGGAATCATCCCCATGTCGTAATTTAATTTGTGATTGAATGCTGGCAAATTTAATGAGCATGAATAATCTAGGAGCAAACAATGAAAATTGCCATTATTGGGTTGGGATATGTGGGGCTTCCTTTGGCATTGGGTATGGCGCGGGCTTTTGAGGGAGCGGTTGGCTTTGATATCCATGAAGCGAAGATTCTTGCGTTGCGTGACGGGCATGACCCCACGGGGGAAATATCCAGCGAAGCCCTGCTGGACAGCTCTTTACATATGACCTCTGATATCGAGGATTTGCGATCATGCACTTTCTACATTGTGGCGGTACCCACTCCCATTGACGAGCATAAAGCCCCGGACCTGACTCCTGTGATTCGTGCCTCGGAAACCGTAGGCAAGGTGCTTAAGAAGGGCGACATCGTGGTGTATGAATCTACGGTCTATCCCGGTGTCACCGAAGGGGTCTGTGCAGACACCCTATTGCGCCTGTCGGGGCTGTCGCGGGGGGACTTCAGGCTGGGCTATTCACCGGAACGCATCAATCCAGGGGATAAGGAACATACGCTGGAGCGCATCGTGAAGGTGGTCTCAGCAGAAGATACCGAGACGCTTGCGACCGTGGCAGAGGTCTACGGCGCGGTCATCAAGGCCGGCGTCCATCAGGCTCCGTCCATTATGGTGGCTGAGGCCGCCAAGGTGATCGAGAACACCCAGAGGGACATCAACATTGCGCTCATGAATGAACTTTCCCTCATCTTCGACCGCATGGGCATTCGGACGGCCGATGTGCTGGCGGCGGCGCGCACCAAGTGGAACTTCCTGCCTTTCACGCCAGGCCTGGTGGGGGGGCACTGCATCGGCGTGGATCCCTACTATCTGACCACCAAGGCCCAGCTCTTGGGGTACCACCCGGAAGTCATTCTCGCTGGGCGCCGCATCAATGATGGCATGGGGGCCATGATCGCCCAGAAGCTGATCAAGCTCCTCGTCCATGCGGATATCCCACCCAAGTGCGCGAAAGTCGGGATCCTGGGGCTCACCTTCAAGGAGAACGTCACCGACCTTCGTAACAGTCGGGTGCCGGACATCATTCAGGAACTTCGGCAGTTCGGCATCGAGCCCCTAGTCCACGATGCAGTCGCTTCGGCCCACGAGGCGAAAGAGGAATACGGTCTGGAAGTGTCTGGATTGGATGCTTTCCAGGCCCTGGACGGCCTGATCCTGGCCGTAAGCCACCGGGCCTATCTGGAAGTGGGGCCCAAAGCCCTGGCTACTAGGCTTCGTCCTGGCGGGATCTTCCTGGATGTCAAATCCGCCTTTGCGCCTGGGGACTTCCCGCCGTGCACCACCTACTGGAGTTTGTGACCCATGCCCTACGATGATGTTCTGGGAGCGCTGCATGCCTCCCCCCGCACTTGGCTCGTGACGGGAGCGGCGGGATTCATTGGATCGAATCTGGTCGAAACCTTGCTTCGCCACGGCCAGATCGTGGTGGGTCTGGATAATTTCGCCACCGGCTTTCCACATAACCTCGAGGATATTCACGGCCAAGTGGGCGAGGAGGCGTGGTCCCGGTTTACTTTTCATAAGGACGATATCCGGGATCTGGAAGCCTGTCGCCGCGCCTGCAAAGGGTGCAACATCGTCCTCCAGCAGGCCGCCCTGGGGTCCGTGCCGAGGTCCATCGGCAATCCCATCGCAAGCCACCAGGCGAACGTGGATGGATTCCTCAACATGCTGGTGGCCGCCAAGGACGAAGGGGTGGACCGGTTCGTCTTTGCATCGTCCAGCTCGGTCTATGGCGACCACCCGGACTTGCCCAAGGTGGAGGAGCGGATCGGCAGGCCCCTCTCCCCGTATGCCCTGACCAAGGCCATTGGCGAGCAGTATGCGGCCGTATTTGCTCATACCTATGGCTTCAAAGCCGTCGGCCTTCGCTACTTCAATGTATTCGGCCGTCGGCAGAATCCGGACGGGGCCTATGCCGCGGTGATTCCCAAGTGGATCTCAACCCTGCTTCGCGGTGGTGATTGCCAGATCAATGGAGATGGGGAGACGAGTCGAGATTTCTGCTACATCGCCAATGTCGTGCAGGCCAATATCTTGGCCGGGACAGTTCAGGATGAAGCCGCGTTGAATCAGATATACAACGTGTCTTTTGGGGGGCGGACCACGTTGAAGAGTCTGTTCGCACTGATTCGGGATGGGCTGTTGCAAGCAGGGGAAGGGATTCAGGGCCAGGAACCGATATACGCCCCTTTCCGGGAAGGGGATGTCAGGCACTCTCAGGCTGATACCTCTAAAATTCGATCACTACTTGGTTATACACCCACCCACGATATTGCTTCCGGTCTGAGCGAGACACTGGCCTGGTACATTAATCGACTGGCCTAGGCCTCCCTAATATTTTCAAGTCGAGGGGATTGCTCGAAAAAGACCCGGAGTATTTTCAAAGCTTGGCAGCTCTCCATGCTCGGAAGTTGGCCGTATACGACTGAATTCCAGTTCTCGTCAATTATCAGAGGCGAGCTTCACGCCAAAATCACTTGTTAGGGTGCGGCTCATACCTTCATTTAGGCTGAATGGAGCATTGAATCCGGTATCGGTGATATGGCACGAGCTGAATTGGGTGCTCTCACAGAATTTTTTCACACGAATAGCGCTGACCGTGAATTTCCGGTTGATGATTTTAGCGATGATATCTATCAGGGTGGCTAAGATGATACCAACCGAATATGGCAACCGAAAACGGATCTTGTTCCTGCGGTTCATTGATAGGGAAACCAAATTGGTTAGCTCGTTCATATTCAAATCTGGCTTGTCGGCATAATTGAATATTTGGTGACCCGATAAAGATTCACAAAAACCTAAGAAGGCGGCCACATTACCGACATAGGCCATAGATTTCTTGTTTTGCCCATTGCCAATCATGATAAAGCGGCCTGTCGCAATCTGGTTGAGCAGATTATATACATTGCCTCGATTGGACTCTCCAAACACAACTGAAGGCCTGATGATGACTAGATTGCGGGTTTTGTCCGCAAGCAGCCAATCTTCATAGACCTGCTCTGCCTGCAATTTGCTTTTACCATAGTCGTTGAATGGATTTTTTTCACCATTCTCATCTGTATCTTGATTTGTAAAACCATAGACAGCTACGGAGCTTGTAAAGATGATTTTCTGAATGCATAATTTTGTAGCAGCTTCGCATACATTACGAGCGCCATCGACGTTGACTTCATAGTAAAGAGAGGTTGGACTCACGTTGTCGAGGTGTTCCGCTGCGAGATTCCAAATGACATCACAGCCTCGGAGTGCCTCGAGCAGAGCTGCCTCATTGCGCACGTCGGCCACAATGGTCAACTCCGGGTATCTTAGGCTCTTTATTTTATCGATAATACGAACATCACGCCCTGCCTCTAATAGAGTTGCTACCAACCGTGAGCCAATAAACCCAGAACCTCCGATTACGGCTACAGTCATATTATTGCCCTCCAGATCTCTTGGCTATATTTCTATAGATTAACAATGTTTTCGTTAACATACACTCGAAAGTGAACTCTCGATCAAAAAGCGCTTTCCCCTTCATGCCCATCCGGCTCCGCAGGTCGGGACTCTCTATTAACGCCCTCAGGGCACTTGTCCACCCCCTTATATCGCCGCGGGCCACGAGCCATCCAGTGTTGCCATCAAGCACCGCTTCTCGAACACCACCGACATTGGAGGCTACGACAGGCAATCCGGCGCGCATGGCCTCTAGAATACTGCGAGGGAATCCTTCCCACTTGGTTGGGAGTACAAAGATTTGGCAACGCGATAAAATTTCATCTATATCGTCACGAGTGCCCCAAAATCTAACTCGATTGGAAATGCCCAATTCGGCTACCCGTGCCTTGGCCTGCTCGATTCTGCTGCCATGACCGATCAAGTCCAGCGTCCATTCAAGATCCTTCAGGCCAGCCAGGGCCTCGAATAGTAGTGAGTGATCCTTGGGTTCGTCGAACCGGGCAGTCATTACGATTTTAGGCACTATCTTGGTCGGATCTGCAATCATCGAGGCATCGATCGTCGGCATACCATTGTGTACGGTGGTCACCTTACTCGGGTCGCAAACCGAATACTTGATAGCTAACTGCCGGTCGTTCTCTGACACAGTTAGGATGTGAGTAGCGAGAGGAGCCACCAATTTTTCGGCAGTCAAATAAATTGCTTTTGAAATAGCCGGAACTCCATCGGTAAAAGCCCAGCCATGGGCTGTAAACAGCACCGGAATATCATTCATTCGTGCAGCAATACGACCGACCCACCCTGCCTTAGATGAGTGGGTGGATATGATCTGAGGTCGAATGGCCTTGAATAGTTTATGCATTTCTATTACACACCTGATATCCCGTATCGGATCAATCTCTCTTTGCAAAGATTTCAAGGTGTGAACATTTATGCCACGTGTCATAAGTTGATGAGAAAACATGCCTTCATCGCCGACTACAACGTGAACCTCGTGTCCTTTGGAGTTCATATAAGTGGCCAAATCCCGAACATGGATTTGGGCACCACCAATCGGATCGGATTTCGTCACCACATAGGCGATTTTCATGATTACTCCCGTACACCATCCAGCCTTCCGCAGGGTAGCAGAATCAGGTCTTCCTAGCGACCTTGTTACACTAAATAGGCTATATCTATTTCAAGGTAAATGAACAAGAACGAATGAAAAAGATAATTAATTTAAAATGGATGCTCATAATTATTTAAAAGTAAAAAACACAATTTCAGTTTTCAGGTTGTGTAATGAGTGGCTATTGAGGTGAATTTGGTTAGATTGATAAATTCACGGTTAGCAACAGAGGTGCGAAACATACTTGTATTGACCATGCTTTTTATTGATCTGAAACATTAGAATTTATGATAAGTAGAAATTATGAGTACAAACCATGAAGGGGGCCTCGCCGAGGCCCCCTTCATGGCAAAGGCTAATAAGCTTACCGGTCACGCCGGGGGGGGCGGGGGCGGCGGGGGCGGTCGTCGCGGGCGGGGGCATCGCCTTCAGGCTCTTCTTCCATGCCTTCGGGCTTGGGGATGAGGGCCTTGCGGCTGAGCTTGATCTTGCCGCTCTTCTCGTCGATGCCGATGCACTTGACCATGACTTCCTGGCCTTCGGTCAGCTCATCGGCGGGCTCCTTCACGCGGTGGTGGGCGATCTCGCTGACGTGCAGCAGGCCGTCCAGGCCGGGGAGGATGGTGACGAAGGCGCCGAACTCGACCACCTTGGCGACCTTGCCCAGGTAGGTCTTGCCAACCTCGGCGGTCTGGATGAGGTCGCCGATCATCTTGAGGGCGATCTGCAGCTTCTCCTGGGTGGGGCCGGCGACCTGGCAGAGGCCGTCGTCGTCGATGTTCACCTCGCAGCCACTCACCTCGATGATGTTGCGGATGGTGGCGCCGCCCTTGCCGATGACGTCGCGGATCTTCTCCTTGGGGAGCTGGATGCTGTGCATCTGGGGGGCGTTGCTGGCGAACTCGGCGCGGGGGGCGGCGAGCACCTGGCCCATGAGGTCCAGCAGGTGCAGGCGGCCGGCCTTGGCCTGATCGAGCGCCTTGGTGAGGATCTCGGTGGTGATGCCGCCGATCTTGATGTCCATCTGGAGGGCGGTGATGCCCTTCTCGGTGCCGGCGACCTTGAAGTCCATGTCGCCGTAGTGGTCTTCCTGGCCGGCGATGTCGGACAGGACGACGTACTTGTCACCGTCGCTGACGAGGCCCATGGCCACGCCCGCCACCGGGGACTTGAGCTTGATGCCGGCGTCCATCAGGGCGAGGGTGCCGCCGCAGATGGTGGCCATGCTGGACGAGCCGTTGCTCTCGGTGATGTCAGAGACCACGCGCACGGTGTAGGGGTTCTCCTCGGGGGAGGGGAACACGGCGAAGAGGCTGCGCTCGGCCAGCATGCCATGGCCGATCTCGCGGCGGCCGGGCCCGCGGTTGGGCTTGCACTCGCCCACGCTGTAGCCGGGGAAGTTGTAGTGGAGGTAGAACTTCTTCTTGTACTCCTCCTCCAGCCCGTCGATGATCTGGGTGTTGTTGATGGTGCCCAGGGTGGTGGTGACGAGGGCCTGGGTCTCGCCGCGGGTGAAGAGGCAGCTGCCGTGAGCCGCGGGCAGGACGCCGATCTCGATGTTCAGGGGGCGGATCTGGTCGAACTTGCGGCCGTCCAGGCGCACGCCCTGCTTGAGGATGGCGTTGCGGAAGAGGGTCTCCTTCAGCTCGTCGAAGCAGGCGACCAGGTCCTTCTTCAGCTCGGGCTTCTCGGTGCAGAACTGGGCGACGGCTTCCTTCTTGAGGAGGTCGATGGCCTTGTAGCTCTCGATCTTCACCTTCATGGTCAGCGCCGCGAAGAGCTTCTCGGCGAAGGCGGCGGCGACTTCCTGGTAGAGGGCCTCGTTGCGCTCGGCCTTGGCGGCGGCGACCTTGGGCTTGCCCACCTTGGCCTGCAGATCCTTCTGCAGCTTCACGAGGGTCTTGATCTGCTCATGGCCGAAGGCGAGGGCCTTCACCATGTCGGCTTCGAGCACTTCCTTGGCGCCGCACTCCACCATCACCAGGGCGTCGGCGGTGCCGGCCACCAGCAGGTCGATGTCGCTCTCGGCGCGCTGCTCGACGGTGGGGTTCACCACCAGCTGGCCGTTGACGCGGCCCACACGGACGCCGCCCACGGGGTTCACGAAGGGGATCTCGCTGATGATGAGGGCCGCGGAGGCGCCCACCATGGCGAGGGTCTCCGGGGCGTGCTGGCCGTCGTAGCTGAGCACCTGGGCGGTGATCATGGTGTCGCCGTTGTAGCCCTCTTCGAACAGGGGCCGCAGGGGACGGTCGATGAGGCGGGAGGTCAGGGTTTCCTTGGTGGTGGGGCGGCCCTCGCGCTTGAACCAGCCACCAGGGATCTTGCCGGCGGCCAGGACGGGCTCGCGGTAGTCGACGGTGAGGGGGAAGAAGTCGATGCCTTCCCGGGGGGTGCCGTAGCACACGGCCACGAGCACCATGGTGTCGCCCTGGCGGACGACGACGGCGCCGTGGGCCTGCTTGGCGATACGGCCGGTCTCGATGCTGATGGGCGTGTCGCCCAGGTCCACCGAGACGGTCGTGGGGTTGAATTTCAATGCGTTCATGCGCGCTCCTGGGCCCTCGGGCCCACTGGGGCTCCCCTGAGCCCGGCTCTCGCGTCCGGGTCTCCTGCGATCGCTCCATGAAACCCGTCCGCCGAATCCTGAGCCAGGAGGGGGAGGTGGGCTTCCTGCAGAGGTCGCCGCCGAAGGGGAGCAGGTGAAAATCGGCTTGGCCAGGATACCACGGGCCCACTCTGGTCGTGGACAAGGCCTCCGACCGGGTTGGAAGCGGCTTACGGAGGGCCCTGGCGGGTGGAAGGGTGGCCGGTTGGGGAATGAGGCCTATTTTGGATGAACTGGTTCGAGGCGGTAGGATGGCAAGAGAGATGGCCTCCAGCCCTGGTTGTCATGTGTTGTTTGCCAGTTCTCGGAGATGCCAACGGAATACATGCCTGCGTGTGTTTTCTGCGTAAAAATCCATAAGGGATCAACCCATCCCGAGAAATTCCGATCCAACAGCTTGAACGCCCCTGCAGCATTCCCCGTCCGACAAGGCTTTCCATGTTTCAGGCCCCCCAAATCGCGGCGCTGACGGCCCTGGTCACGGGCGGGCTGGTGCTCTTCCTGGCCCGAACCCTCGGCCCCAAGGGATGGATGGACGTGCCCTCCGGTCGCAAGTCCCATGCCCATCCCGTTCCGAGAATCGGTGGGCTGGCCCTGCTGGTCGTCCTCCTGGTCGCCAAGGCGCTGGGGGTGCTCTATCTGGGGCTCTCCGCCCTGGAGTGGTCGGTGGTCGTGGGCCTGGCCGCCCTCGGGGTGCTGGATGACCGGTTCAACCTCCGGGCCCGCTGGAAGGCCGCCGCAGGAGTGCTGGTGGCCATCCCCCTGGCGGCGGCCCACAGCCGGGAGCTCCTGCTGAGCGGGCGGAATGTGACCCTGTTCGGGCTCGACATCCCGGACCATGCCTACGTCTTCTTTCCGCTGCTGCTCCTCTGGTACTGGGGCATCCCTCAGGCCATCAACCTGATCGATGGACTCAACGGCCTGTCCCTCGGCTTCTCCTGCCTCGTGCTGGGGGCGCTCGGCCTGAGCACCAACAGCCCGCTGGGAGCGGGCTCGGCGCCGCTCTGGGGCGCCCTGATCGCCCTGCTGCTGCTGAACTATCCCAAGGCCCGGCATTTCATGGGGGATGCGGGTTCCCTGGGCCTGGGCAGCCTGTTGGCCATCCTGGTGATGGACCGGGCCCTGCTGTTCCATCGCGGGCTGGGCTTCTGGCTCATGGCCTATCCCATCCTGGACGTGGCCACGGTCGTGGCCATCCGCCGGTATTCGGGGCGCCCCCTGGGGCAGGCGGACCGCAGCCACCTGCACCACTGGGTGCTGGAGCATGCGGGCGGCAGGGCGTGGCTGGCGGTGCCCCTCCTGCTGGGCCTGGCCGCCCTCCCCATGACCCGCGACCTGCCCTGGGTGCATGCCAAGGCGGTCTCCATGCTGGGCCTCGGCGCACTGGTCCTCCTCGCCCTCTGGGTGTTCGTGGACAAGGCGATTCTCAACCCCCTCTCCGCCTTCGTGCCGCGGAAACCCCGCCATGCGTTCCTGAACGAACCTTCCGGCACACAACCGTCGGCCTTTCTGAACCAAGGATCCGGCACCCATCCAGCGGCCTGATCGCGTGCTAGCGTAGGGGCGAGGTTCTTTCGAACCTGCGATCAGGGGTTTGTTTATGCGTTCGAGGATGTTCCTGGGCTTGGTTTGCGTCTGCACGGCCGTTTTCGCCCAGCTCCCCCAGGGTTTGGACCTGCAGGCGCTCAAGCAGGCGGCGGCTGCGGCCGGCGTCCAGGGGATGAGCTCCCAGGGGGAGGTCACTCCATCCAAGTCGGCCGCGAGTCTGCCGGTCACCCAGGCCAACCCTGAGGAAGCCGCCCGGGAGCGGAGCGAAGACGAGAAGCTTGAGGCGGACATCAAGGCCCTGAAGGCCCGGGAGAAGGGCCCGCGCCGCTTCGCCTCGGACCTCTTCCTGGTGCGCCAGCGCGGTACGGCCGCCACCGAAGGCGGCATCGCCGAGGATTACGTGCTGGGCACCGGCGATCGGCTGAATCTCAATGTCTTCGGCAGCGCCACCTTCGACCTTCCCGTACAGGTGGATGGCCGTGGCGAGATCGTGATCCCCAAGGTGGGTACGGCCAAGGTGGGCGGCCTGACCCTCGGCAAGGCCAAGGCGGTGGTGCAGGGTCTGGTGGGCCGCAGCTTCTCGCGCTCCACGGTGGACCTGCAGGTGATCCAGCTGCGGGAGGTGCGGATCTTCGTGCTGGGTGAGGTCTACAAGCCCGGCAGCTACCTGGTGTCGAGCCTCAGCTCCCTGGTGAATGTGCTGGGCCTGGCCGGGGGGCCCACGGCCGTGGGCAGCTACCGGGACATCCGCGTCATGCGCGGTGGGAAGAAGGTGTTCAGCCTGGACCTGTATCCCCTCCGGGCCGAGGGCCTGGGGAACCCCAATGTGGCCCTGCAGAGCGGCGACACCATCTTCGTACCCCTGGCCCAGAACCAGGTGCTGCTGGAAGGGGCCTTCCAGCGGGTGGTGGGAGCCGCCGCCAGCCAGGAACAGGACGAAGGGCAGGGCCCGTTCCAGGCCATGGATGCACAGGAAGAGTTGCGCGCCCGGCTGTTGCGGGAGAAGAAGGCCGTGGAGACCCAGCTCGGGCTTGTCAGGGCTGAAGGGCGCAAGGCCGAGGACAAGAGGGAAACGGAGGGCAAGACGGATGTCGCGCCGGCCCCTTCGCTCGCAGAGCAGGCGGGCCTGGAGGATCGCCTCCAGGCCATCCAGTTCCAGCTGGAGGACCTGCGGTCCGCCCCGGTCTCAGATCACCGCCTCCGCCTCAACCCGGCGAACGGTCAGCCCCTGAAGGCCAAGGATGCAGCCACGCCCGATTGGTTGCGCCGGTGGACGGAGTACGGCACCGCGCCCCAGATGCAGTTCGAGATGCGCGAAGGGGAGACGGCCCAGGATGCCCTCCGCTGGGCGGGAGGTTTTGCCTCCGAAGCTGGGGCGGGCACCCTGACCCTGCGTCGGAGAGAACTGGATGGCATGATGACCGGGCGGGACATTCCGCTTGGGCAGGCGTCCGGGCTGGCCCTCCAGCGCGGTGACGTCCTGTCGTCGCTGCCCCGCCGCGAGCGGAGGGGCCCCGTCGTCGAAGTGGCCGGCTGGGTGCGCGTGCCCGGGGTCTTCGCCCGGACGGAGAACCTGCGGGTGGGGGACTTCCTGAAACGGGAGAACCAAGTGCTGCCGGATTCCTACCTGGGCCGGGGCGAGGTCGTGCACACGGGTCTC
This sequence comes from Geothrix oryzisoli, assembly GCF_022808865.1. GTDB lineage: Bacteria > Acidobacteriota > Holophagae > Holophagales > Holophagaceae > Geothrix > Geothrix oryzisoli. The sequence goes on from NZ_JAKZLB010000003.1 coordinate 237,474, forward strand.
GACGGCACCCAGCGTCTGCAGGCCTTTGATGTGGCGAAGGCCCTGGCGGGGGATCCGGCCCACAACCTGCTGCTGGAGGACCGGGATCGCATTGAGCTCTTCCGCCTGGATGAGCTGCGCCTGCCCAGGACCGTCTCGGTGGTGGGGCCCGTGGCCCGCCCTGGGACCTATGGCTTTCTGGCGGGCATGCGCGCTTCGGACCTGATCTTCCGCGCTGGGATTCTCCAGAAGGACGCGGACGGCCTTATCGCTGAGCTGGCCCGCAGCCAGGATGGCAAGCCCAGCGAGGTGATCCGCCTGGACCTGGTGAAGCTGTTGTCCACCGAGGCTTCCAGCCCCGTCGCCCTGCTGGACGATACCGTGAACCCCCTGATCCGGCCGGACGACCAGCTGAGTCTCTTCGCCCGTCCGGATTTCAAGATCCATCGGACGGTTCGCGTCTCGGGCCAGGTGGCGCGTCCCGGCTCCTATGCCCTGGATCAGGACCGGCCGAAGCTGTCGGACCTGGTCAAGCGGGCGGGCGGCCTGACGGCCGAAGCCATGCCCAAGGCCGGCATCTTCATCCGGCGCCTGAGCCGGGATGTGTCCCGGCAGAAGGCCGCGGCGGCGACGGGGGTCACTCAGGACCCCACGGCCCAGGGGATCAACGACATCCTGGACCGGCTCAATGAGACCAAGCGCCAGCCCCTGACGGGCCAGCTCCTGAGGAACCCGATCATGCACGGTCTGGTCGCCGGGGATCTCAACCGCCTGGTGGTGGACTTCGACCAGGCCCTCAAGGGGAATGAGACCTACGACGTGGAACTGCAGGACGGGGACGAGATACTCATTCCCAGGCGGGTGGATGCCGCCTACGTGGTGGGGGAGACGGCCAGTCCCTTCGCTTCGTTCAAGGTGGTGCCGGGCGAGAAGGTGTCCGACCTGCTCAGGCTCGCCGGCGGGACCACCCGCAATGCGGACACCTCGAACATCCGCCTGCTCAAGGCCGACGGCCGCATTCTCGACAGCTGGGTGGAGGGGAAGCTGGTCGAGCCTGGCGATACGGTCCTGGTGCCCCAGCGCTTCCGCCGCGATACCAGTTGGCAGGAGAACCTGCAGGCTCTGACGCCGCTGGCCCTGATCCTGAACGCCATCAAATAAGGGCGCCTGGTACACTGAGGGGCCCCGCGACCGCGGGGCCCTTTTCTGCCGTGAGTGCCATGATCCTGCGCAAAGAATACTGGTTTGAAGCCGCCCACTTCATCTACAACCATCCCGGCAAGTGCCGGAACCTCCACGGCCACAGCTACAAGCTCTTCGTGTCCCTGGAGGGGAAGGTGAACCCCGGGACCGGCATGATCATCGACTTCGACGACCTCTCGAAGGTGGTGGTCGAGAACGTGATCTCGAAGCTGGACCACCGCTTCCTCAACGACCTCATCCCCCTGTCCACGGCCGAGAACATCTCGGTGTGGATCTGGGAGCAGCTCAAGCCCGCACTGCCCCAGCTCTGCCAGATCGAAGTCTACGAGACCACCGACAACTGCGTGATCTACCGCGGGGAATGACATGAAACGCGCCCTCGCCCTCTCGGCCCTCGTGCTCCTCGCCGGCTGCGACGCCATCAACCCGGCCCTGCAATACCAGGAGGCGGCTCGGCAGCTGCGTTTCTCGCTGGACCGTGTGGAGCCGCAGATCGAGCTGGCCTTCCCGCTGGAGCAGTCGCGGCTGCGGCTGCGGCTGGATGTGGGCGTGGACAACCCCACGGACCAGCGCCTCCGCACGCGGCGCGTGCGTGGGGATCTGCGCCTGGCGGCCCAGGGCGGCGACCACGCCCTGGGGGCCATCGGCTTCCCCGAGGGCATGGACCTGGCGCCGAGGGGCCGCAGCACCCTGCATGCCGAGGTGGTGCTGAGCTACGCGGACCTGAAGAGCGCCTGGGGGCCCCTCACGGCCGCCGCCACCCGCCGCGAGCCCGCCACCTGGAGCCTGAACGGCGAGGCCCGCTTCGAGGTGCTGGGCATCGAGTTCGGCGTACCCTTCCGCACGTCGAAGGCCTCCGGGCGATGAGCTTCGGGGCCGCATGATCCGCGCCGTCGTCTTCGATCTCTGGAACACGCTGGTCTTCAGCCCGGCGGGCAGCCCATTCCAGCGGTTGAAGGGCCTGCTGCGGCCGGAGCAGGAGCACCTGCACGCGGCGCTCATGCGGGATGGCATGATCCGGCCCTATGCGTCGGTGGAGGCCTTCCTGGAGGCCTGGCGGGAGCCGGCGAGGCTCGATCCGGAGCAGATGGAGGCCATGGCCCAGGCTTTCCGCGAAGCGGGCGAGCAGGCGGAGTGCTTTGCCGGCGCGCCCGAGGCGGTGGCCGCGGTGCGCGACCTGGCCCGGGTGGCACTGTTGTCGAACACCCAGAGCTTCGGCCTGGAGCTGCTCGACCGCCTGGGCATCTCCGAGCGCATCCGGTTGCAGCACCGCAGTGCCGACCTGGGTGCCCTCAAGCCCGAGGCCGCGGCCTACGAGGCGGTACAGCGACGGCTGGGCCTCTTCCCCGGCAACCTCGCCATGGTGGGCGACAGCTGGACGGATGACGTGCAAGGCGCGCTGGCCGTGGGCTGGACCGCGATCTGGGTGAACCGCGACGCCAAGCCGAGGCCCGAGCACGACCCGGATGCTTCCCTCTACGAGGTGCGCAGCCTGGACCGCGTGCCCGAGCTCATCGAGAACCTTCAGCTGGGCATGCGCTGTCCCACCTGCCTGGGGTGAACCCGCTCCGGTGCAGTGCGGGCTTCATGCGGGGCGTCAGGGCCGGGGCCAGGTCCAGCCCAGATCAATGAACCAGCGGAAGCCGATGCGCGCGTCGCCCTTCACATTGAGGTAGGCGTTCTGGCGCTGGGCGCTGACGCCGGCCTGGACACGCAGTACCGGGTCCGGTCGCCACTCCACGAGCTGCTGGAGGCCGAGGAACCGGTTGCGCACCGGGGTGGCGCCGGGGTGGTCCTGGAACCAGTCGGCCAAGTCATCCGGGTTTGCCGGGTCGATCCGGTGGTCAGGCTCTCGAAAAGGGCGGTCGCCCCAGAGCAGCCAGGTCCTCGTCGCCCACCGGGGCGTCCAATCGACCTCTGCGCGCAAGGTGACCGTCCGTGCTTCGCCGGCGGTGGCGTTGCCCAGGGGATCCCCCTCGAGGTAGAAGCCGGAAAGGTACGAGCCGTGCTCAAAGCTGCGGTGATTCGACATGCCAGGGTTGTCGGGATTCAACAGGCTATTGGCGCTGTCGAGGTACTCGATGCCAAGGCGCATCCGGTGCCAGCGGACCAGCAGGCCCACCGCATCGTTCGGGACAGGCGAGGTTGGCAGGACATACCTGGCGCGCTGGTTCCACGGATAGGCCGGGGCATGCCAAAAGCTCTTCCAGTCACGTTCGAGATCCTGGGAGAGCGCGTACCCAGGGCGATGGAGCAGGATTTGGGTGCGGGTATTGACGGCCTTGGCACCGCGGGACACGTAGAAACGGACATCCTCGGCTCCGAACAGGCGCTCGAACGGGCTCAACCGAACCCGGATTCCGACATCCGAAGTGGAGGCGCTTTTCACCCGTCCCGTACTCAGGGGCGAAAAGGATCCGGGGCCAGCATTGAAATCCACGTCCCCCTCAGCATAGGAGTCCTTCAGGCCGAAGAACGAGGCGATCCAGTGACGGGCCTGGTACCCGTCGGTGAGGGATTTCCCCTGGACACTGCCCCCGAACAGGTTGATGTAGTTGAGGTACAGCTCGGTGCTCTCACCCAGCTGGGATTCCAGCCGGAGGCCGGACAGGAAGGGGCGCTGCGGATCCCCCAAGTCGGCGATGGCACGCTTCCGGAAGGAGGGGTCCTGGCTGGCTTCCCCGACCACCTTGTGGCCTTCCACCTGGCCCAGGAAGATCTGTCCTTTCCAAGTGCCGAGGGGCATGCCGAACACGCGGATGTCCTTGAAGGGCGTCTCCACTCGGAATCTGGGGAAGGGGCGTGCGGCCTCGCCGAGGACATAGCCGCCGTTGAGGCCATAGCCCCACACGAGGGGCTCCTGCTCAAGGGCGGTGCGCCAGCCACCCTTGGAGGTGTAGGCGAAGTGGAAGCGCTGGATGATCAGCCGGGATTGGCCTTCGGCATCCCGCCAGGCGTTGACCTGTCCGGCCATATCCCAGCGGGTGCCGCTCCAGCCGGCCTCCAGGTGCGTGCCCTGGCCGGTGAGGGCGTTCCCGAGGCCCAGGCTGTCCACGAAGGTGGCCGGCGCTCCGTGTTTGTCTCCGGCCCAGACGCCTCCCCCGTACCAGGCGCCCTGCCGACCCGTTCCCAGGGGCTCTTGATGGAACCAGCCAGGCGGAACCTGGGCCACCAATGGCAGGCAGGCCAGAAGGCAAGGCAGAACAAACACTGGTCGGTCGTATCTCACGCGGGAACCCAACTCTGATGGCGCCCGGGAAATCGAAGGCCTGGCCGCCTGCAAGGCGGAGTTTCCGGCTCCGCATTCCGCGAGTCTATACGAGATTCGCATGTCAGCAGACTCGGGGGATCGGGAACGCCGACGCCGGGGATGACGCCTCCGATCAGGCGGTGGCGCTGTCCTGGCCGGCCAGTTGCACGTCCATCACCACCGCATGCCGCGGCGTGTCCTGGCGCTCGATCCACTGGATGCGGGCGCCGAGGAGGCGGGCCAGCTGCAGCAGGCCCTCGCGCGCCTCCTGGTGCAGGGCGCCGGACAACTCCGGATGCAGGGTCAGGCGCACATCGGCCCCGCGCAGGCGGTCGCCCAGGCGCACCAGCTCGCGGTAGGCCTTCAGCAGCGACGTCTCGGGGCTCGGGTGGCGGCCCGTGCCGTTGCAGGCGGGGCAGGGCTGGGTGAGCAGGCGTTCAAGGGAAGGCCCCGTGCGCTTGCGAGTGAGCTCCACCAGGCCGAACTCCGAGATGCCGCCGGCCCGCGCGTGGTTGCGGTCCCGCTTGAGCTCCTCCTGAAGCCGCGCCAGCACCTCCTCGCGGTGGCCCGAGTCCACCATGTCGATGAAGTCGATGACCACGATGCCGCCCAGGTTGCGCAGGCGCAGCTGGCGCACGACCTCCGGAATGGCCTCAAGGTTGGTGAGGTAGACCGTCTCCTCCAGATCCTTCTTGCCGACGAACTTGCCGGTGTTCACATCGACGCTGACCAGGGCCTCGGTCTGGTTCAGCACGATGGAGCCGCCGTGCTTGAGGAAGACCTTGGGTTGGCGCGCCGCCTCGATCTCCGATTCGATGCCGAAGGCCTCGAAGATCGGCAGGTCCGAGGTGAAGTGCTTCACCCGGTTGGCCCACTCCGGATGCAGCTTCTCCACGAAGGCCAGCACCTCGCGGTGGGCGTCGGGGTCGTCCACCCAGAAGCTGGAGACCTCCTCGCGGAAGATGTCGCGCAGCACCTTCTGGAGCAGCCGCAGGTCGTGCCAGACCAGGCCCGGAGCGGGCACGGTCTCGGCCTTGGCCTGGATCTCCTGCCAGGCCTGGCGGAGGAAGGCCACATCGCCCACCAGGTCCTCGTCCTTCTCTCCGATGGCGGCGGTGCGGACGATGTAGCCCTCGCCGGGCTGGGCGTGGCTGCGGATCAGGTCGCGGAGGCGCTCCCGCTCCTCGGGATCCGTGATCTTGCGGGAGATGCCGATGTGGTCGATGCCCGGCATGAACACCAGGAAGCGGCCGGGAAAGCTCAGATGCCGCGAGAGCCGCGGTCCCTTGGAGCCGATGGGGTCCTTCACCACCTGGACCAGCGTCTCCTCGCCCTCCTTGAGGGGGGGCAGGGGTGGCGGGGGGGGCGGCAGATCCTCGGCGACCTCCTCGCCTTCCTCGTCGGCGGACAGGTCGGCCCCCAGGCGCTGGGCCACAGGATCGTCCAGGTAGAGGAAGCCGTCCTTGGCGCTCCCGATGCCCACGAAGGCGCTCTGCATGCCGGGGAGCAGCTTGGCCACCCGGCCCTTGTACACATCCCCCACCTGGCTCTTGTTCATCGTCCGCTCGAGGAACAGCTCGCAGAGCTGGCCGTTCTCAAGCAGGGCGATGCGCGTCTCCAGGGGGGTCGAATTGACCACCAGGGACTTGCGGACTTCCATGGAACCAACCTTTCAGAACTTTGCAGGGGGGCTCCGTGCCCCGGCTGCGGGCCCCAGGGCCGTACCAGGCCGCAGGGTAGGTCATTTCTACCATGACCCTTGGATGCCGCGCCAACGGTCGAAGGTTCCTGGGCTGGATTTAATTGTTTCAGGGGGTTCTTTATTTGTTTGCATCACACAAGATGTGTCCAGATGAGCAGACCCGGAAGGGTCAGCGCCGCATCGACCGCCAGGGCCCCCAGGACCCCCCGTGCCGTCAGCCGGGGGAAGCAGGCCAGGAGGATCAGGGCCGCCCCGCTGGCCGCCAGGCCCGGGCGATGGGCCGACCCGGCGCGCAGCACCGCGCCCGCGGCCAGGACCGCTGCCACGATCGCAGTCCACCGGGCGCCGAACATCACCGGGAAGCTGCGGATGCCGGACTGGCCATCGGGGGCCTCATCCTTCAGGTCGCACAGCAGGCACCCGGCGGCCAGCAGCAGGAACAGGGTCAGCGCGACGGGTTCGAGCAGGGCGCGCCACCCGAACCAGGACTGGGGTTGGAACGGCAGGGTCAGGCCCGCCCAAGTCCAGGCCAGGGGCACCCCCAGGGCCTTGGCGAAGGGGAACCGCTTCCAGCGGCGGTAGCCCAGCGCCGAAGCCCCGAGGAGCAGCACCAGCGCGACACTCTGCGGGGGGAGGCGGGGGATCAGGCCGACCCCCAGGAGGGCGGACAGCCCGAACCCGACCGCGAGCAGTGGTCGGAAGGGGGCGCCCTCCGCGCCCGCCGGACCGTCGAGCAGGCGATCCAGGGAGTAGGCCGCGGCAATCCCCAGCAGGAGGAACGCCAGGCCCGGCAGGAACAGGGCCCGGCCGGTGGCCCGCTGGACGACGGTGGGGATCGACCCGCCCAGGGCGACGGGCAGGGCGTAGTGGAGCCACCGCACGCCCGGGGCCGCGCCGGGGCGGCCCGCCCACCGCGGGATCATCCCGCCTGGCCCGGTCGCGGGAGGGGCGCCCCGGCGTCCCGGGCCAGGGCCCGCTCCGAGTGGCGCAGCCGCTCGGCATGGGCTTCCAGCAAGTCACTCCGGGTGAGGATGCCCACCACCCGCTGGGCTTCGTCGAGGATCAGCAGGCGGCCGACCCGTTCGCGGACCATGTGGTCGGCGGCCTCCCGCAGGGAGTTGCCCTCCAGGGCGACGGCCAGCGGGCGGCCGATGAGCGACCGCAGCGGCGCGTCCGGAGTGCGGGCGGGGTCCAGGAGGTCGCGGCGGGTGAGCACGCCGAGGGCGCGCCCCTCCCCATCGATGACCGGGAAGCCGTGATGGGCCGCTCCGCGGGCGTCCGCCTCCAGCCAGGCCCTGGCTTCCCGGAGGGTGTCGTCGGCGTTGAGGGTCAGCACGTTCCGCGAGGCGAAGTCCCGCACCAGCAGCTGATCCAGGTAATCCGAGGCGTATTCCTCGGGAACCCGGACGCCGCGGCGCGCCAGCTTCTCCGTCATGATGCTCCGCCGCATGATCAGGGCCGAGACCAGGTAGGCCGCCGCACACCCGCCGAGCAGGGGCAGGAGGCCCAGCGGCTGGAGGGTGGTCTCGAACACGAAGATGGCGGAGGCCAGCATGGTGCGGGAGGCCCCGGCGAAGATGGCCGCCATCCCGACCAGGGCGCAGATCCGGGGATCCACCCCGAGGTGGGGGAAGAGGGCCGCGAGGAGTCCTCCGGTGAGGGCCCCCAGGGCTCCTCCCAGGGTGAAGAGGGGCGCAAGGGTGCCCCCGGAGGTGCCGCTGCCCAGGGCGATGGCCCAGGAGAGGAACTTGGCCACGAAGAGGGTGAGGAGGGTGGTCCCCACGAGCTGGGCGGAAAGAACTCCCTGGATGTTCTCGTAGCCGACCCCCAGCGTGCGGGGCACCCACAGGCCGATCAGCCCGACCGCGAGGCCGCCGAGGGCGGGCCACCACATCCAGTGGATGGGGAGGCGCTCGAAGGTGTCCTCGAGGTGGTACACGGCCTTGGTCACGCCCACCGAGGCCAGGCCCATCAGGGCGCCGACCGCGATGTAGATGCCGAGGGCCGTCCCCGTGGGCGAGGCCAGGATCGGCATCGAGAACACGGGCGCGGACCCCACCAGTGAATAGCGGACGGCGGTGGCGGCCACGCTGGCCAGCACCACCGGGATGATGGACCGGGGGTGGTACTCGAAGAGCAGCAGTTCGACGGCCAGCACCACCGCCGACACGGGGGAGCCGAAGGTGGCCGCCATGCCGGCGGCGGCGCCGGCCGCGAGGAGCGTCTTGCGCTCCAGGGCGCTCATCGCGATGAACTGGCCTACCAGCGACCCCAGGGCGCCACCCGTGGCGATGATCGGGCCTTCGGCGCCGAAGGGCCCGCCGGTGCCGATGGCGACGGCGGCGGACAGGGGCTTCAGCAGGGTGATCCGGGGCGGGATCCGGCTCTCGTTGAGGAGGATCTGCTCCATCGCCTCGGGGATTCCATGGCCCCGGATCGCGGTGGAGCCGTAGCGGGCCATGAGGCCGACGACCAGCCCTCCCGCCACCGGCACGAAGAGCGCGCCCCAGCCCAGGTGGTGGCCGGCCGGGGAGGTGAAGCTCGAGGAGAAGCGGTGGTAATAGGCCAGGTTCGTCACCAGTCCGATCAGCCGCAGCAGGCCCTCGGCGATGAAGCCCAGGGCCAGGCCGAGGGCGGTCGCCAGCAGGCCGAGGAAGGCCACCCGGCCGTCCAGGACCGCGGTGATGCGGGGCGTGCGCGCCTCCCCGGGCCGGAATGGCTGGCCAGTCCCGGCCGCCGCTCCCTCGCCCGGGGGGACCTGTGGAGGAATCCGGACGGGCTCAGACGGGGCCATGGCCGGCCTCCTTCCGGCTCGGGCGGCCGCGCTCCTCGAAGAACATCGGGGGCGGCTCCGAGCTCGGGGGCGCCAGGGCCTCTAGCAGGCCCGCGAGTTGGAGCAGCTCGTTCGCCTGCAGCGCCGCCATCCGCCGGACGAGGGTGTCCTGCACCGGCGGCGGAGCCTCCTGGAGCAGCCCGCGCCCTTCCGGGGAGAGGCTGATCTCCAGCCGGCGGCGGTCGTGGCCCGCGACCGCCTTCACCACCAGCTGCTTCTCCTCCAGCTTGCGGACCACCACCGAGACGGAGCTTTGATCGGTGAAGGTGGCGTCGGCGAGCTCGCCCAGGGACAGCCGCCCGTCCTTCCCAAGGACATGGAGGACGAAGACCTGGGCGCTGCTCAGGCCATGGTGCTTCCCGGTGGCGGCGGAGGCGAGCCGCAGCTCGCGCACGATGGACCGGAGGGCATCCAGGACGCGCCGGACCGTGGGGTCGGAGTCGAAGAGATTATTTGGGATCCCATTCATTTATGCAGCATAGCTTTCTCCCGGCCGGTCGGCAAGGCTCGGCCAGGTGCCACTGTTCCGGCCCGGTCAGTCCGGGAAGGCTGCCACGCAGAGGGGGGTGCGCTCCTGGCGGCGGCGCTCGGTGATGCGGTTGTGCTCATCCACGAAGACCACCTTCGGGGCCACCGTCTCCGCTTCCTCGGCGGTCATCCAGCCGTAGGCGGCGATGATCACCAGGTCGCCCTTCTGGACCAGGTGGGCGGCGGCGCCGTTGATGCCGACCTCGCCCGAGCCCGGCACGCCCGGAATCACATAGGTGGACAGGCGCGAACCGTTGGTCACGTCGTAGATGTCGATCTTCTCGTTCTCCATGAAGCCGGCGGCCTCAATGAGCAACGGATCGAGCGTGATCGATCCCACGTAGTCCAGATCGGCCCTCGTCACGGTGGCGCGATGGATCTTACCGAGCAGGAAGTGGCGCAGCATGCATCCTCCGGTCCAGGCTCCCGTCGGAGTCCCGGCCAACGCATAAGAATGGACCCAGGTGTACCCCGGGTCCATCCTCGATTTTTACCTGGTCGGGCAGGGCTCAGTTGAACAGCACCACGTGGAGGTTCAGGCCGAGCCTGGGCGGGGCCACGGGGGGCGGCGCCATGGGCAGCTGGAACGCGCCCTCCAAGTCCAGACGGGCCCGGGGGTCGCGGACCTGGCGCAGCACCCAGCGCCCCTCCAGGAATACATAGCAGCGGGAGGGGTCGCCGGGGACCAGGGCCACGTAGCGGCGCGTGTCGCCGGGACGCCAGTAGCCGTCCATCCAGGCCGGGGCGCGGTAGTGCCGCGGCCGGTCCCGGTCCCGGTCATCGTCGTCGTAGTAGCGGTGGCGCTCGTATTTGCGGGCTTCCTTGTCCCTTTCCTTCCAGTACTTGCGCTCGGCCTTGTCGCGCTCCTGCCAGTACTTCCGATCCTCGCGGCGGTCGTCACGACGGTCATCGCGCCTGTCCTCGCGTCGATCCTCCCGACGGTCCTCCCGCTCCCCGTAGCGGCCCCGGCGCTCATCGTCGGGGCGGGCGGCGGCAGGCAGGGCCGGCAGGAGGAAGGCGGCCAGCAGGGCGGCACTCAGGATACGGCGGTTCATGGAGCCTCCTCAGTTCAGTTGAACAGCACCACGTGGAGGTCCACGCCGATGCGGGGCAGGGGCACCGGCGGCGGCACGGGGGCCAGCCGCAGGGTGTCGCGGACATCGGCCTGGAGGCCGATGTTGAACCCCTTGCGGAGCTCCCAGCGGCCATCGATCAGGAAGTAGGCGCGGTCGGTGTAGCGGGGATCGACCGCGATGTAGGGACGCTCGGGAACCCGGGGGCCGAACTTCTTCGCGAGGCCGGGGGGGAGGCCGCCCTTCTTGGCCAGGCCGGGCGGCACGCCATCGCCCCCGCGGGCATGTCCCGGAGGGCCGCCGCGGTCCCCCTTGTCATGGCCACGCCCCTGGGGCATGGCGAGAAGGGCGGCGGAAATCAGGATCGGGACGAGCATGGAACCTCCCGGGATGGGCCCGCGGTGACTGGACGGACGGGACCCAGCCATTCTAACCCTGCGAGGGAGGGAGCACCCTCCACCCATGGGAGGAGGCTCTCCTAGTCCGAAGGGTGGGGCCGTTCGCCGGAAACCCGGCTCAGGCGCCCTGGCCTCCGCCGGTCCCGATTCCGTTCGGCGCGGGAGACAGGAGCACGTTGTCGATGAGGCGGGTGCTGCCCACGTAGGCGGCCACGCACAGGGCGACCGTGCGGTCCACCGGGCCCTGCAGCGGCTCCAGGGTCTGGGCGTCCACCAGCTCCAGGTACTGGATCGAATCCGCCCCGGTCATGTGCGAACGCGCCAGGGCCACCAGCTTGGCGGGCGCCGCTTCCCCCTCCTCGAAGGCCGCCTTCGCGGCCAGCAGGCCCTGGCTGAGGGTCAGGGCCCGCTGCCGGGCCTCCTCGTCCAGGTAGGTGTTGCGGCTGCTCAGGGCCAGGCCGTCCGCCTCGCGCACCGTGGGCACCACCACCACGTCCACGGGCAGGTTCAGGTCGCGGGCCATGCGGCGGATCACCGCCGTCTGCTGGAAGTCCTTCTGGCCGAAGAAGGCCAAGTCCGGCTGCACGATGTTGAAGAGCTTCGCCACCACGGTGGCCACGCCCCGGAAGTGGCCGGGCCGGTAGCGGCCGCAGAGCGTGTCGGCCAGGTGGCCGGGCTCCACATGGGTCTGGAAACCCGTGGGGTAGATTTCGGCCACCTCCGGGAGGAACAGCACCGTGGCGCCGGTCTCCAGGCAGAGGTTCTGGTCCCGCTCCAGGTCCCGCGGGTAGCTGGCCAGGTCCTCGCCGGGGCCGAACTGGTTCGGATTCACGAAGATGGACACCACCGTGGCATCGCAGCGCGCGGCGCTCTGACGGATGAGGGCCCCGTGGCCCTCATGCAGAAAACCCATGGTGGGGACGAAGCCGATGCGCTTGCCCTCATCCCGGAGGGGCCTCAGAAGCGCGCGGAGATCAGCAATGGTACGAACGACTCGCATGGACAAAAGCGGGATCCTTCAAATATCGCCTGCCAGTCTACCAAGGGCGCGATCAGGGATGCCACTGGGTCAGGACCGGACGAACGGCTTCTGGAAGGGTATAGGATTCCCGGCCATCGGGGAACCCTCCCGACCGCACATCCCCGGCCCAGGTCGCCAGGGCATCACGCAGGTCTTGGAATCCTTCGGCATAGCGCCGCACGAATTTCGGCGAGGAACCCGGCAGCAGGCCCAGCACATCGTGGAAGACCAGCACCTGGCCCGCGCACTGGGGGCCGGCCCCGATGCCGATGGTGGGAATCTCGAGGGTCTCCGTCACCTTGGCGGCCAGGTCGGCGGGGATGCCCTCCAGCACCAGGCTGAAGCAGCCGGCGTCCTGCAGCTTCTGGGCGTCCTCCAGCAGGCGGATGGCGTCGCCCTTGTGCTTGCCCTGCACCTTGAAGCCGCCCATGGGGTTCACGCTCTGGGGGGTGAGCCCCAGGTGGCCCATGACGGGGATCTCGGCGTCGATCAGGGCATGGATCATGGGCAGGCGCTTGGCCCCGCCCTCGAGTTTGACGGCCTGGGCCCCGCGCCGGAGGAAGCCCCCGGCGTTCCGCAGGGTGTCCTCCACGCTGAGGTGGAAGCTCAGGTAGGGCAGGTCGGCCACCAGCATGGCCGTGGGCTGGGTGCGAGCCACGGCCTCCAGGTGGTGGTTCATCATGGCCATGCTGACGGGCAGGGTGTTCTCGAAGCCCAGGCACACATTTCCCACGCTGTCGCCCACCAGGATCAGGTCCACGCCCGCCGCATCCGCGATGCGGGCCGTCGCGGCATCGTAGGCCGTGACCATCACGAGCTTCCGTCCCGCGTGGTGCCAGGCGTGCAGCTGGGGGAGGGTGACGCGGGGGCGCGCGTCCGCAGGCAGGTGGCTCATGGGGTCTCCGCTGGAAGGTCGAAGCCGTGGGTCTCCATGAAACCACCAAACAGTGGGAAAAGGACGAGTTGGATTTTCATTTCTAAGGTGTCGTCCTCGTCACGCCGATCCGGTGTCTGAAAGCCCAATTGGGCGAGGCCAGGGTATCGGAGCCTGGGGAGTTTTCTGTTTGTAATGAGAGGATATAAATGCCTAGTGATTGATTCAAGTGGTTAAAAATAAATGATATAGAAATATATTTTCCCATGTGTTTTCCAATGGAACTCCGGGTGTATTGAAGGTGCGGTGTTTAACCATTCCGAATGGTTGCGACTTTGGTCGGAGCGGGCCGAATCCTGTCTTTTCACACCGGTGCCCTCAGTGACCTGACCCAGAGCAGCAACCTCGCCGGATGGATGGAATGGGCCGTCCGACGCAAGCCTCAACCCACTCTTTACGGGAATGGAATGTCAGTGTGTCTCTCAATCTGTCAGCCCCTGGTATCCGCCACTTCGTCCCATGCGACCTGCCATCGGCGCCTTCCTCAGGTGTTCGTCCTTGGGTTGGCCCTCCTTCTGGGCGCCTGCCGTGCCCCGGGCATGAAATTCAATACCCAGACCTGTGACAAGGAAACCCATACCCAGGTGAATGGCCAGGACGTCACCCTGCATCCCTTGAACCCCGAGACCCTCAAGGCCTACGGGGCCCGAGCGGTCTTCGTGGAGATCAAGGAACTGCTGGCGACCAAAGTGGAGCCCTACCGCATCGGTCCCCAGGACATCCTCATGGTCACGGTCTGGGATCATCCGGAGTTGACCCTGCCCCTGGGCCAGTACCGCACCGACGTCGCCACGGGCATGGTGGTGAACGACTCCGGCTTCATGTTCTATCCGTACGTCGGCAGGGTGAAGATGGCCGGCCTTACGGTGGAGGACGCCCGCGACGCCCTCACCGCCAAGCTGGACGAGGTGCTCCAGCGGCCCCAGGTGGACCTGAAGGTGCTCGCCTACCGTTCCCAGAAGGTCTTTGTCAGCGGAGAGGTGCGCAATCCCGCCGTCTACAACATCACTGACGTCCCCTTCACCCTGGCGGAAGCCGTCAACCGTGCTGGAGGCTTCCTCCCCACGGCGGATCAGAGCCACGTGCTGGTCTCCCGCGGGAACCGCACCTGGTCCCTCGACTTCCTCGACCTGATGACCCGGGGCAACCGCATCGGCCAGATCCTGCTCAAGGATGGGGACTCGGTGCATGTGCAGAACCGGGACGAGGAACCCGTCTACCTCCTGGGCGAGCTGCGCAATCCCCGTTCCGTGCCCACCTACCACGGCAAGCTGTCCCTGGCCCAGGCTCTCTCTGATGCAGGTGGCATCAACAGCACCACGGCCGAGGCCCGGTCCATCTACGTGTTCCGCCGCGGTAAGACCGAAAACGCGGTGGATGTGTTCCACCTGGACGCCTACAACCCCGTGGCCATGGTGCTGGCGGACCGCTTCGCCCTCCAGCCCCGGGATCTGGTCTATGTCGACGCAGGCCCCCTGGTGCGCTGGAACCGCGTGGTGAGTCTGATCGTGCCCACGGTCTCCGCCCTCACCTCCACCGCCTCCGAAGTCAAGTACCTCAGCCAGTAGCCCATGCCGATCGCCATCCGCCGCATCCTCGTCCTGTGCGAAGGCAACCACTGCCGGAGCCCCCTGGCCGAAGCCCTGCTCCGGCGGGCCCTCGGCCCCGTCAGCGACGTGCGCTCCGCTGGGCTCAGGGCCCTGGTGGGAGAGCCGGCCCATGAGGAAACCCAGCGCCAGGGTGTGGAACTCGGGCTCGATTTGAGCGCCCACCGCGGCCGGCAGGTCACGCTCGATCTGGCCAAACGCGCGGATCTCATCCTGGTCATGGATCGGGCCCAGAAGGCTGCTTGTGAAGCCTTGGCCCCCAGTGTCCGAGGGCGGGTCTTCCTGCTGGGCCAATGGCTGTCACCTGATCGGCCGGAGATCCCCGATCCCATCCGCCGCAGCGCCGAAGACCACCGCAGGATCGGCGACCACATCCAGGGGGCCATCCAGACCTGGCTCCCCCGTCTGGCCAGAAGGAACCCATGAACGCCATTGATCCGTCATCCATGCCCTCCACCGGGGACTTCAGCGGTGCCAATGACGGGGAGGAGATCTCCCTGGAGGAACTTCTCGGCAACTTGTGGGAGGGGCGCAACCTCATCCTGGGGATCACCCTGGTGGCTCTGCTGCTGGGGGGCTACTACGCCTGGCGCAAGAGCCCGGTCTACCAGGTTCAGGCCATGCTCCAGGTGGAGGACAAGAAGGGCGGCAAGGGCGCCCTCGGCATGGAGGCTCTGTCCAGTCTGCTGGACCAACCCACCGTGGCCCAGGCCGAGGTCGAGATTCTCAAAAGCAACTTGGTGCTGGGCCGCACGGTGGAGGCTCTGGCCCTGGATATTGTGGCCCAACCGAGGTTCAACCCCCTGGTGGGGGATGCCCTGGTGCGGGACCGGGCTGACGCCCCCACCCTGCGCATCGAGCGCTTTGAGCTTCCTGCTGCGGTTCAGGGGAGACCCTTCCGCGTCATTGCCGGGGAGAACGGCGCCTTCCGTTGGGAGGATCCAGACGGCAAGGTGCTGGCCGATGGCCACGAAGGCGAAGAGCTCAAGGCTACCTGGCTGGGCCAGCCCCTGGTCCTTCAGGTGCGTCGCCTCGTGGCCCCTTCGGGTCAGCGCTTCAACCTGACCCGGCAGCCCTTCCTCAGGGCCATCGAGAACTTGCGCCTGGGCCTGCTGGTCGCCGAGAAGGGCAAGCAGACCAACATCCTGGGCCTCAGCTTCGAGGACCGCAGCCCCACTCGGGGAGCTGAGATTCTCAATGAGATCGTGGCCCAGTACGTGCGCCAGAACATCGAACGCAAGGCCGAGGAGGCCTCCAAGACCCTGGCCTTCCTCCAGGAGCAGCTGCCTCAGCTGCGGGCCAAGCTGGATGCATCCGAGAACCAGCTGAACCAGTACCGCATGCAGACCGGCTCCGTGGACCTGCCCGAAGAGGCGAAGCTGGTGCTTAAACAGAGCGTGGATCTCGAGGGCCAGGTTCTGGTGCTCAGACAAAAGAAGGAGGAGCTGCTGCGCACCTACAAGGAGCGCGCGGATGTGGTGGCGACCCTCGACCAGCAAATCGCCAAGCTGAGCGCCGAAGCCCGCCAGATTGATGGTCGGGTCCGCGGCCTCCCCCGTACCCAGCAGGAGCTGGTGCGCCTCATGCGCGAGGCGCAGGTGGGCACGGATATGTACACCGCCCTGCTCAACAACGCCCAGCAGCTGCAGGTGACCAAGGCCGGCGAGATCGGGAATGCCCGGATCGTGGACCACGCCCTGCCCAGCCTTGAACCGGTCAAGCCTCAGAAGCTCCTGGTGATCAGCCTGTCTGCCCTGCTGGGTCTCTTCGGCGGCATCGGCCTGGTCATGCTGCGCCGGACCCTGCTTCGGGGCGTGGAGGATCCCCGGCTCATCGAAGGCCGCCTGGGCCTGCCGGTGGTGGTGACCGTGCCCCACAGCGAACAGCAGGCGCTCATCCACCGGGACATGGAGCGCCGGAAGCAGGGCCTGCACCTGCTGGCCCAAGCCAATCCTGACGACCTGGCCGTGGAGAGCCTGCGCAGCCTGCGCACCAGCCTCCATTTCACCATGATGGACGCCAAGAACCCCGTGGTGCTGATCACCGGACCGACGCCGACCATCGGCAAGACGTTCGTGAGCAGCAATTTCGCGGCGCTGCTGGCCCAGGCCGGCGCGCGGGTACTGCTGGTGGATGGCGATCTGCGCAAGGGGTACCTGTACCGCCCCTTCGGCCTGCCGGAGCGTGGCCGGGGTCTCTCCGAGATCCTGTCAGGCCAGGTCGATTGGAGAGAGGTGCTGCACGCGGCCGTGCTGCCGGGCCTCGACCTCATCACCACCGGGGCGCTGCCCCCCAATCCGGCCGAATTGCTGATGACCAGCCGCCTGTCGGGATTCATCCAGGAGGTGTCCGCTGCCTACGACCTCGTAATCATCGATGCGGCCCCTGTCCTGGCGGCGACGGATCCCGTCATTCTGGCCAAGCACGTGGGTACGGTCCTCCTCATCGCCAAGGCCCGGGCCCACTCCCTGGAGGAGCTCCGCATCGCCCTCAAGCGCTTCGAAAGTGGTGGCACCAAGGTCAAGGGCTGCATCTTCAACGATGTGTCCGCCGTGTCGGTGGGGTATCAGCGCTACCGGTACGCCTACCATTACGAGTACACCAAGTAGCCCGCCCATCGCCTGAGTCTGTGATTCGGGGCTCCGCCTGGACTATGGGTACGCTGCCTTCACTCGCCGTCGGGCACGACCGGCAGGTTCATCTGGGTGGGGGTCCAGTCGTGGAGGGGGTCGGCGCGCTCGGGGAGGACCCAGCGGAGGCCGGCGGCTTCGACGGTCTGGCGGAAGCGGTGGAGGTCCTCGCGGCCCAGGAAGGCGGTGCCCTGGGTTTCGGGCAGGCGGGACCAGAGCTGCTGGAAGCTGGGGAAGGCATCCTGCAGGCGGGCCTTGGCGCCCAGCTTCTCGCCCCGCTGGAGCAGGAGCTGCGCCCCTTCCGTGCTGGCCTCCACCACCTGGGCTGGGAACTGGAGGTCCCGGGCGGCGGCCAGCACCTCGCTCCAGGCGTGCAGCGCCTCCTCCGCCACGGCCTCGGTGGGCGGCACCGTGGACAGCAGCAGCGCGTGGGCCCGGTGCCACTCCAGGTCCAGCCAGCGGGAACCGGCGCCTTCCACCGGGCCCTTCAGGTTCTCGAGGATGGCCCAGCCCTGCTCCGGGGCCTCCTGCCGGGTGCGCTGGGATTCCCGCGCCAGGGCCTGGGCCAGGCGGAGCCGGGCCAACCGGTGGCGCCAGAGCAGGCCGGCGGCCTCGAACTGGTCCGCGGCGGCCTTGAGCAGCCGGGCCGCATCCCGCCAGGCGCCGCGGAAGCGGGCGACCTCCCCCTGGAGCATGGTGTGGTCGCCCTGCTCCTCCGGCGCGAGGTGGGGCTGGCTGGTCCCGGCGGCCTGGAACTGGGCATGGTCGGCCGCCACGGGATCGCCCATGGCGGCGAAGGTGCGGGCCCGCCAGATCTGGATCATGGCCACCTGGCCAGCGTCCCCGAGCCGCTGGGCCTGGCCGAGGGCCCGGTCCAGATGGGTCTGGGCGGGGCCCAGGAACTGCTGGAGGCTGCGCACGGTGCCGAGGGCCAGGTGGCACTGGCACTGGAGGGCGAGGTCGCCCTGCAGACGGGCGGTCTGGAGGGCCTCCTGCAGCAGGCTGATGCAGGGATCCGCCTGGCCCTGGCCGAGGCGCACCTGGGCCAGGGCGATCTGGGCCGGTACGAGGCCGCGGAAGTCCTGGCCGTGCTCCAGGAGCCGCTGGGCTGATTCGAGGAGGTCCGCCGAGCGCTGGAACTGGCCCTGGGCGGCCAGGGCCCGGCCCAGGGCGGTGAGCAGGGCCGCCTGGTCCTGGGGCTGGGGCCGGCCGCCGCCACTCTGGCCTTGGGGGTGCAGGCCCTCCTCCAGGGCGCGGATCCCCTTGGTCAGGTGGCCCTGGAGCAGGTGGAGCTGGCCCAGGGCCAGCCGCAGCCGGGGCTGCTCGGGGTGGAGGGGGTGGTCCTTCAGGTGCTCGGCGGCGGCCATGACCGCCTCCTGCGCCTCGGCGGCCCGGCGCAGCTGGAGCAGCAGCATGGCCCGCTTCCGCAGCACCCGGGCCTCGGCCAGGCGGATGCCCTCGTGGAAGGCGGCCCGGCCCAGGGCCTCGAGCGCGTGGTCGAGGGCGGCGAGGGCGCGCTCGGCCACGGAGGGCGCGGATCCTTCCCCTTCGGCGGGAGGGGCCTGGGAACCCGCGGCCCAGGCATCCGCCAGGTGCTCGTGCAGGCGGGCCTCGTCCCAGGGGCGGGGCTGCAGCTGGAGGGCCTGGTCCACCATGCGCTGGGCCTCCAGGGGTGGCGCGGGCGGATGGTGGTCCAGGGCCTCCAGCACGGCGGCGAGGGCCGTGGCTTCGTCCGAGGCCAGGGCCTGGAGCGTCACCGAGTGGGCCACGGGACCGCCCTGTTCCTGGATGACGGCCAGGAGGGCGCGGGCCAGCCGCTTGAGTTCGGCCAGGGGCGTGTGGGCCAGCACCAGCTCCCGCCAGCGGGGATCGGGCAGCAGGGCCTGGCCGCCCTGGAGCTGCACCAGCCGTGAGCCCACGGCGCCCTGCTGGGCATCCTCCAGGGCATCGCCCGCCAGGCCCAGCAGGCGGCCGAGGGAGCTGGAGGGCATGGGCCGCTCGGCCAGGGCCAGCAGGCGCACCAGGGTGGCGGCCGCGGGCGTCAGGCGCTGGAGGCGGCCCAGGAAGACCTGCTGCACGAGGTCGGCCTGGGCTTTGAGGGTCGCGGGGCGGCCGGGGGCAAGGATCCAGTGGTCCTGGTCCCAGGCCAGGGCGCCCTCCTGCTGGGCCAGCTCCAGGACGTTCCGCAGCAGGCCGGGGTTGCCGAGGCTCTGGGTGAGCAGGTCGGTCACATAGGAGGCGGGCAGGGCATGGCGGCCCAGGAGGTCGTCGAGGATGCGGCGGAGGTCCTCGTCCTCCAGGCGGTTGACGCCCACCAGGGCGGCGGAGGCCTCCTGCCGCAGGTCGGCGATGAGGGGCTTCAGCCCGGCGCCCTGGGCCCCGGTGGTGAGGGAGAGCAGCCAGGGCAGGTCCGAGCGGTGGACCAGCTCCCGCACCAGGGCGAGGACTTCGGGGGTGCTGCGCTCCAGGTCGGACAGGTGGATGAGACGGGGATGGAGGAGGCGCGCGAAGTCGAGGGCTTCGAGGGCAGCCTTCACCTCCTCGGGCTCGGGGCCGGCCTCCTGGCGGTTCAGGCCCCGCCCGCCGGTGAGGAAGGCGAAGGCCTGCAGGCGCAGGGACAGGGCCCGGGCGGCCTCGGGGCGCTGGGCGTAGAGGTCGGCCTCGCTGCCGGCGAGCAGGGCCTCCAGCAGCCGGCCCAGGAAGCGCCCGGCGGATTCGTCCGTGGAAGCCTGCAGGTGGTGCACCCAGATGCCCTCGCCTTCGGCCACGGCGCAGGCCCAGGCGGCCAGGTGGGCCTTGCCGACGCCCTCCTCGCCCTGGAGGAGGACGATGCGCTCCATGGGGATGGGGGCATTGAGGCCCAGCATGAGGGACTTGAGGTAGGGCAGCTCCTGGACCCGCCCCCGGAGGGGCCGGGAGATGAGCTCGGACAGGTCCCGCGCCTGAGTCCAGGGCCGGTCCTCGGACAGGGCCGGGGTGGGCACGGTGGCGGGCAGGAGGGCCGTCAGGGCGAGCAGGTCCCGGGGGGCCTCGCCGAGGGTCCGGGGGATCTGGAGGAGACCGGGGCGGAGGGTGATGGCCTCGGGGTGGAGGAACCGGGGGTGGAGGTCGCGCTCCAGCTGCTGCGCCAGGTGCTGGACTAGGGCCTGGCGCTGGGCGGGGCCCCAGCCGGGCCAGAGGCGGGCGAGGGGCGTGCCCTGGAGGGCCTGGAGGTGCCAGGCCTGCTCGCCATCGAAGCCGAAGTGGCCGAGGACGGGATCGAGGGGATCGGCGTCGAGGAAGCGGGCCAGGAAGGTGTCGCGCAGCTGGTCGAGGTCGCGGTCCGGGGGCAGGGGCGACCAGAGCTGGGCGAGAAACCGGGCCCCGTCCAGTTCCCGCCGAAGCAGCTGGAAGGTGCAGCCGGGCCCACGGCCCAGGTCCATGAGCCAGGCGTACCGGTGCGTCCCGAGGAAGCGCGTCACATCCACGGATGCGGCTTTCGCGCGGATTCGGCGGGGCGGACGGGCATGGCCGAGAGTGTACCCCAGCGCGGCCCGCGGCTACCGGCTGAAGAAGGGATCCAGGATGACGGCGGCGGTGAGGACGAGGGCGAAGAGGTTGATGTTCATGAACACGCGGCGGTAGAGGGGGGCGTCCTGGCCTTCCTTCAGCAGCGGCAGGGAGCCGGCGATGAGCCAGGCGGCGCCGAGGCCCAGCATGACTTCCGACGGCCAGGAGACCAGCACCCGGAACAGCGGCAGCAGGCCGCAGGCGGCGGCGGTGCCGCAGGTCCAGGTGAAGGTGAGGCGCGAGAGCCGGGGCCGGCCGAAGACCGACACCAGGGTGGGGAAGCCCGCCTTCTCGTAGCCTTCAGCGTGGAGGCCCACCAGCAGCCAGAAGTGGGGCACCTGCCAGATGAAGAAGACGAAGGCCAGGGCCAGGACCGAGGGGTCCGCCACGCTGCCGCCCGCAGCGGTCCAGCCGATGGCCGGAGGCAGGGCCCCGATGAGCGAGCCCGGCACCACCGCGAAGGCGCTGATGCGCTTCAAGGGCGTATAGAAGCCGTTGTACCAGCCCAGGGCCAGGGCGCCGAGAAGCGCCGAGGTGAGGTTGTGGGCGGCCAGCAGCACCCCGAAGCCCGATACCGCCAGGATCACCGCCACGAGGGTGGCTCGGCCCGCCGAGATGTCGCCGTGGGGGATGGGCCGTCCCGCCGTGCGGGGCATCATGGCGTCGTAGCGGCGCTCCTGTACCTCGTTGAGGGCGCTGGAGCCCATGGCGAGGAGCAGGATGCCGATCAGCGTGGTGACCAGCCCGGCGTCCGCGCCCCGGAGGAAGGCCACATAGCCCGCCGCCGCCGTGAAGGTGGAGGCCCCGGAGATGCGCAGCTTGGTCAGCTCGAGGAAGGTCGAGACGGGGCTGGGCTTGGTCAGGGGGAGGGCGGCCACGCTCAAATCATCGCTCCTGGTTAAGCCGGAGCCCAGCTTGGCTGGGCGAGGGCGGGGGTCCGGGGGTGTAGGGCGCAAGCCCGGTCCCCCGGGGAGTGTGAGCCGGAGCCCAGCTTGGCTGGGCGAGGGCGGGGGTCCGGGGGTGTAGGGCGCAAGCCCGGTCCCCCGGGGAGTGTGAGCCGGAGCCCAGCTTGGCTGGGCGGGGGCGCGGGGAGCCGGGGGTGCAGGGCGCGAGCCCGGTCCCCCGGATCGTTAGAGGGTCTTGATGTAGCGGACGACCTCAGCCAGTTCCTGCTCCGTCATGGGCGTCTGGGGCATGGCCGGCGGATAGCCGCGCACCACTTGCTCCATGGGGTTGGTGATGGCCCGGCGCAGGTAGGATTCGTCCACGGTGATGGCGCGCATGGTCCCGGCCACGAGGACTTCCTCCTGCTTGCCGTACAGGGCCTTGAGGGTGGGGCCGACTTTCGGCTTGCCGTCCACGGAATGGCAGGCGAGGCAGCCCTTGGAGGTGAGCACGGCGAGGCCGGGCGGCAGATCCTTGAGGTCCGGGTGGGCCTCGGCGGCGCGGATGGCCTTGCCGGGTTCCGGGGCATCCTCCCCACCGAAGTACCAGGCCTTGAACTCGTCCTCGGGCACGACGACGACCTTGCTCAGCATGAGGCTGTGGTCCACGCCGCAGATGACGGTGCACTCGATGTCGTAGGAGCCGAGCTTGGTGGCCTGGAACCAGGTGGTGTTGGTGCGGGCGGGCACGGCGTCGATCTTCAGGCGGAACGAGGGGATGAAGAACCCATGCACGACGTCGGCGCTGTGGACGTCCATCTTCATGGGCTTGTTGAGCGGGGCGAAGAGGACCTTGCTCTTCTTGCCGTTGGGATATTCGAAGGACCAGGCCCACTGGCGGGCGGTGACGTTCACGACCATGGCATCCCGCGGAGCCTGGCGCATGTATTCGTAGTTGGTCCAGCCGTAGTAGAAGATCGACAGGAACAGCACAAGGGGGACGCTGGTCCACAGGATCTCCAGGCCCAGATGGCCTTCGATCTGCTCGGCGACCGGGTGGCGCTTCTTGCTGTAGCGCACCACGAAATAGATCATCAGCGCCGTGATGAAGACGAGGAACGCGACGGAGAGGCCGAACACGTAGAAGAAGACCGCATCGGACTTCTGGGCCGAAAGGGCGGCTTGATTCATCCAGTCCATGGGTGCCTCAGTGGAAAGCGACGTCGGAGAAGAGCAGGGCGAAGAAGATCAGCAGCGTGCCCAGGGTCACCAGGATCACGATCTTGAGCAGCGGGCCCTCGTATTTCAGGTGCATGAAGAAGTAGAACACCAGGCCCGCCTTGAGGGGGGTCAGGGTCAGCAGCCCCCAGACGGCGTAGGTCTGGCTGACGTGGCTCATGCCCACCAGACAGGCGGTGAGGATCAGCAGGGCCACCCAGACTTTGATGAAGGTGCCGTAGCCCGGGTGCTCGGCCGGGTGCTCGGGCTGCTGGACGGTGTTGAGATCGGCGGAATGCTCGGCGTGTTGGCTCATGGTCATGCCCTTACGCGGCCAGGTAGAACAGCGGGAGGAGGAAGATCCAGATGACGTCCACCAGGTGCCAGTAGAGGCCGCTGTTCTCCAGGTGCACGTAGCGGTCCGGCCTGACGCGGTCCGTGGCCACCCACCAGAGCATGACGCTCAGGACCGAGAGCCCGGCGATGACGTGGAGCCCGTGGAGGCCGGTCATCGTGAAGTAGAGGCCGAAGAAGACCTGCTCCCCCGGGGGCAGCGTGCCCAGATGGGGGGCATTCGGGTAGAGGCCGTGATGGAACTTGGCGGCCCATTCGAAGGACTTGATGATCAGGAAGGTGACGCCCAGGGCCAGGGTGGTGCCGAGGAAGGCCATGGCCCGCTTCTTCTCGGCCCGCTGGATGGCCACGATGGCGAGCACCACGGTGAGGCTGCTGGTGAGCAGTACCACGGTGTTGATGATGCCCAGGGTGGCGTTCAGCTCGGCGCCGCCGTGGTGGAACTCCATGGGGTACTTGTACCGCATGTACGAATAGCCGATGAAGAGGCCCCCGAAGAGGACGATCTCCGTCACCAGGAACAGCCACATGCCGAGCCGGGCGCCGAAGTCGTCGCGATGGACGTGCTCACTCATTTGGACTCCTGCTCGAAGTGGTAGGGGCCGTGGGTGATGGTGGGGATCGTCTCGAAGTTCTCCTGGATGGGCGGGCTGGGAAGGGTCCATTCAAGCGTGACGCCACCCCAGGGGTTGTCCTCCGCCTTCGGGCCCTTGAAGAGCGCGTAGAGCAGCGTCCCGAAGTAGGTCAGCAGGCCCAGCACCAGGAACCAGCTGCCGACCGTGGCCACCACGTGCATGGTGTGGAACTGGGGCAGGTGGACGTAGTAGCGGCGGGGCATGCCCATCATGCCGAGGATCAGCATGCCGAAGTAGAGCATGTTGAAGCCGATGAAGATGGGGAACCAGGAGACGTAGATGGCCTTCTTGGAATACATCTTCCCGAACATCTTGGGGAACCAGTAGAGCAGGGCCGCGAAGAACCCCATGCCGGTGCCGCCGAACATCACGTAGTGGAAGTGGCCCACGATGAAGTAGGTGTCGTGGATGTGCACGTTGATGGCCAGCGCGCCCTGCATGACGCCCGTGAGGCCGCCGATGGCGAAGAGGAAGATGAAGGTGAGCGCGAACAGCAGCGGCGGCTGGAAGTCGATGCTGCCTTTGTAGAGGGTGCTCACCCAGTTGAAGACCTTGATGGCGCTGGGCACCGCCACGATCATCGTCAGCAGCGAGAAGAGCAGGGTGGCCAGGTTGCTCATGCCGGAGGTGAACATGTGGTGGGCCCACACCAGGCTGCCGACGCCGGCGATGGCCATGCTGGAGAACGCGATGGCCTTGTAGCCGAAGATGGTCCGCTTGGCGAAGGTGGGGATGATCTCGGTGATGGCGCCCATGGCCGGCAGGATCATGATGTAGACGGCCGGGTGCGAGTAGATCCAGAAGAGGTGCTGGTAGAGCAGCGGATCACCGCCCTTGGCGGGGTCGAAGATGCCAATGCCGAAGAAGCGTTCGAGGATCACCAGCACCAGGGTGATGGCCACGATGGGGGTGGCGAGGAGCTGGATCCAGGAGGTGGAGTACAGCGCCCAGCACATGAGGGGCATGCGGAACCACTTCATGCCCGGGGCCCGCAGGCGGTGGATGGTGGTGATGAAGTTGATGCCCGTCAGCATGGACGAGAAGCCCAGCACGAAGGCCGCGAAGACCGCCAGGCTCACGTTGGTGCCCGTCTTCAGGCTGAAGGGGGCGTAGAAGGACCAGCCCGTGTCCGGGGCGCCGCCGCCGGTGAACAGGGACAGGACGGCGAGGATGGCGCCCGCCATGAAGAAGTACCAGGAGGCCAGGTTCAGCCGCGGGAACGCCACATCCTTCGCGCCGATGAGGATCGGCAGGAAGAAGTTTCCGAAGACGGCGGGCAGGCCCGGGATGACGAACAGGAAGATCATGATCACGCCGTGCAGCGTGAACAGGGCGTTGTAGGTCTGGGCGGTGATGAGCTTCTGGAAGGTGGTCAGCTGCACCAGGCGCATGACGAAGCCGACGCCCATGGCGATGAGGAAGAAGCTGATCATCGAGTAGAGATAGAGCACCCCGATGCGCTTGTGATCGGTGGTGGTCAGCCAGGCCAGCAGGCCCTTGCGCTTGCCGGTGTCCACCAGATAGCTGGGCTGTGCGGTGGCAGCGTGGGTGGTCATTCGGCCTCCTCGGACTTGGACTTGCGGCCCCGGCGGACGAGGGCCACCACGAAGATCAGGGCCGCGAGGATGATCACGGTGGCGCCGATGCTGGTGGTGTTCAGGACATACCTGCGTCCCGCGGGGTCATAGCTGAAGCAGAACTTCAGGAACTTGTTGATGGTGGGCTGGGCCTCGCCGCGGGCGGCCTCCTGGGCGGCCAGCTGGAGGTCGGCGGGCAGGTAGGTCACGCCGTACATGTAGCGCGTCACCTTGCCCTGGGGGCTGATGAAGATGATGGCGGCGGCGTGGACGAAGTCCTCGCCCACCTTCTTGTATTTGAATCCGACGGCATCCGCCAGGGCCCGGGTGGTGGCGCCGGGACCGGTGAGGAAGCGCCAGGCGGCGGGGGGGAAGGGCCGGGTGAGCTCGCCGAGGTAGTTGGTGCGCTTCTGGGCGGCGATTTCGGGCTCGTCCCGCTCGTCGAAGCTGACCGTGATGACCTGGAAGTCCTTTCCGGGAACGGCCTCGGTGCGGTTGAGCACCTCGACCACGCCGTTGAGCTGGGGCGTGCAGATGCCGGCGCAGCGGAAGTAGT
This sequence comes from Geothrix oryzisoli, assembly GCF_022808865.1. Lineage (GTDB taxonomy): Bacteria > Acidobacteriota > Holophagae > Holophagales > Holophagaceae > Geothrix > Geothrix oryzisoli. Next base: position 263,405 of record NZ_JAKZLB010000003.1, read on the forward strand.
TCAGGGTCAGGATGGTGGGCTTGTCGATGAGTTGGCGGAGGGTGACGGGCGTGCCGTCCTCGGCCTTCAGGACCAGGTCCAGGGGCACGGTGGCGCCGAGCTTCTCGTCGATGCCCACTTCCTGGGGCGTGAACGAGGGTGTGGCCGGACCCTCGACCTGCGTGGGAGCGGGGGCCGGGGGCGGCTTGGGGGTCTGGGCCTGGACGGGAACGCCCAGGAGCGCGGCGGCAAGGGCCAGGGGCGCAAGGGTGGTGCGGATCTGGCAGAGGTTCATGGCCGGCCTTCTGGATGGGTCTCGGCGTACTCGCGGCAGAGGATGTCGACGGCGCGGGCGACGGGGATGCGGTTGGGGATCACCTCGCCGGCGCTGGCGAAGAGCTGCTCCATGGCCGCGATGGCCTTGGGATCGCTGGCGCCGTGATCGAAGGCGCCCAGGGACTGCACCACATGGACCAGGGCCATGCGGTCCTTCTTGGAGAGGTCGTTGTAGGACACCATGGAGCTGCCCTTGATGCCCTCGTTGAGGGTCTTGTAGATGTCCTCGATGCGGGTGCCGTTCTTCCAGCCTGCGTTCAGGGTGAAGTTGCGGGGCTTGGGATTCAGGCCGGTGCCGCCGGGGCCGTCCCCCTTACCATCAGGGCCGTGGCAGGTGGCGCAGGTCTGGGCGTAGATCGCCTTGCCGCGGGCCATGAGGGCCGGGTTGGGCGTCATCACGGTCTTGGGATCGATGGGCGGGATGGTCTGGCTGGCCTGGGCGGGGTAGTCCGTGGGATCCAGCCAGCCGGTCTCGCCCTGCACGGCCTTCACGGGAGTCCCCGTGGTGGCCGTGTGGGCCTGGTAACGCAGGCCGGGCAGCACGGTGAAGCCGAAGAAGGCGGCGATGAAGATGAAGCAGATCACCACCAGCAGGGCGGAGAGCAGGCGCTTCAGTTCCTCGGGGGAAAGGTAGTCGTGGATCTTCATAGGCGGAACTCCAGACCCTCACGCAGGAAGGGATCGCCGACGGGCATGTCCTCGCCCTTCTGCATGGCACCGCGGATCCACAGGAGGATCCCGCCCAGGAAGAAGAGGGCGAAGCTGAGCTCGGGCCAGGAGAAGCGGGGGCTGGCGCCGAGGATGGGGAAGATGAGCCAGTAGACGTCCAGCACGTGCGCTCCGAGCATCAGGAAGGCCACGCGGCGGAGGCGCCGGGGATCCTTCTTCGAGTCCCGGGTCACCAGGGCGAAGAAGGGCAGGACGAAGTGCAGGCCGGCCAGAGCGAGGGTGATGAGCCGCCAGGATCCGGCCAGGCGTACCTTGTACCAGATGACCTCGTCCGGCAGGTTCGCGTACCACATGAGCATGTACTGGGCGAAGCCGATGTAGGACCAGAACACCGTGAAGGCGAAGAGGAAGCCGCCCAGGTTGTAGAGGTGGTCGCCCTTCACGCCCTCCAGGCGGCCTTCGTCCTGGAGGTGCAGGACGCAGAGGGCCGTGGTCGCGAGGCCGCTGAGGAAGGCGCCGGCGAAGACGTAGACACCGAAGATGTCGCTGTACCACTCGGGCGTAAGGCCAGAGAGCCAGTCGAAGGCGATGAGGGTGATCACCAGGGCGAAGATGGCCATGAAGGCCGGGGCGAACTTGCGGGCCCGGAAGTTGAAGGCGGGATCCTTCGTGGCGTCCTGCTTCAGCGAGCCGCCCACCAGCACCCAGAGGCCCAGGAGGCAGAGGGCCAGGGCCACGATGGTGCGGGCCGAGAAGAAGGGCAGGCTCAGCCAGAAGGCCTTGCCGGCCAGGAGCGGGTGGTGGGCCGCCTCGGGCCGCGCGCCGGGGTAGAGCACGGGAATGGCCGCCAGGGCGATGAGGCCGACCGGCACCGCGGGGATCAGGAGGGTGGCCAGGCGCTCGGGGATGCGCCGCACGGGCACGCTCCACTTGGCGCTGACGAGGTGCTCCAGGGCCACGATGAACAGCGAGCCCAGGCCCAGGGTGAAGAGCAGCACGAACCAGAGGATCCAGTTGGCCCAGAAGCGCTCGGGGCCGGCGGCGGCGTAAGCGCCGAGGACGCCGAGGGCACCCAGGGCCGTGGCGCCCCAGAGGAGGTTGGAGGTGTTCTTGGTCTGGCTCATCGGGCGGCCACCTTCAGGTCCTCGTCCTTGGCGTTCTGGGCGCGCTGGAGGGCGCGCACGTAGTGCACCACCGCCCAACGCTCCTGCTCGGAGAGGTAGGGAGCATGGGAGGGCATGGCGTTCTTCCCGTTCACGATGGCCCAGTAGATCTTGCCATCCGGGTAGTCGCGGAACTGCTGGGCCTGCAGGTTGGCGGGCTTGGCACCGTAGGCGGCGGTCAGGCTGCCCACACCGTTGCCGACGGCCCCGTGGCAGACCTCACACCGGTTGGTGTAGACCTTGCGGCCGGTGGCGAAGACGGCCTTGGTGCGGGGCAGGGGGTTCACCAGGGCGGCGGCCTCCTCCTGGGTGCCCGTGGCCGTGGGCAGGTAGCCCCGGGCCACGGTGCCCGGCACCGGCAGCTGCATGCCGTGGCCGTCCTTGAAGAAGGTGGAGGCCTTCTGCGCGTTGAGACGGGGCTGATCCTGCATGTTGGCCATGGGCTTGAGCAGGGGGAACCACTTGGTGGCGAAATACATCCCCAGGCCCGCCACCACGCAGGCGGCGAAGATGCCGCCCAGGGTGCGCAGGATGTAGTCGCTGGTGAGGAAGGGGCTGCGATCGGGCGCGGGCAGGGTTTCGATCTCGATGGCACCGGCATCCCGGAGGGTCTTGGCGGCGGCCTCGCTGTCGAAGGCTTCGTTCTCGGCCTCCAGGGCCAGGACGTAGCGATCCCGGGTGATGCCCTTGATGGACTTGGAGGACAGCACCGGGTGGCCGAAGAAGGGCAGCTTGTTCAGCAGGTGCAGCATCCCCAGTCCCGCCGTGAAGGTGGCGAAGAGCACCGTCACTTCGAACATGATGGGGATGAAGGCTTCCCAGGAACCGGCCCCCTTGCCGCCGGTGATGATGGGGTAGTCGATGGCGCTGATCCAGTACTGGAAGCCGAAGGCTGTGAGGGCCCCCAGGATGCCCATGACCAGCACCATGCCGCCCAGGGGGGAGCGACGGAGGCCCAGGGCCTCGTCGATGCCGTGGATGGCGTAGGGGGTGTAGGCCTCCACGGTGCCCAGCTTGCTGGCGCGCACCTTGAGAATGGCCTGCATCAGGGCATCGGGCGTCTCGAAGACACCGAGAACCGAATACGAGGTCTCAGGCATGGTGGTCGTCTCCATGGTGAGAGGGCTGCGCGTCCGGCAGGATCGCCTTCACTTCCGTGGTGGCGATGACCGGCAGAACCCGGGCGAAGAGCAGGACCAGGGTGAAGAAGATCCCGAAGGTGCCCAGGAGCACGCCGAAGTCCACCATGGTGGGCTTGTAGATGCGCCAGGCGGAGGGCAGGTAGTCCTGGTGCAGCGAGATCACGATGATCACGAAACGCTCGAACCACATGCCGATGGTCACGCCGACGGCCACCAGGATCATCCAGAAGTAGCTGGAGCGGGCCTTCTTGAACCAGAGGATCTGGGGGATGAGGATGTTGCAGCTGATGGTGACCCAGCCGGCCCAGCCGTAGGTGCCCGTGATGATGTTCATGAAGGCGTGGTGGAGGTACTCGTTCATGGAATACCAGGCCGTGAAGCCCTCCATCATGTAGCTGTAGCCCATGATGCAGCTCATGGCCAGGATCACCTTGTTCATCACATCCAGGTGCCGCATGGTGATCAGGTTCTTGAGCTGCATGGTCTCGCGCACCACCACCAGCACCATGACCACCATGGCGAAGCCGGCGAAGATGGCGCCCGCCACGAAGTAGGGCGGGAAGATGGTCATGTGCCAGCCCGGCACCACCGAGGTGGCGAAGTCGAAGCTCACCACGGAGTGCACGGAGAGCACCAGGCCCGTGGCCAGGCCCGCCAGCAGCAGGTAGGCCTTCTCGTAGTGCTGCCAGTGGGTGGCGGCGCCGCGCCAGCCCATGGCCAGCACGGTGTAGATGACCTTCCGCAGCTTGCTGGTGGTGCGGTCGCGCATGGAGGCGATGTCGGGGATGAGGCCCAGGTACCAGAACATCAGGGACACGGAGAAGTAGGTGTTCACCGCGAAGACGTCCCAGAGCAGCGGCGACCGGAAGTTGGTCCAGAGGGCGCGCTGGTTCGGGTAGGGGAAGAGCCAGTAGGCCAGCCAGGGGCGACCCACGTGGATGAGGGGGAAGATCACGGCGCAGATGACCGCGAAGATGGTCATGGCCTCCGCGAACCGGGCGATGGCGTTGCGCCAGCGCTTGCGGAACAGGAAGAGGATGGCCGAGATCAGCGTGCCGGCGTGGCCGATGCCCACCCAGAACACGAAGTTGATGATGTCGAAGGCCCAGAACACGGGGCTGGTGTTGCCCCAGGCGCCGATGCCCAGGTAGAAGGTGTAGCCGATGGAGATGACGCCGATGAGGGCAGCGGTCAGGGTGATGGCCAGGGCGAAGTACCACTGCCTGGGGGGCCGGGTCTCCGGGAAGGCCAGCACCTGGTCATCGAGGCTGCCCGGCGTGACCTTGCCCACGTAGAGGGAGGGTTCAACCAGGCCCTCCGGGATGTCGCCGGCGGACGTGGCGGCATCAAGCTTCATGGTGACCTCCCTCGACAGCGGGGTTCTTCAGATCGGCCAGGTAGGTGATGGCGGGCTTGACGCCCAGCTCCTCCAGCACCCGGTAGGCGCGGGACGCGGCCACCAGCTGGGAGACCTTGCTCTTGGGATCCTTCAAGTCGCCGAACACGATGGCGTCCGAGGAACAGCCGGCCATGCAGGCGGTGGTGATCTCGCCGTCGAGGATGGCGCGACCATCGCCCTTGGCCCGGATCTTCACATCGTTGATGCGCTGCACGCAGAAGGAGCACTTCTCCATGACGCCGCGGGGACGGACGGTGACCTCAGGGTTGTAGGCCAGGGTCTCGGGCTCGGTCTTGTAGGCGGTGTACTCGAGGAAGTTGAAGCGGCGCACCTTGTAGGGGCAGTTGTTGGCGCAGTAGCGGGTGCCCACGCAGCGGTTGTAGGCCATCTGGTTCAGGCCCTCGGGGCTGTGGTTGGTGGCGTTCACCGGGCAGACGTTCTCGCAGGGCGCGTTGTCGCAGTGCTGGCACAGCATGGGCTGGTGGACGACCTTGGGGTTCTCCAGCTCCCCCTCGTAGTAGCGGTCGATGCGGATCCAGTGCATCTCCCGGCCGCGGGCCACCTGCTCGGGGCCCACCACCGGCACGTTGTTCTCGGACTGGCAGGCCACCACGCAGGCGGAGCAGCCCGTGCAGGCGGCCAGGTCGATGACCATGCCCCACTTGTGGTCGGGGAACCGCTGCTCTTCGTAGAGGGTGACCAACTCGGGACCGTGGTGGTGGCCCTGGGGGTTGTGGGCGAACTCATCCATGGTGAGGGAGCGGACGAGGTCCCGGCCCTCCATGCGGTGGTGGCTCTGGGTGCGGGAGAGCTCCTTCCGGCCGCCGGCCTTGGCCAGGCGGGCGCCGGTGCGCGCGTTGGCGGAGGCGGGGTCCAAGCCCAGGAAGGGGAAGGCGTCGACGCCCACACCCTTGGCCACGCCGCCGGTCGTGCGGCCGTAGCCCAGGGCCAGGGCCAGGACGCCCTGGGCCTGGCCGGGCTGGATGACGGCGGGCAGCTTGACGGTGACCCCGTCCAGGGAGAGGGTCACCAGGTCGCCTTCCTCGATGCCCAGGGCCTTGGCGTCCTGCACGGAGACGGCCACGGGGTTGTCCCAGGTCATCTTGGTGATGGGATCCGGAGTCTCCTGCAGCCAGCTGTTGTTGGCGTGGCGGCCGTCGTGGGTGGCGAAGCCGGGGAAGAGCACCAGCTCCAGTCCTTCAGCCTTCGAGGCTGCGGCCTTCTTCGCGGCGGCGGCCACCGAGGCACCCTTGAACGCGGGGGCGGGGGTCTTGGCCTCGGCCTTCACCAGGCCGTCATGGAGGGCCTGTTCGAAGGAGGTGCCGAAGGGCAGTTCCTTCTTCCAGCGGGCCTGGAGGTAGGCGTGGTAGCCGTCGGGGGCGTTGGTGCCCAGGGCCTTGAGGGCGCCGAGGAGGATGTCCTCGCCCGGGCGCGTGTCGTAGAGGGTGCCGATGGCGGGCTGCTGGAGGACGGCGGCGCCGGGGGTGGCGTAGTCGCCCCAGCTCTCCAGCCAGTGGTTCTCGGGCAGGAGCAGCTGGCACTGGGCGGCGGTCTCGTCCTCCACCTGGCCGATCCAGGCGCGGACGGGCACCTTGGCCACGGCGGCCTTCCAGGCGGCGGCCTTCGGGAAGGTGTAGGCGGGGTTCACGTCCCAGAAGATCGCGGCGGCGTAGGCGCCGGAGGCCATCTTCTGGGCGGCGGCTTCGAGTTCCTTCACCGTGGCGAGGGGCTCGGTGGCGCGGACTCCCACGGCCTCGGAGCCCAGCATGGCGTTCAGCAGGTGGGCGGCCTGGTGGGCCTCGGCGGGCATCTGGGCCCCGCAGAGCACCACGGCGTTCCGGCCCGCGGTCCGCAGGTCCTTCACCAGGCTGGACCAGGTGGCCGCCGGGAACCCCGCGGGCGCGCCCGCGGGAATTCCGGACAGATCCGTGCCGGCGGGAAGCGCCACGCCCTTGGCGGCCAGCTCCTTCGCCAGGGCGAAGGCCGCGGCCCCGAGGCGCGAGGGCGCCACGGGCACGCGCTGGTCGGCGTTGGTGCCCGTCAGCGTGAGGGGGCCTTCCAGCACCCACAGGCGGTTGATGGGATCGTGGGCGCTCTTGAGGCGGCGCTGGGCGCCCCAGGCGGCCTGGGCCTCGGGATCCTCGCCGTTCAGGAAGTCCGCGCCGAGCGACAGGATGACCTTGGCCTTGTCCAGCCGGGGCTGGAGGTCCACGGGCTGGCCGTAGCTGGCCAGGCCGGCCACCTCGGCGGCGTCGCCGGCGGCGGGCTCGTAGGCCAGGTGCTCCAGGGTGGGCAGGGCGGCCTTGAGGTCCGCCAGCAGGGCCTTGCGGCTGGGCGAGGCCACGGCGCCGGAGATCAGCAGCACGGGCTTGCCGGCAGCCTTGGCGCCCGCCAGGGCCGCGTGGAGGCGGGATTCGGCGTCCGACCATCCGATGATCCGACCCTCCGCCTTCGGAGCCCGCAGGCGGTCCGGATCGTAGAGGCGCAGCACGTCGGCCATGGTGCGGGGGCTGGTCTTGCCCTTCACGCCGGGGTGTTCGTCATTGCCCGTGAGGTGGATGGGGCGGCCTTCGCGCGTCTTCACCAGCAAGGGGTAGACGCGGCGGCCCTCATGGGTGGCGCTGGCGTAGTAGTTGGCCACGCCGGGCACCACTTCGACCGGGCGCTTGGTGTAGGGCACGACGGTGCCCTGGCCCTTGCGGTCGCAGGCCACGGTGGCCGCGAGCGCCGCGGCGGCGCTCACCAGGCCCAGGAAATCGCGGCGGGACACGCCGCTCTGGGGGGGCAGGCCGTGGACATCGTCGTAGCTGGGTCCGGTCGGGATGGCGCCCGGCAGGAACTCGTCATGGGCGGCCTGCTGGGCCTCGGGCGTCTCGATGCGCTCCTCGAGGGTCCGCCAGAAGCGCGGGGTCTCGAGGGGGCCGTGATCAGGAAGTCGTGTCTTCATCGGGTCATCCGCGGCGCTTGATGGCGTGTTCAGGGGGGGTGACGGTGATGCGGAGCGGGGCCGGGGGCGCCCCCGGGGATGCCTCCGGGTCCGGCCGGAAGACGAGGTTCATGGCCTCGCGCCCGAGCAGGAGGGGGCCGGCCACCAGGGCGGCCATGCGGTCGAGGATCGGCTTGCGGGTCTCGTCGGCCATCGTCGGATCTCCCGGCCTAGCGGTGGCAGGCGGCGCAGTTCTCGGCGCCCCTGGTGATCTTGGAGCCGGCGGGCAGCGCGGCGTGGGGATCCCGGTGGCAGGCCAGGCAGTTGCCCATTCGCATGCCCATCTCGCGGGTGACCACCTTCATGGTCTGCACCTCGCCATGGCAGCTCTGGCAGGTGATGCCCGCGTTCACGTGGGGGCGGTGGTCGAAGAAGACGTGGTCCGGCAGGGTGTGGACCCGCTGCCAGAGCAGGGGCTGGCCGGAGTTGGCGATCTGGGTCAGCTTCTGGATGGCGGGGGTCTCGGTCCTGGTGACCTTGTGGCAGCCCATGCAGAGATCCACGCTGGGGATGCCCGCCGTCCGGGACTTGTCCACGCCCGAGTGGCAGTACTGGCACTGCATCCGGAGGGTGCCGGCATGGAGCTCGTGGGAGAAGGCGATGGGCTGCTCGGGGGCGTAGCCCTTGGCGAAGCGGTCCGGTTGGGTGAACCAGCCCACGGTCAGGACCGTGAGGAGGACCGCCACGGCCCCCGCCGGCAGGACGAAGCGGAACGCCTGATCGAATCGGTGCATGCACAACCCCATGGAAAGCGCGGTCTCACGAAGGGAGCGGGAGGGCCATCGGGAACGGTGGGACGGGTGGGCGCAGGCCGGATCGGGAGGTGGGGATCGCCGGAGATTCTGGCATGCGCCTAGGTCCGGGGAAGGGTTTTCCCCGAAATCCGGCACCTCCGCCCGGGGGCGCCGGTGGGATGTAGGTCGAATCAATCAATTCGGCCGCATCCGAAGCCAGGGGGCTGGGCCCGCTGGGGGCGACATTCTGATGAGTTGTGCCGCAGGTCACGATCATAGATCAATGGACTTAGATTGTTTACCTATTTTTTCTGAGGAAGTTCCACGCACTAAGGGGATTTTTGGGTGGTTTATCTTGGGCCGTCTGGGACAGGGCGATTTCCTCCATGGCGGGTGCTGACGACTCGGGCCCGCCTTCCCCCAGGGCGGAGGAGGCAGCTTCCGCCTGAGATTCCTCCCCAGAACCTCTTCTTTGCCAGCGATTTCGGAGTTTTCCGACGGGTCCGGGCCTACCTGGGCAGGCCCATCCAGGGCCAGAGGAGGCCCAGCTGGAGGAACAGGTCACCCATGCGCTCCACAGGCAGGCCCATGACGGTGGAGAAGCTGCCCTCCACACCTTCGATGAACAGGGCCCCGATGCCCTGGATGGCGTAGGAGCCTGCCTTGTCCATGGGCTCCCGGGTGGCGATGTACCAGCGGATCTGGGCCTCCGACAGGGGGCGGAAGACCACCTGCGCCGTGTCCACGAAGCTGTAGGTGTCGTCATTCCTCTGGAGGCAGAAGCCGGTGTGCACCTGGTGGGCGCGGCCCTGGATCAGGGTCAGCATCCGGACGGCATCCTCCACGTCCGCGGGCTTGTTCAGGGTGTGGTGGTCCACGGCCACCGTGGTGTCCGCAGCCATGACCCAGCGGTCGGGGTTGCGGCGGGCCACCACCTCGGCCTTCAGTTCCGCCAGGCGCAGCACCAGGTCGCCGGGCTCCTCGTCCAGCAGGGGGGTCTCATCCACCTCGGGGGTCTGGATCTCGAAGGGGAGGCGCATGGCCTCCAGCCAGTGGCGGCGGCGCGGGCTGCTGCTGGCCAGGATCAGGGGCTGCAGGGGCATGGCCGGCAGGCCGGGCTGGGTTTCGGTCATCGCAGGCCCCGCTGCTCGAGCTCGGCGAGGCCCACCCGCATGTGGAAGCTGTCGACCTCCGCCCCCAGGCGGAAGCCGAAGCGCGGATAGAAGTCCGCCGCATCGCGGGTCTCGAGGACGTAGCGCTGCACCTCGCCGGCCCAGGGATGCCGCAGGGCCCACTTCACCAGTTCGGAGGCGATGCCCTGGCCCATCAGGTCACGGGCCGTCACCACGTCGTAGAGCTTGGCCTCGTAGGCGTGATCGGACCACAGCCGGGTGGCGCCCACCAGGCGGCCGCCCCGGTGGCCTTCGGGCACGAGCCGGGCCGTCAGCAGGCGGGAGCAGGCCAGCAGCCGCCGCCACTGGCCGATGGTGCGGTCCGCGGTCCAGTAGACCTCCTCCGCCTGGAAGAAGATCTGCAGCTCCCGGGGGTCCACGCTCCAGGTCTCGTCGAAGAAGGCCACGGTGCCGTGGGGGGTGGACATCGGCTCGGGTACGAGGAGATCGCGGTCCATCAGGCCTTCCGGGACAGGGCCTTCCAGCCTAGCAGCACCAGCAGCCCCGCCATGAGTCCCGGCAGCAGCCATGCGGATCGGGCCGGAGTGCGTACGGGCCGCCAGCGCAGCGGCACGGCGTAGGCGCCCTCGCTGAGGGGCTCCCCCCAGAGCTCGAAGCGGCCATCCTCGTGGAAGACGCCGGACTTGCCCGTGAGCGTGGCCCGGAGCAGGGGCACGCCCAGCTCCGGCGCGCGCAGGCGGATCTGCGCGGCGTGCAGGTCCGTGGCGATGCTGCGGTCGAACCAGCCGTCGTTGGTGTGGTTGCTCAGCAGGTCCGCCCGGCCCAGCTCGAAGCCGCGGCGCGCCCGCCCGGACATGAGGGCCTCGCTGCAGATCAGGGGATGGACCCGCAGGTCGCCGGTGGGGGTCGGCACGGCGAAGGCGCAGCCCGCTTTGAGTGCTCCGGCCTCCTGGGAGACGAAGCCCATCTTCTGGTCCAGCCACCGGCGGAAGGCCTCGGGGCCCGGCGTCCGCTCGCCGAAGGGCATGGGCTCGGTCTTGGCGAAGACAAAGGCGGGTCGTCCCGCGGCTTCGCCGCGCACCAGGTTGTAGGGGCCGCCCTCGGTGCCGAAGAGCCAGGCCACGCCGCGGGTGGCGGCCTCGGAGGCCAGCCGCGGTTCCGGGCGGCGGTCGTCCCGGCCCAGGACGGAACTCTCGGGCCAGAGCAGCAGGGTGGAGCGCCCCGTGCGGGGCCAGCCCTGCGCCTTCAGCAGCGCGTCGCTGCGCCGCCACATCTCGGCCTCCATGCCCAGCCAACGCTCGCCGGCCGGGAAGTTCGGCTGGATCATGGCCACGTCCAGGGTGCGTTCCGGTCCCCGTGGCAGCAGGAACCAGGCGCCGCCCAGGAGGAGCATCAGGCCCACCGCGAAGCCGGGACCCGCCAGGGTCCGCCGCCAGGGAGCGCCCCCCGCCAGGCCCGCCGCAGCCCACGCGCCGGCACCCCAGGCCAGGGCCGACAGCCCGGAGGCGCCCAGGAAGGCGGCCGAGCGCGCGGTCCACGGGAAGGAGCCGAAGGCCGCCCCCCAGGTCCAGGGATAGACATGGAAGGCCCAGGCCTCCCAGCCGATCAGCAGCAGGGCCGCCGCGCAGGCGGCCGCCAGGGCGCCGAGGCGCCGGAAGGCCCAGCGGGAGCCCAGGGCCACCAGCCAGAGCCCGGTGGCCTCCCAGAGACTGAGCAGCACCGTCCCCAGGACGGCCAGGCCGAACGGCAGCCCGCCTTTGGAGGCCAGGGTCTGCGGCACCCAGAGGTAGAGCAGGAGCAGCCCCGCCAGGATGGCGGCCCAGGTCCAGCCGGCGTGGCGCCCCCTGAACAGGCCCTCCAGCAGCAGCAGCGGGAAGAGCAGCGCCATGGCCGGCTCCAGCCACCCCCCCAGCGCGCCGGGAAAGCGGAAGGCCAGCACGAAGATCCCCGCCAGCACGGCGGTTTCCGGGGGGCGGAGGAGGGAGGTGCGGGTCAACGCATGGACCTCCGGGCGACTTCATAGCAGGCGATCCCCGCGGCCACCGCGGCGTTGAGGCTTTCCACCCCCTGGATGGGGATGGCGAGGCGCTGCACGCCCTCGGGCAGGGCCACGCCCTGCCAGCCGTGCCCCTCGTTGCCCACCCAGAGGCGCAGGGGCTCCGAGAGGTCCGCTTCGGCCAGGGGCACGGCCCCGGGGCCGCCGTCCAGGGCGTACCAGCGGCCCGGGTCGGGCTCCAGGCGGGCCACCCGGCGCAGGGGCAGGAGGAAGGCGGCGCCCATGCTGCCGCGCAAGGCCTTGGGATGGAAGGGATCGGTGCAGCCCGGGCCCAGCAGGACTTCCTGGAAGCCGAAGGCGGCGGCGCTGCGGAGGAGGGCGCCCAGGTTGCCGGGATCCTGGATGCCCCAGGCGCCGAGGACCCGGTCCGCCAGGGGGCCGGCGGGCTCGGGCCCCAGCTCCATGAGCAGGGCGTGGTCCGGCGGGCTGCCCGCGTCGGCCAGCTCGCGCATGAGGGCCTCGCCCAGGACCAGGGTCTCCGTGCCCAGGACCGCCGCCAGCGGATGCGGATCGGTCTGTTCGAGCCTCAGCCACAGGGCCGGGCGCAGGCGCTTCCCGGCGGTGGTCTGTCGTGCCTCGGCCCAGGCCTTGATGAGCTTCTCCCCCAGCAGCAGCGAGGCCTCGCGCCGCGCGCCGCCCGGCCGGAGACGGGCCAGGAGGTCTCTGAAGCGCGGATTGGCCTTGCTGGTGAGGGTGGGCATGGGATGAATCAAACGGCGATGTATTAGACTAACCGCTCCATCCGACCTTTCTTTTCTTCCTACGTGCCTTTTCAGGAGCACCGATGCAACCCTTTGTCCCCTCCGACCAGAACCTGCGGGAGTTCTCCCTGCGGGCGGTGCTCATCGGCCTCGTCATGGCCGTGGTGCTGGGTTCCGCCAACGCCTACCTGGGCTTGAAGGCCGGCATGACCATCGCCGCCACCTATCCCGCGGCGGTCATCGGCATGGCCCTCATCAAGCTGATGAAGGGCACCATCCTGGAAGAGAACATGGCCCGGACGGTCGGCAGCATCGGCGAGTCCGTGGCCGCTGGCGCCATCTTCACCGTTCCGGCCTTCGCCATCAGCGGCATCTGGCCCAAGTTCTTCACGGCTGGCAACTACGTCACCAGCGCGCTGATCATGTTCGCGGGCGGCGTGCTGGGCATCATGTTCGTGGCCCTGCTCCGCCGGGTGATGGTCGAGGACGCCGAGCTGCCCTACCCCGAGAGCGTGGCCGCCGCCGAGATCCACAAGGCCGGCGCCCGCGGGGGCAGCGGCACGAAGTTCCTGTTCGGCGCCATGGGCATCGGCGCCGGCATCCAGGCCCTGGTGCAGATCTCGGTCTTCGCCAGCACCTGGGAGCGGTTCGTGGCCTTCAAGACCACCACCATCAACCTGGTCGGCACCTGGAAGGCCAAGGTGGCGGGCGGCATGCTGCTCAGCTCCCCCGGCATCAGCCCCGCCTACATGGGCGTGGGCTACATCATCGGGCCCAAGCTCGGCGCCCTGAACTTCTCCGGCGGCATCATCGCCTGGGGCCTGCTGGTTCCCATCATCACCTACTTCCTGGCGCCCGGCGTCCTGCCTGAGGGCGCCTCCCAGGGCGACTGGATTGCGCTGTCCTACTCCGTGTGGAAGTTCATCGTCCGCCCCATCGCCATCGGCGGCATGCTCGTGGGCGCCGGCTTCACCCTCTTCAAGATGCGCAAGAGCCTGGCCACGGGCCTCACCCGCTCGGTCTCCGACATGAAGAAGGCCGCGGCCGGCGAGCACGTGGTGGATCGCGTCAACAAGGACCTGCCCTTCACGAACGTCCTGTTCGGCCTCGGCTTCGCGGCCCTGGTGACCTTCTTCATCACCTGGCGCATCTTCCAGGTGAGCCCGCTGGTCTCCTTCGTGGCGGCCCTGGTGGTGGTGATCCTCGGCTTCTTCTTCGCGGCCATCAGCGGCTACCTGGTCGGCATCATGGGTTCGAGCAACAACCCGATCTCCGGTCTGACCCTGACGGCCCTGGTGATCACGGCCCTCGTCATGGTGCTCCTCGGCGTGAAGGGCAAGGAAGGCGTCGCGGCGGTGCTGGGCGTGGCCGCCGTGGTCTGCGTGAGCGCGGCCGTGGCCGGTGAGATGCTCCAGGACCTCAAGGCCGGCCACATCCTCGGTGGCACCCCCTGGCGCATGGAGATGGGTGACCTCATCGGCGTGGCCCTGGCCTCCGTGGTGCTGTTCATCCCCCTCATGGTGCTGCACGAGGGCGACATCTCCGCCCAGGGCACCAAGCGCATCGCCGAGTTGACCGCCCAGCAGGTGCAGGTCGTCACGGCGCCTGATGGCAAGACCTACACCCTGGACCAGGTGAAGCAGCTGCCCGCGGACCAGAAGAAGGCCGTGCTCTCCCTGGATGCCGGCTTCGGCTCCAAGCAGCTGGCGGCACCCCAGGCGGGCCTCATGGCCCTGCTCAGCAAGGGCATCGTGGAAGGCAAGATGGCCTGGCCGCTCATCATCGTGGGCATGATGATGGGCTTCGCCTTCATCCTCATGCAGGTGAAGAGCCCCATGCTGGTGTCGGTGGGCATGTATCTGCCCCTGGAGACCACCTTCGCCATCTTCCTGGGCGGCCTCATCAAAGGCGCTGTGGAGATGTTCGGCGCCAAGCGGGGCCTCAACGAAGCCCAGAAGGTGCGCGTCGAGAACAACGGCGTGCTCCTGGCGGCGGGCCTCATCGCCGGCGAGGCCCTGGTGGGCCTGCTCTTCGCGTCCTTCGCTTTCTTCGAGGTGAAGTACAAGATCTTCGCCGATCCCGGGATGTTCTGGATCAGCCTGCTGATCCTGGCCGGCATCGCCGTCTACCTGGTGAAGGTGCCCCTGGCCAACGCCGGCGAAGCCGACGAGCCCGCGCCACCCAGCGCCAATTTCTAAGGCACTGATCTTCACCACCAAGGCACCAAGACACCAAGAAGGACTTGTTCTTTTCTTGGTGCCTTGGTGTCTTGGTGGTGAGCTTTTTCTTTTGAAGGCCTGACGAATGACCTCCTTCCCCGATGAATCCTTCCTGGCCCTCGTGCCGGTCCAGGCCCTGGCCTCAGAACCCGGCGAGGGCGGCAACCTGGTGCTGATCCGGCCCAAGGTCCTGTCGCCACGCTGGGGCTGGGTGCTGAAGCTGATACGGAAGCCCGTCTTCCGGGTGAAACTCGATGCCCGCGGCACGGCCGTGTGGCAGGCCTGCGACGGGACGCATACTGTGGCGCAGGTGATGGAGGCCATGGCCCAGGCCCACCCCGGCGAACCCGATGCCGGTTTCCGCGCCGCCCTGTTCCTGCGCGAGCTGGCGCGAGGGGGGTTCGTGCGCCTCAATCCGCTATCCTGATGCCCTGGAGGCGTCACCCATGGCCAGGCAGGTGAAGGAGGCGGGCCAGGTCCTCACCCGCCAGCGGGCGAAGGTGAAGGAGCCCGGCCTGTGGAAGGTGCTCCTCCACAATGACGACTACACCACCCAGGAGTTCGTGGTGTGGCTGCTGAAGACAGTCTTCCGCAAGGCCGAGCCCGAGGCCACGGCGATCATGCTGGCGGTGCACCGGGCCGGCGTGGGCGTGGCGGGCGTCTACACGAAGGATGTGGCCGAGACCCGCGCCGAGCGGGGCCGCCAGCTGGCCGAGCGCGAGGGCTTCCCCCTCCTGCTGACCGTGGAGGCGGAAGATGTCTGAATCTCCCAACATCAGCGCAGACCTGAACCAGGGCTTCCAGCGGGCCTTCGAGCTGGCCAAGGCGCGCCGCCACGAGGACGTGGCCCTGGAGCATCTGTTGTTGGCTTTGCTGGACGACGCCCAGGCTGCCAAGGCTCTCAAAGCCTGCGGGGTGAAGCTGGACGCCCTCCGACGCGACCTGGAGGCCGCCCTGGAGCGCCTGTTCGAGCCGGTCCCCGAGGGCGAGGAGGTCCAGCCCCACAGCACCCTGGGTTTCGTGCGGGTGGTGGAGCGGGCCCTGGTCCACGCCTTCAGCGCCGGGCAGAAGGAGGTCCGTGGCGGGGAGCTGCTGCCGGCCTTCCTGGAGGAGGAGGCCAGCCACGCCCGTCATCTGCTTGAGAAGCACGGCGTGAAGCGGTTGGCCCTGCTGAAAGTGCTGAGCCACGGGCCCGCGGCCGCGAAGGCCAAGCCCTCCGCGAAGAAGCGGGTCGAGGAAGCGCCCGAGGAAGAAGGCACCGTGGCCGAGAACCCCCTGGAAGCCTACGCCACGGACCTGGTGGCCCGGGCCGCGGCGGGGCGGCTGGATCCCCTGGTGGGTCGCGACGCCGAGATCACCCGCATGGCGCAGGTCCTCTGCCGGCGCCGCAAGAACAACCCCCTGCTGGTGGGCGAGCCCGGCGTGGGCAAGACCGCCATCGTGGAGGGCCTGGCCCGCCGCATCCATGAGAAGAAGGTGCCCGATCCCCTCAAGGCGGCCCGCATCTTCGCCTTGGACCTGGGCGCCCTGCTGGCCGGCAGCCGCTACCGGGGCGACTTCGAGGAGCGTCTCAAGGCCGTGCTGAAGGCCCTGGCCGATGAGCCCGGGGCCATCCTCTTCGTCGACGAGCTGCACACCCTGGTGGGCGCGGGGGCCACGAGCGGCGGGGCCATGGATGCGGCCAACCTGCTGAAGCCGGCGCTCGCCTCCGGCGACCTGCGCTGCATCGGCGCCACCACCTTCCAGGATCTCAAGGGCTCCCTGGACCGGGACCGGGCGCTGGCCCGTCGCTTCCAGGTGGTGGAAGTGAATGAGCCTTCCGCAGAGGATGCCCTGGGCGTGCTCCAGGGCCTGAAGGCCGCCTACGAATCGCACCACGGCGTGACCTACTCGGACGAGGCCCTGGCAGCCGCCGTGCGCCTGGCGTCCAAGCACCTGACGGACCGCAAGCTGCCGGACAGTGCCCTGGACGTGGTGGACGAGGCGGGGGCTGCGCAGAAGCTGCTGCCGAAGAAGGCGCGCGCCAAACAGGTGGGCTCCGCCGAGATCGAGGCCGTGGTGGCCCGCATGGCGCGGGTGCCCGTCAACTCGGTGAGCGCGGATGACCGCGAGGCTCTGGCGAACCTGGAGGGGGCCCTCAAGGGCCAGATCTACGGCCAGGACGCGGCGTGCGAGGCCGTCGCCGGCGCCATCAAGCTGGCCCGGTCCGGGCTGCGGGATCCGCTGAAGCCCATGGGCTGCTTCCTCTTCGCCGGGCCCACGGGCGTGGGCAAGACGGAGCTGGCCAAGCAGCTGGCGAAGGCCCTGGGCATCGCCTTCCTCCGCTTCGACATGAGCGAGTACCAGGAGAAACACACAGTTGCGCGGCTCATCGGCGCGCCGCCCGGGTACGTGGGCTACGAGGAGGGCGGCCTGCTGACGGACGCCGTGCGCAAGCAGCCTCATGCTGTGCTGCTGCTGGACGAGCTGGAGAAGGCCCACCCGGACCTCTTCGGCATCCTGCTCCAGGTGATGGACCACGCCGCCCTCACGGACAGCCACGGTCGCAGCGCGGACTTCCGCCACACGGTGCTGGTGATGACCACCAACGTGGGCGCCCGCGAGCTGTCGGCCCGGCAGGTGGGCTTCGCCGAGGCCGGCGGCCGGCGCTCGGCCACCGGGACCATCGAAAAGGCTTTCAGCCCCGAGTTCCGCAACCGCCTGGACGCCATCCTCCAGTTCGCGCCGCTGGGCCGGTCGGAGATGGAGCGCGTGGCGGACAAGCACCTGCGGGAGCTGGAGGAGCAGCTCAAGGAAAAGGGCGTCAGCCTCGTCTGCACGCCCCCGGCGCGGGCCTGGCTGGCGGAGAAGGGCTACGACCCGGCCTTCGGCGCCCGGCCCATGGCGCGGCTCATCGAGCGCGAGCTGCGCCGGCCCCTGGCGGAAGCCATCCTCTTCGGGCCCCTGGCCAAGGGCGGCACCGCCACCGTGGACCTCAAGGACGGCCGGCTGTGCCTGTCTTTCGGCTGACAAAGGCGCTGGTCTTTCCGGACCCGGAGCTGGCGGAGGACGGGCTGCTGGCCATCGGCGGCGACCTCAGCGTGGAGCGCCTCCTGCTGGCCTACCGCAGTGGCATCTTCCCCTGGTACGGCGAGGGCGATCCGCTGCTCTGGTGGTCGCCGCCGGAGCGGGCCCTGCTGCGCCCAGGCCACCTGCACCTGTCGGCCCGCACCCGCCGGAGCCTGCGCCACAGGCCCTTCGAGATCCGCTTCGACACGGCCTTCGCGCAGGTCATCGGGCATTGTTCCCTGGTGCCGCGTCCCGGCCAGGACGGCACCTGGATCACGCCGGAGATGCGGGAGGCCTATGTCGCCTTGCACCATGCGGGCCACGCCCACAGCGTGGAGGCCTGGCGGGACGGCGAGCTGAAGGGCGGCCTCTACGGCGTGTCCCTGGGTCGGGCGTTCTTCGGCGAGAGCATGTTCAGCCTCGAGCCCGAAGCCAGCCGCGCCGCCCTCCAGGCCCTGGACGCCCAGCTCCAGGCCTGGGGCTTCGCCATGATCGACGGCCAGCTGCCCCACGAGGGCCTGACCGGCTACGGCTTCCAGGTCGTGCCCCGCGCCCTGTTCCTGGCGGAGCTGGCGGAGGCGCTCCGTGCGGAAGGGCGGCCGGGGAGTTGGTCAGGCGCCTGACCGGATCTCTGTCGACCGCAGCCGGATCAGGCTGATCTCGCCCCGTCGCCACAGCCGCATGCGCGGGCCCCAGGTGCCGGTACCCCGGCTGACGATCAGGGTCATGTCCCCCACCTGGGCCCGTCCGGCCAGGGTGGGATAGGCCCTTGCCACGAGGTGCCCGAAGGGCCAGATCTGGCCGGCGTGCGTGTGGCCCGAGAGCATGAGCCCCACGCCCGAGCGGGCCGCTGCCTCCACCTGGGTGGGCCGGTGGGACAGGAGCACCAGGGCGCCCTCCGGCCGGTCCCGGGGCGCGGTCCACGCGGCCTGGCGGAGGTTCCGGCCGGCATCCGCCCGACCGGCCAGGACCAGGCCGGGCAAGGGGCTGGCGAGGGCGTTCCGCAGGACCCGCACCCCCGCCGCCTCCATGGGAGCCCCGGCAACGCCGTAGTGCTCGTGGTTCCCATCCACGCCCCAGACGCCCAGCGGGGCCTGCAAGCCTCCGAGGGCCTGGATCGCGCGGGGGTCGGGCCGGCCGTGCCCCTCGAAGATGTCCCCGAGGAGCACCACCAGGTCCGGCCGCAGGGCCTGGACCTGCGCCACCCGGGCCGCCAGCCAGTCCGGTCCCAGGATGGCGCCGACGTGGAGGTCCGACAGGGCCGCCACCACAAGGCCGTCCTGCTCCGGCGGCAGGCCGCGCAGGCCCACCTCGTAGGCCACGACTTCGGGCGGGCGCAGGCCCTGGACGGTCGCGAGGCCGGCCAACCCGAGACTGGCCAGGAGGGCCCAGCCGCGCAGGCGGGGCGCCGCGGCGCGGAACCACAGGCCGAACCCCGTGGCCAGGTCCACGGCCAGGAGGCCGACGAAGGCGAGGAAGAGGAGGCCCAGCAGGGTCATGCCCGCGAGGGCCACCCAGCCCGCGCCCGGGAAGGCGGCCTCATGGCCGAGGATCCCTCCGGCGAGCATCAGGACCCAGGCCCCCGTGAAGGTGGCCCGGAGGCGCCGCCGCGACCCTCGTGCGAACCAGGGCACCGAGGCGGTGCGCCAGGCCACGTAGGCCAGCACCAGGGCCGATACCAGGAGCAGGATGACGATGAACATGGCCCAGCCTCCGGCCGGGGGCCCTCCCGGGCTACTCGATGGGCAGCCGCCCCTGGCCCAGCCGGATGATGGCGGGGACATGGAGGTCGTCGTTGCCGCCGGGCAGCTCGCCGCTGGGGGTGGGCGCCTGGGGAAGGAGGCGGGTGGGCGTGGGCCCCTGCTGCTCGCCGGCGGGCACCTCGCCGTAGACCCGGCCGCTGACGCCGTTCACGGGGAGGATGGCCTGGCCGTCGATGGGCTGGACCGCGAAGGCGGGCGCGGCCAGGGACGCGGAGCTGGCTTCCACGGCACCACCCAGGTGGAGGCTGGACCTGCGGTCCTCCAGGAGCTTCTCCTCCTGGTCGAAGCCGCTGGCCAGGACGGTGACGAGCACGCGGTCCTCCATGCCCTCGCCTTCCACGGTGCAGGCCTTGATGTCGGGGCGGCCGTTGTAGTGGTCCTGCAGGTAGTTCATGGCGGTCTCGATCGCCGAGGCCTCCATGACCTCCCAGTCGGCGGTGATGGACACCATGACGTTGGCCGCCGCGCCGGTCTGGGCGCGCTCGAGCAGGGGGCAGGCCAGGGCCTTCTTGAGGGCGTCCATGACAGCCTCCTCGCCGCGCCCGGCGCCGGTGCCGATGAGGGCCTCGCCGCCGTTGCGCAGCACGGCCTCCACGTCCGCGAAGTCGCCGTTGATGATGCCCGGCTTCAGGATGAGGTCCGCGATGCCCCGCACGCCCTGGATGAGCACGCCATCCGCCACGCGGAAGGCCTCTTTCATGGTCACGCGGGCGTCGCAGACATTCTTCAGGCGCTCGTTGCTGACCACGATGACGGTGTCGGCGGTGTCCCGCAGGTTGGCCAGGCCGGCCAGGGCCAGATCACCCTTCTTGCGGCCCTCCCAGGCGAAGGGCGTGAGCACCACGGCCACGGTGAGGGCGCCCAGTTCTCGGGCGTAGCTGGCCAGCACGGGCGCGGCGCCGGTGCCCGTGCCGCCGCCCATGCCGCCGGTGATGAAGATCATGTCGGCGCCCTGGAGGGCCGCCAGCACTTCCTCGCGGCTCTCCTCGGCCGCCACGGCGCCGCGCTCGGCGCTGCCGCCCGCGCCCAGGCCCCGGCTGCTCTGGGGCCCCAGGGGCAGCTTCAGGTGCGCCTTGCTCTGGGAGAGGCTCTGCTGGTCGGTGTTCATGGCGATGAACTGCACGCCGGTCACGCCGCTCTCGATCATGCGGTTGATGGCGTTGCAGCCCGCGCCCCCCACGCCGAGCACCTTGATGTTCGCGCCGGGCAGACTGTGGGGGCAGGGGAGGAAGGGGGTCTCGGACATCGGAACTCCCGAAGAGGGCATCGCGGAAGGCATGGCTAGAACATCTTCTTGATACGGCCGAGGAAGCCATCGCCCCGGTCCTGCTTGCCGCGGGTCTCGCCCATGTCGCGGGCGAGGGCTTTCACCGCGCCCAGGGCGTTCACGAAGTAGGGGTTGCCGGTGGCCTGGGGCAGGCCGGTGACGCCCAGGATGCGGCCCAGCACCACGCGGGGGCGGCCCAGGATGGTCTGGGCCAGGATGGCAAGGTGCGTGAGGAGCGCACCGCCGCCCACCAGGTGCACGCCGCCATGGATCTCATGCATGAGGCCGGTGCGGCCCATTTCGGCCAGCACCAGGTTGAGCAGCTCCGCCGCCCGGGCCTGCAGCACCTCGGCAATCTCGCGGCGGGACACCAGGCGTCCCTCCTCCTCGAGCTCGACGGATTCCTCGACGGGCACATGGCTGTGCAGCACCGTGCCGAAGCGGATCTTGATGCGCTCGGAGGCGGCGATGCCGCCCAGGTGCTTGGTGATCTCGAGGTCGCGGGTGAAGTGCATCCCGCCGATGGGGATGACCGCGGAATGGAACAGGGTGCCGTGCAGGAAGATGCCCAGGTGGGTGAGGTGCTCGCCGATGTCCACCACCACCGCGCCGTTCTCGCGATCCTCGCGGCTCAGCACGGCCTCGGCGCTGGCCAGGGGCGAGTACATCAGCTCGGCGCCGTGGAGCCCCGCGTTCTTGAGGGCCAGGTTGATGTTCATGATGACGGGGCTGGGCGCCACGATGATGCGGACTTCGGCCTCCAGCGACTCGCCGAACATGCCCACGGGGTTGCGGATGTCGCGCTGGCCCTTGATGTGGAACATCTGGGGGATGCGGTGCAGGACCAGTTCCTCCTTGGCCAGCTTGCAGCCGTTGGTGGCCTGCTCCAGCACGCGGTCGCGGTCCGAGGCGGTGATGATCTTGTCGCCGCTGCTGATGGTGATGGAGTCGCGGAGGTTCTCGCCCTTGAACTGGATGCCGTCCACGGCCACGCGGATGCCGTCCACCTTGGTCTGGCCGGCGGTGTTCATGGCCTCTTCCACGGCCCGCACGATGGCGCGGGTGCAGAGGTCCATGTCCGTGATCTGGCCCTGAGTGAAGCCGCCCTGGGGCGACGCCTGCCCCGTGCCGGTCACATTCAGCGTCCCGTCTTCCTCCTGGACGGCCACCACCGCCACCACTTTGCTTGCACCAAGGTCGAGGCCTAGGAGAACGGCACGCTGAGGCATGAAGATCCTTTTCCTTGCTCTAGGTTTACACCAGTTCCGTGCCGGGTTCGAGCCTTTGCGCGTGGAAAAAACGCCGCTTTCTTCCCGCGCGGGTCAGCGTGGCGTCTTGGCGGGGGCCGGGGCGTCCTCGGGTTCCCCCACGGCGACCTCCTCGTCCCAGCGCAGGTCGATGTAGCGGAGCCGGGCCAGATCCGGCCGCTGGGACAGGCGATCCACGAACAGACCCTGGAAATTGGGCACGTTTTTCGTCACATCCTGGCGGGACAGGAAGATCGGGGCCGGGAGGCCCTCGATGTAGGCCACAGGCCCCTTGGGGCTCCATCTCAGCTCGGTCACCCGGTCATAAAATCCAGCCTGCTTTTCCCTCAAAGTCCGTGCAGCGCTCACGAGCCGGGCCAGGCCCTGGTCTGTCTGGCTGGCGGGATCCACCACCACGGGAATGGGACTTAGGTTGGCCTGATTCACCCGATCCAGCAGGATGCCGTCGTCCGAGACCAGGAACACCCCGTTGCTGCGCACCAGCCAGAGGACGGGGCGCCGTTCCTCCACCACCAGGCTCAGGCGGTCCGGGGGGTCCTTGCGGATCTGGAGGTTGCGCACCCAGCGCTTGGCCTCGATCCGGGCCCGCAGTTCCTCCGCGTCGACCCAGAAGAGGGGCTTGCCCAGCACCAGCTTCTCGGCGAGAGCCTGGATCTCGGCCTGGCGCTCGCCCCGGCAGCCGCTCACGTTCACCTGCTCGATGGTGAGTTTCTGCAATCCGAGGTACCGCGTGCCCAGCTCCATCAGGGCCCAGGCGCCCCCGCCCAGCACCGCCACGGTGATCCCCGCCCGCACCCAGGGGAACCAGGGACGCTTGGGGCGGGTGCGGGGGAGCATGGACATGGGGGCCAGTCTACCGCCTGGGGGCGGCGGTCTGGATGGCCTGGAAGCCTCCTATATGCTCTATGACCTGGGAGGGTGCCCCTTGGCCTCGATCGTCCCCGAAGGCATTCCGGATCTCCTCGATTCGCTCTTCCGAGAGGAGTCGCGCCGGATCCTGGCCTCCTTGATCCGGCTGCTCGGGGATTTCGACCTGGCCGAAGACGGCCTGCATGATGCCTTCGCAGCCGCCTTGGAGGTCTGGCCCAGGGACGGGGTGCCGGACCATCCCCGCGCCTGGCTGGTGTCCACCGGGCGCTTCAAGGCGATCGACCGCCTGCGGCGGTCCGCGCGCTTCAGCACCTCGCTGGAGGCCGTGGCGGAGTTGCCCGATGAGGGCCCCACGGGAGGGGTGGAAGAAGACGGGGTTGAAGATGACCGCCTGCGGCTCATCTTCACCTGCTGCCATCCGGCCCTGCCCCCGGAAGCCTGCACCGCGCTGACCCTCCGGGAGGTGTGCGGCCTGACGACGGAGGCCATCGCGCGGGCCTTCCTCACCGCTCCGTCCACGCTGGCCCAGCGGATCGTCCGGGCCAAGGCGAAAATCCGGGAAGCAGGCATCCCCTATGAGGTCCCCGGCCGGGCCGACCTGCCGGACCGGCTGGACGCGGTGCTGAAGGTCGTCTACCTGGTATTCAACGAGGGCTACTCCGCCTCCTCCGGGGAGACGCTGATGCGTCCGGACCTCTCGGGGGAGGCGATCCGCCTGGGACGGTTGCTCCTTGAGTTGCTGCCCGATCCGGAGGTGATGGGCCTCCTCGCCCTCATGCTGCTGCAGGAGTCCCGGAGGGCCGCGCGGGTCTCGCCGGAGGGGGATCTGGTGCTGCTGGAGGACCAGGACCGCTCCCGGTGGGACCGGGCCCTGATGGCCGAAGGGAAAGCGCTGGTAGACCAGGCGCTGGCGTCCCGCCGGGTGGGTTCCTACACGCTCCAGGCCGCCATCGCCGCGGTCCACGCCGAGGCGGCCGAGGCCTCGGCCACGGACTGGGACCGGATCGTCGGGCTGTACACCCTCCTGGCCCGGGTGGCGCCTTCCCCCGTGGTGGACCTCAACCGCGCCGTGGCGGTGGCCATGCGGGGTGGTCCCCAGGCCGGTCTGGACCTCGCCGACGCCCTCCTGGCGCGCCGCGACATGGCGGAGTACCACCTGGCGCACGCGGTTCGCGCGGACCTCTGCCGCCGCCTGGGGAGGACGGAAGAGGCGCTCGCCTCCTACCGCCAGGCCCTCGGACTGGTCCAGCAGGGGCCCGAGCGCCGGTTCCTCGAGCGGCGGGTGGCCGAGCTTGAAAAATAATTCGCAGGCCCCTGTCGAAAAGGGCCCTCCCCAATCGACCAGGGGGTGAAGGCGGTCCGAACGACCCCCCATAGGAGCCACCATGAAATACATCTGCTTCGGGTACCTCGACGTCCAGCAATGGTCGACCCTCTCCCAGAGCGAGCAGAACGCCAGGTTCGACGCGTGCTTCACCTACGATGAGGGCCTCAAGAAGGACGGCCACTGGGTGGGCGGGGAGGGGCTGCAGGGCCCGGATACCGCCGTCATGGTGCGCCTCGAGCAGGGCAAGGTGTCCGTGACGGACGGCCCCTATGCCGAGACCAAGGAGCTGCTGGGCGGCCTCCTGATCCTGGAGGCCAGGGATCTCAACCACGCCATCCACCTGATCTCGAACCACCCGGGCCTGAAGATGGGGCCTTGGGAGATCCGGCCGGCAGCGGACCTGGACAAGATGATTCGCGAAAGCGAGGCACGACGTGCCAAGGCCAAGGGGAAACCTGCTTCCTGAGCAGGGCGCATCAGGCCCGCCAAATCTCCACTTCGGATTCCAACTCCCTGCCTTGGTTTGCATGCACTTTCTTCTGCACGCGGATCATGAGTTCAACGAGTTTTTCCTTGCCGTAATCCCGAGCTTGCATGGCATCTAAACATACGAGAGGAAAATCATGAGCAAGGTATTTGTGAACATCGCGCTTAGCCTCGATGGCTACATGGCGCCGGAAGGAATGACCATGGAGAACCCCGCGTATAAGAACTGGGGTGCCAAGTGGGGTGCGCTGATGGCTTGGCTCATCAATCAACAGTACTTTCGCGAGAACCTCCTCAAGCTCGAATCAGGAGGAGAAACCGGACCGGTCAATGACCTGGTTCGCAGGACCACCGAGCGCATCGGTGCCAACATCATGGGCAAGCGGATGTTCGACCAAGGCGAGCGCGCCTGGCCAGAAGAGGCTCCGTTTCACACACCGGTATACGTTCTTACCAATGAGAAACGCGAGCCCTGGATGCGCCCCGGTGGCACGACCTTTTTCTTCGTCAATGAAGGGCCAGAGCGCGCCCTAGAACTGGCTCGGGAATCCGCAGGCAGTCGTGATATTCGTGTCGCGGGTGGACCGGATGTGATCCAGCAGTATCTGAACCTAGGTGTCGTTGATGAGCTGGAAATCGCCTTGGCACCCGTGTTTTTCGGCGGCGGGCGGCGTCTCTTCGAGAACCTAAGCGAGCCTGGGCCGCAGTTTCGCATAGACAAGGTTCTTGATGGTCCAGCCGCCACACACCTGCGCTATGTCCGTCAGTGAGGGCGGCCTAACCCCGCTTAACTGGCCATCAGATCTCGAGGCGCTGGCCGTTGGAAATCAAGGGTGCTCCCGCCAGATCTCCACTTCGGGTTCCAGCTCCACGCCATGCCTTTCCCGCACCCTCGTTCGCACCTGTTCCATCAGTTCCGCGAACTCGGCGGCGGTGGCATGGCCGTGGTTGATGAGGAAGTTGGCGTGCTCGGAGCTCACCTCCGCATCGCCCACGCGCAGGCCCTTGAGGCCCGCCTGGTCGATGAGGCGGCCGGCGCTCCCGCCCGGAGGGTTCTTGAAGATGCAGCCGGCATTGCGCTTCGACAGGGGCTGACTGGTGCCGCGCTTGGCCCGGTACTCCGCTACCTGGGCGCGGATGGCGGTGGGATCGCCCTCCGCCAGCTGGGCCGTGGCCGACAGGACCACACGGCCCCCGGTGAGGAAGCTCCAGCGGTACTTGAACTCGCCGGGGTCGGGGGCCTTCTCCACCAGGTCGCCATCGGGGGTGAGGAAGCGGTAGCGCGCCAGCACATTCACCCACTCGCGGCCGTAGGCCCCGGCGTTCATGCGGATGGCACCGCCCAGCGAGCCCGGAATCCCGCTGGCGAACTCCAGGCCCGACAATCCCGCGGCGGCGGCGGCCTCGGCCAGGGCGATGTGGCCGTGGCTGGCGGGCGCCGTGAGCTGCGTGCCGTCGCGCTGGACGGTCTTCGGCAGGGCGAGGCGCAGGACCGGGGTCTCGACATTCCCCAGCACCACCAGGTTCGAGCCGCCGCCCAGCACCCGCCAGGGCAGGCCCTCCCGGGCGCAGGCGCGCACGAAGGCCTGGGCCTCGGCTTCCGTGGTGGGCTCGAAGAGCCAGCGGCAGACGCCTCCGACGCCCAGCGTGGTCAGGCGTGCGAAGGGCACGCCCTGGCGGTGGGGGACCTTCAGCAGATCATCGGGCAGGGGGCGCGTCATCGGGTCCAGTATGGACTCATGGCCTCATGGGCCGGCAGGGGGCCGGAGGGAGGCCAGCACCATCTCGAGCAGCCCGTCGATCATGGCGCGAAGCTCGTCGGCATCCCTGGCGGACTCCTTGAAGCCATGGACGGCACGGGTGAGGACCCGGGCGATCTGCTCGGGAGGGAGGGCTTTCGCCGGGGCGCTCGCGCTCAAGGGCGCGAGGATGCCCACCAGCTCGGCCTCGAAGGCCGCGATGGCCTGGTCGATGGCCTCCCTGGCGAAGGCGAGGCCGCCGTGGAGGGGCTCGCGCAGTTCCGGTGAGGCCTCGAAGAACCCGAAGGGACGCACGGCCCAGAGGTCGAAGGCGAAGCGGAGCTTCTCCAGGGGAGTGGGGTGGGCGTCCAGGCCCTGCCGGATCTCCTCCAGCGTGCGGGCGGTGAAGGCGCGGAGGACGGCCTCGAAGACCTCCTCCTTGTTGCAGAAGACCAGGTAGAGGGCCGGCCGGGACATGCCTGCGGCGGTCGCGAGGTCGCCCATGGTGGTCCGCCGGTAGCCGAACCGCAGGAACACGGATTCGGCGGCCGCCAGCACCCGGGCCTTCTTCTCGTTTCCCATGAAAAGAGTGTTGACAATATTTGTCCGATTGTCAATATTGGCTTTCTGACATTATTGGTCAATATGTCAAATTCATCATGGAGAACGACATGGCGCAAAATGATTGGACCTGGGCCCAGATCCCCGATCAGACCGGTCGGGTGGCGGTGGTCACCGGGGCCACCTCCGGCACCGGCTTCGAGGCGGCCCGCATCCTGGCGGCCTGTCGGGCCACGGTGGTCCTGGCCTGCCGGAACCTGCCCAAGGCCGAGGGGGCCGCGCAGCACATCCGGGCGCTGCATCCCGGCGCCCGGGTCGAGGTCCAGGCCCTGGATCTGGCCTCCCTGGCCTCCGTACGGACGGCGGCTGCGAACCTCCTCGCGCGGTTCGATCGGCTGGACCTGCTCCTCAACAACGCCGGCGTGATGGTCCCGCCCTACGGGAAGACCGAGGACGGGTTCGAGCTGCAGATCGGAACGAACCACTTCGGGCCCTTCGCGTTGACCGGCCTCCTGCTGGGGCGACTGCTGGCCACCCCGGGTTCCCGCGTGGTGACCATGAGCAGCGGGGCCCACCGGATGGGCCGCATCTACGCCGATGACATGCACTTCGACGGCGGCTACCGGGCCTGGGCCGCCTACGGCCAGTCGAAGCTGGCCAACCTCCTCTTCGCCTATGAGCTGCAGCACCGCCTGGCGGCGGCCGGTTTGCCGACGCGTTCCGTGGCCGCCCATCCCGGCTGGGCGAGGACGGAACTCCAGCGCCACGCCGGCTGGATCCGCTGGCTCCGGACGGCGGGCCTGGAGACCCTGCTGAGCCAGGACGCCTTCGGCGGGGCCCAGCCGCTGCTGCGGGCCGCCACAGATCCCTCCGTGACGGGGGGCGAGTACTTCGGGCCTTCGGGCTTCCAGGAGATGAAGGGAGCCCCGGTGAGGGTCCGGTCCAACGCCCTCTCCCAGGACAGGGGCCTCCAGCGCTGGATGTGGCGGCACTCCGAGCAGAGCACGGGGGTGGTCTATCCGATCTGACCGTCTCCGCAAAACCGTGGCCCTGCTCTTTGCCGCTGCGGTAGCCGGGGGCTTCTGGGCCGCCGGTTCCTCTCTCGATCTGACAAGGAGTCCCCGCATGGAACGATCCCCGCAATGGCGCGATGGGCGCTTCCGCAACCCCCAGCCTCTTTGGAACGACATGAGAGGGGCCATCGGCAGCCTCTTCCGGCGGGACCGGCATTCAACGCCCCGGGAGCCCCTGCCCGTGGCGCGTCCCACCCGCGCCGACCTGGATGCGGCCGCTCCCTCGGGCCTGCGGGCCACCTGGCTGGGCCACTCCACGGTGTACCTGATGGTGGACGGCACGCGCATCCTCACGGATCCCATGTGGGGCCGGCGGGCCTCGCCGGTGGTCTGGGCCGGGCCGCGCCGCTTCTACGCGCCCCTCATCCCCCTGGATGAGGTGCCCGTACCCCAGGTGGTGGCCATCTCCCACGACCACTACGACCACCTGGACGAGGGCACCCTGCGCCGCCTGAAGGACTGGGACACGCGCTTCGTGGTACCCCTGGGCGTGGGGGCGCGTCTCGCGCGCTGGGGCGTGCCCGTGGTCCGCATCACGGAGCTCGACTGGTGGGAGTCGGTGCGCGTGGGCGACTTGGAGGTGGTGCTCACGCCGGCCCGCCATGCCTCGGGTCGGGGCCTGCGGGACAAGGACCGGACGCTCTGGGGTGGCTTCGCCTTTCTCGGTCCCCGGCACCGGGTCTACTTCTCCGGCGACACGGGGATGTTCCCGGGCCTGGCGGACATCGGCGAGCGCCTGGGACCCTTCGATCTCACCATGATCGAGGCCGGCGCCTACAACCCGGCCTGGCCGGACTGGCACCTGGGCCCGGAGCAGGCGGTGGCGGCCCACCGGATGGTCCGGGGCCGCGTGCTCCTGCCCATCCACTGGGGCCTCTTCGACCTGGCCGCCCATGGCTGGACCGAGCCCGTAGAGCGGGTGCTGGCGGCGGCGGGACCAGCGGGCGCCACCGTGGCGCTGCCCCGGCCCGGGGAGGGCTTCGAGCCTGAGGCACCGCCCCACCAGCGCTGGTGGCCCACGCTGCCCTGGAAGACCGGGGCGGAGGTCCCCATCCGTGCCACGCTGGATGGGCGGCCCGCTGTCCAGGGAGGTCTGCCATGAAGGTCCTGCTCTTCGGCGCGACGGGCATGATCGGCCAGGGCGTGCTGCGTGAGTGCCTGGGGGATCCCGGTGTCAGCCAGGTGGTGGCCCTCGTGCGGAAGCCCTCGGGCCAAGCCCGCCCCAAACTCCGGGAGATCGTCCACGATGACTTCTTCGACTATGGGGCGGTGGAGCCGGACCTCACCGGACTGGACGCCTGCTTCTTCTGCCTGGGGGTGTCGGCAGCGGGGCTGTCGGAGGCCGAGTACCAGCGCCTGACCCACGACCTCACCCTGGCGGCGGCGACGACGCTGGCCCGGCTCAACCCGGCCATGACCTTCGTCTATGTGTCCGGCGCCGGGACGGACAGCACCGAGCAGGGCCGCACCATGTGGGCACGGGTGAAGGGGCGGACGGAAAACGCCCTGCGACGCCTGCCCTTCCGTGGCGTCTACCTCTTCCGCCCTGGACTCATCCAGCCCCTCCACGGCATCCGGTCGCGGACGGGCTGGTACCAGGCCGTCTACATCGTACTGGGGCCCGCCTTCCCGCTGCTGCGACGGCTGTTCCCGAGGGCCATCCTCACCACGGAGGAACTGGGCCGGGCCATGCTCCGCGTGGCGCGGGACGGGGCACCGACGGCGGTCCTCGAAGCCGCCGACCTCATCGCCCTGGGGGCGCCTCCAGCTCCAGCAGCCGCGCCTTGACCTCCGGCGATCCGAAGGCGCTCCAGCCGCCGGGGCCATCCGAGGCCACCACGCGATGGCAGGGCACGAGGATGAGGATGGGGTTCACCTTCACGGCCTGGCCCACGGCCCGGGCGGCGCCGGGCTGGCCCGCCAGCAGGGCCACCTCGCCGTAGGTGAGCGTCTGCCCGGGTGCGGTGGCATGAAGCACCTCGGCCACGCGGCGCTGGAAGGGGGTGAGATCCGAGAGATCCAGCGGGATGCCCCGAAGGTCCTGTGGCTGGCCCGCCAGGTGGGCCATGAGCCGCCGCACGGCTTCCAATACCCAGGCCGGGGCCTTCCGGGCCTCCTCGCGGTCGGGAGTGTCCGTGAAGCGCAGCAGGCAGACGCCCGCCGGCGTCCAGCCCAGGCGGAGCCGCCCCAGGGCGGTGGCGAAGGTGAGGGCATGGACCGGCATGGGGCTAGGATGGCACCATGCGCTGGCTTGCCCTCGACCACGGCACGAAGAAGATCGGCCTCGCCTTCTCGGACGAGCTGGAGATCCTGGCCTCGCCCTTCGAGGTGTGGCCCCAGGAGGACGAGCGCACGCTGGACCGGCTCGCGAGGCTCTGCCGGGCGGAGGGCGTGCAGGCCCTCTGCGTGGGCCTGCCCCGCCACAAGGACGGCGCGGAGAGTGCCACGGCGCCCGCCGCCCGGGCCTTCGGCGAGGCCCTGGCGGCCCGCACGGGCCTGCCCCTGCGCTTCGTGAACGAGCATCTCAGCAGCGCCGAGGCCGAGCGTCTCCTGCGGGAGCGGGGCGTGAAGCCGGACAAGCGCAAGCTCCTGCTCGACGCCGCCGCGGCGGCCGTCATCCTGAACGAGCTGCTGGAGGACCGGCGGGCCAAGGGGATCTCCGCCGGCCGCCTGGACTGATCCCCATCACGGGAGGAAACCATGCGAGTCGCATTCCTGGGCCTGGGACGGATGGGCGATCCCATGGCGCGTCGGCTGGTGGGCGCCTTCGAACTGTCGGTCTTCAACCGGGACATGGCCCGGGCCCGCCCCTTCGCGGCCCTCGGGGTGCGGGTCGCAGGCTCCGTGCGCGAGGCGGTGGAAGGCGCCGAGGTGGCCATCACCATGCTTTCGGACGACGCCGCGGAAGAGGCTATCACCTTCGGTCCCGGTGGCCTGTTGGAGACGCTGGCCCCTGAGGCCGTCCACGTCTCCATGAGCACCATCGGCATCGCGGCCTCCGCGCGGCTGGGCGAGGCCCATGCCGAGGCCGGGCAGGGCTTCGTCGCAGCGCCGGTCTTCGGTCGCCCGCCCGCGGCGGCCTCGGGCCAGCTCTGGCTATTGGCCGCCGGTCCCGACGACCAGGTGGCCCGGTGCCAGCCCCTGTTCCAGGTCCTGGGCCAGGGCGTCTTCCCGCTGGGGGGACGGGCCTCCACGGCGCACGCCATGAAGCTGGCGGGCAACGGCCTCCTCGTCACGGCCGTGGAGGCCCTCAGCGAGGCGTTCGCCTTCGGTGAGAAGGCGGGGGTGCCGCCGGAGACTACCCTGAAGATCCTCAACACCGCCCTCCTGAAGTCCCCCCTGGCGGATGCCTACGGAGGCGCCGTGGTGCGGGGCGACTTCGAGCCTGCGGGCTTCGCCCTGCGCCTGGGGCTGAAGGACGTGAGCCTCGCCCTCCGCGCGGCCGAGGCCTACCAGGCGCCCATGCCCATCGCCAGCCTCCTGCGGGACCGGCTCCTGGCGGCCGTGGCCAAGGGCTATGGGGACCAGGATCTGGCGGCGCTCTCCCGCATCAGCCGCGAGGACGCAGGCCTGGCCTGAGGGGCCTGGCGACCCGGTTGCGTCTTATTTTGCCGATCTGGGGCCAGGACGGGTGACGGTTTTCTTATGTGAGCGGCCGGGCGAACCGATGCATGATGGGTCGCACGGAGACGGTCTCCAGGTTGCCCTGGAAGCCTCGCCTCCCACTCCAGGGGTCCAGGCATGGCCACTTCCCCCAGCGCGCTCCGTCCCGGCTTCCGGAAGGCGGCCCCCGGTCCGGGGACCCTGGAGGGATCCCGGCCGTGAGCCGGCGGGGGGGCCAGGGGCCGGGCGACGGCTCCACGGGTGAGGCCCGATCCTTGGAGCAGCGCGGTCGGCGGTTCCAGGATGCCATCACCAACTTCCTGCCCCGGATCGGCCGGATGGCCAAGGTGGGGGGCTGGAGCTTCGATGTGGACACGGGCGAGGGCTGGTGGACGGAAGAGGTCGCCCGTATCCACGACCTCGATCCCTCGACGCCCGCCTCCTCGGAGCTGGGACTGAGCTTCTACACGGCCGAGTCCCGGCCCCTGATCGAGCGGGCCATCCAGGAGGCCATCGAGAAGGGCCGTCCCTACGACTTGGAGCTGGAACTGGTGAGCGCCAAGGGCGTGCGCAAGTGGGTGTGGACCCAGGGCCAGCCGGTGGTCATGGAGGGACGGGTGGTCCGGATCCAGGGCACCTTCCAGGACATCACGGACCGCAAGCGCTCGGAATTGGCCCTCCGCGAAAGCCAGGAGCGCCTCCAGATGCTCATCGACCACGCCCCGGCGGCCCTGGCGATGTTCGACCGGGAGATGCGGTACCTCGCCGTGAGCCGGCGCTGGCTCAGCGACTTCCACCTGGGCGAGCAGGCCATCCTGGGGCGCTCCCACTACGAGATCTTCCCCGAGATCCCCGAGGCGTGGCGGGAGGCCCACCGGCGGGGCCTGGCCGGCGAGGTGCTGCACTCCGAGGAGGACCGGTTCGTCCGGCAGGACGGGACCGTGTACTGGCGGCGCTGGGAACTCCGGCCCTGGCATGCCGCCGACGGGACCGTGGGCGGCATCGTGATCTTCTCGGAGGACATCACCGGGCGGGTGGAGGCGAGCCAGGCCCTTCGCGAGAGCGAGCAGCGCTTCCGCCTGGCCCTGCGGAACGCGCCGGTGTCGGTGGCCGTCCAGGATCGGGACCTGTGCTATGTCTGGGCCTACAACCAGCGGACCGCCCGGGCGGAGGACGTGGTGGGCCGGCGCGATGCCGACCTGTTTTCGCCCGACCAGGCGGCCCGGCTGGATGCCCTGAAGCGGCAGGTGCTCGACGAGGGCGCGGAGATCCACCAGCAGATGTGGCTGGACCGCCCGGGGCGCCGCCTGTTCCTGGACCTGTACTGCGAGCCCATGCGGGACGCCGAGGGCCGGATCACGGGGGTGGGGACCGCGACCGTCGACCTGACCCCGATCCACAAGGCCGAGGAGGAGCGGCGGCGGCTCGAGGCCGAGGTCGCCCATGGGCAGAAGCTGGAGTCCCTCGGCGCCCTGGCGGGCGGTGTCTCCCACGACATGAACAACGTGCTGGCCGCCATCATGGCGGTGGCCTCCCTGCTCAAGGAGAAGCGCCAGGACGACCCGGATCTCGTGAAGGCCATGGACACCCTGCTCCATGCCGCGGGCCGGGGCCGGGACCTGGTGAAGGGGCTGACCGATTTCGCCCGCAGGGACCTCCCTGAGCCCCAGCCCCTGGACCTCAACGAGCTGGTCCGGAAGGAGGCCGCCCTCCTCCAGCGGACGACCCTGCAGAAGGTGGAGGTGGAGCTGGCGCTGACCGAGGGGCTCCCGCTGGTGATGGGCGATCCCAGCGCCATCTCCAACGCCCTCATGAACCTCTGCGTCAATTCCCTGGATGCCATGCCCGAGGGGGGCCGCCTCCGCCTCGCCACCCGCTCCGGCGCGGGCGGAAGGGTGGAGCTCGCGGTGGAGGACTCGGGCCACGGCATGCCGCCGGAGGTCCTGGCACGGGCCCTGGAGCCCTTCTTCACCACGAAGCCGCCGGGCCGGGGCACCGGCCTGGGCCTGGCTCTGGTCTACGGCGTGATGAAGGCCCACGGCGGGCGGGTGGACCTCCACAGCACCCCAGGCCAGGGCACGGAGATCACCCTCGCCTTTCCGGGGTACCGGGCCGACCTTCCCTTCGACACCGGGATCCCCCCGGAGGAGGAGGTGCGGGCCCGGCGGCTCCGCATCCTGCTGGTGGACGACGACGAGCTGGTCCGGGGCACGGTGCCGGTCATGCTCGAGGCGCTGGGGCACGAGGTCCTGGCCACGGCCGGCGGACCCCAGGCCCTGGAGCGGCTCGCGGCGGGCCATGCCCCCGACCTCGTGATCCTCGACCTCAGCATGCCGGGCATGGACGGCGAGGTGACCCTGAAGCGCCTCCGGATCCTAAGGCCCGACCTGCCGGTCCTGCTGGCCACGGGCTACCGGGACGAGCGGGGCGACCGGATCCTCGAACGGGACCCCGGCGTGGCGTTGATCCTGAAGCCGTTCACGCTCCTGGACCTCAAGGTGAAGCTGGGGCAGATCGGCTAGATCGCCTAGCCCAACCTCACCGTCCGCATGCAGCGTCCGGCCAGGCCGGGGTTGTGGGTGACGAGCAGGGTGGTGGGGCGCAGCTCAGCGTGGAGGCTCAGCAGGAAGCCGAACACCTCCTCGGCGGTGGCGGGGTCGAGGTTACCGGTGGGCTCGTCCAGCAGCCAGAGGGTGGGCTTGCGCACCAGGGCGCGGGCCAGCCCGGCGCGGGCGGCTTGGCCGCCGGAGAGCTGGCCGGGCAGCCGCTCGCCCAGGTCGCCCAGGCCCACGGTGGCCAGCAGCCGGCCGATCCAGGCCTCGGCCTCGGCGGAGCCGTCGCCGTCGATGAGCAGGGGCATGCGGAGGTTCTCCCGCACGGTGAACTCCGGCAGCAGGTGGGGCTGCTGGAAGGCCAGGCCCACCCGGCGGCGGCGGTAGAGGGCCCGGTCCTCGGCCCCCTCGGGCACGGGCTCGCCGCCCACGGCGATGCCGCCGCCTTCCCAGTGGTCGAGGCCCGCGACGCAGTTCAGGAGCGTGGTCTTGCCCACCCCGGACACGCCCACGATGGCGCAGAGGCTGCCGGCCTCGACGGCCAGGGAGAAGCCGTCGAAGACCGGATGGGCGTTGCCGGGGTAGGTCTTGTGCAGGCCGGTGATGGAAAGGGGCTGTCCGATCATTCGGCCCTCAGCGCGTCGACGGGGTCCAGGGCCGCGGCCTTCCGGGCGGGATAGCGGGCGGCCAGCCAGGAGACCAGCAGGGGGAAGAGGCCCACCAGCAGGACATCCAGCAGCTTCAGGCGGAAGGGCATGTAGGTGATGAAGTCGTAGACGGCGGCGGGCAGCTTCAGCAGCTTGTAGTGGTCGAGGATCAGGCAGAGGGGCACGCTGGTGCCCAGGCCCCAGGCCGTGCCCGCAGCGCCGATGCGGAGGCCCTGGAGCTCGAAGAGGCGCTGGATCTGCTTCGGGGTGGCGCCCAGGGCCAGCAGCACGCCCAGGTCCCGCCGCTTCTCCGTCACCAGCAGCACCAGGGAGGCCACGATGTTGAAGGCGGCCACCAGCACGATGAGGCTGAAGACCGCTGCAAATCCCCATTTTTCCAACGCTAGCGCGGCAAAGAAGGTCTTGTTGGACTCCCGCAGGTCCGTGGCCTGGTAGGCGGGGCCCAGGGTCTCGAGCACCAGGGGCTTCACCTGCTCGATGGCATCGATGCTCTTGGCGCGGACCTCGATCATCTCGGCCCGGCCGTCGGACCGGGCGATCCGCATGGCGTCCGCCAGGTGGATGAAGGCCCAGGTCTTGTCGTACTCGGAGCTGTGGCTGTAGAAGGTGCCAGCCACCCGGAAGGCCGCCACCTTGGGCTGCTGTCCGCCCAAGCCCAGCTCCAGGCGGAAGAAGGCCAGGGCCACCGTGTCCCCCACGCGGAGGCTGAGGCGCTGGGCCAGTTCCTTGCCCAGGATGATCTCGCCCTCCTGCAGCTGCTCCACGGGGAAGGGCTTCATGGAGTCGAAGATGCTGGAGGTGCCGTGGGCCGTGGCCGGGTCCACGGCCTTCACGACCACGGGCTCCGGCGGCATCTCGCTGCCGGCCGGGCGCAGCAGCCCTTTCTCGAGCCGGATGGGCGAGGCGGCCTGGACGCCGGGTACGGCCCGGATGGTCTTCAGGGCGCCCTCGGTGTCGGGGATGTCCCCGGCGAGGTTGAACACCGTGAAGTGCGCCGTGGCGCTGAAGAGGGTGGCCTGGACCTCTTCGCGGATCCCGGTCATCAAGGCCAGCGTCACCACCATGGCGAAGACGCCGAGGGCTGTCCCGAAGCGGGTGAGGAGGACCATGATCCGCACGAAGGCCCCCTTGCGGTGGGTCTTCAGGTAGCGGTCGGCGATGGTGCGTTCGAACAGGGCCATGGCACCAGAGTAGCCGGAGGGCCGCCCGCCCGGCGCCGGCGCCTGGTTCCTGCTCAGGGGGCTTGATTATTGTCCTCCGGCACGGCAGCTTTGGCTCATGGCCGAAACCCCTCCCCGCTGTCTGCTCATCGCCCGCCAGGGCCCCGAAGACCGGGAGGAGCCCATCGAGGACCACCTGCTGGAGCTGGCCGAGCTGGCCCGCAGCTGCGGCTTCGAGGTCTGGGCCCGGCGGCGCCTGAAACGGCCCCAGATCGCGCCCAGGACCTTCTATGGCTCCGGCCAGCTCCAGGCCCTGGCCGAGGAGGCGGCCCGGCAGGGGGTGCGCCACCTCATCTGCGACGACGAGCTGAGCGGCAGCCAGGTGAACGCCATCGGCAA
This sequence comes from Geothrix oryzisoli, assembly GCF_022808865.1. GTDB lineage: Bacteria > Acidobacteriota > Holophagae > Holophagales > Holophagaceae > Geothrix > Geothrix oryzisoli. The sequence continues at coordinate 299,706 of NZ_JAKZLB010000003.1, forward strand.
GCAGACCAACCTCATCTGCCTCGACCGCACGGGGCTCATCCTCAGCATCTTCGAGCAGCGGGCCCAGAGCCGGGAGGCCAAGGCCCAGGTGGAGCTGGCCCGGCTCGAGTACGAGCTGCCCCGTCTCAAGGGGGCCTGGACCCACCTGGAGCGCCAGGGGGGTGGCGTGGGCCTGCGCGGGGGCCCAGGGGAGACCCAGATCGAGGTGGACCGCCGCATGATCCGCACCCGCATCAGCCAGCTCAAGCGGGAGCTCACCCACCTGGAGCAGGTGCGGGAGACCCAGCGCCAGGGCCGGCCCCAGGGCCTGCCCCGGGTGGCCCTGGTGGGCTACACCAACGCGGGGAAGACCACCCTCCTGAAGGCCCTCACGGGGGAAGGTGAGCCCCGGGACCTGCTCTTCGCCACGCTCGACACCACCACCCGCAAGGCCTGGCTGGGCCAGGACTTCGATCCCGACACCGGCGCGGGCAGCCTGGAGCCCAAGCACTGCCTGGTGGCCGATACCGTGGGCTTCATCCGCAAGCTGCCCCACCAGCTGGTGGCGGCCTTCCGCAGCACCCTGGGGGAGGTCCGCACGGCGGATGCCCTGCTGGTGGTGGCCGATGCCGCTCATCCGGATCTGGAGGACCACCTGCGGGTGGTGGGAGCGACCCTCCGCGAGATCGGCTGCGCCCCCGAGGATGGCGATGCCCAGCCCCGCCTCCTGGTGCTGAACCAGGTGGATCGGCTGCACCGGCCCCAGAAGCTGGACCTGAAGAAGCGCCACCCGGGGGCGGTCCAGGCCTGCGCCATCCAGGGCACCGGCCTCCCCGAGATCCGCAGCTGGCTGCGGGAGCTGATTCCCGGGCCGCCCAAACCCCGGGAACTGGAGGACTGGGAACTGCCGGACCCGGCCTATTCCTGATCGCCCCGGGGCAGCATCCCCACCGTGGCCGCCAGCCCCAGGGCCAGCAGGATGCGCAGGAAGAAGAGGTTGCGGCTGATGCCATGGGCCTTGTTGTAGGCCACGCGGTCCGCGTGCTCCGGCGCCAGAGTCTCGATGGGAGCGCCGATGCGGGCGCGGATGGCCCGCACCTTGGGCGTCACCACGAAGGTGCTGGCCAGGCACATGAGCATGGCCACCAGCCAGGCGGCGCTCCAGAGGCGGATGGGGCCGATGATCTCCTCCTTCACCTCGGCCATCCAGCGCGCGCCCCAGCTGAGGCCGGCCAGCCCGAAGACCGTCCAGGCCGCCCAGTCCAGGCGTCCGAGGATCAGTCCGGCGATGTGCCCCGCCAGGTCGCGGCTGGGCAGCTCACGGAAGAAGACCGGCGCGGAGAACACGCCGAAGCCGAGGGCCGCCCCCGCCCAGAGGAGCAGGAGGGCCACCGAAATGCGGTCAAGACGGCGAAGGGTGGTGGGGCTCATGGATTCCTGGACCGAAGGCTGGCGACCGCCCTACCACTCGTTGTAGGGGATCTGGTTGATGGGGCTCTTGTCGGCCGAGCCGCTCCGCACGCGGAAGACGCCCAGTTCGGCATCGGGGTTGTCGGGATCCGGGGGCTCCAGTTCCAGCTGCCAGGTGTCCCGGGATTGGGTGATGGGATCCCAGGGGATGTCCCGCAGGTAGCCCAGTTCCCGCAGAGGGGCCAGGCTGGAGGGGTATTTGCCGCGGTCCGCCCGGTACTGCTCCAGGGCGTGGTTGATCTGGAAGAGGTTCTCCTTGAGTACGGCCTCGCGGGCCACGGTCGTCTTGTACCGGTACCCCACCAGGCCCACGGTGGTGAGCAGGGCCAGGATGGTCATGACGACCAGCAGTTCCATCAAGGTGAACCCGCGCTGGCGGGAAGGGAAAAAGCGCATGGGATTACCTTACCTCAGTCTGGAGACCGGGGGCAGGAAGCTGGCTCCAGTCGGTCTCAGAGCACGCCGCGCTTCTTCTGATCGAGCTCAATGGAGTCGTACAGCGCCTGGAAGTTGCCCTCGCCGAAACCCATATTCCCCCGGCGCTGGATGATCTCGAAGAAGAGCGGCCCCAGCTGGTCCTCGGTGAAGATCTGGAGCAGGTAGCCGGTCCCGTCGCCGTCGATCTGGATGCCCAGTTCCTTCGCCTCCTCGAGGCTCTCCTGTACGGTGTAGCCGCTTGAGGCGATGCGGCCGGGCAGCAGCTCGTAATAGGTGTCCGGCACGCGGAGGAACTTGAACCCCTGGGCCTGGAGGGTGCGCAGGGTGTGGAAGATGTCGTTGGTGGACAGGGCGATGTGCTGCACGCCCTGTCCCTTGTGCCGGTTCACATACTCCTGCACTTGGCTCTTCTCGTCCGTGGGCTGGTTGATGGGGATGATCACGCGGTTGTTGGCGCTCTGCACGACCTTGGAATCCAGGCCCGTGCCCAGGGCGCCGCGGATGTGGAACTCGCGGGTGACGACGAAGCCGTAGACGCGCTCGTAGAAGTCCACCAGGGCGTCCATCTCGGCGGGGCCCACGTTGTTGGTGAGGTGGTCCACCCGGACGAGGCCCGGGTTGCAGAGCGCCGGGGCCTCGTCCGGCGCCAGTCCGGGCCAGAAGGTGGCCGGCTCGCCCTTGCGCTCGACCAGGAAGTTCCAGACGTCGCCCACGCCCTGGATGGCCGCGAAGCGGACCGAGCCCGCGCCGAGGGCATGGATCTCGGGCTCCAGCATCACGCGGGCCCCCTGGGCGCGGGCCTGGGCGAGGGCGGTCCCCAGATCCTCGACCTCGAAGTTGAGGGCGCAGACGCCCTCGCCGTGGGCCTGGAAGTAGCGGCCGGCCGGGTGGCTCCCGTCCGCCTCGAAGATCAGGATGTCCATGCGCTGCTGGCGCAGGTGCATGACGCTTCCCCAGGCGTGCTTTCCGCTGGCCAGCCGGGCGAACCCCAGGCGCCGGTAGAGGGGCTCCAGGCGGGCGATGGAACCGGTCAGCTGGAAGTGGTCGATGCCCACCAGCCCCAGGGGGTTGCTGGCGGCTTTCTGGTGGGAGGGTGCGGTGAGGGCGAAGCTGGGAGCGGACATGGAGACCTCGTCGGAGCGGACCGCCCAGTCTGCTGCCGAAGGGGCGTGACGAGAATCACATGTAAACGGTTACTTCAATATAATCAGCATTTAAATACCATTGAGTCAATTATGGAGTTCAATGAAAAACGGGCCCGCGTGGCGGGCCCGTTTCCGATCTGCGCCAGGCGCAGGGCGTCTCAGCTGAGGCTGGTGGCGATCACCTTCTCCTTGCTGAAGAACTCGAGGATGTCCCCTTCCTTCAGCTCGTCGAAGCCGTCGAGGGAGATGCCGCAGTCGAGGCCGTTCTTCACCTCGGTCACGTCCTCCTTGAAGCGCTTGAGGTTCTTGAGGCCGCCCTCGAAGAGGACCTCCTCGCCGCGCTTCACGCGGACCTTGTTCGCCTTCTGGACCTTGCCTTCGGTGACGAAGGAACCGGCGATGACGGTCTTGCCGATCTTGAAGAGCTGGCGCACCTCGGCCTGGCCGTGGATGGTCTCCTTCTCCGTGGCGTCCAGCATGCCGACCATGGCCTGCTCGATCTCCTCCGTGATCTTGTAGATGATGTCGTGGAAGCGCAGATCCACGCCCTCTTCACGGGCGAGTTCCTCGGTCTTCTTCTCGGCCCGGGTCTGGAACCCGATGATGGTGGCCTTGGAGGCCTCGGCGAGGAGCACGTCGTTCTCGGTGACGGTGCCGGCGGCGCTGTGGATGATGCGCACCCGGACCTTGTCGGTGCTGAGCCGTTCCAGCTGGCCCACCAGGGATTCCACCGAGCCCTGGGTATCCGCCTTGATGATGAGGGGCAGTTCCTTGACCTGGCCGTCCTTGAGGGTGCTGAAGAGGGTCTCGAGCGTGGCGCGCTGCTTCTGCTGGGCGGCCTGCTTGGCCTTCTCCTGGCGGAAGGAGACGATGGTGCGGGCCTTGCCCTCGTCCTCCACCACCTGGAAGTTGTCGCCGGCGCTGGGCACTTCCTCGAAGCCGAGGATCTGCACGGCGGTGGACGGCTCGGCCTCGGTGACGCGCTGGCCCAGGTAGTCGAACATGGCGCGGACGCGGCCCATGGTGGCGCCGGCCACGAAGATGTCACCGGCCTTCAGGGTGCCGCGCTGCACGAGCACCGTGGCGACGGGACCGCGGCCCCGGTCCAGGCGGCCTTCGATGATGGACCCGGCGGCGGGGCAGTCGTAGACGGCCTTCAGTTCCTTCAGGTCCGCCACGAGGAGCAGCGTCTCGAGCAGCTCGTCGAGGCCCTGCTTGGTCTTGGCGCTGACGAGGACGGCCGGCACATCGCCACCGTAGGCCTCGGTCTGGACGCTGTGCTGGAGCAGGCCCTGCTGGACCTTGTCCGGGTTGGCGCCGGGCTTGTCGACCTTGTTGATGGCGACGACCAGGGGCACGTCCGCGGCCTTGGCGTGGTTGATGGACTCCACGGTCTGGGGCATGACGCCGTCATCGGCGGCCACCACGAGGACGGCGATGTCCGTGACCTTGGCGCCGCGGGCGCGCATCTTGGTGAAGGCTTCGTGACCCGGGGTGTCGAGGAAGACCACCTTGCGCATCTCGCCGGTGTTCGGATCCTTCACGGCCACGTGGTAGGCGCCCACGTGCTGCGTGATGCCGCCGGCTTCGCCCGCGGCCACCTTGGTCTTGCGGATGGCGTCCAGCAGCGAGGTCTTGCCGTGGTCCACGTGGCCCATGATGGTGACGACCGGGGGACGGGGGAGCTTCTCGCCCACCACCTCGCCGGATTCGTCCGCGGCGATCTGCACGTCCTCCTCGAAGGAGACGATGTCGGCCAGGTAGCCGAACTCGCGGGCGATGTCCTTGGCCATCTCGGTGTCGAGGGGCTGGTTGATGGTGGCGAAGATGCCGCGGTGGAGCAGCTTGGCGACGACATCCTTGGCAGGGCGGTTGCACTTCTCGGCGAGTTCCTTGACCGTCACACCCTCGGAGAGCATGACGATGCCGATCTCCTCCTCGATGTACTCGCTGGCGACCTGCTGGGCGCGGGAGCGGGGCTGGCGGAGCTTGAGGTCGAGTTCCTCCTCCTTGCTCCGGACGTAGCCGCCCTTCTTCTTCTTGCCGCCCACGTGGGCACCGCGGCCGGGGCCCTTCTGGCTGTTGGGATCGATGGGACCGGAGGCCGGGATGGAGGGACCGCGGCCGGGACCGCCGGGACGGCCGCCAGGGCCGCCGGGACGCGAACCCATGCCGGGACGGCCAGGGCCACCGGGGCGGGAACCCATGCCGGGACCGCCGGGGCGGCCGCCGGGACCACCCGGACGCGCGCCGGGGCCGCTGGGGCGGCTGCCAGGCGCGGGGCGGGCCTGGGGCAGCTGGATGTACCGGGCGGGCTCCGAGGACCGCGGGGGCGGGGGCGGAGTGTCCGAGGTCTTGATGCGGCTGAAGCCCTGGTCGGGCCTCATCTCCGTGATGGCGGGCGGGATGTAGGGCCGCCGGCTGGGCGTGACCGGGGCGGGCGCGTCATGACGGACCTCGCCGCGGCCGGTGTTGGTGGCCATCTGGAGAACGGCCTTCTCCTTCTGGGGCATGCCGGACCGCTGGACGTCCCGGGGCGCGGGGGCCTGGCCGGGGCGCTGGACGATGGGACGGGCGCCCGCTTCGGGGCGGGGGCCGGAGCCCGAAGTCGGGCTGGGCCCGGAGGGCTGGGCCGGGCGCTGGGGGGCCTGGCCGCCCGTGGGACGGGCCGGGGGCAGCTGGATGTACCGGGCGGGCTTCTCCTCCCGGGGGGCCGGGGCGGTTCCCGTCGACACCTTCAGGCGGGAGAAGGTCTCCTGCGGGGCTTCGACGGGGGCGGCCACCGGAGCGGCCGGAGCCGCGGGCGCCTTCGCCGTGGCCGGTTCGGGGGTGGTGGGCGCGGGGGCCGCGGCCGGGGAGGGCTCGGCCGCCTTCACCTGGGGGGCCGGAGCTGCGGGGGTGGCCGGCGCCGGGGCTTCGGGTTCCGGCTCGGGCTTGGGTTCGGCCTTCTTCACCAGCACGGCGGGGGCCGGCTTGGGCGCTTCGGGTTCGGGCCGGGCCTCGGCCTTGGCGGGCGCCGGATGGCTGGGCGCCTTCACGACCTTCACGGCGGCAGAGGGCTTGTGCAGCGCGAGGGGCGGAGCGTCGCTCTCACCCTTGTGCTTGCCCTGGAAGGACCGACGCAGCTGGTCTGCCTGGTCGTCGGTCAGGTTGGAGCTGTGGCTCTTCCCTTGGAGGCCCAGACGCTTCTCGCAGGCCTCGATGACCTCCTGATTGGCGACTCCGAGCTCTTTGGCGAGTTGGTTGATACGCAGCATGTAAGCGGATTACCTCGGCCTGGGGGTGGGGAACGGGAAGGGCTGCAGGACTACAGCCTACTCCCCGAAATGAGCCTGCACGGCATCGATGAGACGGAAGGCCAGATCCTGATCCATGCCTTCCACCTGCATGAGCTGCTCGGCAGTGACAGTGTAAAGGGATTTGACATCGGGATAGCCCGCGGCGGCAAGACGGTCCGCGAGGGCGGCGTCCAGTCCCTCGGCCTGGATCTCGTCCAGCAGGGTGGAGGCGGGCGCGGCGGCCACGGCGGCCGGGGCCGCTTCGGCATCGACCTCCGGAAGGGCCAGGCCCATGGCGATCTCGGCCTCGCGGCGCTTGTCGGCCTCGCTGCGGACATCGATGTTCCAGCCCGTGAGCTTGGCGGCCAGGCGGACATTCTGTCCGCGCTTGCCGATGGCCACGCTGAGCTGCTCGTCGTCCACCACCACCTCGACCCGGCGGCTCTCGGGATCACCGAGGTTCACGCGGATGGCCTTGGCGGGGTTCAGGGCGTTGGCAATGAACTGGGCGGGGTCGTCGGAGTAGCGGACGATGTCGATCTTCTCGTTCTTCAGCTCGCGGATGATGGCCTGCACGCGGCTGCCCTTGAGGCCCACGCAGGCGCCCACGGGATCGACATCGGGGTCGAGGCTGTGGACGGCCACCTTGGCGCGGTCGCCGGCCTCGCGCACGCAGTTGCGGATGACCACGGTGCCGTCATGGATCTCGGGGACTTCGTTCTCGAAGAGCTTGATGAGCAGCCGCGGATCGGTGCGGCTGACCTGCACCTGGGGATCCTTGGCGCTGCGGTCCACGCTGACGATGACGACCTTGATGCGCTGGCCCTTGTCGAAGCGGTCGCCGCGGAGCGCCTCACTGCGGCGCAGCATGGCCTCGACGCGGTCGATCTCGAGGATGATGGCGCTCTTCTCGAAGCGCTTGACCTCGGCCACCACCACCTCGCCGATGCGATCGGCGAACTCGGTGAAGATGCGCTCGCGCTCAGCCTCGCGGACCTTCTGCACCAGCACCTGCTTGGCGGCTTGGGCGGCGATGCGGCCCAGCTGGCTGGTGTCCTGGGGCAGCCAGAGGGTATCGCCCTCGGCAGCGTCGGGGTTCAGCGTCTGGGCCTCGGTCAGGCTGATCTCCAGGTCCTCTTCCTCGACCTCGGCCACCACCTGCTTCAAGGCATAGACATGGAACTCGCCGGTCTCCCGGTCCATCTGGGCCTGGAAGTTGCCGTAGAAGTCCTGGGCATTGAAGTATTTGTCCGCGGCCTTCGCCAGGGCTTCCTCGACCGCCGCAAAGACATCCTCTTCGGGGATGCCCTTCTCGGCGGCGATCATCTTCACGCTATCGAAAAAGGTCGTAGCCACGTTTGCCATCTCAGGCCTCCTCGTCCTCGGCAGCGCTTGTCTCTACGCCGTCGGTATCAGGTACTTCGGTGAGCCGCGCGGCCAGGTGCTTGGGCCGCGGGGTCTTCTCTTCGTCGAACGGCGCCAGCCGCGCCTTCTGGATGGCCTCGACGGGGATGGTCTTGAGGACGCCATCCTCTTCGAGGGTGATGTCGTCGCCCTCCAGGGGGCCGATCCAGCCCTTGAACCGCTTCTGGCCGTTGATGGGGGCGGCGGTCTGCACGCGGCAGAGGCGGCCCGCAAAGCGGCGGAAGTGGTCGGCCTTGACCAGGGGACGCTCCATGCCGGGACTGCTGACCTCGACGCCGAACTTCTCGCGCAGGTCGGGGAATTCCACATCCATCCAGAGCACGAGGCCCTCGTTGGCGGCGGTGCAGTCGTCCAGGGTGATCTTGCGGCCGCTGGTCTCGGCATCCAGGTGGTCGATGTAGAGGCGCACCATCTCGTCGCGGCCTTCGCGGACGATCTCCAGATGCACCAGCTCGTAGCCCAGCAGGGCCAGCTGGCGCTCGAGGAGGGGCTGCGCTTTCTTCAGATCCAAGGAAACTCCGGACTAACAACAAAAAAGGTGGGCCGAACCCACCCAGTCTTGGCACCCGAGTCCGGGTGGCCATGGCCGAATTGAATTCCAAGTCTAGCGCTCATGGCCGGGAATCTCAAGGATGGTTAATGATCTCCGGGGTTTCCCCCCGGTCGCGCGTGCGTGGCCAGGATCCAGGGGCCCGCTGCGCGCCCAGCCCCGGACGCCCCGTGCCCAGGCGCGGTCGAGCCGCGCCTGGGCTGAAACCATCGGTCCCGGGGGAGGGGAGAGATGGCCTCCAGGCCCCCGGAGCCCGTGCAGGTTCAGGGACAAGCCGTGTCCCTGCGGAAAATCTTGATGAGGGCCACGGTCCCCCTGGGATTCAATGGAGGGTGGAGGAACCCATGGCCACCATCCTGGACGGCAAGGCGCACGCGGATCGCATGCTCGAGGTGGTGCGCCGGGGCGTGGAGGCCCGGCTGGCCCGGGGGCGGCGGGCCCCGGCCCTGGCGGTGGTCCTGGTGGGCGACGATCCCGCCAGCCATGTCTATGTCCGCAACAAGGCCGCCGCCTGCGCCAAGGTCGGCATCACCTCCCTGGAGCACCGACTGCCTGCGGAGACGCCCCAGGCGGAGCTGGACGCCCTCATCGACCGCCTGAACGCCGACCCGGCCGTGGACGGTATTCTCGTGCAGCTGCCCCTGCCCAAGGGCCTGGATTCCAAGGAGGCCCTGCACCGCATCAGTCCTGCCAAGGACGTGGACGGCTTCCACCCCATGAACCAGGGCCTGCTGCTCGAGGGTCTGCCGGGCCTGCGCCCCTGCACGCCCAGCGCCTGCATGTCCCTGCTGGCCCACCACGGGGTGGACCTCAAGGGCCTGCGGGCCGTGGTCCTGGGCCGCAGCGAGATCGTGGGCAAACCCATGGCCCTCATGCTGTTGGAGCAGCATGCCACCGTGACCATCGCCCACAGCCGCACGAAGGACCTGCCGGCCGTCTGCCGCGAAGCGGACCTCCTGGTGGCCGCGGTGGGCCGGGCCGGCCTGGTGGAGGGATCCTGGATCAAGCCCGGCGCCGTGGTGGTGGACGTGGGCATCAACCGGGTCGAAGATCCGGACCTGGCGGCCCGGATCTTCGCGTCTGAACCGAAAAAGCTGGAAGCCTTCCAAGCCAAGGGCGCCGTCCTCTGCGGCGATGTGCGCTACGGCGAGGCCATGCAGGTGGCCTCCGCCGTGACCCCCGTCCCCGGCGGCGTCGGGCCGCTCACCATCGCGGGGCTGCTGACCAACACCCTCCAGGCGGCGAATCAGCCGGGCTGATCCGCCGGGGGAGGCTTAAGGGCACAATCCCCCGTCCACATTGACGATCTGGCCGCTCATGTAGCTGGCCCAGTCGGAGCAGAGGAAGGCCACCACGCCGGCGACCTCCTCGGGCTCGCCTTCGCGCTTGAGGATGGCGGGTGCGAGCATCTCCCGCCGGACCTCCTCGGGCACGTCCCGGGTGAGCTCGGTGCGGATGAGGCCGGGGTTCACGGCGTTCACCAGCACGCCGAAGGGGGCCATCTCCCGGGCCAGGCTGCGGGTGAGGGCGATCACCGCGCCCTTGCTGGCGCCGTAGTTGGTCTGGCCGGCCTTCCCGATGATGCCGGTGGGGCTCACGATGTTGACGATGCGGCCCCACTTGCGGGCCATCATGCCGCGCACGAAGGCCTTGGTGGCGTACACGGTGCCGCGGAGGTTCACGTTCATGACCTCCTCCCACTTCTCGTCGCCCATGAGGATGAAGGGGCCATCCTGCCGGGTGCCCGCATTGTTCACGAGGATGTCCACGGGACCCAGTTCGGCCTTCACGCGATCCGCGGCGGCCTCCAGCTCGGCCTTCACGCGGACATCGGCCAGCACGGCGATGGACCGGCGGCCCATGCTGCGGATCTCGGCCGCCACCGCCTCGGCGAGCTCTCCGTTCTTCTGGGCATGGACCACCACGTCTGCGCCCCAGCGGGCGAATTCCACGGCGATGGCCCGCCCGATGCCCCGGGAGGACCCGGTGACGAAGGCGGTGCGGCCGAGCAGGGGTGGCTGGTTGAAGGGCATGGCGCGATTCCAGGGCAACGGATTAGGATGCCCCATGGGGGAAAGCATGTCCAAGGATCTGGTCAACCCTGACGCCATGGAGGCCTTCCTCAGGGCGCACCCGGAATGGGTCGCGCAGGGGGATTCCCATGGCCTGACCCTCCGGCGCCGCTACGTTTTTTCCGCCTACCCGCGTGGCCTGGGCTTCGTGATGGCCGCCGCCGAACACGCCGAGAAGGTGAACCACCATCCTGACCTGACCCTCGGCTACCGGTGGGTCGTGGCCGTCCTCACCACCCACGTGAGCCGCGGCGTCACCCAGCGGGACCTGGACCTGGCCGAGGCACTGGACCGGATGTATCTGGAGCACATCTAGGCGGGAGGCCAGCCTCCAGCTTCCAGCCTGTCTCACTGCACCGGCATGGCGCGGGGGGGCGGGTTGAACCGTTCCTGCATGGACTGCACCTTGGTGAGGTTCAACTGCTCCGGATGGGACGGATCGGAGAGCATGAATTCACCCAGCTCCAGGGCCTGGTGCTTCGGCGGCGGCAGTTCGAAGGCCGCGGAGAGGCGCTCCCGCAGGGCCTTGAGGTAGAGGGTGAACACCTCGTGGCGCGGGGACTCACGGTAGGCCAAGTCCCACACCTCCACCGTGGCGCCTGGAGGCTCCCGGCGGGAAGGTTTCAGGGGCTTCGCGGTGACCCCGAGGATCAGGCCGTCCCAGCACCCGGGCGCGACCAGACGGATCGGCTCGGTGGGGGCGCCCAGTTCCGTGTGCAGCGCCAGCTTCCACACCTCCTGCGCGGTCAGGCAGGAGGTGAGAAGGAGACCGGAGAGAACTCGGCGCATGAAAGCAGGATGATCCGGGCGGCGGCCCGGTTCCTCAGGGTTTTCGAGGCTTGGGCTTGCCCGTGCGGGGGGCTGGTTTCCGGGCCGGGCGCTCACCCGGGCCTTCGCGGCGCGGACCCGTGGGGCGGCCGGCGGCACTGTAGGTGCGGGGCGCGCCTTCGTCTCGTCGTGACCCGGCCGGACGGCCCGCGGGTCCAGAGGCGCGGCGGGGTCGCTCGTCGCTGTCCGGGCGGGACCGGGCGGGGCGATCGCCGGGGGTGAAGGGCTTGCGGGGCCGGGCCTCGCCGTCCTCGCGGCGCGGGCGGGCGGGGCGCTCGGTGGAACCGAAGGTGCGGCGGGGGCGCTCGTCGCTGTCCGGGCGGGGCCGGGCGGGGCGGTCCCCGGGGGTGAAAGACTTGCGGGGCCGGGCCTCGCCATCCTCGCGGCGCGGACGGGCGGGGCGCTCGGTGGAACCGAAGGTGCGGCGGGGGCGCTCATCGCTGTCCAGGCGGGGTCGCGCGGGGCGGTCGCCGGGGGTGAAAGACTTGCGGGGACGCTCATCGCCGTCCTCGCGGCGGGGTCGAGCCGGACGCTCACCAGGGGTGAAGGGCCGGTGGGGGCGTTCGTCACCATCCTCGCGGCGCGGACGGGCGGGGCGCTCGGGGGAACCGAAGGCGCGGCGGGGGCGCTCGTCGCTGTCCGGGCGGGGCCGGGCCGGGCGCTCGCCGGGGGTGAAGGGACGCCGGGGCCGCTCGTCGCCATTCACGGGGCGGGGCCGGGGCGTGCGGGCGGGGGCCGAGCGTTCGTCGCGGTCATCGAAGCGCTTGGCCCGGGCCACACGCTTGAGCTTGTGATCGCGGGTTTCCGTCGGCTGATAGATCCCCTCCTCGCCCTTCACGCCCGTGACGGCGCGGTGGATGCGGGCCTGGTTGCGCAGGGCCTTGAGGGCCGCCTCCATGTCCGCGGGCATGGGAGCGGTCACCGTGACCTGCTCCTCGGTGACCGGGTGCTTGAAGCCGAGCAGCTCGGCGTGCAGGGCCTGACGATCCAGCAGCGGGCTTTCGGTGCCGTAGACCTGGTCGCCCAGCAGGGGGAAGCCTCGGTCGGCGAACTGCACGCGGATCTGGTTGCGGCGGCCCGTCTCCAGGCGCACTTCCACCACGGTGTGGCCGGGCAGGCGCTCGATGACGCGGTAGTGGGTCACGGCCTCCTTGGCGCCGGCGGGCATGCGCTTGCCGCCACCGGGGCCCTTGCGGACCTTGGCCACGGACATCTTCAGGGACTTGGCGTGCTCGATGAGATGGCCCGCGAGGGTGCCGCTGTTCTCGGGCAGCTCACCCACGAGGACGGCGAAGTAGACGCGCTGGAGGCGGTGCAGCTCGAAGTGCTTCTTGAGGCCGTGCAGGGCCTCCGGGGTCTTGGCGAAGACCAGCACGCCGCTGGTGAAGCGGTCCAGGCGGTGGACGATGAAGAGGTTGAAGCGCTTGAAGCCGCGGCGGCGGTAGGACTCGGTGATGGCTTCGGCCAGGCTGGGCTCACCACCCTGCTCAGCGGGCACGGTCAGCAGGCCCGCGGGCTTGAAGACGAAGAGCAGGTGGTTGTCCTCCCAGAGGGTCTCGAAGGGGCCCGACTGCAGCTTCTTGGTCGGCGGCATCACGTCATAGGTGCGCTCAGGGTCGAAGGCCACCTTCACGGTGTCTCCGGCATTCAGGCGCAGGCCATGCTTCTCCGCGGTCTCGCCGTTCACCGTGACGCAGCGGCCGTCGATGAAGCCCTTGGCCTGCCGGTGGCTGATGACCATCACCTTGTGCAGTTCCGAGGCCAGGGCCATGCCCTCGTGCTCAGCCTGCCATTCCCGTTCGATGCGTGCCATGGCAACGCCCTCCGTCATCGCCCCGCGTCACTGATCAACGCCGAGCGGACATCCAGCAGACCATGAAAGGCTTCTCCCACCTAGCAAAATGGGGGAGCGGCACGCCGCTCCCCCATTTTGCCGGCACGAGAAAGGCTATTTCTTGGCGAAATCCCCCGCCTTCACGATGACGAACTTCGCGGGATCCAGATACTGGCGCAGGGCGGCGTTGACCTCGTCCAGTTTCAGGGCCTTGACCTTGGCCTCCAGCTCCGCCTCGAAGCGCACGGAGCGGCCGAGGTAGAGGGCGCTGCTCAGCCAGCCGGCGATGGCGCGGTCCTCCTGGCGCTGGGCCTCCTCGCCCTGGAGCCAGGTCTTTTGGGCGAAGGCCAGCTCCTCTTGGGTGAAGCCGTCCTTCAGGGCCTTCTGGAGTTCCTCCTGGAAGGCGGCCTCCAGCTTTGCGGCGTTCTGGGGCGCGTAGATGGCGTAGCCCTGCCAGGAGGCGAGGGGATCCTGGCTGCTCACGTTGACGAAGGAGCCGGCGCCGTAGCTGAAGCCCTCCTTCTGCCGCAGGCGGTCCGCGATGCGGCTCTTGAGGGCGCCGCCGCCGAGGATCTGGTTGGCCATGAGGAAGGCCGGATAGCCGGGATCCGTGTCCTTCATGGCCCAGCGTTCCGCCGCGATGAAGATGGCCATCTGCTTGTCGGGTGTCTCGAGGACCTTGGACTGGCCGGGAACCGCCTTCAGGCGGGCGGGGATGCGCTCGTAGGGTGCCGCAGAGACCCAGCCACCGAACAGCCCCGTCACGAGCGCCTGCAGTTCCTTGGCGTCGAAGTCGCCCGAGGCGGCGAAGGTCGCATGGTCCGCGCCGTAGAAGGCGGCATGGAAGGCTCTGAGCTCCTCGGCCTTGGCGGCCTTCAGGTCCTGGATCCGGGTCTCGGGGGAGCGGTAGGCCGAGGGATGGCCGGCCGGGTAGGCATCGAAGGTCTGGCCCAGGAACTCCATGGCCTTGGCCTGGGGCTCCTGGCGCTGGGACTCGATGCCGGTGGTCTGCTGTTTCACGAGGGTCTCGAGTTCCGACGCCGGGAAGGCCGGCTCGCGCAGCACTTCGGCCACCAGCTTCAACGTGGCGGCGAGGTTCTCCCGGGGAACGGTGAACCGGGCCTGGGCAGAGGTGGCGCCCCCCGTGACCATGACGTCCGCCTTCAGCCGGTCGAAGGCATCGGCGAGTTCCTGGCGCGAGTGCTTGAGGGTGCCGCGCAGGAGCATGGCGCCCGTGAGTTCCGGTGTGGCCCGCCGGTCGCGCAGGGAGGCCTCCTGGCCGAAGCGCAGGGTGAGCTGGACGGAGGCCATGCTGCCCTTGGTCTTCCGGGAGAGCAGGGCCCCCTTCAGGCCGTTGGGAGCCGTGAAGCGCACGGTGCGCAGGTCCACGTTGGCGGGGCTGGCGTCGAAGGCCTCGCCCTGGGCGATGGTCTGCTTGCCCGTGTAGGCCTTCACGTCCGCCGCCACGTCGGGCACGCCCGGCACGATGGTCCGGTCCGGCTTCTCCGTGGGGAGGTACTCCCCGAGGGTGCGGTTGCTGGGCTTGAAATACCCCACGGCCGCCGCCTGGACCTGCTCGAGGCTGGCGTCCATGGTGCGGTCGCGATCCAGGAACCACTCCCGCCAGTCGCCGGCCGCCATGGCTTCGCTGAGGCTGATGGCCATGGTCTTGGTGTCGGACAGGGCTTGGTCGATGCCCTTCTGGACCTGCGCCTTGGCGCGGTCGAGTTCGGCCTGGGTGATGGGCTTGTCCTTCAGGCCCTCCACTTCGTGCAGGAGGATCTCCTTCGCCTTCTCAACCTCCCCATCCTTCGGCAACATCACGCCGAACATCTGGAGGCCGGGCTCGTAGGTGGTGAAAGAGAACGGGAAGATCTGGGCGGCCAGCTTGGGCTCCACCAGGGCCTTGTAGAGGCGCCCGCCGGGCGCGTCGGTGAGGATCGCCGTCACCAGGTCCGTGGCGCTGCGGTCCGCCCGGGCCGAGGGGGCGACGTGGTAGCCGACGATCAGGAGGGGGGCGCCCCCCACGCGCCGGACGGTGACGAGCCGCTCGCCGTCCTGGGTGGGCTCCACGGTGTAGGTGGGTTCCAGGACGCGGGCCGGCTTGGGAATGCGCCCAAAGGTCTCGTTGATGAAGGTCAGGGTCTTCGGCCCGTCGAACTGCCCCGCCACCACCAGGACGGCGTTGTCCGGCTGGTAGTAGGTCCGGTAGAAGGCCCGCAGGTGGTCCACGTTCACGTGCTCGATGTCGCTGCGGGCGCCAATGACCGGCTTGCCGTAGTTGTGCCAGTCGAAGGCCACCGACAGCACCCGGAGGCCCGTGACGCCGATGGGGCTGTTCTCGTTCTGTTCGAATTCATTGCGGACGACGGTCATTTCCCCGCTCTTGCCGTCCTTGCCCCACAGCGTCTCGGCGGTGAAGGTGCAGTTCAGCATCCGGTCCGCCTCCAGGGCCAGGGCCTTCTGCAGGTTCTCTTCGGAGGCCGGGAAGGAGACGTAGTAGTTCGTGCGGTCGAAGTTGGTGGTGCCGTTGGCGTCGCCACCCAGCTCGTTGAGGATCTTCCAGGTGTCCGGGCGATCCTTCGTGCCCTTGAAGAGCATGTGCTCCAGCAGGTGGGCCATGCCCGTCTCGCCGTAGTGCTCCATCCGGCTGCCGACCAAGTAGGTGATGTTGGTGGTGATGGTGGGCTTGCTTGCGTCGGGGTAGAGCAGCACCCGCAGGCCGTTGGCCAGGCGGTACTCGGTGATGCCCTCCACCGTCGTCACCTGGACGGGAGCCACCAGCGGAGCGCCTTGGGTCGCCTTCCCCTGGGCGCCTACCTTGCCTGGGGGCGTGGCCTGCCTGGGGGCGTCTCCCGCCACCAGCGTGAAGGCCAGGGCCCCCACGAGGGGCAGCATGGCTCGACGGGAGAGAGACATAGGACCTCCAGGTTATGAAAGATTCCGCGTGGGAAGCCCTCAGCATACGCGGCAGGCGGAGGGCGGTTTGTTAAGAGATGTTAAGTCTTGGCTCAATGGCGTTTGAAGTCATTTGATCTCAGCCGGGAATCCAAGGATGGTGGGAAGGACATTCCCGAGAAAGACCTCGTGTATGACCCTGCCTGGGCTCATCCCCGGGGCGTGCCCGCCGATGAGGCCACCATGCGCGTTCCTCCCGCTCTCGCGACCATCCTGCTGGCAGGCGGATCTCTGCTTGCCCAGAGCGCCCTCGGGCAGCTGGAGTCCATGACGGGGCAGAAGGTCCAGCGCTTCCAGGGATCCAGCGCCTACCGGAAACAGATCACGCGGCCCGTGCCCAGCCGCACGACGACGAAGGTTCCGCGGATCACGCCCGATCAGCGCGCCGCGGGCCTGCTGGCGGGAGTCTTCGGCGGCATGCTCTCCCAGGCCCTCCAATCGGGCCCACGGTCCGGCGTCGGCACCGCCCTCCACGACGACCAGCAGGCCCAGTTGGAGGCCCGGCTCGCCCAGCAGCGCCAGGACGCCATAGCCCGGGACCAGCAGGCGCTCCATGCCTGGGCCCAGGACTATTCCTCGCAGCTGAACCGGCAGCTCCTGGCCCAGCGGGGCGGCAGCCTAGAGAGCCAGGCCGCTGCCCAGTCGGCCCTGTGGGACGGGGGCGCGCGGCCAGCGGGCGTCGACCCTCTGGCCGTGGACCTGAGCGATGCGCGGGCCCTCACGCCCGGCAACCTGAAGGAGCTTCCGGCGCCGAAGCCGGTCACGGCCGACGAAGTGCTTGCGCGCCGGGCCGAAGCCCAGGCCCGCCTCCAGCGGATGATGGTGGAGAACGGCGATCTGAAGGTCCTGGGCCAGCGCTTCTATGAGCTGGAAGACGAGCTGGCCCGCCTGAAAGAGGAGGCCGCGCGGCTGGGCTCCGACGGCCGCCAGTTGATGCGGGAGCATGAGGCCTGGGGCGCCCAGGTGGACCGGGCCGTGCAGAACTCCCTGGAGCGTGGCGCCAGCCTGCTCACCGGCACCATCATCCCCGACGGGACCGCGGACGGCCTCAAGACCCTCCGGAAAAACCCCAAGGTCTGGAACGGCACTCTGGAGGCCCTTTCCGGCGTGAACGACTTCACAGACTTCGTGACGGAGCGCGCGGACCGCGCCATGGCGGCTCGCGATGCCGTGGACTGGGCCCGGGCCAAGCAGTCGCTCTTCCAGAATGTCGACTACCTCGCCTCCAACCTGTCGCAGGTCAGCAAGGCCTGGAAGCCCCTCAGCACGCAGTGGGAGCTGGGCAAGAACATCGTGGGCTCGGGGCTGGACGTGGCGCAGGAGCTGGATGCCTGGGGGAACCTGAAGGGCGCCGCCGGCGACCAGGCCCTCCTGAGCCAGAAGCAGAAGGCCCTGATGGGGAAGCTGACCGCCCTGGCGGGGCAGCTCCAGGCCTCCCGCACCACCATCGCGGGACGGCTCGGCGTGCGCCCCGAGGACCTCATCCCCGCACAGGTCCAGCCCAAGGGGCTGGGCAGCGCCGTGCCCCGTCTCTGATGTCCCTTCCTGGAGCCGCCATGTGTCTGTTGCCCCTCCTCCTGCTCGCCGGTACCGGCCTGGCCGCGTCCGCTCAGTCCCCTGCTCCGGCCCCAGCTCAGGCACCGGCCCAGGGGCCCCTTCCGTCGGCGGCGGGGACCTTCGAGGATGCGCGCCGCCACCTGGTGCGGGGCGCCGCCGCCATCGAGATGGCCAAGGCTGATTCGGACCTGGCCCTGGCCGCGGACGAATTCAAGAGGGCCACGGAGATCGCTCCCGAATGGGCCTTCGCGTGGATGAACCTGGGCCAGGTGCAGGCGCGCCTGGGCCGCCTGCCGGAGGCCATGGCCAGCTACAAGCGCTACCTGGCTCTGGCCCCCAACGACAAGGACGCGGCCCGCATCGGGGACGAACTCATCAAGCTCGAATTCCGGATGGAGCAGACGGCGCGGATCCAGAGCCGCGCTGGCGTCTGGCTGGGCAGCGGCCGCGGCTGGTGGACGGCCACCGCCGAGGGCAACCGCCTGGTGCTGAAGTGCGCCAACGAGTTGATGTCCTCGACGGAACTGGACGCCAACACCTTCTGGACGGACACCCCCAAGCCTCCCCAGCGGGAATTCCAGCTGGAACTCCAGGGGACGAAGGTGACGGGCAGCAGCAGCCGGAGCGAGGTGATCGTGGGCAAGTGCACCGTGCCCGCGGAGGTGGCGGAGGTGACCGGAACCTACGATGAGGCCGCCGGACGGTTGCACTTGAAGTTCCCCCGCAGCCGGTTCAGTGCGAAGACGAGCCTGAACCTGTTCCTGGATCCGGTGGACTGCGCGGGGGTCACCGTGCTGGAGAAACCCACCGTCGAGGTGTATCTGCACGGCCCGCTCCCCGTTGGGGGGATCGGCGCCCACATCGACACGGCCTACAAACCCGGCGCCGTGCTCATCCGTACCGAGTGGTCGGGGCACCTGGGCGTGACCGACGTGTTCAACCCCGCCGCCCAGGCCGCGGGCCTCCAGGCCAAGGACGAGATCCTGGCCATCGACGGGGTGAAGGTGGCCGGTCTCGATCCCGGCGAGGCGGTGCGTCGCCTCTACGGCGTGCCGGGCACCGAGGTGACGCTCAGCATCCTGCACAAGAAGGCCAAGGAGCCCGTGGACATCAAGATCACCCGGATCAAGCTTTCCGGCCGCTGAGCCTGGGGCCTCAGCCGCGGAGCAGGCCCTCCAGCCCGTCCCGCCAGGCGGCCCTCAGGTCGTCCAGCTTCAGGCCCCGGCCCTTCCCCGGCGCGGCCTGGAGCAGGCCCTGGGCGCTGGGATGGGGCAGGGCGTGGAGCTCGAAGGGCGGCGCCTCCAGCAAGCGGGTGAGCACCCACTCGGCCCGCTTGCCGAAGGCGATCACCCGCAAGGGGGTGCTGCGGCCGGCGGCGGCCCGGGCCAGCTCCGCCGCGAGGCGGGTGAGGTTGGCGGGGGCGAGCAGATCCTTGTTGGAGGGGGCGAGGAAGTGCTCGCCATCCTTCGTGGGGCAGGCGGGGTAGGCATTGCTGAGGGCCGTGCCGAGCAGGTGCGGAGCGAGACCCAGGGCCCGGAAACGGGCCCCGTCCCAGTCCTCCCAGGCGGCACTGGGCACCTCGGCGCGGCCGGTGGCGGCCAGGGCGCGGTACACGGTGATGCCCGCGCCATCGCCCCAGAACGGGAGGCCCGACTGGTCTGCGCCCCGGGGGCCCGGAGCCTCGCCGAAGAGCATGACGGACACCGCCCCGGAAGTCGGGAAGAGGGCGGGGACCGGCCGGCCTTGAATCCGGGGCATGGTCAGCCCGGCTGCCCTTCTTTCATCAACGCCGACAGCGCCTTGAACTGGGGGTGGTTCTTGTCGCGGGCCCACTCGAAGGCCACGGACTCGTGGTTGGTCAGCGTGGCCCCGGCGGCGGCCATGCGGTCCAGCGCGTGCCTCCGGTATTCCTCGCCCCGGCCGCTGACGGCGTCCCAGCAGAGGTGCACCTCGTGGCCCGAGCCCAGCAGCTCGAGCACGGTCTGCATCACGCAGACATGGGCCTCGATGCCCGCCACGACGATCTGCCGCTTCTCCCGGGCCAGGTGGGGCCGGGCCTGCTTGAGCAGGGCTTCGAAGCCGGCATCGCCGCAGCAGCCGAAGGCCGTCTTCTCCAGGAAGAACTTTGGCGTGGCCAGGGCGTCGTAGGTGGCGCGGATGCTCTCCTCCGTGGGCCCGATGCCCTTGGGGTACTGCTCGGTGAGGACCACGGGCACGGCGAAGAGGTCCGCCAGCCGCATGAGCCGGCGGGTGGCCTCCAGCACGAGGGCTGGCCGATGGACCATGCCCACGAGCTTGCCCTGGAGGTCGATGACCACGAGGATGCTGCGGCTGGAATCGAGCAGGGCCATGGGAGCCTCCTGGGGCCTACCAGATCTTCACGCGGTCCGCCGGAGCCAGGTAGAGCGTCTGGCCGGGCTTCACGCCGAAGGCCGCGTACCAGGCGTCCAGGTTCCTCACGGTAGAGGGCCGGAAGGAGGCGGGGGCGTGGCCGTCCGTGAGGATCTGCTGGCGCAGCAGGGGCTCGCGGGTCTTCTCTCGCCAGCTCTGGGCGTAACTGAGGAAGAACTGCTGATCGCCGGTGAGGCCCTGCACCATCGGTGCCTCCTTCCCCTTCAGGGACAGGCGGTAGGCGTCATAGGCCGCGGCGAGGCCCGCCACGTCCGCGATGTTCTCGCCCAGGGTCTGCCTGCCCTTGATGTGGAGGCCCGGGAACGGCTCGTAGGCGTCGAACTGCCTCACCAGCTGGTCGGCGGAGGCCTGGAAGTGCTTCAGGTCCTCGGGCGTCCACCAGTTCTCCAGCTTCCCGCTGGCGTCGAAGAGCGAGCCGGAGTCGTCGAAGCTGTGGCTGATCTCGTGCCCGATCACCGCGCCGATGGCGCCGTAGTCCATGACCATGGACCGCTTCGGATCGAAGAACGGGGGCTGCAGGATGGCCGCGGGGAAGTTGAGGGCGTTCATCACCGGCAGATTCACGGCGTTCACGAGCTGGGGGTTCATCACCCACTCCGTGCGGTCGATGGGCTGGCCGAGCTTGGCCAGGTTGCGCTCGTACTCGAAGCGCTCGGCCCGCTGGAGGTTGCCGAAGGCGTCCCCGGCCGTGACCTTCAGGCCGCGGTAGTCGCGCCAGCGATCCGGGTAGCCCACGCCCACCTTGAGCGCGTCCAGCTTGGCGAGGGCCTTGGCCTTGGTGGCGGGGGACATCCAGTCCAGGTGTTCGATGCGGATGCGGAAGGCCTCCTTGATGTTCGAGACCATCCGTTCGGCCCGGGCCTTCTCGGAAGGCGGGAAGTACTTCGCCACGTACGCCTTGCCCACGGCCTCGCCCAGGGCCTGGTTGGCCAGCGCCACCCCCGTCTTCCAGCGGTCCAGGGGCTTGGAGGCGCCGCTCAGGACCTTGCCGTAGAAGGCGAAGGACTGGTCCGCCACGGCCTTCGGCAGCACCGGAGCCCAGTGCTGGATCGCGTGGAAGGTCAGGTAGTCCCTCCATACGCCGAGGGGCACCTCCGCGGTCAGAGCCGAGAGGCCGGTGACGGCGCCGGGCTGCCAGACCACGAACACCTGGGATTTCGTCAGGCCCGCAGCGGCGAAGAAAGCCTCCCAGTCCAGGCCCGGGGCCTTGGCCGTTAACTCGGCCCGGGTCCAGTGGTTGTTGCCCTTCTGGACGTCGCCGGATTCCTCGCGGCCCAGGTGGGCCTTGGCCATGCGGGTCTCCAGATCCACCACGGCCGAGGCGCGCTCGAGGGCGTTCGACAGGCCGGCCAGCTTCAGCATGGCCGCCACGTGGGTGGTGTACTGGATGCGGACGGCCGCCATGCCCTCGGAGGGATCCAGGTAGTAGCTGCGCTCGGGGAGGCCCAGGCCGCCCTGGAGGAGGAAGGGCGCGTAGCGGGTGGGGTCGTCCAGGTCCTGGGCCACCCACAGCCCGAGGAAGTTGGCCGTGTGGTACTGGGTGGCGTTCAGCACGTCCACGTCGGCCCGCAGGGTCGTGCCCAGGTACCGGGCCAGATCCTGGCGGCCCTGGATGGCGCCGATGGCCTGGAAGGTGGGGCGGAGGGGGCTGAGGCCTTTCTTGTCGATGGCCTTCTCGGCCATGAAGCTCGTGTAGAAGTCGCCGATCTTCCGCAGCTCGGACCCGGCGGGGGCCTTGGAGGCCGCCGCGGCCTGGATCAGGGCGGCCGTGCGCCGGTCCGTGAGGTCCGCCACTTCGCGCCCGACCCCGTAGGAGCCTCGGTCCGCGGGGATCTCCGTGCGCTTCACCCAGGCGCCGTTGGCGTAGGAGAAGAAGTCGTCGCCGGGGGCCACGGAGCGATCCATGCCCGAGAGGTCCAGGCCGTGGGGCACGGCTTTGGGAGGTGCCGCCACCAGGGCGGGGACGAGACAGAGGGCAAGGAGGGGCAAAGATCCGCGCATGGAGTACCTCAAGACCCTCCAGGGTGGACCGAAAGCTCCCGCCGGGGAAGATGCCGGATCAGCGGGCCGGCTCCATCTCCCCGGGGAGGGCGTGGCGCCAGTCCCGTCCCACCAGCAGGACCTGGGGTTTTCCGCCCAGGCGGAAGACCGCGGTGTCCCAGAGGAAACCGGGGAAGATGCGAGTGGGGCCTGACGCGGCGTCAAAAGCGAGGCTCCGGGTGCGGAACCAGCGACGGTAGACCAGGTGCCAGTGCCCCCCGGCGCAGGCGAGGTAGGCCCCGTGGAACGCCGGCAGGCCCTTCACGCGGCGCGCGAAACAAGGCAGAACCTCGCTCCGGCCTGAAGAAGCCAGGTCCAGCACCTTCAACTCCACCCAGGCGGGGATTTCGTCCCGGGTTCCGCGTCCCACCAGGGAGCGCAGGGCGCCGCGGGAACCGGTGAGCACGAAGGCCAGGGCCCGCAGCAGCAGGGGCAGGAGGAGGGCCGTGGCCACCAGCACCGCTCCGAGCACGGGCAGGGCGATGGCGGGATGGCGGTAGGCCAGGGCGAGCAGGGCCGCCACGCCCACATCCTCCGCCACGCTGAGGATGCTGTGGCTGGCGGGCTCGGGCGCGGTGTGGGCCAGGAGCCGCACGCCCATCTTGCTGCCGTGGGTGCCCAGGGCGATGGTGCCGCCCGCCAGCAGGGCCAGCACCTTGGCCACGGGATGCAGCTCGCCGGCGGCCCCCAGGGCCAGCAGGGCGCCGCCCATGGGCCGGATGAAGGTGTGGAGCCCGTCCCAGATGGGCGTGATGAAGGGGATCTTGTCCGCCAGGAACTCCAGGAGGAACAGGATCGCGGCCACGCCCAGCACCACCGGGTGGCTGAGGATGGTCAGGTCCGGGGGCAGGCCGTGGATCCAGCCGAAACGCTGTCCGGCGCCCACCAGGAGCACCGTGAGGTAGAGGTTGATGCCGGAGACGGTGGAGAGGCCGAGGATGGCCGCCAGGGTCTGCGCTGGGCCCATCAGGCCGTGGCCCGCTTGTAGATGTGGTAGATGCCCAGCAGGATCACCGCGCCCACCACGGACATGAGAAAGCCGGCACCCTGGCCTGCCTGGTAGTGCCCCACGGCTCGCCCGATCCAGGTGCCCAGGAAGGAGCCCGCGATGCCGAGGACCATGGTGATGATCCACCCGCCCGGATCCTTGCCCGGCATGACGAGCTTCGCCACGGCGCCGGCGACGAGACCGATGATGCAGGTCCAGATGAGGTGGAGCATGGGAACCCCCTGTCTGATGGAGAGATGGTGGTCCCACCCTACGCTTGGTCCGGAACCAGGGTCAACGGATGCCGGGCTGTTTCGAACATTCCACGGGATGAGCCTTGCCCCGGGGGCGATCCGGATGGACCCTGGGGCTCCACTTCCCGAGGAGGATGTCATGGGTCTGCTGGACATGGTGGGCGGTCTGATGGGGCAGGGCGGTCAAGCGGAGGGCGGCAACCCGCTCATGGGTGCCGTCATGGGCCTCATCCAGAACCACCCCGGCGGCCTCCAGGGCCTGCTGGGCCAGTTCCAGGAGAAGGGACTGGGCGACCAGGTGGCCTCGTGGGTCGGCACCGGCGAGAACCAGCCCATCAGCGCCGAGCACGTGCAGGCGGCCCTGGGCTCGGAACAGGTGCAGCAACTGGCCGGCCAGCTGGGCGTCTCCCACGACGAGGCCGCCTCGGGCCTGGCCAGCCTCCTGCCCCAGGTGATCGACAAGCTGAGCCCCCAGGGCAGCCTCCCCGAGGGCGGCCTCGGCCTGGATCTGCTGAAGAAGTTCCTGGGCTAGACGCTACATCCTGAGCGCGGTTTCCGCGGCCACGGCATCCCGTTCCTTCAGATGGTCGAAGAGGATCAGGTACCAGCCGAAGGCCGCCAGCAGGGCATGCCGGAAGCGCGCGGAGTGCTCCGAGTTCAGGTCGACGTCGCCATGCTCGATGCCCGGAAGGGAGGTGAGATCCCTTCCGGTGCGGGCATGGAGCCGGACCAGGGGCAGGCCTTCCGGATCCGAGAAGGTTCCTCCGGGACCCATGCCGTGGTGCCAGGTCCAGTCGAAGACCGCCCCGTCCTGGAATTCCAGCTTCCCGTGCCGCAGGGTGTGGGGGTGGAAGGTGGCGAGGTTGACCTTCCCGCCCTCCTCGCGCAGGGTCACGACCGGGTTCATGACGCCCAGGTGCTTGAGGGTCCAGGTCCCCTCGGCGGTCTCCACGCGGGCCAGGATGTGCTCCGGGTCCAGGAAGGCGAGGGTGGCGAAGGTTCCACCCTCGGCGCGCAGTTCAAAGGCCAGCGGGGTGGCGTCTTGCCGCCACCATTCCAGGGAGCTGGTCGGGCATTCGGTGAGGGATCTCATGGCTTCCGCCTGTTCCCGCGGGGGGATGGGCCCGCGTACGGGAAATGTACGTCCATCCGGGCGGGGTGGTCAGGCGGAGCCGCGGAAAAATCCAGGTGGAATCAAGTTCTGACAGGTATTGAGACATCGTCCAGGCTGGACCGCGCCGGGCCGGGCCCGGATGGCTTCCGTCACGAATCCGCCGGGCTCCGGAGGAGCAGGTGGCGCCTGGGGAAGGCAGGCCTATCTTTTAGATTTCACAGGGGAAAGATGATGGTCTGCGAGACAAGGGGCGACCGACGCCAGGCGTCGCAGTTGCGCGAGGACGAGGGCCGGGGTGGGCTCTGGTCCCTGCCGGATGGCCACCGCCTGCCCAACCTGGTGGATGCGGTTCCCCTCGTGCTGGGGGATCCCTCCCACCCTGCCCGGTTGCGCCCCACGGATCTCGAACATCCCGAAGATTTCCACACCCGCCTCACGGCCTGGCTGCTTCGCCAGGGTTGAGGGCCCGGGCCCGGATCATCCAGCCAGCTGGCACGCCTCGGATGGGGACAGGGGCCGGCGGTCCACGCAGCGGGCGTGGAGGCGGGGGATCAGGTCGCCCAGCCGGGATTCGGGCACGAGGAAGGCGATGGAGACGGTGCTGCTGCCCGTGAGGAGGCCGCCCACGGGTTCCTGACCCAGGGCCGCCAGGTGGCGCAGGGCGGCCAGGGGGTCGGCCCGCAGGCCCTCGCCCACCAGGGCCACCACGGCCCAGCCGGTTTCCAGCTCCGGGCCCGAGGCGGCCAGATCCTCCATGACCTTGGCCGCGGCCGGGGTGTCCGGCCGCACGGCCAGCAGGGTGCCGGCGGGGCTCGACACCAGGCCGAAGCGCAGGGCCCCGGCCTCCTCCAGGCGCCGGGCGGCCTCCAGGGGCGGTTCCAGGCCCTCCGAGGCGGGGAAGCGCAGAAGGCTGAGCCCCTCCTTGTAGGCCACGGAGGTGACGGCTCCGGGCTCGCGGCGCGGGGGCACCGGCAGGATCTCGGTGCGGGAGGCGCTCGGCCGCAGCGTGTTGGCCACCACGAGCCGGAAGCCCGCGCGGCCTCCGGGGGCGAGGGAGTCCGCATGGAGCACCTTGGCCCCGAAGGCGCTGAGGGCCTCGGCCTCGCCCAGGCTCATCTGGGGGATGGGCCGGGCCTCGGGTACCAGACTGGGATCCGCCGTCAGCACGCCGTCGACGTCGGTCCAGATCTGCACCTCGTCGGCCTCCAGGGCTTCGCCCAGCAGCGTGGCGCTGGTGTCGGAACCGCCCCGGCCCAGGGTGGTGGTGAGGCCTTCGGAAGTGGCCCCCAGGAAGCCCTGCGTGATCCACAGGGCGCCAGCTGCCAGCGATGCGCGCCAGGGGGCCGCCGCGACGCGGAGGTCCGCGAGCTGCGGCCGGGCCTTGCCGAAGCGGGCGTCGGTCCGCATCACCTCGCGGACTTCCCGGAAGGTGCCGCCGAAGCAGGCCGCCGCCAGGTGCGCCGACAGGGTCTCACCCACGGCCAGGGCGGAATCCCGGCCCCGGGCCGTGGCTTCACCCAGCATGGCCATGCCCGTGAGCAGCTGGTCCAGCCGGTCGAACAGGGGATCCCACTCGGCCGTGACGGTGTCCAGCAGCCCCAGGCCTGCGGCCGTCTCGCGGTGCCGGCTCCGGAGCCCGGCCAGGTGAGTCTGGGCTTCGGGCAGACGGCCCGCGCTGGCGGCGGCGCAGGCCTCGAGGATGCGATCCGTGGTGCCGCGGAGGGCGGACACCACCACGAGGCCGCCCGAGGGCAGCTCTTCCTTCACGATGGCCGCCGCCCGGCGGAGGGCCTCGGCGCTGCCCACGGAACTGCCGCCGAACTTGAGGACTTTCAGGGTCATGCCTGCCTCCCTTCCAGCGGGAGGGGCCGAAGGTCGAAGGGCGCCTCCTGGTAGACGAAGTAGTTCAGCCAGTTGGAGAAGAGGAGGTTCGCGTGGCTCCGCCAGCGCACCAGCGGCTCGCGGGCCGGGTCATCGCCGGGGAAGTAGTTCTTCGGGATGCCGATGGGCAGGCCCTTGCCGAGGTCCCGGGCGTACTCGCCCTGGAGGGTGCCCGGGTCGTACTCCGAGTGCCCCGTGACGAAGACCTGCCGCCGGTCCCTGGACTGGACGAGATACACCCCGGCCTCCTCGGATTCGGCGAGCAGCTCCAGCCCCGGTTCCGCCAGGATGTCCGCGCGGCGGGTCTCCGTGTGGCGGGAGTGGGGCGCGAAGAACGCATCGTCGAAGCCCTGCACGATCCGCTCGTGGCGGGTGTTCAGCCGGTGCGGGAAGACGCCGAACAGCTTCTCCGCCAGGGGATGCTTGGGAATCCCGTAGTAGCGGTGGAGAGCCGCCTGGGCGCCCCAGCAGATGAAGAGGCTGGAGAACACATGCGTGCGCGCCCAGTCCAGCAGCTCCGCCAGCTCCGGCCAGTAGTCCACGGACTCGAAGGGCAGCGTCTCCACAGGGGCGCCGGTGACGATGAGCCCGTCGAAGGTCTGCCCGCGCACCTCCGCGAAGGACACGTAGTGCTCCAGCAGATGTTCCGCTGGTGTGTTCTTCGCCTCGTGGGAGGCCATGTGGAGCAGCGTGACCTCCACCTGCAGGGGGGTGTTCCCCAGCAGACGCAGGAGCTGCGTCTCCGTGGCGATCTTGGTGGGCATCAGGTTCAGGATCGCGATGCGGAGCGGGCGGATGTCCTGATGGAGGGCGCGGTGCTCCTCCATCAGGAACACGTTCTCCGCTTCCAGGACGCCGCGGGCAGGCAGGGAGGCCGGGACTTTGACAGGCATGGCTGCGGCTCCCTCAGGCCTTGGCCAGGGCCTGGTCCAGGTCCTCGATGAGGTCGTCGATGTGTTCGAGGCCCACGGAGAGGCGGACCAGATCGTCGGTGACGCCGGTGGCCGCGCGCTCCTCGGTGGAGAGCTGGGCGTGGGTGGTGGTGGCGGGATGGATGATGAGGCTCTTGGCATCGCCCAGGTTGGCCAGGCGCGAGAAGAGCTGCACGGCATCGATGAGCGCCCCGCCGGCCTTCAGCCCGCCCCCCGAGGCTGAGGGTTTGAGGCCGAAGGTGAGGATGCCGCCGAAGCCCGCGCCCTTGCGGAAGTAGCGGGCCGCGGCGGCGTGGTTCGGGCTGGTGGGCAGGCCGGGGTAGTTCACCCAGGCCACCTTGGGGTGGGTCGAAAGCCACTGGGCCAGGGCCAGGGCGTTCGCTCCGTGGCGCTCCACGCGGAGGTGCAGCGTCTCGATGCCCTGGAGGATGAGGAAGGCGTTGAAGGGGCTCAGGGCCGCGCCGGTGTCGCGCAGGCCCTCGATGCGGGCCTTGGTGATGAAGGCCGCGGGCCCGGCGAGGTCGGCCAGGATGGCGCCGTGATAGGCGGCAAAGGGCTCGGTGAACTCGGGGAACTTGCCGCTCTTCCAGTCGAAGGTGCCGCCGTCCACGATGAGGCCCGCCACGGAGGTGCCGTGGCCGCCGAGGTACTTGGTGGCGCTGTGGACCACGATGTCCGCGCCGAGCTTGAAGGGGTTCAGCAGGTAGGGGCTGGGCAGGGTGTTGTCCACGATGAGCGGGATACCCGCCGCGTGGGCGATGGCGGCGATGGCCTCGAACTCGGGTACGTCCAGCTTGGGGTTGCCCACGGCCTCGATGTAGATGGCGCGGGTCTCGGGCCGGAGGGCGGCGCGGAAGGCCTCGGGCTTCGTCGAATCCACGAAGGTGGTGGTGATGCCCGCGCGGGGCAGGGTATGGCTCAGCAGGTTGTAGGTGCCGCCGTAGAGGTTGTTGCCGGCCACCACGTGGTCGCCGCCCCGCAGCAGGGTGGTGAGGGCGAGCGTGATGGCCGCCTGGCCGGAGGCCGTGGCCAGGGCGCCGATGCCGCCCTCCAGCTGGGCCACGCGCTGCTCCAGCACGGCCGTGGTGGGGTTCATGATCCGGGTGTAGATGTTTCCCGGTACCTCCAGGTTGAAGAGGGCCGCGCCGTGCTCCGTGCTGTCGAACACATAGCTCGTGGTCTGGTAGATGGGCACGGCCCGGCTCTTGGTGTCCGAATCCGGGCTGTGGCCCCCGTGGAGGGCGAGGGTCTCGAAGCGGGGCGTGGGGGTGGCGCTCATGGCGTCTCCTGAAAAAGCAAAGTTGAAAAGGCCGAGGCCTCGTCTGTCCAAGCAAGTCCAGGAAAAGCAAAAGGGGGCCCGATTTCTCGGGCCCCCTTCGATGATTGCGTCAGCTCGACACAGCTCGACATCTCTCCGCGCTTGATCACTCAATCGCGGCAGGAATTGGCACCTTGCTTTCGCAGGTTGCCAAGGTTTCACAGGGCCCGTCCCTCCACCTTTCTGGATAACTCGCTATGGAACTGACAAGGATCTCGTAAGAGAACGGCCCCGAAGGGCCGGTCAGAAAAGGTAGCGCTCCAGCAGCCTCCTGGCAAGGGCCATCGTCGCCTGCACCGAAAAAAGGAGGGGATGCGGGCCCCTCCCGGCTGCGGGTTCCCTGGATGCCAGCCTCTGGCACACTGCTCCTGTCAGGCGCCGCTCCCCGGGGTGGAAGGCCTGCCCGGACTGGAGCCCTCCCATGCAGCGACGCCTTGCCGCCCTGATGATCGCCCTTCCCGCGGCTGTGTCCGTGGGCTGCACGCGGCCGGACCTGGACGTGACCAAACTCCGGGTGGGGATGACCAAGCGGGAGGTGATCGAGCGTGTCGGGAACCCCTCCAAGACGACGGTCGTCAACGACACGGAAGTGCATGAGTACGAAGCCTATGATCGGTACGGAGCCATCAAGATCAACAGCCGCACCCAGTACATCCGCTTCGTGGACGGCAAGGTGGTCGCCTTCGGCACCCTCGAGGACCTCAAGGCCGGGCGGGCGGCCCGGGGCACCGCAGAGGCCCGGGCCAAGAAAGGCCTGGAGGCGCGGGAAGCGGCCCCCCAGGACCGACCGGCCGCCCCGGCGTTCGACTTGCGCCTGGAACTGGAAAAGCTCGAGAAGCTGAAGAAGGACGGGCTCATCACCGAAGCTGAGTTCGGGGAGCTCCGCCAGAAGGTCATGGACAAGGCCCGGGCCCAGTAGGGACCTGCCGCCGGCCGGCGGGATCGCCTACACGGAGAAGTACCGTGCCTGGGGATGCCAGGCCACCAGGGCGCTGGTGCTGTATTCGGGGTCCATCTGGTGGCTGTCGCTGAGGTGGACGCCGATCTCCGGGCCCTGCAGGAGGTCCAGGATGGGGCCGTTGCCGGCGAGATCCGGGCAGGCGGGGTAGCCGTAGGAATAGCGGGAGCCCTGGTAGCCCTGAGCGAAGAGGGCCCGGCCCGGCAGATCCTTGAGGTGGATGCCCAGCTCGTGGCGAATGCGGGCATGGAGCCGCTCGGCGTAGGCCTCCGTCAGTTCCGTGGCGAGGCCATGGAAGGCGAAGTAGTCCGCGTAGCCGTCCTCCCGGTAGAGCTTCGCCGCGTGATCCGCGGCGGCCTGCCCCAGGGTGACGAGCTGGAGGGCCAGCACGTCGGTGGCGTCGGCCCGGAAGAAGTCCGCGATGCAGAGCCGTCTTCCCGCACCCTGGCGCGGGAAGGCGAGCACCGCGAGCGTCCTGGAGCGATCAGCGGGATCGAGCACGCGCAGCGCATCGCCTTCCGCACGTACGGGGAAGTACCCGTAGCGGGCCCTGGGCTGGAAGACCGGGTCGGCCGCGAGACGCTCCTTCCATCGCGCCAGCTGGGGCTCGGCCTTGTCCCGCAGCACCGCGGCGAAGGCCTCGTCGCCCTGGCTGCCCTGGCTGTAGCCCCAACGGTTGCGCACGAGGGCGAACTCGTCCAGGTGCGCGAACAGATCCGCGGGTGCGTCCGCGAGTTCCCGCACGCCCCAGAAAGGCGGTGCCGGCGGGGGCGCGTCATGGCGCACCCAGCTGCTCTGGCCCGGTTCCGTGAGCGGCACCGAAGCGCTACCTCGCTTCAGTATTTTGATATCGCCAGCCGCGGTCGCGGCGGGTGCAGGGGCCGGGACGCTGGTTTCCCCCGCAACCAAGGCCTGCATGTGCCGCAGGCCTTCGAAGGCATCCTCGGCATAGAGGACCGCGCCCGAATACGATCGCCGGCAGTCGCCCTCCACATAGTCGCGGGTGAGGGCCGCACCGCCCAGGATGACGGGCACGCGCTGCGCCTGCTCTTCCATGAAGTGCAGGTTCTCCTTCATGATCACGGTGGACTTCACCAGCAGGCCCGAGAGGCCGATGGCATCCGCAGGCCACAGTTCCAGTTCCTTGAGGATGGCCTCGATGGGCTGCTTGATGCCCAGGTTCCGCACCTCGAAGCCGTTGTTGCTGAGGATGATGTCCACCAGGTTCTTGCCGATGTCGTGGACATCGCCCTTCACGGTGGCCAGGAGGATGCGGCCCTTCTGGTAGTTCGACTCCTTCGGCAGGTGGGGCTCGATGCGCTTGATGGCGGCCTTCATGGCCTCGGCGCTCTCCAGCACGAACGGCAGCTGCATCTCGCCCGCGCCGAAGCGCTCGCCCACCACCTTCATGGCGCCCAGCAGCACCTCGTTGATGAGACTGAGGGGATCGTGGTCCTTCAGAGCCTCATCCACATCGGCCAGGATGGCCTGCTTCTCGCCATCGAGGATGCCGCGCCGCAGGCGTTCCAGCACGGGCAGGTCGGCCCGGTGGTCGTCCACCACGGAGGCCTTGCGGTCACTGAATCGCGCCAGGACGGCCTTGAGGGGATCGTAGCCCCCGGAGCGCCGGTCGAAGATCAGGTCCTCGACCATGCGGCGGTCCTCGGGGTCGATCTTCGCGACGGGGAGCACCTTGGAGGCGTTGAAGATGGCCATGTCGAGGCCGTGCTTCACGCCGTGGTAGAGCATGAGGGCATTGAGCACGTGCCGGGCCGCGGGGTTCAGGCCGAAGCTCACGTTGCTCACGCCCAGGATGGTCATCACGCCCGGCAGCTCGGCCTTGATGAGCCGCAGGGCCTCCAGAGTTTCGACTGCGGAGCCCCGGAATTCCTCTTCGCCGCTGCCCAGGGTGAAGGTCAGTGGATCGATGATCAGGTCGCCGGGATCGAATCCGTACTCGCCCACCACGAGGGCATGCAGGCGGCGGGCCACCGCCAGCTTCTCTGCCCGCGTCTTGGCCATGCCCCGCTCGTCGATGGTGAGGGCCACCACGGCGGCGCCATAGGTCTTGCACAGGTCCAGGATCTTCCGGGCTTTGCCTTCGCCGTCCTCGAAGTTGATGGAGTTCACCACGCACTTGCCCGGGGATCGCTGCAGGGCCCGCTCGAGGACCGGCACCTCCGTGCTGTCGATCACCAGGGGCAGGGTGATCTGGGTGATCATGCGGCCCAGCAGCTCGTCGGCG
The DNA here is from genome assembly GCF_022808865.1 of Geothrix oryzisoli. GTDB lineage: Bacteria > Acidobacteriota > Holophagae > Holophagales > Holophagaceae > Geothrix > Geothrix oryzisoli. The sequence goes on from NZ_JAKZLB010000003.1 coordinate 331,382, forward strand.
TCGCGCACCTCGTCCCGGCCCACGTAGGCCACGCAGAGATCCAGCAGGTGGGCACCCTCCTTCTGCTGTTCCTTGGCCAGCGCGACCATGCCGTCCCAGTCCTCGGCGGCCAGCAGGTCGCGGAACTTCTTCGAGCCGTTGGCGTTGGTCCGCTCGCCGACGATGAGGGGCGCGGGTTCCTGCCGGAGCGCCACGCTCTGGTAGAGGCTGGCCGCGCTGCGCTCGAGCTTCGGTGAGCGCACGGGGGCGTTCAGTTTCTCCACGCCCGCCGCCAGGGCCTCGATGTGATCCGGCGTGGTGCCGCAGCAGCCGCCCACGATGGCAAGGCCGAACTCCGCGGCCGCATGCAGCACCTTGGGCGCGAAGGCTGCGGGATGCAGGGGGTAGACCACCTGGCCGTCGACGTTCACCGGCAGGCCCGCGTTGGGCAGGCAGCTGATGCGGAAGGGGCTGGCTTCGGCGAGGGTCTGCAGGTGCATGTGCATCTCGTCGGGCCCCGTGGCGCAGTTCAGGCCCAGCACGTCGAGACCCAGGGGCTCCACGCTGGTGAGCACGGCGGAAATGTCGGAACCCACCAGGAGCGTGCCCGTGGTCTCCACGGTGGCCTGCACCCAGAGCGGCACCTTCCGGCGCTTGGCGGCCATGGCCTCGCGGGCGGCGCGCACGGCCACCTTGATCTGGCCCAGGTCCTGGCAGGTTTCGATGAGGATGGCGTCGGCGCCGCCGTCCAGGAGCCCGTCCATCTGCACGCGGTACGAGGCGAGCAGGTCGGCGTAGCCCACGTGGCCCAGGGTGATGAGCTTGGTGCCCGGGCCCACGGAGCCGATGACAAAGCGGGGCCGGTCGAAGCTGCGGGCCACCTCCTGGGCGAGCGAGGCCGCCTGCACGTTCAGGGCGTAGGCCTTGTCGGACAGGCCGAACTCGCCCAGCACCAGGGGATTCGCCCCGAAGGTGTTGGTCTCCACAGCGTCGGCGCCCGCGTTGAAGTAGCTTTCGTGGATCTCGCGAATCCATTGGGGTCGCCGCTCCGTGAGCAGGTCCACGCAGCCCTCCAGCGCTGCGCTGCCGTAGTCCTCCACGGTGGGTTTGCGGGCGAAGATCTGCGTGCCCATGCCGCCATCCAGCAGCAGCACCTTGTCGCGGAGGAGCGCATCGAGGGTCGTCATGTCAGAGCCCGAGATAGTCGATGGCGACATCGCCGTGGATGATCACCTGGCAGGCCAGGCGCTGGTCGGGGGGGGCCTCCAGGCCCCGGAGGAAGTCCCGTTCCTCCGTGCCCATGTCGCTGCAGTGGGCCAGGCCCTCCACCACCCGCACCCGGCAGGTGCCGCAGGAGCCCGTGCGGCAGCCGAAGGTGATGTCCGCCCCGGCGGCGTCGGCGATGCGCTGCAGGGGCGTGCCCTCCGGCGCCTCCACCAGCAGATCCTCGAGGAGGAAGTGGACCTTCGCGCTCATGCGACCTCCCGTTTCGGCAGCAGGGGCGCCACCAGTTCCACCTGGCCGAAGGGGGCGCTGAGCTGGAGCCCGCGGATGCGGGGGCGGATCGTCTCGATGATCTCCTGGGCGATGGCCAGGCCCTCCTTGACCTGGTCTTCGGCGGTGGCCCACTTGGCCATGCGGGCCAGGATGGCGGGCGGCATGAAGACGCCGGGCACCTCATTGGCCATGAACTCCGCGTTGCGCAGGCTCTTGAGGGGCCAGATGCCGGCGATGATGGGCAGGCCGCCCCGGCCGTCCAGGGACTCGGTGAAGTCCAGGAAGCGGAACAGGCTCTCGGCGTCGAAGACAGGCTGGGTGATGGCCCACTGGGCGCCGGCCTCCACCTTGTAGCGGAACCGGGCCTTCTCCCGCTCCAGGTCCGGGGCCACAGGGTTGGCGCCCACGCCCACACTGAAGGAGGTGGGCTTGCCGATGCTGGCGCCGCCCAGGTCGAGACCCGTGTTCAGGCGCTTCAGCATGTTCACCAGGCCGATGGCGTCCACATCGAAGACCGCCGTGGCCTGAGGATAGGGCCCCAGCTTCGGCGGATCGCCCGTCACGGCCAGGATGTTCCTCAGGCCCAGGCCCGCCGCGCCCAGGAGGTCGCTCTGCATGCCCAGCAGGTTCCGGTCGCGGCAGGCGTAGTGGAGGATGGTCTCCAGGCCCACCTGCTGCTCGATGATGAGGGCCGTGGCCAGGGCGGACATGCGGGCCATGGCGCGGGGGCCGTCGGGCACGTTGATGGCGTCCACGCCCAGGGCGCGGCACTGGCGGGTCTTGGCCAGGAGCTTGTCGTATTCCATGCCCTTGGGCGGCACCAGTTCCACGGTGTGGATGAACTCGTTCTGCGCCAGCTTGAGGCTGAACCGGCTGCGGTAGGGGAATGGCACCTCGGCCTGGGGCTGCTCGTGCGGCTTCAGCTCGAAGCCGCCGCCCCCTTGCACGAAGGCCCGTTCCTGGCGGAAGGCCCCCCGCATGGCCCGGATGTGGGCCGGCGTGGTGCCGCTGCACCCACCCACGGCCCGGGCGCCGGCCGCCAGGGCGCGGGCCGCGAAGCCGCCCAGGTACTCCGGGCTCGCCCCGTAGATGAGCCGGCCGTCCACCTGGTGGGGTAGCCCGGGGTTCGGCTGGAGGACGATGGGCTTGGCGGTGACGGCCTTCAGGCGTTCCAGCAGGCGCAGCTGGGGGGCCGGCCCGTTGCCGCCGATGAGGCCGACCAAGTCGGCGCCCCAGGTGTCCAGCTGCTTGATGAACCACTCGGGCTCGGCACCGAACAGGGCCTGGCCATCGTCGCCGGTGGTCATCAGGGCCGCGACGGGCAGGTCGCCCACCTCCTTGATGGCGAGGAGGGCCTGGTGGATCTCATTCAAGTCCTCGAAGGCCTCCAGCACGATCAGATCCGCCCCGGCCCCGGCGAGGGCCTCGGCCTGCTCGCGGAAGAGGGCGCGGGCCTCGTCGAAGGAGGTGGGCCCCCAGGGCTCGATCCGGACCCCCAGAGGGCCGATGCAGCCCGCCACCCAGGCTCGGGCGCCCTGTTGGGTGATGGCCTGTTTCGCCAGGGCCACGCCCTCACGGTTGATGGCGTCGAGGTGGCCCTCCAGGCCCCGGGCGGCCAGCTTGAGGCGGTTGGCGCCCCAGGTGTTGGTGGTGAGCACCTGGGCGCCAGCCGCCAGGAACTCCCCGTGGATGGCCAGCAGCAGGTCCGGCGCCTTGAGGTTGCACTCCTCGAAGCTGCGCTGCAGGGTGATGCCGCGGTCATGCAGGGCCGTGGCCGTGCTGCCGTCGAAGAGGAAGCATTCGCCCTCGGCGAGGGCCTTCTGGAAGGAGGGGTGGGTCATGGATGCGCCTGGGGCGGCAATCCGTTTATCGGCATCCAGGAGGTCTCGGGTCAGTCTGAATCATTCGGTATCTTCCCCCCGGACACGCCGGGGGCAGGAATTGGCACCTTGCTTTCGCAGGTTGCCAAGGTTTCACAGGGCCTTTCCCTCCACCTTTCTGGATAGCGCTATCGGACTGCCAAAGATCAAGGGATCAGAATGGTCTGGCAACAGGTATTCGTCAACCCTGGGGCGGTTCATCCGGTGCCGGGTGCGTGGTGAGGCCCCTGCGCTTCACGTGACCCCAGCTGTTCTTGCCGCGGATCCAGTCGAAGGTGCCCTTCAGGCGCCACCAGACGGTCAGCTGGCGGTAGCCGAAGTTCTCGACCACGGCCGTGAAGAGCAGCAGCATCCAGGCCTTCAGGCCCTGGTACCGGTGGCCGCTGATCTCCTGCAGCACCACGGCCACGACGGAGTTCAGCACGCCGAGGAGCAGGGCCACGTAGACGAACAGGATGGCGAAGGTGCCGTTGATGGAGTGGGTCCAGAGGGCCCAGACGAACACCAGATACCCGCTGACTTCAATGACGGGCGCCAGGGCTTCGAAGAAGAGGAAGTAGGGCATCGAGAAGAGCCCGATGCGGCCGTACCGGGGGTTGAAGCACATGCGCCGGTGCCGCCAGAGGGTCTCCAGGAGGCCCCGCTGCCAGCGGTTCCGCTGCCGTCCGAGTCCGCGGAAATCCTCGGGCACCTCGGTCCAGCACACCGGGTCCGGCACCAGGGTGATGTGATGGGGGCGCTTCTCCTCGCGCAGGCAGCGGTGCAGGCGCACGACCAGCTCGAAGTCCTCGCCGATGGTGGCGGTCTCGAAGCCGCCGGCCGCCACGACCAGATCCTTGCGGAAGACCCCGAAGGCGCCGCTGACGATGAACATGCTGTCCAGGGAGGCCAGGCCCACCCGGGCGAACAGGAAGGCCCGGAGGTATTCGACGATCTGGAAGCGGGCGAGCCAGGAGTCGGGCAGGAAGATGCCGCGGATGCCCATGGGCGTGACCTTGCACCCGTTGAGGGGGCGGACCACGCCCCCCGAGGCCACCAGGTCGGGCCGGTCCATGAAGGGCCGGGCGATGCGCAGGAGGGCGTCGTTCTCCAGGAGGCTGTCGCCATCCATGCAGCAGACCAGGGGATAGCGGGCGAGGTTGATGCCGCAGTTCAGGGCGTCGGCCTTCCCGCCGTTCGCCTTGTCCACCACCACCAGGTTGGGGACGTAGGCGCTCTCGTAGATGCCGCGCACCTCCTGGGTGGGCAGCAGCTGGCGTACGACCCGCTGGCTGGGCTGGAGCTTGAAGGCGGTGATGAGGCGCTCGAGGGTGGCGTCGGTGCTGCCGTCGCTCACCACCACCACCTGGAATTCCGGATAGCGGAGGCTGATGAGGCTGTTGATGCTCGCCACCGAACCGGCCTCCTCGTTGTAGACGGGGCAGATCAGGGTGATGGGCTTGAAGTGGCTGGTCTCGAAGGCCGTGTCGAGGCGGTCGATGCCGACGGCGTCCAGGTAGTTCCGGATGGAGAAGAAGGCCCTCAGGATCAGGGCCAGGTGTGTCAGGTTCGTGGCGAGGAAGTAGAGGAGGATGCTCCACTCCACGAGGGCGGTGAGGAAGACCAGGACCGTCACATGTGCCCCCGTTCATCCGCCCATTCGAGCCGCTCCCGGGCGATGTCGCGGGCGAAGCGGTCGGCGGCCGGATCGTCCGCCAGCCAGGTCAGGGCCGAGACGCCGGAATGGCCGAGGTCCACGAGGCTCTGGGCGGCGTTCCGGCGGACCTCGTACACGGGGTCGGCCATCAGGGGCAGCAGGTCCGGAACGGCGGAAGGCCCGCCCAGCACGCCCAGGGCCCGGGCGACCTGGGTCCGGATCTCCCAGGCGGGGCTGGCGGCGAAGCTCAGTACCTTGGGATAGACCAGCGGGTCCGCGAGGATGATGAGGGCCTTGAGGACGGAAGCCCTCAGGTCCACGCTCGGGATCCCCAGCAGCCACAGCAGGCGGGGCTGGGACTCGCGATGCCGGTGGGAGCCCACCAGCAGGGCGTAGAGGATCCAGGGCTCGGGGTTCTGGTCGGGCGACTCCAGGTTCTCCTTCATCCACGGCAGGAGGATGGGACCGAAGCCTTCCAGCACCCGGAGCAGCCGCTCCCGCTGGTAGAGCTCCTCCCGCATGACCCAGGCGAGGACCGGGGCGGCGTAGGTCAGGCTCCGGCTGTGGGTCAGGGTCTGGGCGGCCGTGTGGGCGACGAAGGGGACGGGATCATCCAGCAGTGGCAGGACCAGCTCGAGGTAGCCTTCCATCCGGACTCCGGGCTTCCAGCGCCAGGGTCGGGCCGTTACCGGGGGCGGCACATGCTCGGCCGGCTCATCCAGGCGGAAGATGGCGATCTCCTTGGCGGCCTGCGCGCGGACCTTGGGGTCGCGGTCCCGCAGCCGCTGGGGCAGGGTGGCGTGGATGCCCATGCTGAGGTACAGCTCCCGCAGCAGCTCGGATTCCTGGCCGGCAATGGTGGACTGGTAGCGGGCGAGGAAATCCCTGAACAGCCACCGGTCCGACCAGGCGACCTGGCCGAAGCCGCCGCGCTCATAGCCCTTCTTGAAGAGGTAGTCCGTGAGCTGGCCTTCCCAGGCCTGGTAGCGGGCGATGCGGTGCCGGTTCCGGCGGTCCTTGCGGTACTGCATGATGCTGCCCAGCAGCACCAGTGCGACCACCAGGCAGACCAGGCCGAGGGTCGCCCAACGGAGGACAGGCAGCAGGACGCTGTGGGACAGGTGGATGGGGAGGATGGCTCACCCCGCGCGATGGGAGCGTTCGTAGAGCCGCCACAGCCGCTCTACCATCACCTGGACCGAGATCGGTTTGGCCATGTAGTCGTCCGCGCCTGCCGCCAGGCACCGCACCATGTCCTGTTCGCTGTGGTTGCTGGAAAGGAGCAGGATGGGGAGGCGCCCCTTGGGGGGCGGGAGGTCCCGGATCTCCTGCACCAGCCGGAAGCCGTTCATGGCCGGCATCATGAGGTCCGTGGTGACCAGATCGACCTTCTCCTGGCGGAGGAGCTCGAGGGCCTCCATGCCGTTGGCGGCCACGAGCACCTTCAGCCCCTCCATCTCCAGGCGGACCTGGATGATCTTGGCCGTCGCGGGGTCATCTTCCACCACCAGGACGGTCGTTTGCTCTGGCCAGCGTCGAGTCATCGGAAAAAAGTCTACCGCCTTTCTACCAAATCCAGCGATTCCCACGGATCCGGAGCCCGCAGCGGAGGGTGTGGTCCCGGTAGCTGGTGGGATCGAGGGGGTCGGAGATGGGCAGCCCCGCCACGCTCTGGTCCCAGGCGGCAAAGAGGGATACGGCCGACCCTCCGGGCGTCCAGGTGGCGGCCAGGGTGTACCCCCAGGTGAACTGGCTGGACCCCTGGTTCACCGTCTGCCGCCCCCCCCAGGCGTCGAGGGCGAGCTCCCAGCGCTCCTCCTGCCGCAGGGACGCCCCGGCGGTGGCGCCGTAGTAGCGGTACCGCTCGGGATTGAAGAAGCCGACCCGGAGGGAGCGGTCCTGGTCGATGAGGCGGCCGGAAAGCCCCAGGCGCCACTCGCCCGCCTCGAAGGGGAAGCGGTGCCCGGCCTCGGCGCGGAGCCCGGTCCGCGCGGCGCCGGCGGAAAGGAAGGCGCGGTCCGCGGTGAGAGCCGCATGGTCGAGGGTCTGGTTGAAGACCCAGTTCCCGCCCAGGGCCCAGGTCCGGGTGTAGGTGCGGAGGTCCACGGCCAGGGGCGTGGCCAGGTTCGGCGCGAAGGTATGGGAGAGGACCAGGTTCAGGCCCTTGGCCGCGCGCCAGCCCAGGGCCAGGCTGTGGAAGCCCGCGGCCTCCCCGCCCACGTCATCCACCCGGCCCGCCTGGGCCGAAGCCATGAAGCGCGTCCCCAGGGGGTGGCTGATCCCCACCGACCATTCCCGGGGTTTGCGCTCGGCTCCGCCGCTCTGGTCGAGCCGGTCGAAAGCGCCCCCGAACCGCAGGCTGCCATCCAAGAACGGGACCGCCGCGTCCACCCGCTGGGTCTGGGCCCGCAGGCCCTCATTGGAATCCGTACGGATCTGGGAGAGCTCGAGCCAGGGGCCCTGGGCGTCGACGAGGCCGCGAAGCCTGGACTGGGCATCCTCGCGGATGTCCGGATTGCCCAGCTGGGCCTCGGTCCGGGTCCGGGCCCGGCGGAGGTGCCCCATCCTCTGGTCGACCTGGGCGCGCATGAGCTCCGCCTCGGGGGTCCGCGCATCCTCGGGCGGGAGGCTGGCCAGGCGGCGGTCCGCGGCCTCGGGATCGCCGGCCCAGAGGTCCAGCTGGGCCAGGCCCAGCAGGGCTTCCCGGTCCGCCGGGGCCTGGCGGAGAACAGCCTCGTAGGCCTGGCGGGCTTGGCCGTGCCTTCCCCGCCAGCCCAGCACCCGGCCGCGGTTGATGAGGAAGTCCCGGTCCGCCGGGTGGTCCTTCAGCCAGGCGCCGGTGAGGGCCAGGCTCCGGTCCAGTCGTCCGTCCCAGCTGAGGTAGGTGGCGGTGTCCAGGGTGGCCTGGCGGTCCCCCTTGGCCACGTAGGGTGCGAGGATCCGCACGGCCTCCTTGAACTGTCGGGACCAGGCGGTCACCCGCGCCAGGACGGGCTCGGACTCCGCCGCGAGCTCCGGATGGACCTCCCGGTGGCGCTTCAGGTCGCGGATGGCCTCATCGAACCGCTTCATCCAGCTCAGAGTCCGGGCGCGCTCCAGCAGCGCGTCCGGCTGGTCCCTCCAGAGCTCCAGCATGCGGGTGTACACCGCCACGGCTTCGGGCAGGCGCTTCTGCGAGCGCAGGTCCCGGGCCTGCCTCAAGAGGAGGGAGGCATCCGGGGCGGGAGCGGGCTCCTGCTGGACGGGCGGGGCGGGGTGGATCATCGGGGCAACCTCGGTTCATCGGGGGTGTCGGCCAGGGCTTTCTGGTAGATCGTGAAGGACTGCTTCCGGAAACGATGGTAGGTCGGCTGGTTCCAGGTCGGCCAGGTGAAGCGTGGTGGCAGGGGGATCCGGCCCTGGAGGGTGGGGGGAAGGGTGCGGCGGACGGTGCCTTGACCCTCCCAGAGCGGTTTGTCGGCATCCAGGGCCGCCAGCACGAATCTGAACCCGGGGGTGACGGCGGTCCCCATGGGGCCGGGGCTTTTCTCCTCGGGATCATCGAGGACCGTCCGGCTGCTGGGATCAGTGACCTGCAGCAGGGTCCAGGGGATCCGCGCCTCGAGGAACCCCTGGCCGTCGGAGGCGAGGCCCACCTGCCACTCCGCCCGGGAATCGAAGGCGGCCTCGGCACGATCCTGGGTGCCCTGGCGCAGCCAGCCGATCTCGGTGCTGTGGCCCGGGAACCGGGTTCCGTCGCGACCGATCCGCGGGTGGTTGCTCTTCGCCGTGGGCATGACGAACCGGCCCTCTTCGTTGACGAGGCTCCGGTAGCGCTGCCGGGGTTGGGGCCGGTACTCGGGGATGGCGTAGGGTGCGTCCACGAAGACGCCGGTGCGACCCGCGCCCTGGAACAGGATGGCGAACTCCAGCCCCGCGTCGCTGCGGAGGTCCCGGGTCCAGGGCAGGCGATGATCGCCCCGCCGGGCATCCACGGTGTCGATGCCCACCAGGAAGGCCTGCTTCGAGAAGTCCACGGGGCCCTGGACGAACAGCCCCAGGTGGAGCCAGCCCTCGTCCGCCAGCACTTTCAAGGTGAGGCCGCCCCCCTGGAGGTAGACGGGGACCCGCGCCCAGTCACCGGCCCTGCCGTCGATCTGGATGGCCGGACCCCGGGCGCCCGGCCGGTAGGCGATGAGCCCGTAGTTCTCCTCGGCGTCCATCGCGTTGTACCAGAAGGGCTTCCGATCCGCGGGCCGCTCGAACGGCTGGGTCAGCCAGTTCTTCTTGAACCATTCGTCGATCCAGGCGAAGAGCACGCCGCCGGCACAGCCGGCCTCGTAGATGTTCCGCTGGAGCCGGGCATCCTGCTCGCCCTGTTCCCGCTCGTTCTGGCCGCCGTGGGTCAGGCCCTGGGCCTGCCAGTGGGCGACGATGCGGGAGGAGGGCACGCCGAATTCCGCGATGAGCACCGGATGGCGGGCATGGTGCCGCACCAAGTCGGCGAGGTATCCGGCATAGCTGCTGGGGCCCAGGTGATCCCGGGCCTGCGCGTAGCCCGGATCCAGGTTCATGAAATCGGGGTAGTACGGGTAGGCGTGGTAGCTGGCGAAGAGGCCCGCCTTGAGGTCTGCCGTGCCGTCGAACTTCTCCAGGTCGAGGCTGACGGCATCCTCGTCGTCGGGTGCGTCGGTCAAGGGCTCGGCGCCCAGGCCCAGCTTCTGCCGCAGGGCGTGTTCCTCGCGCTCCGTGGCTTCCGTGGGATGGAAGAGGGGGTCCAGGGTGGGCCAGTTGGTGAAGGCCATGGGACGCTGGGCGTGGAACTGGTCCCACTCCAGGGCCAGGAAGTGGTCCATGCTCTGGGCCAGAAACCGCTCCATGGCGTGCCCATCGCGCAGGGTGACGAAGCGGCCGGCCCAGTCCGAGGTGCCCGGGTGCTGGCCGTTGAACGCCATCACCGCGGAGGACTCCCACTCGCGGCCCAGGATGATGGCCAGGGTCCACGGGCTGACGTCGGCCCCATAGGTGCCGGCGCTGTGGCCCGGGCGGAGGGGGATCCGGGCGCGGCCGTGGAGCACCTCCACCACCTCCTGCATCTCCCGGTGCCAGGCGAGGAGCCAGGCGGGATCCTGGAAGTCGCTGCGGGGGGGCAGCTCGGCCCAGACGCCGTGGATGAGCCAGAGGGGCTTCCGGGCGTGGAGGTTGTAGGCGCGCAGGGCCTCGTAGAACGCGGGCGGATGGATCGTATAGACGCGCACCGTGTTGATGCCCGCTTCGGCCATCTCCCGGAGCCATCCGTCATAGGTGGCCCGGTCGGGGAACTCGCTGGGATAGCGGCCCGGGAGGGAGGCCCCCAGGTTCATGCCCTTGACGTAGAAGGGCCGCCAGCCGCCCTGACCATCGGCCACCTCCAGCCTCCGGGCATGGGCGCGGGCGGGGATCTGCGGCAGGGCGGGCCGGGGGAGGGCGGCCGGGGCTGCCGTCGCGGGCGGGGCTTGGGGTCGTGGCCTGCCTGAGGCCATGGCCGCCGGTCCTGGCTGAACCAGGAAAAAGGTGAGACCTGCGAACGCCAAGACCGGTAATGGCAAAATCATTTGCCTTATTAGACCGGATTTTTCTGGATCGCGAACATGAAATCAGGGACCGTCAGGCCGGACCGGGCCCTGGTGAGGATTTACCAGGCGAGGAGTCGCCCGAGGGCGGATCTCACGGCCTCCACGCCGGGCAGGAAGGCCGCCTCGAGGGGCGGGCTGGCCGGGGTCGGCGTGTCGGCCGCGCCCAGGCGCAGCACGGGGGCGTCCAGCCAGCCGAAGCAGGTCTCGCCGACGCGGGCCGCCAGCTCGGCGCCGGGGCCGTAGGTCAGGCTGGCCTCCGTGAGCACCAGGGCGCGGTGGGTGCGCTTCACGAGCCCGGTGATGGCCTCGTCATCCAGGGGCCAGAGGGTGCGCAGGTCGAGCACGGCCACATCCAGGCCCGCCGCGGCCTCCAGGGCTACCTGCTGCGCGGCGCCGTAGGTGAGGATGCAGGCCTGCCCGCCTTCCTTGCGGAGGGCCGCTTCGCCCAGGCGCGCCGTGGGGGCCTCGTCCCACTGGTCCTTGAGGCGGCGGTAGAGGTGCTTGTGCTCGAAGAACAGCACGGGATCCGGGTCGTCGATGGCAGCGCGGAGCAGGGCGTAGGCATCGCGCACGGTGCCGGGCGCCACCACCTTGAGGCCGGGGCTGCCCAGGAAGTGGCCTTCGGGGTTCTGGCTGTGGAAGGGGCCGCCTCCGTTGCCGCCGCCGGAGGGTCCGCGGAACACGGCAGGCACGGTGGCGCCCCAGCGCCAGTGGGCCTTCGCGGCGAAGTTCACCATGAGGTCCGAGGCCAGCAGCGCGAAGTCCATGAACTGGAACTCCGCCACCGGCCGTTGGCCCATGAGGGCTGCGCCGATGGCGGCGCCCACGATGGCCTGCTCGGAGATGGGCGTGTCGATCACCCGGTCCGGCCCGAAGCGGTCCAGCAGGCCCTCCGTGGCCCGGAAGGCGCCGCCGTAGGCGCCGATGTCCTCGCCCAGGCAGCAGACCCGCGAATCCGCCTCCATGGCGTCGAGCAGCGCCTGGCGGATGGCGTCGACGTAGGTGCCGGAGAAGGCGGTCATTCCGCCTCCAGGAGGCCCCGTTCCGCCAGCCACGCGTCGTTGAAGATGCTGCTCAGGTAGCGGCCCGCGCCGTCGGGGAACACGGTCACGATGCGGGCGGGGCGGTCCAGGGAGGGCAGCTTCGAGGCCACCTGCCGCACCGCCCACAGCGCCGCGCCGCTGGAGCCGCCCCCCAGGACACCCTCCTCCTTCACGAGCCGGCGGGCCTGGTGGAAGGCATCGCGGTCGGACACCTGGAACATCTCGTCGATGAGCTCGAACTCCATGGTGGGGATGAGGAACTCGTCGCCCAGGCCCTCGAGCTTGTAGGGGCCCGCCTTGGGATCCTTCTCGCCGTGGAAGTGGGGGGTGAACACCGAGCCCACGGGATCCACGGCCACGATCTTGATGCGCGGATCCTGCTCCTTGAGATAGCGGCCCACGCCTCCGATGGTGCCGCCCGTGCCGGCGCCGGCCACCAGATAGTCGATGCGGCCCTCCATCTGCTCCCAGATCTCGGGGCCCGTGCCGTGGTAGTGGGCGGCGTTGTTCTCGCGGTTGCCGTGCTGGTCCGGAAAGAAGCAGTGGGGCGTCTCCCGGGCCAGACGCGGCGTGATGTTGTTGTAGCTGTCGGGGTGTTCCGGGGGCAGGCTCGTATCCACCTTGAGCACCTCGGCGCCCAGGGCCAGCAGCTGGTTCAGCTTCTCCTGGGAGATGGTGTCGCGCACCACCACCTTCAGCTTGTAGCCCTTCTGGATGGCCATGAGGGCCAGGCCCATGGCCGTGTTGCCCGAAGAGTTCTCGATGATGGTGTCGCCGGGCTTCAGCCGGCCGTCCCGCTCCGCCGCCTCGATCATGTGCTTGGCGATGCGGTCCTTGCTGCTGCCCATGGGGTTCAGGAACTCGAGCTTGGCGAAGACCTCCGCCGGAAGGTCCGACACGACGCGGCGCAGCCGCACCAGCGGCGTGTTGCCGATGGCTTCCAGGACGCTGCCGCAGGGCTTCCGGTACTGCATGAGGTTCCTCCTGCTGCCAGTATGACCGGCGCCACAGCCCGGGAGCCGGCGACAATGGGATGCGCCGCCGCCGGGGATCCCATGGGCGCGGCCGACGGGGACCCATGCAGCGCCGCTTCGCACCCATCTTCGACCGCCATTCCCACGTGAGCCTCTACGCGGCCCTGGAGGGCTGCCTCGATCTCTCGACCTGCGTGGATCCGGCCTCGGCCCTGGCACGGATGCGCAGCCTGCCGGAGGATCGGCTCTCCCTGGTGCGGGGCTGGCACAGCGGGCGCCTGCCCCTGTCGGAGGCCGACCTCGCCGGCCTGCCACCGCTGCTCCTGGTGAACTTCAGCCTCCACGGCCTGGGTCTCAGCCCCGGGGCCGCCCGGCTGCTCCGGGACGCGGATCCGGAGCTGGTGGCGCGGCACGCCGATCCCGCCTGGTGCGAGCGGAACCTGGACCGGCTCCTGGTCCTCTTCGGCCGGACGGCGGGCCTCACGGCCGCCAAGTTGGAGACCTGGATCCAGGGTCTCGAGGCGCTGGGGGTGGGCGCGGTGGAGGATCTGCTCCTCACGGGAGAGGCGGCCTGGCGGGTGGTGCGGGCCTCCCGGTGGACGGACCGCCTTCCCTGGTGGACGGTTCCCGCCATCTTCGACACGCTGCCCGCGGAGGCCCAGGCCGAGTGCGCGGGGCTGAAGCTCTTCACCGACGGGGCCCTGGGCGCCCGCACGGCGGCTCTGGGCGAGCCCTTCCGGGGCGGCGAGCCAGGCCTGCTGCTGTCCGCCGACGAGGCTCTGAGCCAGGCGCTGGCGACGCACCATGCCCGTGGCAAGGCGCTCGCCATCCATGCCATCGGCGATCGGGCCATCGGGCAGGTGCTGGCCGCGCTGGAGGATCTCGACCGGCAGGGCCTCCGGTTCCCCCAGGTCCGCCTGGAGCATGCCCAGTTCATCACCGAGGCTCAGGCCCGCCGGGCCCGGGACCTGGGGCTGGTGCTCTCCATGCAGCCGAACTTCTCCAGCGACAGTGTGGACTACGCCGACCGCCTGGGCCCGGACACGCTGGCGCAGAACAATCCCTTCCGGATGCTCATCGACCGGGTGGGATTCCGGCCGGGCCACGACCTGATCTTCGGCTCGGACGGCATGCCCCACGGCCTGGCCTACCCGGCCCAGTGGAGCCTCTTCCCGCCCTTCGAGGGCCAGCGCCTGAGCCTGGAGGAACTGCTGGCAGGCTACGGGCCGGCGCCGGGGGGCCTCCCCTGGCGCGAGGTCCGGATCGATGAGGGGGCCCGGAGCGTCCAAATCCTCCCATCGGGCTCCGTGGCCGGGTCCTGCCCTCCGCTAGACTGATCCCATGCTTTCATCCCTCAGAATCCAGAACCTGGCCCTGGTGGAAGACCTGTCTCTGGATTGGGGACCGGGCTTCACGGTGCTGACGGGCGAGACCGGCGCCGGCAAGTCGCTGCTGGTGGATGCGCTCTCACTGCTCGTGGGCGCCCGGGGCGACGGGGAGCTGGTGCGCCATGGGGCCGAGCGGGCCACGGTGGAAGCCGTGGTGGAGGGCCGCTTCGAGGCCTGGCGGGCCTTCCTGGCCGAGCGGGGCCTGCCCGAGGAGCAGCCGGTGGTGCTGCGCCGCGAGGTGGGACCGGGCCGCAGCCGGGCGTGGATCAATGGCGCCAGCTGTTCTCTGGCGGACCTGCGGGAGGCGGGCCGCCTCTGGATGCGCCTCACCAGCCAGCACGACCACCAGTCGCTGCTGGGCGAGGAGCGGCACCTGGCGCTCATCGACGAAGTGCTGGGCATCGAGCCCGCCCTGGAGCCGCAGGCCGCCGCCGTGCGCGAGGCCGAGGCCGCCCTGAAGGCCCGGCGCCGCAGCGAGGCCGAGCGGGAGCAGCGCCTGGAGCAGCTGGCGGAAGCCCTGGCGGACCTGGAGAAGCTGGCGCCGAAGCCCGGCGAGTGGGCCCAGCTCAAGGCCGATCGCGAACCCCTGCGCCACGCCGTCCATCTCGAGCAGGCCTTCCGCGAGGCGGCCGAGGCGCTGGACGAGGGCATTCCCAAGGTGGAGCTGGCCCACAAGGCCCTGGTGCGCGCCGTGGCCCACTGGCCGGATGCCGTGGCCGAGCAGGACCGCCTGCGCTCCGCGGTGCTGGAGCTGGAGGACCTCCTGGCCCTGGCCCAGGACCAGGCCCTGCGCTGGGCCCAGGCCGGGGCCGACCGCATCGAGGCCATGGAGGCCCGCCTCGCCCTCTACGAGCGCCTGGCCCGCCGGCACCGCTGCGAGCCGGAGGAACTGGCCGCGCGCCAGCAGGCCCTCAAGGACGAGCAGCGGGCCCTGCTGGCCGGCGATGTCTCGGTGAAGGAATTGGAAAAGGCTCTGGCAAAGGCCGCGGAGGCCTACCGGCAGGTGGCCGAGGCCTTGCACGGGCGCCGGGGCGAAGCCATCCCCAAGCTGGAGGCCGAGGTGCAGAAGCGCCTGGGCCGCCTGGGGATGAAGGGGGCGCGGCTCCAGCTGCGGTTGGCCCTCGCGGAGGAATCCGGCAGCCCCGTCCAGCAGAGCGGCCGCCCGGTGCGCGTGGCAGCCCAGGGGTTCTCGGCCCTGGCCATCTGGATCGAGCCGAACCCCGGCGAAGGCTTCCGCCCCCTGGCGAAGATCGCCTCCGGCGGCGAGCTGAGCCGCCTCATGCTGGCCCTGGTGGGAGCGGGCCTGGCCCTGGGCGCGGGCGTGAAGGATGGCCTGACGCTCGTGCTGGATGAGGTGGATGCGGGGCTGGGCGGCGAGACGGCCCTGGCGGTGGGCAAGGCCGTGGCGGAACTGGGGAAGGCCCACCAGGTGCTGGCCGTGACGCACTTGGCCCAGGTGGCGGCCCGTGCCGATCGGCACGGACGCCTGCACAAGGAGACCGAAGGCGGCCGCACCCGCAGCGCCATGGGCTGGGTGGCGGGGGAGGCCCGCAACCGCGAGCTGGCGCGGCTCCTGTCCGGCCATCCCGACCGCCCCGAGGCCCTGGAACACGCCAAGGTGCTGCTCGAAGGATGAAAAAGGGCCGCCCGGAGGCGGCCCTTTCCGTGGTTCGTCCGGACTACTTGACGCTCACATCGTCGATGACGAAGGAGGTCTGGAGGCTGCTGTCCTCCACCGAGTAGAAGCGGAGGCGGATGGTCTGGCCCTTGTAGGCGCTGAGGCTCAGCGACTGCTGGGTGTAGCCCGTGTTCTTGTTCAGGTTCGAATAGGTGGCCAGGGTGGCCAACACGGTGCCGGAGGTGTTGAGGACCTGCACCTTCATCGTGTCGTAGGCGGTGGTGGTGGTGGTTTCCGCCGTGTCGATGTGGAGCCAGAAGGTCAGGGTGCCGGTGGCGGTGCTGGGGATGGCGATCTGCTGGTAGACGTAGTCGGTGTGCGCGGAGCCGTAGCCGCACATCCAGGCATCGGAGGAGCCGCCGTGGGCGGGCTCGCCAGTGAAGGTGCCGATGACGCCGGAGGTCTGGGTCCAGCTGGTGGCGCCGCTTTCGAAGCCGCCGTTCAGGATCAGCTCGGCCCCGGAAGTGGTGTTGGACACCGTGAAGCTGACACCGGTGCTGGTGCCGACGTTGCCTGCGGCGTCATAGGCCTTGGCCGTGAGCGTGTGCGTGGCGTTGGTCAGCGTGGTGCTGTCCAGGGTCATGGTCCAGGGGGTGGCGGTGTCCGTGCCCTTCAGGACGCCGTCCACGTAGAACTCCACCTTGCTGACGCCCACGTTGTCGGAGGCGGTGGCGGAGAAGGTGATGGTGCCGCTGGTGCCGGACTCCGTGACCGAGACGGTGGGAGCGGTGGTGTCGGTGGAGCCGCTGGTCCACGCGGAGCCCACGTTGATGCCGTGGAAGGCGTTCCACACGGCCTGCTCTTCGGCGCCGCCGGCACCGTAGAGATCCTTGGCGGCGCTGATGGCGGCGGTGCGGGCCGCGGCGTAGTTGGAGCTGGAGGTCAGATAGACCGTGAGGGCCCGGTACCAGATGGCGGCGGCCTTGTCGTTGCCGACGCCCGTCATGCCGCTGGGCAGGTAGGTGGTGCTGGTGTTGCCGCTGGTGGTGGCGCCCTGGCTCAGAAAGTAGAAGCAGCGGTTCATGGGGCCGCTGGAGTAGTGCACGTCCAGGTTTCCGATGGTGGAGGACCAGGCGTCGGGGCTGGAGCCGTCGAGGCTGGGCTTGTACATCCAGCGCAGGGGATTGGTGGCCAGCTGCTCGCCGATGGTCCAGTTGCCGCCGGTGCTGCCGATGGTGGAACCCGAGCCGCCGCGGGCGTAGAACTCGATCATGGTACCGAAGATGTCGGAGTTGGCCTCATTCAGGCCGCCCGACTCGCCGGAGTAGGTCAGGTTCGCGGTGCGGGCGCAGACGCCGTGGCTCATCTCGTGGCCGGCCACGTCGAGGGCGGTCAGCGTGGTGAAGCTGGTGCCGTCGCCGTAGGTCATGCAGAAGCAGCTGTCGGACCAGAAGGCGTTGTCGTAGCCGTTGCCGATGTGGACCCGGCTGTAGGTCGCGGTGCCCGCGGCATCGATGCCATTGCGGCCATAGACGTTCTTGTAGAAGTCCCAGGCCTTGATCATGCCGAACATGGCGTCCACGGCTGCGGTCTCGCCGTTGGCGGCGGTGGTGGAGCTGCCTTCCACGTAGTTGGCGCCATCACCCCAGGTGTTGTCGGCGTCGGTGTAGAGCGTACCCGTCGCGGTGCTGCTGGTGGAGGCGTGGGCCATGTTGGTGACCACGTTGTTGCCGAAGGAGCCGCCGCTGCCGCGGGTCATGTCGCGCAGCTCGTAGGTGCTGCCAGTGTAGTTGGTGGGCAGGGAGACCGTGCCGTTGTACTGGCTGTTGCCGGTACCCGTGGCGGCGGAGGTGTGCAGGGTGTTCCAGCTCTTGAGGATGGCGCCGGTGTGGGCGTCCACCAGGTAGTCGGTGTGCTTGATTCCGTCCTGGTCGTTCTCGAGCTCGGTGTGGATGTGGTAGGCCAGGGTGTAGCGGAGCACCTGGCGCGACACGTCCTCGGCGTTCAGGTCCGCGGCGGCGCGGCCGGAACGGCGCACGACCTCGGCCACCTCGGGGTAGACCACCAGTTCGGAGGTCGGGGCGTAAGCGTAGGCGCCCTTGGGGGCGAGATCCTGTTGGGCGACGGCGAGCGCCTCGGCGCTGCCGAGTGCGGGAGTCACGTTGAGCTGGATGCCCTTGAGCAGGGCGTTGGTGAGCGGGAGTTCGGCGCCATCCTGGCCTGTGTGGGTGATGGCGTCACCGCCCCACACCTTCACGCCCTTGTAGGTCTGCTGGAAGTGGGCGTGGGCCTGACCGAGCTGGTCGGTGTGCGTGCCACGGAGCAGGAACGCGTGGTCGCCGTCCAGGCCCAGCTGGGCGCGGCTGGCCAGCAGGCGCTGAGTGGCGGCCTCGGCGCGCGGGGACTCCTGCGGAAGGCGCGCGCTCAGGGAGCCGGCGGCAAGCGCCGCGGTGAGGAAGGACAGGGCCAAGCGGCCCGTGGAGAACGCCATGGAGAACTCCTTAACTTGAGGGGGGCACTCCCGTTTCGCGGAGGCGAAGGCAGGAGGCAAGGTTGGGGAAGAAAGATCGGGAAGGCCGAATCAGAGTCCCCGCCGCCCGTCAACCCCTCAAGTTAAGGCTTGTTAATTTTCTTGAGAATCAGTTCTATCTGGTTTGATGTAAATTAAACCATTTTATTGCAGTGATTAATAATCAATCTAAAAGTCGTATTTGAATGTTTTGGTCAAGGAACCCGGCGAACGACCCTGCCTCCCTTAGAGGGCGAAGGAAACCCGTTCCAGGGTCCCGAGGTCCGAAGAACGAGCCGCAGCAGCCGGGCCATCGTGGCGCTCTGGATGGCCTGCAGGGGCGCCATGCCGTAGTCCACGAGATGGCGGAAACCCATGACCATGACCTTGGACGGGGCTAGGGCCGCTTGGTGGACTTCTGCCGGACCCGCTTCGGTGGCGCGCCGGGCCCCTTGCGCGGGGCCTGCTTGGCGGCGGGCTTGGGGCCTTCCTTCTTCTTCGGCCTGGGGCGGGCCTTCACCTTGTCCACCCGCTGGGCCTGGAGCGACTCGTTGCTGCGGGAGGGCTTGAGGCCCTCGCCGGGGTCCAGGATGCGGCGCACGGCTGCGACTTCGGCCTCCTCGCCTTCGCCCTTCTTCTTCTTCTGGACACTGAGGCGCAGGGGCACGCCCGCGAGGCCGAACTGCTCGCGCAGGCGGTTCTCCAGGTAGCGCACGTAGCTGAAGTGCAGCCCGCGGTCGGTGTTGGCCTTCACCACGAAGCTGGGAGGCCGCACGCCCACCTGGGTCATGAAGTAGAGCTTGGGCAGCTTGCCGTCGATGGCGTGGGGGCTCATGGCGGCGACGGATTCCCGCAGGAAGCGGTTCAGCTCGCCCGTGGGAATGCGGCGCCCGTGGGCCTCCGCCAGCTCGTCGATCATGCCGAACAATTTGGACACCCGCTGTCCAGTGAGCGCCGAGAGGAAGATCATGGGCGCGTGGTGCAGGAACCCCAGGCTGCGCCGCAGGTCCTCCTCGGCGCCGTAGATGGTGTGGGTGTCCTTCTCGACGAGATCCCACTTGTTCACGACGAGGATGACGGCGGCGCCGGCCTCCTGGGCATAGCCGGCGATGACGGCGTCCTGGTGGGTGGCGCCTTCCACGGCATCCAGCAGCAGCAGGCTGACGTCGGCCCGGGCCATGGCCTGCTTGGCCTTCAGGATGCTCAGCTTCTCGGCGCCCTCGTGGGTCTTCCCCTTCTTGCGGATGCCGGCCGTATCGATCATCCGGTAGACCTTGTCCTTCACGTGGAAGACCGTGTCCACCGTGTCCCGCGTGGTGCCGGCCACCTCGCTGACGAGGCTGCGCTCATAGCCCAGCAGGCGGTTCGTGAGCGAGGACTTGCCGACGTTGGGGCGACCGATGAGGGCGAAGCGCAGCTCATCGGCAAGGGAGTGGCTCTCCGCCTCCTCGGGCGTCCGGTGGAAGGGCAGGCGGGCGCGAAGGGCTTCGATCAGCTCGGGGACGCCGGCCCCGTGGGCGGCGGAGATGGCCAGCACTTCGTCGAAGCCCAGGCCGTAGAAGCCGGCGTCGGGGGCGCCCCCCTTCATGCCATCCAGCTTGTTGATGACGAGGAGGATGGGCTTGCCCTGGCGGCGCAGGCGCGCGGCGATCTCCTCGTCCCCGGCGGTGAGGCCGTCGTGGCCATCCACCAGCAGGATGGCCGCGTGGGCTTCGCCCAGCGCGGCTTCGGCCATGCGGGTGATGCCCTGGGTGATGACGTCGTCACCCTCGAAGTCGAGGCCGCCGGTGTCCACCAGTTCGAAGACCTCTTCGGCCGCCCCGTCCTCGCTGAGGCAGGTGACGCGGCCGTAGCTGCGGTCGCGGGTCATGCCCGGCAGGTCGTGGACCAGGGCCGCCCGGCTGCGGGTGAGCCGGTTGAAGAGGGTGGACTTGCCCACGTTGGGGCGTCCGCAGAGGGCGACGAGCGGCAGTTTCATATCTGTTCCAAGCCTTCCAGTCTATCGGTTCAGGCGGGAAAAGACAGGGAAGGAATGGAGACGTTCCATTCAATCCGCCCTAAGCTAGGGTGGAGAAATCCGACGAGGTGCCTTCATGAAGAGGATTCTGGCTGTCTTCCTGGTCGTGGCCGCCCTGTTCACCGTGGGCTACTATCTCTCGACGGGCCGCCTGCCCTGGGTGGCGCTCTCGACGGAAGAACAGCAGGTGATCGACCTGGGCGAGGAGTTCGCGCGAGTTCGGGAGCAGTGGCAGGCGGCCGGACGGACCCAGGCGCTGGGGGTGGATGCCTCCAGCCAGATCGAGGGGCCGCTCGCCAACCTCGAGCGCATCGACCGGGAGCTGGCGGAGCTGACGCCCCAGCTGAAATCGACCGAGGCCAAGAACCGGGCCACGATCCTGCGGAGGGACATCGCGGCGTTCAAGGGCGAGATGAGGTAGGAGGGGCGAACCGCGCCGTTCTCCGCCTTCTGCGCCGACCCATGCCATCGGGGGCTCGAACGCATCCCCGTCGGCCTCGCGCTTCAGAACGAAAAAAGGGTCCCGCATGGGACCCTTTTTTCGTTCTGGCGGGGCTGACGGGGCTCGAACCCGCGACCTCCGGCGTGACAGGCCGGCACTCTAACCGACTGAGCTACAACCCCTTGCTTTTCCTGCTTTTCACCAGACTAGCTGGTGGGCGATGACGGGCTCGAACCGCCGACATGCTGCGTGTAAGGCAGCTGCTCTACCGACTGAGCTAATCGCCCGAATCGCCGAACCACGATCCTCACACAGGACGCGGGAGGGGTCAAGGCCAAAGGTCTGCATTGAGGGTTTCCGGCTGATCTGGTAAGGTTTTCAGACTTCCGTGCCAGGGGTTCCCGCGGACCTTTCGCTGGTGTCGGTGTGACCCTGGCCGATTCTTTCGGCCGTGGCCTTGGGATGTTTCTGGAGGGTGGCCTGTGGCGCTGCTGGAACTGGCGAATCTGACGCTCCGATCACCGGAAGGGGACGGCCCCGTCGCGCGCATCCTGGCTCAGATGCCGGATCCCATGCGTCCCGACCTGCCGGCCATCCTGTTCGTGATCGTGCTGCTCGTGGTGCTCTACCTCTACCTCCGGGTGGTGTTCTTCAAGCCCATCACGCAGGTCATGAACGATCGGGAGCGCGACCTGAACGCCGGCGGGGACGCCAAGGCCCAGGCGGCGACCCAGCTGGAGGCCCGGCAGAAGGACTACCAGGGCCGCCTGAAGGACCTCCGCGCCCAGGCCTTCGCCCGCCGCAAGGCCCTGGCGGATGCCGCGGGCAAGGACAAGCAGCGGCTGCTGGATGAGGCCCGCGCCAAGGCCCAGGCCGAGCGCCAGGCGGCGGTCGCCTCCCTGCAGTCCCAGCAGGCCGAGGCCAAGCAGAACCTGCTGGCCCAGGTGGACGCCCTGTCCGAGGCCATGGCCCAGACCCTTCTGAAGCAGGCCTGAGCATGACGATGCTGACCCAACTCTCCCTCGCCGCCGCCCTGGCCCTCAGCCCCCTCGGGCTCGCGGCCCAGGCCCACGACACCCACGAGGCTCCCGCCGCCGAGAAGCACGAGGCCCCGGTGGCCGGGCATGAAGCCCCGGCCGCGGAGGGCCATGCGCCCGAAGCCCACGGCACGGAAGCGGCCGGCCACGAGGCCCACGGGGGCGCCCACCACGGCCCGGCCATGAAGCTCTTCGGCAAGGAATACGGCAACCTGGGCGCGTTCGTCGTCCAGCTGCTGAACTTCGCCATCTATGGTGCGGCCCTGTTCTTCCTGCTGAAGGGCGCGCTGTCCGCCATGTTCAAGTCCCGCAAGGAGGAGCTGGAGACCCTGCTCGCCCAGGCGGAGAAGGACAAGGCCGAGGGCGTGGCCCAGATGAAGGAGATGGACGCGAAGATGGCCGGGCTGGAAGCCGAGCTGGCGGGCATCCTCGCCAAGGCCGAGACCGACGCCGAGGCCGAAAAGCAGCGTGTGCTGGAGGCCGCCAAGGCCGAAGCCGCCCAGATCCTGGCGCAGGCCCAGGCCGAGATCGGCTTCCAGAAGCGCCAGGCCGAGCAGGAACTGCGGGCCCTCGTCGCCGAGCTGGCGGTCGAAGGCGCCGCCAAGCGCCTCGAGGCGAAGCTCCAGGGGCCTGAGGCGGCCCAGGCCGTCGACCGGGCCATCCAGCAGATCGGCCAGCAGACCGGGGGGATCCAGTGAGCAACCGCCTGACCGCCCGGCGCTACGCCAAGGCCCTCCTCCAGATCGGCGACCAGCAGGGCAACGTGCCCCAGCTCCAGCAGGAGCTGGACACCGTGGCCGCCACCGTGGCCGCCAACGCCGACCTGTCCCGCCTGGTGGCCTCGCCGCTGGTGCTGCCCACCAAGAAGGCCGAAGTGTTCGAGACCATCCTGGCCAGCGCCAAGGTCAGCCAGACGCTCCGCCACTTCTTCCGGGTGGTGGCCGAGGCCGGCCGCCTGAACCTGCTGGCGGACATCCGCCGCACCTTCGCGGACCAGGTCGATGAGCGCGCCGGCATCGTCGAGGCCAAGGTCGCCAGCTCCCAGCCCCTGAGCGACGCGCAGTCCAAGGCCCTGGTGGCTTCGCTGGCCGCCCGCACGGGCAAGACCATCCGCCTCTCCTGGCACCAGGATCCCGCCCTTCTCGGCGGCCTGAAGGTCCAGGTGGGCTCCACGGTCCTGGACGCCTCGCTCCAGGGCCAGCTCCGCCAGCTCAAGACCCAGCTGCTTTCGGCCTAGTCCGCTTCGGCATCTTTACCTTTCGCTTTCACCCGCAGGTTTGGAGGACTTCATGGACATCCGCGCGGAAGAGATTTCCCGCATCATCCGCAGCCAGATCGAAGGCTTCGACGCCCAGGTGGACGTGGCCGAAGTCGGCACCGTCATCAGCGTCGGTGACGGCATCGCCCGCGCCTACGGCCTCGAGAAGGCCATGGCCGGCGAGCTGCTCGAGCTGCCCCACGGCGTGATGGGCCTTGCCTTCAACCTGGAAGAGGACAACGTCGGCATCATCCTGCTGGGTGACGCGGCCGCCATCAAGGAAGGCGACACCGTCAAGCGCACCGGCAAGATCATGTCCGTGCCCGTGGGTCCCGCCTTCGTGGGCCGCGTCATCGACGCCCTGGGCAACCCCATCGACGGCAAGGGCCCCATCCAGGCCGCCAAGACGAACCCCATCGAGCAGATCGCTCCCGGCATCGTGGACCGCAAGAGCGTGCACGAGCCCATGCAGACGGGCCTCAAGGCCATCGACAGCCTGATCCCCATCGGCCGCGGCCAGCGCGAGCTGATCATCGGCGACCGCCAGACCGGCAAGACCGCCGTCGCCGTCGACACGATCATCAACCAGCGCGACACCGGCGTGATCTGCATCTACGTCGCCATCGGCCAGAAGCGCTCCACCATCGCCCAGGTGGTGAAGACGCTCGAGGAATACGATGCGATGAAGCACACCATCGTGGTGGCAGCCAGCGCCTCCGAAGCCGCCCCGCTGCTCTTCCTGGCCCCCATGACCGGCGCCGCCCTCGGCGAGTACTTCATGTGGCACGGCCAGGATGGCAAGCCTGCGGGCAAGGACAACCCTGGCGGCCACGTCCTCTGCATCTATGACGACCTTTCCAAGCAGGCCGCGGCCTACCGCGAAATCTCCCTGCTGGTGCGCCGCCCTCCCGGACGCGAGGCCTACCCCGGCGACGTGTTCTACCTGCACTCCCGCCTGCTGGAACGCGCCTGCAAGCTGAGCGACGAGCGCGGCGCGGGTTCGCTGACCGCCCTGCCGGTCATCGAGACCCAGGCCGGTGACGTGTCGGCCTACATTCCGACCAACGTCATCTCCATCACCGACGGCCAGATCTTCCTCGAGAGCGACCTGTTCAACGCGGGTGTCCGGCCCGCCGTGAACGTGGGCATCTCCGTGAGCCGCGTGGGTGGTTCGGCCCAGGTGAAGGCCATGAAGTCCGTGGCCGGCACCATCAAGCTCGACCTCGCCCAGTACCGCGAGCTGGCGGCCTTCGCCCAGTTCGGTTCCGACCTGGACAAGGCCACCCTGGCCCAGCTCAACCGCGGCCAGCGCCTGGTGGAGATCCTGAAGCAGGGCCAGTACCAGCCCATGCCGGTGGAGAAGCAGGTGATCAGCATCTGGGCCGCCACCAACGGCTACGTGGATGATCTGCCGGTGCCCCAGGTGCGGCGCTTCGAGGCCGAGTTCATGGCCTTCCTCGACGTGAACGCCCCCGAGGTGCTTCGCGGCATCCGCGACACCAAGGTGCTGAGCGATGACGCCAAGGCCCAGCTCAAGGCCCAGGTGGCGGCTTTCAAGGAGACCTTCGTGGCCTCCCTGAACCAGACCGCGGGAGCCTAGTCCGATGGCCGGTCTCCAGGACATTCGCCGCCGCATCCGGTCGGTGAAGAACACCCAGCAGGTCACCAAGGCCATGAAGATGATCTCCGCGGTCAAGCTGCGGAAGTCTCAGGAACGCCTGGTGGCCCTGCGCCCCTACGCCGGCAAGATGATGGAAGTCGTCCGCCGCGTGGTGAGCCGCATCAAGGGTGATTCCGAGATCCAGCCGGGCCCCGCCGCCCAGGCCTTCCTGTCCCCCCGCGAGGAGAAGCGCATCCGCGTGGTCCTCGTGGCCTCGGACAAGGGGCTCTGCGGCGGCTTCAACGCCAACGTGCTCAAGGCCGCCAACGCCTTCGCGGCGGAAACCACCGCTGAGATCGTCCACCTGGATGTGGTGGGCAAGCGCGCGGCCGAGTGGGCGCGCAAGCGCAACCTGACCGCCGCCGGAGAGTACCTGGGGATTCCCCTCACGGGCTTCCAGCGCGTGGTGACCGAGATCTCGGAAGGCGCCGCCGCCCAGTACCACGCCGGCGAGATCGACGCGCTCTATGTGATCTACAACTACTTCAACAGCCCCATGTCCCAGACGCCCACCGTGTTCCGGGTCTTCCCCATGGAACTGGACCGGCGCACCGAGGGCCGCGAGGCCGTCGAGGTGTCCCACCTGCTCGAACCGGATCCCAACGCGGTGCTGGAGACCCTGCTGCCCCGCTTCGTGGAGACGGAACTGCTCCGTAACCTTCTGGAGAGCAGCGCCTCCGAGCATGGCGCCCGCATGGCGGCCATGGACAAGGCCAGCAACAACGCCGGCGAGATGATCGCCAAGCTGACCCTGACCATGAACAAGATCCGCCAGGCCGGCATCACCAACCAGATCATCGAGATCGTGTCCGGAGCAAATGCCTGAGACCGCGAATTTCGCGAACGTTCGCGAATGAAACGGCCCTTTGAACCATCCGCAGTCCCCACCAGCTCTTCTTCGCGTCCATTAGCGCCATTCGCGGTTACTTCTTTTCCGAGGTCCCCATGTCAACCACCCTTCAAGGCCGCGTGATCGCCATCGTCGGTCCCGCCGTGGACGTCGAGTTCGACAGCCACCTGCCCGAGATCATGAACGCGCTCCACACCGAGATCGCCGGCGTCACCGTGACGCTGGAGGTGCAGCAGCACCTCGGCGAGAACCGGGTGCGCTGCGTCTCGATGCAGCCCACGGAAGGCATGATCCGCGGCCAGATCGTGACCGACACCGGCAAGGCCATCAATGTGCCGGTGGGTCCCGAGACCCTGGGCCGCATCATCAACGTGGTGGGCGATCCCGTGGACGAGCGCGGCCCCATCGGGCACAAGATGACCCTGCCCATCCACCGCGAGGCCCCCAAGTACGAGGAGCTGAACACCACCTCCGAGATGTTCGAGACGGGCATCAAGGTCATCGACCTGCTGGAGCCCTATGCGAAGGGCGGCAAGACGGGCCTCTTCGGTGGTGCCGGCGTGGGCAAGACGGTGCTCATCATGGAGCTCATCAACAACATCGCCAAGGGCCACGGCGGCTACTCCGTGTTCGCGGGCGTGGGTGAGCGCACCCGCGAGGGCAACGACCTCTGGCACGAGATGATGGATTCGGGCGTCATCGACAAGAACGACCTGTCCAAGAGCAAGGTGGCGCTCATTTACGGCCAGATGACCGAACCCCCCGGAGCCCGTGCTCGCGTGGCGCTCACCGGCCTCACCGTCGCTGAGTACTTCCGCGACGTGGAAGGCAAGGACGTGCTGCTCTTCGTGGACAACATCTTCCGCTTCACCCAGGCGGGCGCCGAAGTGTCCGCGCTGCTGGGCCGCATGCCCTCCGCCGTGGGCTACCAGCCGACGCTGGCCACCGAGATGGGCGAGCTGCAGGAGCGCATCACCTCGACGAAGAAGGGCTCCATCACCTCCGTGCAGGCCGTGTACGTGCCCGCGGACGACTACACCGATCCCGCGCCCGCCACCACCTTCGCCCACCTGGACGCCACCACGAACCTCTCCCGCGAGATCGCGGCCCTCGGCATCTACCCCGCCGTGGATCCCCTCGCGTCCACCAGCCGCCTGCTGGATCCCCGCATCCTGGGCGATCACCACTACAACACTGCCATGCGCGTGAAGCAGATCCTCCAGAAGTACAAGGAGCTGCAGGACATCATCGCCATCCTGGGCATGGACGAGCTGTCGGACGACGACAAGCTCATCGTGGCCCGCGCCCGCAAGATCCAGCGCTTCCTCAGCCAGCCCTTCTTCGTGGCCGAGCAGTTCACGGGCATGCAGGGCAAGTACGTGAAGCTGGAAGACAGCATCAAGGGCTTCAGCGAGATCTGCGACGGCAAGTGGGACCACCTGCCCGAGCAGGCCTTCTACCTCGTCGGCACCATCGAGGAAGCCGTCGAGAAGGCCGAGAAGCTCGCCGCCGTTTAGTTCTGTCTTTCTCCAACTCGGAATCCGCGCGAGCGGATTCCGAGCCTTGAAAAGAGCTTGCCATGTCTCAATCCATCAAACTGGAAGTGGTGACGCCGGAGCGGCCG
Organism: Geothrix oryzisoli; assembly: GCF_022808865.1. Classification (GTDB taxonomy): domain Bacteria; phylum Acidobacteriota; class Holophagae; order Holophagales; family Holophagaceae; genus Geothrix; species Geothrix oryzisoli. Next base: position 358,388 of record NZ_JAKZLB010000003.1, read on the forward strand.
GTCTTCTCGGCCGAAGTCTCCGAGGTGCAGTTCCCCACGGCCGCCCGCGGCTACTACGGCATCCTGCCGGGCCACACGCCCCTGATGACGGAAGTGGGTGACGGCCTGCTCTACTATGTCCAGGACGGGCAGAAGCACTGGCTGACGGTCTTCGGCGGCTTCGCCGAGGTGGGTCCGGACCGGGTCACGATCCTGGCCCGGGAAAGCGAAACCGTGGACATGATCGACTTGGAGCGGGTCGAGGCCGATCGCCAGCGGGCCCTCAAGCTCCTGAAGGAGGCCCACACGGAGCATGATCTGGCCAGCGCCCAGGCGGCTCTGGATGCCAGCCTCATCCGCCTCCAGGCCGCCGGTCATCCGGCGGGTCACGGCTTCTGACCTTCCCGTTCCTCTCGTACCGCCTTCCCGCCCGACCTCATGGACCCGCCTCGGGGGGCCGATGAGGTCGGGTGAAGACTGTTTGATGGAGGGGCCTTGCCCGGCGACCCGCTTCCTGTGATCGATCCCCAGCCCCTCCGGGACCTCCTGGACATGGGGGCGGAACCGGGCCTGGTGGGAGAACTGATCGGGCTGCTCGAGGGGGACGTTCCCGTCCGGCTGGCTTTCCTGCGGACGGCCCTGGCGGCCTCGGACCGGGAGGCGGCCCTGCCGCAGGCCCACCAGCTGAAGGGCGCCCTGGGCACCATGGGGCTTCAGCGGTTCGCGGGCCTGGTCCAGCAGCTGGAGGGGCTCCTCCGGGAGGCGCAGTGGGAGGAGGCGCGCCGCCTCCTCGACACCTTCCCCGTGGCCTATGAGGAGGCCCTGGCTGCGCTCCGCTCAACCTTCCCGGAAGCCTGAAGGCGTCACCAGGCCAGCCGCTCGTCCTGCGCCAGCAGGCTGATCCGCGGGTCACCCAGGGCCTGCAGCTGGGGCAGCATGGTGGCCTTGTCGCCAGGGGTGAGGTGGTAGACCCGCACCGGCACGTCGCGGCGGAGTTTCTTCAGTTCGGCGCCGAGGGCGGCGGGGGTGAGGTGCTTGGAGGCCTCGGCCAGCCAAGCCTGCTCGTTGGGAAAGCTGGCCTCGGTGATGACGATCCGCAGGTTGGGCGTGGCATTGGCCACCTCCCAGATCTGATCGGTCTCGGCGGTGTCGCTGGTGAAGATGAAGGCGTCCTTGCCGTCATCCACCTTGTAGCCCACGCAGGGCACCAGGTGGTTCACCCGGATGGGCGTGATGTGGAGGCCGCAGACATGATAGGTGCGCCCGGGTTCGATCTCGGTGTACCGGATGGTGGGATCGTTGGGGCTGGGGATGACGCTGAAGTCGGGCCAGAGCTCGTCATTGAAGAGGTGCCGGCGCAGCGCATCGAGGGTCTCGGGCAGGGCGTGGATCTCCACCGCTTCGTGGGTGTGCCCGAAGATGTTCTTGGTGAAGAAGGGCAGCGTGCAGATGTGGTCCAGGTGCGAGTGGCTGAGGAACACATGCTGGATCTGCACCTGCTCCTCGACCGCCAGGGCAGCCGTGATGGAGCCGGCGTCGATGGCCACGCAGCCGTTCACGAGCAGCCCCGTCAGGCGCTCGCCTTCGGCCTCCCCGCCGCTGCAGCCCAGGACCCGGAGTTCCATCGCCCCTCGGTGAATGAGCCTTCATCATACGGAAAAGGGACACCCGGAGGTGTCCCTTTCACGCATGGCCATGGGGATCTAGAAGCGGATGCCGCCGTAGACGCCGATCTGCAGCTTGGGCCCAAGCTCTTCATCGGTGAGTGGAACTGCTACCTCGAGGCCGATGAAGGGCTTCACGATGGGTGTGGGGAAGGCGTAGCCTGCGTTCACACGGGCCCAGGGACGGCTGTAGGTGTGGGAGGAGGAATAGACGTTGGTGATCGTGCGTGTCTCGAAGCGGTAATCCACCCCCGCACCGAAGGCGACCAGGGCCTTGAAGTTGAACATGGCCCCGACGGCCCAGTATTCATTTCCCAGTTTGGTGGGGACCAGGAAACCATTGGGCTTGAGCTCCGTTTCGGCCTTCGGCTGGTAGGCGGCCGTGACCTGGAACAGAGCCGGGCCGAAATCAATCAGGGAGTAGCCGGCCCGCGCGGCGACGACCGTTTTGTCCTCGGCCTCGACTTTGGGGACGGTGTCCCGGGACTGGTAGGTCTGCCGGGAGACATTGAGGCCCAACTCGAAGCTCTGGGCCGCAAGAGGCGCCACGAGGAGCAGGGGCAGGACAAGCTTCTTCATGGTCAGGCTCCAGGGGGAGAGGCGGGTAAACTTTACCCTATCCTCCTGGAACGGGGGCGTCGAGGTCCTATTTCGGACCCGCAAACGAAAGGGATCCCGTTCAAGGGATCCCAGTGAAGCGAGGGTCTTCCAGGGGCATCAGAAGCGGATGCCGCCGTAGATCCCGATCTGCACCTGGGGGGCCAAGGCCTCGCTCAGGTCCTTGTAGGTGCCCGTGGCGTCCTTCTTGGTGAGGGGCGCGGCCACCTCCAAGGCGAAGAACGGGCTCACGATGGGCGTCGGGATGCTGAAGCCCACGTTGATCCGGGCCCAGGGGCGGCCCAGGGTGCTGTCGGTGTTGGTGCCGCTGGAGGGCCGGAAGGTGAGGCTCTCCGTGCGGTACTCCACACCGGCGCCCACGTTCACGAAGAGCTTCCAGTTCACCATGGCGCCTACGGCCCAGTACTGGTTCTCCAACTCGCCGTACTTGGTGCCGCCATAGGTGAGGTCGCCGGTGGTCTTGTTGTGCCAGGTGGCGTTCAGCTGAAGGGCGGCCACTTTCAGGTCCACCACATCGAAGCCACCCCGGAGGGCGAAGCCCGTGGGGCTTACAGCATCATACTTCTGGCCGGTACCGAAGGAGGCCGCCTGGGCCTTGCCGACCTGCTTGTCCACGAGCACACCAAGTTCGCCGGCAGCAGCTGGTAAAGCGGTCAGCGCGGTCAGCGCCGAGAGAAAGAGCAGTCGCCTGCGCATGTGGTCCCCCGATTCGGCAGATAGGGCATCATCGGGCCTGAATCAGGTGCGGTCAACCTCCAACGGTGCAGTGGTTTTGTTAACCTCAGGTCATGCGGGCCCACCTTCGCTTCCTGATCCTGGACGGCTTCGACCCCGACACGGGCGAGCTGGCCCTGCGGGTCGCCTTCCAATCGGGTCCCGAACCGGGCCTGGACCTGATCCGCCTGCGCCTCCACCTGGGGAGGGCGGGCAGCCCGCTGGAGCCCCTCAGCCGCCAGCTGCGGACGCACGTGCAGATGCCCGTGCCGCCCCTCTGGGAGCATGGCCTCCGCACCATCATCCATGCCATCGAGGAGGAACTGGCCGAATCGGAGGGCCGCAACCCTCTCCGCTACCTGTGGGTGAAGACCCAGCTGCTTCACCCGGCCGAGGCGGCGCGCTCCACGCCGAACCACCCCGTGGCGCGACAGGTGGAGATCCTGCGGGACTGGGCGAACCGGCTGGATCAGGAGGGCCAGACCCTCCGCGCCGCCGAGGTCCTGGATCGTCTGCTCCTCCTGGCCCCCAAGGACGTGGCCAGCCTCGCCTACCTGGCCGGCTTCTTCCGGGCCCAGGGCATGGCCGAGGAGATGGCCGCGGTGGCCGAGCGCTGGACCCGGGCCGAGCCCGGCCGGATCGAGGCGCAGCTGCGCCTGGGCGAGGCGCTCCTCCGCCTGGGCCGGGCACGGGAGGCCCGGGCCGCCTTCGAGGCGGTGCTCAAGGCCCAGCCCGTCCACCTCCTGGCCCACCTCGGCATGGCCCAGGCCCTGGGGATGCTGGGGGGGAACCCGTTCCCCCACCTGGATGCCGCCCAGGAACTGGATCCCGCCGCCGCCGCCTCGGTCCTGCGGGAGACCTTCGACTACCGGCTGCTGGAGCCGCCGGCCGGGGACCGGGTCCACCCTCTGGACGCCCTGCCGCCCCTCCTCGGCGTGTCCGGCGCCGAGGTCCAGGATTTCCTCCAGTTCCTGGGCCTGCCCCTCACGGGGCCGGAGGGCACCGTCCGCGAATCGGAGCTCGCCCGGTGGGCCGGAGTGATGAACCGGTACGCCCTGCTGCCGGGGGGGCTCAACTGGTCCGCCCCCACCCCCAGGCGCCTGCCGGATCTGGTCTAGGGCTATCGGCTATCAGCTGTCAGCTATCAGCTATCAGCTATCGGCTGTCAGTGACTGACCGATGACGGGCGACCGCTAAGATGGATCGATTCCGGAGGCCCCATGTCCGTCCTGCTCAGCACCGATCTCCCCTTTCCCGTCTTCCGCCGGGGCAAGGTCCGGGATGTGTATGACCTGGGCAAGCAGCTGCTCATCGTGGCCACGGACCGCATCAGCGCCTTCGACTGCGTGATGCCCGAGGGGATTCCGGACAAGGGGCGCATCCTCACTGCGGTGGCGGCCTACTGGTTTGAGGCCACCGAGGACCTGGTGCCCAACCACTTCCGCGGCAACCCCACCTGGCCGGCGGCCCTGGAACCCTACCGCGAGGCCCTGGCCGGCCGCGCCGTGGTCGTGGAGAAGACCCGCCCCATGCCGGTGGAGTGCGTGGTGCGCGGCTACCTGGCGGGCAGCGGCTGGAAGGAATACCAGAGCGGCCAGTCTGTCTGCGGCGTGCCGCTGCCGGCGGGGTTGCGCCTGGCGGATCGCCTGCCCGAGCCCATCTTCACGCCCGCCACCAAGGAGGACGAAGGGCACGACGAGAACATCAGCTTCGAGCGCATGGCCGAGATCGTGGGCGCGGATCTGGCGGCTCGGCTGCGGGACCTGAGCCTGGCCCTCTACCGGCGCGGGGCGGAACTGGCCGCCCAGCGGGGGATCCTGCTGGCGGACACCAAGTTCGAGTTCGGCCTGAGCGATGCCGGCGAGCTGATCCTCATCGACGAGGCCCTCACGCCGGACAGCAGCCGCTACTGGCTGGCGGACAGCTGGGCGCCCGGGAAGAACCCCCCGAGCCTGGACAAGCAGTTCCTCCGCGATTACCTCGAGACCCTCCAGAGTTGGGACAAGCAGCCTCCTGCGCCCCACCTGCCGGCCGAGATCATCGAAGGCATCCGGGCCCGGTATCTGGACCTGGCGGCCCGCTTCGGCGTGCAGATCTGACCGCTGCCTTCGTTCCGGCCTGAGCGCGCGCTCGCGCGCTCAGGATCCGGCGGGGGGTTTCACCACCGCCGGGGCAGCCAGCACGCCCGCCCGAAGCCGGGCCGGGTCCAGCCAGCGGCGGAGGTCTCCGTTCAGGACCTCCACGGTGATGGCCTCCAGGCGTGCCGGCGATACGGCCCGGCCGCGGGCCTCGGCCATGGCCTCGTCCACCAGGGTGCCCGGATGAAGGCTGGTGAGGGCCCGGCCTGCCGACCAGGCGGCCTTCGCCCGGCGCAGATCCGCCTCCGTGAAGCCGCGCTGTCTGAGGGTCTGCAGGCGTTCCAGCAGGGAGGTCCCGGCGGCGGAGGCGGACCCCTGCGGCTCGGTTTCCAGCGCCGCGACCAGGTCGGGCCCTTCCAGCCGCAATTGAGCGGGGAACAGGACCGGATCTCCGGGCAGGAGCAGGGTCAGCAGGGCCTCCATTTCCGGGCTCAGGTCCGCCGGCTCCGCGGCGACCGCAAAGGCCAGGGGAGCGGCTCCGGCGGCGGGCACCTCGATGGGCGCGGATCCGGGCGCCGCGGCGGCTGGAGGCGGGGCGGCCAGGGCCGCGGGGGGCTGCCGCGGGACCGTCCAGGTCCCGAAGGTCAGGAACACCAGCCGCTTGGCCTGTTCCAGTCCGAGGTCGCCGTGGAGGACCAGGATCGCCTGGTCGGGACGCAACACCCGGCCGTAGAAAGTGGCCAGATCCTCGTAGGTGACCCCCGCCAGCCCGTCGAGGGTGGGCGCCTGGCGGGTCCAGTCGGACTCCAGGAGCTGTCTCAGCTTGGCGCGGGGGGAGGCCTCCAGCCGCTCCGTATCCCGCCAGCAGGCGAGGCGCTCGGCCTCCAGCGTGGAGGGGTCGAGGATCGAGCGGAGGACGCGGTCGGCGAGCAGGCCCAGGGCCATATCCTGGTCGCGGCTCCGGGCGACCAGGCTCCAGGAGAGGCCGTCCGATCGGAGCGCCGGGGCCAGGTCGATGCCCGCCCCCGCCAGGAGCTGCTCGAAGTCGCCGGCCCGGAAGGCGCCGGCATCCGAGTGTCCGAGGACGCGCAGGGCCAGGGGAGCCAGCCCGGGACGGGCGGCCGAGCCGGGGTCCAGGGGAAGGTGCAGACGGGCCCTCACCAGGGGGCGCTCGTGGTCTTCCAGCAGGACCACCCGCAACCCGTTGGGCAGACGGAACGGCTGGGGCCGGATCTGGGCCTGGCTCTGGGCGGTGAGCGCGAATGCGGCCAGGGCCGCCAGGGCTCTCATCGCTTCTCCGGGGCCAGCTGGGCTTCCAGGAGCTTGAGGGTGCGCTGGCGTTCCTCGATGCTGAGCATGCGGAGCTGGCGGAGCCCCTCGGAAACCATGTGCTCGCGCTGGGCCAGGTCCTCGATGCGCGTGGCGGCGAGGGCCTTCAACACCCGGGCGGTCTCGGCCTCCAGGGGATCCCGGCTTTCCTCTGTGTCGGCCTGCAGCCAGAGGGTGGTCCGGTGGCTGGGGTTCAGCCAGGTCCGGGCGGCCGCCTGGACGGCTTCGGGTCCGAGGTTCCGCAGGCGCTGGAGCTCCTGGTCCGCCTGCCGCCAGTCGCCCGCCTCCACCCAGGCCAGGCCCAGGGCCCGGGCCAGTGCGGCGGGTTCGTCCTGGATCCGGAGCTGGTCCACATCGATTTGGGTCAGGGCCCGCTGCCAGTCGCCCGCGGGGATCGGTTCCTGCTGGAGCCGCAGGATCTCCGTGTGGAGGGCGCCCTCGAGTTCCGCGAGGCTGTGCCCCGCGGTCGGCACCGCCCGGATGACCAGGAGTCCCGGCAGCCGTCCCCCTGGAACATCCACCTGGACCTCCACGGATTCGGCCAGCGCCTTCTGGCGCACCAGCCGCTGGGCCAGCCGGCCGGAGGGGCCGCTTCCCAGCAGGCCCGCGGCCAGCCGCAGGGCGAGGTGGTCGCGATGGGGCCGCGGGGGGATGCGCCAGCCCACCAGCAGCTCGGGGGTCTTGCCCGCGGTGGCCTGGATGCGCCGGTCCCCGAGGCCGGCGGGGATCTCGGGGAGGAGCGGATCCTCGGCGCTGGCGCCGACCAGGCCGGCCGGCAGGGTGCCGAAGGACCGGTCCAGGAGCGGCAGGGCCGTCTCCAGGTTCAGTCCGCCCACCAGCACCAGGGTGAGCCGGTCGGGGCGGAAGGCCTGGCGTGCCCAGGCCTGGAGGTCCGAGCGGCGCATGGCCTCCAGGGCGGGCAGGTGGTCGGCCAGGTCCCGGCCGTAGGGATGGCCGGGGAGGGCGGCACCCTGGAGCAGGGCCGGCCCTTGGGGCCCCTGGGCCCGGAGCTCGGCCATCAGGGCGGCCCGGACCTCGGAGAAGCGGCTCAGCTGGAGGAGGGTCAGGCGCTGGACCTCCGTGCGGCACCAGAACTCGAAGGCGTCGGCCGGCAGCTCGATCTGCACGAGCAGGGCGTCCGCGCCGGCGCTGGCGGTCATCCGCCCTCCGCGGGCGGCATAGAGATCCGTCAAGGGCGCGCTGGAAAACCGCGCCCTCACGGATTGGTGCAGGGTCCAGAGCCGCGCCCCCAGGGCCGGCCCCTGGGCGGTGCCTTCGGGATCCTGCCGCTGCCGGAGCTGGTCTACCCTCAGGGCCTCGAGGAGTCCCTCCTCCTCCCGGAGCAGGGCATCAAGGGAGCCGGGTCCCTTGGCCGTTTCGAGGTCCTCGGACCAGGTGGAGCCATAGAGGGTCCGGGCCAGCAGGTCGGTGGCGCCGGCCAGGGCCGGGGGTTCCTCCGCCCGCCCGCCCCGGAAGACGAGGGTCGCGTGGAAGGCGTTCAGTCCGCGGCGCTCCACCAGCAGCAGCCGGACGCCATTGGCGAGCCGCCGTTCCTGCACGTCCGCCAGATGGGGCGTCTGGGCCTGCAGGCCCAGCGTGGCGAGGAGGAGCATGGCCAGAGGTCGCATGGGCCCCAGGGTACTACCGGTTCTACTTCACCCGGATGCTGCCGTTGGTGGTTTCGAGGCGGATCGGCTGGGTCCGCCCGGGCACCTTCACATGGGCGCTGTGCTTGGTCATCTCGAGGACCTGGGCGCCGGGGACCTTGATCTCCATGGAGCCGTTGCTGTTCTCGGCCAGCAGGTCGCCCGTGGCCTTGCCCAGCTCCACCTCGATGCTGCCGTTGGTGGATTCCAGGTGGATGCCTTCACCCCAGCCATCCAGGCTCCGGGCCCGGACGCTGCCGTTGGTGGTCTCCAGGCGGATGCCGCCGGCCACATCCTCGAGGACGATGCGGCCGTTGGTGGTGCCGCCCTTGATCCGGGCCATCAGGTTCCGGGCCTCGATGGGGCCGTTGGTGGTGTCGGCCAGCACTTCGCCCCGCACGTCGGCCACCAGGATGGCGCCATTGGTGGCTTCGCAGCGGGCGTAGCCCTCGAGGTGCTCCACGGCCACCGTGCCGTTGGTCGTGCGGAAGTGGCCCAGCAGCTTGCGGGGCACCTGGAGCGTCATCTCACAGCGGGGGCTGATGTAGAGGCCGAAACTCCAGGAGGGCTGCTGGAACATCGCCTCGATGTCCAGGTCCTGGCCCTTCCGCTGGAGCACGAGCTCCACCCGGCGCTTGTCACTGTCCCGGATCTGGGCGGTGAGGAAGACCTCCTCCTTGTCCCAGCCCGTCACCCGGATGCCGCCGTTGCGGTTCTTCACCCAGAGCTTGGAGCCGTAGGTCAGCTTCTCGGTCCGCTGCTCCGTCCGCGAGCCGGAGGGCATGTCCACCCCGATCATGGGCGCGGGAGGGGCCGGAGGAGCCGGCGGCGCGGGCGGGGGTGGGGGCGCCTGGGCCAGCAGGGCGCTCCCGACCAGGAACAGGGGGATCCAGCGGCTGGAAACGGTCATGACGGCTCCCGTGGGGAGAAAGAACCAGGGCGGGCCTGGATGTGAAGTTCACGGTACTGCGACTGGCGGGTTTAGTCACGATACCCTGGAAGATCCCTCCGGAGCCCCCATGTCCGCCTACATCCTGTCCGCCACCCGCACCGCCGTCGGTTCCTTCGGGGGTGCCCTCAAACCTTTGACTGCCGTGCAGATGGGGGCCCTGGCCATCACGGAGGCCCTGAAGCGGGCTGGCGTGGCGCCCGAGGCGGTCGGGGATGTGGTCCTGGGCAACGTGCTCCAGGCCGGCAGCGGGCAGAACGTGGCCCGCCTGGCGGCCCTCAAGGCAGGGCTGCCCTTCTCGACGCCCGCCCACACCCCGAACCAGGTGTGCGGGTCGGGCCTCAAGGCCATCGCCCTGGGCGCCCAGTCCATCGCCATGGGCGACGCGGACCTGGTGGTGGCCGGCGGCACCGAGAGCATGTCCAACGCCCCCTACCTGCTGCCCGCCGCCCGTTGGGGCGCCCGCATGGGCAACACCCAGCTCATCGACAGCATGATCCAGGACGGCCTCTGGTGCGGCCACGGCGACACCCACATGGGGATCACCGCCGAGAACGTGGCTGCCAAGCACGCCATCACCCGCGAGGCGCAGGACGCCTTCGCCCTCCGGAGCCAGCAGAAGGCCGCCGCCGCCCAGGCCGCGGGAGCCTTCGACCGTGAGGTGTTCGCGGTCACCCTGGCGGGGAAGAAGGGCGACACGGTCTTCAACCGCGACGAATACATCAAGACCGACGCCTCCGCGGAGGGCCTGGCCAAGCTCAAGCCGGCCTTCAAGAAGGACGGCACGGTGACTGCCGGGAACGCCAGCGGCATCAACGACGGCGCCGGTGCCCTGGTGCTGGCCTCCGAGGCCGCCGCCAAGGGCCAGAAGCCCATCGCCCGCATCCTCGGCTTCGCCCAGGCCGGTGTGGATCCCGCCACCATGGGCCTGGGCCCCGTACCGGCCATCCAGAAGCTGCTGGCGAAGACCGGTGTGACGCTGGCGGACATCGACATCTTCGAGCTCAACGAGGCCTTCGCCGCCCAGAGCCTGGGCGTGCTGGCGGAGCTCCCCGACCTGGATCCCGCGAAGGTGAACCTGCGGGGCGGCGCCATCGCCATCGGCCATCCCGTGGGCGCCAGCGGCACCCGCATCCTCGTCACCCTCCTGCACCTGCTCCAGGACGAGAACAAGAAGCTCGGCCTCGCCGCCCTCTGCGTCGGCGGCGGCCAAGGCGTGGCCATGCTGGTCGAGCGGCTCTGAAAAGGGCTATCAGCTGTCGGCTTTCAGCTGTCAGCCTGAAGAAGTTCGGACCACCTTTTCTGAAAGCTGATGGCTGATAGCTGACAGCCCCCAACCATGATCACCCTCACCCACGTCGGCAAGCAGTACGACCGCATCCACACCGCCCTGGCGGATGTGAGCTTCGCCATCGATTCGGGGGAGTTCGTGTTCCTCACGGGGCCCAGCGGCGCGGGGAAGTCCACGCTGCTGAAGCTGCTCTTCCGCGAGCAGGTGCCCAGCAGCGGGGAGATCCAGCTGGCGGGGCACCGCCTCTCCGCGATGCCCGAGAAGGAGATCCCCCTCCTGCGCCGCAAGCTGGGCGTGGTGTTCCAGGACTTCAAGCTCATCCGCACCCGCACCATCTTCGAGAACGTGGCCTTCGTCCTGCGGGTGCTGGGCGTGAGCGCCGCGGAGCAGAAGCAGCGCACCTTCCGGGCGCTCAAGATGGTGGGCCTCCAGCACAAGCTCAGCAGCTACCCCCTGCAGCTGTCGGGCGGCGAGCAGCAGCGCGTGGCCATCGCCCGGGCCCTGGTCAACGACCCCCTGGTGCTGCTGGCGGACGAGCCCACGGGCAACCTGGATCCGGATCTGGCGCAGGAGATCATGGCCCTCTTCGAGCGCATCAACGGCCAGGGCACCACCGTCGTCGTGGCCACCCACGACCGCAGCCTCATCCAGCGCATGAAGAAGCGCGTCATCGGCCTCGACCACGGCCGCATCGCCTTCGACCAGCCCGCACCCACGAGCCTGGTGACGGTCTGAGAGGGCCACGCCCGGGATCCCGGACCTAGGGTCGGAAGGTCCAGCGGACTTTGAACGACAGGCGCTGCTGCTGGGGAACGAGCCTCATGGGCCCGGTTTCAAGCGGGTTGAGCCAGGTGCGGTCGCCCACCAGGAAGACCTCCAGCTCCGGGCGTGGAGTCCAGCGGAGGCGCACCTGACCGCCGAGGTTCCGGGATTCCGTTTCGTATTGGGCGATGGCGGAAAGCACGAGGTCGGCGCTCCAGGCCAGCTCGTTCCGCACGCTCAGAAGCTTCTGGGTGAAGTTGCCCCAGGGCAGGTGCCCGAAGTCCACTTCGCTGCTGGCGACGAGCTTCCAGCGGCCCTCCCGGGAGGTGTAGCCCGCGCCCCGCACCCACTGGGTGAGCCGGCCGCCGTAGAAGTCGCCGAACCACACGGTGCTGGAGGCCTGCCACCGCCGCGACGAGGCGCTCTCCACCTGGATCCGGTAGCGGTCGAAGCGGTAGTCGCCCACGGGGATCACCACGCCGGGCACGATCTCGAAGGGCGCGCCCAGCCGCTCGAACTCCGGCTGGACGTTGACCTCGAAGTGGTCACCCTGCGAGGTGACGAGGTTGAAGGGGGCCGTGAAGAACTGCCAGCTCTCCACCCGCCCGAAGAGGTCTTCGACCCGCAGGTATTCCACTTCGAAGAACGCCTGACGGATCCACTGGAGGGAGGGCGAGGCGGGCCGGGGCTGGAAGGCCGCCGCCAGCTTGGACTGGCGCGTCCCCGGCCGGGGCAGGAAGCCCATGGCGGGCAGCAGCGCGTCGCCGAAGCGGTGCCAGGAGGCCGTGAGGTCCCAGAGATCGTTGGGGTAGTCCACCTTGAGGCCGTAGCCGTCGCGGTCGCCGGCAGGGAGGTCCCCGGAGGCGCGGCCGCCCCAGGCCCCCACCAGGAAGTTCTTGTCGCCGAAGGCCTCGGAGGTGTGCCACAGCAGGTCCGCGCCGTCGAACCCGTTCGGGGCCGAGGCCACTGGGTTCCCGCGGGTGCCGAGGTAGCCCAGCCGCAGGTGCGGGTCCAGGTCCCAGGCCAGGCGTGCGGTGCCCAGGGTCTGGGCCGGCGCGTCCCCCAGCCCCTGCTGTCGCACGCCGAGGGCCCCCACGGACAGGTCTCCCACGCGGCCGAGGACCTTCAGCCCCGCCTCCAGGGGCAGCACCTCGCCGTTCATCAGGCCGAGGGTGCGGGAGAAGAAGGGCAGGAACTTGTCCTCCAGGCCCAGGCCGAACTGGAAGAGGTTGGCCCCTTCGAGGAAGAATGCCCGCTTTTCGGGGTAGAGCAGGGGGAAGCGGGTGAGGTTGATCTGCTGGAGATCCACCTCCGTCTCGGCGAAGTCCGGATGGATGGCCAGCACGCCGGTCATCTGGTCGCCCAGGGGCGCGGTGAGGTCCAGTCCCAGTCGGACCCGGGACCTGGATTCCCGCGTCGGGAAATCCCGGAAGGACTGCCCGGAAAGGGATGGGGTCACCGAGAAGCCCCGGCCCCGGTCGAGGCCCTGGAGGCCCACCAGCAGGCCGTTCCGGCTCATGTCCTCCAGTTTGGCGTCCAGGGTGGGGCTGGCCCAGCGGAGCGTGAGCTGTTCCCGCGCCACGAAGCGCTCCAGGTTCAGGCCCCAGGCATCCTTCGCGGGGTTGAAGCGCAGGGTGCGGCTGGGGATGAAGAGCTCCGCCGTCCAGCCGCCGGCGTCGCGGGTGGTGGCGGCTTCCCAGATCCCGTCCCAGTCCAGCGAGAGGGACTCGGGGCCGGAGATGAGGCCGTCCTGGCGGGCGCCACCGGCATTGATGCGGAACAGGTAGCCCGTGCGTCCGTCCCCGCTGGTGTCCAGTACGAGGGCCACCGTGTCGTCGCCACCCATGTCCGCGTCCCGCAGCAGCGAGTGGATGGCGATGCGCCGGGGCTCGGGATCCGCGCAACGGAGGCCGACATAGAGCCCCTCGGGGGCGACCAACACCCGGGCCGTGGTGGTGAAGGGCGTCGCCCCGCTGGGCTGGGGGGCCTGCTGGGTGAGGGACACCACCGGCGCCTGCGCCCAGGCGGCTTCGTCCAGGCGGCCGTCCACATGGATGACCTGGTCCCAAGTGTCGAGACGGGTGGCGGAGAGGGAAGGGCGGTCGCCGCCCCAGAGGAGCGCCGGCAGGATCATCAGGGACGCGGAGCGGAGGAGGCTACCCATGAAACAGCAGGCCTCCCGCGAGTGCCGCCGCGAGCACCAGCAGGGGCTCGGGAATCTTCGACTTCCAGACCAGGAGCAGGGTGGTGACCGCGATGAGAGCCGTGGGCAGGTCCCGGATCGCCCCGCGGCCCAGGACGACCACGGAGCCGGCGATGGCCCCCGCGGCGCCGGCGGTGATGCCCTGCACCAGGGCCTTCAGGCCGGGGCGCTGGCCGTAGCGCCGCAGGAGGGGCGCCGCGAGGATGACGACCGCGAGGACCGGCAGGAAGACGCCCAGCGCGGCCGCCACGGCCCCCAGCGGCCCGGCCACGAGGTGGCCGATGAAGGCCACGGTGATGACCACGGGCCCCGGCGTGATCATGGCGACGGCCACGGCATCCAGGAACTGCTGTTCCGTGAGCCAGTGGAACTCCGTCACCACCGTGCCCCGCAGGAAGGGCACGATGGCCAGCCCGCTGCCGAACACGAAGAGGCCGGCCTTGGCGAAGAACAGGAAGATGCCGCCCACGGTGGTGAGGGCGGCGGGACCGTGGAGTCCCGTCAGCCAGAAGGGGGGCATCAGTCCCAAGGGCGCAGATGCGTGCTGCCAGGGACGCGTCTTCACAATCCAGAAGAGCAGGCCGCCGCCGATCACCAGGAGGACCCATTCCTTCCCCGTGAGGGCCGTGGCCAGGCCCACCACCGCGCAGATCCCCCAGGCCAGGGGATCGCGCTTCAGCGTGGACTTGGCAAGCTTGACGGCACTGCGGGTGATGAGGCCGATGACCGCAGCCCCCACGCCGTAGAACACCGCCTGCATCCAGTGCAGCCCCCCGAAGCGCAGGTAGAGGGCCGCCAGACCCAGCACCATGAGGAAGGAGGGCAGGATGAAGACCAGCCCCACCAGGTTGGCGCCGAGGATCCCCGCCCGCACGTAGCCGAGGTAGATGGCCAGCTGGGCCGCCAGCGGGCCCGGGGAGACCTGGGCCAGGGTCAGGCCCTCCTGGTAGTCCGCCTCGCTGATCCAGCCCCGGGCCTCCACGAGGTCCCGGTGCATGGCCCCCGCCAGGGCGATGGGCCCGCCGAAGCCGAGCGTGCCCAGGCGCAGGAAGTAGGCGAGGAAGGGCCCGAGGGGTACAGGTGGTTTCCCGCTCATGCCCTGGCCTTCCGGAAGGCGGCGTAGAAGGCGTCCAGCACGCCGGATCCGGCCTCGAGACGGGCCTCGTCCTTCGCGTGCAGCAGGGCCACGCCCAGGATGGCCCGGTCGAAGCCGGAGGCCTCGGGGCGCTTGAACTTGGCGTCCTTCAGGTCCACGTCGTGGATGAGCTCGGCCAGCGAATGGAGGGCGGGATCCTCCAGGCCCAGACGATGGATAAGCGTCTCGAAGCTGCACCAGTCACCTTCGTGGGTGAACTCGCCCTCGAACATGTCGAAGCGCAGCTCGCCCTTTTTCACCTGGGTGGTCTTGGGCTCCACGAAGCGGAAGCGGGCCCCGGGATCGATGAAGCGGCGGACGAGCCAGGCGCAGGCGATGCGGTCCACGTGGATACCCTTCCGCGTCACCCAGGTGCGGCCCTGGAGGTGCTCGATGCGCCAGGCGGGAGTCCCTTTGCCGGCGGGCGGCCCGGGCGCAATATGGGCTTCCAGGCGGCCGAGCTGGGTCCGGACCTCGGCGGCGCCCCCGGCCTCGAAGAAGTCGATGGCCTGGAGCTCGGCGAAGCGCTTCCGGAACTTGGCGAGCTGGAGCTCGGCGTCTTCCTTCTGGGCCTTGTCCGGATCCTTCGCGACCGCCTTGTGGACCGTCTGGATCTCCACCTGGAGCTTGGCGTAGTCCTCGTCCCGGGCCTGGCGGAAGCGTTCCCGGAGGTCCCCGTCCGTGAGCCCGTCCGTGAAGCGCGCTTCCACCACGCTGGCCTCGCCCCCGCCCGCCGCGATCTGCCGGACCATCCACTGGAAGTCCTCGCGGGTCTCCTCGGACAGGGGCAGGGCGTAGACGGAGTTCTTCAGGGCCACGGCCCCCAGGGCCTGGAGCTGGCGCCACATCTTCACCCGGAAGTAGGCGGGGTGCGGCGGAAGCTGGTGGATCAGCAGGAGCCAGGGAGATGTTTCTTCAGCCAAGGGACCACCTATCAGTTGAATCATAAAATAGTAACAATTGTATCTAAGTCAATCAGGGTACTGGGCCACCGGGGCCGTCCCAGGGGACGCCCGGAAACCGGAGGAGTTCGGGCGGTCCGGCCCTGGGGTGGTCCCTTCCGCTACCCTGAACCCTGCGGCTTCCCGCCGATCCCGAGATGCCATGGCCCAGCCCCTCACCGATGCCCGTTTCGTCACCTCCGCCGCCGACGCGAAGAAGCTGGGCGTCTGCCATGCGGAAGTGGCCTTCGTCGGGCGCAGCAATGTGGGGAAGTCCTCACTGCTGAACGCCCTGGCCAACCAGAAGCAGCTGGCGCGGGTATCGAAGACACCGGGCCGCACGCGGCTCATCAACGTGTTCCTCACGGGTCCCGACCGCTGGGTCGTGGACCTGCCGGGCTACGGCTTCGCGACGGGCCCCGTCGCCGAGCGGGCCACCTGGCAGAAGATGGTGGAAGGCTACCTGACGGGCCGCGCCACGCTGCGCATGGTCTTCGTGCTGGTGGATGCCGAAGTGGGCCCCACGAAGCTGGACCACCAGATGATCGACTGGCTCCGCACCGAGGGCCTGCCCCACCGCATCGTGGCCACCAAGGCCGACCAGGTAAAGCCCAGCCGGGCCCTCAAGCAGCGCAAGGACGTGGCCGCGGACCTGGGCCTGCACAGCGCTGACATCGCCTGGGTGAGCGCGGCCAAGGGCACGGGCATCCCCGAGCTGCGGCGTGAAGTGGCGGATCTGCTCGAGATCTGACCGGCCTGTACTCCGGACGGATCCCCTACAGCGCCTCCACCTTCCCGCTGCGCCACACCATGAAGCGCCCCTCGTGCGCCCAGGGCAGGGCGATGCCGTTGGCTTCCACCTCGTGGGTGTGGAAGTGGCCGGTGAGGAAGGTGGTCCCGGTGTGGGCCTGGGCGGCGGCGGCGAAGGCCTCGCGGGGGAAGGTCAGCTTGTAGGCGGCGTTGGTGGTGCGGAGCTTCCGCTCCAGCCAGGCGGATACGCGGCGGGCCATGCCGCCGGGCATGAGCCGGAAGACCAGCCACAGCGCGCCTGAGCGCGACGCCAGGTTCCACAGGCGGTACTGGCGGTCGGCGGTGTTGATGAGATCGCCGTGTTCCCAGGTCAGCGCTTCGCCTTCGAGCGACCCGCCGATGCCTTCACCCATCAGGTCGAAGTGCGGGGCATGGCGATCCAGGAAGTACTCCCGGTTGCCCAGCCACAGGCCCACCCAGCGGCCCGCGGCGCGCCGTGACTCCACCCAGGCGAGGAAGGCCCGCTGCGGGGCGGTCTCCATCCCGGGGAAACCTACCCAGACGTCGAACACATCCCCGAGGAAGAGCCAGTCGGCCTCGGGAAGGGCGGTGGTGGCGGCCTCCAGTCCCGTGAGCGTGGCGCCCCAGTGGGGATCCGCCACCAGGATCAGGTCGCGGGAGGGCTCGGGCCGTCGCAGCCGACCCCGCCACCAGGAGAGGGCCTCCAGGTGGCGCGTCACCAGCAGGTGGAGGGAGCCGACCGTCAGGGCCAGGGCGCCGCCGAAGGTGTCGGCCGCCCAGTCGCCGAGTTCGCAGGCGCGTCCGGGGACGAAATACTGGTGGAACTCGTCGGAGGCGCCGTAGAGGGACACTGCGGCCAGGATGAGGAGGTGGCGGCGGTACAGGGGCAGGCCGGGCGCAGAGTGGCGCAGGGCCGTGTCCAGGGTCAGGGCCAGGAGGCCGAAGACCGTCGCGTGGGCGAACTTGTCCAGGGGCGGCGGCAGCTGGATCCCGCCCGGGTAGTGCGATTGCGCACTCAGCCAGAAGATGGTCCCGGCCACGGCCAGGGGAAGGAGCCAGAATCCACGAAAGCGCATGACCTATCGAACCACAGGCTGTTCAGAGATGCGAATCGTCCCCTGTCCCCCGGCTACTCGAAGCGGAACGCCCCGATCTCCACCATGCGGCCCCGCCCATCGAGCCGCAGAGTGGTGGACCGGTTCTCGACGCGGCCGGTTCCGTAACGCAGATAGAGCTCCAGCGTCACGGTCGTGGCCCCGATGGCCGTCTGCTGGCGGGTGCCGAAGAAGCTGGCCTTCACGGTGTAGGTGCCGGGAATGGCCTTGCGGAGCAGGAACTCTTCGGGCCCGTAGCCGTTGGTGACGTCCGCGCTGAGGCGGCCGCCGATGGCGGTCCGGTTGTGGGAGTAGAAGCACTCCTCTCCCCTCGGGTCCACCACGTAGAGGTCCATGTCGCTGTTGTCCGTGTCCCAGTTCAGGACCACGCGCACGTCCACGGGCAGGTTCGCCAGGAGGCGGGGATCCACGGCCGAGGCGTCAAGCTTCGCCTTCGAGGTGGCCAGGAGGGCATTCAGCTCTCCCAGGGCGATGAGGTTCACATCGCGGAACCGCCCATCCCACGGCGTCTTTGCCAGCTCCCAGAGGAGGTCCAGGCCACGCTGGGGCTGACCCGCCTCGGCCAGGGCCAGGGCCAGGTCGCGCCGGCTCTGGGGTTCCTCTTCGCGCATCCGCAGAACCTCCTCGAAGGTCCAGACCGCCAGGTCGGGCAGTCCCAGCTGCCGCAGCCGGTAGCCCAGGATCCGCAGCAAGGGGGCGTCCTCCAGCTTCAGCTCGGCCAGGTTGGAGAGGATGCGAAGGGCGAGTCCCTTTTCGCCCTGCTCCCGGAAGTAGTCCGACACGTCCAGGAAGAACCCGGGGGTCTTCCCGTAGGTGTCCCGCTGGCGGAGGTAGAGGCTGTAGCGCTCCGCGCCCGGCGCGGCCTTGAGTTCCTTCAGGTAGGGGGTGTCCGGGCTCCAGGGCTTGAGCTCGATGGCACCGGCGGGTTCGGGTGTCTCTGCCTCGGCGCGACTCCTGGGCATCGAACTCATCACCCCTGGCGCGAGGTTCGCGGCCGTGCGGGTCTCGGTGCGGTCGAGGGTGGCCACAGAGGCCACGACCTCCACGACCGCCTGGCCCTGCTGCCGCGGCCTGGGAGATCCGGGTGGGGGCGGTGGCGGTGGTGGGACCGATCCGGGCCGCGCCGTGCCGCCGGCCACCCCACCCACCACACCGCCCACCACGCCGCCGATGACACCCCCGGGGACACCGCCCGGAACACCACCCTTGGCCTTCTCCTTCGAGGGGTCTGGCGCTTTGAACACGGTGTTCCACCAGGCCTTCCGTGCCTCGAACTGCCGCACGAGGGCTTCGAGGTGAGCTTTCTCGCGTTGGTTCGACTGGCCCAGATCCGCTGCCACCCTGCGGTCGTACTCGGCGCGGAGGTCCTCCGGCGGCAGGATGCGGTAGCGGACGTAATCGGCCACGTCGTCGAGCACGATGAGGCTCGTGCCCTCGGTGACGAGGCCATGGGTCTGGCCGAGGGCCGAGATGGCCTGCGCATTTCGGGCCTTGTCCAGTTCCAGCTCGGCGAGTTTCCTCTGGGCCCAGAGCCGGGCCACCGGGGCCGCCACGGCGGCCCGGTTGGCATCGATGTCGAAGGTCCGGGTGAACCGTGTCGTGGTCCCGAAGCCGAAGTGCAGGGTCACCTTGGCGCGGGGGGTCTTGAGGATGCCCGCCAGGCCGAAGGGGCCGCGCACGACGCGGCCGGCGCTGGGATAGACCTCTTCCACCTCGGCGGCTCCCGCCGTGGTGCGCAGGAAGGCCAGAGGGCGGGTCGTGAGGGCCTTCAGGGCCTCCGCCTGGCTGAGGGACTGAAGGTTGAGGTACTCGCCGCCGCGCCCCTCGCTGAGGGCCCGGAGGAGGCCGTGCTCAGCCGTCAGAGCGCTGTTGATGGCCTGCAGAGGGGCCTCGGGGAACCGCGCCTCACCGGGGCCGAAAGTGGCTACCCCATCGGAGAAGAGCAGGGTCTCGTCCACCTTCACGTCCTTCAGGTCCAGGGCCCCCAGGCGCGTGGCCCCGTCCAGCGGTTCGTTCTCGATCTGCTTCCTCAGGTCGCGGGCGTCGCCGCCCTGGATCTGGAAGACCCGCAGAGGCTCGGCCTCGTTGCGGAAGACGGCCAGGCTCACCTGGCAGGTGCCCAGACCCCGCAGGTAGGCCTCCAGCAGATCGAGCTCCCGCTTGAGGTCGCGCTGACGGGCGCTGGCGGAGGCATCCCACGCCACGAGGAGGCGCTTCGGCAGGACCTTGGGCTCCCGGGGCAGGCGCGGATGGACCATCACGAAGAAGTAGGCCCGGCCCTCGCGCCGCTCGACGAACACCTGACCGCTGTCCGCGCCCCGGGGGATGGTCACGGCCAGGGGCCTGTCCGGCGCGAAGTCCTTCCGGCTCGCCTCGGCGAGGAACCCGCGGCGCACGGCCCTGAAGGCGAAGTTGGCCAGGGGGCTCGTGGTGGCCTTCGGGGCCTCCGGCTGGTCCAGCACCTCCACCCGCAGGCCGAAGGTGGCCACTTTTTCCGTGAAGGCCAGCGGCAGCCGGTAGAGCAGCTCTCCGCGGCCCGCATCGGCGAGGTCCTGCTCGTAGGCCAGGACCACCCGCTTGTAGCCCTTCGCCGGGATCGGGTAGACCCGGGCCTTGAAGCTGTTGCTGGCGGTCTTCTCGAGGAGCCCGGGATCCACGCCCCGGCGGACGACTTCCTCGAAGGCCTGGCGGCCCTTGGCCTTTTCCACCACCACGCCTTCCCGGAGGCGTCCGTTCACGTCCATGGCGAAGCGCGTCACCGTCTGGCCCTCGCCCAGGGGGAAGACGAGCTCCCCCTCCAGGATCCGATCCTGGGGGTTGTGGACCGTCAGGTCCCAGGTGGTGGTGGCCACGTGGCCCACCACCTGGACGCTGACCTGGAGGTCATGGAGCTTCGCGGGTTGCGACCGGTCCTGCTCGACGATCCGCACCTGCGGCATGGGCATCCGCTCCTGCGCGCAGAGCGGGGCGGAGACCAAGAGGACGAAGAGGAGGCGGCGGAGCATGGAGCACCTGTGCGGGGGATTAGCGACACTCTACTCCACAGTGGGCCGGCGGCGGGCGCTCTCCTGGGCGGAAGTCCTCTGATAAGCGGGGTGCCGGGCCTTGCCGCCGGCCCTGGAGACCTTATCTTCCGAGCGCAGGGTGTTGGCTTGGCCAGGCAGAAGCCGGAGGTCCCATGACCACGAACTTCGAATCCCTGATCCCGAGCATCGAGCAGCGGGAATCCGGCTGGATGCGCATCCGGGAGCGCCTCGCGCACCCCCACCAGGCGCCGTCCCGCCCCTCCGTGACCATCTCCCGGCAGTACGGCTGCGAGGGCTATCTCCTGGCCCAGCGCCTGAAGGCGCTCCTGGAGGAGGCCTCGGGCCAGCCCTGGGGCCTGTTCGACAAGGCCCTGGTGGACAAGGTCGCTTCCGACGAGAGCCTTTCCCGCCAGCTCCTGGGCCACCTGGGGGATGAGAGCCACGCCCAGGATGTGCTCCGGACCCACTTCGGCCATCTCACCCACGATGATGCCTACGCCAAGCTGGTGAAGCACCTCGTCCAGATCGCCATGGCCGGCTGCGCGGTCATCGTCGGCCGCGGCGGGGCGGTCGCCTGCCAGGACCTGAAGAACTGCTTCCATTTCCGCCTGGAAGGCAGCTTCGAGTTCCGGACCGCGACGCTGGCCCGCCGCCTGGAGATCCCTCTGGCCGAAGCGGAGAAGCTGGTCCGCACCCAGTCGAAGCTCCGGGAGAAGTTCATCAGCGAGTGCCTCCACGCCGACATCACCTCCTCCCGCTTCTACGACGCCGTCTTCAACAACGAACGTCAGAGCGTGGAGGCCATCGCCCAGGCCTGCCTGCGCATCGTCATCTGCGGCTGGCCCGACAAGGACTTCTTCCGGCACGTCCCCCTGCACCTGGCCGCGGCGGACCGGCGGTGATCCGGGCCTTACCTGCGCGCCATCCGTGACTTCGATTCCCCCTGGGACATGAAAAAGGCCCGGCTTGCGCCGGGCCGTGCTGGTAGTCCCAAGGGGAATCGAACCCCTGTTCCCGCCGTGAGAGGGCGGTGTACTAACCGCTATACGATGGGACCATCAAACAAATTGTGAGTGGTTGGGGAGGAAGGATTTGAACCCTCACCTGACGGTACCAGAAACCGTTGTCCTACCATTAGACCACTCCCCAACGAGTGGAAGATTCAATGTACCAGATGTTGGGCAAAAGACAAGAGGTGGTTCCGGCGGTGGGGATGTAGTCTTCCGGACAAAGAGGATCTCCTGGAGGATCGATGACGCGCAAACGTCCAGCCTCGCCTCCGCCCCCGCCGGCACCTGTGACTGCGGACATGCCCACGATGGCGGGGATCCTGGCGGGGGGGGATGATCCCGTCGCCCCGTCGGAGTGGGCCCTGGTGGCCTACGCGGGAGCCGCCCTGGGGCGGATCTTCCCCCTGCGCCCAGGCGCCTCGCTCATTGGGCGGGCGCCGGATGTCCAGGTGGCGCTGCTGGACGGCGAGGTGAGCCGCCACCACGCCCGGATCGGCCTGATCGGCGGCCAGGTGTGGCTGGAGGACCTGGGCTCCACCAACGGCACCCAGGTGAACGGAGTGCCGGCCGATGGCGTCGTGGCCCTGCGGGCGGGCGACCGCCTGACCTTCGGGGGCCACGTGCTGAAGCTGGTGGCCATGGACCCCCTGGAGCGCGCCTTCCACGAGACCCTGCTCGATCTCAGCACCAAGGACCCGCTCACGGGCCTGGCCAACCGGACCCGCACCCTGAGCGAGTTCCAGACCCGTTTCGGCCTGAGCGTCCGCTATGGCCGCCCCCTGTCGGTGCTGATGTGCGACCTGGATCACTTCAAGGTGATCAACGATACCCACGGCCATGGTGCCGGGGACTTCGTGCTCCAGGTCTTCGGTGAGCGCCTCCGGGCCACCCTGCGGGAGCCGGATCTGGCCGGCCGCATCGGAGGCGAGGAGTTCCTGGTGATCCTCCCGGAGACGGACTTGAACGGCGCCAAACCTTTCGCCGAGCGTCTCCGGAAGGCCATCGCCGCTGCGACCGTGCCCCTGCCGGGGTGCGATCTGGAGGTCACCTGCAGCCTGGGCGTCGCGGAGCGCCAGCCCGGAGACCTCGAGGCCGGGCAGATGCTCGCCCGGGCCGATGCGGGGCTCTACCGGGCCAAGGTGGAGGGCCGGAACCGCGTGTGCGTGGGTTGATCGCATGCCACCGGAGGTCCCGGCTGGCTACCATGGGCGCTTGCCGCCGGAGGCGTGGATGGTCCTGGTATTCCTCATCATGGCCTTCGCCATCGGGTTGGCCATCCCCCTGCAGTCGGCGGTCAACAATGCGCTGAGGGTCTCGCTCCGCAGCGGCTCCGTGCTCGCGGCCCTGGTGTCGTTCGCCGTGGGCACGCTGGCCCTGCTGGTGGCCTCTGCCCTCGCGGGCCAGCCTTTCGCGGCCCTGGCGGGGCTGCCCCGGGTGCCCTGGTGGCAGTGGCTGGGTGGGTTCCTGGGGGCCTTCTTCGTGTTCGGGTCCACCCTGCTGGCGCCCCGCATCGGCCTGGCCGCCATGGTGTCCCTCATCGTGGCGGGGCAGGTCTGCTCCTCGCTGACCTTCGACCGCTTCGGGTTCATGGGCCTGCCCGTGCGGGGCCTGTCCTGGGTCCGCCTCCTCGGCGCCGGGCTCATCCTGGCCGGCGCGATCCTGGTGAACTTCGGTGACCGCTGGCTGAGGGCCTGGCAGAAGAACTGAAGTCAGTCCTTCCGCACGCGCTCGGCCACCCGGTCGAGCATGTCCCAGATCTGGTGGCAGTCCTCGCAGGAGGAGCGGGGATCGCCGCAGGGGAAGCCTTCGATTCCGATGCCCTGGCAGCGGGGGGTGCGGAAGAAGAAGAGGAGCTCTCCGAGGGAGGTCTGCATG
Organism: Geothrix oryzisoli; assembly: GCF_022808865.1. Lineage (GTDB taxonomy): Bacteria > Acidobacteriota > Holophagae > Holophagales > Holophagaceae > Geothrix > Geothrix oryzisoli. Next base: position 381,494 of record NZ_JAKZLB010000003.1, read on the forward strand.
CGGTCGCGGAGGGCGGCGTCCGGCAGGGAGCGCAGATCCTGGATGAGCTTCCACTCGGCGGGGCTGAGTTCGGGGCGGTCGATGGTCTGGGGCATGGGGGACTCCGCGCGCCCCCAAGTATACGGAGAACCTCTGGGGCGGCCCTAAACTCCCTCTGAAGGCCTTCGTATCACTGGTCACGATCTCTGACATCGCAGGAGGCTTCCATGTCCCTCACCCATCCCTTCGCTGCGGCGGTGGCCGCGGTTCTCCTCTGGGCCCCGCTCGCAGCCCAGACCCAGGTGATCCAGCCCGCCAAGGCGGAGAAGACCACCGAAACGCGGACGGTGCCCCTGGCCGCCGGGTCCAAGCTCAAGGTGAAGAACGTCAACGGCTTCATCCACGTGGAGGCCTGGGACCGGGAGGAGGTCCAGTTCACGGGCGAGTTCAAGCCCAGCAGTCAGGATGAGCAGGTGAAGGTGGTGATCGAAGCGGACAAGAACGGTCTGGAAATCCGCGGCGAGTATCCCAAGCACGAAGGCTGGGGGTCGTACCGGGGGCCTTCGTGCCAGATGACCCTCAAGGTGCCCCGCCGGGTGGTGCCCTCTCTGGAGAGCGTGAACGGTGAAGTGGCCCTCAGCGGCACCCAGGGCGCCGCCACCCTCACCACCGTCAACGGCGGTGTGCGTGCCACGGATCTGGAGGAATCGCTCAAGGCGACCACGGTGAATGGTGCGGTCACCCTGGAGCGCGTGCGCGGTGGTCTCTTGCTGAAGACGGTGAACGGCGGCATCAAAGGCATGGGCCTGGACGGGCAGGGCCATGGAGTCGAGGCCGGGACCGTGAACGGCGGCATCCACCTTCAGATCGGGGGGCTCAAGGGGCGCCTCACCGCCACGACCATGAACGGCGGCATCACCTTCAACGCCAAGGGGGCCGAGCAGGTGGAGGTGACCAAGCGGAAGGTCTCGGCCGTCTTTCCCGGAGGGGACCAGGCCATCCACCTGAGCACGGTGAATGGCGGCATCATCCTCGATTGAGATCCTGGTGATCTTCGAGCAGGAGCCGGCTGTGCCGGCTCCTGCCATGCATTGGCAACCATAAGATCCCAAAAGAAAAATTGATATCGGATTGACAGGTCCTAATTTTGTTCCATCCTGATGTCCGTTCGGGGATCGGCCCCGGGCCGTCGGATGGGTACCCCGTGAGCGGAAAGCGTCGCCTCTTCTTCCTGAGTGTCCTCGCCAGCGTCTTCGCGGGCGTTTTCCTGGGGTCCGGGGCCTACACCTTCGTGTCGGCCCACGGCACGTCGTACCTGTCGAACAACCCCGAAGTCTGCGTGAACTGCCATGTCATGCGCGGGGAGTACGACAGCTGGCGCCACGGCTCCCACCATGCTGTGGCCGTGTGCAACGACTGCCACCTGCCGCACGACAACGTCGTGAACAAGTTCTTCGTAAAGGCCAGCAACGGGTACCACCACTCCAAGGCCTTCACCTTGCTGAATTTCGCGGAACCCATCCGCATCAAGCCCGGCAACGCCAAGGTGCTGGAGGACAACTGCCTCCGCTGCCACGGCGAGCTCACGGGCGAAATCACCGCCCACGGCACTCTGGGCGTCCCCACGGATCCCACGCAGAAGGCCGACCTCTATGGCTGCGTCCGCTGCCACCAGGAGGTGGGCCATGGGCCCATGGGCTGATGCCATGACGAGCCATCCGATCCTTGATCCAACCCCTAGACGCGTGGTCCACCACGCGGGAGGAGCTCCCCGATGACCGACAACCCCACTCCGCTGCTCTCCCGTCCGGTGGTCCGGATGGGCCTCATCGCCGCCGGCGCCGCCGTGGCGACCGTCCTCGTGATGGCCCTGTACGCCAGCATCTCCAGCCGCAAGGCCGAAGCGAAGCAGACCAGCTTCAAGCTGGTGGACCTGGACGAGAAGACCGTCGACCCCGCCCAGTGGGGGAAGAACTTCCCCCGCGAATACGAAACCTACCTGAAGACCGCCGAGAAGTACAGCACCAAGTACGGCGGCGCCGGGAGCGAGGCCCTGCCCAAGAGCCGCATCCAGGAGGATCCGCGGCTGGTGACGATCTTCGACGGCTACGCCTTCGCCATCGACTTCAACCAGCGCCGCGGCCATGCCTTCATGCTGGATGACCAGCGCAACACCAAGCGGGTCACCGAGCGCAAGCAGCCGGGGTCCTGCCTCCACTGCCACGCCTCCAACACGGTGGCCTTCCGCGAGCAGGGCCTGAAGGCCGGTGCGCCGGGCACGCTCGACGAGGACTTCACCAGCCCCAACGCCCAGGCCCAGCTGATGGCCGGCTTCGAGGCCGTCTGCAAGATGCCCTACGGCGAGGCGACCCAGCTCGTGAAGCACCCTGTGGCCTGCATCGACTGCCACGATCCCAAGAACATGGCCCTGCGTGTCACCAAGCCCGGCTTCATCCGCGGCATCGTCGCCCTGGCCAACAGCCCCGAGCCCGTGCCGCACCTGCCCTCCATCGAGAAGTGGCGGAAGGGCGACCGCTCCGTGGCCTACGATGCCAACCGCGACGCCTCCCGCCAGGAGCTGCGGTCCATGGTCTGCGGCCAGTGCCACGTGGAGTACTACTGCGGGCCCAAGGTCACCCTCTTCTTCCCCTGGAACAAGGGCCTGAAGGTCGAGCAGATCGAGGCCACCTACGACGAATACAAGTTCCCCGACGGCCACCGCTTCTTCGACTGGCAGCACGGCAAGACCGGCGCCGAGGTCCTCAAGGCCCAGCATCCCGAGTTCGAGATGTGGAGCCAGGGCATCCACGCCCGCTCCGGCGTCTCCTGCGCCGACTGCCACATGCCCTACGTCCGCGAGGGTGCCCTCAAGATCAGCGACCACCAGGTGCGCAGTCCCCTGCTGAATGTCTCCCGCTCGTGCCAGACCTGCCATCGCTTCCCCGAGGAGGAGCTGAAGGCCCGCGTGACGGCCATCCAGGACCGTACCAAGGCCCTCATGGACCGCGCCGAGGACGCCGTGGTGAACCTCATCAACGACATCGCCGCCGCGAAGAAGGCCGGCGTGGAGGAGGCGAAGCTGAAGCCCATCCTCGAATTCCAGCGCAAGGCCCAGTGGCGCGTGGACTTCGTCAATGCCGAGAACTCCATGGGCTTCCACGCCCCCCAGGAAGTCGCCCGCATCCTCGGTGAGGCCATCGATTACGGCCGTCAGGGCCAAGTGGCGCTCCGCGACCTGGGCGCCCCGAAGGTGGCTCGGAAGTAGCCTGATTCTGGAAGGCGAGAGCGGGGCCGGTGCTTCCGGCCCTGCTTGTCGTCTGCATCAGCGCCGCTCACAGCGGCGAGGGCCCGCTCCTCCCCAGCGCTTCCAGGTGCCGCTGGAGATCTTTCATCGTGAAGGGCTTGGGCAGCAGCGAGACGAAGGGATGGGCCCCGATGAGGTCCATCACGTGCTGGTCGGCCCGGCCGGTGACGACCAGGACTGGCAGGGTGGGACGCAAGGCGCGCAGGCCCGGAAGCGTTCCGGCGCCGCCCAGGCCCGGCATGTTCATGTCCAGGATCACCGCCTCGGGTTCCAGCCCCGCTGCGAGTTTCTCCAGGGCCTCCTCGCCGCTGGAGGCCGTGGACACTGAGTGGCCCAGCGCTTCGAGGATGGCCTGCACGGAGCTTCGGATCAGTTCGTCGTCATCTACCAGGAGCACGTGCCGGGAGCCCACGATGGCCTGGGTCCCGGGGGCGGCTGCCTGTTCTGACTGCCGGGCGGGATCCGCGCAGGTCGGGAAGCGCATCGTCACGGTGGTGCCAAGGCCGGGCCGGCTCTGGATCTCCACCTGGCCATGGTGGGCCTTCACCGTGCTGTAGACCATGGTCAGGCCCAGGCCCGTACCCTTGCCCTGCTCCTTGGTGGTGAAGAAGGGGTCCAGGGCCTTCTCGAGGGTTTCCTTGGTCATGCCGATGCCCGTGTCCTTCACCGTCACTTCGATCCAACCGCCGTCGAGATTCCGGGTGCTGAGGGTCAGCGTGCCCGGTTCCGGCATGGCGTCCACGGCATTGACGCAGAGGTTCATGAAGGCATGGGCGAGGGCGCTCGCATCGCCCCGGATCGGATGGAGGTCCGTCGCGAGGTCCATCTCCAGGCGGACCCTGGACAGGGTGGTGCGCTCCAGAAGGCGGACCTCCTCCTGGAGGATCGCGTTCACGTCCAGTTCGTGCTCCTCGGCCGGACTCAGGCGGGCGAAGCTCAGCAGGCCCTTCACCATCTTCCCGCCGCGCTCCGCGGCCCGGATGATGGTCTCGAAGGCCTGGTGCTGAGGGCTCCCCTCGGGCTGGTCCTCGATGTGGGCCGAGGCCAGGCCGAGGATGGCGCCGAGGACATTGTTCATGTCGTGGGCGACGCCCCCGGCGAGAATGCCGAGACTCTCCATCTTCTGGGCCTGCTGCAGTTGGGACTCGAGGCGACGCTGCTCGTTCTCCATGAGCTTTCGTTCCGTCACGTCCCACACGAGCGAGATCGTGAGCGACTGGTCCGGAACGAGGATGTTCATCGCGTCGACATACCTGGGCTCCTGCCCCTGGCGCGTGATCGGCACATCGCTCCAGTACAGGCGCTCCGGATCCCCGCTGGCGAAATCAGCGAGCACCCGCCGCTTCATGGCCTCCCTGAACTCGGGATCCTCGTAGGCGGCCTCCCAGAAAAGATCCGGATTCGCCGCCACGCCGCCCAGGCGTTCGCGGGTGGTCCGGTAGTGCTTGGGGAAGTTGTCGTTCATGTAGGTCGGCGTGGTGCCGGGGACGGAGGAATTCACGGCGATGCCGAGGGGGAGGTGATCCAGCACGGTCCGGATGAAGGCCTCGCTCATGCGGAGCGCCTCCTCGGCCCGCTTGACCTCGGTGATGTCCTCCAGCACCCCGAGCACCCCGAAGGGCAGGCCATCTTCGCCCCGCAGCGGCGCCTTGGAGGTGGCCACCCAGATCCGGGTGCCGTCGGCCCGCTGGACCTGCTCGGTGATGCGGAGCTTGGCCTGGTTGGTGGCCACGACCTCCCGGTCATCGGCCCGGTAGGCCTCAGCGTCCTCCCGCGACCACGGGAGTTCGAAATCCGTCCTGCCGACGACCTGCTCGGGACTGGCAAGTCCGGCCACCTGGGCAAAGACCTGGTTGCAGCCCAGGTAGCGGCCCGCGAGATCCTTCCAGAAGATGGCGTGGGGCACGGTATCCAGGACCAGGTGCAGGGTCGTGCTGCTGTTCCGCAGCGCTTCTTCCGCCTGCCGCCGCTGGGATTCCAGCTCCAGGTGATCCAGGGCGAAGGAGATGTCGCCGGCGGCCTCCTCCAGCAGTCCCAGCTCCTGGGGACCGAAGAAATCCTTTTCCGGGGCATAGACCATCAGGGCCCCGCAGACCCTCCCGCCTTTCCGGATGGGGAGGGACACCGAGGCCGCGATCCCGCATCGGGCCGCCGCCTCGTGCCAGGGAGCGGCCTCGTGCGACCCCAGGAAGTCGTTCAGCACGCAGGTGCGTCCTTCACGGATGGCCCGGCCGGTGCCGCCCTGGCCGAGGGGGGTGTCATCGCTCCGGATCTGCAGGCCATCGAGGTACCCGCCCCGATCCCCATGGCTGCTGACCACCTTGACCACATGCGACCCGGGGTCGTCCCACCCGATCCACGCCATGCTGAACTTCCCGAACTCGACCATGACTTCGCAGACCTTGTCCAACAGGATCTCCCGCGAGGGGGAGGTGACGATGGCCTGGTTCACCTGGCTCAGGGCCGAGAAGAGCCGCGTCATGCGCTCCAGCTGTTTCGCCTGCTCCTGGAGGCTGGTGATGTCCCGGGTGATGGACAGGACGCAGGGCTCCCCGCCGATCTCGACCGTGCTCGACGAGACGAGCGCGGGGAAAACGCCGCCATCCTTCCGGCGCAGGAGGAATTCCGCCCCCCGGATGAGGCCGTCCCGGCGAAGGCGGGTCTGGAATTGAAGGCGGTCCGCTTCATGGACCCAGACCCCCAGGTCTCCCGGCGGCGACGTCCGGCCCAGGACCTCCTCCGGCGTGTAGCCCAGGATGGCCGTGAAGCCTTCGTTCGCGGCCAGGTAGCGGCCATCCGAAAGCCGCGTGAGGGTGATGGCGTCCGGACAGACCTGGAAGGCCTTGGAGAACTTCTCCTCCGACGTCCGCAGGGCATCCTCCCCCCGCTTGCGCTCGGTGATGTCCATGAAGGTCGTGAACACCCGGCCAGGGCCGCCATTCGGCTGGACAACGGGAGCGGCGCTCACCTCGATCCAGGTCGTCGGGCCCCGTTCAGGGTGGAGCAGGCCCATGACGACGCCCTCGACGGGCCGTCCTGAGCGCAAGGCCTCCAGGGCGGGCTGGGTCATCCCTGGGCAGGGGGTTCCGTCCTCGTGGATGAACTTCCCCAGGGGACCGAGGGCGGACCGCCCCTGGGCCTGCCCGAGGGGGATCCCCAGGACCCGCTCAGCGGCCGGGTTGGCGCCGAGGATGGCTCCATCCGCGTCGTGGATGAGGATCCCCTGCGGCGAGGCCTCGAAGAAGGCCCGGTAGAGGTCCGGGGGCTCGGCCGCCGCCCGGATCGACGATCGCGCTGGCTCCCTGCGACCATGCGTTTTCATCAAGCTACCCCGAGATGGTGACCAGAATCGAAGGGGGACCGTGGATCTCCACCGGGAGTATCGGCCACCTGGTGGACCTTCGGCAAGAACAGGGCCGGGGTCGTTCCCGCCGGCGGGCGGCCCGGACCCCGGAGCGGTATCAGCGATGACGGGCCATCATGGCCTTCAGGGTGGTCGCCAAGTGCGCGCGGAGCGGGCCCGGCTCGAGGGTTTCGGCATCGGCGCCCAGCTGGAGGATGTAGCGGGTGGGGCCCTGGAGGTCGGTGGCCAGGAAGGAGAGCAGGACCGTGCCCCCCTTCTCCTTGCGGACTTCCACCCGGGGCAGGGCCGGGGGGGCGTCCAGCAGCGACTGGGGCCAGTTCGAGCCACCCACCCGGACCTTCACCTGGAAGGGAGGCGAAGGGCTGAACCAGCCGCCGATCTGCAGGTCCCGGGCCTGTTCCAGGGGGCGCTTGTCGGGGATGAGGCCCCGCTTCGGAAGGGCCTTCGCCTCCACGATGCGGGCGAGGCGGAAGTGCCGGGGCTCCTGCTTGGCGGGATCCCAGGCGAGGAGGAAGGCGCCGCCGGAGAACACATCGTGGGTGAGCGTGAAGGGCACCACCGTACGGGTGCCGGTGCGGCCCGTGGAGGCGGCGGCATAGGTGAGCTCCAGCTCGCGCGGCCCTTCCGGGTGCCCCAGGGCCATCAGCACCTGGGAGAGCATCTTGGTGTCGAGGGCCTGCTGGTCGTCGGCGCCGCCGCGCACGCAGACGTGGGACTGGAGGGCGGCGAAGAGGTTGCGGTCGCGGCTGCTGAGGTGGCTGTCCGCCAGGGCGCGCAGCCCCTCGAGCTGGTCGTACCACATCTCCGTGGCGGTGCCCTCGAGGGCCATGAGCGCCACCTCCAGGGCCAGGCGGGCGTGGGGGGTGATCTTGCTGTCCCAGTCCGGCGCCTTCTCCAGGGTGAAGTGGATGACGGCCGGCCGTCCCTCGCGGGCTTTGCCGAAGCGGGCGCCCTGCTCCTCCAGCAGCACGATGGCGCGGTCCACGGTGCGCATGGCCACCCCGCCCAGCTTTCGGACCAGGCCCGCCTTGGTGATGCCCCGCTCTCCCGCATCGCGGATGGCCTCCAGCACCGCCTGGAGCCGCTCGGGCTTCACGAGGCTGCCGCCGTCGGGACGAGGGGATTCAAGAGCCTTGCGCGATCCGGTCCGGGCCATGGCAGCCTCCTGGCCTAGGATTGGCCAGTGGATGTCCATTGGCAAGGAGAAGTAAGAGTCGGCCACGGTCATCCAGGGCGGCACCACGGACCGCAAACCGGCATTTTGGACCGGATCCTGGGTCGGACTCCTCCTATCCTTGGCGATGGAAAAGAAGAAAGGTGCAGGGGAATGAAACTGCTTTTGATCGAGGATGATCAGCGCGCGGCCCTGGCCCTGGAGCGGAGCCTTCGGGAACAAGGTTTCTCGGTCGAGGTGGCCCTGGATGGTGTGAAGGGCCTGGAGTCTGGGAAATCCGCCAGCTTCGACTGCCTGATCCTGGATGTGATGCTTCCGGGGATGGACGGTTTCTCGGTCCTATGGGAGCTGCGGGCGGCCGGGGTGGAGACGCCGGTCATCTTCCTGACGGCCCGGGATTCGCTTCCTGACAAGGTCCGGGGCCTGGAGCTGGGTGGAGGGGATTACCTGGTCAAACCTTTCGCCTTTTCCGAGCTGCTGCTGCGGATCAACAACCTGCTTGCCCGGGGGGTGGTGGCTGGGCCCAAGACCTGGGTCCTCGGCGATCTCACCGTGAATCCCTTCCAGCGCAAGGTCTACCGAGGGGGAGATCGCATTGACCTCAGCTCCCAGGAGTACGCGCTGCTGGAACTCCTGATCCGGAATGCCGGCCACATCGTGACCCGGACGCGCATCGCCGAAGAGCTCTGGGACCTTTCCTACCAGGGGGATCCGAACCTGGTGGACGCCGCCGTCCGCAGGCTGAGAAAGAAAGTGGACGACCCCTATCCACGGAAGATCATCCAGACCCGGCGGGGCGTGGGCTACCTGGTCGAGCCTGGCCATGATTGAGACCCTTCGGCGATCGATGCTCCTCCATCTGGCGCTGGTGTTCGCGGTGGGGATGTCCATCGTCGTGGGAGGGGCGGGGCTGTACCTGAACACCGCCGTGACGCATGCCGTCTATGCCCAGGTGAACCGGGACCTGATCGACTCGGCCCGGCTGACCCTGCACCGGCTCGAAGAAGACAAGATGGGACCGGACAAGGAACTGCTGGACCTCGGAGACAACGTCTACCTGCGGGTGATGACGCCGGCGCGGGAGGTGGTGATCGAGAGCAGGGACATGGCCCAGCTCCTGCCCAGGGATGCCCCCGTTCCCCTGGGCCCGTGGCGCTGGTGGGAGAGCCCGCGGAAGGCGGCCATCCGGATCAAGGTCCTGTCCTTCCGGTACCACGGCGGGTGGATCCAGCTGGCCAGAGACATGCATCCGGAGGAAGGCGTCCTGAAGGATTTCCGGAGGTCGCTGCTGGTCCTGCTGTCGATCATCCCCTTCGCCTCCGCCGCGCTGGGCTTCGGCCTTCTCAGGCTGGGCTTCCTGCCCCTCGAACGCCTCCGGTCCAAGACCGGAGACATCGGTCCCGAGACGCTGCAGTCCCGTATCGACCCCTCTCCCTTTCCGATGGAAATCGACCCGCTCGTCCGTACGGTGAACCGCGCCCTGGACAAGCTGGAGTCGGGGTTCACCCGCCTTTCGGAATTGAACAGCGATCTCGCGCACGAGATGCGGACGCCGGTGCATGCCCTCCGCCTGGAGTGCGAGAGCCTGCTCTCCCGCGGGGACCTCCCCGAGCAGACGATGGACTCGCTCGAATCCATGATGGAGACCCTGGGCCACATGGGGGCAGTGATCGAACAGATGCTCGTCCTGGCGAGGTTCGAGGATCCCTCCACCAGCATCGTCCCCGTCCCCCTGCAGGCGGATGCTCTTATCCGGGAAGCCGTCGCGCCCTTCGAGCCCCTCGCGGAGGAAAAAAGAATCGCCATCGAACTGGCCTCGTCGCCGGGGCTGACCCTCCGGGGCGACGCCACCCTGCTCAAGCGGGCCCTGCACAACCTCCTCGGCAACGCCGTGCGGCATGCGCCCGTCGGCTCGCGGATCCGTCTTTCGGCGTTGCGGGAGGGAGATGCCGCTGTGTTCGCGGTGTCGGACCAGGGGCAGGGCGTCCCGGCCAGCGTGCTGGGTCAGCTGGGCCGCCGGTTCGTGCGGCAGGACGCCTCCCGCAGCCGCCAGAGCGGAGGAGCCGGCCTGGGACTCGCCATCACCCAGGGCATCGTCCGCCTCCACGGCGGCTCCTTGTCCCTCGAGAGCGTGGAAGGCCGGGGAACGGTGGCGAAGATCACAATCCCCGCATCCTGACCGAATCGTCAGGTTCGCATCATCCGCCCGTCAGGTTGGGGCCGTATTCCTGTGGTCACAAGATGAGCCCGGATCTTCCGAGGTTCCCCTTCTCCCCCACCCCCACAGGAGGAAGATCATGCACGAACCACGCAGCTCAGTGCTGGCCAGGGCGGCCCGGAAGGCGCTGACCTTCGCCGCCATGGCCGGCCTGGCCATCCAGATCATGCCCGAGGCCAAGGCCGTCCCCTCGTTCTCGCGCCAGTACGGCCAGAAGTGCTCCGCCTGCCACAACCCCTGGGGCGGCCTCACCCCCGCGGGCGCGACCTTCAAGCTCAGCGGCTATCGGGCCATGAACGGCAAGGACCTGAAGCCCGTGAATCCCGAGATCGAGATCACGAAGGACTTCAGTCTGCCGGGCTCTCTGCCTCTTTCCATCATCACGGGCGTGGGGCTCGAGAGCCGCACTGAGAAGCGTGAAGCGGCCGTGGGCCTGGCCCCCGAGGTCACCTCCAAGGGCACGACGCTCGCCCTGGAGGACCTGAGCATTTTCCTGACCTCCTCCATGGGCAAGCACTTCGCCTACTTTATCGAATTCCCCATGTACGAGACCAAGGCCTGGGAGTTCACCCCCACCGGCAACTACGAAGCCCGCTACAACACGAACCCCGACAAGCAGATCAAGTTCTCCACGGAGATCCCGAGCTTCGAGGTGGCGAAGTTCTTCTGGAACAACCTCTTCGGCGACTCCGCGCCGCGCGACAGCGTGAACCTGCTGGCCGGCATCACCCATCCGCCCCTCGCCTACTCCCCCGGGAAGGTCCGCCTCTCCGTCAACCAGTACCTCGTCTACGAGCGGACCGCGCTCGACCTGATCAGCCCCCGGAAGGTGGACGACGTGGTGGGCGGCGAGCCCAATGACCACATCTTCCGCCTGAGTGAGCCCCAGGTGCTCGCCGAGGCCTTCGGCATGCTGACCTTCGGCAAGCCCGTCACGGACGTCGGCAAGAAAGATACCTTCTGGGCCGAGTACCACGTCGGCATCTCCAATGGCGCCAATGGCAAAGCCGCCAACAACGCCACACCGAGCTGGTACGGACGGTGGGTCATGCGCTACTACGGCCAGTCCTTGGGACTTTTCGGCTGGAAGAGCACCGACTCCTACAGCGACAAGATCCGCTCCACCGCCTCGCTGGTGAATCCCAACGGGATCATGTCCGGTCTCAACAACCCCAACCAGGTGACCCGCTTCGGCCCCGACATGACGCTCAGCCTCGCGCCCTGGGGCATCCCGGTCAACCTGGAGAACCAGTACATGGCCAACCGAGAGAGCAATCCCCTGGGCTTCGGCAAGGCGCTCAAGTGGAAGGGCGGGTTCCACCAGATCAACTACCGCCCCACGAACACCCAGGCGCTGTATGTGCGCTACGACTATCTCAAGGGCGACCCGTACGACGACACCCGCGTGACCCTGAACGGCAACACCGGCATCACCCGGTCCACGCCCAAGGAGAACGACTGGATCTTCGGCTACCAGCGCATGATCCAGGAACACATCAAGTGGGTGTTCGAGTACCGCCATCACCAGTTCGACGACCTCGCGATGGGCGGCGTCATTCCCGCGCTGGGGGTCCCCACGAACCCGGCCCGGCTGACCGACGACGGGTTCACCGCGAAGTTCATGTTCGGCTTCTGATCCCGGAAGGATGACCTCATGCGATCGACCCCTCTGATCCAGCGGCTCTTCATCGTGGCCCTCGCCATGGCCTGTTCTGCCCTCACGGCCGAGGACAAGGCTGTGGAGCCCGGCGCCAAGGTGTTCCAGGATTCGTGCCTGACCTGCCACAAGGGCAATCAGTCCATCGAGCAGGTGCGCCTGACCCGAGCCCAGTGGAAAGAGGCGGTCGATCGCATGATCGATTCCAGTTTCGTGGATCCGGTGCCATCCAAGGACAAGCTGGCGCTCCTGCTCGACTACCTGGCGAAGACCCGCGGCCCCTCCGGGGCGGCGGGCCCGGACAAGAAGTAGGCGGACCATGAACGAACATGACCTCGCCAAGGGCCTGGAGGTATGGGTCCTTCAGAACGTGCTGGACGCTTCGGTCCTGATGGGAATCGTGGCCTCGGGCCTGCTGCTCGCCCAGGGCTACTACCGCGAACTCAGCCGCCACCTGAACCTCCGCGTGTCCCGGGAGCTCTGGAACCTGCTCACCGTGGTGCTGGCGGATCTGCTCCTGGCCGGCGTCTTCCTCGTCGGTTACATGGTCCTGAATCCGGACATCATGGCCGACCTCAAAATGGCGGTTCCGTTCTATCCTATCGCGACCTTGTTCTTCGCCGCGGCCCTGATCCTGCGGCTGTTCAAGGGCGGCCACGAGGCGGGCTCCCCCCGCTTCCACTGGGCGCTCCGGCTCACTCTGATCGCCAACGCCATCAACGGGCTGGGGTTCACCTTCGTGGCCGAGGCGGCCAGCGACGAGTACCTCGCCCACCATGCCAGCCCCTTCTGGACCTACCTCAAGACCCACTTCCGCTCCAACGCGGACCCGGCGGGTCTCGAGATCGCCCAGGCCACCTTCTACCTCTGTTTCCCGATCCTCCTCCTGCTTTCTGCCTGGGCCGTCCGGTGCGCCCTGGCGAGGATGAAGTCCCCCACTCCCGAGGATTGACCCATGGCCTGGTACTGGACGCTCCGGGAAGGGGACTGCCCAGGCTGTGGCATCTGCGCGGACCTCTGCCCTCACCACGCCATCGACCTGCCGCCGGAGCGGGCCCTCCCCGCCGGGATCGCGGGCGCCTGCGCGGGATGCATGGTCTGCGCGGAGGAATGCCCCTTCGACGCGATCGTCGTCTGGCAGAGGGCCTCGGGAGTCACCGCCTGATCAACGCCAGACATCCAGGAACGGGTCGGGGTTCCATGCCAAAGGAGGGGCTTGCCGGAATCGGGCCAGCAGCCCCGTGGCGGGGGCCGTCTCGGTCACCAGCACCGCGTGGGCGCCGGCGTAGAGGGCGCTCCAGAGGGCGGCGCGGAGGGCCGGTTCCCCGAGGCGGGGCAGGGGGAGTTCCACGCGGGTGTCGTGGTCCCAGCCCAGGACCGCGTTCAGGCGCCGCAGGCGGAGCATGAGCTCGCCCTGCGTGAGGCCCGCACTGAAGGGAATGGCCCCGGTGACGACCTGCTCGCGGGCGTGGTAGGCGCCGCGGCCCGCCTCGGCGTTGAAGCGCGGGCCTCCGAGGACCTCCATCGGCACCCTCTGCCCACCGGGGCCCCAGGTCAGACCCGCGGCGGCGGCGGCCAGCTCGGCGGCCCAGTCCCAGGCGGTGCCGGTGGCGCTGAAGACGGATGGTGGCGGCGGAGCCGCCAGCAGCCCCAGGGCCACGCCCTCGGCGCGGTTCCTCAGCTGTCCGTACCCGAGCGTCCCCCACTCCGGTGCCGTGAGGGCGGGGCGGCCCTGGAGCCGCGCCGCGCGCTGGATGAGGAGATCCCGGAGGGTGGAGGCCATGAAACAGTGTCGCAAGACGAAGGCGGTCCCCGCAAAATGATCCGGAGGCATCAACCGTTTTCCGGAGGGGTGGGTCAGAGGGGTATCCGCTTTCCCATCCCCATCGGAGCCTGCCTCCGTCCCCTGGAGATTCCCCATGCGTCCCGTTTACCGCACATTCTCCGCGCTGGCGCTGCCCCTGGGGCTCACCGCCCTGGCCCTCACCCTGGCCTGCAGCGGCGGTTCCTCCGCCAGTTCCACGGCCTCGGCCCCGCCCATGGGCACCGCCTCCGTCATTCTTACGGACGCCCCCTCGGACCAGTGGTCCGCCATCGAGGTGGTGGTGACGAAAGTGGCCTTCCTGAACAAGGCAGACCACACCAAGGAAGTGGTGGCCTTCCAGGGCGCCAGCGCCAAGATCAACCTCGTGGACCTAGACAGCGTGGGTGAGCTGCTGGCTTCGGCCCAGATCCCGGCCGGCACCTACGATGCGCTGCGCATCACCATTGATCCGGCCAGCGTCAACCTCGTGAAGGCCGATGGGACCGTGGTGGCCCCCAATCAGATCCGGGTGCTGGGATCGAGCGTGCTGGTGGGCCTCAACACGGACCTGGTGGTGACCGCCAACGGCAGCAATGCCGTGCAGCTCGATTTCGACCTGGCCCACCCGCTCTTCCTCGTGCAGCTCCCGGACGGGAGCTGGGCCATGAACCTGCAGGTGAAGCACCGCTCCAACGCGAACGGCATGCTGGGCGTGGCCCAGATGATGTTCCGCCACCGGAAGGGCACCGTGGCGTCCGTGGGAGCCTCCAGCTTCGTGCTCCACACCGACGGCGGCAACGACCTCACGGTGAACGTCGATGCCGGCGCCTGGTTCTTTGATGCCGACACCCGGACCCTGGGCAGCCTCGCCGGCCTGGCCGCCGGGAAGAACGCGCTGGTCTCCCTGCGGATGCAGGCCGACGGCAGCCTCTGGGCCGTGCGCGTGTGGTACAGCGCCACCGCCCTGCCCGTCTGGACCCCTGAAGGCCACGTCTACGGTGTGGACCAGATCAACGGTCTCCTGAAGGTCAGTTCCGCCAGCGGCGCCGCGAGGACCATTGCCATCGATCCCGACACGGCCTTCACCTACCATGCGGCCCAGACCCTCGGCCTGGGCTCGGCGGCCCTCGGCAACCTGTGGACGGGCTTCAAGGTGCAGATCCAGGTGAAGGATCCCCTGGCCGTGCCCATGCACGCCCAGTCCGTGAACGTCCAGCGCGCGGTGGACGGCGGCATGATCAGCTCGGCCTCCACCAGCTCCTTCACCTACCAGCACGCCAGCGGCGACCGGACCCACGCCTATGCCAGCGCGTTCTCCTGGTGGTATGTGGGCTTCCCCGGTCTGCCCTCCTCGAGCCTCACCGACTTCGCCTCCGCCTGCTCGGGCATGGGTTCGGGCATGGGTGGCATGGGCACGGGCTCCACGGACCTTCAGGCCCGCGGCCTGAGCGACCTGGTGTGGAATGGCGGGACCAGCGCCTGGGATGCCGGCAACGCGATCTTCATGCCCGTGGCCCTGCCCCAGGGCACCATTAGCACCTCCTACGCCAGCGGCCAGCTGGGCTTCACCTTCATCAACTCGGCCTCCGCGAGCCAGACGGTCACGGTGTCCCTGAACACCACCGTGGGCGCCCAGCCCAAGGTCCTGGAAGTGGTCAACCAGGCCGGCGTGGTGACGGTCTCGCCCATCGATGTGACCGCCTGGGGCACCAAGCTCGTCGCTCCCGCCAAGACCCGCGTGGCCGTGGTCCCCAAGCCTGACGGGACTTTCGCGGCCTACGCCGTGGTGGTGTTCACCGGGTTCTGAAGTTTCCCGATGGCTCCCATGCAGAAGCGGCGCCCTGGCGCCGCTTCTGCATGGAGGGTCAGGCCAGGGCTGACAGGGCGCCCACGGTGAACCCGGGGTGGCGATCCATGAGGGGGCGGGGCGGAGGGAGGTGCCTGATCTGGGTGAACCCGGCGTGGAGGAGCGCCTGATCCCAGGCCTCGGGGGTGAGGAAGCCGTGGCGGGGCCGCCAGCGGGGATCGAGCTTCACGCCGGTGAAGGCCCGGATGAACGTGAAGAAGAACTCCAGGTAGAGCGGCGTGTCCAGGCTGGGCTTCAGGCACTCGCCGATGACCAGGCGGCCCGCAGGCTTCAGGCAGCCGCGGAGATCCCGCAGCGTGGCCTCGAGATCCTGGGCCACATGCAGCACGTTGATCCCCACGATCGCGTCGAGGCTGGCAGGGGCGATGCCCTGGGTCTGCAGGGGGCGGTTCAGGTCCAGGGCCTGGAAGGTCAGGGGCAGGTCCTGCGCGGCAGCGCCCAGGTTCCGTTGGGCCCGTCGCAGGAAGGTGGGGGCCACGTCCGTGAACCGGTACTCGGCGATGCGCCCCAGCCAGCCTTCTTCGGCGCCCCGCTGGGCCACCAGCTGGGCGAAGGAGCCGGCGCCGCCGCCCAGCTCCAGCACGCGCGCGCCGGGTGGGAGGCCCTCCTGCAGCGCCAGCAGGGTCAGCAGGTTGTTGGGGAAGTAGGCCAGGTTCCCGTTGCGGAAGTAGGCCAGCCAGAGGGGGAACAGGGCCAGGTCGAAGAGCAGGGCATCGCCATCCTTCCCTTCCGTGAAGAAGGGGCGGATGTGGGAGCGCACCCCATCCAGCAGGTCGAAGTTGGCCGCATGGCCCGGGGCCTCCAGGTCCACGGCCGCGCGGATGCCCGCCAGATCGAGGTCGGGCTGCCCCCGGAGGCTGAAGGTGTCGTCCTGGCGCGCGAGCAGTCCCTCCGTCTCGAGGAACGGCAGCATCCAGGCCAGCGGCTTGCGGGCCTGCGCGGGCAGGCCCTCGCAGAGTCCGTCGAGGGTGACGCCGCGCCTCAGCCGGGCTTCCCAGCCCAGGTCGAAGAGCAGCAGCAGGCAGATGCGGGCGGTGTACAGGCCCGAGGCCCGGTGCAGGACCAGGAAGGGCCGGCTGAAGAGGGATGCGATCTCCAGCCCCTTGGGCCCCAGCAGATCGGGGCCAGGCGGTGCCTCGATGGGGCCGAGGCGGACTGGCATCAGTCCATCATCTCGCTGATGCTGCGTCCCCCGTGGATGCGGAGGATGGCGTCACCGAAGAGGGCGGCCGTGGAGAGGACCTTCAGATTCGGCATGGCCTTGGCGCGGTCCGCGGACACGGGGATGCTGTCGGTCACCACCAGCTCGTCCAGCTCGGCGGAGATCAGGGTCTCCAGGGCGTTGCCCGAGAACACGGGATGCGTGACGCCCACGCGCACCGTGCGGGCACCGAACTCCCGGATGATGCGGGCCGCCTCCTTGATGGAGCCGCCCGTGGCGATCTCGTCGTCATAGATGATGGCGTCCTTGCCCTTCACGTCGCCGATGAGGGCCACGCTCTGGGCCTTCTCCGTGTCGTCGAACCGCCGCTTGTCGATGATGGCCATGGGCACGGAGAGCCGCTTGGCGAAGTGTCCGGCGAACTTCGCGGCGCCGGCGTCCGTGGCGACCACCACGGCGTTGGAGAGGTCCTTGGTCTTGAAATAGTTCGTGAGGGTGGGCGTGGCCAGCAGCTGGTCCGCCGGCTTGCGGAAGAAGCCCAGGATCTGGGGGGCGTGCAGGGTCATGGTGAGCACGCGGTCGGCACCGGCGGTCTCCAGCAGGTCGGCCACCAGCCGGGCCGTGATGGAGATGCGCGCCTCGTCCTTCTTGTCGCTGCGGGCATAGGGGAAGTAGGGCAGCACGGCCGTGATGCGGGCCGCGGAGGCGAACTTCAGCGCGTCGATGAGGATCAGCATCTCGAGCAGGTTGTCGCTGACGGGCGGGCAGGAGGTCTGGATCACGAAGACGTCCGATTCGCGGACGTTCTCCTCGATCTTCACCTTGATGTTCTCATTGGAAAATCGGGTGATCTTGAGCTTTCCCAGGGGCATGCCCATGTGTGTGGCGATGCCCCTCGCCAGATCCGGGTGGCTGCTCCCGGAAAACACCTTCATCTCGCCGAACATGGATCCCCCGATCTCGCCCCCAGTGTAGCCGAGGGGTCGGGCGGCGGTCGTCACAGGGATTTCGGCGCCGGACAAAACCCGCGGCGCCCGGTGGGGAAGCGCCGCGGAGACCGGCCGGAGGTTCCAGCCCGGGTGGGGCCGGGTTCAGTTCTCGTCGGCGCTGGGGCCGTAGATGGACGGGACCGGCACGTCCAGCAGCCGGAGGTAGACGGCCAGCTGGGCCCGGTGGTGGATGAGGTGGTTCATCACGAAGCCGCGGTAGACGGCGATGCGGGGCATGGCGAACAGGGCCTGCCCGTTGTTCTTGAGCGTCCAGACCACATGGAAGTCCTCGTCCGAGGCACCGCTCAGGGCCGTCAGGGCGCCTTCCACCCCCGCGTCCAGGGTGCGGAGCAGCCCCTCGGTCGTCGTGCTGGGCTTCGGCTGCCGGGCCCGGGTCTCGGGCAGGCCGAAATCCAGCTCGGTCTCGGTCATCGTGCTGATGGTCCAGCCGGGGATCGTGGCCGCGTGGTTCGCGAGGTCGCCCAGGGTGAAGGACTTGGGATGGGGCCGGAAGTCCAGCCGGTCCGCGGGGACGCGCTCCAGCACGCGGCGCAGGGTGGCCATTTCGTGCTCGAACTCGGGGAGGAGGGCTTTGGCGAGGGCCATGGAGGCTCCTTGGGAAGTGGAAGGACCATGGTGCCCCCGACTCCTGACAGCCTGGTGGCAGGAGTGTTTGGACAGGCGCTTTTAGATCTGGTTCTTTTCCGTCCGGATTTTTCCCAGGTAGTCCTCCAGGCCACGCCCGGGAAGGGCTTCGAAGGGGTCGAGCAGTTCGGTGGACTGGATCCGGTCCACCCGGAAGGTGCGGAGCGCCTCCCTCAGCTCGCACCAGGCGGCCAGGTGCCACCGGTAGCCCCAGAAGATCACGCCGAGCGGCTGCAGGACGCGGTCCGAACAGGTCCCGTCCGCCCGGGCGTAGGTGATCCGCACCCGGCGCTGCTCCCGCAGGCCCTGGCGCAGCTCCCCCAGGAAGCGGGCCGTCTCCGGCGGCACATGGAAATCAGGGACGAGGAAGGGCAGGTCGGACAGTGAGGTCCTCCGGCCCGCCGGCAGGACCGCTTCCACCTTCCGCAGCAGGCTCTCGGCCGCCTCCCGGAGCGAAGGGTCCCCCCAGGCCGCCACGATGCGCGCGCCGAGCAGGAGGGCCTCGCCCTCCTCGGCATTGAACATGAAGGGGGGCAGGTCGAAGTGCCGCGGGAGGCTGTAGCCGACGCCAGCCTCGCTCTCGATGGGCACGCCCGAGGCCATGAGATCGGCGATGTCGCGGTAGAGGGTGCGCTCGCTGACGCCGAGCTCCCTGGCGAGGCGCGCGGCGGTGCTGATGCGGTCCCGCCGCAGCAGCTGCACGATCTGGAACAGGCGGTCGGCTCGGCGCATGGGGGGAAGCCTCGGGCGGATCCGGCCGGGAAGGGGGCTAGACCTTGCCGCCGCCCACCCGCTCGATGTGGGCGCCGACGCCCTGGAGCTTCTTCTCCAGGCCGGCGTAGCCGCGGTCGAGGTGGTAGATGCGGTCCACAATGGTCTCGCCCTTGGCCACGAGGCCGGCGATGACCAGGGCCGCGCTGGCGCGGAGGTCCGTGGCCATGACCGTGCAGCCGGTCAGGTCCGCCGGCCCCGCCACGATGGCCGTGTGGCCGTCGGTGCGGAGGTTGGCGCCCAGGCGCTCCAGCTCCATGGCGTGCTGGAAGCGGTTCTCGAAGATGCCCTCGTTGATGACGCTGATGCCGGAGGCCTGGGTCATGACGGCCATCACCTGGGCCTGCAGGTCCGTGGGGAAGCCGGGGTAGGGCAGGGTGGTGATGTCCTTCGAGCGCAGCTTCTGGCCGCACTCCCGCTGGATGCGGAGCTGGCGGCCATCCTGGCCCTCGCGTTCGGTGATGACGCAGCCCGAGCGCTCCAGCAGGTCCAGCAGGGCCCGCAGGTGCTCCGGCTCGCAGCGGTCCAGCACCACGTCGCCGCAGGCCGCGGCCACGGCGCACAGGTAGGTGCCGGCCTCGATGCGATCGGGAATGACGGCGTGCTCGCAGCCGTGGAGCTGGTCGAGGCCCGTGATGGTGAGGGTGCCCGTGCCGATGCCATCGATCTGCGCGCCCATCTTGACGAGGAGCTGGGCCAGATCGCCGATCTCCGGCTCCTGGGCGGCATTCCTCAGGATGGTGGTGCCCTCGGCCAGGGCGGCCGCCATGAGGATGTTCTCGGTGGCGCCGACGCTCACCTTGGCGAAGGCGTGGTCGATGGCCTTGAGCCGGCCCTTCACCGAGGCGTGGATGTAGCCGTGGCTGATCTCGATCACGGCGCCCATGCGCTCGAGGGCCTCCAGATGCAGGTTCACGGGCCGGGCGCCGATGGCGCAGCCGCCGGGCAGGCTCACGGTGGCCTTCCCGAACCGGGCGAGGAGGGGCCCCAGCACCAGAATGGAGGCCCGCATGGTCTTCACCAGTTCGTAGGGGGCCTTGGGATCCTCGCTGCCCGTGCAGGCCAGCTTCGCCGTCAGCTCGAAGCCCTCGCCCTCGGGCTCCAGCGCGGCCTCCGTGCCCAGGGCCTGGAGCACCTTCACCATGGTGCGGATGTCGGCCACCGCGGGCAGGTTGGACAGCACCACCGTTTCCGGCGTCAGCAGGGCCGCCGCGAGGCAGGGCAGGGCCGCATTCTTCGCCCCGGACACCCGGATGCGCCCCCGCAGGGGATGTCTACCTTGGATCACCAGTCGGTCCATCGAAACTCCAGGCTTCCAGCGTAGCCCAACCTTGCGGAGGGGGGACGGATCACCATGCTTGAAGTGGGCTGGAACGGAGGACGGCCCCGGACGGCCCATCCCGGTGCTCCACCATGAAACCCGGCGATCCCCGAACCTGGATGTGGACCCGCGCCCTCGAGGTGCTGAACGAGGCCGAGCGCCTGCAGAAGCAGTTCTTCCACGTGGGCCGGTCCGCTTCGCGGCCTCCGGGCTGGGAACCTCCCGTGGACATCTTCGAATCCGATGGGGCCCTGCACATCGTGGTGGCCCTGCCCGGCCTGTCCGTCGACCGCCTGAAGGTGCTCTGGGAGGACGCGGACCTGGTGATCAGCGGCGATCTGCCCGTCCCCTGGGAAGACCGCACCGGCGCCATCCACCGTGTGGAAATACCCCACGGGCACTTCGAGCGCCGGATCGAAGGCCTGCCCGCGGGGCTCCAGGTCGTCCGGAATGAGCTGTGCGGCGGATGCCTGTTCCTCGCATTCCGGAAGGCTGAAGGTCCATGACCAGGAACCAAGGATCGCGGGTCGACCGCGAACCCGGAGGCGAGACAGGGGGAGAGCCGGTGTCCGGGCCCAGCCTGCCGAAGGACGCCACGGCCATCCTCGCCGTGCGCAAACTCGAGCTCTTCCCCGGCATGGTGACGGTGGTGACCATCGGCCGGGAGCCATCCGCCATCGCGGCGCAGGAGGCCATCAAGTCGGAGCGCGCGCTGGGGCTGCTGCTGCAGCGTGACCCGGCCGAGGATGAGCCGGGCCCGGAGGGCCTGTACCGGGTCGGTACCCTCGCCCACATCCTCCGCTTCATCACGACGCCGGATGGCTCGCACCATCTCATCTGCCACGGCGAGCAGCGCTTCCGGGTCGTCGAATTCCTCGAGGGATGGCCCTTCCTGGTCGCCCGCATCGTCCGGGTCCGCGAGGATGAGACCCTGTCCAGCGCCCTGGAAGCCCGGCTCGTCACGCTGCGCCAGCAGGTGCAGGAGTACGCGGAAGCCCTTCCCATGCCTCCCCTGGAACTGATCAACGCCATCCAGCAGCTCAATGCCCCCGGGCCCGCCGCGGACCTGGTGACCGGGCTGATGGACATCAAGGCCCCGGACAAGCAGGACATCCTCGAGACCTTCGATGTGCGGGAGCGGCTGGACAAGGTGCTCGCGCGCATGGCCCACGCCCTGGAAGTGATCCACATGTCCCGCAAGATCACCGAGCAGACGCGGGAAGCCATGAACGCCCAGCAGCGGGAATTCCTCCTGCGCGAGCAGCTGAAGCAGATCCAGAAGGAGCTTGGGGATACGGACGAGACGGCGGCGGAGCTTGACGCGGTCGCGAAGGCGATCGCCGAGGCGAAGATGCCGGAGGGCGTCGAGAAGCAGGCCCGCAAGGAGCTGAAGCGCCTGCAGCGCATGCCGGACTCGGCCGCCGAATACTCCATGATCCGCACCTATCTGGACTGGCTGACCGAGCTGCCCTGGTCCCGGGAGAGCGAGGCCGGCATCGACATCGCCGAGGCGCGGAGGATCCTGGATGCGGACCACTACGGCCTGGAGAAGATCAAGAAGCGCATGCTGGAGTACCTGGCGGTCCGCAAGCTCAACCCCGGCGGCAAGAGCCCCATCCTCTGCTTCGTCGGCCCTCCGGGGGTGGGGAAGACCTCGCTCGGACAGAGCATCGCGCATGCCACCGGACGGAGGTTCGTGCATGCGAGCCTCGGCGGCGTCCACGACGAGGCGGAGATCCGGGGCCACCGGCGCACCTACATCGGCGCCCTGCCGGGCAGCATCATCCAGGCCATCCACGGTGCGGGCACGCGCAACCCGGTGTTCATGCTGGACGAGATGGACAAGCTGGGTGCCGGGGGGTTCCACGGGGACCCGGCCTCGGCCCTCCTCGAGGCCCTGGACCCGGAGCAGAACGCCACCTTCCGCGACAACTACCTCGGCCTCCCCTTCGACCTGTCGCACGTGATGTTCATCGGCACGGCCAACGTGCTGGATACGATCCCGAGCCCCCTCCGCGACCGCATGGAGGTGATCCAGCTCCCCGGCTACACCGAGGAGGAGAAGCTCGAGATCGCCCGCCGCTACCTGGTGGCGCGGCAGCTGGGCGTCCACGGGCTGACGGCGGAGCAATGCGCCTTCGAGGAGGCGACCCTCACCGCCATCGTCCGGGACTACACGCGGGAGGCCGGCGTGCGCAACCTCGAGCGGGAGATCGGATCCGTGTTCCGCCACGTCGCCATGGGTGTCGCCGAGGGGACCCTGGCAGCCGTCCGGGTGAAGCCGGAGGATCTGGCCGAGATCCTCGGCCCGCCCCGCTTCGAGTCGGAGAGCGCCATGCGCTCGGGGAGGCCGGGCGTGGCCACGGGGCTCGCCTGGACCCCCGTGGGCGGGGACATCCTGTTCATCGAGGCGGCCCGGATGCCGGGCAGCGGCAAGCTCCTCCTGACCGGCCAGCTGGGCGAGGTGATGAAGGAGAGCGCCCAGGCGGCCCTGTCCCTGCTGAAGGGGCACCTGGGCGAGCTGGGCCTGTCGGGCGAGGACTTCGAACAGCTGGATGTCCACATCCACGTGCCCGCCGGGGCCACGCCGAAGGACGGGCCCAGCGCCGGCATCGCCATGTTCGTGGCGCTGGTCTCCCTGTTCACCGGACGCTCCGTCCGCGGCGACACGGCGATGACCGGGGAGATCTCCCTGCGGGGGCTCGTCCTGCCGGTGGGTGGCATCAAGGAGAAGGTGCTGGCGGCCCTGCGCTCCGGGATCACGCGGGTGGTGCTGCCCTCCCGCAACCGGAAGGAGCTGGAGGACATTCCACCCGCAGCCCGGGAGCGGCTCCAGATCCTCTGGATCGACCAGGTGCGCGAGGCCCTCGACGCCGTCCTGGAAGAAGGCCCCGGCGGCTGAACTGGATTCCGCCGTGGAGGGCCCGTTGGACGGGCTCGCGTCAGAGGATGCGTCCCCGCATGGCCTTCACCGGGAGCGGACCCCAGCTTCGCCCATCCTGGCTGTCGGGGCGGTTGTCGCCCAGGACCAGGTAGCCGGCCCCGCAGGCCTGGTGCCCCGCGCCGCTCCGCTCGGGGTGGACGACCCAGGGTTCGTCCAGGCGCTGGCCTGCGATCCAGAGATCCGGGCCGGTCCAGGTCAGGGCCTCGCCGGGAAGCCCCAGCACCCGCTTCACGGAGGACCCGTGGGGCCCTTCCACCAGCCAGACCTCCCCGCGCCGGGGCGCGTGGCTGGCCCAGGCCCGCACGGCCCAGCGCAGGTCGCCATCGTGGAGCGCGGGCTCCATGCTGCGCCCCGACACCCGGACCGGGTGGACGACAGCCAGGGGCGACAGGGCCAGGGCGAGGGCGGCCAGGGGGATCCAGGGCTTCACGGGTGGACGGCCAGCCGCCTTCCCCGTCCATCCGTCAGCGCGATTTCCTTGAGGCGGGCCGGGGTGGGGACGAAGGGGGTCAACTCGGCCAGCAGCCGCTGGGCCAGGGCCAGGGGGCCATCCAGGCCCAGGTCGGTGAGGAGCTTCCCCTGGAGCGGCGCCAGGCTGCGATCCAGGGCGGCTTCCAGGTCCCGGAAGTCCACCACCACGTCATAGCCGTCCAGGCCCGGACGCGCGGCGACCACCTCCACCGTGTAGTCGTGGCCCTCCCAGGCCTCGCCAGCGCGGAACACCACCGACAGGGGGCGGGTCACGGCGGCTTCGAAGATCAGGGGGGAGGTCGGACTCAAGGCGGGCTCCGGGAACTGACTCCAGGTCGGGACTTCAGTTTGTCATGCCCATGGCTACACTGTCCCTTCGACCGCATACCTGATAACCGGGTGAGACAATGGAACGGCCCGCAGCCCCCCGCTGCGGCTCGTTCTGAACGCTGACTGCTGGGAGGGACCGCCATGAAGGCCCTGGAAATCGCGCTGTTCTGGATCATGACCCTGGCCGCGGTCGGGTTCTTCGCCTGGACCATCCGGCTACGGATCGCCACCCTGAAGGCGGGTCTGCCGGACAACCGCTTCGACCAGCCCTGGGTGCGCCTCAAGGGCGTGTTCACCCTTGCGCTCATGCAGAAGCGCATGGTTCGCGACAAGTACGCGGGCTTCTACCACATCCTCATCTTCTGGGGCTTCTGCGCCCTGGCCTTGCGCTCCGTCGGCCTGGTGCTGGAGGGCCTCTTCCCGGCCTTCCACATGACCGAGGCCCTGGGCGCCTTCGGCCTCGGCTACCAGACCACCAAGGACGTGTTCGAGGTGCTGGTGCTGCTGGGCCTGGGCCTGGCCACCTTCCGCCGCCTGGCCGCCAAGCCCTGGCGCCTGGAGAACTCCTGGGACGCCTGGGCCACCCTGAGCCTCATCGGCGGCCTGATGGTCACCGATCTGCTGGCGGACGGCGCCTACGTCGCTCTGCACCATCCCACCTGGGCCGCCTGGTCTCCCGCCGGCGTGGCCGTGGCCGGCTGGCTGGGCGGCCTGAGCCAGACCGGGCTCGGGGTGCTCTACAAGACCATGTGGTGGCTGCACCTGGCGACCCTCTACTTCTTCGCCAACTTCCTGCCCTACTCCAAGCACTTCCATGTCTTCACGTCGCTCTTCAACATCTACTTTCGCGAGCTGGAGCCCCAGAAGAACCTCAAGCCCATGGACATGGAGGCCGAGCACTTCGGCATCAACAAGATCCAGGACTTCAGCTGGAAGCAGATGCTGGACTTCTACACCTGCGTGGAGTGCGGCCGCTGCCTGGAGAACTGCCCCACCACCCTCACGGGCAAGCCGCTCCGCCCGAAGAACTTCGGCACCGACCTGCGCGACTACCTGAAGGCCACGCCCCTGGAGCAGATGGGCCAGGACCAGCCCGTGCCCGAGGACCGCAAGCTCATCGGCGGCCCCGTGCCCGAAGGCTCCTACTGGAAGCGGGACGACGAAGAGGCGCCCTGGAGCAAGGCGCAGCTCGAGGGCTGGATCAGCCAGGACACCATCTGGGCCTGCACCAGCTGCGGCTACTGCGAGTGGGCCTGCCCCCTGCAGATCAGCTTCGTGGACAAGCTCGTGGGCATGCGCCGCTACCTCACGCTGGAGGAGAGCGACTTCCCGGCCGAGGCCCAGGTGGCCTTCAAGGGCATGGAACGCCAGGGCAACCCCTGGAACCTGCCCCAGGCCGACCGCGCCAAGTGGGCCGAGGGCCTCGAAGTCCCCACCTTCGCCGAGCACCCCGAGGCTGAGTACCTCTTCTGGGTGGGCTGCGCCGGCAGCTACGACGCCGCGGGACAGAAGGTGTCCAAGTCCCTGGTGAAGCTGCTCAAGGCCGCGAAGGTCTCCTTCGCCATCCTGGGCACCGAGGAGAGCTGCACCTGCGAGTCCGCCCGGCGCCTGGGCAACGAGTATCTCTTCCAGTCCGCCACCGAAGCCAACATCGAGACCCTCAAGGGCCACGGTGTGAAGAAGGTCGTCACCAACTGCCCCCACTGCCTGAACACGCTGAAGAACGAGTACCCGGCCTTCGGCGGCGACTTCGAGGTGGTGCACGGCACCGAGCTGGTGGCGAAGCTGATGTCCGAAGGGAAGATCAAGCTCGAGCAGACCGTGGAGGCGGACCTCACCTACCACGACCCCTGCTACCTCAGCCGCATCAACGGCCAGGTGGAGGCCCCCCGCGCCATCCTGGACGCCATCCCCG
Source organism: Geothrix oryzisoli (assembly GCF_022808865.1). Taxonomy (GTDB): domain Bacteria; phylum Acidobacteriota; class Holophagae; order Holophagales; family Holophagaceae; genus Geothrix; species Geothrix oryzisoli. Next base: position 407,409 of record NZ_JAKZLB010000003.1, read on the forward strand.
GCGTGAAGCTCACGGAGATGGAGAAGCACGGCGAGGCCACCATGTGCTGCGGCGCCGGCGGCGGCCGCTTCTGGCTGGAGGAGCACCTGGGCAAGCGCGTGAACCATGAGCGCTTCGAACAGGCCCTTGTGACCAAGGCCACCACCATCGCCGTGGGCTGTCCCTTCTGCAACGTGATGCTGAACAATGCGGCGGGCGAGACCAACCACGAAGGCGTGGCCACCACCGATGTGCTGGAACTGGCGGCGAAGGCGCTGAAAGCGTAGATCGTTCCCTCCAACGAAGCAAAGGGGCGCGAACGCGCCCCTTTGCTTCGTTGGAGGGTCTCCACCCCAAGGCCACGCTTCCAGCTTCAGCGGGCAGGGGCAGGTCCCTTCTGGCTCCGCAGGTGCTTCCGGATCCTGCGGACCCAGTCCTTTTCGATGTCGGTGCGCCAGAAGCCCTTGGATACCTGCATGAGGCCGAGGACCTGGCCGGTGGCGGGATCCCAGAGCTTGACGCGACAGATGGGCCCGTTTCGGGGCTGGGCTTCGCCCTGGAGGAAGAGGGTGCCTTCGATTTCGGACAGGGTGGGCCCGCCCTTCTCTGCCTCCGGTTCGGCGAGCTTCCGGGGCATGCGGTTGGCCTGGAGGCCCAGCTTGAGTTCCTTCTCACCCACTTCGGAGTCCAGGGACTGGCCGGGGAGCCAACGCAGGCAATGGATGCGGGCTTGCCTCAGATCCAGGTCCCGGCTGAACCAGACCTGGTCCCCCTCCGCTTCGTGGAGTTCCCTGGCGGGCCACCAGGCCGCTTCGGCAGCCGGTCCGCCGGCCAGTTCCCAGATCGCCGCGGGAAGGCTGGTGGGAGCCTGGAGGCTCTTGAAATCCAGCCGGTCCTGGAGCGCCAGGACGGTGCCTCCGGTGCGGAGGTCCACCGCCTTCACCTGGAACAGGACGTCCGTGTGGTAGCCGGACACGCCACCGATGAAGAGGGGCTGGCTCATGGCGCCGTTGGAAAGGAGCAGGAGGGCCAGGTTCACAGGGACCAGGACGATGTTCCCCGCCACTTGGCCGGCCTTGGCGGCCACCCGGGCCTGGCGGTCGAAGGCGAGCACCCGCCCCTGGACCCGGTAGATCGGTGGGGCGGCTCCCGGGGGGCTCCACTGCTGGGCCAGCGCGAAGCCCTCGGCGGCGAGGACCTGGAGGACCTGGGTGACCTGATCGCGTTTGGTCGTCCAGGAAGCGCCTGTGTCAGTGCCCGGAGGGGGAGCCGCAGGGACTTCCCAGGGAGCCAACTCCATCGGCTGGCCCCGCAGGTCGAGGCCGGGCCGGGCCCAGGCGAACGGGACGCGACCGAGCGGGGCCGGTCGGACGCCCTCGCCGAACCAGGCCGGGTCCTGCAGGACTGGCTGCTCGTTCGGCCCCTGGGGCAGCGTGGAAGGCGGCCGGTGGCAGGCCGGGAGCAGCAGCAGGAGGACCAGGGTGAGATACAACCTGCCCTTCCGGACCGGTGGGAGGGGAACGGGAAGCGCGGCGGTGGTGGACATGGGGCCTCGTGCGCCGATTATCCCACCCCGGCGCCAGTGCCTGAGCCGGGGTGCCTCACAGAGCGCCGGCCTTTCAGGAGGCCTTCCGCCGTGTGGGCAGGTGGTCCTTCAGCAGGGTCCGGGTCTCCCGCAGCATGGTGGCGGTATCGTCCCAGCCCAGGCAGGCATCGGTCACGGAGCAGCCGTAGCGCAGGGTGGTGAGGTCCGCGGGGATGGCCTGGCTGCCCTCCTCGAGGAAGCTCTCCACCATGGCTCCCACGATGGAGCGGTTGCCGCGCAGGATCTGGTGGGCGCAGTCCTGGAGGACCAGGGGCTGGAGCCGGGGATTCTTGTGGCTGTTGGCATGGGAGCAGTCCACGACGATGTTCTCGGGGAGGCCGGCCTTGCGCAGGGCCTCCTCCGCCAGGGCGATGCTGACGGTGTCGTAGTTGGGGCGGCCCCCGCCGCCCCGCAGCACCAGGTGGCCGTGGGCGTTCCCGCGGGTGCGCACGATGGCGGCGGAGCCCTGGTCATTGAGGCCCAGGAAGCTGTGGGGCCGGGAGGCGGAGAGGATGGCGTTCACTGCGGCGGCCAGGTCGCCGTCCGTGGCGTTCTTGAAGCCCACGGGAGTCGAGAGGCCGCTGGACATTTCCCGGTGGGTCTGGGATTCGGAGGTCCGGGCGCCGATGGCCGTCCAGCTGATGAGATCGCCGATGTACTGGGGCGTGTTGGGGTCCAGGGCCTCGGTGGCCGCCGGCAGGCCGAGCCCCCCGATGCGGAGCAGGAACTCCCGGGCCTTCCGCATGCCTTCCTCGATGTGGAAGGAGTCGTCCATGCGGGGATCGTTGATGTAGCCCTTCCAGCCCGTGGCGGTCCGCGGTTTCTCGAAGTAGACCCGCATGACCAGGAGGAGCGTGTCCGCCACCTCGTCCGAGAGGGCCTTGAGCCGCCGCGCGTAGTCGAGGCCCGCCACCGGATCGTGGATGCTGCAGGGGCCGACCACCACGAGGAAGCGGGGATCCTCCCGGGTCAGGATGCGCTGGAGGTCCCGGCGGCCGCCGGCCACGGTCCCGGCCACGGCGTCGGGCACGGGCAGGGCCGCGTGGACCTCGGCCGGGGAGGGCATCCGGTCGAAGGAATCGATGTTGAGGTTCTCGAGCGCCTGGTGCGTCATGGGGGCCTTCCGGGATAAAGAAAAACCCCGATCCACGGGACGGATCGGGGTGGTCAGGGGGATGTTCCAGGTATCAGGCTGGACCCTCGCCGTGCCACGCACGATCCGCGCGCGGGAACCAATAATAGCGATGGAAGCGGGGCGTCATGGCGAGGTCCGAAGGTGCCCCATCGTGGACCCCGGGAGGCCGGGGCGTCAAGGCTCGGACGACCCCGGGTCGCCTGCTCCCAAGATGGATCGTACGGGATCAATGCTCCTTTTTTATTATTCGCACCCAGATCCAACGAGGCTTGGATTGGATGTTGATTTGGGCTAGGCTGGGGCTCTTTTCCCGGGAGCCGCCATGGATCGTCGCACCCTTCTCGGAACCCTCGCCATCGGCGCCGTGGGCGCCGGACTGCATGCCAAGGGCCTGGGCCCCGGCGCCGTGGACGCGAAGCCCGCCGGGAACCCGCTGGCGGATTATGCCGCCCGGCCCTTCGATTTCGGCACGGGGCTGCCTGGCCTCGGCAAGGACCTGCTGGCGGAGCACCTGACGCTCTACAAGGGCTACGTGGGTCGCACGAACGCCCTGCTCAAGGAGGTGCTGGCCGCGGAACGGACGGGCCAGGCGGGGCCCGCGGTGCAGGAGCTGCGCCGGCGTCTGGGCTTCGAGTTCAGCGGCATGCGCCTCCATGAGCTCTACTTCGAGGCCCTCTCCGCGAGCGCCGCCAAGCCCAGCGGGACGCATCCCCTCCACCAGGCCATCACCGCCACCTGGGGCTCCTTCGATGCCTGGTGGGCCGCTTTCAAGGCCACTTGCACCATGACGGGCATCGGGTGGGGCGCCCTCCTGAAGGACCCGGCCACGGGCCGGCTCATGAACGCCTGGTTCCAGGATCATGAGAACGCCGTGGCCGTGGGCGCCCAGGCGCTCCTGGTCGTGGATGTCTGGGAGCACGCCTACGTGAAGGATTACGGCGCCACGGGCCGGGCCAAGTACGTGGATGCCGTGAAGCCCCTCATCGACTGGCGTGTGGTCGAGAAGCGCTTCTGAAACCTGGGATTTCATGGTGAATTTACAAAATTGTAAGATCATGTGATGTTCTGTACAATTTTGTAGATCACTTGCCGGAGCCCCCATGGCCGCCTCGGAGGACGCCCTCCACCTCTCGCCCCTGCTGGAGCTGAGCCAGGCCCTGGCCGCCTCGGACATCCGGGCCTCGCTGCCCCGGGTGCTGGAGATCCTGGCGGAGGCCTTCGGGGCTCTGAACGGGGCGATCCTGCTGGCGGACGACGAAGGGAGCGCCCTCCGGGTCGAGGCCGCCCGCGGCCTGTCCAACCAGGAGGTGGCCCGGGCCCGCTACCGGGTGGGCGAAGGCATCAACGGGCGCGTGCTGGCCAGCGGCAGGGCCATCGTGGTGCCCCAGGCCAGTCTGGAGCCCCTCTTCCTGGACCGCACCGGCGTGCTGAGGGCCCAGAAGCGGAAGAAGTCGGACATGTCCTTCTTCTGCATCCCCGTGTTCCTGGACCGGAAGACGGCGGGGACCCTCTGCCTCACGGTGCCCTATGACCGGGAGCGCGACTTCGACCGGGACACGAAGCTGCTCCAGATCGCGGCCTCCATGGTGGGCCTGGCCATGAAGGTGGCGCGGCTGGTGGCGGCGGACCGGCAGCGGCTGGTGGAGGAGAACCAGCAGCTCCGCCTGGAGTTGCGGGAGCGCTACGAACTGCAGCACCTCATCGGCCACAGCCACGCCATGCAGCGGGTCTACGAGGCGGTGGCCCAGGCGGCGCCCGCCAGCACCACCGTGCTCATCCGCGGCGAGTCGGGCACAGGCAAGGAGCTGGTGGCCCACGCCCTCCACTACAACTCGCCCCGGGCGGACAAGCCCTTCGTGAAGGTGAACTGCGGGGCCCTGCCGGAGCCGCTCATCGAGTCCGAGCTGTTCGGCTACGAACCCGGCGCCTTCACGGACGCCCGCCAGATGAAGAAGGGCCGCTTCGAGCTGGCCCATGGCGGCACGCTGTTCCTGGACGAGGTGGGCGAGCTGACCCCGGCCACCCAGGTGAAGCTGCTGCGGGTGCTCCAGGAGCGGGAGTTCGAGCGCCTGGGCGGCGTGAAGCCCGTGAAGGTGGACGTGCGGCTCCTGGCCGCCACCAACCGGGATCTGGAGTCTGCCGTGCGGGCCGGCACCTTCCGGGAGGATCTCTACTACCGTCTCCACGTCTTCGAGGTCTTCCTGCCGCCCCTGCGGGAGCGCCAGGCGGACATCCTGCTGCTGGCGGACCACTTCGTGGAGAAGATCGCCGCGGCTCAGGGCAAGGATGTCCGCCGCATCTCCACCTCGGCCATCGACATGCTCACGGCCTACCACTGGCCCGGCAACGTGCGCGAGCTGGAGAACGCCATCGAGCGGGCCATCCTCGTCTGCGAGGGGGGCGTGATCCATGCGCACCACCTGCCGCCCTCCCTCCAGACGGCCGAAGTCTCGGGCACCGTGCCGGGAGGCTCGCTGGGCGAGGCCGTGGCCGCCTTCGAGCGGGACCTGCTCCAGGACGCGCTGAAGTCGGCCCGGGGGAACCGCTCCCGCGCCGCCCGACTCCTCCAGACCACGGAGCGCATCCTGAACTACAAGGTCCAGAAATACGGGCTGGAACCGGAACGGTTCCGATCGTCATGAGATGAAATATTACAAAATTGTATAATTTATCTTATGATGCTACATTTTTGTCAATCCGTTTATGACAAAACCCGGCTCATTTCGAAAATTAAACATAATTATTTCAAATTTTAAAATAAGGATCCAGCGATTTCGCCGATAGGCACGATCCCTGCTCTCTCATTCAGGCACAGGGGGCCGATGGTCGGTCCCCGCTCTCGGGGAGGATCGGAACGGAACGTGGCCTGGACCGTCCTAACGGATTCCCACGGCAAAGGCCACACCGATCCGCCCGCACGCCAAGGAGGATCTCCCATGAACCGCCGAACCCTGTACAGGGTCCTCGCGGTGGTGGTGGCCCTTGCGGCCATGTCGCCACTGCTGCTCGAGGTCGATCCCATCGGCGGTATCCAGCAGATCCCCTCCCATGCCGGGACCCCGGCCTGCCAGGACCTGCGGGTCGCCTCAGCACCAGGATTCCGGCCGCTCGCCTCGGAAGCATCCCTCCACCACTGACGATCACCCGTTTCTCCCATTGACGCCAGGGACCGCCCAGATCCCCAGGACCGTCATACCCCGGCCACGGGGTCCCTCCTCCCTTCGAATCCGACGGGGTGACCCCCGGTCTGTCCCATCTTTCTGGAGTGCGTCATGCACTTATCCGAGGTTCTACCCCTGCTCGCGACCGTGTCGGCCCTTCTGCCGGCCCAGAGTCCGGCCCCGCCTCCCGCAGCCCCGCCCGCCCTCCTGGGATTTGCCTTGACCGGCTCGGCGACCCTCGGCTCTCAGTACATCTTCCGCGGGCTCACCCAGACCGATGGGAAACCCACGGTCCAGGCGGAACTGGACCTGGTCCACCCCACGGGCTTCTACCTCAGCACCAGCCTCAGCAACATCTCCTGGTTCACGGACCAGAACGCAGGTGTCGCCAGCGCGCCCACGTCCCTGGGTTCGCCGGCCGCGGTGGGCGCGCCCCTCTACCAGCCGGGCAAGGTCAACTCCGCCGGTGTGGAGCTGGACCTGTTCGGGGGCTACAAGTGGGGCTTCGCCAAGGACTGGACCCTGGATGTGGGGCTCTACCGCTACCTCTATCCCGGCACCTACGACAACCTCGGCGCCTACCGGAACCCCAGCACCACCGAGGCCTACCTGGGTCTGGGCTACGCCTGGGCCAGCCTGAAGTATTCGCAGGTCATCAGCGCGACCACCTTCGGGGTCAACAACTCCGGCGGGACGAGCTATGTCGACCTCTCCCTGGCGATCCCGCTGGGTGAGAGCGGGTGGACGGTGCTGGCCCATGGGGGGCATACCACCTACTCCGACAAGGCGAACCCGGGCTACTTCTTCAATGGGAGCTCCGTCACAGGCGACAACGCGCTGTTCAGCTACTCGGACTACAAGCTGGGCCTCGCGAAGGAGATCAAGGGCTACACGGTGGCCCTCGCCGGCACCTACGCCGACACAAAGGCCCGGGCTGCCGACGACGACGTCACGGTCTACGAGAACGCCATGGGACGGAACATCGGCAAGGGGCGGGTGACGCTCACGATCACCAAGGCCTTCTAGACACCGCGTGGCCGGGGCTCTCCGCCCGGCCGGATTCGAAGCTTCACCTCACCCTTATTTCTTGGAGCCTGTGATGGCAAGGACCTCCTGCGAGCGCGACAAGCTCTCCTTCTCTGAAAAACTGACTCGGCTGGGCACCCGCCTGCGAGATCCGGAATGGCGCCGGTACGGCTTCGCGCTGGCCTCGGGCAAGGTGCTGGGGCTGCTCGCCATCCTCGGCCTGACGATCCTCCTCCCGCTGCTGCTGAACGGCAGCCCGGTCCGGGCCGATGAGCCGCCCCCGGGGAACCCTCCAGCTGCGGTGGCCACGACTGCGCCCGCAGCGGCAGCGCCTGCTCCGGCCGCGCCCGCTCCCGCGGCGCCGGTGGTGGCCGCCAAGGACATCATCAATCCCCTCAACACGGTCTGGACCCTGATCGCCGCCTTCCTGGTGTTCGCCATGCAGGTGGGGTTCGTGATGCTGGAGGCGGGCTTCTGCCGCTCCCGGGAGACGGTGAACGTCCTGGTGGAGTGCGTCTTCGACACCTGCCTGTGCGGCATCCTCTTCTGGGCCTTCGGCTACGCCTTCATGTTCAGCGAGGGCAACGGGTTCATCGGGTACCACTGGTTCTTCCTCAAGGGCGCCCCGGCAACCTACGGCGCCACCGGCGTGGCCATCCTGGCCCACTGGCTCTTCCAGTTCGCCTTCGCGGACACCTGCTCCACCATCACCTCCGGCGCCATGATCGGGCGCACGGATTTCATCGGCGACATCCTCTACAGCTTCGCGGTTTCGGGCTTCATCTATCCCATCATCGGCCACTGGGCCTGGGGGCCCGACGGCTTCCTCGCCACCATGGGCAGCGCCGGCAAGTTCCTGCCTTCGCTGGGCACGAACTTCCATGACTTCGCCGGTTCGACGGTGGTGCACACCATCGGCGGCGCGGTGGCCCTCGCCGGCGCGGTGGTCCTCGGTCCCCGCCTTGGGCGCAAGTTCAAGCGGGATGGCGGCGGCCCCATGACACCCCACGACCTCACCATCGCCGTGTGCGGCGGCCTGCTGCTCTGGTTCGGCTGGTACGGCTTCAACCCCGGCAGCACCCTGTCGGCCATGGACTTCGAAGGCATCGGCCGGGTGGCCGCCAACACCACCCTCGCGGCCTGCGCCGCGGGCCTGACCGCCGTGTTCTACATCTACGTCCGCACCGGGAAGTGGGATCCGGGCTCCATCACCAACGGCTTCCTGGCGGGTCTGGTGGCCATCACCGCGCCCTGCTACTGGGTGAGCCCCTTCGGCTCGGTCATGATCGGAGGCATCGCCGGGGTGATCGTGATCCTGGGCGTGGACCTGCTCGAGTACCTGCGCATCGACGATCCCATCGGTGCGGTCCCCGTGCACATGATGAACGGCATCTGGGGCACGCTCTCCCTCGGCCTCTTCGCCAGCGGCCAGTATTCCGCCATCGGTAGCGACCCCGTCGCGCCGGACCTGTCCACCAAGCTCACGGGGCTCTTCTATGGCGGGGGCGCCAAGGTCCTGGCCGCCCAGGCCATCGGCAGCGTCATCATCACCTTCGCCACGCTGGCGGTCTCCTTCGCCGTCATGCTCGCCCTCGATGCCAAAGGCCTCCTGCGCCTGTCGGAAGATGGCGAGCACGATGGCCTGGACATCCACGAACACGGCATCTCGGCCTATCCCGAGTATGTGATCTCGGCCCTGGCCTCTCCCGCCGGCGCGCCCCTGCGGGTGCCCGTCCACAGCGAGAAGGTGAGCGGAACGCCGACTCCCGTCCCCCAATCCATGTGATCAGGAGCCCACCATGAAGATGATCGTCGCCATCATCCGGCCCGACAAGTTCGAGGCCGTCCAGGCCGCCCTGGTGGCCAAGGACATCTACCTGATGACCGTGTCCGACGTGCGGGGCTGCGGCACCCAGAAGGGTTTCGCGGAACAGTTCCGCGGCAACAAGATCGGCCTCATCCGCCTGCTGCCGAAGGTGAAGCTGGAGATCGCGGTGAACGAGGAGTTCGTCAAACCCGCGGTGGAAGCCATCATGACGGCCGCCAAGTCCGAGCCCAGCCACCTGGGGGACGGCAAGGTCTTCGTCCTGAACCTGGAGGAATGCTTCCGGGTCCGCACGGGCGAAATGGGCAATGCGGCCATCGGGCCGTGAGGCTCCTCTTTCCAGCGCCGCGCCCTCAGGATGCGGATGGTAGGGGCGCGCCAGGACCGGCTGGGTGGGTCCTGGCGCGCCCTGACGAGGCTGCCTGCGGGAAGGTCGACGAAAGTGCCCACCGTGTCCGAATCCGATAAACTAAGTTCCATGTCCCTGGACCCGCGCCTCCTCGAGATCCTCTGCTGCCCGGCCTGCCACGGCGACCTGGAGGAGCGGCCCGAAGGGCTGCACTGCCAGGCTTGCGGGCTGCTCTATCCCATCGAGGATGGGATCCCGGTGATGCTGGTGGACCACGCCAAGCCGATGGGCGCGAAGCAGGTGGGGAAGTGAGGCTCGACCGCGCCCAGGCCGAATCGCTGCTTCGTCGCATGGACGGCCGCAAGGTGGCCGTGCTGGGCGACGTGATGCTCGACGAGTACCTCTTCGGCGAGGTGAGCCGCATCTCGCCGGAGGCCCCGGTGCCCATCGTGCGGGTGGTGCGCGAGCAGGCGGTGCTGGGTGGCGCCGCCAACGTGGCGGCGAACCTCAAGGCCCTGGGGGCGGAGCCGCTGCTCATCGGCACGCTGCAGAAGGATGTGGCCGGCGACCGGCTGCTGGGCCTGCTGGGCCGCCTGGGCATTTCCATCTCGGGCCTCGTGCTGGACGCGTCCCGCCCCACCATCATCAAGACCCGCGTCGTGGGCCAGCAGCAGCAGATGCTCCGCATCGACCGCGAGGAGTCCGGCCCCCCCGAGGCCGCGGTGCTCATGGGCCTCAGGACCCGGCTGGAGCAGGCTCTGGGCGAGGCCTCGGCCCTCATCGTGTCCGACTACGCCAAGGGCGTGGTCAATGGACCCGTGATGGATTCGGTGCGGTCCATCTGCGCCGCCAAGGGCCTGCCCTGGATCGTGGATCCCAAGCCCGCCCACAAGGCCCTCTACCAGGGGGCGACGCTCATGACGCCCAACACCAAGGAGGCCTCGGAACTGGCCCAGCGGCCGGCAAAGTCCGATGCCGAGGTGGCCGACGCCGGCCGGGCCATCCTGGCCGAACTGGGTCTCCGGGGCCTGCTGGTGACCCGGAGCGAGCGGGGCATGGCCCTCTTTGCGCCGGATGGCGACCACGCGGCCCCCTGGATGGTGCCCACCGAGGCCCGGGAGGTCTTCGATGTGAGCGGCGCGGGCGATACGGTCATCGCCGCCTTCAGCGCCGCCATCGCCGCGGGAGCGGACTGGCGCGAGGCGGCCATGCTGGCCAACGCGGCCGCCGGTGTGGTGGTGGCCAAGGTCGGCACGGCCACGGTCACCCCGGCCGAACTGCTGGCCCACTATCACGAGCAGGAAGCGAATTGAGGCTCCACGGGGCGTGGCCCAGTGGACTGAACGGGATCTAATTCCTCAGTTCGATGGCGAGCAGGAAGCGGTCGCCCTTGGGGAGGCGCTCCTTCACCTGGGTGAAGTTCAGGTCGAAGGTCTCGGTCTCGCCGGGCTTGATGGTGCCCACCTTGGTGCCGCCCGACGCCACGCCGAGCAGCCGGCCGTCCTTGTCCAGCACGGCCACGGCGAAGCCGGGGATCCGCGGGTACTTGGCGGTGTTCGTGACTTCCACCTGGGCGCGCGTGCCGAACTCGGCGCCCTGGAGGATGTTGAAGAATCCGGGCTGCACCATGCGCCGGTTGAAGAAGATGCTGGTGACCTTGAGGCCGTCCACATTCACGGACAGGGGGATCACCCGGTCCCACGCGAAGGGGAACGACTCGGAGAAGTAGGAGAGCGAGGACTCGGGTACCGGGGCGGCTGCCGGCGCTGCGGCGGGAGCCGGTGCCGGCGACTGGGGGGCCGGGGCCTGGGCCAGGCAGAGGAGGGCGGTGAGGGCGAGGGTCTGCATGTCAGTTCTTCCCGAACAGGCCGCCGAAGAGGCTCTTCTTGGGGGCGATCTCCAGGATGGGGGAATCGATGTTGGGATTCGAGCCCACGCGTTCGCGGCGCAGGCGCTCAAAGACGGGGCGCAGCCCGGGGACCTTGTGGGCCTCCAGCCAGTTCTCGCTGTGCTGCCGGGCCACCAGGTGGTACTCCAGGACGCGCCCCTCCTCGATCCAGGCGGTCAGCTGGGCCATGGTGAGGCTGGGGTAGATCTCGTCGTCGATCTTCAGGCGCAGCCGCTCGGCGTTGGCCTCCTCGACCGCCGGGGCCTCCTGGGCCTGGAAGGGCGGGGCCGCGGGAACCGGCGGCTCGGGCAGGGGGGCCATCAGGTCCGAGGGGCGGAGCGCCTCGGTGGGCGGCTCCGGCCGGCCGGCCCGGAGGGCGGCCTGGAGGTCGGCCTGGGAGAGACGCAGCGTGGTGGTGGAAGGCGCATGGGGGTCTTCGGGGCGGTGGCCCGAAGACGTCGGCTCGTCCCCGTCCACGGCGGAGGGCAGGCCCGGAGGCGTGGCGCCGCCCTTCCCCAGGGTGGCTTCCAGGGCCGACAGCGTGGCTTCCATGTCCATGGAGGAGGGTTCCCGGGGCGCCTTCGGCGTCGGCGGCAGATCCGGGACCCCCGCAAACAGCTTGCTGATGGCATCCTTCGCCGAACTGTAGGTTCCGGTCAGGGTGTCCTCGCCGGCCTCAGGCAGCGCCGCGGCCGGGGGGGGAACCACCGCAGGGGCGGGCGGGGGCGCCGCCTCGGCCAGGGGCTGGGCGGGAACCTCGACGCCCAGGCCCGAGAGGGTTCTTTCCAGGATGTCGGCGTCGGTGCTCTCCAGGTCGCCCAGGGTCAGCGAGGAGGGCACGGCGGGCTCCGGCTCGTGGTGCGCGGCCGGGATCTGCCCCAGGGCGGCGGCCACATCCGCCAGATCGAAGCTGGCGGTGGCCGCGGGGGCCTCGGGCGGCGGGAGCGGCACGTCGAGGCTCAGGGGGAACACCGCTCCACAGGAGAAGCAGCGGGCCCGGCGGATGGACGGCCGCAGCCGCTCGGGGCTCAGGCGGTATCGGATGGAGCAGCTGGGGCAATGGATCGCTTCGGCCACCTGGAACTCCTGGAGTTTCGAGCAGGATAGCACTCGGTGGACCCCGGACCAAACCCGCGGGCGGGCCGCGGGACCACTCCGCCGGGTATCCTCATCGGACGGAGGTCCGGTTGCGGGGCGTGTTCATCACCATCGAGGGCGTGGAGGGTTCGGGCAAGTCCACCCAGCTGCTGCGGCTTTCCGAGCGGTTGCGCCACCTTGGCCTGCCCCTGGTGGTCTCCAAGGAACCGGGGGGCACCGCCCTGGGCCGCGAGCTGCGCCGCCTGCTGCTGGAGCGCCACGCCAGCGGTGAGGCCTGGTGCGCGGACGCCGAATTGCTGCTCTTCTACGCGGACCGGGCCCAGCACCTCGAGAAGGTGATCCGCCCGGCCCTGGCCGAGGGGAAGGTGGTGCTGGTGGATCGCTTCGAGGATTCCACCCGGGCCTACCAGGGCGCCAGCGGCGTCTCCGAGGCCAACCTGGACCGCCTCAGCGACATCGTGCTGCGGGGACTGCGCCCGAACCTGACGGTGCTGCTGGACATGGATCCCGAGGCCTCCCTGCAGCGGGTGGAAGTCCGCAACCTGTCCCTGGGCGCCGAATTCGCCGAGACCCGCTTTGACCAGGCCGCGCTGGAGTTCCACCGCAAGGTGCGGAACCGCTTCCTGATCCTCGCCCAGACCCAGCCTGTCCGGGTGGCCCTGGTGCCGGCGCGGGACCCGGTGGATCAGGTGGAGGCGGCCATCTGGGCCCGGGTGGCGCCGCTCCTGCGCAGCGCTGGTTTCGTGATCGACTGAGACTCCTGCATGTTCGCCTCCGACCTCGCCGGCCATCACGCCATCCGTCAGCGCCTCCTGGATCGTCTCCAGGGGGGGCGGATCCGCGGTTCGCTGCTGTTCACCGGGCCCGAAGGCGTCGGCAAGCGCCGCGTGGCCCTGGAACTGGCCCGACGCGAGCTCTGCTTCCGCCGCAATGCCTGCGGGCAGTGCGAGGGCTGCCGCATGGTGATGGGCGACGACCTGCCCTTCGAGCTGCCCAACCTGCTGCGCATCGTCCCCGAGGGCAAGGCGGGCGTCATCCGCATCGACCAGGTCCGCGAGGGCCTCGATTCCGAGCACCAGCCGCGCTTCAGCCGGGGCGTCATCGAGTGGGCCTCCCTGGCGCCCCCGGTGGGCTGCCACCGCTGGATCCTGGTGGAGGAGGCCCACCGCCTCCACGAGACCAGCGCCAACCTCCTGCTCAAGACCCTCGAAGAGCCGCCGGTGGGCACCCACTTCATCCTGGTGACGCACCGCCCCGAGGCCCTGCTGCAGACCATCCGCAGCCGCTGCGAGCGCATCCCCTTCGCCCCCCTGGCCGCGGAGGAGGCCTGGGCCGTGGCGTTGCAGCATGGCTGGACCGAGACCGACCGTTCCCGCTGGACCGCCCTGGGCGAGGGCAGCCTGCGGTTCCTGGAGGAGGCCGCCTTCCGTCGGGCCGAGGCCCAGGTGGAGGCCTGGCTCGACCTGCTGGGCGGGCGCTCCTTCAGCGAAGCCGGCCAGGCCCTGCTGCCGGAAAAGGATTCCCCCCTGGCCCAAGGCGAGCAGCTGCGCCAGCCCCTGGAGCTGCTCCTGCGCCTGCTGGCCGACCTGGTGCGGCTCCGCGCCGGCGAAGCTCCGGCGCTCGAGCCCTGGCGGGAGATCCTGGAACCTCTGGCGGCCCAGCCCCGGGACCTGAGACCGGCCCAGGAGGCCGCCCTGGGATCCCTGCGCCACCTGCTCCGCAACCTCAGCCCCGAGCCCCTGCTGCGGGAAGTGGGGCTGGCCCTCCAGAGCGCGTGATCCCCGTCACGGCCCGCCCAGGTAGACTGGGTTCAGGAGCCACGACTCCTGAACCGGAGCCCGCCATGTCCGAACCCCTCTACGGCCACGACCTGCTGTCCCTGCTGGTGGAAAAGGGCGGGAGCTGCCGCCTGGAGGACCTGCGCGCCGCCTCGGTCGCCGCCCACGGTGCCGCGGCCACCTACTGCAACTGTCATGGGGATACCTTCGATTTCGACGGCGTCCTCGCCTTCCTGGGCGGCAAGGGCAAGATCCAGGTGGCCGGAGATACCGTGACGCTGGGCATGGCTCCCGCCTGCCAGCACTGACCAGCCAGCTGAAGGCCGGAGATCCCCGTCCGGGGCGCTGTCCCCGGGGGTTGCTAGGATCTCCCTGACACCTTTCCCTTGGATCCCATGGCATCCCCCCAGGACCCGCCCCTCCAGATCTTCGCTCCCAAGCGCTTCCTCCTCGGGCTGCAGGCCGGGGTGCTGGTCCTCAACCTCTTCGTCGTCCTCATGGCGGCGATGTCCCTCTACAAGAGCCGTCAGAACCGCGAGGACCAGGCGGTCGCCACGGCCCAGAACCTGAGCCTGGTGCTCGACCACTATGTGGGGGAGATCTTCAGCAAGGCCGACCTCGCCGTGCTGGCGGTGAAGGAGGAGGCCGAGCGCGTGGCTGCGGATCCGGCCCAGGGCCGGCACCTGGATGCCTTCATCCGCCGGCAGCACGAGCGGGTCCCGGAGGTGCTGGCCATCCGGACCACGAATGCCCAGGGCCTGGTCGATCATGGGAGCGGCGTGGGCTCGAAGGCCAATGTCAACCTGTCCGACCGGGAGCATTTCATCCGCCTCCGGGATGTTCCCGAGACCGGCCTGGTGGTGTCCAAGCCCCTGTTGGGACGGCTGACGGGGAGTTGGGTGATCGTCCTGGCCCGCCGCATCGAGCGCCCCGACCACAGCTTCGCCGGCATGGCCCACGCGGTCATCTCCCTGGACCAGTTCACGCGGGCCTTTTCGGCCCTGGATGTGGGGGCGCACGGTTCCGTGGCCCTCCGGGACCTGGACATGGGGCTGATCGCCCGCCATCCGGAGCCCGTGAGCGCCGGAACCGCCGTCGGCCAGCGGATCGTTTCCCCGGGGTTCGCGGCCTTCGCCCAGTCCGGGCGCAGGGTCGGCACCTACCGGGCCCTCACGCCCTTTGATCAGATCCAGCGCACCTTCGCCATCCGCCGGGTGTCCGGGCTGCCGTTCTACCTCCTGGTGGGTCTGGCCGAGCGGGACTTCCTGGCGGACTGGCGCCGGGATGTCGCCCAGGAGATCCTGGAGGTGCTGCTGTTCATCGGCCTGACCCTGGCCGCCTCCTGGATGGTGCATCGGGCCTGGGTCCGCCAGCAGGCCGCCCATGCGCGCCTGGAAGCCCTGCTCTCCGAGGTGAAGACGCTGGGTGGCATGCTCCCCATCTGCAGCCACTGCAAGAAGATCCGGGATGACAAGGGCTACTGGAACCAGATCGAGGCCTACCTGAACGAGCACACCGCCGCCGAGTTCACCCACGGCATCTGTCCCGATTGCGCGAAGGAAGTCTTCCCGGGGTGGTCGGGGAAGACGCCCTCGAGGTAGGCGTTTCGGCCCCCGATGCCGGAGAATGAGGGGGACGGGAGCCTGTATGAGACTGCTGCGCATCAACCACCTGGGCATCGCGACACCGGGCCTGGACGAGGCCATGGCGCGCATGGCGCGGCTCTTCGATCTGACGCCGGACCACACCGAGGCTGTGCCCGAGCAGAAAGTGACGACGGCCTTCTTCCCGGTGGGGGAAAGTACGCTGGAATTCCTGGAGAGCACCGATCCCGAGGGCCCCGTCGGCAAGTTCCTGGCGAAGCGCGGCCCCGGCATCCACCACGTCTGCTTCGAGGTGGACGACATCGACGCCGCCGTGGCCGGGCTGCTCGCCAAGGGGGTGCGCATGATCGATCCAACGCCCAGGAACGGCGCCCACGGCTGCCGGGTGGCCTTCATCCACCCCGCGGAAACGGGGGGCGTGCTGATGGAGCTGAGCCAGGGAAGCTGACGGTCCCGGTCAGCCCGGGCCCGCTCCGGTGTCTTCCAGGGCGTCCAGGCGTCCCACATCCAGTTCGGTCATGCCGTCGGCCGTCGCGAAGATCATGGGCTTGAACCGGGCCCCCCACTGGACTTCCTCGGCGGTGTACGAGGTCCGGGCGTAGATGGTCTGCGAGAAGGTGTCGTCGAAGGCCTTGATGAGGACGATGAACTCCGCCTTGGCCCGGCGCAGGTCCTCGGCCGTCAGGCCCTGCAGGGGGCTCTCCCCGTCGATGGGGTGGACCACGGTCCAGCTGGATGGGAAGAGGTGGATCTTCGAGCGCTCGAGCGGCAGCAGGGTGTATCGGCGCAGGCCGGATCCCGGATCCTCGAAGGACAGGCTCACGGTGGCCTCGACCTCGATGAGCTGGTTGCTGCGCATGTTGACGAGGCGGAACATGAAGCCCGTGATCTGCCGGTATGGGGCCACCACCGCCCTGGTGCTGAAGCGCATGCAGGCCTGGGGTCGGGAGAACCGCCCATAGAGGAGGCCCGTGGCCAGGGCGAAGCTCAGGAGGCCCAGGAGGGACTCCAGGGCCGCCACGGAGCTGGCGAGGGTGCCCCGGGGGCTGATCTGGCCGTAGCCCACGGTGGTGAGCGTCTGGGCGCTGAAGAAGAAGGCGTCCTCCAGCCGGCCCGAGAGCGTCATGCCGCCCAGCCGGATGAAGTGTTCCATCCCGATGCCAAGGTAGACGAGGGCGAACAGGGCGTTGGTGACGAGGAAGGCCAGGAACAGGAGCCCCAGGAAGGGGCCCCAGCCCATGGTGATGAGGTGGTGGTAGAGGTCGTAGGCCCGGAAGCGGGGAAGGCCCAGGCGGCGCACGTTGAAGGAGCCGTCCTTGTTGACCCCTCGACGGGAACCCGCCTGGAGGCCCAGGCCGAGGTCGTCAGGGAGAGAGGGTCCGCGGAAGGGGGAGGCCATGGTGTCCTGCAAAAGAAGGGAAAGCCCAAAGTGTAGCGACCGGAGGAGGGTTCGCCAGGAGGCAGGCTGCCGCGCCCTCATTTGGTTCTGATGTGGAGCCCGTCAGCCCACCACGCCCAGGTAGCCCAGCCACAGCGCCCGCCCGAAGAACACGACGACGGGCGTGGCCAGGGCCAGGAAGCAGCCGAAGGGCAGCATGGTCTGGCCGCCGGAGCGGCGGGTGAGCATCAGGGGCAGTCCCACGGCAGCGCCCAGGCCGGCGCCCAGGAAGAGGATCCCCAGCATGGGTGCCCAGCCCCAGAAGGCGCCCAGCCAGGCCAGCATCTTGAAGTCGCCCATGCCCAGGCCGTCGGTTTTGCGGATGGCCTTGTAGATCAGGTTCAGCAGGGCGGGGGCGCCGTAGCCGATGGCCAGGCCCAGCAGGCTGGCCTGCCAGGTGACCGTGGGCTCGAAGCCGTGGTAGGCCGGAGCGGGCTGGAGGCCGTTGTGGAAGGCCAGGGCCTGGATGAGCGTGGTGCCCTGGCCCCAGGCCTTCAGGAGCAGCTCGGGCCAGGCCAGCTGGGGCAGGGCGAACAGTACGCCGAGCGCCATCAGGGGGAACTGGAGGGCATCCGGCAGGATCATCTCGGTGAAGTCGGTGAAGAACAGCACCAGCAGGGCGTAGGCGCAGATGACGGCCTTGAGCCAGATGAGCGTTCCGAAGGGGAACAGCCAGTGGGCGCCGCCGAGGATCAGGCCGCCCAGCAGTTCCACCAGCGGGTAGCGGACCGGGATGCGCCAGCCGCAGGCCGCGCACTTCCCCCGCAGCCACAGCCAGCCGAGGAGGGGCACGTTGTGCCAGGGCTTGATCTTCGTCTTGCAGGACGGGCAGTGGCTGGGCTTCGTCACCACATTGCGGTCTTCGGGGGCTTCCTGTGGAAGCCGGTGGATGAGGACGTTGGAGAACGAACCCAGCAGCAGCCCGAAGGGCGCCAGGAAGAAACTCAGGATCCAGGGCGGGAGGTCGAGGAACGGCATGGGACAACGATACCGGGGACTTCTTTCGCGTTCGCGGCAGAATGGAAGGGAACGCCCCAGGAGACCCCGTGCCCCAGCTGCTGTCCTGCCTCGTCCTTGCCGTCTCCCTGTCCGCCCAGGCACCGGTTCCGGCGCCGCCCGCCCAGCAGGCGCCCGCGCCCCTGCCGGCCGCCACGCCCGCGCCCGTGGCCAAACCCCGGGTGCAGCTGCTCACCAGCTACGGCCCCATCGTGGTGGAGCTGGAGCCGGAGCTGGCGCCGAAGACCGTGGCGAACTTCCTCCAGTACGTGAAGGACGGCCACTACAAGGGCACCATCTTCCACCGCGTCATCGAGGGCTTCATGATCCAGGGAGGCGGCCTGCTGGAGAACCTGGACGAGAAACCGCTCCGGGCGCCCGTCGTCAATGAGGCGCCCCAGACCTTCCGGGCCGGCTTGAGGAACACCCGCGGGACCATCGCCATGGCCCGCACGGGTTCGCCCCACAGCGCCACGGCCCAGTTCTTCATCAACACCGTGGACAACAAGGCCCTGGACCACCGGGACATGACCGAGGAAGGCTACGGCTATTGCGTCTTCGGCCGGGTGGTGGCGGGCATGGACGCCGTGGACAAGATCGAGAAGGTCCGGACCGAGTGGCGGAAGGGCCAGTCCGGGGTGCCCCAATACCCCGTGCGCCTCAAGGACGCCGTGCTGCTGCCGCCCCAGCAGCCGTAGGTGATGGACCGCCCCCTTCTCCGCCCGCTCCTGGTCTGGATCTTCGGCGCCCTGGCGCTGGCGTTCTCCGTGTGCCTCTGTTTCCTGCTGGCGCCCTTCCTGGGTGGCCCGGGGGCCTTCTGGTGGGTGGCGCCCCGCTACATCCGCGGGACGGCCCGGGCCTTCGGCATCCGGCGTGAGCTGGAGGGCTGGGAGGCGCTGCCGCTGGACCTTCGCACGGGCCGGCGTCCCGCCGTGTTCATCGGCAACCACACCTCGCTGTTCGATCCGCCCCTGATGATCTCCACGCTGCCGTGCCGTCCCGTGTTCGTGGCCAAGCGGGAACTGGCGCGGATCCCATTCCTGGGCTGGGTGATCTGGCTGGCGGACTTCATCTTCATCGACCGCCGCGACCGGAACGCCGCCGTGGCGAGCCTGGAGGAGGCCGCCGTCCGCATCCACGCGGGACAGAGCATCGTGGCCTTCCCCGAGGGCACCCGCAGCCAGGATGGCCGCCTGCAGCCCTTCAAGAAGGGGGCCTTCGCCCTGGCCTTCGAGGCCGGTGTGCCCGTGGTGCCCCTCGCCATCCACGGCGGCCCGGAGATCCTGCCCAAGGGCGGCTGGCGCGTGCGGGGGGGCCTCTACCGCATCACCCTGGGCGCCCCCCTGGAGGCCAGCGCCTTCCCCGATGCGGAAGCGCTCCGCCTGGCCGCGGAAGCAGCGGTACGCGGCCTCCTCGGGACCAGCGGAGGGATCTGACCGCGGGGGCGCTGGGTCTCAGTTCACGATCTTGATGGGCGGCGGCCCCTGGGGCCTCTGGCGGTCCTTGGGAATGAAGAGGGCGCCGAGGATGGACGCGATGACGCTGCTCACCAGGGCGCCGAAGAAGCCGGCCCCGAAGCCGGAGACGGTGAACCCGAGGCCGAGCCGCGCGGACAGCGCCCCGGCCAGCCAGAAGACCAGGCCGTTGATGACGAGGCTGAAGCAGCCGAAGGAACAGGCCACGGGCACGAAGGCGATGAGCTTCAGGAGGCTGCCCACGGTGGTGTTCAGGGCGGCCAGGATCACCGCCACGATGAGCAGGTCCAGGAAGGACCCGTGGCCCAGCCCGGGCACGAAGGCGCAGGCCACCAGCAGGCCGATGGCGGAGAAGAGGAAGCGCAGCAGGGTGCTCATGCGGGCATCCCATCCTTTTCGTTGGCCTGGGTGATGACGCTGCCCGGAGGCACGCTGCGGGTGAGCCACACGTTGCCGCCGATGGCCGAGCCCTTGCCCAGGGTGATGCGGCCCAGGACGGTGGCGTTGGAGTAGATGATGACGTCGTCCTCCACCACGGGGTGGCGGGGGACGCCCTTCACGGGGTGGCCCTCGGCGTCGAGGGGGAAGCTCTTGGCGCCCAGCGTCACACCCTGGTACAGCCGCACGTTGCGGCCGATGATGCAGGTCTCGCCGATGACCACGCCCGTGCCGTGGTCGATGAAGAACCGCTCGCCGATCTGGGCGCCGGGGTGGATGTCGATGCCCGTGAGGCTGTGGGCGTGCTCGGTGATCATGCGGGGCAGCAGCGGCACGCCCAGCTTGAGCAGCTCATGGGCCAGGCGCTGGTTGGTGATGGCCAGCAGGCCCGGATAGCTGAAGAGCACCTCGTCGGGGCTGGTGGCGGCGGGGTCGCCCTCGAAGCCCGCCTGGACGTCCGTGGCGAGCAGGCGGCGCACTTCCGGAAGCCGCGCCAGGAAGGCCCGGGCCAGGTCCAGGGCGCGCGCCTCGCAGTCCCCGCAGGCCGGGTCCGCTGCCTTCAGTCCCCGTTGGATCTGGTCCGCCAGGCCGTGGAGCACCCGGTCCATGCGGGCGCCCAGGTGGTAGCGCAGGGTCTCCGCGTTCAGCTCGGAAGCGCCGAAGTAGCCTGGGAAGAGCAGGGCCCGCACCTCCTCCACCAGCGCGGCCAGGGTCGTTCGGGAGGGGAACTCGCGACAGCCCAGGGACGCCTCCGTGAGGGCCGAGGAAGCCTCGGCCAGGGCCTGGACCACCGCGTGGAGGTCGGGGCGGTTCTCCGGATGTCGCTTGCCGGGCATGGAGGCTCCAGGATCCGTCCGGACCGCGAAGGTCCGGTGGGACAAGGATGCCATGCCCTAGTCACGCACCCAATGGCAGGTGTAGCCGCCGGGGTGCTTGACCAGGTAGTCCTGGTGGTATTCCTCGGCGCGCCACCAGGGGCCGGCCGGCGTGATCTCCGTGACCACGGGGCGCGGCCACTTCCCGCTGGCGTCCACTTCGGCCTTCACGCGCTCGGCGGTCTGCCGCTGGGCCTCGCTGTGATAGAAGATCGCGCTGCGGTACGAGGAGCCCACATCGTTGCCCTGGCGATTGAGCGTGGTCGGGTCGTGCATGCGGAAGAAGAAGTGCAGCAGGGCCTCGAAGCTGGTCTTCGTGGGGTCGAAGCGGATCTGGACGGCCTCGGCGTGGCCCTCGTGGTGCTCATAGGTGGCGTTGGGCACCTTCCCGCCCGTGTAGCCCACCTCGATGGCGAGGACGCCGGGCTGCTTCCTCAGCAGGTCCTCCATCCCCCAGAAGCAGCCGCCGGCCAGGGTGGCGATCTCTTCCGCCGGGTCCGGCTTCGGGGCTGGCGCGGCCTTGGCCGTGGCCACCCTGCCGAACAGAGGCAGGAGGTTGCCCAGGCCCTCCTTCTCCAGGTCGTCCACGGGCACGAAGCGCAGCGAGGCTGAGTTGATGCAGTAGCGCAGACCCCCCTTGTCGCGGGGACCGTCATCGAACACATGGCCCAGGTGGGAGTCGGCGCCCTTGGATCGCACCTCGGTGCGGATCATGCCGTGGGAGGTGTCGCGGTTCTCCACCACCTCACCGGCGGCCAGGGGTCTGGTGAAGCTGGGCCAGCCACAGCCCGAGTCGAACTTGTCCTTGGACGAGAAGAGCGGCTTGCCGCTCACCACGTCCACGTAGATCCCGTCCCGGTGGTCATTCCAGAATTCGTTCTGGAACGCCGGCTCCGTCCCGGCCTCCTGGGTGACGTGGTACTGCATGGGCGTCAGCTTCTTCTTGAGTTCGCTGGAACTCGGCTTGTCGGGCGCGTTCACGTTCACCTCTCGAGGGGATGGGGCCTGTCCCGGGCGGGGGAAGGCCAGGGCAGCGCCCGCCAGCGCCACCGCCGCGGCCACTGCCAGCCAAATGCTCCGCTTCCGCATGGATCCTCCGGATGCGGATTGGATGCCGCCGGGTGCCGCGGCGTTTCCGGGTGAGGGACAATGAGCCCCGGGGGGCTTCCATGCGCTTCATCTTCGAGCAGATCCGGGTGGGGGGCGATCGCAACTTCGGCTACCTCCTGGGGGACCGGGAGGCGGGGGTGGGCGTGCTCATCGACCCCTCGTACACCCCCGAGGCCGTGGTGGAGCGGGCCCGGGCCCAGGGCCTGAAGATCACCCACATCCTCAACACCCACGGCCACGCGGACCACGCCAACGGCAACGAAGGGGCCAAGGCGCTGACCGGGGCCCTGGTGGCGGGTGGCCCCGGCCACCCCGGGCCGACCGATCTCACGCTGCGGGACGGGGACCGCGTACCCTTCGGCGCCTATGCGATCCGGGTGTGGCACGTCCCCGGCCACTACCACGATCATCTGGCCTTCCTGGTGGAGGGCGAGGATGCGGGCTTCACCGGCGACCTGCTCTTCGTGGGCAAGGTGGGCGGCACCCAGACCGAGGCCGATGGCCGCACGGAATGGGCCAGCCTCCAGCGCCTGCTCCGGGAATGGCCGCCCCACACGACCCTCTGGCCCGGTCATGATTATGGTGCCCGGCCCAGTTCCACCCTCGCCTGGGAACAGCGCTACAACCCGTTCCTCCTGTGCCCTGATGTGGCGGCCTTCCTCAAGGCCAAGGGCGAATGGGCGGGATTCAAGGCGAAGCACGGGTTGAAATGAATTTGTTTGAAGGGACCGACCTCGTGACCTTGTTCGAAACGCCCCCCGAGGCGCAGACCGCCGCGGTCGATGCTGCCATCACGAGCCGCCGCTCCATGCGCGCCTTCCTGCCCGCGCCCGTGCCGCGCGAGACCGTGGAGGCGATCCTGCGCGTCGCCTCGCGGGCGCCTTCGGGCACCAACATCCAGCCCTGGCAGGTCCACGTGCTGACGGGTGCCGCGAAGCAGCGGCTCTGCGACCGCATCCTGGCCATCTACGAGGACCCCGCCGAGCTGGCCCGGCACGAGCGGGAGTACGAGTACTACCCCAGGGAGTGGGTCTCGCCCTACCTCGACCGGCGCCGCAAGGTGGGCTGGGACCTGTACGGCCTCCTCGGTATCGAGAAGACCGACAAGGCCCGCATGCACGAGCAGCATGGCCGCAACTTCCGGTTCTTCGACGCGCCCGTGGGCCTGATCTTCAGCATCGACCGGATCATGCAGGTGGGCAGCTGGCTGGACTACGGCATGTTCCTGGAAAACATCATGGTGGCGGCCCGCGCCCGGGGCCTGCACACCTGCCCCCAGGCCGCCTTCACCCAGTTCCACCGGGTCATCGCCGAGGAGCTGGCCTTCCGGCCCGGGCAGATGCTGGTTTGCGGCATGGCGCTCGGCTACGCCGATCCCGCGGCCGTGGAGAACAACCTGGAGACCGAGCGCGCGCCAGTCTCTGAGTTCACGCGGTTCCTGGAAGACTAGGGCCTCAGCCCCCGCCCACCAGGGGGAAGAGGGCCAGGGTGTCGCGCTCGCTCAGGGGATGATCCAGAGGGGCGTGCTGGCCGTTCACCATGACGATGCCCATCTCGCCCAGGCGGAAGCCCAGGCCGAGGATGACCTCGCGGCAGGCCACGCCGGGCGGGAACTGGTGGTCGGCCTCCTTGAACCGGCCGTGCCGGAAGTGGGCGAAGAGCTTGATGGTGACGGTGATCGGCGCCATCTCAGAAATCCCAGAAGGCGTCGATTTCCTCGTTCGTGAAGTCCCACACGGCCTGGTGCGGAGCCACCGGGTCCGAACTGAAGAACTCCGGCAGGCGGTCATCGGCGCTGGTCAGGCCAGCCGCCAGGTTGAAGGCGCGCTCGAGCTTCAGGACGGACTTGCCCAGGCCCGTCACATCCTCGCCCGTGAGCTTCGCGCCGAAGCGGGCATTGATCATGTCGATCAGCGCCGGCAGGCACTCGGGGATGTCCAGGGCCGGGAAGGCGATGAAGATGCACATGCCGGTGGAATCGATGGCGGCGGTGGCGATCTGCAGGTTCCGGGAGAGCTCGATCTGCCCCTCCTTCTTCAGGGGATCCACCTGGCCGCCCACGTTGAGGATGTTGGTGGCGATGGTGTAGCCGGCCGTGTGGTCCGCGCCCATGGGGCTGGTGCAGTAGGTGATGCCGATGCCCTTGACCGAGCGGGGATCGTAGGCCGGGATGGCCTGGTTCTTCACCACGGGCACCCGGGTGACACCGTAGGTGCGGCCCACCGCCCCCGCGCCCGAGCCGATCACGCGGCCCAGGGCCGTGCCCTTGCCGATCTCTTCGCGCAGGATGCGGACCACTTCCTTGCCGTCGCCCCAGGAGAGGATGCCCGCCTCCATGGCCACGCCGAAGGCCACGGCGGTCTCGATGGAGTCGAGGCCGAGGTCGTCCATGAGGCTGTCGGCCCGGGCGATGTCGTCCAGCTCCTTGATGAGGCAGTTGGCGCCCAGGCCCCAGATGGTCTCGTATTCAAAGCCGGAAGTCAGGTACTGGCCCTCCTGGTCGTGGTAGACCTGCGAGCACTGGATGACGCAGCCCGCATGGCAGCCGTGCCGGGGCTTGCCCCCGCGGGCCACGATGGTGTCGTGCATGGTCTCGCCGCAGATCTGCTCGTGCCCGTCGAACTGGCCGTGGGTGAAGTTCCGGGTGGGCAGGCCGCCCGCCTCGTGGAGGATGTTGACCAGCACGTTCGTGCCATAGGTGGGGAGCCCCTGGCCGCTCACGGGGTGGTCCATGAGGGCCTTCGTGAACACGCGGGAGGCGGCCTTGAAGGCCTCGGGATCCGCCAGCGAGATGCCGGGAGCGCCCTCGTCATCGATGGCGATGAACTTGATGCGCTTGGAGCCCATGACGGCGCCGAGGCCCCCGCGGCCGTGGCTGCGGATCTTGCCGGAAGGATCCTTCACGGAGATGTTGGCCGAGGTGAGCTTCATTTCGCCGGCGGGGCCGATGGCGATCACGCCGGTCTTCTTGCCGAAGAGCGACTGGAGGGCCTCGATGACGGCGAAGTTCCCCAGGCCCAGGAGCCCGCGTTCTTCTTCGATGGTGACGCCATCCTTGCCGACCTTGAGGGCGTACCAGCCCTCGCCCTGCGGCATGCCCTCGACGATCAGGGCCTTGATGCCGAGGCGGGCGAACATCTGGGCCGCCGTGCCGCCGACGTTGCTTTCCTTGATGCCCCCCGTCAGCGGGCTCTTGGCGCCGGCGGAGAGCCGGCCCGAGTTGGACGCCGCCGTGCCCGACAGCAGCCCGGGCGCGAAGACCAGCTTGTTGTTGGGCCCGAGGGCGTGGCAGGCGGGTGGGACCTCCCTCGCCACGATGGTCGAGGTGAGGGCCCGGCCGCCGAGACCGGCCCACTCGGCGGGCACCTCCTCGACCGCGGTGGTCAGGTCGGTCATGTTCACGCGCAGGATCTTGTCCATGGTGGATTCCCCTCAAGGTCTCGGTAGGTCTCCGACCAAGGCAGGAGGTGTGCCGGGAACCGAAGGCTGGAATCATTCTTGACATAGATGTCCGCGAAGCCCGGCTGGACGGACTGGGGATGGGAAAAAATGGGAGCGGGATTCTCCGGATCCGACGCCGGGCCCCGATTTGAAAACGTTACGTATTGATCATTTATGTATCAAATCGTTATCTTGATGGAACAGTTTGGCGCGGCCCGCGGCCGGACTGGTCTCCGGAGGGGCCATGGCGCAGCTGGAAGGGCACACCACGGAGCGCTGGGTGATCTGGGACCGGTTCATCCGGGAGGGGACCCTCGAGCCTGGCGCCCTGGGGCCCGAGTTGGAAGCCTCCTGGCACCGCTGCAGGGCTGCGGGCGTGGACCCGTTGGCCGGCCGGTCCACGGTGATCCTGGGATCCGCCGAGTACGCGGCCTTGGCGGAGCGGAAGCAGGATCTGATCCGGGTCGCCAAGCCCTTCATGGAGAACCTGTACAGCCTGGTGGCCGGGTCCAGCTTCGTGGTGCTGCTCTTCGACGAGCAGGGTTATCTCCTGGAAGCCGTGGGGGACCAGGACCGGATCCTCGCCTCCCAGGACCTGAACCTGAACAAGGGCGCGCTCTGGGCCGAAGCCGAGGTGGGCACCAACGGGGCCGGCACGCCCCTGGTGCTGGGCCGCCCCTTCCAGGTCTCGGGCGCCGAGCACTACTGCCAGAAGCACCACCGGTGGACCTGCTCCGGCGCGCCCATCTTCGATCCGCGGGGGAAGACCATCGGCCTGCTGGACATGACCGGCCCCGTGGACGAGACGCACATCCACACGCTCGGACTGGTGATGGCCGCCGTCGAGGCCATCCAGCACGAGCTGGAGGTGGGCCAGAAGAACCGGGAGCTGAGGCTGCTGAACAACCGGCTCTCCAGCATCATCCTCACGGTCACCGACGGGGTGCTGGTGCTGGACGTCGACGGGGTCCTCGACCAGATCAACCCCGTGGCGGAGCGGCTGCTGGGGGTCTCCAACCAGCAGGCCGCGGGCAAGCGCATCACGGAGCTGGTGCGGGACCTGGGGCCCATCCGCGAGCTGCTGGCCTGGGGCCGGGAGTTCCTGGACCGGGAGCTGGAGCTGACCTCCGGCCGCGGCGCCCTCCAGTGCATCGCCAGCGGCAAGCCCATCCTGGATGAGAGCGGCGTGGTCAAGGGGGCCGTGCTGTTCGTGAACCCCATCAACAAGATCAAGGGGCTCATCAACCGCTTCAGCGGGGCTCAGGCCACCTTCCGCTTCGAGGACATCCTGGGGCAGGGGGAGGCCCTGCAGCGGGCCGTCCAGCTGGGCCGGTTGGCCGCGGCCAACGAAAGCAACGTCCTCCTGACCGGCGAGAGCGGGACCGGCAAGGAGATGTTCGCCCACGCCATCCACAACCAGTCGGAGCGCCGGAAGGGGCCCTTCGTGGCCATCAACTGCGGGGCCATCCCCCGGGAGCTCATCGCCAGCGAATTGTTCGGCTATCAGGAAGGGGCCTTCACGGGCGCCGCCCGGGGCGGGCGCCCGGGGAAGTTCGAGCTGGCCAGCGGAGGCACCCTCTTCCTGGACGAGATCGGCGACATGCCGCTGGAGCAGCAGATCGCGCTGCTCCGGGTGCTCCAGGACCGGACCATCACCCGCCTCGGCGGCGACCGGCCCTTCGTGGTGGACGTGCGGATCATCTGCGCCACCCACAAGGACCTGCGCGAGGAGATCCGCAAGGGGACCTTCCGCCAGGACCTCTACTACCGGCTCAACGTCTCCATGATCAAGCTGCCGCCCCTGCGGGAGCATCCCGAGGACATCCCGGAGCTGCTGGAGGCCTTCCTCCACAAGTTCGCCGCCCGCAAGGGGGCCGCGGACCTCCGCATCGATCCCGGCGTGAGCGGCGCCCTCCAGGGCTATGCCTGGCCCGGCAACATCCGCGAGTTCCAGAACGTGGTGGAGCGGATGATCCATTCGGTCCGAGGTACGGCACTCTCCCTAGAGGACATCCCCGAGGAGATCCTGCGGGCCCCGGAACCCACCCATCTCGTTCCAGCTCCCGTGGCTTCGGGTCCGGCCAGGACCGCAGGCTCCGTCAGCCTCCGCGAGCAGCTGCTGGAGGAGGAGCGGGAGCAGATCCAGGCCTGCCTGCGCACCTGGAAGGGAAACATGACCAAAGCCGCCCAGGAACTGGGGATGGCGAGAAACACCCTCTACCGGAAGCTGCAGAAGCTGGGCCTCTGACAGCATGGGTTGGCGGGGCTGTCGGGCCAGACTCAGGCGAGCGACCCGATCCAGGGAAGGCGTTCAGATTGCCTCGCCATGGAAGGCCAGCAGGTGACCGCTCTTCAGGGCCTTGGTCCTGAGGTAGCCCAGGCTGTGGGGATTGCTGGCCTGCTGATGGGCCTTGCGTACCACATCGAGGCCCGCCTTCTCCAGCGCCTGGATCTTCCTGGGATTGTTGGTCAGCAGCTGCACCCTCTGGATGCCGAAGAAGCGCAGCATCTGGATGGCGGGCGCGTAGGTCCGGAGGTCGTCGGGGAAGCCCAGCAGGTGGTTGGCTTCCACCGTGTCGTGGCCCTGCTCCTGCAGGGCGTAGGCCCGGAGCTTGTTGAGCAGGCCGATGCCGCGGCCCTCCTGGCGCAGGTAGAGCACGAGGCCACCGTGCTCGCCGATGTGCCGCAGCGCCGCCTCGAGCTGCTGGCGGCAGTCGCACTTGAGGCTGCCGAGCGCCTCGCCCGTGAGGCACTCGCTGTGGATCCGCACCGTGATGCGCGTGCGGGCATCGAGGTCCCCGGCCACGATGGCCAGGTGCTCCTTCCCGGTGGCGTTCTCCAGGAAGCCGTAGACCGTGAACGCGCCGAAGAGGGAGGGAACCTCGGCCTTGGCGATGAACCGCGCCACCTCCAGGTCGAGCGCCTGCGCCGGGCGGGGTCTGGGGGTGGTCCTGGAATCCTTGGGCATGGCGAGTCCTGTCTGGGTTGGGTGTGGGTCGGCCGTTGCCGTCCCTCGGCGGGCCAGGAAAAGCGGGTGCTGGTCCGCCCGGGCGGACCGTCAGCCGCCGAAGGAGGCGCTGGCCTCGGGCTGCCTGGCTTCCGTCAGCCGGGCCAGGGTGAAGGCGGCCACGGCAAGCAGGAGGTCGCGGACCGCGACATCGAGGAAGGCACCCATCGTGATCAGGTTGAGGGCGATGCCCACCAGCCAGATCGCAGCCACATAGGCGCCCAGCCGGGTCCATCGCGTCAGGATGGCCAGGCCGACGATCATCTCGATGACGCCCACCGCCCGCATGAAGGTGGCCGGGGCCACGGGGATCAGGCGCAGGACCAGGGGGTTCAGGTAGAGCTCCCACTTGGCCAGCAGGTTGAAGAACTTGTCCAGTCCGGCCAGGAATGGGGCGGCCCCGAGGCCGATCCTGAGCGCCCACCAACTTGAGTTCAGCTGTTTATCCATGATTCGGTTCTCCTTGGGGTGTGGATGGAAGCCGGGCCGCCCGCCGGTTCGCGGAGCGGTCTCACAAACTCTTCAGGTACTGGACGAGGTCGGCTTTCTGGGCGGCGGTCAGGCCGAGGCTCTTCCGGGTGTCGTAGGTCTCCACGACGGCGTCGAGGGTCGCGGCGCTGCCGTTGTGGAAGTAGGGGGCGTGCTGCCAGAGCCCCGCCAGAGGTGCGGTCCGGTATTTCTTGGTCGCGCTCCGGGAGGCGTAGCTGGGAGCGCCATTGGGCTCCGGCTCGCTGACCACCTCGCTGGGGGCGTGCAGGGTCAGGTTGGCATCGGTGTACAGCGGCCCCGCATGGCAGGATGCGCACTTTCCCGCCCCCTCGAAGACGGCCTTGCCGCGGGCCGCCGCCGGGAGGTCATAGCTGCCGGCGGGCGGCAGCGGAGCGGCGAGGCTCAGCTGGTAGGCCTGCAGTGCCGGAAGCTTGGAGGACACGAGGTCGGTGGTTCCATGCGTCACGCTCACGCCGGTCCGGCTGTCGGAAAACGAACCCAGTCCCCCCATCTGTGTAACCGCCACGTAGCGGTTCCAGTAGGCGATGTCGGAGCCGTCGCCGGTGGCGGTGATGCTGTGCACTCCCATGAGCCCATAGGCGGGAGGGATGACCTGCGGTCCGTTCTGGCCGTCCAGGTTGAACCGGGGATCGTACTTGCCTCTGCCCCAGGAGGCGTAGACCGCCTTGGCGGTGGCCGGGACCGCCGGCGACAGCGCGATGATCGCGCCGGGGTTGAGATCGCGGTTGGCCCAGCCGTCCAGGCGCTTTCCGATGCCGGGCGCGAAGGAGTCGTCGACGGTGGAATGGCACAGGGCGCAGGTGGTACCCACCCGGGTCAGCGTGTCCTTCCCGTTGATCGTTTCGACCGTGCCCTTCACGCCGACCACCGCGTTGAGCTTCAGCAGGGCCACGGTCGTGGCGGGGTCCGTCAGGCTGATCGATCCGTTCTGGATCCCCTGCACCACGGCGGCGGGCAGGGCCTCGGCGTCCACCTTCAGGCCGACGGAGAGGGCCGTGGCCGGGTCCACTGCCGCTGCGATCACCTGATGCATGCCCAGGACATCCGTCCAGAAGGCCTCGTCCCCGAAGGTGTCCGTGCGGAAGATGTCCTTGCCCTGGGCCACCAGGACCGGATCCAGTGGCGGCGGAGTGGCGCGGGCCGCCGCCGGGTGGCTGGTCGTGCAACCTGCGACGACCAGGCCGGCCAGGACCGGGATGACCATGGATGGATTCGACAACCGTCGCATGCTGGACTCCTCGGGCTGGGCGGGTGCTTCCGTTGCCCCATGCCTGAATCTAGGAGTCGAATAAAAACATACAAGACTGATTAAAATGTTTAAATTGGTTGGAAGGATTTCCCCGGGCGGTGGCCATGAACAACCTGCACGAGAACCAACGGAAGATCCTGGAGCACCTGCTCAGCCGCCACGATGGAGCCTCCCTCGATGAGCTGGCGGCCCACCTTGGGGTGACCCGGACCGCGGTCCAGCAGCACGTCCTCAAACTCCTCGACCTGGGCTACCTGAGCTACTCCGACGAGAAGGGCTCCGTCGGCAGGCCGAAGCGGCGCTACCTGATTTCCGATGCGGGCATCGACGTCTTCCCCAAGAAGTACTCCTGGCTGGCGAACGCCATCCTCGCCCAGCTCGCCCAGAAACTGGGTCCCGGCGGATCGAAGGCGTTCATGAAGGAGCTGGCCGTCGTCGTGGGGGACTCACTTGGGAACCCGGTGGGCGCCACGGATCCACCGGCGCTCCGCCTGAAGCGGGTCACGGCGCTTATGAACGACCTGGGCTACCGGGCGGTCCAGAAGCAGGGGGACACGCCCCGGGAAGCGGTGATCGAGGCTGTCAACTGCGTGTACCACTCCGTCGCCAAGGTGCATCCGGAGCTTTGCCAGTTCGATGTGACCCTGATCGAGAAGGTGTCTGGGATGGATGTCCGGCTGGAATCCTGCATCGCCAAGGGGGGAAGCGTCTGCCGGTTCTGCATCACGAAGAAACCCGGTGACTGAGGTGCCAGGCCGGATGACGGTCACCCAGGAGGACGGGGGCCCCTCCACGGCTCACGGGGCTGCACCGACCCGACCTGCCTCACTGGATCGAAGCTCTCCCGGAGGAAGGCGCTCAGGGCTGCTTGGGCCCCCTGATCTGCAGGCCCCGCTCGTACATGAACAGGGCCCTCAATAAATTCCGGTTGGTCTGGTTCATGTCCTGCAGGGATTCCTCGGAGTAGCTGCTCAATGCCGCGGTGCGATCGTCGGGATCGTAGGCGAAACGGGTGGTGAAGTAGGCCCGTTCCAGCTTGGCCTTGGGTTTCGCGAGCAGCTTGGCTTTCCAGGCCTCGTACGGGACGGGCTTGTCGAAGAGGGACGGATCCAGCACATAGGGCGTGATGGTCCGGCCCACGCGGACAAAGACGAGGGGCGCCACGTGGTAGCTGAGGCCCATTTCACCGAACAGTTTGGAATCCACGTAGAGCGCACCCACCACCCAGGCCTTGGCGGCCGTGATGCCCTTATCCTCGAGGATGCGGACCATCTTGTGGGCCCGGGCGTAGTTGCCATCCCACGCGGCATAGGGGATGTCCTGCCGTTCCGCCAGGACGCTGAAGAAGGAGCGGACCTCGTCCTCTTCCAGCACGGACACGGTGATGCGCTGGCCGTTGTCCGGGGAGTTCAGCTCCTGGACGGGGCCGCTGACAGACTCGACCCGGGGGGCCGAGAGCAGGCCGCTTTGCAGCAGAAGCACGAGAGGCAGGGCGAGGGGCACGGGAGCTCCGACGATGGGCTGGGTCCAAGGGAACGGTCAGTGGCCGCTGTTGTCACCCGCGAGCTTCCGCGCCAGTTCTCCCACCACGCTCTTGGCGTCGCCGAAGAGCATGAAGGTCTTGTCGAGGAAGTAGAGCTCGTTGTCGATGCCGGCGAAGCCTGGGTTCTTCGACCGCTTGATGGCGTAGACGGTCTTGGCCTTGTCGGCGTCGATGATGGGCATGCCGTAGATGGGGCTGGTCTTGTCGGCGCGGGCCGCGGGGTTCACCACGTCATTGGCGCCGATGATCAGGGCCACGTCCGCCTGGGGCAGGTCGCCGTTGATCTCGTCCATCTCCACCAGGTCGGTGTAGGGGATCTCGGCCTCGGCCAGCAGCACGTTCATGTGGCCCGGCATGCGGCCGGCCACGGGGTGGATGGCGAACTTCACCGTGACGCCGCGCTTCTTCAGCAGGTCGTAGAGCTCGCGGACCTTGTGCTGGGCCTGGGCCACGGCCATGCCGTAGCCGGGCACGATGACCACCAGGCTCGCCTGCTCCATGACCTGGGCGGCGCTCTCCACGGTGTCGGACTTGTAGGCCTTCTGCTCGCCGCCCGCCGCGGAGGCCTGGGCCTGCCCGAAGGCGCCGAACAGCACGTTGAAGAAGGAGCGGTTCATGGCCTTGCACATGATGATCGACAGGATCAGGCCGGAGCTGCCGTCCAGGGCGCCGGCCGTGATGAGCAGCTTGTTGTTGAGCACGAAGCCCATGGCCACGGCGGACAGGCCCGCATAGGAGTTGAGGATGGAGATGACGGTCGGCATGTCCGCGCCGCCGATGGGGATGATCAGCAGCACGCCGAAGGCGAGCGACAGCAGGATGACGCCGCCGAAGGCCCAGGGCGCCCAGGGGGCCAGCGGATGGAGCACCAGCGCGACGCCCAGGGCCAGCGCCAGGCCGAAGAGGGCGAAGTTGGTCAGGTTCTGTCCGGGGTAGGTCACGGGCCGCTGGGGAATCCAATGGACCTCCTGCAGCTTGCCCGCCGCCAGCAGCGAACCCGTGAAGGTGAGGAAGCCCAGCAGGATCTCCGCCACCAGGGCCACCACGATGAAGGTGGTCAGGGCCGCCTCGTTGCGCTGCCCGTAGTAGAGGAAGAACTTCGCCGTGCCCACGAGGCCTGCGGCGAGGCCGCCGAACGCATGGGAGAGCGCCGTCCGCTGGGGCACCGCCGTGAGGGGCACCTGGGCCAGCGGGTAGCCGATGGCCGCGCCCAGGGCGAAGGCGCCGAGGATCCACCAGTAGTGGGTGCCGCCCGTGGCCATCACGCCCGCCAGGGTGCCCGCCACCGCCAGGAGCATGGCCGCCACGCCGGAGAACACGCCCTTGCGGGCCGTCTCGGGATCGCTCATCCAGCGCAGCGACAGGATGAAGAGGGCGGTGGAGACGAGATACAGGAGCTGGACGAGGGTTTCGGCGCTCACTTGGCCACCCCTTCCCGCTTCTTGAACATCTTCAGCATGCGGTCCGTGATGAGGAAGCCGCTGACGATGTTCGTGGTGGAGCAGAAGATGGCCACCAGGCCCAGGGCCGTGATGTAGCCGGGGTAGTCCTTCCCGGCCGATACGATGAGGGCGCCCACCACCGCGATGGCGGAGATGGCGTTGGTGAGGCTCATGAGGGGCGTGTGCAGCAGCCGCGACACGCGCTGGATGACCATCACGCCGATGAAGGTGGCCAGCATGAAGACGAACAGGGCGCCCATGTAGTCGAGCTGCCCGTGTCCGCCGCCCGCCGCCGGAGCCGGGTGGCCCGGGGTCTCAGTGTGTTCCATCTGCATCATCACGCCGTGCCTCCGTGTCCGTTGATCAGCCCTGCAGCGCCTTCAGGGTGGGCCCGTGGACCACCTTCCCCTCGTGGGTCACGGCGCAGCCCTTGAGGATGTCGTCGGCCCAGTCGAGGTTGAAGCGCTTGGCCTCCTTGTCCCAGAAGGCCGTCATGAAGTTCAGCAGGTTCCGCGAGAAGAGCATGCTGGCGTGGGTGGGCACCGTCGCCGGCAGGTTGAGGGGGGCGACGATCGTCACCCCGCCCACCTCCACGGTGCCGCCCAGTTTCGAGAGCGTGCAGTTGCCGCCGCCGTCGGCCCCGAGGTCGATGATCACCGAGCCGGGCTTCATGCTCCTCACGATGGCCTCGTCGAGCAGCTTGGGCGCGAAGACCCCGCCGATGAGGGCCGTGGTGATGACCACATCCACCTGGGCGCAGTGGTCGGCCAGCATCCTGGCCTGCAGGGCCTTGTCCTCCGCCGACAGCTCTGCGGCGTAGCCGCCGCCAGCGGAGGCGGCCTGCTTGAGGTCGATGCCCACATACTTGCCGCCCACGGATTCGATCTGCTCCTTCACCTCGGGCCGCACGTCCGTGGCCGTGACGCTGGCGCCGAGCCGCTTGGCGGTGGCGATGGCCTGGAGGCCCGCCACGCCCGCGCCGAGGACGAAGACCTTGGCGGGCAGCGTCGTCCCCGCGGCGGTCATGAACATGGGGTAGTACTTCGGCAGCTCCAGGGCGCCCAGCAGCGCGCCCTTGTAGCCCACGATGTTGGCCTGGCTGGAGAGGGTGTCCATGCTCTGGGCGCGGGTGGTGCGCGGGATGCAGTCCGTGGAGAAGGTCGTGAGGTTCCGGGCCGCCATCCGCTGCACCACATCGAGGTTCCGCGTGGGGAAGAGGGAGGCCAGCAGCAGCGCCCCGGAAGGGATGAGGTCCACCTCATGGGTACCGTCGGGCCGGGCCTGGGGGGCGTTCACCTTCAGCACGAACTCCGCCTCGCCCAGGAGCGAGCCCGCGTCCGGGATGACGCTGGCCCCCGCGTCCCGGTAGGCCTGATCCGCGAAGCGCGCGGCGAGGCCCGCACCGGCTTCGACCGCCACCTCGAGGCCGAGGGCGATCAGCTTCTTGCAAGACTCCGGGTCCAGCGCGACACGGGTCTCGCCCGCCCTGATCTCCTTGGGAACGGCAATCTTCATGGGGGCCTCTGCGTTGAAAAACATGGGGTGGCGGAAACTCTACCATTGATTGGAAAGGATGGCTTTATGATGATTTTTTACGATCCCTGGATCCACTAAGGCACCTGCGTCCGACCCTGGCACGCGGAAGCGCCTGGAGGGTGGTCCAATGGGCACGGGGGGGGACCGGCGGCGATGGACCATGGCTGGGGACTGGGGGCGGGCAGCGGACAGGGACCGGCGCTGGCCTACCTGGCGGGCATGGCCGCAGCTCTCTGGCTGCTGAACCAGGCCAAGCGGTCCTTCTGGCTCTTCTCCCTGCTGGTGCTGCCCGGGACGGTCTGCCACGAGCTCTGCCACTGGGCCGTCGGCCACCTGCTCAACGGCCGCCCCGTCCGCTTCACGGTGCTCCCGCGCCGCGAGGGCCGCGGCCTGGTGCTCGGGGCCGTCACCCTCTCCAACCTCCGCTGGTACAACGCCTTCTTCATCGGCCTCGCGCCGCTGGCCCTGCTGCCTGCGGCCTATGGCCTGCTCCGGTGGCGCCTGGGGGACCATCCGGTCCTGGGTTGGCCCGAGGCGGCCATGGTGTTCTTCCTGGCGAACCTGGTCTTCGGCTCGGTGCCCTCCTGGCAGGACCTCCGGATCGCCGCCCGGTCACCCATCGGCTGGGTGCTGCTGGTGGGCGCGCTGGTGTGGGGGTGGATGCGAGTCGGGAAGACGCCCGCCCCGGTGCATTCACAGATGTCGCCCAGCCACCAGAAGGCCTGAGGCCGATTCCGCCCACGCCGCGATGCCCTCGGCCAGATCGGGGATTCCCGGGCCAAACCGCGCGGCGCCCAGCCAATGCAGGCCTGGGGGCAGGTCCGCCTCCAAGCGCGCCACCCGGGCGCCATGACCCGGCTCCAGCAGCGGGAAGGCGCCCGGGCAAGCTTCCTCTCGCACCTGCACCGCCTCCCCCAGCTCCGGCAGCCAGCGGCGGAGTTCCCGGAAGAGGCCCGGCCAGGCCTCCAGCGCGGGCGCCACCGGATAGGCCCCGCCCACGTAGGCCCGGAGCTGGAGCAGGCCCGGCACGCCGCGGGGATCGTCCGCCGCGAAGGAAACGGCCCCCAGGAGTCCATGGCCCTCCGGTGGATGGAGGAGCAGGCCGATCCCGCGCTCCCAGCCTGGGACCATGGCGTGGCGGCTGTGCCAGACGCGGAGATCCAGGCGGGGGATGGCCCCCAGGATCCGGCTCGCCTCGGGCGCCAGCGGTCGCAGCAGCTCCGCCGCCACCTGGGCCGGGAGGGCCAGCACCACGGCCGCCGCCTCGCGGACGGGGCCCTCGCCATGGACCCGCCATCCCCCTTCCGGCCGGCGCTCCAGGGTCCGGACGGGCCGCCGGGTGATCACGCACCCAAGGCGTTCCGCGAGGGCCCGCGCCAAGGCGCCCGTGCCGCCCACCGGGAGGCGCGTGCGGGCCGGACCCGCCCGCAGGCTGCCGAGGAGGAGCCCCCCCCGGGCCTCCAGGCGCTGCAGGCGCGGCAGCGCCTCCAGGCCGAGGCATTCCGGTGGCGCCGCCAGCACCCCCGCCACCATCGCCGGCAGCAGCTCCCGGGCGAAGCCCGCCCCCAGGCGCCGGGCGAAGAACGTCTGGAGGGTCTCATCCGGCGTGGTTCCCTTCGGGATGAAGGGCTCCGCCAGCAGCCGCAGCTTTCCGGCGAGCCCGAGCCCAGGTGTACGCAGCAGTCCCGACAGTGTCGCCGGGCTGGGCCCCCGCCGGCCGGCCCTGCCCAGCCAGCGGGGGCCCTTCGGTTGGGGGGGGCGCAGGTCGAGGGCCAGGTCGCGCAGCAGGCGGTCCACGGCGCTGTCCCGGTTGACCAGAAGCCCCTGGGGGCCCCGCTCCAGGTAGCCCCCTTCGCCGGCCGGCCCCGGCCAGGGCAGCGTCTGCGCCCAACCGCCCGGGGCGTCGGAGGCCTCCCAGACTTCGACCGGGCAGCCGCGCTGGCGCAGATGCCACGCCGCCAGGAGGCCGGAGATGCCGCCCCCCAGGACGATGATGCGCGCGCTGTCCCTGTTCCCGTCCACACCACCCCGCGGCCCGCCCGCCATCGCCCCACCCCGGGAGCATGGGCATCGCCAGCCCGACTATATCGGGGGCCTGCGCCGATCCACCTCAAAACGAAGGAAGGGGTCGGCGCCGGCAGGACCCCGCCCAGGCGTAGCCGAGCCTGCCGAGATGGTGGGCCTTTGCGGCCCTCACCGCCACCACAGGAGCAATCCCGCCGGTAGGGCGAGCAGCCACCCGCAGCCCTTGAGGCCGAAGGTGGTGCGGTGGTAGACACGGTTGTAGGCGGCCTTGCGCGGGTTGGTGAGCCAGCCCCAGCCGCGGGGGGCCTTGAGGCCCAGGCTCTGGCGGACCCAGCGGGGCGGGCTGGTGCGGGCCGCCATGCGCTTCTTGAGAGAGGGGATGCGGAGGCCGATCTTCATGGAATCTCCTGGTCGACAGCCTGCGCCCTTCCGTTGGACAAGGGCTGTCATCCGGTGGGTGCTGGTGGTCCGGGCCCTGACATGAATCGGGCCCGGTTGCCCGGGCCCGATTCATGCTGTTTCAGGCCGGGCCTCAGTTCTTGAGGATCTGCACCGGGCCGAACTGTTCGAGCTCGGCCTTGGCCTTGGCCTCATCCCCGACCACGACGACGGTCTGGTCCTTCGAGGCGAAATAGGTGCGGCCGATGCGCCGGACCTCCTCGGCCTTCACGGCGTTGACCTTGGGAATGAACTCGGAAAGGGCCTCGGGCTTCTGGCCGTTCACCCAGTAGGTGGCGAGGGTTCCGGTCAGGGCCCGAAGCATCTGGTTCTGGAACAGGTACGTTCCACCCATGTAGCGCTTGGCGCTCTGGAGCTCGGCTTCGCCCACGGGGGTGGTGCCCATGCGATCCATCTCGTAGAAGATCTCCATGAGGCTCGCGGCGGTCACCTCGGTGCGGACGTCCGCCCGCACCTGGTAGCTTCCCCCCACCTGCATCCCGGCGGCCCGGGCCCCGGGGGAATAGGTGTAGCCCTTGTCCTCGCGGATGTTCTTGACGATCCGGCTGCCGAAGGAGCCGCCCAGGATGGTGTTGGCCAGCTGCATCGGGATGTAGTCCGGGTGCGTGGCCGACAGGGCAGGGCGCCCGACCCGAAGGGTGGACTGCACGGAGCCGGGACGGGGGAGCAGCAGGAACTGGTGGGCTGCTGTCGCCGGGGCTTCCTTGAGCGGCTTCAGGGCCTCTCCCGTCACCTTCCAGTCGCCGAGGGCGGCGGTGATCAGCTTGAGGGTGGCGGCTTCCTGGAGATCACCGCTGATCACGAGCACCGCCTGGTTCGGCTGGAACCTCGCGGCGTGGAGGGCGCGGAGGGACTCGGGGGTCGTGGCCTTCACCACCTGGGGGGCGATGGAGGTGAAGCGGTAGGGATGGTCGCCGAAAATGGCCGTGTTGAAGGCCCGGTTGGCCTTGAAGGCCGGTTGGGCCTCCTGGGCCAGCAGGCCCTGCAGGGTGTTGGCCTTGGCGAGCTCGACCTCCTTCTCCGGGAAATTCGGGTGCCGCGTGACATCGGCCAGGAGGTTGATGAGCGTCGGCAGGCCCGTGCTCAGGCAGGAACCCTGGACGAACACCGCATCGGCCGAGGCGAAGGCGCCGAGCTCTCCTCCGATGGTCTGGAGTTCCTCGGCGATCTGCTGGGAGGTCCGGGTGGCGGTCCCCTCGTTCAGCAGACCGGCCATGAAGCCCGTGATCCCCTGGCGATCCGCGGCGTCATGGGCATTGCCGCCCCGGACGGCCAGGTAGGCGGAGACCTTGGGGAACCCCGGACGGTTCACCAGCCAGACGGCGAGCCCGTTCGGGAGGGTCCGCTGGGTGATGTTCAGGGCCGGAATGGCGCGGTCGGCGCCGTAGGGCGGCAGGTCCTTGGGAAGGGGCACTTCCGCGGCGGCGGCGGCCAGGGGGAGCGCGCTGACGGTCAGCAGCAGGGTGAGGGCGTGGCGAGTGGGGGTCATGTCCATCTCCTCAGGGCTTGGCCGCGGCGGTGTGGTAATCGATGACGGTGCGGTTGGGGCGGGTCAGGTAGGTGGCGGCGACCCGCTTGAGGTCATCCACGGTCACGCCTTCGATGAGCCGGGGGATCTCGTTGAGGTGGGCGGCGCTGCCCCACAGGGCCTGGGCCTTGGCCAGGGAATCCGCCCGCGAGAGGGGGATCTCCAGGCCGGAATAGAAGTCGGCGACCATCTTGGTCTTGGTCCGCTCCAGCTCGGCGGGCGTCACGCCCTGGGTGGCGACGGCGGCGATGATCTCGTCCAGGGCGGCGAGCACCTTGTCGGCGTCCGCGTTGGGCTTGTAGAGCGAGAACAGGCTGAACAGGGTCTGCCCGTCATAGTCCCAGGCGCCGCCCAGGGGGAAGTTCAGCCCTCCGCTCGCGTTCAGCAGCAGCGCCTTCCCCTTCACGAGGCCGAGGTAGATCCGGGAGGCATCCCCGCCGATGAGCAGCTCGGCCAGGACTGCGGCCGGAGCGTGGTCCTTGCTTCCCCGCGCGGGCATCTTCCAGCCCACGGCCACGGCGGGAACCCGGGCCAGGGCATCCGTCTTGACCAGGCGGATTTCAGCCGTGTTCAGGGGCTCTTTGAGGTCCGGCAGGGCGGGCTTGGGTTTCCCGGGGATGTGGCCGAAGTACTTTTCGACCAGGGCGAAGACCTCGGCGGGCTTGACGTCACCGGCGATGCCCAGCACGGCGTTGCTGGGGGTGTAGTAGGACCCGTGGAACGCCTGGACGTCCTTCAGATCCGCATGGTCCAGATCCTCGAACGAGCCGTACCCGTCATGGTTGTTCTCCCAGCGGGTGTAGGCGGCCGCGGGCAGGTCCAGCCAGAAGGTGCCGTAGGGCTGGTTCTTGACGTTGACGCGGATCTCCTCCTTCACCACCTCCTGCTGGTTCTTGAGGTTCTGGGGGGAGAAGTCCAGGGCCTTGAGGCGATCCGCCTCCAGCCAGAGGATGGGCTCCAGGGCCGAGACCGGGGCGGACTCGATGTAGTTGGTGTAGTCGTAGCGGGTGGAGCCGTTGTTGAGGCCCCCTCCTCCCTGGATCACGCGATCGAACACGCCCTTGGGGGCGACGGGCGTCCCCTGGAACATCATGTGTTCGAAGAGGTGGGCGAAGCCGGTGCGCCCCTTGGGCTCCAGCCGCATCCCCACCCGATAGACCACGCTCACCCCCACCGTCGGCAGGGAGTGGTCCTCCGAGACCACCACGGTCAGGCCGTTGGGCAGAGTCTTCACCTCGATGGGCAGCCGCCAGGCCGGTCGCTTGGCGGGTCCTGCCGGGCCAGCCAGCAAGGCTGCCCCTAGGGTGAAGGCGGTTAATGACCTGAATCGCATTGATGGCTCCTGAGAAAGAAACGGGGTGAGACCCGTTTTGATGATGCATGGGTGAGGTTCCCCACCACCATACCTGCATCCCCCTCCCGTCTGGAAGGCGAACTCAGGGAACCGGGCCCTTTAAGGTTTCCCCACCCGGATGCATTCCTTCATCCGGGGCGTCATGGCCCGGCTGACCGTCAGTTCCACCTTGGGTGCCACCATCACCTTGATCCGCCCCACGGAGGCCGGGCGGATCCCCTTGACCATGCCCGGGCGCAGCAGCAGATGGCGCTGGATGCGGACCATGCCGTCCTCGGGGAAGGCCTGTTCCACCTCCGACAGGGCCGCCCAGCGCGTCAGATACCGGTTCTGGCCGCGGCAGGCCCATACCTGGTCATTCTCCAGCTCGAAATGGGTGACCAGTTCCAATTCCATGTAGATCTCCCCATCCCCGGCCCGGATGGGAAAGCGCACGGGGGGCGGCAGGAGGGCCTTCAGCTCGGCTGGGCTGAGGGGCCGGATCAGGCGCTCGCGCAGGCGCTGCAGGCATTTCGCCAGCCGATCCTCGAACACCGGCTTCAGCAGGTAGTCCACGGCGGCGAGCTCGAAGGCCTGCACGGCGTACGAGGAGAAGGCGGTCACGAAGACCACGGGAGGGCAGTCCGAAACCTCGGCCAGCACTTCCAGCCCGCTGAGTCCCGGCATCTGGATGTCCAGGAAGATGACATCGACCTCTCCCGGCTCTTTCAGCCAATCGAGCAGGGCCACACCATCGCAGAGTTCACCTGCGATCGTGCAACCTGCTTCCTTGAGCAACCGGGAGAGCCGCTCTCGTGCCAGCGGCTCGTCATCAACTACCAGGGCCTTCAGCTGATTCATGGCTGAATTCTACTTGGGTTGCCTCGAATCGAATGCCGGCGAGCGTGCCCTGACCGGAGGGGCCGATGGATAGCTGGGCGCCGTTGCCGAAGTGCAAGGCCAACCGCGAGCGCAGGTTCTTCACCCCGATGCCGCTTCTGTTGCCATTGATCGGATAGGGTTGCCCGGAATTCCAGACTTCCAGGAAGATCGCCCCATCCTTGGCCCGGGCCCGGAGGACCAGGTCGCCACCGGGAATGCTGGGGGCGATGCCATGCTTGATGGCATTTTCCACCAGGGGCTGGAGGAGCAGGGGAGGGACCTCGATCGAGTCCAGACCTTCGTCCCACTCCCAGGTGACCCGGAGCCGGTTCCCCAGCCGGATGGACTCGAGAGCCAGGTAGTCCGCCACGATCTTGCGCTCTTCCCTTAGAGGCAGGCGCACGTGTTCAGAAGCCACGAGGATGCGCCGGAGCAGGTCGGAAAGGTGCCGGATGGCCGTCTCGGCGGCCCTGGCGTCCTTGTGGACGAGCTCGGCCAGGCCATTGAGCGCATTGAACAGCACATGCGGATGGATCTGGCTCTGGAGCAGCCGGTTCTTGGCGATCTGGGCCTCCGCCTGGGAGGCCTCCCGGAGCTCTTCTGAGCGGGCCCTCGCCGCGACGAGCCCTCCGACGACCATCATGGCTGGCCCCACAAGCGAGGTGTAGATGCGGATGGTTTTGCCCAAGCTGAAATTGGAACTTTCATGGGCGAGTATCCAGACGTCGATAAGTGGAAGACACGCTGAGATCAATTCACAGACGAAGACCGAAAGGACGAGTCCCAGAATGAAACCCCAAGGTGAGGGGAACCGCTGTGACAGGATCCAGGGTAGGGGGGCCAGGAAGCCGAACGCGCCAAGGTGGGTAAGAGGCGAGGAAAAGGCACTGACCCAAATCCATCCTGACCCGAGGCGGTGGCTGGACCACTGTTCGTAAAGGATGAGCAAGAGCCAGAGGCCGTAACAGACCCCAATGGACCGCCAATTCTTAGCCAGCGGGAACCAAGAAGTCCGAGGGTTCGCCGAGTCTCGAGCCATATCTGTTTCAGAGTCGGCGAACCCGGGCCAGTCGGCATTAGAGCGTGAGCAATGTCGTGAGGGAAATCGGCCTCTGGTCACGGGCATGTTTCAAACCCTGAGCCTCTGTGAATTCGTGGGCCGCCTGGTTCAGCGTTTCGCTGGCATGGCTCGACTGCTGAATGGATTCCTTGCGAAAGGAAAGAGTGGTCTTCATGGGAGCTCCCAGGTAACGCCACGAGGCGCGACCTTGGTTGTGAGCCCATCCGAGACGAGAACCAACGTCTTTCCATGAACGGTATGTAACCACACCTCCAACCGTTGGGCCCCCGGGAGCTACCGTTCGGCGTTTCCCGGTCGCGCCGGATCGGGAGATGGTTTCCTGGATCTGTCCTTTCTGAGAGAGTTCCCCGCATGCCTTCCCCGTCCACCTGCCAAGCCGGTGATTTCTTCGTGCTTCGCAGCCCGGGCCTGCCGCTGGACGCGCTGGACCCCCAGGAGCCGGCAGGGCCGGAGCCGGAGGTGGCGGAGCCCCTGACGATCCGCCTGGAACGGGAGCGGGAGGCGCTGCGCCAAGTCCTTCGTGGGTGGGTCGAGCGCGCTTCCGTCCGGGAGGCCATCGCGCTGGCCTCTCCGGACCTGGCCTCGCGGCTGGGTGCCTGGCGGGAGGGTGCCCTGGAGCCGCCGGCGGCCCGCGGCGTGGAGCGCGCCCTGTTGAAGTACCTCAGCCGGATGAGCCATCGCGCCACGCCGTTCGGTCTCTTCGCGGCGGTGTCCACCGGCGCCTGGGGAGCTGCCAGCCGGCTTTCGGTGGGGCCCTGGCTGGCCTGCCGCAAGGCGGTGCGCCTGGACTGGGGAGTCCTGGAAACCCTGGTGGGCCACCTGGAGCAGGAGCCTAGGGTCAGGACTCTGCTGCGCTACCGGCCGAACTCGAGCCTCTACGCCTGCGGAGGCTGGTACCGGTATCTCGAGCACCGGGACCACCCCGGAACCGGGAGGACCTACCACCTGGAGGCGGTGGAGGCCACGCCCCACCTCGACCACGTCCTCCAGCAGGCGCAGGGGGGCGCGTGCCTGGCGGACCTGGTGACGGGTCTGGCCGGGCACCTGGCCGTGGAACCGGCCGAGGCCCAGGCCTTCCTGGAGCGGATCATCGAGGCCCAGG
This sequence comes from Geothrix oryzisoli, assembly GCF_022808865.1. Lineage (GTDB taxonomy): Bacteria > Acidobacteriota > Holophagae > Holophagales > Holophagaceae > Geothrix > Geothrix oryzisoli. The sequence continues at coordinate 450,307 of NZ_JAKZLB010000003.1, forward strand.
TGCTGTGCGCCGAGTTGCACCCGCCCGTGACCAGTCCGGATCCCCTGGGCCATGTGGTCGCCGGGCTCCGGGCCGATCCGGACTCGGCCCGGCGGGCCGAACCCCTGGCCGCGTTGGGGCGGGATTTGAAGGCTCTGGCGGAGGCGCCCCTTGGGTCGCATCCGGAAGGCCAGCCCGAGTTTGCCGCCGCCCTGGCCATGCTGGGGATTCCCGCGGAAACCCGGGATGTCCTGCAGGTGGATCTCTTCCGTCCCGCGGCCGGACTGGCCCTGGCGCCCGGGGTCCGTCGGGCCCTGGAGGAGGGGGCCGAGACGCTGCGCCGCCTGACCCCGACCCCGGTGGAGGGGCCTTTGGAGCGCTTCCGGGCGGCCTTCCGGGAGCGGTACGAAACCCGCTGGATGCCGCTTCTCGAGGTCCTGGATGAGGAGAACGGAATCGGGTTCGACGGGGCGCCCGCCTATGATTCCCCCTTGCTGGAGGGCCTGGCGTTTGAAGGGGCGCCGCCCGCCCCCCGCCTTTCCCGGCGGGACCGCCATCTCCTGGCGCAGCTTCCCCGGTGGCAGGGAGCGCTGACCTGGGATCTGGACGAGGCCGATGTGGCGGCCCTGGCGAACCCCGACCCCCAGCCCTTCCCCGCCTCCTTCGCGGCCCTGGTGAGTCTGGCGGCCCCCAGCCTCGCGGCCCTGGATCAGGGCGCCTTCCAGTTCTGGATGGAGCACTATTCGGGACCCACGGCCGCCCGGTGGCTGGGGCGGTTCGCCCCCGGGGAACCCGGCTTGGAGGCGGCCCTCCGCGACCACCTCCGGAAGGAGGAGGCTCAGCGTCCGGAAGCCGTGTTTGCCGAGGTGGTCCATGTGCCCGAGGGCCGGATGGGCAATGTCCTGGCCCGCCCCGCCCTGCGGGACTACGAGATCCCGTTCCTGGCCACCTCGGGCGTGCCCGCCGAGGCCACGATCCTGCCCTCGGACCTGCAGGTGACCGTGCGGGGCGACCGCGTCGTCCTGGCTTCGACACGGCTGGGGCGGGAGGTCGTCCCGCGCCTGTCTTCGGCCCACAATTTCGCGCGCGGTCCCGTGGTCTACCGGTTCCTGGCCCGCCTGCAGGATCAGGATGGCCGCCCGGGCGGATGGTCCTGGGGGCCTCTGGCGGAACAGCCCTTCCTGCCTCGGGTCACGCGCGGGCGGCAGGTCCTCAGCAAGGCGCGCTGGCGGGTCGAGGCCCAGGAACTGAAGGAGGCCCTGGCCGGCTCCGCCGAGGGAGCCTGGGGCGCCTTCCAGGCCCTGCGGAACCGGCGGGGCCTGCCCCGCTTCGTCCTCCTCACCGAGGCGGACAACAGCCTGCTGGTGGACCTGGATCAGGTCCTCCGCGTGGAGATGCTGCACCACCTCGTGGCCCACCGTTCGGCCTTCACCCTCACGGAATGCTTCCCGGAGCCCGCCCAGTCTCTGGTCACCTCGCCGGAGGGGCGATTCGCCCACGAGCTGGTCATTCCCTTCGAGGGAACCGCCGCTCCGCGGCCCCAAGCGGTCCTTCTTCCAGCGGAGACGCAGGCGCCGACGATCCGGGCCTACCCACCGGGCTCGGAGTGGCTCTACCTCAAGCTCTACTGCGGACCGGCCAGCGCGGAGCGCCTGCTCACGGAACTGGAGCCGCTGCTCCGGCTGACGAAGCGGCAGGGGCTCTGGGACCGCTGGCACTTCATCCGCTACCGCGATCCGCATCCGCATCTCCGGCTGCGGTTCCATGGCGTCCCCTTCCGGCTCTTCGCGGAACTGCTGCCCCTCCTCCACAAGCACCTGGAGAAACACCAGGCGCAGGGGCTGCTGTGGAAATGGCAGGTGGACACCTTCGAGCCGGAGTGGGAGCGCTATGGCGGCCCGCTGGGGTTCGCCCTGGCCGAGGCCTGGTTCTTTGAGGACAGCCAGCAGGTCCTGAACCGCCTGGTGGCGGGCCTGACCCAGGAGAGCCGCTGGCGGATGGGGCTCAGGGACACGGATGCGATCTGGGCGGCCCTGGGGCTGAGTGCCCGCGAGCGCCACACACTGGCCCTGGCCACCCGGACCAGCTTCCGGAAGGAATTCGGAGATGCCGGGGGGATGAGCGCGCAGATGGGGTCGACCTTCAGGGGATTCCGGAAGGAACTGGAGGCAGGGTTCCCCCTGCCGGATGGGGCCCCGGGCGCGCCTGGCTTCCGCAGCCTGGTGCGCATCCGCGAGGCCTGCGAGCAGGGCGTGCTGCACGAGGCGCAGGCCGGCCTTGCGGGAAGCCTGGCGCACATGCACCTCAACCGTCTGTTCCGGGCCAACCCCCGGGAGCATGAATGGGTGCTCATGGAGTTCCTCGCCCGGCTGTACGACTCCCATCTCGCCCGCCATCCGGGGACCCCGGAGCCCGTATCGGAGATCAGCGCCGAGTGATCTTCTGTATCGACAGTGTTTGAGGGCTCAGGGACAGCCAGGATGCCAGCGGGGACAGGCCCACCCAGCCTCCCGTTCGGCCGCGGAAACCGACCGTTCGGCGGCAGATCCCTGTCCGTCCTGGAGGCGAGTGCTAGATTCGCCGCAGAAGGGATCAATGCAGGGATTTTCCCTCATCTTCCGTGACTCATCTCCAGGAGGCCTCATGCCCGACAACCTGAAGGTCGCCAAGCCTGAAAGCGAAGAATGGATCAACATCCACGAGCCCTATGAACTGCGGGACTGGGCCATCTACTTCAGCGTCTCCCGGGAGAAGCTCAAGGAGACGGTGATGGCGGTGGGCCCGATGTTCGAGGATGTGAAGCGCCAGCTCGGAAAATAAGAGCACCGGACCACACGCCATCTCGCTGCACGAGGAGCCCGGTCTCCAGCGGTGGGGGCGTGCAAAGAAACCCGGAGCGCCTGGAACCTTGTATCTTCGGGAGTCCAGGAGGCCGGACGACATGGCACTTTCAGGGTGGGCCGAAGACTACGTGAAGCTGGTGCTGGCGGTCGGGCGCCACGATGCCAATGCCGTGGATGCCTATTACGGACCGCAGTCCTGGCGGGAGGCTGCGGAGGCCGGGGCTCCTCGACCCCTCGCTGAGCTGCGGACCGAGGCTCGCCGGATTCTGGCCGGCCTCGGCGGTGCGGAGGTGCCGGCCGGCGAGTTGGTGCGCCGGGACTACCTGCAGGGGCAGCTGGAAGCCGTGGCGGCCCACCTGGCCCGCCTGGAGGGACACCGCTTCAGCTTCGATGATGAAGCCGAAGCCCTCTATCAGGTCCGTCCGCCCCGGACCTCGGAAGCCACCTTCGAGGCGGCGCTGGCCCGGCTGGATCAGGTGCTGGAAGGCCCCGGCTCGGTGCAGGAGCGCTACCAGCGCGCCAGGGAGCGGGTCATCGTGCCGCCCGATCGCGTGGACGCGGTGTTCCAGGCGGCGATCGCCGAGGCCCGCGAGCGCACCCGCCGGCACGCGCCGCTGCCGGCCTCGGACCACTTCCGCGTGGAGTATGTCCGGGACAAGGCCTGGTCCGCCTACAACTGGTACCAGGGCGGCGGGACCTCCGTGATCCAGGTGAACCTGGACCTGCCCATCGCCATGGACCGGGCCCTGGACCTGGCCGCCCATGAGGGCTACCCCGGGCATCACGTCTACAACGCCCTGCTGGAGCAGCGCTTCGCCCAAGGCCCGCCCGGGGGCCGGGGCTGGGTGGAGTTCACGGTCTATCCCCTGTTCTCGCCCCAGTCCCTCATCGCCGAGGGCACGGCCAACTTCGGCATCGAGGTCGCGTTCCCAGGGCCGGAGCGCCTGGCCTTCGAGCGGGACGTGCTCTTTCCCCTGGCGGGCCTCGATCCCGCCGAAGCCGACCGCTGGGCCCGCGTGCAGGCCGAGATGAAGACCCTGGCCTTCGCCGACAACGAGGCCGCCCGGGGCTACCTGGATGGCCACCTCGGCCGGGCCGAAGCCGAGGCCTTCCTGGTCCGCTACTCCCTGCGGACCGGAGCCCAGGCGGCGCAGCGCCTCCGCTTCATCGACACCTACCGGAGCTACGTCATCAACTACAACCTCGGCGAGCACCTGGTGCGGGCCTGGGTGGAGCGGCAGGGGGGAACCACGGACGCCCCGGACCGGCGCTGGGCGCTGTTCGTCGACCTCATCTCCAGCCCGCGGCTGCCCAGGGCCCTGGGGCTTTGTTAGGCACTCTTAGGCGGCTCAGCGGTGCGCCAGGGCCTGCCCCGTGTACGAGCGGGCGCAGGCCCGCACCGCTGCGGGCGGACCCGCCACCACCACCTGGCCGCCGGCGGAACCGCCATCGGGTCCCAGGTCGATGACCCAGTCGCTCATGGCGATGAAGTCCAGGTCGTGTTCCACCGCGACGACCAGATGGCCCGCCCCGGCCAGGCGACGCAGCGCCTCGACGAGGCGTGCCACGTCCTCGAAGCCCAGGCCGCGGGTGGGCTCGTCCAGGAGGATGGCGGCACGCCCCGCCGGAGGCGCTGCGATCAGGCTGGCCAGGCGCAGCCGCTGACGCTCGCCTTCCGAGAGCGCGGCGCCCGCCTGCCCGAGCCGCAAATAGCCCAGGCCGATCTGGTCCAGCGCCTCCAGGGGTCTGGCCAGCGGAGCGTCCGCCGCGAACCACGCGGCGAGCTCTGCCACGCTGGCCTCCAGCACCTCCGCCATGCTGTGGCCGTCGAGCCGGCACGCCAGCACCTCGGGTTTGAAGCGGCGGCCCTGGCAGACCTCACAGCCCACGGTGACGTCCGGGAGAAGGTCCATGGCCACGGCGATCGTGCCGCGGCCCTCGCAGGCTTCGCAGCGGCCGCCGGGAGTGGCGGTGGAGAAGTACCGGGCGGACAGCTTCGCGGCCCTGGCCTGGGGCGTGGCCGCGAAGCGTTTGCGGAGGGGCTCGCCCAGGCCCGCGAGGCTGAGGACGGTGCTGCTCCAGGCGATGCCCAGAGCCTCCTGCCCGGCGCTGATGACCTCCCGGAAGTCCGTCAGCAGGTCGATCCTCTCGCACCCCACAGGGTCGCCGCCGCGGAGGCAGTTCCGCAGGGATGGTGCCAGCACCTCCAGCACGAGGCTGGACTTGCCGCTGCCGGAGACGCCGGTCACGGTCACCACGGCGCCGAGTGGAAAGGCGACGTCGATCCCCTGAAGGTTGTGGAGGCGGGCTCCCCGCACCCGGAGGCCCGGGACCGGGACCGGGGCCGACCGACCCCCGTGGATCTCCCGGGAACGGCGCAGCTGGGCCCCGGTCCGCGAGGCCGGCAGGTGGCTCAGGGCCTCCGGCGTCCCGATCGCCACCACCTGGCCGCCCTCGGGTCCCGAGCCCGGCCCCAGTTCGATGATCTGGTCCGCCGCGGCGATGAGGGCCGGGTTGTGTTCGACCAGGACCACCGCATTGCCGGCGTCCGCCAGGCCGCGCAGCACAGCGCCCAGGCGCTGGACATCCCGGGCATGGAGCCCCTGGCTGGGTTCGTCCAGGACGTAGGTCACGCCCACGAGGCCGCCATCCAGGGCGGCGGCGAGGCGGACGCGCTGGGCCTCGCCTCCGGAGAGGCTGGCCATCTCCCGCTGCAGCGCGAGGTAGTCGAGTCCGGCCTCCGAGAGGGCCCGGAGGCGCCGGGTGGCGTCGCCCCGGAGGCCTTCGGTGAGCGCCCGCAGCCGCGGGGGCAGGCCCTCATGCGACAGGGCCTCGAGCCAGGCGAGGGCTTCGCCGACCGGCCGGGCCATCACCTCGGGGAGGCGGAACCCGCCGAAGCGCACGGCGCGGGAGGTCTCCCGAAGGCGCTCCCCGCTGCAATCCGGGCAGGCCGTGTCCACCAGCAGGGCCTCCAGCTCTTCGCCCTTCGGATCCGCGTGGATCCGCTCGTATTCCCGGTCGACGAGGTTCGCGAAGCCCGCCCAGGGCGTCCGCAGTGGGTGCACGCCTTCCACCTTGCCGCGCCGGAAGTGCCAGGCCACCTCGTACAGGGTGTCGCCGGTGCCGGCCATGGCCAGGCGGCGCTCGGCGGGGCCCAGCTCACGCCAGGGCCGGGTGAGGTCCAGTCCGGCCTCGGCGGCCGCCTGCCGCAGGATGGCCACGAACTGACCATGGGCCTCGCCCAGGTAGGCGCCGAAGCGGGTGCCGTCCATGGCCCCACCGTCCAGAGGCCGGTCAGGATGGCTCACCAGCCGCTCGGGGGCGCAGCGCTGGAGGAAGCCCAGTCCCCTGCACCGGGGGCAGGCGCCGCGCTCGGAGTGCGGAGAGAAATCAGCGGCCCACAGGGCCGGGAACGTCTGGCCGCAGGCGCAGCGCTCTCCCTGCGTCGGCCTCCCGCAGGCAGGGCAGGGCTGTTCGCCGGCCCGGGCGAAGAGGAGGCGCAGCAGCTCATCCAACTCCGTGGTCGTGCCCACGGTGGAGCGGGGGTTCCGGCGCCCGGCCCGCTGGGGCACGGCGAGGGTGGTCTGGAGGCCGCGCGCTGCGACCAGATCCGCGCCGCCCGGGCGGGGCAGGAACCGCCGCGCCCAGGGTGAGACCAGATCCGCAAAGCGGTTCTGGGCCTCGGCCAGCAGCGTGTCGAACACCAGCGACGACTTGCCTGAACCCGAGGGCCCCGTGACCACGGTCATCCCCTCGGCGGGCAGGGTCACGTCGAGGTCCTTGAGGTTGTTCGTGCGCACGCCCCGCAGCTCGATGGGGGGAGCTCCAGCGGGCGCGGGGCCGGGTTGCAGCGGCGACGGGGGCTCTCGCAGCGCGGCGCCCGTGTGGGACTCCGGGCAGGCGGCGACGGCGTCCGGTGGCCCGGCGACCACCAGGCGGCCGCCTTCCGGACCGCAGCCGGGGCCGAGGTCGAGGACACGGCCCGCATGGCGCAGCACGGCCAGGTCGTTGTCCACCACCAGCAGGGTGTGGCCCGCGTCGAGGAGGCGGTCCCAGGCCCGCAGGAGCACGCCGACATCCGCCGCGTGGAGCCCCGCGGTGGGCTCGTCCAGGGCGATGAGAGCCGGGCCTCCAGCGGCCTTGGCGAGTTCCGTGGCCAGCTTCACGCGCTGGGCCTCGCCGCCGGACAGGGTGGTGGCGGGCTGGCCCAGGGGCAGGTAGCCCAGGCCCACGTCCACCAGCGCCTGCAGGATGCGCCGGAGCCGGGGCTGCTCGCTGAAGTGTTCCGCGGCCTCGGCGATGCTGCCCTCCAGCACATCCGCGATGGTCTGTCCCCCGACCTTCACCTCCAGCACGTCGGGGTGGAACCGCCGGCCGCCGCACACGTCGCAGAGCAGCTCCACGCTGCCCAGGTACCGCATCCCCACTTCCTGGACGCCGGCCCCTTCACAGGCCTCGCAGCGACCCCCGGCCGTATTGAAGGAGAAGTGCCCCTTGCCGAAGCCGCGGACCCTGGCGTCCGGCGAACCCGCGAAGAGATCCCGAAGCAGGTCGAAGGCTCCGGTGTAGGTGGCCGCATTGGAGCGGGGCGTCCGTCCGATCGGGTCCGCGTCCACGGTGACGATGCGGCGGAAGGGCGCCTGGGGGATCAGGCCCGTCTGGAGCCGCGCCACGATCTCGTCGAGGAGGGAGGTCTTCCCCGCGCCCGACACGCCCGAGATCGCGTTGAGGGTGCCCGGGTGCAGGTCCACGCTGAGGTCCTGGAGGTTGTGGCGTCCCAGGCCCTCGAACCGGAGCGGGCTGTGGGCGGGAGCCTGTCTCGGGGCGGGGGCCGGGAGGGTTCCGGTGAGCCAGCGCAGGGTGGGCGAGGCGGCCTCGGGCGACGCGGTGGCCAGCAGGTCCGAGGGGGGACCGCTCCAGAGCAGCTGCCCCCCTTCACGGCCGGGTCCGGGGCCCAGGTCGATCAGCCAGTCGGCGGCCCGGACGATCTGGGCCTCGTGCTCCACCACCACCACGGTCTGGCCCTGGTCCCGCAGGCGCCGGAGCACCTGGACCAGGCGGCCCACGTCATGGGGATGGAGCCCGGCCGAGGGTTCGTCCAGCACCACCAGCAGGCCCCGCAGCTCTCCCAGGGCCAGGCCGAGGAGGCGCAACCGCTGCAGCTCGCCGCGGGAAAGGCTCGGTGCGGGGCGATCCAGGGTCAGATAGGCCAGGCCGAGCTCCGCCATCAGGTCGCAGCGGGCCAGCAGGTCCGCGCGGATGGGGCCGAAGATCGCCGCCTCTTCCGCCCGGGTTCCGGTCGAGGCCAGGAATGCGCGCAGCTCCCGGACGGTCAGGGCGGCCAGATCCACGATGCGCCGGCCCTGCCAGGTCACGGCCAGGGCCTCCGGCCGCAGGCGGGTGCCCTGGCAGGCCCGGCAGGCGGAGCTGCGGACGAAGCGGAGGATGGAGTCGTTCCGCTTGCCGCGCAGGATCTCTTCCATGACGGGGACGAGCCCGCGATAGAACCCCTCCTGGCGGGGACGCGCGGTGATGCCCGTCCACTTCAGGCGCGATTCGAGAGGGTGCTTGCCGTAGGGGACCTTCAGGCGGTCTGACCCGTAGAGCACCACATGGCGGGCCTCGTCGCCCAGGTCGCGCCAGGGGAGGTCCACCGAGGCGCCGTGGCTCCGGAGCACCTCGTCCAGAACCTGGAGGGTGACCTGGGAGTACATGAGGTAGCCGTTCGGGGTGCTGACCCGCAGCGCACCGTCCCGCAGGGACTTCGCGGGATCCGCGACCAGGAGGTCGAGGTCCAGGCGATCCTCCAGGCCGAGCCCCTGGCACTGGGGGCAAGCGCCTTCCTCGCCGTTGAAGGAGAAGAGGCCGCGGCTGGGGCGGATACCCTCCGGAGCCGAGCCGAGCCGGGCGAAGAGCAGGCGCAGCAGGTCCCAGCCTTCGGTGAGCGTGCCCACCGTGGAGCGCGGGTTGGAGAGGCTGGCCCGCTGGCCCATGGCCACGGCGGGTCCCAGCCCCTCGATGCTCCGCACCGCCGGACGCGCGAACCGGCCCACGAACTGGCGGGCGAAGGCAGGCAGGGTCTCGAGGAACCGTCGCTGGCCCTCCCGGAAGAGGATGTCGAAGGCGAGGGAGGATTTCCCGGAGCCCGAGACACCCGTGATGACCGTGAGGCTCCGCCTCGGGATCCGGACGTCGAACCCCCGGAGGTTGTGAGCCTCCGCCCCGCGGATGACGATTTCCTGGTTGTCGCGTTCCGCCAAGGCAGGCCCCTCATCATCCTCAACACGATCCGGGAGACAGGCGCCGGAGACGATCGGTCTGAGGTCGATTATCTATCGGATCAGGGCCGCCGGGCCGGGACGCTCAATTCGAGCGGCCGGGCCGGGAGGCAGGCCCGGTCCCCGATTTGGCGGACCGGAAAGGTGGGTGGGCGAGGGAAGCTTCCCTCCCGGGGGCCGGGCTCCACCGGCGCGGAAAGCCGTTCCGCGGCCACGAGGAGGGGCCGGACGCCGGGGCAGGGGCCGCCCCACGGGCCAGGGCGGGGCCCTCGGATGACTCCAAAAAGCCCGTCAATGCTTGGTTTCCAGCTCGCCTGGGCGGGGCGCACCCGGGCGGGAGCGGCGCCGGTCTCCGGGGCCGGGACCTCCCAGGCCGCACAGATCCTGGGGATGCGGAAGGCCGCCAAAAAAAAGAACGGAGCAAATATCTGCTTGAACTGTGGGGGAATTGAGGCAAGATCCAAGCGACACATCACTCCGCGCCCGTTGGCGCTCACCTACAGGAGGCCCGCAACATGGCCGAGAACCTCACCAAGGCTGAACTCGTCGATGCCGTCGCCAAGACTGCCGACATCACCAAGGCTGCTGCCGCCGCCGCCATCGGCTGCTTCCTCGAGTCCATCGCCGGCCATGTCGGCAAGGGTGGCAAGGTCACGCTCGTCGGCTTCGGCACCTTCAGCCAGAAGACCCGCAAGGCCCGCACCGGCCGCAATCCCCAGACCGGCGCCCCCATCAAGATCGCCGCTTCGAAGTCGATGAGCTTCAAGGCCTCGAAGGCTGCCAAGACCGCCAAGCCCAAGGCCGCGAAGAAGGCCGCCCCCAAGGGCAAGAAGAAGTAGTCGCTGGATCCCGATCACGAAGAAGGGGGCCAACCGGCCCCTTCTTTTTCGTCCGGGGGCATGGTCTCAGCGGTTCCGGGAGGGCGCCAGCGGCCGGGGGCTCCCCTACAATGGAAAGCGCTCCCGGGAGCCACCCTGCGTCTGATCATCGCCGAGAAACCGAGCATGGGCCGTGCCTTGGCGGAGGCTCTGGGCCTGCCGGGGCGCGGGCGGAGCCTCATCGAGGGGAATGGCCTCGTGGTGACCTGGTGCGTGGGGCACCTGGTGGAGGCGCTGAACCCCGAGGGCTACGATCCCGCCTGGAAGGCCTGGCGCTGGGACCGGCTGCCCATCTTCCCGGAGCCCTTCCGCTACGCGCCCATCGAACAGACGAAGGAGCAGTTCGAGGTGGTCGCCCGCCTGCTCAACCGCGAGGACATCACTGAGGTCGTGAATGCCACGGACGCGGGGCGCGAGGGCGAATTGATCTTCGACCTCGTCTACCGCCTGGCGGGCTGCAGCAAGCCCGTCCAGCGCTTCTGGACCTCCAGTCTCACCCCGGAGGCGGTCCGGGAGGCCTATGGGGCCATGAAACCGGGCGAGGCCTACACGGGCCTGCGGGATGCCGCCCGCAGCCGCCAGGAGGCGGACTGGCTGGTGGGCATCAACGCCACGCGTGCCCAGACCCTCCGCATGCGCCGCGCCGGGGCGGAAGACGGCGTGTGGAGCGTGGGCCGGGTGCAGACGCCGACCCTGGCGCTGCTGGTGCGCCGGGAACTCGACATCCGGAACTTCAAGCCGCAGCCCTTCTGGACCCTCCGCGCCCGGTTCGCGCACCCCAACGGGGAGTACGAGGGCCGGTGGTTCAAGGAGCAGGACGGCCAGACTCAGGAGCGCTTCGCCACCGAGGCAGAAGCGAGGGCCCTGGCGGCCCGCCTGGAAGGCCGGCCGGGGAAGATCCGCAGCGCCACGGGGCGCACGGAGAAGAAGAAGCCCGAGCTGCTCTATGACCTCACTGCCCTGCAGAAGGAGGCCAACAAGCGCTTCGGCTTCACGGCGGAGGGCACCCTGGGCTTGGCGCAGAGCCTGTACGAGAAGCAGCTCATCTCTTACCCCCGCACCAGCAGCCGCCACCTCACGGAAGCCGATGCCCTGAAGGCGCCGCACTGGATCAAGGCCCTGGCCCAGGGGCAGCTCACGGAGCTCCGGCCCTTCCTTGACGAGCTGCGGAAGCAGTGGCCCGTGAAGCTCGACAAGCGCTTCGTCAACGACCAGGAAGTGGAGGACCACGCCGCCCTCGTGCCCACGGAGAAGCCCGCCCGGGGCCTGGCGGGCGACGAGCTGCGGATCTACGACCTCATCGCCCGGCGCTTCCTGGCGGCCTACTTTCCGGATCGCGTCGAGGCCAAGACCACGATCATCACCGAGGTGATCGGAAGCGACGCCGTGGCCGCGACCTTCAAGACCAACGGCACCGTGGTGAAGGAGGAGGGCTGGTCGGCCGTGGATCCACCGTACCGGCGCCGGAAGGTCGAGAAGGCGGCCGATCCGGCGGAAGGCGAGGATGATGCGGACGAGGAGGCCGAGGGCGGCCTGCCCGCGGTGAAGAAGGGGGAGGCTGTCGACGTCGCCTCCCTCCACCCCAAGGAGGGAAAGACCACCCCGCCCAAGCGCATGAGCGAGGGAGACCTGCTGGCCGCCATGCAGGGCGCAGGCCGGGAGCTGGACGACGAGGCCCTGCGCGGCGCCATGCGGGACTGCGGTCTGGGCACCCCGGCCACGCGGGCCAACATGATCGAGACCCTCATCAAGCGCGCCTACATCGAGCGGAAGCGCAACGTCCTGCTGCCCACCGAGAAGGGCATCCGGCTCATCCAGGGTCTGCCCGCCGAAGCCCTGCGCAGCGCTGAGCTGACCGGCAGCTGGGAGGCCCGCCTGGAGCGCATGCGCCGGGGCGAGGAGACCCGCACCACCTTCATGGCCGACATCCGGGGATTCGTCGCCAGCGTGGTGGCGGAACTCCAGGATGCCCCCGCCCCCCAGGTCCACGGCAGCCCATGTCCCACCTGCGGCCAGCCCATGCGGGTCATCCCCAGCACCCGCCGGGGCGAGTTCGTCCACCGCTGCATGCCCTGCGGCCATGTCGAGCCGGTGGTGAAGACCTCCTGAGGCGCCCCGGCGACGCCGTGGCGATCAGGCTTCAAGTCTGGGGGCCCCGACGAGGTAGGTCACCGTGCAGGCCCAGGTGGCGGTTCTCTCTCCGATCTTCCACTGGTAGGTTTCGGCGCGCGGGAAATGGATCATGGCTTCCAGCTCCTGGGGTGAGTAGGTCCGCAGGCCGGAGACGAGGCTGTCCCAGACGGTGAACAGAACCGGGAAGGGCAGGAGATAGATCCACACGAGGTGCCGCCACGTGAACGGCCGCAGGACGAAGGGGGAGGCGATCCAAAAGAAGATGGGTGAGAACAGGGAGGCGAAGAACCACCTCCAGGACCACCGCGTGATTTCCATGATGGCGATGCCGGAGCAGGCCTCCACCGCGTCCTGGAGGATCCTCTGGGCTTCGGCGGGCCTGAAGTGGTGGAAGGAGGCGAAGAGGGTCCGGAAGCCGCTCAGATGGGCGGGCACCTTCGTGGCGTCCACCGATTCCTCCAGGTACCGGATGCCTTCCCTGGGCCAGGCCTGCTGGATCGCGCTCCGATGGGGATACTTGTCCGTGAGCACGACCGGAAGATCCAGGCCCGATTCCTCCAGCCGCGCCTTCAAGTCCTCCCATGGCCCCGAGCTGCCTGAGCAGAGATCGAGGATGGTCTCGGGATGGGAGCGTCTCAGGGCCTCCGAGAGCATGGGGACCATGCAACGGTAGGGATGCGAGTGGATGGAGAAGACCTTCAGCAGGTCCGTGATGACATCCCGCCAGGCCCCGGGGAACCAGGGCATGTCGTGGAATTCGAAGAGGTGCCTTCTTGGCATGGGTCCTACTCTGTCAAGGTTCAGGTGGTCGAAGGCGCCAATACCCGGTTCAAGTCGTTTCGGAAATGCAGGGTCCGCTTCGACAAAGCTACCGTGAACCAGGTGATTCCGCCCATCACCCCGTCCCAGCCACAGGATCCGCCGTTTCATGGACCGTTCCTCTCGCAATCGCCTGACCGAAGCCCTGCTCCCTCAGTTCGCGGGGGAAACCCTGTTCGACGCGATTGCGAGAGCGGTGTGCCGTGCCGGCTGCCTGCCGCGCAAGGAACTGTACGAGGCCTGGGAGGTGGCCCGGAGGGTGCGGCGCCGGTTCAGGGGAAGGCGGGTGGTGGACCTGGCCTGTGGCCACGGTCTGCTCGCGCAGATCCTCCTCTTGCTCGACGACAGCTCCCCCGAGGCGCTGGCGGTCGACCATAGGATTCCGAAAAGCGCGGCCACGCTTGAAGCCGCGCTCTGCCGGGAGTGGCCGCGGCTGGAGGGCCGGGTCCGCCATCTCGAGACCGACCTGAGGGAGGTGCCGCTGGAGCGAGGCGACCTGGTCGTCTCGGCGCATGCCTGCGGGGGACTGACCGACCTGATCCTTGACCGGGCGGTGGCGGCCGGCGCCTGCGTGGCCGTCCTGCCCTGCTGCCACGACCTCAAGCAGGCGGACCTCGGCGGCCTGGAGGGATGGCTGGACGGCCCCCTGGCCATCGACGCCACCCGCGCCGCCCGCCTGCGTTTCCAGGGCTACCGCGTGTTCACCCAAGTGATACCCGGAGACATCACGCCCAAGAACAGGCTCCTCCTGGCCGAACCGGATGGCGCGTGAGGTGCGTCCCGGAAGCGCTTCCAGGACTGACGGATGGGCGGCCAATCCTCCAGACTGACCATTGAAAGGGCGGCGAGCCGTATGGCCTCGGCTGCACCCAGACCTTGGTCGAGAACGTTGAACCTACGTCTCAATTGGAAGGAGCCATTGGGAGTCGGTCAGCCGCATCCCACAGGGTTCGCGAGGGCCCTGAGGGGGAGTTCCGCGCGGGCTTTAAAGGGCCACCTCGATGCTGCCGACCTCGGGCCCCATCCTCAGCGCTGACCTCCGGTTCCGGGCTTACCATGGGACCAGCACCCAGCCTGCCCTTGCCCCGGAGGTTCCCCATGGACGCCACCGTCTCGTTCGTCCTCAACGGCAAGCCCGTCACTGTCAAAAGCCCCCATGACCGGATGCTGGTATGGGTCCTGCGCGACGAACTGGGCCTCACTGGCACCAAGGTCGGCTGTGAGGCCGGGCTCTGCGGGGCCTGCACCGTGCTCGTGGACTTCGAGGCCGTGCCCTCCTGTTCCACCACGCTGGGCGACGTGGCCGGGAAGGCGGTGCTCACCATCGAGGGCCTGGCCCTGGACGGGAAGCTGGACCCCGTTCAGAAGGCCTTCCAGGACCACCACGCCTTCCAGTGCGGCTACTGCACCTCCGGGATGATCATGGCCGCCTGGGCCTTCCTGAAGAAGAAGCCCAAGGCCACCCGGACCGAGATCGTCGAGGCCATGGAGGGGAACCTCTGCCGCTGTGGGGCCCACGTGAGGATCCTGGACGCGGTCGAATCGGCCGGCAAGGCCATGGGAGGTGTGCGATGAGGCGCCGAGACTTTCTCGAGGGCGTCACCGCGGGTGCGCTCACCTTCTTCTTCACGACCCCCGTCGGATCGGCACCCATTGTGCCGACCCGGCCTGGTGCCTACGCCGAGGATCTCAACGCCTACCTGAAGATCTCAGCCGACGGCCGCGTGGGCTGCTTCGTGGGGAAGGTGGAGCTGGGGCAGGGGGCCATGACGGTGCTGGCCATGCTCGTCGCCGAGGAACTGGAACTGGACCCGGCCCAGGTCGACATGCTCATGGGCGATACGGACCTCTGCCCCTGGGATATGCCCACCGGCGGCTCCCTCACCATGTGGCATACGGCCCCTGTCCTGCGGGGCGCTGCCGCGGAAGCGCGGGCTGTGCTTCTGCGCATGGCCTCCAAAGCCCTGGGCGCGCCGGTCGCAGACCTGGCCCTGAAGGACGGTGCTATCTGGGTGAAGGCCGCCCCTGCGCGCCGCACGACCTTTGGCGAGCTGGTCAAGGGGCGGAAGATGGAGCGGCACCTGGGCAAGATCAAGCCCAAGCCCCTGTCCGACTGCACCCTCATCGGACGCCGCGTTCCCCGCAAGGACGCCCTCGCCAAGACCACTGGCGCCGCCAAGTACGCCGGCGACCTGCGGCTTCCCGGCACGCTCCATGCCTGTATCCTGCGGCCCCCGGCCCATGGGCTTAACCTCGTCGCGGCTGATACTGCGGCCGCCGAACGCATGCCTGGTGTCCGTATCGTGAGGGACGGCACACTCCTGGCTGTGCTCCACCCTCAGCCCGACACCGCCCGCAAGGCCCTCGCCCTCGTGAAGGGCACCTTCGAGGGGACCGAACCTGACGTGGACGATGGGCGCATCTACCAGTACCTGGTGGACAAGGCGGCCCCGGGGCAGCGTGTGATGATCTCCCGCGGCGATCTGGCCGCCGGTGAGAAGCGGGCTGCCACCGTGGTGGAGGGGGAATACCGCAACGCCTACGAGAGCCACGCCACGCTCGAACCCCACACCTCCGTCGCCAAATGGGAGGAGGGCCGCATGACGGTCTGGGCCTCCACCCAGTCCCCCTTCGTCTTCCGCGAGGCCGTGGCCGAGGCCCTCAAGCTGGGCCAGGACAAGGTCCACATCATCGCCCAGTTCGTGGGAGGCGGATTCGGCGGCAAGCTCGTGGGCCCCGGGGCCATTGAGGCCGCCCGCATCGCCCGGCGGGTCCCCGGCGTGCCCATCCAGGTCGCCTGGAACCGGGAGGAGGATCTCTTCCTGGACGGCTACCGGCCGGCCGCCGTGGTGAAGATCCGCTCCGGCCTGGATGCCGGGCGCGGCGCCATCACCTTCTGGGACAGCACCGTGGCTGGTGTCTCCCAGGGTGAGGCCGAGCTCCCCTACGACATGCAGACGAACCGGTATCAGGCCCCGGCCGTCCCCAACCTCCATCCCCTCAAAGTCGGCGCCTGGCGCGCCCCCAACGCCCACACCAACGCGTTCGCCCGGGAAAGCCAGCTGGATGCCCTGGCGGCCAAAGCCGGCCTGGATCCCGTGACCCTCCGCCGTCGTCTCATCACCGATGCCCGCCTCCTGCGCCTCCTGGACCTGGCCGTGGAGACCTTCGACTGGGAGCCTGCACCCGGGCCCACCGGCCGGGGCATCGGCCTGGCCTGCGGTGCCTGGCGCCAGGGCCTCGTGGTGGCCATCGCCCAGGTGGCCGTGGACAAGACCACCGGGAAGGTCCGGACGGAGCGCTTCCTCGAGGCCGTGGATGTGGGCCTCGTGGTGAATCCCGACGGGGCCCGCCAGCAGGTGGAGGGCGCCATCACCATGTGCATCGGGCAGGCCCTCAGCGAGGAGATCCGCTTCAAGGGGGGCCGCATCCTCGACAAGAACTTCGACACCTACCTGCTGCCACGCTTCTCCGCCATCCCCCGCATCCAGGTCGTCTTCGCGGACAACGCCACCTCGGTCACTCAGGGCATCGGTGAGCCCCCCGTGGTACCGGTGGCCGCCGCCTTGGCCAACGCCGTGTTCGACGCCACCGGCGCGCGGGTGACCCATGTGCCGTTCACACCCGAGCGAGTCCTCGAGGCCTTGAAACGCGTGCCTGCGAAGTAGCCTGGGCCGGCAGCTGAGGCCCCAGTCTCCGTCCCACCTCGGCGCTCTTTCGGAAGATCCGGGCGATCCGCACGGGCGCCAGCATCTTCTGGATATCCATGAGGGAGACCGGGTTGGCATGATCCAGACTGGAGTTCGAATGGAATGCCGGGAGACTCCATCACCCATGGCCAAGATCCATGGGGAGGACGTCGAAGATCAGTGCCCTTCCTCCACGGGCAGTGGCGGCAATGCTCCATGGGTCGTGCAGTATTCCGTCGGCTCGGTACCGGAGATGAAGAACTCGTCCTGCTGTTGAGGGCATTCTTCCCGGGCCAGGAGCCCCGTGGTGGGGTCGATCTTGAGGGTCAGGACGGTCTCAGGCCTGGAGAAATCCATCTCGGGCCGCGAGGTGACGACCTTGCTCATGAACCGCTCCCAGATGGGGGCTGCGACAGCCCCTCCCGTGAACCCTTTCCCGCCCGACTTGGGCTGGTCGTGCCCGATCCAGATGCCCGTGACCAGGTTCGGGGTATAGCCGACGAACCAGGCGTCCACATAGTTGTCCGTGGTACCCGTCTTCCCAGCGGAAGGATGAGCCTGGCTGAACGGGCGAAGGGACTTGGCGGTGCCATAGATCAGGACATCCTTCAGCATCTGCGTGGTAATGAAGGAAGCTGCTGGCGACAGCACCTGGGAGAGGACCGGAGGGTTCTCGATCCAGGTCTGGCGTTTGCGGTCATAGATCCGGAGGATGGTCCGGGCTTCGGCCTTCATGCCTCCGGTGGCCAGCGGGGTGTAGGCCTGGGCCAGGTCCTTCAGGGTGACTTCATCCGTTCCCAGCGCCAGCGAGAGGCCGTTCTGGGCATGCAGCGAGAGGCCCATCTTCCCGGCGAGATCCACAAAGGCCGGCACTCCGACGGCCTCCAGCACCTTGACCGTGATGATGTTGTCGGAGTGAGCCAAGGCCTGCCTGAGGGAGAGTTCACCAAAGCGTTCGCGGCCATAGTTCTGGGGTGTCCAGACCTGACCCTTCCCGGCATCGTAGGCCACGGGTTCATCACTCCAGAGGCTCGCTGCCGTGACGCCCTTCTCCAGGGCCGCGGCGTAGATGAGGGGCTTGATCGCCGAGCCGGGCTGACGCTTGGAGATGAAGGCCCGGTTGATGGCGTTCTGGACCCCATCCACGTCCCCGACAGCGGCAAGGACATCGCCTGTGGTGGGATCCAGACAGACCAGAGCGCCCTGCAGCCCAGGAGAGAGGCGTCTGACGCCATCCCGCAGGGTTCGTTCAGCTTGGCGTTGCAGGTCCAGGTCGAGGGCGGCGATCACCTCCAGACCGCCTTGTTCAACCACCTCGGCTCCCAGGCGCCCGACCAATTGCGCCCGAATTTGTGCCAGGTACTGCGGGGCCTGCCCCAAGGGACGCGTGGCGGCGCCGTGGGCCTGGAGCGCCCGTTTCCGCTGGGACGAGATGAGCCGGAGATCCTCCATGCGCTTCAGGACGACATCCCTCCGTCCCGCCACCTCCACCGGCTTGCCGAAGGGATTGTAGCGGCCTGGGTTCTTCGGCACACCCGCCAGGAGAATGCACTCGCCCTCGGTCAGTTCTTCCGGGCTCTTGTCGAAGTAGAGGCGGGCCGCCTGAGCGATGCCCTGGGCGCCGTTCCCGAAATAGATCTCATTGAAGTACATCTCCAGGATCTGGGGCTTGGTGTACCGCTTCTCGAATTCCAGGGCCAGCTTGGCTTCCTCGAGTTTCCGGTCCAGGGTCCGGGCCGAGGTCAGGTACTTGTTCTTGATCAGCTGTTGGGTGATGGTCGAGCCGCCTTCAGCCATTTTCCCTTTGAGCACATCTTTGACCGCAGCCCGGGCGATGCTCCGGTAATCGATGCCGCCGTGCTCGTAGAACCTGGCATCCTCCACAGCCAACAACGCTTGCTGGAGGAAGCTGGGAATCCGCTCAAGAGAGACCCAGTAGCGGTTCTGGGGCGGAATACGGCCCACGTACCGGCCGTGGCTGTCCAGAACCGTGACGGAAGTGATCCCGGCCGGCAGAGGGGGGAAGGTCGCGACGTTGTTCTGGGCCGGTTGCCCCAAGGCTGCCAGGCCCTGAACAAGACCCAACACCAGAAGCACCGGACGACTCCAACGACCTCGGTGGGGTTGTTTCAAATGGGCCAAGGTCAGAATCATTCCTTCATCCGATGAGTCACCTGCTCACATCATCATCAGTCTTCCCATGGCGTTGAACAACGTAGGGCTAACGGGATTTGAGCCCGCGCTATCCCGGTGATGACGCCCTGGCAGCGGGGTTGGTCATTCCAGATGGATCCAGGCAATGCTACGAAGGGGTACAAGCCAGGAGGTCACGGGCATATTCTCCCGTTCAGCCAGTACTGCGGAGTACCGGCGGAGCTGATCCCGGTAGGTCGCAAGTTCCTCCTCCCCGAAGGTTCTGGAGTGCTTGAAGTCCAGGAGGTGGATGCCGTCCTCCCCCCAGACGACGAGGTCGGCGCGTCCGAGGCCGCCACTGCTGGCTGCGCCCGCGAGGGGCAATTCCGTGCGGCGGCGGAGATGGCGCCAGCCCTTGGCCTCGAATAGCTCCAGGAATCGCAGGGCGTTCTCGCGGGCGTGGGCCACAGGCGGGGCGCTGTCGAGGCAGGCCTGGAAGGCCTCCGGAACCTCCCAGCGCACCAGGAGGTCTCGGAGGAAGGCATGCATGGCTTCTCCCTCCTGGCGGGCCTTGCTGCGGGTGTCGCCGGGAAGGTCGTCATGGGCGTCGGCAGGCAGGGTGGTGTCGGCCAGGGCTGTTCTCGCAGGCGGTGGCTTCGGCGTGAGGGTGACGCGTGAGGGCAGGGGTACCGGCCTCGGTGCATCTGTCAGTGCTATCCAGTCCGGGTGGGCGCTGGCCAGGACCTGGCCCCACTTCGCCCAGGTCTTGAACTCACTGGGGGGCTTGGGCTCCTTGGGATCCTTGGGCTCCTGGAGCAGCACGCAGAGGCGCCCCTTGGCCCGGGTGAGGGCCACGTAGAGCAGGTTCAGTTCGTCGCGCTTCTGCTTGGACTCCACCAGGGGCTTGAGGTCGTCATAGGCGCGCCCGGTGTGGTTTCCCAGCTTCCAGGCGAACAGCAGTTCGCCTGATTCGGTCCAGGTGCGCAGGTCGCCCTTTCGGAATCGGCGCGGATCGGTATTCAGCAAGGGAAGGATGACATCGTCATACTCCAGCCCCTTGCTGCCGTGAGCCGTCTGGATGAGCAGGTCTGCGTCTTCGACAGAGGCGGGCAGGTCACCCCGCTCCAGGCCATTCCGCTCGTCATCCAGCAGAGCGTAGGCCACGGAAGGGCTGGCGGGCAGGTCCTGCAACTTGGCGAGCAGTCCGGCCAGGTTGCGCCGGGCCCGCAGGGGTTCCAGCGCACCATGCACCTCCAGGGCCGCGATGGCCTGGAGCAGGGCGCCGTGGCGCAGCAGGCGACCTGCGATGGTCTGCGTGGAGGCCTGCCGCAGGTCGACGAGGAATTGGGCAGCGTCTCGATGTGCTTCCGGCAGGCGCTCAGGATCGAGTTGACCCAGGCCAGGCAGTCCGTGACGGCCTTCGCTGCCTCGGGCCAGCGCCGCCAGCTCGGCATCGGTCAGGCCTGCGACTTGGCGCAGCAAGGCCGCACAGGGGATGGGTCGCTCGGGGTGCGCCACGGCCTCCAGGGCCGCCAGGATGAGCCGTACGCCGGGACTGTCCCAGAAACCCTCCTTGGCCACCACGTAGGGCTGGATGCCCTGGGCCTTGAGGCGCTGGAGGAGGCCTGGCAGGCGCGTGCGCTGCTTGAGCAGGAGCGCCCGGGTACGGCTGCCGGTCTTCGGGAGAACGCCGAGGGACTCAGTCCAGCCGGCCTCCCGGGAGAGGCCCGAGATCCAATCCGCCAAGGCCGGAAGATCGCCCGAAGTTGAGGGCGCAGGCGTGCGGACCAGCCCCAACGGAGGCCCCGATGCCACAACAGGTACCTGGGCACCGTCGAGATCGCCGACCGTGGGATCCAGCAGCGGCCAGACCTGGTCCACATAGGTATTGGCCAGGGCCACGATCTCGGGCGTGGAACGGAAGTTGGACGCGAGGCGAAAGGCACCCTCACCCGCTGCGGCCAGCCGATCCCGCAGCAGGTCGGGATCACCGCCGCGGAAGCCGTAGATGGCCTGCTTCACATCGCCCACGCGCACCATGCGCTCGGCACCGAGGGCCTCTAGGAAGGCATCCTGAACTTTGGAAGTGTCCTGGTACTCGTCCACCAACAGCAGCTTGGGTGCGGGCGTCTCCAGGCCGTGGGTTAGGAGGTTGTCCAAGGCCTTGCGAACCAAGTCCCCGAAGGTGGCCAGTGCCTGGGCCTGCTTCTCCCCTTCGAAGCGCTGCAGCGCGTTCACCAGCAGGCAGCGCAGCCAGGCTTCCAGCGCGGTGGCCACCGGCTTGAGGGTTGCCATCGCGTCACAGAAGGCGTCGGAGTAGTAGGCAGGGGGCGGGTTCGACACGCGCCCGCTCTGGGCTTGGGCCCAGCGGAGGTTCGCCTGAAGATCGGCGTTGTCGAGGGGGACCGGGAGGAGGTTCTCCTTCTTGAAGTTGTGGAGGCCCTTGCCGCTGGGGCGCTTGGCCAGCTCTTCATCCGCCGCGAAGGGTGCCAGTGCGGCCCGAGCCTCGGATAGGGCATGGGTCAGGGCGTTGCGGTGGTGGCTGGGGTCCTCACCCATCAGGTGCCCAAGGGCGTCCAGGTGGTTGTCGAAGCCCTGGGACAGCGCCTCCCAGTTCTGCTCGGCCCAGGCCAGCAGCAACCGGGCGGGCACCTCATCGGGATGACCGGAGGGCAGGGTCAGTGACTCGCGCACCGTCAGCCGCAGCAGCCGCAGCAGGGAGGGATGACGCACATCGAGGATGGTGTCGTTGCTGCCCTCACCCTTGCTCAGCACGCGCATGGCCAGGCTGTGGATGGTGGACACCTGCAGCAGTTCGGCTTCCCGTCGTACGCGGCGCCAGAAGGCGCGGGCCTTCGCAGGGGACGCAATCCAGGGCGCACTCACCCAGTGGGCGGCGGCTTGGGCCACCTCCCCGGCAGACTTCTTCAGGTGCTGGATGGCGGGCAGGTCCTTGAGAATGGCTTCGAGGTCCTTGGCCACGGGTGCCTCGAGGTGGGGCAGCAGTTGCTGCCACGCGGCCTCATCCAAGGCCGACAGCAGGTCCAGGGGGCGGAGTAGCCGCTCGCGCAGGTCCGCCGCCGAAGTCTCGCTGAAGGTGGTGGCCAGGACCTCCCAAGGGCGGATGTCGCCGCGCCCCAGCCTGGCAGTCACCAGCACCGTGAGGGTGAAGGTCTTGCCGGATCCCGCGCTGGCACTCACCACCAGCGACTGGTCGAGGATGCGGGGATCGCTCAGGTCGAGGGTACGCATGTCAGTCCCCCTCCCCATCGGTCTCGACGGTCACATCGACGGGGCGTCCGCAGAGGGCCGCCAACTGGCACTGGCTGCAGTGCTCGCCAGGCGTGGGTGGGAAATCTCCCGACTCCAGCCGCGCATCGAAGCGGGCAAGGTTCGTCAGCAGCTTCTCGCGCCAGAACCCTTCGGGTCCCGCTTCGGCAAGGGTGGCCAAGTGCTTGGTGAAGGGCCTTGGCTCATCCTCCTTCAGGGGAAACAGTACCGCCGTGGCCCGTTCGCCCGGGTAGACCTGCTCCGCGAGGAGCATGTAGAGCGGGGTCTGGAGGTGCGACGAGAAGGGTGCCTCGTCCTCGGCGTAGGCCTTGAGGTAGGTCTCCTTCGAGGTTTTGTAGTCCACCACGCGCAGGAAGGAGAGGCCGTCACTGGTCCAGCGCTCAATGCGATCCACCTTGCCGCTGACCGCGAGTACCTGACCGCCGCCCAGGTCCAGGTTGACTGGTCCCAGGCTGCCCTCAAGGGCCAAGAGGGTTCGGCGCCACCTTTCGGGCGGGGGCGCCGCAGCCTTCTTAGTCTTCGGAGCGGATTGACGCGCTGGATCGAGCAACCCGATTTCCCCCTTGTCTGGGACTTCCGCCTGGACATCCCGCATCAGGCCTGCGGCAAGATTTGGCAGAAGTGATTCCAGACGGAGTACGGCCTGGGGCCACTGCTCCTGCGGGATGTGTCGGTCCAGTTCCTTCAGCCACAGGTCCTGGTGGTCCTGCCAAAGGGATTGCAGATGGGGAATGAGGTCATCGGCTCCGGCCTCCGGACCCAGGCCCAGTGCCGTCTGGAAGGCGGCAGGCCAGTCCTCCATTCCCACGAAGGGCATCAGGGCCTCTTCCAAAATGTGGTGGACGAGGATGCCCACAGCCATGGACATCCGGGTGCGCGCATCGAAGGTCTGCAGGCCCCACACCCGCTCGGCGAGTGAGCGGAAGGGGCACTTGGCGAGGCCCTCGAGCGCCGTGGGACTGGCGCTGTCCTGTCCCTTGAGCCAGGCGGCGCGGAGCCCCGGTGCACGGTCGAAGTCGGGCGCCTCCGCCAGCAGCGCATCGCTGGCTGTGCAGGCCTGGGCGGCGGTGGCCCGTGCCTGGTGTTGAGGTGACTGATCGTGGCCTTCCCAGCGCCAGCGTAAGCGGCTGTGCAGCACCGCTTCAGGACGCCACGGGGCCGCGCCTTCCAGTGCTGTCCAGAAGGGTCCCTGGGAGGTCGTGCGGCCATCCTCATCCTGGGCGGGACTGAGCACCACCAGGCGCTCTCGGGTCATGGCCAGCACCTTGTTGAAGGCGTAGGCCTCCTGCTGGAAGGCACGTGGAATCTGATCGCCATGCTCGCTGCGAGGTAGCCAGAACCGCTGCAGGGCAGGGGGGAAGGTGGCCGTCGGTTCCGCCTGACTCCATGCGAGCAGCGCCTTGTTGATGGCGGCCTTACGGTCGCCGTCCAGGTCGGGGTTCTCGGCGGGACGGCTTGGCCAGGCCCCTTCGGAGAGGTCGAGGATCAGGGTGGCGCGGGCGCCGTTCCAGTCGTCGAGGATCGTGCCGGGGGTCACCAGGCGCAGGCCCTCGACGGCTCGTGGGATCTCGCTGCTTCGCGCCGCATCGAGAAAGGCTTCCAGCGCCAGGAGCATGTCGGCGAAGGTCCAGGACTCATTGCTCCAGGCCTCCTTGAGCAGGCCAAGCGGTGAGTAGAAATCGTCGGGATCCATGGGCAGCCGCAGCGTGGTGGCCAGGGATTCCAGGCGCTCGGCCCACCGGTGGGCCGTCTGGGTGGTGCTACGCAGCGCGGCCAGTTCCTGCCAGATGCCTTGGGCGTAGTCCTTCACGCGGTCCCGCAGGTGCATGAAGCTGCCTTCGAACGCGAGCGTTCCGCTCTGGTCAGCCAGAGCCAACGCGTCCGCCCAGTGGCGCAGGTCGTCGCGCCTCGAGGCTCGGAGCCCGGCGGACACGGCGCAGGGGTCCAGCCGTTGCACGCCCATGAGGAGGGTCCAGAGCGGGCTCCAGGCTTCGCTGGCGAGGAGGGGCAGCAGGCCGCCGCGCACGTGGAGCGCCACGCCTTCTTCTGCCAGCAGGGGCGAGAGGAAGGCCGCCACGGTCTGAGGCTCGGGATGGATGAGGGTGATCTCAGAAGGAGGGATCCCAGCGTCCAGCCAGACGCAGACCTGTTCAATGGCATGGCGCAGCAGGTCGAGGGGACCCTCGACGAGGCCCCGCTGGAAGGTGTCCGCATGGTCCTTCAGATCAAGGGGTCCCTCGAACAGGGATTCCAGCGCCGGCGACCAGGGGGCTGATCCCCAGCCCTCCGGTTCAGAAAGGTCGAGGTCATTGGGGAGGCTTTCGCCATGGGCTTCGAGCCCATCAAGGAACCACGCCACCAAGGGCTGGGCGCTGCCGAAGAGGCCAGAGGACTCGCCTCCTTTCTGCGCAGCCAACCTGAAGGTGGCGCCACCCAGTCCCGGCACGCAGGCCAGGGCCCGTAGGCGGGAGGGCACCAGATCACGGAGTCCGGCCTCCAGCGGTCCATCGGCCTCGGTCCGCTCAATCCAGAGCCCCCGCTTTCCGGCCAATTCCAGGTCCACGGCCAGCCAGAGGGCCAGGTCCGGCTCCAGGTAGCCGCCCGCTTCGACCTCCTTGAGGTAGGCCTCCAGGTGGGCGAGCACGCTGGCCAAGCTGTGGGCGGCCTTGGGAAGCCCCAGGTCCAGCCCATGCTTCTGTAATTCGCGCAGGGTGGCTGGAAGTAGGCCTTGCGCCAGCAGCTCCCGGCAGGCCTGGGCGCGTGCCTTCAGCGCCTCCAGGCTGGGACCTGCTGTGCGTCCCTGGGCCTTGGCCAGTCTTCGCGCCACCCGCAGATGCAGCATGAGGCTGACGGCACCCGACACAGGCGGTCGGGGGTCGTTCAGTAGCACGCCATCAAAGGGGTCGTAGCTCATGCAGGCATCTCAAGGACAGACTTGGTTCCAGATCATCCTGCCACACCGGTTTGGACAGAAATTGTCCGTGGATTCCTTGAGGCCCCTCGCTCCGCGAATGGACCAGCCGAGGAGGTCAACCTTGGCGATACGACCAGGCCACTGGGCAGATCGGCCTGCGGCTGCCGTCAGCCGTCCGACCCCAGCGGGCCCTGGTGCTGGACAGGCCAAGCGACCTCGCCATCAATTGAGAAAACGCTCCCCAAAATGCCCTCAAATTGGAGCGTTTTTTGGAGCGTTCAGTCCACTTGAAGGTGTGTTGAGCCGTCTTTATACAAGTAGAGCCTAGATTTCTCTAGGCTCTTTTCTGGTAGTGCAGTGAATCCTGCGGACTGACTGTCGGCCAGAAAATTCCCGTTTCAGGGAATTCTGCAGGGATTTCTCTCATTTCAAGGGCAACGGACCGAGGAACGGAAACGAGTAAGCGAATCCCAGCCTGTATTTCCGGGCCTTGAAAGTCTGAATTCCCTAAACATCGGAGCAGGGAATTTCGAGGTCAGAGCAGGGAATACAGGGAATTGGACGAACCCCATCATCAGGGCTGTTCATGGCGCTGCTTTCGAGGTGGATTGCGATGTCGAGCCATTCCCTCGATCTGGGTGGCCATTCTATGCGGCTGGTGGTGTGTCGACCTTTCCAGGGCGAAGATCATCCAGGAAGTCGGCCCACGGATCAGTGAGGCCAAGTTCTCTGAGGGTGAAGAGCATCGGTTGCACCGGGGTTCCACAAGCCCTTTCGGCTTGGACGCCCGGCCTTTCGGCGCGGTCAATCATAGTTGTCTCCGGAGGGCCGGGCTAACCGGCAAAGGAGGGTTGTCCCAAGGCGATGAACACCTTGGATACAATGAATTACGCGACTATTTCTGTAACTCTGTCAAGTGGCCACCTCTAACGACGTGGGGATTCCTATCGCCGGGCTTTCCCAGGATCTGTTGCGGCATTCGCCAGAATCGCCCCGACGCCAGCCCCGAAGAGGCCCGATATCCAGGCAGCGCCCTTGTCCACCTTCAGTTGAGGGCTTCTTGCTCGGATCCCAATAATCCCAAGCAAATCCGATCCAATACACCTCGGCCAAGGCGTTAGCCGGGGTACGCTATTCACGAAAGTATTGATGGAAACTCGACGAAAAATACTTGAGGCTATCGCGAGACACTCCAGGTTTGCAGGCATTTCGGTGGCGGCAAACTTGTAGGATCCGTTCAGAAAATCCCCTAAGGAAGGGCATTCACGGTGTGGGCTAGATGCCCCTTCGAAGGCTTCGGTACTGCACAGGATTCAAAACGGCTTAGACCTGCGCCTGGGGGTAGCTGATTAGAAACCTACAACCTCTCCCTGGGCTATTCTGGACCCCCAACGTCCCACCATCGCCTTCCACCAGGAATTTGACGGTAGGTAGGGCAGGCGCCCAGCCTTGAACCAGAAAGTGTTGAATGAGAGATATAAACACTGCTCCTAGCATCACATTGACCAGGACGAAACCAAGTACGCCACGGATCCGACGGGGATCCTGCTCCAGGAACATCAGAGTGATGCCCCCCAGCAGGGTCAATCGCGCACAAGCTGCTACCAGAGCCAGATTGACCACATTGTGCGAACCGAATTTCGCACTCCAATCGGTGAAAGGCAGTAGGATCACCAGCATTGATCCTACAAACAGAAAACTACCTGGGATGTTGCGGGCTCTTAGGCGAAGGCCCGTAGAATGCCAAGGGAAGAGCATTAAACCGGCAGCGGCAAGCCCCAGGCTGATGACGCCAAGAACCATGGGCCCTAACATCTTTACTGGTAGGAGGATGGGGAATCGGTAGGAAAGGCCAGCAATGAGGTTGCCGGCCGTCAGCACAACTAGCGAGGAGCCCAGCAGACGCCAGCCACGGGCCTCTCTGGGCCTTTCAATGGCTCTGGCGAATATTGCGATTGCGCTCAGGAGATTGGCTGAGGCGGAGGCTCCGGTGAGTGGGAGATAGCATTCTTGGAGTGGACGGCCCCACAAGAAAGCAACCAGTGCAAGCGTGCATGCGACAATGAAGATGGTCGGAAGCAGGACCCGGTGCCTGGCTCGGGCCTTGCGCTGTGGACCGGCTGGGACAATCCCGGGCTCTTTGAACAAGGCCATGACTCCCAAGGGATGAAATCCGCGGTCACCGCCTAGGCGACGCGTAATTGAATTAGACGAGAATAACGAGGACCGGCCATTGTTCCCATGAACAAGGTGAATCCTCGGAAGGAGTTCTTCCGAGTTCCAGTCGCAATCATCAAGGGCGAACTCAAATACCTCGGGATCACAGCCCAGTGGACGATGGCCGCTGAAGCAGCTGAGTACCGGGAGACGCTCGCAATCGAGCGTGCCCTCAAAGAGGATCCAACCGAGGGTCAACGTTGGCTCGAAAGCAACCCCCCCTACGATTCTCGGGAATCATTCCTGAAAGAAGAATAGAAGCGTGACCGCGAGGGTACGGTACTCGATACGGGGAAGGGGTTCACGATCTCCGAAGCTCCTGGGCAGTCCAGCGGTGCTTCGATGAGTAAGCGGGACATCCAGGACCTCAGACAGCTCCTACCTCAGCTCCAGCAGGGGGAGATCCTCCAGGTTGATACTCAGGCCGAGGATGCCGAGCAGGTCCAGCTCAGTCAGGCCCTCCAGGCGATCTGGGGGCGAAGCGGCAGGGAGGGCGGTGTGACTGGTGATTGGCGAGAAGACCAAACCCAAGGACTGATGAGAACCAAGAAAGTGGGAAACTTCTCCTCTGCTCTCTAATGCACGTGATGTGTGGTCGATAGGTGGGGCTGCATAGGCCCGTTCAGAGGTCAAAAATGACCGGTGAGCCGTTTTCTAGATCGAAAACCTATTGGTGAGGCATGGTGTCGCCATCGAGACGGTTCTTCTCTCGCCCCAGAGCCAACCAGCTGTTCTATCCCGAGGTCACCATGCAGATCGACTTCCACCACACGGCCACGTACGTTCTAGCTCGACTGGCAGGTTTCCCACATGGTGAGGCGACCACGATCGCTCATTCGGCTCAATACGTAGATGATGCAACAGCGCAAGGGACCATTACCTTCACCAATGGGAAGACATTTGATCGAATTGCATCGGCACACCCGGTCCTTCCTACCTCAAAGAAGTTCTTCAGCAATCTGAAAAACAAGTCCAACGTAGAGGTCTGGCTTTGTTTCCATTTCCTTCCAGGGAACTATGGACTCAAGACTGGCGAAGGGCAGGATCTAGAGACGATTCGACGCCTTGTCTGCACGACAGATAGCCCCGTTGCATCTGCAATGTGTTCGGCCTGTTTGGCCGCTAAGGAAAAGCCCAATGCGCTCCACCGCCTTGGGATCTCGGCCCATGTATATGCAGATACCTGGGCGCACCGTGGCTTCGTGGGTTTGAAGCACCCCATCAACGAGGTCAAAAGCCTTCATACAACTGGGAAGGGCCTTGATGAGGCTATGAATAGCATTCAATCGGGAATCGCCAAGGGCTTGCCTCTCGGGCATGGGATGGCATTGACCCTGCCTGATCAGCCGTACTTATCGTGGGAACTCGTCGACAGAGACCCTTCTGACCGCTCGGCGATGAAAAACGACCGTTCGGGGGGAAACCTAGGTCGTTTTGGCTTAGTTGAATTACCTTTGATCCCAAATTCAACTCGAGGGTAATAAATGACCATCCGAGCTGCCTATAAATTGGTCCTAAGTCTTCCCGCAGCTACTTGCAGGGAATCGTTTGTGTGCGGATGGTGACCACCATCTTCATTTGAGGCTTGGAGTGGCTCATGTGTGTTTTCCCTGTTTCGACGATGACCGAGATGGAAAACCGGACCATTGGATTTGGGGTTCCTACGAAATGATGTTCGGTTGCGCTCTAGGGTTCTGACAACTTCGATCCACGAAAGGATCCATATGCTGAAGGCCGCCCTCGATCCAGGAATCATGAGGACGCAGTCCGAGATGGGGCATGGCCGTGCGCTTCTGGTTGCCCTTTTTCTAGTTGCAAACTCTGGGGTTGGTGCAGCGGCCCAAGAACGGCCTGCACCTTCGACGCCAGCCATCCCCCATGGATTCCGCCCGGATGGCAGCGCCTGGCTCTGGCCCCACGGCGCGATGGAACTGTCAGCCCAGGAGCGTAGCGGAGTGTTCCACCGGCCATTACATGGGGAGATGGCGCTCACCTGGACCTTGGACCGAGGCCAGTCGGATCTCGCCTTCGTGTCGGGGGAGAGCCGAATGGATTCGAGCCTCGTTACAGAAGAGGTCTATGTGAGGGCCACCTTCAGCAATGGCAGGGTTCAGAACTTCCCCACCCGGGTGGTGCTGGGCCTCGACCGTACCTGGGCGTGGGGAGCCGTGCGTGTGCCGGACGGCATGGTGGTGGAGGCCATTCTCCCGACGGACGGCGGGATCACGCGACTTCAGCTGATCGACCACAAGGGGATGCTGGCTTGGGATGCCGACCTCAAGGAGAACCTCTTCCTGAAGCCCGGCAAGCGCCGGGCACCGGAAGTCGGCAAGGACTACATCCCGTCTCCCTCGTTCCAGCCGATCTTGACTTCCGACCGTCCAGGCGAGGGAAGGATCGACCCGAAGGTGGAGGCCCGTCGGGAACTCCAGAATGCCTATATCAAGGCGGGGATCTATCCCCCGTACCAGATCGTGCTCAGGAAGGATCCATCCGGCCGCTGACCCGCGTCCGGCTCTTATTGACGCCTCCTTCTAGCACCTGATTTGCCTGGAGCCGTGATGCCCTTCACCCGGACCCTTCTTCGTTCATTGCCCCGCTGGGCCTCGCCCCTGATGGGGCTGCTTCTGTTGGTCACGGCCCTCCTTCCCCTTCAAGGGGGAGGGGGCTCAAGCATCTCCGTGTGGGTGAGCCCGAGCAGCACTACCTTGCTGATCGGTACCACCCAGCAGTTCAGCTCGAACGTGTCCGGTACCACCAAAACTGCCGTGACCTGGTCCTGCACGGGCGGAAGCGTCACCAGCACCGGACTCTACACCGCCCCCATTACGCCCGGGATCTACACGGTGAAGGCGACGCTGGTCTCGAACTCCAGCTACGTCGGAACCTCCACCGTGACCGTGGTGAAGAACCAGATTGATGGGGTAGTCATCACTACGAGCCCCACTACGGTGGGGACCTCCCAATCCGTGAACGTGTATGCCACGGTGACCGGTTCGGGGGATCTGTCCGGAACCTGGTCCTTCTCCGATGGCACTGCTTCCTACAGTGGTGGATCGCCCTCCCAGATCTACAGCTACGGTACCTACTCGGTCAGCGCCATCACTCACACCATGCCGGCGACGCCCGGCACCTACACGATCACCTACACCTCTGCCGAGAACCCGGCCCAGTCCGGCTCCGTGACCATTACGGTCGTGACCCCTGGGGTGATCCTGTCGCCCACCAGTGCGGCCCTCGCGCCGGGGGCCGCGCAGCAGTTCACGGCTAGCACGGTGGGCCTAAGCAACACGGCGGTGACTTGGTCCTGCTCGGGGGGCAGCGTCAGCACCTCCGGGCTCTACACCGCGCCGTCGACGGCGGGCACCTACACGGTCACCGCCACGAGCGTTCAGGACCCAACCAAGTCGGCGACGGCCACCGTGGTGGTCGCCATCCAGGTGACCCTGGACCCATTCTACCTGCCCATCTACCCCGGGGACGGGTGCTCGTTTAATGCCACGGTGCTGGGTGCCTCCAATCCGGCGGTGGCTTGGTCCTGCACGGGGGGTGTCTTCTCCACACCGAGCCTCTCAGGGAACTCCACCCGAGTGTGGTGGACGGCCCCGTCCACGGCAGGCCACTACACCCTGACGGTCACCAGCGTGGCGGACCCGACCAAGGTCGCAACGGTAGACGTGCCGGTTTCCATTAAGGTCCAGGTGATCGCGCCAACCTCGGCCCTGCAGGTCGGTGGAACCTACCAGGCCCAGGTCCAGGTGAAGGGCACAGCCGATCCGAGGGTAGTGTGGTCCATCAATGCCAGCCGCTCGGCTGTCGGAGGATCTATCACCTCGGGCGGACTCTTCACCGCGCCGACCAGCACCCCGGTGGGCCAGCGGCTCGGGTACTACCTGATGGCGACGAGTGTTGCCGACCCGACGCAGAGCGGCGAGACCTACCTGTCCGTCTACCAGCCTGCTTCGGTGACCCTGACCCCTAACACCAACACCGTGCCCTTGGGTGCGAGCGTGGCCTTGACCGCCACCCCTCTGGGCTCGGATGTGGCCCAAAACTACTTGGAATGGGAGGCGACGCAGGGGAGCATCCAGTTCCCTTCCCCTTACCCCAACCCCAGCTTCAAAGGCCCTTCCCAGGCCACCTTTGAGCCTCCTCGCGCACTGGGGACCTACTCCGTGCGCGTGGCCCCCCTGACCAATTATTACAATTCTGCCCCGAGCCCCGTGCCGGGAGTATCGGCCACTGCCTCGGTGACGGTCGTGGCGGCTCCCGCCGTGGTGACACTGACCCCCGGCCAGGTCTCGATCGAGACCGGAGGCACCCAGCAATACTTCGCCAGCGTGACGGGGGTCCTGGACCCCACAATTCAGTGGACCTGCTCAGGTGGCACGATCTCGTCGACAGGCCTCTACATGGCGCCCACGACCACCGGCACCTACACGATCACGGCCACCAGCAAGGCCGATTCGACCGGAGTGGCTTCCATCCCGGTCATCGTCCGCGCGGCCACTGCCAAGCCTAAAATCACCGTGTCCCCCAAGGTCGCCACGGTCGCACCTGGTGGAAGCCAGTCCTTGAGCGCAACGATCTCGAATGCGAGTGCCGCCACCACGACCTGGATCGAGGACAATCTTTCTGGCCAAGGTACCTACACCCTTTCCGGGAGCACCGCGACCTTCAAGGCCAACTCTGCGGTTTCCCCGTCATCCAATCCATATTCGGCAATCAACGCCTACGCCGCCTGGAGTCCTTATAACTGGGTGCGAGCTGATTTGTTCGATCGACCGGTTGTGACGATCCAGCCCACTGGCGCTATCAATGTGGCGATGGACCCGTCAAACCGCTATGAGTTCATCCAGGGGGACTCGTTCCAGTTCAAGGCGAATGTGACGGGGACGACGGACACGCGGGTAGTGTGGAACGATCTGCAGTCCATCCTGCTTACCTCAACGGGGTCCATGAACACCAGCAGCGGCTGGTATTATACCAACCCCTATCATGACTTCCTGATCCAGGCGAGCAGTGTGGTCGATCCGACGCGGTATTCCGTGGCTTCGGTTCGGGTGTGGAACAAGGGCGCGGTCCGGATCTTCAATCCACTTTCCACGCCCAGCATCCTACCCGGCCAACAAGTGCAGCTTGATGTGGAGGTGAAAGGCGGGGGCGGTGTGGTGTGGACCGCGACTGCAGGGACCATCTCACCCACGGGCCTCTACACGCCCCCGGCGTCGGTGACCGTGGATACTCCGGTCACCCTCCAGGCCACCAATGCCATCAACCCCAATTACTCCGACACCCTCAACCTCAATGTCCGGGCGACGGGTTCCGTCGACGTGTCACCCACCTATGCCTCCGTTCTGACGGGGGGCAAGCAGACCTTCACCGCGAAGGTGTGGAATTCCACCGCCTCGGTCACCTGGACCGTCCGCATGGCGAACGGCAGTTCCTTGAACCCCGGAACCATCAGCAGGGGTCTCTATACCGCCCCCACCAGCCTCAACAGCGGGGAGACCTCCCGCAACGTGATCGTGCGGGCCACCAACGCCTCAGACACCACGAAGTGGGCCGAGGCCAGCGTCGTGGTCTATCCGTCCGCCTCTGCCCTGCCGCCGCCCACGGCCGGCACACTGTCTCTGAATGGTGTGACGACCCTCTGGACCGGAACCACCCGCATCGCCTACTACGGCGGAGACGGCGACACCGTGACCTGGTCCATCACGGGAGGGACGATCCTCAGTACCGGTCATCAGGAATTTGGATTCCCACCTCAGTGGTATGCCGTCTACCAGGTCGGGAGCGCAGGTTCGACCGCGACCCTCACTGCCAAGGCTTCCAACTCCAGCGGCAGCGTGTCCGTCACCAGCAGCCCCATCACTGTCACGGCGATTCCGGACTTCGCGGGAGTCTTCACCACCAGCACTGGCACCAACTACTCGATCCTGGATTTCGGGACGGTCACCGAAACCCAGCTCAACGGCTCCGTGCTCACCTACCACAAGGTGTGGGTAAACGGCACGAACGGGTCGCTCCATGGGAACGACATCTCGATCGCCAACTCGGTCTTCGGGACCTTCTCGAACGACTCCCAGATCTTCAGCTCCCCGACCGGCGCCGCCAATCGCACGTCCGGCATCATCATCGGTGTGGACCCCGCCGTCGGCGCCTACGTCAAGATCGGCTCCACGCTCCAGTTCTTTTCCGGCATGGGCGGGACGCCCAATAAGGCCGTGATCTGGTCCTGCTCGGGGGGGTCTATCAGCACCAGCGGCCTCTACACGCCGCCTGCCACGCCCGGCACCTACACCGTCACCGCCACGAGCCAGGCGGACCCGACCAAGGCCTACACCGTGAAGGTCGGGGCCGACACGGGTTCAACAATCTCCGGGATTGCCGGGGTCTACACCGGCACCACCACCTATGCAGGCACCGATCCCCGGACTTACCCGGTGAGCGTCTTCACGGACGGGACAAACACTTACCTCAAGATCACCGGGGTGAACACCTACTCAGGCGCAAACAATGCGGTCGCGACTGGCACCCTGATGGGGCGCACCTTCCAGGGCACCTTTCAGGAGTACAACCCGAGCTACTACGACAGCAACGGCGAATCCGTGAGTATGGTCTTCGAACAGCAGGCGAATGGATTCATGACCCTGTCGGGCGGCTATCTGACTGTGCATGGGTTCCCTTCCACCGGGGGGGGGGTCAGCTACAGTGGCTCCCCCGTCTGGGCGGCCTTCTCCGGGACAGTTTCCCCGTCTCAGGTGGATGTGGCCGTGGTCCCGCATCTCCAGGATGGGTATTACGGGACCTCCTACTCCTATGGTTGGCCGGAGCCCCATGTCCTCAGCGGAACCGCGAATTCGTTTAAGGGTCTCGTCTGTGGCAGTACCAACACATCAGTGAATTGGACCGCCATCAGCGGGTCCTCAGGGGCGGTGCCTGCCACGGCCTTCTCCAGTACCACGAGCGCCAGCACCGTGTTTACGGTGCCCGAGGAATCAACCAAGGGGGTGAACTACAGCATCAGGGCGACCAGCGCGGCGGACACCACCAAATCCGACGCGGCCTCCTTCCCCGTAGACACCACATCCGGTCTGATCACCAGCACCGCCTCCACGGTCTACCTCACGAAGGGTCTGGACATGGAGGGAGTCCCCCATTTCTACTACCCGAGCACCTCCGATCTCTCGGTGTCCTTCGTGCAACTGCCGTCCAATGACGCCACCTGGACCATCCTTGGTTCGGGAGATACCGGGTCCCTGACGCTCGACAACCCCCTCTATTCTCATTCGAGCGCGACTTACAACCCGGGTTCGACGCCAGGCGTCTATACCGTCCAGGCCACATCTGAATGGGACGTCGCCCGCTCCGCCACCACCAACATCACTGTGGTGGAAGCGCCTCCGCAGATCATCTACCTCTCCATCAACAAGACCCAGTTCGCGTCCGGTGACGCCGTCATCCTGAGTTGGCTAGGGGCCTGGGCCTTCAATACACCCACTCCGACGGTGACGCTGACGATCCTGGACCAGATCGCCAACACTTCCCAAACGGTGGATGTCTCCAATCAGACCTCCTACACCTGCAATCCGACCCATTCGACGACCTTCACTTTCACGGTCACCAGTGCGTCGGGCATGCAGGGAACTCGTTCGCTCACCGCGAGCGTGGATGTCACCCAAGGCGCGAGTCTGTATGTGACTCCGAATCCGGTTCCCTTCCAGTCGGGCATGTCGGCATCCGTTTTCTACACGCAGGGGAGCGCCCGCCTTTCGGTGCAGACCGACCCCTATACCTGGACCGACTTGGGACCGGCCACCAGCGGAGCGGGCATTCCCATCGCCTCAAGCCTCGTGCCATGGACCTCACTCTTCTATGTCAGCGTCCAAGCCACGTTGACGGATTCGGTGGGGAATATAGGCACCCTCACGACCCTAGTCCCGATCGGCCCGAAGATCTTCTCCTTCACCTCCTCGGTCCCAGGGCTGCTGACAAGTAATCTCCAACCCGTGGGATTGACCTGGTCCATCAACAGCGCGAACCGCGCGGCCACGCTGTCACTGGTGGCGACCAATTCGAAGGGATCCTTCTATGTCCCCTTGAGCTCCGGGGGGGCCACGTCGATCACGGTGAACCCCACCGAGACCACGACCTACACGCTCACAGCGACCACCTATACCTACGGGAGCTACGGCGCTCCAATGACGGATCAGGCCAGCCTGACGATTCTCGTGTCGGATACCGTGGCGGCGTTGAGCATCACTCCGACCTCAGTGACCCTACCACCTGGTGCGAGTCAGGCCTTCACGGCATCCATTCTGGCCGCCCCGGGCAAGGACGGCATGACCTGGAGCTACTCCGGCGGCTCCATATCCGGTGGTGCCACGAGCGCCACTTGGGTGGCCCCGCAGACGGAAGGTAAGTACACCGTGACCGTCGCCA
Organism: Geothrix oryzisoli; assembly: GCF_022808865.1. Classification (GTDB taxonomy): domain Bacteria; phylum Acidobacteriota; class Holophagae; order Holophagales; family Holophagaceae; genus Geothrix; species Geothrix oryzisoli. Next base: position 485,926 of record NZ_JAKZLB010000003.1, read on the forward strand.
GTGTGGTCAATCCGGCCCTCACCGCCACCTCGACCATCACGGTCAGCAAGAGCGCAGGTACCCTGCCGCCGCCGTCCTTCGATGTCCTCAGCTTAGCCAGTGGCCCATCCCCGCAAGGGCCAGGGCATGTGCTGCTTTCATGGTCCACTGTCGGCGCGACCACGATCACTCTTCAAGACAGCAATGGCTTCCAGGTGGATGTGACCGGGCAAACTTCCTATGACGTGACACCGATAGGGACCACGATCTACACCCTGACGATTACCGATGGGAAGAGTTATATCTCCCGAACCTTGACGATTCCTGGGGCGGGTTACGCCATCGCCGTGGTGCCCGCCCAAGTCTCAATGCTCACTGGGGTGTCCTTCAAGTTCGGATACTCGATCTACGCACCCTCCAACCAGGTCAACTGGACATGTAATGGCGGCACCATTGCGGCGGATGGTACCTTCACGGCACCTACCACGGCGGGAACCTATATCGTGACGGCAACTTTAGTGGACGATCCCTCCAAGACGTCTTCTGCCACGGTCACGGTGAATGACGTAAGCCTCATTATCCTTCCGTCCTACCTTGCCCTGACCACTGGTCAATCCTTCAGCTTTGGATACCAGGCCCTTACCTATTCCGATGATCGACCCACTTGGTCTGCCAGTGCGGGCAGCATCACGTCCAGTGGCGTATTCACCGCACCGTTGATTCCCGGCACGGTGACCATTACGCTCACCAGTTCCAAGGATCTCACCAAGACTGCCATCGCCACGGTGGAAGTGAAATCCATCGATCTGATGATCCTGCCCAGTGTGTTGTGGGTGCTTCCCCAAGGTCAGTACCAGCTTGCTGCGGGCACCAGTCTGGGACCAGTGAACTGGTCTGTGGTGGAAGCTAACGGTGGAAGTATCGACGCAAACGGTATCTATACCGCTCCAAACGCAGTGGGCACTTTCACGATCAAGGCCACCAGCGCACTGGATAGCAGTCGATTCGCCACGGCCACAGCCATTGTTGCGACCAGCGGGGGTGGAAACTGGGGTCCTGGCAGCGGCGGAGGGGGCACTTTCTCCCCTCAGAATTTCGGCGTCAGCGTGGAACCTGCCATGTCGACGGTGGATGCGGGAACCTATCAATCCCTCCATGCGACTGTGCTGGGGAACGATGATCAAAGTGTTACTTGGCAAGTCGCGGGCGGCACCGTAAAAGCTACTGTCGATGACCAAGGTGTTTTCACGGCCCATGAACCTGGCATTTACACTGTCGTCGCCACCAGCAAGGTTAACTCAGCTTGGCAAGGGTCCGCACTTCTGGTGGTTGAATCCAGCGTCAAGGGTTTGCGCAATGTCCCAGCAGAACTGGACCTGGAAGGTTATTCAGTGACCGTCCTCAAAGACGGGAAGGTTCTCCTGGTTGGAGGGCAAGACACACGGGTGATCGACACGGATCCGGCGAAGGGTTATCGCGGCACTGCCTATCTGTACGATCCAGGTACCAAGGCCTTTACCGCCACAGGTAGTCTGATCCAGGCTCGGGCCGGACACATGGCCACCCTCCTTGCCGACGGTCGTGTGTTGATCGCGGGAGGCATGGGGTATTTCAAATGGCCGACGGATCCCAATGCCTTTGTTCAAGAACAGCCCGTGAAGTGGGGCGAGATCTACAACCCGGCTACGGGCCAATTCGAAGCGCTCCCGACGCCGCCAGATCATCCGTTATATCCGGCAGGTTCCATGCGCAGTGCGCATGGCAGTACGGGACAAGCTGCAACTCTGTTCAACGGCCAAGTTCTCATGGTCGGAGGTCCTTCTGGAGCGCAAACCTACTGGCCGTTCGACCTCTTCAATCCCACGACGAACCTCTTTGATCTGACGGATATCGTCACGGGAAACATTGCGAATCAGGAGTTATTCCAGACCCGCGAAGGTGGGGCCGTTGTCGCCCTAGACGATGGAAGGGCCCTCCTCACAGGTGGCAGCAGGACCTACAGCGTGAACGAAACCTATCCCTGCGGCATGAGAAGCTGCGTCCTGAATGAGGTCCGGATTTTTGATCCTCAGTCTCCGAGCGCGTTATCTACGGTGACCGGAATGATGCAGGCGCGTAGTGGCCACACCATGACCAAGCTCCCCAATGGGAAGATACTGATCACCGGTGGATCCGATCATTTCACGCTTGCTTCTACCTCCACGTTCCTGCCAAATCCCACCGCCACGGCCGAGATCTACGATCCGGCCACGGGAACGTTCACGCCTACCGGCTCAATGAAGTGGGCCCGGAGTGAACACGCTGCCATCCTCTTGCCCACTGGGCAGGTCATGGTGGCGGGAGGGTATCTCAGTGCTACCTGGGACGGCACAGGGACCATCTGGAGCTATCCGACGGAAACTGAGCTCTACGATCCAGATACTGGAACCTTCTCTGTTATAGACAAGCTCGCTTTTGGCCTGGATCGACCAAAACTGGCTCTAATACAGGGTGGAGGGGTGTTTGTAGGCGGGAAACCCATTGTGACGGCCAGTGCAGGGACCCCTGCGGGGGCCACATTGGCTTCGGGTTCCAAGGTTGTTCAACCCATGATTGCGCCTTTGGCTTCTGGAGCTCTCGGATGGCTCTCGGCATTGTCCGTTCTTGGACTTACGAGACCTGAAGAAATGGGAGTTGATTTCGCGACGATCAACCAAGGCGTCGAACGGTATCTCGACGATACCGATCAAGCGAACGGTCGAAAGGAACAAGGTCAGGGCTGGGCGACCACCATGCCTTGGAAAGCAGAAGTCCCAAAACTGGCGAACCGTCCTACCCGCTTTAGGATCTACCTGAAAGGGCTTGGTGACATCTCAAAGGTCAAGGTTCGGGTTTACAAAGGAGCCAATCAAGACCTGCTAAACCAAGACTTCCTCGTCAAGGCAGGGAGGAAGAATGTGTTTGGCGGGCCAGCTGATGCCAATGGCCTGGTCAGCTTTGTCCTGGATGAAAACCAGACTCTACCTGACAGCGGAAGCACGAGCCTCACCTTGAACCTCTATGTGGAGCCGGATCCCGATAGGACCTACATCAAGGATGAGGTACTGAGGAAGAATCTGACCTATGACAAGCCCTTCGTGTTCCAGCTCTCCAATCCCATGACCGTGTACCTCATTCCCATCGCTTACCGCTACGACACCGGCACGAAGGACGCTCTGGGGAACTCAATTCTGAGAACAGAGCCTTCCCCCTTGAACGAAACCTACAGAATCGCATTCGAAAAGGCGGCGAAGGAATTTTTCCCGGTTTCATTTGGGAAATTGTCAGTCCTTAACGATCCAGTGGCCCTGGCGGATCCCGCTAATGCCTTGAATTACGTCTGGGATGAAACAAACAACGACCTTGCGGGGAATCCCAGAGGTAAGCTTTACAGCTTGTTTAATGGCACGGAGCGTTGGACACAGCTAGGGCTAGATTTTTTCACATCATTTGGTGGCAATATTAAATATTATCAATTAATGAACGATATAAATCCCATTGGTAAGTACGTATGCGCTGTCTTGCCCAAAGTGCTGAATCATAGCATTAAGCAAGACTCAGTTCGACCAACAGAGGGTGTTGGAACAGCCGGCATAACTTTTAAACTCGATGGTATCAAGAGCCACTTTTCACTGGCGGTCGGGGAGTTGAAGGCCCTCCAAGGAGGGCGTCCTACGGACGCTCTCCACGAGCTAGGGCACGCTCATGGATCCTCACACGCCCCCTGGAACAGCATCGATGATTTCGATGCTTATTGGAAGAATAATCTCTGCGGATTCTCTCCGGAAGTGTACAAAAATGGTCGAATCGGTGTGATCGGCCGAAGCGTGATGACCCAGGAGACTTTCGATAAAATCATCGATTCCGATGATGACCCCCTGAAATTCAGGGACCTCATGGGGTACGCATGGCCTACCATTTCCATGCCGAGCGGGACACTCAAAATTAATGAGATGTACTGGGTATCGGATTATAGTTTCAGGAATTTCTTTAAACATGAAAAGGACCCAACTTTTGTTCCAAGCCCTGGAGGTCAGTGATGCGCATATGGAATTTGATTATCATAGCGGGCATTTTCATTCCGAACATCCAAGCATTAGAAGGCATGGATCCAGGAGCTCCGGTAATTCAGGCTGATGCTTCTCCTCAAGAAATTCCATTCCTGGTGTTCCAGGCGGAATTTAACCCTCGGCTTAGAATTTTAAATGTGTGGTTAAAAGATCCCCAAGATATTGTATTTGATGGAGTAAATTCTAATCAACGATCTAAATATATACCTTACAAGAATAAACGAGAAGTTGAAATTGAATACATTACTTCTTCGGGTAAAGTAATTCGTGTGCCCGGTCTTGACCCCATTCCTGGACGGCTTTATTGGGCCAATATTCCCACTACTGAAAATGGTATTGGATATCGAATCTATAAGGAAGGTCGTCTGATTGGTGAGGAACATTTCCAACAGCCTGGTCCCGTCATTAACATCACTTTCCAGGAGGCTGGTCAGGGTGTGGTATTTCTAAAAATGAACCAGAAACATAACGGTCTTGATACGAAAGTTAGCTGGGACGGAGGGCAGACGTGGGATTGGGTGGACGGTTTCGACAAGGAAACCGCCACTTTCAAACTGCCCTTGGACAAATTGGAGAAAAATCCGAACCCCATCCTTGAAGTTCGAGTGGCCGTAAATCTCATGATTTACCGAAAGCGGTATATCTACGGTAAGGGGCCTGTCGAGTAGTCCTCTGTCGGTGTTCGAGAGAAGCCCCCCCCCCTTCAACGGCAGTTTCAGAAAGAGGCCTCGGCCTCTTTCTGAGTTCTTTCTCCTTGCCGTTTGTCCCGGTCGTGAACGCCCCCGCGGGGGTTCAGGGCCGGGCGCGAGCGAGGCGCTGAATCTCTGCGGTCTTTTGAAAACCGGAATGGGTCGAAATCTTTCCACGGACACCCCGCGTTCCGGGAGCGTGCCAGGTCCATTTATCGGTGTGCGGGGGCTGGGTTGCCCCCTTCGCTGCTCCCCAGGACCCTTTGACATGCCAACCGCCTCCCGAGCATCAATCCCCAGGAACGCTCTGGATTTTCCCCATCCTCGGGAATGCCGGTCATCGGTGGGGTTCCTCATGGTGGTTTGGCCTGAGGTTTGCGCCTGTCACCGAGGCTGTCCTGGGGATCCCTGGCGGACCCGAACTCACTGATTCAAGGACGGTTCAAATCGAGTCGAATTTGTAGTGGATCAGCTCGTGCTCGAGGATGCGCTCGAACCCCGCCTGCCTTTTCAAGGACGAAGTCGAGATCGGCCTCGGCAAGTGGGCGGATCTGAAACGAATCGAGGGCGCTCATCTTGAAGCCTTAGAGGTTGAGGGGGAACTCTCACAATTCTAGAGAGTGTTTGGGGCAGAACCCCTCAGATGGTTAATGCAGCCCCCGAATTCCCGACCGAATCTCGCCCAAATTCCTCTCAGAACGAGGCAATCCAGGCCCTGAAGGAGGGGGAAAGCGTAGCAAGGCCAGCCAAGCGAACTCCCCGCCGGCGCCCAGCCATTCCGCTCTCAGCTTAGGGGCCAGCGGGCCTTCTGCGTTTCTCGATTCAATAACACAAACGGCCGACTGCAGTCGGCCGTTGCTTTTGGTAGGGCTAACGGGATTTGAACCCGTGTTACCGCCGTGAAAGGGCGGTGTCCTGACCCCTAGACGATAGCCCCGTGGGGTGGAACTTGGTGGGCCCAGCGCGACTCGAACGCGCGACCAACGGCTTAAAAGGCCGCTGCTCTACCGACTGAGCTATGGGCCCTTGCCGGTGGTTCCAGGCCCGCGTGCCCTCGAGCGCGCGGTGCACGCGAGCGTGCGGTGCCTGAATGGGCAGGACGACCAGTGTGCCCGTGAAGGGCGTTTGGGTCAACCCAGCAGCGGCTCGAGGAAGGTGCCGGGGTAGACGCAACCCTCCTGGCGATCGGGGCCGGTGCTGAGGTAGGCGATGGGCACTTCGACGCTCTCGACGAGGGCTTCGAGGTAGGCGTGGGCTTCGGCGGGGAGCTCGCCGTGCTTGGTGATGCCCCGGGTGCTGGCCCAGCCCTTGAAGTACTTCACCTCGGGCTGCAGGCCCTTCCAGTCGGCGGCGCAGCTGGGGAGCTCGGTGGTGATGGTGCCTTCGCCGGTGCGGTAGCCGACGATCAGCCCCACCTCGTCCAGTCCGTCCAGCACATCGAGCTTCATGATGGCCAGGCCATCCACGCCGTTGGTGCGGCAGGCATGGGCGGTGATGGGGGCGTCGAACCAGCCGCAGCGGCGGGGGCGGCCGGTGGTGGTGCCGAATTCCCTGCCCACTTGGCGCAGGCGCTCACCGGTGGCGTCGTGCATCTCGGCGGGGAAGGGGCCGGAGCCGACGCGGGTGGTGTAGGCCTTGGCGATGCCGAGGATCTTGTCGAGGGCCTTGGGGGGCAGGCCGGTGCCGGTGAAGAGGCCGCCGAGGCTGCAGTTGCTGGAGGTGACGAAGGGGTAGGTGCCGTGGTCGATGTCGAGCAGGGTGGCCTGGGCACCCTCGAAGAGGATGCGGTCTCCGCGCTCCCAGGCGGCCACGAGGTGGCTCTGGCTGTCGCCGATGAAGGGCAGGAGGGGGTCGGCGATGCGAAGCAGGTCCTCGACGACGGTCTCCAGGGAGGGCAGCTCGGCGCCCGCGCCCAGGCGCAGGCGGACTTCCTCGTAGCCGGGGCGGATGCGGTCGGCCAGGGTCTCGGGGTGCAGCAGGTCGCCCAGGCGCACGCCCATGCGGCCGGCCTTCATCTCGTAGGCGGGGCCGATGCCGCGGCCCGTGGTGCCGATCTTGTTGGCGCCGCCCTCGCGCCAGAGGTCCAGGGCGATGTGGTGGGGAAGGATGAGGTGGGCCCGGTCGGATAGCATCAGCCGGCCGGCCAGGTCGAAGCCCCGGGTCCGGAGACGATCCAGCTCCTGCTGGAAGACCTCGAGGTTGAGGACGACGCCGTTGCCGACCACCAGGAAGCAGCCGGGGTGGAGGGCGCCACTGGGCACCTGATGCAGTGCGATGCTCTGGCCGTCGACCACGACCGTGTGGCCGGCATTGTTGCCGCCCTGGAAACGCACCACCTGATGGAAATGCGGGCTGAGGAGGTCCACGACCTTGCCCTTGCCCTCGTCCCCCCACTGGAGCCCCAGGATCGCCAGATTGGTCCTAACCAGGCTCATGTCGCCCTCCCAGCCCTCCAGTCTACCGTTGCAAGAGGGTTCTGTCCCGGGGAGAGGCGGGTTCCGCCCCGGGTGGAGGGTCGGTTCTGTCCCAGCCGGGCCGGGACAACCAGGGTGGAAGGCGCTACCCTGATAGGCCTCCCTGGAACCATCCCGGCCCCGGGGTCATCCAATCATCCGTAAGGGTGATCAGCAGCTAACCCGAAAGGGTGTCCCGTGTTCGAAAAATTCACCGAAAAAGCGCGACGTGTGATGTTCTTCGCCCGCTACGAGGCGAGTCAGTTCGGTGCGGAAAGCATCCAGAGCGGCCACCTCCTGCTGGGGCTGCTCCGGGAATCGGAAAAGACCAGCACCCAGCTGCTCGAGCGCATGGGCGTGCAGGTGAGCGCCCTGCGGGAGCGCCTGGTGGCCGCCCTGACCCCCAAGGACAAGAAGATCACCCCCAGCAGCACCAGCATCGACATCCCCATGGAGGAGGAGGTCAAGCGCATCCTCCAGCACGCCACGGCCGAGAGCGCCAAGCTCAACCACAAGCACGTGGGGGCGGAGCACCTGCTGCTGGGCATGCTGAAGGAGGAGGGCTGCCTGGCCGGGCGCCTCCTGACGGAGGCCGGGGCGGACCTGATCGCCGCCAAGGAGATCCTGCTGGAGAGCAGCAAGGAAGAGAAGATTGCGAAGAAGAAGAAGGAGCACCCGCTTCTCTCCGAGTTCGCCCGCAACCTGTCGGAGATGGCCGAGCGGGGCATCTTCGATAACCTCATCGGCCGTGAGCAGGAGGTCGAGCGCATCATCCAGATCCTCAGCCGGCGCCGGAAGAACAATCCGATCCTGCTGGGCGAGGCGGGCGTGGGCAAGACGGCCATCGTGGAAGGCCTGGCCCAGAAGATCTATGAGGGCGTGGTGCCGCCCAGCCTGGTGGACAAGCGCATCTACGCGCTGGATCTCAGCCTCGTGGTGGCCGGCACCAAGTACCGCGGGCAGTTCGAGGAGCGGCTGAAGTCCATCATCGCCGAGGCCAGCAAGGATCCCAGCGTGGTGCTCTTCATCGACGAGATCCACAGCCTCATCGGCACGGGCGCCGCGGAGGGCAGCCTGGACGCGGCCAACATCCTGAAGCCGGCCCTGAGCCGGGGCGAGATCCAGTGCATCGGCGCCACCACGCACAAGGAATACGCCAAGTACATCGACAAGGACCGCAGCCTGGTGCGGCGGTTCCAGCCCGTGACGGTGAATCCCCCGGACGAGGCGGAGAGCCTGCGCATCATCGAGGGCATCCGCAGCCGCTACGAACTGTTCCACCGGGTGCGCTACGCCGCCAAGACCATGGAGGCCTCGGTCTACCTGTCGAACCGCTACATCACGGACCGCTTCCTGCCCGACAAGGCCATCGACCTCCTGGACGAGGCGGGGGCCCGGGTGAAGCTGCGGGTGGGGCCCGGCGGCTCGGATACCGAGGGCCAGTCCCACGAGGAGGAGCTGCACCGGGTCATCAACGAGATGAACGAGGCGGTCCTGAGTCGCGATTTCGAGAAGGCCGTCCTGCTCCGGCAGCGGGAGCTGCAGCTGCGCGAGGAACTCCAGAAGGACCGGGGCGAGCTGACGGACGAGGACTACGCCCGGTTCCCCGAAGTGACCGAGCGGGACATCGAGGACGTGGTGGCCAGCTGGACCGGCATTCCCGTGACGGCCCTCAAGGGCGACGAGAAGGCCAACCTCGTGAACATGGAGCCCCGGATCAACGAGCGCGTCATCGGCCAGCCCGAGGCGGTGAGCGCCGTGGTGCGCGCCGTGCGCCGGGCCCGGACCGGCCTGAAGAACCCAAATCGGCCCATGGGCTCGTTCCTCTTCCTGGGCCCCACGGGCGTGGGCAAGACGGAACTGGCCAAGACGCTGGCGGCCTTCCTCTTCGGCGACGTCAAGAAGATGATCCGCTTCGACATGTCCGAGTACATGGAGAAGCACGAGGTCTCCAAGCTGCTCGGGGCCCCTCCGGGGTACGTGGGCTACGAGGAGGGCGGCATGCTCACGGACCGCATCCGGCGGAACCCGTACTGCGTGCTCCTGTTCGACGAGATCGAGAAGGCCCATCCCGACCTGATCAACATCCTGCTGCAGATCTTTGACGACGGTCAGGCTTCGGACGCTTTCGGGAACCTGGTGGACTTCAAGAACACCATCATCATCATGACGTCCAATGTGGGCAGCCGGGAGCTGCTGGCGGAGAAGAACCTCGGCTTCGTCGAGCAGGACGCCCGTCCCGACGCGAAATCCAGCGACGCCATGAAGGTCCTCAAGCGGACCTTCCCGCCCGAATTCCTCAACCGCATCGACGAGATCGTGGTGTTCAACCGCCTGGGCGACGACGAGCTGCGCAAGATCGTCCGCCTGCTGGTGGAGGATCTGAACGTCACCCTCCAGAAGCACAAGCTGATCGTCAGCCTCACCGACGCCGCCTGCGACTGGCTGGTGAAGACCACGCTGCGGGACCGCGCCTACGGGGCCAGGCCGCTGCGGCGGGCCATCCAGAAGCAGGTGGAGGATCCCCTCGCCGAGCTGATGGTGGGCCAGGACACGGTGCCCTCGGGCCTCGTGAAGTTTGATCTGGTGGACGAGAAGCTCGTCCCCACCCTGTCTGATTCCGGAGACGTGGCCGCTGGCCAGGAAACCCATCTGGTCGGAGCGCCTGAATGACGCAGCGGAACATGGAATGGAACCGGGTCCAGCCCCGGTGGTGGAGAGGCGTGCTGCCCCTGACCCTCGTAGCCCTGGTCGCTGGTTTCTCGCTTCCCCTGGCGGCGCAGGACATCGAGCCCATCGTCAAGATCGAGGTCGTGGGCGCCCAGAAGCAGACGGCCGAGACGGTGATCTTCAAGTCCGGCGTGAAGGTGGGCGACGATCTCCGCAACGTCGACTTCAGCAGCGTGATGGGGAAGCTCTGGGCCAGTGGTTCCTTCGATGACATCAAGCTGGAACTCGAGGATGCCCCGGGCGGCAAGAAGCTGGTCATCCGCATCAAGGAGCGGCCCCTGATCAAGGAGATCGACTACCGCGGCGGCACCGAGGTGGGCATCACCAACATCAAGGACAAGGTGAAGGAGAAGAAGCTCGCCATCAACCCGGATACGGTCTACGACCCCGAGGCCGCGCGGAAGATCAAGGACCTGATCGTGGATCAGGCCGGCGAGAAGGGCTTCCGGAACCCCGTGGTGGACATCACGCTCGAGCCCATGGGGCCCGGCGTGGCGCGCCTGGTGTTCGACGTCAAGGAAGGCGGCAAGGCCAAGATCTACCGGGTCGAATTCCGGGGCAACAAGGTGTTCTCCAGCGCCCAGCTGCGGAGCGTCATGAAGAAGACGCGCAAGCACTGGATGTTCAGCTGGCTCACCACCCACGACCTGCTGGTGGACAAGAACCTGAACGAGGACCTGGAAAACCTCAAGAAGGCCTACTGGAAGCTGGGCTACAAGGATGTCTTCGTGGGCAAGCCGGTCATCGAGGTGGAAGACCGCACCACGGCGAAGCAGAAGAAGAAGAACGAGAAGCGCGTCCGGGAGGCGAAGTCCCCCAAGTACGACCTGCGCGCCACCCTCAGCATTCCCATCCTCGAAGGCCAGCAGTTCTTCGAGGGCACCTTCAAGACCGAGGGCGGGAAGCTCTTCCGCGAGACCTACTACCCGATGAAGTACGCGGAAGTGAAGCGGGACAACCACTCCTTCCTCAAGAAGTTCTTCAACATCCGGCCCTCGGTCGAGACTCCGAAGCCCGGCGCCAAGCCGGTGCCCTTCGATCTGGATGCGGTGAACCAGACCGTGGACAAGATCAAGGAGGCCTACAGCAATCAGGCCTACATCATGTTCCGGGCGGAGAAGAAGTTCGACATCCGGGAAGAGGATGGCGTCAAGAAGGTGGACACCACCCTGAAGCTCGATGAAGGCGAGCAGTACACCGTCCGTCGCATCGAGTTCGAGGGGAACCTCACCACCAAGGACAAGGTGCTGCGCCGCAGCATGATGCTGAAGGAGGGCGACCTCTTCCGCACGGACTTCTTCAAGGATTCACTGCTGGGTATCAGCCAGCTGAGCTTCTTCGATGTGAAGAACTCCGAGCCCAAGGTGGAACTGGTGCCGGACAAGCCCCAGGTGGATGTGGTCGTTCGCGGTGAGGAGGCCGGCGTCAACGAGCTCCTCTTCCAGGGCGGCTACGGCTCGCTGTTCGGCTTCTCGCTGGGCGTGAGCTTCTCCACCCGCAACCTGGGGGGCGGCGGCGAGACCCTGTCCCTGAGCTACAACGGCGGCAAGTTCTCCAAGAACGTCTCCGTCGGGTTCACGGAACCCTTCGTGTTCGACCTGCCGTATTCCTTCTCCACTTCGGTGTCGAATGGATCCGCGGACTACGATGCTTCCCGCGTGGGCATCGCGAACGCCTACAAGCAGTTCACCCGGAGCCTCGGGTTCTCCGTGGGTGCGCGCCTGAGCAACTGGTTCCCCAACCAGCCCTGGGCCTTCTTCACCACCTACTCCACGGGCTACAGTTTCCGCCTCATCCGCATCGAGGGCGGCCGCAACTACTACTTCCGCGACCTGAGCAACCAGCTCACCTCCACGTTCAGCCAGAGCCTGTCCTACAGCACGGTGAACCACCAGTTCAAGCCCACCCAGGGCACGCGCGTCGGCTTCGGACTGGAGTACGGCGGCTGGCAGTTCGGCGGCGACAAGCCCTTCCTGCGCGCCACCTGGGACTTCGCCAAGTTCGCCAATGTGGCCGACCGGCACATCTTCGCCGTGAACCTCAGCTACGGCTATCTGCAGAACATGAGTCGCGAGGAACTCCCGCTCTACGACCTCTACCGGCCCGGCGGCGAGAACAGCATCCGCGGCTACCGTTATGGCCAGGTGGGCAGTGTCCTCCTCGACAACAACGGGTATCCGGTGGTGGTGGGCGGCAACAAGCAGTTCATCGCCAATCTGGAGTACCAGTTCAAGATCGCGGACCAGTTCCGGCTGGTGGCCTTCTACGATGCGGGCAATGCCTGGGGCAGCGGCACCAAGATCTTCAGCCGCGATGTGGTGACCTACAAGGACTTCAGCAACAACGATTATTCCTACAAGAACCCCTCCCTCGTGCGGTCGATGGGCCTCGAGTTCAGGTTCTTCCTGCCCATCAGTCCGGCTCCGCTCCGCCTGATCTGGTCCCGGAAACTGAACCCCTATCCCTTCGACACGGATGGACGGAACGACTTCCAGTTCTCCATCGGCACCACTTTCTGATATCTGGGGCCTGAGCCCTCCGCGTTACAATGGTCCTTTCCCCTTGGAGTCACCCCATGCGTCTGCTCGCCCCTTCTCTGGCCGCCCTTTGCCTGTCCGCGACCCTCGCCGTGCCTGCTGCGGCCCAGGATGCGCCCCGCTTCGCCTTCTTCAGCATCAACCAGCTGGTCCGCAGCTCCAAGAAGGCCGGTGCCATCTTCTCCGAGCTCGAGATCACCGGCAAGAACCTGCAGGAGAAGCTCCAGGCCAAGGGCCAGGAGCTGCAGACCCTGCAGCAGCAGCTGAATTCCCCCAGCATCGACCCCGACAAGAAGGAGGCCCTGGCCAAGAAGTACCGGGATCTGGAGTTCGAGGCCAAGAAGATGCAGGAGGACAGCCAGGCCGAGTACCAGCGAGTGGAGAAGAAGGTCGGCGAGGCCATCACCAAGCTGGCCGGGCCCATCGTCGAGCAGCTGGCCAAGGAGCAGAAGCTCCAGATGGTCTTCTCCGACCAGTCCGTGCAGATCCTCTCCTGGGCCGACGCGGAATGGATGAAGGGCTTCACCGCCGAAGTGGCGAAGCGTCTGGACGCCAGCGAAGCCGTGGCTGCCCCCGCGCCCAAGCCCGCCGCGCCCAAGCCCGCCGCTCCCAAGAAGTAGGACGGGCCTGAGGGCCTGATCCGCGCATGACCGCCGCGCGACGGCTGCTACTGCTGCTCACCGGGATCAACCTGGTGAACTACCTGGATCGGTATGTCGTCGCGGCGGTTCTCGAGCCTCTGGGCCGGGAGCTGCACCTGTCCGACGCCCAGCTGGGGCGCCTGACCTTCGTCTTCATCGCGGTGTACATGTGCGCCGCACCCCTGTTCGGGTATCTGGCCGACCGCTACCACCGCCCGCGGCTTGTGGCCGCCGGGGTCGCGCTCTGGAGCCTGGCCACCCTGGGCGCCGCCTTCGTCCACAGCTATCCGGGCCTGCTGGTGATGCGCTCCCTGGTGGGGGTGGGCGAGGCCGCCTACGCCAGCCTGGGCCCTGCGATGCTGGCGGACGGCTTCCATGAATCCGATCGGGCCCGGACCTTCACCTGGTTCTACCTGGCGATTCCCGTGGGCAGCGCCTTCGGCTACGGACTGGGCGGCCTGGTGGCGGGCGCCTGGGGCTGGCGGTCCTCCTTCCTGGTGGCGGGCCTGCCCGGCCTGGCCCTGGCCCTCTGGATGGCCTTCCAGGTCGATCCCGTCCGGGGGGGCATGGATGAGGTGAAGGATCTGGGAGCAGGCGAACCCTACTTCCACCGCCTGAAGCAGGTCTTCAGGAACCGGGTCTGGCTGGCCTGCACCGCCAGCTATGTGGCCTACACCTTCGCCATGGGAGGCCTCAGCACCTGGGGACCGACCCTGCTCCAGCGCCGGTTCGGCGTGTCCACGGCTCGGGCGGGGCTGGTCTTCGGGGCGCTCGCGGTGGTCACTGGCATCCTGGGCACATTCCTGGGCGGGTGGCTCACGGACCGCTGGCAGAAGCGCTGGCCCGATGCCGGGGCCGGGATTTCCGGCGTCACCCTGGTGGCCGCGGCGCCCGTGGTGGCCTGGGCCCTGGCCACCGGCAACCTCGGCGTGGCCTATGCCCTGTTCTTCGTGGGCATGTTCCTGCTCTTCGTGAACACCAGTCCCGTCAACGCCCTCACGGTCAGCAGCCTGCCCGCCAGCATCCGCGCCACGGGGGTGGCGGTGAATGTGCTGTTCATCCACCTGCTGGGAGACGCCATCAGCCCCGAGCTGGTCGGCCGCCGGGCGGACGCTCTGCATGCAGTGGGCCTGTCGGGCGGGGATGCGCTGGGCCGGGCCCTGTTCCTGGTGCTGCCGGCCATCGCGATCAGCGGCCTGGCCCTCTGGTGGGCCCGGCACCACCCCTCCGCGGCCTGACATGGCCGCCAGTCGGGTCGCCGGGTACCTGGGACGGATCTGGTTCCGCGCCTTGCGACGGGAGGGTCCGCCCCTCCCGCCGGGTCCCTGCCTCATCCTGCTGAACCATCCCAACGGCCTGCTGGATCCGCTGGCCGCAGCCGCGCTCCTGGACCGCCGGGCGGGGTGGCTGGCCAAGGCCACGCTCTGGAAGGTGGCGCCGCTGCGCCCCTTCCTCGGAGCCTTCCGGGCCATCCCCGTGACCCGGCCCAGGGATGGCGGGGCGACGCCGGAATCCATCCAGCAGTGCTTCCGGAAGGTCCACGAGGTGCTGGCCGGGGGCGGATCCGTGGCCATGTTCCCCGAGGGCGTCAGCCACTCGGAGGCGGACCTGGCTCCGCTCAAGACCGGGGCCGCCCGCATGGCCCTCACCAGCCCCACGCCGGTCTCGCTCGTGCCGGCCGGCCTGGTCTACGGCGACCGGGCCACCTTCCGCCACAGCGTCCTCCTGCGGGTGGGTGACCCCGTGGCCTGGGAAGACCTGGCTCCGCGGGGCGACGACCCGGAAGCGGTGGCTGAGCTGACCGTCCGCATCCGGGCCGCCCTGAAGCCCCTGACCCTTCATGATCCCGAGGTGCGGGTGCTGGCCCTGGCCCAGGAGGTGGCCTGGCTCCTGGCGGAGGCCCCCGGCAGCCGCGTGGATCTGGAGGCCCTGCGCCGCCGGGTGAGGGCGTTGGTGCCGCACCTTGTCGCGCTGCCTGGGGAGGACTTGGCCGCGCTGGAAAGCCGCGTGCACGAGGCCCAGGCCTGGCTCCGGGCCAAGGGGGTCCGCCCCGACCAGGTGGGCCACCCGTACCCGGGCGCCGAGATCCGCCACTGGCTGCCGGGCGCGGCCCTGCGCCTGGGGTTGGCGGCCCTGCTGCTGCCGCTGGCGCTGCTCTTCTGGCCCTCGTACCGCCTGGTGGGCTGGGCGGCGAGGCGCTTCACGGACGAAGGCGACCAGACGGCCACCCTGAAGCTGCTCGGCGGCCTCATGATCCACCCCTTCTGGGCTGCGCTCCTGACGGCCCTCGCCGGGTGGCTCTGGGGCTGGCCCACCGCCCTGGTCCCGCCGGTGGCCCTGCTGCTGGTCCTCCTGGGCCTCCCCGCCCTCGAGCGCGCCGGGGAGGACCTCCAGGCCATCCGCGGCTTCCGCCGCCGCCGGGACCCCGCCGTGCCCGAGCTGCTGGAGGCCCGGAGGCAGCTCATCGAAGCGTTCCCGGAGCTGGACCCGTAGACCCAAAAGAAGAGGCGGGGCCGAAGCCCCGCCTCTTCTGGATGCGGCCGTTGGATCAGTGGCCGAGGATGGTGAACTGGTTGGGCAGCTGCATCTCCACGAAGGGCCCGGGTGCGATCGGCAAGGCGGTACCCTGTGTGGGATCCACGACGATGGAAGCGCCCGTGAAGCCCATGAAATAGCGCATCTGGCGCTGGATCAGGCCAAGGTTGACCAGGTTCGTGGGATCGATCAGGGAGTTGTGGTTGATCCCCGTCTGATCGAACTGGAAGTAGCCTTCGGTGGGCGTGGTGTCCGAGAGGGCCACCGCGGCATTGGCGACCTTGGGCGCCAGGGCGCCGCCGGTGATGGTGAACATGAACTGGGCGGGAACGCCTGCGGTGTGGGCCGGGGTGCCGCCGGCGGTGTAGGCCAGCTGCTTGAAGCCGGGCGCGATGGCCGCCGCCGCCGACGTGCCGAGCACGGCACGGCCGCCCAGGGCGTTGCCGAGGTAGCGGGTGTAGGGGTTGGGGATGGAGGTTTCACCCACGGCTTCCTGCATGGCGACGCGGCCGGAGAGCCGGCTGGGGAGCCCGGAAGCCAGGGGGGTGGTCATGGAGGCGGGGTCGGTGGGATCCAGAATGGACTGGGTCACGAGGAAGAACTGGTAGTAGGTGGGCGTGTTCTTGGTGATGCCCACGGCGGCGAGGCCGGCCGTGACGATCGGCTCGAAGGTGGAGGTGCTGTCCAGGCCGATGTAGCCCCAGCGGCCTGCCGGCACGGAGAGGTAGCCCTTCATGTCGGTGTTGAGGGAGGTCTGGGTGTAGGGATAGCCCGTGGTGGAAAGCGTCGTGTTGCCGGCCAGGTAGTAGGTGCCGATGATGGAGCCCAGGCTGTGGCCCACGAACTTGATATCGGCCATCGAGGGCATGGTTGCACCGAGGCCGGCGAACCCGCCGGTCCGGACGGTCAGTTCCAGGCGGTTCAGGTTGAAGGCGGCCTGCTGGACGTTGGAGCGCAGGGCCAGGGGCGCGCCGTAGGCGGCGAAGTCCTGGAACCAGGCCGCGCCGGTGGTGTGGCCGGGGACGGCCAGTTCGCCGTGGAGAGGCTCATCGATGGCGATGACGGCCCGGCCGATGGTGGTCAGGCTCTGGGCCACGGCCAGGGCATGCTCCTTCTGGCCGCCGATGCCGTGGGCGTAGATGACCAGGGGATAGCCCCCGCTGGGCGCGGCGGCAGTCGGGGCGATGTAGACGAAGGGCACCTGGCGGTCCGTGGAATAGAACCCGGCGAGGTGGAGCCCGTCCGGACGGAAGGCCTGGGTCACGCCGGCGGCGGGGTTGTAGGCGCCGGTGATGCCCGTGAGGTCATTGGTCGCGGCATGGGCGGCGACGACCACGGGATCCATGGAGAGGTCGGCGCTATTGATCTTGCCGAGAACGACCGTTCCGACGGTGGCGGGCGCAGGGGTGACGGGCAGGCCGGCGGCGGTCATGGCCGCGGCCCAGTAGACGTCCGGTGAGGGGTTCGTGCCCCCCCGGTCGAAGGTCGCCGTGACGGTGATGGTGTTGCTCCAGGTCTTGGCCGGCAGGTTGCCCGGGATGTTGGACCCGGCCGCGTAGGACCTGAGGGCTGATTCGACGGGCAGGAGCGAGGCACCCGTTGCGGAAGGGCTGGTGGTGGTCAGGGAGATGGCCCCGGCGCCGGTGGTGATGAAGCGGCCCATGACGGTGATGTCCGAGCGCTGGGCGATGGTGGTGGTGGCCGAGGCGGTGATGAGGTCGTTCATCACCTTGGCGTAGCCGGAGAACAGGATGGTGCCGCCGCTGGTGACGTTGGCCCGGATGGGCTCCAGGGCTCCGAAGGAACCGCCGAGCGGCGTGAGGGACTTCAGGGCCTCGAAGTAGGGCGATGCGGAGATCGGCTTGCCGGCCGTGTCCTTCACGCGGTTGGTCACCACGTAGAGGTAGCGGGTGCCCGGCAGCAGCGGGAAGCTGGGGAACAGGAACAGGTCCTTGGTACCGGCGGCGTAGTTGTAGCTGAACATGCCGCTGATATCCGTGAAGCCGAGGGCGGCGTTCTCGGTGCCGGCGGCGTCGGGTGTGAGCTGGAAGACCTTGATGTTGGCCGCGGTGACGGTGGTGGCGTCCACGGCGGCGTTGAACTGGATGTAGACCGGCGCGTTCAGCCCGGAGACGGCATTGGTGCCACCCATCTCGTGGAGGTTCACATAGGCCAGGGCCTCAGGCGGCGTCATGGGCTTGTTCGCGGCCCGGCCCGTCAGGGGGTCCGCGGCCGTGGCCGTGGCCAGGACGTTCGGCAGGGGGACGTTCGCGTTGGCCGGGTCGAACACCGGCGTGGTGGTGCTGGGCATGTAGCCCGGGCCGGTCACGATCGTGGGGGCCTTGGAGTCCCCGCCGCCGCTGCAGGCGAGGATCGTCAGCAGGGAAGCGCCGAGGATCGCTTGGTTCAAGCGTGGATGCATCGCGTCACCTCATGGGTGGGGTTGGGAAGGTTTCGAGGATTGGTCTGTTGACGATAGGCGGCCCGAATGGGAATTGCCACACAAAAGGCGGGGCCCCGGAAGGGGCCCCAGCCTTACTTCGGGTAGGTTAATCGTAGATCAATCCGTGACGGCGAAGACGACCTTGTCGTTCTTAAAGCGGCTCACGGTGATGAGTTCCACGGTGGCCGTCTGCTTGTCGGGGCTGATGGTGAGCTTGTAGTGCTCGTCCTTCAGATAGGAGCCGGGCACCACGTTCACCTTGCCGATCTTCTTCAGGTTCAGGTCGGCGGCCTTGATGGTGATGGTCTTGCCGGAGCGGAGATCCAGGCTCTGGGTGAAGACCTCGTCGCGCCAGTTCTTGCCGGCCCGGTCCTTGGCGAAGACGGGGATCTCGATGACGCCCTCGGACTTCAGGGTGTCGCGGACGCCGACCACGTAGTGCAGCGAATTGAGCTTGGCCAGCTGCGCCGTGTTGTCGGCCTGGAGCTTGGTGCGCTCTTCGATGAGGTTCGCGCGTTCGGTCTGGAGGCCGGCGATCTCCTCGGTGATCTTCTGCTTCTGGCTTTCCAGGTCGGAGACCTCTTCCTGCAGCTTGTCGTTCTGGGCCACGGCCTCGTCACGCTCGCCTTCGATCTTCTCGCGCTCCTGGCGCATCAGGTCGTTGGGGGTGATCTTGGCCTTGCCCTGGGCCACCCAGGTGCCGTAGGTGCCGTTGGCGTAGAAGTGGTAGACCTCGAAGCCCGGCGCCAGCTTCTCCATGATGGCCACACGGCTCACCAGCTTCTTGGCTTCGGCCTCAGGCACACCCTTCTTCTTGAGGAAGCGCATGGCCATGCCGTAGTGGCTGTCGTTGGGCCGGGCCACATCGGGCTTGGGCAGGTCGGCCTTCAGCTTGGCGAGCTTGGAGTTGAGGTCCTTGATCTCCTTGTCCTTGTCCAGCACTTCTTGGAGCAGGGCCTGGTAGGAGCTGTTCTTCTCGTTCTTGATGCGCTCTTCCAGAGCCTTCTTCTGCTCGTCGGTGAGCTGCAGGGTCTCGGCGTTGGGCTTGATGTCGTTCACGCCGGCCTGGGCCAGCTTCTTCTGCTGCTCGGTGCCGGCCTGGTTCAGCTGCTGGCTGGCCTTGTCGGCTTCGGCGGCCTTCTGGGTCAGTTCCCGGATCTGCGGATCCTCGCGCTTGCAGGCGGTGGATACCATCAAGAAGGAGGCGGCCATCAGGGCGAGGGCCAGTGTCGGACGGCGGAATGAAATCATGAGTTCCTCCACTGAGGGGGCTTCGGATAGACGTTTCGGGGATGGAGCCATCCCACCTTAGTCCTCAAGGCTAGGACAAGGCAAGGTTTCCCGCGTCATCCGAAAGGTGTATGGACCAAGAATCCCAGGATATACTTCCCGTTTCCTCCGAGACTGTCCGGAGGGGTTTCCAGGAGTCAGGCATGGCCGCCCAGGGGCGTCACCTGTTCACATCCGAAAGTGTCACCGAGGGGCATCCCGACAAGATGGCGGACCAGATCTCCGACGCCGTGCTGGACGCGGCGCTCAAGGATGATCCCCGCAGCCGCGTCGCCTGCGAGACCCTCCTCACCACGGGCCTCGTGCTGGTGGCGGGCGAGATCACCACCGAGACCTACATCCCCGTCGCCGCTTTGGTGCGCGATGTGGTGAAGGACATCGGCTACGACCACCACATCAAGGGCTTCGACTACGCCACCTGCGCCGTGATGGTGACCATCGACCAGCAGAGCCCC
Organism: Geothrix oryzisoli; assembly: GCF_022808865.1. GTDB lineage: Bacteria > Acidobacteriota > Holophagae > Holophagales > Holophagaceae > Geothrix > Geothrix oryzisoli. Next base: position 505,766 of record NZ_JAKZLB010000003.1, read on the forward strand.
GACATCGCCATGGGCGTGGACACCGGTGGTGCCGGCGACCAGGGCCTGATGTTCGGCTACGCCTGCCGGGAGACACCCGAGCTGATGCCCGCGCCCATCCACTTCAGCCACCTGCTGACGCGGAAGCTCTCCGAGGTCCGCAAGAACGGCCAGCTGCCCTGGCTGCGGCCGGACGGCAAGTCCCAGGTCACCGTGGAGTTCGACGGGGACAAGGTGCAGCGCATCCACACCGTCGTCATCTCCACCCAGCACGACGAGCACGTGACCCAGAACAGCATCCGCGACGCGGTGATCCAGGACGTGATCAAGGCCTCGCTGCCCCAGGAGCTGCTGGACGCCCAGACCATCTTCCACGTGAACCCCACCGGACGCTTCGTGGTGGGCGGGCCCATGGGCGACACGGGTCTCACCGGCCGCAAGATCATCGTGGACACCTACGGCGGCAGCGGGCACCACGGCGGCGGCGCCTTCTCCGGCAAGGATCCCAGCAAGGTGGACCGCAGCGCGGCCTACATGGGCCGCTACATCGCCAAGAACATCGTGGCGGCGGGTCTCGCGGATCGCTGCGAGATCCAGCTCGCCTATGCCATCGGCGTGGCCGAGCCCGTCTCCATCGCCGTGGACACCTTCGGCACTGGGAAGGTGTCGGATGAGGCCATCGTGCGCGCCGTGCGCGAGACCTTCAGCTGCACGCCCAAGGCCATGATCGAGGCCCTGGACCTGCGTCGGCCCATCTACCGGGCGACCGCCGCCTACGGCCACTTCGGCCGCCCCGAGTTCAGCTGGGAGAAGACGGACAAGGTCGCTGCGCTGCGCGCTGCCGCCAAGTAGGCTGTCAGCTGTCAGCTGTCAGCTATCAGCTATCCGTAGAAAAGGATGCGGCCCTGTGAGCCGCGTCCTTTTCTAAATGGCTGACAGCTGATGGCCGACAGCTATTCCGCCAACTCCACGCGATTCCGCCCACCCTGTTTGGCGCGGTAGAGAGCTTCGTCGGCCAGGTTCAGGAGAGCCTCCGCGTTCGGCATCTCCGCCTGGCCCGTGCGGGCCGCGACCCCCATGCTGACGGTCTTCCGGACGGTCGCGCCGCCCAGAACGTGCTCCAGGGCGGCGAACTTCTGGCGCAGACCTTCCGCCACCTGGAGGGCGGTGGCGCCATCGGTGTAGGTCAGCACCAGGGTCAGCTCCTCGCCGCCATAGCGCGCGGCCAGATCCGTGGCCCGGAGGCTGCCGTTCAGCATGGTGCCGATGTTGCGCAGGACCACATCGCCCATGGCATGGCCGAAGGTGTCGTTCACCTCCTTGAAGTGGTCGATGTCGATCATGACCACCGCGAGCGGGACGTTCGTGCGCCGGGCCCGTCGTACCTCCTCCTCCAGGCGGGAGACCAGGCGGCGCCGGTTCGCCAGGCCGGTCAGGGCGTCGGTGACGGACAGGGCCTCGAGCTGGACGTTCATCTCCCGCAGTTCGTCCTGGAGGCGCTTGAGCTTGGTGTGGATGCGCACCCGGGCGAGCAGTTCCTTCTCGTGGAAGGGCTTGGTGACGTAGTCGGAGGCGCCCCGCTCCAGGATCTCGGCCTTGCGGTCGAGGTCGTCCTCGGCGGTGAGCATGATCACCGGGATCTGCTCCAGTTCCTTGCGGCTGGCCTTGAGGCCCAGGAACTTTAGCCCGTCGAAGGCCGGCATCACGAGGTCGCAGAGCACCAGATCCGGCGGTGTCTCCATGATGGTCTTGAAGGCGGTGAGGCCGTCCGCCGCCTCCATGAAGTGGGTGAATCCGCCATCCTTCATGAGGACCGCCTTGATCTCGTTGCGGATCATGGCGTTGTCGTCGACGATGAGGACGCGGCTGCCCATCAGGTCTGTTCGGCGGCGGCCTGGAGCCGCTCCAGCCAGGACCGCCAGGCCTGGGGGGTGAAGGGGGCGGCGGGAGCCAGGTTCCCGCGCATGGTCCGCGTCGCCTGGAGGGGACTTTGCCACAGGGATTCCGGCAGGCGCTCCAGGGCTTCGGCGCAGGCGGTCCAGCCCTCGGGCGTCTGGCAGACCAGCAGCCACTGGTGCCCGGCCTCCAGGCAGAGGCGCACCCGCTCTTCCCAGTTCCAGTCCGCGCAGCCACCCATCTCCAGGTCATCCGGCAGGAAGCGGCCCTGGATGCCCCAGGGATTCGCGACCACGGAGCCGCGGTGCAGGCTGGCGGGCAGGGGGGCCGAAGCCGGGGTGCGGAGGTGGGCCACCATCACCAGCCGGTCGGCGTGGGCCAAGGGGATGAAGGCTGCGGCGTTGCGCTCCACCTGGGCGGCTTCCGGGAGTTCGGGCAGGCCCAGATGGCTGTCCAGGGTGGTCCCGCCCAGACCGGGGAAATGCTTCAGGCAGCCCCGCACGCCGGTGGCCTCCAGCCCGTGGAGAAAGGCCCCGGCGGCGGCGGCGGCCTCGACGGGATCCGTGCTGGCGGCCCGATCCCCGATGCCCGCATCCGGATGCCCATCCCAGAGGTCCGCCACAGGTGCAAAGTCCACGTTGAAACCCAGCAGGCTCAGCCCCTCGCCCCAGAGGCGGCCCCAGGCCTCGCAGGCCGCGGCGCCGCCGCCGGTCCAGATGCGGCGCAGGGGTGGCGTCGCTCCCACCCAGGGCCGCAGGCGGCTCACCCGGCCACCTTCCTGGTCGATGGCCACGGCCAGGGGCCAGGCTTGCCCATGGCGCGCCTGGAGGCCGTCGAGCAGAGCCCGGCAGCGGGCGGGGCCGACCTCCGGGTCCGGATCCAGGTTTCTCGCGAAGAGGACGACACCCCCCGGGGTGAACGGGAAGGCCACCTCCAGGGCATCAAGGCCATGGAAGCCGGTCCAGAGAAGCTGGTGCGCTTGGGTCATCCACTCACCTTATCCGGAGGGCGGGTCGCGGGGGACCGCCCATGCGCGTCATGATGCCGCGGGCCTCCCGCGGCCCAGGGTGCGCTCATAGATTCTGGCCTCGATGAAGATGCGCAGTGCCTCCTTGTCCAGGAGGTTCACCTTGACCTCCTGCTCGAGGATTTCCAGGCTGCGCTCCACGCTCACGGCGGCCTTGTAGGGCCGATCGGCGGCGGTGAGGGCGTCGTAGACATCCGTGACGGCCATGAGCCGGCTCTGGATCGGGATGTCCGGCTCGGTCAGCTTGCGGGGGTACCCCCGGCCGTTCAGCCGCTCGTGGTGGGCGTAGGCGATGTCGGGCACGCCCGCCAGCTCCGTCGTCCAGGGAATCTGGGTGAGGAACCGGTAGGTGTGGGTGACGTGGCTTTCGATCTCCTCCCGCTCTTCGGCGGACAGGCTGCCCTTGGGAATCCTCAGCAGGTCGAGGTCGCTGGGCTCGAACAGAACCCGGTGATCTCCGCTCCAGTGCTGGTAGGTGAGGTCCTCCAGAGAGTCCAGTTCCCGCGCCACCTCCTGGGGCAGCACCGTCGGTTCGTTGCTCCGCCGGACCAGGTCCATGATGCGCCGCGTCTCCTCCTCCTGACGGTGCAGGAGAGCCTCGAGACGCCCGTGATCGAAGGACTGGCCCTGGCTCCAGGCCTCGAGCACCCGATCCCTCATGGCCTCGAGGGTGCGCTGGTGGAGCCGCTGGTAGATGCTGTCCAGCCGCTCATCGTAGAGCTTCTTCGCCTTCACCAGCACCTGCTCGCGGACCCCCACCTTGCCGAAGTCGTGGAGCAGGCTGGCGTAGCGGATCTCCCGGATCTGGATCGGGGTGAACTGGAGCTGGCCGTACGGACCGTTCGGCGTCATGTTCACGGCTTCCGCCAAGCCCACGGTGAGCTCCGCCACGCGGCTGGAATGGCCGGAGGTGCTGGGATCCCGGGCCTCGATGGCGGTCACGGAGGCGTTCACGAAGCCTTCGAAGAGCCGCTCGATGTCGTTCTTCAGGCCCAGGATCTCCTGGGTGCGGGCCTCCACCATGTGCTCGAGGTTCTGCTGGTATTCCTCGTTCTCCCGCAGCAGCCGGTAGTGCTCCAGGGCCCGCTCCAGGCTGGCCTCGATCTCCACCAGCTTGAAGGGCTTCTGGATGAAATCGTAGGCGCCCCGCTTGAGGGCCTGGATGGCCGCCTCGGTGGTGGCGTAGCCGGTCATCAGGATGCCCAGGCTCTTGGGGTCGCTGTCATGTACGGCCCGCAGCAGTTCCAGCCCCGACAGCCCGCCCGGCATGTTCAGGTCCGTGAAGATGACGGGGAAGTGCTTGCTCCGGACCAGGTCGAGCGCCTTGGCGCCATCCTCGGCCCCCTCCACGGCATAGCCCTCATCGGTGAGGGCTTCCACCAGCAGGTTCCGGAGATCGGCCTCGTCGTCCACGATGAGGATGGGGATGGGGGTCGTGAGAGGCACACAGTCTCCGTGCACCTGGACCTCATCGGGTCGGGCCAGGCCTTTGGCAAGTTTTGCATGAAAGCGGCCTTTTTTGCCCAAGCCAATCTCGGGCGAGGGCGCCTACTGGATGGCCTCACCTTCGACGACGAGCTGGCCGTCCCGGACCGAGAGCAGGGCCCGGCCGCCGGGCTGGAGCTGGCCCTGGAGGATGAGACGGGACAGTGGATTGACGACGGACTGCTGGATGAGCCGCTTGAGCGGCCGGGCGCCGTAGTGGGGGTCGAAGCCCTCCGACGCCAGCCAGTCCAGGACCTCCTCCGGCACCTCCAGGTCCAGCCGCTGCTCCCGCAGCAGGGCCTCCACCCGCTTGAGTTGGATGCGGGCCACGGCCTTCATGTCCTCCTGGCTGAGGGAGCGGAAGATCACCCCCTCGTCCAAGCGGTTGAGGAACTCGGGCCGGAAGTGGCCGTGCAGGGCCGCCTTCACCGCGACCTCGGCCTTGGTGGCGTCGCCACCGGCGTCGTAGATGGCCTGGCTGCCCAGGTTCGTGGTCATGAGCACCACGGTGTTGCGGAAGTTCACCGTGCGGCCCTGGCCATCCGTGAGGCGCCCGTCCTCCAGCACCTGGAGGAAGAGGTCGAAGGTGCGGGGGTGGGCCTTCTCCATCTCGTCGAGCAGGATCACGGCGTAGGGGCGGCGGCGGATGGCCTCGGTGAGGCGGCCGCCCTCCTCGTAGCCCACGTAGCCGGGCGCGGCGCCGATCAGGCGCGTGGCGTCGGCCTCGTGGGTGAACTCGCTCATGTCGATGCGGACCAGGGCGTTCTCATCGTCGAAGAGGAACTCCGCCAGGGCCCGGGCCACTTCCGTCTTGCCCACGCCCGTCGGGCCCAGGAAGAGGAAGCTGCCGATGGGCCGCTTGGGATCGCCCAGGCCGGCGCGGTTGCGGCGCAGGGCGTCGGAGATGGCCGTCAGGGCCGGATCCTGGCCCACCACGCGCTCGCGGAGGCGGGCCTCCATCTTCAGGAGCTTCTCCACCTCGCCTTCGAGGATGCGGCTCACGGGGATGCCGGTCCAGCGGCTGACGATGGCCGCCACATCCGGTTCGCCCACTTCGAGCCGCAGCATGGCGCTCTCCTTGGGCGAGGTGGCGGCGATCTGCTTCTCCAGCGCGGGGATCTCGCCGTATTCGAGCCGCGAGGCCCGCTCGTACTCGCCCTTCGTCTTCGCCTGGTCCAGCTCGATGCGCAGGTCGTCCAGCTTCTTCTGGAGCCCGCGCGTGCCTTCGATGACCTTCTTCTCGTTCTCCCACTGCGCCCGGAGCTTGCTCAGCTCCTCGTTCAGTTCCGCCAATTCTTTTTCAATATCGGCAAGCCGCGCGCGGCTGGCCGCATCCTTCTCCTTGGTGAGGGAGTGCCGCTCCAATTGCAGCTGCATCTCGCGGCGCTCGCGGACGTCGATCTCCGTGGGGCGGCTGTCGATCTGCATGCGCACGGCGCTGGCGGCCTCGTCCATGAGGTCCACGGCCTTGTCCGGCAGGAAGCGGTCGGAGATGTAGCGCTGGCTCAGCTGGGCCGCGGCCACCAGGGCGGCATCCTGGATCCGCACGCCGTGGTGCAGTTCGTAGCGCTCCTTCAGCCCGCGCAGGATGGAGATGGCGTCCTCCACGGAGGGCTCGTCCACCAGCACCGGCTGGAAGCGGCGCTCCAGGGCGGCGTCCTTCTCGATGTGCTTGCGGTACTCGTCCAGGGTGGTGGCGCCGATGCAGCGCAGCTCGCCCCGGGCCAGGGCCGGCTTCAGCAGGTTGGCGGCGTCCATGCCGCCGGAGACGGCGCCCGCCCCCACCAGCAGGTGCAGTTCGTCGATGAAGAGGACGATCTGGCCTTCGGCCTTCTCGACTTCTTCGATGACGCCCTTGAGGCGCTCCTCGAACTGGCCCCGGTACTGGGTGCCGGCCACCAGGGAGCCCATGTCCAGGCCCATGACGCGCAGGCCCTTCAGGCTCTCCGGCACGTCGCGCTTGTGGATGCGCTGGGCCAGGCCCTCCACGATGGCGGTCTTGCCCACGCCGGGCTCGCCGATGAGCACGGGGTTGTTCTTGGTGCGCCGTGACAGCACCTGCAGCACGCGGCGGATCTCCTCGTCCCGGCCGATGACGGGGTCCAGCTTCCCGGCTTCGGCCAGGGCCGTGTAGTCCTTGGCGTACTTCTCCAGGCTGGCGAACTTCTCTTCGGCCTTCTCGTCCTCCACCTTCGAGCCCTTGCGGGTCTCGCGGATGGCGGCCTCCAGCGTCTTCCGGTCCAGGCCGAAGCGCTCCAGCGCCTTCTTGGCGTCTGTGTGGGCGTTGCTGAGGGCCAGCAGCAGGGCGTCCGTGGCCAGGAAACGGTCGCCCAGGCCCCGGCCCGTGTCGCTGGCGACTTCGAGGAAATGGCGGAAGGCCGCGCCCACCTGGGGCTCGGCGCCCCCGACGGCCCGGGGCAGCTTCGCGACGAGCCCATCGGCGGCCTCCACCAGGCCCTGGGTGGATTCGGGCGTGAGCCCGGCCCGCTCCAGCAGGGGCCGCAGGCCGGCCTCAGGAGCGAGCAGGGCCAGGAGGAGGTGCTGGGGCACCAGCTCCGGGTGCTGGTCCGCCACGGCCCGTTCGCGGGCGGCCACCAGGGCATCGTTGGCTTTCTGGGTGAAGGGAAGGAGGGACATGAACCACCTCGGGTTCCAGGATGAATCAAATATGATTATGATGCACTAAAATTTTCTTCTAAAATATATTTGAACTTACGAAAATGGAACCTTCCCGGCCGGAGATGAAGCCCCTCGGGGAGGCCTCCGATGGGCCCGCCCCGTATCGACCGTTCTGGGAGACGCGCCTCGATCGCCTGGCGGGACTCTTCGGGACCTTCAGGCCCAGGCTGGCGACGATCTCCTGCGGGAGCCCTGAAGCGACCCGCCGATCACCCCGTCTGGATCAGGCCCCTCCGGGCCGCTTCGCGCCGGAGGGTCGGGTTGAGGTCCAGGGCCCGCTTCGCGAGGGCCCGGGCCTCGCCGGCCAGGCCGGTCTTCAGTCGGCGTTCGGCCTCCAGCAGCTGGGCCCAGCCATCCCAGGGGCGGGTCCTGGCTGCGGCCCGGAGGGCGGCCGCTGCGCCGGGGTCCAGGGGCACCTTCAACCCCCGGGTGGCCTCCAGGGCCAGGGCCCCCCATGCGAGCTGGAGGGTGGGGTTGCCGGGGGCGGCCGCCACGGCGCGGCTCTGGAGCGCCAGGGCCTCGCGGGCCGGGGCGACGGCGCCGGTGGCACGGGCCGTGAGCAGCCGCTCGCGGGCGCTGGCGGCCAGGGCATCCGCCTGGCCGGGTCCCTGGGTCAGGAGGGTCGCGAGCTCCCGGCGGGCTTCGGCCAGGTCCTTGGCGGCGTCCCCGCCCCGGTCCAGCTCCGCGGCGGCCCGGTCCAGGAGGGCCCCGGCCAGGCCGAGGCGCGAGAGGCGCGACGAAGGCTGGAGGACCAGCCCCTTCCGGTGGCAGCGGAGGGCCTCCTCGAGCGCGGGACGGGGATCGGCCCCGGTCCAGGCCTGGTACTGGGCCAAGGTGAGGTAGGCCGCCCCCTCGCTGTAGTCGTGGCCGACCCAGGGGCGCAGGGCGGAGGCGGCCTCCAGCTGCTCGGCGGCGGCCCGGACCTCGGCCGCCGGGTCCTTCCCGGTCTGGAGCTGGCGTTCGCCCCGCAGGGCGTGGATGTTGCCAAGCGCATCCAGAAGGTAGTCGTGGAGGCGCGGCTGCTGGAGCGCCGTCTGGAGCCCGGCCTCGGCCCGGGCCAGGAAGGGCTCCGGATCCCGGCCCTGGGCCATCTCCCGCTCGGCCCGGTTGCGCAGGACCGTGGCCCAGTTCACCCAGAGGGTCGCCTCGGCTGGCCGGAGCGCCAGGGCCCTCTCCGCCGCCGCGGCGGCGGCGTCCAGCTCGGGGCTGGGATCCTCGCCACGGGTCAGGAGATACGCGGCCCAGCGGCGGTGGATGGCCGTGCTGTAGCTGTGGGCCCGCCAGTTGTCGGGATCCACCGCCAGGGCCTCGCGGACGGGGCTGAGCGCCCAGTCGCGGTCCGCCGGGCTGGCCTGTCCCTGATCCAGCCGCAGGCCGAGCAGCGCGAAGCGGCGCTGGGCCTCCTCCACAAGGGGCTCGGGGGCGCTGCGGGCCCGGTCCTGCGCGGCGACCAGCGCGGTGCCCTCGGCTTCCATCTGGGCCAGGGCCTCCTCCCGCCGCCCCCTGGCGAGCAGGCCGAAGGCCACTTCCTGGCGGACCTCCGCCTCCAGGAGCCATGGTTCCGGGAACCAGGGCTGGCGGGTCTGGGCCTCTTCCGCCTTCTGCAGGGCTTCCTCGAAATGGCCCTCGACGAGGGCGAGCAGGCCCTCTGCGTAGGCGGATCCTTCCAGACTGCGGCCCTGGGCTTCGCGCAGGAGGGCCAGGGCCGGGCTGCGGAGGGTGGGCTCCAGGTCCCGGCGGCGTTCCTCCAGGGCCTGGCCGTGGAGGCCTTCGAGCTCGGCCACGTAGAGGCGCGCCAGGGTGGTGCCGAGGGCCTGGGCGGCGTCCGGATCGCGGGGCGCGGCCTTCCGGGCCGCCTCAAGCTGGGTGCGGGCCTGCTCCAGATCGCCCAGGGCGAGGTAGCCGCGGCCCAGGGCCAGACGGGCCGGCCCCTGAGCCCACCGGCCCTGGGTCTCCGTCTCCGCCTGGAGCCGCGCCAGGGTGGTCCGCACCTCGTGCAGCTCGGGGCCCGCAGGATGACGGGGCAGGCTGCGCACCTGGAAGATGCGACTGTTGAGGCGCTCGACCTCCTGGGCCAGCTGCTGGGCGAACCGCGCCTGGGAGCGGGCCCGCAGGGCGGAGAAGAGGCCGTAGACCGCGGCCAGGAGGAAGCAGGCCAGGAGGATCGCCACCGGACGGTTCCGGCGCAGAAGCCGGTCCGCGCGGTAGACGAGGGAAGGGCGCCGCGCATGGATCGGGTCGCCGTCGAGGAAGCGCCGGAGGTCCTCGCCGAAGGCCCGGGCCGAGTCGTAGCGCCGCTCGGGTTCCTTCTCCAGGGCCTTGAGGATGATGGTCTGGAGGTCCCGGGGCAGCCCCGGTGTGAGACGTGAGGGAGGCAGGGGCTCGTCCTCGGCGATGCTCTTCAGCAGGGCCAGTGGCGTCACCGCCCGGAAGGGGGGCAGGCCCGTCACGCATTCGTAGAGCAGGGTGCCGAGGGCGTAGACGTCCGAGCGGCGGTCCACCTTGTCCGCGCGGCCCAGAGCCTGCTCGGGGCTCAGGTACCTGGGTGTGCCCATGATGGCGTGCGTGTGGGTGTGGGAGACGGCGTCCAGATCCCGGGCCACGCCGAAATCCATCAGGTAGGCGTGGAGTCCTTTGTCGGTCCTCTGGAGCATCACGTTGCCCGGCTTCACATCGCGATGGACGATGCCGGCGCGGTGGCAGGCGTGGAGCGCCTCGGCGGTCTGGAGGATGACCTCCACCTTGGCCCGGAGGTCGAGGTTTTCGTTGGCCTCGCGGAGGGTCGGACCGTCCACGAACTGCATGACGAGGTAGGGATGGCCGTTCGCCTCGCCGACCTCGAAGATGTGGCAGATGTTCGGATGCCCCACTTGCGCCTGGACCCGTGCCTCCTGGAGGAAGCGCTCCGTACCTTCAGGGTCCAGGCGCTTGAGGAGCTTGATGGCCACGGTCCGCTGCAGCTGGCGGTCGAAGGCCCGGTAGACCACCCCCATGCCCCCCTCGGCGATGACCTCCAGGGCTTCGTACCGTCCCTCCCGGGGCAGGGGGAAGCGGGCCAAGAGCTCCTCGCGGCTCAGACCGGGGCCCGCCGGCGTATCGGAGGTGCGGGCGGTCCCGCCGACCCGCGCCGCCTGGGTCGCATCCTGAGGCGGGTCGGAAGCCACGGCCGTCCATTCGTCCCTTCTTTCGTCAGGATCGGCAGGTGGCATCGATGGATCCGGGATGGGGTCGCCCATGGGTTGGTCCCAGGATAGTCGGCCCTGGGACTTTGGCCACCCCGGGGACGCCCCGGGCAGGAGAAGGGCCCGCCAGGGCGGGCCCTTCTCCGGAGCCAGGAGCCGGCTGGAATCAGAACCGGTAGTTGAAGCCGATGCGGACGACCTCGGCCTTCAGGTTGGCCGTGTGGGTGAAGGTGTTGGTGGGGAAGGCGATGGCGGGCGTGAAGGCGGTCAGGGTGCTCCCGTCCACCGAGACCTTGCCGAAGTCCACGTAGAGGATCTCGGCCTTGAAGGTCCACTGGTCGGGGGCGGCGTACTCGTAGCCGGCGCCGAGGGCCCAGCCGACCTTGGACTTGGACTTGGAGACACTCTCCGCGGCGGTGGCGAAGGTGTCGGAGAAGGTGTCCTCGATCTTGATGGAGGTCAGGGCCAGCCCGGCGGTGCCGAACCACAGGTTCCGGTTGTCGGCGTAACCGATCCGGCCGCGCAGCGTGGCCAGGTAATCGGCCTTGGTGGTCTCCTTCAGGGAGTACGAAGTGGTCGGGGCGACGGCATAGGCGCTCCCGGCCGTGCGATCACCCTTAAGCCCGAAGGTGCCGGCATCGATCTCGAAGCCGTAGACGGTGGTCCCGCTCTGGGCGTTGTAGCCGAAGGTCAGGCCGCCAGCGAATCCCTTGGGGCTCACGTGGCCGGCGCCTGAATCCTGGATCTGGGGGATGCTGGCGGTGGCGAAGTAGCCCGTGGGGCTGAAGACCGTGGAGGTGGTCACGTCCGACTTGCCGAAACCGTAGCCGACGTTGGCGCCGAGGTAGAAGCCCGTCCAGTTCGCGGACTGGGCGGACGCGGCGCCGGCGGTGCCGGCGATGAGCAGGGCGGTGAGAAGGTGTTTGCTCAGGTTCATGAAAAGATTCCTTTGAGTGAAAGAATGCCTGTTTTTTGCTGCCATGACGGTTCCAGCATAAATCGGATATTTTTGCCTCGTCAACACAAAATTCATTCATTGAAACGAATCGATTGTAATTAAAAGATAATATGTATGGATGACCCGGGACAGGCGGACGCCAACCCGCCTAAGGGGCGGGTCCAAGGTTCCGGTGGTCCGGCTCCCGGCCGGGAGCTCCCTCCGGCCTAGCCGGCCGCCTCCTCGGCGAGGGCCAGGCAGGCCGTGAGGCCCGGGGACTCGATGCCAAGGAGGTTGACCAGACCGGCCACCCCGTGGGCTCCTTCGCGCTGGATCAGGAAATCGGGTGCGGGCTCGTCGGGACCGTGCAGCTTGGGGCGGATGCCGGCGTAGGCCGGCTGGAGGGCGCCGTCCGGCAGCCCGGGCCAGTATCTGCGGACCTCCGCATAGAAACCGTCGGCGCGGCGCGGATCCACGGCGTAGTCCTCGTGGTCCACCCACTCCACATCCGGGCCGAACCGGGCCTGGCCGGCCAGGTCCAGGGTGAGGTGGACGCCCAGGTGGCTCCCGTCCGGGACAGGGTAGACCAGTCGCGAGAAAGGCGCGGCCCCGGCCAGGCTGAAGTAGTTCCCCTTGGCCAGGCGCCGGGGACTCGGCGGCAAGGATCCGGGCCGGGCGCCCTCGATGGCCCGGGCCAGGCGGATGGCCCCGAGGCCGGCGCAGTTGAAGACCCGCCGGGCCCGCAGGGGCATGGGGGACGAGCCGCCCACGGCGAGTTCGAGGCCGCCGGAGGCCGGGCGCCCGCCCAGGACGGGGCTCTTCAGCACCACCACCGCTCCGGCCGCCTCCGCGTCCCGGCCCAGGGCGCGCATGAGCCCGTGGCTGTCGATGATGCCCGTGCTGCGGGAGTGCAGGGCGGCGACGCAGTTCAGGTGCGGCTCCAGGGCCCGGGCCCCGGCGGCCTCAAGCAAGTGGAGGTCCGGAACGCCGTTGCCCTCGGCCCGGGCCTTGAGCTGGCGCAGCCCCTCCACCTGCGACTCGTCCGTGGCCACGATCAGCTTGCCGCAGCGGCGGTGGTCGATGTTGCGTGCGGCGCAGTAGGCGTAGAGGGCCCGGTTCCCGGCGACACAGAGCCTCGCCTTCAGCGAGCCCGCCGGATAGTAGATGCCCGCGTGGATGACCTCACTGTTCCGTGAGCTGATGCCCGTGCCGATGCGGTCCTCGGCCTCCAGGACCACGACCTCGTGGCCCGCCAGGGCCAGGTGCCGTGCCAGGGCCAGTCCCACGACGCCGGCGCCGATGACGATGCAGTCCACGCTTTCCATGGTTCCATCTTCGCGGCAACCAAGCGGCTGTGGGAAGATCGGGGTTTCGTCCGACCTTGATCCGGAACCCCCATGTCCACCCCGATGCTGCAGCAGATCGCGGGCCTCAAGCGCGAGGCGGGCGAGGCCGTGCTGCTGACGCGCATGGGGGACTTCTACGAGATCCTGGGCGAGGATGCCGTGCGGGCGGCGCCGGTGCTGGAGATCGCGCTCACGCTGCGCGGCAAGGGCACCGGATCCGAGACGCCCATGTGCGGCGTGCCGCACTTCGCGCTGGAATCCTACCTGCCCAAGCTGCTGGCGGCGGGCTTCTCCGCGGCCATCGCCGAGCCCACCGCCAAGGCCGAGGAGGTCAAGGGCCTGCTGCCCCGCGCCATCAAGCGCATCATCACGCCAGGCACCTGGCTGGACGACGACGCCCGCTGGCTCTGCGCGCTGCACCGGCATGGCGGCACCTGGGGCCTGGCCCTGCTGCAGCTGGCCTCCGGCGCGCTGCGCGTGCTGCCCGGCGAAGGCGAGGAGGCCCTGCGGGCCACCCTGGAGCGCCTGGGCCCCCAGGAACTGATCCTGGCCGAAGGCGCCGCGGACCTCCCCGACCTGGAGGCGGCCCGCACGCGCCTGCCCGCCTGGCGCTTCGAGGCCTCCCGGGCCCGGCAGCAGGTCCTGGTCTTCTTCGGCTGGCAGCACCTCGAAGGCGTCGGCCTCGATCCCTACCCGGCGGCCCTGGGCGCCCTGGCGGCCCTGCTGGACCATGTGGAGGCCACCCAGAAAGGCCGCCCCGCGCACCTCCAGGGCGTCACGCTGGAGCTGGGCGCGGCGGGCCCCCTGCTGGACGCCACCAGCGCCCGGCACCTGGAAGTGCTCGCCAACGGTCTGGACGGCGGCCGTCCGGGCTCGCTCCTGGCCCTGCTGGACCAGTGCCGCACCCGCCTGGGCTCCCGGCTGTTGAAGGGCTGGCTGGAACAGCCCCTGCGCGACCGTGCCGCCCTGGAGCGCCGCTGGTCGCAGGTGGCCTGGTTGACTGAAGATCGCCGCCGCGCGCCCATCCAGACCCTGCTGGGCCAGGTGCCGGACCTGGACCGCCTGCTGGGCCGCGTGGCCCTGGGTCTTGCGACGCCACCGGAGCTGGCCCAGCTGCGCGACGGCCTGGCCGTGCTCCAGAAACTCCCCGCCCGGATCCAGGATGAGGGGTGGGCCACCGAGGTGGCGGACCTGGGCCTGTGGCCCGGTGACACGCCCCTCTGCACGCCGCTGCTGGCGGAACTCCAGCGCTGCCTGGCGGAGGCCCCCCCACTGGACCTGGAGAAGGGCGGCGTCATCCGCGAAGGCGTGGACCCGGACCTGGACGCCGTGCGCCACCTGGCCGGGGATGCCAAGCAGGTGATGCTGGAGCTGGAGGAGGAGGAACGCGCCGCCTCCGGCATCAACAGCCTGAAGATCAAGTACAACCGGGTGTTCGGCTACTACTTCGAAATCACGAAATCCAACCTGGGCGCGGTGCCGGCCCACTTCCTCCGCAAGCAGACCCTGGCCAACGCCGAGCGCTTCACCACGGAGAAGCTGGTGGCCTTCGAGCAGCGGCTGCTGAGCGCGGAGAGCGATCAGGTCCGCCTGGAGGTGACCCAGTTCCAGCGCCTGCTGGTCCTGGTGCTGGAGCACCGCGCGGACCTCACTCGCCTCGCCCGCGCCGTGGCGGCCCTGGACGTGCTGGCGGCCCTGGCAGAGCGGGCGCGGCTGTCGGGCTGGACGCGGCCCGAGCTGGGTGAGGACCGTGAGCTGGTGCTGGCCTCCGCCCGCCATCCCATGCTGGAAGCCCGCCTGGGGCGCGAGTGCATCCCCAACGACCTGCAGTTCAGCGCGGCACAGCCCATGGCCGTGGTCACGGGCCCCAACATGGGCGGCAAGTCCACCTTCCTGCGCACGGCGGCCCTGCTGGTGGTGCTGGCGCAGACGGGTTCCTTCGTGCCCGCGGAGCTCATGCGGTTCGGGCTGGTGGACCGCATCTTCACGCGCATCGGCGCCTCCGACCAGCTGGCCAAGGGCCAGTCCACCTTCATGGTGGAGATGACGGAGACTGCGCGGATCCTCAACCAGGCCACCGCCGCCAGCCTGGTGATCCTGGACGAGATCGGCCGCGGCACCTCCACGCGGGACGGCCTGGCCCTGGCCGAAGCCATCGCCGTGTTCCTGCGCGATCTCAAGGGCGGCGCGCCGCGCACCCTCTTCGCCACGCACTACTTCGAGATGACCAAGCTGGCCGACGACAGCCGGATCCAGAACCTCCATGTGGAAGTGCAGGAGTGGGAGGAGCAGCTGCACTTCCTCCACCGCGTGGCGCCGGGCCCGGCGGATCGCAGCTACGGCATCCAGGTGGCGCGCCTGGCGGGCCTGCCCAAGGCCGTCATCCAGAAGGCCCAGCGCCTGCTGGCCCAGGCGCCGGAAGCTCCCCTCAAAGCGCCCACGGTGCTGCAGCCGGCCCTGCCCCTCTTCGAGGTGGAACGGGATCCCCTCCGCGGCGAGCTGGAGGCCCTCGACCTCAGCCGCATGACCCCGCTTGACGCGCTGAACTGGCTGGCGATGAAGCAGAAGGACCGTCCATGAGCGCGCCGAACCGCCCCATCCGCCGCCGGGACCGCGCCCTGACCGAAGCCGAGGCCATGAAGCTGCTCGACGAGGCGGAATGGGGGGTGCTGGCCACGGTCGATGCGGAGGGCTGGCCCTACGCGGTGCCTGTGAACCATGCGGTGGTGGACGGGGCCTTGATCGTCCACTGCGCCACCGCGGGCCACAAGCTGGACAACCTGGCCTTCAATCCCAAGGTCTCGTACTGCGCTGTGACGCTGGCGGAGCCTCTCCCGGCGGAGTTGGCCACGCGCTACGCCAGCGTCATCGTCTTCGGCCGGGCGCAGCTGCTCGCGGACGAGGCGGAGAAGCGCGCGGCGCTCCGGGCCCTGGGGTTGCGCTTCGCCCCGGAGCATCCCGGGGTGGTGGACCGCGAGCTCGGGAAGGACCTCTTCCGCACGACGGTGGTGCGCATCCGCATCGAGCGGGCCACGGGGAAGGCACGCCGATGAGCGGCCAGCCGCAGCCCCGTGCCGATGGTCGCCCCGTGATCTACTGGCTGGCCCACACCCTGTCGCGCCTCGCCGGCCGCGTCTTCTTCCGGCACCGCACCCTGCACCGGGAGTACCTCCCTGAAGCCGGGGGCGCCCTGATCGTGGCCAACCATGTGAGTTTCCTGGATCCGGCCGCCGTGGGGGCCGCCTTCCGGAAGCCCATCTACTACCTCGCCCGGAAGACCCTGTTCAAGGGGTTCCTGGGCTGGCTGCTCCCACGGATCCAGGTGCTGCCGGTGGACCTGGGCAAGGGCGACCTCGCCAGCATGAAACGCATCCTGACCCTGCTCAAGGAAGGGAACCGGGTGCTCATCTTCCCCGAAGGCACCCGTTCGCCCGATGGCACCCTCCAGGAAGCCGAAGCTGGCATCGGCTTCCTCATCGCCAAGGCGGAAGTGCCCGTGGTCCCCGTCCGGATTTTCGGCGCCTTCGAGTGCTGGGGGCGTGGGGCCACCTGGCCGCGCCCGGGTCGGATCACCCTGGTCGCGGGGCCGCCGGTCGATGTCTCCAACCTTCCCACTGAGCTCACCGGCCGCGGGCGCTATCAGGCCTGCGCCGATCGGGTGATGAAGGCGCTGGCGGAGATCCACCTCGAGGCGTGAGCTCCGATCTTCCCCACCTCAAGTGCCCGGGCGTAGACTGCCCCCATGCTCCGGCCGCTCAGCAAGACCCGTGTCCGCGTGGCCTGGGCCATCGCCCTCGCCGTGGACGCCATCCAGGTGCCGGCGGATCTCTCGGGCCCCCTGGGCTGGCTCCTGGGCGCCGGCCTGGACCTGGTCACCATGGTCGTCCTGTGGGCCATGCTGGGCTTCCACTGGGCCTTCCTGCCTTCGTTCGTCACCGAGGCCGTGCCCTGGCTGAACCTCGCGCCCCTCTGGACCCTGGCCGTGGCCCTCGCCACCCGGGGGCGGGGCGGGGAGGTGCTTCCCCAGCCCGGCACCCCCACGGACCCGAAGCCGCCTCTCAAAATCCTGAACCCTGAGGACTGAGGACTGGCCTCAGTCCACCGCCGCGCCGCGGAACTCGTCCTGCTCATGCCGGTTCTGCTCTTCCATGAGGAGCAGGCTCAGTTCCTTCTTCAGGGCATTGAAGCCGGGACTGGCCACGTCGCGAGGGCGGGGCAGGTCCACCCGCAGGTCGCGCTTGAGGGTGCCGGGGCGGTAGGTCATCACCACGGTGCGGTCGGCGAGGTAGAGGGCTTCTTCGATGCTGTGGGTGACGAAGAGGATGGTCTTCTTCAGCTCGGTCCACAGGCGGAGCAGCTCGTCCTGCAGGTTGCGGCGGGTGAGGGCGTCGAGGGCGCCGAAGGGCTCGTCCATGAGCATGATGGGCGAGTCCAGCGCCAGCACCCGGGCGATGGCCACGCGCTGCCGCATGCCGCCGCTCAGGTCCTTGGGGTAGCGCTTCCGGAAGTCCTGGAGGTGCAGGAGCTCCAGCAGGCTGTCCACCTTGGCCTGGATGGCGGCCTTGGGGTCGCCCTTGATCTGGAGGCCGAAGGCGATGTTCTGCTCCACGGTCATCCAGGGGAACAGCGCGTACTCCTGGAACACCATGCCGCGGTCGGGGCCGGGGGCCGTGACGGGCACGCCATCCACGTGGATGTGCCCGGAGCTGGGCAGGCTGAAGCCCGCGACGGCATTGAGCAGCGTGGACTTCCCGCAGCCCGAGGGGCCCAGCAGGCAGACGAACTCGCCGCGGGAGATCTCCAGATCGATGGCCTTGAGGGCGTACACGTCCTGGCCGCCGCTCTGGAAGACTTTGTGGACGCCCTGGACGGAGATGTGGTTGTCCATGGCGCTCATCCCTGTTCCAGGCCGCGGTGCCACCGCAGCATGCGGGAGCTGAGGCGGCTCATGACCGTGTCGATCCCCAGGCCCAGCAGGCCGATGGTGAACATGCCGGCGATGATCTTGTCGGACCACAGGTACTCGCGGGCCTCCAGGATGCGGTAGCCCAGGCCGTTGTTCACGGCGATCATCTCGGAGACGATCACCACGATGAAGGCCGTGCCCATGCCGATGCGCGCCCCGGTGAAGATGTAGGGCGTGGCGGCCGGCAGGATGATCCGCGTGAACTGGGTGAACCGCGAGGCGCCCAGGTTGCGGCCCACGCGCAGGTAGATGCTGTCCACGTTCTGCACGCCGGTGACGGTGTTCATCAGGACGGGGAAGAAGGCCCCGATGCTGATGAGGAAGATGGCCGGCGGGTTGCCCAGCCCGAACCACAGGATGGACAGGGGGATGTAGGCGATGGGCGGGATGGGCCGCAGCACCTGGATGAGCGGGTTGAAGAGGGCGTAGACCACCTTGCTGTACCCCATGCCCAGACCCAGCGGCAACGCCAGGCCCGTGCCGATGGCGAAGCCCACGAGGACGCGATAGAGGCTGCCCATGGCGTCCTGGGGCAATTCGCCGGAGAAGCACCACTTGAGGTACGAGCCCTGGGCGGGATTGAAGGCCTCCAGGGGCCGCAGGTAGGTCCACCACTTGGTGAGCACCTGCATGGGGGACGGCAGGATGGTGGCGTTCACCCAGCCCTTCGCGGACAGCAGCTGCCAGAAGGCCAGGGCCGCCAGCGGGACGAGGATGCCGGAGGCGGCGTGCTTGTAGCGCTTCATCCCTTCTTCACCTTCTTGACGGGAGCCGCCTTCTTGGGAGCGGCCGCCTTCGGCTGGTCGATCTTCAGCTGCTTCTTGGCGTCAGCCAGGAGGTCGAGCTTCACCCAATCGGTGGCCTTGGGCGGCGCCGCCATCTTGCCCACGCCGTACTTCGCCATCAGGTCCGTGGTGATCTGGACGTGCTCCACGGTGATGTCATAGCTGAACGGGGAATTGCCGATGGCGTCCTGGTAGTCCTCGGCGCTGATCTGGTTCTTGAACATGTTCTCGCGGACGTATTTCTCGGCCAGCTTGGGATCGTCGATGAACTTCTTGGTGGCCTCCACGAAGCACAGCAGGAAGCGCTGGGCCACGTCGCGGCGTGTCTTGTAGAGCTTTTCCGTGATGACCAGGGCGCGGATGGGCTCGCCGATGGGCGTGTCGTAGGGCTTCAACAGCTCCACGCCGAACTTCCGGTTGATGGCCTGGGAGCTGTAGGGCTCGCTCTGGCACATGGCGTCGATGTTCTTGGCCATGAGGGCCTGGTTCAGGTCCGCGAAGGGCATGTAGAGCACCAGCACATCCTTGCCGGGCTTGTCCGACCAGGTCAGGCCGGCCTTGGCCAGCTCCGCCAGGAGCAGCACCTCCTGCGCCCCTCCGCGGGCCACGCCCACCTTCCTGCCCTTGAGTTCCTTCAGCGACCGGATGCCCGTGGAGGCGTTCACCACGATGCGGGCCCCGCCCCTGGCGAAGCCGGCGACCACGTAGATGGGCACGCCCGCGGCGCGACCGGCGATGGCGGCATCCAGGGCCGCCGCGCTGGCGTCGATCTCCCCGGCCACGATGGCGGGGTTGATGTCGATGCCCTTGGCGAACATCCGCTCATCGATCCGGAGGTTGTACTTCGGGGCGATCTCCTTCATGTAGGAGACGGCGCCATAGTGGGCGAACTTCAGGTTGCCGAGACGGACCGTGTCCTGGGCCAGCAGGCTCAGTGAGGAAAGCGCGATCAGGAAAGCCAGAGGCTTCATCCGCATGGGGTACTCCGGGGGTTTGGACCATTCTAGGCCAAGGGCCCGCGGAGGGGGACCGGTCAATCCTGCCGGCGCCTCGCCACCAGCAGGAACTCGCGGCCCACGCGCCGCGGGTGGCCCGTGGCCGCGTGGGCAAGATGCAGGATGTCGAAGCGTGGGCTTGCAAGATCCCGGCAAGTCTCCAGGGACATGGCATGCGGCGGCGCGGGCCGGCCCTGCACGTCATGGAAGAGCACCGCCATCCAGAGGCCCCCGGGCGCAAGGTGGCGCGCGCACGCCTCCACATACTCGGTACGGCGCGCCGGCGCCATGGCCGCGAAGCAGGTGTGGTCGAAGATCGCGTCCCACGGTCCGAGCTGCGGGGAGAACCAGTCCGCTGGCGACCAGGCGATCCGGTCGCCGTAGCGGGCAAGGGCGCCCTGGAGGGCCAGGGGCGCGAAGTCCAGGCCGGTGACGCGGTAGCCCAGGGCGGCCAGTTCCGCCGCATCGTGGCCATAGCCGCAGCCCGGCACCACGACGGACGCGCCCGGCGCCAGGCCCGCGGCGGTGGCGTGCGCCAGGGCTTCGCCCAGCACCGGCGTGGCCTTGGCCATGTCCCAGCCGGGGCGCACCTGGCCTTCGTAGAGCTGGTTCCAGTAGTCGGGATGTCCGGTCATGGCAGCTGGATCTCCTCGGCGCCCACGAAGGCCGCCAGCCGCGCCAGAGCCTCGTCCAGGGTGCGCCTCCGGACCTTCGTGGCCTTGATGCCGGCCTCCCACCAGAGGCCCCGGATCTCCAGGAGGCCGCGATCGCGGTGGAGCTTGGGGTCGAGGCGACCCACCAGGCGGTCGCCTTCGAGGATGGGCAGGACGAAGTAGCCATACTGCCGCTTGGGCTCCGGCACGAAGGCCTCGAAGCGGTAGTCGAAGCCGAAGCGGCGCAGGGCCCGGGCCCGGTCGCGGAGGATGGGGTCGAAGGGGCAGAGCAGGCGGGTGCGGTCGGCCGGCTCGGGCAGCTTCGCCAGCCGCGCCTCCCAATCCGCCAGCGCGAAGGCGGGTCGGGTCTCGCCATCCGCGCCTTCCACGGCCACCGGGACGAGGCGGCCGGCCTTCGCCGCACCCTCGCACCAGGCCTTGGCCTCGGCGGCCTCGATGCTGTCCCAGTAGTCCGCCAGCTCCTTCGGCGTGAACACTCCGAGTCGCTCGGCGGCGGTGGCGCAGGCCCACTCCAGGTGCTCGGCGGGCTCCGGGCAGGGCCGGGCGTGAGGCTCCGGCAGCACCCGCTCCGTGAGGTCGTAGAGCTTCTGGAAGCCCTCGCGCCGCGGGATCATCAGCTCGCCGCTACGCCAGAGGAAATCCAGGGCGGCCTTCTGCGGCTTCCAGCCCCACCAGGGGCCGCGCTTCTCGGGGTGCTCGAAGTCCGAGGACTTCAGCGGGCCCTCGTGCTCGATGCGGGCCTTCACGCCCTGCACCACCTGCGCGCCGTCCGTGCCGCGGAAGTGGTGCTGCCACCACGCGTGGGCGTGGATGCGTGCCCGGTCCCGCGCGAAGCGGGGCTTCCAGTGGGGGAAGAAGTCCGTGGGAATGGCGGAGGCGTCGTGGGTGAACCCCTCGAAGAGGCTGCGCCGGTCCTCCAGCAGCTTCCTCAGCTGCTCGGGCTGGTAGCCGTCCAGGCGGCTGGCGAGCGTGAGGTCGTGGGCCCGGGCCACGACGTTGATCGTGTCCATCTGCACGAAGCCCAGCTTCTGGATGAGCGCCTGCAGCGACGCCGTGGTGGCCCGGCGCGCCGGATCATCCAGCAGGCCCTGGGCGCCCAGGAACAGGCGCTGCGCGGCGGAAGCGGAGATGAGGGGGAGATGACCAGGCATTCAGATCGTCGCCGCCAGCTCGGCCCCCTGGCGGATGGCCCGCTGGGCATCGAGCTCGGCGGCGAGGTCGGCGCCGCCGATGAGGTGCACGGAGAGGCCCTGGGCCTGGAGGGGTTCCACGAGGCTGCGCTCGGATTCCTGCCCGGCGCAGAGGATGACGCTGTCCACGGCGAGGCACTTCGACCCCGCATCCTGGCCGTCGCGGATCCAGAGCCCCGTGTCGTCGATGCGCTCGTAGTGGATGCCGCCCATCATCTTCACCTTCATGGCCTTGAGGCTGGCCCGGTGGATCCAGCCCGTGGTCTTGCCGAGGCCGGCGCCCATGCGGTCGGTCTTGCGCTGGAGGAGGAAGACCTGCCGGGCGGGTTCCGGTGGCCGGGGGGCGGAGAGGAGGCCGCCCCGATGGGCATGGTCGCCATCCACGCCCCACTCCGCGAGGTAGCGTCCGCGGTCGGGCGCCGAGTCCTGCTGCACCAGGAACTCGGCCACATCGAAGCCGATGCCCCCGGCGCCGATGACGGCGACGGTCTTCCCTGCGGTCTTCCGACCCGAGAGCAGGTCCGGGTAGCTGATGACCTTGGGGTGGTCCACGCCGGGGAAGGCCGGTGTGCGGGGATGGACGCCGGTGGCGACGATGATCTCCTCGAACTCCGCCAGCGCCGCCACGGTGGCGCGCTCGCCCAGGCGTACGGTGACGCCGGCGGTGGCCAGGCGGCGCCCGAAGTACCGCAGCATCTCGTAGAACTCTTCCTTGCCCGGCACACGCTTGGCCAGGTTGAGCTGGCCGCCCAACTCCGGCTGGGCCTCGAAGAGCGTGACCACGTGGCCGCGCTCGGCGGCGTGGCAGGCGAAGCTCATGCCCGCCGCGCCGCCGCCCACCACGGCGATGCGCTTGGGCGCGATGGCCGGCTCGAAGGTCAGCTCGGTCTCGTAGCAGGCCCGGGGGTTCACCAGGCAGGTGGCGCGCTTCTGCTCGAAGACGTGATCCAGGCAGGCCTGATTGCAGGCGATGCAGGTGTTGATGTCCAGGGCCCGGTCCTCGGCGGCCTTGACCACGAAGTCGGCGTCCGCCAGGAGGGGCCGGGCCATGCTGACCATGTCGGCGCAGCCGTCCGCCAGGACCTCCTCGGCCACCTCCGGCGTGTTGATGCGGTTGGTGGTGACGAGGGGGATGCCCACCTCGCCCTTGAGCCGCTTCGTCACCCAGGCGTAGGCGCCCCGGGGGACCATGGCGCCGATGGTGGGCACGCGCGCCTCGTGCCAGCCGATGCCGGTGTTGAGGATCGTGGCGCCGGCGGTTTCCACGGCCTTGGCCAGCTGCACCACCTCCTCCCAGGTGCTGCCCTCCGGCACCAGGTCCAGCATCGAAAGGCGGAAGATGACGATGAAGTCGCTGCCCACGGCGGCGCGGACGGCCTTCACCACCTCCACCGGAAAGCGCATGCGGTTCTCGAAGGACCCGCCCCAGGCGTCCGTGCGGCGGTTGGTGCGGGCCGCGACGAACTCGTTGACGAGGTAGCCCTCGCTGCCCATGATCTCCACGCCGTCGTAACCGGCCTTCTTCGCCAGGGCCGCGCAGCGCGCGTAGTCGCGGATGGTGGCCCGGATGCCGCGCTCGGAGAGGGCCCGCGGCTTGAAGGGCGTGATGGGGCTCTTCACGGCGGAGGGGGCCACGCTGAGGGGGTGGTAGCTGTAGCGCCCCCCGTGCAGGATCTGGAGGGCGATCTTGCCGCCCGCGGCATGCACGGCCTCCGTCACCAGCCGGTGCTTCCCGACCTGCCAGGGCCAGGAGAGCTGGGACCCGAAGGGCGCGAGGCGGCCCCGCAGGTTCGGGGCGATGCCCCCGGTGACGATGAGGCCCACGCCGCCCCGGGCGCGCTCGGCATAGAAGGCCGCCAGCTTGGCGAAGCCGCCTTTGGCCTCTTCCAGGTTCGTGTGCATGGAGCCCATCAGCACGCGGTTGCGCAGGGTGGTGAAACCCAGGTCGAGGGGGGCGAGCAGACGGGGGTACGGCATGGAAGCTCCGGGGCTGGTGGCAGTGTACGGCGAGTCGGGAATCTGCGTTCCCCCTGCGCCCCCGACGGGAGCCTCCCCGGCCTGGCCGGGATTTCCCCGGACCGGTTGCGCTGCCATTGACTCTCCGCATGACCCTTATTCGCCATCTTGACCCGGCCCGGCTTGGGCCGTTCAATGGTGGACCGCTCATCCCGCCGGCCCCTCCTGATTGGTAAGACCTTGGCCATGCCGTACTCATCCTCTCCAGACCCCCGTTCCGCCCCCTCCGCGGGAGCAGCGGGCGTTCCGGCCGCCTGGGCCGAGGAGCGCCCATGAGCAACCTCCGGGGACTTCTCGAGAGCATCAGCATCACGGACGTGGTCCAGCTGCTCCACCTCAACAGGAAGACCGGCCAGCTGCTCATGCAGAACGGCCGCTTCCGGGGGGTCATCTACGTGAGCGGCGGCGCCGTGGTGCATGCCGAGGCCGGCCGCGCCACCGGCGAGACCGCCGCCTTCGAGCTGCTGGCCTGGGAGCGGGGCGAGTTCGAGTTCCAGGCGGTCCCGGTCAAGCCCGTGGGAAGCATCCGGCGGAGCGTGCCCGACCTGCTCATGGAATCGGCCCGCACCCTGGATACCCGGCGCCGCCTGGGCGCCTATTTCCCCTCGCTGGACGCCGTGCCCTGGACCTTCCTGCCGGAGCCGGCCCTCACGGCGGACCTGAAGCTCTCGCCCGACGCCCTGAAGGCCATCCAGCACTTCGACGGCTACCAGGACTTCCACCAGGTGATGGCCTCCACCCAGCTGAACGAGACCGCGGTGCTGGAAGCCGCTTTCGCCCTCCTGCAGGCGGAGCGCCTCCAGGTCTTCGAACCGGCCGTACCCCTGGCGGTGGAGACGATGAAGACCGGCCTCTTCAAGAAGGGGGACCATGTGGAGCTGAGCGTCATCCACGAGTCCCGCTGGCGGGGCCTCCAGCCCTACAGCCACGGCTTCATCACCTCGGTGCGGATCCAGTGGCGCGGCGGCGTGGCCCACGAGGATGTGCGCTTCGTCCAGGGCCTGGCCGATGGCGTGCTGGCCGCGCCCGAGCCCTTCCTGCAGAGCTGGGGCGTCGGCCCTTCCGAAACGGTCGTCGTGCGGCCCGCGCCCTGAACCCCATCCCCCGAACCGCATCCCCGGAACAAGCCCCTTTCCCGGAGCCTGACATGGTCCAAACCATTGCCGATCTGTTCTACCAGGCTTGTGCCTTCCAGTCCCCGGATGCCCTGGCCTACCGGAAGGGCGGCACCTACGTGCCCATCTCCCACCAGGAGCTGCAGGCCCGGGTGGAGCGCCTGGCGCTGGCCCTGGAGGCGCGGGGCCTGAAGGCGGGCGAGCCCGTGGCCCTGATCTGCGAGAACCGCCCCGAGTGGGCCATCGTGGACTACGCCTGCGCCATTTCCGGGCTGCCCACCGTGCCGCTCTATCCCACCCTGAATGCGCCGCAGAGCGCCTTCATCCTCCGGCACTCGGAGGCGCGCATCGTCTTCTGCTCCACGGCCGATCAGGCCCGGAAGGCCCTGACCGCCAAGGGGCCGGACTGCGCCCTCACCTGGGTGGTGCAGATGGACGGGATTCCCGCCGATGCCTCCGTGATCCCCTTCGCCAGCCTCATGGCCGAGGGCGAGGCCCTGGAGGCCCGCCGGCCCGAGGTGCGGAACTGGGCCCGCCAGCGGAAGGCGGAGGACCTGCTGACGATCATCTACACCTCCGGCACCACGGGGGATCCCAAGGGCGCCATGCTCACCCACGGGAACCTGGTCTCCAACGTGGAGCGCACCCTCCAGCTCCTGCAGCTCAAGAAGGGGGACCGCTGCCTGTCCTTCCTGCCCCTCTCCCACATCCTCGAGCGGATGGCGGGGCACTATTCGACCATGCGGATCGGCGCCAGCATCTACTACGCGGAAAGCATCGCCACCGTGGGCGACGACCTGCAGGCCACCAAGCCCACCATCATCATCAGCGTGCCCCGCATCTACGAGAAGATCTACGCCCGGGTCCGCGAGGGTGTGGCCTCCAGCAGCATCGTGAAGCGGTTCATCTTCCACTGGGCCATGTGGGCCGGGGACATGTCCGTGCCCTACCTGTACGAGAAGCAGGACATCCCCCTCTGGATCCAGTTCCAGCTCTGGTGGAGCCGCCACCTGGTCTTCCACAAGATCCTGGCCAAGACCGGCGGGAACATCCGCTTCGCCATCAGCGGCGGCGCGCCCCTGGCGCCCAAGGTCATGGCCTTCTTCTGGGCCATCGGGCTGCCCATCACCGAAGGCTACGGCCTCACCGAGACCAGCCCCGTGGTCTCCTTCAACCGGTTCGGCGAGGTGGTGCCCGGCAAGGTGGGGCGGCCCATCTACGACACCTGGGACGGTCGCCCCTACGTGAAGATCGCCGAGGATGGCGAGATTCTCGTCCAGGGCCCGAACGTGATGAAGGGCTACTGGAAGAATCCCGAGGGCACCGCCGAGGCCTTCGACAAGGAGGGCTACTTCCGCACGGGCGATATCGGCGAGCTGAGCGCCCGGGGCCTCCTCAAGATCACGGACCGCAAGAAGGAGATCATCGTCACCAGCGGCGGCAAGAAGGTGGCGCCCCAGCCCATCGAGGAGCTGCTGAAGACCGACAAGTTCATCACCCAGGCGGTCCTGCTGGGCGACAAGCGCAACTTCATCTCGGCCCTGATCATCCCCAACTTCGACAGCCTGCACCGCTGGGCCCACCAGAAGAAGCTGACCTTCTCCAACAACCGCGACCTGGTGGCCCGCCCCGAAGTCCACGAGCTGATGATGGAGCGGGTGGACCATATCAACCAGCAGCTCTCCAACTTCGAGCGCGTGAAGAAGGTGGCGATCCTCGACCACGAGCTGAGCCTGGAGACCGGTCAGCTCACGCCCAGCCTCAAGGTGAAGCGCCGGGTGGTGAACGAGATGTACGCCACCCTCATCGAATCGCTCTACCGGGGGGCCTGATTCCGATCTGCGCTCAACCCGCCGAGGGTCCCTTCAGCTCGATCACGTTGCCCTCCGGGTCCTGGAGGTAGACGGAGGGGCCGGTGCCCTCGGCCCCGTAATTGTCATGAACCTCGCTCAGCTCGACGCCGTGGGCGCGGTAGCGCGCCCGCAGACTGGCCTCGTCGAAGGGCTCGATGCGCAGGCAGAAGTGGTCCTGGTTGCGGCCCTCCGGTCCCGGCGCGGCGCCGCCAGAGGCGCCCAGCCTTCCGGCCACCGAGACCAGGTCGAGCATCGAGCGCCCCGCCCGGAGGTGGACGAGCCCGAGGTCCGGCACCCTGCGATCCAGGCCGAGGCCGACCACCCGCGTGTAGAAGTCGGTCATGCCTTCCAGGTCGGTGACGCGGAGGACCAGGTGGTCGAGGGCGAGGATGCGCATGGCTGGTGGACCTCCGGGTCCATCAGCATAGCCGGCGACCCCCGGAGAAGCGCCCCGCACGAGCGCCGTTGTCAGGTGCGGGGCTGGCTGGCGCCGTCAGAAGCGGATGCCCGCGTAGATGCCGATCTGGCTCTTGGGAGCCAGGGCCTTCAGGAAATCGGCATTGGAAGAGTTCGTCTCCAGGTCCCTCTTGGCGAGGGGGAAGGCCACCTCGAGCCCGAAGAAGGGCTTCACGACCGGCGAGGGGATCGCGTAGCCGGCGTTCAGGCGGATCCAGACGCGGTTGTAGGTGGTGCTGTCGGAAGTGCCGCCGAAGTCACCGGACAGTTTCTCGGAACGGAACTCCAGGCCGGCCCCGACGGCCACCACGGCCTTGAAGTTGAACATGGCGCCCGCGGACCAGTGATCCTCCTTGAAGGTGCCGACCTCGACGTTCGGTGAACCGCCCAGCGAACCCTTGGTGTTGGCCTTGACCTCCGGCTGGTAGCCCGCGGTGATCTGGAACAGGGCGGGCCCCAGGTCCACCACCGAGTAGCCGAAACGCACCGCGTAGGCCGTCTTGCTGTCGGTCTCCATCCGCAGTGCGCCCAGCGGTGTGTTCGTCTGGGGTGACGGGTACTGCTGCTGTCCGAGGAACAGTCCCACCTCGAAGGACTGGGCGGCAAGAGGAGCGCCGAGGACGAGTGCGAGAGCGATTGCTTTTTTCATGATCGTCTCCTGGTGGGAAGTGGAAAGGCGGGCCATCCTTCCACTTCGAATCAGAAGAGTCAAGGGATCGATCGGTCATGAATTGATCCGCCGCCGGCTCTCCGGACGGTCAGGCTCAGTCCGGGTCCACCTTCTCCACCGCGATCACCATGCGGGTGACCACGGCGGCCAGGGCGCCCACGGCGGCGAACACCGGCAGCAGGGCCGCGCCCACCAGGCCCAGGGTCAGGGGGATCTCGATGAGGGTCTTGCCATCCTCGTTTTTCAGGGTGATCCGGCGGATGTTCCCCTCGTGGATCAGCTCCTTGATCTTGTCGAGGACCTTGCCGCCATCGAGCTTGAATTCCTCCGTGCGGGTGCGGTTCTGCGTATCGGTGGACATGGGTGTCCTTTCAAGGGATCAGGCGCGGATCAGCAGGTGCCGGGCCAGCCAGATCTGGAAGCGGCCCAGCAGCAGGGCCAGATGGAAGGTGAGCGGCACGAGGGCCAGGCCCGCCAGGCCGCAGAGAACCACCGCCAGGCCCGGATGGGCCGTGATCCAGGCGATCCCGCCCAGGTCCCCGGTGAAGCTGGCGCCGAGGTGGAGCAGACGCAGCACCGGTACGGCGAGGAGGGCCAGGCCCGTGATGAGGAGGGTGACGAGCAGGGTGAAGTAGGCGACGCCCAAGGGCAGAAGCAGCACGAAGTAGAGCAGGCTGGTCCAGGTGCGGCGGTCGCCGACCAGGGCCTTGAGCCGCGTCAGCCAGCCTTCCCCGGCCGGGAGCAGGGCCGGGGCCTCCGAGCCGTCGGCGCCGACCAGGGCCTTCAGCAGGTGAACTTCCGCCACGGAGAGCAGGCGCGCGCCGGCCAGGAAGGCCACCGCCACCGGAATGCCGATGATGAGGATGGCCAGGCCCAGGCTCAGGGACAGCCCGGTCACCGCGTAGGTGAAGGTGAGGATGCCGGTGACCATGGAGCCCAGCAGGTAGAGCAGGGTCGTATAGGCGCGGCGGGTGGCCAGGACCTCGAAGAAGCCGGGATGGGGTGGGGACAGCAGTGACACGGGACCTCCAGGACGCTTCCAATCTAGGGGGTGCGGGCAGGCTTGGGGGCGGGAACCGGCGAACGGAAGGCGGGCGTCGGCGAAAGCACGGCCGACCAGAGGCGATCCAGGGTCAGGACCTCAGTCGTCGTAGCAGGGGCCGACCTCCCGGACTTCGACAGTGGCCCACTCCGCGGCGGGGCAGGTCGCCGCGATGGCGACGGCCTCGTCCCGGGTCTGGCAATCCAGGTAGAAGAAGCCCCCGACCATCTCCTTGGATTCGGAGAAGGGACCGTCCAGGAGGGCGGGCCGCCCCTCCCGCACCTGCACCCGGACCCCCTCCCGGTCGGACCGGAGCGAGTTGCTGGCCACGAGCAGGCCGCGGGCCTGCAGGTCCTCCGAAAAGCGCACCATCCGGTCGTAGACGGCATGCCCCTCTTCCGGGGTCCGGCTCGGGCGCTGGGTCCTCGATTCCAAGATCAGCAGCATGTAGGGCATGGGGATCTCCTTCCGGGTGGGGTTGGGAGGCTTGGGTGTGCTCAGGCGTCGCCGCAGGCGGCGGCCCGCGCAAGGAGCAGCTTCCGCTCCCGGTCATTCCGCGTGAGGCTGGCCGCCCGCTGGAACTCGGCCCGGGCTTCCCCGGCGCGGCCCAGCTTCGCGAGGAGGTCGCCGCGGATGCTCGGGAGCAGGTGGTACTCCCTGAGCGAGGGCTCGGAGGCCAGCGTGTCGACGATCTCGAGGCCCGCCGCGGGGCCGGAGGCCATGGCCAGGGCCACGGCCCGGTTCAGCTCCACGATGGGCGAGGGCGTGAGGCGGGCCAGCACCTCATAGAGCGCGGCGATGCGGGTCCAGTCGGTGTCGGCGGCCATGCGGGCGCGCGCGTGGCAGCCGGCGATGGCCGCCTGCAAGGTGTAGGGGCCTGGGGGTCCGCCCAGTGCCAGGGCCTGCTCCAGGGCGGCGAGTCCGCGCCGGATGAGGAGCTGGTCCCACCGTCCGCGGTCCTGGTCGAGCAGGAGGACGGGTTCGCCATCGGGTCCCACGCGCGCCCGCAGCCGGGAGGCCTGGATCTCCAGGAGGGCGACCAGGCCGTGGGCCTCCGGCTCCCGCGGGACCAGCCCGGCCAGGATGCGGCCGAGCCGAAGGGCCTCCTCGCAGAGCCCGGGCCGGATCCAGTCCTCGCCGGCAGTGGCCGAATAGCCTTCGTTGAAGATGAGGTAGATCACCTCCAGCACCGAGGCCAGACGGTCGTGGAGCTCGGCCCCACGGGGCCCCTCGAAGGGAACCCGCGCCTCGGCCAGGGTCCGCTTGGCGCGGACGATGCGCTGCGCAACGGTGGGCTCCGGCACGAGGAAGGCGCGGGCGATCTCCTCGGTCGTCAGCCCCCCCAGCAGCCGCAGGGTGAGCGCGGTCCTGGCCTCGGGCGAGAGCCGCGGGTGGCAGGCGATGAACATGAGCCGCAGCAGATCGTCCCCGATGGGATCGTCCAACTCGGCGTGGAAGGCCTCCATGGCCGTCTCCTGCTGGGCCTCGAGCTCCCGACCCAGCTCCTCGTGCTTCCGCTCAGCCAGCTTGATCCGCCGCAGCCGGTCGATGGCCCGGCGCTTGGCCGTGGCCATGAGCCAGGCGCCGGGATTCTCGGGGACCCCCGTTTCGGGCCACTGTTCGAGGGCGGCGACGAGGGCATCCTGGGCGAGCTCCTCCGCCAGGTCCAGGTCGCGCACCATCCGCAGGAGTCCCGCGATGAGCCGGGCGGATTCCATCCGCCAGACGGCGTCGATGGCTCGATGGGCGTCGGATGTCGTCACATGGGAATCAGACCAGCTTTGTCAGGGGGCCGCAACCTCCCGATACGGACTCCGCCTTGTTGGGCGAGGGGGTAGGCGCAGCTGGCCGGAAGGTGGCGATCAACCTCGGATCGCCGCTTCGATGGAGGCGATGTCGATTTTCCTCATGGGCATCATGGCCTCGAACGCGCGCTTCGCGGCTGGTCCGCCCCTGGCCATCGCCTCGGTCAGGATGCGGGGCGTGATCTGCCAGCTGATGCCCCACTTGTCCTTGCACCAGCCACATTGGCTTTCCTGGCCGCCGTTTCCGACAATCGCGTTCCAGTACCGATCCGTTTCCTCCTGGTCCTCCGTCGTGATCTGGAACGAAAAGGCTTCGCTGTGCTTGAACTGAGGCCCGCCGTTCAATCCGATGCACGGGATTCCGGCGACCACGAACTCCACCACCAGGGTGTCGCCCGCGCTTCCATCTGGATAGTCGGAAGGGGCCTTGTGGATGGATCCGAGATGGCTCTGCGGGAAGGTCTCGGTGTAGAAGCGCGCAGCTTCTTCTGCGTCACGCTCAAACCAAAGACAGATCGTGTTCTTGCTCATTTCGAAGCCTCCTGTCGGTCGGTACGGTCGGGGAAGGTCTTCAAGGGCCCAGCGACCTTGTAAGTCGTGAAGAGGATGCCGGACGGGAAGGCTTCGGTGCGGACCAGCTCGAAGGACCGTGGCGGGGTTCCCTCCGCAAAGAAGCGCTTCCCCGTGCCCAGCAAGACCGGATAGACGGCCAGCAGGACTTCATCCGCAAGCCCATGCTCGAGCAGCGTCGATGTCAGGGTGGAGCTGCCTGAGAGGATCAGGTCCGGGCCGTCCTGGGCCTTGATGTGGCGGATGCCCTCGGCGACGTCCGGCCCAAGGCCCTCGAACGGGCCCCATTCAAGGCTTTCCGGACGGTGGGTCACCACATGTTTTGTAGCCGCATTGAGGCCGTCCGCCATCGGGCTGCTCGGCGCCTTCGGCCAGTAGCCTGACCAGATATCGTAGGTGCGACGGCCAAGCAACAGATCGAAGCTCCCGCCGTACGCCGCCAGCATGGCATCCCGGCCAGCGGGTGTCCGATAGGGCGCGGTCCAGTCGCTGTAGGGGAAACCGTCGTCATCGGCGGAATGCTGGATCACGCCGTCCAGCGACATGTGTTCGATGATTCGGAGTTTTCTCATTTGGGCTGATTCTCATGGGGGACCGCGGCCGGATCCATCCACACCGCCTCCCAGACGTGCCCGTCAGGATCGGTGAAATCGCGGCTGTACATGAAACCAAGATCCTGGATGGGGTTGATGTCAGACACCCCGCCATTCGCGGCTGCCGCGGTGTTCATCGCATCCACCGCCTCGCGGTTCTCGCATGAGACGGCGAGCATCACCTCGCTGGAGGTTGGTTGGGGGATGGCCCGGGCGGTGAAGGCGCGCCACTTGGCATGGGTCAAGAGCATCACGTAGATGGCCTCGCTCCATACCATGCAGGCCGCCGTCTCGTCCGAGAACACAGGATTGTTGGTGAAGCCGAGGGACGTGTAGAACGCCATCGACGTCTTGAGATCGGTGACGGGCAGGTTCACGAAAATCATTTTTGGCATGGGGTGCTCTCCTTGTTGGCGTGGCTGGGATGGGGCTGGTGCGCCTAGGCCTTCTGGGCGATCTGGGCGCGCAGGCGTTCTTCCTGCTCCCGCAACTCGGGGGTGAACTGAGGGCCGAAATCCTCCGCTTCGAAGACCTGGCGGAGCTCGATCTCGGCCGACTCGCCTGTGGGATTGGGGCAGCGCTTGATCCATTCGACGGCCTCCGCCATCGACCGGACCTGCCAGAGCCAGAAGCCGGCGATCAGCTCCTTCGTCTCGGTGAAGGGCCCGTCGATCACGGTCCGCGCCGCGCCGGAGAACCGAACCCGCACGCCCTTCGAGCTGGGGTGGAGCCCTTCGCCCGCGAGCATCACGCCGGCCTTCACCAGCTCATCGTTGTAGCGGCCCATGTCGGCCAGGAGTTTCTCATCGGGGAGGACGCCCGCCTCCGTGTTCTGGGTCGCCTTGATCAGGACCATGACGCGCATGTTCATTCCTCCTTGGAAGGGCTGAGGTTGGGAAGGTCGATCGTCCGGAGCGGAAGGAGTGCCCCCAGTCGCGCATCCCGCAGGTACAGCCCTCCCCAGACCAGCGCAGCCACATAGGTCGGGAAGAGGATGTGCGAGAACAGGGGATCACCGACCCGCACATGGGTGGCGACCGCGCCGCCCAGGTAGCCGGTGAGCAGGATGGCCCCGAGCACGGAGGTCCTGGGAACCGCGTAGAGCACGACGCAGGTGAGCAGGGTGAGGCCGAGGGGACCCGCGACGTTTTCCGAGTAGCCGAGCTTGGCGCAGGCCTCGAGGACCGGCGGCAGCCGCGCCAGCTTGGCGATGCCGTCGAAGGCCAGGAACAGGACCGGCAGGGTGCTGAGGATGCGGCCCGCCCAGAGCCATCGGGTCCGGGTGGGGGCGGGTGGGGTGCTGGTGGGCATGGGGCCTCCGCGGGGCGCTTCAGATGGAACCGCGGGGTGGCGTCCGCACAGGATGGCGGCAGGTCCCGGGTTCTACTCATGCGTCGAACGGGAGGCGGTGGAATCGACAGGCTTTGAAACTTTTTTCGAGATTAATTATCAAGTCTTTTGTTTGATGCAAATAAATCCAATGCATTCCCGTCAGTGGCCTTCGTTCGTCTTCCCGGAAGGGGAGGGTGGAGGTGCTCAGCCCAGGGTGGGCACCCGCCAGAGGGCCAGCTCTTCGCCCAGGGAGGGCACGGGCAGCAGGCCGTTCTCCACGGCGCCGTCATCGCTCTCGGCCTCGCAGAGGTAGGCGGCGATGGCGCCCAGGGGCTGGTCCGTGGGCACCAGCGACCAGCCGGCCGGGGCCTTCCGCGGTGCGTGGCGCCAGGATACGGAGAGTTCGCCCACGGCGGCGGCTTCGAGGATGGCCCGTCCCCCTTCGGAGGCCAGGGCCTCCACCACGGGCACCTCCACCTCGAAGGTGCCCAGGGCCTCCTGGAGGGCGAGCCCGTGCAGGCGCAGGTGGGCGGCTACGGAGGGCGGCACCAGGTAGGCGGCGGGGCGCTCCACCACCAGGCTGCCCACAAAGCGGCCCAGATGGGGGATGGTCACGCTGCTGGGCGCGCCCTCCAGGGTGCGGGGAGTGCGCGTGAGGATCTCGACCGGCCGCTCGAAAGGCTTCAGCTCGTAGCGCACGGCGATGTGGCTCCGGGGCGTGCGGCTCTCCGCCACGGTCTGCACTACCTCGTCCCGGTGGGCCGCCACATACTTGAAGGTCTCCAGCATGAAGGCGTAGGCCGTGCGGACGCGCTCGGCGAAGGAGATGTACGAGTAGCACTCCAGCAGCAGGTCCATGCGGCTGGTGAGGCCGCGGTAGTTGCTGCCGAAGCGCGGGTGGTGCGGGTAGGTCATCCAGCCCTCCCGCACGGAGGCGCCGGGCTCGGCGTCCCGGTCCGCGTCCAGGGCCCGCTCGTCCTCCACGAAGTTGCCGTACCAGCCCGAGTCCAGGCCGTGGTTGGCCTTCAGGGCCGCAGTGACGGGCGGCAGCAGCCGGTTCCGCATGTACTCGATGGGCTCGCCCCGGCCGCTCTCCACCGTGTGGGGGATGTCGTAGGTCATGGAGAACCGGTGGACCGAGCCGTTCGTCGCGTGGTTGTCGATGGTGAGGTCCGCCGCCCAGGGCTGGCACACGCGGGTCTGGAGCAGGCGCATCTCGGCGCCCTCGTAGCGCAGGTAGTCGCGGTTCAGGTTGATCTTGGCGGCGTTCACGCGGGTGCCCACGCCGGTGTCCGGCCCCAGCTGGCCCGTGAGCTTGGGCAGGTGGAGCCTGCGGTTGCCCGGGTCGATGGCATCGTTGCCATCGGGGTTGAAGAGGGGGACCACCACCAGCGTGAGGCTGTCGAGGATCTGGCCCGCATCCAGGCCCGGCTTACCGTCCAGGAGGTCGCGCACCAGCATGAGGCAGCCTTCCTTGCCCTCGACCTCGCCGGCGTGGATGCCGCTGATGACGAGCACCACGGGCCGGCCCAGGCTGCGGGCTTCCTCGGGGGTCGTCACGCCGTGGGCGGACAGCACCAGCAGGGGCAGCTCGCGGCCCTGGGGGCTCGTGCCGAAGGAGGTGACATGCAGGCGCTTGTCGCCCTTGGCCTCCAGGCCGGCCACGAAGGCCATCACATCGGCGTGGCGGCTGGTCTCCTCGTAGCGGGTGGCTTCGGCGCGGGTGAGCAGGGGCATGGGGACTCCGGACTGGGAGAGGCATTCTCTCGCCGGGGAGGCGCGGGGGCCAGTCTTTCGCCAAGGCGGGGGGAAGGCGGGATCAGAGGCTCCGTTTCAGGACTTCCTGGCCCATGTGGGACACCCGGTAGCGGCCGATGGCCCGTTCGCGGATGAGGTCATGGCGTTCCAGGTAGGCCAGGTCGGCGTCCGTGGCGCCCGCCTTGATCAGGTGGTCCCGGGGTACATCCGGATGCTTGGCCACCACCTGGAGCAGGGTGAGCTGGCGGGCGGTGATGGGGTCGGCCATGGAGGCTCCTAGCCGCTGGTCTGTCGGCGGTAGCTGGGGCGATGCAGGTCGCTGATCTGCACGGTGAGGTTCAGCCGCATGCCTTCGGCGCTGCGGGGGAATGATCTGGCGAGGACGGCCAGCAGGGCCTCGCTGAGCTGGGCCTTCACGTCATCCGGCCGCCCCGCCAGGAGCTGCACGTCCAGGGTCACGAAGGCCCGGTCCGGGGCCCCGTCCGCCACGAGGAAGGTGGCATGGCGGAAGACGCGGCTCTTGAGGTCCTCCTCCCGGAAGAGGCCCGTGGCCACCAGGGTTCCGTGGATCTCCCGCAGCAGGGCGGTCCAGTCGGGCTGGTCCAGCAGGTTGTCCGAGGCTTCGAGGATGCAGTGGGGCATGGCGGGTCCGGGGGCTCCAGAGGCAGGTAACGGATGCTACCGCCGATGGTCGGGTCGGCGCTGGATCCGTTTCGCGCCGCCCTTGTCCCAGTAGCTGGTCTCCTCCGCGAAGCAGATGTTCTCCAGATCTGTGACGCGCTCCTGGAGGCAGGCCTGGGCATCCGTGATGGCCTGGTTGTAGATGGCCGGCCCGATCTCCTTCAGGCAGAAGGTGAGGAAGGTGCCCGCCCCCAGCTCGCCCAGGCTTTCGCCGTACTCTTCGGCCACGAAGCGCTGGATGGCGCCGTGCAGGCGTTTCTCGGTATCGGTGGAGAGCTTGATGTCCAAGGGGGCCTCGCGGGATCGTTTCTGCCCTCCAGTGTGGCTGCGGTTGACCGGGGGCGAAACGATGCCCAGGGGGCCATCGGGCCGCGGACGGATGGAGCCCGCTCCTCCACCGGAGTAGAGTCAGGCATGTCCCAGCGGGTCCTCCTCACCGGTGCCACCGGATTCATCGGTCGGAACCTTCATGGTCCGCTGGTGGAGGCCGGTCATGAGGTCCGATGCCTGACACGAAAGCCTGGGGAAGCCAGGCGCCTCTGGCCTGATCGACTCTGGGTCGAAGGCGATATCGGCGAACCCGCCTCCCTGGCCTCGGCCCTGGAGGGCTGCGATATCGCCTACTATCTGGTGCATGGCATGGGTTCCCACGGGCCGGGCTGGGCCGAAGCGGAGCTTCGCTGGGCCGGGAATTTTGCCCGGGCCGCAGGCTTTTCGGGGGTTCGCCGGATCATCTACCTGGGGGGTGTCGCCCCCCAGGGACCGCCCTCGGAGCACCTGCTCTCCCGCCTGAATACCGGCGAAGCGCTGCGAGCCGGTCCGGTGCCCACGCTGGAACTCCGGGCGGGCATGATCATCGGAGCCGGCAGTGCCTCGTGGACCATCGTTCGGGACCTGGCCGCCCGCCTGCCCGCCATGGTGCTCCCCGCGTGGCTTGCGCACCGGAGCGAGCCCGTGGCCCTGGAGGGCGTCCTGGCGGCCCTCCTGGCGGGAGCGCACATCGGGCTTCCGGAAAGCACCTGGTGGGACCTCCCTGGTCCGGAAGCCCTCTCGGGGCGGGAGATCCTTCTGCGCCTGGCGGCGGTCATGGGCCGGAAGCCGTTGCTCCTGAAGATCCCGCTCATCACCCCGCGCCTCTCGTCCCACTGGATCCGACTGGTGACACGCGCGGATGACGCGGTCGCGCGGGAACTGGTCGAAGGCTTGACCTCAGACCTGCTCGCGACCCGACCCGGCTACTGGGAGGCGGCCGGCCTTCCGCCTCCGGTGGGACTGGAGGAGGCCGCGCGGCGGGCCCTCGCCGCCGAGGCTGGGACCCTTTCCCGAGCGGGGAGGGCGGCGGAAACCCTGGCGGGATGGCTCACGCCGCGGAACCGCCCCCGGCAGGGGAAGGTGCCCCCGGGGGAGGCCCCATGCCCTTGATCACCCGCAGCCAGGTTTCCATGGACGCTCCTCTGGGCCCGGACGGCCGGCTGCTCTTCGTGACGCGGGCGGCGCGGATGTTCTCGTACGGGTTCCTGTCCGTGGTGCTGGTGCTCTACCTGGCGGGGCTGGGCTTCAGCGAGGGGCGCATCGGCCTGCTGCTCACGCTGACCCTGGTGGGCGACACGCTCATCTCGCTGTGGATCACGCTCCACGCGGACCGCCTGGGCCGGAAGAAGATGCTGATGGTCGGCGCGGCCCTCATGATGGCCGCGGGCATCCCCTTCGCCCTCAGCGGCGACTTCACGGTGCTGGTGGTGGCGGCCACCTTCGGCGTCATCAGCCCCTCGGGCAACGAGGTGGGCCCCTTCCTGGCCATCGAGCAGGCGGCCCTCTCGCAGGTGCTGCCCGAGCAGCGCCGCACGGGCGTCTTCGCCTGGTACAACCTGACGGGCTCCTTCGCCACGGCTCTCGGGGCCCTGGCCGGGGGCTGGTCCGCCCAGGTCCTCCAGGCTGCCGGCCACACCCCGGTGGCCAGCTACCGGGTGCTGGTCTTCGCCTATGCCGGTGTGGGCCTGCTCCTCGCCGCGCTCTTCACGCGGATGTCGCCGGCCGTGGAGGCGCCGCCAGCCGCGGCCCAGGCCAGCCGCTGGGGCCTGCATGCCTCCAAGGGCGTGGTCCTGCGGCTGTCGGCGCTGTTCTCCCTGGACGCCTTCGCCGGGGGCTTCGTCATCCAGAGCATCGTGGCCTACTGGTTCCACGTGAAGTTCGGCGTGGCGCCGGGGGCCCTGGGGTCGATCTTCTTCGCGGCCAACGTCCTGGCGGGTCTCTCCAGCCTCTATGCCGTGAAGCTGGCCGGGAAGATCGGGCTCATCCGCACCATGGTGTTCACCCACGTGCCGTCCAACGTGCTGCTGATCCTCGTGCCGCTGATGCCGAACCTGCCCCTGGCCGTGATGATGCTGCTGCTGCGCTTCAGCATCTCGCAGATGGATGTGCCCACGCGCCAGGCCTACACCATGGCCGTGGTGGCGCCGGACGAGCGCTCCGCCGCCGCCGGCGTCACCGGCATCGCCCGCACCACCGGCGCCGCCATCTCGCCCGTGCTGGCCGGGCCCCTGCTCGCGGTGCCGGCCCTGGCCGGAGTGCCCTTCCTCATCGCCGGCGGCCTGAAGATCCTCTACGACTGGCTGCTCTACCGGAGTTTCCGGTCCTCGGAAGTCGGCAAGGCGGACAGAACCTGAACTGGACAGCTGGTGTCCATGGGATGGCGGAAGACTGGAGCCTGCCATCCCTGGAGGCACCCGTGACCGCGCTCATCCTGGACTACTTCGGCGATTGGAGGACCCGCCTCCTCACCTGCCCGGTCTGCGGGTGGACGGGCACCTTCGAAGATGGCCTGACGGAGATCTATGATTCCCTGCAGGACTGCCAGTGCCCCGGCGAGCACCGCTTCGCGGACCGGCCCATGCTGGCGGTGCTGCCCTACCCGACGCTGGACCAGTGGCAGGCCCACGCGGCGCAGCTGTCCCCGGGAGAACGGGCCTACATCGGCCAGATCGAGAACGGCCGGGAGCGCTTCAACCGCCTGAAGCTGCGGCTGGCCAGCCAGCTGCCCGACCTGCCGGGTTCCGCCCTGGACCTGGCCTGGGATCAGGAGGGCGACGATCTGGTGATCCGCTGGGGCACCTGCGAAGTCTGGCGCGAGCCGGTGCGCTACGAGGCCCTGTGGCGCTACGAGCAGATCCTGGCCCTGCTCCAGGCGAAGTACGGCCCCCGCCTGCGGGACCTGGTCCCCACGCCGGCCGCCGAATACCACCTCTACGGGGACAAGACCGCCTATCCCGCCGCCATCCAGCGCCTGCGGGGGCGTCTCCGCCAGGCCTGGCAGGCCGCCGGAACTGCTTCGCTTGGATAATCATTGCATGGTATTAAATTGGATTAAAACGGTTTAACAATCGTGTTACAACATAAAAAATACTAGGTATGGACAATGAATGAGGACTACCCTCGGGACCGCCCTCCGGAGGTGGGCTTCCATGAAGCATTCCCTCTTCTCCCCGTTCCCGGCCTTCCGGCTGGCCTTTCTCTTGGCCCCGGCCCTGCTGGCGCCGAGCTTCACGGCCCTGCGGGCCCAGGGCGGCCCCCAGCCGCCGCCCCCGCTCATGATGTTCTACCGCGAGGAGGTCAAGCCGGGCCACGGCGCGGCCCACGCGGCCACGGAGGCCGCCTGGGGCCGCGTCCTCGCCAAGGGCAAGTCCACGGACCACTACCTCGGCATGAGCTCGCTCACCGGGCCTTCCGAGGCCTGGTTCATCATGGGCTACGGCTCGTACGCGGACTGGGAGGCGAAGCACAACGAGGGGGACCACAACCCGGCCCTCAAGAAGGAGATCGACGCCATCTCCATGAAGGACGGCGACCACCTCGGCGGCACGCGCAGCTTCCTGGGCACCCTCCGCAAGGACCTGAGCTACGGACCGCCCGTGGAGATCGGCAAGATGCGGTACATGCGGGTGCGCACCTTCCGCATCAAGCAGGGCATGGGCCCGGCCTTCGAGGAGGGCGTGAAGATGGCCCTCGCCGCCTACGAGAAGAGCCACTTCCCGGCCTCCTTCGCGTTCTACGAGGTGGAGGCCGGCACCTGGTCCCCCACCTTCGTGGTGCTGCGTCCCATGAAGTCCCTGGCGGACATGGACGCCATGGATGCCGCCAATAAATCGTTCCTGGACGCCCTGGGCGAAGCGGGCCGCAAGGCCATGCAGAAGACCTTCACGGAGACGGTCAACGGGGTGGAGA
This sequence comes from Geothrix oryzisoli, assembly GCF_022808865.1. Taxonomy (GTDB): domain Bacteria; phylum Acidobacteriota; class Holophagae; order Holophagales; family Holophagaceae; genus Geothrix; species Geothrix oryzisoli. The sequence continues at coordinate 545,019 of NZ_JAKZLB010000003.1, forward strand.
ACCAGCTCTTCGCCTTCGACCCCAAGCTGAGTTATCCCTCGTCCTCCGTGGTCGCCAGCGATCCCGCGTTCTGGGCGCCCAAGCCCCCGAAGGAACCCGCGAAGTAGGGTCCGGTCCTCAGCTGTCTTCGGTGTCCCGAGGCGGATCTTTCTTCTCCGCCGCGGGTTTCGCGAAGCGCTGGGCCCGCAGGTGGAAGTCGTCGGTGAAGACGCGGCGCACGGGCGGGGGCGGGGCGGCGTCGGCCACCTGTTTCGCCCGGCGCACGCGCCACAGGCCCCAGGCGGCGGGCAGCAGCAGGAGCACCGGGTACTCGAGCAGCACGCGGAGGAGTGTCAGGCGGAACTGGGTGGGGCGCAGGCCATCCGCGTACCAGGCGTCGAGGATCCACACCTCGTCCTCGGGGCGCAGCTCCGCGGCTTCGGCCTTGGAGAGGTTGAGCACCCGCTCCGCGTCATGGTGCTTCACGGTGGCGAAGTCCGTGATCTGGCTGTCCGGGTTGCGGTCCACGCTCACCACCTGCACCTTGGCGACACCCGGCAGCTGCGCATGGCAGAAGGGGTTCAGCGCCAGCAGGAAGAGCTGCACCAGTCCGATCCACAGGACCGCGCCCACCACCGCCCAGAGGGCGATGAGGACGGACCAGCGGATCGCAGGGCGGGAGAGGAACGGCATGGGGCGAGTATCCCAGGAACCGGCCGTGGAGCGGAAAGCGGAACCCGGAGGGGCCCCCGCGCTTCTACTGTCCCCCGTCAGCCTCCACCGCCACCGGGGTTTCCAGCGTGACGGGCCGGGGTTTCGGCAGGCGGTCCAGGAAGGCGGCGATGGCCTGGACCGCGGCGTCGGGGCGGGTCTGGAGGAGCCAGTGGGGGCCCTGGAGCCGCACGACATCCAGGTTGGGCAGGTGGCTGCGGAGCCAGTCCGTGGCCGCCGGTGGCACCAGCCGGTCCTGGGCGGCGACGAGGGCGAGGGTCGGCACCTGGATCCGCCCCAGCAGGGGCGTCTGGTCCACGGTCACCACCGACCGCAGGCGGCCCTTCAGAGTGGCGGCGGGCACCTGCGGAGCCAGGGTCTGCGCCAGGTCCATCAGGGCGGGGGTGGCCCAGCGGCCCAGCAGCAGGTAGCGGAGCAAGGCGAGGGGCAGGCGGCCCGGCAGGAGCCCGAGCAGCGTCACGGCCCAGGCCAGGCCGGGGCGGGGGTTCCGGGCGAAGGTGCCGCAAAGCACGAGGCCCACCAGGCCCTCCGGCTGCTCCACCGCCAGGGCCATGGCTACGGGGCCCGAAAAGGATTCCCCCAGCAGGAGGTAGGGCCGGCCCCGGGGCAGCTGAACCCGGGCGAAGTGCAGACAGGCCGCGTAGGAAGTCAGGCCCTCCGGATAGCGCACCACCCGAGCCTTGAAGCTGCCGAGGGCCTTCACGAATGGCTCGAACATCAGCCCCGTGCCGTCCATGCCCGGCAGCAGGACCAGGAGCGGGCGCTCCACGGGGGCCTGAGGGGGATCGGAAACCGGAAGGGACATAGGGCAGTATCCCAGCTTCAGGGAGGACCGTGACCCGCCCCGCCGCGCCCTCCACCTTCGCCCACTTCCTTCCCACGCCGGCCTCGGCTCAGAGGCAGAACTCCGAGGTGTGGAGGAAGGCCCGCGGCGCCATCCCGACCGCCGCGACGACCTGCCGGATGAAATGCGCCTGATCGTAGTACCCCGCCTCGAGGGCGAGCTGGGTCAGGGGCGAGCCCTGGCGATGTGCCCGGAGGGCGCGCCGCAGCCGGAGGAGGGAGGCCAGCTGCTTGGGCGAGGCTCCGACGCCGCGACGGAACCGTTTCTCCAGTCCGTCGACGCTCAGCCCGAGGTCCCGGGCGAGGGGGCCGACGCGCATCGCGCCCGGGTCGGCGTGGATGGCCCGCAGCGCCGCGCCCACGAGGGGATCCGCCTGCCAGGCTTTGCGCGCCCTGCGCCGGAGCAGGAACTGTTCGAGGGCGTCCACCCGTTCCCGGTGGGTCCAGGCCGCCCGGATGCGGGCCGAGGCCGCCTCGACCTCCCGGGGGTCCATGAGTTCCTCGAGGGCGACGGTGGCTCCGAAGAGCTGCTGCAGGGGCGGGTCGAAGAAGGCACCGGCGGCGCCCGCCCGGAACTTCGCCAGGATGATCCCGCTGCCGGCGCTGGTGAGCATGCGCCGGGCCGTGGCCCGCAGGCCCGTCACCACCTGGTCCGGGACGATGGCCCGGGCCGGTCCGTCCACCAGGCTCGAGGAGCCCGAGTAACGGAAGCCCAGGATCAGGCCCGTCTCCGGGACGAGCAGCTTCTCCATCGCCGCGCCCACCTCGATGATCTCGAAGGCGCGGACGAAGGGGGCGAGCGCCTCGCCGGGAGCGAAGGAGTGGACCTGCATGGAGTGATCCTACCCCTGCCCGGAGCCACTGAATTCATACAAGTTCCCAATGGTCGTCGCGACAAGAATCAGGGGGCGGCGCGGGCCTTCCGCCCGCCCCCAAGGAGCCCTCCCATGTCCACCTTCACCTTCGATTTGGATCGCGAACCCGGCCTCTACTTCCTGCACGACTGCTTCGTGGTGCCCGAGGCCAATCGGGCGGCGTTCACGAACCGGATGGAGCAGAACCTGGCCTTCATCCGGACCCTGCCGGGTTTCCGCGGCCACCTGGTCCTCGAGCAGCGGGACGGCGCTTCCGCCTTCAACCTCGTGACCCTTGCCGCCTGGGCCAGCCGCGAAGCCTACGAGGACGCGGGCCGGGAGGTCCGAGTCCACTACCAGCGGCTCGGGTTCGACCTGCCTGCGGCCCTGAAGCGCTGGGGCGTCGAGATGGTGCGGGGGACCTACCAGGCCGCCGCCATCAGGACTTCCCGGCCGTGAAGCCGCCGTCCACCATCAGGAGGGCGCCGGTGGTGAAGCTGGCCTCGTCGCTCAGCAGGTACAGCACGGCGTTGGCGACTTCCTCCGGGCGGCCCAGGCGGCCGAGGGGATGCAGGTCGACGAGGGCCTCGAGGGCGTTGGCGTCCAGCGCCGACAGCAGCGGCGTGTCGATGTAGCCGGGGCCGACGGCGTTCACCCGCACCCCCTTGGTGGCGGCTTCGAGCGCCAGCGTGCGCGTGAGGTTCACGACGCCGCCCTTGGCGGTCGAGTAGGCCGCGGTCATGGTCTGGCCGAACAGGCCCAGGATCGAGGCGCAGTTGACGATGCTGCCGCGGCCCTGCCGGTACATCTGGCGCAGCGCGGCGCGCGCCACGCGGAACACGCCGGTCAGGTTGATGTCGATCACCCGCAGGAAGGCGGCGTCGGAGTAGCTGTCGGCGGGATTCATGCCGCCGACTCCCGCGTTGTTGAACACCCCGTCCAGGCTGCCGAACTGCGCCACCGTATCGGCGATGAGCTGGTCCACCTGGTCGGTGGAGGTGACATCGCAGGGCAGGAAGAGGCAGCGGCCGGGGTGGTGCTCGTCCAGTTCCTGGGCGCGCAGTCCGCCGGCGGGGCCGGGCAGGTCGGCCAGCACGACCTGGGCGCCCTCCTGCAGGCAGCGCTCCACGGTGGCCAGCCCGATGCCGCTGGCACCGCCGGTGACGAGAATGGTCTTGCCCTTCAGGCGCATGGCAACCTCCTCGGTGGCGTGGCAGGGCAGAGCCTGGGGAAGGTCCTTCCCGGCGAGAAACATCTGGGGATGGTGGGAAAGCTGGTTCCTCAGCATCGGCCTACCACGGCACCATTCTTCGCTCTGGCGGGCCCCGGAGCCACAAAATTTCCGGGAAGACCCCGCCGGGAACCCGCGGAACGCCGCGGATCGGGGCTACGGGCGGGCCACGATGAGGGAGCGTAGATAGCGGACCAGAACGGGCACGATGATCATGGCGCCGAGGACGATCCACATGGTGGTGTTCGGGTCGCGGATGTAGGCATTCAGGCGCAGGGTGGTGATGGCGATGACGGCGTAGTAGAGCATGTCGCCCGCGATGGCGAAGCCCCAGCCCGCCAGGAAGCCGTGGCCCGCGGCCAGCGCCGAGGCGCGGCCGGTCATGGGATCCACGCCGAACGCGATCAGGACCAGGGCGATGGGGCCCGCGCCCGTGCCGCCGACGTGGGCCGCGCTGCGGGTCATGGCCTCCTTCAGCGCCGCGCCGAACCGGGCCAGGAAGGGGACCTTCCCCGCCAGGAGGACGAGCAGCCGGAGGATGGGCTCGAAGGCCAGGGCCAGGAGCACATCCGAGGCGAAGTAGAGCCCCGCGGTGGTGGGCCAGGCCAGGCCCTTGGACCGGGCCAGCAGCACGCCGGCGGGGATGCCGCCCCCGACGGGAAGAAGGAAGAGCAGCAGCACAGACCCCATGGGGGGATGGTAACCCGCCCGGGCCTGGGCCCAGGGGCTGCCTCCCCGTCCTGCCGGAGGTCGGGATGGGTCGCCGCGCTACATGTCCACGAGCTTCGGGTGCGTCAGCCGCTCGAAGTCCTTGTAGGCCATGCGGATCAACTCCGTGTGGGACCCGGCGTTGAAGGCGATCTCCGGGTCGGCCGCCAGGTGCGGCTCCACGTAGACCGGCATGCCGAACAGGTTTCCGAAGGGCGGCATGGCGCCGGGTTCGCAGCCGGGGAAGTCGCCGCTGAACTCGCGCTCGTCGGCGAGCTCGGCGGACACGGCCCCGGCGGCCTGGCGCAGGCGCTCCAGGTCCACCTTCCGGTCCGCGGGCACCACGGCAATGGCCAGGTGGCCGTCGAGGTTCACCACGACCGTCTTGGCCATCTCCTTCCCGCGGATGTGCGCGGCCCCCGCCACCGAGGTGGCCGTGAAGGCCAGGGGATGGGGGATGACCTGGTGGGCCACCCCGTTCTTGTTGAGGAATTCCTCGAGCCTGGTCATGGGCATGGCAGCCTCCTCGGACCCAGAGCGAACCAAGGATGGGGCGGAACCCGGCGGGGCGCCATCCCGGGCTCGTCGGGCCCTGGGATGGTTCCCCGGTGGTGGTGTTCCTCAACCCTTGAGCGCTTCGGCCACCGAGGTAGACATGGGCGTGGTGGGCCGGCCGATGAGGCGGCTCAAGGTGCGCGAGTCATCGAAGAGCCCGCCCTTGGCCGCGCCCGTGTCCGATTCGGCCAGGAGGCGGGCGATGGGCTCTGGCAGGCCCGCACCGATGAGGATGGCCAGGTACTCGGCCTCGGGCAGGTTCTGGTAGGTCAGGGGCTTCCCGGCCTGGCGGGCGATCTCGGCGGCCAGATCGGCCAGCGTGTAGGCAGTGTCGCCCGCCAGCTCGTAGACGCGGCCCGCCTGGTCGGGCTTCAGCAGGACGGCGGCGGCGGCTTCGGCGTAGTCGGCCCGGGCGGCCGACGCGATCTTCCCGTCCCCGGCGCTTCCCAGGAAGACGCCGTGCTGCAGGGAGGGGGGGATGCTGGCCGTGTAGTTCTCCGTGTACCAGCCGTTCCGCAGCAGAACGAAGGGCAGGCCCGAAGCCTTGAGGTACTCCTCCGTCTGGCGGTGTTCCAGGCCCAGGGGCAGGGGCGTGGTGTCGGTGCGCAGCAGGCTCGTGTAGGCGAGGAGCTGCACCCCGGCGGCCTTGGCCGCGTCGATGGCCGCACGGTGCTGGGTGGAGCGCTGGCCCAGCTCGCTGGAGGAGATGAGCAGCACCTTGCCGGCCCCGCGGAAGGCCTCGGCCAGTGTCTCGGGGTGGCTGTAGTCGGCGCGGCGCACCTGGAGGCCCAGGGCGGCGAGGTCCTGCGCCTTTTCGGGGCTCCGCACGGCGGCCACGAGCTGGCCAGCGGGGACCTGCTTCAGGAGGGACTGGAGGACGAGACGGCCGAGCTGGCCGGTGGCGCCGGTGACGACGAGGGGGGCGGACATGGGGACTCCCATAGAAAATGCAACCAATATGGTTGCGGATAAAGGTAAAAAAATTCAGGCCGGTTGGGCCTTCACATCCTCCAGCAGGTCGCGGAGGCTGACGCGGGCCAGCTCCCGTTCCATGGCGGCCTGGGCGGCGTGGAAGTGGCCCGTGAGGAGGGCCTGGATGGACCGGCCCACGGGGCAGGCCGGGTTCGGGGGCGTGGCGTGCAGGGGGAAGGAGGTTTCCGTGTCCACGGCCCGCAGCACCTCCAGGAGGCTCACGGCGTCCGGGGCCCGGAGCAGCTGCCAGCCGCCTCCCGGCCCGCCCTGGCTGCGCACCAGGCCGGCCACCCGCAGGCCCGCCAGGATGCGGCGGATGACCACGGGGTTGGTGTTCACGCTGCCGGCGATGTATTCCGAGGTGAGCGCCTCGGGCCCCGCGTAGGCCAGCAGCGTGAGCACATGGATGGCGACGGTGTAGCGGGTGTTGGTCATGGGACCTCAATCCGCAACCAGAATGGTTCCGAATTGAGGTCCGGTCAATCGAAATCTGCGCAGCAGGACGCGCGCGGCCCCTTGGGCCGGCCTACTGCAGCTTCAGCGGGGCAACGATGGTCGCGGGCAGGCCCAGCGCGGCGTTGGTGATGGTGGTCAGCTGCCAGCCGCTGGCGGAGCCGCCGGAGGCATAGCAGGTGGGGTTGTCGATGCCCTGGCTGGTGAAGGACACCGAGATGCTCATGCCGGAGCCGTTGACGTTCTGGGGGACCATGAAGCTGTTCTTGGAGCCCACCCAGTAGGCGGTCTTGCCCCAGAGCAGGGCGCCGCCCGTGCCGCCGTTGCCGTCATTCAGGTAGACCGTCCCGCTGCACACGCCGCCGGTGTAGGTCGTGAACCAGGCCTGGGCGGGATAGACGGTGCCATCCCAGGACATGTCCAGCAGGTAGCCGGTGGAGGTCAGGACGGTGTAGCCGTAGCTGTCGGCGCGGGTCACCTTGCCCAGCACGACATTGTTCTTGTCCAGCACCTGCAGGCCCGCCGCTCCCGAGGTGCCCGCGACGCCCTGGGGGATGGTGAAGTTCAGCACCGCGGCGCTGGAGGTTCCCGAGTTGGTGACGGATGCGGAGGTGCCCGCCGCGCCCGTGGTGGTGGTTCCCACGGTGACGGTGGCGGCCGCTCCGGCGGGGCCGGTCAGGCCCATGGGCCCGGCGAGGCCCTGCGGGCCCGTGGCGCCCGTCGCCCCGGTGGCCCCCTGCGGGCCGGTGGCGCCCGTGGCGCCCTGCGGTCCCGTGGCGCCGGTGAGTCCGATGGGCCCCTGGGGGCCGGTGGCGCCGGTGAGTCCGATGGGGCCCTGCGGGCCCGTGGCCCCAGTGGCGCCCGTTGCACCGGCCGGTCCCACGAGGCTGGTGCCGGGGGTGGGCCAGGCGCCGGTGATGAGGGCGCCCTTGGGGCCGTAGAGCACGCTGGCGGCGGTATCCAGGTAGAAGTCCCCATCCACGCCCTGGCTGGCCGTGGGCGGGACGATGCCATGGAGGACGGTCTTTCCGGCGGTGCCGGGCAGCCCCTGGGGACCCAGGGGGCCCGTGGCGCCCTGCGGCCCGGGGGCCCCGGTCAGGCCGATGGGTCCCTGCGGACCCGTCGCGCCCATGGGACCCGCGGGGCCTGCCGGGCCTTCCGGTCCCATGGGTCCCGCCGCCGTGGCGGGGGCCCAGCTCGAACCGTTGAAGACCAGGGCCTGGCCGGCGGCGGGCGCGGCGGGGTCCAGGGGCACGCCGTTCAGCCGCAGCACCAGCGTGGCGTTCTGGGTGCCGCCCACATCCCCGGCCAGGGGGCCGGAGAACTCGAAGGCGCTGCGGGCCTGCAGGGCCGGCACCAGATCCGAGTCCGGGGTCAGGGGCACGCCGTTGATCGCCAGGTGGAGCTTGAGGTTCGGCGTCCCCAGCAGGGCCGCGGGGATCACGGGCATGCCCGTGCCGCCCAGCACCACCGCGTAGAGCCCGTTGTTCACCGAGACATTCTGCGCGCCCGAGTTCCAGAGTTCCGTGCCCTGGCTGTCGAGGATCGCGAAGGTGAAGCTCCGCGTGCCGGTGACGGGCAGCCCGGCCTCCGTCAGGCGGCCCTGGTAGGCCACCTGGGGGGCGGGGGCGGCCAGGACCACCGCGGGCGCGGGGGTTCCCTGCGCGTGCAGGCCGGCGGCCAGGCTGGCCAGCGTCAGGGTCAGGAGGGAGGGACGGAAGGGCATGGGACCTCTTGAAGGGGGTGGCGGTCGGGGTGGAGGACGAGGTGCCGCGGGCGGCGGTGGACGAAGCCCGGGGCGGCGGTCGGGTCGGCTGCTACTTGGGGCCCATGGGCACGGCGGCCCTCAGGTCGGGCAGGGCGAAGGTGGTGGACCCGTTGCCCCCGTAGGTGGTGCCCAGGATGGCGAACAGGGCGTTGTTCGAGGCGATGGACAGGAGCTGGCCGTTGCAGAAGGCCCAGCCGTCCGGGGCGTAGGTGCCCGCGAACATCCGGACCTCTCCGATGAACTGCTCCGTGTAGCTGGTGCTGCCACCGCCGCCATTGGGCGGGAAGATCCCCACCAGCGCGATGATGTAGTTGAGCCCCAGGGCCTTGACCGTGCCCGTCTGCTGCCAGCCGAGGGGGATGGTCGAGATGATCGGGGGCTGGGGGATGCTGAAGTTCAGCACGGCGGCGCTGGAGGTCCCCGAGTTCGTCACTGTGGCGGAGCCACCGGGGATGCCCGTGGTGGTGGTCCCGACGCTCACGGTGGCGGCGGTGCCGGCCGGACCCTGCGCGCCCGTCAGCCCCTGCGGTCCCTGAGGCCCGGCCGGGCCGGTCGCCCCCGTCGCGCCAGTGGCACCCGTCGCCCCGGCGGGACCCGTGAGCCCCTGCGGTCCCTGGGGGCCCTGGGGCCCCGTGGCTCCCATCGCGCCGGTGGCGCCCGTGGCCCCGGCGGGGCCCGTGAGTCCCTGGGGACCCTGCAGGCCGACCGCGCCCCTGGCGGCCAGGAGCGCCCAGGTGGTGCCGGACCCGGCCACGTCCAGGGCGGGATCCACATTGAGGTTGGCCGCGAGGGCGATGTAGCTCGACCCGTTCTCCGCCACGGTGTCGCCGATGGCGTAGGCGCTGCTGCCGCTCCAGGCGTTCTTGAAGGAGACGGGAGGCCCGGCGGGGCCCTGGGGGCCGGTGGCGCCCTGCGGTCCGGCGGGGCCGAACGGTCCCATGGGACCCGTCGGGCCCGTGAGGCCGGTGAGTCCCTGAAGGCCCTGGGGGCCCTGCGGTCCAACCGGGCCGGTAGCCCCGGTCGCCCCGGTGGCACCGGTGAGACCCATGGGACCGACCGGTCCGGCGGGGCCGGTGGCGCCCGAGGGGCCGGCCGGTCCGGCCGCTCCCGTGGCGCCGGTGAGGCCGCTGGGACCGACGGGCCCCGGATCACCCTTGGCGGCCAGCACCGCCCAGTGGCCGCCGGAGCCGGCGGCGTCCGTGGCGGGATCGATGGCGAGGCTGCCCGCGAGGGCGACATAGGTCGTCCCGTTCTCGGCCACGGCGTCGCCGAGCGCGTAGGCGGTGGTGCTGCTCCAGGCGTTGCGGAAGGTGAGGGGCGGTCCGGCAGGGCCCATGGGGCCCACGGGGCCGGGGGCGCCCGGGGCGCCCTGCAGGCCCGGGAGGCCCTGCGGACCGGCGAGACCCTGGGGACCGGCGGGGCCCATGGGGCCCGCGGGCCCTTCCGGTCCCATGGGTCCCGCCGCCGTGGCGGGGGCCCAGGTGGAGCCGTTGAACACCAGCGCCTGGCCGGCGGCGGGGGCGGTGGGGTCAAGGGGGATGCCGTTGAGGCGCAGCACCACCGTGGCGTTCTGGGTGCCGGCGACATCCCCGGCCAGGGGGCCGGAGAACTCGAAGGCGCTGCGGGCCTGGAGCGCGGGCACCAGGTCCGTGTCCGGGATGAGCGTCACGCCGTTGATGGCCACGCGGAGCTTGAGGTTCGGCGTGCCCAGGAGGCTCGTGGGGATGGCGGGCATGCCCGCGCCGCCCAGCTCCACCGCGTACAGGCCGTTGTTCACGGCGAGGTCCTGGGGGCCGGAGGTCCAGAGCGCCACGCTCTGGCTGTCCAGGAGGGTGAAGGTGAAGCTGCGGGTGCCGGTGACCGGCAGGCCGGCTTCCGTCAGGCGGCCCTGGTAGGCCACCTCGGGGTTCGGGGCGGCGTAGGAGAGGGCGGGCGCGGCCTGGCCGTGCAGGCCGGGCGCCAGGCCGACGCTCAGCGCCAGGGTGAGGAGGGAGGGGCGGAAGACCATGGGTGCTCGCGAAACGGGGTTGAAAGGGGTCAGTTGGAAGGCACGGCCGGGTGGAACCCGTGGCGGACGGTCTGGACCTGGGCGCTGTCGGTGGCGGCGGTGGCGGCCACGGGCTCCTGGACCACCGGCGTGTTGCCGTAGGTCCCGCCCTGCTGCTGCGCGCCGCTGGCCTGGACCAGGTCGGCCCGGATCTGCCCGGGGGGCAGGGGCGGCGCGATGGTCAGGTCGAAGGTCGCCACGGCGACCCCGCCCTTGCCGCTGACCTTCACCCGGAGGCCCTGGATCACCCGGGGCGCCACCGAGGCGTCCACCAGGAGGGCCAGGGTTCCCGAGGTGTGGTCGGCCGCGATGGTCCCGCTGCCGATCACCCCGGCGGGCGCCTGGTCCAGGGCGAGGGTCAGGGGCCCCGGGTCATTGGGGAAGTGGGGCAGGCCGCGGGCTGTCGTCACGGTGGCGAACCCGCCGCCGCCGGCTGGGATGCTCAGGCTGCCGGGGCTCACCTGCACCAGGAACGCGCCATTCGCCGTGGAGGCCTGACGGCTTCCCCCCAGGCAGGCCAGCAGAGGAAGGAGCAGACCGGCCGCCAGACCGGCGCCCGCAAGTCGTGTGCGTGTGCGCATAGAAATCTTTCAGTAGTGGAAGGACTTATTCTTCATAGATCCATTGGAGTATGTCAAGAGATGAATGATTGTTTTTTATTAGTTGTGTCAAGCAATAATGAATCTCTGCAAATAGGGCGTGATGGGTTGGTCACGAGGCTGTAACGAGGCGGATTGAGGAGATGCTCATCGGAATGCGCCCCGGGCCGGAGCCGGATCCTTTCAGCCCCGGAAGGCATCCAATGAGCCTTGACCCTTTCTTGCGAGGAGCGGCCCCATGTCGAGTCCCCAGACGCCCATCCAGTCCGGCTTCGGAGCTGCCACCACGGCCCGGGAGGTGCTCCAGGGGGTCGACCTGGCGGGCCGGGTGGCGGTGGTGACGGGCGGTGCCGCGGGCCTCGGCCTGGAGACGACCCGGGTCCTGGCCGGGGCCGGGGCCACGGTGGTGGTGCCGGCCCGCGACCTCGACAAGGCCCGCCGGGGGCTCGGCGGCCTCCTCCAGGTGGGGGGCCGCGTGGAAGTGGCCGCGCTGGACCTGCTCGATCCGGCCTCCATCGATGCCTTCGCGAAAGCGTTCCTGGCCTCGGGGTGGCCCCTGCACATGCTCATCAACAACGCGGGCATCATGGCCACGCCCCTCCAGCGGGACGCGCGCGGGTACGAGGCCCAGTTCGCCGCGAACCACCTGGGGCACTTCCAGCTCACGGCCCGGCTCTGGCCGGCGCTGCTGCAGGGCGGGCATCAGCCCGGCGGCGCGCGGGTGGTGGCGCTCTCCTCCCGCGCCCACCAGCGGGCGGGCGTGGACTTCGACGATCCGCATTTCCAGCGGCGGCCCTACGACCGCTGGCAGGCCTACGGCCAGGCCAAGACCGCCAATGTGCTCTTCGCCGTGGGCCTGGACCGGCGCGGCGCGGCCAAGGGCGTCCGCGCCTTCGCCGTCCATCCGGGCGCGATCCTCACGGACCTGGGCCGGCACATGACGGCGGAGGACCGCCAGGCCTCCGGGCTGACGGCGGCGGATGGCCCGGGCACCGTGCCTGCGGGGCGCTCCGTGACCGAGGGCGGCGACTTCAAGAACGCGGAGCAGGGCGCGGCCACCTCCGTGTGGTGCGCGGCCCACCCGCAGGCGGCGGGCCTGGGCGGCGTCTACTGCCAGGACTGCGATGTGGCCCCCGTCCTGCTGCCCGAGGCCCCCGGGAAGGCCGGCGTGCGCCCCTACGCCATCGACCCCGCCGCCGCCGAGCGCCTGTGGACCCTGAGCGAGCAGCTCACCGGCGTGCGGTTCGACGCGTGAGCGCTTGGCCGTGAGGGGTGGGCAGGAGCCGCTGTGTGGCCGCTGATTCAGTGAGGTGCTGCGACGAGATGGCCGGGGTGGAACCGGATGAACGCCGGGACTGGGCCTGGATGCCCGCCATCCTGTGCATCCGGTTCATCCCGGCTAACGAAAAAAGCTATTTAGCCAGGATGGAGGGGATGAAAAGGAGGAAATGCCATCCCATCGATCCCCGGCCAAAGAACCCTTCCCCGAACCGGCGCGGTGCGGGTTCCGGCGACCTCAACGGCTTTACGCCTTGGACGCCGCTGCGAGCTGTTCTTCGGTGAGGCCGAAGAGGGGGGCGACGGGGCGGCCGCGGAGGCTGGCCATGAGGTAGAGCTGGCCGCGGTGGTGGGCCTCGTGTTCGGCCATGGCGCGGAGCCACTTCCATGTGGCCATCTGGGCTCCGGCAGGGTTCACGCAGGGGGCCCGCAGGTCCGCGTCCGTGAGGGCGCCGAAGATCGCCATGGATTCCGCGTGGCAGCGGTCCAGGTAGGCGCGCACGCCGTCCAGGCCCGCGGCCAGTTCAGCCCCGTGACCCGGGTAGATGCTGGGGCGGCCCTGCACATTCTCCGCGTACATGAACCGCTCCAGCCCCGCCAGATGACGGAACAGGTCGCCGAAGGTGAAGGCCCCGGGCGCCGGCGCCCACTCCAGGTCCTCGGGCGTCAGCGCCTCCAGCACCCGCACCGTGCGGGACCGGGCGTTGCGCCAGTAGGCGAGGAAGGAGGGGGTGTCCTGGAGCATGGGCGGAGTATTTCAGAGGTCGGCTTGGCGGCCAAAAACTTGTGATGAGCCACGGATGGACACGGATTCAGGCGGATTCCTGAACAGGCGTAGAGCCGGGCCGTTAATCAACTGCTTTTAGCCACTGAATTCAGTGACTCCAGTGATACTTTGCGACGAAACAGCACAGCAACAAGGCCCCGGCCCTCTCCCTGCTCTGCTGGGAACCGCCTTCGGCTTGGTCTTGCAGGAGGCTGGGGGGGCGCATTTATCGATATGAGTCAAAGTGGCTATCGTATGTGCATTTCATCAAGTCTCTTGATAATAATGAGGGAATGGTGTATATAATTTTTAGATCGCAGCTTACAGTTCTCAAATCCAGGTCTGATTGTAAATAAACAATAAATTATAAAAACAGGCAATTTAATTGTTATTCACCAAAAAATATTATGCCAAATTGCATCAAACATTAAAAATTCAATATGCAAGAAATAATATTATTTACGGAAGGAATATAAAATGAATCCATGGACTACTGGGGCTGAGTTTGAAAATGAAGTTAGGCGAATCGCGAGAGCGCTTTGGGGGCGATTTGATGGAGATGGTGGTGCTCTTATAGTCGACGGACGCGAACGAGATTGTATTTTTGAAACAGAAGACCTTACACATTATTTTGAATGCACTCGAATGCGAACTCTTGATAAAGTTCGAGATGATGCAAAAAAAATGGTAAAATATCGTGACGAACGATACAAGAAGGGCCGAATGGTAAAACTGTGGATTATCACGGAGGAAGAGCCAACAGCTGATCAACGCACGGAAGCTCAGAGTAAAAATATTGAAATACTTTCATTGAGTCAATTCGAACGAAAAATTCTTGATGTTGATGGATACTTAGAGTTGCGAAAAAACTACCCATTTGGAAGTGCGACAAATCCAGATACAGACTCACATGATTTAACTGGAATTGAATATCAAACAATGGTTATTCGCGATGAGGTTGATGGAAGTGGACTCTCGGTAAAGGAAGTGACAAACAAATTGATTGCAGGAGAACAAATGGTCCTCCTTGGGGACTATGGAATGGGTAAATCGGTCACTCTTCGAGAGATATTTTTTGAACTTAGAAAGCGACGATCTAAGGGTGAAATCCATCGGACGCCAATATTACTTAATCTCCGCGATCACTGGGGCCAGCGAAACGTTGCAGAAGCGCTAGAGCGCCACGCTAGATATATTGGATTTACCAACCCAAACCAACTTGTTCGAGCACTTTATGCGGGTAAATTAATTGTATTATTGGATGGATTTGATGAGGCCGCTTCGATTCAATGGACTCCCCGCGATCCTGCCCGGATGAGAGAGGCTAGGCGGGCTGCTGTCGTATTAGCAAAAAAATTCTCAGAACTCACAAAAAATGGACAAGGGTTTATTGTAGCTGGGCGAGATCATTTCTTTGATAACCGACGAGAGATGGATTCTGCACTCGGCCTGAGCGACGTAACAACGAGATTGACGTTAGATGGATTTTCATTATCTGAAATGAGAAACTATCTTCGTAGTCGAGGTTTTACTGATGAATTACCAGACTGGCTTCCCAATCGACCTTTACTATTAGGTTACTTGTCAAGAGGCAACCTATTGTCAGAAATTCTTCAGGGGGATGATCAATCCGCGCCATCGAGGGCTTGGGATAATATTGTTGCAAAAACGTGTGAACGCGAGGCAGGTATTCATGAATATCTTGATGCTACTTCTGTTCGCCATATTTTGGAATCACTTGCCTCTGAAGCTCGGGTTACGGCTTCGGGCCTTGGCCCAATTACAGAGGCGCAGATATTCGAAGCTTTTCGTCGATCAACCGGCATGGAACCTGATGAGGCAGCCCGCCCGCTCCTTATGCGCCTTCCTGGGCTCTCCACCCGAGATCAGACCGATGGCGGGCGAATATTTCTAGATGACCAATTGCTCGACGTTCTTCGGGCCGGTGATGTTATCCGATTCGCTCTGACCCCCTACGAAGAACCAAATGCCCGGCGTTGGCGTAATTGCATGGGCCCAGTTGGAGTTGACTTGGCCACAAACAAATTACGCGAGGCGGATGATCGAGCTGCGACTGGACGAACGACAACCGCGTGCGCTGAAGCCCTTCGTCGGTGGGGTGCTGACATGCTTGCATTGGATCTTGTTCAGGTGGCTCGGGCAACATCAAATATGGATGAAATTGATTTTGGAGGAATAACAATTAAGGATGGAATGTTGCCTCTGCTCGATCTTGGAGATGGACCCATTCCTAAAAGATTGACTCTTAAATCTATTATGATTGGTGATTTTCATGCACCAGAATCTGCGCCGACCGATTTGCAAATAGAAGACTGTTTGTTCGAGCGTGTGTTTGGCTACGACAGTGCGAAATCATTCCCGGAATGGATCAAAGGCTGTGATGGTGATATTTTTGATGATGTTTCTACAAATGCCGACATTCTAAGGTCTACTGAAATGCCAATCGGAATTCGCGTTGCTCTCACCATGCTACGCAAACTATATTTTCAGCGTGGAAACGGACGAAAGGAAAATGCCCTATCGCGTGGAATGGGCCAAGAAGCTCAGGCAAAGGTGCGGAATTTGCTCGCTCTATTGCAGTCGGAAGGCATCGCTTTTACTGCAACAGTTCGTGGGACCAAGTTATGGCATCCTGTGCAAGGCCAGCGAAGAAGAGTCCAGTCTATGTTGGAAGCACCGATGAATTCATCCGATCCGTTTCTTGTTCGAGCACGTGCGGTTTGAAGGGGTTGACTCGGCAGTTATTATAATTGAATAGCACCTGCCCGAAATACTTTTTAGGACAATCTGTCACAACTCCATTAATTTCATTCGAAATATTTCAATCTAGACTGGGGTGATCTTCTCGCATTCTGGGAGCCCACCAGGTCGTCATCCCATCGGCTCTTCATGCCCGCACTTGGGGCAGAGCAGTACCTGGATGGGATCCTTGCCCCGGGGCTTGCGGGTCTTCTCGCCCATGCTGGGGTTCTTGCAGGCGGGGCAGGTGACGGGGACGGGCTTGTCCCAGGCGGTGAAGTCGCACTTGGGGTAGTTGGTGCAGCCGTAGAAGACCTTGCCGAAGCGGGTCTTGCGGGGGCTGAGGCCGCCGCCGCACTTGGGGCAGGGCACGGCGAGGATCTCCTTCTTCACCGTCTTGCAGGTGGGGTAGTCGATGCAGCAGATGAACTCGCCGTAGCGGCCGTGGCGCTTCACGAAGTCCTTGCCGCAGTTGGGGCACTTCTCGCCGATGGGCTCGTCCGGTGGCACGGGGATGCCCTTGGGATCGGCCTTCACGATGCCCTTGCACTTGGGGTAGTTGGGGCAGGCCCAGAAGGGGCCCCACTGGCCCTTGCGCAGGTTCATGGGCGTGGTGCCGCAGAGCGGGCACTCCGGCGCGTCCTCGGGCTCCTCCATCTTCTCGAGGTCCGCCGTGTAGTCGCACTTGTCCTTCTCGGCTTCGGCGCTGTAGTTGGTGCAGCCCACGAAGAGCCCGTTGCGGCCGATGCGCTTGAGCAGCACGCCCGGGTGCTTCTTCCGGTCGCCGCACTTGGGGCACTTCTCGCCCGTGGGCACGCCGGCCTTCAGGTTCTGCATGTCCGTGCCGGCGGCGGCCAGGGCCATCTCGAAGGGGCCGTAGAAGTCGGTCATGGCCTTCTTGAAGGTGAGTTTGCCGTCCTCGATGAGGTCGAGGTTGCCCTCCATGCCCGAGGTGTACTTGCTGTCCAGCAGCCGCGGGAAGCCCTGGATGAGCAGCTCGGTGACCACCATGCCCAGCTCCGTGGGCTTGAAGCGGCCCTCGTGCTTCTTCACATAGTCGCGGTCCTGGATGGTGCTGATGATGCTGGCGTAGGTGGAGGGGCGGCCGATGCCGTCCTCTTCCAGCTCCTTCACCAGCGTGGCTTCGTTGAAGCGGGCGGGGGGCTTGGTGTACTGCTGGTCGGCGTCGAGCTGCTCCAGCTTCAGGGCCTCGCCCAGCTTGAGGGCCGGCAGCAGGGCCTCGTCCTCGTCCTCCTCGTCGCCCTTGGTGGCGTCGGCGATGGACTCGGCCTCGGTCTCGGTCTTCTCGGCGCGGTAGACCGCCAGCCAGCCGGGGAAGCGCTCGATCTCGCCCTTGGCCTCGAACAGGGCGGTCTCCTTGCCCACTTCGGCCTCGGTCTGCACCACGGTCTCGTCGAAGCGCGCGGCCTCCATCTGCGAGGCCATGGTCCGCCGCCAGATGAGGGCGTAGAGGCGGAACTGGTCGGGCTCCAGGTGCCCGCGCAGGCTCTCGGGCGTGCGGGCGACGTCCGTGGGGCGGATGGCCTCGTGGGCGTCCTGCGCCCCGGCCTTGCCCGTGTAGACGCGGGCCTTGGCGGGCAGGTATTCCTTGCCGTACTTCTTGGCGATGAGCTCGCGCGTGGCCTCCACGGCCTCGGGGGCCATGCGGGGCGAATCCGTTCTCATGTAGGTGATGAGGCCCACGGGGCCCTCGCCGAAGTCCACGCCCTCATACAGGCGCTGGGCGTTCTGCATGGTGCGGCTCACGCTCATCTTCAGCTTCTGGGCCGACTCCTGCTGGAGCTTGGCGGTGGTGAAGGGGGCGGCGGGGTTCCGCTTCTTCTCCTTCGTCTCGAGGCCGGTGACCTTGTACGCGGCCTTCTCCAGCTTCGCCTTCAGGTCCTTGGCCTGGGCGGCATCGGCCACCCGGCGCTTGGTCTCCTTGTTGCCCAGCTGCAGGGCCTCGCCGCCCACCTTCACCAGCTTCATCCAGAAGCTGGGCGGCAGCTTGGCGGCGAACTTGGCCTTGAGCACCCAGTATTCGACGGGGTTGAAGGCCTGGATCTCCTTCTCGCGGTCCACGATGATGCGCACGGCCACGCTCTGGACGCGGCCGGCCGAGAGGCCCCGGCGCACCTTGTCCCAGAGCACCTGGCTCACCTTGTAGCCCACCAGGCGGTCCAGCACGCGGCGGGCCCGCTGGGCGTCCACCAGCTTCTTATTAATGACCGTGGGCGCGGCCATGGCCTTCTGGATGCCCGCCGGGGTGATCTCGTTGAAGAGGACCCGGCTCACGGGCAGGCTCTTGGGCGGCTTGATGGCCTCCAGCAGGTGCCAGCTGATGGCCTCCCCCTCGCGGTCGGGGTCGGTGGCGAGCACGATCTCGGAGGCGGACTTGGCGGCGGTGCGCAGCTCCCGGACCACCTTCTCCTTGGCCGGGCTGATCTCGTATTCCTCCTGGAAGCCGTTCTCGATGTCCACGCCCAGCTTGCGCGGCAGATCCCGGATGTGGCCCACGGAGGCCATGACCTTGTACCCCTTGCCCAGGTACTTGGTGATGGTCTTCGCCTTCGACGGGCTCTCGACGATCACGAGCTTCTGGCCCTTCGCCGAGGGTTCAGCGACGGGGCTTGACGCACTTGCTTCGGCTTGCTTGGGCTTCCTGGCCACGGTGGAACTCCTAGGGGGCTAAGGATGGGACCTGGGGGCGGAGGTTTGTCAAGTGCCGGCGGGGCGGGCCCCCGCGAACCCCCCTGGTAAAAACCGGAGGAAGGCAGCAATGGCGCGGATCTTAAAATCTTGTTTATACAAATACATGTGAAATTTCTGTGGACAGGTCCTCGTTGTGCTGCGGAGAATACGACGCATTTTCTTCATCACTGGCCCTCCGGGACCACGGAGCGGATCCCATGAGTCGAGTTCCAGGCCAGCCTGTCGCCGCCCGCCGGGGATCGGGGGAGCTCCGGTGAGCGCGGCCTCCCATCTGCCCGAGGCCCTGCGCCCCATCCTGGCGACGGTGGATGATTCCCCCGACCCCGTGTTCATCACGGACCGCCACAACCACATCGCGGCCTGGAACCACAGCGCGGAGGCCCTGCTGGGCTACACGGCCCAGGAAGCCGTGGGCGCCTGCTGCGCGGAGCTGATGGGCGGGTGCGACGGCTGGGGCAACCGCTACTGCAGCGAGAACTGCCCCCTGGTGGGCATGGCGGGCCGGGGGGAGGTGGTCCGGCACTTCGACCTCCGCTTCATGGCGAAGGACCGGCACCTGGTCCTGGCCGAGGTGGTCATCCTCCAGCTGACGATCCCGCCGCCCCACCACTTCTACCTGATGCACATCCTGAAGCCGGCGGCCGCGCCCGCCGCAGGGGCCGAGCCGGGCGCGACGCCCCGGCCGGCTGCGCAGAACGCCCGCGAGTCGCCGGATGCCCGGGCCCGCCGGCTCAGCCAGCGGGAAGTGGAGATCCTGGGCCTCATCGCCGCGGGGCGGACCACCCCCGAGATCGCGGACTTCCTCCACATCTCGGCCCTGACCGTGCGGAACCACACCCAGAAGATCCTCGACAAGCTGGAGGTGCACTCCAAGGCCGAGGCGGTGGCCTTCGCCTTCCAGAAGGGGATCGTCTGAAGCGGGATGGCCCTCGGAGCCTTGAAATATAACTTTAATTATTTTATTTATTAAAATCGGCATGATCGCATCCGTGACACACCCGTGATGCATTCTCCCCACACAGAATGATGCAGGCGCTTGATGGTGGGGGCCGGTGGCCAGTCGTATTCCTTGGGGCTGAAACCCATCCCAAGGAGCACCCCCCATGCGCCATGTCCTTCGACATCCGTTCCGCCCCCTCGGCGGGCTCGCCCTGCTGGTGGGCCTCGTCCTGGGTCTGGTCACGCCCGCCCGCGCCTTCCCCATCTTCGCGCGGAAGTACCAGACCTCCTGCGTGACCTGCCACACGGTGTTCCCCAAGCTCAACGCCTTCGGTGAGGCCTTCCGCCTGAACGGCTACCGGATGCCCAAGGAGACCGAGGAGCAGATCAAGCAGAAGCCCGTCTCGCTCGGGTCCGAGGCCTACAAGCGCGTGTGGCCGGCGGCCGTGTGGCCCAACGAGCTGCCGGGCAACGCCCCCCTGGCCGTGAACGTGAAGATGGCGAGCGTCTACAACGCCGCCACGGACGCCTCCGGCAACAAGACGGTCGTCCACAACGACTTCCAGTTCCCCCAGGAGGTGAACCTCTTCGCGGCGGGCACCCTGGGCGAGCACCTGAGCTTCATGGCCGAGCTGACCCACGCCGAGAACTCCGACGGCAGCGCCGGAACGGAGATCGAGCACGCCCGCCTGGACTTCGATTCCATCCTCGGGCCCGAGCACGCCTTCAACGTCCGCATCGGGAAGTTCGCGCCGAACCTCTACGACGGGTTCCAGGAAATGTGGATCATGACCGACAACGGCGTGGACTCGATGTTCAACTACAACCCCGTGGGCTACCGCGGCGGCGTGGGCATCCTGGATGACGCGGCCGGCGTCGTGTCCCTGCCCGCGCGGGCCCGCGCCATCGAGGCCTACGGCGTCCTCAGCCACCGCTTCTTCTACACCTTCGGGATCATGAGCAAGATCAGCCCCGGGGCGAACACGCCGGTCAGCGGCGCCAATGCCCTCGGCACGACCGGCTCCCCCAACGGGAACTACAACAACAGCACCCACAAGGACGTCTACCTCCGGATGGACTACAAGTTCGGCGGCATGGGCCTGGACGGCGACACGGAAGGCGTGCAGCTGCCGCCCGAGAACTGGCGCGAGAACTCCTTCCGCGTGGGCGTGTTCGGCCTGAAGGGCAACGCCACCAGCGTCGACTTCCTGGCCGGGGACATCAACGGCCCGGTCATCGACCCCGTGGACGGGACCAACCCCTTCCACATGCAGGACACGAGCTACACGCGCGGCGGCGTCTACGCCTCCTGGACCTGGATGGACCTGAACGTGTTCGGCGTCTACCTGGACGGCCGGGACACCCTGGAGCTCCGGACCGCCGACAACCTCACCGTGGTGAGCACGAACGACCGCACCTACAGGGCCGGCTTCGTCCAGGCGGACTACGTGATCGCGCCGCCCTTCCACCTCTCCGCCCGCTTCGAGAAGCTCACGCCCGGCGACACCACCGTCCAGCCCCTGAAGGTCTCCAACTTCAACTTCACCTACCTGGCCGCGGCCAACGTGAAGTTCATGCTCGAGTACCAGAAGTCGGACCAGGCCGGAGTCGGCAGCAACAAGGCCATCAACACCATCATCCGCGCCGCCTTCTAATCCCCTTCGCAGGGGGCGCCCCGGCGCCCCCTGCCTCTGCATGACAGGAGTCCTCCGATGAAACTCGCACTCTGCACCATCCTGGCCCTCGGCGTGGCGGGCTCGCTCCCCGCCGGCGACCTCCACGGGAAAGTCGCCTGCAAGGGCGTGCGCAACAACGCGGACGCCGTGGTCTACCTGGACGCTATCCCCGGCAAGACCTTCCCCGCCCCCGCCAAGCACGCCGTGGTCGACCAGAAGAACCTGGTCTTCATCCCGCATGTGCTCCCCGTGCAGGTGGGCACCACGGTCGACTTCCACAACGACGACGCCGTGCTGCACAACGTCTTCTCCCCCGATACCTGCTGCAGCAAGTTCAACCTGGGCACCTGGCCCCAGGGGCAGTCCCGCAGCTACACCTTCAAGAACGAGTGCCAGGCGACGCTGCTCTGCAAGGTCCATCCCGAGATGGAAGGCTTCGTCGTGGCCGTGCCCACCCCGTACTACGCCGTCACCAAGGCGGATGGCAGCTACGAGATCAAGAACGTCCCCGATGGCCAGTTCACCGTGAAGGTCTGGCACCCGAAGCTGAAGGCGGCGCAGAAGGCCGTCAAGGTCGCGGGCAGCACGCAGGCCGATTTCGAGATCGCGAGGTAGCTCCTTGGCCGACGTCAGCCAGGAATGGCTTGAACGGAACTTCCCCTGCAAGTGGGCGTGCCCGGTCCATACCGAGGCGGGCAAGTACGTGACGCTGATCGCGCAGGGGAAGTACCGGGAGGCCTACGCGGTCGCCCGCCGCCCGAATCCGCTCGCCTCCATCTGCGGGCGGATCTGCGCGGCCCCCTGCGAGGCGGTGTGCCGCCGGGGCGAGCTCGACGCCCCCATCGCCATCCGCGCCATGAAGCGCTTCGTGACGGAGAAGTTCGGCGTCGAAAGCATGATGGACTTCTCCGTGCTGGCCGAGATCTACGGCCACCGCACGGACCGCTACGCCGAGAAGGTGGCCGTCATCGGCTCGGGCCCCGCGGGCCTGGCCTGCGCCCACGACCTGGCCCTCCTGGGCTATCCGGTGACCATCTTCGAAGCGGCGCCCGTGGCCGGGGGCATGCTGCGGCTGGGCGTGCCCGAGTACCGCCTGCCCCGGGCGCTCATCCAGCTCGAGGTGAACGCCATCCTCTCGCTGGGCGTGGAGCTGAAAACCAACACCCGGCTGGGCAGGGACTTCACGCTGGCGGACCTGAAGGCCCAGGGTTACCGGTCCATCTTCCTGGGTGTGGGGGCCATGCAGAGCCGCGACCTGCGGACGCCGGGCATCGAGCTGGACGGCGTGCTGAAGGGCATCGACTACCTGCTGAACCTGAACCTGGGCTACAAGGTCGACATGGGCCGGAAGGTCGTGGTCGTCGGTGGCGGCAACGTGGCCCTCGATGTGGCCCGCACCGCGGCCCGGGGCGGCGAGCAGGCGAACATGGAGCGCAGCCTGTCCATCGTCCAGGCCCTGGACGTGGCCCGCAGCGCGGTCCGCTTCGGCGGCCGCGAGGTCACGGTCTGCTGCCTGGAATCCGAGCAGGAGATGCCGGCCGCCCCGGAGGAAGTGGAGGAGGCCCGCCACGAGGGGATCCGCTTCCGCTACCGCGTGGGGCCCAAGCAGATCGTGGGGGAGCGAGGCTCGGTCACCGGCATCGCCTTCTCCAAGGTGACCCGCGTGTTCGACGAGACGGGGCGGTTCGCCCCCCAGTTCGACGAAGGCTCGGAGGAGGTCCTCGAGGCCGACACGGTCATCGTCGCCATCGGGCAGACGGGCGAGTTCTCGTTCCTGCGCCCGGAGGACGGCATCCAGACGGCCCAGGGCCGGATCATCTTCGATCCCGACACCCTCGCGACCACGGCGCCGGGCGTCTTCACCGGCGGCGACGCGGCCTTCGGCCCGCGCATCGCCATCAGCGCCGTGGCCGACGGCAAGCGCGCGGCGCGATCCATCGACGAGTTCCTGCGGGGCCGGCCCTGCCCCGAGCCCGAGATCACCGTGGAGATCGAGCAGGAGGAGCGCTACGAGCGCGTCTGGGACTACGAGGGCATCCCGCGCCAGCAGCCGCCCATGCGGCCGACCTCCCGCCGGGTGGGCTTCGCGGAAGTCGAGGAGTGCTTCGACGAGCGGTCGGCGCGCCGGGAGGGCCTGCGCTGCCTCCACTGCTGGACGAACACGATCTTCGAGCAGAACCCCGACGAGGGCACGGAGTGCATCCTTTGCGGCGGCTGCCAGGACATCTGCCCCGAGGACTGCATCGAGATCGTGCCCTCCCTGATCGAGGGCGAGGTGCCGGCCTCGGCCCGGGAACTGGCGCCGCTGCTGCTGGCCGGGGAGCGGGCCGGTTCGATCTTCATCAAGGACGAGGAAACCTGCATCCGGTGCGGCCTGTGCGCCCTGCGCTGCCCGGTGGGGACCATCACGATGCAGAGCTTTGCAGGAAAGGAGCGCGCCAGTGCGTGAAGCGGGGGAAGGCATGGCATTGCCGCTCAAGTCGAGCGAGGAGACCCGCCGGGAGTTCCTGGCCCGGCTGGGCCTGGGCGCCTGCGCCCTGACCGCGGTCGGGGTGGGGCTCACGGTGCTCGACTACCTGGAACCGAAGGTCCTGTTCGAGCCCCCGACGGAGTTCAAGGCGGGCCACCTCCAGGACTACCCGGAGGGCACCATCAAGTTCGACGAGGAGCACCGGGCCTACATCGTCGGCGGCCAGGGCGGCGTCTTCGCGCTGTCCGCCGTATGCACCCACCTGGGCTGCATCACCCGCTACCACGCGGACGAGGGCGTGATCGCCTGCCCCTGCCACGGCAGCCGCTTCGACGCGGAGGGGAGCGTGGTCCACGGCCCGGCGCCCCGCGCCCTGCCGTGGCTGGAGGTGAAGGCGGATACCGACGGGAACCTCACGGTCGACACGAGTGTGGTCGTCCCCCACGGAAAGGTGCTGAAGGTATGAACGGGAACGCTTTCTCCTTCTCCCAGCTGGGCACCCTGATCCGGGGCTCGGCGGTGTACCGCTCCATCGTCCGCCACGGCACGGCGGAGACGAACCGCAACCGCTCGCTGGTCATCTTCGAGAACCTCTTCCTCCACGTCCACCCGGTGAAGGTGCGGGAGAAGACGCTGAAGTTCAGCCACACCTACTGGCTGGGCGGGATCACGGTCTCGGCCCTGGTGGTGCTCATCGCCACCGGCATCCTGCTGATGTTCTACTACCACCCCTCCGTCCCCCAGGCCTACCGGGACATGAAGGAGCTGAAGTTCGTCGTCGACAACGGCGTGTTCTACCGCAACCTCCACCGCTGGGCCGCGCACCTCATGGTGCTCGGGGCCCTGCTGCACATGGGGCGGGTGTTCTACCACCGCGCCTACCGGCCGCCCCGCCAGTTCAACTGGGTGATCGGCGTGGTGCTCCTCCTGGTCACGCTGCTGCTCTCCTACACCGGCTACCTGCTGCCCTGGGACCAGCTGGCCTTCTGGGGCGTTTCCGTGGGCACGAACATGGCGAAGGAGGCCCCCATCCTCGGGCCGCCCCTCCGGTTCCTCATGCTGGGCGGCAACATCGTCTCCGAGAACGCCCTGCTGCGCTTCTACGTCCTCCACTGCGTGCTTCTGCCTGCGGCGCTCCTCGGCTTCCTGGGCGTCCACATCTGGCGGGTGCGGAAGGACGGCGGCGTGCAGGGTCCGCCTGAGCCCCCCGCCGACGACGAGGTGGAACCATGAGCCAGCCCATGCCCCCCCTGAAGGTCGTCGAGTCCAGCGACCCGGTGGCCGTGCCCAAGCGCGTGGCCCTGGTGCGCCCCGACGCGCGGGCCACCCTCCGCCGGGTGGAGGAGCGCTGGGTGATGACCTACCCCAACCTCATCCTCCGGGAGGTGATCTGCTTCCAGGTGGTGGTGATCGTCCTCGCCGTCCTCGCGCTGCTCTTCAACGCCCCCCTGGAAGGGATCGCGAACCCCCTGGAGACGCCCAATCCTTCCAAGGCGCCTTGGTACTTCCTGGGCCTCCAGGAGCTGCTCCACTACTTCCCGCCGGTGGTCGCCGGCGTGGTCTTCCCCGGCCTGGTGGTGGTGGCCCTCGTGGTGATCCCCTACGCGAAGATCAACCTGTCGGCGCGGCCCCTCTGGTCGGGGGACAAGGCGCGGACCCGGCTCTGGGTGGGCGGGGCCGCCGCCTTCCTCGCCGCGTTCTTCGCCCTGTTCGCCTGCTGGCCCATCGTGGTCCCGACCCTCCTGATCGGGGCCGCCATGTTCTCGGTCTACGGGGACGGCCAGGAGGGGCGCCTGCGCCGGTTCCTCGTGAGCGTCACCCTGCCGGAGTGGATCATGACCTGGTTCATCCTCGTGGCCACGGTCCTCACGCTCATCGGCACCTTCTTCCGTGGTCCCGGGTGGTCGCTCGTCTGGCCCTGGAACATGTATCCCCCCGCTTGACGGAGTTCCCGTGCCTCTGCGACGCATCTTCGCCATCACCAGCATCCTGTTCCTGGCGGTCCTGGCGGTCTCCCCGCTAAAGAACGCCCTCCGCCCCTACCGGGGCTTCCAGCGGGCCTTCGCCCGGCTGGGGGCCTCACGGGCCAAGAGCCTGCAGGCCGCCAAGGCCTACCAGCAGCAGCCCGTGGCCATCCGCCAGATCTGGCTGCCGGACTTCGAGAACCGCGTGGACCGCTGCACCACCTGCCACCTGGGCGTGCAGGACGCCTCGATGGCCGGCGCCCCGGAGCCCTTCCGGCTCCACCCGGCGAGCTACCACACCCCGAAGGACACCGGCCGCTTCGGCTGCACCGCCTGCCACGGCGGGCAGGGCCTGGCCACGCTGGAGAAGGATGCGCACGGCGCAGTGGCGGACGCGGAATCGCCCATGGTCCCCCTGAAGTTCATCGAGTCGGGCTGCGGCCGCTGCCACACCTCCGAGCAGGTGGCCGGCGCCGCGACCCTCTCCCTGGGCCGCGCCGCCCTGGAGCGGAACGGCTGCTACGCCTGCCACACCGTGAAGGGCCACGAGGGCTTCCGCTCGGAGGCCCCGCCCATCGAGGCCGTGGCCCTGAAGACCGGGGCCGAGGCCCTCCGGCGCTGGCTGAAGGATCCCAAGGCCGTCGATCCGAACGCCACCATGCCCCGGTTCCAGCTCAGCGCCTCGGAGGTGGAGGAGCTCTCGCACTATGTGTTCAGCCTCGCGCCCACCCGGGCCCTGGCGGACCGGGTCCAGGCGGCCGCGGCGGAACCGGCCGGCGATGCGGCGAAGGGGAAGGCCCTCTTCGCCGAGTCCCGCTGCATCTCCTGCCACACGGTGGAAGGCAAGGGCAACGGCTCGGCGCCCGAGCTCTCCAGGGTGGCCTCGCGGGCCTCGGCCGGCTGGCTGCTCGCCTTCCTCCGCGATCCCCACGCCTTCAACCCGCGGACCCGCATGCCCCGGTTCAACTTCTCCGCCGACGAAGAGCGCCACGTCGTGGCCTACATGGAAGCCGAGTTCAAGGACTTCGACGCCCCGAAGGAGATCCTCGATCCCCTCCATGTGAACCAGACCCTGGCCGAGAAGGGGAAGGTCCTCTTCCGGCAGAAGGGCTGCTACGCCTGCCACGCCCCCGGCGCGGCGGTGGACCGGTTCGGCCCTCCTTTGGATGGCATCGGCGACAAGCGGGCCGCCTCGCTGGACTTCGGCAAGCGGACGGATATCGCGCACACCCTGCCCGCCTGGCTGGAAGCCAAGGTCCAGAAGCCCGGCTCCTTCCAGGATGGCCTGAAGATGCCCACCTTCACCCTGTCCCCCAAGGAGGCACAGGCGGTCGTCACGGCCCTGCTGTCCCTGGGCGCCAAGCCGGTGCCCCAGCCCTACCGCTCGGTGCCCACCGTGCGGGCGAGCCTGCTGCCGGGCGGGGCCGTCGGCGCCCTGATGGACAAGTACCGCTGCCTGTCCTGCCACCAGATCGGCGACCGGGGCGGAGACATCTCCACTGCGCCCCTGACGGCGGAGGGCAGCAAGGTGAAGCGGGACTGGCTGGTGGACTACCTGGTGCTGTCCTTCACCATCCGGCCCATCCTCACCGACCGCATGCCGGTGTTCCAGATGACCAGGGACGAGGCCACCCAGCTTGCCCAGGCCTTCGAGACCTTCTACCTGGATCCGCGCATCCCGGAGGACCCCTACGCGGGCCAGCCCGCCAGCTCCAAGGATCCGGTGGAGGGCAAGCGCCTCTACGACACGCTGGGCTGCCGGGCCTGCCACATCCTCGGCGCCGGCGGCGGCTACTACGGGCCACCCCTCACGGAGGCCGGCACCCGCCTGAAGCCGGGCTGGACCTACGCCTGGCTCAAGGGCCCCCAGAAGTGGCGCGCGGACGTCCGCTGCCCCAACTACGGCCTGACGGACGCCAGTGCGCTCCAGCTGACGGCCTACCTCGACACGCTCGTCAAGTCGCCCACGGCCTCGAAAGCCAAGCGGGGAGGCACGCGATGAAGTCCCGGCTCCAGACCCTCGGCCCGATCCTCCTCCTGCTGGTGGCGGGGGCCTGCTCCCGCGACCAGGCCGCGGCCCCGGCGGTCCCCCCCACCCCCGTCGCAGAGGCTCCGGCGACCGAAGCGGCCATGTCCTACGAGCTGCGGCTGGGGAAGGGGGTCTACCAGCACCATTGCCAGACCTGCCACGGCGAGACCGGAGCAGGGGACGGGTTCAACGCCTTCAACGTCGATCCCCATCCCCGCGACCTGTCGGATCCCGCCTTCCAGAAGGCCAAGACGGATGCGGAGCTCAAGGACGCCGTCCAGCGGGGCGGGCTGGGCGTGGGCCTGTCCGCCATGATGCCGCCCTACGGGAAGACCCTCTCTCCGGATCAGGTCGACCAGGTGGTGGGGTACCTCCGGACCCTGAAGCGGGTCGACGGCTAACCGGGCAGGTCCCGGAGCACGGCCAGGACATCCTCCGGGCCCTGGCAGGCGTGGGCCGCCCCTTCTTCCAGGAGGGCGTCCGGCCCTTCGGAGCCGGGCACCACCCAGAGCTCCTTGCCCAGGTCCAGGGCGAGGCGGGCGGTGATCAGGGACCCGGAGCGCAGCTGGGCCTCGGTGACCAGGACGCCGTCGGACCAGGCCGCCAGCAGCCAGTTGCGCCGGGGGAAGTGCCATTTCCGGGGCGGGGCCTCGGGCGGGAAGGGGGTGATGACTCCGCCTCCGGCCGCCACCATGCGGTCCATGAGAGCGCGGTGTTCCGGCGGATAGGGGTGGTCCAGGCCCGAGCCCATGACGCCCCAGGTCGCGGCCAGGCCGGAGCCGGCTTCGAGGGCCCCCGCGTGGGCGGCCCCGTCGATGCCCCGGGCCAGGCCCGAGATCACGGCCACGCCCGCTTCCGTGAGTGCCCTGGCCCAGGCCCGCGTGCGCTCCCGACCCCGGCGGCTGGCCAGGCGGCTGCCCACGATGGCGATGCGGCGGCCTTCCGGGGGCAGCGTCCCCCGCACCCACAGGGCCACGGGGTAGGGCAGGGGCGCCTGGAGGGTGTCCACCCCGGGATCCCCCGGCAGGAGCAGGCGGCCCCCCCGATCCAGGGCCTCCTGGCGGCGGCGGGGCCGGTCGGCGGCCAGGCGCGCCAGGGTGTCGGCCTGGAGGGCGGTCAGGGTGGGCTCGACCCCGGCCTGGAGGGCCGTCCAGGCCTCGGCCTTCCAGCGTTCCGGCCAGTCCAGCACGGTGAAGGCGAGGGCCCAGAGGGCGAGATCCATGGGGTGTTCCGGTAGGATGGTGGCTATCGTGGCCACCTGAAGTGGTGGAGCGCAAGGGCTTTCCCCTTGCGTTCCCTCCGTTCTTGGCTACACTGGTTCTCTTGGCTGTTTTCACTTCTGGCTCGTGAGGTTCCCATGTCCCGTCAGTGCGAAGTCTGTGGCAAGAAGCCCCAGTTCGGGAACAACGTCTCCCATTCCAACAACGTCACCAAGCGCCGCTGGAACCCGAACATCCAGCGCGTGCGCGCCCTCGTGGGCGGCACCCCCAAGCGCCTGCGCGTCTGCACCTCCTGCATCCAGGCCGGCAAGGTCCTGAAGGCCGTCTAAGGTCCAGGCACGATCCTGAAGCGGCGGCCGGGGGGGGGGGCGGGGGCGGGGGGGGGGGGGGGGGGGGGCCACCGAGCACAGGCAGCTGTGCCCGCACCCCCC
>NZ_JAKZLB010000003.1:574014-658646 GCF_022808865.1 Geothrix oryzisoli
CGCCGGCCGGGCCTGGCCCTCCCCGCCTACTCGGGCCCCGGCCCGCACCGGCCGGGGGGGCGGGGCGCCCCCCGCTTCGCGTTCGGCCGATGCCGCCTGTCACACTGATCCCATGCTGCTTGCCCTCGACACCACGACGGAGATCCTGCACCTGGCGCTGATCCGGGGGGATCAGGTGTGGGCGCGGCGGGTGCTGTCGGGCGTCGGGCGGGGGCACAGCGAGCGGCTGATCCCCACGCTGGATGAGCTCATGGCCGAGGCCGGGGCCGCCCCGACGGACCTGACGGGCGTGGCCGCCTGCCTGGGTCCTGGCGGGTTCACCAGCCTGCGCATCGGCGTGGCCACGGCGGAGGGCTTCGGCCTCACGGGCCTGCCCACCTGGGGCTTCTCCGCCTTCGCCTTGCGGGCCGAGGCCCTGCGCCAGACCGGCGTGGCCGGGCCCGTCTGGATCCTCCTGGACGGCCAGCGCAGCGAGGCCTTCCACCAGCGGTGGGTGGAGCGCGGCCCCACGGAACCCGCCGCCAAGCACCCCCTGGCCACCCTGCCGGAGCGCCTGGGCGGAGAGCCCTGGTGGGCCCCGGAGGCCTTCGCCCCCAAGGTGGAGCCCCTGCTGCCCGCAGCCCCCCGCCTCCCCCTGGCGGACGAGGGCGCCGCCACCCTGGCGGGTCTGGTGGCTCTGGCGCGGCGGGTCTCCCAGGGGCCTTCCGAGGCTCCCCTGGTGCCCTTCTACCTGCGGGAGACCGATGCCGAGGTGAACTTCCCCCACGCCGCCGCCCACCTGCCCGAGGCCCTGCGGAAGGGCGTGGCGCGATGAGCGGGGACCCGGAACCCGAGGTCCGGAGGCTGGCGGAGGGGGCGCCGCTGCCGGACTGGGTGACCCGACTGGATCGCCAGACCTTCGGCGAGGCCTGGCGCGGACTGGCCGCCCATGAGGCCCTGTGGGTGATCCCCGAGCTGGCGTTCGCCCGCTGGTCGCGGGTGCCCGCGGCCGGGGAGGCGGAGCTGCTGCGCATCGCCGTGGCCTCCGAGGCGCGGGGCCAGGGCCTGGGCCGCGCGGTGCTGGAGGCCTGCCAGCGCGAACTGGCCGGGGAGGGACTGGTCCACCTGTTCCTGGAGGTGCGGCCCACCAACCTCGCGGCCATCCGCCTCTACGAACGCTGCGGCTGGGAACCCTGCGGGTGCCGGCCGCGGTACTACAGCGACGGTGAGGACGCCCTGCTGTTCCAGCGCGGGGGCGGAGCGCAGGGCTGATTCAAGTGACCGATGGCTCTCTTAAATTGACGACCAAAGGGTATTGACCAAGGTGACCAGTGGGGTAATGTTATCTCCACGGTCACATTCGAGGTCCCATGGTCGGCATCTCCAGACAGACGGATTACGCGGCGCGGCTGGTGCTCCATCTGGCTTCGCTGCCGGAGGGGACGCGGGCCTCCATCGCGGAGATCGCCGAGGCCCGCCTCCTGCCCGCGCCCTTCGTCCGCCGCCTCATCGGCGGCCTCGCCAAGGCGGGCATCCTGCAGACGACCCGGGGCACGGGCGGTGGCATCGCCCTGGCCCGCCCCGCGTCGGAGATCTCCCTCCTGGACGTGGTGACCGCCCTCGAAGGCCCCATCGTCCTCAACCAGTGCCTGGACGGACACCACCACTGCCCGCTGGCCCACGGCTGCCCCATCCAGGCGGCCTGGGCCGAGGCCGCCCGCACCCTTGAGACCTACCTGGCCGGCGTGCGCTTCGAAGCGCTGGCCCGCTCCCCGGAGACCCACCTCGCCGCCCACCTGCGCTGCCACTCGGCACTCAGGACCAAGGCGGCGTCCAGCTGTTCCTGATCGCTTCACCCCGTTTCCAACCCAGACCTGAAGGAGGAGTCCGTGGACGCCTTGACCTTGTCGCGCCTGCAATTCGCAGTGGCGACCTACTTCCACTTCCTGTTCGTGCCCTTGACCCTGGGGCTGTCGATGCTCGTCGCCCTCATGGAGACGCAGTACGTGCGCAGCGGCGACGAGGACTACAAACGCATGGCGAAGTTCTGGGGGAAGCTCTTCCTCATCAACTTCGCCGTGGGCGTGGTCACGGGCCTCACGCTGGAGTTCCAGTTCGGCACGAACTGGTCGCGCTACTCCGCCTACGTGGGCGACATCTTCGGCTCGCTGCTGGCCATCGAGGCCACGGCGGCCTTCTTCCTGGAGTCCACCTTCATCGCCGTGTGGCACTTCGGGTGGAACAAGCTCTCGAAGAAGGCCCACGTCACCGCCATCTGGCTGGTGGCCATCGCCTCGAACCTGTCGGCCTTCTGGATCCTGGTGGCCAACGCCTGGATGCAGCACCCCACGGGCTTCGTGCTGCGGAACGGCCGCGCCGAGCTGGCGGACTTCTTCGCCGTCATCACCCAGCGCTTCGCCATCCTGGAGTTCATCCACACCCTGGGCGGCGCCTACCTCACGGCGGGCTTCTTCGTGCTGGGCATCTCCGCCTGGCACCTGGTCCGCAAGCAGGAGACGGCCTTCTTCAAGAAGTCCTTCCGGCTGGCGGCGGCCTGGACGCTGATCTTCGCGCTGTTCGAGATCGCCCAGGGCCACATGAACGCCGAGATCCTCAGCACCGCCCAGCCCACCAAGCTGGCGGCCATGGAGGCCCACTGGGAGACTGGCCGGAGCGTGCCCATGCACCTGCTGGCCTGGCCCGACGCGGCCAACGAGCGCAACACCGTCCAGTCGCTCTCCGTGCCCAGCGGGCTCAGCCTGCTGGCCACCTACTCGACCGGCGGCGAGGTGAAGGGCCTGAAGGACTACCCTGCTTCGGAGCGGCCCCCGGTGCTGCCCGTGTTCCTGAGCTTCCGCGCCATGGTGGGCCTGGGCGTGCTGTTCCTGGCCCTGGGCCTCTGGGCCTTCCTCAAGCGCCACCAGATCACGGAGCAGCAGCGGTTCCTGCGGGTGCTGCCCTGGCTCATCCCGCTGCCCTACCTGGCCAACGAGCTGGGCTGGACCATCGCGGAGCTGGGCCGGCAGCCCTGGATCGTCTACGGCCTGATGAAGACCTCCGACGCGGCGTCGCCCCTGGCGGCCTCGCAGGTGGGCACCTCGCTAGCGGCCTTCTTCCTGGTCTACGCGCTGCTGGGCGCCGTGGACTTCTACCTGTTGTTCACGTTCGCCCGCAAGGGCCCTGACGCCGCGACCGCGGCCGCGAAGTGAGGGAGGCGACCATGCTGGAATCCATCTGGTTCGTGATCTGGGGCGTGGCCTGGGCCGTGTACTTCATGCTCGACGGCTTCGACCTGGGCCTGGGCACGCTGTTCCCCTTCCTGGCGAAGGACGAGACCGACAAGCGCATCCTCGTGAACGCCATGGGCCCGTTCTGGGACGGCAACGAGGTGTGGCTCATCACGGCGGGCGGCGTGACCTTCGCGGCCTTCCCGCGGGCCTACGCCATCATGTTCTCGGGCCTCTACACGCCGCTGATGCTGCTGCTCTTCGCGCTCATCCTGCGCGGCGTGGCCTTCGAGTTCCGGGGCAAGGTGGATAGCGCCCGCTGGCGCGCCACCTGGGACGCCTGCCTGGTGGCGGGCTCCTTCCTGCCCGCGCTGCTGCTGGGCGTGGCCTTCGCCAACATCTTCAAGGGCCTGCCCCTGGACGCCGCGGGCCTCTTCCACGGCAACCTGCTCACGCTGCTGAACCCCTACGGCCTGCTGGGCGGCGTGCTCTTCGTGCTGATCTTCGCGGTGCACGGCGCCCTGTGGCTGACCACCCGCACCGAGGGCGAGCTGCAGGCCCGCGCGGGCCGCATGGCCACCTCGCTCTGGTGGGCCGAGGCCGCCGTGGCCGTGGCCTTCCTCGCCCTGACCTGGTTCAGCACGCGGCTCTGGCAGCACGTGCTGGCGAGGCCCGTCCTCCTCGCCCTGCCCCTGCTGGCCGTGGCGGGCCTGCTGCTGACGCGGGTCTTCGCGGCACGGGGCGCCTGGTGGAAGGCCTGGTTCGCCTCCTCGGCCCTCATCCTGGGCGCGGTGCTCTTCGGCGTGGCGGGCCTCTTCCCCGATCTGCTGCCATCGAGCCTCGATCCTGCGGCTTCGGTGACGGCCTTCAACGCCGCCTCCAGCCCGCTGACGCTGAAGATCATGCTGGGCGTGGTGCTCTGCTTCCTGCCCGTGGTGATCGGCTACCAGCTGTGGGTATACCTGGCGTTCCGGGACACGGTGACCGCCGAGAGCATCGAACGCGGACCTTCCTACTGACCTGATCCCTCGCGCTTGAACCGGCTCCCCGTCCCATGGCGGGGCGGGGAGCCTTTGTGTCCCATGCCCCGCTTCCGGGGCGATGCCAAGGAGATGTCCCATGAAGTCCCTCATCCTGCCGGTGGCCCTGGCCGCCGGGTTGCTGAGTTCTGCCCCGCTCCAGGCCCAGGAGGGCCCGTGGATGGTCCGCCTGCGCGCCGTCTCGCTCCAGCCCGCGAACCAGTCCGACGCGGCCTCCGGCCTCCCGGCAGATGCCATCCACGTCAGTTCGAAGACCATCCCCGAGGTGGACTTCAGCTACTTCTTCACGAAGCATGTCGCGGCGGAGCTGGTGCTCACGGTGCCCCAGGAGCACGATGTCACCCTGTCTGGCACGAAGATCGGCACCTTCAAGGAGCTGCCGCCCACCCTCACGGCCCAGTGGCACTTCCTCCCGGGCCAGACGGTGGATCCCTATGTCGGCGCGGGCCTGAACCTCACCTTGATCTCCGACGTGAAGCTGGCGGACGGCGCGCTGGACCTGGACAAGCGCAGCGTCGGCCTGGCCGCCCAGGCGGGCGTGGACTTCAAGGTGGCCCGGAACTGCTACATCAACCTCGATGTGAAATACGTGCAGATCCGGAGCGATGTGAAGACCGCCGCCGGCGCCAAGGTCACGACCGTGAAGGTGGATCCCATGCTCTACGGCGTGGGCGTCGGGTACCGGTTCTGACCGCCTCCGGGCCTGCGGTGGCGATCGGCCTGACACGGGGGCGCTCTGCGCCTCCGTGTCAGTGGACGCCGGTGGGCTCCACCAGTGTCATCGAGAGGGCATTCAGCAGAGACGCGCCATCGCCGCGGAAGGAGCTGCCGTGCATGGTGGCGAGGGTGTGGGGGCGCA
Source organism: Geothrix oryzisoli (assembly GCF_022808865.1). GTDB lineage: Bacteria > Acidobacteriota > Holophagae > Holophagales > Holophagaceae > Geothrix > Geothrix oryzisoli. Next base: position 579,120 of record NZ_JAKZLB010000003.1, read on the forward strand.
GCTCCGCCAGACGGGTCAGGGCGGTCTGGGCTTTGTCCCGACAGGCGTAGTAGTCCATGCCCGCGCGCATGGCCTCGCTGGGACCGAGGATGTCCCCTTCGGTGACCGGCGGGAGCTCCGCGCCGGGCTGGGTGAACAGGTCCCCGCAGAGGAGGGTGCGGGCCGTGGCGACCCAGATGAGGCCCGCATCCCACCCGTGGGGTACATGGGGCGTGTCCAGCCACTGGATCCGGTGGCGTCCCAGGGCCAGTTCCTCGCCGTCGCCCATGGCGCGGGGCGGCCGGTCGGCCATGTCCCCCATGGACACCAGGGCGCTCACCCGGCTGCATAGCGGGACGGCCGCAGGGGCCACGGCGAGGAAGTCATTCATGGCTCCGCACTCGTCGGCTTCGAAGTGGGAGTAGCCCAGGTAGCGCAGCGAGGACACCGGCAACACCCGCTCGATGGCGGTCCGGGTGGCCTCGAAGAGGCTGCGCAGGCCCGTATGGAACAGCAGGGGCGCCTCGTCCCGGATGAGGATCTGGTTGAAGGTGAAACCACCCGGGATGGCGGGGATGGCGACCGAGGTGCTGATGCGGAAAATGCCATCAGCGATTTCATCAATGCGGGTAGTCATGGCAGGCCTCGTGGGTCAGATGGAATCTAATCGGACTATCTGGTTATCGGCCTGACTCAGCAAAAAGAACAAGCCGCCGCGAATGACACGAAGGGACGCGAAACGCGGCGGAGATGGGCCGCCCGGGCCTTCGCCCCCCAGCCGCGCCATGCGCGGCTGGCCACACGCGGGGCGGGCATGCCGGCTCCTGGAGGCCGCCAGGCCCGCCCCGCGCGTGGAGGCGGAAACAGGGTCGTTCGCGCGCCCGCAGGGCGATTCGCGTCATTCGCGGTTCGATCATTCCAGGCGGAGGCAAGCCGATAACCCGGTCGGACTATTTCTTCGCCGCGGATTCGGCTTCTTCCGGCACCACGTCCCACTTCCCGCGGACATCCACGGAAAGCACGCAATCAGCGCCGGGCACGCACTTGGTGATGTGTTCCTTCTTCCCCTTGAATACGAAGAACGAGCCCGCCGGCAGCAGGGTCTCCTTGCCATCGACGGTGAATGACATGGTTCCCGAGAGCACCGTGGCGAAGTGATCGGAGGTGTGGTGGTGCAGGGGTGCGACGAAACCATCCTTGAGCTTGATCAGGAAGTGGCCCGCCCCCTTGGCGGGATCCCCGTCGAGGACCGCCATCTGCACGCCCGGGAAATCAGGCACGTCGGTCCACTTGAGGTCATCGGCGGGCAACAGGACGGCGGTGCCGGCCTTCTTGCCGTCCTTGGCGAGGGCGGGTGGCGCGAATGCGGCAAAGGCAAGCGTCAGGGCGGATACGGCCAGGATGTGTGTCTTCATGGAACCCCTCCTTGCGGATGTTGTGGTTTGGATGGACGGCCCAGGGCATGCCACTATTCGGGGCTGCTACTGCGGCATCAGCACCACCGGAACTTCGATCACGTCATCGGCAGGGATCTTGTTCGCGACCGCCGCGTCCCGGATCGCTTGTTCGCTGGGTGCCTCGTAGATGCAGAAGGTCTTCGTCCTGTCCGCATTGGCGTAGGAATAGACCCAGCGCACTCCGAACGTGGCGTTGCACTTGTTGACAGCCTTCTTGCCATCGGCGTCGAGGCCGGCCAAGGCCCCCGCCGGGAAGGTGCGCACGACGATGAAGCGGCGCAGGCCCGATTCGGGTGCGCGCACAGCCGGCGCCGGATCAGCGACCGCAGCGGGAGTGACCTTGGGAACTTCCCAGGCCCCCAAGGTGGAGGTCAGCAGAGCCAGCGCCGCGAGCACAGGCAAGGTGTTGGGTCGAAACGTCATGAACTCCTCCTTGTGGATGTGGTGATTCGATGGCTGGAGAGGCGAATTGCCTCCAGACACAAAATCTCGACCAGCCGCCCACTCGGGGAAGCTGCAACGCGGCGCCCTTCGAAGGTACGGCCCAGACGAACCTGACCCCCCGGGAGGCGGTCCTCCAACATGGGTTGTTGCGACGGCGAGTCAATGCGTCGAAATAAAATTCAATGTCTGTTTTTTACTTTGTCCATAGGGTTGCGTCGGGCCGACGCGATGCGGACCGCGGTGGCCAGAACCTGCGCAGGGGGATCAGGCGAGTCAGCCCTGGATCGGGACCTCAGGGGCGAAGCGCGAGAGGTTTTCCTCCAGGCTGGCCCGGAAGGCGGCCACAGCGTCGTCGGCGTAGGCGCGGAAATCCCTGGGCAGGCGCTGGTACCGGGCCTGCATCTGGCTCAGCGCCCGGTCGCGGAAGGCCTTCAGTTCGGCCAGCCGCTGCGGGAATTCCAGGGCCGTGACGGTCTGGAGCCGCGCCTCGAAGGCCTGCGCCAGATCCTGGAGGCCGGCCTTGAACCGCTCCAGTTCCAGCAGGCTGCGGGTGATCTTGAAGTAGTGGTGGCCCTTCACGGCCAGGGTGACGGTCTCGGGCACCATGAGGGGCCGGGCGAAGAAGCCCTGGACCAGGAAGCGCCAGTAGGACCAGCCGTAGCGCGAGAAGGTCTGGACGACGAGGGACCGGACGAAAGCGCGGAGCTCCATGATGTGGAGCTTCCGGCGAGAGGTCAGGGGCGGCTTCATGGTCTTCAGCAGCTGCAGGCAGCGCTCGAAGTAGCGGTCGGGGTGGTAGATCTCGGCGAGAATGCGCTTGTAGCCGTCGATGAGCTTCCGCGCGTCCATCCTCGGCAGGAAGTTGAGGCGCAGGTCGTGGGTGTTGTTGCCCCCGCCGGAATCGCCCGTGAGCCGGCCCTCGGCCTCGAGGCGGTGGTGCAGGCGGGTCTTGGGCAGGGCGGTGAGGAGGCCCACCATGGCGGTGGGGATGGCGGCCTCCTGGATGAAGCGCACCTGGCGGTCGAAGATGTCTCCGCCGTCGCTGTCGAAGCCCACGATGAAGCCGCCGGATACCTCCATGCCCTTGCGCTGGATCTTCCGGATGCTGGCGAGCAGGTCGGCCTTGAGGTTCTGCTGCTTGCCCGCGGCCTTCAGGGCGCAGAGGTCGGGCGTCTCGATGCCCAGGAACACCATGTTGAAGCCGGCCTGGACCATCTGGTCCATCAGAGGCTCATCGGCCGCCAGGTCGAGGCTGGCCTCGGTGAAGAATGTGAAGGGATGGTGCCGCTGCTGCTGCCAGGGGATCAGTTCCGCCAGCAGGGCCTTCACCTCGCGGCGGTTCCCGATGAAGTTGTCGTCCACCAGGAAGAGCGGGCCGCGCCAGCCTTCCGCGTAGAGGAGCTCCAGCTCGTGGAGGAACTGCGCCGGGCTCTTGGTGCGGGGCCGGCGGCCGAACAGCTCGATGATGTCGCAGAACTCGCAGTCGTGCGGACAGCCGCGGGAGAACTGCAGGGCCATCTCCGCGTAGTCCTTCCGCCGCACCAGGTCGAAGCGCGGCGCAGGGGTGCGTGCGAGGTCCGGCTTTTCCGGGCTGGTGTACAGGGGCTTGGCCTGCCCCAGAGCGTAGTCGTGCAGGAACAGCGGCAGCGTGACCTCGGCCTCGTTCAGCACGAAATGGTCCACGCCCTGGATCTGGTCATGGCAGCTGGTGGGGTAGGGACCTCCGGCGACCACGGGCGTCCCGAGCCGGTTGCAGAGCCCGACGACCCGCGCCATGGACTCCTTCTGGACGATCATGGCGGAGACGAAGACGAGGTCGGCCTGCGCCACGGCGGCCTCCCGCAGCGGCGCCACGTTCAGGTCCACCAGGGAGACCTGGCAGTCCTCCGGCAGCATGGCCGCCACCGTGAGCAGGCCCAGGGGCGGGAACACCGCCTTCTTGCCGATGAAGGGCAGGGCGTAGCGCATGCTCCAGTACGTGGGGGGCATTTCCGGATAGACCAACAGGACTTTGAGTCCCAATCCCGCCCCCTTCCTGGTTCAGACAGCAGGACAAGGGTCGGTTCTTCTCAGATGGGGACAAGGACCATTTGCTAGGCGCGGACCGCCACCACCTCGAGATATTCCGCCTCGACCTGCGTCGAGCCGTCCCGGGCCTGGTTGTGCTCGGACCAGAGCCGCTCCAGGTCCTGATGCAGCGCCTCCTGCCCGTCGGCCTCCAGGGAGGCGAAGGCCCGGTTGATGGGGCCGTAGTAGGCCTGGAAGAAGTCCACCACGTCCCCGGGCGGGAAGGGGTAGCGCATGGGGTACAGGTGCTTCCGGGTCTCCAGCCCGGCCACGCCGTCCCGGAAGCGGGCGCGGACCGTCGCCTCCTCGCCCCATTGCACGGGGGGCGCCATGAGCGGGGGTGGCGGCACGTGCCGGCCGATGGCCTTGAACATCTCGCCGACGAAGCCTCCGGGGGTCCAGTTCGCCATGGCGATGCGGCCGCCGGGCCGGCACACGCGCACCAGCTCGGCGGCCACCCGCTCGGGGCGGGGCGCGAACATGGCGCCGATGAGGCTCACCACCAGGTCGAACTCGCCGTCTTCGTAGGCGATGGCCTCGGCATCGCCCTCCTCGAACCGTGCCTCCACGCCCTCGGCCCTGGCCCGGGACCGCGCCGCGGCAATGGAGTTGGTGGCGATGTCGATGCCCGTCACGCGCACCCCGGCCCGGGCGGCCGGGATCGCGATCTGGCCGGCCCCGCAGGCCACGTCCAGCATCCGCGTGCCGGGCTCGGGCCCGAGGCGGTCCAGGAACGCCAGGGCGCCCGGCTCCAGGTAGGTGGCGAAGTGCCCGTAGTTGCCGGCCATCCAGACGGCCTTGAGGCGGGCCTTGAGGGCGGCCATCTCGGGGGACGGCGGGGGGGACAGGGTCCGGGTCATGGGAACTCCTCTCTTCAGGCCAGGGCGGGGGTTCGGGTGAACTGCAGGGATACCGCGCCCTCCACCACCTGCGGCGGATGGAGCTTCAGGTCCGGCAGGTTCCGGCCCAGCCACGCCGCCGCGCGCCGGGTGGACTCGTCGCAGCTGCGCGGATCCTCGCAGATGGTGATCGACAGGGCCCCGTCGTCGGTCTTGAGCAGGTAGTAGGCGATGAAGCCCGGCACGGAGCTCAGTTCGGCCTCGATGTCCTTGCCCCGCCGCTTCAATTCGTCGGCAAGCCCCTGATGACCGGCATAGCCGCGGATCACCGTGTGCATGGAACCTCCCTGGAGGAATGGCTTCCTCGTCTGATCCAGACCTTGCCTGCGCGTCCGCCGGACCGGGCGGCCACGGCACCCTTCCGGCAATGGACCAGGAACGCCTGGAATGCCAGGGGCAGACCCCCAAGATGGGATTTCCTGAATCTGAGTCAATGAATCAAATTCATTTTTTATGTCGACTTTTTACCGCGACGGAAGCGGACTCCAGGCCGGGGCCAGGGCGGTCCTCAGGCCTTCTCGAACAGCACGATGCGGTTGCTGTTGGTGCCCTTGCCGTTGTTGTCCACGCCCCAGATGTGGGCGGTCTTGGTGAAGGTCTGGCGGTTCACCAGGACGCCGTGGGCGCGGAAGCCCGCAGCCAGGCCCAGGGGCAGGGCGATCTCATCGAGTTTGAGCCTGCCGCCGCGCACCTCGCCGACCTCGAAGGCCACGAAGCCGCCGGGGCGGGTCACGCGGAACAGCTCGGCGAAGACCTCGCCCATGGCCTGGGACCAGGCTTCCACCGTGCGGTGGGTGCTGAGGCCCCGGCCGATGGCCGCGGCATCCAGGCCGTTGAACCAGCAGCGCAGCCAGTTGTCGCCCACGTAGTCCACCACGTCGAGGAAGGGCGGCGAGGTCACGGTGAGGGCCACGGAACCGTCCTCCAGGTCGGGCGTGATGCGGGCGTCCCCGGTGAGGAACCGGGCGTCTTCGGCGGCCTCGGCCAGATTCCGCAGGGCCAGGGCATCCAGGCCCGTCAGCAGCTGCCGTGTCTTCTTCAGGATGAGGGCGCGGGTGTCCCGGTAGGTGGGCGTCTGGTTCCGCTGGGCATTGATCAGCCGCTGCTTGTCGGCGCTCACCGCCTGGTTGGGGGGCAGGGTGTAGACCGAGAAGAAGCCCGGGCTGTGCCCCGTGAGGCGGTTGGTGGCCACCATGCGGATCCAGGCGTCCAGGGCGTCGAGTTCGCCCGAGGCCTCGCGGTCGAGGCACCACTGCCGGAGGCCGCGGATCTCCGCCTCCGTGTCGGGGTGGAAGAACATGGCGAGGTCCAGTCCGTCCGAGGGGGCCGTGCGCGGGATCTCCGCCAGGCGGCGGGCCACGGCGGCGGGATCGGGCGGCGTGAGCCGGGGTTCCGCCAGCAGCCGCGACAGGGGGTTCAGGTCGTTGGCGGCCACGCGGCGCCCCATGAGGGCCGCCTCCAGGGCGGTGGTGCCCCGGCCGCTGAAGGGGTCGTAGACCCGCTCGCCGGGCAGGGTGAGCCGCTCGATGAAATGCCGGGGCAGCTGGGGCTTGTAGCAGGCCCGGTAGGAGATCTCGTGGAGGTTGGCGGCCTGCCGCTGGCGGGAGGTCCAGAACTCCGCCGACAGGCGGGGGTGCCGCCCCGAGGCGGTCTCGACCTCGTCCCAGGCCGCGTCCTCCACCGGGGCGAGGTCGGCCAGGAAGGCCCGGCTCGCGGCTGTCTGGGCGTCCATGCTCTGCCTTTCGGGGAACATCCAGGATAGCCTGCTGGGAATGGTTCCCTCGCCCCCGAAACGGCATCCCGAACTGACCCGCCTCTACGTGGCGGTGGCCCTGGGCGTGGTGATCATCATGATCATCCTGGCCTACAAGGCCGTGGGGAACCGCATCGCCGAGGGGGGGCTGGACGCGCCCACCCGCTGGGCCCTCATCGCCGTGGGAACGGCCAACGTGCTGGCCATCGGCGCCCTGCTCTTCATCGTGGCCCGCAGCCTGGCCAAGCTCTACTTCGAACGCAAGAGCGGCATCCTGGGCTCGCGCCTGCGCACCCGCATGGTGCTCACACTGTTCATCGTGGGCATCGTCCCGAGCCTGATCCTCTTCCTGGTGGGCCGGAACTTCATCAACAAGAACGTGGAGCGCTGGTTCAGCCCCGAGACCGAAGTGACCATCCGGGACGGGCAGAAGGTGGCCGGGGACCTGCGGGCCGCCGCCAAGGCCCGCCTGGACTTCGGCGCGGGCCGTCTGCTGGCGTCGGCCTCGGCCGAGGCGCCGACCATCCGTGCCGCCTCCGACCTGGACCTGGTGGCCTTCCTGGGCGCCAAGGGCGGCGAAGGTCCGAAGGCCCTGGACCTCCGCGCGGGCCTGGAGCCGCCGGACCTGTCCACCCTGGGGGCCGAGGGCACGCAGGAGACCCGGGAGGGCCTCTGGCTGCTCCGCCGGGTGCCGCGCGGGGACGGCGCCTGGGCCGTGGGCATCCTCATGCCGCGGGAGACCCTCGACCGCGTGGTGGCCCTGGAGCAGCGGTACCGGGAGAGCCAGCAGATCCGGTCCGCGCGGGAGACCCTCGAGACCCTGCCTCAGAGCACCTTCCTGTTCCTGACCATGCTGACGCTCTTCTTCGCCGTGTGGTCGGGGCTCGCCCTGGCGCGGTCCCTCAGCGAGCCCATCCGGGCCCTGGCCAAGGCGGCCCAGCGGGTGGGCAGCGGCGACCTGGAGGTGCAGCTGCCGGAGATGGGCGAGGACGAGCTGGCCTTCCTGGCCCGCACCTTCAATGCCATGATCCGCGACCTCAAGGCCAGCCGGGCCGCCATCGAAGCCCAGGCCAGCCGCATCGAGCAGCAGCGCGCCTACCTGGGCCAGATCCTGGCCGCCCTGCCTGTGGGCGTCATGAGCTGGCGGGCCGACGGCGAGCTGCGGACCTTCAACGCCGCGGCCCGGGGCTGGATGGGCCTGGAGTCCTTCGACCCCTCGGAGGACAGCTGGAGTTCCGTGGCCACCCTGCCGCGCCTGGGCCGCCTGCCGGAGCTGCTGGCCGCCGTGCGGGAATCCGGCCGGGGCGTGCAGGAGGAGCTGCGCCTGGGCGGCGAGGGCGAGGGCCGGCCCGTGCGGGCCATCCTCGAACCGGTCCAGGGGGGCGGTGTGCTGGCCGTGCTGGAGGACCTGTCCCTGCTGGCCCAGGCCGAGAAGCGCGCCGCCTGGCAGGAGGTGGCGCGGCGCATGGCCCACGAAGTGAAGAACCCCCTCACGCCCATCCAGCTCACGGCGCAGCGCCTGCTGCGGCGCACCCGCGAGGGGCGCCTGGACCTTGCGGCCGTGCAGGAGGGCGCCGAGACGATCCTCACCGAGGTGGCCAGCCTCTCGCGGCTGGTGGACAGCTTCAGCCGCTTCGCCCGGCTGCCCTCGCCCCAGTTCTCCCCCTGCGACCCCGCCGAGCTGCTGCGCCAGGTGCTGGCCCTCTACGAGCCCAACCAACCCGGCATCCAGTGGTCAATCCGCTTCCAGCTGGAGCCCCTGGGCGTCCTGTGGGACGGCGACATGGTGAAGCGGGCGCTCATCAACCTGGTGGACAATGCCGTGGCGGCCGTGGACGGCCAGGGGGCCGTGTCCCTCTCGCTCACGGGCGAGGACGGCAACCTGCGCTTCGACGTGGAGGACGACGGCACGGGCGTGCCCGAGGCGGACCGCGACCGGCTCTTCGAGCCCTACTTCTCCACGAAGTGGAAGGGCACGGGCCTGGGCCTCGCCATCGTCCGCCGCATCGCCCAGGACCACGGCGGCGATGCCCGCTACCAACCCCTGGCGCGCGGCAGCCGCTTCACCCTCACGCTGCCGAGGGCGCCGAAGGTGTGAGCCGCGATCAGGCCCGGGCGGGAGCCTTCTCCTTGAAGGCCTTCGCGCAATCGGGGCAGATGCCGTGGGTGAACTCCACCGCCGAGTGCTGGCGGATGTAGGACTCCATCTGGTTCCAGGCGCCCCGGTCGTCCCGGATCTTCTTGCAGGTCGCGCAGATGGGGAGGATGCCCCGCAGCACCTGGCATTCCTCCACGGAGTTCTGGAGGTCCCGCTCCACCCGCTGGGCGTTCACCACCATCAGGCCCCCGTAGACGCAGGCCTCGCCAGTCAGGAAGAGGAGCAGGGCCACGACCTGGGACATCGAAGGCGCGAGAAAGTCTTCATGGGGAGGGGGCGCGGCGAGGCTGGCGACTCCGCGCAGCACATAGACGGTCCCCATCACGAACAGGGTGGCGGTCACCAGGACGTTGGCATCCGCCAGAACCACCGGCAGGCGGCGGCGGGCGATCTGCGCGGCGCGGAGGCAGAGCCCGCCGGCGGTGAAGGAGAAGACGATCTGCCGGAACCGGAGGCTGGGGTGGACATAGGCGAAGACCACGATGAGCGCCATGACCAGGCCCACCAGGGCGGCGTACCTCGCCGCCCGCACCCGGGCGCCCGTGAAGGTGACGAGTCCGGTCAGCACCAGGGTGGTGGCGAGGTAGAGCGCCAGATTGGCGATCACGATGCTGAGGACATCCGGAAGGTGGCCCCGCTCGCCCAGCAGGATCGTGCCGAGGCACGCGCTCCAGGCGGAGAGGGTCCATTGCCCGAACCCGGCGTAGGTCCGCCGCTGCCGCCAGACGTAGGTCATGACGAGGGCCAGGGAGAGGACCGCTGCGCCACTCGCAAAGCACAGGGTGCGCACATCGAGGGGCATGGGCATGGGTTGTGTACCCTCCGGTCAGCTTCGGTGGATCCAGTCTACCTGTGGACCGCGGCCCAACCAGGGCCTGGGTTTCAGGCCCCAGGCGCCGGGGCCGCCGCCGGCACGCGCCATCCCGCTTCCGACCGGGAGCCGCTCCACCTGATGGGATCAGGCTGCCCGCCGTCTCCGGCGCCGCAGCCAGAGGCCCACGGGGCCCAGCACCAGCCAGGCCAGCAGGACGATCTTGAACAGCGGGGACACGGGAACTCCGGGCAGGCCTGGGCCTCGAACCAGCCTCTCACGCCCAGGCCCGGGAGCGACACGGCGGTATGCTGGCCCCATGGCGACGGGGGATACGGCTTCGATGGGCACCTGCCTTCTGGCGGGCTGCGGCTACACGGGGGTGCGGCTGGCCCGGCGCCTGATCCCCCGCCGGCCGGTGGTGGCCCTGGTGCGCTCGGCGGCGTCCGCCGCGGCGCTGGCGGCTGCCGGGATTCCGGCCCGCGCCGCGGACCTGGATGGACCGGGGGCCGTCGAGGTGCCGCCCGACCTCGCCGCGGTGGTCTACCTGGCCCCTCCGCCGGCGACGGGAGAGGCGGATCCGCGGTTGCGGCGGTTCCTGGACAGCCTGGCCGAGGCCCGGCCCGAGGTCCTGGTCTACCTGAGCACCACGGGCGTCTACGGGGACACGGGCGGGCGCCCCGTGGATGAGGCTTCACCCACCCCGCCCGCCGAGGCGTCGTCCCGCCGCCGCCTCGCCGCCGAAGGCCTGGTCTCGGCCTGGTGCGGGGCGCGGGGCCTCCGCTGCGTGATCCTGCGCGTGGCGGGCATCTACGGCCCCCATCGGCTGCCGCTGGAGCGGCTGCGGGCGGGCGAGCCGGTGGTGAACCCGGAGGGATCAGGCCCCGGCAACCGCATCCACGTGGACGACTTGGTGGCGGTCTGTGAGGCGGCGCTGGACCGGGCCGTGTCGGGCGTGGTCAACGTGGCGGACGGGGACCACCGCAGCATCGGCGCCTTCCTGGAGCTGGTGGCGCGGCTGGCGGGACTCCCCGCTCCCCGCCGGGTGACGCTGGAGGAAGCCCGCCACGAGTTGAGCCCCGGCATGCTGGCCTTCCTCCTGGCCTCCCGGGAGGTGCTCAACCGGCGCCTGGTGGAAGACCTGGGCGTGCGCCTGCGCTACGCGGACCCGGAGGCGGGCGTGCGCGAAAGCCTGCGGGAGATGGGCCTGATCAGTAGCGCAGCACGCTGAACACGGGCAGCCCCTCGACCTTCTCGCGGCCGGGCAGGGAGGTGAGCTCGATGAAGACGGTGAGCGCCACCGGCTGGGCGCCGGTCTTCTGCACGAGGCGCTGGGCCGCCGCCGCGGTGCCGCCGGTGGCCATCACGTCATCCACGATGAGCACCCGGTCGCCGGGGCCGAAGGCATCCGTGTGGATCTCCAGGGCGTCGCTGCCGTACTCGAGGCCGTAGGCCTCCTTGTGGGTGGCCATGGGCAGCTTGCCGGGCTTGCGGGCGGGCACGAAGCCCACGCCCAGCTTCTGGGCCAGGGCGCTGCCGAAGATGAAGCCGCGGGATTCCAGGCCCAGCACGTGGGTGGGCTGGAGGGTGAGCACGGGCTGCGCCATGGCCTCCACGGCCTCGGCGAACGCCTCGGCGTGGGACAGCAGCGGCGTGATGTCGCGGAAGAGGATCCCGGCTTTGGGGAAGTCCGGCACGTCACGGACGAAGGCGCTGAGGGGAGTCGTAAGAGTCATGGCTACCTGATGATCTGGAAAGGGAAGGGAAGCGAGGATCGCACATCCAGGGGCTCCCAGTCCAGCCGTCGTACGGCGGCGCAGGTCGGGCCCTCCGCCAGCCGGGCCCGGAAGGCTGCCAGGGCGGCCGCGGAACCCTCCACCTCGCCGCTCACGGAGCCGTCCGGCTCGTTGCGCACCCAGCCCGCCAGAGCCAGCGCCTCGGCCTCCCGGGCGGCGAAGCGGCGGTAGCCCACCCCCTGGACCTCGCCATGGACGTGGAACCGGGCGGGCACCGGGCTATCCCCGGGCCGGCCTGTTGAAGGCCGCGTCGAAATCGGCCTGCCGCGCCAGGGTCTCGGGGCAGCCGAGGTCGAGCCGGAGGGGCGTGACGCTGGCGAAGCCCTCGAACACGGCTCCGGCGTCGCTGCCGGGGGCCTTGGCGTAGGTGGGGCCTGCGTCGCCGCCGATCCAGAAGTAGGGGGTGTTCCGGGGATCGGTCCGGCGTTCCACCAGGTCGTGGTAGGCCCGGCTGTCCTGACCCGTGAGCCGGAACCCCTTCGGCTCGCCCTTGGGGAAGTTCACGTTCCAGATGCGGTTGGCGGGCAGCTCCATGGCCTCCCAATGATCGAGGAAGCGCCCGATCCAGGGCTCCGCATCCTCCAGGCGGCCCTGGGGATGGATGGAGAAGGCCGCGGCCCGGGCGCCCTGGAGCCGGCCTTCGAAGGCGGCGCCCACGGTGCCGGAGTAGAACACGTCCTCGCCCAGGTTGAAGCCGTGGTTGATGCCGGAGAGCACCCAGTCCGGCCGGCGGTCCAGCACCTCGCAGACGCCCAGCAGCACGCAGTCCACCGGCGTGCCGTCGCAGGCGTGGCGGTCGGGTCCGATCTCGTGCAGGCGGAGGATGTTGTGCAGGCTCAGGGCCGAGGAGATGGCCGAGCGGTTGCGGTCGGGCGCCACGGTGACCACCCGGCCGAAGCGGGCGGCCACCCGGGCCAGGGCCGCCAGGCCCGGGGCCCAGAGACCATCGTCGTTGGTGAGCAGGATCAGGCGTTCGGGCATGGGGCCAGTGTACCCCGTGGGTCCGGCCTTAGAGTGCCTAACAGAACCCCGACGAGGTCGCGAGAAAGCCAGGTGGGATGCACCGCAAGGAAGGGCCCGCAGGGCGATGCGGGACATCGTTCAAGGGCCGTGACGCCGCGGGGCGCCCACCTGGCTTTCTCCCTCCGGGCGAGGGCCGGCGGGCGTCACGATGCCGCGTCACGCTCGTCGCGCGTAGTACCCGCTACGCATCTCCTCGCGTTCCTCGCCTCGCTCGCCCGGCGGCCCTCGCGCGGCCCCGTGGGGGTTCTGTTAGGCACTCTTAATCGCTGTCAGGATGGAATTCACCTTCCCGTTCCATGGATCCCGACGCCCTGACCCCTCCCGCCCTGCCGCTCCCCCTGGGGGAGGCCTTCGTCGCGGAGGCCGGGATCGGCCGGACCGCCCTCCTCGCGCCCCTCCGTGAAAGGATCGTGGCGTTCGCGGCATCCCGGGGTGCAGGCGCCCATGCGGAGGACCTGGCGCAGGAGGTGCTGGTGCTGCTCCACACGAAGTACGGCCATCTGGACACGGCGGAGGACCTGGTCCCCCTGGCCTTCCAGATCCTGCGCTTCAAGCTGGCGGCCCTGCGGCGCAAGGCGGCCCGGCGGGGCGAGTATGACGCGGTGGACGTGGACGCCTTCCCGCCGCCCTCGGACGCCCCGGATCCCGCCACGGTGCTGGAGCGCAAGGAACTGCTGGCCCGGCTCCTGGGCGGGATCGCCCGCATGGGGGAGCGCTGCCGGGAGCTGTTCCGGCTCAAACTCCAGGGCCGCACCTTCGCGGAGATCCAGGGCCTCATGGGCGCGGCCAGCCTCAACACCATCTACACCTGGGACCACCGCTGCCGGAAGCAGCTGCTGGAAACGCTGGGCGGGCGCTGGGACGGAGCTTCCGGAAGGGGGGCGCCATGAAGCGCGCCGAGGCCGAGAAGCTGCTGGGCGGCCATGCCACCGGGAACCTGACCGCCGAGGAGCGGCGGAGGCTGTTCGAGGCGGCCCTGGCGAGCCAGGACCTGTTCGACGCCCTGGCCGACGAAGAGGCCCTGCGGGAGCTGCTGGCGGATCCGGCCGCCCGGACCCAGGTGCTGGCCGCCCTCGCTGCTCCGGCTGGGCCGAAGGTCGTGCCCTTCTGGCGGCGGCCCGGCCTGATCGGGGCCGCCGCGGGGCTTATCGTGGCCACTACCGCCGGTCTGGCGATCCTGCGCAGCCCCGAGGCCCCACTGCCGGCCGCCAAGGTGGAGGCGGCTCCGGCGCCCGCGGCGGCGCCCGCAGCCGAGGCCAAGCCGGGCCCCGCGCCGGCCGCGAAGACGGCCCGGTTCCGGGAGGCGGCCGAGCCACGCCAAGCGCAGACCGCCCCCGCCTCGGGGAACCTGGCGGCGCCTGCCCCGACCCCAGTCCCATCGTCGGCCCCGCCGCCAGCCCCGGTCCAGGCCGCCGGGGCCGTGGCGCCTTCGGAAGCGGCCCGGCGCCAGCTGGAGGTCCGCGACCAGGTGGCCCGGAAGGAGGTCTCGGTGGGCCAGCGCCGGGCCGCCGCGGTGGCGGAGGTGCTGGGGTCCGTGTCGACCGCGCCCGGCCTGGCCGTGACGGCCGCGCCCGCCGGCGGGCCTCCGGCCTCCCTGACCGTGGCGCCGGTGTGGACCCTCGACCCGCTGCCGGATGGCTCCACCCGCGTGACCGTGCGGTCCGCTCCGACGCCCCATGTGGTCCTGCTCCGACGCGGGGAGGCCGGGGTCGAGGTGCTCGTACCCGCGCCCACGGGCGGCTCAGGCCCCTGGCGGTTCCAGGTCCGCCTGGCGCCCGGCGACGCCTTGGACCTCTACGTGATGAACGATCCGGTGACCGACGCGGCGAAGCTGCCGGAAACGGGGCCTGTGAAGGGCTTCCGGGCCCGGATCCAGCCGCCCGCAAAAAAGGATCCGCCCCGCTGAAAGGGACGGGCCTCCCGCGGCATTCCCTCCTGAACCGCGCCCTCTGGCGCGACCCCTCCGGGAGGAACCCATGCCGCTGCGCCGGTCCACCACTGCCCTGTTCGCCTGCTGCGCAGGTCTCGCTGTGTCCTTCCAGGGGGATGCGCAGGCCCGCAGCCGGCCGATCTTCCATCCCCCGACCCAGGCCGCCGGAGGCGAAGCGCCTGATGCCACCCTCTCGCCCTACTTCTTCGTGAAGAGCGAGGACGCCTCGGTGGACCAGCTCCCGCTGAAATCCACCTCCGCCAAGGTGGCCATCGCCGGCGTGATCGCCGACGTGACGGTGACGCAGGTGTACCGCAACACCGGTACGAAGGCGCTGGAGGCGGTGTATGTCTTCCCGGGCTCCACGCGCTCGGCGGTCTACGGCATGACCATGACCATCGGCGCGCGGGTGCTGAAGGCCCAGATCAAGGAGCGCGGCCAGGCCCGGGCCGACTACGAGCAGGCGAGGCAGCAGGGCCGCAGTGCCTCGCTGCTGGAGCAGCACCGGCCCAATGTCTTCCAGATGAACGTGGCGAACATCCTGCCCGGCGACGAGATCCGCGTGGAGCTGTGCTACACCGAGCTGCTGGTGCCCACGGAAGGCACCTACAGCTTCGTCTATCCGACGGTGGTGGGCCCGCGCTACGCCGGCAAGGCGGGCACGGCGTCGAGCACCGGCGAGCCCTGGGTGGCCAACCCCTACACCCACGCCGGCGAGAAGCCCGCCACCACCTTCGACCTGGAGGTGAAGCTGGCCGCGGGCCTGCCCATCCAGCGCATGGCCTGCGACACGCACAAGACCTCCATCGCCTATGACGGCAAGGCGGACGCCACGCTGCGCCTGGATCCCAGCGAAGCCCAAGGCGGCAACCGCGACGTCATCGTGAAGTACCAGCTGGCTGGGAATGCCGTGCAGTCGGGGCTGCTGCTGGACCAGCGCAAGGAGGGGAACACCTTCCTGCTCATGGCCCAGCCGCCCAAGCGCGTCACGCCCAAGGACCTGCCGCCCCGCGAGTTCGTCTTCATCATGGACGTCTCCGGCAGCCAGATGGGCTTCCCCATCGAGGTGTCCAAGGTGCTCATGAAGGAGATGATCCAGGGCCTGCGGCCCCAGGACCTCTTCAACGTGATGGTCTTTGAGGGCACCTCGGCATTCTGGTCGCCGAGCGGGTCGCAGCACGCCACGCCCGAGGCCACGGCGCAGGCCCTGACCTTCGTGGGCTCCCAGCAGGGCGGTGGCGGCACGGAGCTGGGCGCGGCCCTGCGGAAGGCCCTGGGCCTGCCCCGGGTGCCCGGCATCTCGCGCACCTTCGTGGTCTCCACGGACGGCTACATCAGTGCCGACGGCCAGGTGTTTGACCTCATCCGCCAGAACCTGGGCTCGGCGAATCTCTTCGCCTTTGGCATCGGCAGCGCCGTGAACCGCCACCTCATCGAGGGCATGGCCCATGCGGGGCAGGGCGAGGCCTTCGTCATCACGAAGCCCGAGCAGGCCGCTGCCGAAGCGGAGCGCTTCCGCGCCTACGTGTCCTCGCCGGTGCTCACGAATGTGAAGCTCACCACGATCGGCTTCCGCATCCAGGACCTCGAGCCCCTGCAGCTGCCGGATGTGCTGGCGGACCGGCCGGTCATCTGCCTCGGCAAGTGGAGCGGCGAGGCCGCGGGTTCCGTCACGCTGTCCGGTGTGAGCGGCAGCGGACCCTGGAGCCAGACGTTCGAGGTGGGGAAGGTGAAAGACCGCGACCACGGCGCCCTGCGCCAGCTCTGGGCCCGCCAGCGCATCCAGGCCCTGTCGGACTACGACCAGTTCGGCCAGGACGAGGGCCGCAAGGCGGAGGTCACGCGCCTGGGCCTCGCCTACCACCTGCTGACGGCCCACACCTCCTTCGTCGCGGTGGACACGGTGGTGCGCAACACGGGTGGCGCCAGCACCACCGTCACCCAGCCCCTGCCGCTGCCGGAAGGCGTCTCCGACGCGGCGGTGGGCGGCCTGAATGCGCAGTCCGTGGCCTATGCGCCGGCCCCGAGGATGAAGTACGCCTCGGCGCCTTCAGCCGGAATGGCCGTGGTGACCCAGGACCGCGCGGCCCGGCGGGAATCCAGCCGCGGCGTCCCGGCCGAACCCAAGGCCCGGCTCTCCCTGCGCATCCTCGCCTTCTCGGGCTTCACGGGAAGCTCGGATCCGGCCTCCCTCCGGCGCGAGCTCGAGGCCCGGCTCAAGGACCCGGCCCTCCTCGCCGCCCTGGCCCACCTGCCGGCCGGCACCGAGCTGGAGCTCAAGGTGGATGCCTCCGGTCAGGTGGTGGCGGCGACCTTCAGCCAGGCCTTCCCCGGACTGGCGCAGGCCAAGGCTCTGATCCAGGTCTGGCGCCTGCGGACCTGGACCGGTGGCCTGGGCGGGCAACTCGACCTCACGCTGAGCCTTCTGCCCTGAATCCAAGATTTTACCCTACGCGGATCCCTGGCTTGCCGGGGATCCGCGCTGGCGTGGGGGTCGGTTTGGGGTACCTTCGTACCCATGCGAAAGCATCTGGGAGTGACCTTGATGCTGACCCTCGGGGGCTGCCACCCGGATCCGGCCCAGCCCGCCTCCCCTCCCCCGGTGGCGGAGCCGGTCCTCGTCGAGGCCCGGCTCCGCATGGTGCGGGAACAGATCGTGGCCCGGGGCATCGCCGATCCCCGGGTGCTCGAGGTCATGGGCCGGGTGCCCCGGCATGAATTCGTCCCCGCCTCCCGCCGGGCGGAGGCCTACGAGGACTGCCCCCTGCCCATCGGCTACGGGCAGACCATCTCCCAGCCGTACATCGTGGCCTTCATGACGGCGGTCCTGAACCCCAGGCCCGGGGACCGCGTGCTGGAAATCGGCACCGGCTCCGGCTACCAGGCCGCGGTGCTCGCGGACCTGGTGGCCGAGGTCTACACCATGGAGATCATCGAACCGCTGGCGAAGCGCGCCGAAGCGGACCTCAAGCGGCTGGGCTACGCCAACGTGAAGGTCCGAGCCGGGGATGGCTACCGGGGCTGGCCCGAGGCCGCGCCCTTCGATGCCATCATCGTCACCTGCGCCCCGGAGGACGTGCCGCCGGCCTTGGTGGATCAGCTCAAGGAAGGCGGCCGGATGATCCTCCCCGTGGGCTCCCAGTGGGGGGCCCAGGAACTGTACCTCCTCCGGAAGACGGCCACGGGGATGAAACGGCAGGGGATGCTGCCGGTGCGGTTCGTGCCGATGGTGAAGGGCCCTGGGTGAGGCCGTCTGGCGCGGCCCGATCAGGAACCGGGCGCGGCGGGGGCCTTGGCTGGTGCCGGGGACCGGTCCGTCGGCTGCCAGCCGCCGCCCAGGACTTTATAGAGGCTGACCAGGTTGCCGGCCTTGGCCTGGCGGAGGGCGATGAGGCCCTGCTGCGCGGCGTAGAGGGAGCGCTGGGCGTCGAGCACGCCGAGGTAGCCGTCCACGCCGGCCGAGTAGCGGGCCTGGGCGAGGCGGTAGGTCCCTTCCAGGGCTTGCGTGAGCGTGAGCTGGGCGGCCAGCTGGTCGTCCAGGGTGCCGCGCTGGGCCAGCGCGTCGGCCACCTCCCGGAACGCCACCTGGATGGCCTTCTCATACTGGGCCAGGTAGATGTCGCGGTCGGCCTGGGCGGCCTTGAGGTTGGACCAGCGTGACCCCGCATCGAAGATCGGCAGGACGACCTGGGGCGAGAAGGCCCAGGCGTAGGAGCCGGACTTGAACAGCCCCGACAGCTGGTTGTCCATGGAGCCGAGGCTCGTCGAGAGCGAGATGCGCGGGAAGAAGGCGGCCCGGGCCGCGCCGATGTTGGCATTGGCGGCCTTGAGCTGGTTCTCGGCCATGAGGATGTCGGGGCGCCGCATCAATACCTCGGAGGGCAGGCCGGGGGCGATGTCCCGAAGCGCCTGGATGCCGCCGAGGGCCTCCGGAAGCAGGTCCGCCGGGACGGACGAACCGACCAGGAGGCGCAGGGCGTTCTCGTCCATGGCCACCGTGCGGGTGTAGCGGGCCACATCCCCCCGGGCCGTCTCCACGCTGACCTGCGCCCGGAAGGCGTCGATCTCGGAGGAGGCGCCCACCTCGAATCGGCGCTGGACGAGTTTGTAGGCGGCCTCCTGGTTCACCAGGGTGTCCTGGGCCAGCTTCAGCGCCTCCCGATCGGCCGCGAGGGCGAGGTACACGTTCGCGACTTCGGCCAGCAGGGAGACCTGCGCGCTGTTGCGCGCCTGCTCCGTGGCGAAGTACTGCTCCAGGGCCCGGTTCTTCAGGCTCCGGACCCGGCCGAAGAAATCCAGCTCCCAGGCGGTGATGCCCACGCTGGCGGCATCGGTCTCCGCCACGATCGACCGGCCGGTGCCCGAGACGCTGGCGGGCAGCCGCTGCTTGTTCCCGTAGGCGACTGCGTTGACCGTGGGCAGCAGCTCGGCCCGCTGGATGCGATAGTAGGCCCGCGCCTTCTCGGTGTTCAGCGCCGCGATCCGGAGATCCCGGTTGTGGCGCAGGGCGAGGTCGAGGACTTTCCTCAGGCGCTCATCGAGGTAGAACTCCTGCCAGGCGGTGTCGGCGGCGGCCTGCCCGGAGGCGCCGGCTGGGGCCTTGTACGAAGGTCCTTCAGGCCAGGCCTTGGGCACCGGCGGCTCAGGGGTGCGGTACCTCGGCGCCATGGAGACGCAGCCGGTCAGCGCCAGGGCGAGAGGAAGGATGGACCAGGCTTTGGGCGACATCATGGCTGCCCCTCCTCGGAAACTGCAGCCTGCGCCGGGGCGGGCTCCTGGGCCTTCTTCTTGAACAGCTGACTCACCAGGACGAAGGACAGGGGGATGTAGAAGATGGCGATGAAGGTGGCCGTCAGCATCCCGCCAACCACCCCCGTTCCGATGGCGTTCTGGGCCGCGGCTCCGGCGCCGGTCGTCATGGCCATCGGCAGCACGCCGAAGGTGAAGGCAAGGGAGGTCATCAGGATGGGGCGCAATCGCATTCGGGAAGCCTCGATGGCCGCCTCGACGAGCCCGCTGCCCTGGGAGATGAGTTCCTGTGCGAACTGCACGATGAGGATGGCGTTCTTTGCGGCCAGGCCCAGGGTGGTCAGCAGGCCGATCTGGAAATAGACATCGCTGGACAACCCGCGGCCCCAGGTTGCGGCCACCGCGCCGAACACCCCGATGGGGAGGATCAGCAGGACGGAGAAGGGGATGGACCAGCTCTCGTAAAGGGCGGCAAGGCACAGGAAGATGACCAGGATCGAGAAGGCGTAGAGGGCCGGGGCCTGGGATCCCGCCTGGCGCTCCTGGTAGGAGAGCCCCGTCCACTCGAAGCCGATGCCGGCCGGCAGCTTCGCGGCGATGGCCTCCATGGCCAGCATGGCGTCCCCGGTGCTCTTGCCGAGGGCCGGCTCCCCATTGATGTTGATGGCCGGATAGCCGTTGTAGCGCTGAAGGTTCGGAGAACCCTGGGTCCATTCCCCCTTGGCGAACGCCGAGAAAGGCACCATCCCGCCGGATTTGTTGGGGACGTAGATCCTGTTCAGGTCCTCCAGCTGCATCCGGAAGGGGGCATCGGCCTGCATGTAGACGCGCTTGACCCGGCCCTGGTTGATGAAGTCGTTCACGTAGGAGCCACCCCACGAACTGGACAGGCCGTCGGCGATGGCCGCGGCCGAAACCCCCAGGGCGCCTGCCCGGTCCTGGTCGATCTGGACGTTGTATTCCGGCTGGTCGTCCGCCCCGACGGGCCGCACGCTCTTCAGGTTGGGGTCCTTGGCGGCCATGCCGAGGAGCGTGTTGCGGGCCTCCATGAGCTTCGCGTGGCCGACGCCACCACGGTCCTCCAACTGGAAATCGAATCCGGTGGCGCTGCCCATCTCGAGGATCGCCGGGGGGGCGAACACGAAGGCCAGGGCATCCCGGCGGGCCATCAGCTTGCCCATGGCCCGCTTCACCACGGCGGCAACCCTGAGGTCCTGGCGATTGCGCTGCTTCCAGTCCTTCAGCTTGAGGAAGGCCATGCCATTGTTCTGTCCCACGCCGGCCATGCTGAAGCCGGACACGGACATGATGGAATCCACCGCATCCTTCTCGTTCTCCATGAAGTGCTTCTGGACCTCCTTCATGACCGCTTCGGTGCGCTCCAAGGGCGCTCCCGCTGGAAGCTGGACCATCGCCATGAGGATTCCCTGGTCCTCCTCCGGCAGGAAGGCTGTGGGGAGGCGAAGGAACAGCAGGCCCGTCACCAGGACGATCGCCGCATAGATGGCTAGATAACGAGCGCGCTTGCCAAGCACCCGCTCCAGCTGGCCGGTGAAGATGTCGCGGAATCGGTAGTAGGTCCGGTCGAACCAGATGAAGAAGGGCCGGGTGACCTTCCAGCCACTCTCCGCCGCCTCGTGGCCCTTGGGTACGGACTTCAGGAAGGTGACGCAGAGGGAAGGGGTCAGGATCAGGGCCACCACCACCGACAGCAGCATGGCGGTGATGAGGGTGAGGGAGAACTGCCGGTAGATGACGCCGGTGGACCCTTCGAAGAAGGCCATGGGGCCGAACACAGCCGACAGCACCAAGCCGATGCCGATCAGGGCGCCGGTGATCTGGGCCATGGATTTGCGGGTGGCCTCCTGCACCGGGAGGCCCTCGTCATGCATGATCCGTTCGACGTTCTCCACCACCACGATGGCATCGTCCACCAGCAGGCCGATGGCCAGCACCATGGCGAACATGGTGAGCATGTTGATGGACATGCCCGTGTACTGGATCACGGCGAAGGTGCCCAGCAGCACGACCGGAACGGCGATGGTGGGGATCAGGGTGGCCCTGAAATTGCCAAGGAAGAGCAGCATCACCAGGAAGACCAAGACCACGGCCTCGATCAGGGTCTTCACCACCTCCTCGATGGCCACGCTCACGAACGGGGTGGTTTCGTAGGGGTAGGCCACCGTCACGCCGGCCGGGAAGAACTTGGACATCTCGTCCATCTTGGCCTTGATGAGTTTGGAGGTATCCAGGGCGTTCGCTCCGGAGGCCAGGCGGATGATCATGCCCGCCACGGGCTTTCCGTTCAGGCTGGTCTCGGAACCGTAGTTCTCGGTGCCCAGCTCGATCCGGGCCACATCCCGGAGATGGACCGTGGAGCCATCCGGATTGATGCGCAGGGGGATGTCCCCGAATTGTTCCGGGGTCTGCATGAGTTCCTGGACGTTGACGGTCACGTTCAGCTGCTGGCCCTTCACTGCGGGCAGGCCGCCGGCCTGCCCCGCGGAGATCTGGGCGTTATAGGCCCTGACGGCGGTCCGGACATCGTTGGGCGTGAGGCTATAGCTGGCCAGCTTGTCCTGGTCCAGCCAGAGCCGCATGGCGTACTGGGATCCGAAGGACATGACCTCCCCCACGCCTTCGACCCGGGCCAGCACCGCTTCGATGTTGGAGGACATGTAGTCGCGCAGATCGTCGGAGTTGAGGCTGCCGTCCTCGGAACGGATCGCGACGATCATGAAGAAGTTCCGGGTGGACTTGGTGACCTGGATGCCCATCTGCTGGACCGCTTGGGGCATGAGGGGCTTGGCCGTTTCCAGCTTGTTCTGGACCTTGGCCCAGGCCACGTCCGGGTCGGTGCCCGGCTTGAAGGTCAGGGTGACGGTGCCCCGGCCCGAAGAGTCGCTGGTCGCGGAGAAATAGAGCAGGTTGTCGAGCCCGGTCATCTTCTGTTCGATGATCTGGGTGACGGTGTTCTCCACCGTCTTTGCCGAGGCTCCCGGGTAATAGGCGGCCACCGTGATCGAAGGCGGAGCCACAGGAGGGTACTGGGAAACGGGCAGGGCCCGGATGGCGAGGACTCCGGCCAGCATGATGATGATGGCCACCACCCAGGCGAAGATCGGCCGGTCGATGAAGAAATTGACCATGGTGCGGCTCCTCTACTTCGCAGCCGCGGGGGCGGGGGCCGACGCGGGTACGACTTTCACGGCCACGCCCGGGCGGATCTTCTGCAGGCCTTCCACGACCACGCGGTCCCCGGCGTTGAGGCCTTCAAGGATCAGCCACTTCGAGCCGATGGCGCGGTCCACCTTGAGCGTCCGCTGCTCGATCTTGTCGGACGGGTCGACCACCATGGCGATGGCGTTGCCCTTGGGGTCGCGGGTGACACCTTGCTGCGGCACGAGGATGGCGTGCTCGGCCACGCCCTCTTCCACGATGGCGCGAACGTACATGCCCGGCAGCAGGATGTGGCGGGGATTCGGGAACACCATGCGGAGGATCTGCGAGCCCGTGCTCGGATCCACGGTGACATCGGAGAACTTCAGGACCCCCTGCTGGGCGTAGGGGGTGCCGTCCTCCAGGAGCAGCTTCACGCGGGCGGAATCCGCGCTGCCCTTGATGCGGTTGGCGGCCAGGTTCCGCTGGATGCCGAGCAGGATGGCGCTGGACTGGGGCGAATCCACATAGACCTGGTCCAGCTGCTGGATGGTGGTGAAGGCCGGGCCTTGGTAGGCCGCCGCCAGGGCGCCGGGGGTCACGTTGGACTTGCCGATGCGGCCCGAGATCGGCGCCGTGATGCGGGTGTAGCCGAGGTTGATCCGGGCGGACTCGGCGCCGGCCTTCAGGGCCTGGACCTCGGCTTCGGCCTGCTTCTGGGCGGCGGCTGCGTCCTCATAGTCCTGCTGGCCCACGGCATTGATGGCGACCAGTTCCTTGAACCGCTCGGCGCGCTTCCGGATGGCGGGCAGGTTGGCTTCGGCCCGGGCGAGGGCGGCGGCGGCCGTGTCGTAGGCGGCCTGGTAGGGCCTGGGGTCGATCTGGTAGAGCACGTCGCCCTGCTTCACGTCGGCTCCCTCGGTGAAGAGCCGCTGCTGGACAATGCCGTTCACCTGGGGATGGACCTCGGCCATGAGGAAGGCGGAGGTCCGTCCCGGAAGTTCGGAGGTGATCGCGACCTTTTCAGGCTGCAGGGTCACCACGGAGACCTCAGGCGCGGGCCGCGCCTGCTCCTTCTTGCCGCACCCGACAGTCAGCGCACCTGCCACCAGGGCGCCGGCGACGAAGATCATTCCACCTCGATAGGGGGTCTGCATGGGAGTGCTCCAGGAAGGGCTGAGAAAAATCTGGCGGCCTGAGGGGGGAATCGGGACGACGGACCGTCAGTATCAACGCTGGCGGAGGCCCTGATAAGCGAAATCAGCCAGGCGGTCCGCCATGGCATCGAGGGACAGCGAAGGGTCGGCCGAGGTCCAGGCCAGGCCGTTGATTTCGCTCATCAGGGCGTGGTGGATGCAGCTGCCATGCAGGGTGATGCCCCAGAAGTCGACCTCTTCGGGGGATAGGTCAGGGCGAATGGCGCGGAGGCAGGCGCGGGCCTCCCGGACGAACGGCTCCATGCGCGTCTGCAGGAGATCCCTGACCTCGTGCCTGGGGGACTGAAGCTCGCTCAGCCACAGGCGCGAAGCCGGTTCCCGCAGAGGGTCCGAGCCGTCGAAGTGGGCGTCCACCTCGCGGAGGACCCTGCGGATGTGCGCGCGGAGCCGCGCCCGCCCGTCCATGGGGCTCGCCGCGGCCTGGGGCGGTTCCTGAGCGTCCTCGCCCGCTGTCTTGGCCGAGAAGTGGGTCAGCAGGTAGCGGAAGACTTCCCGGTACAGCCCTTCCTTGCCCTTGAAGTAGTAGGAGATGAGCGAGGAGTTCTTCCCGGCCATGGAGGCCACCAGGCGGATGGAGGTGGCGTCGTAGCCGTACTTGGCGAAGCAGGCCAGGGCCGCTTCGAGCAGTGCCTCGCGGGTATCAGGGGAGAGGGTGGTTTCGGAGGGGCACACGGGATATCCACGCCTTAATCGTTCGACCGAACAATAGAATTGATCGATCGGATGATTCTGGCAATCAATTTTTTTAGATAATATAAATAAAATAAAACATTTTTTATATTATATAAAATGAAATTAATGCAATTAAAAAAATAAACGAATTATAATAAATGGCACTCATGATAGGTCACTCGACCGATGTATCCTGCTGCTTCGGGAGGGATACCCATGAAATCGAGCCTGGGTTTGGTCGAGCTTCCCCCGGCCGGTCCCCCGGTGATCCGGCGTCCACCCTCTGCGCGGCGGCAACCCGAGGCTCTACCCTTCGCGCGGGGGCGGCGTATCGGCCCGCAGTCCGTGCAGGCAGACGTCCACCAGCATCTCCGCCTCCTGGAAATGGCTGCCGAACGGGGGGTACTCGCCCCAGACCACCTTGTTGAGGCCCAGCATCGTACCGTGGCCCGCCACCTGGCCCATGATCGTGGCGCCGAGGAAGGCCACCTGGGCGGCGCTCAGCTCGGGGCGGATGATCTGGATGCACTCCCGGATCAGGTCCGCGGTCGGGCCGAGGTACTGGTGGATGATCGGGTGGAGGCTGGGGCGCGGGGCGCGGAACTCCCGGACCCAGAGGCGGGCCCGGTGATCCTGGAAGGGCCTGGCTTCCGACGCGTCCGGAGCCGCCTGCTGGTACATGAAATGGATCTGCTCGCGCAGCAGGCGAATGGCTCCCAGCCGGTCCTTCGGATCCAGTCCCGAGGCGAGCGAGCGCTGGGCCGCGGGCGGCGTGGAGGTCTCGAAGATGTGCTTGAACACCTCCAGGTACAGCCCCTCCTTGTTCCTGAAGTAGTGGGACAGGAGCGAAAGGGGCCGTCCCGCCTTCTCCGCGATCATCCGCATGCTCGTGCCGTCGAATCCATGGTCGGCGAAGCACACCAGGGCGGCCTGGAGCAGGGAGGTGCGCGTGTCGGGGGTTTTGGCTTCCATGGCGGAACCCAGGATATCCCTACTTGCCTCCGATCCGCGGAGCCGAATGGCGGTGTGCCATGCGGGTTCCCGCCGTCTGCGGGGGATCGCGCCTCCAACGGGGAAGGGGCATGATCCGAAGGCGTGCGCTGTACCTCCTCCTTGCGTTGGCGCCGGCGCTCATCGCGGCCTCGGAGGAACCCTGGCCGGATCCCGGCCCGCCCGCCAGCCGGGATCTCTTCCCGTTGAACCTGGTCCCGCTGAGCTACCGGCCCCTGGGTGCCAAGACCGTGGGTGCAGGCCAGTGGCGCATCTCCCTCCAGGCCACCCGCTCCAACACCTTCGAGTTCTCGGATCTGATCAAGGAACGCCTGCCCAGGGATCCCTCCGGCCGGATCACGGTGGACCGGTCCGGTGCGACCCAGTTCGCCGCGTCCATGCCGAACGAGCCCCTGATCTATTTCTTCGATGCCGAGGTCCAGCGGACCGAGTTCGGCTTCCGGTATGGCCTCACCCGGGACACGGACCTGGCGTTGACGCTGGGCTGGCAGAGCCTCGAGGGCGGCTTCATGGACGGGCTGATCGAAGCGGTGCATCGCCTCGGCTTCGAGCAGGCTGGACGCAGCGCCATCGCCCGGAACCAGCTGACCTTCGCCATCATCCAAAAAGGGCAGGTGATCTACTTCTCGCAGGAGCCGGTCCGGTTCCATGTCGTGGATCCCGTGGTGGCGGTCCTCCATCGCTGCTACGAGGATCCCCGGTTGACGGTCAGCTTCATCGGGGCGGTGCAGATTCCCGCCACCCGCTTCGCGGGGGAGTTCCGTTCGGACTGGGATTCGAGCGCGGGCCTGACCTTCCAATGGGAGCCCTCGTCCGCCCAGGCCATCCATGGAGGCGGCGCCTACCTCCGCCGCAGCATCCGGGGAGGTGTGGGCGCGACCCCCTTCCTCATCAAGGATCAGATCGCCGGGCACCTGGGCTGGGAGTGGCGCGGCTGGTCCCGGGTGCGCCCGTTCCTCGTGCTCGTCTACCACGATGCGCTCACCTCCCAGGGCCCGGGGGCGACCCTGGACAAACCCTCCGTGATCCACGACCTGGGGGTGCACGTCCGGCTGGGACCGCGCACGGCCCTGACCTTCAGCTACCTCAACAACCTCACGCACAACGAGAACACGGCCGACATGGGCCTGGCAGTGCGGCTGGCCGTGAGGCCGTAGGCGAAGGCCCGATGGGCCATTCAGGTCATTCCGCCTCAGGATCGGGACCCGACCGATCAGGAGGATTCGAACTGCGTCTGGCTGCACCAGCCGCCAGTCTTGCTCCGGCCTGCCATCAAGGCACGCCTCGGGCGATCCCACTCGGAGGTTCGCCGTGCTCCGTATTTGGGGCCGACCCATCAGGGCGGGATCCGAACTGCGTCTGGCTGCGCCAGTCGCCGGTCTCGCTTCGGCGTGCCATCAAGGCACGCCTCGGGCGATCCCACTCGGAGGTTCGAATCCTCTCGACCCGAAGGGTCGAAGCACCAGAAAAAGGGGCCCGATTGGGCCCCGTTTTCTGGTGATTTGGTCGGCGCGAGAGGATTCGAACCTCCGACCCCTACCACCCCAAGGTAGTGCGCTACCAGGCTGCGCCACGCGCCGTGAATCATTGACTCTAGACCGGACGGGGCCTCAGGTCAAGGTTTGACTGGATGGGACAGGCGCTCGTACAGGGCCCGCACGGATTTGAGGATGGGTTGGAGGTCGGAACTGGTGCGGAGAAGCCTTGGAATGGTGGGTTTGGGCTTCGCGGCCGGAGCGGCGGGAAGGTCGTCGGCGTCGAGACCCAGGTCCAGGCGCTGCACGAGGTGACCGTGGGCCAGCAGCTCCGCGCAGTCGGCCACGGTGAGGCCTTCGGCCAGCCAGGCCTTGATGCGCTTCAGGCGCGGCAGCTCGTCCACATGGTAGTAGCGGAGGTTGCCCTTGCTGCGCCGCGGCTTGATGTCCGGGATGACGTCTTCCCAGTAGCGCAGATCCTTGGGCCCCACGCCGATGAGGGTGGCGGCTTCACCGATCTTGAACCACTTCTTGTCACTCACGGTCTGCCTCCGACCGTCGCGATTCGCTCCCTGTGGGGACCCCGCTCCGCAGGCTCCCCCGGAGCCTGCTCCGCGACCCACATGGCCGCGAGATCTTGAACCACTTCTTGTCCGCCATCGGGGACCCCGCCTAGCTTTCCCTGGGCTCGATGCCCAGGGCCTTGAGGCGCTTGTAGAGGTTGGAGCGGTCGACGCCCACGCGCTCGGCCACGCGGGTCATGTTGCCGCTCTGGAGCTTCATCTCCCGCTGGAGGTACTGGGCCTCGAACCAGTCGCGGGCCTCCTTGAGGCTGGGGAACTCGGGGAAGGAGAAGGGGTCCTGGTCACCCAGGTGGCGGGCGGCCAGGGCGCCCAGGTCGCGGGGGCCGATCTCCGCGCCGCGGCCCAGGATGACGGCGCGTTCCATGAGGTTCTTCAGCTCGCGCACGTTGCCCGGCCAGTCGTGGCGCAGCAGGGTGTCCTTGGCCTCCGGGCCCAGGTGCTTGGGTGGCCGCCCGTACTGGTGGCCGATGCGGCTGATGAAGGCCTCGGCCAGGGGCAGGATGTCCTCGGGCCGCTCGCGCAGCGGTGGGATGCGCAGGGGCACCACGGCCAGGCGGAAGTACAGGTCCTCGCGGAACCGGCCCCGGGTGATCTCGCCGGCGAGATCCTTGTTGGTGGCGGCGATGACGCGCACGTCCACGCCCACGGCCCCGCCGCCGCCCACGGGCTCCACGCGGCCCTCCTGGAGGGCGCGCAGGACCTTGGCCTGGGTCTTGAGGGACATGTCGCCCACTTCGTCGAGGAACAGCGTGCCGCCGTCAGCCTCGCGGAACTTGCCCTTCTGGTCGCGCACGGCACCGGTGAAGGCGCCCTTCTGGTGGCCGAACAGCTCGCTCTCGATGAGTTCCTCGGGGATGGCGGCGCAGTTCACCTCGACGAAGGGGGCGTCCTTGCGGGGGCTCTGCAGGTGGATGAGCCGGGCGACTTCCTCTTTGCCGCTGCCGTTCTCGCCCGTGAGGAGCACGCGGCCCTCGGTGGGCGCGACCAGGGCCACGTCGGCCATGAGGCGCTTCATGGCGGGGCTGTCCGCGAGGAAGAAGCGGCCGCCCTCGACCTCCGCGTGGAGGCGCTGGTTCTCGCGCTCCAGCTTCGACTGGCGCAGGGCGTTGCCCGTCACCAGCAGGAGGCGGTCCAGGTCGATGGGCTTCTCGAGGAAGTCGAAGGCGCCCAGCTTGGTCGCCTGCAGGGCGGTGTCGATGCTCGCGTGCCCGGAGATCATCACCACCGGCAGGTCGGGCCGGATCTGCTTGGCCTGCTTCAGGGTCTCCAGGCCGTCCTGGCCCGGCAGCCAGACATCGAGCAGCATGAGCTGGATGCCTTCGCCATCGGGGTTGTGGAGCAGGTCGATGGCCTGCTCGCCCCGCTCGGCCTTCACCACGTGGTAGCCCTCGTCCTTGAGGGCTTCGCCCAGGGACCGCCGGATGCCCGGCTCGTCATCCACCAGGAGGATGGTCGTAGGGACAGTCATGAGTCCATGCTGGGCATCAGCCAAGCCTTTGTCCAGCAGGTGGTTGCCTAGAATTCTGCGAGCGCCTTCTCGGTTTCGGGGAGCAGGGCGGCGGCCAACTCCGAGGCGGCCAGGTAGTACGGGTGCGCCTGGACCTGGGGCAGCTGCTCAGCCACCACCTGGAGGAACGGGCGCAGGTGCTCCCGGAGCAGGCGCCGGGCCAGCTCCACGAACCGGTCCCGCTCCGCCAGGTCGCCTTCGATGACCTGGTCCAGGAGGTAGCTCAGGCAGGCGAACTCCAGCCCCAGATGGTCGGGCGGGATGCCCAGGTCCTCCTGGAGGCTGATGTCGGCCTCGTCATAGATGGCTTTGAGGGGTTCCAGCACCTCGGGGGCCATGTGGTGGCCCCGGGCCTGGACGGATTCGAACAGGTGGACGATGTCGGTGTCCCGGGCCTGGAGGAAGAGGCGGGCGTACTCCACCGGCTGGTCCCCACCCGGGAGCGTGTGCTCGATCATCCGGCCCAGGGGCGCCGCGAGCGAAGGGCTGGTGCAGCCGTCCAGCAGCTGCCCCAGCCCCTCCTTGAGGTCGGCATCGGGCTCCAGGAAGGCTTCGGCGAGGATTTGGGCGAGGTCTGCCAGGAGCGCGAGCGACATGTGTGGTCCCTTCAGTGGAGCATCCCCATCTGGTGGAAGCTGCTCACCTGGCCAGCGTAGACGAAGATGTAGCGCAGCAGGAAGCCGCCGATGAGGACCAGGCCGGCCGCGGTGAGGGCCAGGTTGCGGCTGCCGTGGAACTCATGCCCCTTGAAGATGTTGGGGGCGAGTTCGTAGACCTCGATGGCCAGCGGCACCAGGAGGCCCATGACGAGGAAGGGGCCCCAGAAGACGAACGTGTACGGACCGCCCAGGATCAGGCCCAGGGCCTGCTTCACCGCCAGGGACGAGAGCTGCCCGTGGATCAGGTAGGGCAGGATGATGAACAGCTCCAGCGAGATGAACACCACGTCCAGGGTGACCAGGAACTTGATCTCGTGCTTCTCGGCGGGGCTCTTCTTGTTCAGGACCATGGCCAGCATGAGGGCCGCGGCGCCGCTGGAGAGGGCGGAGAACAGGAACATCTGGGCCACCAGGTTGGTGTTCCAGAAGGGGCGCGCGGAGACGGCGCCCAGCAGCACGCCGGTGTAGATGCCCACCCCGATGGAGAAGGGGAAGCCCACCATGGCGATCTTCCCGCGCCAGGAGGAGAGGTCGACGTTCAGGCGGTGGACCTGCTTCCAGGTGGCGGGCACCTTGCTGAAGAGCCACTGCCGCTCGTCCGCGGTGAGCCAGGCGAAGAGGTAGAGGAAGGCGATCACCGTGAAGATCGTGAGGAGGTACGACCCGATGGACATGGGGCTCTCCCACCGGAAGTGGATGAACAGCTTGTAGAAGCGGTACCAGTTCCCCAGGTCGAGGATGAGCAGGCCGGACCCGATGGCCACGGGCCACGGCGCCAGGAAGGCGCCCATGCGGGCCACGCGGGCGTAGACGGGCTTGTCGTCCACGGTCATGTAGTCCGCCAGGCCGGCGGCGAAGAAGAGCCCGGCGGAAAGCCCGCCCAGGAAGAGGTAGACGACGATGAGGAGGCCCCAATTGAACTCGTGCATGTCTTCCTCCTAGAGCAGGTAGTAGAGTTGGGGGCCGTTGCCCGTCTGGGGTTCCTTCACGCGGTAGCGCCGCGTGGAGAGCAGTTCGTGGACCCGGCTGGTCGTGTCCTCCAGGTCGCCGAAGACGCGCACCTTGGAGGGGCAGGTCTCGACGCAGGCCGGAATGTCGCCCTTGTCCACCCGGTGGCGGCACAGGGTGCACTTGTCCACCACGCCCTCCGCCTCGTTGAAGTAGCGGGCGTCGTAGGGGCAGGCCACCATGCAGTACCGGCAGCCGATGCACTCGTCGTAGTTGACGAGGACGATCCCGTCCTTGCGCTGCCACGAGGCGCCGGTGGGGCACACGCGGACACAGGAGGGATCCGCGCAGTGATGGCACTGCTCGGGCTCGAAGTTGATGCTGAGCTTGGGGTATTCCCCCTTCCGCTCCTCATTGATCCGGTTCCTGAAGTTCCCGATGGGGACGTTGTTCTCGGCCTTGCACGCGACGACGCAGGCTTTGCAGTTGATGCATTTCCTGGAATCGATGACGAGGGCGTAGCGCTTCTTCTTCATGGCCATGGTTCACCCCCCTCAGGCGTTCGCGACTTTGACGAAGGTTTCGTGGAAGGCGGCGTTGCCGGACACCTTGTCCCAGGCCGTCTCGAGGATCACCGCATCGCTGGCG
This sequence comes from Geothrix oryzisoli, assembly GCF_022808865.1. Taxonomy (GTDB): domain Bacteria; phylum Acidobacteriota; class Holophagae; order Holophagales; family Holophagaceae; genus Geothrix; species Geothrix oryzisoli. The sequence continues at coordinate 610,066 of NZ_JAKZLB010000003.1, forward strand.
CCCACGTTGTAGACCAGGCTCTGCATCTTCGACTTCTTGCCGAAGCCGTGGAGCATGAACACGCAGTCGGGGCGGATCTCCCCCGTGACGCGGGCCTTGAGCTTCACGCTGCCGACGCTGCTGCTGACGCTGACATAGGCCCCATCCCGGATGCCCAGGCGTTCCGCGGGCTTGGGATTGATCCAGAGGTCGTTCTCCTTCATGAACTCGTGCAGCCAGACGTTGTTCGACTGGTTGGCGTGGGTGAAGTAGCCCACGCGGCCGAGGATCAGGCGGAAGCGGTCACCGGGCGGCTGCACCGGCGCGGCGTAGACCGGCAGCGGGTCGTAGCCCGCCTCCTGCAGGCGCTCGGAGAAGATCTCGATCTTGCCGGTCTTGGTGACGAAGCGATGGTCGGGCGTCAGGGTCTTGCCATAGCTGGGCTGGCCGCTGGCGGCCCAGACCCCGTGCTTCTTCATGTGCTCGGAGGCCATGGGGATCGGCAGATCCTTGAACTCCGCCTCGACCCACTGCTCGATGGTGTAGTCGAAGTAGTCGCCGAGCCCCAGGCGCTTGGCGAGGCCCTGGACGATCTCGAGGTTCGGCTTGGTGTCGTGGATGGGCTTCACGACCTGTTGCCGGAAGACCACGGCGGGCCAGATGCCGGGCATGACCTCGACCGGGTCGGTCCGCTCCAGGTAGGCGCTCTCGGGGAAGACCACGTCGGCATACCAGGCCATGTCGCTCATCTGGACGTCGATCACTCCGATGAAGTCCATCTGCTCGATCATCTTCAGCGTCTTGGCCTGGTCGGGCAGGGAGTTCATGGGGTCCTGCTTGTAGACCATCCAGGCCTTGATCGGGTAGGGCTTCCCGCTGAGCACGTTCTCGCGCAGCTTCAGGTAGACGCCGTCGCCGGCGGCGGCCAGGGGGAACTCCTTCTGGACTTCGTCCACCCGGGGCGCCTTCGGCTCGTCCCAGGGCATGAACAGGAACTCGCCCTTGGGGAGCTTGGCGTTCGGCACCATGCCGCCCATCTGGTCCCAGTTGCCCACGATGGCGTTGAGGATGGCCTGGGCGCGGCGCATCTGGAAGTCGTTCTGGTACCAGGAGGACCGGCGCCCGGCGTAGTAGAGGGCCCGGGCGCCGGCGTCGGCGAACTCGCGGGCGATGCGGACGATGTCCTTCGCCGGGATCTCCGTCTCCTTCTCGGCCCACTCCGGCGTGTACTGCTTCACGTGCTCGGCCAGCTGCTCGAAGCCGGTGGTGTAGGTGGCGACGAAGTCCTTGCTGTGGCGGCCCTCCGCGATGATCACGTGGATCATGGCGAGGATGAACGCCAGGTCGGTGCCGGGCTTGATGGGGTACCACTCGTCGGCCTTGGCGGCCGTGACGGTGAAGCGGGGATCGAGGTAGACCAGCTTGGCCTTGCGCTCCATCACGCCGCCGATGAGGTCCATGGTGTCGGGCGTGATGATGCTCTCGAAGCGGTTCGCGCCGGACATGATGACGAACTTGCTGTTCAGCAGGTCGAAGCTCGGCACGGTGCCGAAGGTGGCGCTGTAGGCCAGGTTCACGGAGGCCAGGCAGAGGGTCGGGTGGCGCACGAGGTTGGGCGAACCGAAGGAGAGCCCCAGGTTCTTGAAGAAGACTTCCTGGAAGCCTTCGGTGGAGGACCAGAGCGACGCCTGCGGGCCGTACTTGTCCTTCACTTCCGAGAGCTTCTTGGCGGCGAAGTCGAAGGCCTCGTCCCAGCTCACGGGCTTCCACTTGCCCTCGCCGCGGGCGCCCACGCGGATCATGGGCTGCTTGAGGCGGTCGGGGTCGTAGACCTGCTTGATGGCCGCATTGCCGCGGGCGCAGAGCATGTCACGGGATTTCGGGTTCTCGGGGTTGGGGTTCAGCTTCTTGACGAAGCCGCCCTCGACTACGGCGATGGCGGAGCACTTGTTCGGGCAGAGCTCGCAGGTCGTGGGGATTTCCTTCGTGTCTCCGGCGGAGCTGCGCCCCTTCTTGAAGTATTTGAGGCAGCCCACCTGCAGTGCGGCGACGGCCCCTGCGGTGGCGCCCGCGCTTTTCAGGAACAGCCGGCGATCCATGCGAATCGTACCCATCGAGGTCTCCCTTGGTGATGCGAGGAAGGTTGTAAGAGCCGGGCCGGAGGGTTGCCCCCCCGGCCCGAGTGCTTCAGGAGCTAGAAACGCACTTCGAGGGAAGTGTAGAAATTCTTGACAGTGGCCGGGTAGGCGTACTGGAGCATGGGCGTGTTGGCCAGGTTCATGGCGGACTCCCAGTTCTGGCCAGGCTGCGCGGAGGGGCCGATCTGCCAGCCACTCATCGCGGTGGTGTACTTGTAGTCGATGTAGCCGACCCGGATGGCTGCGTTGTGGGCGAACTTCCAGTGGATGTAGCCTTCCCACACATCGCCGCGGGCGCCGAGCTTGTCGGTGAACTCGCCGGTGGCGGGGGTGTAGGTCCACCAGCGCGGGGAGCCGTGGTTGAACTCCACGCCCATGCCGAAGGTCGAGGTGGGGTCATAGCGCATGCCGGCGTAGTAGGCCGTGGCCGTTTGGCTCTTGGTGGGATCACCCATCAGGCCGCCGAAGCCGGACACCTGGATCTGGTTTCCACCCAGGGCCGCAGGCATGGTCCAGTAGGCGCCATACTGCGAGACCTGGCCGTTCGGGTGGCTCTTGAGGTATCCGCCGCTCACGAAGTAGGTGAAGGCGTCGCCGATCTTGTGCTTCCAGGTGGCGGTGAACTGATCCATGTCGCCGAGGTTGGCGGTGGCGGTGACGTACTGGGTCGAGGGCGTCTGGCCGGGGATCGGGAAGTTGATGGTGTTCCCGAAGGGGATGTCCGTCATGTTGCCCATGCGGTTGTAGCCCAGGTAGAGGTTCGCGCTCTGGACGGACTCGCCGATCTGGAAGAGCAGGGGCATGTCGAACATGGCGCCCAGCACGGTGGTGTCCTTCAGGGGACCGATGTTGCCCACGACCGGCGTGATGGCCGAGGGGTTCGTCCCGTTGAAGTTCGTGAAGTTCATGCCCACGATGGTCTGGTTGGACTTGACGCTGCCGCCGCCGCCGAAGCCGCTCTCGTAGCCCACGCCGTAGCAGAAGCCCAGCAGGGTGCCTTCGGGGAGGCCGAGCTTCTCGAGCTGGAACTTCCAGCCGATGCCGTCGATGGTGGCATTCACGGCCAGGGCCTGCGGGGTGGCCTGGCGCTCGCCGCCTTCGCGGACCTCGAATGGCGGGCCATCAGACGTGTTCTGGCGGCCGATGGACAGGATGCTGGCGACGGAGTTGAAGTGGTAGACCAGGCTGGCCCGCTCCACCAGCAGCGCGTCCGTGGCGGGCGTCTGGCCGGCCGTGAAGGAGGTGCTGATGGTGTTCGGGGTGCCGTTGAAGGTGGGCACGTCCGCCCCGCCATGGACCTTGTACATCACGAGCCGGCCCATGATCTTGGCGTTCTCGTTGATGGTGATGCCCATGTTCAGGCGAAGCCGGGTGGACCACTGGACGGAGTTGGTCCAGTCCTGGGCGCCGACCGACTGGAAGGCGGGCGCGAAGGGGTAGGTGTTGGGATTGGCAGGATTGAAGCCGGCCAGGGTGTAGCCAGGGTTCTGGTAGAACCCCATGAACTGCGTGTAGGGCTTGAAGTGCTCCTGGGTGCTGTCGAAGCGGGTGCGGAGATCGCCGCCCCACTGGATGTTGTCGCCGGCGACCTTGGTCTCGACCTTGGTCAGGCGCGTGTCGACTTCCTGGGCGGCGGCAGCCTTCTCTTCGACGGCCTTCAGCTGGATTTTCAGCTGCTCGATCTGCTTCTGCAGGTCCTGGTTCGACTGGGCGCTGAGGGCCGCGGGCGCCAGCATGGCGACGAGGGCAAGCGCGATTCGGGAGTTCATGGTGTGAGTCTCCGGGGTGGGGGATGAGGGGTAGGGGGTTGAGGGGAGAGGAAAGATGTGGGGAAGGATCAGCCGCCGCAGGTTTCGGGCTGCGGGGAGTCGGACGCGTGGTTCACCAGGAAGGTCTGCACATCCTTGACCTGCTCGGGCTTGATGACGGAGTCGATCTTCTCGGTGCCCTTCTTGTGCTTGCCGGCGGCGAAGTAGGCCTTCCACTGGGCCTGGGTCTTGGAGAGGGGCGTGATCTCCTTGGCGTTGCCGCCGGCCGAGTGGCAGGACTTGCAGGTCTTCTTGAAGAAGAATTTGCCCTTCGTGTCACTGCCGCCCTGGGCGGCCAGCGACGCCGACAGCGTGGCGATCACGGCGAGAAGCTTCAGGGTGTTCCGCATGGAGCACGTCCTTTCTGGGGTTGGGTGGGAGGGGCTGGCGCCGGGCCGGGCAGGCCGAAGGCACCGGATCTTGGGGATCCTGTCGTGGGTGGTACGGGCGCAGAACACGCGCCGCTGGATAGAGGATGAATGGGTGGTCAACGAGGTCAAGTCGTTCGTGACTATGGTCACCAATAATTAAATAACCACTGAGTAATTTGATCTGAAACCCTCGATTGGCATGGATCTGGAACCTTCGAGGGGAGCCCTGAAGGGGCTGCTATCGTGGGGATGGGAGGCTATCCATGGATTTCCCAACCCCCGTACCGACGCCAGAGGAAGACGCCGCGGTGACCCCCGTGATGGGGACCGCCATGAAGCGGCAGGTGCTGGTCTGCACCTCCAAGAGCTGTGCAGCCAATGGCTCCGAGGCCGTGCTGGAGGCCTTCAAGGCGCATCTGATCGACGAGAAGCTGCTCTTCTACAAAGGCAACCGGGAGGGCGAAGTGCAGTGCATCCACTGCGGCTCCGTGGGCTTCTGCGCCATCGGACCCGCCGTGCTCGTCTACCCCGATGGCATCTGGTACGCCCACGTCACCCCGGCTGACGTGCCCGAGATCATCGAGAGCCACCTCAAGGGCGGCGTGCCGGTGGAGCGGCTGGTGCGGAAGCGGCTGGGCTAGCCTTCATCCTCAAACGCCCGCCGTTCCTCCGGCGTGTCCACGTCCCGCCACTCAGGGCCATCGCAGGGCAGGGCCAGATGGGGCAGGGACTCGGCCAAGGCTGTGAGAGCGTGCACGGTCGAGACGGCCAGCCCCGGCCGAAGGGCCGAGGGAAGCCACCCGCCGAGGGGTTGGAGGTGCCCGCCGTGCTGGGCCACGATCCAGCGGTCGGCTTGCGGATCCGCGGCTTCGGCGCGGATGGCCCAGGCCGCCAGGCCCGATGGCGTCCACCGAACCTGGTCGCAGGCGACCACCCACCAGCGGCGCACCGCGGGCGCCTCCAGCGCGGCCCAGGCGCGGAGCGCCTTGGCGGGGCCTTCGCGGGCATCCTCGAGCACGGCGAGGTCGGGGCGGTCCGGCAGTGGCTCCCCGAGCACCTGGATGGGCGCTCCCGGAAACACGGCCTCGAAGACCCGGACGAGGTGTCCGCCCCAGGTGCCACCCGCCGGGTGCGCCAGGGCGTGCTTGGCCGTCCCCATCCTGCGGCCCTGACCGCCGCTCAGGAGCAGCAGGCCGGCGCTGCCGGGGTTCACCCGCCCACCTGCCACATGCCGTTGGCGAGGTCGGGGTTCTGGCCGCGGCGCATGGGATGGCAGTCCAGCTTCTCGGTGAGGGCCTGGCGGATGAGGCGGGCCAAGTCCTCATGGGAGGCGTGGTTCCGCAGGGGCTGCAGCAGGTCCACCGGCTGGTTCCCGAAGAGGCAGGCCTGCAGCTCGCCCCGGCTGGTGAGCCGGACGCGGTTGCAGCGATCGCAGAAATCGGCGCTGAGGGTCGAGATGACGCCGACCTTGCCCTCGCTGCCGGGCAGGCGGAAGATTCGCGCGGGACCTTCCTCCAGGCCGACCACGGGTTCCTCCTCCAGCGGGGCTCCGAGGCCTTCCTGGACGGCACCCAGGATCTCGGCGGCCGGCATGAACTGGTCCTTCCCCCAGCCGTTGCCCTGGTAGGGCATGAACTCGATGAAGCGGACCTGGATGCCCTCGGTCTGCGCGAGGCGGACCAGGGGGAGGATCTGGTCCTCGTTCCAGCCCCGCAGCACGACGGCATTCAGCTTGGTCTTGAGGCCGGCCGAGCGGGCCGCCTCGATCCCGGCCAGCACGCGGGAGAAGCCGTCCTTGCGGGTGAGGCGCTCGAAGGCGCCGCGCTCGGCAGCGTCCAGGCTCACGTTCACGCCGCAGAGGCCTGCGTCGCGCAGGCCCCGGGCGCGGCGGGCCAGGTGGATGCCATTGGTGGTGAGATGCACGCGGCCCTCCACCTCGGGGCTGATGCCGGCGACGATGGTCTCCAGGTCGCGCCGCATCAGGGGCTCGCCACCGGTGAGGCGCACCTTCCGGATGCCCAGGCTGGTGAACACCTGGACGGCCTGGACCAGCTCATTCCGGCTCATGGTCGGCGCCTCGGCGCGCGCCATGGCTCCGGTCCGCGGCTTGCAGTACACACAGGCCAGGTTGCACTGCTCCGTGACGGAGACCCGCAGGTAGGTGATGTTCCGGCCGAGCCCGTCCTTGAGCCCGTCCCGCAGCCTCAGCATGCGGGGCGGCTGGTTGTTGACGGGCATGGGAAAGGAGGAGGACACGGGATCTCCAAGTCCACCCAGGATGCGCGGAATGGCCCGGTCCCGCCCGGGGATTATGCCCTTGGTCACAGCGGCGGTCAGGGCTCCCGCAAGGGCAGTTCCACCCTGAACCGGGCTCCCCGGCCGGGTTCGCTGTCGATCTTCAGCTCGCCCCGATGGGCTTCGATGAGGCTCTGGCAGATGGAGAGCCCCAGCCCCCATCCGTGGGCGGCATCGCCGACCTGGGTCTGCCGGAAGGGCTGGAGCAGCTCCTGGATCTTGGATGCGTCCAGCCCCCGCCCCGTATCCCAGACTTCCAGGCACCATATCCCGGCAGCCCGGTCCACGGTGGACCTGATGCCGACCTCGCCGCCGGTCGGGGTGAACTTCAGCGCGTTCTCGAAGAGGTTCAGCATGACCTGGTGCAGGGTGGCGGTGTCGGCCTGGATGTGCGCCCGCTCGGCGTCCGGTGAGACCTCCAGGTGGAAGGCGATGCCTTTCGCTTCCGCCTTGAGGCGCAGCACCTCCTCGAAACCCTCCGTGACCTCGGCGGGTACGGTGGATACCAGCTTGAGGCTCTGGAGCAGCGCTTCGGAGCGGCTCTGGTCCAGCAGGTTCCGCACGAGGATCTCGATGCGGTTGGCCTCCCGCTCCATCACGTCGAGGAGCTTGATGCTGGCGCTGGGAACCAGTTCGCGCAGCCGGTCGAGGGTGAGGAGGATGGTGGTGAGGGGGGACCGCAGGTCGTGGGTGACCATGTCCAGCAGCTTCAGCCGGCCTTCGAGGCTGCGCTTGATCTGCTGGTGGGCATGTTCCAGGGCGCGGTTCTGCCGGTCCAGCATGAGCGTCCGGCTTTCGATGGTCTCTTCGAGTTCGCGGGAGCGGAGGGCGAGGCTGTGGCCGCGCCACCAGAGCACCCAGGCGAGCAGGCCCACCAGAGCCAGGCTGAGCAGGCTCCGCACCAGCCAGCGTTCATGCCAGGCGGGCCTCACCTCGAGCAGCACGGGGGCCGCCTCGGCCCAGTTCACCCCATCGGTGGAGGCGCGCAAGCGGAAATCGTAGCGGCCGGCCTTGAGGTTCCGGTACTGGAGCGTGAGCCCCTGGCTCACGGGCCGCCAGTCCTCATCCACGCCCTGGAGATAGGCCTGGTAGTGGAGCTGGGAGGGCACCAGGGGGTCGCCCGTGTCGAAGCTGAGGTCGAGGAAATCGGGCCTGGGGGGTACTTCCACACTCTGGGAAAGGGCCTCGGATCCGCCCGGCCAGCGGGCATCCAGCAGCGTGGGGGGGCGCAGGGGCGGGTTGTGGAAGCCCTGGGCATCCTGGAGGATGCAGACGCCGCCGATCATGCCGATCCAGAGACGCCCCTTGGAATCCAGCAGGAACCCGTCGTGGTTGGTCTCCTCCGAGATGAGCCCCTGGCTGCGGCTCAGGTGGTGGAGGTTCCTGCCCTCCAGCAGGGTCACGCCCTTGTTGTGGCCGAAGGCCATGCGCCCGCGCCCCACGTCGGCGATGAAATTGATCCCCTCGTCCGGCAGTCCCTCGCTGAGGCCGAAGGTGGCCCACTGGCCGTCCCGCCAGAGATGGAGGCCCTTCATGGTGCCGACCCAGAGGTGCCCGCGGGCGTCGATGGCCATGGCGGTCACGGTGGAGGTGGCGAAGGGGCCATCCGGGTAGGCCTGCCGGAGCTTGCCGTCGGCGAGCTCCCACAGCCCGAAGCCCGTGGCGAGCAGCAGGCGGCCTTCGTAGCGGACGATGTCGGAAACGGCCTCGCTGCCCGATTCGGGGGGCAGGCGATGGTGGGCCAGGAGACGTCCGCGGGCGTCGAGTTCGAACAGACCCTGGTCGGTGCCCGCCAGGATGCCCGTTCCGTTCCGGACCAGGGTCAGCACCGCGGCCTTCGACATTTCGCGGGGACCGGCCGCGGAGACGCGGCCATCCTTCCACCGGGCGAGCCCGCGGTCCGTGCCCACCCAGACAGTGCCCGGGCCGTCCGCGAGCATGCCCCAGGTCTCGGTGGCCGGCAGGCCCTCGTGATGGGTCCAGCGGCCGACGATGTTGCGACCCTCCTCCACCAGGTACACCCCGGTGCTCGCGGCCAGCAGGTACCGGCCGGGGGCCAGCTCGAGGATGCCCGATACCGCGGCCAGGTCCCTGCCTCCGGTCGTATTGGAGCTGTCCAGGGTGAGCAGCTCCGGCAGGGCCTGGGCTGCGAGCCCGTCGCCGTCGGAACCGACCCACAGCACCCCCCGGCGATCTCGCAGGGCGATGAAGATCCGGTCACGCGGGAGTCCGGTCTCCACGGTGAGCACGCGGGTGCGCCCATCGGGCTCATGCACCAGCACCCCATCGCCACCCAGGGCGATCTGGAACCCCTCGCCCTGGGGATTGAACCGGAGGTTGACCATCCTCGGGATGCGCGGCAGCCCCTTCAGGGGCTCGTTCACCCACCTGCCTCGGTCCATGCGGAGCAGGGCCGCATCGAGCAGCACCCAGGGCAGCCCGTGGGCATCGACCTGGAGGTCGCGGGCGCGGCCGCCGGGGTGCTTCGTGGACAGGGAATACAGGCTGAGTCCGTTCGGGTCCCAGCGGGCCAGCAGGTTGTTCTGCCCGAGGATCCAGACCCCTTTGGCGTGGTCCCGGGCCAGGCGCAGGATGGGTCCTCCCGGCCAGGGCGCCGGCAGCCGGACGGGGACGAACCGCCCGGCCTCCTGCCGGAACAGGCCCTGGCGATTGCCCACCAGCACGCGGTCCTGATCATCCAGGCCGAGGGTCTGGCCCTCGAAGGCGCCCCCATCCTGGTCGAGGCGGTAGTTCAGGACCGTCTCGCCGCGGATCTCGGAGACCCCTTCCTGGCTGCCCACCCAGATGCTGCCGGAGGGGGACTCCATGAGCGCATGGACGAACAGCGCCTTGAGGCCCTGGGGGCCGGCGAAGGTGTGGAATCCGGAGGCTCCCAGGCGGGCGACGCCGCCGGTGGCGGTGCCCACCCACAGAAAGCCGCGCCGGTCCTCCAGGAGGGCCGTCACCTGGCTCTGGGGCAGGCCGTCCCTCAGGCCGAACCGCCGGAACGCAGGCTGCTGCCCCGCGAGCGGCGCAAGGGCGCTGGCCAGGCCCAGCCAGAGCCAGAGCCAGACGAGCATGGAGTGGAGTGGGCGCATAGAGGGCAGAATCCGTCGTCAAGAGAACCATCGGCGCGGTGGGCGCTTACCGTGATCCTTGGGAGGCATGGGACTATGAAAGCATGCTTGTGGACGCGCATTGCCATCTCACGGGGACCTACCTGGCCGGAGACCAGGTCGAGGACACCCTTGCACGCGCCCGCGCCGAGGGCGTGACCGGCTTTATCGCCGTGGGTACCGACCTTGAAGATTCCCGCACCGTGCTCGACCTCGCGCGGCGCCTTCCCGGCGTCCAGGCCAGCCTCGGTGTGCATCCCCATGAGGCCAAGACCTGGTCTCAGGATACGGGCGCGGCCCTGGCGGCCCTGGCGGCCGACCCGGCGGTGCGCTTCGTGGGCGAGACGGGCCTGGACTGGCACTACGACCTCAGCCCCCGGAATGAGCAGGAGGCCGTGTTCCGGGCCCAGATCCGCCTGGCGAAGACCCTGGGCAAGCCGCTCATGATCCACACCAGGTCCGCGCCGGAGGCCACGCTGAGGATCCTGGAGGAGGAGGGCGCCGACGCCGTCCGTGGCATCATCCACTGCTTCAGCGAGGACCAGGCCTTCGCGCAGAGGGCCCTGGACCTGGGTTTCTACCTGAGTTTCTCCGGCATCGCCACGTTCAAGAAGGCCGAGGCCGTGCGGGATGTGGCGGCCTGGGCTCCGGCGGACCGCATCCTGGTGGAGACGGATGCACCCTTCCTGGCGCCGGTCCCCTACCGGGGCAAGCCGAATGAGCCGGGCTTCGTGCGCTTCACCGCCGAGGCCGTGGCCGGGCTGCGCGGGATCTCCTCCCTGAAGCTGGCTGAACTGACCACACGCAATCTGGAGGCCCTGTGCGGCTGGGCGCCCTCTTCCTGACCGGCGCGGCCCTGGCCGCCGCCCCGCCCTTGCCGAGCCCTTCGGCGGCGGCTGCCCAGGGGCACCAGCCCCTGCCCTGGGAGCAGGTCTCTCCCCTTGCCTGGCAGGCGGAACCCTGGGTTCCCCCGGCCGAGGCAGCGGGACTGCCGGCTGCTTCCCAGGGGCCCATGACGGTGCTGCTGACCGGAGATGGCACGCTGCGGGTCAGCGATGCCCGGGGTCTGGTCCTCCTCCTGGCGGGCCTGCCGGGGCGGCCCCTCCGGGCCTGGCGGGATGGCGGGGTGCCGCTGGCCGTCCCCCGCGGCAGCTGGGGTTTCCCCACGGATTCCCCCTTGGCCCAGGGGCTGGGGGGACTCCGCTGGGGCGCGGAGGACTTCCGGCCCTTCCTGCGGGGTCTGCTCTGGGTGCTGGAGGATGGCGAGGGCTTCCTGACCGTGGTGCATCCCGCCACGGCCAGGCTGGTCCACCTGCCGCTGCCGCCGGGGCGCGATCTGCGGATCCGGTTCCTGCCGGACCGCCTGGAAGTGGCCGCCGGGGATGTGGAGAAGGGCGCTCCGCGCCAGTGGTCCATCCCCTGGATGGGCCTGCTGCCGCGCCTGGCGGCCCTCGGCCCCCGGCCGAACCCCCCGAAGGTCGGGACCGCCCTGGCACCCTTTCCCAAGGACTGAAGGCAACCTTTGTCGACCCTGAACGGTCTTTTGGCATGACCCTGGCTGTCTACCCTTCCGGAACCGACCCTAGGGGCACCGGCATCCAATCCAGCGGAGGCCCACCATGAACGCGACCTTCACCCATTCCCGACTGGCTGCGGTGCTCCTGCTGCCCGCGGCGCTCGTGAGTGCCGCACCCCAGGCTCCCGCCGACGATGAGACCTACCAGGGCGAGGCGCCGGAGCGCTACGCCATGGTGCGGGTCCTGGAGGGGGATGTCCGCATCCACAAGGGGGACCTTGACGAGAGCCTGAGCCGCGGCACGCCCATTGCCGAAGGCGATGTTGTGGAAAGCCGCGGTCGTGGCGTTCTGCAACTGGGGGATGGCACCCGCATTGCGTTCGGCGGCGCGACCCGCTTCACGGTGGCGGCCCTCTTCACGAATCAGAAGGGCGAGAAGCAGGTCCTGCTGCGCCTGGATTACGGCCGGCTGCGTGTGCTCCTGGGCGGCCAGTCCGAAGCCCGGTTCCGGGTGGATACCCCTTCGGGCACCGCCACCTGCCTTGACAAGGGCGCCTTCACCATCGAAGCGGAGCGGGACCGCGTGGTGCGCCTCAAGGTGCATAGCGGTCGCGTGACCTTCTCCAACGAGCGCGATGAGAACCGCATCGTCGCCGGGGAGCGCCTGACGGTCTACAGCCCCCAGGACAACCTGGACCGGGTGCGCGGCTTCAACACCTACGAGGGCGATGACTTCGACCGATGGAGCGAGCAGGCCGTGGTGATCCGTCGCGGCGAGAGCTGGGACCGGGTGCCTGCCGAGATCCGCTACTACGCCGATGACCTCGATGGTCACGGACGGTGGGTCCAGTCCTCGGAGTTCGGCTGGGTCTGGCAGCCCGACGGCGTGGCCGAGGATTGGCGCCCCTATTGCGAGGGCCGCTGGGCCCCGTATTCGGGCGGCATGACCTGGATTTCCGACGAGCCCTGGGCCTACGTGGCCTACCACCACGGCCGCTGGCACTGGAGCCTCGGCGTGGGCTGGTTCTGGATCCCCGGCATCTACTACAGCCCCGCCTGGGTGGCCTGGAACTACACCCCCGGCTACTACGGCTGGGCGCCCCTGGGCTACTACAACACCCCCTGCCACTGGGGCTACGGCGCCTGGGGCGGCGGCTACGCCTGGAACGTGGTGTCGGTGAACTACATCAACGTGGGCAACGTCCGCCGGCACATCTATTCCGACGGCACCGTCATCCGCAGCTTCAACGGGGCCACCGGCGCCACCACCTGGACCGGTGGGGGTGGCCGCGACCTCAGGGCGCCCTGGCAGCGGTCCCCGCTGGTCGTCTCCCAGGCCGAGTTCCGCAACCCGGGTCAGATGCAGTCCGCCTTCCAGCGCGACGTGAATCGCCAGCGCCTGGCAGCCTACGAACGCCAGGCCCAGGCCACCACGGGCCGGACCATCATCCGCCGTGAGGCCGCGCCCGTCTCCGCCCCAACCGCCGCCCGCCCCGGCACCCCCGCCGCCGGCCCCGCCCGCATCCCCTTCGAGAACCGGGGCCGGGCCCAGGGTGCGGATCGTCCCGCCGCACCGGCGCCGGCCTCGCCCCGCGAGCGGGGCTTCGAGGATCGGCCGCGAGATCGCGCCCGCGAGCTGCCGTCGCCCCAGGACCGCAAGGCTGATCCGGCCCCCAGGACGCGGGGTGTGGAACCTCGCGGCCAGGTCGAGGATCGCCGTCCGGATCCCGCTCCGCGGGAACGGCCCGTGGAACCCCGCCCCCGGGTGGATGAGCGGCGGGCGGACCCCGCGCCCCAGGAACGCCGCTACGAACCGGCCCCCCGGGAGCGCGCGCCTGAACCGCGGCCGCGGGTCGAACGGGAGGAGCGCCGCCCGGACCCTACGCCTCGGCCCGCGGAGCGGGAATCCCGTCCCGCGCCTCGGGTCGATCCGCCCCGCGAGGAGCGTCGAGAGGAGCGGCGCGAGTCAGCCCCCGAGTCCCGCCCCGCGCCAGCGCCCACCCGGCCGTCCGGCGGTGAGGGCCGGGGTGGAGGCCGCGAGATCCGGCGCTGAATCCACACCCTGACATGCAGAATGGGCCCCAACGGGGCCCATTCTGTGTTGGCCGCCGCGCAGCGGCAGCGCAGGCGTCAGATCACTTCGACCGGGTAGCAGCCCTTCTGGATCAGCTCCGAGGCGATGCGGCCCCGCAGGCGGGCGCTGCTGGTGGGGTGGAACTCGGTGAAGGCCTTCACGCCGGCCAGGGCGTGGCGCAGGGCCTCGCCCTCGACTACGTCCGCGCAGAGCATGCGGGCGTCGCCGTGGACTTTGTGCCAGCTCTCGTTCACGTAGAGCTCGGTCATGTCGCGGGCGATCTGGGCCCAGCGGTGGCCGGACTCCACCATGCGCTCGGCCCGCACGACGGCGCTCTCCATGGCGTAGATCTCCATGAGCATGTTGCTCATGCGGGCCATGACCTCCTGGTTGTCGATGAGCTTCTGGCCCAGCACCTGCACGGCCAGGCCCGCGGCCAGCATGCACTGGCGCTTGCTCAGCTCCACGCCGTGCTTGAGGCGGGCGAGGGGGCCCGTGAAGCTCTCGGCCTTGATCGGGTTGGAGATCTCCTTGGCCACCTGCTGGCCGAACTGCATGAGGGGCAGCTCGCCCTTCATGGCGCGCTTGAGCAGCGTGCCGGCGATGAGGAGCCGGTTGATCTCGTTGGTGCCCTCGAAGATGCGGTTGATGCGGCAGTCGCGCTGGGCCTTCTCGGGCGGGTACTCGGCGCTGAAGCCGTAGCCGCCGAAGGCCTGGACGGCCTCGTCCGCCACCCAGAACAGGGCCTCGCTGGCCCACACCTTGGAGATGCTGCACTCGATGGCGTACTCGTCGATGGCGGCCATCTTGTCGGCGCCGGCCGTGGGGCTGTCCCAGCTGGTGGCGTGGAGGGCATCATCCAGGTAGCCGATGGTGCGGAAGTTGAGGGCCTCGGCCACGAAGATCTTGGTGGCCATGTCCGCCAGCTTCTGCTGGATGAGTCCGAAGGAGTTGATGGGCTTGCCGAACTGGAAGCGCTCACCGGTGTACTTGATCGTGTATTCGAGGATGCGCTTCATGCCGCCCTGGCTGCCCACGCCAAGCTTGAAGCGGCCGATGTTCAGGATGCCGAAGGCGATCTTGTGGCCCTTGCCGATCTCGCCCAGCAGGCGGTCCTTGGGGATGCGGCAGTTCTCCAGGATGACGGTGCGGGTGGAGCTGCCCTTGATGCCCATCTTCTTCTCTTCGGCGCCGGTGCTGAGGCCGGGGTCGGTCTTCTCGACGATGAAGGCGCTGAAATCCTTCCCGTCCACCTTGGCGAAGATCACGAACACATCGGCGAAGCCGGCGTTGGTGATCCACATCTTGGTGCCGTTCAGCACCCAGTGGTCCCCGTCGAGCACGGCGGTGGCCTTGGCGCCCAGGGCGTCGGAGCCGCTGCCCGCCTCGGTGAGGGCGTAGGCCGCCAGCCACTCGCCAGTGGCCAGCTTGGGCAGGTAGGCCTTCTTCTGGGCCTCGGTGCCGAAGTAGACGATCGGCAGGGTGCCGATGCCGGTGTTGGCGCTGTAGCTCACGGCGAAGCTGCCCTGCTTGCTCATCTCCTCGAGCACGAGCATGGCCGTGCGCTTGTCCACGTCCATGCCCTCGAAGGCCTCGGGGATCTCCAGGCCCAGCAGGCCCAACTCGCCGGCCTTCTTCATGAGCTCGATGGTGAGGGGGAGGTCGAGCTTGTCGATCTCCTCGTCCCGGGGGATGACCTCGCCCTCGATGAAGTCCCGGGCGGCCCGGGCGAATTCCTTGGCGTCGTCGCCGAATTCCTCGGCGGTGAACTGGGGCATGGCCCCGATGGGAGTCAAAAGGAAACTGCCTCCCTTGACCTGCTCTGCAGCGGTGGTGCTCATCTCTGTCCTCCAGATTGGGTAGGGATCACGATGGAGGCCCACGCGGCTCTTGCCTAGCCTCTACCTCCGGTCAATGCCGGGGATACCTCAGGTAGGCCTCCTCTCTGGTTCAATGGAGGCTCGGAGTGTGTCCGAGCCACGGATGGAGATTGGATGCCGGAAGGCCGCCAAGTGCAGCAGATGTTCTCGGCCATCGCCGGGAGGTACGACGTCCTGAACCATGTGCTCTCCGGTGGGGTGGACTTCTGGTGGTGGTGGCGCATGGCCCGCCGGTCGGGCGCTGCGCCCGGGAAGCGTTTCCTGGATGTGGCGGCGGGCACGGGGGATTCGAGTCTGGCCCTGGCCCGGCGCGGGGCCGAGGTGGTCAGCACGGACTTCACCCACGCCATGCTGCGCCTGGGGCCGGAGAAGTTCCGGCGCAAGGGCCTGGCGGAGCGGATCTGGGCCTCCAGCGACGCGGACGCCCAGCGGCTGCCCTTCCGGGACGCCAGCTTCGACGGCATCACCATCTGCTACGGCATCCGGAACGTGGAAGCGCGGACCCGCGCCTACGCCGAGTTCCTGCGCGTGCTGAAGCCTGGGGGCCAGCTGACCATCCTGGAGTTCAGCGCCCCGGTCTTCCCATGGTTGAGGGCCTTCTACGACTGGTACAGCCACCGGGTGCTACCCCGCGTCGGCGCCTGGATCAGTGGCGACGCCTCCGCCTACACCTATCTGCCGGAGAGCATCCGGGCCTTTCCGGATCAGCAGGCCCTGGCCGCCGAGCTGGAAGCCGCGGGGTTCCGGAGCGTGGGCTGGACGAACCTCACGGGCGGCATCGTCGCCCTGCACACGGGCATCCGGTAGCTGATCAGCCGATGGGGTACCGCCCCTGCTCCATGAGGGCGAGGGTGATGCGGTGGCGCAGGGTGGAGAGCGGTGCCGGTGCCGGGGCATGCATGGCGAGCAGCTCCGCCATGAGGGTGTCCAGGGCCTCCCCGCTGGCCAGCTCGCCGGCCAGCATGCGGGCCTCGGACTGCACGCGGTTCCAGGCCTCCTGGGCGTAGACCTCGGCCATGTCCCGTGCCAGCGCGGCCCAGCGGTGGCCGGAGGCCTGCATCTTGCCGGCGCGGACCGCGGCGGACTCCATGGCATAGAGCTCCAGCAGCAGGTTGCTGATGTGGGCCGCGGCCTCCTGGTTGTCCAGGATCTTCGGCCCGTGGTCCGTCTGGGCCCGGGCGATCACCTTCAGGGCGCGGGCCTTGGCCAGCGCCACGGTGGCCTGGAGGGAATCCGCTGGAACCTGTGGCGTGGCCGAGGCGGCTTCCGCCAGAGGCAGGCCCTCCGCACCGCTGCACCGCTTCAGGAAGGTCTGGGCGATGAGGAGGCGGTTGATCTCGTTGGTGCCCTCGAAGATGCGGTTGATGCGGCAGTCGCGGTAGATCTTCTCGGCGGGGTACTCGGTGCTGAAGCCGGCTCCGCCGAAGGTCTGCACGGAGTCGTCGGCCGTGGCGAAGAGGGCCTCGCTGCCCCACACCTTGGACATGGAGGCCTCCATCGCATACTCATCGATGGCCTTCATCTTGTCGGCGCCGCCGGTCTCGCTCTCCCAGCTGGTGTGGGCCAGGGCGTCGTCCAGGTAGCCGATGGTGCGGAAGCTCATGCTTTCGCCCACGAAGATCCGCACGGCCATGTTCGCCAGCTTCTGCTGGATGAGGCCGAAGGCGGTGAGAGGCTTGCCGAACTGGGTGCGCTCCCCGGCGTATCTCAGGGTGTATTCCAGCACCCTCTTGCCGGCCCCGACGGAGCTGGCGCCCAGCTTGAAACGGCCCACGTTCAGGATGCCCAGGGCGATGCGGGCGCCCTTCCCCTTGCCGCCCAGCAGCCGGTCCTCGGGGATGCGGCAGTTGTCGAGGATGACGGTGCGGGTGGAGCTGCCCTTGATGCCCAGCTTCTTTTCCTCGGCCCCGGTGCTGATGCCGGGATCGGTCTTCTCGACGATGAAGGCGCTGAGGTGGCTGCCGTTGATCTTGGCGAAGATCACGAAGACATCGGCGAAGCCGGCGTTGGTGATCCAGGCCTTGGTGCCGTTCAGCACCCAGTGGCCGTCCTGCAGCACGGCGGTGGTCTTGGCCCCCAGGGCGTCGGAACCGCTGCCGGCTTCGGTCAGGGCGTAGGCCGCGCACCATTCGCCGCTGGCCAGCCTGGGCAGGTACTTGGCCTTCTGCGCGTGGCTCCCAAAGTAGACGATGGGCATGGTGCCGATGCTGGTGTGCGCGGTGTAGCTGGTGGAGAAGCTGGCGTGCCGGGCCATCTCCTCCAGCACCAGCAGGGCGGTCTTCTTGTCCAGGTCCAGGCCACCGTAGGCCTCGGGGACCTCCATGCCGAGGATGCCCAGGTCGCCGGCCTTGGCCAGCAGGTCGCGGGTGAGCTCCAGGTCGAGACGGTCGATCTCCTCGTCCCGGGGCATGATCTCGCCGTTCATGAAGTCGCGGGCGGCCTCGGCGATGGCGAGGGCCTCCTCGCTGCTCTCCTCGGCGGTGAACTGGGGCAGGGTGCCCGCGGGGTGGAACATGAAGCTGCCGCCGCGCACGGACAGGATGCTGGTCTCGGCCATAACGGACCTCCCGACCTCCTGATCATCTACCCGGAGTCAGGGCCCCTCCAGTGGGGAGTGGGGGATCTGGGTCACATTCTGCTTAAAGCAGCCGTTTCTGCCCCTTGGGATGGTTCAGGACGACCTCCTTGACCCGGTGGATCCAGTTCGGCCGATCCTTCGGATCCAGCCGCTCATGGGCCAGGTGCCGCTCCTCCAGCAGCTGGTCCACCAGCTGGTCGATGGATTCGGCGAAGAAGGTATCCGTATCCCGGACGCCATCCGCCGCTAGGTGGCCGGAAAAGGGCACCTTGAACAGCAGGTCGTAGCTTTTCATCCAGTGGTGCATGAAGCGCTCGATGGGCAGCTGGCGGCCGAAGGCCAGCATCATGTAGGCGTAGTTGTCCAGCACGCTCCGGTCGCAGACCACCGCATCGTGCTGGCTGCCGGAGCGGATCTCCTCCGCCATCTGCGTGAAGAAGATCCAGGTCTGGGCCTCCAGGGAGGTCTTCTGGTTGATGGGCAGCGGGGAAAGCCGCGCCACCTCCTTCACGATGTCCACGTGGACACCCTCCCGTTTGAGGGCCGCGGCCAGTTCATAGCAGAGCGTGGTCTTGCCCACGCCGTGGGTGCCGATGAAGGCGATCTTCACTCGGTACCTCCGGTGCCTCGCCCTTCGGGCTTCGCCTGCGGCAAAGTGGCCCTCTGCTTTCGTTGTGTGCTCACAAACCTTCCCCTTCAGACTTCTGGGTGCGCCGCGCCTGGATATCTTCCCGGAATGCCTGGGCGCACTCGGGACAGACGCCGTGGGTGAAGGTGGCCTCCGTGTGCTCGGACAGATAGGTCTCGATCTGGCTCCAGTAGCCGTGGTCGTCGCGCACCTTCTTGCAGTTGCTGCAGATGGGCAACATGCCGCTGAGCTGCTTCACATCGGCCAGAGCCTGGGTGAGGTTCTGGATCAGGCGCTCTCGCTCCACCTCCAGGCGCCTCCGTTCCGTGATGTCCCGCGTGACGCCCTGGAAGCCGAGCAGGCGGCCGTCCTCGCCCCAGACGATCCGCCACTGGGCCTCCACCTGGATCTCCCGGCCATCCTTGCACTTCACGCTCGACTGGAGCAGGTCCTGCTCGAAGGGCTGGGAGCCGGGAGGCAGCTGGCGGGCCTTGACCATCCGTTCCCGGAAGGTTTCGCTGCCCTTTCGGGAGAGGGCCCGGCTCTCGGGGTTGAGCGTCATGAACTCCTCGGGGGTCCAGCCGCGCTGGCGGAGGATCGAGGGGCTGACGTAGGTGAGGCGGCCATCCGGATCCATGGACCAGATGAGGTCGGTGGCGTTCTCGGCCAGCAGGCGGTACCGGGCCTCCTGGGCGGCCACGCGCTCCTGATCCGTCAGCTGGCGGATCCAGGAGGCCCGGGCCTGCCAGCCCAGGGCCAGGGTGAGCAGGGCCAGGGCCAGGACCGCGGCGATGGCGAAGGCGACCTGGTGACGCCAGACCTGGAGGTACTCCCGCTGGGCCAGGCCCACCAGGATGTAGAACGGGGGATGATCGGTCCTCCGCAGGCTGTAGGTGCGCCGGAGACCGTCCAGGACTGAATTCTCCGTGAACTGCATGGAAGGGCGGTTGGCCTGGACCGCCTGCAGGTAGGCGCCAGTGATGTGGGTGTCGCCGGTCATCTGCTGCTGACCGGTGAAATCGGGATAGCGTGCGAGCAGGCTGAGATCCACGCCCCGCAGGGAGACCGAGCCCCACCGGCCCACGTTCACCTGGGACATGGTCCGGGCCAGCTGTTCCGTGGGAAGGAGGGCGAAGACCACGCCGGCGAACCCGCCCCCGGCGCGTTCGATCCGGCGGGCCAGGATGAGATCCCAGGTCCCATCTGGGCTGCGGGCGGGCCTGGAGATGAACAGATCCGGCGCCGGGCTGGCCTGCAGGTGGCGGAAGAAATCCCAATCAGCCACGCTCCGGGCGGTGGGGGCCGGGGCGGCGTGGAGGACCCTGCCCGTCGCGTCGGCGACCTGGAGGGAGTCGAGGATACCGGCCCGCTTGAACTGCAGCCGGACGAGGCTGCCGAGTCTGGGATTGCGGAGGTCGTGCTCGCCTTCATCCTGAAGCGCCTGGATGGCCAGGTCGATCCCCCGGATCGTGTCCTCCACGTTGTTTTCCATGACCTGCGCCAGGTTCTGGGTGGCGGATTCCGCCCGCTCCACATAGTGGCGGCGGCTCAGGAGCAGCACCCAGACGGCGGAGGCCACCAGCCCCAGGTTGAACAGGGCAAGCAGCGCCCCCATCGCCTTGATGAAGGTCGGGGCGGTGATGGGCGATGGTCGCGGGGTGTCGCTCATGGGGTCGCCTAGAAGAGGCTCTTCCCGTCCATGACCTCGGGCTGAGGCAGGCCGAACAGTTTCAGGAGGGTGGGCGCCACATCGTTGAGCGCGCCGCCGCTGCGGAGCTGCCGGGCTTCGAAGCCTCGGGCGACGAGGACCGCGGGGACCGGGTTCAGGGTATGGGAGGTGTGGGGATTGCCGCCCTCGTCCCGCATGCACTCGCAGTTGCCGTGATCGGCGGTGATGAAGAGGGCGCCGCCCGCCGCCAGGGTGGCGTCCACGATGCGGCCCACGGCCGCGTCCACGGCCTCGCAGGCGGTGACGGCGGCCTTCAGGTCGCCCGTGTGGCCGATCATGTCGGGGTTCGCCAGGTTGCAGACCAGCAGGCGGTACTGGCCGGAGCGGATGGCGGCCTCCAGTCCCTGGCTCACGTCGGCCAGGCTCATCTCGGGCTGCAGGTCGTAGGTGGCCACCTTGGGGGAGGGCACCAGGCGGCGCTCCTCGCCCTCGAAGGGTGCTTCCCGGCCGCCATTGAAGAAATAGGTGACGTGGGCGTACTTCTCCGTCTCGGCAGTGCGGAGCTGCTTCCACCCCTGCCCACTGATGAGTTCGCCCAGGATGTGCTCCAGGCTCTGGGGCGGGTAGGCCACAGACACATAGGGGTCCAGGTCGATGTCGTAGGCCGTGAAGGTGACCAGCTCCACCTTGGGGCGATGGTCCGGGGCGAAGCCCTTGAAGTCCGGGTGCACCAGGGCGTGGCACATCTGGCGGGCCCGGTCGGCGCGGAAGTTGAACCACAGCACCCCGTCGCCGTTGGCGATGGGGTGGAAGGCCTCCAGCCTCGTGGGGGCCACGAACTCATCCGTTTCCCCCCGGGCGTAGGCCGCGGCGATGGCGGCCAGGGCGTCCGGCGCGGCCTGGGGGGCGTTGCCGTCCACATAGAGCTTCCAGGCCTGTTCCGTGCGCTCCCAGCGCTTGTCGCGGTCCATGGCCGTGTAGCGTCCGCACACGGAGCCGATGGTCACCAGGGGGGTGTTCCGCAGCTGGAAGGTCAGCCACTGGAGGTAGCCGTCGGCGCTCTTCTGGCCCGTGTCGCGGCCATCGGTGATGGCGTGGATGGTGGTGGGCACGCCCTCGGCCTGGGCCCACTGGGCCAGGGCGACGAGGTGGCTCTGGTGGCTGTGGACGCCGCCATCGCTCACCAGGCCCATCAGGTGCAGGCGCCTGCCGGAGGCCTTCAGCTTGGCCAGCAGGGCGCCCATGGCGGCATTCTCGCGGAAGGTGCCCCGCCGGATGGCGGCGTCGATGCGGGTGAGCTCCTGCCAGACCACCCGGCCCGCGCCCAGGTTCATGTGGCCCACTTCCGAGTTGCCGAACTGGCCGTCCGGCAGCCCCACGGCTTCGCCGCTGGTCTGCAGCTGGGTGGTGGCGTAGGTCTTCCGGAGGGCATTGAAGCGCGGCATGGCCGCCACGAAGGTGGCATCGAAGGCATTCCGCGGCCCATCGCCGAAACCGTCGAGGATGAGGAGCGTGATGGGGCCAGGGATCATGGAGGGGGTCATCCCTTCTTCGCGTCCCGCTGGCCGGACTTCAGGCCATGCGGGAGGTTCTGGTCCGTGATGAAGCCGATGGGGCGCTGTTTGGGAACACCTTCGACCTCCTCGCCCTGGAGGAGCTTCAGGACCACTTCCAGCTTCTGCTCCAGGGCGGTCACCCGCAGGGACAGTTCCGCCTGGGCCGTGAGGACGTGCCGGGCTTCGGCGAAGGCGGGCAGGAGGGTCAGCAGAGCCGGCTCATGGCCGGGGACGAGGCCCGTCAGCAGGGCGGCCCCGGCCTCTGTGAAGGCGAGCACGGGGGCGTCCGGGATGTGCTGGCGCTCCTCGGCCGTCAGGTGGAAGACGAGGGTTTCGGGGAACCGGTCGGGCTGGGCCGCCACCAGGGTGGTGAGCGCCTTGACCTCGAGCCCCAGCTGGTCGGCCAGGGCCTTGTCCGGCAGGGCCGCCGCGTCGCGGACCCAGAGCAGGCGGGAGAGGATTTCGACGGGGGCTGCCATCAGGGCACCTGCTCGCCATGCGGATGGGACAGCAGATAGAGCACGGCCATGCGGACGGGCACGCCGTTGGTCACCTGGTCGAGGATCAGGTTGTTGGGGCCGTCGGCCACGTCGCTGGTGATCTCCAGGCCGCGGTTGATGGGGCCGGGGTGCAGCACGACCACGTCACGCTTGGCCTGCTTCATGCGGGCGGGGTTCAGCTGGAAGAAGCGGCTGTACTCGCCCTGGCCGGGGATGTAGGCGCCGGTGCCACGCTCGAACTGGGCGCGCAGCATCATGATGGCGTCCTGCTCGGGGATCACGGCGTCGAAGTCGTGGCTGATGTCGATGGAGGGCCAGGTGGCCTTCATCTCCTGGGGCACCAGGGTGGGCGGTCCCACCAGGGTGACCTTGGCGCCCATGCGGGTGAGCAGCCAGAGGTTGGACCGCACCACGCGGCTGTTGCGGATGTCGCCCACGATGGCCACCCGCAGGCCCTCCAGGCTGCCGAAGTGCTTGCGCAGGGTGTAGGCGTCCAGCAGGGCCTGGGTGGGGTGCTCATGAGCGCCGTCGCCCGCATTCACGATGCTGGCCTTCATGTGGCGGGAGAGGAGGGCGTGGGCGCCGGGTGCGCTGTGGCGCATGACGATGAGGTCGGGGTGCATGGCCTCCAGGTTCATGGCCGTGTCGATGAGCGTCTCGCCCTTGTTCAGGCTGCTGGTGTCGGCGTCGAAGTTGATGATCTCGGCCGAGAGGCGCTTCTCGGCGATCTCGAAGCTGTTGCGGGTGCGGGTGCTGTTCTCGAAGAACAGGTTCACCACCAGCTTCTTGCGCAGGGCCGGCACGATCTTGATGCTGGGGCGCTCGCAGACCTCCTCGAAGGCCCGGGCCTGGTCCAGAATCGCCGTGATGTCCTGCGGGCTGAGGGGCTCGATGCCCAGCAGGTGCTTGTGGGGGAAGACGTAGCGTTCGGACGTCATCAGCAGGCCTCCACGGTCACGCCGTCTTCACCATCGATTTCCTTCAGCCGCACCGCCACTCGGTGGCCCGGGGGCACCTCCACCCGCAGACCTGCGAGGTCCGCCTGGATGGGCAGCTCCCGGCCGCTGCGGTCCGCCAGCACCAGGAGCATCACCCGGCGGGGGCGGCCATGGTCCAGCAGGGCGTCCAGGGCCGCGCGGACGGTGCGGCCCGTGTAGAGCACGTCATCCACCAGCACGACGGTCCGCTCCTTCAGCGTGAAGGGGATCTCCGTGGGCCGGACGATGGGGCTGCCCACCATCTCGGTGAGGTCGTCGCGGTAGAGGGTGATGTCCAGGGAGCCCACGGGCACCGCGGCCCCGGTGCTCGCGCGGAGGAGGGTGGCCAGCCGCTCGGCCAGGGGCAGGCCCCGGGAGCGGATGCCCAGGAGCACCACTTCCTCCTCCGGTTGCAGGCGGGCCACCAGGTCCGCAGCCAGGCGCCGGAGGGTGGCTTCCAACTGGCCGGGGTCCATGGGGCAGGGGCCTTGGGCTTCGGGCATGGAACCTCCGGGGGGCGCCCCCGCGGAGCGCGCACACGGGTTCAAGTCTAGCCGAGGCCGGTCCTGGGCCGGGGCCTTCCCCGCGCCGATTTGAGGCCGTTCCCAACCCGCCGCGGCGCGGTGACAATGCCGGAGGGTTCCCCATCGCCAGCCCGGGGCGGGGCTGTCCGACCCGAGCCCATGACCTGCCCCTTCCAGGAGACCCCGTGAAGATCCTCGTGGTGGACGATTCCCCGACGATGCGGCGCATCATCATCGGCAACCTCGTCCGCATGGGCCACGCCGAGGTCGTGGAGGGCGAGAATGGCCGGGCTGGCCTGGAACAGGTCACCCGGGGTGGCGTCGACCTGATCATCACGGACTGGGACATGCCCGAGATGGATGGGCTCGACTTCGTCAAGGCGGTGCGGGCCGGGGGGGGCGCCATGCCCATCCTCATGGTGACCACCCGCGCGGCCACGGAGGACATCCTCCAGGCGCTCCAGGCCGGCGCGAACACCTACGTGGTGAAACCGTTCACCCAGGAGTCCCTCAAGGCTAAGATCGACTCCCTCATCGGGTAGGATCGGCCCGCGGGCCAGCGCAAAAGCGGCCAGGGCCTGTCCAGGCGCCCCGGCCCTGGAGCCGGCCCGCCGCTCCGGGCACAATAGAGGTTTGGCCCTGGAGTCCCCGTGAGCAGCCAGCCCTTCACCGAAGTCCGATTCCTCGCCGGCCAGGTCGGCGAGACCGTCCGGCTGCGGGGCTGGGTCCGCAATGCCCGCACCAGCAAGACGCGCTTCATCGAGCTGCGCGACGGCTCCGGCTTCGTCCAGTGCGTGGTGGGGGCCGCCGAGGCCGACCCCGCCAGCTACGAGCTGGCCGGGAAGCTCACCCAGGAAGCTGCCATCACGGTGACGGGCGTGGTGCAGCAGCACCCCAAGACCGGCCAGCCCGAGCTGCTGGTGAAGTCGCTGGAGCTCGTCGGCGGCAGCGCGGACTTCCCCATCACGCCCAAGGAGCACGGCACCGAGTTCCTGATGGAGAACCGCCACCTCTGGCTGCGCAGCAAGCGCCAGTGGGCCATCCTGCGCATCCGCCACACCCTGGTGAAGGCCATCCGCGACTTCTTCGACGGCGACGGCTTCACCCTGCTGGATGCGCCCATCCTCACGCCCAGCGCCTGCGAGGGCACCAGCACCCTGTTCGGCACCGAGTACTTCCACGAGGGCATGGCCTTCCTCAGCCAGTCGGGCCAGCTCTACCAGGAGCCGGGCATCGCGGCCTTCGGCAAGGTCTACTGCTTCGGCCCCACCTTCCGGGCCGAGAAGAGCAAGACCCGGCGGCACCTCACGGAGTTCTGGATGGTGGAGCCCGAAGTGGCCTTCGCCCACCTGGACGACGTGATGGCCCTGGGTGAGCGCATGACCAAGTTCCTGATCCAGCGCGTGCTGGAGGGCCGCCAGGAGGAGCTGAAGATCCTCGAGCGCGACCTCGCGCCCCTGGAGACGGCCCTCGCCACCACCTTCGACCGCATGACCTACACCGAGGCCGTGGACAAGCTCAAGACCCTGGGCAGCGACATCCAGTGGGGCGAGGACTTCGGCAACGACGACGAGACCATCCTCATGAACGCCACGGACCGGCCCCTCTGGGTGCACCGCTTCCCCAAGGCGTTCAAGGCCTTCTACATGGAACCCGATCCCCAGGATCCCCGCCTGGCCCTGGGCGCCGACCTGCTGGCCCCCGAAGGCTACGGCGAGGTCATCGGCGGCGGCGAGCGCGCCTCCAGCCTCCAGTACCTCCTGGACCAGATCGAGCACGAAGGCCTGACCCGCGCCGACTACGAGTGGTATCTGGACGTGCGCAAGTACGGCAGCGTCCCCCACGCCGGCTTCGGCATGGGCCTGGAGCGCGCCGTGGCCTGGATCTGCAAGCTGCCGCACGTGCGGGAGACCATCCCGTACCCGCGGATGATGGGGACGCTGAGGCCGTAGAAAAGACCTCCACGAAGGACACGAAGAAAGAATCTAAGGGCACCAAGATCGTCTCTTGGTGCCCTTGCTTTTTCCCTTCGTGTCCTTCGTGGAGATCCTTTTCCGGAGGGGAGCTACAGCTGCATCACCACGCCAGGGAGCTTCTGGATCGCCTCCCGCAGGGGCGTCTCGGCTTGGCCGTGAGGCAGGGTGACCCAGAAGGTGTAGCTGATGAAGGAGCCCTTGCAGTTGGTGGTGTGCTGCTCGTCGCCCTCGGCCTGGGGGCCCAGGTGGGCGAGGATCAGCTCCATGACCATGTCGGGGCGCAGTTCCTCCTGGCGCCCGATGATCTTCATGGGGATGCGGGTGGGGTAGGTGATCTCGGGGCGGCGGCAGGCTTCCATGGCTTCCATCTTACCGTTTGCTAGGCTGGAGGGTCGGAGGACCGCCGTGCTGGATCGTCTGAAGGACCTGGAAACGCAGTCCCGGAGGCTGGATCCCGGCGCGGAGGCGCGGGCGGCCCTGTGGGAGGCCTCCCGGGCCTACGGCGAGGCCTTCCTCGGCGCCTTGCCGGAGGCTCCTGCCTTCGTGCAGAAGGAGCGGCCCGGCGCGGGCCTGGCGGACTTCCCCATCCCCGAGGCGGGGCGGCCCTTCCCCAGCATCCTCGACACCCTGGCCGAACAGGTGGATGGCGTGGGGGCCAACGGGGCCTCGGGCCGCCACCTGGCCTTCATTCCGCCCTCGTCGCTCTTCGCGGGCGCCCTGGGCGACCTGCTGGCGGCGCTCACCAACCGCTACGCGGCCTACTTCTTCGCCGGGCCTGGGGCCGTGCGGATGGAGAACCAGGTGATCGCCTGGCTGGCCAAGGAGATGGGCCTGCCCGAGGGCAGCTCGGGCAACCTGGCGGCGGGGGGCAGCATGGCCCACCTGGTGGGCCTCTGCACGGCCCGGGAGGCCGCGGGGCTCAAGGCGGCGGACTACCCGAAGGCCTGCGTGTACCTGTCGGACCAGGCCCACCACTGCCTCGTGAAGGCCCTCCGCGTGGCGGGCATGGGCGAGGCGCCCGTCCGGGAGATTCCCACGGACGGGGACTTCCGCCTGCGGCCCGAGGCGCTGGAGACCGCCATCCAGGCGGACCTGCGCGCCGGGCTCCGCCCCTGGCTCCTGGTGCCCACGGCCGGCACCACCAACACCGGGGCGGTGGATCCCCTGGAGGCCTGCGCGGACCTCGCCGAGCGGCATGGCCTGTGGCTGCACACGGACGGGGCCTACGGGGCCGCCTTCGCCCTGACAGACCTGGGGAAGGCCGCCCTTCGGGGCCTGGATCGCAGCGACAGCCTGGTGCTGGACCCCCACAAGGGGCTCTTCGCACCCCTGGGGCTGGGGGCCCTGCTCACGCGCCACCTGGACCCCCTGCGGAAGGCCCACGCCTTCCAGGCCGACTACCTGCCCTCGCCGCCGGAGGACCTGGAGGAGCTGAGCCCCTCGGAGACCACCCTGGAGTTCAGCAAGCACGCCCGGGCCCTGCGTCTGTGGCTGCCCCTGCAGCTCCACGGGGTGGCGGCCTTCCGGGCCGCGCTGGAGGAGAAGCTCCTTCTGGCCCGGTACGCCTACCAACGGCTCCAGGCGATGCCCGGCGTGGACCCCGGCCCCGCGCCCCAGCTGAGCGTCCTGGCCTTCCGATTCCAGCCCCGGGCCGGCGACGCGGACGCCTTCAACCGGGCCCTGCTCCAGCGCCTCACGGCGGCAGGCCGGGTCTTCCTCAGCGGCACGAAGCTGAATGGCGTCTTCCATCTGCGCCTGGCCATCCTCGCCGCCCGCACCCACAAGGACCAGGTGGACGAAGCCCTGGACCTGCTCCAATCGGAAGCGGCCAGGTTGGCCTGATCAAAGCCTCTTCCGCCGCGCCACGCGCCGGCGTGGCGCGCGGGCTACCCGACCTCGATCTCCCGCAGGTCCTTCCCGGGCTTGAAGCGGATGCTCTTGCCCTTGGGGATCTGGACGCTGGCGCCGGTCTTGATGTTCCGGCCCATGCCGCGCTTGCGGGGGCGGGGCTCGAAGACGCCGAAACCGCGGATCTCGATGCGGTGGCCGTTCAGGAGGGCATCCTTGAGGCGCTCCGTGAGGAGGTCCACCACCTGGAGGGCGGTGGCGCGGGAGCAGGGGTGGACTTTCATCAACGAATTGGCGATGTCGATCTTGATCATCTGCGACCTCGGGCCATGGGAGTGGGAGAGCCAGGATAAGGGATAAGGGGAAGAGTAGCTAGCGGGCCAGCGTGATTTTTACGTCCGTGGACTGGGGCATGGCCATGGGCATGCCCGGCGCGGGCGGGTGGACCTGGGGGGGCTGCCCCCCGCCTTCCCGGCCGGTGCCCTGGGCGATGGACATGCTGCGCTCCATGTTGGCCTTGGCCAGATCGGAGGACGCCATGACGCCTTCGAGGCGCAGCTTGAACTCGCCCACGTTGGTGGCGCGGAGCAGGGCCTCCTCCTCGGTGATGAGGCCCTGCTTGAGCAGGAAGTAGAGGCTCTGGTCGAAGGTCTGCATGCCGTATTGGGCCGTGCCCTGGGCGATGACGTCCTTCAGCATCTTGGTCTTGTCCTTGTCCTCGATGCAGGTCCGCACCGTCTCCGTGGCCACCAGGACCTCCACGGCCGGCACCCGGCCCTGGCCATCGGCCCGGGGCACCAGGCGCTGGGAGATGATGCCCTTGAGCACCGCCGCCATCTGGAGGCGGATCTGCTTCTGGTGGTGGGGCGGGAACATGGAGATGACGCGGTTGATGGTCTCGGTGGCATCCAGGGTGTGCAGGGTGCTGAAGACCAGGTGGCCGGTCTCGGCGGCATGGAGGGCCGTCTCGATGGTTTCCAGGTCGCGCATCTCGCCCACGAGGATCACGTCGGGATCCTGGCGGAGGGCGGCCCGGAGGGCCGTGGCGAAGGTCTTGCAGTCCGCCTCCACTTCGCGCTGGTTGATGATGCTGAGGTTGTCCCGGTGCAGGTACTCGATGGGATCCTCGATGGTGAGGATGTGTTCGGACCGGGTGGCATTGATGAGGTCGATCATCGCGGCGAGGGTGGTGGACTTGCCCGAGCCGGTGGTGCCTGTCACCAGCACGAGGCCCCGCTGCTCCTGGCAGATGTTCTTCAGCACCTTGGGGAGCATCAGGTCGTCGATGGTGTAGATCTTCCGCGGGATCACGCGCAGCACCAGGCCCACGGTGCCTCGCTGGTTGAAGATGTTGCAGCGGAACCGGCCCAGGCTGGGCACGGAATAGGCGATATCGAGATCCAGGTTCTCCTTGAACTTCGCCTTCTGCTTGTCGCTGGCCATGATGGCGTAGGCCATGGCGATGGTGTCCTCCTGCACCAGGCGCTTGAACTGCGGCATGGGCGTGAGCTTCCCCTTGATGCGGGCGATGGGGTGGTTGCCGACCTTGAGGTGGAGGTCGCTGGCGCCCTGCTCGCAGACAACGGTGAGCAGTTCGTTGATATGCATGGGGTTCCCCCGGTGAGAGTGGGCTTATCTTAGACCCCTGGCGCGACAATGGAAGGGGTTGCAATCAATGCTCGGAAATCGGCTCCGCATCTGGTAAAATCGCAGGTTCTGCCTGGCTTGTGCCCGGGCTGCCCGGGAGCAAGATGACCCCCCTCGAAAAGATCCGCAACATCGCCATCATCGCCCATGTCGATCACGGCAAGACCACCCTCGTAGACGCCCTGTTCAAGGGCGCCCACATGTTCCGGGACAACCAGCGCGTCCAGGAACGGGCCATGGACAGCAACGACCAGGAGCGCGAGCGCGGCATCACCATCCTGGCCAAGACGACCTCCCTGCACTGGGGCGGCTACCGCTTCAACATCGTGGACACCCCCGGCCACGCGGACTTCGGCGGGGAAGTGGAACGCGTGCTCTCCATGGTGGATTCCGTGCTGCTGGTGGTGGATGCCTTCGACGGCCCCATGCCCCAGACCAAGTTCGTCACCCGCAAGGCCCTGGCCCTGGGGCTGCGGCCCATCGTGGTCATCAACAAGGTGGACCGCCCCGGCGCCCGCCCCGTCTGGTCCCAGGACCAGGTCTTCGACCTGCTCATCGAGCTGGGCGCCACCGAGGAGCAGCTGGACTTCCCCTGTGTCTTCGCCAGCGCCAAGATGGGCTACGCCATGCTGGACATGAACAATCCCAGCGACAGCCTGGATCCGCTTTTCGACACCATCGTGAAGCACTGCCCCCACCCCAAGGGCAGCCCCGATGCGCCGCTGCAGATGCTCATCACCCTCATGGAGTGGAGCGACTTCGTGGGGCAGATCGGCATCGGCCGCATCGTCAACGGCCGCATCAAGGTGGGCGAGGTCGTGGCCCTGGTGAAGCGCGACGGCAGCATCCAGCAGCACAAGGTGACCCAGCTCTACGGCTTCGAGGGCCTCTCCCGCATCCAGCAGACGGAAGCCAGCGCAGGCGAGATCGTGGCCATCGCGGGCATCGAGGACATCCGCGTGGGCGAGACCATCGCCGATGCCGCCGCCCCGGCCGCGCTGGAGTACGTGGACATCGACGAGCCCACCATCACCATGATGTTCATGGTGAATGCCGGGCCCTTCGCCGGCCAGGACGGCAAGTTCATCCAGAGCCGCCGCATCCGCGAGCGCCTCCAGAAGGAACTGCAGCACAACGTGGCTCTGCGCGTGGAGGACACGGACAGTCCTGATTCCTTCAAGGTGAGCGGCCGCGGCGAGCTGCACCTCTCCGTGCTCATCGAGACCATGCGCCGCGAAGGCTTCGAGCTCTGCGTGAGCCGCCCCGAGGTGATCCTCCACACCGATCCCGTGACCGGCGAGAAGCTCGAACCCTACGAGGACGTGACCATCGACATCCCCGAGGCCTACATGGGCGTGACCATGGAACACATGGGCAACCGCAAGGCCGAGATGCAGGACATGGGCAACGAGGGCGGCCGCCTGCGCCTGCACTTCAAGATCCCCAGCCGCGGCCTCATCGGCTTCCGCAACGAGTTCATGACCGATACCCGTGGCGAGGGCCTCATCCACAGCCTCTTCAGCCACTATGGCCCCCACAAGGGTGAGCTGGTCAGCCGCAAGAACGGCGTGCTCATCAGCATGGACCAGTGCGAGGCCGTGGGCTTCGCCCTCATGAACCTGGAGGAGCGCGGCGTCATCTTCATCCAGCCCGGAACCAAGTGCTATGAGGGCATGATCGTGGGCGAGCACGCCCGCGAGAACGACCTGGTGGTGAACGTGGCCAAGGCCAAGAAGCTGTCGAACATGCGCTCCAGCGGCAGCGACGAGGCCACCCGCATCACGCCTCCCCGGGAGCACACCCTGGAGCAGGCCCTGGAATACATCGAGAGCGACGAGCTGGTGGAAGTCACGCCCAACTTCATCCGGATGCGCAAGCGGGTGCTGGACACCAACGAGCGCAAGAAATCGGAAAAGCGGACCGAAGCCTAGCCGCCCCCCTTCATGTCCCAGCCCTTCCACGCCCCGCCCCGCGCCCGCTTCCACCAGAAGCTGGGACCGGGCGGGGCGGCTTCGCTGGGGCTGGCTCTGGCCACGGCGCTGGGCCTCCTGTTGCTGCCCGTGGGCTTCCGCCTCCGGCGGGTGGTGGCAGAGACCGGCGGCGATCCCCTGGAGCCCGCCGACGCCATCCTGGTGCTGGGGCGGCGCCTGGAGGAGGACGCGCCCACAGCCATCTACGAGGCCCGCCTGGCCCACGCCGAGAATCTCTGGCGGCAGGGGCTTGCGCCCCGCATCCTTGTCGCCGGGGGCACCACGGGGCGGGCCACCCGCAGCGAAGCGGAGGCCGGCCGCGACTGGCTGACGGCCCGGGGCGTCCCGCGGGAGGCCGTCCTGCTGGAGGACCGCAGCCAGCACACTCTGGAGAACCTCTTCAACGTGCGGATCCACCTGCGCGCCGAGGGCTGGCGGACACTGCTCCTGGTCTCCGATCCCCTGCATCTGGCCCGCGCCCGCGCCACGGCCCGGGGCCTGGGCCTGGAGGTGCGGTGCAGCCCCGCACCGGGCTGTCACGCGGCGTCCGGCCGCCTGGCCTGGTGGCGGCGGGCCCTCGCTGAGGCCTTCTTCCTGCACTGGTACCACACCGGCATGCTCTACAGCCGGCTGATCCGTTCCCCGCGCCAGCTGGAGCGCGTGACATGAATCTCGTCGGCCAGCACGAACAGTATGTAGCTACAGGCATCGATCGTTTAAAAAAAGATAATTAAAGGGTCGGATCGGCGTAGCCTCATGGGCCTCACTCAAGGAGGAGCTCATGGATACCCGAATCCTGCTTTGCCTCTCCCTCGGGGCCACCCTGGTGGCTGGCGAACCGCCGGCCCTGACCTGGCCCAAGGTCCTGCGCATCGGCGTGGAGGACGTGAAACCCGGCAAGGAGGCCGCCCACCAGAAGAACGAGTTCGCCTGGTCCAAGGCGTTTGCCCAGGCGAAGAGCCCCTACCACTACCTGGGCATGGTGCCGGTGGCCGGCTTGAACCAGGCCACCTGGGTGTGGTTCTACGACTCCCTGGCGGGCCTGGAAGCGCATCAGACCTACATGGACCAGCATCCCGCCCTCAAGGCCCAGGTGGAGGCGCTGGCCATCAAGGATGCCGAGTTCATCACGAACTACAGCAGCGTGGCCTACATGCTGCGCGGCGACCTCAGCCGGGACATCGGGACCATGGTGCCCCGCTTCTATTGGACCTCCACGATCCAGGTGAAGCCGGGCCACGACGCCGAATTCGCGGCTGGCGCGAAGAAATACGCGGAACTCTACGAGAAGGCGGGCCTGAAACCCCGTTGGGCTGTGTACCAGGCCCTGGCCGGGACTGCCAACCCCACCTTCCTCTGGGTGGTGCCGCTGCACAGCCTGGCGGATGCGGACGCCACCATGGCCGACGACGAGAAGATGGCCAAAGCCGCGGGGCCCGAGGAACTCAAGGGCCTCTCCAAGTTCGTGGCCGACTGCTTCCTGCGGGAGGACGCCCAGCTGCTGGCGGTGGATCCCAAGATGAGCTATCCGCCCGCCGGCGACATGGCCGCGGACCCTGAATTCTGGAAGGTCTGGACGGCCAAGCCTGCCGCCAAGGCCCCCGCCAAATAGCCACCGGCCGAGCGCGGGCGCCGCGGTTGGCGGCGCCCGCCGTTCCTCCTGCCAGAATGGGGTCATGGCTGGCCACTTGATCCTCGTCCCCACCCCCATCGGCAACCTGGGCGACCTCACGGATCGCGCCAAGGAGGCCCTGGCGGAAGCCGACCTGGTGGCCTGCGAGGACACGCGCCGCACGGGCGGGCTGCTGAAGCACCTGGGGATCGACAAGCCCCTGCTGCGCTTCGACGATCACGCCGGCGCTGCGGCCTACGAGCGCATCGGCCTGGAGCTGGCCTCGGGCCGCACGGTGGCTTACTGCAGCGACGCGGGGATGCCCGGCATCAACGACCCCGGTTTCGAGATCGCCCGGGCCGCCCGGGCCGCCGGGGCGAAGGTGACGGTGCTGCCGGGCGCGTCCGCCGTGCTGCTGGCGGTGGTGGCCTCGGGGCTGCCCAGCCACGCCTTCAGCTTCTGGGGCTACCTGCCCAACCGCAGCGAGCCGCGGCGCACCCTGCTGAAGAAGCTGGGCGCCGAGGAGGAGACCGTCGTGGTCTTCGAGACGCCCCACCGCATCCACGAGACTCTGGCGGACCTGGAGGCGCTGCTGCCGAACCGGGAGATCGCCCTGGGGCGGGAGCTGACCAAGCTGCACGAGACCTGGTACCGCGGCACGCCCGCCCAGGTGAAAGAGCAGCTGGGCCGGGAGGATCGGGGCGAGATGGTGCTGGTGCTGGCCGGAGCCGGCGCCAAGCGCCTCGTCACCGAGCTCGTGGCGGACTTCGACGGCACCCTGCCCGAATGGGCCAAGGCCTACCTGGCCGCCGCCCGGGAAGGCGGCATGACCCTGCGCGAAGCCGTGAAGCCCCTGGCCAAGCACTTGGGCGTGTCCGCCTCCGAGCTCTACCGGATGGCCACCGAGGTCTGATGCCCGATGCCACGCGATCCCCTTTCCCGCCTCCAGTGGCTGGTCTTCGCGCTGGTCAGCGCGGTGTTCACCACGGTCTACATCCCCCAGCCGGTGCTGCCGGTCCTGCGGCAGACCTTCGGGGTCGGCGAGGGGGCGGCCTCCATGACGGTGTCGGCGGTGGTGCTGGGCATCGCCCTGGCGAATCTGCCCTTCGGCGCCCTGGCGGATCGCCTGGCCATCCGGCCCATCCTGCTCACCGGCGGGCTGGTGGTGGCCGCCGCCGGGGTGATGTCGGCCCTGGCGCCGACGCTGCCCCTGCTGGTGGGCGCCCGGTTCGTCCAGGGGCTGTTCGTGCCGGCCCTCACCACCTGCCTGGCCGCCTACCTCGCCAAGGTGATGCCCGCCGAGCGGCTCAACGTGGTGATGGGATCGTATGTCTCCGCCACGGTGGTGGGCGGGCTGTCGGGCCGGCTGCTGGGCGGGTTCGTGCTGCCACCCGCCCACTGGCGCTGGGCCTTCCTGGTGGCCGCGGCCCTGCTGCTGGCTGCCACGCTGGCGGCCTATGCGGGACTTCCGGCGGAGGATCATGAGGCCGCGCGCCAGGCTGAAGGGGTGCGCTTCCGCGACGTGCTGTTCCGGCACGACCTGTTCCGCATCTACTGTGTGAGCGCCGGCGGGTTCTTCGTGTTCTCGTCCGTCTTCAACTACATGCCCTTCTACCTGCACGGAGCGCCCTTCCACTGGTCCACCCGGGCCGTGACCCTGCTGTACCTGTCGTACATCGTGGGCGTGGTGGCCGGACCCCTGGCGGGCCGCCTCAGCAACCGCATCGGCAACGGCACGGCCATGGTGGCGGGTTCCCTGGTGTTCGGGGCCGGCCTCGCGGTCACGCTGGTCCCCCGGGGCTGGGCCATGGCCGTGGCCCTGGCTCTGGTCTGCGCGGGCTTCTTCACCATCCACGCCTCGGCGGCGGGCGCCCTGAACCGCAAGCTCAGCACCGGTCGCGGGCGCGCCAACGCGTTCTACACGCTGTTCTACTACCTGGGCGGCGCCGCGGGCATCACCCTCAGCGGCCACGCCTACCAGGTCGGCGGCTGGCCTGGCGTCGTGGCCCTGGCTGGGGGCGTCCTGCTCGTGCCTCTGACCACCGGTGCGGTGGAGATGCGGGCGGCTCAGCGGGTATGAGGCCGTCGCCAGGTCGAAGGCGGCAGGCTGTACCAGACGATGGTGCCGAGGATCGTGAGCCCGCCCGCCAGGGCCCAGGCGGAGGGACGCTCCCCGATGCCCAGGAACACCCAGATGGGGTTGAGCACGGCCTCGAGCGTCCCGGTCACCACGGCGCCGGTGGCGGAGAGATGCTTCATGCCGGCGTTGAACAGGAGGTAGGCCACGCCGATCTGGAAGACGCCGAGGTAGAGCAGGATGCCGGCCTGGGCCGGTGTGGGCCGGAAGCCCGGCAGGGCCAGCGGCGCGCACAGGAGGGCCACCAGCAGGTTCCCGAGGATGATGGCGCCGATGGGATCGGTCTCCGGCCGGCGGTCCCGCTGCAGCTTGAGGGTGAGGGAGAAGAGGGCCAGGCAGAGCCCCGAGGCGACGCCGAGGAGGTTGCCGGACAGGGTGCCCGCGCCCAGGCGGCCCACGAAGAACAGCGCCATGGCCCCGAGGCAGACGACCACCGCCGTGAGGTCCCGGGCCGCGACCCGGCGGCCGGCCAGCCGCGGCTCCAGGAACACCAGGTAGATGGGCGCGGAGAACTGCAGGAAGATCGCGTTTGCGGCGGTGGTGAGCTTGGTGGCGGCCACGAAGAACACGAGCACCCCCGCGTATGACACGGCGCAGGCCAGCGCGAGCGCATCCGGCCGCGGGAAGGGCCGGCCGCCACGGCGTTTCACCACCAGGGCGATGGTGAGGGCCGCCACCAGGCTCCGGGCGAAGGCGATCTGCAGTGCGCCCAGGGGCAGCACCTTGATGAAGAGCCCGCTGGAGCTCCAGAGCAGGGCCGCGAGCGCCACCAGGGCCGCGCCCCGCATCCTGTCGCCATGTCCGGTCATGACCCCATTGGATCATGGCCGCGACGGATCACTCCTGGGGAAGAGGCCTCGTGGCCCTTCACCTTGCCGGAATGGAAACCCGCTCAGCCCACGGCCCCCAGGACCCGCCGCCAGCCTGTGAAGCGGATGCCGCCTTCGATGCGGAGGAGCGTCCAGCATTCGGCGTCCGGACCCGCAGTGGGTCCGTGCTGCAGCCCGGGGCCGCAGGCCAGCCAGTCGCCGGGGCCCAGGTGCGCAGGGCCGTCCTGGAGCGAGCCGGAGATCACGAGGGACACCTCGAGTCCGCCGTGGCTGTGGACGGGCATGCTCATCCCGCCCGGCATGCGCGCCAAATTCAGGGTGGCGCCGGTGGCGGGATCCCGCAGGAGCTGGGCCACGTGGGCGCCGCCGAGGCCGCGTCGCGTCCAGCGCCAGCGCTCCTCGGGAGGCAGGTGGGGACGGAGGAAGTCCAGGGCGCCCGCCCCTGCGGGGCCGCTGGAGGGGATGGCCTCGCCGGTGGTGCGCTGGTTCCGGCAGGCGCCGCAGTGCCCCAGGTGCACCCGCAGCAGCAGGGCCGTGAGCGGGTCCCCGCCGGGCTCCAGGGCCGCCCAGGCGCCATCCTCGGGATGGTGGACGGGCCCCCGGGGCACGGCGCCTCGGCGCAGGGCCGCCAGGGCGCCGTCCAGGGCGCGTTCGGCGGCGGGCGCGGGGGGGTCGGGCCAGAGCTTCCGCAGCAGGTCCGGTGTGCGCTCGAAGCTGTCCAGGAAAGCGCGGCAGGGTGGGCAGAGACTCAAGTGCAGTTTGAGGCCGAGCCAGCCCAGGGGGCCGAGGGCGCCTTCCTCGTAGTCCGTGAGCAGGCCGACGACTTCGGCGCAGGTGGGCATGAGCAGCGTCATGGGTCCTCCACCGGTCGCGGGGCGAATTCAGGCAGCAGGGCCCGCAGGGCCAGCCGGGCACGGTGCACCCGCTGGCGCACCAGCTCGCGGGTGATGCCCAGGTGGCGGCTGATCTCCTCGGTATCCCAGCCCTCGAGGTCGCGCAGGACGAAGACGGCCCGCTGGTCGTCGGACAGCCGGTCGAGGCCCTGCCGGACCCTGGCCTTCAGCTCATCCTGTTCGACCTTCATCAATGCCTCCGCGTCCTCGCTCCATTCGAGGAGCAGGTCCACGTCCTTGTGATGCCCGTCGTCGCCGAAACGTGGCATCAGATCTTCGATGGCGTCCTCCCGGCGCCGGACCCGCTTCCGCCGGGCCATGAGGGCCTGGTTGACGCAGATGCGGTAGGCCCAGGTGCTGAACTTGCTGGCGCCCTGGAAGCCCGGCAGCTCCCGGAGGATGGTGAGGAGGGCGTCCTGGAGGGCGTCCTGGCTCTCGGCCTCGTTGCCGAGAATGCGGTCGATGACCCGGAAAAGCATGCCCAGGTGGGGGCGGACCAGGGTTTCGAAGGCCTCGGGGTCGCCCGTGGCCGCCGCCTGGACCAGGACGGCCTCGGAGGGACCGGCGGGTGCAGGGCTCATGGGGCCTCCGGGATGGTCCGGCGGGGCAGGCGGATGGTGAAGGCGGAGCCGAAGCCGGGGCCCCGGCTGGACACGCGCACCTCGCCCCCGTGGCGGGTCACGATCTCCTTCACCAGGAACAGGCCCAGCCCGGTTCCGGCCACCTGCCGGGTCATCTCATCGCCCACCCGGAAGAACCGGTGGAAGACCCGGGGCAGGTCCTTGGCGCTGATGCCGTGGCCCTGGTCGCTCACCACGATCAGGGCGTCCTCCCCGTCCCCATCGAGGGTCACGGTGGTCTGCCGCGGCTCGGCCGCGTACTTGTAGGCGTTGGAAAGCAGGTTCTCCACGACCGTGCTCAGGGCCTTGGGATCCGCGTCCACCCACAGGGGATCGGAAGTGCACTCCAGCTTCAGGCCGAGGGCGCCGGGACCCAGGCGGTGGTCCATGCCCTCGCAGACGCCCGCCAGCCAGGGCCCCAGCTCCAGCGGGGCGAGGTGGAGGACCAGGCTGCCCGATTCGGCTCTCGCCACATCCAGCAGATTGCCCACCAGCTCGTTCAGGCGCTCGAGGTCCTTCTCCATGAGGCCGCGGATGCGCTGGCGCTGGTCCGGCCCCAGCTCCCGGGTGAAGAGGGTCTCCGTCCACACCCGCAGGGAGGCGATGGGGGTCTTCAGCTCGTGGGTGACGGCGGAGGTGAAGTTCCGCTGGCGCAGCTTGAGGTCCAGCTCCTCCGAGAGCTTCCGGTAGAGGAGGACGAAGCCGAACAGCACCGCGAACACCATGAAGGCGCCTTCCGTGCTGGCCCGGAAGACCGCG
Source organism: Geothrix oryzisoli (assembly GCF_022808865.1). Lineage (GTDB taxonomy): Bacteria > Acidobacteriota > Holophagae > Holophagales > Holophagaceae > Geothrix > Geothrix oryzisoli. The sequence goes on from NZ_JAKZLB010000003.1 coordinate 647,967, forward strand.
TGCCAGCGCTGATCCTCCAGATCCTTCAGGGGGGCCGGGCGCAGGGTGAGGAAGGCCGCCCCGTCCAGCAGCATCGGGTCGTCCGGCGCCATGGGCCGGGGCACCAGCTCCACCTGGGGATAGGCCTCCTGGATGGCCTGCCGGCGCTCGGCCAGGCTGGGCATGGCCGGAACCCGCCCCTCCACCGAGCCGTCGGGGGAGGACGGATCGGGCTGAGTGTGGAGGATGGTGAGCAGCTTCATGCTGTCCATCTGCCAGGCCTGGGCCCGCCCGGCCCTCAGGGCCTGGGTGCGCGCTTCCAGCAACCGCCCGGAATCGCGGATCTGCAGACGGATCCACCAGCCCACCTGGAGGCACAGGACCACGGACACGGACAGGAAGATGATCCGTTGCAGCGGGAGGGGCTGGGCGCGAGGGGCCATGCCTCCATCTTGGCAGTGTCCCCGCATGGGGCCATCCTGGAGTCCGATGCCCACCTTCGACCCCCCCTCCGGTCCCAAGCCGAGCCCGCCGCCCCTGAAGCCGGGGCCGACGGGGCTGGGTGCGGGTTCCGCGCCCAAGCAGCCGCCCCCGCCGGCCCAGCGCACCCAGGGTGCGGAGCTGCTGGCGGAGCTCATGCAGGCCCAGCGCCAGTTCACCCAGGCCATGCAGGAGATCCGCGACCTGCGCGGCAAGCTGAGCCGCCGGTCCCACCAGATGCAGGTCCTCCAGCACGTGTCCGAGATCCTGGCGGCCACCTCGAAGGGGGGCCAGGTGGTCAGCGTGGTCCTCGACGCGCTGGCCCAGGAATTCCGCTGCCCCCGGGCCGTGGTCTGGACGCTGGAGGACGGGGGCTCCGGCTACGTGCCCAAGGAAGGGGCGGGGCTCACCCGTCCCGAGTGGTCGGCCATGCGGCTCCCCGCCCCGAACCCCTTCCCGGACACGCCCCTGGTGCTGTTCCAGAGCCAGTGGCTGGACCCGCCCTGCGGCGGGACCACCTTCGCCCGGCTCCGGGGCCCCGAAGGCGCCCCCCTCTACTTCGTGCCGTTCGAACACCAGCTGCTCCTCATGGGTTTCGTGGTCTTGGCCATGCCCACCGACCGGCGGGTCGAGGAAGAGGAGCTGGATTCCATCGCCATCCTCCAGCGGCAGACGGCCATCTCCCTCTACAACGCCTGGCTGTTCCGGGACCTGTCGGAGCAGCGGGATGCGCTGCAGCGCCAGACCCTCGAGCTGGAGCGCGTGAACGATGCCCTGCGGGAGGCCGACCAGCTCAAGAGCGAGTTCCTCGCCCTCACCAGCCATGAGCTCCGCACGCCGCTCACGGGCATCCTCGGGTTCACGCGGCTGGTCATGGATGGCCTCTACGACGATGCCGAGGAGATGCGGTCCATGCTCCAGGACAGCTACACCTCGGGTCAGCACCTGCTGGGCCTGCTCAACGACATCCTCGACCTCGCGAAGATCGAATCGGGACGCCTGGAGGTCCATGCCGAGCCCACCTTCATCGGCCAGCTGCTGGAAGAGGTGAAGCCCATCGCCGAGGCCTACCCCCGCAAGGCCGGCGTGGAGCTGCTCTGGCCTGACGCCGGTGGCCTGCCGGAAGTGATGGTCGATCCCAGCCGCCTCAAGCAGGTGCTCCTCAACCTGCTGTCGAATGCGCTGAAGTTCACCAAGGAGGGCAGCGTCAGCGTGGTGCTGGAACGGCACCCCGGCCTCATCGCCCTCATGGTCGTGGATACGGGCATCGGGGTGAGCCCCGAGGGCCAGGCCCGCCTCTTCCAGAAGTTCGCCCAGGCCGAAGGCGGCCATGCCCGGGAATACGGCGGAACCGGCCTCGGCCTGGTGATCTGCAAGCACCTCATGAGCATGATGGGCGGCACCATCAACCTCCAGAGCGAGGGCCTGGGGCACGGGAGCACGCTGAAGATCACGATGCCGATTGCATGAGCTATCAGCTGTCAGCTCTCAGCTGTCAGTGGGCCGCTTGGGGGTTCGGGTGATCTGGGCTTTGCGGGCCAGAGATGAAGCCATTTTCTTGATGACCTGGACTTGATCCAGGAGCGAACCGCCTGTTGCTGGGAGGAGATAGCCGAGGTCCGAGGCGAGCAGGATCTGGTACTCCAACTCGGAGGCTGAGCCCAGGGCCATATGGAGGAATCGCGCGAAGTCAGCATCTGAGCCCCGCCCACATCCCTCGGCGATGTTGGTCGGTATCGAAGCGGCGGAGCGGCGCATCTGGTTGGCCAGACCGAATCGTTCCAAGTCGGGGAACCCGGCGGTCTCTCGATAGACCGCCAGCGTTAACTCGTGCGCATGCCGCCAGACGGCGAGATTCCGAAAATCCTGCATGGTCTGTCCTGGGTAATGCCCCGGATCATACCCAGCCCCACCCTGGTTTATTCTGAAAAGGCCACGGAATCACGCCCCCTGGCCGCCGATAGCAGATAGCCGATAGCCGACAGCCAAACCCCTGGAGCCTCCATGTCCTACGTCCGCCGAACCCACTTCCTCCCCTTCACGCGCCCCATGGTCGGCGAGGAGGAGATCGCGGAGATGATCGACACGATCCACAGCGGGTGGATCACCACGGGCCCGAAGTCGGCGGCCTTCGAGGAGAAGCTCAAGGCCTACAACGGTGTGCCCCACTGCCTGGCCATGAACAGCGCCACCACGGCCCAGGAGATCACCATGCAGGTGCTGAACCTGCAGCCCGGTGACGAGGTCATCACCACCTCGCTCACCTGGGTGAGCACCCTCAGCACGGTGGTGCTGCAAGGCGGCGTGCCCGTGCTGGTGGACATCGACCCGGTGACGCTGAACCTCGACCCCGCGAAGCTCGAAGCCGCCATCACGCCCCGCACCAAGGGCATCATCCCCGTGCACCTCACGGGCCTGCCGTGCCCCATGGAGGCGATCTGGGCCGTGGCCGAGAAGCATGGCCTCTGGGTCATCGAAGACGCGGCCCAGGCCATGGGCGCCCACTACAAGGGCACCAAGATCGGCGGCGACCCGCGCTCGATCATGAGCGTCTACAGCTTCCACCCGAACAAGAACATGACCACCGGCGAGGGCGGCGCCATCGCCTTCTTCAACGACGAGTACGAGAGCCGCATCAAGCGCCTGCGCTTCCACGGCATCGACCGCGACGCATGGAAGCGCTTCGCCAAGGAGGGCAGCCCCCACACGGAGGTCTACGAGCCCGCCCGGAAGGCCAACTTCATGGACCTCCAGGCCGCCATGGGCTTGCATCAGATCGACAAGCTGGACGGCTTCAACGAGCGGCGCGGCGTGCTGTTCCACCGCTACCTGGAGCTGATGAAGGACATGGACGAGGTGATGCTGCCCTGGCCCGGCGATGCCGACCACGGCCACTGCTTCCACCTCTTCGTGCTGCGCATCCACCCCGAGAAGGTCGGCCTGGACCGGGACGCCTTCGTGGCGGCCCTCAAGGAAGAGAACATCGGCACGGGCATCCACTACCGCCCGGCCCACATCCACCCCTGGTACCGAGATTTCTACGCCGCGAACCCGCAGCACCTGCCCAAGGATGGCCTGCCCCACACCGAGTGGAGCGGCGAGCGCCTCATGAGCTTGCCCCTGTGGCCCGGCCTCAGCGAAGCGGACCAGGACCAGACCGTGGGCGCCATCCGGCACGCGATCACCCAGGCCAAGGCCCGGAGCCGCGTCACCCGCTGATCTCCGCCCCCGGAGATTTCGCGGTGCTCCTCGCCCCGGAAGCGGGTCGGATCACCCCATCCGTTCGTGAGGCAGGGTGGGCAGGGGGGCGTACACCGTTGCGTGGGGATCGTACATGTAGAGGTTGCCCACGCGGCCGGTATAGGCGCAGGCGAACTGCTGGATCTGGTCCGCGAAGCGGGTCTGCTCGTCCCGGTCGCGGAACATGGGCCCCCAGGTGGGATTGAAGGCGGCTTCCACGGATTTCGTGAGGGTGTCCAGCTCCAGGCTCTGCAGCTCCGCCCGCCGCTGCAGGGCCTCGGCACTGCTGGCCAGGTGGGCGGCCTCGTGGTCCAGGGCGATGGCGGCTTCGGTGCTGAGGCGGGGCCCCAGCACGTGGCGCCGCACCCGGTTGCGTTTCCACTGGTCCATGAGCACCGAGGCCCGGCGGAGGGTGCGCCGGCGGATGGTCTCCAGGCGCAGGAGGTCGCGCATGTCCTGGTTCCGGGCTTCGAGCAGCTTGATCTCGTGTTCCAGCTCCGGCACCAGCAGCAGGGTCCGCCAGGAGGCGTTCTTCTTGGACCGCAGCACGTCGCCGTAGATGTGGTCGCCCACATAGAGGATCTGCTCGCCCTCGGCCCCCAGCTGGGCCTCCAGCCAGGCGGCATGGCCGCCCGTGAAGCACCGCGGCCAGCCCGCAACGGGAAGGGGCTCCGGCGTTTCGGTGAAGAAGGCCGGCTTGCGGCTGCTCACCACCACCAGGTCGAAGTAGTCCGTCCAGCGGGGCCGGGCCTCGTCCTGGCCGTCCAGCAGGTGGCCCAGCACCCCGGCGGTGAAGCTCCACTCGCTGTTGGTGAGGAGGAAGAGCTTTTTCCCCTCGCGCTTGAGCCGGTCCAGGGCCAGGGCCAGCTGGGGATCCTGCGGGATGAAGAAGTGGCGGTGCTCCAGGATCTCCGCCTTCATCTCGCCATTGCGGTGGGCGGTGTCCACGGCCCAGCGCACCTCCCGGAAGAGCTGGAGGTAGTTCTCGGCCTTCAGCAGGCCCTGGTCGAAGCCGTCGACCAGGCGGGCGTAGAGATGGCTCTCGGGGATCTCGAAGAGCGTGTCGATGTTGCGGAAGCCCTTGGCGGTCGTGGAGAGGCGCCGCCGGCCGTACACCGCCTCCACTGCGGGCCGGGGCAGGACCCGGGTGCCGTGGCAGGCGCGCACGACCTGGCGCTCGCGGTTGAGCTTGAGCAGGTTGCCCCGCAGGCCGTCCAGCACCAGGCCGCGCACCGCGAAGGCGGGGTCGTAGTCGATCTCCAGGAGCCAGGGCGAGTAGCCGTGGTCGCGCACGAGGAGCCGGGCGGCCTTCTTGAAGGCCAGCTCATCGATTTCCGGTGCGCGGTAGCGCGCCAGGGTGTGGTCCATGTCGAAGCCGATGGCCCGGATCTCGCCCAGGGGCAGGGTGCGCAAGGCGAAGAGCTTGTGTTCCGGCGGCAGCCGATCCTCCCCGTCCAGCAGCGGGGGCGTGGCCAGCAGGGCGAGGTCCCGGGCAGTCATGGAGCGAGTCTACTCTTCAGTCCCGATGCCATGCGTGATGCTCTGGTGCCCGAACACTTCCCAGGCCAGCTGGCGGAAGCGCTCGGTGTGGCCCCAGTCCTTCTCCCGGTCCATCCAGAGCTTGTAGTGGATCAGCTCGTGCTCGAGGATGCGCTGCTGCACCTGCTCGGGGTCGTGGCAGTTCATCCCGCACACCTGCTGCGGCCAGGGCCAGTCCCGGCGGCGCAGCAGGGGGATGCTGAGCCGGATCTCCGGATGCCACTTGCCCCGAGAATCCTTCTCGATCACGAAGAGACCCGCGCACCGCGCCATGCGGGGCGACCAGATCACCGGAGGCGGCGCGAGCTCCCACCCCGCCTCGCGGAGGATGGCCTGGGCCCTGTGGCGGAGCGTGAGGTTCATGCTTTGATTTTGGCGGATTTCAGCTTGGGTTGGGTCACGGCCGGGCCATCAGTCAACAGCTGAGCCTGTAACTGAATCTGTCCAAGGTGACCCGCGATGGGTCGTCCGTGGGTCGCCTCGAGCGGTTTCGCTCCCCCGCGAGCATGGGAATATCCCTTGGCCCGGACCTACCTCACGGGGTCGATGGCCTCGGGTATCACATCTTTACAGGTTCCGAAGTAAATCATTGTGGTTAGAACTGTTTGCCTGGAGGTCGAGGGTGGGGGTCGCCCCCTTACCCACTTCTTTCCTTCAATGGGGCCATCCAGTAGAATTCCGATATCCATATCATCTACATAGCCGAGGAGCCGCCGTGAGGGCCTTCAAAACCAGGCTTACGAAAATCAAGAAATTGATCACCGAAAAGATTCCGGATGGGAAGGATGTTCTCGGCTTTGCTGGAGTCACCCGGGAGATGCTCCAGAACACCTGCCAGGAAATCTATGACCTGTCGGATCAGATTGAGGCGAAGGACGACGACCATCATTTCGAGGTCATCGCCCTAAAGAGATTTGAGAGCGATCTCCACGAGAAGCTAAACGATTTTCTTGAGCACGGCGTTTCGTCCGACAAGGTGAAGGAGAAGTTCGACAAGTTCCTGACAGATCTCAGCAAGCTCTACGAACGGACGAAGCTCGTCTACTTCATCGTGAACAAGAACGGCCTCCGCGATGACCTGGAACTGGCGAACCTTCGGGCTCAGGTGGAGGCACTGAAGGCGCAGAAAATCGAGTACGAAAAGCTCATCTCCGACCTGGCCACTCAGGCAGAGGCCGCCAAGACCCTGCACGGCACAATCACGACTGAACACGCTGCGGCCCAGACGGCCATTTCCGGATTCAGATCGCAGGCTGAAACGGATTCCAGTGAGGTCGCCACTGCCAAGGGCGAGGTGATCACCTGGCACAAGTCCATCTCTGAAACCCATGAAAAAATGGTGGGCTGGGACAAAGACATCGAAGGCACCCTCAATGATGCGAAGGCGAATGAGGGCCTGATGAAGGGACATCTCGGCACGATGAGTGCGTCTCTCACGACTCTAAACGAAGCCATTGTTGGTAGTGCCAAGCTCACCGAAGAATCCAGGGCCACCGCAGACAAAAACACAAACCTCATCTCTCAGATCGAGGCAACCCTGGGAGATGCAAACCGCACGAGCATGGCTGCCTCCTTCAAGGAGCGCATGGAGGAGATGACAGAGGTTCGTGACTCCTGGAGAAACATCTTCATCGCAGTGATGGGTGTATTCGTCGCTGCTTCAATTGGCATCATCTATTTCCACCTGAGCAGCGTAACTGTGAGCCTACAGGCTCTCGTGGCGAGACTGACCATCCTCACCCCTGTGGTCTGGTTGGCCTGGTTCGCCGCTCGCCAGTACGGCTTCGCGAACAAATCACGTGAGGACTATGCCTTCAAGTACAGTTCCGCGATGGCCTACGAGGGTTACCGAAAGGCCGTGAGGGAAACCCAGAACAAGGAACTCGAACAGGTTCTCATCGAGATCGCCATGTACAACATGGCGCTCCACCCCATCCGCTTGTATGCCGCAGCCCAGTCAGACCACGCGAGCCCCTTTTCCGCCTTCCTAGATCAGGTATTCGAGCGCATTCCGGGACTCAAAAAACTCAAAGTCCAGACTGCCGCCATCAGTGGTGAGGCTGAGATAGCTTCAGCACCCTCGGGGGTGGGTAAGAGCTAAGGGATTCGATCCATCTTCGATGGAGCGATGAACGTTTAACCCACGAGGTTGATCGCCTCGCGCATCTCCTCCTCGCGAGTTTCGATGTAGATCATCGTGGTCTCAACCTTCGAGTGCCGCATGAGCTTCTGGATCGTCGGGAGCGGGACGCCACGCTTGTTGAGAATGTTGGCGAAGCTTGAGCAAAGTAGATCGAGGCGATTTGACCCGTGTGACCCATATGGCTCTTGCCGGTGTTCTAGAAGATGATGCCGTGGTCTGGGCACCTGGGGGGCTAATGCTTAGTCGGGGGGTGGATGTATTCACCTACGACCCTCTTCAGCGGTTGTCCACTGCTCACGTTTTGAATCCTCAAACCGGCGCTTTCGTTGATCAGTCCTTTGCCTATGATCGATACGGTAATCGTGCCTTCACTTCCACAAACGCCGCAGCAGGAACTTTGGCTACGGATTCGGAAGCTCTTTCATGGTCAGCTAGTTATGTGTCAGGGAATGACCTTCCATCCTCGGTGAACACGGATGGGGGGAGTCTTCCAACTGGTGTGATCTATGATGACCTGGGCCGCATGTCCCAAATTTGGACAACCCCTGGACAAAGTGCTACCCAGACCAACTGGAATTACGATCCAAGCGGACGCATCGTTCAAGAAAATGGAACCACGTACCTGCTTGATTCTCAAGGTCTTCGCTTCAGGCGAAAGAAGACAGATGGTTCGATCCAATACACAGTATATGGATTCAACAGGGAACCGTTATCTATCTTTTCGGGCTCTACTTGGGCTCGGAGCATGGTGTACGGTTTCGGGCAGTTGGTGAGTGAGAGCCTACCTACCGGTAATATCTACATTCAAAGCGACCAGGTTGGGAGTCCTAATCTCACGACAGACTCATCTGGCGTTCTGGTGAACCGAACAAAGAACCTTCCATATGGTGAGCGGTTGCTAAATGCTTCCCCGGACGCTCCCAAAAGTATGCGCCGCTACACAAACCACGAAGACGATCCCGATTCAAATGCCATCTACATGCAGGCCCGTGAGTATCTGGCTGCCTACGGTAAGTTTGCTCAAGTGGACCCTGCCTATGACCAGACAAAAGATGATCCTGAATCCTGGAACCTCTATAATTACGTCACGAATAATCCAGTGACTAAGACGGACCCGGACGGACGAAGGTATGCTGACTCAGTCGCAGATGAATCATTCGCTAAGACTCAGGCACTTATGTATGATTTTTTTGCGAATTCTGGGGGAGTCGGGGCTTGGCATGCTGAGCACGATTTCGAACCCGCCCAAATTGCCGAGACTGCTCAGAACCCTCAACCGGCCGCAACAACTCCCACAATTGCCGGTGCCCAAGGTAACAATTCAACTCAACTAGAGGCCAAGGCTCCGGAGCCAACTACAACAGGTAACGCGCAAACAAATGCTTCTACATCTGGAGTGCTTGTAAGTCGCTCAGTAACAACGACACTAAGCATCGTGGATGGAGGCAGTGGTGATTACAATGCTTCATACACATTGACTCAAAGCACGACTTCTACTTATTGGGTTCCAAGTAGCAATGAAATGGTTGAACATACTGTCGACACGGTTTTAGCGCACGGTGATATAAGGACAGTTCCAGACAATTCGGGCAATGGTTCACCAACATTAAATGGAACTTATACATGGGTTAATCATGCGCACAATGGCGGTTTCCCAACTGTTCAGGTGAGGGGCGCTGATGGCTCAGGAGCGTTGGCGACGACAGGTCTTAACCCAAATACCGGAACATTCAGGCAAACAGGAATTAATATCCATCCCCCGAACCCAAATTCGAGTCGCGTTTGGCAAGAGCCTGGAGCCTCTCTAAGTAGCGCCTCTGCTCGTGAGCGCCCATTCAGCATGGGTTGCTGGCAGCCGCGTCCAGATGCCAACGGCAGAGCTTTAATTGATGGAATGCGGAATGCCAGGGGGAGCCGAGAGATTTACTTGAATACGAGTTGGAACGAGGGGCGCACCTTTGATTGAGGAGCTTGTGAGATGAGAAGTAATATTTCCCTTGCGCTGTCTATTAGCTTGCTTGCGGCTCCCCTAGGTGCGAACCAGCCTTCACCTCGTTCCCAAATAGGTGTTCATCAAATTACGCAGAAGGCATTGACAACGCTGGTGGTGAAAGCCGACAAAACCCTAACCCTCGATCAACTGTTGGGAGATTTCAAGCTGGTCAAGCGCATGGAATCTCCGGACAAAAAAATCTGCGTTTACTATGCAGAGCCATCGAAGCATCCTCGATGGACAGCGATCATTGGATGCTTGAGGGACAGCAATGAGGTCGCATTTTTAGAACTGAGGCAACGAACCAACGCGCCAGCTTCTAAGCTGGAATATGGCGATCAAGAGGCATGGATTCCGTTGGACAATGAGAAGGTTCTAATTTGGGCACCTTACCTGAAAATGGCATACCTACTTGAAGCAAGAAATGCTTTTAAGCGGAAGGAAGGCAAGAGCCTGAACGAATCGTTTATCGATATTGATCTGACATCCGCCAGCGTCTCAGATGCTTTAGTGCCGTATAAGGTGGTTCCTAGGAATGACGGGACAGATGAGCTAGATATAGTTCTCAACGGGCATCGGCTTCAGATGGATAGACGACCCTATTATTTCTGGAAGTGAAGCTCGCTCTCTGTGATTGACCACACTGAACTCATCAGCCCCCGCTAACCCCGGGGGCTTTTTCGTGCCCACGCCCGTGAGTGCGTTCCTACAGGAAAGGCGGCGGCGTGTGCTGCTGTGCGTGCCTGCGTGCGCGTGTGAGGCTGGCGAACCGGCATCCCCGTGACCTGGTGCCAGTGTTGTCCATCCGCCCCATCAACCCGACCATCCCCGGTGTACATCTTCGCTCTCGAGTAGGACTGACCGTGGAATCTCTTCTTTCTACCCCAACTCGGAAATGCCGGTCATCGGTGAGGTTCCTCATAGCAGTTTGGCCCAAAGGTTGCGCCTGTCACCGAGACTGTCCGGGCTCTTTCTAGCGGCATTGAACTAGCTGATTCAAGAAGAGTTCAAACCCAAGCGAACTTGTAGTGGATCAGCTCGTGCTCGAGGATGCGCTGCTGCACCTGCTCGGGGTCGTGGCAGTTCATCCCGCACACCTGCTGCGGCCAGGGCCAGTCCCGGCGGCGCAGCAGGGGGATGCTGAGCCGGATCTCCGGATGCCACTTGCCCCGAGAATCCTTCTCGATCACGAAGAGACCCGCGCACCGCGCCATGCGGGGCGACCAGATCACCGGAGGCGGCGCGAGCTCCCACCCCGCCTCGCGGAGGATGGCCTGGGCCCTGTGGCGGAGCGTGAGGTTCATGC
>NZ_JAKZLB010000004.1 GCF_022808865.1 Geothrix oryzisoli
GCTCCATGGAACCCTCAAAGGCTTCCTATCTTCTATCCGGTTTTCAAAGACGCCCACCGCGCTTCCGCACAGTCCGAAGTCGCCTCTCGGCCCCTTCCAGCACCCCGCAGCCTCAACTGCGCAGGACAATCAGATTACCATCGCGCAGCCTGCATGCAAGAGAAAATTTCAAGCGACGTCCTGAAAGGGAAAGCCCCACGCCCCCCGAAGCCCGGCGGAGGGCCCCGGAAATCCTGAATCCAGAAGGCCTCTGCCGTAGAATCAACTCCCTGGGGAGGATGCGTGATCCACATCATTGGGGCGGGCCTGGCCGGCTCGGAAGCCGCCTGGCAGTTGGCCTCGCGAGGACATGAGGTGCGCCTCTCCGAGATGCGGCCGACCTGGACGACGCCAGCCCACACCACCGAGCGGGCCGCGGAGATGGTCTGTTCGAACTCTTTCAAGAGTGATGACCCGGATTCCGCAACGGGCATTCTCAAGGCCGAGCTCCAGAGGATGGACTCGCTGATCCTGCGATGCGCCAAGGCCACCCGGGTGCCGGCGGGAAACAGCCTCGCCGTGGACCGGGACGCCTTCGCCGAGGCCGTCACCGCTTCGCTGAAGGGACATCCCCGCATCCATTGGGAGGTGGCGCGCATCGAGGCGCCGCAGCCCGGGATGCCGACCATCCTGGCCACCGGGCCGCTCACCGCCGAGCCCCTGGCGGACTGGCTGGCGGAGGCCACCGGCAGCGACCGCCTGCACTTCTACGACGCCATCGCCCCGATCGTGGAGCGTGACAGCATCGACATGGGCATCGCCTGGATGGCCGCACGCTACGACAAGGGTGGAGCGGACTTCATCAACTGCCCCATGGACAAGGCCCAGTACGAGCGGTTCCTGGACGCCCTCCTCGCCGGGGAACGAGTCCCCCTGCATGATCTGGACACCCCCTATTTCGAGGCCTGCCTGCCCATCGAGGTCATGGCGGATCGCGGCCGCGAGACCCTCCGCCACGGACCCATGAAACCCATGGGACTGGATGACCCGCGCACGGGACGCTGGCCCCACGCGGTCGTGCAGCTCCGCCAGGACACCCTGGCTGGCGACCTCTTCAACCTGGTGGGCTTCCAGACCCGCCTGAAGTGGGGAGCCCAGAAGGAGGTCTTCCGGTTGATCCCGGGCCTCGAGAACGCTGAGTTTGCCCGGTTCGGAAGCATCCACCGGAACACCTACATCCAGGCTCCGAAAGTGATCGATGCGACACTCGCTGTCAAATCCATCCCCGACCTCTGGATCGCAGGGCAGGTATCGGGTGTGGAAGGCTATCTTGAATCCGCCGCAGGCGGGCTCGCTGCGGGCTTTGCCGTGGATCGGGCCGTGCGCGGGCTCGAACCGATGCCCTTCCCAGCCGACACCATGCTCGGAAGCCTGCTCCACTACTTGGCTCACGCCTCAAGCGTGGATTTCGGCCCCACCAACGCCATGCTCGGCCTGCTGCCGCCCCTTCCCGAAGGTCTCCTGGACCTGCGTGGCCTCAAGCGCACGGGAGGGACCCGCGCCGTGAAGTCCGCCAAGGGGAGGGCCCACCGGGAGCGGGCCCTTCTATCGCTGGAACGGCATCTCGGACTCGCAGGAGGCCAGCCATGACCCGCCCCACCCTTGTCCTGGGCGCTGTCGCCCTGGCCGTCACCCTCGGCACCGGGGCGCTGTGGATGAGTCGCCGCACGCCCGGCTCCCCCCCCCAGGAAGAAAACCAGGAGCCCTTCCGCGCCTCCGTCATGGGCGCCGGCCGGCTCATCGAGCTCCAACCGCCATCCACCCCCTTGAGAACCGTCCGATGGACCCTCCCGCTCCCCGGTGGTGCGGCGGTGGCCCAGGTCCTGACCCAGACCGGGCGGCAGCAGGCGGTCCTCTTCGTCCAGGGCGCGCCGGGCCCGACCTTCACCGTGCCCGAGCCTGCGGGCACCCCTGACTCCTTCTTCCAGTTCGCGGACCTGACGGACGCGGCCCTGGTGCCTGACGAAACCCTGGCGCTGCTCTACCGGAGTTCGGGGAACGCCGCCTCGCCGGCCCTCCTGGTCGTCCTCGATCTGCGCACCCAGCAGGTCCGCTGGTCCCAGCGCGCACCGGGGGAGCACCTGGCTCTGGCGCCGGATCGGCGCAGCCTGTTCCTCTATGGTGCAGGGGTTCCCGTCAGCATCTACGATCTGGCGAACCGGAGCGCCAGCCATCCCCCGGCCGCCACCACCGTCGAACCTCCCCCCGAAGTGAAGGGGATCTCCAGTCTGCTCCCCCTCGGCCCCCAGGCCTTCCTGGTGGCCCATGAGGGAGGACTCTCCACCTGGCGCCAGGGGGGCTGGACCCATCTGCAGGCACCACCCCCATCGCCGCTCGGGTTTCCCCAAGGGCTCGGCCAGATCGCGGGCGGTCCCAAAGCCGGCTGGTGGCAGCCTGAACCAGGCGTTCTGATCCCGCTCGGCCCGAACGGGAAGCCGGGGACCCCCCGCGACCTGAAGCCCCTCCTTGCGGAGGCGGCCAGCCTGGATGCGAGCCTGCTCCACCTGCTTGGCGAGGAAGCCGACGGACGGCTCTGGTTCGACCTGGCGCGCCCCAGCCTTCCTGCTCCAGTGCCGGTACCGGTGATGGCCCCGGTTCCAGCCGCTTCGGATCCCGCCACGCCGGAGGTGACCGTGCCCCCACCGGCACCGCCCGCGGCTTCGCCCTCACGGGAGGATTGGGAAGCCCACCTCAATCAAGGCCTGGGTCGCCTCTACGTCTGGAAGCCCGGCGAGGACCACATGAAGCTGGTCCCTGTCGCGGAGGCCTGGAAACGCCTGGCGCCACCTCCAGGGATTCCCGGCCCACCGGAACCGGGCAGCCTGCGGCCCGAGAGCGGGACCCTTCTCTGCGGCGGCCCCGACCGGATGTGGTGGCTGCCCCTGAAAGCCCTTCAGCCCTGATCGTCCTGCCGATCGGTCTTCGACAGATACTCGCGGATCACGCCTTCGGCAACCGCCCCTTCGTCGGGGTGATAGGTCCCGGCCTCCAGCTGGCGCTTGAGGGCCCTGAGTTTCTCGGTCCGGACGTCGGGCGTTTCGGCCAGCACCTCATGCGCCACAGCCACGAGATGGTCGGCCGCGGACTCTTTGGCCTCCTCGGCTTTCCGGGGGCCGCCGCCCCTGTGTGATTTGCCGCTCCCGCTCATCTCCACCTCGACGAGACCCTATCGGCATTCCGCCAGGAACTCTCAAGCCCTCCGGAGACCTCATTTTCGTCGGGCTTGGGGGCAGCCGACCCGGTCGGGCCATGCCGATGCGTCAGGCCAGCGCCACCAGGATCCGATCGTGGCCCGCAAAATCTTGATGCACCATGGCCTTACCCCACCCCGCCCCGAGGGCCCTGCGGCACAGCTCACCCCCTTGGCCGGCTCCGATCTCCAACAGGCAGGCCGGCGCCCGGCGCGCTATGGCGGACCTCAGCAGGTCCGCGGAGAGGGCCAATCCCCGGTCCGGAGCGAAGAGAGCCGAAGCTGGCTCGAAGGCCAGCTCCCTCTGGAGGCCCGGCTCGTCCGCCGGATCGACATAGGGCAGGTTCGCCACCACCAGACCCAGGGGATCGGGGATGGAATCCAGCAGGCTCCCCTCGAAGAAGGCCACCTTCGCACCCAAGGCCGCACCGTTTTCCCGGGCCACGGCGAGGGCGCCGGGGCTCAGATCCGTCGCCGAAACCCGCCAATCCGTCTCCAGGGCCAGGCTCACCGCGATGATGCCGCTGCCCGTCCCCACGTCCACACAGTCCGCCACGCCCAGCCGGTTTCCCACATCGAGGGCGGCCTCCACTAGCAGTTCGGTCTCAGGGCGCGGGATCAGCGTGTCCCGGTTCACCCGGAAGCGCCGGCCCCGGAAGAGGCACCACCCCAGGATGTAGGCCCAGGGTTCGCCGGTCCGGCGGCGACGCACCCAGGCGCTTGCCTGCGCGCGCACCTCGTCGGGCACGAGGTCGCCACCATGGGCGACCATCCAGGACCGGGAGAGGCCCAGCCCCTCCTCGAACCAGCGGAGACTCTCGGCATGGGCCTCGGCGTGGTCCAGGAACTCGGCCAAGGCGGCGCCCAGATCGAGGCGGAGCTGTCGGTAAGTCTGGACCATCCCTCCAGCCTAGCCGCCTTCATCCAACGATACCTTCCCCCCATGCGCAGGGGCGGCATAGGGGGCCAGAGCGGGATGGCCGAGAATGCACCGGCCATCCCGCACCGGCCCCTAGGCGCGGGAGGGATCGCTCCAGAATGCTCGATGGCTCAGGCGGTCAGGGCCTTGGCGCGTTCCTGGCTCTGCTGGGCGACGATCTCGTGGAGGCTGCCGCCATGGCTGTCCATGGTGACCACCAGGGGGAAGTCCTCCACCTCGATGATCCAGAAGGCTTCGGGGCTGCCGAACTCCTCCAGCATCTTGACGTCCACCACGCGCTTGCAGCGCTCGGCCAGCAGGCTGCCGGCGCCGCCCGTGGCATGGAGGTAGACGGCCCCGGTCTTCTGGAGGCCCTCACTGGTCTTCTTGCCCATCCCACCCTTGCCGATGACGCCCCGGACCTTGTAGGTCTCAATGACGTCAGCCTGGTAGGGCTCCTCGCGGATGGAGGTGGTGGGGCCCGCGGCCACGAAGCTGTAGTGGCCGTCCTCGTGCTTCTTCACGACCGGCCCGCAGTGGTAGATGACCATGTTCTCGAGGATGGGCTTCAGCCACTCGGGCTTCTGCTCCTTCATGTACTTGTGGCCCATGTCGCGGCTGAGGACGACGCGGCCGTTGAGCAGCACCTCGTCGCCGACCTTGAGCTGGCGGATCTGGTCTTCGGTGATGGGGGTGGTGAGACGGATCATGTTGAGCCTCGTCGTCGCGGATCAGTCGAAGGACACTTCGCCGTTGGTCTTGAGCGTGATCGAGCCCCGGCGGCTGCTCCAGCACATGTAGCTGATGGACACGTAGAAGCTGGCCGGGTGGCGGTACATTTCTTCGGCCAGGACGCCGAGCACGGTGGTGTTGCCGCCGTAGCCCATGGGCCCGATGCCCAGGGTGTTGAGATCGTTCGTGATCTCCTTCTCGAAGGCATCCATCTTCGGATCGGGGTTGGGGGTTCCCAGCTTGCGGAGGATCAGCTCCTTGCTCTTCTCGTAGCTGCTGACGCGGTCGCCGCCGATGGCCACGCCGAGGATCCCCGGGCTGCAGCCCTGGCCCTGGGCCTTCACCACGGCATCGATGATGCACTTGCGTACGCCCTTGATGTCGCGGCCCGCGCCGATGGCGGCGTCCGGCAGACGGTACTGGGCGCCCACGTTCTCGCAACCTCCGCCTTTCTGCATGACGGCGATCTCGACTTCCGGCTTGTCCCACTCCTCGAAGTGGACGGCCGGGTGGCCCTCATGGAAGGGGTCCATGTTGGTGCCGGTGTTCTTGCCGCTGAGGGCCTCCACGCAGTTGGGGCGCAGCCAGGAGCGCTTGGTGGCTTCGGCCACGGCGGCCCGGATCTGCTGCTTGGCGGCGCGCTGGCTCAGGCCGAAGGGGTGGCGGACCCAGACGATGATGGTGCCCGTGTCCTGGCAGAGGGGCGTCACCTGGCCATCCGCGAGGATGATGTTGCGCACCATGTCGTTCAGGGTGTTGAAGGCCCGGCTGCCTTCCTCCTCGGCATCGCGGCCCTTCACCAGGGCGTCGATCACATCCTGGGGCAGGCGGCTGGTGGAGCGGCGCAGCAGCTCCAGCATGGGCAGGGTGAGATCCAGGCCCTTCAGATTGGACAGGTCCGCCTTCCATCCCGTCGGGAGCACGGACTTGGACGCCACCACCTCGTTGGAGGTCAGGGTGGGAATGACGCATTCAGACATGGGCCCTCCGGAATCCAGACCCCATCATCCGCCCGCCGAAGCTCACGCTCAAGTGATCAATGCCCGGTTATGCTGCCATCGGCCTGGAATCCGCAGCAAGCTAGGCTGGAGGTTCTTCGGCGGGGGCTTCCGTGAGCCACATCCTCTTCATCCTCAACGATCCACCCTACGGCACCGAGCGCAGCTACAACGGGCTGCGCCTCGCGGGGGCCACGGCCAAGCGGGAGGGCACCGAGGTGCGCGTCTTCCTGATGGGCGACGCGGCGGCCTGCGCCAAGCGGAGTCAGAAGACTCCCGACGGCTACTACAACCTGGAACGCATGCTCAAGGGTGTCACCGCCCGCCACGGCCTGGTGGGCGTCTGCGGCACCTGCATGGATGCGCGGGGCCTGACCGAAGCCGACCTGGCCGAAGGCTGCCGGCGCAGCACCCTGGAAGAGCTCACGGACTGGACTCTGTGGGCGGACCAGGTGCTGGTGTTCTAGAGCGGCGCCGTGACCGCCACGGGTGAACCACGCCCCTGCCCCTGCTGCGAGGGCTCCAAGCCCCCGGCCCCGCGGGAGCCGGGGCCGGCCCACCTCCTGTGCTACTGCTTCGGCCATAGCCTGGAGAGCCTACGCGCCGAGTGGGAAGCCACCGGCCGCCTGGACTCGGTGGAAGTGATCCGGGCCGCCGTCAAGGAAGGCCGCTGCCGATGCGACCAGATGAATCCCTCGGGCTCCTGCTGCCTGGGGGAGGTGGTGAAGGCCGCGCAGATGATCAGGGAAGCTACCGTCCCCAGGCCCGGCAGAGGGCAAGGGTGAGGTCTAGCAGGGGCGCCTCGCTGCGGGAGAGGGCCAGGCCCTTGAGATCCCGTTCGCACTGGTTCAGGCGTCCCAGGAGACCCTTCACGCCCTTCGGCTTCAGCTTCTCGTAGGCGCCACGATAGCCGTCCAGCAGGAAAGCCTGCCTGGGGGACAGGCCCAGGGCGGACGTCAACTCAGGCCCTTTCAGCCCGGCGGCCTGGGCTTCGGCATACCGCAGCAGGCGGTCCACTTCGCGCCGCGCCTGGCCCAGCATCATTAAAGGCTCGTCACCATCTTCCAGGGCCACGCGAAGGGCTTTGAGGGCGCCTGCGGCATCCCCCTTCTGCCACGCCCCAGACCAGGCGAAGGCCTTCTGCCCCGCCAGCCGGAAGGTCACCTGGTCCACCATGTCCTCCGTGACACGGCGATCCTCCGCGAGCAGGTCCAGCACCTCCAGGGCCCGCTTGAGCAGCCCGGGATTCCCGCCCTGCCGCTGGGCCAGCAGGGTGGCTGCGGCGCCCTGGAGCGACAGCCCGAGCCGCCTGGCTTCAGCCTCGATGAAATCGGGGACCTCGAGGGCCTCCAGGGCCCCCACCTTGAGGATCCGGCCGGCCTTCGTCCAGTCCGTCCATGGCTTGGCGCCCAGGGCCTTCCCGGGCGCAGCCGGGAGTGTCGTCCAGGCCACCAGCAGCAGGTTCACGCCCTGGGGCGGCTTCTCCAGGAGCGCCTTCACGGCGCCCGGCAGTTCCTTGGCGCGGGTGAACAGATTGTCCGCGGCCGGCACGATCACGGTCCGGGCCTCGGCCCCCAGGGGCGCCGACTCCTGGAGGGCCGCCATCACCTCGGGCCAGGGGCAGCCCTCGCCGCACACCGTCAGGGCGAAATCAGCCCACTCCGCATCCACGTGTCGCGCGGTCCATTCCGCCACGGCCTTCCGGCGGCCATCGCCGTCTTCGCCGTGGACCAGTGCGAAGGTGTGGTCCAGCCAGACCTGGGCCGCAGCCATCAGTCCGTACCCTCCAGCAGCTGGGTGAGGAAGCTTTCCGCGAAATCATCCGCGAGGCTCTCCAGCACCTGAAGCTCCCGGCTGTCGAAGCTGGCGAAGTTCTGGTCCACCCGGTACTGGTTCGAGAAGGTCAGGCCGCGCCGGGACAGCACCACCGCACCGGTCTGCCCATCCAGCAGCTCCACGCTGGCCACCACGGCCACCTCGACCCGGGAGGCGGACCCGGCGCTGGCTTTCAGCCGGTCGTTGCCCAGGGACAGGCCCAGCGGACGGGAGGTGTAGCCCTCCAGCGTGCCCTGGAGCACCCAGCGGGAGGGCTCACCCGTCCCCACCAGGCGCCAGGGACTGGCCGCGACAATGCGGTTCTCCAGGGCTTTGGTGAAGCGGTCCTCCAGCCCCAGCCGAGGGGTCAGGTTGCGGAACCGCGCCAACCGGATCGTTTCGCCCTGCTTCGCCCACGCCGCCGACCGGGGCTGACGGTCCAGGCGGTGGTACCCGCAGCCGGCACTGACCCCAACCATGATGGCGACAAGGAAAAAGCGCGAGGAAGCAGGCACGAAGATCCTAGGGGTGGTAAACACCCACGTAAGGCAGGTTGCGGAGTTTGCCGTCGAAGTCGAGGCCATAGCCCACCACGAAGTGGTCCTCGATGGTGAAGCCGATGTAGTCCACGGGCACTTCGACCTTGCGGCGGCTGGGCTTGGAGAGCAGGGTGCAGATCTTCAGGCTCAGGGGTTCCCGGTCCCGGAGCAGGTTGCGGACCTTGAACAGGGTGAGGCCGGTGTCCACGATGTCCTCGACCACCAGGGCGTGGCGCCCCTGGATCGACCGGTCCAGATCCTTGAGGATGTGGACCTC
Organism: Geothrix oryzisoli; assembly: GCF_022808865.1. Lineage (GTDB taxonomy): Bacteria > Acidobacteriota > Holophagae > Holophagales > Holophagaceae > Geothrix > Geothrix oryzisoli. The sequence goes on from NZ_JAKZLB010000004.1 coordinate 8,510, forward strand.
GCCCGTGCTCTCGGTGCCTGCGCCGTAGCTGGAAACCTGCATGAAGCTCACGTCGATGTCCAGGTCCATGGCCCGGACCAGGTCCGCGAAGAACGGGAACACCCCGTTCAGGAGTCCGATCACCACCAGGTCCTGTCCCGCGTAGTCCCGGGCCAGCTGGGCGCCCAGTTCCTGGACCCGGGTCCGGATCTGCGCTTCCGTGAGCAGCGGGGTGATGCGGTCGCGCATGGAGACTCCTGGAGATTGAAGACTTGTACCCTTTCCATTCAACCCCAGAAGGGCTTCCCGGGTCCATCCAGTGACGGCGTTTCTCCTCCACTGTCCCTGGCGCCGGAGCCTAACATGATGGCGGAAGCCACCTTGAACGAGCCCCTGATACCCCAGACGGCCCACCGGGTCGCCGATCGGCTCCCCGATCCGGCCTCGCCCTATCACACGCCGGAGGTGCTGGCCTGGGTCGAAGCGGCCCAGGGCGGGGACCAGACCGCGTTCGCCAACCTGGTGCGGCTGTTCTCCCGGGACATCTACGGAAAGGCCTTCTCCATCGTCAAGAACCACCAGGACGCCGACGACGTGGTCCAGGAGACCTTCATCCGCGTGTTCCGCGCCCTGCCCGGTTTCCGCTTCGAGTCCTCCTTCCGCACGTGGCTCATCACCATCGCCACCCGCCAGGCCCTGAATTTCCGGGAGCGCATGGCCCGGGACCACGAGAGTCTCGAAGGACCGGATGGCACCCTGGAGCACCCGGCCCTGCGGGTGGAGGAGACCCAGGTGTCGGCCCTGCTGGACCAAGAGGCCAGACGGCTCCTGCACGAGGCCCTCCCGAAACTGCCCCGCCGCCAGAAGGAAGCCCTCACCCTGAAGCTGCAGCACGACTGGAAATACGAACAGATCGCCCAGGAGATGGGCACCTCCGTGGGCAGCGTGAAGGCCCACATCTTCCACGCCATCCAGAACCTCACCCGCCACATCAAAGGAGGCCGAGCATGAACCCAGGGCCCCTTCCCGTTCCAGAAACCTGTGTCGCGGCCTTGTCCGCCATCGAAGCCGATCCCATGGACCCCGGCCCTGCGGCGGAGGCGCACATGAAGGCCTGCACGGCCTGCTCCGAGGCCCGGGTGTTCTTCCTGGCCCAGGAGGCCAGCCCGGAGGTCCTGGCGCCGGCCGGCTATTTCGACCGCCTCCCTGGCCGGATCCTCCGCAAGCTTCCTGCCCGCCCGGCCCTGCACCACCGCATGGGACTGCTGGGCTGGACCGCGGCGGCGGCCGTGCTCATGGCCGTGGGCACCGGCGCTTTCCTGGCCGGACGGGCGAACCGGACGCCCTATGTGGAGGCCACGCTGCCCCGCCAGCCCGACATTCTCGAGGTATCCACCTCCGACACCCCCTTCCACAACCATGAGGAGGAGGCGGCCCAGATCCAGGCCCTCAGCCCCGAGGAAATGAAGGCACTCTTGAAGCGCCTGGACTCGGCCCCGGCCCCGACGAGGTGATCCCCATGTTCCGCCCCTCCCTGTTGATGTCCCTCCTCCTGCTGCTCGCCGGCCTGCCGGTCCGCGCCCAGGCGGAAGATGAACGCCCTCTGATGCGCTTCCGCATGGAGCAGCTCCAGCAGACGGTGGGCCTTCCCGAGGACCAGGCCCGCACGGTGGTGGAGCGATGGTCGCGCTACGATCGGGAACAGTTCCAAAAGACCCAGCAGATCCAGCAGATCCGGCGCCGATTCAACGAGATCCTGATGGGCCCGGGTTCCGAGGAAGAAAAGAACGCCAAGGTCCGGCCCCTGGTGGAGCAGTTCGTTGACCTGCGCCGCCAGCAGGCGGAGCTGAAGTTCAAGTTCGAGGAGGACATCCGCGCCCGGCTGAGCCCCGCCCAGCAGGTCCGCCTCATCACCCATGTCGAGGAGATGCAGCGGCGCATGGTGGAGGCCATCCGCCAGGGCCTCGGCAACCGGGCCGAGCCGGGCCTCCGCCCCGGAGCGGCCATCCGTCGCGGCCGTCGATGAGCCGCTAGGACGGGGGCGCCTCCAGGACCACCGGGATCACCAGGGGGCGCGTCTGGGTGGTCTTGCGGATGACCCGCCGCAGGGCCAGGCGCAAGGTGTCCCGCAGCGCCTCTCCATCCTTGCGGACCTGGGGCGGCGCCTCCTCGTAGGTCTTGCGAGCGACGCCCGCCAAGAGATCTGCATAGGCCTCGTCATCGGACAACATCACGAAACCGCGGCTGAGGATGGTGGGATCCGCCGCCAAGTCGCCGGTCTGCGGGTCCACCAGCAGCGTGGCGAACACCACGCCATCCTCCTGCAGGATGAGCCGGTCCTTGATCACGCGGGCGTCCACCATGTGGTCCACCCCCTCGCTCACGAAGCACTTGCCCACGGGCACGGCACCTGGCATGTCCACCCGGCCATCCACAAACAACCGCAGGCAGAGCCCGCCATCCAGCAGGGAGATGCGCTCCGGTGCCCAGCCCAGGGAGGCGGCCAGCTTGCCGTGGGCCCGCAGGTTCCGGTAGGTGCCGTGCACCGGCACCATCTGGGCGGGACGCACCGCCCGGATGAGATCCGCCAGCTCGTCGCGGCTGCCGTGCCCGGAGGCATGAACGGGTCCAAGACCCTCCAGCGAGGTCTCCGCTCCAAGGCGTTCGGCCTCGTCGAGCATCCGCGAGATGGCGACCTCGTTGCCGGGGATGGAGCGGGCACTCACCACCAGCCGATCGCCGGGCTGGATGGGGAGCCCCTTCACCTCCCGGCGGAGGAGGCGCGCCAGCCCGCTCATGGGCTCACCCTGGCTGCCGGTGCACAGGACGAGCAGATCCTCGGGATCGAAGAGCTGGGCATCCTTCACATCGATGAGGATGTCGTCAGGCAGGGACAGCCGCTTCAGGGAGCGGGCCAGCGTGAGGTTGCGGTCGAGGCTGCGCCCCAGGAGCACCACGCGGCGGCGGAATTCGTACGCCAGATCGATCAGCGTCTGGAGGCGGTGGATGTTGGAGCTGAAGGTGGTGACGAAGAGCCGCCCCTTCGTCTGCTCGAAGGCCGCCTCCAGTCCCTCGCGGCAGGCCGATTCCGAAGGTGAACGGCCCGGGCGGCCCACGTTGGTGGAATCCGCCATGAGCAGCCGGACGCCGGCATCCCCCAGGGCCGTCAGCCGCTCCATGCCCGTGGTCCGGCCGTCCAGAGGCTCAGGATCGATCTTGAAATCACCGGAGTGCACCAGCACGCCCTGGGGTGTGTGGAGCGCCAGCGCACAGGCGTCCGGAAGGCTGTGGGTGACCGGAATCCACTCGGCCTCGATCTCCCCAGCCCCCACCCTCACGCGGCCGTAGTCCGGCACGGTGTGGAGCAGGCCCACGTCCAGGCCATGTTCGCGCAGCTTGCCCTCCACCAGGCCCAAGGTGAAAGCGGTGCCGTACACCGGTACCGGCCACCGGCGCAGGAAGTAGGGCAGCGCCCCGATGTGATCCTCGTGGCCGTGGGTGAGCAGCACCGCCTGGAGCTGGTCCGCGAAGGGCTCCAGGTAGGCGAAGTCCGGCACGATGGAGTCGATGCCCGGTTGGTCGTCCGAAGGGAACAGCTGGCCGCAGTCCACCAGGAAGAGGCTGCGGGCGCTGTGCACCACCAGCGCGTTCATCCCGAACTCACCGAGCCCGCCGATGGGGATCAGCCGGAGTTCGCCGGCGGCGGGGGCCTCCGTCCAGGTTGCAAATTCAGGTGCGACGGGCATCACGATGGGAACACCTCCGGGTGTTGATTCAACAGGGTACGAGTTGCGGACAGCCATGCCGCAGGCGCGATCACTTCGGCGCGCAGCGCCGAGGCCAGGCCCGCCGCTGTCAGGGCCTCGGCGGTCAGAGTTCCCTGCCAGTTGTTCGCCAGGGTCTTGCGGCGATGGCCGAAGGAGCGGTGCAGGACTGCGAGCAGGGCCCGGCGTTCAGCCAAGCTGGGGGCGTCCAGGCGGGGGTCGAACTGGACCACCGCGGAATCCACCTTGGGAGCGGGTCGGAAGGAGCCGGGCCCGAGCTTCACCAGACGGGTCAGGCGGGCGCAGAGCTGGGCCAGCACCGACAGCGGCCCGTAGGCCTTGGTGCCGGGCTCACCCATGAGTTTCTGGGCCACTTCCAGCTGGAACATGAGGGCCATGCGGTCCCAGGGAATGCCCTCCGTGAGCAGCCTCGCCAGGATCGGTGTCGCCGCGTTGTAGGGCAGGTTGCCCACCACCGACCAGGGCCCGCCCTCGGGCAGGGGAATCCGCACTGCATCACCCTCCAGCAAGTGGAACTGAGGCTGGGCGGCGAAGCGCTCCCGCAGCAGCGCGCACGCCTCGGGATCCAGGTCCACCGCCCACAGGGGGCGCCCGTCCGCCAGGAGGCGCTCCGTCAGCACCCCAGGCCCCGGGCCGATTTCCAGCAGCCGGGGTGCCGCAGAAGCCAAGGCCGAGCCCACGATGGTGGCGATGGCCCCCTCGTTCACCAGGAAGTTCTGGCCGAGCCGCTTTTTTGCCCGGAGTCTGAGAAGTGGGGCGGATTCGGACACAGCCCAGGCTACCACGCACCTTATCCAGAGGTCATTTTGCCTGAAAGGGGTGTGTATTTTTTATACACATTATTGACCAATCATGCTTTTTCACCATGCGTCTTATCTCTACCAATTCATTCAATTCGACTTAAAATTTTTATCAACACAGCCCTTCCCCCCCTACCATTTTCCATCGAGGCGCCTATGGAACCCATGCCGCACGACGGTTCTCCCAATCAGGGGTACTCCCTGATTGAACTGCTAGTGGTGCTCGCGATCCTTTCGATCCTTGCCATCGTTGGAACCCTCAGCCTTGGCAGCCGGGCACCCCGGGCCGTCAAATCGACCACATTGCAGGTGCGCGGGGCCCTCCAGGAGGCTCGAGAGCTTGCGATTTCTACGGGCCGGAATATCACCATTAGAGCCACCTGGGACTCCGCAGCAAAAACGGCCAGCATCGTCACGGTAGATGATTCGCCTGTCCCCGCGATGAAATCCCAGGTTGCCCTTGATGCTTCTTCCCTTCGCTACTGCCGGGTCACCGGCTCTGGCGGCGCGTCCCTGCCCACGACCAGTCCAGACGTGAAAAGCCTCACGGCCGCCACCACCTATGGGTTCTCTTCGGGCAGCAATGGATGGAAGACCGACCTCTTCAACTCTTCCACCTATACCTTCGCCCCCAACGGGTACCTCATCGACAACACCAGTGGCGCAGCCCTCCTCGGAGGGTTCTTCGTCGGTGTCGTGGGCAATACCGTCAATCACACCGGTGTGCCCGTCGGCGTCGTCCTGGTCAATGACCAGGGCAAGATCATCGCCTTCTACAAAGCGGACTCCGCTGCCGGCACAGATCCCGATTATCAATGGCAGCGATTGGAGTAGCCATGTCGACCATCAGACAGCCACACCCCTCGCAGGGCTTCTCCATGGTGGAACTCCTGATCACCATGTTCATTCTGGCCATCGGGCTGCTCGGCCTTGCCACCCTCCAATTTTCTGCCCAGGCCCAGGGACTCGGGGCCCGCCAGCGGGGCACGGCAAGCTTCGTGGCACACAACCTGCTCGACCGCATCCAAGCCGAGGGCGCATTGAGTTCCGGAGAGCGGGCCATCTCCATTGATGGGACCGTCACGCCGAATGGCCGATTCAAGTATATCGATCCCGCGGGAGCCGCAGCCACGACCGCGCTTGCCAACGATGACGGCTACACCATCCTGGGGCTCCTGCCCGATGATCCCTATTACGACCCCAAGGGACCTCATGCCACGGCCGACAAGACTCTGGTCTACAACACTTCGTGGATTCGGGGCAGAGGGGTGATCAATGCCTACGCCAAAAGCGGCCTCCAGGAATTCGTCGTCAACGTCACCTGGACAGAGATCAATCCGCAAACGAAGGCCACCATCACCAAGTCTATTTCTGTGAGCCGCTATGTGCGAATTTAAACTCCACTCACGCCGGAACCATCGCGGTTTTTCATTGGTTGAGCTCCTGGTGGCGCTCGTATTCACCGGAATCCTGATGGCCGGGATGAGCAAAATTTTTACCGCCAGCATCAGCAATTTCACCGCCGGCACCGAGACCATCGGAATCCAGCGGACCGCGCGGTTCGCCCTGCTCCAACTCCAGGAAGACATCCTGCAGGCTGGCTACCTGCTCCCCCCCCGCATCGTGACGGAGTTGCTCGGAAACGCCCAGCCCCCGCTCAAGATCGAAACCCTCCAGACCAAATTCACCTATAAATCCACGGACGGCACCGACGTCACCCTGGTGACGCCGGATGAACTTCAGATGGTGATGGATCTTCCGCTGAGCCTTCATGGGATCCTCGACGCCACCGTCGATCCTGCTGCGGGTGCCACGGACACCTTAAAGGTCCTCATCCCCAGTGGTGGTGCGGCGTTGAAGGTTGGCGATCTGGCCTTTATCGAGGACTCGGCCTGGGAAATCTTCAAGATCAATGGCATCGCCTCTATCGGAAATACGTACACCCTCACCCTGGCGGACAACACCACTCTGCTCGACCAGTTTGGCAACGACACCAATGCCAGCCTCGTGTCCCCTTTCATCAACAAGAAGCACATCGGAACCGATGGCGGGACCGCTCCAGGCGCACAAGTGGCCTTCGTGCGCCCCCTGCAGGTGGTCAGTTACACCATCCAAGCCATGAATCTGGATCCCGGCAACAACACCGCCACCGTCCCCTGCCTCATCCGGAGGACCAAAGCCCTGGCCGATGCAAGCTTTGGCCCTTCCGAGATCATCGTGGAGGGCGTCACTGGATTCCAGTTGGATTGGAGCCTCGACGGTGGAAAGAGCTGGGTCCGGAAGGATAATGGCCTGACAACGGCCCAGTGGGGTGCCATCAAGACGGCCACCAGCAGCCAACTGACCACGATCGCCACCACCAGTCCATTGACCAAACTCCTGGTCGGAGGCATGGACAGCACCGTGGACCCGTTCTGGTTCAACTATGCACCCGTGGTGATCCGCCTCGACATCGAGACGCGCTCGAAACTCCAGCGGACTGAGTACAGCAACGCTGCGAATGCAGCGGACTACCGCACCCGGCGCGAGACGCTGCTGATTTCATCCCGCAACTTCGCCCTCGGCAAGATCTGAAGGAACGGACCATGCGATCGAGCTTCTCGTCCACAACCTCAAGGCAGTCCGAACAGGGTGGCATCACCATCCTGGTAGCCCTGATCCTCCTCTCGGTCATGACTGTCGCGGCCCTGGGAATGAGCCAGACCACCCTCCGCGAACTCGCCATTACGGGCAACGAAAGCACGGGCCGTAAGGCCGCCGAGGCCGCGGATTCCGCCCTCGACTGGGTGCTGATCTGGAGCAATCCGAACGCAGCCACCAGCATCAGTGCCTCCACAGATCCGATCACGGGCGCGAACACTTCGACCATCACCACCTCCACTCTGACTGGCGCACCAGGCATCGTTCAGGTCCAGATGAACAAGCTCTTGGCCGCCATCGGCGATTCGAGCCTGCGGGTGACCAAGCTGGACCCGCTACCCAACACGGCCCCAGGCAGTGGCCCGGACACCTACGGCAACCAGAGTGGCAACAGCGGTTCCCTCCGATTCTTCCTCCGGAGCGTGGACTTCAATAAGACCACGGCTCCTGAGCTCTTCCAGACCGCCGCAGGCAGCACAGGCTTTGTTCAGAAAGACTCCGTGGTGGCTCAGGCCTTCGACGTGGAAGTCCGCTACCTGGGCGAATCTCTCGCCAATCGCGCGAGCGGATTCAGGGCCAAGAAGCAGGGAGGCCTGTTCCTCATCCGCTCCGTAGGCCGGGCCAACATCGGCGCCACAGGCCAGTCTTTCATCGCTCAGCGCGAAGCCCTTGTGGATTACGCCCCCTGATCGGCCCATCGCTCCAGGAACGTCCGGAATACCCCATCTGCTCGGAGCCTCCCATGCGAGTCCAGCGTCTTTTCGCCCCCTTCCTCATCCTCGCCACGAGCTTGGCTCTGCATGCACAGGTCGAGCCGAACCTGCAGACCGCCACGGATCTGAGCGACGTCTATCAGTCCAGATCGGGGTCCTCCACCCTGGTGCTGATTCTGGATAGCACTACCGCTAGCCGGGGCGTGTTCGAATCCTTCGATTACCTGACCAACAAAGCGCGAAGGGCCTTCCTCGGGGCGAACAACGGCATGGGGGGGAATCCTTCGCCGGGGGACGTCGGCTCCGATACGGTCTTTTCCAAACCAGGCCCGGCAGGTACGGCCCTCAACAGGACGACCCCCATTCTCGGCTATGTGTTCGGTATCAAGAGATCGGGGACCAGGGCTGAAGTGCGCATGTACACATGGCCCAGCGGCGCTCCCCTCACCGTTCGAACGGCCATCGGAGGCAATACCGAAGTCGTGGGCTACCCGCAGGCCTATTCAGGGTCCGGTACCGCGATGACTGAGGTCGCCTGGAACACCGATGCGCTCACCACCTTGCGGAACAATGGGAGCCCCGTCACCCACATCCGCTTCACGATCAACAGCCGCACCATCGACCTGCCCTGTCCCTGGAGAATCCACGACAGCACCAGTGCCGTGGCCCAGCCGCCAGCCCCGACCAAGGAAGTCCCCTTCCCCCCGATCCAGGCCTACCAGCGGAACTTCCAGAGGAATCAGACTTATCAATCGGGTCACACGGGCATTCCGTACGATGTGTATTCGGACCAAAGCGCCAACGCCACCCGCACCATCCTGGGTTATGCGGACACGATCATCGGGCAGTTCTACTACTCTCCGGACTACCTCGCCTGGATTTTCTACGGGAAGTCGATCCGGGGAGCCTATGCATTGACGGGCAACAAAGCCGGCACCGTGGACTGGACGGCCAATTCATACGGGTACGCCGGAGGCTACGCGGTCCCCACCGTTACGGACACCGTGACCATCTCTGACGGATCCACCGGAACGACAACGGCCAAAGGCGAAGGTTTCGCCAACCACCTGCCGAACATGACCCGCCTGCAGGCGGAGAAGGCCGCCGTCATCAACGCCTTCATCGACAAGCTGGACAAGGCCACCTGGTACTACCGGTTCCTGGCGCCCGCCTACGGCGACCCAAATAACGATGAGGAGCTGACCTCTTCCCTCACGGCCTACGCCACGCCTTCCAGCTATCAGGCGGACCGCTCGGGGGCCGAGACGAACCCAAACTACCTGTCTGACTTGAGGCAGCTGACGCTATCACTCCTCACAAGCCAAACTTCGGCGCTCCAGACCATCGGGGCCAAGGACATGGTGGGAACCCAGGCCGTGGCCAACTCGAGTTTTGGGTCCAACCTTGATTCCCTGGACGCCTATACGCCGGAACCCCTGGCGGTGGCCCTTGCGAACACCTACCGCAAGATCGTGCGTGACACCACCAAGTTCGCCACCGGTGATTGCAGCGGGAAGATATTCGTGGCCCCGATCTCCGCGAACGGCATGAACGACTCCTTGACCTTGAGCGGCGACCAAAAAGCCGCCTACAACGGAAACAGCGCCGGCTACTACTCCTATACCCATGGCAATACCGGACTGAGCAAGGGCGGCATCAATTATCCCGACGCCAATGTCACCAGCGCCATGCAGAACAACAGCTTCGCGCCTGGAAGCGACTATTTCCACCCGGCTACCATGTCGGCCTCAGCGGCCTTCGGACTGCCCGGTGTAACCAACAACACGTCCGCCTACGACGCCCCCTGGAACGACCCCGTCACCAAGAAGACCCGGGGTATCCAGACCATGTGCATCAGCTTGGCGGTTCCAGGAACCTACGTGCTGGCCAGCGACAACAACGGCCGCAACCCCCACGAAGAGTTCTTTGACGTGGCCCAGTGGGGCAATCCCAGCAACAAACGATGGAGCCCGTCCAATCCGGCCCCTTCCTCTGACCTGATCTATTTCTACCAGCCAGCCAACGCCAACAACGTCCGGTATTTCCCCTCCGCCGACCCGGCCTCACTGGAACAGGCGCTTTTCAACATCGGCAATTTCATCGTCTACGGCAAGGCGGCCCTCTCGGCCCCGGCGACTCCCGCGACCGGCATCCAGAATGCCAACCAGGCCTACTTCGGCACGTTCCAGACCACCGCCAGCACCTCCGCCTCTGACCGGGTGCCCTTGTGGGCCGGGAACCTCTACGCCATCGGCCTCCAGCGTACCGTCATCCCCGGAGTGACTGCGGGATCGGTCCAGAGTGTGTTCAAGTTCTACGGGATCAATGACGGTACCAAGAAATACGAGACGGTCAATAACGTCGGCACCAATACGGCCGATTTCGATGTGCTCAACCTCTGGAGCGCCTACATCGTTTTCGGGAAGTACCAGAACACGACCGTCAACACGGAAAAGATCCTGGGTGGCGCCGCCCTTTCGTGGAAGAACCGCAGCGCCTACATCATGGGCTCTCCAGACAGCAGCACAGGCGGAAGGGACATCGAGCTCTACGTCCACTCCGACAATGGGACGACCGACAACGCAGCTCAACTCAGCCGGATCATCTCCTGGATCACGGTCAAGGATCCCACGAACCGGTACTACCTCTCCTCCATGATCAGGGGAGGTGGGGCCAGTCCGACCAACGACGACGCCCGCAATCTCATGCGCTTCCTGCTGGGGGCCTTTGAACCTACCGACAATGCCAACCTGCTCAACCGTGACAAGTTCGACACCGATAATTCGAAGACGACCAAACCCCTCCTCGGCCACCTCAACATCATGGGCGACATCGTGAACTCCGCCCCGCAGGCCGTGGAGCTCTCCAAAGACCTGGCGGATACGCTGCCCGATGCCCTAAAAAAAGATGACTTCTATACCAACGCCTACGACTCCACTCAATACACAGATCCCCACACCCGGCTCATCCTGGTCGGGACTAATACCGGGCACCTGCACTGCTTCGTCGAAGTGGCCGCGAAATCCATCAACACCCTGACCAATCCCGACGGGTTCTACACCGCGAAAGCCTATGAGCTCTGGACCTTCATCCCCCCGAACCTCTTCCCCATGCTCTGGGATCTCTACAACCAGAAGACCCAGACCGATGCCACCATCTTCAAGCATCACTACGGCGTGGATGGCGACCCGGTGCTCTTCCACGTCGACAAGGCGCCTTCGGGAGCCATCATCGGGGACACCCGGGTCAGCGTGGGTGAGGATGCGGCCATCATCTTCAGCTTCCGGAAGGGCGCCCGCGATTACTTCACCATCAAGATCTCCGATAGTTCCAACAGCGCCACCACACCCTCCTCACCGCACCTGGCCTGGTGGATCCGTCCGATCACCGGGGATCTCATCACATCAAAACTCAAGTCCTCCTCCCAGGCATCGCTCCTCCGCACCATGGGCATGAGCACTTCGGTGCCATCCTTCGGCTACGTCAAGGACAAGAACGGAGCACTCACTCGCGTGGTCTTCATCACGGGTGGCTACACCAATACCGAGATCAACACTCGGTACAAGAACGATGATGCCATTCAGGGCACCTCCTATTTTGGGGACGGCCTGGGTCGGCTCGTCATGGCCCTCAACCCTATGACTGGCGAGCATGTCCGAGAGAATCCATGGGACTTCCGCGCCACCGCCGTGGGCGCCATCGCCGGCGGTGTCGTGCCAGTGGAGGTCCTGAATCTGGGGACCGGCCTGACCCATCGCATCTATTTTGGTGATTTCACAGGCAGTGTCTGGGCCCTCAATGCGGACAAGTCCGCTACGGCCTCGGGCTACCGAGCCGACCTCCCCGACATCAACGCATGGTATTCCAATGACAAGGTCAGGCTGATCTATTCGGACCCCAAGGTTCGGTTCACCACTGCCCCCGACGCCTTCCGCCTGCCCGGTGATTTCCCCGTGCTGATGGCGGCAGGAACCTCCTCAACTCGGCCATTGACGGTGATGGTGTCCATCGGGTCTGGAGATCGCAATAACCCCATCGATGCGCCCGAAGACTTCACCTATGTCGACAAGAACGGGGTCACCCAGTCGGTCTCTCCGACCATCGCCGAATACAACAGGTTCTATACCTTTGCCGATCTCCAGAACTCCAGCGGGGCGCTGGACATCGCCACCCTCCAGAAGATCGACAGTTCGTGGGCGACCAGCTACAGCGACCCGAAAGTGACCCCGGGCAGCAGCAGCTATCTCTGGGGGTCGTTCAGCACTGCGACCAACACAGGCTCCAATTACCACTACGGGTACTACTTGGATCTGCCCCACAACGACAGCACCAACGCCCTGCTGGCGCCGGCTGGAAACAGTCCAAACCGGACCCGCGACAAGGTGCTTGTCAGCCCCCTCATCAAGCAGGGGTCCCTCTTCTACTCTCTTTACAACGTCTACGGTTCGAGTGGGTTCGGCTGCTCGCCCTTCTCCACCACCCGAACCTTCCGACAGTGCGACATCACCCGCCCTCTCTACTTCGATCCCGAGATCGATGTGACCTCATCCAAGGTAGGTGACACCAACGGCGGCGGCCTCAACAAGAGCACCGACGGATGCAGCGGCTTGGCCTTCACGTTCAACTCTCTGTCCAGCCAACTCGTGGATGCCGGCGACTACGTGATGCAGGGCGGGGCCAAGGCCTCGACCGAGACGAACCTGGCCGGTTCCAACACACCTGATATCCAGGCTGTGAAAGACACTGAGAGCAATCCCGGCTTCCGCCTTCGCTCCTGGCGCGTCGTCCGGTAGGTTCGAGCAGTTCCAAACCATGGGCCCCTTCGGGGGCCCTTTTTCATCCGAACTGGATGGGATCCCGGTCGAGGCTGATGGGACCGGCGGGCGGCAGAGGGTGGCGGGCGAGGACTTCGCCGAGGGCGCCGCGAGTACCCTTGAGCAGGAGGTGCATGCGCCAGCGGTCGCGCACGCGGGGCACGGGCGCCTCCAGGGGGCCGAGCACGCGCAGGCCGGGAACGGAGAGCCGCTGCCGGAACCCATCCAGGGCCTCCTGGGCCTCCCGCAGGGTGTCGGCCTCGGCGCGGTAGAGGGAGAGGGCCGTGAAGGGCGGGTAGCCCAGGCCCTCACGAAAGGGCAGTTCCGAGGCCGCGAAGCCTTCGAAGTCCTGGGCCAGGGCGAAGGTGATGGCGGGATGCTCCGGCGAGTAGGTCTGGAGGATCACGCGGCCGGCCAGCTCGGCGCGGCCCGCGCGGCCCGCCACCTGGGTAAGCAGCTGGAACGTGCGCTCGGAGGCCCGGAAATCAGGCACCTTCAGGCCCTGGTCCGCGTTGAGCACCCCCACGAGGGTGAGCTTCGGAAAGGTGTGGCCCTTGGCCAGCATCTGGGTGCCCACCAGGATGTCCACTTCCCCGGCCTCGGCCGCCAGCAGGCCCGCCTCGAAGGAGCCCCGGCGCCGGGTGGTGTCGCGATCCAGCCGCAGGATGCGGGCGGCGGGGAAGAGCTGGTTCAGATGCTCTTCCACCTGCTCCGTGCCTTCGCCCACGCCCCGCAGGTGATCCGCGCCGCAGTCGGGGCAGGCCTCCGGCGGCACGGTCTCATGGTCGCAGAGGTGGCAGCGCAACCGGAAATCACCTCGGTGGTAGGTGAGGGAAATGGCACAGTGCGGGCAGCCCAGGGTCTTGCCACAGGCCCGGCACATCCAGAAGTTCTCGTAGCCGCGCCGGTTCAGCAGCAGGAGGGCCTGCTCGCCCCGGGCCACGGTCTCGGTGAGGGCCTGCATCAGCGGTGGCGCAAGGATAACCTTCCGGCGCATCTGCCGGTAGGCGTCCCGAAGGTCGACAACCTCCACGCTGGGCAGCGTGATGCCTGCGGGCCGCTGCTTCAGCTGCAGGAGCCGGTAGCGGCCCACCTGCGCGGCCTGCCAGCTCTCCAGGCTGGGCGTGGCGCTGCCCAGGAGGATGGGGCAGCCTTCCAGCTGGGCCCGCTTGATGGCCAGGTCCCGGGCATGGATGCGGGGATGCTCCTCGGACTTGTACGAGCCCTCGTGCTCCTCGTCCACGACGATGAGGCCGATGTCACGCAGGGGGGCCAGCACGGCGTTCCGAACCCCCACGAAGAGGTCGGCCCCGTTGAAGAGCAGGCGCACCACGTCGCCGTGCTTCTCCCCGGCGTTCAGTCCCGCGTGGCCCACGGCGATGCGGCCGGGGAAGCGGGCCTCCAGGCGATCCAGAAGCCGGGAGGTGAGACCGATCTCCGGGACCAGCCAGAGCACCCGCCGGCCGGCGGCCAGCACGCGCTCGGCCAGGGCCAAGTACACCTCGGTCTTGCCGGAGCCCGTCACACCCTGGAGCAGGTGGACGCCGAAGGCCCCAAGGACCACGGACTCCAGGGCAACCCGCTGCTCCTCGTTCAGCGCCACCGTGCGGTCCACCCCGGCCTCGCGCCGCTGGCCCAGCAGATCCACCCGCTTCATCCGCTCGATGAGCCCCCGCTTTTCCAGGGTGCCCAGCACTGAAGGGCCGACCCCGGCGGATTCCAGCAGCTCGGTCTCCATCAGCGCGCCCCCCGCGTCCTCCAGGGCCAGCAGCACCTTGGCCTGGGACGGGGTCACCCGGGGCGGATGGGGCGCCCCCGTGAGGCGGACTTCCGTGAACCCGGCACCCCGCAGCAGGGGGCGGTGCAGCAGCGTCGGCAGGATGGACGGATCGCGGTGCCAGGCTTCACCCAGGTCGGCGAGCACCTTCCAGGCGTCCCGATCTCGGTGAAAGGACAGGCGCTGCCCATCCTCATCCGCCTCCCAGTGGGGCAGCAGGGCCTGGGGCAGGCTCAGAGGCAGCAGGTGGGCCTCCAGGCAGCCGTAGTAGCGGGCGGCGAAGGCCTGCAGCTCGCGCAGCTTCGAGGGCAACAGGGGGAAGGGGTCGATGACCGCGTCCACGGGGCGCAGCTTCGCGGCGGGCGGCGCGGGATCGGGCCCCATAGCCAAGCCCACCGCCAGGCTGTTCCGGACCCGGACCTGCACCCGCACGCCTGCGGGAAGGTCCTCCGGCGCCAGGTAGGTGAGTGGAGGCAGGGGGCGGTTCAGCTGGATGCGGGTGGGAACGAGGACCATTGGGGCCAGGATACACTTGGCAGATGCTGGTCCTCGGTCTGGAATCCTCCTGCGACGACTGCTCCGCCGCTGTCGTGGAGGAGACGCCCTCCGGCCCGAGGCTCCGCTCCCTGGTGCGCGAGAGCCAGGACGCCATCCACGGCCCCTTCGGCGGGGTGGTGCCGGAGCTGGCGGCGCGCGAGCACCTGCTGCAGGTGCGCGCGGTCATGGCCGAAGCCCTGGCGCAGGCCGGGATCCGCCTCCAGGGGCTCGACCGCCTGGCCGTCACACGCGGTCCCGGGCTGGTCGGCAGCCTGCTGGCCACCTTCAGCGCCAGCAAGGCCGTGGCCTGGCGAACCGGGCTGCCCTGGGTGGGCGTCCACCACCTGCTGGGACACCTGAACGCCGCACGCTTCGCCGCGCCGGACCTGCCCTTCCCCGCCCTGGTGCTGCTGGTGTCCGGCGGCCACACGCACTTGTACCTGGCACAGGACTGGACCTCGCTTCAGCTGCTCCAGAAAACCCGGGATGACGCCGCCGGCGAAGCCTTTGACAAGACCGCCCGCATGCTGAACCTGGGCTACCCCGGCGGCCCAGTAGTGGATGCCTGCGCCCGGGCGGCGGGGCGCGCCGCGGACCCCTTCACACCGCCCAAGTTCCGCGATGGCAAGGCCTCCTGGAGCTTCTCCGGCCTGAAGACGGCCGTGAAGCTGCGGGTGGAGCGGACTCCCCGCCTGGCCGAGGCGGGTGCTTCCGATCCCGAGGTGCAGGGCCTGTGCCGGAGCCTGCAGGAAGCCATCTCCTCGTGGCTGCTGAAGCCCGTTCCGGCGCTGGCCCGGGAGCAGGGCGCGCGCAGCCTGGTGATCAGCGGAGGCGTGGCCTGCAACTCCCAGCTGCGCGTCGATGCCGCGATCCTGGCGGCCCGGGAGGGCTTGGCGCTGGCCATCCCCGAACCGCGCCTCTGCACCGACAATGGCGCCATGATCGCCGCGGCCGGCGCCCTGCTGCCCCCGGACCCGGCCCCCTGGATCCAGAACGCCGACGCGGACCTCAAGCTGGGAGCCTGACATGGACGTGACCCGCGAGGATGTGCTGCGCTGCGCCACCCTGGCCCACCTGAGCCTGTGCGAGGACGAGGTCGAACCCATGCGCCTGGCCATGGCGCAGATGCTCACCCATGCCGCCAGCCTGGACGAGCTGCTCCTGGACGGTGTGGAACCCATGCCGGCCGGTCTGGGGCGCCCCCTGCCCCGGCGGGAGGACGAACCGCGCGATGCGTTCACCCAGGCCCAGGCCCTGGCCAATGCACCCGACCAGGACCGGGGCCTGTTCGTGGTGCCGAAGGTCCTCTAGACCAGGCAGCGACCACGAACCGTGGCCGCTGCCTGGTCGGTGCGGATCAGAAGCTGTAGCGGATGCCGAGCCGGATGGAACGCGGCGCCTGGAAGTAGAAGGCTCCCTTGTAGTTCGGGTTGGCTGGCCCACCCTGGGAGAAGTCGTACCTCTGGTCGACCACGGTCGTCGTCTGGGAATCCAGAAGGTTGGTGACCTCAAGTACGAAGCGGAGCCGCTGCTTGTTGGCCAGCTTCAGGGCATAGGCCAGGTTCACATCCAGACGGGTGGTGTCGGGGGTACGCCCCTCCGTGCCCCGGGGCAGCAGGAACAGCTCATACCGCCCGTAGCCGCTGTGGTAGCCCAGCCGACTGATGGGCGTGCCGGTTTGGTAGACCAGGTTGGCTCCCAGGCTCAGGCCGAAATCCCACTCGTAAGCCCCATTGGCCTTGAACTGATGCTTCCGGTCACCGCTCAGGAGACCGTAGCTGTTCACGATGAACTCGGGAAGGTCGAAGGCTGAATTGATGTTGGGGTCCAGCTGGCCTGTTCCATCCGCCCCGCCGATCCCCTGGAAGGCGCCTTCATAGTTGCCCTTCAGTTCGCTCCAGAGGTAGCTGACCTGCCAGGTGTAGTGATCCGACAACCGGCGCTGGGCCGTGAGTTCCAGGCCCTTGTAGTCCCGGATGGCCTGGGGATAGGTGACGCCTGCCGGAGAGCTCTGCCCCGGGTTCATGATGAAGTAGTCGCCCAGGGGGGAGTTCACATCCAGGCCATCCTCGATGGCCCGTCCCAGGTAGCGGCGGATGTACTTGCCGCCGAAGACGTAGAGGTTGTCGAAGGTCGTCTCAGCGCCGACGAGAATCTCATCCGAGTACGACCCCTTCAGGTTCTTGTCCACCGGTTCGACATAGGAACCAACGATGGAAGACTGAATGGGGGGGGTCGGGTTTCCTGCCAGGGTGTTGAGGGTGGCTTCAGCAGCCGCGTTAGGAGCGTAGCCCGTAGCGCTGTAGTTGTAGGTCGTCGGATTACGCTCGACACTGAAGGAGCGGATCACGAGGTCGAGCGGAACCTGCTCGTAGTAGCGGGAGAAGCTGCCGTAGATCTTGTCCTGACCCTTGCCCAGGAAGTCGTAGATGAATCCGAGACGGGGGGCGTACTCGTTCTTGAGGGAGAATGCCGTGACGCCGAACTGATCCTTCACGTCCGTGTTGTCCACACGGACACCCAGGTTGATGTTCAATCGGGCGGTCGGGCTCCATTTGTCCTGGAGGAAGTAGGACGTGCTCTCATGCTTGGGCTTGGAAGCGAAGACGATGCTGGGGGCGTTGAAGACCGAGGTGGGATCGGGGTCGTAGGGGAATCCAAGGGTCCCGGCAGCGTTGGTCCACCAATAGTGGGAATAGATTTTCGAGTTCGCATTGCCCAGGCCGTCGTTATTCAGAAGGGTGACCTGCTGCCCACCCGTGTAACTGCGATGGATGTCAGCCTTGTCGCTCTGAAGGTCGAAACCAGCCTTGAGTTCGTGGGAGCCGAAGAAATCCAGGAACGCGGTGATGGAGCCCGTGATGTTGCTGCGGGTGAACTTCTTGTCATCCCAGCGGCCGAAGCCCCCGCTCTGGGTTCCGCCCAGGGTATTGTCCACCAGCTGGATGCTGCTGCCTCCGGCACCGGGAAGGGTCGAGTTCGTTTCGGCGTGCTGGCTGTACTGCAGCTGTCCGAACCACTTGTCTCCCGAGACCTCATAACGGAGGCTATAGTCCGTGCCGCCGATCTTCCTTTCGCCATCCCAGGTGCCCTCAGTGCCCTTGGGAGTGACCACGGCGCCGGTGATCTTCTCGGGATCGCCCACCACCGAGGCGATGAAGCTCTGGCCCTCCGTGGGACGCCACGTCAGCTTCATGGCAAACAGATCACGGGTCGAGTCCGTGGGCGCCTTCAGGCCATTGACGGTGGGATCCACTGACCGGATGAGATTGGTCTGGTTATTGGTCCGGCGGTCGAATGCCACGAAGTACCAGAGCTTGTCCTTGATGATGGGACCGCCGACATCGAACCCCAATTCCAGTGTCTTGTTCTCGAGGAGAAGGGGCTGCGAGAGGTTGCCTTCATTCTGATGCTTGTTCCCGGTCTTGAGAAAAGCCCCTTCGGAGTAGGCGAACACATCCCCCGTGAAGTCGTTGCCGCCGGACTTGGTGATCACGTTGATGATGCCGCCCAGGGCCTTGCCGTATTCGGCCTCGTAGCCCCCGGTCTTCACCTGGAATTCCTGGATGAACTCCATGGGGATCTTCTTCCCCTGGGTTCCAAACTCCACGTTCGTGGAGTTCATGCCGTCGACGACATAGTTGTTCTCGGCACCGGAAGCCCCGTAGATCTTCACGCCCTGGTTGCCGTTGGGCATGCTGCCCTCAGTGGTGACACCGGGCGCCAGCAGGGCGATGTTGGCGAAATCGCGAGACACGTTCAGCTTCGCGAGAGATTCCGCGGTGTAGTTGCCACCGGAGGTGGTGGCCTTCGTGTCCACCACGGTGCTCGTGCCCAGCACTTCGACTGTGGCGGCGGCCACGGACGCCATCTTCAGTTCTACCGTGGCGGTCTTGTCGAGCCCCACCTGGACCTGGGCCTTGGCAGTATTGAGGCCCTCTTTCGTGACGGTGACCGTGACCAGGCCAGGAGGCAGCAGGCCGATCCGGTAGGCGCCAGAGGCGTCCGTGAGGGCCGCGCGCTCGCCCTGGACACCGACGCCGGTCACGGCCACCCGGGCGCCGGCCACCGCGTTCCCCTTCGAATCCAGCACACGGCCTTGAAGCGCCCCGGTCGTCTGCGCCGACAGGATCGTTCCCGAGGCAAGCAGCAGGGTCAGATAGCGCATGCGATGGCGGGACATGGCCGCTCCAAAAAGGAATGGCCACCATCGGATGGCCAGGATCGAAAAGAAAGTGGCTTCATGATGCGGATTAAAATGTCCACATCAAGGAAAATCTCCAATGCATTTATTCGCGATACAAGCATCGCCATTCATGCATATGAAGCCAAATCCCTACCCTGGCTGAGGTTGCGCCGGGACGCCGTTCCCTTGCGGCCTTCGGGGATCTACCAGTCCCCGCCGGAGTCCCCGCCACCGGAATCGCCGCCGCCCCAATCGCCGCCACCGGAATCACCCCAGTCGCTGGAACCGGAACTGTTTTCCCCCCAGTCGCTGGAGGAACCTTCAGAGGAACCGCCGCCCCACCCGTCGCCGTGGTCCTGCCCATCGTGGTGATGGCCGCCACCCCCCATCATGCTGCCGATCATCATGCCGGTGAGCAGTCCGCCCATGCCACCGCCCGGCTGGCCATAGCCACCCTGCTGCATGGGGGCCGCCCCCGGCATCGGGGCATCCAGACCCAGCCGCCGCCGGGCCGAGGGCGGGAGTTCCTCGTCCTTGAGCGTCTGCACGCCCGCCAGGGCGCCGCAGTAGCCGCAGGTCCACTTCACGGCGCGCAGGCCATCCCACTCCTGGGCCATCTTGTCGCCCGTGGCACCGCAGGCCGGGCACTTGGGGAAGGGACAGGGGAAGGTGTGGGGTTCCAGCGGCGCCGTGGGCAGGGCGCGGCGCGAAGCGCCCAGCTGTTCGGGGCGGTCCTTCTTCCCGCGCAGGACGAAGAAGAGCACGATGCCGGCGATGAGGATGATCCAGAACATGACGGGCCCCCGAGACCTTTAAGGGTACCCCGAAACCCCAAGGCGGTACTTGCTGGCATGATCAGCAGCATGCGTTCCCGCATCCCGCTCCCGGAGGACCGCCCCTGGCGCGTGCTGGGCCTCATGTCCGGCACCAGCGCCGATGGTGTGGATGTCGTGGCCGTGGCGGTGGATCCCGCCGCCTTTCCGGATGGCCGGCCCTTCCGGAGCCTCCTCGGGCACCATGCCTCGCCCTATCCCGAAGCCCTCAAGGCGGAGGTGCTCGCGGCCGCCTCGAACCACCTGGATCCGGCCGGCCTCTGCATCCTCCAACGGCGATTGGGAGACCACCACGCCCGCGCCGCGGCGGACCTGTGCACGGCGCTTGGGCTGAAGCCCGACCTGGCCTCCCTCCATGGACAGACCGTCCAGCATCATCCCGCCGAGGGAGCCAGCCTCCAGCTGGCGGATCCCTATGTGCTGGCGGAGGCCCTGGGCTGCCCGGTGGTGTGGGATCTCCGGCGTCGCGACCTGGCCCTGGGCGGGCAGGGCGCCCCCCTGGTGCCTCTGCCCGAGCGGTGGCTGCGCGGCACGGAGCCCTGGCTGGCCCTGAATCTCGGCGGCATCGCGAACCTGGCCTACTGGGACGGGGCCCGCCTCCACGCCTGGGACACGGGTCCAGGCATGTCGCTCCTGGACCTGGCCGCCCGCCGCTGGCTGGGGCAGGCCTTCGATCCCGGTGGAGCCGCGGCCTCAGGTGGCGTCCACGACGGCCTGCTGGCGCGCTGGATGCGGCACCCCTACTTCCAGCAGGCGCCGCCCAAATCGACGGGCCGCGAGGTCTTCGGCGGAGCCTGGCTGGAGGAGGAAGCCGCCGCCCTGGAGGCCCTGCCTCTGCCGGATCGCCTGGCCACCCTGGCGGCCTTCAGCGCCGAGGCTGTGGCCCACGAGGCGGCCCGCCTCGCCCCCCTGGCCCTGGGCACGCGCGGCCTGGTGAGCGGCGGCGGCGCCCTGCACGGACGGCTGCGGTCGGAACTGGCCTCCCGCCTGGCACTCCCGCTAGCGGACGACACCACCTTCCCCTCCGGAGCGCGGGAGGCCGTGAGCTGGGCCCTGCTCGGGGCGGCCAGCGCCCTGGGCGTGGCGGGCAACCTCCCCGAGGTGACCGGCGCGACGCGTCCAGTGGCCCTCGGGAGCTGGGTCTGGCCGTGAGGTGGGCGCGCTGGATCGACCACCTGCCCCTCTGGGTGGCCCTCGGAGCGACCGTCGCCACGGACATCTACGAACCGGGCGAGCTGGTGGTCATGGCCCTGCCCCTGGGGGTGGCCGCAGCCGTGGAGATCCTGCGCTGGGATCTCGGTCGGCACCACCGCTGGCTGGAGGTGGGCGCGCTCATCTTCTTCCTGGCGGATCTCGCCCGGGGGCGCGGCGTGTTTCCCGTGGCCATCCACACCCTCTTCCTGCTGGCGGGTGTCCGGCTGGCCCTGCCCCGGGAACTCCCCCAGCGCCGCCAGCTGGTGCTGATGGGGTTCCTGCTCTTCCTCGCCACGGCTGCGAGCACCACTGACCTGGTCTTCCTGCTCTGGTCCCTGCTCTGGCTCGGCTCGGCGGCGGCGGCCCTGCTCCAGCAGGCCTGGGAGACCTCCGCCAGCCTCCGCCGGGGGGTGCTGTTCAGCCCGCCCTACGCGCGCGTGCCCGCCTGGATGGGGGCCGCGCTGGTCCTGGGCGCGGGCTTCTTCCTGATCCTGCCGCGCCTCAACGCCGGCCTCCGGCCGAGGGCCTTCCTGGGAACCGCCGCCATGGCCGCCCGGGCCGGCTTCGGGGACCAGATGGACCTCGGCGGCGGGGGGCCCATCGCTCCCAACCCGGAAGTCGTCCTGCGCATCGTCCCGCCCCCGGGCACGGACACGGCCTCGCTGGCGGGATCGGACCTGCTGCGCGGGGTGGCCCTGGAGACAGTCCAGGGGATGCACTGGAGCACCTCCGATCTGACCCCACCGGGTCTCCGGGGGGAACGCGGCGCCAGCAGGACCCAGCAGGCGGAGTTCCTGTTCTCCCCCAGCGCCCAGGGCATCCTAACCCTGCCCTACGGGACCGTCCGCCTCAGGCCCGACCTCTCCCTTCGCCTGGGCGGCGGAGGCAGCATCCGGTGGCGATTTCCCCAGAGCCGCCCCATCCCGCTGGACGTGGTCTGGAGCCTGGGCCGCCCGGAGGTCTCCGAGCCCTGGCTAGCGCCCCGCCGGCTGGAGCACCTGACGGAGCTAGGGTCCGAACACGAAGCGGCGCGCCGCTGGAGCCTCCGCTTCGCGCCGGGGATCCTGTCCACGCCGGAGCTGGCCAAGGTGCTTGAGCAGGACCTGCGCGGATTCCGCTACACCCTGGACAACCCTTCCGGACGGGCGGCGAATCCCCTGGAAGACTTCCTGGACCGCACCCAGGCCGGCCACTGCGAGTACTTCGCCTCGGCCATGGCCCTGATGCTCCGTGCCCGGGGGGTGCCCGCCCGGGTGGTGAACGGCTTCCGCCTGGGCCCCTGGATCCCCGAGGGCGGCTACTTCCGCGTGAGCCAGGACCAGGCCCACAGCTGGGTGGAGTACTGGGACCAGGGCCGCTGGCACGTGGCGGACCCCACGCCCGCGACCGCGGGCCAGGATACCCGGGGCGCCACCTCGGGCCTCGGCCTTCTCGTGCGCTGGCTGGACAACCTGCGCTACCAGTGGGACCGGCATGTGGTGCGGTTCTCGGACCAGGATCAGATGGCCGGGCTCTCCTGGATGCAGGCTCGGCTCCAGGGCTGGGAGTGGCGCTGGAAGGCGCCTCCGGCGGGCCTGTCCTGGGGTCTCGCCCTGGTGGCCGCGGGCTGGGTCGCCTGGCGCACCCGGCGGCACTGGCGGCCTGTGCCGCCTGGCCCCGGAAGCATCCGCGCGCTGCGCCCCCTGCTGGACCGGACGCGCCGCGGCGCGACTCCCCTGACCGGCGAGACGGCCCGGGCCTGGCTCCTGCGGCTTGGGGCCCTGCGGCCGGAGCGGGCCGAGAGCCTGCGGAGACTCGCGGACGCGGTGGAGACCGAGGCCTACGGCGGCCGGAACGGCACAGCCTCCGCCTTGGCGAAGGCAGAGGCTGTGGCCTGGCGGGGCTGGAAAGCCCCTATCTGACGAACTTCTCGAAGGCCTTCATGAATTCCATGGGCAGGGGGAAGACGATGGTGCTGTTCTTCTCCACGGCGATCTCCGTGAGGGTCTGCAGGTAGCGCATCTGGATGGCCGTGGGGTTCTGGCTGATCTTGTTGGCGGCCTCCAGCAGCTGCTGGCTGGCCATGAGCTCGCCTTCGGCGGCGATGATCTTCGCCCGCTTCTCGCGCTCGGCTTCGGCCTGCTTGCCCATGGCGCGCTGGATCTGCTCGGGCAGGTCCACGCTCTTCAGCTCGACGCTGTTCACTTCCACGCCCCAGGGCTCGGTGGAGCGGTCGATGATCTCCCGCAGGCGGGCGCTGAGTTTTTCACGGTCGGCCAGCAACTCGTCCAGGCTCACTTCGCCCAGGATGGAGCGCAGCGTGGTCTGGGCGATCTGGCTGGTGGCGTAGTAGTAGTTCTCCACGCCGATGATGGCCTGCTTGGGATCGAGCACCCGGGAGTAGACGACCGCGCTCACCTTCAGGCTCACGTTGTCGCGGGTGATCACGTCCTGGCTCGGAACCTCCAGCACCGTGGTGCGGAGGCTGACGGTGATGGCGGTCTGGAAGGGACGCCACACGAAGCAGAGGCCGGGCCCCTTGGGCTTGTCCTCCACCTTCCCGAGGGTGAAGACCACCAGCCGCTCGTACTCGTTCACGACCTTGAGGCAGGCGAAGAGGTAGATGACCAGGATGGCCGCGACCGGGCCGAAGCAGCCGAACGATGAAGCGAGCAGGTCAGGCATGGAGAGCCTCCGGAGGGATGCCCCATCATGCCAGCAGAACCCCGGGGCTCCAGCGAAAACCAACCCCAATATCTGCTATTCTCTCGTCGCTTTCTTCCCGGAGATGCCATGAGAGTCCCAGCGCTTATCCTCCCCCTTCTCCTGGGCACGGGTCTCGCCGCCCAGACGACCACCTTCAACGGGGGCCTGCAGACCGGCCTCAACCTTCCCGTCGGAGACTTCGCGGACAAGAAGGGAACCCTCGGCGAGTACGTGGGCGCCAATGGCGGCGTGGGTCTCCACTTCGGCGGCCACTTCGACTTCAATTTCACGCAGCACCACCAGCTCCGCCTGATGCTCAACGCGAACGGCTTCGCGAGCAAGGAGCAGACGATCTTCGGCAACACCCAGCAGAACACCTTCAGCGTGGCGCAGGCCGGGGCGGACTACGTGTTCAACGCCACCTCGCCGGTCCATGGCGGCTACTTCCTGGTGGGCCTGAACGTCAACCGGATCAAGGCTACCTACGAGCTCGCGGGCTATCCCGACCTGGAGTCGAATCAGTCCGGACGCCTGGGCCTGCGCATCGGCGGCGGCTACACCTTCAACCGCCTCTTCAGCCTGGAAGGCCACTTCAACAGCGTCTCGGTGGAGAAGACCGGGATCGACGGCCTGGGCATGGACTCCCTCACCTGGTTGTCGATCAGCGCCGTGTTCCGGTTCGGCCGCTGACCTATTTCCGCACGAACGGGTTCGTCTCCGCCTCCACCCCGAGGGTGGTGGCGGGGCCATGCCCGGGGATGACCAGCGTGGCGCCATCCAGCACGTAGAGCTCCCGGCGGATGCTCTGCTCCAGCGCCTCCCGGCTGCCGCCCCAGAGATCCGTCCGGCCCACGCCACCGCGGAAGAGGGTGTCTCCCGCCAGCAGGATCCGGCCCTGATCGAATTCACCGTGGAAACAGCAGGAGCCCGGCGTATGGCCCGGGGTGTGGAGGGTGGCAAGGTCCAGGTGGCGATCGCCGGCATGCAGATCCGTCATGTCGGGCTGCGGGATGGTGGGCATCCCGAACATTCCGGTCTGTTGCGGCAGCGCCTCGATGAGGAAGGTGTCGTCCCCGTGGAGGTGGGCCGGACACTGCCAGAGGTCCTGCAGTTCTTTCGTGGCCCCGACGTGATCGAAGTGGGCATGGGTGTGGAGCAGGGCCGTCACCTTGAAGCCCAGAACCTCCACGCGTTTCCGGATCTTCGCGCCGTCGCCGCCCGGATCCACCACCACCCCCAGGCCGGTGGCCGGCTCCCACAGCAGGGAGCAGTTGCAGCCCAGGGGGCCCACGGGGAAGGACTCGAGGTTCAGCATCCCCCGAGTGTACGGCCTTCCCCGGCGGCGATCCGGCGTTCCTAGTCCTTCACCACCATCTCAGGCTTGAGGATCTTCTCGGTGTAGGTGAGCTTGGGCTTCCAGGCCTCGAACTCCTTGGCGCCCGCCTCCTCGGACACGGGTTCGACCTTCCCGTGCCCCTTGAAGAGCCCGGCCCGGATTCCCACGCGGAAGTAGTAGGTCTTGCCCGCCTCGACCGGGAACATGAGCTGGTCGTCCTTCTTGTCCGCGTAGATCCCATGATCCCCCGGGGCCACGGCCACCTTCAGATACGAGCCGCTGCTGAGGTAGGCCACCTCGACCCCGTCCACGTAGATGGAGGGCCGGAGGGCCCCGCCGACGAAGCGGCTCTCCCGGTAGAAAAGGAGGATGGCCTTGCCGGCGCTCTCAGGCGCCTTCACCGTCTCCACAGGCTTGGCGGCCTCGGCGGGGGCAGGCGCCTCGGCCGGTTTGGCCGCTTCCATGGGCTTGGTCTCTGGCGCCGCCGGCGTCGGGGTTTCCTGGGGCTTGGGCATCGGGGCGGGAGCCGGTTCCGGAGAGGGTTTGGCCGGAGGTTCGGTCTTCGGCGCCTCGGGAGGCGGCGGAGTCGACGGCGGGGTCTGAGCTCCCAGGGCGAGGGACAACAGGGCGGATAGCAGAACGGGGGTGGAGCGCATGGCCGGCCTCCTGGGGCGGAAAGAGCGGGAAAGGGAAGAAGAGACGGTTGATTCTAGATCTGTCCCGGGCTCGTAAAATAAAGAAAGACAATCCATGAATGGGTCTTTTATTTCTTGCCAGGAGGCTCTCCCATGACGACGTCCCCGCGTTTCGCACTCATCCTCATCCAGGCCCTCGCCTCGGCAGCGGCCCAGGAGCCTGCGCCCCAGCCTCCGCCCGCGCCTCCCGCCCCTCCCGCTGCGGTCGCGCCTGAGCCTGCGGTCCCAAAACCACCGGCGTTCAGAGTCCTCGATGACGGCCTCCTCCAGGAGTCCTGGTTCGGCGTGCCGGTGGATTTCAGGAGCGAGAAGGAGATCGATTTCCTGTGGGTGAAGCCCGGGTTCAACCTCACCGGCCGGCAGCTCCGCCTGCGGAGCTGGGAACCCGCGGTCATGCTCCAGAAGCAGCGCGACGAGAAGGACCTCAAGAAGGCGGCCGAGTTGACCTACCTGTTCCCGCTCGTGCTGCGCAACACCCTCGGGCCCACCTTCGGGACCCGGGTCAAGCTCTCCAGCACGGAAGGCGACCTCACCCTCATCGGTCGGTTCGTGGACGTCAACGCCGGCTCCCAGAACGCCAAGCTGTTCATCTGGATGGGGGCGGGCAGCGGCACGGCCACCTGGGACCTCAAGATCGTCGACACGCGGACGAACGAGCTGCTGCTGGCCGTCCATCACCGCTGCGTCAGCGGGTCGGCCTTCACGGAGGTGCAGGACAAGCTGGAGAAGTGGAGCCGGATGTTCGCCAGATACCTGAGCGACACGGCCCTCCACTGAGGCGGGACGGCGCCTGCGGCCCCAAGGCCGGGAACCGGTAGAGTGGAGGACTGAAAGCTGTCGTTTCATGGGAAGGCCATGCCCGTCCGCACCAACATCGACCGATCGGAAAGCCTGCGACGCAAGCTGGCGGACCTCCCGCAGCGGCCCGGCTGCTACCTCTACCGCGACCAGAAGGGGAACCTGCTCTACATCGGCAAGGCGAAGGTGCTGCGGAACCGGGTGAAGTCCTACTTCCAGAACAAGCACCAGGATGCCAAGACCCGCCGCCTGGTGGCCCGCATCTGGGACCTGGAGTTCATCGTCTGCGAGACGGAGCTCGAGGCCCTGGTGCTGGAGAACAACCTCATCAACGAGCACCTGCCGCCCTTCAACATCCTGCTCCGCGACGACAAGAGCTACCCCTACGTGAAGCTCACCTGGAAGGAGGCCTATCCCAAGGTCTTCGTCACACGGAAGGTGCGGAAGGACGGCGGCCTCTACTACGGCCCCTTCTTCCCCGCCAGCACCGCCTACCGCACGGCGGAGTTGGTGTACCGGTTCTTCCAGATCCGCGACTGCGACATCGACATCGACGGCAAGCGCGGCCGGGCCTGCCTGAAATACCAGCTGCATCGATGCACGGCGCCGTGCATCGCCGCCGTGAGCCAGGAAGCCTACCGGGAGCAGGCCAAGGAGGCCCGGCTGTTCCTGGAAGGCAAGCGCGACGAGCTGAAGGCCCGCCTGGAGGCCGCCATGTGGAAGGCCGCCGAGGCTGCGGCCTTCGAGCAGGCCGCCCAGCACCGGGACGCGCTCCAGCAGGTGGACGCCTGGTTCACGCGGCAGAAGGCCGCCGGCCCGAACCTGGAGGACATGGACGTGTACGGCAGCGCCGTGCTGGATGGCCGCGCCTGCGTCCACCGCCTCATGCTGCGGGACGGCCGCATGATGGGCCGCCAGGAGTATGTGCTGAATGAGGTCGAGACCTTCGACGGCGCCGTGCTGGCCGAAGTCCTGCAGCGGGTGTACAGCGCCGATCCCGTGCCCGGCCGCATCCTGGCGGAGATCGAGCCGGACGATGCGGAACTGCTGCGGGACTGGCTGGGCGGCATGCGCGGCTCCCGTCCTCAGATCCAGGTGCCCAGGAAGGGCGAGAAGGTGGACCTGCTCGCCATGGCCCAGGAGAATGCCCGGCTGGCCCTGGAGCGCAAGTTCGAGCCGGCGCGGCTCAATGAGGCGGTGCTGGAGGGCCTGCAGGCATTTCTCGGCCTGAGCCACCTGCCCAGGCGCCTCGAGTGCTTCGACATCAGCCATGGCCAGGGCCGGGAGGTCGTGGCCAGCTGCGTGGTGTTCAGCGACGGCGTGCCGGACAAGGCCCGCTACCGCCGCTTCAAGATGACCAACGAGCAGAACGACGACTTCGCCAACATGCACGAAGCCGTCACGCGCCGTTACAAGCGCATGCGGGACGAGGGGCAGGAATTCCCGGACCTGGTGCTGATCGACGGCGGGCTGGGGCAACTGCACGCGGCGGAGGCGGCCCTGAAGGACCTCGGCATCGATCAGCTGGAGCTGGGCAGCCTGGCCAAGAAGGAGGAACTGGTCTTCCGGCCAGGCTCCAGCGAGCCCCTGCGCATCCCCAAGTCCTCACCCGTGCTGCAGCTGCTCCAGCGCATCCGCGATGAGGCCCATCGCTTCGCCATCACCTACCACCGGGCCCTGCGGGCCAAGCGCACCCTCCAGACGGAGTTGACCCAGATTCCCGGGATCGGCCCCGCCACGGCGAAGAAGCTGCTCCAGGCCTTCGGCAGCGCCACCCAGGTGCGCGCCGCCGAGGAGGAGCCCCTGATTGCAGCCATCGGCAAGGCCGGAGCCGCCAAGGTGCTGGCCTGGCGGAGCGTCCCGGAGCCCTCCGGGGCTACTTCCCCGCCCCCTCCAGCCGACTGAGTTCGGCCCGGGCCACCTCGCTTCCGGCTTGAGCCGCCTTGCGGTACCAGGAGAGACCCTTCTCGCGATCCGGTGGGACATCCAGGCCGTAGTAGTACATGGCCCCCAGCATACGCATGGCATTGGCATCGCCCGCCTTGGCCTGATCCAGATAACCCCTGGCTGCGCCGGGAACCTCCGCCTCGGGTGCCGCCACCCGGACCCTGGCGGGCTGGGCCACGGAGCCCCGCGACGACAGGAGGAACACCGCCCCGCCCAGCACAAGGACCGCCCCGAGGACCAGGGACACCTTCCAGCCCCGGCCCCGGGAAGTCCCGGGTGCGGGACGGGGCGGCTGGGTCTGCCCGGCGGTCCCCGCCGGGAGGGAGATCTTCTGGGTCCGCTGGGGCGCCTCGGAGGTGAGGGGGAGAACCAGCTTCTGCGTCTGGTCCGGGGAGCCTTCCTGGCCTGGCCGGGTCTCGTGGTTAGGCATGGGCCCCCCCTGGAATCTCGAACCGCACCACCCAGGATAAGGCCAGAGGGTTCACGGGGCCTCTCCCGGGCCCAGCTCCAGAGCCTTCACCCAGTGCCCGAGGCGGGGCGTGAGGGCCAGGAAGAGGAGCGGCGCGAGGATGATGAAGCCGAACACATGGCGCACCGCGTGCTTCCCCACCAGGAGCCAGTAGATCAGGCCATAGAGGCTGCTCAGCTCGAACAGCGCCGCATAGAGCAGGGTCTCCCGCCGCACCAGCCCTGGCCGGCTGGGTTCGGGGATCTGCCGGAAGGTCCTCAGCATCACCCCCCGGCGCCAGAGCACCCAGGCGGCGGAAAGGAAGACCAGCCCCGTGAAGACATAGCCGATCTGGAGGAGGTCGCCTTCGGGGAGGTGTTCACCGGCGGGGACCCCTCCGGACAGGATCAGACCCCCGATCAGGGTCGGGGTGCCCAGGCAGAGCACGAGCCCCACCAGGCGGGCCTGCAGATAGGCCACACGCAGCGGTCCCGGTGCCTCGCTCACGCGGCCTCGGCCGCCTTGACGCGGATCTCCCCGAAGGTCTCGCCCTGGACCAGCGAGATCCGGCCCGTACGGACCAGTTCGAGCAGGGCCAGGAAGGTCAGCACCAGCTCCTCGCGGGAGCGGGCCTGGCCCAGCAGGCCCTGGAAGGGCTTCCACAGGCCATCCTGGAGGTCGCGGAGGACTTCCACCACCCGCTGCTCCAGCGTCTTGGGCTGGGTCCGGACCTCCACCGGCGGCGGCGGCAGCAGCCGCTTCAGCGCCTCGCGGTAGGCCCCCAGAAGGTCGAAGAGGGTGGCGCGGATGGGCTCATCCTCCACGCGCCGGTGGTCCTCCAGATCGAGGCCGGGAGCGAAGGCGATCTTCTGCCAGTCGGACTCCCGCTCCGAGAGTTCCCGCGCCGCGGCCTTCACCTGCTGGTAGTCCAGCAGCCGCTGCACCAGCTCCTCCCGGGGATCCTCCTCGCCCGTCTCCTGGGGCGGACGCGGGAGCATGAGCCTGGACTTGATCTGCAGCAGCTGGGCCGCCATGGCCACGAACTCCGCCGCGATCTCCAGGTTCAGTTCCTCCATCAGCTTCAGATAGTCCATGTACTGCCGCGTCACCTCGGCCATGGGCAGGTTCAGGAGGTCCAGCTTCTGCTCGTGGATGAGGTGCAGGAGCAGGTCCAGAGGCCCATCGAAGGAGGACAGGTGCAGGGCCAGCCCCCGGAACTTCGTTTCGAAGCCCTTGGGCGGCTCGAAGGTCCGCGATGCCTGAACCGACGCCTCCGGCACCGGCTCGGCCACGGATTCGGGGATTTCCTGGGGGGTGTCGGACATGGGGTCATTCTACCTCGCCATCAGCCGCCCTTGAGCGACAATGGAAGGCCATGGCACGCCCCCCCGTCCTCCCCGGCCCCCGACCCGACTGGCTGAAGATCCGTGTGCCGGCGCCGGAGGTGGTGGCCGAGGTCGAGGGCCTCATCCGCGAGCAGCGCCTGGTCACGGTCTGCGAGGAGGCGCGCTGCCCCAACCTGCATGAGTGCTGGGGCGTGCACCGGACGGCCACCTTCATGCTCATGGGCGACGTCTGCACCCGCCACTGCGGGTTCTGCAATGTGGGCAAGGGCCGCCCGGGGGAGCTGGATCCGGAGGAACCCCAGCGCGTGGCGGAAGCCGTGGCCCGCCTGGGTCTGAAGTTCGCCGTGGTGACCTCCGTGAACCGGGATGACCTTCCGGACGGCGGCTCCGCCCACTTTGCCGCCACCATCCAGTGGATCCGGACCCTGTCGCCCCACTGCGGCGTCGAAGTGCTCATCCCCGATTTCCGCGGCAGCGAGTCCGCCCTGCTCACGGTGCTGGAGGCCCGGCCCGACGTGCTGAACCACAACGTGGAGACGGTGCCTCATCTTTACCGGCGCGTGCGGCCGGACGCCGACTACCTCCAGAGCCTCACGGTACTGCGCCGAACGGCTGAGTGGCGCGATGCCCATGCCCCGGCCATGCGCGTGAAGAGCGGCATCATGGTGGGCCTGGGCGAGACGCCGGAGCAGGTCCTGACGCTCATGGCGGACTGGCGCGCCTCCCGCGTGGACATCGCCACCATCGGACAGTACCTCCCGCCCTCCGGGCTGCACCTGCCCCTGGACCGGTTCGTGGAACCGGCCGAGTTCGACCTGTACCGCCAGAAGGGCCTTGAGATGGGCTTCCAGCGGGTGGAATCCGCGCCCCTGGTGCGCTCCAGCTATCACGCGAAGGAGAGCTTCGAGGGCTGATCGCCCCCGAAGCTCTCTTGTCGACCGCCCTGCCCTCAGGCCTTGGCGTGATCGCTCAGGCCCAGGAACTGTTTCTCGAAGGAGGACCAGTCCACGGCCCCCGTGGCCTGGGGTGCGTCCGCCGTCCGGAGGCGGGTGATCTCGTCCTGGTACCAGTCGATGACGGGCTGCCCGATCTTGAGGGCCGGCAGTTCCCCGGCCAGGTCACTCGGGGTCATCAGGCAGACCCAGCCGCGGTCATAGGGGCTGTGGATCAGCTCGCCGGGATCCGTGAGCAGGCCCGCATTGTCGTGCTCGATGCGGCCGCTCAGCGGCGCGGCCACATGCACTTCGCCGGTGGCACCCTTCAGCGTGAACAGGGTCTCCCCCTGACGGAAGGTCTTGCCGCGCTCCGGGAGCACCACGCTCTTCACGGGGCCCAGCGCCTTGCGCACGAAATCGTCGATGCCCACGCGGATCTGGCCTTCCGGTTCGATGCGCACCCAGGCATGGCCCGTGGACAGGAAGGCGCCACCCGGCACGCAGAACTCGCTGGCGGACACCACCTCGGCCATCTCCGGCGCCACCACCCGCACATTGGGCCGCCGCTGGGCCTCGATGCGGGCCTCCCGCTTGATGAGGAGCTTCTTCGCGAAGTCCGCCAGCTCGTCGGCGGTGAAGGGCTTCTGGACGTACTCGCAGGCGCCGTGCTGGAGGGTCTGCACGGCGGTATCGATGCTGCCATAGCCCGTGATCACCACCACATCGATGTCGGGCCGCAGGTGCTTGGCGGCCTTCACGACTTCGACGCCATCCATGTCCGGCATCTTGAGGTCCGTGAAGAGGAAGTCGTAGTCGTGCCGCTGGATCAGGCCCAGGGCCTCGGGACCGTGCTCGACCGTGTCCACGCTGAAGCCCTCCAGCACCAGGATCCGACGGAAGGAATCGAGCACCACGGCCTCGTCGTCCACCGCCAGGATGCGGGCTCTCGGATTCGGCACCTCCACCCGTTTGAGGCTCTTGGCCTCATGGGTGAAATCGAGGTGGATGGCCGTGTTCAGCACAGCTTCCCGGGCCTGCCGCTCGCGGGTCTCGCGGATGCGGCGGAGGCTGGTGCGCACCAGGAAGTCGATGCCCACGAAGGCGACGAACATGAAAAGGATCAACAGGGCGGTCATCGAAACCTCCTAGGTGGTGGTGGGAATGGGGGGCTGGCCGCTGCCGGCGCCCTCGCCGGATTCAGTGGACGTGGGAATGCGCAGGGTGAAGCAGGTGCCCTGTCCGGGCTCGCTGTGGACTTCCAGGGCGCCACCGTGGGCTTCCACGATGCCCCAGCTGACCGCGAGGCCCAGCCCGGTGCCATGGCTGCCCTTGGTGGTGTAGAACGGCTCGAAGATGCGCGGCAGGTCTTCCGGCGGGATGCCCCGCCCGTTGTCCCGGACCAGCAGTTCCACCGAGCCTTCCGCGCCGGTCTGCGTGGTGACGCGGATGGTGCCGCCGCCGTCGCCGATGGCGTCCCCCGCGTTGAGCAGCAGGTTCACGGCCACCTGCTGGATCTGGTTGGCGTCCGCCTGCACGACGGGCAGCTCGGTGGCCAGGTCCAGTGAGAGATCCACCTGGTTGAGGGAGAGCTGGGTCATCACGACGGACACGGCCCGGCGCACCACCTCGTTCAGGTCCATGGGTTTCCGCGCGGGCGGTGTGGGCCGGGCGAAGTCCAGCAGGCCCCGGATAATCCCGCGGCACCGCACCGTCTCCCGCACGATCACATCCAGATCCTCCGCGGCCTCCGCATCGTCGGCGAGCCGCTTCCGCAGCAGGGAGGCGTAGCTCAGCACGCCGGTCAGCGGGTTGTTGATCTCATGGGCGACTCCGGCCGCCAGGCGACCGACCGAGGCGAGCTTGTCCGCCTGGGCCAGCTGGCGCTGGGTCTCGGCCAGCCGCTGGGTCATGGTGTTGAAGGCTCCGGCCAGTTCACTCAGCTCATGGTTGCCGCTTACGGGGATGGTGGTACCGAGGTCCCCCTCGCCCACCCGCCGGGTGCCGGCCACCAGGGCCGCCACGGGCCGGACCACCAGCCGCCGGTTGAGCCACCACAGCATCAGGCTCCCCGCCAGGATGGCGGCGGCGGCGGAGAGCGTGATCAGCATCCGGCTGCGGCCGATCTCGCGATCCACTTCGGCGAGGGAGATGTTCACGTCCAGGACGCCCAGGAGGCTCTGTTTCGCGGCATGGGCGTGGCAGTCCGCCGTGGAGCAGGAAGGCTCGTTGGGGATGGGATTGATGAGGCCCAGGACGCGGGTTCCGTCGGGGGCCCGGAAGGTCCGGGCCCGGGCCTGGATGCCCAGCCGTTCCAGGGGCCGGCCCTCCGCGTGGCAGGCGTAGCAGGCCTCGCCCCGGATATCGAGGCTGGAACCGATCTCCTCCTCCGCGGAGGAGAACATGACGCGCCCCTCCTTGTTGAAGACCCGGACCTTCCGGATGCCTTCGCCCTGGAGGCCGCCCACGGCGCGGATCTGCCGGTGCAGGTTCTCCCGGCGGTTCTCGAGCATGTCGAAGTGGGTGGCGCTCTTGATCGTCTCACTCAACTGGTCCGCACTGCGGGTCCGCTCCGCCAGGAGCTGGGCGGTGTGCGACCGGAGCAGGGCGAAGGCCATGCCCCCGATCACCACCGCCGTGGCGAAGCCGGCGCCGAGGATCAGACGAGTGCCGATGCGGGTCCGCATGGCTAGGGCCTGCCTTCAGAACGGATGTGGGCCGCGACGCCGGCCAGCCGCACTCCTGGCAAGGCGCCGGCCGCCGGGCGATGCGAGACATCGTTCAAGGCCGGCAACGCAACCAGGGGGGCGGCTGGCCCCGTCCCGGAGGGCAAGGGGCGGCGCCCGGCGCGATACTGCGTCGAACTCCTCGCCAATAGTGCCGCAATTGCCATCGTCGTTCTCCTTGTCTCGCTTGGGCGGCGCCCCTTGCGCGGCCACACCCCGTTCTGAAGGCAGACCCTAGGCTCCTATGGCCGGTTCCTTGGGACGCTCCGCCACCGGGCCTTCGGGGAAGACCGAGAAAGTGCGGACGGCGAAGGCGAAGACCGCCATGCCGATGGCCACCAGGCCCAGGGACACGGTGATCTCCATGGCCGAGGGCAGGTAGCGCGTGCCGGAGGCCGCCTCCATGCCCGTGATGCTCACGTTCAGGCGGTTCATGACGAACCCGAGCACCGCCAGGAAGGCGCTGCCCACCAGCCAGTCGGGGTTCGTGCGAAGGCGTCGGAACGACATCAGCACCACCGGCAGCACCACGCCGAGCGTGAACTCGAGGAGGAACATGCGCCCTTCATAGCTGAGGTTGAAGATCGTCCCGAACGCGTGGTTGCGGGCGATC
Source organism: Geothrix oryzisoli (assembly GCF_022808865.1). GTDB lineage: Bacteria > Acidobacteriota > Holophagae > Holophagales > Holophagaceae > Geothrix > Geothrix oryzisoli. The sequence continues at coordinate 43,294 of NZ_JAKZLB010000004.1, forward strand.
CCCTGCAGCCGCATGAGGCCGTAGATGCCCAGCGCCACCACCATGCCCCGGGCCAGGGGTTCCAGGAGGTCCATCTCCAGGTGGCGGTGGAAGGCCCGCTTGCTGAGGTACGACTCCAGGACGATCATGCCGATGCCCGCGCCGATGGCCGAGATGTAGAAGTGGAGCGGCAGCATCGGGGAGTACCAGAGCGGATGCAGCTTGCTGGGGACGATGAGGTAGAGCGAGCCCAGCGACGACTGGTGCAGGGTCGAGAGGAGCACGCCGAGGATGACCAGGGGTGTGATGAGCTGATGGATGAGCTTGGCCGGTGTGTGGAAGCCGAAGTACTCGAGCACCACCGGGGCGAACTCCACAGCCAGCACCGTGGTGTAGAGCATCACGCACCAGGCCACCTCGAACATGACCGAGTGCGTGTTCCAGTAGATGATGGCGTGCCAGATGCGCCAGGGCTGGCCCAGATCGAGCAGGAGCGCCACGATCACGAAGGCGTAGCCGAGGAAGCCCGTGAGGATCGTGGGGCGAACGATGGGCTCGAAGCGATGGAGGTTGAAGAGGTGCACCACGGCGGTGAGGGTGAAGGCGCCGGCGGCCAGGCCCACGCCGCAGAGGAGGTCGAAGCCGATCCAGAGGCCCCAGGGGAACTGGTCGCTCAGGTTGGTGACCGCCCCGAGGCCCTTGGTGTAGCGGATCACGGTGACTGCGCAGAAGGCGAGGAACAGGACCACGAAGACCGCTGTCCAGAAACCCGGCCGGAACCGGCGCGGCGCGAGCGTAGCGAGGGTGTTCATGACCGGTCCTCCCGTTCATTGCCTTGTCCGTTGCGGCCATGGCCGTTGGCCGTGGCCTTGGCCACCTCCTCACGCCGGGCGGTGATCCAGTGCACCCCATACAGGAAGACGGCCCACACCGCCACGAAGTCGGGGATGTTCGACAGCACCTGCCAGGTCTTCATGGCCGGAGGCTCGCCCGGCAGGTTGGACTTCAGCCCCAGCTTCTCGAAGGGCACGTTGGAGATCATCAGGACCGAGGTTCCACCGGCTTCCGTGAGTCCGTAGATGTGGTCCACGTAGGCCCCGGGCTTCTGCCGGATGCGGGTGCGGGCCTCCCAGATCAGATCCTCCTTCTTGCCGAAGATCGTGGCCTCCGCCGGGCAGGCCGCGGCGCAGGCGGTGGGCTGCCCCTCCTTGATGCGGCCCGCGCACATGATGCACTTGCCGACCACGGGCACCGGCCGGTCCCATTGGTATTTCGGGATCTCGAAGGGACAGGCCATCATGCAGTAGCGGCAGCCCATGCAGCGCTCGGCATCGTAGACCACCGGCCCTTCCGGCGTCTTCTTCAGCGCGCCCACGGGGCAGACGGAGGCGCAGGTGGGCACTTCGCAGTGCATGCACAGGCGCCGCACGTTGAGGCCCTCCCGCTCCTGGACCGTGGTCCAGGTATAGGCCGTCAACACCTCCTCTACCTTGCCCGGTAGCTTGTTCTGCTCCTTGCACGCGGAGCTGCAGGCGCCGCAACCGATGCAGCGCGTAGCGTCGAAGAGAAGGCCCATGCCCATGGGTTCTCCTGCCTTTTCAAGTTTCCGGGAGGTATTCCCGGAGGTTCGAAAGAAGCATCCATTCGGGCGAAACCATAGTCAACCCCTTGGTATGAATTAAAAATGACGATGTTGTCTCATATAAGAAAAAAGCTTCGCTTTCGCGAGCCACTTCCCAGGAACTGCATGGGTTAGGCCATCCCGTTCTTCGCGCCATCCCCCGTTGCAGGGGCGGGTTTTCCGTTCCCCGGCTTCAGCCCCCCTACTGGTGGTTTTTTGTCACTTTGCAACACCCTCTAAGGACATTCAGGTCGCCTTACCCTCACGGCCATGCCGAGAAACGCCCTGCGACCGCGGGGCGTTTCTCGGACAACTGCCGGCTGATGGCTCTTAATACATGTCGCGACGATGCGGGGCCCCCTGGGAGCGAATCACGCCCATCCGAGCCCCCCCAAACTCCTAGCCAGTGCATCCAAAAAAAGGCCCCGCAACCGCGGGGCCTTTCCACGAACCGCAGTCGCGGCTGATTAATACATGTCTTCCATGCCGCCCATGCCGGGGCCCGCGGGAGCGGGGGCCTTGGGCTCGGGGAGCTCGGTGATGATCGCTTCGGTGGTCAGCATCATGGCGGCCACGGAGGCGGCGTTGCGCAGCGCGGACTTGGTCACCTTGGCGGGATCGACCACGCCGAACTTCACCATGTCGCCGTACTCATTGGTGGCGGCGTTGTAGCCGTAGTTGTCCTTGCCCTCGCGGACGGTGTTCACGACCACGGAGCCTTCGACGCCGGCGTTGTTGGCGATCTGGCGGAGGGGCTCCTCCAGGGACTTGCGGACGATCTCGACGCCGGTGGCCTGGTCGCCGGTGACCTTCAGTGCGGCGAGCTTGGTCAGGCTGCGGAGCAGCGCGACACCGCCGCCGGCCACGATGCCGTCCTCGACGGCGGCCTTGGTGGCGTGCATGGCGTCTTCCACGCGGGCCTTCTTCTCCTTCATCTCGGTCTCGGAAGCCGCGCCCACCTTGATGACGGCGACGCCACCCACGAGCTTGGCCAGGCGCTCCTGCAGCTTCTCCTTGTCGTAGTCGCTGGTGGAGACCTCGACCTGGGCGCGGATCTGCTTCACGCGGCCCTGGATGGCCTCGGTGGCACCGGCACCCTCGACGATGGTGGTGTTCTCCTTGTCGATGACGATCTTCTTGGCGCTGCCGAGGTCAGCCAGCGTGAGGTTCTCGAGCTTGAGACCCAGATCCTCGCTGATGGCCTTGCCGCCGGTCAGGACGGCGATGTCCTCGAGCATGGCCTTGCGGCGGTCGCCGAAGCCGGGGGCCTTCACGGCGGCCACGTTCAGGGTGCCGCGGATCTTGTTCACCACGAGGGTGGCCAGCGCCTCGCCGTCCACGTCCTCGGCGATGATCAGCAGGGGGCGGCGGCTGTTGACGACCTGCTCCAGCAGGGGCAGGAGGTCGCGCATGTTGGAGACCTTCTTCTCGTAGGCGAGGATGTAGGGGTTCTCCAGCTCGACCTTCATCTGGTCGGGATTGGTCACGAAGTAGGGGCTGAGGTAGCCGCGGTCGAACTGCATGCCCTCGACAACCGTCAGTTCGGTCTCGCGGCCCTTGGCCTCTTCCACCGTGATGACGCCGTCCTTGCCGACCTTCGCCATGGCTTCCGCGATGATCTTGCCGATCTCGGCGTCGCCGTTGGCGGAGATGGTGCCGACCTGGGCGATGGCGTTGCCCTCCACGGGCTTCTTGATGTCGTCGATGGCGGCCACGACGGTGTCGACGGCGAGGTCGATGCCCTTCTTGATCTCCATGGTGTTGGCGCCGCTCACGACGGCCTTGATGCCCTCGCGGTAGATGGCGCGGGCCAGGACGGTGGCGGTGGTGGTGCCGTCACCGGCGATGTCGGAGGTCTTGGAGGCGACCTCGCGCACCAGCTGGGCGCCCATGTTCTCGTGCTTGTCCTTCAGCTCCACTTCCTTGGCGACGGTGACGCCGTCCTTGGTCATGAGCGGGGAGCCGAACTTCTTCTCGATGAGGACATTGCGGCCTTTGGGGCCGAGGGTGACCTGCACCGCGTCGGCGAGCTTGTTCACGCCGCGCAGGATCGCCTGACGGGCATCTTCGGCATAGATGATGGACTTGGCCATGTGTGTCTCCGAAATGGGTAATGGTTGGGTTCGGTCGAGGTACTTGGCTGTCAGCTCTCGGCTCTCGGCTATCAACGGACAGCTGATGGCCGAGAGCAGAAAGCGGCGTTAGCCGACGATCGCGAGAATCTCGTCTTCGCGCACGATCACGTGGTCGACGCCGTCGATCTTCACTTCCGTGCCGCTGTACTTCCCGATCAGCACCTTCTCGCCAGCCTTGACGGACATGGGGTTGCGGGTGCCGTTCTCGTTGATCTTGCCCTCGCCGACGGCCACCACTTCAGCCTCCATGGGCTTCTCCTTGGCGGTGTCGGGGATGATGATGCCGCCCTTGACGGTCTCGGCGGCGTCGACGCGCTTCAGCACCACGCGGTCGGAAAGAGGCTTGATAGCCATGGGACCTCCTTGGAAAGAAGTGAAAGGGACGAAAGGGAGCTGTTAGCACTCGGCCACAGCGAGTGCCAAGTCTGTCATCGATCCCAGGACCCGGTCAAGCAGGATTTTTCAAGGTTTCGAAATATTTTAGTCTCAATGATTAATATTTTCTTCATTACATTGTCATATTCCAAATCCGAACGGCGGGCTCTCAGCGGGTGTAGCCTCAATTCCATGGAACACCTTGCCATCCTGCGCGACCTGCAAGCCACCTTGGACTACCTTCGGACCATTGAGCGCGACCTGTCGGCCCTGCCCCCGGATCTGGCGGCCCTGGACACCCGGCTCAAAGCCATCGAGAAGCAGATGGCGGAAAAGACCAAGTCGCTGGACTCGGCCCGGACGCATATCCAGGTGAAATCCAAGGAGCTGGTCCTGGCGCAGAAGGACGAGGAGCGCGCCCGGGCTGCCGTCAAGACCACCAGCCAGAAAGTGCATTACACCGCGGCCATCCGCGAGCTGGACGAGAAGGAGCGCCTGCGTGCCTCCGTCTCCCGCCCCCTGAAGGCCTACGAAACTGAAGCGGACGCCCTCACGCAGGCGCTGGCGGCACTCGAATCCGAGCGCGCCACGCTCAAGGCCCAGTTCGACGAACTCCACGCCATCTTCCTGGCCGAGCATGCCAACCAGGTCGAGGGGCGCAAGCAGCTCAAGGCCAAGCAGGCCGCGCTGGAGGCCAAGCTGGCCACGCCTGAGGTCACCCGGTTCCACCGGCTCGCCAGCGCCCGCCAGGGCCGCGTCGTGGTGCCCGTGGAGAACGGCGCCTGCTCGGGCTGCCACGTGAAGCTCCGCGGCCCCTTCCTCTTCCAGCTGAAAGAGGCCAAGGACGCCGTGGCCTGCGAATCCTGCCAGCGGATCCTCTTCCTGCCGTGAACCTGGCAGATCGCCTCGAGGGCCTGCGCGCCCGCATCATCCAGGCCTGCGAGGCCGCGGACCGCGACCCGCAGAGCGTCGAGCTGCTGCCGGTTTCTAAGAAGCAGCCCCTGGCGTTGATCCAGGAGGCGGCGGCCCTCGGCTTCACGCGCTTCGGCGAGAACTATGTGCAGGAGGGCGCCGACAAGGCCGCCGCCGCGCCCGACCTGGCCTTCGTGCTCCTCGGCCCCCTCCAGCGCAACAAAGCCAAGCCCGCCCTTCAGCATTTCCGGGAGATCCAGAGCCTGGATCGCCCCGAGCTGGCCGAGCGCCTGCGCCGCCTGGCCGGAGAACTGGGCGTGGTTCGCCCCGTCTGGATCCAGGTGGACCTCTGGGACGAAGCGACCAAACTCGGCGGCTGCGCCGAGGCGGATCTGCCCGCCCTGATGGGGGCCCTCGGTGATGACCCCCACCTGCCGCTCCGGGGTCTCATGGCCATTCCTCCGCCCGAAGACCCGGGCGCCTTCGTCCAGCTGCAAGCCCTGCGCGAGCGCCTCCAGCAGGACCTGGGACGGCCCCTGCGCCTCAGCATGGGGATGAGCGCCGACCTGGAAGCCGCCGTGAAGGCTGGCAGCGACCAGGTCCGCATCGGCACAGCCTTCTTCGGCGAGCGGCAGTACTGAGGCCGGAGCACCCTTCCCGGAGGTAGGGCCTCGCGATCCCTTCCGCTTCATGGTTCGATGGCTCTTCCACCCCTGGAGCCTCCATGACCACGATCAAGACCGCCACGGCCACCCTGCCCGTCTCCGCCGACGCGCTGTACGCCTTCCTCTCGGACCTCTCGAAGCACCGCGCCTTCCTCGAGCCGGCCGCCATGGCCTTCCAGGGCGACGCCGACAGGCACAGCTATGTCATCGAGGTCATGGGCATGAAGATGCCCCAGGAGCTGGTGGTGAAGGAGCGCGTGCCCGGCCAGCGGGTGGTGTTGGTCCCCGGCGCGAAAAAGATGTTCGATCACGAGCTGCGCTTCGAGATTGCCGCCGCCGGCGAGGGTTCCACCCTGCGCCTCGTGGACGAGGCCGACATCCCCATGATGATGGCCATGATGGGCGCCGAGAAGCTGCTCCAGGGCCAGCTGGACAGCGGCCTGGCGCGGATCCAGGAACTGGCGGGAGCGGGCCAGCTGGTCTGAACGATTAAGGATCCGGGTCCACCGGGAAGACCGGAACCGGGGATGCACGGGGATGAACGGTGAGGGGGAAGGCAGGCTCCTGCTTTTCATCCCCGTCCATCGCCGTTCATCACCGGTTTCCTTTCTGGCGTTTCCCTGAAAGGATTCCCTTCATCGCGACATGACCTGGTACCGGGCCCATCCCGCCCGCACCCATCCCCGGAGGTTCCATGCGCCCCGCCCTGCTGCTCGCCGCCCTGCCCTCGCTCCTGATCTCCCAGGAAGCGGTCACCACGCTGAAGGACCAGAAGGCCCTGGCGGTCACGATCTACAACGACAACCTGGCCCTGGTGAAGGACACCCGAGAGGTGCGGCTGCCGAAGGGCGAATCCCGCCTGGCCTTCCAGGAGGTGTCCGCCCAGATCCGGCCGGAAACAGCCCTGCTGCGGAACCTGACGCACCCGAAGGACTTCTGGGTGGCGGAACAGAACTTCGACTTCGACCTGCTCACGCCCCAGAAGCTGTTGGAGAAGTATGTGGGCGAGAAGGTGACGGTGATCTCCGCCCGGCCGAAAGCGGCCGGCCCGGGCACCGATGAGATCCGCGAGGAGGCCACGGTGCTGGCCACCAACAACGGCACCGTGCTCCAATTCGCTGATCGCATCGAGACCAGCGCTCCCGGCCGGATCGCCTTCCCGAAGGTGCCCGGCAACCTGCGGGCCCGGCCCACCCTGGTGATCAGCCTCAACAGCGGCGCCGACCGCGAGCAGAAGCTGGAGCTGAGCTACCTCACGGGCGGGCTCTCCTGGCGGGCCGACTACGTGGCCAACCTGGCGCCGGACGAGAAGACCCTCGACCTCAGCGGCTGGGTGACCCTCACCAATCAGAGCGGCGCCGCCTATCCCAACGCCACCCTGCAGCTGGTGGCGGGGGATGTGAACCGGGCGCAGCAGCGTCCCGAGCGCGTCTACGAAATGGCGGGAATGGCCGCCAAGGCCGCCCCGGCGGCACCCCGCATGGCCGAAGAGAGCCTCTTCGAGTACCACCTCTACACCTTGGACCGCCCCACCACCCTGGCCGTGAACCAGACCAAGCAGGTGGCCCTGCTCAGCGCCAGCGCCGTGCCCGTCCGCAAGGAGTACCTGCTTCAGGGCCAGCCCTACTACTACTCCGGCAGCTATGGCGACCTGGGCGACAAGCAGAAGGTGGCGGTCTTCGTGGCCTTCGACAACAAGGAATCCAGCCGCCTGGGCATGCCCCTGCCCAAGGGCATCATCCGCGTCTACAAGCGCGACAGCGCCGGCCGCGCCCAGTTCGTGGGCGAGGACAATGTCGACCACACACCCAAGAACGAGCTGGTCCGCCTGAAGCTGGGCGAGGCCTTCGATGTCACCGCCCGGCGCAAGCAGACCGACTACAAGAGCCTCGGCCGGCAGGGGAAGTTCGGCTTCGTCCATGAGTCCGCGTACGAGATCGAGCTGAAGAACGCCAAGAAGGAGGCCATCACCGTCAGCGTGCTCGAGCCCCTGCCCGGCGACTGGGAGATGCTGCAGAACAGCCAGCCCTTCGCCAAGGAGAGCGCGGGCACTGCCCGCTTCAGCGTCACCGTCCCCGCCGAGGGCAGCGCCAAGCTGACCTATCGCGTGCGGGTGAAGTGGTAGGACAGACTCTCGCCTCCCGCGGGGCCCGCCCTGCGCCATACTGAACCCCCATGCCCCTTCCCGCCCGCTTCCTCGCCCGCCTGCGACGCCTGCCTCTGCGCCTGCGCGGCCGCCTGAGCGGCGGCACCGAGGGCCAGCATCCCTCCAAGCTCAAGGGCGCCGGCCTCACCTTCGTGGAAAACCGGCCCTACGTGCCGGGGGATGATCCCCGCTTCATCAATTGGCCCCTCACGGCACGCACCGGCGAGCCGATCATGAAACGGTTCGAAAGCAGCCGCGACCTGGTGCTGTGGCTGGTGGTGGATCCCTCGCCCTCCATGTTCCTGGGCGATCCCGTGTCGCCCCTGCGCTGGACCATGGAGCTCTGCGGGGCCGCCTTCGCCACCCTCCAGGCCACGGGGGACCGCCTGGGCCTCATCGTCCCCGGCGACGGGCGCACGCCCGCCCTGCGCATCGCTCCCAAGCGCGGCCGCATCCATGGCCTGCGCATCCTGGAGACGCTGGCCGAGCGGGGGCCGTCCCTTCCCACGGAGGCCGCCTGGCGCGAGGCCTTGGGCCACTGGGGCGAGCACGGGAAGGGCCATCGCCTCTGGCTCTTCAGCAACGGCGCGGGGCTGCAGGGTCTGGCCCCGCTCCTGAAGCCCCTGGCCACCCGCCACCGGCTGGTCTGGTTCCAGCCGGAGACCCCCGAGAACCCCAAGGCCCCGGCCTGGCCCGACCCGGGTTTCTCCGCCGCCATCGAGCGGCAGCGCTGGGACCTCCTGGAGGACCCCATCGTGAAGCTGAACGCCTGGCTGCGGGTGGGGGGGGCATGATGCTGGCGCTGGGTTCCTCCAATCGCCCTTTCATGCCCGGAGTCCGCAGGCGCATTCCGAGCTATCAAAAGACTGGGGTTCTGGTGCTGGCGGGGTGCCTGTCCGTCCTGGCCAGCCCCACCTGGAAGGCGCCGGGTCGGCTCAAGCTGGGTGAACTGCAGGTGCTCGAGCTGCGGGAGGAGGATCCGGCGGCGCCAGCGCCGCCTCGACCCACCGTGGAGGACCGCCTCGGGCCGCTCCGCCTCCGCTCCATGGAGCCCCTGGCCGATGGGCGTGGCTGGCGGTTCCAGGTGCAGGCCCTGGAGCCGGGCGCCGCCGTGATTCCCGCCCTGGATCTGGGCAATGGCCAGCGCAGCCCCGAACTGCGCATCGAGGTACCCCGCACCATCCCCTTCGGCGGACCCTGGGTGGGCTTCGGGGGCGGGAACGAGGATCTCCTGCCAGCCATCCCCTTCCCCTGGGCCTGGGCCAGCCTGCTGCTGCTGCCGCCCCTGGGCCTCGCCGCCTGGGCCACCCGGCGCTGGCGGAGGGGTTCCGCCAAGCGCCATCTGCACCACGCGGCCCACGCCTTCCGCCGGCACTGGCCCCCGGCCAACCGGGATCGGGCCGCCCTCGACGCCGCCCATGCCCTGGGCCGCGACCTGCTGGCTGCCCGCTTCGGGGAGGCCGCCCGGGCCTGGGGGCCCACCGAATTCCAGGCCCGCAACCTCGACCCCTGGGACCAGTGGGTGAAGAGCCTCGATGCGGCCCGGTTCGGCCGCACGGAACCGCCCTTCCCCGCCCCGGAGCCGCTGGTGGCGGCGCTGGATGCCCGCGGCGGCCTGAAGGGGGACGCATGATCGCCCTGCGCCATCCCCTGCTCCTGCTGGTGGCCGTCCCCCTGCTCATCTGGGCCTGGCGGGTGATCTACCGCTGGGGCATCCCCTCGTCGCGGCCTTCGAGCTCCCTGGCCCGCCTCAGCTCCCACTGGCTGCCGCCGCTGCTGGCCCTGGCCCTCGGCTTGGCCGCGGCCGGGCCGGAATGGCGCCGGCCCGTGCGGGGCGAGGCCCCAGTCGTGGATTTCGCCGTGGTCCTCGACGGCAGCAGCAGCATGCAGATCCTCGACCGGCCGGAGGAGGACCGCTGGCATGCGGCCCGCCGCACCCTCGCCCAGTTCGTCCAGCGGCGCCCCGATGACCGCTTCGCCCTCATCCTGTTCAGCGCCCATCCGGTCACCCTCAGCCCCCTGACCGCCGACCACACCCGCCTGCTCCGCATGCTGGCCCGCTTGAACCTGGACAGCCGCGACGACGGCACGGCCATCGGCTCGGCCCTCATGACCGCCGTCCGGCGCCTGGAGGACAGCCCGGCCCGCAGCCGCGTGATCCTGCTCATCACGGATGGCGTGCAGAACCGGGGTCGCGTCACGCCCCAGGAGGCCGCCGAGGAGGCCCGCCACAACGGCATCCGCATCCACGCCGTGGCCCTCGGGACGGACGGCGAAAGCCTCGTGCCCCTCGAGGGTGGCGGCTTTGCCCGCCTCCGCGTGGAGGTGGACCATGCCACCCTTCAGCAGGTGGCCCACCTCACCGGCGGCGAGTCCTTCAGCGCCGAGGATCCCGGCGGCCTGGCCCGCAGCCTCGCCGCCGTGGACCAGCTGGAGAAGACCCTCCTGCCCGTGGATCAGCCCACCGAAGGCCAGCCCCTGGCCCGCTGGTGCCTGCTGGTGGCCGCCCTGCTGGCCCTGCCCCTGGCCGCCGATCTGGCCTTCAAGCGCGGCAAGCCAAGGCCCGCCTGGGTGGAGGGATCATGAACCTGCCCTTCACCCATCCCTGGCTCCTGGCGCCCTTCGGCGCGGCGGCGCTGACGGCCCTGGGCCTGGCCCTGCGCGCCCACCTGCGGCCGGGCCTGGGCGTGCAGGTGGTGGGCCAGCGCCCGCTCTGGCAAGGCCTGGGCATGGCCCTGATGTTAGCGGGCCTGGGCCTCGGCCTGGCGGAGCCCCGCTGGGGCCTGCCCGAATTCCCGCGGCTGACCGTGCATGTGGTGCTGGATGCCAGCCGGTCCATGACCGTACCCGATGCGGGTGGACGCTCCCGGTGGGACGCGGCGGTGGGCGCCCTGGACCACCTCTGGTCCCAGCCCCAGGCCGGCCTGCGCTGGAGCCTGGACCTGGTGACCGGCGATGCCATCCCCGTCCAGCCCCCCGGCGAGGATCGGACCCTCCTGCGCGAGGCATTGCGGGCCGTGGTCCCCGGCGAAGTCGGCTCCCCCGGCACCAGCCTGGGGCGGGGCCTGCCCCAGGTGGCCGCCCAGGCCGACCGGGATGCCCCCGCGGTGATCCTGCTGCTCAGCGACGGTGAAGAGACCTGGGAGGCCCCCGAAGCCGCCCTGGACCGCGCCGCCAGCGCCCTCAAGCAGGCCAGGCTCCCCGTCTGCGTATTGGCTTTCGGGGACGGCCAGCCGCATGCCGTTCCGGCGAAGCCCGGCCCGGAGGGGGCACCTCCGGCGGCGGAACCCGCGGTGAGCACCGCCCACCCCGAATTCCTCGCGCGCCTGGCCGAGGCCACCGGAGGCCAGGTCTTCACCAGCGGCCAAACCGCCGCCACGGGCCTCCAGGCCCTGGCCGCCGGCAGGCTCCCCCTGCCCACCCGGCGCTCCCTTCAGCCGGCCCACCCCGAGGTGGGGGCCTGGCTGGCCTTGGTTGGCCTGGCCCTCTGGCTGTTCTTCGCCGGGAAGCCCATGGCCCGCTGGCGGCCCATCCTGCTCCTGCTGGCGGCTCTGGGCGCCCCCCTCCACGCTCAGACGCGCAAGGTCTGGGCTCCTCCCAGCGTGAAGGCCTGGCTCGCCCAGCGGGCCCTGGAAGAGGGCGACCTGCCCGGCGCCCAGCGGTGGCGCCCCGATGACGCCAAGCCCTCCCACCTCCTCCTGGCGGCCCTGATCGACCTGCGGAGCGGCTCCCCCGAAGAGGCCCTCAAGGCCCTGTCCCCCCTGATGGGCCAGGGCGCCCCCCGGCCCCTGCCGCCCTGGCGCGCCCCCGCCCTGCTGCTGGCCGCCCGGGCCCAGCTGGACGCCCAGCGCCCCGCCGAAGCCCGGGCCCTGTTGGAGCGGCTGCTGCTCGAACAGCCGGGCCAACGGGACGCCATCCACGACCTCCAGACCCTCGTGAAAGATGCCGCTCCGCCGCCTCCGCCCAACCCCAAGAAGCCCCCGCCGCCGCCCCCACCCCGTCCCAGCATGGGCGCCCAGCAGGACGAGCTGGAGGGCCTCAAGCAGCGCCTGCCCAAACCACCGAAAACGGCCGGTGGGGTGAAGGATCTCTAGAAGCCGTCAGCCATCAGCTGTCAGCTTTCAGCGAAAGAAACGGCGGCCCTCAGGCCGCCGTGCTTTGTTGACTGACAGCCGATAGCTGACAGCTGATAGCCGAAAGCTATTTCGCCCCCAGCCAGGCTGCGAACTCGGCGCCGGTGCGGAAGGCGCCCACCTGGCGGCGGACCTCCTTGCCGTTGGCATCGAGGATCACCATGGTCGGGAAGGCTTCCAGCCCGAACTGCTCGGCCAGCCGAGTCCCCTCCGGCAACGGAGTGCGGTCGCGCTTCTGCACCAGGGCGGAGAAGGGCACGACCTTGGCTAGGGCAGCCTGGCCCTCGGCGCTGGGGAAGATGTTCTTCTGCAGGTACTGGCAGGGGGGGCACCATTCCGTCCAGAGGTCCATGAAGATGACCTTCTTCTCGGCCTTGGCGCGCTTGAGGGCGGTCTTGTAATCGTGCTCCCACTTCACGGGTCCCTGCGCCACCAGGGGCGCGGCGATGAGCAGGAGGGCGGCGAGGGACTTCATGCTGGGACTCCGGGGAGAGGGCGGGCGGACCGCACAGGGACTTGACAGGGACTTGGATGGAGGCAGGCGGCCTTCCGTTCCATCTTCCAGGATACCCGGGCTAATCTTCCGGTTCAGCGGCCCGTAATCTCAAGCGACCCGGCGAGTGCCGACCCCATTCCTTCCAAGGAGGCCGCTCATGCGCGCCATCATGATCCCGCTGGCCCTGGCGGCCAGCCTCAGTCTTCCCCTGGCCGCGCAGAGCGCGCGGTTTCTCAAGGTGGACATCGTCTCCAAATCCTTCCACCACCATGCCAGGCACAAGGGTGAGGATGGCCCCAACGAAGTGCACATCCGCATGCCCATCAGCCTGGCCAACGGCATTCTCGACATGGCCGGTGAGGGCGAGATCAAGATCAACGGTGAAACGAAGAAGGGCATGAAGCCCGAACAGCTCCAGAAGCTGCTTGCCGGCGCCAAGCCGGGCGACCTGCTCCTGGAAGTCACCACGGACAAGGGCGATCACATCCGCGTCACCATCGAGTAGCCGGGAGCCCCTCCGCGTGCACCACAAGCCCCGCTTCGGCGGGGCTTCTCGTTGTACGCTGGAGCCATGGAATCGCTGACCGAACTTCGAGTGCGCTACGCCGAGACCGATGCCATGGGCATCGTCCACCACGCCACTTATCCGGTCTGGATGGAGCTGGGCCGCAGCGACTTCCTGCGGGAGCTGGGCCAGAGCTACGCGGACTGGGAGGCCCGGGGCGTGCGCCTCGTGGTGAACGAGATCCGGGTCCGCTTCCGCGCGCCGGCCCGCTACGACGAGCTGGTGCAGGTGCGGACCTTCCTGCAGGAGACCGGCCGCCGTCGCATGGTGTTCGGCTACCGCATCGAGCGGGATGGCGCGCTGCTGGCCGAGGGGGAGAGCGTCCACCTGGTGGCCGGCTCCGACAACCGCGCCCGCGTGCTGCCCGAAGATCTCCTGGCCCTGGTTCAGGGGCGCTGAAGCGTCTCCTGGGGGCACAGGCAGGTGGACGTGAGGGCGGCCAGGGCGTCCATGACCCGCCGCCGGCTTTCGCTGAAGGCATCCGTCTGGAAGCTCTGGAAACTCACCAGCCCGACCGGTCGGTCACCCCGGCCCAGGGGGACGCCGTACCAGGAATGGGGGATGAGTCCGGTGGCCTGTTCGGCGGCGGTCAGCAGGCTGCCGGAAGCCTGCCCCTCCTCCATGGTCCGGATGTAGATGGCCCGGCCGCTGGCGAGGACCCGCTCGGACAGACCGGCCCGCTCGGAGAGCCGCCGGGACGGGTGCTGCCGGACCCGGCCACCCTCGTGGTAGAGCACGAACTCAAGCTGATCGCGGTCCCAATCCGCCAGGGCCAGGTAGAAGCAGGCCAGGCCCAGGGGCTTGAAGCAGACCTCCATGAGGGCCTCGCCCAGCTCCCGGGGGGTGAGCCCCGGACGGAGCCGCTCCACGGTGCCCAGGAGGAGATCCCGGTCCTGGTCGAGATGGCGCACCAGCTCCTGGGTTTCCTCCAGGCGGCTCTTGAGGGCCCGGTTCTCCTCCTCCACCTGGCGCAGGCGCTCGTCTTGCCTGAGGGGGGCCTGTTCCCTGGATTTTCCGCCGAAGAGACCCATGAGGACACACGAAGCCTTCAGAAGAACGGACAAAGATGGTTACCTAGTGCCATGAAGATGCAGCGGCAGATCTCCCTTTTCAACACCCTGACCCGAAAGATCGAGCCCGTGGTGCCCGTGGTGCCAGGGAGTGTCTCCTTGTACACCTGTGGACCCACAGTCTACAACTACGCGCACATTGGAAATTTAAGAACCTTCCTCTTCCAGGACCTCCTCAAGCGCACCTTCCAGGCCGCTGGCCACGAGGTCCGCCACTGCATGAACATCACGGATGTCGAGGACAAGATCATCCGGGATTCCCAAGGGGCCCTGCCGGCGGACGCCAGCAACGAGGCCCGCCACGAGGCCATGAAAGCCCTCACGGAGCGCTTCACCGCCGTCTTCCTGGAGGACCTGGCCACCCTGGGCGTGCAGCAGGCCGATTTCCTCCCCCGCGCCACGGCCTACATTCCCCAGATGATCCACCTGGTGCAGGAGCTCGAGGCGAAGGGGCTGGCCTACGTCCGCGAGGGCAGCGTCTACTACCGCATCGCCGGCTTGCCCCAGTACGGCTGCCTGGCCCACCTCGATCGCGAGGGCATGCAGGCGGGCGCCTCGGTGGACGCGGACGAGTACGAACGCGATTCCGTCACGGACTTCGTGCTGTGGAAGGCCGCCAAGCCCGGCGAGCCCTGGTGGGACAGCCCCTGGGGCCCCGGCCGGCCCGGCTGGCACATCGAGTGTTCCGCCATGGGCATGGAGCTGCTGGGCGAGCGCGTGGACATCCACAGCGGGGGCGTGGACCTCATCTTCCCCCACCACGAGAACGAGATCGCCCAGAGCGAGGGCTGCCTGGGCCACCGCTGGGTGAACCACTGGGTCCACGGCGAGTTCCTCATGGTCGAAGGCCAGAAGATGGCCAAGAGCCTGGGGAACTTCTTCACCCTGCGCGACCTCGTGGCCAAGGGTGTGGACGCCATCGCGCTCCGCTACGCCATCCAGAGCAACCACTACCGCAAGGTTCTGAACTTCAGCTTCGAGGGCCTGCGCGCCGCCGAGAACTCCCTCAAGCGCATCCGGGCCTTCCGCAAGCGCATGGAGGGGGAGGGGCAGGCGGGCGGTGGCCCCTGGGCCGAGGCCATCGATCCCGCGGCCCGGCTCGCGCAGGCACGGGAGGCCTTCTGGGCGGCCATGGCGGACGACCTCAACACGCCGGAGGCCCTGGCGGCGATCTTCACCCTCATCAGCGACCTCAACGCCCAGGACGACCATGTGGCCCTCACCCGCGAGGAGCGGGACGCCGCGCTGGCCTTCCTGGACGAGGCCGACGCCATCTTCGCCGCCTGGCCCCACGAGGAGGCCAGCCTCGACGCCGAAGTCGAGGCCCTCATCGAGGCCCGGAAGGCCGCCAAGGCCGCGAAGAACTGGGCCGAAGCCGACCGCGTGCGCGACCAGCTCAAGGCCATGGGCATCGTGCTGGAGGACCGCAAGGACGGCACCGTCGGCTGGCGCCGCGGGTAGTCCCAGGAAGAGGGAAGCCCGGCCAAGCCGGGCTTCCCTCTTCCTGGATGGCCCCTGCCCTATCGGCTGAGGCGCTTGAGGGCGATCTGGATGAACTCCGGAGGGCCGGGGAGGAGGCCGGAATCCGCGACGGCGTTCTGGCCTTCCTGGGTCAGGAGGAAGTGGATGACTTCATCGACCGCGGGAGGCAGGGGCTGGCCCGGCGTCCGGTTCAGGTAGGCGTAGAACAGGCGGGGCATGGGGTACTTGCTGGTGGTGATGGCCTCCTGGTTCGGGAAGCGGGCATCCTCGATGTGGTAGGGCGTCACGGGAAGCACCTTGTTGGCGAAGTACCAGGACGCCATGGTGCCGAAGGCGATGCCGGCCCGGTCGGTCATGACCGCTTCCGCCAGGGCGGAGGAATCGCCGCGCTCCTGGATGCCCGGCCGGAACTCGCCCTTGAGCATGGCCTGGGTGGCGAAGGAGGTGCGGGTGTTCGTCCCCTCGGCCCGGGCGTAGGCGACGATGGGCATCTTGGCCCACTCGCCCTTGACCCCCAGGTCGCCCCAGACCATCGCCGGAGCCTTGCTGCCGCCGAGGCGGGCCTTGGAATAGATGGCGTCCAGCTGCTCCATGGAGATGGAGGTGATGGGGTTGGCCTTGTTGACGAACACGATGTTGGCGTCGAGGCAGACGGGAATGCGCATCGGCATGTAGCCGAACTTGGCCTGGAAGGCCTTGGTCTCCTCGGTCGTGAGTTCCCGGTCGGCCAGGATGAGCAGGGCGGTGCCGTCCTGGAAGTCCTTCACGGCCTCCTTCGTGAACTTCGAGCGGTAGATGAGATTGGCCTCGGGATGGAACTTCTTGAACCCGCTGGACCATTCGTCGCCAAGGTCCATGAGTTCGTCCGCACCTGGCAGGTCGATGGGACCTTTCACGGCGGCCTTGGGCTGATAGTGGGGGATGACGGTGGGCACCTTCGCCCGCGTCTGGGCCGTCTGGCCCTGGAGCCCCGTGAAACAGCAGAGCCCCATCACCACGGCCAAGCCCGCGGCGAAGTGAGTACGGTTCCCTCTCATATGGACCCCTTGTTGAATCAGGGGGGCGGTGGGTACAGCCCCCGCGTCGATCCCCTGAAAGTTCATCGGTTAACTAGCAATGATCTGGAAAGATGCCACCATAGATGCCTTCAGGGTCATGATCCTACACCTGAACCAGCCCCCCCCGTCCATCTGGCCCTAAACGTGATTGAGGTCACGCGTCCGAGGAAAAATCGACCCAGGGTCTGGATCCTTGGCGCCGCCCAAGGCACGCTGCTCGGACAAGGCCAACGCCTCTTTGTAGACTGCACTGGAATCCGGCGGCCCACCGCCGGCTCATGGGAATCGTCATGACACTCGCCCGACCTATCGCCCACCTGCTCTGCGCTCTGCTCCTGGCGGCTCCGGCCCTGGCCCAGGACGCGGGCGGGCGCAAGCTGCCCGACCATCACGTCAAGGCCGGCGTCCACTGCTTCGACTGCCACCACGAGGAGAAGCCCACCAAGAAGGCGGTGGCCTCCGATTCCTGCATGACCTGCCACGGCGACTATCCCGCCATGAAGGCCCTGACGAAGGACGTGAAGCCCAATCCACACGACTCCCACCTGGGTGAGATCCCCTGCACGGAATGCCACCGGCAGCACCAGGCGCTGAAGGTGAAGTGCCTGGAATGCCACGAGGGCAAGTTCAAGTTCAACATCCGGTAGCCGCCATTCAGGCTTTGACCAGAGCCTCGCGCACCCTTCGCGCCAAGTCCCCGGCGCTGAATGGTTTCTGGATGAAGCCGGCCAGGTCCCCCTGGACGAACCGGTTGATGGCCTCCTGTTCGTTGTAGCCGCTGGTGAGGACCACCTGGACCTCCGGGTCGAGGGTCCTCAAGGCCTGGTAGGTCTCCACGCCGTCCATGCCCGGCATGGTCAGGTCCATGAGCACCAGGCGGAACCGCCCGGGATGGTTCCGAAGGGCCTCCAGGCAGCTGCCGCCATCCGGAGCCTCCATGACTTCGAACCCCTCCCGCTCCAGGACGCCGCGGGCGGTGGCCCGGACCAGGTCGTCGTCGTCCACGACCAGCACCCACCCGCCCACGGCCCCCGCGCCCTCCGGCACCGGCTCGGTTCCGGGGGCGGGGAGCACCCGGCTGGAGGCCGGCAGGAAGATCCGGAAGTTCGTCCCCCGGCCCTCCTCGCTGTAGACCTTCAGCACCCCGCCATGGCTCCGGATGATGCCGAGGATGGCGGAAAGCCCCAGGCCCCGTCCCTTCACCTTCGTCGTGAAAAAGGGATCGAAGATCCGCCCCAGCCGGTCAGGCGGGATGCCGCACCCGGTATCGGAGATCTGGAAGCAGACATAGGGCCCGGGGGTCACCTGATCCGAGGGCGCGAAGGTGCCCTGGATGTAGGCGGGGTCCAGCTTGGCGGACTGGGTGGTGATCCGGATGGACCCCGGCTTCCCCTCCAGGGCCTCGGAGGCGTTGGTGACCAGGTTGAGGAGGACCTGCTGGATCTGGGCGGGGTCCCCGAGCACGGGCGGCAATCCCTCCTCGAGGTGGAGGTGGAGTTCGGTCCTGGAACCCAGGGAGGACCGGAGCATGTCCAGCACTTCCCGCGCAGCCTGGTTGAGATCCAGGGGCCGCACATGGAACCGCCCCTTGCCCGAATACCCCAGAAGCTGGGAGGTGAGCAGCGCCGACTTCTCGGCAGCGGCGGCGGCCAGGCGGAGGTGCCGATGGGCCGGGCTGTCCTCCGGGATCGTGGCGGCGGCCAGCTGGAAGTTCGCGAGCATCGCCGTGAGGAGGTTGTTGAAGTCGTGGACGATGCCTCCGGCCAGCAGGCCCAGGCTTTCCAGCTTCTGGCTCTGGAGGTCCGCCATCAGGCGGCGGCGGGCCTCGGTGACATCCTGGGCCACTCCCCAAAGGTGGGCGGGCCGGCCGTGGCCATCGCGAATGACTTCCGCAGACAGATGGAGAATCCGCTCCACCCCTGAATCCAGGAGCACCCGGTGCTCGAAGTCGAAATTCGCTTCGCCGCCCAGGGCCTTCTGGATCCATGCCTGGACCCAATCCCGATCCTCCGGGTGCACCAGGGCCATGTAGTCCCGCGCGCGCCTGACCGGCGCCTGCCCCTGGCATCCCAGGATCTCCATGGCCTCGTCGGGCCACTCGAGCCGCTTCGCCAGCAGATCGTAGTCCCAGGTCACCAGCCGGGCCAGCCTGCGGGCCTGGCCGAGCCGGACGAGGCTCCGCTGGAGTTCCTGTTCCTCCGTCTGCCGATCCGTCACGTCCCGGGCCATCACCAGGGCCGCCTCCCGTCCCTCGAACGGCAGGGCGTGCGAGGTGATCTCCACCTGGAGGATCCGGCCGGTCCGGGTGATGTGGCGCCAAGTGCCGCTGCGCTGGAAAGGCGGCCGGCCCTGGGCGACATTGCCTTCCAATAGGCGCACGTCTTCCGGGGGGCGGATGTCGCGCAGGGTGAGGGCGAGGAAGGCGCTGCGGTCGTACCCGTAGGTCTGGCAGGCCGCCTCGTTCACCTCCAGGAACTTGAGCGTCTCCAGATCGTAGATCCACATCGGCACCGGGTGGCGCCGGAACAGTTCCTGGAAGGCGTCAAAGGAAGACATAGCGCATCCGATCCCGATCTGCCCATTCTTGCAAAAAACCACGCTGTAAGCAGGGCTTTCTTGGGAATGTCCTGAATTTCCGGAGACCGCCGGACCCGCGCGTCAGAGGTGGTCCAGCACCTGCCCAGGAAGCAGCTCCTCCAGGCATTGCCTCCGCTGGCAGGCCCGTTCGCGGCAGGGGGAGCAGCTGATGCCGGTCCGCAGGATGGTCCCGACGCCGCCCGGCAGCCCCGCCACCACCGGGTCGCTGGATCCGTAGAGGCCCAGGACCGGCACGCCGAGGACCACCGCCAGGTGGAGGAGCCCAGTGTCCGGCGCCACCACGCGGTCCGCCTGCCGGAGCGCGGCGGCCAGCTGCCAGAAACCCAGCCGCGGCAGGGCCGGCACTCCCGTGGCTTCCGGCAGCCAGGCCCGCAGATCCTCCTCCTCGGGCCCCAGGGACCAGCGAAGCTCCCACCGGTCCTTCAGCAGCCGCGCCAGGGTGATCCAGTGGCGGAGCGGCCAGCGCTTGATGGCGCCGCGCCTGGAGGCGCCTGGCACCAGCACCGCCCGGGGCTTCGCGCCCTGCGGCCAGACGGCACCCGGATCGGGCAGTTCCACCGATTTCAGCACCGGCCTGAAGCGGTCCAGCCCCCCTGCGCCCCGGCTCAGCCCGAAGGCCTCGGACAGTCCCAGAGCCTGGTCGTAGCGGGTCTGATGGCGGAACGGCAGCGGTCGGGTCTGGAGGGATCCGGCGAACTCCTTCGTGACGCCGTCCCCCCAGCGCTCCGGGATGGCCGCCAGCCGCGGGATGAGAGCCGCCTTCAGGATCCCGTGGAAATCCAGGCTGACCTCCGCCTCCCGGACCAGACCCGCCACGCGCTTCAACTCGGACAGGGCCGTCAGCGGGTTCGAGAGGCGCTTCCGCCGCACGATCACAGGTTCCAGCCAGGGCAGCGGTTCCAGCAGAAAGGCGTGGCGATCCTCCACCACAGCCCGGAAGCGCGCCCCGGGAAAGGCCTCCCACAGGTTTGCCCAGGCGGGGAGGACGCGGAGGATGTCGCCAAGGGCGGAGAGGCGGAGCAGGACCAGATCCATGCCCCCATGCTACCTGCCGATGCCGCTAGGCTGGAGCCATGAAGCCCTTCGCCCAGGATCAGTCCAAGAATCCCCCGCCGGCGAACTGGCTCGACCGGCTTCTGCGCCGGTTTTCCAGGTTCGCCTACGGTGTCGCCGTACTGCTGATGTACACCCTGGCCTCCACGGCCCTGGGCCTGGCCCTCGCCCCGGCCCTGTGGGCCTGGACGCAGGTGCGCCCCTGGCTCCGCGGGTTGCCGTCCCCCCTGCCCTGGGTGGCCTCCGGTTTCACCCTGTCCATCTGCTTCTTCGTCTTCGGGCTCACGCTGCTGCTGGTGATCCCCGCCTACAACTGGGTGCTCCCCACCCGTGTGAAGCCGTTCAAGGGCGGCTACTACACCATCCATGCCCTGCCCTGGTTCCTGCACAACGGACTCTTCTACCTGGTGCGGTTCACCTTCCTGCCCTTCGTGACGCTCACGCCCTTCGGCATCTGGTTCCTGAAGGCCATGGGGATGAAGATCGGGCGCCACGCGTTCATCAACACCGAGTACATCAGCGACCCCCAGCTCATCACCATCGGCGATGACGCCGCCCTGGGAGGCAGCGTGCGCATCTTCGCCCACTACGGCGGCGGCGGAAACCTGGTCATCGCCCCGGTGACCGTGGGGAACCGCGCCACCCTCGGCCTGGCCTGCTGCGTCATGGGCGATGTCGTCATCGGGGACGACGCCACCATCCTGCCCCAGAGCGTGCTGCTGCCGGGCAGCCGGGTGGGCTCGGGGGAGACCTGGGGGGGCGTCCCCGCGCGCAGGATCGACCGCGAGGAGATGGCGCGCATCAAGGCCGAGATCCGGGGGATGACCGAAGCCTTGGGGTGATGCCCGCCAAACCGGATCGACCCACCCAAGCGTGATTTCCTCCTCGCCCAGTGGCGAAGCCTTGGGATAAGGCGACATCCGATCCTGGGACTAGCCAAGGCGGGAGGATCTCGGAACAATGGGGGTTTCCCCCTGGGGTAGCCCCCCTTCATCTCGGGTCATGCTGATGCGCACCTACGCCCTTCTTCCCGCCCTCCTCCTGTCCGCTGCCCTGGTCGCCCAGGCCCCTGCCGCCTCCTTCGGGGACCGGCTCAAGGCTGAGCGTCCGGCCGTGGAGAAGCTGATGGTGGACCTCCAGTACCCTGAGGCCCTGAAGCGGGTCGAGAGCCTGCTTCCGGCCGTGAAGCCGGCCTTCGACAAGACCAACAACCAGACCATGGTGCAGAGCACCTCCGACTACATGGACCTCTGCCAGACCTACCGTCTGGCCCTGGAGACCGCGGACGCCGCCGGCAGCTGGGAAAAGGCCCTGGACTACGCCAAGACCGCCAAGGCCCTGAGCGCCGAGAGCTATGCCGCCATTAAGGAGCCGTTCACCCAGACCATCGCCTACTACGTCCAGGCCGGGGCCAGGGCCAAGCAGGTGCTCGAGGAGAACGATGCCCGGATCAAGGAACTGAAGGGCAAGAGCGTGCTCGATCCCGGCGAACGCCAGGAGCTGGATCTCGCCATCGGCGTGGAGAAGGAGCAGGTCGAGGACGCCAAGTGGGTGAAGTTCTTCCAGACCTACCTGGACGTGACCAAGCGTGAGAGCGAGACCTACGATCCCATGGTGAAGGTGATGGAGGACAAGCTCAAAGGCGAGGTCAACCAGGTGGAGGAATACAAGGCCGGCAAGGGCGACAAGCTCAAGTGGGTCGAAGCCGTCGTCTCCAGCCCCGCCTACCTTGAGGCCCAGGGCGACAAGGCCGGCAAGGCCCGCTTCCTGTATCGCCTCGCGGTCCTGGATCCCGAGAGCAAGAAGGTCCAGCACCAGCTGGATGTCCTGTTCGGGCGGGCCCCGGCGACTCCCGTCAAGGCCGCCAAGCCCGTCAAGAAGGGAAAGAAGGGCTGAACCCCTCCAGGCCCTGTACCCTGAGGGCATGGCCCGCCGTTCTTCTTCCCGCATCCCCGTCCGTGCTCCCTCGCGCACGCCTGACCGGCGGGAACCTTCCCGAGCCCCGCGGCCCCAGGCTGCGGGGCTTCGTCCGTACGAGAGCTTCGAGGCCACGTTCCTGGGCCACCCCGAAGGCGCCGGCGGCTTCCTGAGGCTGGCGGGTGCGCGCAAGGGGCCGGGCATGGACCTGCTGGTGGACTGGCGCGACGCGCGCGGCGCCATCCACGGCGACCGCGTGGTCGCCGAAGTGTGCGGCGAAGGCTGGGACGGCCGGCTCAAGGCCCGGGTGCTGGAGATCAAGGGCCGGGGCGAGGTCCCCCTGCCCGGGACCCTCCAGAAGCAGCCCTGGGGCTGGCGGGTGGTCCCCCTCGAACCCCGCCTGCCCCAGGTCATCACCGTGCCGCCCACGGACCTGGCCGAGGATGGCGAGCTGGTCAGCGTGAAACTCGAGGCCGATCCCGAGGCCAAGCAGCTGCGCGGTACCGTGGTGGCCCGGCTCGGGAAGAAGACCGACCTGAAGATCGAGAACAAGCTCACAGCGGCCCTCTTCAACCTGCGCACGGCCTTCCCGGATGCGGTCATGCGCGAACTGGCGCCCTTCCCCACGGCCATCACCGCCGAGTGGATGCAGGGCCGGGAGGACCTCCGCGAGGTGCTCACCTGCACCGTGGATCCGCCCACGGCCAAGGACTTCGACGACGCCATCAGCCTGGAGGTGCTGCCCAGGTCCGAAGGCGGCGGCTGGCTCCTGGGCGTCCACATCGCGGACGTGAGCCACTATGTCGTTGAGGGCGGTCCCCTGGACGAGGAGGCCCGCCTGCGGGGCACCTCGGTCTACTTCCCGGACGAGGCCATCCCCATGATCCCGGACCGCCTCAGCGGGGACCTCTGCAGCCTCCGCGAAGGCGTGGACCGCCTCACCATGACGGCCTGGATGACGATCTCGCCGGAGCTGGAAGTCGTGGAGACCCGGATCTCGGAGAGCGTCATCCGTAGCGCCAAGCGCCTCACCTACGACGAGGTGAAGGAAGCCTGCATCGACCTGTCCACGCGGAAGCGGGCCGAGCTGGGCGACCGGCTCTGCGCCCTGCTGGACGAGTCGCTGGTGCTGTCGCGCCGGCTCACGGAGATTCGCCTGGGCCGCGGCGCCATGAATCTGGACACCGAAGAGGCCGAGTTCATCTTCGATGCCGAGGGACGCCCCGTGGATGCCCGCCGCTACCCGCGCCACGATGCCCACCGCATGATCGAGGAGTTCATGCTCCTGGCGAACGAGACCGTGGCCCAGTTCTTCACGCGGAAGAAGATCCCCACCATCTACCGCATCCATGACGAACCCGACCCGCTGAAGCTGGAAATCTTCGCGGAAGTCGCCCGCACCTTCGGGCTGCTCAAACCCAAGGAGACGCCCACCCCCGAGCACCTGAACGCCATGCTCGACAAGATCCGGGGCGGCCCCCTGGAGGCCATGATCAACACTCTGCTGCTGCGCAGCCTCAAGCGGGCCGAGTACAGCGCGGAGAACATCGGCCACGCGGGCCTGGCCCTTCAGGACTACCTGCACTTCACCAGCCCCATCCGACGCTATCCGGATCTCATCGTCCACCGCCTGCTGCGGAAGGTTCTCCGCGGAGAACGCCTGCCCGAGGCCCTGCAGAGCCACCTGGCCGTGCTGGCCAAGGGCGCCAGCGACGCCGAGCAGAAGGCCACGGAGGCCGAGCGCGAGAACGACAAGTGGAAGGCCTGCCTGCTGATGAAGGGACGCACCGGCCAGCGTTTCAATGGGCGCATCCAGGGATTCTCGGCCAAGGTGGTCTTCATCACGCTGGACGCCCCCTTCGTGGAAGTGGGGGTGCCCCTGGCGGCCCTGGGCGGCAACTTCTGGATCGACGAGCACCGCACCAAGGCCACGGGCCTGCGGGGCACCGTCGTGCTCACCATCGGCGATGCGGTGGAGGTGGAGATCACGACCGTGGACGAGGACCTGCGCCGCATCAGCGCCTGGGTCACCGAAGCCAAGGCCCAGGATGCCCATGGGAAGGTGTTCCAGTTCGTACCCACGCTCGCCGCACCCGCGACGCTGCGGGAAGGGGATCTGGAGAAGCCCCGGCGGGGGCGATCCCAGACGCCGGAGACCCGGGCCCGCCGGGAGGCTGCCCCCAAGGGCCGTCCGCCGAAGAAGGCCCGCGAAACGGCTGGGAAGCGCCGTGAGGCCAGCCCCAAGCCCCCGAAGGGCAGCGTCCGGGGCGTCGGCAAGCGGAAGGGCCGATGATCGTCGCCCCCTCCCCCGTCCGCTGCCTGGGGGTCGACCCGGGCTCCCTGGCCTGCGGCTGGGCCGTGGTGGAACGGTTCGGTTCCCGGCTGACCCTCGTGGAGGCCGGCGTCATCCGCAATCCGCGCGGGGCCGACTTCGACCAGCGGGCCCTCGGCATCCATGTGCGGCTGTCCGAGGCCATCGCCGCCCACGCCCCTGGCTTCATGGCGGTGGAATCGCCCTTCGTGGAGAAGAACGCCGCCACCGCCCTGAAGCTGGGCCAGATCCGCGGCGGCATCCTCCTCACGGCGGCCCTCCATGGCCTGCCTGTGGGCGACTACAACCCCATGCAGGTGAAGAAGGCCGTCAGCGGCTACGGCTGGGCGGACAAGCACCAGGTGGGGAAGATGGTGATGACGCTGTTGAACTTGAGGGAACCCCTGGCGGCGGACGCCGCCGATGCCGCGGCGGTCGCCATCGGCCATCTTCTGGCCTCCCGGCGGGCCTGAGCCGGGTGATGCGCGACCTGAAGGTCATGTTTTTCAAGCGCTTGTCGGATTGTCACGCAATCCATGACAAAAAATGACGTAACTCGTGACATTTCTTGTGATGTCTATCACTAGCATTGGTGATCATCAAAGACGATGATGATGTCCAGCAAGCAAGTGGAGCGGCCATGCACATGGATACCAGCGTTCGTCAGCACAACCCGGCTTTCTGGACCACCGCCGAGCGGCTGCACGAAGTCTTCAACCAGCTTGAGCGCCAGATGAGCGCCTCTCCGCGCGGCCTCGCCGTCCTCCGGCAGGTCCAGGCGCTCGAGGCCGAGCTCGAAGCCGAGGTCATGCACCGCAGCCACCGGACCTTCGCGGCCTGAGGCTGGCTCCTGCGCAGAACGGCCCGGCGATGCCGGGCCGTTCTGCGTACGGAGCAGCTCAGGGTCTGGGAGGTTCCATCCGGAAGGCGAAGGTCTTCCAGGGGGCATCCAGCAGCACCCGGGTCTCGCCACGCCAGCCGGTGCCCGGATCCTCGCCGCGGATCCGCAGGCTCGCGCCAGCCTTGGAGCCATCCAGCAGGACCTTGGGCCGGAACTCCGTCCAGGGCCCCACCGTGTAGGTCCCATCCTGGCGCTTCTCCCCGATCTGGACGGTCCCCAACACCGCGACGCCCTCCGCGGGCAGCAGGTCCAGCTTCAGGTTGCCGCGACCGCTCGCGCGGAGCTGGAGCGTGATCTGGCCGCCACTGCCCCGCCGGAGCACACCCTGCACCTCTCCCTCCGCCAGCGGCGCCTCCGGCTGCACGGCCTTCGCCGCCAGCACGCCCAGCACCATCTCCCGGTAGCGAGTCGCCTCCTCGGTGATGCGTCCCTCATCCAGGGCCTTCTCGCCGCAGTTGTAGGCCGCCACGGCCTTCTGCACGTCCCCCTGGTAGCGGTCCAGCAGGAAGCGCAGGTATCTCGCCCCCGCCGCCATCACCTGGGTGGGATCATCCAGGTCCTTCGCGCCATAGGTCCGGGCCGTCCCAGGCATGACCTGGAGCAGACCCGAGGCGCCTCTGGAGCTCCTGGCCGCAGGGTTGAAGCCACTTTCCACCCAGGCCATGCTGCGGAGCAGCTGGGGGTCCAGGCCCTCCTGGGCCGCCAGGGCATCCAGCTTCGCCACCACCTCGGCGGGCGCGCCGATGGGAGGCCGTTCCGGGGTTCCCGCCCGCAGGGCCAGGACCAGACACGGGGCCAGCAGGAGGGTCAGCAGCCCCCAGGAGGATCCACGGGCAGGCTTTGGGGCAAGCAGGCGTTCGATGCGGGTGAGCAAGTGTCCTCCTCGGGCCGCGAGGGCCGGGAACAGGGAGTGGGGGAGGGTGCGCTGGAGATCGTCCAGCGCGTTGAGGGCCAGGGCCAGCCGCCGCGGATCACCGAGGCTCCGGGCCGCCAGGCCGTCGGCGAGTTCTTCGCGCTCGGCCCGGATCCGGGCCGAGAGCCACCAGATGGCGGGGTGGAAGAAGAGCAGAGTTTCGGCCAGACCCTGGATGAGGTTGGACAGAGGGTCCAGCCGCTGCACATGGGCCAGCTCGTGGGCCAGGAGGGCCTCCAGGTAGCTGGGCGGCAGGCTGGTGAGCAGGGCCGCCGGGACCAGCACCACGGGCTTCCAGAGTCCGAGGACCATGGGCGTGTCGCCCTGCCCCGCCAGGAGCAGACGGATCGGCCTCAAGATCCCCATGCGCCGGGCGAGCGCCTCCAGCCGCTCCTGCCATTCGCCGGACGCAGGAACCGCCCGCCGTCGCCACCGCAGGCTGAGGCCATACCCTCCGGCGAGGCGCAGGGCCATGAGGCCGGCCCCCAGGGCCCAGAGGGCCACCAGGAGCGGCAGCCGGGGCTGCAGGGAAGCCTCCCATCGCGCCAGCAGGGGCCGGGCAGGAGGGTTCATCCGCGGCAGGCTGGTGGAAGCCGCCAAATCCATGTCTGCGCTTCCCGCCTGGCCGTACTCGGCCGGTGCGGGGCGATGGAAGCGCCAGCCCGTGGCGGCCGGCAGCACCAGGCAGAGGAGCAGGACCAGGCCGTTCAGCCGATGCCGGGCCTGGCCGTGGAGGGCCACTCCGCCCAGGGCTGCCAGCGCGACGAGCAGGCAGCCCTGCCAGAGCGCGTGGACGAGGGTCCAGCCGAGAATCTGGACGAGGGTTTCCATCACTCCTCCCCGCTCAGCAGCTCGCGGATGCGGGCCTTTTCCTCGGGGCTGACCTCCCCGGACCGGAGGGCCGCGAGCACCAGCGCTCCGGCAGAGCCCCCGAAGAGGCGCTCGGTCAGATCTGCCACCAGGCCCCCTTCCATGGCCGAGCGGCTGTGGGCCGGGGCATAGACGTGGCTGCGCTGCCGCTCATCGCGGGTCACCAGCCCTTTGTCCAGCATCACCTGGAGCATCCGCAGCACCCCCGTATAGGCGTAGACCTCCCGGCGGTTCAGGCAGGCATGGACCTCTTTCACGGTGGAGGGTCCCAGGTCCCAGAGGACCCGCAGGAACTTGAGCTCCACGTCCGTCGGCTTGAGGGGGCGCTTCATGGGAATCCTACACAAGATGATGTAGACCATTTTGTGTAGATTCACCCCGTTGTCAAGGGCCGCCCAGAGACAAAACGCCGTCAGGCCAGGAAAAGTACAAGCCCGGCTCTGCCGGGCTTGTACGCGGGGGCCCCGGGGGTGTTCGCGCAGCGAGGAACCCCCGGACAGCAAAAGGGCACCCCGAAGGGTGCCCAAGTGTCTCGGCCGCTTGGATCATGGGCCGGAAGGGGCTGGCGTGAACGGTCGCCCCGTGGGAGGAAAGAGGGACTCTTCCCGCCCCCAGGCTAGGCCTTGGCCCAGCCCCCTCAAGGGGGAAAATCGGTCCTGGGTCAATCCTCCTGGTGCAGGGTGCCGGGCCGGTACGAGGTGTAGTGGGGCTCCCACTGGGCCTTGGCGACGATGGCCTCCAACTGCCCGTCATCCAGCAGCCGGCCGAGCCCGGCATCCCGGGCTTCCTTGCCGACGGCCACAGCCACGGCGGCGGATACCCCCCGGATGTCCTTCATCTCGGGCAGCAGCAGGCCCGTGGCCTCCTGCTCAGGCGTGACAAAGGCGCTGATGGCCTTGCTGGCCGCCAGGAACATCCGGTCGGTGATCCGGGTGGCCTTGCAGACCAGAGCGCCGAGGCCCACGCCGGGGAAGATGTACATGTTGTTGCACTGGGAGGCCTGGAGCGTGCGGCCCTTCCAGTCCATGGGCGCGAAGGGGCTGCCGGTGGCCACCAGGCCCTTGCCGTCCGTGGCCTTCCAGACCGCCTCGGGCGAGCACTCGCACTTGTGGGTGGGGTTCGAGAGGGCCAGCACGATGGGGCGCTCGGAGTGCTTGGCGGTCTCCGCCAGGATGGCCTCGTTGAAGAGGTCCGGCTGGGCGGTGACGCCGATGAGCACCGTGGGGTGGGCGTTGCGGACCACATCCGGGAGGCCGATGCGGGAGGGGTCGTCCAGCTTCCAGCCCTCCACGACGGACCGGCACTGGGCCAGCGGCAGCTGCGGGCCCTCCAGCAGCGGATCGCCTTCGATGAGCAGGCCCTGCATGTCCACGGCGAAGATGCGCTGGCGGGCCTCTTCGTCCGAGAGGCCTTCCGCCTTCAGGGCGGCGCGGATGTTCATGGCGATGCCGGTGCCGGCCTGGCCCAGGCCCACGATGACGTAGCGCTCGTCCTGGAAGCGGCTCTTCTTGATGCGCATGGCCGTCATGAGGGCCGCCAGGGCCGTGGACCCCGTGCCCTGGATGTCGTCGTTGAAGGAGAGGATCCGCTCGCGGTAGCGGTCGAGGTTCTTGAAGGCCGTGTGCTTGGCGAAGTCCTCCCACTGGAGCAGCGCGCCGGGGAAGTTGCGCTTCACGCCAAGCACGAATTTCTCGACGAGCTCTTCGTATTCCGCGC
Organism: Geothrix oryzisoli; assembly: GCF_022808865.1. Classification (GTDB taxonomy): domain Bacteria; phylum Acidobacteriota; class Holophagae; order Holophagales; family Holophagaceae; genus Geothrix; species Geothrix oryzisoli. The sequence continues at coordinate 72,210 of NZ_JAKZLB010000004.1, forward strand.
CGCGCAGGCGGGGCTTGCGGATGCCCAGGTAGAGGGGATCCTCCAGCAGCCGGGGATTGTTCGTGCCCACATCCAGCGTGATGGGCAGGCAGACGCCGGGGTGGACGCCGCCGGCGGCCACGTAGAGGCTCACCTTGCCCACGGGGATGCCCATGCCGTCCGAGCCGAGGTCGCCCAGACCCAGGATGCGCTCGCCGTCGGTCACGACGACGAGGTTCACCTGGGGCTGGGAGAGGCCATGGAAGATCTGGTCGATGTTCCCGATGTTCTCCGGCGTGATGTAGATGCCCCGGTAGCGCCGCTGGATGTGGCTCAGCTGGAGGCAGGCCTGGCCGACGGTGGGCGTGTAGACGATGGGCACCATCTCGTCCAGGTGGTCCACCAGGAGCCGGTAGAAGAGGACTTCATTCCGATCCAGGAGGCCAGACAGGTAGATGTACTTCTCCAGGTCGTCGGACTTGCGCAGGAAGGCTTCATAGGTGCGGTCCAGCTGGGAATCCAGGCTGGAGATGCCGGGGCGCAGCATCCCGTCCAGGCCCAGGCTCAGGCGCTCCTCCTTGCTGAAGGCGGAGGCCTTGTTCAGGTGCGGGTTGTTCAGCAGGGCCCGCCCACGGACGTAGACGTCGTAGTATTCCTCGCCCGTCAGCGGGTCGATCTTCAAGGTGAAGGTCTTCATGGGAGCCCCTTATCCACAGGATCATGCGAACGCGCCGGAATCCAAGAAGGCCGCGCGAATGACCACCCCAGTGTAGCCAATCTACCCCAGGGCAGCGGGTCACATGAGGACCCCGGTCAGTGGAGGAGCGCCGCCAGTTCTGCTGGCGAAGTCACGGGCCGGGCGCAGGTGTGGCCCCGGCAGACGAAGGCGAAGGGACCGGCCGTGGAGAGGCCTCGCGCTTCGTGGAGCGGGAGGAGCTGATCTTCCGAGGCGGAGAGCACCCTGCCCGGCAAGTGCCGCCGATGGACCTCCGCCAGCAGCGCCTGCACGGCGGGACTGCCGGGGTCGCCCGAAATGGCCACCTCCACCGGCTCGCGCAGGGCCAGATCGAGCACCCCGAGCATGCCCAGGAAGGCCCGGGGCGCCCGCTGCATCCAGGCGGCGAAGCAGCGGAGAGCCCCCTCGGCCGCCTGCCGGAAATCCTCGCGCTGGAGGTGCCGGGAGAGCCGCAGCAGGGCCCGGGCGGCGAGCGTATTGCCTCCGGGAAGGGCGTTGTCGAAACCTGGCTTCTGCCGGAAGAGCAGATCCGCCTGGTCCGCCTCGGTGCTGAAGAAACCGCCCTCCGCGGGATCCTGGAAGCGGGCCAGCAGGTCCTCGGCCAGAGTCTCCGCCCAGCGCAGCCAGGCCGGATCGAAACCGGCCTCATAGAGATCCACCAGGCCTTCGACCACGGCCGCACTGTCCTCGAGAAAGCCCGGCGTGTGGGCCTGCCCCTGCCGCCACACCCGCAGCAGGCGGCCGTCCCGCCACAGGTCCCGGCGCAGGAAGGCGGCGCAGGCCCGGGCCGCGTCCAGGTAGCGCGGGTCGCCCAGCACCTGGAACCCCCGGGCCATGGCGGACAGGGCCAGGCCGTTCCAGGCGGCCAGCACCTTGTCATCCTTGGCGGGGCGGACGCGGCGGTCCCGCCAGAGCCGCAGCTTCTCGCGCAGGGCCCGGTCCTCGCCTTCGGGCAGGCGCGCGCTCGCCTCGCTGGAGAAGCGGTGGACGACGCTCCGGCCATGCTCGAAATTCCCGCCGGCCGTGATGCCGAAGGCCGCGCAGAACCGCGCGCCATCGGCCTCCCCCAGCGCGTTGCGGACCTCGGCGGGCGTGAAGGCGTAGAACTTCCCCTCCTCGCCCTCGCTGTCGGCGTCTTCGCTGGAATGGAAACCGCCGCTGGGATCCTGCAGATCCCGGAGCAGGTAGTCCAGGGTCTCCCGGGCCACCTGGGCGTACCGGGGCTCGCCCGTGGCCTGGAAGGCCGTGAGGTAGCAGGCGGCCAGCTGGGCGTTGTCGTAGAGCATCTTCTCGAAGTGCGGCACCAGCCACCGATCGTCCACGCTGTAGCGGGCGAAGCCGCCGCCCAGGTGGTCGTACATGCCCCCCTCCCACATGGCGTCCAGAGTGCGCCGGGCCATGAGCTGGTCCTCGGCCCCGCCCCGGGCCAGGATCAGTTCCACGGCCATGGGCTGCGGGAATTTCGGCGCGGGACCGAAGCCGCCCCAGCGGGCGTCGAAGCCCTGGCGGAGCTGCTGGAGGGCGGCCTTGAACCACGCGTCGTCCGGCAAGCCATCGCCCCGCTCCACGGCGGCCTGGCGACGGAGTTCCGTGGCCAGGCTGCCGGCCTGGGCCACCACCCCGGATCGGTCCTCCCGCCACACCTCGGCGATGCGGGTGAGCAACGGAATGAAGCCCGGCATGCCGCCCCGCGGCTCCGGCGGAAAGTAGGTGCCGCCGTAGAAGGGCTCCAGGTCCGGCGTGAGCCAGACACTCATGGGCCACCCCCCCCGGCCCGTGAGCGTCTGCACCGCGTCCATGTAGAGGTCATCCAGGTCGGGCCGCTCCTCCCGGTCCACCTTGATGCTCACGAAGTGCGCGTTCAGCACCTCGGCCACCGCCGGGTCCTCGAAGCTCTCCCGCTCCATGACATGGCACCAATGGCAGGCGCTGTAGCCGATGCTGAGGAAGATGGGCTTTGCTTCAGAGCGGGCCTTGGCCAGGGCCGCCTCGCCCCAGGGGAACCAGTCCACGGGGTTGTGGGCGTGCTGGAGCAGGTAGGGGCTGAGGCTTCCAGCGAGATGATTGGACATATCCGGCTCCCCCGGACCGGATTATGACCGAGGATGCCTTTCACGACAGGGGAATGCCCTCGCACACCGGTAGAATGGAATTTTCGTGCCGACCTGGAGTCCCATGTTCGACAGCCTCACCCAAAAACTCAGCCAGGCGATGAAGACCCTCCGGGGCCAGTCGAAGCTGACGGAAGCCAACCTCGAAGCCGTGCTGCGCGAAGTGCGCATGGCGCTGCTGGAGGCCGATGTCCACGTGAGCGTGGCGCGCACCTTCCTCCAGCGGGTGAAGGAGAAGGCCCTCGGCGCCGAGGTCATGCAGGGCCTCAACCCGGCCCAGGCCTTCATCGACATCGTCCACCGGGAGCTGGTGGAGATCATGGGCGGCCAGGCGCCGGAGCATCCCATCACCTTCGCCTCCAAGCCGCCGACGGTGGTGATGATGGTGGGCCTCCAGGGCGCCGGCAAGACCACCACCTGCGGCAAGCTGGCGGTGTTCCTGAAGAAGCTGGGCCGCTCGCCCCTGCTGGTGCCCGCGGATGTCTACCGCCCCGCGGCCATCGAGCAGCTGCATGTGGTGGCCAGGGAGGCCGGCGTGCCCTCCTTCCGCACGGACGTGAAGGATCCTGTCGCCATCTGCGCCGCGGCCCTGGCCGAAGCGAAGCTCAAGGGCTGGGATACGGTCATCCTCGACACCGCGGGCCGTCTGCATCTTGATGAAGGCCTCATGGAGGAGCTGGTCCGCATCAAGGCCGCCACCTCGCCGGATGAGATCTTCTTCGTGGCCGATGCCATGACCGGCCAGGACGCAGTCCGCAGCGCCACGGCCTTCCACGAGAAGCTGGGCATCACCGGCGTGGTGCTCACCAAGACTGACGGCGACACCCGCGGTGGTGCGGCCTTCAGCATCAAGCAGGCCACTGGGCAGCCCCTAAAGTTCGTGGGCGAGGGCGAGAAGCTGGAGGACTTCCAGCGCTTCCACCCGGACCGCATGGCCCAGCGCATCCTCGGCATGGGTGACGTCCTCAGCCTCATCGAGCACGCCAAGGACAAGATCGACGAGAAGGAAGCCGAGGTCATGGCCCGGCGCATGGCCAAGAACCAGTTCACCCTGGAGGACATGCGCAAGCAGTTCCAGCAGGTGCAGAAGCTGGGCTCCATGAACAAGATCATCGGCATGCTGCCGGGCCTGGGGCAGATGAAGGATCAGCTTGCGAGCGTAGCCACGGACAAGCGCATCAAGCATCTCGAGGCCATCATCAATTCCATGACGCCTGCGGAACGGGCCAACCACAACCTGCTGGACGGCAAGCGCAAGCGCCGCATCGCCGCGGGCTGCGGGCGCCCCGTGAGCGAGATCAACCAGCTCATCAAGCAGTACGTGGAGACGAAGAAGATGATGGGCCAGATGAACGATCCCAAGTTCATGGCCCGCATGCAGCGCATGGCCAAGATGGGCGGCGGGCCGAACCTTCCCTTCTAGCCCTCCCTTCGAGAGGTCCCCCTGGTGCTCCCCCGCCCCCTGTCGTCCGCAAGAACCTGGATGGTCCTCGGGGTGGTTCTGGCCGTCGGACTGGCGGGGGCGTGGCTGTGGCGATCCCAGGCCCACTCCCCAGGGGCGCGGCGGGTGCTCATCATCAGCCCCGAACCTTCGCATCAGACCGACGTGAACCAGGGGCTCGAGACCCTGATCTCGGACCACTTCGAGGTGCTGGCCGGTGCCACGGTCATCCACGCCGCCGCGGTCCCTCCGCCCGCGGTCCTCCGGAAACTCCCTCTGGACCTGGCGCTGTTCCGCTTCCATGGGCGGCGGGAGGGGCAGCGGCTGGCCCTGACGACCCAGTGGACCACGCCCGCCGAATTGCTGGCGGGACACCCCTGGAACCTGAATGTGCAGCCCCCCATGGACCCCGACCAGGCCATGGCGGCCTGGCTGGCCCATTGGCCCCTGGAGCGCCGCCATCGTTTCAGGGCGGACCTCTACCCTCGCAATCCCGAGCATTTCTGGGCGCTTCTGCACGCCATGGCCATCCAGGACGACCGGGAAGCCACGGCCCATCTGGGTGACACCCAGGCCCTGGCCGAGGCTGAGCCCATGTGCGCCACAGCCTGGGTGACGCTGGGGGATCATCTCTACCGCAGCCTGTGGGTGGATCCCGCCCAGGCGGGAATCGGCCTCAATTCCCGCACCCACAAGGTGTTCCAGCGCGCCGTCAGCCTGGTTCCGGGGCACCCCCGGGCCACCTTCCTGTGGTCCCTGATGCTCACGGACACCGGGAACCAGGACCTCGCCCTGCGGGTGCTTGGCGAAGCGGTGCGCCTGAGGCCCGATGCACCGGACCTCTACCTGGGCCTCACCTACGCGGGCCGCACCGCGGGCCTGCTGGCCGGGGCGCACTCGGCCCTGACCCGGCGGGAAGCCCTCCTGACCCCCCTTGCGCCCAGTTCATTCTGGACCGTGGAAACCACCAATCTCTATCTCGGCAACTGGCCGGCTTTCGAGCGGGACCTGCAGCAGGCCCGCGCCGTGCGGGAGGATGCGGGCGTCCTGTTCTACCAGGGCTACCTGGCCCTGCTGAAGGGCGACCGCAGGGCCGCCCTCGCGCACATGAAGGCCTCCGAAGCGGCGACAGGTTCCAGCCCGTTCCAGGATCTCAGCCGGGTCTATCGCGCCCTGCTCGAGGGGCGCATCGAGGATGGCCTGGCCGAACTGCGGAACATCGACGAGATCCGCGGGAAGCTCCGCATCCCCGACGGGGAGCTGACCTTCAAGCAGGCGGAGGCCTATTCGCTCCTGGGCGACGCGGACCGGGCCGTGGACTGCGCCACCCGGGCTTTCGTCCAGGGCTTCAGCTGCGCCCGCTGGTACGAGACCTCACCCTTTCTCGAGAAGATGCGGACCCATCCGCGCTGGCCGACCCTGAGGCGGAATGTCCGGGAGCGCCAGGCCGTCCTCGAGGGGACCTTCCCCCTCTCCAGCTTCGAGCCCTGAATTAGCGCTTGGGCGATGCCCCTTTATGGGATACACTTTCCTGCTCAGGGAGTGCCCATGCTTTCGATCCGACTTGCTCGCAATGGTGCCAAGAAGCGCCCGTTCTACCACATCGTCGTCTCCGAGAATGACCGCATCCCCACCGGCCGCGCCGTGGAGGTGCTGGGCTTCGTGAACCCCATCGCCGGTTCCGGCGAAGAGGTCCGCATCGACGCCGAGAAGGCGAAGTCCTGGCTCCAGAAGGGCGCCCAGCCCTCCAAGACCGTGCTCGATCTGTTCAAGAAGAACCAGATCCTGTAATCCGGTTTCCGACGTCCGAAAGCCGGGCCCTGGTCCGGCTTTCTTTGTTCGTGGAGCGACCATGAATCCCGAAGCCTTCCTGCGTGATGTGCTGACCCCCCTGCTGGACCACCCGGAGGCGCTCCGGGTCGAGATCAGCGGCGAAGGCAAGAAGCGCGACGTGCTGGTCTTCGCCGATCCCCGGGATCGCGGGCGCATCATCGGCAAGCATGGGCGCATGATCTCGGCGCTCCGCACCCTCTGCAAGGTGGCCGGCGAGAAGGCCGGCCTGTCGGTGAACCTCGAGCTGGACGACGAGGACGAGCGGGAGGCCTGAGATGTTGCTGGCGGGTCATCTGGCCAAGATCCAGGGACTCAAGGGCGAGTTCCTCTTTCATTCCGTCATGGACGAGCCGGAGCGGCTGGACGGCATGGCCGGTCTGGTGCTGGCCCCGCCTCAGATGGACCTCGAGCATGGCGAAGCGGCCGCCCCGGCCCGGCCCGTGAAGCTGAGGGGCTTCCGCTGGCACCAGGAGCGGCCCTGCCTCGCCTTCGCCGAAGTGCCCGACCGCACCGCGGCCGAGGCCCTGAAGGGCTGGGCCCTCTGGATGCCTGAATCGGCAGCGGTCCTGGACGAGGGCGAGAGCTTCCGCCACCAGTGGATCGGCTGCGAGGTCTACGTCGGCGGGCGCAAGGTGGGCGAGGTGCTGCGCCTGGATCCCGGACCGGCCGGCTACGACATGGTGGTGATGCGCGACCTGCGGCCCGGCCGCACGGGCCAGCGGGACATCCCCTACATCAAGGCCTGGTGGACCCTGGACCTGCCGAACCGCCGCCTGGACCTGGATCCCCCGGAAGGCCTGCTGGACGTGAACCAGGTCGGCGACTGAGAATGAGGGGATGTCCCCAGCCTTCGACCGATTCAAACAGACCTTCGGCATGCGCCTGTTCGGGTGGCTGAAGATCCCCCTCCTGGCCTCCGTGCATCCCAGCGTGGTCGAGCTGACGGAGGCCCGCTGCGTGGTGCGGATTCCGCTCCGGCGCTGGACGAAGAACCACCTGGGCTCCATGTACTTCGGCGCCCTGGCCATCGGTGCGGACTGCGCCGGGGGGCTGCTCGCCATGGACCAGATCAAGCGCTCCGGGCAGCCGGTCTCCCTGGTCTTCAAGGCCTTCCAGGCCACCTTCCTGAAGCGCCCCGAGTCCGACGTCTACTTCATCTGCGAGGAAGGCGCCGCCATCCGCGACCAGGTGCGCCGCACGCTGGCCTCCGAGGAGCGCATCACCGAACCCATGCACATCCAGGCGGCCGTGAAGCTGCCGGACGGCTCCTTCGAGCCCGTGGCGGAGTTCACGCTGGAGCTGAGCCTCAAGCGGAAGGCCTAGACTTCAGGCCGCCCGCAGCTGGATCACGAACTTCTGGATGCCGGCCAGCAGCATCTCGATGGCCATGGCGGTGAGCACCAGGCCCATGAGCCGCTCGAAAGCGAGGGTGACCTTCTCGCCCAGGAAGGCGGCGATCTTCTCGGCGAACCCGAGCACCACCGCCGAGATGGCCATGGCCACCGTCAGGGCGCCCAGCCACTCCCAGAGCCGCTGCGGCTCCCGGCTCACCAGCAGCAGGACGGTGGCGATGGCCGAAGGCCCGGCGATGAAGGGGATGGCCAGGGGCACGAGGAAGGGCTCCCCGTGGACGGGCAGGTCCGTCGGCCCCTCGGCGTGGGGGAAGACCATCTTCAGGGCGATGAGGAAGAGGATCACCCCGCCGGCAATGCCGAGGGAGGTGTCCGTGAGGTGCATGAGGCGCAGTACCTTCTGCCCGAAGAGGGCGAAGAAGAGCAGGATGGCGAACGCGAAGACCACCTCGCGCACGATGATCCGCTGGCGCCGGGCCGGGTCCACCTGGCGCAGCAGCCCGATGAAGACCGGGATGTTGCCCAGGGGATCCGTCACCAGCACCAGCAGGATGATCGCCGAAACGAACGAGGACGAGTCCATGCGGGCTATTTCAGGTCGAGCTCGTAGGGCAGCCGGGCGTAGATGCCCTGGGGATCGTTCAGGGAGGTGAGCAGGTCCAGCTGGCGTCGGAAGGAGTCCACCAGGCCATCCACCGCGCCGCGCTTGGCCAGCTTCCGGGGCTTCCCGCCCAGGTTCCTCAGCAGCTCCTTGAGGGTGTCCGGCTCCCGTTCCGGCCCTACCACCTGGTAGTCCGTGCCCGCCTTGATCCGCCCTGCGGCGTAGGTCACCGCCGCATCGAGGCCCCCGAGTTCGTCCACCAGCCCGAGCTTTACGGCTTCCTGTCCGGACCAGACCCGGCCCTGCGCGATCTCGTGGACCGCCTCCTTCTTCATCTTCCGGCTGTCGGCCACCTTGGCGACGAACTGATCGTAGATGTGATCCACCAGCCCCTGGATGCGGGCCAGCTCCAGGTCGTTCTTGGGCCGGGCCAGGGTCATGGGATTGGCCAGCTTCGCCGTCTGCACGCTGTCCCAGGTGATGCCGTGATCATTGGCCAGCTTCTTCACATTGGGCAGCAGGCCGAAGACCCCGATGGAGCCCGTGATGGTGCTGGGCTCCGCAAAGATGCGGTCGCCGTAGGTGCTGATCCAGTAGCCGCCCGAGGCCGCCAGGTGCCCCATGGAGACCACCATGGGCTTCGCCTTCTTCGTCAGGATGACCTCGCGCTGGATGAGCTCCGAGGCCGCCGCGCTGCCGCCGGGGCTGTTCACGCGGAGGACCACCGCCTTGATGCGGTCGTCCAGGCGCAGCTGCCGCAGTTCGCGACTCAGGCGTTCGCCACCCACCTGGCTGGCCTTGCCTTCACCATCCACGATCTCGCCCTCGGCGACGACCACGGCGATGCGGGTCTTCCCGAGCTTCGCCTCGCCGGGGATGCCGGCGTAGGTGGCCAGCGTGATCTGGGGGAAATCCTTGTCCTTGGGCTGCTTGCCCGCCAGCTTCTTGAGTTCGTCGAGGACCTCGTCGTAGGGGGCGATGCGGTCCACGAGACCCAGCTTCTTCGCGTCCTCGGCTTCCACGAGCCCCTTTTCATCCGCGATCGTCTGCAGGTCCGCCGGGGTCTTCTTCCGATCCTTGGCGACGGTCTCCTTCCACTCGCCCCAGATGTCGTCCAGCAGCTTCTGCACCTGCTCGCGGTTGGGCTCGCTCATGCGGTCTGTGATGAAGGGCTCCACCGCGCTCTTGTACTTGCCCACGCGGGTGACCTGCACCTCCACGCCGTACTTCTTGAAGGCCTCGCCGAAGAACATCGGCTCGCTGGCCAGTCCATTCACTTCCATCTCACCGAAGGGGTTGATGAACACCGTGGTGGCCCCGGCGGCCAGGTAGTAGTCCCGCTTGGCCCAGCCCAGGTTGTAGGCCAGCACGGGCTTCCGGGTCTTGAACCGCTGGATGGCCTCCCGCAGCTCCCGCAGCTGGGCCGGGCCCGCACCCTGGAGGCTGCCCGTGAGGAACAGGGCCGTGATGCGACCATCGGCAGCCGCCCGGTCCAAGGCCTCGATGGCCGCGGGGAGGGACTGGGTGTGGGTCCCGCCGCCGCCCAGGGCCTCGCTGAGGGCCTCGCTGGGCTCGGGATCGCGATCCGCATCCGACAGGCTGGTCCCCAGGTCGAAGACCAGAACGGCCTTGCCCGGCACGGTCGGCTTGCCGGACGAGCCGATGGCCGCCAGCACCCCGAAGAACAGCACGAGGGCCAACCCGCCGGTCACCAGCAGGGCCAGCAGCGTGGCGAAGAAGCTCTTGAAGAAATCCTTCATGACGGCTCCAGAAAGACGGTTCAGGATCGCATACCTCTAAGGCTGCGGGCGGAGTCGCGCCACCAGGGCCAGGAATCCATCCAGAGTCTTCTTCACCGAGGCGGCGGTGCGGGGCTCGGTCGGCGCCCCGCACTCATCAAGCTGCTGGTCCGCGTGAGGCACCGTGATCGCGGCGGGATAGGCGAGCGCGCCCATGTTCGCCAGGGTCGCCCGCCAGGCCACCAGGCCACGGGCGCCGCCGAAGGCGCCGGGACTCGCCGCGCACAGCAGCACCGGCAGCCCCTGCCAGGGACTGGGCCCCATGGTGCTGAGCCAGTCCACGGCGTTCTTCAGGTGGCCCGGAATGCCCGCGTTGTATTCGGGCGACACGATCAGGAGGCCCTCCGCCGCCTGGAGGGCGGCGTGAAGGGCCCGGGCCTCCGGCGACGGGGCGGCCCCATCCTCATAGAGCGGCAGGCGCAGGGCGGCCCCCGTGAAGGCGGCCACCTCCTGGCCCCGCCCTTCCAGTTCGGCCGCGAGGTGGCCCAGCAGCCGGGCGTTCAGGGAATCCGGGCGGAGACTCCCGCCCATCAAGGCCATGCGCATGGCTCCTCCTCGTCGGCCTGAATTGTGACCTGGATCAATCTTTACTTAATCGGTAAACTTTAAGACCCGAGGAGGAAGTCGTGTCGAACTATCCGGAATACATGGTCGCCCCGATGCGTGAGGAACTGGTCCGGGAAGGCTTCCAGCAGCTCCTGACCCCGGCGCAGGTGGACGAGGCCCTCCAGCGCCCCGGCACCACCCTGCTGGTGGTGAACAGCGTCTGCGGCTGCGCCGCGGCGGGCGCGCGACCGGGTGTCACCGAGGCCCTGCGGTCCCAGAACCTGCGCTTCGACCATCTGGTGACCGTCTTCGCCGGCATGGAGAAGGACGCCACCGCGCAGGCCCGGGAGTACTTCGAGGGCGCCATGCCCACCAGCCCCCAGGCCGCCATCTTCAAGGACGGCCAGCTGGTCCACCTCATGCAGCGCCAGGATTTCCTGGCCCACAGCCCCGAAGAGATCGCCGCCACGCTCACGGCGGCCTATCGCCAGACCGTGGCCGCAGGCTGAAGGAAGCCCCCGTGGACTTGAAGTAGGCTGGGTGTCGGAGAACCCGATGCCCAAGCCTCTGTCCCACTTCAGGATCGTGGATCTGTCCTGCGTGCTCGCAGGGCCCTTCTCGACCCAGCTGCTGGCGGATTTCGGCGCCGAGGTGCAGAAGCTGGAGCCGCCCGAGGGCGACCCCACCCGCGGCTGGGGGCCCCCCTTCGAGGACGGGGACCTCGGCGAAAGCGCCTATTTCCGCTGCGCCAACCGGGGCAAGCGGAGCCGCGCCATCGATCTGCACACGGAGGAAGGCCGGGCCGATCTCTTCGAGCTGCTGAAGGACGCGGATGTCCTGGTGGAGAACTTCCGCGCCGATTCCGCCGATCGCCTGGGCCTGGGCTGGAAGCGGCTCCACGCGAAGTTCCCCAAGCTCATCCTGGCCTCCGTGCGGGGGTTCGCCTCGGACGTCACGGCCTCCCGCCGGGCCGGCTACGACTTCATCATCCAGGCGGAGAGCGGCTGGATGGCCATCAGTGGCGAACCCGAAGGCCGTCCCATGAAGATGGGCGTGGCCCTGGTGGACGTGCTGGCAGGCCTCTACTGCGCCAATGGCATCCAGGCCGCCCTGCTCCATCGGGAGCGCACCGGCGAGGCCATGCACATCGAGGTGCCCCTCATGGAGGCGGCCCTGGCAGGCCTGGTGAACGTCGCCGCCGGCGCCCTCATGACCGGCAAGCCGCCCCGGCGCTGGGGCAACGCCCATCCCCAGATCGTGCCCTATCAATCCTTCGGCTGCACGGATGGGGAGGTGGCCATCGCCGTGGGCAGCGACCGCCAGTTCGAGGTGCTGGCCATGTGGCTGGACCTGGACCTGGAGGTCCGTCCCGAGTGGCGGAAGAACCGGGGCCGCGTGAGGGATCGCGAGGAGCTGGTCGCCCTCATCGAGGTCCGCACCCAGGCCAGCACGGTCGACGAGGTCCTCGCCTTCTGCGAAGCCAACGCCATCCCCGCCAGCCGGGTGCGGAGCGTCGATGACGTGCTGTTCCGCCACGGCGGCGAGCTCCACAACCTCCTCCAGCCCCTGTTCGAACCCGAAACCAACGAGATGATCCCCACCCTGGCCACCCCCCTCCTGCTCAACGGCGAGCGCCCCTGCGCGCCCCTTCCCCCGCCCCGCTGGAACCCGTGAGCTCCGATCGCCGCCGCGCCCCGCGCCTGGTGCCTCTGGGCGCCCGCCTGCCGGACCAGAAGGCCCTGGCCCGCCTGAACCGGGCCTGGGCCTTCCTCGTCGGCCCCGCCCTGGCGGACCGCACCCGCCCCCTGCGTGTGGAGCGGAGCGTGCTCGTCATGGGCTGCTGGGAGCTGACCCGCATCGGTCCCCTTCGCGAAGCCGTCGCCGCCGTGTGGCCCCAGATCCGGGACCGCATCCACCGGGCCCTGGGCCTCAGCTTGACCGGCCTCCAGGTCGTGCCCTGCGATCCCCCGGCGGAATCCCCCACCGAACCCCAGGATCCCGATCCCCTCCGCCGCGCCCTGCGTCTCCTCGAAGCCCGCCGCAAAGAGCGCATCCGCCTCGGTCTGGAGAAGGAATAGCGCCAGACTGGACGCCCCCGCCCGTTTCCAGTAAAGTCAAACCTTCGTCGGGGCGTGGCTCAGCCTGGTAGAGCGCTCGGTTCGGGACCGAGAGGTCGGAGGTTCGAATCCTCTCGCCCCGACCAACAAGAAGGGGGCCTGCGGGCCCCCTTCTTGTTGGTCGGGAAAAGACGATGATTCGAACCTCCGAGTGGGACCGCCCGAGGCGTGCCTCTCCACCTGACGCATCCTCCGCGGGAGGATGCTCCCACTCGCTTCGCTCGCGGAGGTGGAGCCTCTGTGGCGCCACAGAAAGACCGGCACACGGCGAAGCCGGGTGCGTTCGAATCCGCGCCCGGGTGGATCGAGCCCTCAGAAAGGTCGGCGGGCCCAACTCCGGCAGAGCAACCTCAACCGATCCCCCGCAAATGGATATCGCTCCAAATGCGGGCCTAGCCCTGTCGTGGTCAGACCACGGGGAACCGCGGGGATCCAGGCGTGGCTTTCGTGATGAACGGCGCCCCTGCCGGCACGATACAATGGCAGGTTCCGCCCGCCGGGCGGGGAGCCCACCCGATGAGCGACGCCTGCACCATCATGACCACCTGTGGCAGCGAGGAGACAGCCCTGACCATCGCCGCCGCCCTGGTGGATCAGGCCTACGCCGCCTGCGTGAACATCGTCCCCAGCATCAAGAGCTACTACTACTTCAAAGGCGAGACCCATCTCGATGAAGAGGTCATGCTCATCATCAAGACCACCCGGGAGCTCTTCCCGCAGGTGTCGGAAGTGATCAGCGACCTGCACACCTACGAAGTCCCCGAGATTCTGATGTTTCCCGTCGAGGCTGGATCCGAGGGCTTCCTCGACTGGATCCACCAGAGCGTGAACCGGCTCGCCTGACCCTGCTTCGATCAGCCCCCCCGGGAGTCCCCCATGGAACAGACCCTGTCCCTCGAATTCCTGCGCGTGGTCGAACAGGCGGCCATCGCCTGCGCCACCTCCATCGGCCACGGCCGGCGGAAGCACAGCGACAAGCTGGCGGTGGAGGCCATGCGTCACACCATGGAGACCGTCCGCATGGACGGCACCATCGTCATCGGCGAGGGCGAGCGTGACGAGGCGCCCATGCTCTACATCGGCGAGAAGGTGGGCATGGGGGCGGACCTGGACGGAGATCACCCGGCCGTGGACATCGCGGTGGATCCCCTCGAGGGCACCAACCTGTGCGCCACCGGCGCCCCCAACGCCATCGCCGTGCTGGCGGCCACCGAGCGGGGCGGCCTCCTGCACGCCCCGGACCTCTACATGGAGAAGCTGGTCGTGGGCCCCGCCGCCAAGGGCAAGGTGAGCCTCGACGCCTCCGTGCAGGAAAACCTCGACATCATCGCCAAGTCCCTGGACCGCAAGGTCGAGGAGATCACCGTCACGGTCCTCGACCGGGAGCGCCACGCCCAGCTCATCGCGGACATCCGCAAAGCGGGGGCCCGCATCCAGCTCATCGGTGACGGGGACCTCAGCGCGGCCATCAGCGCCGCCGTCAGCGGCACGGGCATCCACGCCGTGATGGGCACCGGCGGGGCCCCCGAGGGCGTGCTCTCCGCCGCCGCCCTGAAGTGCCTCAACGGCGAGATCCAGGGCCGCCTCAAGGTGGACACCAACACCGCCAGTCGCGAGAAGGCCGAGGCCATGGGCGTGGACTTCAACCGCATCTACTTCACCGACGACCTCTGCCCCGGCAAGCAGATCGTGTTCGCCGCCTGCGGCGTGACCCACGGCAACCTCCTGAAGGGTGTGCTGCACTTCGGGCACGGCGTCCGGACCTCCAGCCTCATCCTCACCTACGGCAGCCGCCAGGTGCGCTTCATCGACACCGTGCACATGAAGGAAGGCGAGAAGGTCACGGTCCGCTTCTAGCCTCCGCGAATCCCTTGCGCGAATCCCTCCGCACCCGCCTCTTCCGCTGGGCGTTCAACGTCTGGCCCTGCTTCCGGGGCACCGGCGCCCGGGTGGCCTTCATCGCCTCCGACTGGTCCGAGATCCGCGTGCGCCTGCCCCTGTCCTGGCGGACCCGGAACTACGTGGGCACCATCTTCGGCGGCAGCCTCTACGCGGCGGTGGATCCCTTCTGCATGCTCATGCTGATCCACCGGCTGGGCCCGGGCTACGTCGTGTGGGACAAGGCCGCCGCCATCCGCTTCCGCAAGCCGGGCCGCAGCACCCTCTTCGCCACCTTCCGGATCGATGAGGCCGAGGTGGCCGAGATCCGCCGCCTCCTTCTGGACCAGCCCAAGGTGGATCGCACCTACCCCGTGGAGCTGCGGGATGCCCAGGGCATCGTCCATGCGGAAGTGCAGAAGGTGATCCACATATCCCTTCGAGCCCCTTCCTGATAGGCTTTTACCCTCATCTTACGAGGTCATTTATGGCATCCCCCTTTCGAGCCTCCCTCTGCCTCTGCCTGGGCCTCGCAGCCTTCAGCCTGGTCGCCCAGTCGAACCCCGGCGTGGATCGCGCCAACCTCGACACCACCGTGAAGCCCTGCGACGACTTCTACCAGTTCGCCAACGGCGGCTGGCTCAAGTCCCACAGCCTGCCGGCGGACAAGTCCCGCTACGGCGCCATGGAGGAACTGAGCGAGCGGAACCGCGCCGTCCTCCAGAAGATCCTGAACGAAACCAGCGCGAAGACCACCTGGGCCAAGGGCAGCGTCCAGCAGAAAGTGGGTGATTTCTACGCCTCCGGCATGAATGAAGCCGCCATCGAGGCGCGCGGCCTGGCGCCCCTGAAGCCGATCTTCGCCACCATCGACGGCCTCAAGGACGTCAAGCAGCTCCCCGCCCTGCTGGGGAAGCTGCACAGCCAGGGCCTGCCCGGCGGCTTCGGCTTCTTCGTGCGCCAGGATGCCAAGGCCTCCACCCAGTATCTGGGCAACCTGGGCCAGGGCGGCACGGGCCTGCCGGACCGCGACTACTACCTGAAGGATGACGCCCGCAGCCGGGACATCCGCGCCAAGTACGAAGCCCACGTGGCGAAGATGCTGGAGCTGGCAGGCGACGCGCCCGACCTCGCCCGGGTCCGCGCCAAGGTGGTGCTGGACCTGGAGACCCGCCTGGCCCAGGCCCAGTGGAGCCGGGTGGAGCTGCGGAACCCCCAGAAGACCTACAACAAGCGCACCCTCGACCAGGTGGCGACGGAGGCCCCGGGCTTCGACTGGAAGGGCTATTTCGCGGCCCGCGGCGTGAAGCTCACCGACCTGAACCTCAGCCAGCCCTCCTTCTTCCAGGCCTTCGGCAAGCTGGCCTCGGAAGTCCCCGCCCCCCAGTGGCGCACCTACCTGCGCTGGCATGCCCTCAGCGCCACCGCCAGCCTCCTGCCCAAGGCCTTCGGCGAGGAATCCTTCGCCTTCAATGGCAAGGTGCTGAACGGCACGCCCGAGCGCGAGCCCCGCGCCAAGCGCATCGAGGCCATGACGGACGGCACCCTGGGCGAGGCCCTGGGCCAGCTCTACGTGAAGGTCGCCTTCCCGCCCGAAGCCAAGAAGAAGGTCCTCGAGCTGGTGGAGAACCTCCGGACGGCCCTGCGCGAGCGCATCACGAACCTCGACTGGATGGGCGCCGAGACCAAGCAGCAGGCCCTCACGAAGCTCAACGCCTTCGGCGTGAAGATCGGCTACCCGGACAAGTGGAAGACCTACGCCTTCGATGTGAAGCGGGATGATTTCTTCGGCAACGTACGCCGCGCCGCCGCCTTCCGCATCGCCGAGAACCTCGCCAAGCTCGGCAAGCCCATCGACCGCACGGAGTGGGGAATGACGCCGCCCACCGTGAACGCCTACTACAACCCCCTCATGAACGAGATCGTCTTCCCGGCGGGCATTCTGCAGGCCCCCATCTTCGACCCGAAGGCCGATGATGCCGTGAACTACGGGGCCCTGGGCTACGTCATCGGCCACGAGATGACCCACGGCTTCGACGACAGCGGCAGCCAGTTCGACGCCCAGGGCAACCTCAAGAACTGGTGGACCGACGCGGACAAGAAGGCCTACCAGTCCCGCACGGACCTGGTGGTGAAGCAGTACGACGCCTACGAACCCATCAAGGGCGAGCATGTGAACGGCAAGCTCACCCTGGGCGAGAACATCGCCGACATCGGCGGACTCAAGATCGCCTTCGCCGCCTACCAGAACAGCCTCAAGGGCAAGCCCGCACCCGCGCCCATCGACGGCTTCACCGGCCCCCAGCGCTTCTTCCTGGGCGCCGCGGCCGTGTGGCGCAACCACATCCGCGAGGCGGCCCTGTCGCTGCGCCTCAAGACCGATCCCCACAGCCCGGGCCGGGAACGGGTCGTCGGTCCCCTGTCCAACCTGCCGGAGTTCTACGACGCCTTCGGCTGCACCGACGGCCAGCCCATGAAGCGGGACATCAAGGTGCGGCCCGCCATCTGGTAGCCCCTGCCCCCGGGGGGCTGCGCCCCCCGGGGAGATAGCCAAAGGAAACCGTGTGAACACCCGATCCGCTCTGCTCGTCCTGGCACTGCTGGCGCCGCTCTCCGCGCAGCTGCCCTACAAGGGCTTCAACCCCGCCAACCTCGATCCCACCGCGAAGCCCTGCCAGGACTTCTTCCAGTACGCCGTGGGCGGGTGGGCCCGGCGCACCGCCATCCCGGCAGAGTACGAGCGCTATGGCGTGGATCAGGAGATCGACACCCGCACCCACCAGATCCTGAGGGAGATCATGGATTCCGCGGCGGCCGCCAAGGCCGCCGCGGGGACCGAGACCCAGAAGGTCGGGGACTTCTATGCCAGCGGCATGGACGAGGCCGGCATCGAAGCGGCGGGACTTGCACCCCTGGCCCCGCTGTTCGCGCGCATCGACAGCGTGAAGGATGCCGCCTCCCTGGCTTCCGTCCTGGCGGACCTCCACCAGGTGGGCGCCTTCGCGGGCTTCTACTTCGGCGTCGAACAGGACGACAAGCAGAGCAGCCGCCATTCCATGGTGCTGGCCCAGGGCGGCCTGGGCCTGCCGGATCGGGACTACTACCTGAAGGACGATCCCAAATCGAAGGAACTCCTGGCCGCCTACCGGGCCCACATGGCGAAGCTGCTCACGCTCGCCGGTTCCAGCGCCGGGGAGGCCGACCGCATCCTGGCCCTGGAGACCCGTCTCGCGAAGGCCAGCATGACCCGGGTGGAGCAGCGCGATCCCAACGCCATCTACCACGCCATGACCCCGGCCCAGCTCAAGGCCGCCGCCCCCGGCTTCCCCGTGGACCTCTACCTGAAGGCCCTCGGCGTGCCGGCGCCCGACCGCTTCATCGTGCGGCAACCCGCGTTCCTGGCGGAACTGGGCCGCATGGTCCAGGAGGTCCCGGCAGACCAGTGGCGCGTGTACCTGCGCTGGACGATCCTCCGCAACGCCGCGCCGGCCCTGCCGAAGGCCTTTGAAGAGGAAGCCTTCGCCTTCTACGGCACGAAACTCCAGGGCACCACCGCCCAGCATCCCCGCTGGAAGCGCGTGATGTTCGCGGCAGATCGCGGGCTGGGTGAGGCGCTCGGCAAGCTCTACGTGCAGCGGGCCTTCCCCGCCAGCAGCAAGGCCAAGGTGCGCGAGATGGTCGAGAACCTCCGCACCGCGCTGAAGACCCGCATCGACGGGCTCGCCTGGATGACCGCCCCCACCAAGGCCAAGGCCCGGCAGAAGCTTGCGGCCATGCGCGTGAAGATCGGCTACCCGGACGCCTGGCGCGACTACTCGGCGCTGGCGGTGAAGCGGCAGCCCTATGTCCTGAACCTCCTGGAGACCCGGCGTTTCGAGTTCCAGCGGCGGCTGGCGAAACTGGGGAAGCCCATCGACCGGAACGAATGGGACATGACGCCCCAGACCAACAACGCTTATTACAGCCCCACCATGAACGAGATCGTGTTCCCGGCGGGCATCCTCCAGCCGCCGTACTTCGACGCCTCGGCTGATGACGCGGTGAACTACGGGAACATCGGCGCCACCATCGGCCACGAGATGACCCACGGCTTCGATGACGAGGGCCGCCAGTACGATGCGGACGGGAACCTCAAGAGCTGGTGGACCCCTGCGGATGAAAAGGCCTACAACGCCCGCGCCGAGCTCGTCGTGAAGCAGTTCGACGCCTTCGAACCCCTGCCCGGGCTCCACGTGAACGGCAAGCTCACCCTGGGCGAGAACATCGCCGACCTGGGCGGCCTCAAGATCGCCTGGGACGCCTGGAAGCTGAGCCAGAAGGGGAAGGCGGCCGTGGGCAAACTCGACGGGTTCACCCCCGAACAGCGGTTCTTTCTGGGCTACGCCGAGACCTGGCGCACCCTCACCCGCGAGGAGGCCACCCGCCTCCGGGTCGTCACCGATCCCCACAGCCCCGCCAAATTCCGCGTCAATGGGCCCCTGGCCAATCTTCCGGAGTTCTACGAGGCGTTCGGCTGCAAGGGTGGAGATCCCATGAAGCGGCCCCTCAGCGAACGACCTTCCATCTGGTGATCCCATGACACGAGCCACCGCCGCCCTCCTCGTCCTGTCCTCCCTGGCGCTGCCCCTCAGCGCCCAGGCCGACCCGGGCGGCGAGCGCACCGCCATCGCGGTGGCCTTCCTGGCGCCGGTGGACAACCTGGAGCCCGTGTTCAACCCTGGCTTCCAGGCGGGCTTCCAGATCCACTTCAACCGCGAGAGCCGCTTCCTGGGGCGGTTCCGCATGGACTACCTGCGCATGGACGCCAAGCGCCCCGTGCTGGCGGGCACCCAGCTCACCTGGACCGGCTCCGCCTGGGTGTCCTCCCCCCTGATGGCCGACAGCCGAATGGAGGCCTACAGCGTGGCCTACGAGTGGATGCCCCATGTGGAGGAGCCGGCCCGCCACGGCCTGTTTGGCATCTTCGGCGTGGGCGGGACCCTGTGGAACGAGACCATGCGCGCCCCCAACCTCTTCGACGGCAGCCACACCGACACCAAATGGGGCCTCACCCTCAGCGGCGGAGCGGGCTGGCGCTTCAACCCCACCTTCTCGGTGGAGGCCCGCTATGTCTACAGCGACCTGACCTTCCACGAGCACCGGGACGTCCGCTACGGTTCCACCCGGTCCTTCCTGACCTGCGGCGCCACTTTCCGCTTCTGATCAACCTGATACGAGGGTTTCATGCGTTTCCGCCCCATCGTCCTTCTCGCCACCCTCCTCACCGCCGGCGCGGCGCTGGAGGCCTGCACCAACCTGCTGATCACCAAGGGCGCGAGCAAGGACGGCTCGACCATGATCACCTACGCCGCCGACAGCCACACCCTTTACGGCGAGCTCTACTTCAAGCCCGGCGCGAAGCACAGCCCCGGTGAGGTGCGCGTGATCCGGGAGTGGGACAGCGGCTTCACCTTCGACACGGGCAAGGTGCTGGGCAGCATCCCCGAAGCCCCCGTCACCTACACCCGCGTCGGCAACATGAACGAGCACCAGGTCACCATCGCCGAGACCACCTTCGGCGGCCGGAAGGAACTGCAGGTTCCCAGCGGCCTCATCGACTACGGCAGCCTCATCTACATCGGCCTGGAACGGGCGAAGACCGCCCGCGAGGCCATCCAGGTGATGACCAGCCTGGCGGAGACCTACGGTTACGCCTCCGAAGGCGAGAGCTTCTCCATCGCGGATCCCAACGAAGTCTGGATCCTCGAGATGATCGGCAAGGGCAAGGGCCAGACCGGCGCCCTGTGGGTGGCCTACCACCTGCCGGACGGCACCATCAGCGCCCACGCCAACCAGGCCCGCATCCGGCAGTTCCCCCTGAACGATCCCGGCACCGCCCTCTACAGCAGGGACGTCATCCCCTTCGCCCGGGAAAAGGGCTACTTCAAGGGCGCGGACAAGGACTTCAGCTTCGCGGACACCTACGCGCCCCTCAGCTTCGGGGCCCTGCGCGCCTGCGAGGCCCGCGTGTGGAGCCTGTTCCGCCGCGCCGCGCCCAGCCAGAACCTCTCCATCGACTACGTGAAGGCCGTGAAGGGCGCCAAGCCCATGCCGCTCTTCATCAAGCCCGACCAGAAGCTGGACGTGCATGACGCCATGCAGCTCATGCGCGACCACTTCGAAGGCACCGAATTCGATATGACCAAGGACGTGGGTGCCGGCCCCTACAAGCTGCCCTACCGCTGGCGTCCGATGACCTTCAAGGTGGATGGCCAGGAATACCTGCACGAGCGCGCCATCAGCACCCAGCAGACCGGCTTCTCCTTCGTGAGCCAGGCCCGCGGCTGGATGCCCGGCCCCGTGGGCGGCATCCTCTGGTTCGGCGTGGACGACACCTACACGACGGTCTACCAGCCCATCTCCTGCGCCATCACCGCGCCGCCCAAGGCGTTCGCCATCGGCACGGGGAACTTCGATGCCTTCAGCTGGGACAGCGCCTTCTGGACCTTCAACTTCGTCAGCAACTACACCTACACCCGCTGGAGCGACATGATCGTGGACGTCCAGAAGGTGCAGCGTGAGTTCGAGGGCCGCTACCTGGCCGAGCAGGCCGAGGTGGACCGCAAGGCCCTGGAACTCTACAAGCAGGACCCCGCCCTGGCCCAGGCCTACCTCACCCAGCGCGCCGCCATCCAGTCCGAGGAGCTCATGGGCCGCTGGAAGAAGCTGGGCGAGTTCCTCATCTGGAAGTACCTGGATGGCAATGTGCGCAACGGCAAGGGCGAAGTCACCCACCCCAAGGCCCCCGAGGACTGGCTACGCTGCATCGTCCAGGACCACGGCGACGTGATCAAGATGAAGAAGGTGGATGGGCTGGCGCCAGACGAGGAATAGGGCTCAAATCAACGCATGGGGCCCGACACTTCCCAATTCGCCACGGGCATCTGGGGATCTCCACCTCCTCTGGAACTCGCCGCCTTCCGCAGGCAGAACAGCCTCCTCATCCTGCTCAGCCTGGGGGTGCTGCTCTGCCTGCTCGGCATCCACCTGGTCTTCCGCCCCCTCCTCGGACCCCTGCCCTTCGCCATCGCGCTGGCGCTCTGCCTCCGCTTCCTGCTCCTCCTCGGCGAACTCTGGCTCATGTCCGGCCGGGTTTGGCTGCGGCCGGCCACCTTCGCCCGAGTCTCGGTGGCAGTGCATCTCCTGTTCGCGGTCATCCTCGCCCGGATCAACTCGGGGCAGGAGAGCCACTATGTGGTCCTGCTCGTCATCCCGGTCCTGGCCTCGGCGTTCTGGTTGTCCCTGGCCGGTTTGGCGGCCACCGTGCTGGTGGCCAGCGGCCTCACCATCTTCCAGGTCTGGACCCCCGCCGGATCGACGCCGGCGGGAGCACTCGTCGAGTACTTCGAGGCCACCACCGTCGCGCTCATCTTCCTCCTGTTCGCGATCATCGTCCGCCTCCTCGTGGTCCAGCAGTGGCACCAGGAGGCCGAAGTGCGCGCCGGCATGGCCGAGCTGGCCCGGACCCGGGACCGCCTGGTCCAGGAGGAGAAGCTGGCGGCGATCGGCCGGCTGTCCGGGGCCATCGCCCACGAGATCCGCAACCCTGTCGCCATGATCCGGACAGCGCTCAGCGCCACCCGCCGCCCCGACGCCTCCCCGGAGAACCGGGATGAGTTCTTCTCGATCCTGGCCCAGGAATCCCTGCGCCTGGAGCGGCTCACAGAGGATTTCCTCGCTTATGCCCGGCAGCGGCGGCCAGATCGCAGGAGCCTGGAGACCGCCACGGCCCTGGGTTCAGCCGCGGGACTGGCCCGGGCCCGGGCCGAGGAGGCGGGGCTGCAGTTGGAGGTCGTGCCCTCCGAAGACCGGATGGCCAGCCTCGATCCGTTCCAGATCCAGCAGGCGCTGCTCAACCTGCTCCTCAATGCCGTCGACGCCACGCCCCGCGGACGCCGGATCCGCATGGGCCTCCGGCACGAAGAGGGGCATGTGGTCTTCTTCGTGGAGAACGAAGGCGACGCGATCCCTCCGGCCGTGGCCGCCCGGCTGGGAGAGCCCTTCTTCACCACCAAGCCCCGGGGAACCGGGCTTGGCCTGGCGATCGCCCGCTCCATGGCGCGTGGCCACGGGGGGGATCTGGTCCTGGAGGAGAACCGGGCGGGTTGTGTCCGTTTCGGTCTGCGGATCCCTGAGGAGGAGGCCCCATGGGCACCATCCTGATCGTGGACGACGAGACCAACCTCCGCCGCCTTCTGCGGATGGTGCTCCAGGAAGAAGGGCACCGGGTGGTGGAGGCCGCTTCGGTCGCCGAGGCCAGGCAGCGCCTGGAGGACGAGGCGCCGGACCTGGTGATCACGGACCAGAAGCTCGGCGATGGCGAGGGCCTGGACGTCTTGGCAGCTGCCCGCCAGGGGGAGGAGGCCGTCCCCATCGTCTTCCTCACCGCCTATGCCACCGTCGAACTGGCCGTAGCGGCCATGCGTCAGGGGGCCTTCGATGTGGTGCAGAAACCCTTCGATCCCGAGGGGATCAAGGCCGCCGTGCACCGGGCTCTCGAACATGGCGGGCTCCTGAAGGAAAACCGCCGCCTGCGCCGGCAGGCAGGCCACCCCGAAGGACTCCGCGGCCTCCTGGGCCTCAGCGCCCCCATGACCCAACTCCGGGATACGCTCCAGCGGGTGGCCCCCACCCAGGCGACGGCGCTGATCACCGGAGAGACGGGGACGGGCAAGGAACTCGCCGCACGGGCCCTCCATGCGCTGAGCCCGCGGGCCCCGAAGCCCTTCATCGCCGTGAACTGCGCCGCGATGCCCGAAACGCTCCTCGAGAGCGAACTCTTCGGCCATGAGCGCGGGGCCTTCACCGGAGCCGACCGGGCCCGCGAGGGGCTCTTCGAGGCCGCCCACGGCGGGACCCTGTTCCTGGATGAGGCCGGGGAGATGCCGCCTTCCCTCCAGGCCAAGCTGCTCCGGGTGATGATGGATGGGATGGTCCAGCGCGTGGGCAGCCGGACCCCCCGCCACGTGGACGTCCGGTTGATCGCGGCCACCCACCGCGATCTGCCGGCGCGGGTGCGGGAGGGCCTGTTCCGCGAAGATCTCTACTTCCGCCTCGCCGTGGTACCCATCCGGGTCCCGCCCTTGCGTGAGCACCTGGAGGATCTCCCGGAACTGTGCTCCCACTTCCTCGACCATGCGATCCGGGACATGGGCCTCCCGCGCCGTTCCCTGACTCCCGGAGCCCTGGCCCGGCTTCAGGCCTATCCGTTCCCCGGCAACATCCGGGAACTCCGGAACCTCATTGAACGGGCCTGCATCCTCGCGAAGGGGCCCGACATCGGGGCGGAGGACTTCCCCCTCGAGCCAGGCCTGGGCGCCGCGACTCCGCCCGACCTCGAGACCTTCACCGGGGGACTCCCCCTCCCAACGGACATGCCAGCCCTGGTCTCGGCCCTGGAGGAACGCCTGGTCGACCGGGCCCTTCACGAAAGCCGGGGCGTACAGGCGGAAGCCGCCCGGCGCCTGGGCATCTCACGGAGCGATCTGCACTACCGGCTGAAGCGCCGGGGCGTTCAAGGATCCTGACGACCGTTCAAATGGTGGGACGGGCACCGGGCGGCCGCTTGCGATCGACAGATCATAAACTTTTGCATTTCAATATATCCGCATCAGCGAGGCCTCTGGCATGCGCCCTGCCTAGTCCGATCTGGGCCGTGCCCCACACCGGAGGACCTCCATGATCCGATTCCGCTCCGCTTTCCTCAGCCCCCTGGCCTTGGCCACCACCCTCCTGTCGGCCGCCGGCCCAGCCACCCCCGGCCCCCAGACCGGCACCTTGAACAACCTGCAGGCGGCCTACAACGGCGAATCCAACGCCCGCGCCACCTACCTGGCCTACGCGACGAAGGCCCAGAAGGAGGGCTACGCCAAGGCGGCTGCGCTCTTCCGGGCTGCCGCAAAGGCCGAAGAGATCCACGCTGCCAACCACGCCCAGGTGATCAAGGCCCTGGGCTCCGAACCCAAGGCCGACATCAAGGCACCCGAGGTCAAGTCCACCCGCGAGAACCTCCAGGCCGCCATCAAGGGGGAGAGCTACGAGCGGGATGTGATGTACCCGGGGTTCCTCGCCCAGGCCCGCAAGGAGGGCAAGGTGGACGCCATCCGGACCTTCAACTACGCCAAGACGGCCGAGGCGGAGCACGCCCGGCTCTACCAGGAGGCCCTCGACAACCTGGATGGCTGGAAGACCCAGAACGTCAGCTTCTTCGTCTGCCCGGTCTGCGGGTACACCAGCACCACCCGCCCGCAGGAGAAGTGCCCGTCCTCCTTCACCGCGAGCGCCCGCTTCCTCACCATCGGCTGAGGTGGTCACCATGCCTCCCATCCCCGCCTGGACCAGCCTCCATCCCCTGATCATCCATTTCCCGATCGCACTGCTCTATGTCGCGCCCCTCTTCATCGTGGCGGCGATCTTCTGGCGCCGGGCCCGGGAGGGCTGGTTCCTGGCGGCCCTGGTCTTGATGGTGCTCGGGACCCTCAGCCTGTTCCTGGCGGCGGCCACCGGGGAGGCCGCCGGCCAGCTGGCGGAACGCACGCCGCAGATCACCGCCGCCTTGGAGCGCCATGAATCCCTGGCGGAGACCGGGCAGGTCGTGTTCAGTTTCCTCACCCTCGCCTTCGCGATTCTGGTGCTCGTCCCCCTCGTGCTCAAACGGGAGCCCAAGGCCTGGCTCCGGCAGACCGTGTCGGTGGTGTTCCTGTTCGCCTACCTCATCGGCCTGGGCCAACTGACTCGGGTGGCCCATGAAGGAGGGCGGCTGGTCCACGAATTCGGCGTCCGTTCGATCGTGGCCGCCACGGGGCCGGATGCTGCAGCGCCGAGCCCGGAGACACACCGGGAGGAATCCCACGAGCGTGACGATCACTGACCATCCAGCACCCCCTTTCCCTTACAGAGGCCCCGCTCGCGGGGCCTCTTAGTTGTGACGCTTGCCGATCCGCGCCCTGTGGGATGATGGCGGGTTCCCCGAGGTCCCCATGTCCCGCCCCGATCCGCATTCCTACTACGATGCTGCCCAGCCGAAGGCCCGGCGCCTGCGGCTGAAGCTGGGGGTGGACTTCACCGCCAAGCGCATCGAGGGCGAGGTCGCGATCGAGTTCGGCGGCCCCGTGTCGGGGATCCTGGACCTGGACACCAAGGGCCTGGAGATCCACGCCGTCCAGGTGCCCGGCCAGGGCCCCATCCCCTGGGAGCTGGGCGAGGCGGATCCCATCCTCGGCAGCCGCCTCCGGGTGACGGCGCCCACGGGCACGCAGGAAGTGGCCATCACCTACCGCACGGCCCCGGACGCCATGGCCCTCCAGTGGCTGGATCCGGAGCAGACCGAGGGCAAGGTGGCGCCCTACCTCTTCAGCCAGTGCCAGCAGATCCACGCGCGCACCATGGTGCCCTGCCAGGACACGCCCATCGCCCGCGTCTCGTACCAGGCCGAGGTCACCGTGCCCGAGGGCCTCACGGCCGTCATGTCCGCGGGCCCCGATGGGGATGAAGCCACCGGGGACGGCCGCCATGTCTTCCGCTTCACCATGCCCCAACCCATCCCCTCGTACCTGCTGGCCCTGGCCGTGGGACGGCTGGAAGCCCGCGACCTGAGCCCCCGCAGCCGCGTGTGGGCCGAGCCCGAGACGGTGGAGGCCGCCGCCTGGGAGTTCGCGGGCGTGGAGGAGATGATCGTCAAGGCCGAGGGGCTCTTCGGGCCCTATCCCTGGGACCGCTACGACATGCTCGTCCTGCCGCCCTCCTTCCCCTACGGCGGCATGGAGAACCCCCGCATGACCTTCCTCACGCCCACGCTGCTGGCGGGGGACCGCAGCCTGGTGGATGTGGTGGCCCACGAGCTGGCCCACAGCTGGACCGGCAACCTCGTCACCAACGCCAGCATGGAGCACTTCTGGCTGAACGAAGGATTCACCGTCTGGGCCGAGCGCAAGATCCTGCGCACCCTCCACGGTGACGACGCCGCGGCCCTGGGCTGGGCCACGGGCCAGAAGGCCCTGGAGGACAGCCTGGAGCGCTTCCAGAAGGAACCCCACCTCACCGTCCTGCGCCTGCACCTGGAAGGCATCGATCCCGACGACGCCTTCTCCAGCATCCCCTACGAGAAGGGCGCCCGCCTGGTGGCCGCCCTGGAGCGCGAAGCGGGCGAGGCGCGCTTCCAGCGCTTCATCCGCGAGTACATGGACGCCTTCCGCTTCACCTCCATCACCACCGAGCAGTTCTGCGCCTTCGTGGACGAGCAGCTGCCGGGCGCCCTGAAGGCGGTGAACGCCAAGGCCTACCTGGACGAGCCCGGCATGCCCGCCACCGCCCCCCAGTTCCGTAGCGCGCAGCTGGATGGCCTCACGGCCCTGGCCGAAAGCTGGGCCCTCGGCGGCCGGCCCACCCCCCAGCAGATCGCAGCCTGGACCCCCGCGGAGCTGCAGGTCTACCTCCAGAAGCTGCCCCGCCAGCTCTCCCAGGCCGACTGCGCCTGGCTGGATGGCCACCTCCAGCTCATGGGCCGGGGCAACCACGAGATCCTCGTGGAGTGGCTGACCCTGGCCGCAGCCGCCGAGTACGAGCCGGCCTTCCCCCGCATCCGCGAAGTCCTGGCCCGCGTGGGCCGCATGAAGTACCTCCGGCCCCTCTACGGCGCCCTGGGCCAGCACGCCCGCACCCGCGCCCTGGCCCGCGAGATCTTCGCCGCCGCCAGTCCCGGCTACCACGGCCTGTCGCGCCGCGTGGTGGCATCCGTGCTCGAGTCTTATCCCGCCTAGCGCCCAGGAGCCACCCATGCCCCACGGATCCGAACCCCAGGAGATCAAGGGGCTGCCCGCCAACGCGCGGCGGCCGCTGAATGCCGGCGAGGCCTACATCCCACTGGTGCCCCAGGACGGCGTACCGGAGACCACGCCCCGGGCCATCACCATGGGCCTCATCTTCTGCGCCATCTTCAGCATGGCCGCCGCCTACCTGGCCCTGAAGCTGGGCCAGGGCATCGAGGCCGCCATCCCCATCGCCATCCTGGCCGTGGGCCTCTCGCGCTTCTTCCCCCGCAAGAACACGATCCTGGAGAACGTCATCGTCCAGAGCATCGGCGCCAACAGCAGCCACGTGGTGAGCGGCGCAGCCTTCACCATCCCCGCCCTCTACATCCTGGCCCAGACGCCCGGCAGCGGCGTGCCCACACCCACGCTCTGGCAGGTGGTGCTGGTGAGCTTCCTGGGCGGCTGCATCGGCATCCTGTTCCTCGTGCCCCTGCGCCACCACTTCATGGTGGAGAACCACGGCATCTTCCCCTGGCCCGAAGCCACCGCCACCGCCGAGATCCTCGTGACCGGCGAGAAGGCTGGCAACCAGGCCAAGGAGCTGGCCGTCGCCGCCGGCATCGGCGCCGCCTACGACGGCATCACCTCGATCTTCCGCGGCATGGGTGAATACCTGCGGCTGGAGCACGTCTGGGTCGGCCGGGCGCTGCGCGACAAGTTCATGTCCTTCAACTTCCTGAACAGCGCCGCCACGCTCGGCATCGGCTACATCATCGGCCTGAAGTATTCCGCCGTGATCGCTGCGGGCTCGTTCTTCAGCATGTTCGTGCTGGTGCCCCTCTTCCACGCCATCGGCCAGTATGTGCCCCTGGTCGTGGCCCCCGGCACCAAGCTCATCGCCGACATGACGCCGGAACAGGTGTTCTTCTCCTACATCCGCATCGTGGGCGTGGGCGCCATCGCCGGCGCGGGGGTCATGGGCGTGCTGGCCTCCATGCCCAACATGATCCGCAGCATCATCAGCAACATGAAGGCCCTCATGAACCGCGACGCCGCGGTCGAATCCCCCCGGACGGCCGTCCGGACGGAGCGCAGCCTGGCGGGCTCCATGATCGCCGTGGGCCTCGTCACCAGCATGGTGGGCACCATGGCCTTCCTCAGCTTCGGCCTGGGCATCAAGCAGGCCCTGATGCCGGCCCTCACCGCCACGCTCGTGGTGATGGTCATCTCCTTCTTCTTCGCGCCCGTGGCGGCTCGCGCCATCGCCACCATCGGCACCAACCCCATCAGCGGCATGACCATGCTGACCCTCGTCATCACGGGCGTGCTGATGCTCAAGCTGAACTTCACGGGCGGCTACGGCATGTTCCTCACCATGATGGTGGGCGGCATCGTCTGCACGGCCCTGGCGGCCTCGGGCGCCTTCAGCACCGACCTCAAGATCGGCCACTGGATCGGCGCCACGCCCGCCCGGCAGATCGGCTGGAAGTTCGTGGGCACCTTCGTCGCGGCCCTCTTCACGGGCATCGCCATGTGGCTCATGGCCAAGCAGGTGAACCTGGACGGCACCATGGCCCTGGGCACCTCCATCCCAGCGCCCCAGGCCAGCGCCATGAAGGCCATCCTCGAAGGCATCTTCGGCACCGTGTCCATGCCCCTGCGCTGGTATGCCTTCGGCCTGGGCGTGATGCTCTCCATCGTGCTGCGCATGGTGGAGCTGCCCGCCCTGGGCTTCGCCCTGGGCATGTACCTCCCCATCGAGCTGAACACCCCGCTGTTCCTGGGCGGCCTGCTGGCCCACTGGGTGAACCGACCCAAGGCCGGCACCAGTGAAGCCGACGCCAAGGCCCGCGAGAACCGCGGCGTGCTCATCGCCAGCGGCCTCATGGCCGGCGGCGCCATCATGGGCGTGGTGGCCAGCTTCGTGAAGCTGAAGTGGACCGAGGGCTTCCCCATCCTCACCGCGCACCAGGCCGAAGGCGCCCTGGGCGAGTGGCTCGGGCTCGCCGCTCTGGTGGCCCTGTGCCTCTACGTCGTCGTCTACAGCCGCCGGGCCAAGGGCGAGGCCTGAGGCGGCGAATGGCCGAACCCAGAGGTACGGTCGCTCGCGGATGAAGGCTGAGGCCTCATCCGCGAGTGACCGGTTTAGAGCTTCAACCGGCTGAACGCCAGGCTGTCCGAATCGGAGCCGGGGTAGCCGGTCTTGTCGTGGTTGGCCCTATCCCCTCCCATCGTGGAGGACTGGGAAAGAAGGACCAGCTTGCGTGGTTCCCCATGCCCCGGGGGGGAGGATCCGCACTTGAATGCGATGGTCTGGAAACCATTAGCCATGTTGGCCTTGCCTTCCCGGTCCACCCAAACGACCACCGGCCTGGTGAGGGCGAGATGGCTGCAGAGGCGGGGTGACATACTGGCGGCGGTTGCAGCGACGAAGCGAGTTCTTCGGGGTGCACCTGATGAAAGGGCTGAAGTCGCACGATCGAATCGTCGGACGTGAGGCCAGCCTGGACGCATTGACGACGCGGGTATCTTTTCCCTTGAAAAAGACGACCCATCGCTAAACTATCTATCTTCTTAATCCACCCCACCCTCCTGATCCGGCTCGCAAAGCACCAAGGGAGGCAACATGTTGTCCCCCCGGTCCGCCAGCTACTTCATCTCTCTTCTGCTGATCGCCGATCCGCCGCTGCGGGGACAGACGTCCACCACTGGGGCAATCACCGGTCTGGTGTGTGACACCAGAGGTACGCCTCTGGCGGGCGCCAGGATCTGTGCGACCTCTCCGCAAATCCAGCGAACGACCACCTCGGACCAGAAGGGCGGGTTCCATCTCGCCCTGCTCAACCCCGGCAACTGGATCCTGGAGTTCACTCTGGCCGGCTACACCACCCTGTCCCTGCCCCTCACCGTCACCACCGACAATGCCCACCCTGTGAAAGTCAAGCTGGCACCGTTGGGACAGGCGCGGGTCGAGGTTGTGGACACGGCCCTGCAGGTGGATCTGAGCACGAACACCCAGGGCTCCAGCTTGACCGCCCACGACCTTGAGCGGTTGCCCACCGGCCGGGACTTGAGCGACCTGCTCATGCTCGGGCCCGGGGTGGAGGATTCGGGTTTCACGGGTACCGGCACCACCAATTGGAATGGCAACCCTTCGGTGAGCGGCGCGTCTTCCCTGGAAAACCTCTACCTGCTCGACGGCCTGGTGACCAACGACTTCCGCACCGGCTTTCAGGGTGCCGCATTGCCCAAGGAATGGGTCGACCAGGTGGAGGTTCAGACCGGCGGCTTTGCCCCGGAGTATTCGGCGCTCGGCGGTGTCGTGGTGGCCGTCACCAAACAGGGCACCAACACTTTCGCCGGCTCCCTGGCCTACACCTCGACCCTGCCGCAGCTGCAGGCGCGCCCGAAGTACAACCCGGTCGTGGGCCAGCTGAGACCCAACGATCCGCAGCGGACCTGGGACACCACCTTCACCGTCGGCGGCCCCCTGCATGAGAATCGGCTGTATTACTTCCTCGGCGGGAACTTCAACCGGGTGGAGCCCGACCCGGCCTCGGTGAGCCCCAACAACCAAGGCCTCAAGTCCGACCCACCGAAGGACGAAACCCGCAATCTGTACGGCAAGCTGAATTGGTTCCCGCACCCGGACCATCAGCTGACCTTCGTGCTCCAGGACCGCAACCGCGACCAGGGCCAGGACAACCGCTATCCCACGCCCAACGGCACTGCCCAACTCGGGGCCGCCGTCCACGACCGCACCCGGAACCTGAATCTCAATTGGGACTGGACCATCAGCTCAACCGTGCTGCTGGCCGTGAAGGCCGGCCGGTCCCGGTTCGAACTGAATCGGACACCCACGGACGGCGGCGAGGTCCGCGTGTGGGACCGCATGTACTACAGCCCTCTGGGCCCCTGGGATGGATCGCCATTGCCTCTGGCAACCCTTGCCGGCACGGCCTTCCAGTATGGAGGCCTGGGAACCTACACCATGAAGAACACCATCGCCACCCGGCAGATCCGGGCGGACCTCCTCTGGATATGGGACAGCCACGCGCTGAAGGCCGGATTCAGCCGCACCCTCCCGGAATGGATCCAGCAGAGCCGGACCACCGGTGGCTACACCATCGACATCTACCAGTTCAACTCCGGCCCCAACCAGTACCAGTTCCGTGGCCTGGTGCGCACCTTCTACACGCGTGATTCCCGAGCCACGGGCGACTACTCTGCCCTGTACATCCAGGACACCTGGGAGGTTCGGCCGGGTTTCCGCCTGAAGTACGGTCTGCGCTACGAGAGCCAGGAGCTGCGGGACAGCCAGGGCAGCACCTTCTTCAAGTTCACCAGGGCCAAGGACGTCACCCAGCCACGCATCGGCTTCACGTGGGACTTGAAGGGTGACGGCCACCGCAAGCTGAGCGGGAGCTATGGCCGCTACTACGAGCAGATCCCCCTCAACCCGGTCATGGCCTCCGGTGGCGGGTACAGCAACTACCTGGAATCCTACAGTCCGGCCCAGTCCAGTTACGACCTCGCCACCCGCGCCTGGGCCATCACGGGCCCACCGGACGGCATCCCCGGGCTCCAGCCGTTGCCGATCAACGACTACTCCGCCCACTGGGGAACACGGCCGCCCATCGCCGAAGGCATCCAGCTGCCCCGGCGCGATGAGTACACCCTCGGCTACGACCACCTCTTCGATGGCGGCTGGTACGCCGGGGTTCACTTCCGCTGGCGCAAGCTGACCAATGTCATCGAGGATTCGGTGCCCACGGACAGGGAGGGCCAGCCCATCGATGGTGAAGGCTTCTCGATCCTCTGGAACCCCAAGGCCGGCGCCACCGTGCGCTGGCGGAACAATGCCCTGCACAGTGACCCCGGCGCGCTCAACGTGTGGGTGAACGACGTCTTCCCCACCGCCTACAACCTCTACCGAGCCCTCGACCTCACCCTGGCCAAGCACGGCCCCGACTACAGCCTCGAGCTCAGTTACACGCGCAGCCGCTTCGAGGGTTCCTACGAGGGCTTGGCCGTGCAGTTCCAGGCCAACGCGAACCTGTCCTTCACCTACGACTACTGGCCCTATGTGGGCGTGGGCCTCCTGCCCCTGGACCACACCCACAGCCTGAAGCTGCTCGCTACCAAGAGCCTCCCGCTGTTCGGCCACACATTCACGGTCGGCACCTTCTCCCGGCTGGTGAGCGGCATTCCCAGCACGGATTGGGACGGCACCAACGACTTCGGCGGCTACGGGCCGGCGCACCCCATCGACGGCAGGTACGGCAACCACGGCCGCCTGCCCACCCAGGTCGTATGCGATCTCAACCTGCGCTATGAGATGCGCTTCCGCCGAGTCAAGGTCACGCCCTCCTTGGACGTGTTCAACCTGTTCAACAAGCTGACGGTCACTGGCGTGGACGAGAACAAGGCCTGGGGGAATTACCCCTACCCGGAAGGCAACCCTACTTGGCGCCAGCCCTGGGCTTGGCTCACAGGCCGCAACCTGCGCTGGGGTCTGTCCCTGAGCTTCTGAGGGGAGGAAGATGTCCGCTCAAAATCTTCCCATCGGCACGTTCCTCGGTCCGTATCGCGTGCTCGCGTTGCTGGGCAAGGGCGGGATGGGCGAGGTGTACCGCGCCTATGACCCGAAGCTCGGGCGAGAGGTGGCGATCAAGGTCCTCCCGGCGACCTTCGCCGAGAATGCTGAGCGGCTTCGGCGCTTCGAGCGGGAGGCCCGTGCGGCGAGCGCGCTGAACCACCCGAACATCCTCACGATCTATGAACTCGGTACCCACGAGGGCTCGCCCTTCCTGGTCATGGAGTTGCTCCAGGGATCGACCCTGCGCGAGTTGATGGACCAGGGTCCGCTGACGGTGGCGCGCATCGCGGAACTGGGGAGGCAAACCGCCGCAGGACTTGCGGCAGCGCACGAGCGGGGGATCATCCACCGGGACCTCAAGCCCGAGAACCTCTTCCTCACCCGGCACGGCGTGGTGAAGATCCTGGACTTCGGCCTGGCCAAGCGCAGCGACATGGGGGAGGAGCCAACCGCGGCGATGACTCTCGAGACCGGCACCGGGATGGTGGTGGGAACGGTGTTCTACATGAGCCCCGAGCAGGCGACCGGGAAGCCCGTGGGATTCGCGTCCGATCAGTTCAGCCTCGGCGTGGTGCTCTACGAGATGCTTGCCGGGAGGCGCCCCTTCTCCGGCGATTCGGTGGCGGAGACGCTGGCGGCGATCGTACGGGACGAGCCAGTGCCGCTGGAAAGCCTGGCGACCGGCATCCCGGCGGGTCTCACCGCGATCGTCCACCGCTGCCTGGCGAAGGACCCCGCCAAGCGCTACAGGAGCGACGGTGAGCTTGAGGCGGCACTGGCGGCCATGACGACCGAGGAGGGCACGCCGGTCCTCCGGTCCCCGTCCGGGCTGCGGGCCCGCCTGCGGCTGCCCCGCAGGGGACGGCTGCCCGCCGCCGCAGTGGCACTGACCGCAGTCCTCGGCCTCCTCCTGTGGTGGCGCCCCTGGGTGCCTGCCGCGCCCAGATGGGACGATCACCTCGCGCTTGTCCTGCCCCTGGAGAACCGGACCGGGGACCCTTCCCTGGACGATCTGGGCCAGCAGGCCGCGGACCTGGTCCGCCAGGACCTCGAGAAGGTCCAGAGCCTGAAGCTGGCCGTGACCCCGGGGGGACGTGACACGCACCGGCTGGCAGAGGCCGCGCACGCGAGGCTGGTTGCGACCGGCAGTTACGCGCGGCGCGGCCGGGACCTGGTGTTCCAGGCCCGGCTCGAGGATCCCTGGACAGGCACGACCATCTATTCCCTCGGGCCATGGCAGGCACCGGCAGAGGACCCCACCGTCGCGATGAAAGAGCTCAGGCAGTACCTGGCTGGGGCATTGGCCGTGTCCCTCTGCGACAACAGCGGGGCCAGGTTCGGCACCTGGCGAGCACCCCGCCTGGACACCTGGCTGCAGTCGAAGAAGTACTACGAGCAGTTCAATGCCGATCCCGAAGGGACCATTGCCGCCTTGCGCAAGCTCCTGGAAAGCGACCCGGACGGATTCGACGCCATCCAGGTATTGCTCGCCTACATCGCTACACCCAAGCGCGCTGAGGAGGCGCGGGCCCTGCTCGACGAGATCGAACCCCGCAGCTCCGGCTACACGTTCGCGGAGCGCGGCTACCTGCGCTACTTCCGGGCCAGAGCCGAGAACCGGCCCGCGGAAGGCGTCAAAGCCCTGCTGGATGTCCGTGCGGCCTGCGGCGATTTCGATTCGCTCCACTACGACCTGGGGAACCTGTACCTGAACCTGCACCACGATGGCAGCGCGCTTCGGGAATTCAGGCCAATCATGGATTCGTCGATGGTCTGGGAGGGCTGGTTCGCTGGATGGATCGCCCTCCCCATGGGGAGGATCCTGCACCAGCGGGGAGAGTACGAGGAGGAACTCCGGCTGGCCCGCAAAGGCATGACGGTGGTGCTGGACAACACCTTCTTCCGCATACGGGAAATTGGGGCGCTCGCGGCCATGGGCCGGGTGGCGGAGGTGGAGCAGGCGGTCCAGGCCGGCAGCCTCGTCAAGCCGAGCCGTGGGCTGGCCGGCCCCCCCCGGGCCCTGGAGGCCGTCGCCGCCTCGGAGTTCCATGCCCACGGCAGGGAGGAGGAGGGCCGGCGCTGGGCGGCGCGATTCCTCGATCGCCATCCCCCTTCGGCGGACCCGCGGCTGTGGGGCGACACCATCCACATGCTCCGCATTCTGGGGCGGCAGAAGGAGGCGCTGGCCCTGGTGGACGCCCGGCTGGCAAAGGATCCCGGCAATCCGGATCCGCTCTCCGATCGGGGCATGCTCCTGGCGGAACTCGGTGCGGTCGCCGAGGCCCGTGCGGTGGACGCGCAGCTGGCTGCACTTCCACCGCGGCCCGGAGCGATGCCCGGCCATCCGTTCGAACGTGCCTGCGTCCTGGCTGCACTCGGGCAGAAGGAGCAGATGGTCGAACTCCTCCGCCAGGCTGTGATGGGCGGCTCGAACCTGGCCATCGTCCTGACCCACGATGAGGACTTCCGCAAGTTCCGTGGATACCCCCCCTTCGAGGATCTGATCAAGCCGGTTGACTAGCTGTTCTCCCCGGGGGGCGGACCCACGCACCTCCGCCTCCAGCGCAAAACGGAGCGCCTTTCCCTCGATGCAGCCTAGGCCTGGTGCAAACAGGCCCGCAACGCCTGCTGCACTCGGGGATTCCCCACCACCAGGCTCCCGCTCTCGAACCAGCCCTGCCCGCCTTCCCAGTCTGTGATCATGCCGCCGGCCTCCTGCACCAGCAGGGCGCCGGCAGCGATGTCCCAGGGCTTGAGGCCCAGCTCGAAGTAGCCGTCGAAGATGCCGCAGGCCACGTGGGCCAGGTCCAGGGCGGCGCTACCGGCCCGGCGGATGCCCTTGGCTCTGGGGAACACACGACTAAGGGCGGCATTGAAGGCGGGCCAGCGCTCGCCCAGCTGGAAGGCGAAGCCCGTGGCCAGGAAGGCGCCATCCAGGCCCGCCTGCTGGGACACGTGCATGGGCTGACCGTTCCAGGTCGCGCCCATGCCCCGCACGGCCAGGAAGCAGTCGTTTCGCAGGGGGTCCAGCACGCAGCCCACCACGGGGCCCTCGGCGTCCCACAGGGCCACGGAGACGCACCAGTGGGGGAAGCCCTGGACGAAGTTCAGGGTGCCGTCGAGGGGATCCACGATCCAGCGGCGCTGGGCATCACCTGAGGCTCCACCCTCCTCGCCCACGAAGCCGTACTGGGGGAAGCGGAAGTCCAGCTCGGCATGGATGGCGGCCTCGGCGGCGCGGTCGGCCTCGCTCACCACGTCGTTCTTGGTCTTCTCGGTGATGGTGGCCGGGTCCAGCTTCCGGAAGTAGCCCAGCAGCACCTTCCCCCCGGCCTGGGCCGCGGCCAGGCAGGCATCCCGTTGCGCGTCATACATGTCAGGCTCCCGGCCTCGATTCTGTCATGGCCGCCTCCGCCCGCCTCTTCAGCGCCCGGATCATGCCGGGAAAGACGAAGAGGTGGAAGGGCAGCATCGCGTACCAGTAGACCAGCCCGAGGAGGCCGTGGGGCTCGAAGAAGGCGGTCTGCTCCAGGCGCGAGCCGGCCCCTTCCGGCCGCACGGTGAACTGGAGCCAGGCATGGCCGTCCAGCTTCATCTCGGAGCGGAGCCGCAGGAGGCGGTCCTCCTCCAGGGCCTCCACCCGCCAGAAGTCCACCGGATCGCCCACGCGCAGCTGCCGGGGGTGGCGCCGGCCGCGGCGCATGCCCATCCCCCGGAAGACCCGGTCCAGGATCCCCCGGATCTGCCACAGCCAGTTGCCGGCGGGCCAGCCATTCTCGCCGCCCAGGGCGCAGAAGGTCTCGAACACCACCTGGGGTGGGGCCTTGACGTGCCGGTGGTGGCGCTCCAGGAACATGCCCTCGTGGGAGCCCAGGACCTCCTCCTCCTGCTCGCGGAACAGGCTCGTGGCCCAGGTGGTCTCCACCGCATCCTCGTCCAGGCGCTGCAGCGCCAGCGCCAGCGCCTCCTTGTAGGCCATGGGCCGTACCTTGAACACCTCGAGGGCCCGGGGATCGCGCACCACCACCTCCGTGGTCATGCCTTCGATCAGGGGCTTGGCCAGCACCAGGGGGATGGGCGTGACCAGGTCCACCCACAGGGCCGACAGGATCGGCAGCGGCACGCGCATGGGAATGATGTAGCGGCGCAGGCCCCGGGCCTCGGCGTAGCCCAGCATCATCCGCCGGTAGTCGAGGACGTCGCGGCCGCCGATCTCGAAGATACCGGACACTTCCGGATGCTCCAGGGCCTCCGTGAGGTAGCCCAGCACGTTGCGCACGCCGATGGGCTGGCAGCGCGTGTTCACCCAGCGCGGCGTGATCATGACGGGCAGGCGCTCCGTCAGGTGGCGGATCATCTCGAAGCTGGCGCTGCCGCTGCCCACGATCACCGCCGCCCGGAACTCCAGCACCGGCACACCGGTGGACCCCAGGGCCCCGCCCACCTCCTGCCGGCTGGCCAGGTGCTCACTGCGCTGGCGGGTGGGATCCCCCAGGCCGCCCAGGTAGATGATCCGCTGCACGCCAGCCTGGGCGCAGGCCGCCGCGAAGACCAGGGCATGGCCCAGGTCCCGGTCGCGGAAGTCCGGCCGGTCCTCGCTCATGGCGTGGACCAGGTAGTAGGCCTGCGAGACGCCCTCCAGGGCCACCGCCAGGGAGGCCGGGTCGCTCACGTCCCCTTTCACCGTCTGCACGCCCGGCCAGGGACGGCCCGCCAGGCGGTCGGGGTTGCGCGCCATGCAGCGCACGCGGTGGCCCGCCGCCAGCAGGCGGGGCACCAGGCGTCCGCCGATGTAGCCCGTGGCGCCGGTCACCAGGATGAGCGGCTTGCCGGGATCCATCAGGCTCGCGCCCGTGGCCTGCGGGCTCATGCGGGCGCCAGATCCGCGAAGACGAACCCGTCCCGTTCCACGACCTCGCCCCGCCGGACTGGCACGGGGTGGCGGAACATGGGCCCGTCCCAGGCGAAGGTGTGGAACTCCCCCCGCTCGCCGCAGGGGTCCACCGGGGCCGGCAGGTCCGCCAGGAGCTGGGCGTCGAAGGCCCGGCCCGCGAAGGACGGGTCCAGGGCCCGGGGGTCCACGCAGGTCAGGGTGGCTTTCAGGCCCGCGGCGACCATGGCCTGGGCCAGGGCGGCCGTGTCCGAGTTCCAGATGGGAAAGAGGGGCCTCAGGCCCGTGCCGGCCAGCTTCTGGATGCGGTAGTCCCGCACGTCCTCCAGGAACAGGTCCCCGAAGGCCATGGCCCCGATCCCCTCGGCCACGGCCCGGGCGCAGGCCTCGGCCATGAGGGCCTCGTAGGCCTCGTTCGGACAGGGCCAGGGCAGCGGCACCTTCCAGAGGGGCAGGCCCGTGGCCTCGGCCTGGGCCTCCAGCAGGGAAGCCCGCACGCCGTGCATGGCCACCCGGTCGAAGGCGGCGTTCGTGGTGGTGAGCAGCCCGACCACCTCCACCTCGCTGGCCTGCCGGAGGACATGCAGGGCCCAAGCGGCGTCCTTGCCGCTGGACCAACTCAGGAGAGCCTTGGGTCGAATCATCCCCCAAAGGATACGGCTCGAAAATCCTGACGAATTTGGTAAACTTTGTTGGGAGCCCTCCATGCCCAAGGTCATCAACATCGAGCCCACCCCGAACCCGGACGCCCTGAAGTTCCTGGTGCACCCGGCCATCCTCAAGGCCGGCTCCCGATCCTTCAAGGATTTCGGCGCGGCCGTGGGCGATCCGCTGGGCTCGGCGCTCTTCGCCCTGGGCAAGGTGACCTCCGTGTTCTACATGGACCGCTTCGTCACGGTGAACAAGGACCCGTCGGCCGAGTGGACCGACCTCATCGATCCCATCTGCGAGTCCATCGAGGACCTGAAGCTCCCCGAGAACGACACGGGCGACACGGCCCTGACGCCCGGCGGGGACGCCGACGCCACCCTGGAGCGCATCAATCAGCTGCTGGACTCCCGCATCCGTCCCGGCCTGGCCGGGGATGGCGGCGGCCTGGAGGTCATCTCCTTCGACGGCCAGACCCTCCAGATCAGCTACCACGGCGCCTGCGGCTCCTGCCCCTCCTCCACCAGCGGCACCCTGCGCTACATCGAGGGGCTGCTGCAGGAGGAAGTGAGTCCCAGCATTCGCGTTGTGAGCTGGTAGACCGGCTTTGCACCTCGACCCTTGCGCTGTGGGAAAAGTCCGGCACCCTAGGGTTACCATCTGGAGACATGCGTGAGCCCTGGGAAGGCGGTCAAGCGTCGCAGTGCCAAGGGGAACCACCTCGCCGCGCTGGCGGATCTGCTCAACGCCAGCCGGACGGACCCGGCCCGGCTCTTCGAGCATGGCCTCGCCATGCTGGTGGATCGCCTCGGCGTCGACCGGGCCCTGCTCACCCGCGTCACCGGCCTGGGCTACGAGGTCTTCTGGTGGGCCGTGGCGGACGGCGCCAACATGAACGGCGTGTTCGAGGCTCCGGAGAAGGGGTTCTGCCCCTGGGTCATGGCCCATCCGGACCGGCCGCTCACCATCCGGGATGCCGCCCTGGAACCGCGGTGGCGGAAGAGCCCGGGTCATCTGGAACTCGGCATCCGGGCCTACTCCGGCGTGGCCCTGAAGGAAGGCGAGAACGTGATCGGGACCCTGTGCGTGCAGCACCGCGCCCCCAAACCCTTCGACCGGGCTGAGACGGAACTGATCCGCGCGATGGGTCATCTCATGGCCCGCACCCTCGAATCCGAATCCATGAAGCAGGAGCTGCACGGGGCCCTCGATGCCCTGGAACTCAGCGGCGCCATCGTGGAGGACAGCGCCCTCCAGAGCGCGCGCTCCGGCCTGCCCAACCGCCGCTACCTCGACATCTGGCTGCGCGCCTCGCTGTTCATGGCCCGCCGCCGCAAGGAGCCCATCGCGCTGGCGATCTGGTCCCAGCCCATGGTCACGGGCACCCGGGGCCGGCTGGCCGCTGCCGCCTCACGCCTGCGCGGCGAGGATCTGCTCATCGAACTGTCGACGGACCAGTACCTGCTGATCATGCCCCACACCAGCGAGGAGGGCGCAGACGTCCTGATCACGCGGCTTCGCGGGATCCTCGGGGAACACCCCACCGGCGCCACCCTGTGGTTCCCGGGTGAAGACGACATGACCTTGAAGTCGGCTTTGACGCGCGCCGCCAAAGCCTTTACCGAAGCCAATCGCCAAGGTACCGCGTTGATCTGGAACAGCCGGCGGGGATGACCTGCGGCCTGCGCTCTGGCCCGTCCGGCGGGTCCATGGGAAGATGGTGGGCTCTGGTACCGCCGGTGGATTCCGGCCTCGTGGAGGTGGATGTTGGAAACTCCGACCCTGGTGAAAGCGACCCAGAACGAGCTGGAGGCCGCGGCCTCTCCGAGCCGTGAGGATCTCTGCCACTGGTATGAACTGATGCACCTCGGGCGCCTGCTGGACGACAAGGCGCCGAACTATCTCAAGCAGGCCATCGGCTGGTCGTACCACGCGCCCTGCGCGGGCCACGACGGCATCCAGCTGGCCGCGGGCCTGGCCTTCCGGGCCGGCCAGGACTTCCTGTTCCCGTACTACCGCGACATGATGACCTGCCTCGCCGCCGGCCTCACGCCCGAGGAGATCATCCTCAACGGCATCTCCAAGGCCACCGACCCCGCCAGCGGCGGCCGGCACATGAGCAACCACTTCGCGAAGCCCGCCATCGGCATCCAGAACGTGTCCAGCCTCACGGGCAATCACACCCAGCACGCCGTGGGCCTGGCCCGGGCCGTCAAGTACTACGGCCGCGACAGCGTGGTGTTCTGCAGCCAGGGCGAGTCCTCGCTGTCCGAAGGCTACTGCTCCGAAAGCATCAACGGCGCCGACCGCGAGCAGCTGCCCGTGGTCTTCATCGTGCAGGACAACGGCTACGGCATCTCCGTGCCCAAGCGCGACCAGAGCGCCAACGCCCAGATCTGCGACAACTTCAGCGGCTACCCGAACCTGAAGATCATCAAGTGCGACGGCCTGGACCTCCTGGATTCCATGCGCGCCGTGGCGGAGGCCATCGCCTACGTCCGCACGGGTCAGGGCCCCGCCATGGTCTACGCCATGTGCGTGCGCATCGGCAGCCACTCCAACTCGGACCGCCACGAGCTGTACCGCGACGACGCCGAGCGGGCCGAGGCCAAAGCCAAGGATCCCCTGCCCAAGTTCCGCGCCTACTGCCTGGCCCACGGCCTCGGCGAAGACGAGCTGAAGGCCATCGAAACGGAGAACCAGGCGCGCTACCTGGCCGCCCACGACCAGGCCATGGCCGCCCCGAATCCCGACCCCGCCACCATCCACGACTTCGTCATCCCCGAGGGCTGGATCTCCGCGCAGTATCCAGACGGCACGCACCACGCCGAAGGCAGCCCCATCAGCGTGATCACGGCCCTCAACCAGACCCTGAAGGAGGAGTTCCGCCTCAACCCCGACACCTTCATCTGGGGCCAGGACATGGCCAACAAGGAGAAGGGCGGCATCTTCAACGTGTCGAAGGGGATGCAGCAGGAGTTCGGCGAGAAGCGCGTCTTCAACGCCCCCATCGCCGAGGACTTCATCGTCGGCACCGCCAACGGCTTCTCCCGCCTGGACGACAAGATCCGCGTCGTGGTGGAGGGCGCCGAGTTCGCCGACTACATCTGGCCCGCCGCCGAGCAGATCGTCGAGTGCAGCCACGACTACTGGCGCAGCAACGGCCAGTTCGCCCCCAACGTCACCATCCGCCTGGCCTCCGGCGGCTACATCGGCGGCGGCCTCTACCACTCGCAGAACGTCGAAGGCTGGCTCACCACCCTGCCCGGCATCCGCGTGGTCGTGCCTGCCTTCGCGGACGATGCCGCGGGCCTGCTGCGCACGGCCCTGCGCAGCCGCGGCACCACCCTCTACCTCGAGCCGAAGTTCCTCTACAACGCGAAGATGGCCCACGCCGTGGTGCCGCCGGACTTCGCCGTGCCCTTCGGCAAGGCCCGCGTCCGCCGCGAAGGCACGGACCTCACCATCCTCGCCTACGGCACGCCGGTCCACTTCGCCCTGGATGCCGCCGCCAAGCTGGAGAAGGAAGGCAAGTCCGCCGAGGTGATCGACCTCCGCAGCCTCAGTCCCCTGGACCTGCCCGCCATCCTGAAGTCCGTGAAGAAGACCCACCGCGTGCTCATCGCCCACGAGGACAAGGTCTTCGGCGGCTTCGGCGGCGAGCTCGCGGCCATCTGCGCCTCCGAGTGCTTCGTCTGGCTGGACGCTCCCGTGGAGCGCGTGGGCTCCGAGTTCACGCCCGTGGGCTTCAACCGCATCCTCGAGCGCGCCATCCTCCCCAACGCCGACAAGGTGCTGGCGGCCGCCCGCAAGGTCCTCGCCTTCTAGGAGTCTCCATGCAGTTCGGTCCCTGGGACGTCCAGATCGTCAGCGGCGGCACCTTCCGGCTGGATGGCGGCGCCATGTTCGGCACGGTGCCGAAGGTGGTGTGGAACAAGCTCTACCCCGCCGACGAGGAGAACCAGATCCTCATGGCCACGAACTGTCTGCTGATCCGCGGCGAGGTGGGCGGGAAGCGGCACGTCATCCTCGTGGACAACGGGAACGGCGACAAGGAGACCGACGACTTCATGGCCCGCTTCAAGTTCGAGGGCCGGGGCGTGCTGGACGTGAACCTTGCCAAGCACGGCGTGCAGCCGGCCGACATCACCCTCTGCATCCTCACCCACCTGCACTTCGACCACGCGGGCGGCAGCACGCGCTTCGGCGCCGATGGCAAGCCCGTCCCCAGCTTCCCCAACGCCCGCTACGTGGTGCAGGCGAAGGACCTCGCGGACGCGAAGCACCCGCACCTGCGCGTGAAGGCCAGCTACCTGCCCCAGAACTGGGAGCCGCTGGAGGCCGCAGGTCTGCTCGACACCGTGGACGGCATCGCCGAGCTGCTGCCCGGCATCTCCGTGCGCCCCGCCCCCGGCCACATCGAGGGCCTCCAGAACGTCATCGTCGAGGGCGGCGGCAAGCGCCTCGTCTACCTGGCGGACCTCATCCCCACAGCCCGCCACATCCAGCCGGCCTGGTGCATGGGCTACGACCTCGACGTGGTCACCTGCGTGAACGAGCGCCAGAAGCTGCTCGACGAGGTGACCGGCACGGGCACCGTCTGCATCTTCGAGCACGATCCCGAGTTCCCCGCCGGCACCGTCAGCCGCGACGCGAAGGGGAAGTACGCCGTGGTGCCCGTCCAGGTCTAGCAGCCTCCACCTGGGCCTGGACGCGCATCAGGAAAAAGCGTCATGTCCGATGGCGATGGAGCCCGAAAGGGCCCACAATCCTGCCAGCCGCCATGACCCCCCTGACGCTCCTCCTCCCTGGCCGTCCGCCTCTGCTCCTCAGGGGCGAGGATGGTCGGGCCTGGCACTTCGGGCGGTCGCACGAGAACGAGGTGGTCTTCCTCGATGGCGGTCTCAGCCGCAGGCATGCCCGCATCGTGCTCCAGGACGGTACGCCCTGCCTGGAGGATCTGGGGTCCCGGAACGGCACCTTCGTCAACGATGAGCCGATCCAGGCCCCACGCGCGCTGCAGGGCGGCGAGGAGATCCGCATGGGGTCCGTGCGGATCCGCGTGACCCAGGGCTCCCGGGGCCCAGAGGTGCGGATCCAGGCCCAGGACCAGATCGATTCCCAGCAGAGTCTCGTCCTGTCCCTGGACCAGGCGCGGAAGGCCTGGACGCCGGCCCAGGACCGGGACCGGACGGGAGCCGTCATCCGGGCCCTGCAGGAGCTGAGCCTCGAGCTCATCAAGGACGCCCCGGCGGATGCCCTGCTCACCCAGGTGCTGGACCAGCTGTGGACGCTCCTCTCGCCCTGGCGGGCGGCGATCCTGATGAAGGAGGCCTCGGGCGAGCTCCGCCTGGTGGTGTCCCGCGCGAACGAGGGACAGGCCCCCATCCTGCTCTCGCGCAGCCTGGTGGAGTCGGCCCTCGAGCGGAAGGAGGCGGTGCTGTTCCGGGAATTCGGCCTGGACATGGCCAGCCCGTCCATCCTGCTCAGCGGCATCACCACAGCGATCCTGACCCCCCTGGAATACGAGGGAACCGTGCTGGGCCTGCTCTACCTCGATGCCCGCCCGCCGCGGGGGTCCTTCAACGAACAGGACCTGGGCCTCGCCACCACCTTCGCCCACCTGGCCTCCGCCAAGCTCGAGCAGGTCCGCCTCCGCGAGGCGGAGCTGAGCCGGCGGAAGCTGGATCACGAGCTGGACCTCGCCCGCCGGATCCAGCAGGGCCTGCTGCCCGGCTTCCCCCCGGAGATCCCGGGCTACCAGCTCTACGGGACCAACCTGCCGAGCCGCCAGGTGAGCGGCGACCTGTTCGGGTGGTGGCCCCGCGGCGATGGCCGCTGGCTCATCGCCCTGGCGGACGTGAGCGGTAAGGGCCTGGGCCCGGGGCTCCTCATGGCGAGCCTGGCCGCGTTCCTCGAGGCCTGGGCCGGACGGGACGTCTCGACGGAAACCCTCGCCTTCCACCTCTCCAAGGCCCTGGCGCGGCATACCGATGGCCGGCGGTTCGTGACCGCCTTCCTCGCCCTGCTCGACCCGGCCACGGGCCTCGTGACCTACACCAACGCCGGCCACAACCCCGGGTTCCTCCTCCTTCCCGGCGAGCCCTGCCGGGAGCTGGAATCCCAGGGCCTCCCCCTGGCCATGCTGCCCGGCCAGGGCTACGGCTCCGGCACCTTCCTGCTGCCGCCGGGCGGGCTCCTGGCGCTCTACACGGACGGCATCACGGAGGCGGCCGATCCCAAGGATGAGGAATACACCCCGGAACGGCTCAAGGCCTTCCTCATGGCGAGGGCAGCGGCGCCCGTCGAGGCCCTGGACGCCGAGCTCATGGCCGAGCTGGAGGCCCATGCCCAGGGCACGCCCTTCGCCGATGATCGGACGCTGCTGCTGCTCCGGCGGTCCTGAACGGAACGTGGGAGCGCGCCCGGCCCTATGAGCCGATGGGGCCTG
Source organism: Geothrix oryzisoli (assembly GCF_022808865.1). GTDB lineage: Bacteria > Acidobacteriota > Holophagae > Holophagales > Holophagaceae > Geothrix > Geothrix oryzisoli. The sequence continues at coordinate 116,980 of NZ_JAKZLB010000004.1, forward strand.
CCACCTCGCCATATAAAGAAACTTTTTTATTAAACAATTGCGATTTATTCCATGACACGACTAGGCTATGAGGCCACTCCCGATCAGCCAGGGTCCGACCTGGGCCTCTGGCATCTACCCCACCCCTTCCTCTGGAGGCCCCATGGCCACCAAGCAGATGAACGTCAAATCCGACGGGTTCAATCCGAAGGACCTGTCGGTGAACAAGAACCAGGACTCGGTGCACTTCGTGCAGAGCGGCCAGGGCGCACCCAGTTCGGTGACCCTCAGCAGCTCCGCGCTCTTCGGTGTGGACACCTGCGAGGTGGACGCCAGCACGAGCGGAACGAACATCTACCAGGTCCTGGGAACGGCCACGGATGGGAGTTACATCGTGTCGCTGCCCGCTTCGCCCAGGGCGACCAAGGACAGCGGCACGATCAACGTCACCGGCTGAGACCCACCGGGCCCGACGGCTGGAGCGGTGCGGCGTCGCCGCGCTCCAGTCGCCGGGCCCGCTCCATCCAGGGCGCCAAAGTCCGTGCGAGGTGCGGGTTGGCGCCTCCGCAGGCGGCGAGTTCCTTCAGTGCCTCCTGCCCCTTCCTGCGGCGCGTCCCCCGGGGTTCCGCTTCGGCCTCGAGCAAACGAAGCGTGCCTTTCAAAGCCAGGGCCTCGGCCCACTCGGGACGGGCCTGGAGGAGGGCTTCGGCCCGGGCGCTCCCTTCGGCCAGGGCCCTGCTCGCATTCTGTCCGCGGGCCAGTTCCCACTCGGCCTGGGCACGCCAGAGCTGCCCCAGGGCGAGCAGCGATTCCTGAGAGGCTGGATCAGCCGCCAGGGCATGGTCGAAGGCATCCCGGGCGGCGGCGAAATCCGCCTCCGTCGCCTGGGACCAGGTGGCCTTCCACCGGGCATGGGCGGCCCGGAGCGTCCCCAGGTACTGCCAGGTGTCGTGATTCTTGGGGTCCAGGGCCAGCGACTGGGCGAGGAGCGCCTCGCCCGTTCGCACCTGGGCGCGGGGATCCGCCCCCGAGGCCACGGCCCAGGCCACGCGGACCGCGCTGCAATGGCCGGCATTGTCCAGGAGTCCCTGGTCTCCCGGCGCCACCTGGCGGCCCCTCCGCACCACGGCCTCGGCCTCCGCGAGAATCCGGGGGGCGGCGAGCCACTGGCTCTCCGTGATGAGTTGGTCCGAGAGGTTCAGGTAGCCGTAGGACTGGGCCGGGGCCACCTGGATCGCCCGCCGGAAGCAGGCCTTGGCCTCGGTGCTCCACTGGGCCGGATCCTCGCCCCGCTCCCAGGCCTCCCGGGCCAGTTCGGACAGGGCGATGCCCTCCCCGTTGTGGAGATGGGGACTGGTGGCATTGATGGCCAGCCCCTGGTGGTTCAGGTCGCGGGAACGCAGCAGGGACGGCCGGGGATCCTCACCCTTGGCCCGGGCGCGGAGGGCCTGGGCGTAGTGCACCTTCCCGAGCATGAAGTAGGGGACGAAGTGCTTCGGGTTCAGGCTGCGGGCGCGCTCCAGGGCTTCGACGGCGGCCCGGAGATCGGCCTCAGGCTGGGCGGCCCTGGGCAGCCTCGCCCGCTGTTCGAGGCAGGCGCCGAGGTTGATCCAGGCGGGGAGAAGATGGGGCTCCATCCGCGTGGCCGTGCCGAAACTCTCGATGGCCGCGCTGAACTGGGCCGAAGGATCCTGCCCCCGGCTGCCTTCGAACTGGGCCAGCGTCTGGTTCACCATGCCGAGGTGGTTCCAGACCGCATAGTCGCGCTTCTCCGCCGACAGCCCGCCGAAGGCCGCGAGCCCCCGCGACAGAGCCTCCGTGGGGTCCAGGTTGCGCAGGAGGCGCACGTTCCCCAGCGCGTAGTAGGCCTTGCCCAGGGCCACCCGGGCATCCGCGCGGGCCGGGCCCGCACTCACCGCCTGCCAGGCCGAGGCCACCGCCTCACCCGCGAGCGCTTGGGCGTCCTCCCCGCGGAGGGCCCGCGTGTCCGCGAGGTTCCCCTGCAGCCCCGCGGCGAGGATCAGCGACGGGGCATGGTCCGGCTGGAGGCGGAGGGCCGCGGCCAGGGCCTGCATGCCGCGGTCGAAGGGCCCCTGGACATCCCCCTGCCCGTACTTCTCCATGAAGAAGGCGTTGTTCTCCAGATCGGCGGCCGCGGCGTACACCGCGGGCACGCTGCGCCCGGTGATGGCGGCGGCTTGCAGGGCCTGGCGGCCTTCGGCGAAATCCTCACGGGCCCCCTCCCGGTCGCCCTGGTTCCACTTCTGCCAAGCCCGGGCCTGCAGGAGGGAGCCGCGCAGCAGGGGCGCCTCGTAGAACCAGGGCAGCTCGGTGCCCAGGGCCTTGAGGCGGACCAGGGCCTCGTCCAGGCGTCCCTCGTAGAAGGCCAGGAGCGCCTCCACATAGGCGGGCGAGGGGACGTCCGCACCCTTGGCCTGGCGGAGGTAGGCGAGGGCCGGATCGCGCAGCGTGCGTTCCACCTCCCGCAGGCGGGCCTCCCGCTGATCCTTGGAGACGATGCGCTCCGCCTCCAGGAACTGGTCCCGGAACTGCCGGCCCAGGGCGAGGCTCAGGGCGTAGGCCACGCGCGGCTCGCGGTAGCCGGCGTCCCAGGCCATCTGCAGGTGCTCCCGGGCCTTCTCCGTGTCGTCCAGGGTCCAGTGGCCCCGGCCCAGCGCGTAGTGGCCGGGCCCGTTGGCGATGGCGCCGGCCCGGGCCATGTCAGCCTGGAGCTGGGCCATCTGATCCCGCACGGCCTGGAGGTCGGGCCGGATGTCGTGGGGCGGCGACAGCGCGGAGTAGCGGGCCATGGCATCGATGCGGCCCGTGGCCTCGGTGAACTGCTGGGCGAGCCGCTCCCGGCGCCCGGCGTCGCGCCGGGTCTTCACCGCCACGCCCAGGGCCACCAGCACCACCAGCAGCGCCGCGGCGCCCACAGCGCTGAGCTGCCGGTGCTTGCGGACCTTGCGCTGGAGGCGGTACCAGAGCCCCGTGGGCCGGGCCAGCACCGGATCCGCCGCCAGGAACCGGTCGAGGTCATCGGCGAGGGCGCGCGCCGATTCGTAGCGCCGCGCGCGGTCCTTCTCGAGGCACTTGAGCGTGATGGCTTCCAGGTCCCGGGGGATGTCCAGGCCGGGCCCGCGCATGGGCTGGATGTCCTCGGAGGCGATGGCGCCCAGGACCTCCAGGGGATTGGAACCGCCGACCGGCGGACGGCCCGTGGCCATGTGGTAGAGCGTGGCGCCCAGGCTGTAGATGTCCGTGCGGCGGTCCAGGCGCGAGACCTCGCCCCGGGCCTGCTCCGGCGACATGTAGGCGGGCGTGCCCAGCACCGAGCCCGTCTCCGTGAGGTCCTGGTTCCACTCCCGCGCGAGGCCGAAGTCCATGACGAAGGTGCGCAGGGAGCCGTCCGCCACGCGCTCCACCATGATGTTGGAGGGCTTGAGGTCCCGGTGGATGATCCCCACGCGATGGGCTTCCTGGACGCCCAGGGCCGCGTCCCGCAGCACCATCACCTTCTGCTCCAGCGACAGGTCCTTCGCCGCGGCGTCGAAGGGAAGCCCCGCCACATACTGCATGGCGATGAAGACCCGGCCCTCCACCTCGCCCACCTCGAAGACCTTGCAGACATGGTCGTGGTCCACGCGGGCCTGGGCCCGGGCCTCCAGCATGAACCGCGCGACGTAGCGGTCGTCGTCGAGGCGCACAAACTTGATGGCCACCTCGCGGCCCAGGCGCCGGTCGCGGCAGTGGAACACCTTGCCCATGCCGCCCTGACCCAGGAAGCCCAGGCATTCGTAGCGGTCCCAGGCCGGCACCGGAAAGCCGGGATCTGCGGATCTGGCCGAGGGCCGGAGGGGTGTCCCCAGCGTGGGGCCGCTTCCGGAATCGGCGGCCCCGCCCGCCAGGGTCTCGGCCCGGGACAGCCCCGGATCCAGGTCGCGCGCCTTCGGGTCTTCTTCCATCTGCTCAGCTCCCGGGACGAGAGGTTGGCGGCGGAGACCGCTATCCAGAACCGAATTATGGCACGGTAGATCCGCTTGCCATCAACAGTCAACTTGTCAATTTACGATATTAAGGTAGCCTACCGCGGATTCGCACGACCCGGGCGGCCGTCCAGAGGCCGGGCCACTCCGCGCTAAACTGGTGCCTCCCCGAGCGAGGTACCCGTGTCATTCACTCCAGGCAGCAGGCGCGGCGCCATGGCCGACATCAACATGACGCCGCTCATCGACGTGATGCTGGTGCTGCTGATCATCTTCATGATTGCGGCGCCCATGATGCTGACGGGCGTGGATGTGAAGCTGCCGGAGAGCCGCACGGGCCGGAACCTGGAGAGCGAGGCCCTCACGGTGAGCATCACCTTCGACGGCCGCCTGCAGTTCGACCAGGTCTTCATGGCCCTGCCCGTCCTCGCCAACCAGCTGAAGGCCAAGGCCCAGAGCGGCGGCAAGCGCCCCGTGCTGGTGCGGGCCGACCACAACGTGCCCTACGGCCGGGTCATCCAGGTGGTGGACGCCATCCGGGATGCGGGCTTCACCCAGGTGGGCTTCGTCACCGCCGCCGCGCCCATCGCCGCCCCGCCGACCGAAGCGAAATGAGCCAGGACCTCCAGGCCTACCTCCGCAGCCGCGCCCACCTCGGCGAGCTCCGCTGGGGGCCGGGTCTGGCCCTGAGCCTGGCCCTCCACCTGACCGTCGGCATCGCCTTCTTCTGGCACCGGGGGGGCGGCCCGACGCCGACCGAGGAGGTCAAGGTCACCTGGGTGAACCTGCCCGCGGCCATGGGTGGCCAGTCCGGTGGCTCCGAAGCCATGGAGGTGGGCAAGACCGGCGAGCGCCTGCGCCGCGTGGAGGAGGTGGCGCCGGTCCGCAGCACCTCGCCCTCCGCCACGGCCCCGGACCCCTTCGCAGCGAAGACGACCAAGTCCGCCGCCAAGGGCGACAGCAAGGACGCCACCAGCCAGGGCACCGGCACCACCGCCGCCAAGGGCAAGACCGCCACTGCCAACCCCGTGGCCGGCGCCGTGGGCTCCGGCAACGGCGCGGCCTTCGGGGCAGGCTCCGGCATCCCGGGCCTGAACCCCACCTCCGGTGTCCAGGGCGGCGTGGGCCTCGTGGGGGGCGTGGACGGCAACTTCCCCTTCGTGTGGTACCTGCAGCAGGTCCAGGCCCGCATCACCTCGAACTGGAACCGGGTGTCGAGCACCCAGGGCCGCGTGCAGATCTACTTCCGCATCGCCCGGGACGGCAGCCTCGACCGCGTGCGGGTGGAGATCCCCAGCGGCAACGCCGCCATGGACGAGAGCGCCCGCATGGCCGTCCTGCGCGCCGCCCCCCTCCAGCGCCTGCCGGAGGGCTACGACGGCTCGTACCTGGGCGTGCGCTTCTGGTTCACCTACCTCGGGAACTGAACCAGCGCGCCTTGGGGCGCCGGGTTCACGCCTAGGGGATGACCGTGCCCCCACCGGGATCCGGGTCGATGATCATCTCGGCCAGGTTCAAGGACTGAACCGGGAAATCGAGGGTGAATTCGCCCGCCGGCATGGGCAGCAGGATCTTGAGGCCCTTGGCATCGTGCCCGGTCAGCTCCCATTTTTTGTCGGCCTTGAAGTGGATCGAATGCCTCACCTCCGGGTTGGTGAAGACCCAGTGCCGCGAGGGCTTGGCGAGGCGTTTCCCTGCGTATTTCAGGTTGTGCATGGCGGCTCCCTTCAGAGCGGTTGAGGGCGATGGGCCGAGCGGACCGGCCCGGGGAAAACGGTTCAAGAGCGCTTCCGCCAGCTGGAGACCAGCGAAAGGACTTCCTCGCGGTGTTCGGAATCCTCGCTCCGGGGACTGGCCAGAGCCGCAGCCAGGGCCTCCTGGGCCTCCTTGTCACGGCCCCGCAGGTGCAGCACCCAGGCCCGGGCCCGCCAGATCTGGGGGCGGTCGCCCGCGAGGCCGCGGGCTTCCTCCAGCAGGCGCTCGGCCTCCGGCAGGTCCCGCTGCCGGGCCCGGCACTCGGCCAGCGCCGCCAGCGCCTCGGCCCGGTTCTGCACAGTGCCCTTCTTCGCCAGGAGGGCTGTGGCCTCCAGCAGGCGGATGGTCGCGGCGGGCAGCCGGCCGCGTGCCCGCAGGAGGTCTCCCAGCCGGTAGAGGGCCCGCCCCTGGATCAGCAGGAAGTCGTGCTTTCGCGTGTCCTCCAGGAGCTCCTCGTACCGGGCGGCCGCCAGGTCGAAGTCGCCCTTCATGTGGGCCGCGATGCCCAGGAGCAGCAGCGTCCGGCACCCGCCTTCGGCATCCCCCAGCTCCCGGCGCAGCCGGAGGACTTCCAGGAAGGTCTTCTCCGCGGGACCGGCCCGGCCCTCCTCGAGGTCGAGCAGGGCCAGGTTGGTCTGGGTGAGGGCGCGGTTCAGGGGGCTCTCGGTCGCGCTCGCATCGGCGAAGGCGTCCTGATAGAAGGCGCGGGCGTCCTGGGTGCGGCCCAGGTACTTGGACCGGTTGCCCAGGTTCACCAGGATCTGGGTCCGCAGCTGCCGGTTCCCCGTGGCCGTCACCATCTCCAGCGCCGGCCTGAGCGCCCGTTCCGCTGCGGCCCAGTCCTCCCGGTGGATCCAATGGGCGCCGAGCTCGTTCAGGATCTTCGCCTGGAGGTCCGTGTCCTTTGTGGCCCGGCCCAGTTCCAGGGCCTGCTCGAGCAGCGGGACCTCGGCATCGGAGGTCCGGTCCGTCCGCCGGGCCAGGAGCGCCAGCCCGATCAGGCCTTCGGCTTCGGAGTAGCGGTCCCTCGATTCGCGGGCAGTGGCCACGGCCCACATGAGCGTGGACAGCGCCCGGGGATCTCCCCGGCCGTACAGCGTCGAGCCGTAGGTCCGCACGCCCGGGGCGAAGCGCGGCGCCAGCAGCGCCGCCCGCTCCAGGAACGGCAGGGCCCGCAGCGAGTCCCCGTGCCGGACCAGGTCCCGGCCCATCCCATAGGCCTCGAGGGCCTCCGCCGGGGGCATGGGGGGGAACTCCGGCGACCGGCCCAGGGGCGACAGGGTCCGGTTCAGTTCCTTCAGCACGGCGGGCACCGCCAGGTTGGGCTCGAAGTTCGGCGTGGGGGCGCGGAACTCCCGGCTCGCCCTCAGACGGCCCTGCCGATCCAGCAGCCTCAGCCGGAGCACGGGCGCCGCGGAGTCCGGAACCGCGGCCAACTCCCCCTGCATCACCAGGTCCGCGCCGGTCCGGACCACCAGACGCCGGACGAGGGCGGCCTCGTTCCCCGCGGCCGCCGCCAGGGGGCGGACCTCCCCGGGCTCCCGATCCTGCACGACCTTCACCTGCGGGAAGCTGCGCAGGACATGCTCCAGCAGGTCCGTGGTGGTGATCTCCGCCTGGGGCGTCAGCCCCGGATCGGGCGTGAAGTTCCGGATCGGCACCACCACCAGCCGGGCCTGATGCGAGGCCGAGAACTCCGGCAGCACCCCCCGGCCGTAGGCCCAGGTGCCAACCCCCGCCAGGGCCAGCGTGACGGCCGCCGTGGCGGCGGCCCACCACACCGGGGAGGCCGGCGCCTGGAGCTGATCCAGCCGCTCGACCACTTCCTGGGCGCCGGGGCGGGCGTCCGGATCCATGGACAGCAGGCGGTCCACCAGCACGCGCAGGGCGTGAGGTCCCGGGGCATGCCCATGGGCATGCTGGCCCTGGCTCGATCGCCACTTGAGTACCCGCCGGGTCCAGGGGATCGGCGTGCGGTCCTTCGCGGGGGGCGGATCGCCTGCCAGCGCCAGGGAGGCGACCACCCCGAGCGCGTACATATCCGTGGCCGCCGTGGCCTTCTCCCCCAGCAGCAGTTCCGGGGCGATGAACCCCCGGGTCCCCATGACCGTGCCGGGCTGGGTGAGCGACCCCCGGGAACCCGGGCTCGTCACGGTGGTGGCCTCGTCCTCGGGCCGTGTGGACCGCGTGACCCAGTTGTCCTCGGGCGCCCCCTCGAAGTCCTTGGCCAAGCCGAAATCCAGGAGCTTGGCCGAGCCCTCGGGCGTGATCAGGATGTTCGACGGCTTCAGATCCCGGTGGATGACGCCCTTGGCGTGGGCCGCCGCCAGGGCGAGGGCCACCTCCCGGAGCAGCCGGATCGCCTTCGGCAGCGGCAGGGGGCCCTGCTCCAGCAGCGTCGAGAGGGGCGTGCCCTCCACCCACTCCATGGCCATGACCAGGGTTCCGTGGTGGTCCAGCCAGTCGTACACGTGGCAGATGCCGCCGTGGTCGAGCTTGGCCAGGATCTGGGCCTCGCGCTGGAACCGGCTGAGGGCCGCCTGCTGGCTGGCGTGGTCCGTGCGGATGGTCTTCAGCGCGACGCGGCGCTCCAGCGAGCCGTCCCAGGCCCGGTAGACCCGCCCCATGCCGCCTTCGGCCACAAAAGCCTCCACCCGGTAGCGGCCGACCACATCGCCGGGCTGAAGCGGACTGGCAGTCTGGAGTGCCATGGGAGGTTGCTGGAACGGGACGCCAGCTGGACTGACCATCCCGCCCGGGCGATGGGCCCATCCTTTCAGGAAGTGGTGATAGTCGCAAAAAGTCTACAACCCCTGTCCATATTCCATGTTTTCGACATCGGCACAGCTGCTGCCTCGACGCAGGCCTTCCAGCGGTACACTCCCTGAATGCATCCCCTCCTGCCCCTGGTGGCCCTCTACGCCCAGGCTCCGACCCCTGCCGCCCTTGCGGTCGTCACCGCCGAGCCCAGAGAGGTGCGCCCCGGCGAGTCGGTGCTGCTCGCCTGGACCTGCGCCCAGACGCCCCAGGTGCGGCTGGAACCCGGCGGCATGATCCTGCCGGGGCGCTCCCAGGTGACGGTGCGGCCGGCCTACACGACGACCTACCGCGTCTTCGATGCCAGCTCCGGCGGCGCCGAGCTCGGCCACGCGGAGGTGCGCGTCACTCCGGGGCTGCCGCTGGGCGAGGCCGCCCGCATCTGCGCCTTCGACGCCAGCGCCAAGGCCGTGCTGCCGGGCGATCCGGTGGTGCTCAAGTGGGAGTGCGCCGGCAGCGCCAAGGTGCGCCTGGAGCCCGGCGGGCTGGAGCTCGACGGCAAGAGCGAAGTGACCGTCACGCCCCTGGAGAGCACCCGCTACACCATCACCGCCAACAACGCCGCCGGCGGCCAGAGCCGCACCGTGGAGGTGGCCGTGCTGGGCCACCGCGCCCTGGCGGCCACCAAGACCCCCATGGCCAGCGTCTGCACCTTCGAGGCCAGCCGCACCGTGGTGAAGCCCGGGGAGCAGGTGGACCTGAGGTGGATCTGCCAGGGCGACGCCAAGGTGCGCCTGGAACCCGGCGGCCTGGAACTGGACGGCCAGTCCAGCATCGCCGTGGTCCCGGACAAGACCACGGTGTACACGCTGAGCGTCAGCAACCTCATGGGCGGCTCCTCCCGCAGCGTCGAGGTCCAGGTGGAGGCCCCGCGCCGGGTCCTCACGGAGAAGGACCTCGCCGATCCCGAGGAGGCCGCGAAGCCCCTGGAGCACCTGGACCTGCAGGAGGCCCTGCACCGGGGCGCCGCCCGGCGGGCCGCCGCGCCCCAGGGTTCCTGGACCCTCCGCCTCGTGGTCTCCGGCCGCGCCGACGGTCTCAAGCAGGTGGCCCGGGCCGCGGGGCCCAAAGCCGCGGATGTCCTCGTGCTGCCCTATGTGCGCCCGGACGGCTTCCGCTGGTGGCAGGCCTGCTACGGCGCCTACCCCACCCGCGCCGCGGCCCTGAAGGCCTGGAGCCAAGCCCCCGCGCCGCTGAAGAAGGCCTTCCACGACGCCCTGCCCCTCCGGTTCCAGCACCTGCCCGGCGATCCGCCGAAAGCCAGCCCTAACCCCGGGTGACCTCCAGCGTGAAGGGTTCGCCGATCATGTTGGCGTCCAGGGTGTCCACGATGAAGTAGATGGTGCGCGTCTCCTTCGTGGGGTTCTCGTAGGTGGCCTGGGGTTCGCCGGTGGCGATCCGGTTCTGGAGCAGCCCGGGCTCGTCCCGCCCCCAGGCGTTCACGCCCAGCACCCGGAACCAGGCCTTCCGGCCCTCCACCACGTGCACCTTCACCTTGCCGCCCGCCGGCACCTCGATGGCGTAGGCCCGCCAGCCGCTGATGTCCGGGACCTTGTCCGTCACCCGGACACTGCCGGCCGGCAGCTGCAGCGCCGGAATGGACGGCCCCCTCCGGGCGGCCCGGCGGGTCTCCCCCGTGATGCTCGCCTCCGCGGCGACATCCGGGCGATGCGGCACCATGGGCCCCCGCGGGGCCTTGGGCAGGTCCTTGGCCTCCACCACCGGCAGGGGCGCCGGGGCCTGGAGGACCACCATGGGAAGCAGCAGCAGACCGGGCAGCATGGGCACCTCCGCACATCCATCTCTTGGATGCTCCAAGCCCGGGATGGGTTTAGAGGTTCTGACAATACCCTACGCCGGGCCGGCAGGCCGGCCTCTGCCGCCGGCGAACTGCTTGTTGCAACAGGCAAGACGGGGGGCTATCGTCTGACAGCCCGATGCGGGCTTTCTACAAGGAGGAGGCAATGCGGATATCACCTTCAAGGCTGTTCGTGCTTCCCTCGGCCTTGCTGGCCGGGGCCCTGGCCCTTGCGCCCAGCGCCCACGCCGGCGAAGCGCCCGGCAAGGCCGTCGCCCTCGCCGCCGACCAGCTTTCCTGGGAGGACCTGGCGGCCAAGGGCGTCGGCGTGATGGTGGCCGATGTCGAGGGCCACCACGCCAAGGGGGCCTGGCACGGCTTCGTCAAGTTCCCCGTGGCCAGCAAGAGCGGCGTCCACGCCCACTCCAGCGCCCTGAGGCTCGTCGTGGTGTCGGGCACCTTCCGATACGGAAGCGACCCCGACCACGAGCAACCCTATGGGCCCGGCTCGTATGTCTTCATCCCGGCGAACCACCCCCACTCCAACAGCCAGCCGGACGGAGCCGTGGTCTACGTCGAGCAGTCGGGCAAGTACGACAACAAGCCGGCGGGGCACTAGTCCGACCCGCAGCGCGCCACCCGGTCAGCGGAGCACCTGGTACTCGCTCTGGACCAGGCCGCTCGGGAAGGACCGGGTGGCGACGTGATGCAGGCGGAGGTCGTGCGGCAGGGTGCTGAAGAGCGGGATGCCCTCGCCGATCAGCACCGGAACCCGGGTGATGATGAGGCGGTCCACCAGCCCCGCCCGCAGGAACCGCTGAATGGTGATGCCGCCGTCGACATACAGGTTCGTGGCCCCGCGCACCGCCAGCCGGGCCACGATCTCCGCCGGCGAGCCCGCCATCTGCTCCACCGCGCTGCCGATGGAGCTCGGCAGCCGGAGCGGCTGGCCGCTCAGCACCACCACCCGCTTGGTACCGTAGGGCCAGGGTTCGAAGGTCAGGACTTTCTTGAAGGTCCTGCGGCCGATGACCAGGGCATCGATGCCCGCCAGGAACTCCTCGTAGCCATGGGGTTCCCCGCCTCCCTCCGGCAGCCAGTCGAGGTCGTGGTTCAGGCGCGCGATGAACCCGTCCACGCTCGCCCCCACAAAGACGGACACCGTCATCAGGCCCTCCCACCCTTGGGTGGCGCGGGGCGGGTGAAAGTGACCGGATTCGGCTCAGCGAAGTCGCGTGAAGGGCCTTCAGGGGGTGCCGATGGGGGTCCGGGTGGCGGCTGTCGGCGTGAGCGTTCCGTTCAAGGCCGGCGTGGAGAGGGCAAGGGAGGTGGGCAGCTTGCCGGTGCTGTAGGCATAGCCGCTGGACACGGCATCGAGCGGAGGGCAGATGCCGCCTGGCTTGACCTTCAAGAACCAGGCGTCGCTGCTGGCCGACCCGGCTGCGGTCCGGTCCGAGACGAGGTAGGCGGCGCCGGTGGATGGATCGCTGTGAAGGGCGGCGCCAAAAAAGCCTTCGCTGGCCGTGGTCCCCAGGGTCTTCTGCCATTGCACCGCGCCGCTGGCCATCAGATCGATCAGCCAAAGGTCATAGCTGCCAGCGCCGAAGGCGCTGGTCGATCCCAGCAACTGGAAATGCCCATTGGGAAGCTCCTGGATATCGAGGGCTGAATTCCAGCCTGACCCGCCAATCCCGTTCTGCCAGGCCGTCAGGCCGGTTTCACCGATTTTGACGAACCAGGGATCCGTGAACCCGATCGAATCGGGGGACTGGCCCGCCAGGATGAAGCCGTTGTCGGACGTCGGGCGGATGATGGCGAAGGAAGAGGAGGAGCTGCTCCCGCCGATCCAGTTGCTCCAGGTCACGGTCTTCAAGTCCGGAGCGATCCGGGCGAACCATCCGCCCCGATGGTAGACGGACAGCATCAGGTCGGCATCTCCAGCCAAGGCGATCCCGCCGTCCGGCGTCTTGCACGCCGAAGCCACCCTCGTGAACCCTGGGCCGTCGTGTCCATTCCCATTCAATCCGACTTGACCGTTGAGGGAACCGTCCGCATTCAGATCGAGGAGGAGGCCCCGGTCCATGCTGGTGGTCGACTGGAAGCCCAGCACGCCGATGTGCTGCCCGGTGGGAACCGCGGCTGTGAAGACGGAACTCTGATACCCGCTTTCCGGAGCATGGCGGCGCTCCCACTGGATGCTCAAGTCGGCGTTGAGTTTCACGACCCATCCTTGAGTCCCGCTCGCGCCGAAGGAGGTGGTGCTCCCCGCCAGGAGGTAGCCGCCGTCGGGCGTCGCCCGAAGGTCATAGACCTTGTCCTCCCCCGCCCCCCCATAGGCGAACTGGGACACCAGGGCGCCATCGAGACCGGCCTTCACCAGCCAGACGTCCGTCCCCCCGGCACCGAAGCTTTGGGTGACGCCGCCCATGAGCAGCTTGCCGTCGGCGGTGGGAATGATCAGGTAGAGCGAATCGGCCTGTGATCCGCCCAGGGTCTTGGCCCAATACTCCGTGGAGGCAGGAGGCGCGGGATCCGTTCCGGGGGCGGGCGTTCCCGCACTCGACGCGCCGCCACCCCCGCCCCCACAGGCGATCAGGGCCGCGAGGCCGAAGGCGCAGAGAAGCCGGGGGGCGGCCTGGGACACAGCTTGGACTGGATTCACGGGAGTTCCTTGCTTGAAGTGGAGACCAACGAGGGAAGCGATCCGGCCACACCGGCCTCGAGGCCGAGAACGAGGCCGGGAAAACAAAAGATGGAGAGGGCGGAAGGTGTTTCAGGCGGGGCCCGAATGGAGCAGAAGGCCAGGCAGGGCCGTTATCTCTGGGCGGTGGATTCCACCATGATTCCAGTTCTGCTGCTGACTTTCATGGCGATGTTCATGGCTCGCTCGTGGGTGAAAGCGCCAAAGGCGTTTTCACCGAGATATAACTCGAGCCCATCACGGCAAACCAGGGCGATCTGCCAATTGGAGGACCTTCCGTATCTCCCGACTTTGATGGCTTGAAAGGCCTCCGAAGGCCTTCTCCATTCAACGAGGCCATACAGATTCTTCTTGTGAAATTGAATCACCTTGGGATGGCTGGAAGCGGTTAACCATTGATCGGCCGTGGCGCTGTAGATGCTCGAATAGACAAGAAGCAGTCCGAACAGCCCGACGACGGCCAGGAGCCAATGGGCAGAATGATTGGAGAGGTAAAGGTTCCTGACCAACCAGAGCAGGGCGACGCCTGGAAGCAGCGTCGCCACCGCCCAGCGATTTCCTTTGAACCGGAACGTCACGCTTTCGGGTGTTTCTTCGGAGATCACCATGATGGGTGGATTTTCTCTCAATGAGGCACCTTTGATCGTGAAACCCGGAACCTTGGAAAGGCTTCCTGACGAATGAAGCCAAGCGGCCACGCCTGCACCGAGGCGATGAACGGAGCCGAGGAAGCGTGCAGTTGAGAGAGAGCGCGCGAAATGCCGTGCAGGCGGAACCCGGGTTGAGTGGAGAATTAGGCGGTTACCGGGGCAGCTTAAAGGGGAAAATGATCTGGGTTTTGGTGAATTGTGGTACGCCTTTGATAAGGGTGGGCGCAAATCGCCAAGTCATGGCATACGATTCGGAGGTTGGAGCCAGTTCTACTGGCCCAGAGAGAGTCGTTGCACGTGATGGGATGCCATCTGGATCAATGATGAGCTCGACGACCACCGTTCCCTGAATGTGTGTTGCTTTTGCGCCCTCCGGATATAGAGGCGCCGGAGGTTGGAATCTCACGACTACTTGAGAAAAATGTTTCTCGATTACCATTGATCCTCGGGCGGGCGCAGGTTCCGTGTCGGTCTTACTACAACCAATAGCCATAAGGGAGAAGAGAATCATGGTTGTTTTCATGATGAATCCGAAAAATGTGGCACCTAACGGACGAAGCGAACCGACCCCGCCTGCACCGAGGCGCTGAGCAGAGCTGAGGAAGCGGGAAGCTGGGAGAGAGCGGAAGGCCATGCAGGCGGGGTCTGAGTTGAACTCAGGGTTAGGCCGATGGGACCGCACTTAGACTTTTGCACCCAGCAGACCGACCTTGAGGCCCTGGCTCTTGAGGTAAGTGGTGGCCTTCTGATTGAGAATAACAAGGCAAATCAAGTTGATAAGGGGGATGAACATGGCGATGATCCAGAGAACTGGGCCCAATGACAGCGCCTTGCAGAGTTTGTAGACGCACCAGATGCTGAATACAGCGACTGCCAATGCCACAGGAATGACCAGCAGACCGATCAAGGTGTCTGTCTTCATCAGAATGTTGCCCACAAGGCTCGCGAGAATGCTCAGAAGCAACAGTCTCTGGGCCCTGGCGACATCCTGAGTGTTCGTACCCTCGCCTTGGGGATCAGCGACGACGGCGTTTGGCCCTGCATAGGGGTTCTGGTCCATGACTTCTCCTTGGGTTGGTGCGGGGCCTAAAAAATAAAACTAATCAGCCCCGCCTGCGCCGAGGCGATGAGCGGAGCCGAGGAAGCGAGGCGACGAGAAAGAGTGGAAGGCATTGCAGGCGGGGTCCGAGTTGAACTGAGGGTTAGGCAAGCTTGTTGGTAATCAATGAGCAGTTGTAGATGGGACAAGATGGACTCGAATTGTGATGTGAGAATTGGCCGGTAGCTTGAGCCGATGAGACTGAAGTGAATAATTGGTTTTGCCTACACTACCTACACTAATTGAGTATTGACCTGGATATAAAGAACCTTCGGAATACCGGGTACTCTCGTAAGTTCTCAAGGAGCGTGGCCAGTCATTTATTGGAGTGATAATGATGACCATATCTGGTAGCAATTCACCATTAGGGTCTACCGAGGTAATCTCGAGCGAAGCTAGGCCATCGTTCCTGTTGATAATTTCGGTAGAGATCTCGAATGCACTAGCTGAATTCACAACGGTGGCTGTTGGTGTGCTGCAGTCCAAGGTACTCAAAAGAAGAATTGCAATGAAGCAGATGGATTTCTTTGCGCTCATTGGTTGCCTAACCTTGGATTAGACGACTCAACCCATCACGGAGCCCGTCGCCAGATTATGGATGTAGGAACGATACCCACATTGGTGACCACCGGGTCCTTTCCCCGCTGAACGGAGGCAAAACCTGGGGCGAACGGGGACTCCCCGCCCCTCGGATGGCGCGGGAACATGGATTACCCTGCTGCGCGGCCGCCATCTTCAGGGGGTTCAGACTCCGCCGCTCAGGCCTGGAGCTTCCCCAGCAGGTCCTCGGCCACGCGGCCCGCGGCTCCCGGCTCGCCCAGGTGGCCGCGCACCTCACCCAGCTCGGCGCGGACGCGACGGGCGGTGCCGGGGTCCAGCAGGCGGGCCAGCTCCACGCCCAGCCGCTCGGGGTTCACCTCGCCCTGCAGCAGCTCGGGGGCCACCTCGCGGCGGGCCACCACATTGGCGAGGCCGAAGAGGGGGACCTTCACGATGCGGCGGGCCATCTGGTAGGTGAGGGCGTTCAGCTTGTAGACGATGGCGAAGGGGGTGCCCAGCAGGGCGGTCTCCAGGGTGGCGGTGCCGGAGGCCACCAGAGCCGCGTCCGCGTAGGCCCGGGCGGCGTAGGGGCGGTCCTGCACGAGCGTCACTGGGGCGTCCCCCAGATGGGCGCGCACGAAGGCGGGGTCCAGCGTGGGGGCCACGGGCAGCGCCCACTGCACCTCGGGCCGGGCCGTGCGCCAGCGCCTGGCCAGCTCCGCCATGGGCGGCAGCAGGCGCTCGATCTCCCCCCTGCGGCTGCCGGGCAGCAGGGCCACCAGGGGCTGCGCGGGATCGAGGCCGGTCTCGGCGAAGAAGGCGGCGCGGTCGCACTCGGGCTTCACCACCTCCACCAGGGGATGGCCCACGAAGCGGGCATCCACGGGGTAGCCGCGGAACAGCTCCGGCTCGAAGTCGAAGAGGCAGTAGAGGGTGTTCAGCACCGTGCCCAGCTCGGGGATGCGCCCCTTCTTCCAGGCCCACACCTGGGGGCACACATACTGGTGCAGCGTCACGGCGGGCAGCTGCTTCCGCAGGGCCTTGGCCAGCCGCAGGTTGAAGCCCGGGTAGTCGATGAGCAGGGCGCCGGCGACCGCCTCCTCCGCCGCGGCGGCGAGGATGGCCTTGAAGAGCCGGTTCAGGCGCGGCAGGTGCTTGATGACCTCCACGAAGCCCACGACAGCGAGATCCTTCACGTCCGCCAGCTTGCGGTCCAGGAAAGGCGTCATGCGCGGGCCGCCGACGCCGATGATCCGCAGGTCGGGACGGCGCGCCTTCAGCTCGCGCAGCAGCTCCGCGCCATGCAGGTCGCCGGAGTCCTCGCCCGCGATGACGAGCAGGGTCGGGGTCACGCGTGGCCCCCCTTGCGCTCCAGGTGCCGCCCGAACATCACGCTGTCGTCGGGGACCACGGGGCGGCCCAGGGCCGTGGCGGGCATCTCCGCGGGGAAGAGCACCGGCGGATGGGCGGCCTCCAGCGCCGCGGCCTGGGCGCGGAAGGTGGCGGGCTCCGCGGCGGGCAGGGCCATGTCCCAGCGGTAGCCGAGCCTCTGGAGGGCGCTCAGGTCCGAGCCCGGCTCGCAGACGCCGCACCAGAGGCGGTCCGCCAGCAGCTCGGGATCCGTGGTGCCGGGATGCCAGCAGTAGCCCACGGCCTCGGCCCGGGCCTGCCGCAGCAGCTCCACCACTTCGGCCTCGGCCCCGCCCTCGATCCGCAGGGCCAGCTTCACGCCGCGGCCGCTGGTGGCCTCCAGCAGGGTCTCGAGGTGGCCCAGCAGGCGGAAGCCGCCCTCCCGGTTCTGCGGGCGGGCCGCGGGCAGGATGAGGAAATCCGGGGCCAGCGCCGCATGGAGCGCCGCCAGGGCCTCTTCCACGGGGGCCTGGCCGGGCAGGTCGATGGCGTGGACCGCCAGTCCCCGGCGGACGGCGGCCGGCCAGTCCGGATGCAGCTGGCCCTCCCACCGCAGGGTCACGGGGGCGAAGGGGAACCAGGACCCGGGATCAAAACTGGATGGAATCTGGGGCACGAACCGCATCGGCTTATCATGGAGCAATGGAGGCGCCATGGGCCGCATTTTCACCCTCGACGAAGCCCGGGCCCTGATGCCGCAAGTGAAGGCGGTGACGGAACCTGTCTACACACTGGCCGCGAGTCTCGCCGAAGAGCTCAGCCATGCGGAGGAAGTGCCCGACGATGTCCGGGCCGAGGAACTCCGCGAACGCCTGCAGACCCTGGTCGAATCCTGGCAGGAGAGCATGCAGGACCTCGAGGCCGACGTGAAGGGCCTGTGGCTCGTGGATTTCGATTCCGGCGACGGCTACTGGTGCTGGGCCTACCCCGAGGAGACCCTCGACCACTGGCACAGCTACGAAGGCGGCTTCCGTTCCCGCGTGCCCGCCGACCAGCGGCCGGGCGTGCAGGCCTGAGCGCATGCCCAAGCCCAGACCCGCGAAGCGCATCGAACCCATGGCCCCGCCCCGCGACTTCCGCGCGGCGGTGCTGGCGGTGGTGGCGCGGATCCCCAAGGGCAGCCTGGCCTCGTACGGCCAGGTGGCCCTGCTGGCGGGGTTCCCCCAGCGCCCGCGCCAGGTGGGCATGGTGCTGTCGGGCCTGCCCGAGGGCACCGACCTGCCCTGGCACCGCGTGGTGAACACCCGGGGCTATGTGCCGAGCCGGGGCCGCTGGTGGGGGGCCTTCGAGCAGATCACCCGCCTCCGCGACGAAGGCATCGAGGTGGACGACCAGGGCAACCTGGACCTGGAGGCCCACCGCTGGGACGGCTTGGACCGGAAGCCGAAGGCCGCCCCCAGACGCCCCGGGACCCGGAACAAGGCCTGATTCCGCCGCCTTCCGGGGCCGCCCGCCCCGCCGGACCGGGGCCCGCTCAGGTACACTGGAGGGGCGGAGGGCTCCATGAAGGTGCGCGTGTCGGTACAGTTGAAGCCGGGGATCCTGGATCCCCAGGGCAAGGCGGTGGAGCAGGGTCTGCACGGTTTCGGCTTCGAGGTGGAGCATGTCCGCATCGGCCGGCTCATCGAGCTGGACATTCCGGGCGCCGATCCGGCCGAGGTGAAGGCCAGGGCCCAGGCCATGTGCGACAAGCTGCTGGTCAATCCCGTGATGGAGAAGGCCTCCATCGAGGTGCTGTGATGCGGGTGGCGGTGCCGATCTTCCCGGGCTCCAACTGCGACCACGACGCCCTCCACGCCTGCGGCACGGTGATGGGCTGGGAGACGATCCCCGTCTGGCACCAGGAGGCGCGGCTGCCGGAAGGCACGGAGCTGGTCTTCGTTCCCGGCGGCTTCAGCTATGGCGACTACCTGCGCTGCGGCGCCATCGCGGCCCTGGCGCCGATCATGGCGGACGTGAAGCGCCACGCGGACAACGGCGGCCTGGTGCTGGGCGTGTGCAACGGCTTCCAGATCCTCTGCGAGGCCCAGCTGCTGCCCGGCGCCCTGCTGCGCAACGAATCCCTGCGCTTCATCCACGCGGACGTCCACCTGCGGGTGGAGCGGGCCGACCTGCCCTTCACCCAGGCCATGAAGGCCGGCGAGGTGTTCCGGGTGCCCATCGCCCACGCCGAGGGCAACTTCACGCTGGACCCCGCCGACCTGGCGGACTTGGAGGCCCGCGGCGGTGTCGCCTTCCGCTACTGCTCGGCCCAGGGCGAGATCGGCGAGGACCATGTCCCCAACGGCGCCATGAACGGCATCGCGGGGATCGTGAACCTCCAGGGCAATGTGCTGGGCATGATGCCCCACCCCGAGCGGGCCGTGGATCCCAAGCTGGGCCCCACGGGCGGCCTGGGCGTGTTCCGGAGCCTGGCGGCGGCCTTCAGCAAGGTGTGATGCGGGCCTTCCGGGGATCCTGGAAAAAAAAACAGCCTTGGCTTGTGAAAATTTCATGCCTTGCAAAAAGATTTCCTGTCATCCTTCCGGATAGCCCCGATGGGCATGCCTGTTTATTCCTGAGCCATGAGCGAACCTGAAGCCAAAAACCTCCAAACTTATACCAGCGGCCCCCTCCGCCTGGCTGTCCTCAAGCGGGATCCCGTGCCCGCCAAGCTGCTGCCCGCGCGGGATGCGTGGACCCTGCTGCAGCCCACCCACGCGGTGCGCGTCTGCACCAGCGAGGACCGCGAGGAGGGCGTCATCCGCTCGGGCGACCTGGCCCTGCTGCTGCCGGGCTTCGGCCACACCCTGAAGCGCCACCACGCGAACGCGCCCTTCGGCTTCACGGCGCTGTTCATGGAGGGGCCCTTCCCGGAGCCGCTGCTGTCCTCGCTGCAGAACCCGCCGCGGAAGTGGCAGGAGTCCAGCTTCGCCGTGCTGCGCAGCCTCAGCCTCAAGCAGCTGTTCAGCATCTTCACCCAGGAGCTGGCGAATCCCGACGGTGTGCAGCTCATGACCCGCGAGCTGTTCCTCATCCTGCTGGGCGCCGAGCTGTCGCGCCTGACGGAGAAGGAGGACCGGGGCCGCTTCCCCTACCGCCTGAACCGCTCGACCCTGCAGCTGGTGCTGGACCACATGGAGGTCCACATCGGCTCCAAGAACAGCGTGCCCGAGCTGGCCACCATGGCCCGCTGCACGCCGGACCACTTCATCCGCCTCTTCCGCGAAGCCACCAGCACCACGCCCCACCAGTACCTCATCGAGCGCCGCCTTCAGCGCGCCGTCACCCTGCTGGCCAACGGCGAGCGGCCCAGCGACGTGGCGAAGATCCTCGGCTTCTACGACGCCAGCGCCTTCACCCGCGCCTTCAAGCGCCGCTTCGGCGTCCCCCCCAGCGAGTACGCGCAGGAAGCCTACGACCGGCAGTTCCCCAAGAAGTAGGGCGAAGCCCCTGCAAAGGAAAAGGGCGCCGGTCGGCGCCCTTTTCCTTTGCTTGGACAACAGCCTACTTGGTGACCTTCTCGGTCACGGTCTTGGCCTTCTCCGCACCCTTGGTGGTGCCCTTCTTGGACTTGGCCTTGGCCTTGCTGGTCCCGGACTTGGCGGCGCCTTCACCCTTGGCGGTGGCGGCCTTCACCTTGTCCCCGGCGACGGGAACCGCGCCGGCCTTGGCATCCGCCTTGGCCTTGGCGTCCGCGGCCTTTTTGTCAGCCTTGGACTTGGCCTCATCCGCCTTGGTGTCCACCTTGGCCTGGCCCTTGTCCACGGCCGCATTCGCGGCGCCCTTCAGATCATCCTTGCTGGGAACCTGGGCCGCGATCGCCAGCGAAGCACCCAGCATCAAACACAGAACCACTTTCATCGGAACCTCCCTTGAGAATTGAGGACTGAAGAGTGCCCGCTAGGGCTTGCACACCTTGCAGGCCTTGTAGCCGGCCTTGTCGGCTTCCGCGGCGGAGGCGAAGGCGACCTTGTTCGACTCCTTCATCTTCCCGGCCAGCTTGCAGTCGGCGCGGTGGTAGATCTTGGAGTCCTTGTTGGCCACGATGGCCGTGGCCACAGCCGCGGCCTTGGGGGCGGCGGACTTGGCAGCGGCCGCGGCGGCTGCGGGGGCCGGGGCGGGCTTCGCGGCAGCGGCTGGGGCGGGCGCAGGCGCGGGCTTGGCGGCAGCAGCCGGCGCGGGGGCGGGCGCAGCCTTGGCGGCCGGAGCGAGAGCCGGCTTCGCGGCGGCGGCCTTGGCCTCGGCGGCCTTCTTCTTCTCATCGGCCTTCTTGGCCTTCTTCTCGGCCTTCTTGTCGGCTTTCAGCTCAGCGGCGGTCTTGGGCTCGGCGGGCTTGGTCTTGGGTTCCTGGGCCACGGCCACCAGCGAGGCGGCGAGAAGGAGGGCGAACAGGGTGCGGTTCATGGGGTCTCCTTGAAATGGAACATCAGGGTGGTCTTCGGTCCCCGCCCTGTCAACGCGTGACGCGGCAGGAAGGTGCGAAGCGGGGTGGGCGGCGGGCCCTGGAGGCCTGCTCGAAGGCATAGGCCAGCTTCAGGAGGGTGCCCTCCTGCCAGGGGGCGGAGACGAAGGAGAGCCCCACGGGCAGCCCCGAGGCGAAACCCGCGGGCACGGTGATGTGCGGGCAGCCCGCCACGGCGGCGGGGCTCGAGAAGCTGAGGCTGGAGCTGTCGCCGTTGAGGTGGTCGATGAGCCAGGCGGGCCCACCCGTGGGGGCCACCAGAGCCTGGGCCGCGTGCTTCTCCAGCAGGTCCAGGATGTCCTTCCGGGCCTGGGCGCAGGTCTCCAGGGCCTTCCGGTAGGCGGGATCCGTCAGCGGCCCCTTGGCCTGGGCCTGCGCGAGGAGCTCCTGGCCGAAGAAAGGCATCTCCCGCGCCTTCTCCCGCTCGTCGAAGGTCATGAGGCCCGCCAGATCCTTCACCGCGCCACCCCGGCCGCCCAGGTAGGCATTGAGGCCCGCCTTGAACTCGTAGAGCAGCACCTCGAACTCGGCCTCGTCGTAGGCGGCGGTCTTCAGCTCCACCTCCACGAGCACGGCCCCCTGGGCTTTGAGCAGGTCCAGGGCGGGCTGGATGACGGCGTCCACATGGGCATGCACGCCCAGGAGGTTCTTCACCACCGCGAGCCGCGCGCCCTTGAGGCCCTCCGCGGCGAGGAACTGGGTGTAGTCCTTCTCCCGGTGGGCGGCGGGGGCGCCGGTGGCGGCATCCTTCGGATCGGCGCCAGCCAGCGCGTTCAGCAGGAGCGCCGCGTCGCGCACGGTCCGCGCCATGGGCCCGGCCGTGTCCTGGGTGCTGGAGATGGGGATGATGCCGCTGCGGCTCACCAGCCCCACCGTGGGTTTCAGGCCCACGAGGCCGTTGGCGTTGCCGGGGCTCACGATGGAGCCGTCGGTCTCGGTGCCCACGGCCACGGCGCAGAGGCTGGCCGCGGTGGCGGCTCCGGAGCCCGAGCTGGAGCCGCTGGGGCTGCGGTCCAGGGCGTAGGGGTTCCGCGTCTGCCCGCCCCGGCCGCTCCAGCCGCTGCTGCTGCGCGTGGAGCGGAAGTTCGCCCACTCGCTGAGGTTCGTCTTGCCCAGGATCACGGCGCCGGCCTCGCGCAGCCGCCTGACCACGAAGGCGTCCTCCTTCGGGGCCGGGGCCCCGGCCAGCGCCAGCGACCCGGCCGTGGTCTTCATGGCGTCCGCCGAATCGAGGTTGTCCTTGATGAGCACGGGGATGCCGTGGAGGGGGCCGCGCACCCGCCCGGCCTTCCGCTCCGCATCAAGGGCCTTCGCGATGGCCAGCGCATCGGGGTTCAGCTCGATGACCGAGTTCAGCTTCGGGCCCGCCTGGTCCAGGGCCCGGATGCGCGCCTGGTAGCGCTTCACCAGTTCCACGGCCGTCCAGTGCCCCGCCGCCATGCCGGCCTGGAGGCCATCCACCGTGGCCTCCTGCAGCACCAGGGCCTTGGCGCCGGAAGCGGCTTTCAGGTCGCCCCCCACCAGCGCCGCGGCGCCCGTGGCCAAACCCGCGCCCAGGAAGGCGCGGCGATCGAAGGTCAGAGCATCGTCTTGCTGCGGCATCGTCGTTCCCCGAAGAGGTGTGGAAGGATGTTAACCCTGCCGGCCGCCGGTCCCCAGCGCCCGTTCGCCGATCCGCCCCGGCGTGGGCGGGGTCGGAGCCCGATCCTGACCCGTCGGAGGCTCCCATGGCCGCGTTCCTGCTCTGGCTCATCCTGCTGGTGGTCTGCTGGCCCCTGGCCTTCCTGGCCCTGATCCTCTATCCGCTGGTCTGGCTCCTGCTCCTCCCCTTCCGGCTCCTGGGCTTCGCCGTGGAGGGCGTGTTCGGGCTCGTGAAGGGACTGTTCCTGCTGCCGGCGAGGCTCGTGGGAGGAAGGGGCTAGCGCCCGGGCCCCGGGGACCTGATATTGGCTGCGAACGCGGCCAGCCCGGACCGGTGGCCGCGCGGGCGGGAGGCACCGATGGAACTCTACCTGGACGCCAAGGAAACCGATCTCCTCATGCGGATCCTCGAGCGCAGCCTCGAGGAGATCCGGCGGGAGATCCATCACACGGACCATGCGGCTTTCAAGGCCACGCTCAAGTCGGACCAGGAGCTGATGCAGAAGCTCCTCGCCAGGCTCAAGGCCCCGGCCGCCATGGGGATCTGAGCGCCCGGAAGGGCGCTACTTGGGAACGTCCTCCGGCTCGGGCTTCGGCGCGGGCTTGGTCTTGGGGGCGGGCTCGGCCTTGGCCGCGGGGGTTTCCTCGGGCTTGGCGGCCGGCCCCACAGGCTTGGCGGGCTTGGTCGGCTTCGCCTTGGCCCCCTTGAGGCTGGCCACCCGCTGCTGCGCTTCGCGGGCCTTCACGCGGGCCTCGGTGGCCTTGTCGGAGGCCGCCTTCGCCTCGGCCTCCGCGGCCTTGGCCCGGGCCTCCGAGGCGCGGATCTGAAGGTCCGCCGCACGGGTCTCCGCCTCCTTGGCCTTCGCCGCGGCCACCTTGGCCTGCGCCTCTGCCTTGGCCGCGCTGGCCTTCAGGCGCTCCGCCGAGGCCTTGGCGCGCTTGGCTTCGGATTCCAGGCGGGCGGCTTCGGCCCCGGCGGCCGAGGGCCGACCCTTCGAAACCTTCGGGGGTACTCCGGCGATGACCAGGGAGGAAGCCAGAAGCAGCAGGATGGGCAGACGCATGGGGCCCTCTGGGAATGCCCCAGGGTTCCCGGGGCTGCCGCCCCCTGTCAACCCAGGGCGGCCTCCAGGGCCCCGGCGTGCAGACCCTTCAGCTCGGCAGCCTCGGCGTCCAGCAGGGGCTGGCCGTCCACCGCGAGGGTGAAGCGGGCACCGCCGGTGGCTCCGATCTTCGCAAAGGGCACGCGATGGGTGGCGCAGAGGGTGGCGAGGCTGGATTCGGCCTCGGCGCTGACCGACACCACGATGCGGCCGGCGGTCTCGCCGAAGAGCAGGCTGTCCAGGCGCAGGGCGCCCCTGGTCAGCATCAGCTGGCAGCCCATGCCCTCGCCGTCGTTGGCGCCAAAGGCGCTCTCCAGCGCGGCGACCACCAGGCCGCCCTCGCTGGTGTCGTGGGCGCTGCGGATGAGGCCCAGGCGGATGCCCTCGCGCACGCAGGCCTGGAGCCGCAGCTCCTCGTCCAGGCGCAGCTCGGGGCAGGCGCCCTGCACCTTGCCGGTGCGCAGCTTCAGGTACTCGCTGCCGCCCAGCTCGTCGCGGGTCTCGCCCAGCAGGAAGATGCCGTCGTGGGCGGCCCGGAAGCTGGCTCCGCAGAGCCGGTTGCCCACCTTGGAGAGGGCCGTGGCATCGGGCGCGCCGAGGACGACCGGGCCTGAGCAGTCCTCGATGAGGCCCACGGCCGCGATCATGGGCGTGGGGAAGATGCTCTGGCCTTCGGTGTCGTTGTAGAGGCTGACGTTGCCGCTGACGATGGGCACATCGAGGGCCAGGCAGGCCTGGCGGATGCCCAGGCAGCCCTGCTCGAAGGTCCACATGTTCTCGGGCTTCTCGGGGTTGCCGTAGTTGAGGCAGTCCGTGAGGCCGATGGGCTCGGCGCCCACGCAGGCCAGGTTGCGGCAGGCCTCGGCCACGGCGTGGGCCGCCCCCCAGAAGGGATCCAGGTAGCAGAAGCGGCTGTTGCAGTCGCTGCTCATGGCCACGGCCTTGCCCGTGTCCTGCCCGGCCTCGTCCTTCACGCGGATGATCCCGGCGTCGCCGCGGCCCATGCCCAGCAGCGTGTTGCTGCGCACGGTGCCGTCGTACTGCTCGAAGATCCACCGCTTGCTGGCCACCGTGGGCGCCTGGAGGAGCTGACGCAGGGTGCGCTCCACCTCGGCGGGCTTGAGGTCCGCCGGTAGCGGGGCGGCGGCCACCGCGTCCAGGTAGCCGGGACGCTGGCGGGGCCGGTCGTACTTCGGCGCGGCGTCCACCAGGGGCTGGATGGGCAGGTTGATGACGGGTTCCCCGTGCCAGCTGCCGATGAAGCGGCCGCTGTCGGTGACCTCGCCCACCACGCAGGCGTCGAGGCCCCACTTGTGCAGCACGGCGATGATCTTCTCCTCGCAGCCGGGGCGGGCCACCAGCAGCATGCGCTCCTGGCTCTCGCTGAGCATGAGCTCGAAGGGCGTCATGCCCTCCTCGCGCATGGGCACCTGGTCCAGGCGGATCTCCAGACCCGTGCCCGCGCGGCTGGCCATCTCGAAGCTGCTGGAGGTGAGGCCCGCGGCGCCCATGTCCTGGATGCCGATGACCCAGTCGGTCTGGAAGATCTCCAGGCAGGCCTCGAGCAGCAGCTTCTCCGTGAAGGGATCGCCCACCTGCACCGTGGGGCGCTTCTCCTCGCTGCCCTCGCCGAACTCGGCCGAAGCCATGCTGGCGCCGTGGATGCCGTCGCGCCCCGTCTTCGAGCCGATGTACATCATCTTGTTGCCGATGCCGGAGGCGAAGCCCTTGAAGATCTTGTCGCTGCGCAGCACACCCAGGGTGAAGGCGTTCACGAGGATGTTGCCGTTGTAGCTGGCGTCGAAGGCGCAGTCGCCGCCCAGCATGGGGATCCCCATGCAGTTGCCGTAACCGGCGATGCCCGCGGCCACGCCCTTCACCAGCCCCTTCATGCGCGGGGCATCGATCTCTCCGAAGCGCAGGCTGTTGAGGTTGGCGAGGGGCCGGGCGCCCATGGTGAAGACGTCGCGCAGGATGCCGCCCACGCCGGTGGCCGCGCCCTGATACGGCTCGATGAAGCTGGGGTGGTTGTGGCTCTCCATCTTGAAGGCCACGGCCCAGCCGTCGCCGATGTCCACCACGCCCGCGTTCTCGCCGGGGCCCTGGATGACGCGGGGACCCTCGGTGGGCAGGTTCTTCAGGTGGATGCGGCTGGACTTGTAGGAGCAGTGCTCGCTCCACATGGCGCTGAACACGCCCAGCTCGGGATAGGTGGGCAGGCGACCGTCCAGCAGGCGCAGGAGGACCTGCCACTCATCCTTGGACAGGCCCAGCTCCAGAGCCAGGGGTTCAGTGACGGCCGGTTCGTGGGCAACGGACATGGAGGCTCCGGAAGCCTTGATTCTAGCGGTTCCGGACCCTCCAGACGAGGCTTGACATCCGTACTTGGAATGTCCGCTTCCTTCTGGAATCCCTTTCCGTACACTGGAAAGTCACGCCTTCGGAGCCCATGCCCCCTCCCCGCACCCTGCTCACCTACAGCGCCCCCCGCAGCGGCTTCGGGGACGAGTGGATGACCTTCCTGCCCATCGGGCTGGGCTACCTCCAGGCCATGCTCAAGGCCCGGGACCTGCCCTGCCGGGTGGCGAACCTGAGCGGCAAGGGGCGCAAGGAGATCCTGGCCTACCTGAAAGCCCAGAATCCGGCGGTGGTGGGCGTGTCCATGTTCACCTTCAACCGGAAGCGCTCCTACGAGCTGCTGGCCTGGGCCCGGGAGGCCTGCCCGAGCGCGATCCTCCTGGCGGGCGGGCCGCATCCCACGCACCTGGCCGAGGAGGTCTTCGAGGACTGCCCGGCCCTGGACGCCATCGTGCAGGGCGAGGGCGAGGCCGTGCTGCTGGGCCTCGCGGAGCGCCTCCAGACCGCGCCCGGATCGGACCTCTGGAAGCGCACGCCGGGCCTCATCCTCCGCGAGGGCCGCACCCTGCCCCAGCCGCCCCTGGAGGACCTGGACGCCATCGGCATCCCCGCCGAGCACCTGGAGGCTGACTTCCTGAACGACGTGGGCCAGCTGGCCTACCTCAGCACCAGCCGGGGCTGCCCGGCCACCTGCAACTTCTGCAACACCCCCGAGTTCTGGGGCACCTCCATCCGCTTCCGCAGCGCGCCCTCGGTGCTGCGGGAGATGCGGCTGCTGCGCGAGCAGCACGGCCTCACCTACTTCAGCTTCCGAGACGACACCTTCACCGCCAACCGCGACCGGGTGCTGACCCTGATGCAGGGCATCCAGGAGAGCGGCCTCCATCCCCTGTGGAACTGCCAGAGCCGCGTGAACCTGGTGGACGAGGACCGCCTGGTGGCTATGAAGCGGGCCGGCTGCGAGTTCATGCAGTTCGGCGTGGAGCACGGCAGCGAGCGCGTGCTGCAGCTGCTGGACAAGGGCACCAACCTGAGGCATGCGCGAAGGGCACTGGGCCTGGTGCGCAAGGTCGGCATGAACCTGGGCATCTACCTCATCACGGGCATCCCCGGCGAGACCTGGGCCGATGTGGAGGAGACCGCCGCCTTCATCCGCGACACCCGACCCCAGGACTGCCAGATCAGCCCCCTGGCGCTGTATCCCGGCACCCGCATGTTCGACCAGTACCGCGCCGAGGGCCGCATCCAGAAGGACTTCTACCGGGCCAGCGGCGACGCCGAGATTTTCGCCCGCGTGGACGCGCACACGGAGAAGGCCCTGCGCCACATCGACCGGGTGGCCCAGCAGGCCAAGGCCAAGTCGCGGTTCACGCCGGCCGAGTTCGCCGAGCAGAAGGCCTGGCTGGGCTTCTGCGCCGTCACCAACCTGCTCTGCGGCGAGGCGGCCGAGGAGGAGGGCCGCTTTACCGAGGCCGAGGCGGAGTACGCCGAGATCATCTCGAAGGAACCGGCCAATCCCTGGGGCTTCATGAAGCGGGCCCTGCTGCACGAGAAGACCGGCCGGCTGGACCTGGCCCGCGCCGACCTGGCCGAGGTGCTGGCCCTGGCCCCCGGCAATCCCGAGGCCACGGAGCTGGCGACCCTCTGGGGCCTGAAGCAGCACAAGACACGGGCGAAGAAGCCCGCTCACGGGCCCACGGCCGAGATGAAGGGCGCAGAAGCCTACCTCAGCCGGCCGAAGATGTAGCGACCTGGCGCGACCCGCCCAGCGCCCGCCACCACTCCAGCAGCCCCATCACGCAGAGCGCCTGGTACACGACGTACAGCGCGCTGGCCACATAGAGGCCCTTGTAGATCAGCAGGCCCACCGACAGGAAGTTGGCGAGGATCCACACCAGCCAGTTCTCGATCCACTTGCGGGTCATCATGAACTGGGCGACGAGGCTGAGGGCGGTGATGAGGGAATCCAGCACCGGCACGGTGCTGTTGGTGTAGCGGCGGAGCAGCCAGGTCAGCAGGCCGGTGGCGGCGGCCACCACCAGCGCCAGGAGGCCGGCCATGGCGGGCCTCACCCGGCTGACCTCCAGGGCGCCGTGGTCCCGGCCCCCGTGCAGCCAGCTCCACCAGCCGTAGACGGAGATGGCGATGTAGAACCCCTGCAGGCCGACGTCGGCGTAGAGGCCCGTCCGGTAGAACAGCACGATGAACACCAGGTTGTTGGCGATGCCGAGCGGCCAGTTCCAGATGTTCTGGCGCACCAGCAGGCCCACGCAGGCAGCGCCGGTGATGAACCCGAAGACTTCCATGAAAGAGGGCATCAGTCCTCGTGCTTCAGGTTCGGGCTGCGCTCCAGGACGATGAGCACCAGGCGCTCGAGCTGGTCCACCATGAGGAAGCGGAGGGTCGGATCCTTCGGGCCGGCCTGCTTGGGTTCGGCGCCCCCCCGCAGCACGAAGAAGGGACCGGACCGTTCCAGCCGGGAGATCTGCTTCCAGGGCAGTCGCCCGGCGCCCAGCTTCCGGGCCAAGGGCGTCGGCAGGGCGTTGTGCTCCACGGCGAGCCCCAGCTCATCCACCAGCACCTGAGAACCTTCCACCAGGAGCAGGCCGAAGAGGGTGCCCAGGAGGAGCAGGCTCCCCGCCACCACCGCGCCGATGGCCGCGATCACCGCCACCCAGAAGGACCAAGTGGGTTCGCTGGCGGCCTCGGCCACCTTCAGGGAGGCGCGCAGGACGGGCAGGCGCTCAAGGATCTGCGCCAGGGCGCGGACCCCCACCAGCCAGGACCCGGCGAAGAGCAGCACGGCCATGGCCCGCTGGGCGAAGGACGGGCGGAAGACCAGGGGGGAACCGGCACTCATCAGGCTTCCATCTCCGCCACGATGGCCTCGGCGGCGGCGGGGGGGTCCGCCGCGTGGGTGATGGGCCTGCCCACCACGAGCCAGGTGGCGCCCTGCTTCAGGGCCTGGGCGGGCGTCATCACCCGGGCCTGGTCCTGGGCGGCAGCCCCGGCGGGGCGGATCCCGGGGGTGAGGCAGTGGAACCCTGCGCCGCAGGCCTCGTGGATCGCCGCGGCCTCCCAGGCCGAGCACACCACGCCGCCGCAGCCGGCCTGGTGGGCCAGCTTCGCGTAGGCCAGGGCCAGATCCTCGGGCCGCCCGGCATGGCCCAGGGCCGCCAGGGCCTCCCGGTCCAGGCTGGTGAGCACGGTCACGGCCAGCAGCTCGGTCCGGCCGCCGGCGGCCTGGTGGGCGCGCACGGCCTCCACGGCCGCCTCCAGCATGGCAGGGCCGCCCTGGGCATGGACATTGACCAGGCGCGGATCCAGCTTCAGGACAGCCTCCAGGGCCCGGCGCACCGTCGTGGGGATGTCGTGCAGCTTCAGGTCCAGGAAGACCGGCACCTGCTTCTGGAGTTCCCGGACGAACGCGGGCCCCTCGGCGCAGAACAGCTCCAGGCCCACCTTCAGCATGCCCACGCGGCCCGACAGCCGCTGGGCCATGGCCAGGGCCTCCCCGGCCGTGGGCAGGTCCAGGGCCACCACAAGGCGTTCCCGGGGCATGAGGGTTGCTGGGGCTGGATTCAAGGACGGCTCCCGTATGATGCGGAGAATCATTCTGCCACCAAGGGGACCCCGTGCCATTGATCACGCCACCGTCCACGCCACCCGCCGAGGTCCGACCCGCGCCGCCCACGGCCGCCGAGCTGCAGGACCGGCTGCTGGAAGCCTATGACTGGGGCCGCCCCCTGCCCAAGGCTCCCAAGGGTCCGGGGGCCCTGGCCTACCGGTGGCTCCAGGCGGCGGCCACCTTCGACCCCCAGGCCGCGCCGCCGGCCAATCCCTTCCCGACCGGGGCCGCCCACCGGGAGGCCGAAGCCCTGCGGGCCCTGCTGAAGGCGCCCAGGGCGCGCCTGGCCGCCCGCCTCGCGGCGCTCCCCCTCCACCAGGCGGGCACGGCCCTGGCGCTGTGGCGGTGGGGCCAAGTCCAGGTCCGCGAGGGCCACTTCACGCCCGCGATCCGCCGGGCCTGGGAGGATCGGCTGCTGGCCGGCGGGCCGGGCCTCACGCGCGGCTACGCCCTCCGCCACGCCCTCTGCTGGGCCCTGGCCGAGCAGGACGAGGCGCGGTTCGCCTCGCTCAAGGGCCGGGCGGACGAGGCGGCCGAGCCCGTGATCTCCCGGTTCCAGCGCCTCTTCGGCCTGCTCGGCGGCCCTTCGCCGATCCTGCGCCTCTGGACCCTGCCGGACCTGGAGTACCAGGACCTCCGGCTCGATCAGCTGGGCGCGGCCCGCGTCTGGATCCTTCCCGCGGAGGAGGGCCCGCTCCCCGACCTCCCGGCGGATGTGGCCTGGATCATCCCCAGCCTCGACGCCGGGTTCGATGACCGCAACGCGAGCATCCCCACGGGCCTGCGGATCGAGGCGGAAACCCTGGCCGCGCGCTTCAGGGCGGCAGGGCGGACCGCCCGCTTCGTCCCCAGCCGGGCCGCCTTCGAAAGCCTCGGCATGGCCTGGTTCCCCATCCTCGTCGACCTGGACGCCCGGGGGAACATCCAGGCCCTCCGCATGGGAGATGCGGCGCCGCTGAAGCCCTAGGCTTTCCCGGATTTCAGGGGAAGCGGGAACACGGAGGTCCCAGAGTCCCCGATTGAACCGGACCTTGGGCGGATCAGCCGATCCCGCACCCCTGCAGCCACCCGGCCACGGCCCCCCAGACCATCTGCGACCAGTAGTAGAAGCCCCGCTTGATGGGCTTCGGCGTGTAGCTGGCGTGGAGCCGGTCCTTGAGCATCGGGTAGTTCCCGTCGGGATCCAGCACGGCGGCGGCGACCGGGGAATCGAACTCGTAGGTGATCCAGCGGTCCTGCCCGTCCCACACCAGCCGCTGCTCGTCCTTGTTCTCCAGGCGCACCCAGAGCGTGATCGGCACCTTCAGGCCGCCCTTCCGCTCCAGGGTGATGGACCCCACCCGGCCGGGCGCCGCGGGCTGCGGAGAGGCGAAGACGGGGTGCTTGTCCGAGAAGAGCCAGCCGCCCTGGGTGACCTCCCGGGTCTTCACGCCCCGGATGGCGTAGTCGAGCACCTCCGTGCCCTCCACGAAATCCCGCCAGAACCCCGACAGATCGCGGCCCGACGCCCGCTCGGCGATCCGCTTGAAGTCGTTCCGGGTCGGGTGGTGGAAGGCCATCTCCTGGGCGTAGGCCCGCATCACCTGCTCCATCACGGGCCGGCCCAGCATGGCCTCCAGCTGATTCAGGACCAGGGTGGGCTTGCCGTAGGCCATGACGAAGTAGCTGTCCATGTTCATCGTCCTGAACCCGAACCGCGTGAGCGGGTCGGCGGACGGCAGGGACCAGTAGCCGGTC
The DNA here is from genome assembly GCF_022808865.1 of Geothrix oryzisoli. Classification (GTDB taxonomy): domain Bacteria; phylum Acidobacteriota; class Holophagae; order Holophagales; family Holophagaceae; genus Geothrix; species Geothrix oryzisoli. The sequence goes on from NZ_JAKZLB010000004.1 coordinate 148,626, forward strand.
CACTCCTGGAAGTCCGTGGGCACCTGGAACCGCCGGCCGCCCAGCAGGCTGTGGTAGCTGCGCTCCATGGCCTTGTGGGTGAACCAGGTGGTGAGCCCCTCGTCCAGCCAGGGTTCTTCGAACTCGTTGCTGGCCAGCATGCCGTAGAAGAACTGGTGTCCGTATTCGTGGATGGCCACCTCCTCCGGTTCGAAGCGCTGCTGCAGCGGATCGAACGCCACCGAGGTGGCGGTGAACAAGGTGGGGTATTCCATGCCATCCGCCCCTTCGGCCTCCTTGGGCGTATCGATCACCGTGAGCGTGGGATACGGGTACTTGAAGTACCACTCCTCGCTCCAGCGCAGGGCGTTCTCCACGGCCCGCCGCTGCCGCTGGAAGTTCCCCCGGTTGCGGTCATTGATGTAGTAGAAGACCTGCACCCCGCGGTACTCGATCATGGTCGGGTTCCGCCAGCTCTCCCGCGGCATCACGGCCCAGGCGAAATCGTGGACGTCCTCCGCGTGCAGCCGCCAGATCGCGTTCAGCGGGCGCTTGGGGTCCGTCTCGACCTCGGTGATGAAGTTCGTCTGCGTTCCCGTGTGGGCCAGACCCAGCGCATTCGGCAGGGACAGGGATACGTCGTAGACCCCGAAATCCGCGAAGAATTCCGTGTTGGCGTGATAGGCGTGGCAGTTCCAACGATCGCCCTGGTAGACCCCCACCTTGGGGAACCACTGGCCGGACATGAGGAAGTCGTCTGCCCACCCGCTGCGCGCGAAGACCCTGGGATAGCGGTTCTCCCAGGCGATCTCCACCTGGATGGTCTCGCCGGGCGCCACCGGCCGCGGGAGCTTGAGCCAATGCACCGTCTCGTCCTCGCCGGCGTGGCCCTGGAGGTCCCGGCCGTCCATGCGGGCGCTGATCAGGCGGCAGTAGCCCCAGGAGGAGGCGTCCGCCGGCCGGTCCTGCTGATCGCTCCGCAGACGCCCCCCGCTCTCCTGCACGAAGAGGCTCTGGGGGCCCTTGAAGGCGTTGAGGTAGAGATGCAGCGGGAGCTCCTGCGTGGAAGCCGTGCCCGTGTTCCGCCACGACAGAGTCTCGGTCGCCTCAAGTGTCTTGTGCTCGTAGTCGAGGACGGCATCGATCCGGTAGTTGGCGATCCGCGGCGATCTCGGCTTGTCGAACCACTTCTCCGGCGTCCAGGTCCGCGGCGCCGCGCCCAGCCCCATGGCCGCGAACAGCACCAGCGCAGCCACCATGCGGCGTCCCATCGGATCCTCCCAGAGCGTCCGTCGAGTCTACCAACACTCGCCCAGCCTGCGTCCTTGCCTCTTCCCGGATCCCTGCTACACTCAAGATCTACCGCGGGGTGGAGCAGTCCGGTAGCTCGTTGGGCTCATAACCCAAAGGTCGCAGGTTCAAATCCTGCCCCCGCTACCAACCTGAATGGAAACCGGAGCCGAGTGCTCCGGTTTTCGCGTACGCCTGGCACCGTCCGCAGGATCGGGACCTGCGAGTGGGATGTGGAGGGGGCGACTTGATGTCGCGTCCGGAGCAGACCGGGACCGCGCAGCGGGCCCCGTTCAAATCGCGCCTTCATGGGTCGACGAGACGAAGCGGAGAGCAGAGGGGCCGCGCCTCAACCGAAGTCCGGTGGGAGGCCCTGGCTTCTCCCAATCCAGGGGCCCATCCCGGTCATCATGAATTCCATGTGCGGCCGCTACACCTTCCTCTTCACGGTGCAGTCCCTGGTGGAGGCGTTCGGCATCGCCCCTCCCGGCTTCGACATCGTGGAGGGTTCCGACATCACCCCTGGGCAGCATGTCGTGATCGTGCGGCCCGAGCGGGGGCGGCGCGTGGCCGATGTGGCCTTCTGGGGTCTCATCCCGCACTGGGTCAAGGACCCGAATGCCTGCTCGAAACCGATCCAGGCCCGGGCGGAGACCGTCGAGGAAAAGCCGACCTTCCGGGGCGCCTTCAGGCGGAAGCGCTGCCTCGTGCCGGCCTCGGGGTTCTATGAGTGGAAGGCCGAGGGGAAGGTCAAACAGCCGTTCTACATCCACCCCGTGGCGGGCGCAGGCTTCGCCTTTGCGGGACTGATGGAGGACTGGCAGGGACCGGATGGCGAGGTGATGGTCAGCACCTGCCTCATCACGACGGAGGCGAACGACCTCCTGGCCGGCATCCACCCGAGGATGCCCGTCATCCTCCCCGAATCCGCCTGGGATCTCTGGCTGGATCCCGCCGCGCAGACCCGGGACGTGAAGCCCCTACTCGTTCCCTGCCCGGGGGACCTCATGGTGGTCCACCCCGTCGGGAGGGCCTCCCGTCAGGTCGAGATGCAGGGGCCGGCCTTGTTCCCGCCGGCGTAGGGCCTGGCAGGTCGGGCAGTGTCCCCGGCACGCCCAGGAGCAGGTGAGCTGCGAGGGTGCTTCCGCCGGGAGGGCCCCAGGCCTGTCCATCGGCTGGCGCCCTATCGAAGGGGCCGGACCGGCGGGCCCCATCAGGTCGACTCCGGGAGGGCGCCCGGCGACTGGAACCAGCTGAACCCCCAGGCCAGCCCCATCACCGCCAGGCAGCCGATGAGGTTGTACCAGAGGAACGAGATGGCCGTGAACTTGAAGCAGAGGAGCACGCCGGCTTCCGCCACGAGGGCCGCGTAGAAGGCCGTGCCGCCGCGCACGCGCTTGAGGTAGAAGGCCGTGATGAAGATGCCGAGGATCGTGCCGTAGAACAGGGAGCCGAGGATGTTCACGGCCTCGATGAGGGAGCCCAGGCGGGCGGCGTACTCGGCGAAGGCCATGGCGAAGCAGCCCCAGGCGAAGGTCGCGATGCGGCCCACCCACACCTCGCGCACGCCGCGGCTGCCCCCGATGAGGCGGCGCCAGAGGTCCACCACCGTGGTCGCGCCGAGGGCGCTGATCTCCCCGGACATGGAGGACATGGAGCCCGAGAACACCGCGGCCAGCACGAGGCCCACCAGCCCCGCAGGCAGGCTGCTCAGCACATAGGCCAGGAAGATGTAGTTGACGTCGCTGGGATGGGTGCCGGGGTTGGCCTTCTCGATGATCGCCAGGCCCCGCTGCCGCACCGCTTCGCTCTCGGCTTGCGCCCGCTGGAGCTCCATCCTGGCGGCGGCGATCGTCGCCGCGTCCCCGCCATGCCGGGCGGTCACGAAGGCCTCGGCCCGCTGGCGCTGGGCTTCCCGCGCCCGGGCGTAGTCCGCCTCCGTGGCGCGGTAGGCGGGCGCCTCCGGACCCGCCAGGACCTGCTTCACGGGCCCGGGGTTGAAGAAGAGCGGCGGCGCCTGGAACTGGTAGAAGGCGAAGACGAGCACGCCCAGCAGCAGGATGAGGAACTGCAGGGGCACCTTGACCATGCCGTTCAGCAGGAGGCCGAGGCGGCCCTGGGTGAGGGAGCTGCCCGCCAGGTAGCGCTGGACCTGGGACTGGTCGGTGCCGAAGTAGGAGAGCATGAGGAAGAAGCCCCCGATGAGCCCCGACCACAGGTTGTAGCGGTTGTTGAGGTCGAAGCGCAGGTCGATGGCGTTCAGGCGCCCCAGCCCGCCCGCCACGTGGAGGGCGTCGCCGAGGCTCACGTGGGGGGGCAGGCGGTGGACGGTCATCACGCCCGCCAGGATCATCCCGAAGGCGATGATCACCATCTGTGAGCTGTGGGCCCAGGCCACGGCCCGGGTCCCGCCCACCACCGTGTAGGTCATGACCAGGAGGCCCACCAGCAGGATGTTGGCGTGGATGCTCCAGCCCAGGAGCACGGAAAGGACCAGGGCCGGCGCGAAGATGGTGATGCCGACCGCGAGGCTGCGCTGGATCAGGAAGAGGCAGGCGGCGAGGAGCCGGGTCTTCAGGTCGAAGCGGTCCTCCAGGATCTCGTAGGCCGTCGACACCTTCAGGCGGTGGTAGAGCGGGAGGGCCGTCATGGACAGCACGATGGCGGCCAGGGGCAGGCCGAAATAGAACTGCACGAACCGCAGGCCGTCCGTGTAGGCCAGGCCCGGCGTGGAGAGGAAGGTGATGGCGCTGGTCTGGGTCGCGATGATGGACAGGCCGATCAGCCACCAGCGGTGGTCGCGGCCACCGCCGATGTAGCCCTCCCCCGTGGTGGCGCCGCGCCCTTTGTAGAGGCCCCAGCAGACGACGAAGAGCAGGGCGGCGCCCAGGACGAACCAGTCGAGCCGGCTCACGAGAAGGCCCAGCCGAGCAGGCGGAACCCCAGGATGCAGAGCAGCAGCTCACCGAGCACGAGCAGGTAGAGACGCTTCCAGGTACCCAGGAGGGGCGGGGCTTCCTCAGTCATGGGCATGCCCCAGGGCCAGCAGGTTGGCGAAGAGGCGGGTGGCGCCGGGCACTCCGTCCGGCAGCTGGCGGAAGAAGGAGAGCCCCGTGTACACGTAGTGGCCCTTCCCGTGCCGGGCCACGATCAGGGCGCCGCCGTCCTCGGGCTCACCGGGGTCGGCCATGCCGAGCAGGGGGGTGTAGCGGGCATCCCAGCCTTCGGCGTGGTAGAGGCTCCGCTCCTGCACCCAGCCGTCGAAATCCTGCGCGGTGAGCTCGTTGGGCCAGTGGAAGGCCGGGTGCCCGGGCTGGAGCAGGTGCACCGGCACCGTCTCCACGGTGACGCGCTTCCGGCCCACCTTGAACGGATAGGGGCCGATGGCCTCCGTGACCATGCCGGCATTGATCCCCGGAATGCCTGTATTCACGGTGTAGAGCACCAGCTCGGTGCCGCCCGCGGCCACATAGGCGTGGAGCCGCTCCTTGAGGCTCTGGAGCGCGGGCCGCGTGTTGAAGGCGCGGATGCCCAGCACGATGGCGTCGAAGCGGGCCAGATCCTCCCGCGCCAGCGCCTCGTCCGACAGCAGCTCCACCTCGTAGCCGATGCGGCGCAGCGCCTGGGGGATGTCATCGCCGGCGCCCATGACGTAGCCGATGCGGCGGCCGTCGTGCCTCAGTTCGAAGCGCTCCAGACGGACTCTGGCCGCCGGCAGGAGGGTCTGCAGGGGGATGTGCGGATGGTCCACCCTCACGAGGGCGTGCGCGGGCCTGAAGCCCGTGCCCGTGTCCACCTCGGCGCGCAGCTCGCCGGAGGCCGTGGTGGCGGGCGGTGTGAGGCGGAAGGTGAATTCCCGCTCCTCCCCCGGGCGGGACAGGGCGAAGGGCTGTTCGGCAGGCTCCACCTTCCACGCCTCCGGCGCCTGCAGGCGCACCCTCCCCGCGGCCGCCGCCCCCCCGGCCAGCACCTTGAGGCGCACCTCCTTCGCCGCGGGCCCCTCGAAGACCTGGACCGGATCGGCGAAGGTCACGAGCGCCGCGGGCACCACCGCCAGAGGCTGGTACCGCTCGCCGAGGACCGGATCCCGGAAGCGGAACTGCACGGGCACCGTAACTTCGAAGGGGCCCTCCGGGGTCGCCAGGCGGGCCCGGAGGCGGAAGGGCGCGGGGGACTCGGGCAGACCCGCCCAGGCCTCGGCGCCCGGTCCACCCAGCCAGTGGGGCTGGCTCAGGGGGGTGTCCGCGGCCACCGTGAACGCGAAGCGTTCCTTGCGGGTCGCGTTGTCGGGCAGAGGCTTCCCATCCCGGCGGGTTTCGAGGACGCGCGTCCCTTCGGGCCCAACCGCCTCAAGGGTGAGGGCGTCCAGCACCACGGGAGCCCCGCCGCGCACCAGCACGGCGGCCTGCACGGTGAGCCGGTCTCCGGGCGCCAGGCGCTGACGGTCGGCGATGGCTTCCACCCAGAGGCCGGCGGCGGCCCGGATGACCTCCTCCAGCTCCGCGCGCTTGGCCTGGACGAGCGGCTCGGCCTGCGCCTCCGGAGGCAGGTTGCGAAGGTCGTGCAGGGCCCGCACGAGCTGGGGCAGGATGGCGGCGGGGTGATCGGGTCGGAACCCCTGACGCGCCTCGCGCAACAGGGCGGCGACGCCCCGAGTGCCCCGGAAGCGGGACCAGGTGAGATCGATCCCGTCGAAGAGGTCCCCCTTGGCCGGACGGCCGTCCAGCAGCTCGAAGGTCTCCACCCGCCGCCCCCGCTGGGCCAGCACACCGAATCCCTGGCTGCGATGCTGGCTGCGGCTCTCGGCGGCCAACTCCCCGTAGGAGCGGCCCAGCAGCGGATCGAAGGCCCCCACGTCCAGCGTCAAGCTTCCGGCGGGGGGCGCCGGGGCCTCATCCGTGAAGAGGTAGTGGTTCCACAGCAGCCGGGTGGCCTGCCAGGGGCGGAGGCCGGCCTTGAGCTGCTCCGGGAAGCGGGTCGGGTCGGCGGCGGCCTTGAAGGCTTCGATGGCCAGCAGGGCCGAGGCGGTGTGGTGGCCATGCCCCGCCCGCGCATCCGGCGGGAACCGGGTGAGGATGACATCGGGCCGGAAGGCGCGGATGGTCCGCACCACCTCGGCCAGGACCCGGTCGTGGCCCCACATGCGGAGGGATTCCTCCGCCGTCTTGGAGAAGCCGAAATCCACCGCCGAGGTGAAGAACTGCTCTGCCCCGTCGAGGCGCCGCGCGGCCAGCAGCTCCTGGGTCCGGATGGCCGCAAGGCTGTCGCCCAGCTCATGGCCGATGAGGTTCTGGCCGCCGCTACCCCGGGTGATGGCGAGGTAGGCCGTGCGCAGGTTGCGCCCCTTGGAGAGCGTGGCGAGCACCGCCGTGTTCTCGTCGTCCGGGTGGGCGGCGATATAGAGGACGCTGCCCACCGTCTGGAGGCGGTTCAGCTGCTTCTGCAGGTCGGCGGCGTCCCGGACGGGGCCCTGGGCCGGGAGCCTCGGTCCCAGCAGGGCCCCTAGGACGAGGAGGAGGATCCGGCGCGGGGTTCGCATGGGCTAGCGCGTGGAAGCGGCGGAATGCGGAAGGAGGTGCATGAAGAGGCCAGGCTGCATGGGAGTCCCTTGGTCGGAATGGCCAGCATAGCGCCGCCCCGGAAGGTCCATGGAAGAGAACCCTGGAGACGGTGTACCGACAGGATATATCCTCGACTCGGGCGCCTCCTGAAAAGCCTTGTTCAGACCCATGGGGAGCCGCCCTGCCCACCCCCCCCGCCCATGTTCATCGCCCTCGGCCGCCTTCCGGACCACCCGGACGCCCTCGCCCGCGCCTCCCGGATCGCGGGCCTGGCGCCGTCGGATGGCGCGCGCCTGCTTGCGGGCACCTTCCCCCGCATCCTCCTGCGGGCCGCACCCGATCCCGAGGGCCTTGCCGCCGCCCTCACGGCGGAGGGCTTCCTCGCCTGGATCTCGGACCCGGCCCAGGTGCCCACGGACGCCCGCCGTGCGGTTCTCCGCGGCCTCGCCTGGACGACAGAGGGCTTTGAGGCCCAGGACGCTCAGGGCGGCACCCATGTGTGCCCCTTCCCGGCGGTGCGCCTCCTCCAGCGCGGCGCGCGCATCCGCACGACCACCGACCTGGAGACGACGACGACGCGGAAGCTGGACCTGGGGCGGGCGGTGCTCAGCGGCGGCATGATGCTGACGAAGAAGGTGACGCGGACGACGGAACACACCACCCACGCGAAGGAGCCCTTCCTCCTGGTGCAGCGGGACGACGGCTTGCCGGATCTGATGATCTACGAACACCGCATGAACTATCAGTGCCTGGGCCCGGCCATGGGCCCGGCCACCCTGGCGAACCTCCTCCTGCTCACCGCGCGGTTCCAGGCGCTGTGCCCGCAGGCCCCCCTGGACGACCGCGTGGGCCGCCCCGGCTTCGTGGCGGGCCTGCCGATGCTGGGCGTGGATCCGGTGGACCTGGGGCTGCACCTGGTCTCCGAGGCGCGGCGCCGGGGCTGCTGAAGAAGATCGGGTGCCCTACCCCTTCTGGATGAACGGGCGGAACAGCTCGCTCGGCAGCGGGATGAAGCTGGTGGTGTTGTGCTCGCTGGAGATCTCCACCATGGTCTGGAGGAACCGCAGCTGGAGCGAGATCGGCTGCTCCGCCATCATGGCGGCGGCCTGCACCATCTTCTCCGCGGCCTGGAATTCGCCCTCGGCGTTGACGACCTTGGCGCGCCGCTCCCGCTCCGCCTCGGCCTGCTTGGCCATGGCCCGTTTCATGCCGTCGGGCAGCACGACGTCGCGCACCTCCACGGTGCTCACCTTCACGCCCCAGGGCGCGGTCTGGCGGTCGATGATCTCCTGCAGCTGGACATTGATCTTCTCGCGATGGGCGAGGAGCTCATCCAGCTCCGACTGGCCCAGCACCTTGCGCAGGGTGGTCTGGGCAATGAGGGAAGACGCCTTGAGGAAGTTCTCCACCTTCACCACCGCGGCTTCCGGATCCACGACGCGGAAATAGACCACGGCATCGACGGTCGCCGGAACGTTGTCGCGGGTCATGACCTCCTGCTTCGGCACGTCGATGGTCACCACCCGGAGGTCCATCCGCACCATGCGGTCGATGAAGGGGATCAGGAAGATCAGGCCCGGCCCCTTGGCGCCCTTGAGCTTGCCCCAGCGGAAGATCACGCCCCGCTCGTATTCGCGCAGGATGCGGGCGGCCTGGGGCAGGACGATCAGGCCCAGCACCACCAGCACGACCACCCAGGGGCCCAGGTACAGCACGTAGTCGTTCATGGTTCCTCCTCCTTGGAAGTCCCTGCCGGTTGCACGGTCAAGGTCAAGCCGTTCCGGGCGACGATCTCGACGATCTGGCCCGCCGCGATGGGCACGGCGCTGACGGCATCCCAGTACTCGCCCTCGATGAACACCTTGCCGCCGGTGGCATGGATCGGCACCACGGCCGGGACGGTCCGGCCCAGCATCGTCTCGGCGCCCGCCCGGGCCGGGAGCCGCTGGGCGCGGAGGCCCGCGCCCGCCACGAAGATGAAGAACAGGGCCGTCACGATGGTGGCGGGCAGCATCCACAGCAGCGACAGGCGCAGGAAGGGCTCGCTCCGGTCGAACAGCATGAACAGCCCGAGGAAGAAGGCCACCACGCCGCCTCCCGTGAGCACGCCGTGGGTCGGCGCGAACGCGTCGATGGTGAACAGCAGGAGCGCCACCGCGATCAGCGCCAGGCCGGTGATGTTCATCGGCAGGACGGAGGCGAGATAGAGCAGGAGGAGGAGCGCGATCACGCCCGCCACGCCCGGCAGGATGGCCCCGGGGCTGGTCAGCTCCCCGATGATCCCGTACACCACGACCAGCATCAGGATCAGCATCACCTGCGGATGCGCGATGGTCTGGAACGCCTGCTCCCGCACCGACATCGGGAGCACGACCGTGGTGGCCCCCGCGGTCGCCAGCCGCCGGCCGCCCACCTCCCGGCCGTCGAGCCGCTTCAGCAGGTCCGGCAGGTCCTCGGCGATCAGGTCGACCACCTTCAGCTCCAGGGCCTTGTCGGCGGGGATGGCGGCGCTCTCGCGCACCGAGGCCCGGGCCCACTCCATGTTGCGGTGGCGCTTGATGGCGATGGCCTCGAGGTAGCTGGCGGCGAAGTTCTCCAGCTTCTGCTTCATCACCTCGTCCTGCTTCTCGCCCCCGGCGCCGAGCCCGACTGGATGCGCCGCGCCGATGCTGGTGGAGGGGGCCATCGCCGCCACATCGGCGGCCAGGGTGATGAAGCAGCCCGCGCTGCCGGCCCAGGCGCCCTGCGGCGACACGAACACGACCGTGGGCACGGGCGAGCGCAGGAAACTCTGGATGATCTCCCGGGTGGAGTCGAGAAGCCCCCCGGGCGTATCCAGCTCGATGACGAGGCACTCGGCCTGCCGTCCCGCCGCCTCGCCGAGGGCCCGCGCCAGGTAGCTGGCCGTTGCCGGACCGATGGTCCCCTGCACCCGGGCCACGCAGACCCGCCGCTCCCCGACCCCGGCCGGCCCGGCCGGCCAGGCCACCAGGGCCACCAGGACCGCGAGGACGAACTGACGGACCGCGCACCTCAGCTTCGCCCAAGGCACGACCGGCCGGACCCTTCCGCGACCTGCTCGCATGGAGACCTCGCGGGGACGGCACCATTCTACCAGGGGGGTCCCCTCCCTTTGGCCCCGGCCCGGCCGGATGCGGGAGAATGCCGTCATGCGCTATGACGAACCCCTCTTCCGCCCGCCCAGCGAGGCGGCTTCCTTCATCCTCCAGGCCACCCTCGGGTGTTCGTGGAATGCCTGCACCTACTGCGCCATGTACCGGGACAAGCGCTACCGGGTACGGCCTCTCGGGGAGGTCCTGGCCGACATCGCCGAGGCCGGCGTCCGGTTCGCGGAGCAGGTGCGGCACGTCTTCGTGGCCGACGGAGATCCCCTGGGCATGGACCTCGGGATGTGGGAGCCCATCCTGCTCGCCCTGGCCTCCGCCTTCCCCCGGCTCCGGCGCGTCAGCACCTACGCCACGGCGCGCAACCTGCTGGAGAAATCGCCCCACGAACTGGAGCGCCTCCGGCGACTGGGGCTCTCGCTGCTCTACATCGGCCCGGAGTCGGGCGATGATGTGACCCTCCAGCGCCTCGCCAAGGGCGCCACGGCCGCCGAACATGCCGAAGCGGCGCGCAAGGCCCGGGAGGCCGGCATGGACCAATCGCTGATCTTCCTGCTCGGCGCGGGCGGCCGCGAGCGCAGCGAAGCGCATGCCCGAGCCTCGGGACGCCTGGCCACCGCCATGGACCCGCGGTTCCTCTCCACGCTGACCCTGACCGTGGTGCCCGGCACCCCCATCGCCACACTGGAGGAGCAGGGCCGCTTCGACCTCCCGGATGTCCGGGGCCTGCTCACCGAGCTGCGCTGGTTCGTGGAGGAGGCCCACCCCAGCGGCGCCATCTTCCGCTCCAACCATGCTTCGAACTACCTGCCCATCGGCGGGCGCCTGCCCCGCGACCGGGAGGCCATCCTCGCCGCCATCGACGCCGCCCTGGAAGGCCAGGTCCCGCTCCGGCCCGAGTGGGCGCGGGGACTCTGATCCCTATTTCCGCCGCGCCGCGGGACAGCCGCCGGAGCTGCAGTGGGAACAGGCGTTCCCCGCCTTCAGGTCCTGGTAGGCGCCCCGCAGGAAGTAGAAGGCCGACCAGCTGACGGCGGATGCGACGAGGAGGATCTGCAGACTCATGGCCACCTCACGCGAAACCGAGGGCCCGGCCGGCGACCACGGTGATCCAGGCCAGGCCCCAGCCCAGGGCCAGGCCATAGGCGATGGTGAAGCCCGCCCAGCCCCAGCTGCCGGCCTCGCGGCGGATCATGGCGATGGTGCCCAGGCAGGGCGTGTAGATCAGGGTGAAGACCATGAAGGCCAGGGCCGTGAGGGGACTCAGGCCCGAGTTGTCGCGCAGCGCCACCTGGAGGGGACTGAGGCGCTCGCCCACCTTGGGTTCATCACTGGCCTGGTGGATGACGGCCATGGTGGAGACCACGATCTCCTTGGCGACAAAGCCCGCAGTGAGGGCGATGACATCCTTCCACGCCTCCGGCCGCTTGTGGTCGGGATCGAGGATGGGCTGGAGGAGCGGCGAGGCCTTCTGCCCCAGCCGCGCGGCCAGGCTCGTGTTCACGATGCGGCTTTCATGCGCCAGCTCGAGGGCCTTCAGGCGGTCCTCCGTCTCCCCCGCGGAAAGGTTCAGGGCCTGCACGGCCTGGCGCTGGTCCTGGTACTGGGCCGTCCATTCGCGGTTGGCGATGCCGGGATAGCGCGACAGGAACCAGATCAGCGTGGCGCCCGCGAAGATCGTGGTGCCGGCACGGGTGAGGAAGACCGACCCCTTCTCCCACATGTGGATGAGCGTGGCCTTCAGGACCGGCAGCCGATAGGGCGGCAGCTCCATCACAAAGGGAGAGCTGGGCCCGCTGAACAGGGCGCTGCGCAGCATGCGGCCCATGAGCACGGCCAGGCCCAGGCCCAGGAAATGCATGCCGATGATGGCGAGGGCGGCCTTGAAGGGCGTGAAGAAGGTTCCCGCGATGACGATGAAGACCTGGAGGCGCGCCGAGCAGCTCACCAGGGGGGTCACCAGGATGGTGATGAGCCGGTCCTGGGGGCTTTCGATGGTGCGGGCGGCCTGGATGGCGGGCACGTTGCAGCCGCTGCCCATGATGAGGGGGATGAAGCTCTTCCCGTGGAGCCCCATGACGTGCATGAGGCGGTCCATGATGAAGGCCGCCCGGGCCATGTAGCCCGTGTCCTCCAGGAAGGCGATGCAGCCCATGAGGATCATGATCACGGGCACGAAGACGATCACGGCGCTCACGCCGGGGATCACGCCGTCCACCAGCAGGCTGGTCAGCTCGCCCGCGGGCAGCCGGGCCCCGGCGAAGTCGGACAGGGCCTTGAACCCCTCGGCGATCCAGTCCTGGGGGATCTTCCCGATGACGAAGGACAGCGAGTACACCAGGGCCAGGATGCCCAGGAAGATGGGGATGCCCAGCCACCGGTGCGTGAGCAGGGCGTCGAGGCGGGCCGTGGGCGTCTTCCGCTCATCCGCCGCCGAGGCCACCTCTTTCACCAGGCCGTGGGCGAAGCCGTAGCGGCGCTCGGCGATGAGGGTCGCGCCATCGGCACCCAGATGCGGTTCCAGGAAGGCGAAGCTCTTCGCCAGCTGCGCGCTGATGGCCTCGCTGGCATGGCTCTCGGCCACCCGGCGCTTGGCCTCGGCGCTGTTCTCCAGCAGCTGCAGGGCCAGCCAGCGGGGCGGCATGGCCGCCTCGAGCTTCTCGTCCCGGCAGATCTCCGTCTCGAGTTTGGCCAGTTCGCCTTCGATGTCGTGGCCGTAGTCCACCGTGATGCGCCGGCAGCGGTTGGACTCGCCCCGGGCCATGGCCGCCAGCAGGGTCTTGAGCTCGGGGATGCCCTGTTCGCGGTTGCCCACGGTGGGGATGACCGGGCCGCCCAGCAGGGTCTCCAGGGCCGCCACGTCGATGTGGATCCCGCGGTTCTCGGCGTCGTCCACCATGTTGAGGACGAAGGCGACAGGCTTGCCGAGCTCCAGCAGCTGAGTGCTGAGGTAGAGGTTGCGCTCCAGGTTCGAGGCATCGAGCACGTTCAGGACCAGCTCCACCTCGGGCGAGGCCAGGAACTGGGCGGCCACGCGTTCATCCGCGCTGCGGGCGGCCAGGGAGTAGGTGCCGGGGAGGTCCACCACTTCCAGGGTCAGGCCGTCCTGCTCGAAGGAGCCGCTGCGCCGCTCCACCGTGACGCCGGGCCAGTTGCCCACATGGTGGCGGGCCCCGGTGAGGGCATTGAACAGGGTGGTCTTCCCGCAGTTCGGGTTGCCCGCCAGGGCGATGGTGAGGGACATCAGGCCACCCGGTGCACGAGGATGCAGGCGCTCTCGTCCCGCCGCAGCGACAGGTGGTAGCCCTTGATCACGAGTTCCATGGGATCACCCAGGGGCGCCAGCTTCTCCACCCGCAGGCGCACCCCGCGGATGAAGCCCATCTCCAGCAGACGCTGACGGATGGGCCCCTGCGCCTGCACCTGGACCACCTCCCCCTGATCCCCCGGCTGGAGGTCGCTCAGAGGAATTGGTAGATTTTGAGTCATAGTCTCAACTCCGTGATCCAGTCTAGCCCAACCTCAGGGTGCTACAAGGTCCAAGTCAAAGGATGTGATCTCCGTCTAAACTGGACGAAATGATCACCACCAGCCCACTGACCCTGCCCAACGCGCTGACCTTGCTGCGGATCCTCGCGATCCCCTTTTTCGCCATCGCGGTCTGGTACGGGCACCACTGGCAGGCCTTCATCCTGTTCGCCGCCGCCGGGTTCACGGACCTGCTCGATGGCTTCATCGCCCGCACCTTCAACCAGGGCTCGGCGCTGGGCGCCGTGCTGGATCCGGCGGCGGACAAGCTCCTGATGACCACGGCCTTCGTCCTCCTGGCCTGGCGCACCCAGGGCATGACGGCCCCCATCCCCGTCTGGGTGGCGATCCTGGCCATCACGCGGGACCTGGTGATCTCCTTCTACGCCTTCGCCTCGGTGGACCGTCTCAGCGACAGCAAGTTCCATCCGAGCCTCCTGGGCAAGGTGAGCACGGCGGCCCAGCTCGTCGCCGTGTCCCTGGGCCTGATGTTCAACGGGCTGGGCTACCGGCGCTGGATGGACCCCTTCCTGCCCGAGATGTACTGGGTGGTGGCCGCGCTCGTGCTGGCCTCGGGCATCCACTACTTCGTCCGGGCGACGCGGGCCCCGGCCGCCTGCTAGACTGACGGTTCCGCGTCGGGAGACGCCGAAGGAGCCGCCATGAGAAAGCCCGCCCCGAAGGGGCCGCGCACTGCGCCCGCCACCCGCAAGCCTGCCGCCGGCCGCCCAGCAGCCGGGACGCCCCGGACCTCGGCGCCAGCCCGTCCGGGCGCAGGTCCGGCCCGGCCAGCCTCGGCTTCCCGTCCGCCCGCCGCCCGCCCGTCCTCGGGTCCTGCTGCCCGCTCGGCTTCGGGCGCCTCCGCCCGGCGGCCGGCCATCGACAAGTCCCGCCCCGCGGCCAAGCCGGCGCCGCGCCCGGCCGCGGCACCCCGCTCCGGCGGCGCCCCGCCCCGCCCGCCCCAGGCAGGACAGGACCGCCTCCAGAAGATCCTCGCCGCCGCGGGCATCGACAGCCGCCGGGCCTGCGAGCAGATCATCCTCGACGGCCGCGTGCAGGTGAACGGGAAGACCGTCACCGAGCTGGGCACCCGGGCCGACCCGCGCCGGGACGAGATCACCGTGGACCTGATCCCCATCCAGCGGGAGGCGCCGGTCTACATCCTCATGAACAAGCCCAAGGGCTACGTCACCACGGTGAAGGACGACCAGGGCCGGCCCACGGTCATGGCCCTGCTCAAGGGCGTGCCGGGCCGCCTCTACCCGGTGGGCCGCCTCGACTTCAACTCCGAGGGCCTGCTGCTCATGACCAATGACGGCGCCCTGGCCCAGGTGCTGATGGGCCCCGAGCACGAGATCCCCAAGGTCTATCTGGTGAAGGTCCACCGCAATCCGCGTCCCGAGCTGCTGAAGGAATTCCAGGAGGGCTTCCTCCTCAGCGGGCGCCGCCTGAAGCCCTGCCACATCGAGGTCGCCGAGAAGGGTGACAACCCCTGGCTGAAGGTGACGCTCACCGAAGGCAAGAACCAGCAGATCCGCCGCATGTTCGCGGCCGTGGGCCACCCCGTGAGCAAGCTGCGCCGCGTGCAGTTCGGGCCCCTGTCGGACCCGCTGCTGAAGCCCGGCGCCTGGCGCTTCCTGC
The DNA here is from genome assembly GCF_022808865.1 of Geothrix oryzisoli. Taxonomy (GTDB): domain Bacteria; phylum Acidobacteriota; class Holophagae; order Holophagales; family Holophagaceae; genus Geothrix; species Geothrix oryzisoli. The sequence continues at coordinate 163,750 of NZ_JAKZLB010000004.1, forward strand.
ACCCGCAGGAGATCGCGGCGATCAAGAGCCTGTAGGTCTCCGCTACAGCAGCGACGAGATCGCCCCGCCATCCACCGCCAGGGTGCTGCCGGTGATGTAGGAGGCCCCGGGGCTCGCGAGGAAGGCCACCACTTCGCCGAACTCCCGGGGCTCGCCGTACCGGCCCACGGGGATGCGGGTGCCCTGCTCGGCGAGGATGTCCTCCGCGGAGCGGCCGCTGGCCTTGGCGGCCTCGCCATCCAGGAACCGCACCCGGTCCGTGTAGATGCGTCCCGGCGCCACGCAGTTGACGGTGATGCCGTCCTTGGCCACCTGCCCCGCGAGGGTCTTGGCCATGGCCGTCACCGCGGCCCGCAGCGAGTTGGACAGCACCAGCGCCGGGATGGGCTGCTTGACGGCGCTGGAGGTGACGAAGAGGATCCGGCCCCAGCTCCGCTCCCGCATGCCGGGCACCACGGACCGCGCCAGGCGGACCGCGGGCATGAGCAGGCTGTCGAAGGCCCCCTGCCAGGCGGCATCATCGAAAGCCATGAAGGGCCCCGGCTGGGGCCCGCCGGTGTTGGAGACCAGCACGTCCACGCGGTTGTAGGCGGCCAGGGTGGCCTCCACCAGCCGTTGGATGTCCTCGGCGCGGCCCAGGTCGGCGGCGATCGGCAGGACGGCGCGGCCGGTGGCCCGGCGGATCTCCTCCGCCGCCTTCTCCACTGCGGCCTGGTCCCGGCTGCAGATGGCGAGGTCGCAGCCCGCCCGCGCCAGAGCCTCGGCCGACGCACGGCCCAGCCCCCGGCTGGCCGCGGTCACGAGCGCCACCTTGCCTTCCAGTTCCTGAGCCATGGGCATCCTCCTGCTGGGCATTGTGGCACCAAGGGCGCCGGCCGGAACGCCACACCCCCGTGCGGGGGGTGAAGCCAGGCGGAGGCCCGGGGCTCAGGCCAGGTGCAGGCTCCGCACGGCCAGCAGGATCTCCCGGAGGAAGGACACCAGCGCCGCCACGAAGGCCGCCATGGCCAGGATGAACAGGGAGGCGACCACCCCGGCCACATTGGCCTTCAGCACCGCGCCCAGGAACACCGTGGCGATGCTGACGCAGACCAGCAGCGCCGCGATGGTGCCGGTCGTGATGGCGAGGTTGATGAACTGCCGCCGGCGGGCCAGCGTGTGCATCTCGTCATGGATGGCCGGGATCCGGGCTTCCGTCGCGCCTTCCAGCAGGTCCTTCAGGGCCCTGGCACGGTCCACGATCCGCGCCAGGCGGTTGGACAGCACGCCCAGGATGGTCCCGATGGAGGTGAGCAGGAAGACCGGCGCCACCGAGAGCTGGATGACATGCGAGATGTCATAGATGGTCTGGTCGGAGACAGGTGCGGGCATGGCTCTATAGCTATCAGCTATCAGCTCTCCGCTGTCAGCTAAAAAATGCGGCCGGGCCCTTCTTGAGCCGAAAGCTGACAGCCGATGGCTGACAGCTTCTACAGCGCCTCTTCCTCGAAATCCAGCATGTGGCCGCTCTTGCGGGCCTTGGTCTTGAGGTAGCGCAGATTGTGGGGATTGGAGGCCAGCTGGTGGCGCTCCCGCTCGACCTCGATGCCGGCGGATTCCAGGGCCCCGATCTTGCGGGGATTGTTGGTGAGCAGCTTGACCTTGGTGATGCCGAAGAACTTGAGCATCTCGACCGCGCAGTCGTAGGTGCGCAGGTCGTCGGGGAAGCCCAGCGAATGGTTGGCCTCCACGGTGTCGAGCCCCTGCTCCTGGAGGGCATAGGCCTTGAGCTTGTTCAGGAGGCCGATGCCGCGGCCCTCCTGGCGGAGGTAGAGGACCATGCCGCCGTGCTCGGCGACGTGGCGCAGACCCTCCTCCAGCTGCTGGCGGCAGTCGCACCGGAGGCTGCCCAGCACGTCGCCCGTCCAGCACTCGGAATGGATGCGCACCGGGATACGCTGCCGGGCATCGATCTCGCCGGACACGATGGCCAGATGCTCCTTGCCCGTCGCGTGCTCCAGGAACCCGTAGACGACGAACTTCCCGAAGATCGACGGCACGTTGGCCTTGGCGATGAAGGGGACCTTCTCCGCCTGCAGCTTGCAGAACAGCTCAAGTTTCGGGGCACTGCTGGGTTCTTTGGGGGACATGGGGTTCCCGGGAAAGGGTGCGGCTCATCGGTTGGATGCCGCTCGGGGGGAAAATGAAGTCTGGGGCCAGTTTTTTTTCAGGGCAACCCAGGCTCATCGAAGCTTACCTAGACCATATCGCGTTCCATCTGGGCGGCGACCGCGGTCTCCACCTCGGCGATGAAGACCTCCAACGGCTGGGCGGACTTGGCCCCCGAGGCCAGCCGGTGGCCGCCGCCACCGAACAGACGGCAGACCGCGTTCACATCCACCCGCTCGCGGGAGCGGAGGCTCACCTTGGCCCGGCCGTCCGCGGCTTCGGAGAACAGGGCCGCGACCTCCACGCCCTTCAGCTTGCGGGGCTCCTCCACCAGCTCGTCCAGATCTTCGTGGGTGGCGCCGCAGGCGGCCAGATCGGCCTTGGTCACGGCCACATAGGCGAAGCGGCCACCGTCCCTCATCTGGAGCCCGCCCATGGCGCGGCCGAAGAGCTTGAGCTTGGCAGGCGTGGCGGTCTGGTAGAGCGCGTTGTAGGTCCGGGAAGGGTGGACCCCCTGGGCGATGAGATCGGCCGCGGCATGGTGGATCTTGGGCGTGCTGTTGGAATGCCTGAAGTTGCCCGTGTCGCTCACCAGGCCCGCATAGAGGGCCTGGGCCATCACGGGCGGCAGGTCCCCCCCGAGGCGGGGCCGCACCAGGTCGTAGACCAGCTCCGCGCTGGCGCTGGCCGTGGGATCCGTGAACTCATCATCGAACCCCTTGGGTTCGTCCTTCATGTGGTGGTCGAGGCAGGCCCGCTCGGCCCTGGTCCCCTCGAAGGCCGCGAAGAGCGGGCCCATCCGATGGGGCTCGGAAGCGTCGATGAGCAGCCAGGCATCCGGCCAGGCGGCCAGGTCACCGTGGGCCCCGCCGGCATCGTAGGCCTCGATCCAACCCTCGGGATCCAGGAACCGCAGGTTCTCAGGCAGAGCCGGCGTCACGACGATGCGGGCCTCCTTGCCCAGGCCCTTCAGGTGGGCCGCCAGGGCCACGGCAGCACCCACCCCGTCCCCGTCCGGGTTCTCGTGGGTGGTGAGAAGGACCTTGGCGTGGGCCTCGAGAAAGTCGGCAAAGCGATCCAGCATGAATCCTGACCTCGACAGTCAGGATATCAGAGGTGTTCCTTTTTACTCTCCAGGCTGCCGGGCTTGAAGGCCTTCAGCTCGTGGACGACCTCGGCCAGCAGGGCGCGCTTGAGGGCGTAGGGCAGGAAGGCGCTCTTGAAGCCCATGATGATGAGCTCCTTGATCTCCTCGAGGTTGAAGCCGAGCTCCTCGTGGATGACCTGGAACTCGCGGCTCACCGTGGTGTTCGTGACCATGCGGTTGTCCGTGTTCACCGTGACCCGCAGGCCCAGGTCGTAGAAGAGGCGGATGGGATGATCGGCCATCTTCTTCACGGCCTTGGTCTGCACGTTGCTCGACGGGCAGCACTCCAGCGGGATGCGGTGGTCGTTCACATAGTTGAGCAGGTCGCCGTCCTCGATGAGCCGCACGCCGTGGCCGATGCGGTGCGCCCCGCAGAGGTGGATGGCCTGGTGGATGCTCTCGGGCCCGTAGGCCTCGCCTGCATGCAAGGTGCAGTTGATGTTGTTCTGCAACACGCGGCCGAAGGCGTCCTTGTGCCGCTTGGCGGGGAAGTTCTCCTCGGCCCCCGCCAGGTCGAAACCCACCACGCCCTTGTTCTTGAAGGCCACGGTGAGGTCCGCCAGGCGCAGCGAGATGTCCGGCGAGATGTGGCGCATGCCGCAGAGGATGACACCGGTCTTGATGTTGTACTGGCGTTCGGCCTGGGCCAGCCCTTCGAGCACGGCCTGCACGATGGCGTGCAGCGTGAGGCCCTTCTGCTGGTGGAGGATGGGGCTGTAGCGCACCTCCATGTAGCGGACGTTCTCCTTGGCCGCGTCCTCCGCCAGCTCGAAGGAGGTTCGCACCAGGCTGTCATAGGTCTGCATCACGGACAGCGTCACGTCGAAGGCGCGGAGGTACTCCACCAGCGACTTGCAGTCATCCCCCACCTCCACGAAGGGCCGCAGGCCTTCGGGCGTGTCCGCGGGCAGCTTCACCTTCTGCTGCTCGGCCAGATCGAGGATGGTGGGGATGCGGAGGCTGCCGTCGAGGTGGACGTGCAGGTCCGTCTTGGGAAGGCGCTGGAGATCCTGGAGGCTGAGTTTCGACATGACCCAGCCTAGCGCTTTGCGCGGCTCTCAGCTATCAGCTGTCGGCTGTCAGCCAAAGCAGGTCCGGGCCGGCTTGAGCCGATGGCTGACAGCTGATGGCCGACAGCTACACGTTCAGCTGGCTCATCCGATGGGCCAGCGTGGCCCCATCCGTCTCCTGGTCCTGGCAGGCCTTGCACAGCCCGAAGATCTGGTGGCTGTGGTGCATGGGCCGGAAGCCGTACTCGTGGCAGATGGCTTCCTGAAGGGCCTCCAGGTCCGGACGGAAGAACTCGATGATGGCGTCGCAGTTGAGGCAGATCAGGTGGTCGTGGTGCTCGTTGCTCCGCACGGCCTCGTAGTGCGCGTGCTGATCGCCGAAGCTGCTCTTCCGCACCAGGCCGCACTGCACCAGCAGGTCGAGCGTGCGGTACACCGTCGCCCGGCTGATGGCCTTGCCCTTCTGCTTCAGGGCCATGTGCAGCTGGTCTGCGTCGAAGTGGTGGACCTGGCCGAACACCTCCTCCACCAGCTCGAGCCGCTCTCCCGTCAGTTTCAACTGACGCGATCGCAGGAAGGTTTCGAAGCGCTGCTGTTCTTCGGGGCGTTCGATCTTGGGTTTGCGCATGGCGTCCTCGGTGGGAAGTCTATCCGGTCCACTCGGCAGATCGTATTTTACAGATGAAAAACAAAAGCGTATTATGAATTCACCGTATACATAGTGGAGTCGTCATGGCCATCGTCATTATTCAATCGCCCAGTTTCTCGGCAGACCAGAAATCCCGCATTGGGGAGCGCATCATCACCGCCCTCCAGCAGGAAGGCCTCGGCCCTGGGTCGGTGGTGGTCCTCTTCCGCCCCGAGCGCGGCGACATCTACCTCGACGGCATGCTGGTGCAGGCCCAGGCCCCCACCGCCGCGCCGGCCCCCGCGCCGGTCACGCCGAAGCCCGCCGCACCGGCGCCGCCGGCCGCTCCGCCCGCCTTCAAGACCAAGGCCCGCCGCTCGAAGCCGGAACTCGAGGACCTGAAGAGGGATTTGATGTTCGCCCTCCAGGACAAGGGTTCCCTCAGCAGCTTCGAAGCGCAGGTCGCCCTCGACCTCAAGGACTGCGACTGGGCCCCGGCCACCCTGCGCCGGCTCTTCACGGAGCTGGAAGAGGGCAAGCTGATCTCCAAGAGCGGCCAGAAGCGCGGCACCCGCTATGTCTGGAAGGGCATCGTCAACACCCCCCAGTCCACGCCCATCGTGAAGCTGGTGAAGGCGGACTCCGACCAGGAGTAGGGCGCCGCAAGGGCCCGGGCCTGCCACACTCGGCTCATGGATTGGTTCGCCTGGGACTTTGACCACCCCGCCTATTTCCAGATCTACGCGGACAAGGCCGCGGACGCCGCCACCGAAGGGTCGGCGCTCGCGGCCTTGCTGCACCTGCCGCCGGGAAGCCGGGTCCTCGACCTGCCCTGCGGCTGGGGGCGCTTGCATCCCCACCTGAAGGCCCAGGGACTGGAGATCCTGGGAGGCGACCTCAGCCGCATGAACCTGGCGCGCCACCGGGAGGAACACCCCGCGCCCCTGGCCCGCCTCGACTTCCGCGCCCTGCCCTTCCGGGCGGCCTGTGCCGACGGCGTCTTCTGCGCCTACACGAGCTGGGGCTACTTCACCAGGCGGGAGGAGAACCTCCGGCAGCTCGCGGAATTCGCGCGCGTGCTCCGCCCCGGCGGCGCCCTGCTCCTGGACCTGGCGGGGCGGAACTTCCTGAGGGACGCCGTGGCGGAAGCCGAGGGCCAGTGGCTGGACTTCCCCGACGAGGGCTACCGGGAACGGGTCACCTGGAGCGCCGACGGCCGCCGCATCCGCACGGAACGGCGCTGCCAGGGCGCGACCTTCCGCCACGACATCTGGATTCCCACCGATACCGAGGTCCGCGCCTGTCTTGCGGAAGCGGGCTTCGGCGCCATCACGGCCTGCGGCGGGTTGGACGGGCGGCCCTGGACGGCGGCGGCGGAACGCTGGATTTACCGGGCGGTCAGGCGCTGATGCCCCGGGTGGCCAGCAGGTAGGCGCCGAAGCCCAGCCCCGAAAGGCCCATGGCCACGGGCAGGCCCAGCCCCTGCACGAGGGCGCCGCCCACCAGCGGGCCCACCATCAGGCCCACGGAGTAGGCCAGGTTCAGGATGGAGAAGGCCGAAGCGAAGCTCTGGCTGCCCAGACGCTCCACCTGATCGGCCACCGCCGGGCTGCTGGGACTCATGATGAAGCTGGCCGTGCTGCCGAGCCCCATCATGGCCACCACCACCATCCAGGGCCGGGGCAGCAGCACCGGCAACGGGATCAGGAACAGGGCCAGCACCAGCCCCATGCGCAGCACCCGCACCCGCCCGATGCGATCCGAGAGGGCGCCCATCAGCGGCGAGGTGAAGGTATGGGCCAGGGCCGCCGCCGCGAAGCAGAGGCCAATCTGAGTCGGGGACTGGCCCAAGCGCCGGTCCAGGTCCAGGGGCAGGGTCGATTCCAGCAGGGCCCACAGGCAGGAACCCAGCGCCATGGCCCCGGCGAAGATCCGGATGGTCGGATTGGCCAGCAGCTGTCGAAAAGGTACCTTCAGGCCCTGGTTCGGCTCGGTCCCCGGCAGCAGGAAGGCCCGGCCCGCCGCGTCCAGCGCCACCAGCGCCGCCCCCAGCAGAAAGGGCGCCGTGGGGCCCGCATGCTGATCGAGGAAGCCCGACAGGGGCGGCCCGATGAGCACCCCGAGGTTCGCCGCCGCGAACGCCGTGCCCATGGCCCTGCCCCTGGACTCGCTGGGGAAGAGGTCCGCCAGCAGCGCCATGCCCGGCAGCCAGGTGGCCGCTCCCGCCACCCCCTGGAGGAACCGGGCCAGCACCAGCAGCCAGTACTGTCTCGACACCGCGAAGACCAGGGTCGTGATCCCCAGCCCCGCCAGGCCCCAGAGCATGGGCGCCCGCCGGCCGAAGCGGTCGGTGAGGATCGCCACGGGGAAGGTGGCCAGCAGCAGGGCCACGGCATAGCTGCCGAAGAGGATCCCCACCTCCATCTGGTTCAGGTGCAGGTCCCGCGCGTACCGCGGCAGCAGCGGCACCAGCAGGTAGTAGAGGAGCATGTCCACGTGGAAGGCCAGGGCCGTCACGAGGAGCGCGGCAGTGGGGGGTGCGGGTCGGCGCATCCCCCACTATCGCGTCAGTCCCGCGCCATCTCCACCTTCGGATAGGCGGCGCGGAAGCCGGAGGCCTCGTAGGATCGCTGGCTGGCTGTGCCCGGAGCCGTGGACGCGCAGGCCAGATCGCAGCCGCGTTCCCGCGCATGGGCAAGGCGGGCGCGGATGAGGGCCTTCTGCAAACCACGTCCCCGGAAGCGGGGAAGCACGGCATCACCCGACAGGAGGGCCACGCCGTCCACGATCCCCAGCATGCCGCCGCCGGCGGGCTCCTCATCCACGAAGGCCAGGAAGCCCCAGACGTCCAGCGCCTCGAGCGGAACCTCGAACGGCGGTTCCAGGTCGCGCCAGGCATCGCGCTCCAGGAACCCAGCGCAGACCACCCGGTTGTAGAGGAATGCCTCACCGGCCCTGGCGATCCGGACGGCCGGGGGCGATGGCGGCACCGTCGCCTCGGCCAGGGGTTTCAGCCACAGCTGCTGGAACTGGTGCAGGCGGTACCCCCGGCGCGCCAACAGCGGCCACAGCGACGGGTCAGCGCCAGGGCTCAATTCCAGCACCGTGGGCGCGCCGAGGAAGGCCTCGACGCCCTCCAGTTCCGGTTCGGTGATCGGCTCGAGCAGGCCCAGCGCCTGGTTGAGGGGATGGGCCTCGCCGCGAAAGTGCGCGAAACCGCCGCCCACCGGCCTGCTGCGGCCGCCGGCGGCCTGGTTCAAGCGCTCGTTCTGAAGGGCCTGGGCGCGCTCGAGGCGACGGGCCAGGCAGGTCAAGTCATGGAACATGGCATCTCCGGAAATGGGTTCAGCGGGCCGCCTTGGGGGCGTCCCTGCGTCCTGTGGCGCCCTTGGATCAGCCGAGGCGCACGGCTCCGACGCCAAGTCCAGGCGTGCCGAAGGGGCGGTGGAAGATGCAGGTCAGAGGCCTATCCCGAGAGACCTCCAGCCTAGCGGATATCCCTGCCGAAAAGCGAAGCCCAGCCATGCCGGTTGAGCGCGGGGGTGTGCAGGCAGGGCAGGACACCCGGGAAGACATAAACGCGGCCCCCTTTCGGGGGCCGTGGTGGATCGGTAAGCCGGGTTCTGTCGTGGGACGTCATTCCTCTGGGATGGATGTCGCCATCCAACTCAAGCGACCTACCCGCCGGCTCGGTCGGGTCAACCCTCGCCGCTTGCGCGGTGCGCCGGCCTATTTGGTCTTGCTCCCTGGGGGGTTTACCGTGCCCGTCCTGTTGCCAGTCCGGCGGTGGGCTCTTACCCCACCGTTTCACCCTTGCCTGTGATCCGAGGATCCATCGGCGGTCTGTTCTCTGTTGCACTTTCCGTCGGGTCGCCCCGCCCTGGCGTTACCAGGCCCAGTACCCTGTGGAGCCCGGACTTTCCTCTGCCCTTGCGAGCAGCGACGCCCTGATCCACAGGGTTGAGGCTAGCACGGTCTAGATCTTCTCCGGCGTGGCGACCAGGGCGGGCACCGCCTCCGGCCGGGCGGCCTTGAGGGCATCCAGGACCCCGGTCGCCCGGTGCAGCGGCAGGGAGGGATGAACCCGCAGGACCACCTTCCCCGTCGTTGGGCGCAACCGTCCGGGCAGCTCCGCCAGGGTGATGGGCGTCCCATCCAGGTCCAGGGAACCATCGGCAGCCAGCGTCAGGCGCAGGAGCGGCCCGGGGGGCCCCGCGCCGCCCGGGAGGGCGGCGTCGAGGGCCCGGGGCAGCACCGGCACCAGGACGATGAAGACGATCAGGAGGACGAGCACGATGTCCACCAGGGGCGTGATGTTGATGTCGCGTCGAAGCTCCGTGGCCATGGCACCCTCACCGCAGGCGGAAGTTCAGGGTGAGTCGGAAGCTGGCGGCGACCACCCGCCCATCCATGCGGGCCGGCTCGAAGCGCCACTGGCGGGCTGCGTGGAGGGCGGCCTCCTGGAGGGCCGGATGGCCGTCCAGCACCCGCACCTGCATGGGCAGGCCCGACTCGTCCACGACCATCAGCAGCACCACGGTGCCCTGGACGTGGGCCCGGCGGGCCAGATCCGGATAGATGGGATCCACCCGGCGGAGGATCGCCGGAGCCGTGGCCGAGAAGTCGTGGATCACCGGGCCGGAAGCAGGTCCCGCGGTACCGGAAGCCGGGGCGACAGGCCCTGGAAGCGCGGGCCCGCCGGCAGGGACCTCCGAGAAGCGGTCGGCCGTGGGGAGGCCCGCCGCGGCCTCCTCCGGATCCGCCCTCGCGGGCGCGCCGGAGGGGGCGGCGATGGTCCCGCTTCCGGCGCCCCCTGCGACCGTGGAGAGCACCCGTTCGCTGGGACGCAGCCGTGGGGGTCCGTCCAGTTCCACCGGCCGCCACGGAGGGGCGGACGGGAGAACCGGCACCAGGACGGCCTTCGGCCCGAAGGAGGCGATGATCACCGCGCCGCCGGCGAGCAGGAAGTAGGTCAGGGCGGACAGCGCAGCCGCACGGAGCGTGTCTGAAGGCGGCGCGGAAGCGAGCACGGCATGGGGCTGGAGGGTGGGCGGCAGGTCCGGGAACGCAGGCCCCCGGCCGCGCCGGAGCGCGAGGTTGGACATGGGATCTCCTGTGGTTGGCGCCTGTGGCCTCCCGCAGATCCCACGCGCGCCGCAAGCGGCGCACATCGGTTGGTGGCAATCCCGGGCCCTGGATCACACACCGTCTGGAGGAGGTCCAAAGATCGCTTGCATCAGGTATCGGCGGCAGATCACGGCTGTCAAGGGACCTACCCAGGTTAGGAGCGCCTCAGGTCCTCACAGCGAGGGCAAGGGCATGGTCCAGCCCTTCCGCTGGAGGTCCTCGAGCAGGGCCCAGGCCGCCCGATAGGGATCGCCCTCGCTTCCACCCAGCACAGCCGCCTGGAGACGGGTGCGGAAGGCCGCCAGCTCGGGATGCGGGGTATCCGCCAGGCCGGCGCCCGACTGGAAGAGCCTCAGCAGCAGGGCCTCGGGATGGGCATATCCGAGTCCGATGGCGCCGAGGACGGCGCCGCCCTCGCCCTCCTCGGCCCCGGCCTGGAGCAGCCGGTCCCGCAGCGGCTGGAGGCCGGTGATATCCGCATCGAGGCCCACACAACGGACCTTGGGGCATCCGTCGAGGCGGTCCACCTGCTCATGGTCCGCCACCAGAGGGCAAGGGGGGCGGCGCCCCTCGTAGGGCAGTCCGGTCAGGAACGCCTCATGCTGCGGATCATCGCGCACCCAGGCATGCACCAGGCGCAGGACGCCCGCCCTCTGCGCGGGATCCATGTCCGGCCCGCACCAGATGAACTGCTGCACGGGGATGGTCCTGGGTGCCGCCTGGCGGAGCGGCCTGTCCCAGGCCCCGGCGTCCACGGACAACGCCAGCCCGAGCCCCGCCAGGAAGAGGGGGAGCCCGGGATAGGGGAAGGCCAGCCGGAGCTCGGCGCCTTCAGGCACGACCCTCACATCGGTACCGGGCAGGCAGGCTTCCAGAGGACTTTCCCGCAGGGTCTCCTGGAGGGCAAGGCGGTGGCCTTCGGTCCGCAGGCGCTCGATCAATTCCAGGCGCCACACCTGGCCCGAGGGATCGCAGGACCAGGCCTGCAGCGCCGAGGGCTCGGGACGGCCAAGGGCATCCGGAGCCATCAGGAGCAGTCGCAGCCCTCCCACCGCGTCGGAGTAGCTGAGCGGCGGCCGCAAGGGTCCCGCCTCCAGCAGGCGCGGCCGCCGCTGGGCCCGGGCCCACGTGGCGCGGTCCCAGGTGGGCGCGGTGCTCTGGCCCAGCCCCAGCAGGTGCGACAGACCGCCCGATGCGATCTCGCGATAAGCCTCGCTCTGGCGGAGGTCCTGGTGGCCCCGGAGGATCCCCCAGATGTCCTCGACATTCTTTTCGCTGATCCGGGAGAGCTCGCCGCCCACTTCAGCGAGGTGCTTCCCGGCCCGGGACAGCTGGCCCACTTCGACCGCGGCCTTGGCCTCCACGCCCCATTGCCGGACCAGCGCGGACTGGAGGGCCGACGAGCATTCCCCCACCTCGTACAGGGACCGCTCGGCCCGCTCCGACGTCTGCCGGACCTGCTCCACCAGACCTGCATGAGCCTCCAGCACCCGCTCCAGATCCTGCCCCTGGCGATCGAGGTGGCCCGCCACATGGAGGAGCTCCTGGATGCCGGCCTTCAGGTGCTGGGTCACCTCCTGGAGGTCCCACAACCCGGCGCTCTCCCGCTCCAGGCCCCGCTGGTGCTCATCCAGGGCACGGCCCAGATCCGCCGCCCCCTGGGAGGTCTGGTCGGCCAACCCGCGGAGGCGTCCTCCGATGGCCTGCAGGCCCTCCCCGCCCCCGCCCTGCTGGGCGAGAATGGCGGCGTTCACGGCCAGCAGGCCGGTCTGCTGGGCCGCCTGATCGATGATCTGGATCGCTCCCTGCGCGCCTCCGAACGACGTGATGCGACGCTGCGATTCGGCCCGGAAGGCCTCGATGCGCCGGGCGAGGGCCTCTGCCTGATCCCTCACCCCGTCGGCGGCGGTGCGGAAGCGGCGGAGCTGCTCCGCCCGGGCCTTCGTCTCTTCCTGCAGCCCCGGGGCATGAGCCACCAGGCCCTTGACCACCAGCTCCAGACGCGCGGCCTGCCGCACCCCGGTATCGGCGAGACGGCCCAGCGCATCTTCCTCCTTCTGCATCTGCGGGAAGGCGTCCTGGAACTCCCTCAGCAGAGCCTCGACGTGCGTCAGCCGCGCCTGCGTCCGTTCCAGGGCGGTCGCGAACGCCTGCCCCTGGAGGCGATGCTGATCCGCGCGGAGCCGCTGCTCCAGTTCGATCTGATCGAACTGGAGGGAGCCCTCCAGAGTCTTCCGGAGGTCCTGGCCGTAGGCCGCGAGCCGCTCTGCGGCAGCCACCCTGGCGGTCCGGTCCTCGACCGATTGCTCCTGGATCTGCGCCAGCAGGCCATCCAGTTCCACCCACTCCCGGACCACGGCCTGATGCAGGGAATCCAGGTGGGTTTCGACCTGGCGGCTTTCCCCAAGGAGCGCATTGATCGCCGCCGCCACCTGGCGACCCTCCTCCCGCAGCCCGGCCGGGGGCACCAGCGGAGTGCGGTCGCCGCGGAGAATCCGCCCCGCCCGATCGGACAGGAAGCGCTCCGGGTCGAGATCCCGCTGCCAGGCGAACCATCGGCGCCCCAGCAGGGCCAGTCCACCGACCGCCATCATCAGGATCGCCGCCTCCCCCGCCCCCAGCGAGGCGGAGGCCCTGAACAGGAGATAGGCGGCGCCCCCCAGGAAGGGGAGCACGGCCAGGTCCGCCAGCCAGCGGCGCACCCCGCGGTGTTGCATGAAGGAACCGCCCAGAACCATGCCCGACCTCAAGCCATGCCACCCCATCGGCCAAGAGGAGCTTCAGGCCAAGTTTAGGGTGCCCGGCAAGGCGCGATGCTGCCGCGGTTTAGAGCGTCCGCCACAACACCTCGTAGCTCCGCAGGCCGCCTCCCAGCTCCTGGAGCAGGCGGGCGCGAAGGAGGGCGGTGATGGCCGCCTGGGCCTCGTCGGACGGGTCCGGACGGGGTGCGGTCTCCGCCCCCCCGGTCCGCAATCGCCGCAGGTAGTCCCGGGCGCCGGGCGGCAGGGTCTCCGAGGGATCCACCGGCGTGCAGGCCTGGCAGCACCAGCCATGGTCGGGGCTGAGCAGGGCCAGGGGCGCCGAGTCGTTCCCGCAGCGCCCGCAGGTCCGCGGATGGGGCAGCAGTCCCAGGCAGTGGAGCAGCCAGTGTTCGGCGTAGGCCAGGATCCCCAGGGCATTGTCCGGGTCGGCCTTGAGGGCCCGCCCGCAGGCACTGAGCAGCCGGTAGAGGCGGTCGTCCTCCACGCCCTCCTTGGCCACGCGGTCGAAGAGATCCGCCAGACAGGCCATGACGAGGCTGCATTCCAGGTGGCCCAGGGTGAGGGGGCTGAAGGCCAGCTCGCAGCGGGTGACGCGCTTCAGCTCGGTCTGCTCCTTGCCGAAGAAGCTCACCCGCACCATGCCCAGGGGTTCGAAGGCCGCCACCCACTTGGCCGTGGGCTTCTTCACCCCCTTGGCCAGCCCGGACAGCCGCTCGCCATGCTCGGAGAGGAACGACACCACGGCCCCGCCCTCGGCGAAGGGCACGGCCTTGAGCACGATGGCGGCGAGGGTCCGGATCACCTTTCCAGTCTGCCCGGAATCAACCGAAGGCTCGGGGCCGTGTCTCACCTGGCGAGGCTTTCGACTGCGCCCGTCTGGAGATGGTCATGAACAACCTGGTCCGATCCTTCGCCATCCTCGCCCTCGCCGCCCTGCCCATGCTGGCCCAGCCGGGGCCAGGCGCCCATGATGGCCGCCACCTGGCCCGGGCCCTGAACCTCACCGAGGCCCAGCGGACCAGCATCCAGGCCATCCGGGAGAAGCACCGGCCGGATCTGCTGGCCCACCGGGAGGCGATGCGGCAGGCCCGGGCCGCCCTCCGCACGGCTCTCCAGGATCCCGCCACCCCCGAGGCCCGGCTCCGCACCCTCCACGACCAGGCCTCCTCGGCCCGGTTCGACCTGCTGCTGGCAGCCCGGGCCGCCCGGCAGGAAGTCCAGTCCGTGCTCACCCCGGAACAGCGGGCCAGGGCCGCCGAGATGCGGGCCACCGCCCAGGTCCGCCGCCGTGAACGCATGCGCCACCTCCGCCTGGCCATGGGGATGCCGGGCTGATCCGACCTCCGCGGACCGGTAGACTGGGGGGATGCGTGCATCCCCCCTTTTCGCGGCGGTCCTTGGCGGGATCCTCCTCCTCACCCCGGGGGCCCCGGTTCTGGCCCAGGCAGCCCCGGGCCGGACCTTCCGGCAGTGGGTGGGCGGCCAGGAGGTGGGAGGCGCCTCCCAGGAGGCCAAGAACCAGGACGGAATCCGCGAAGTGCGGAACCGCGAGTGGATGGCCCTCTCCCGCCTCGGCCAGGAGATCCGCCAGGAAGTGGACCAGACCGCCCGGCGCGCGGCGGACGGGTCGATGACCTTCACCTGGCGGCTGCAGCTGTCCAGGGAACCCTTTGAAGGCCGCGCCGAATGGACGCCGGCGGACCCCGGCACCTTGAGCCTCCACCCCCTGAACGGGGCCCCCCAGCGCACCCCGGTGCCTGCCGGGGCCCTGCTCTGGCCCGAGGATCTCGACGCCCGGCTCATGGAGGCCGCCCGCCTGCGGCGCGCCGTGAAGGCGATCACCTTCTCCTTCCCCGTCCAGCAGTGGAACACCCTCACCCTCGAACCCGCCGGGCCGGACCCGCTGCCGGGCTTTCCAGACGCGGTGCGGTTCACCGGCCAGGAGACCCAGGGCGATGCCGCGATGTCCGTGGAAGCCTGGATCTCCCCCAGCGCCGGCGAGCTGCGCCAGCGGTCCGAGCTCGGCGGGCTCGCCATCCTGATGCAGCGCGCCGAGCTCCCCCCGCCCAGGGCCCGGGCCGGCGAAGCCGAGGGATTCTTCGAGCGCACCCTCCAGCGGCTGCCGCCGCACCCCTTCCAACCCTGGCTGCGGGACCTGACGCTGCGGGGTGAAGGCGCCGTGCCGGAGCTGCCCGAGGATGCCCAGCAGATCCGGCTTGGCGGTGGACGCTGGCGCCTGGTGCGGGCGGCCCTGCCCAGCGCCGCCGAGGCGGCCCAGCCACCGGTGGCAGGCCCCCCCGCGCCCGGGGAGGCCAGGTTCCTGGCGCCCAGTCCGCTGGTGCCCTTCCAGGATCCCGCCTTCGACGGCCTCCTCCGGCGCCTGGCCCTCCCCCCGGGGCTGTCGCGCTGGGAGCTGGCCCGGCGGGTGACCACCTTCGTCTTCGACTGGATCACCGAGAAGGACTACACGGTGGGCTTCGCCTCGGCCCTCGAGGTCTGCCGCACCCCCCGGGGCGACTGCACCGAGCACGGCGTGCTGGCGGTGGCGCTGCTGCGGCGCCTGGGCGTGCCCGCCCGTGGCGTCACCGGCTGGGTGGGCCTGGGCGACACCCTGGGCCTGCACTTCTGGGTGGAAGTGAAACTCGGAGAACGCTGGGTACCGGTGGATCCCACCTTCGACCAGGCGCCCGCCTCGGCCTTCCGCATCAAGCTCGGCGACACGGATCTGTCCGACCTCGGGAGCGTCGGCTGGGAGAGCGCGGCCCTGGCCTTCTCGGGCGTCCGCTGGATTCCGGAGCGCGAGGCCACGGCGCCCTGGGGCGCGGGCACCCGCATCGAAGGCGACCTGGTGACGGCGTCCGATGGCAGCCGCCTGCGCCTTCCGGGCGGACACTGGAAGCTGGACCGGGGCACCTTGACCTTGAACCGGACCTGGACCGTGGCGGCCGCGGCCCGCCCCGGCCAGGCGCAGCTCAAGGGCAACCGCCGGCTGGCGGGACCGCACACCCTCCGGGAGGGCTGGTGGGACCCCGCCGCCCGCCGCCTGTGGCTGGATCTGGGCCAGGGCCGCTGGCTGAGCCTGGACGGGGTTTCAGAAAATGCCGCCTACCAGCTGCTGGATCAGCTGATGGCCCCCACCAGCTCCTCCTGAGCCCCCTCCTGCTGGGTGCAGTGCTCCCGCAGGCGCTCCAGCCAGTTCGAGATGCTCAGGCACTCCTGCTCGTCGCAGCAGCTGGTGAGTTGCGCCGCCATGACCCGCACGGGCTCGTCGAGGCGCTCCATGAGGCGGCGCCCCTTGGGGGTGATGACCACCCGGCTGACCCGGCGGTCCTTGGGATCGGCCACCCGCTTGAGCAGGCCCTGCGTCTCGAGGCGGTCCACCAGTCGCGTCACGTTGGCGAAGCGGTAGATCATCCGCCGCTCGATCTCGTAGATCGGGTGGCCCTTGACCGGTCCGCCGCGGGCGATGCGCAGCACGTTGTACTGCTGGATGGTCAGCCCGTGGGCTTCGAAGAGACGCTCCTGGACGCGGACGACGGCTTCCCGCGTCAGCATCAGCTGGAGCATCAACTGGACTCCCGGAGCGGGGAGCTTCGACATCTGAAGTTCTTCCTGAAGGGACATGCCGGCCTCACGGATACTTTGCGGGCAAGCATCACGCTATCCGTGGGATTCTGGAAGGTCGTAGGAGCCCTTCTTGCCCGCCATCGCCCTTAGTTTGATCAATGTCACGAAACGATATGGCGCGACAGCCATTCTGGACGGACTGAGCCTCGGTCTCTTTCAGGGTGAGAAGGTCGGCCTCATCGGCCGCAACGGCGCGGGCAAGAGCACCCTGTTCCGGCTCCTGACCGGCGACGAGACCCCCGATTCCGGGGAGGTCATCATCACCCAGGGCCTGCGCGTGGCCCGCCTGAGCCAGGAACCGCACTTCGCCCCGGGGGCGAGCATCCGGCAGGCCCTGGAGGCCTCGCTGGCCGATCACGCCGCCCTGCTGGCCCGCCATCAGCGGATCCACGAGACCCTCCATGGCGCCACCGGCCAGGAGGAGGCCCGGCTGCTTGACGAACTGCAAAGCGTGGAGCACCAGATCGAGCGGTGGGGCTGGGATCTCGAGCCGCGCCTCAAGGCAGCGGCCACCACCTGGGGCCTGACCGACCTCGAAGTCGAGGTGGAGGCCCTCTCCGGCGGCTGGCGCAAGCGCGTGGCCCTGGCCCAGGCGTGGCTCAAGGAGCCCGATGTCCTGGTGCTGGACGAGCCCACCAACCACCTGGATCCCGATCAGGTGGAGAAGCTCGAGGCCTGGCTGCAGGCCTATGGCGGCGCCCTCCTGCTCATCACCCACGATCGCCACCTGCTGGACGCCGTCGTGACCCGCATGCTCGAGCTGGATGAGGGCGCCCTCCGCAGCTACGAGGGCGGCTACAGCGACTACCTGCTGGAAAAGTCCGATCGCGAGTTCCGGGAGGCCCGCCTCACGGAGCACATGCAGAACCGCCTGCGCCGCGAGATGGCCTGGCTGCGTCGCGGCGCCAAGGCCCGCACCCGCAAGTCCAAGCTGCGCATCCAGGAGGTGCTGGACCTCAAGGACGACGTCGAGGACCGCACCCGCCTGGAAGCGCGCCAGGGCCTGTCCTTCGCCGCCGGCGGCAATCGCAGCGACGCCCTGATCCGCGCGGAGCGGGTGCGCTTCGCCTATCCCGGCGGCGGGGAGCTGCTGGACGGCATCGATCTCAGCCTCCAGCGCGGCATGCGCGTGGCCCTGCTCGGGCCCAACGGCTGCGGAAAGTCCACCCTGCTCAAGGTGCTCCTGGGGGACCTGGAGCCCACCGCCGGCGAGGTGGTCCGCCACCCGAAGCTGGCCACCACCACCATCTCCCAGGGGCGCGGCGAGCTGGACGGGGCCCGCAGCATCCTCGACAACCTCGCCGAGCGGGCCTCGGTGGTGGACACGGGGAACGGCACCCTGCTGGCCCACGTCTACCTCACCCGCTTCGGCTTCCCGGTGGACCAGCAGGCCCGCCCGGCCGCCACGCTCAGCGGCGGCGAGCGCAACCGCCTCCTGCTGGCCAAGGCCATGCTCAGCCCGGCGGACCTGCTGGTGCTGGACGAGCCCACCAATGACCTGGACATCCCCACCCTCCAGAATCTGGAGGAGGCCCTCCTGGACTTCGGGGGGACCCTGCTGCTGGTCAGCCACGACCGGTTCTTCCTCGACCAGGTGGCCACCCACACCCTGGCCTGGAATGGGAACGGCACCCCGCGCTGGGAGCTGTACGAAGGCGCCCCCTCGACCGTCCGCAGCCTGCGGGAGGCCCGGGCCGCGGCCCAGGAGCCGCCCAGGGCCGAGGCAGCCCGCGCCATCGCCAGGGTGGAGCCTCCCCGCGCCCGGAAGCCGGGACTGTCCCAGAAGGAGCAGCGGCGCCTCGCCGAGGTGGAAGCGGAAATGGAGGCCCTCCACACCCGGCTGGCCGAGCTGGATGGCCTGCTGGCAGATTCCTCGGCCTTCCTCCGGGCGGACAGCCCCGGCCACCAGGCCCTCCGGGACCGGGATGGGGTAAAGGCGGCGCTGGAGGTCCTGGAAGAGGCCTGGCTCGAACTCGAGGAAAAACGCGGCGGCGGCTGACCCCATCACAATTTGCCCTTGGGGCGGACAGTCTCGGGGCCTTTTCGCTACCCTGGATCCTGGACTTTTGTGGAGTGCCCATGCGCCCGATGCCCTTCCTCCTCTTCTCCGCGGTGGCGCTGGTGGCCCAGGCCCCCGCGAACCTCGACCTGACCCAGCGGTTCAATGCCGAACTTCCGGGCATCAACCAGATGCTCAAGAGCTTCCAGGCCCAGGCAGCCATGGCGAAGGTCGAGGGCATGATCCCCGCCGAGCGCCCGACCTTCAACGGCACGAACCTCCAGACCATCGGCCAGAGCATGGACAACGCCCAGGGCCTCCTGTCCTTCTATCGCCTCTGGGCCAATGCCGCTTCCGAGGCCGGCCAGTGGGAGAAGGCCGTCGAGATCCAGCAGAAGCGGTTCAAGACCGCCCAGGCGATCAAGGCGGACCTGGACAGGGCCCAGGCCCCCATCGCCGCCCAGTGGGAGAAGGCCTCCAAGGATTCCCAGGACTACATCACCCAGAACGAGGCGAGGAAGAAGGAGCTGGAGCCCCTCGTCACCGCCTTCAAGGCCGAGTACGAAGAACTCAAGGCCGGGAAGAAGAAGCTGACCAAGAAGGAGGCCGACGACTTCAACGCCCGGGGCACCAAGATTGCCCAGGACGAACAGGAACTGGCCCAGATCAACGCCGCCCTCCCCGTCCACAAGCAGAACCTGCTCAACGCCCCCAAGGTGGCCAAGGTGCTCGCGGACAACCGGAAGGAGGCCGACGGCATGGTGAAGGCCGCCGAGACCGCCGCCACCAAGGCCAAGGAAGTGCTGGCCAGCCAGAATGACGAGATCACCAAGTTCAACACCGAGCAGGTGATGAAGAAGGTGAAGATCGTCGGGAAGAAGAACTGGGTGGATGCGGTCCTCCGCAACCACGAGAACCTCACCAAGCTGGGCACGGTCCAGAACCAGGCGGCCTTCCTCGCCCGCCTGCTGGTGCTGGATCCCGGCAATGCTGGCGCGACCAAGGCCCTGGAGAACCTGAAGCAGGGCAAGGAGCCCTTCGTCAAGGAAGCCAAGCCCGCGAAGAAGGCCGGCAAGAAGAAGTGACCTTGCCGAACCCATCCTGGAAGGAGCGACCATGAGCCGCCTCGGATTCCTGCTTGCCTGCGTTCTGGCCACCAGCCTGGGCGCCCAGAGCCTCACCGACCGCTTCAAGGAGGTCCGGGGCCCCTGGGAACTCCAGCTGGAGCGGGGCGAAGCCGCCACGGTCCGGCGCGGCGTGGAGGCCCTCCTGGGCCGCGAGGGGCTCACGGTCAATCCCTCCGACTACAACGACATGCACGCCCTGACCGCGCTCCGCAGTCTGGCGGCCCGTGCCTGCGTGGCCGAAGGCAGCTGGGAGGAGGCCGTCGCCCACCTGCAGAAGGCCCAGTCCGCCGCGGAGGAGAACCTGGCCACGGCGGAGCCCCTGCTGGCCAAGACCCGGGCCGAGCACGAACTCAAGCTCCGCGAGTTCCGGGACGCGATGGACAAGCAGGCCCCCAGGCTCAGGGAACTGGATGAAGCCCCCGGCCTGAACCAGGACCAGATGAAGCTCCGCCAGCAGCTCCGGATCTTCATGGATGAACAGAAGGCCGCCATCGCCCACAGCGAGCGCGCCCTGAAGGACATCGACGGCATCCTGGAGCGCCTGCGGCAGACCAAGGACAGCACGACCAAGGCCGCGGCGGACTGGAAGGCGTTCCTCGCCCGGGAGAAGGCCGAGATCACCGAAGCGGGCGGCACCGCCAGCTTCGTGGCCGGCAAGGTCGAGCAGGTGAAGGCCGACGATGCGCGGCCCCAGCAGGAGCGCCTGGCCTATGCCCGGCGCCTCCAGAAGCTCGACCCCGCCAACAAGGATGTCGCCCGCCTCCTGAACGGCCTCCTCGGCAAGGAAGAGGAAGCGGCCCCGGTCAAGTCCAAGGCCAAGAAGAAGAAGGCGGCCAAGAAGTAGGCCCTCCCACCCTAAAGAGAAGCGGCCCGCGAGGGCCGCTTCTCCGTATGAACGGGATGGATCAGAACACGAACCCGAAGGCGACCTTCACGAAATCCGTGCTGGGGGGATCACCCGCCTGCATGTCGTGGCTGGTCAGGGAGGTGTGGTAGGTGGCTTCCAGCGTGAACCGGACCCCGGCGTCATAGCCGAAGCTGTGCCCGATGCCCAGCGAGCCGCCCATCCGGCTCTTGCGGGTGGTGTCGACGGGGGCGTAGCTGTAGTAGGAGTTGATGTCCCCATAGCTGCGGTCGAACTGCTCAAAGTCCGCCGAGAGGCCACCCACGAAGTAGAGGCCCCGGTGCCGAAAGGCCGTCCCGTTCGGGAAGATCTGGATGTCGCCGCCCAGGCTGAACATGGAGTGCCGCAGGTTGATGTCGCTGTAGCCCGCGGCGCGGTCCGTGCCGTTCTCGGCCGAGCCGCTGAGGTTGAGCCGGATGGCCAGGGCGCGGTCCACGGGGAAGCTCACGGTGAAGCTGCCGCCGAGGCCCAGGTCATAGGTCATCTTCCCATCGTAAGGCTGCCCGAGGCTGTCGATGCTCGTGTAGCGCTTGCTGGCAAAGTCGCCGGTGGGGTTGATGAGATTCAGGCTGAAGCCCATGTGCGGGCTCTGGGCGCGGAGCGCGACGCCCGAGACGAGCAGCAGGGGCAGGAGGAGCAATGTGGTTCGGCGCATGGGGCCTCCAGGAGGTGTGGCATGAGAACTTACGGAGCGAAGGGCGTGCCAGCTTACGACAAGCGGCGTCAATCCTTGGATCCAGCGCAGCATACTCCGGTTGAGGGCCCGCCACGACCGCGGCGTTTTGCCTCGGCGGAGTGCGGGATTGCAACAGCAGGCTTTGGGTCGGGCCCGCGATGGCCTACTCTGGTCATGACGAGGATGGTTCATGGCGTGGAAGCAGGATCTGGCGAAGTTGAAGCAGCAGTTGGGACCGGAGCCGGCCCTTCCTGCGCCCAAGGCCTTGCCCAAGCCCGTCCCCAAACCCCAGGGACCCGCCAGCATGGATGACGAGGACGCCGTCTTCCTCTCGGCCATGGGCCTGAAATCGGCGGCACCCCGGCCACCCCAGACCGCGGCCGCCCCGTCGCCCGCTCCTTCCGCAGCCCCGGCCCAGCCGCTTCCTCCGCCTCCCCCGCCCGAGACATTCGAAGAAGCCCTCAAGGACCTGAAGGGACTGAAACCTCTGGCCCGGGGGCCCAAGGCCACCTCCGCCCCGGCCACGACGCCCCCTCCCCGCCCGGCCCCCGCGCCCCCGGCGGCCCCGCTTCCCGAGGCCGCCCCGCCGCCGCCCGAGGCTTCCGTGCCCGAAGCGGTGCCCCTGAGTCCGCCCCCGCCTGGTCCACCCGTGGCGCCCGTCAGCGCGCCGCTCCGGTTCCAGCTGGCGGCGGGCATGGCCATTGACGTGGACGGTGTGCTGGACCTGCGGGGCCACACGCTGCAGGACGCGGTGGAGCGTCTCAAGGACCGCCTGGGAGACGGCCAAGTGCTGGGCTGGCGCAGCCTCCAGGTCATCCTGGGCCCGGACCCCCTGCTCCACGAGGGGCTCATGGCACTGCTGGCCTCCGGGGAGACGCCCATGGTGGCGCGCTACGCCCAGGCCCCGGTGCCCATGGGCGGCAGCCAGGCCTGGCTGCTCTATTTCGTCCCCTCCCAACCCCAGTCCTGATCTGCGCACCTGATTCGAGCGATAGGGAGTACCACCGATGAGTCTGCTGGTCGTTGGCAGTGTGGCCTTTGATGATCTGGAAACCCCCTTCGGGCGCCGCGAGCGCGTCCTGGGCGGCTCCGCGACCTATTTCTCCCTGAGCGCCAGCCGCTTCCACCCGGTCCGGATCGTGGCCGTGGTGGGCGAGGACTTCGGCCCGGACCAGATGCGCGTCTTCGAGGGCCGCCCCATCGACCTGGCCGGTCTGTCGAAGGTCAAGGGCCTCAGCTTCCACTGGAAGGGGGCCTACGGCTACGACCTGAACGAGGCCAAGACCCTGGCCACGGACCTGAACGTCTTCGCCGACTTCAAGCCCGACCTGCCCGCCCACTACCGCGAGTGCCAGTACCTGTTCCTGGGGAACATCGATCCGGTCCTGCAGCTGGATGTGGTGCGCCAGATGACCAAGCGGCCCACCTGGATCGCCCTGGACACCATGAACTACTGGATCCGCGGGGCTCGCCCGGCCCTGGAGGCGATCCTGAAGGAAGTCGACATTCTCCTGGTGAACGATGCCGAGGTGCGGGAACTCACCGGGGAATATAGCCTCATCAAGGCCTACAAGAAAGTCCGGGCCCTCGGCCCCAGCATCCTCGTGGTCAAGCGCGGGGAATACGGCGTGGCCCTCTTCACGCCCGAGGGGATCTTCGCCGCCCCGGCCTACCCGCTGGAGAACGTCTTCGACCCCACCGGCGCCGGGGACACCTTCGCCGGCGGCTTCCTGGGCTACCTGGCCTGGATTGAGCGGATGGACGTCACCGCCCTCAAGCACGCCACCCTCGTGGGGTCGGTCATGGCCAGTTTCACCGTGGAGCAGTTCTCCACGGAACGACTCGAGCAGATATCGCAGGATGAAGTTCGCAACCGCTTGGCATTATTTTCAGATATGATCCGCGTCGAAGACCTATAATCAGCACCACCTAATCCCCTGGGGGTCCCTGATGCACCAGTCCAATCGTCTGTCTGTCGGTCGGCGGCGCGCCCTCGCGATGGCGCCCGGTCTCGCCATGGCCCTGGCACTCGCGGTTCCGAGCCTTGAGGGGCAGGAAGCGGCTGGCACGATCAAGGTCGAGACCCACAGCTCGAAATGGGATTATCCCAAGGAACTCAAGGTTCCAGAAGGCTCCCGCACCCATATCGTCGAGAAGGGCGACACGCTCTGGGACCTGGCCGGGAAGTACCTGGGCAATCCTTACGCATGGCCCCAGATCTGGGAGCTGAACCAGTGGATCAAGGATCCGCACTGGATCTACCCCGGGGACCCCCTGATCATCGACCTGACCCGGGCCGTGGCCACGGCCGGCTCCGTCCCCGAGTCCGTTTCGGGCCTCCAGCCCGACCGGCGCCGCGCGGACCCCAGCGCCCTCCGGCGGCCCGAGTTGGGCTTCGCCTTCCAGGACTTCATCCAGCTCCCCTTCTTCGCGTCGGAAGGCGCCGAAGCCCACTACAAGAACCAGGGCGCCTTCACCCTGACCGCGAACCGCCGCGAGGATCGCCGCCTCCTGGGCGAGGGCGAGACCATCTACATGAATGGCGGCAGCGACCAGGGCGTCAAGGCCGGTGACCGCTTCCTCGTCCTCAAGACCGTGGCCCGCAACATCAAGCACCCCGCCAGCAAGCACAAGCTGGGTGACGTGGTGCAGCAGGTGGGCGTCATCCGGGTGGTGACGCCCCAGCCCAAGGGCTCGGTCGCCATCGTCGAGCGCTGCCTGGACGGGGTGGAGATGGGCGATCATCTGGTGCGGTTCACGGAGCCCGCCAACCTGCCCCTCCAGCTCCGGACCGACACCACCGATCCCGTGAAGGTGGCCCCGAACTCAGCCGTGGTGGTCTTCGCCCGCGATGATCACCAGCACACCGCCATCGGCGACATGGTCATCGTGGACAAGGGCACCAACGATGGCCTGAAGGTGGGCGATGTCCTGCTGGCCGTCCGCACCAGGACCTTCCCCGTGGGGCCCGACAGCGACCCGAAGAGCGCGAAGGAGACGACCACCCACTACGTGGGACAGGCCCTGGTGGTCCGCACCGACGCCCAGACGGCGACCTGCCGCCTGCTCCGCACCACGGAAGAGATCCGCATCGGCGATACGCTGACCCACTAGCGGGAGCCGGAAACCTGAACAGCTGAGGCCCCCCCGGGGGCCTCAGCTGTCGGTGCGCTCCAGCTCCACCACCACCCGCTGACCCCGGGTGGGCAGGGCATACGGATGCGGCGTGGCCGCCCAGCCGGACGGCAGTGGCTCCCGGGACCAGTCCGGCCCCTTGAGGGCCAGGAAGGGGGCGCCCGCTTTCCCGTGCCGGGCCCACCATCCCACGAGCTGCTCCAGGGATCCCAGCGCCTTGGCGGTCCCGAGATCCGCCTGCAGCGGCGCCAGGCCCTCGAGGCGGCCCTGCACGGCTTTCAGGTTGGGCAGCGGCAGCTCCAGCGCCGCTTGGCGGACGAAGGCCAGCTTCTTGGCGGAGGCGTCCACCGCCAGCACCTCCAGATCCGGGCGGGCCAGGGCCAGCACCACGGCTGGGCAACCCATGCCCGTACCCAGATCGGCCACCCGGCTGCCCGGCGGGAGGTGCTCCAGGAAGGGCAGAAGCGCAGCGGCATCCAGAATCAACTCTTCCCAGCGCTCGGCTTGAGGAAGCGAGGTCAAGGCGTGGGTGCGGTTCCAGCGATCCAGCAGCACAAGATAGCGGCGCAGGGGGGCGGACAGGGGGGAAGGCAGGCGAGGCTCCATGCCTTCAGGATGCCAGGGATCGCCCGCGCCCATTGAAACCTCTTCACATCACTTATTTCCTCTTTGTATTCAACATTTTTATGACATTTCAATTCAGATTGTTCACCCACCCGATCTATCATCTGTACGGTGAACAATCGACGTAATTCATGCACCTAGAATGAAGACATTGACGAATGGGTCAATAGCACTCATGATGAATCCCCTTTGACTGATCTTCCACAGGAGCCGGCCATGACTGAGACCAAGCTGCCCTTCCAGATCGATTGGTCGAGCCGGAGCAAAATGCGCGGGCCTGGTGAGCAGTCCCTCGGGAAACTGCTTCATAGCCTCAGGGATCGCCTCGCACCCACAGCTCAGGGCGTATCGCTGACTTATGTCGATGATCGTGGCATGAGAAAACTCAACCGCGAGCATCGCGGAAAAAACATGACGACGGATGTCCTGAGCTTCCCCTCAAGTGTGGAGAAAGGGGCCTTTCCACACCTTGGCGACATCGTGATCAGCCTTCCCACCGCCGAGAAAATGGCGAAGAAGTTCGGCGTCAGCCGCCGGCGTGAAGTGGAGACGCTGGTGATCCATGGCTTCCTGCATCTCTGCGGCCATGACCACGAGAAGGATCACGGCGAGATGATGGAGCTCCAGGCGCAGCTCGAGCGCGAGCTGCTCGAGACCGAACCGCTGTCCATGAGCCTCAAACGGGGACGCAAGCCCGGCAGCAAGGTCAAGAAGCTGAAGGACGGCACCCGGGTCGTGGTGACCGGCCGGGCGGCAGCCGCCCTGGTCCGCCGGGAACGGGTGAAGAAGGAGAAGAAGGTCAAGGTGCGCAAGGTCGCCAAACCCAAGGAGCCCGCCGTGAAGCGCGGCCCGGGGCGTCCGCGCAAAGAGGCCGCAGCGCCCGCCAAGCGTGCGCTCCGCCGCCGCCGGCCCAGCCCCTCCCGCAGCGGCGTCATCGCCTAAGCGAGCCCGCAACCTCTGCATGGAAAAAAGGGCCGAGGGCCGATAAAATGGCCCTTTGGCCCGGCCCCGGGCCTCATCGGAGCCTCCGTGATCAACCTCCTGCTCGGCCTGGGCGCCGCCCTCGCCGTGATCATCCTGTGCAGCGTGCTTGGCATGCCCCTGTGGGTCGGCATCCCGCTCGGCGTGCTGGCCGGAGCCGGCCTCTTCATCTGGCAGGGCCGCAAGGTCCAGCAGGAGCTCGAGAAGATCTTCACCCGCGCGGGCGAGCTGCTGAAGAAGCAGCAGTTCGAGAAGGCCATCGAGGTGATGAAGGAGGGCTACCGCTTCGCGCCGAAGCAGTTCCTCGTGAAGGGCAGCATCGACGGCCAGATCGGCGTGGTGCAGTACCTCCGCAAGAAGAACGAGGAGGCCGAGCCCCTGCTGGCCTCCGCCTCCAT
The DNA here is from genome assembly GCF_022808865.1 of Geothrix oryzisoli. Classification (GTDB taxonomy): domain Bacteria; phylum Acidobacteriota; class Holophagae; order Holophagales; family Holophagaceae; genus Geothrix; species Geothrix oryzisoli. The sequence goes on from NZ_JAKZLB010000004.1 coordinate 190,043, forward strand.
GCAGCACTACATCGCCAAGGCCATGCTGGGCATCCTCCAGTGGAAGCGGGGCGAGAAGAAGAAGGCCAAGGAGACCTTCGCCCTGGCCGTGAAGGCTGGCAAGAAGGAGAGCCTGCTCTACGCCGTCTACGCCTACGTGCTGGTGGAGATGGGCGAGCGCGACAAGGCCATCGAGATCCTCAACCAGGGCCTCGGCGTCTGCAAGGGCGACGAGCGCCTCATCACCAACCGCAACCTGCTGCAGAACGGCAAGCCCCTCAAGATGAAGGTCTACGGCGAGCAGTGGTACCAGTTCCTCCTGGAGCGTCCCATGATCCGCCAGGAGGCTCCCGCCTTCGCGCGGGTGTCGCGCCGGGCCCTGCGCGGGTGATTCCGCAGCATTGAAAAGACTCTTTTAACTTTCGGCACCGCGGAGCGGTTGCCGCGCGGAACGAACGATTGAAGGAGCAACCTCTATGTCCGGCCACAGCAAATGGTCCACCATCAAGCACAAGAAGGGCGCCGCTGACGCCAAGCGCGGCAAGGTGTTCACGAAGATCCTCAAGGAGATCACCGTGGCCGCCCGTCTCGGCGGCGGCGACGTGAACGCCAATCCCCGCCTGCGCCTGGCCGTGGACCAGGCCAAGGGCAGCAACATGCCCAAGGACAACTGGGAGCGCGCCATCAAGAAGGGCACGGGCGAACTCGAAGGCGTGACCTACGAGGAAGTGGTCTACGAGGCCTACGGTCCGGGCGGCGTGGCCATCATGGTCGAGGCCATGACGGACAACAAGAACCGCACCACCCCCGAGGTCCGCAGCTACTTCACCAAGTTCGGCGGCGAGCTGGGCGCCCAGGGTTCCGTGGCCTACCTCTTCAGCAAGCAGGGCCAGATCGTGGTGGAGCCCGAGGTGTCCGAAGATCAGGTCATGGAGGTGGCCCTGGAGGCTGGCGCCGATGATGTGATCAACGAGGGCGGGGCCTGGGTCATCAAGACCAGCCCCGAGGCCTACCAGGCCGTCAAGGACGCCGTGGACGCGGCCAAGCTCCCGGTGATCGAGGCCAAGATCATCATGGCCCCCACCACCAGCACCGCCCTCGAAGGCTCCAAGCTCGCCAGCTTCCTCAAGCTGGTGGACCTGCTCGAGGACAACGACGACGTGCAGAACGTGTGGCACAACGGCGACTACGAGGAACCTGAGGACTGAGGTTCCGTGCCCCACGCCCTCCGGGCGAACGCTGAGCGACCGGCCCTGCCGGTCGCACGCGTTTCTGGCTGCCCGCGATCGCACGGCGCCCCGCGCCGTGCTCCCACTCCCCCGCTTCGCGGGCTCGCGGAGCGGGGCCCCCGGCACAACGGCGACTACGAGGAACCGGAAGACTGAAATCCCGAACCTGGGGACCGAATAGTTCAGGGCGCCTTTCGGCGCCCTGAACTATTCCTGCGCCTTCGGCGCAGGAGAATGCTGGGCTGTCACCAGGCCAGCGTCTTCTTGTCCCACCGCCAGGATGGGGAAGCGCGGGGGTTCTCCCCACATGCCGTCCCCTCGGACGAGGGCGCTCTGGAAGACGCCCCAGTAGGCCAGGCTGTCCGTGCTCCGCGGATCCAGCAGGTAGAAGGCCAGGCGGCCCAGGGGCTGGTTCAGGGGGATGTAGAGGGCGCGGTCCAGGTCCTCCGGCGTCCAGGGCAGCTGCAGCTTCTTCACGCCGGGATCGGTCTTCCAGGCGCCCTGCAGTTCCAGCGTGAACACGCCCTGATACGCGGAAGGCGAGAGCTTGCGCCCTGATTCCTGGAAATGCAGCACCGCCAGGTTCCGGGGGCGTTGGGCGCCCTTGAGCACCGTCAGGCCATGGGCCTGGAGCAGCGGCAGCACGGTGGGGGCATAGGCGGGATCCACCAGGTAGCCCGCCGGAGCCGTCACGAAGTTCTGCCCCTCGAAACCCACGAAGCTGGGCAGCACGAGGTGCGTCCGCGACTTCTCGCCCACCAGGCGGCCCTTTTCGTCGCGGATGGGATCCACCCAGTCGAACGCGGCCCGTTCGACTTCTTTCAACTTCGCTGAAAGGGGAAGAGATACGGGCCCCTTCTTCGAGGCTTCGGCCCAGCGGGCCTGGGCCATCTGGATCTCACCCCGGATCTCGCCCCGGTGACCGGCCATCCAACCGAGGCAAGCCAGCACGAACCGGCGGGTATCCGAGATGCGGTCGGGCCAGCTGCGGTAGACGTAGCTCTCCGAGAGCACTGCCAGCCGGTTGCGCAGGGCCGGGTAGTTGGTGAGCAGCCGGGGATGGGCGTCGTAGGTCTCCCAGGCCGTGGGCGGCTTCTCCGGCGTGGGCTTGTAGGGCACGAAATTGCCGTAGTCATAGGTGGGCATGCCCTCGGCCTTCAGCTGCTCGCGCACCTCGACCAGCATCTTCCGGTTGAAGGCCAGCAGGTCCTCGTCCGCGCCCAGCGTGCAGGCGGGCCCATGGGTGAGGTGGAAGCCGTGGGTGCTCCCGTTGGTGGTGTGCAGGTCCAGCACTGCCGCAGGGTCGAAGTCCTGCAGCATGGCCAGCAGCCAGCGGGTGTTGGGGGCCGCAGCCTTCATGAGGTCGCGGTTGAGATCCAGGCCCTGGGCGTTCTCGCGGCGCCCCACGCCGCTCTCCGTGGGGTTGGGCTGCCAGGGCCGGATCGCGGGATCCAGGGCATCCGTGCCATCGGCGTTGTAGGCGGGCATGACCACCAGGTCGAGGTCCCGGCGCAGTTCCGGATGCTTGCCCTGGAGCAGCTCGCGGAGAATCTGCTGGATGGCCTCCTTGCCTTCGACTTCACCGGCGTGGATGTTGGCGTTCACGTAGACCCGCAGCGGGTCCGGCCCGGTCCCCTTCAGGCGCCAGGCCAGGAGGGGCTTGCCGGTCTCCGTGGCCCGGGGGGCCCCCTTCGGATGGTAGGCCTGCAGGCCCGGCGCGCGCCTCTGCAGCGCCTCCATGAAGGCGCGCACCTCCGCCACCGTGGAGGTGCGCTTCAGCTGGGTGCGCTCAGGGACGGTCTGGGGCCACCCGGCGAGAAGCGTCGTCCCCGCCAGGGCCAGCAGCAGGCGCCGCACGGTTCAGCGGGCGGGGAGGGCGGTGGTCGCGGTGACGGGCAGCTCGGGGCCGGCCTTCCGGGGGCCGCCGAAGAGCCCCTTGTTGTAGACCGTGAAGGCCGAGGCCAGGAACAGCACCAGCACCAGCAGGGCCGAGCCCCGCTTCCCGGCGGCCAGGGCCTTGGGCGTCATTTCCGACAGGCCCACCAGCACCAGCACCAGCAGGAGCTTGATGTGGAAGTAGTGGCCCTGCTTCAGCGGGTTCGAGCCGCCCTGGATCATCAGGACCAGCAGACCGATGCCGGCCAGGAGGGCGAGGCGGAAGGCCCAGGCCACCACCTTGGCCCAGATGGTGGCGGCGAGGCCGCGGAGGTCCTCGCGCCCTTCTTCGAATCCGGACAGGAGGAGGGCGACCACGGCCGCACCGCCACCCACGGAGAGGGTCACGAAATGCAGCCAGCGGACAAGGTTCACGGCGTCGAGCTTGAGGTTCATGGTTGCCTCTGGATAGGGGATCTCAGGGTAGCAGCCCTGGTAGGCTCATTAGAGTGTCTAACAAAACTCGACGAGGCCACGATGACGTCAGGCAGGATGCACCGCAAGGAAGGGCCCGCCGGGCGATGCGGGACATCGTCCAAGGGCCCTGACGCCGCGGGGCGCCTGCCTGGCGTCATCCCTCCGGGCGAAGACTGGCGGGCGTCGCGATGCTGCGTCAGGCTCGGATCACGTAGTACCTGCTACGCTCCCCTCGCCTTCCTTGCCTCGCTCGCCCGGCAGCCCTCGCGTGGCCCCGTGGAGTTTTGTTAGACACTCTTAATCGGGAGGTTGTCATGGCCAAGCTGCGCGTCGCCGTCGTGGGTGTGGGTCACCTTGGGCAGCACCACGCGAGGATCGCGGCCTCGGCCCCCGATGCCACCCTCGTGGCCGTGGTCGATCCGGATCCCGCCCGGGGCCCGGAGATCGCCGCGAAGTTCGGCGCCCCCTGGGCGGCCTCCCTGGACCAGGTGCTGGCCGGGGTGGACGCGGTGCAGATCGCCGCGCCCACCGGGTTCCACCATGCCCTCGGCCTCCAGGCGCTGAAGGCGGGCAAGCACGTGCTGATGGAGAAACCGCTGGCCGCCTCGCTGGACGAGGGCGCGGCCCTTCTGGAAGCCCTGGCCGCGGCCCGGGCCACGCAGCCCGGGATCGTGGCCCAGGTGGGCCATCTCGAGCGCTTTAACCCGGCCGTCGCCGCCCTGCGGGAACGCGGGTTCAAGCCCCGCTTCCTCGAAGCCGTGCGCGTCTCCCCCTTCCCGGCCCGCAGCCTGGAGGTGGACGTGATCATGGACGTGATGATCCACGACCTCGACCTGCTGCGCGCCCTGGTGGGGCGCCCCGTGGTGGACGTGGTGGCCGTGGGTGTGCCCGTGCTGACGCCCTACGCCGATCTGGTGAACGCCCGCCTCAAGTTCGAGGGCGGCGCCTACGCCACCGTCACCGCCAGCCGCGTGGCGCGCAAGAAGGAGCGGACCCTCCGCGCCTTCGGCGACAAGGAGTACGCCAGCCTCGACTTCGCCGCCCAGAAGCTGGAGCTGCTGCGCCTCGTGATGGGGCCTGATGGCCCCGAAGTCCGCCCCGAGACCGCCAGCATCGAGGAAGGCGAGCCCCTGCGCCTGGAAATCGAGGCCTTCCACGCCGCCTGCCTGGGCACGGGCACCGAGGGCGTCACCTGGGCCGAGGGCCAGGAGGCCATGCACGTGGCCGACCAGGTGCAGAAGGCCGTGGCCAAGAGCCTGGCGGAGATCCGGCAAGCGTGAGCGGGTTCTACGACCTCGCCTCCCTCGCCAAGCCCCTGGTGACGGCGCCGCTGGCACTGGCCTTCCTGGACCTGGATGCAGACCGGCGCTGGGCCCTGGGCTTCCATGACCGCGACACGCCGCTCACAGTGCGGCAGCTGCTGTCGCATCAGTCCGGCCTGCCTCCCTGGCGGCCCTTCACCGGCGAACCGCTGGCCGCCCAGCTGCGCCAACCCGTGCCGGACCACCCGTTGCTGCGCCCCGCCACGCCCGGCCTGGCCACCTACTCGGACCTGAACTACCGCCTGCTGGCGGAACTGGTGGAGGCGGAGACCCGCGTGCCCTTCCGTCGGCTCGCGGCCGCCTCGGGTCTGTCGCCCGCGCCCTGGTCCGAGGCTCCGATCGGACTGCCCGACGCCCCGGACGCCGAAGCCTGGCGGCTGGCGACGGACCGCCCCCTGCCCCCCCGTGACCCGGGCCTGCCCCAGGATGCCAACGCCCGGGCGGGGATGCCCGGCCACGCGGGCTTCGGCACCACCGCCCCCCAATTGGAAGCGGCCCTCGCGCGCTGGGTGGCCGCCGGCTGGCCGGACCGCATGGCCGTGGCCACGGCGGAAGGCGAGCAGGGCACCCGCTGGGGCCTGGGCCTCCAGGTGCTCTTCGGCGGAAACGGACGCTTTGGACAGCTGCTGTCAAAACTTCCCCCCGGCCTCGGCCTCCGGGTCGTCGCGGAGGCGGCCCGCGAGATCCCGGAACCGGCGCCCGCCGTCACTCAGGAGCCCGGCCCTCCCTCCGGCTGGTGGTTCCACCTGGGCTACACCGGCCCCGCCCTGTTCTACCGCCCCGAGGACCGCAGCTGCATCGCCCTGCTCCTCCACCGGGCCGCACCGGATGGGGCGATGCTCGATGCCGATGCGCTGCGGGCCCGGCGTTGGGCGGCGCTCCACCGATTCGTGGGACAATGCGGCGGATGAAGCCCCTCCTCGTTCCCGCCCTGGTCCTGTCGGTCGCTTCCGCCCCTGCCGCCCAGCCCCCGCTGAGGATCGGCCTCGACACCCAGGCCACGGAGTGGATCGTCTCCCTGGAGGGCGGCGGCCAGATCTGCGACCGCGCGGGAAGGCCCCTGCTGAAGCTGGCCCCGGACGAGAAGCTGCGCATCTGGTGGGACAGCCGGGGCGCCTCGGATGCCACCGGCGAGTACCGCATCCAGGTGGGCCCCCCCCTGGCGGCGGACGAGGCTGCGGCCCTGATGAACCGCCTGAGGAAGCTGGGCGAGCCGTCGGACCGTGTGAAGGTGCCCGACGCCGATACCTGGCGCGTGCTCCTGGGCCATTTCCAGGAGGCCGCCAAGGCCGAACCTTTGTTCCAGAAGCTCCAGGACCTGGGCTTCGACGAGCTCTGGGTGGCGTCAGAATCCCGTGGGGTCCAGCCCCGGAAGGGCCGCGCCCTCTATGCCGTCAACGAGCGCTACGAGCGGCGGCCCCTGCCTCTCGGTGGCGTCTGGCTGAAGCCCAGCGGCGACCTGACCAGCCTGCAGGGCAAGGGCCGCTACCGGGGCAAGGTCGAGATCTTCCCCAACGCCCAGGGCCGCCTCACGGTGGTGAACACCCTGGATCTGGAGACCTACCTCCGCGGCGTGGTGCCCAAGGAGATGGGCGCCTGGGAGTTCCCCGCGCTTGAGGCTCTGAAGGCCCAGGCGGTGGCGGCGCGGACCTACGCCGTGGCCAACCGCGACAAGCGCGCCGCGGACGGCTTCGACATGGGCGACACCGTGGCGGATCAGGTGTACGGGGGGCGCGATGGCGAGCAGTCCCTCACGGACCGGGCCATCCAGGAAACGGAAGGACTCTTCGCCACCTACGAAGGCAAGCCCATCCTGGCCCTCTTCATGGCCAACTGCGGGGGCCACACGGTGGACGTGTCGCAGGTCTTCGGCGGGGATGCCCGCTACCTCAAGGCGGCGACCTGCTACCCGGCCACGCCGCTGACCCTGCCCTTCGCCGCGGGCGCACCCGTCACCGCCGAAACCCAGCAGCCCTGGCTCACCTGGGACCTGCTGAGGCTGGCGGCCGGCATCATGCCGCCGGACTGGCTCAACGGCGAGCGCCTGGCCCGATCCGCCACGGCGGAGGAGCTGGCCGCCCCGGTGCTGGCCCTCCAGCGGCGCCTCGGCATCGACCCCACCCCCCTGTCCCGGAACGGGCACCTGGTGCTCGCCCTGGCCCGGGCCCTGGGCCTCCACACGGTGGTGGAAGGCCAGGAGCGGCACCAGGATGCCGCCTACTTCCTCCCGGGCGACCTGCCCGCCGGGGATCGGCTGCTGGCCGCCTTTCTCACCCGCCGCGGCATCGTCCCCGCCGCCATCTGGGCCGCCAAGGAACCTCCCACCCTGCGCCAGGCCCTCCTGGCCCTGGGCCGGATGTGGCAGGATCTGGATCCCCTGACCCCCAGCGATGGCAGCCTGCTCATGGACCGGCAGGTCCGCCGGAAGCGGGGCGGTCCCGAGCCCCTGGCGCTCGCCCCCGGCCTCATCCTCGCGGAAGAGGCGCCGGACGGCAGCCTGCGCCTGCTGGCGAAGGCCGACATCCAGGTCGGGGACCGGCTCAAGTGGATCCCCGCGGAAGATGGCTCCGCCCTCGTGCTGGTGCGCCGGCTCGATCCCGACGGCGCCGCCTGGGACCGGTACAGCCCCACGGCCCACTGGCGCGTGGAATACACCGAGGCCGACCTGCTGGCCCTGGTGCGCAAGCGCATGAAGGTGCCAGGGATCCGAGAACTCAGGGCCCAGCACAACGAGGAGGGCCGGGTGCTCGACCTGGTGCTGGTCGACAGCCAGGGTGCCCCGCACCGGGTGCGGGGCATGCACATCCGCGGGCTCCTCGGCCTCAAGGACAATGTGTTCAGGTTCCTCACCCTGGGCCAGGGCGCCCAGCGCCGCTGGGTGTTCTACGGACGGGGCTGGGGCCACGGGGTGGGCCTGTGCCAGACCGGCGCCTACGGCATGGCGCTCGAAGGGGCCACCTTCCAGCAGATCCTGGAGCACTACTACCCGGGGATCGAGCTCAAACGCGTCGATTGATTTTCTACCACCAAATCCCATTCCGGCATTGACGGAACCCCGGGAACGCCCCAGGTTTGCATCCCTAGGGGAAGCTATGTCTCTGGATGCCTGGATCCTCGGCGCGCCGCTGAAAGTGCTGCGGCAGGAGGATCATCCGTACCGCGAGACCATCCTGGCCACCCTGGGCCGCCATGAGCTGGGCCTGAGCCGGCGGCAGGCTCCGGGGGCCCAGCCGGGCTGCGAGATCTTCCTGGACGGGCGCTCCATCTACCTGCCCGGCTCTCCCGCGCCGGACCGGGCCTGGTTCGACCTCTGCCGGGAACTGGGCTACGAACCCGCCCACCACTGGGACTGGGATCCAGCCCTCATCCTCTTCCAGCAGGTGCTGCCGGCCCTCGCGGCAGACTGGCACGAACCTCCCCTCGCCCTGGATGCGCAGGGCCTCCCGGAAGGCGTCCTGAGCCTGGCCAGCCTCCGGCAGACCTTCGCGGAGGCGGTCTCCGACCTGCGGCGGGACAGCCTGGGGCCCGTCGGCGCCAAGGTGGCCGAGACCTTCGAGTGGCTGCCCCTCCGGGCCGTGGTCTTCCACGACGACGCCCAGCTGCCCCTGGATTTCGAAGGCGCTGGCTGCTGCGGGCGGGTCTCCCTCTGGCTGGGGATCCACCGGGACCGGGCCGTGGTGCTGGATGGGCCCGCACCCTTCGGCTCCGGCCGCCGCCGCTGGGTGGCCGGGGGCTCCGGAGGCCTGCCGCCCGCGGAGGCCTTCCTCCGGGCCGCCGGCCTGGATCCGGAACCGCCCAAGGGGTTCGACGCCGCGTTTGAATCCGCCCTCCACCGCCTCTGCTGCAAGCTCGAAGGCCCCCTGGACAGCTACCGCCGCACCTATCCGGTGGGCATCCCCTGGCACCACGACCAGCGGGAGCGCCTCCTGGGCCGCACCATCGTCGATGTGCGCCCCGGCGAGCCCCCCATGCTCGTGCTGGACGATGGCACCGAGGTGGCCCTGGACACCAGCCCGGCCCCTTCCTGGGAGCATGGCGGCATCTGAGGTCAGTCGGCCGGTTCGGGCATCCGCCGGATCCGCCGCACCAGGGCCACGACGAGCATGGTGAGCACCGCGCCGATCGCCGCGGCGGTCATGTCCTTCTGCGCATCCCAGATGTCCCCCTGGGTGCCCAGGAAGGCGTCGCCCAGCTCCGGCGCGCTGAGCCGGGCCGTGATGCTCTCGATGATCTCGTAGACAGCGGAGGCCGCCAGCACCACGTCCAGGGGCAGGTAGTAGTTCCAGAACCCGCGGGTCCGGGCCACCCGCATGAACACCTCGCGCACGGGGTAGGCCAGGAGCAGGCCGAAGCTGAAGTGGACGATGCGGTCGAAGGGGTTCCGCGCCAGCCCCCAGTGGGCCTTCATCCAGAAACCGAGGGGCACATTGGCGTAGGTGTAGTGGGCGCCCACGGCATGCAGGGCCAGGAACACGGCGATCAGCAGGTAGCTCAGGTCCGACAGGGGGAAGCGGCGGTAGGTCCAGGCCAGGCCGGCCACCGCGATCACCACCAGCAGGTTCTCCATCCGCCAGTCGCTGGGATAGAGCGGCCGGATGGCCGTCACGATCCAGACGAGGGCGTAGAGCAGGCACAGGACCTGGAGGAGCCGGTTCTCGCGGAAGGGACGCGGGTTCGGGTGGGCTGCGTGGCTGAGCATGCCCCAGGTTACTAGGCCTTCCGCTTCGTGACAGCGTGCAGGCTCACCGCCGTGACCTTGTATTCGGGGGTACCGGTGACGCGGTCCCGACCCCGGCCCGTGGCCAGGTTCACATAGGCGGCCACGGCATGGAAGGTGGCGAAGGGCTCGCCCCGCCGGACCCGGTCCGTGGGACGGGCGCGGAGGGTGAAGGATCCGTGCCGGCTCTGCACGCGGACCGGATCCCCCGCCGCGAGGCCCAGCTCCGCGGCATCCTCGGGGTGGATCTCCAACTCGTCATCTGCGCGCAGATCGCGGTTGCGGGTCCGCCCCGTCATGGTGGCGGCGTTGAAGTGGAAGAGGCTGCGGCCCGTGTTCAGCAGGAAGGGGAACTCGGCGTCCGATGCCTCCGGGCTGGGCTCCCAGGCCAGCGGACGGAAGGCCACCCGACCACCCGGGAAGGTGCCCACATGGAGCACCGGCGTGCCGGGGTGGTCCTCGGCCGGGCACGGCCACTGGAGGCCGCCTTCCCGATCCAGCCGCGCGTGGCTGATGCCGGCGATGGCAGGCCAGACCTGGCGGGCCTCATCCCACACGGCGGCGGCATCCCGGTGCCGGAAGTGCTGCCCGGCCCCCAGCCGCTCCGCCAGCCCGGCGAGGATCTCCGAATCGGTGCGGCTGCCCCCCTTCGGCGCCACCACCCGGCGCACGCGCTGGACGCGCCGCTCCCCATTCATGAAGGTGCCCTCCTTCTCGAAGGGGCTGGCGGCGGGCAGGAAGACCGTGCCGAAGGCCTTCGCGGTCTCCGTGAGGAAGAGGTCCACCACGACCAGGGCATCCAGTCCGTTCAGGTTCTCCGCGGTCTCCCGCGCCCCGGGATGGCTGAGCAGAGGATCGTAGCCGATGACGAGCAGCGCCTTCAGCCGCCCCTCGCCCGCGGCATCGATCATCTCCAGGGCATTGAGCCCCGGCGCCTCCGGCAGGTCGGCGCCCCACACCTGCGCGTGGGTCTCCCGGGACTGCGCCAGCTTCTGGTAGCCCGTGAGCCGGGAGGGCTCGCACCCCATCTGGGCGCTGCCCTGGACATTGTTCTGACCCCGCAGGGGGTTCACGCCACCACCCGCCAGGCCCACGTTCCCCGTGAGCAGGGCGAGGTGGGCCAGAGCCGCCACGCCATCCGTGCCCTGGCGGTGCTCGGTGACGCCGAGGCCGTGGAAGATCATGGCGGGCCCGGTGGTGGCGTAGAGCCTCGCCGCCCGCCGGATGGCCTCTGGCTCGACGCCGCAGAGCGCGCCCGCCCGCTCGGGCGTCCACTCCCGCAGGGAGGCGGCATAGGTCTCCAGATTCAGGGTGCGGGTCGCGAGGAAGGCCGTATCCGCCAGCCCCTCGCCCAGGATCAGGTTCGCCATGGCCTGGAGCAGGGGCAGGTTCGTGCCGGGGCGCGGAGCCAGGTGGACCGTGGCCAGTGCCGCCAACTCCGTGCGCCGCGGGTCGATCACGATGAGCGGCACCCCGGCCCGGGCCCGCTGGCGGATGCGGGCTCCGACGATGGGATGGTTCTCGGTGGGATTGGCGCCCACCACCAGCAGCAGCCCGGCCCGCTCGATGTCCGCGTAGCTGTTGGTGGCCGCGCCGGTGCCGAAGGCCTGCCCCAGCCCCGCGGCGCTGGGGGCGTGGCAGACCCGGGCGCAGCAGTCCACGTTGTGGGTGCCCAGGGCGAGGCGCGCGAACTTCTGGGTCAGGTAGTTCTCCTCGTTGGTGGAGCGGCTCGAGGCCAGCACGCCCACAGCGCCGGGACCGCCCGCATCGAGGGCCCCCCGGAACGCCCTGGCCGCGGCCTCCAGCGCCTCCTCCCAGCTTGCGGCCTCCCAGAGCCCGTTCCGCCGGATCATCGGCTTCGTGATCCGGTCCGGGGCGTCGTTGAAGCCCCACCCATAGCGGCCCTTCACACAGAGATGGCCCCGGCTCACCGCCGAGGCGACCACCGGGCGCGCCTCGGTGAGGCGCCCGCCCTTCACGCCCATGTCCAGCTCGCAGCCAGTGCCGCAGTAGGGGCAGGTGGTGCGCACCCACCGCTCCGGGAGGCCCTCCGCCAGGCGGGTGACGTCCTCGATGGCGCCCGTCGGACAGGTGTCGGCGCAGGCGCCGCAGCTCACGCAGGCGCTCTCCCGCAGGCCGGGGGACAGCTCTGGCGCCAGGGCCAGATCCCCGGCGCGTCCCGTGAACGTCCAGATGTTCTGCCCCTGTACTTCGTCGCAGATGCGGACGCACCGGCCGCAGGCCACGCACCAGGACAGGTCCACATCCAGGTAGGGGTGCTCCGGGTGCTTCGCCTCCGGGCGCCGGACGCCCGAGGGCGTCACGCCATAGGCGTCCAGCAGCTTCCGGAAGGGCTTCCCGGCCAGCCGGGCCGGATCCTCCGCGGGAATGCGCCCGGCCAGGCGCTCCAGCATCGCCCGGCGGAAATCCTCCAGAGCCGGGGTATGGGTCTCCACCACCAGACCCTCCTCCACGGGCGTGGCACAGGCACAGGCGGGCCGCTCGCGTCCCTCCACCTCGACTTCACACAGCCGGCAGTTGGAGGCGGGCTTCAGCCGCGGATCCGAACAGAGGGTGGGGATCTCGATGCCGTTCTGCCGGCAGGCCTCGAGCAGCATGGTGCCCTCTGGCGACGCGACGTCGCGGCCATTCACCCGCAGGCGGATGAGGGAATCGGTCACCAGCTTGTCTCCTGAAGGAAGGGGCGCTCAGCAGTATGCGCCCGGCCTCCCGGAGTTCAAGCCTCGGCCTGCTGCTCCCACCGCACGCCGAAATGATCCAGGATGTGCTGCCGCTCCAGGCGCTCCTGCTCGCCGATGCTCGTATAGGGGTGGCGGAACACCACCCGGCGTACGCCCCGGCGCACCAAGGCGCGGCAGCAGGTGAGGCAGGGCTCGTGGGTGACGTAGGCCGTGGCCACGGGGCCGTCGCAGAACCCCAGGGCGTTCTCCTCCGCGTGGCTCGTGTGCAGGCAGCGCTGGCCCGGCTTGCAGGTCTCCGGCGTGCAGTGGGGCATGCCCGGCAGCGCGCCGTTGAACCCCGCCGCCGCGATGCCGCCATCCGCCCTCAGCAGCACGGCGCCGACCTGGAGGCGGCAGCAGGTCCCCAACCGGCTCAGTTCCAGCGCCATGTTCAGGAAGACTTCGTCCTTCAGCTGGGATCGTGTCACGGGGCCCTCGGGAAACCTCCATCATCTCAAGATCTGCGGGAGCCGTGGGGCCCTCCTGGCGATTCAATGGACATGCGCATCCTTGGAATAAATCGTGCGCTTCGTCACAGCCTATGGGATTCAACTGAAGTCGCTCATGGGCATAATAAAATATAGGCAGGTAATATATGAAACTCCGCCTTCTGACCCTCTTCCTTGCCGGCTCGGCCCTCTTCGGTCCCGCCGCCCTCCGCGCCCAGGGGTGGGATCCCATCCGCGCCACGGGGGGATGGGCCTTCCAGGAAGTGGATGGCTCCCTGGTGTTCTTCGATCCGCCCGCCCGGTCGCTCCGCGCCTGGATGAAGGGCAGCGGGCTCCTGTCCACCCTGCAGATCACCCTGCCCGAAGTCCGGAAACCCCTGCCGGCCGCGAAGCCCGATCCGGTGGCGAAGGGCCCCGTCACCACCGACTACGACGCCGCGGGCGCCATCCTGTATGGCATCCCGCACCGCCAGCGGCCCCAGGCTCCGGCCTCCAAGTCCGCGCCCCATGCGGCCTCCGAGGCCCCGGCCTGCGACGCGGTCCCCGAGCGCTGGGTGATCGACTCCTACAGCCGGACCTGGATGGTCTGCGATGGACGACTCGTCATCCTGAACAAGGACGGCCAGATCGAGACCGCCTCGGCGCTTCCGGCTCCCGTTGAGGACATGGGGGTGGGCCGCGAGGGCATCCTCATCCTCTACCGCACCCTGAAGCCCTGCCTGGAGAAGCGGGACCTCCGGACCGGCGCCGTGCTCTGGTCCTACGGCGACCGCTCCCAGCTCCGGGACGCTGCCGCCCAGCCCCTCCTGGTCCCCCTCAACCGCATGGCCCTGGGCGCGGACGGAACGGTCTATCTCGCGGAAGGGGCCAGCCTGGCCCTCACGGTGCTCGATCCCCTCAAGGGCCCCAAGGAGCCGGGCCAGGCCTTCTTCACCTGCCACGAGGCGCTCCCCGGCCGGGCCGCGCTGGGCCGGGTGGGTCGGGGTCCCATGCTCTCCTGGGCGGGCAAGGACGTGATCTTCAGCGTCTTCACGCCGGCCCAGGTCAAAGCCTGCGGCGCGCCGGAGTCCACGGGCCTGATGCTCGCCCGCTTCGACCTCCTCGGCGGCACCCTGGAGTGGATTCCCACCCCTCTCGCCGAAGGCCACCGGCTGGTGGGGCTCCTCGATCACGAGGCCGTCTTCCTCGCCCCTGGCGGTGGCTTGGCCTACGCACCCATCCGCTGACCGGGGCGGGCTCATCGGGCTGGATCCGGCGAATGGTGGCCCCGATGCGATTTGAACGCACGACCTGCTCCTTAGGAGGGAGCTGCTCTATCCAGCTGAGCTACGGGACCCACGGCACTTACGCGACTCCAGATTAGCAGTTGCCGATGGTTTGTGACGCCTCCCGCCGGAGCGCCCGTCCTCGGGAAGCAGCGAGCCGGGCTTGAATCCAAGCGGCATATCTTACCTTTTTTTGACAATCGGTCGTCACACCGGCCGCTGGAATGCGATCACATCCTTGCATTCCATGATCACCACCTCCGCTTTACCATGGGGGACATGAGGATGCCGGATCGCCCGATCCCGTCCCCACGAGCGAGCCCCATGCCCCCCCTCTTCGATGCCCACAGCCACCTGCCGAAAGTCGGCGCCGCGGAAGATCCCGTGCCGCACCGGGATCACCGCCGCGTGGTCTGCGGGACCTGCGAGGCGGACTGGCAGGCGGTCCTGGCCCACGCCGCCTCCCACCCGCAGGTTCTCCCCATGCTGGGGCTGCATCCCTGGTTCGTGGAGGATGCTGCACCGGGCTGGGCGGCCCGGCTGGAAGCCCTGCTGCGCTCCCATCCGGCGGGCCTGGGGGAATGCGGGCTCGACTTCGCCCGGAAGGCTGCGGATCGGGGCGGGCAGGAGACGGCCCTCCGCGTCCAGCTGCGCCTGGCCCACGACCTGCGCCGGCCGGTCGCCCTGCACGCCGTCAAGGCCTGGGGAACCCTCCTGGAGGTCCTCCGCGAGGAGGGCGTGCCCGCCAGCGGAGTCCTGGTCCATGCCTATTCCGGAAGCCTGGAGACCGCCCGGGAACTCCAGGCCATGGGCGTCTTCCTGTCGTTCTCCGGCGACCTCCAGAAACCGGAACGCCTGGGCGTGCGGGAAGCCTTGCGGACCACGCACCCCGGGCACCTCCTCCTGGAGACCGATGGTGCCGCGGAGTTGGAGCGCGTCTTCGAGACGGCCGCGGGGATCCGTGGCATCCCCGTGGCGGAACTGGAACGCCTGACCTGGGACAATGGCAGCCGGTGTTTCCGGGAGTTGATGGGATGAGGTGGTATTCCCGCAGTGAGTTGCTGCTCGGCGAGGCGGCGTTGGAGCGCTTGCGCCGGGCCCGCGTGACGGTCTTTGGCCTGGGCGGCGTGGGTTCCTTCGCCGTGGAGGCCCTGGCTCGCGCGGGCGTGGGCCACCTGCGCCTGGTGGACCACGATGTGGTCGGCCCCAGCAACCTCAACCGCCAGCTCTTCGCCCTGCGCTCCACGATCGGACAGCCGAAGGCCGAGGTCGCCGCCGCCCGCGTCCGGGACATCAATCCGGACTGCGACGTGGATCCCCGCGTCACCTTCATCCACACAGACACGCTGCCGGATCTGCTGACGCCGCGGCCCGACGTGATGATCGACGCCATCGACTCCATGACCTGCAAGGTGGCCCTCATGCGCACCGCTCACGAGCAGAGCCTGCCCATCATCTCGGCCATGGGCGCCGGCGGCCGCACAGACAGCAGCCAGCTCTGCGTCGGCGACCTGAGCGACACGCGCCTGTGCCCCCTGGCCGCCCGCGTGCGGAAGGAGCTGCGCAAAGCGGGCATCACCCGGGGCATCCGCTGCGTCTATTCGCTGGAACCCGCCGACAACAAGCGCCCCGCGAACCCCATCGACATCGAGCCCCACCGCGGCCCCGGCCGCCAGCGCCGGCCGGTGGGCACCATCTCGTACATGCCCGCGATCGTGGGGCTGAAGGTCGCCGAGGAGGTCCTGCGGATGCTGCTGGAGCCCCGCGTCTAGGAACCTTCCCCCGCGTCTAGGAACCTTCCATCGCCTGCCGCAGCACCGCCTGGAACTGTCCGCTCTGGTAGGGCTTCGCGAGGAAGCCGGCCAGGCCGCGGCCCAGGAAATCGGCGAGGACATCCTGTTCGCTGTAGCCGCTGGTGAGCACCACCGGCACGGCCGGGTTCACCGCGTGCATCTGGAGGAACGCCTGCCGCCCATCCAGGTGGGGCATGGTCAGGTCCATCAGCACCGCGGTGATCTCCCCATGGCGCAGCTTGAACAGCCCCACGGCCTCCTGGCCGTCCGCCGCCTCCAGCACCTGGAAGCCGAGGTTCTCGGCGAGGGTCCGGGCCACCGCCCGGGCGCCGGGCTCATCGTCCACCACCAGGAGGACGCCGCGGCCCTGCCAGCCGGCGTCCCGGGGGTGGGGCTCGGTCGACTCGGGGGCGCGGGTCAGGGCGGGCAGGAACAGCTTGAAGACCGAGCCCCGGCCCGGCTCACTGTAGACCTTGAGGCTGCCGTGGTGGCTCCGGAGGATGCCCAGCATGGCGGAGAGCCCC
This sequence comes from Geothrix oryzisoli, assembly GCF_022808865.1. Lineage (GTDB taxonomy): Bacteria > Acidobacteriota > Holophagae > Holophagales > Holophagaceae > Geothrix > Geothrix oryzisoli. Next base: position 206,414 of record NZ_JAKZLB010000004.1, read on the forward strand.
AGCCCGCGCCCCGTGAACTTGGTGGTGAAGAAGGGATCGAAGATCCGGTCCCGCACCTCCGGCGCCATGCCGCAGCCGGTGTCGCTCACCTCGAGGGTCACGTAGCTTCCGGCGGCCAGCGGCAGCGCCGGCAGGAGGCCGCCGTTGGTGGCCTCGTCCACCACCTGGAGGCCGGTCCGGATCGTGATGAGGCCGCTGGTCTCCTCCCCGATGGCCTCGGAGGCGTTGGTGACCAGGTTCATGACGAGCTGCTGCATCTGGGAAGGATCTGCGGTAATGGACGGCAGCCCCGGGGAGAGGTCGTACCGCACGGCCGCCTTCTTGGAGATGGACACCGTGAGGAGCTGCGTCATCTCCACCACCAGGCGGTTCAGGTCCACTTCGATGACCTGCAGGCGGCCCTTCCCGGCGTAGGCCAGCAGCTGCCGGGTCAGGTCCGCCGCGCGCAGCGTGGCCTGCTCGATCTGGTGGAGGTAGGGCAGGGCCGGACTTTCCGGGGGGAGCTTCATGGCCCCCAGGTTCGCGTTGCCCAGGATGGTCGTGAGCAGGTTGTTGAAGTCGTGGGCGATGCCGCCGGACAGGACGCCGAGGCTCTCCAGTTTCTGGGACTGGCGCAGGGCCTCCTCCGCCTCCTTCCGCTGGGTGATGTCCGCCCGGATGGCCACGAACTGCACGGGCCTGCCGTCTTCGTCCAGGAAGGGGACGATGGTGGTGTCCACCCAGTAGTGGGTGCCGTCCTTCGCGCGGTTCTTGATTTCGCCCTTCCAGACCTTCCCCACCAGGATCGTCGCCCACAGGCGCGTCATGAAGGCCTTGGGATGGTGGCCGGAGTTGATGATCCGGTGGTCCTGGCCCAGCAGCTCCTCGCGGGAGTACTTGGAGATGGCGCAGAACTTCTCGTTCACGTAGGTGATCCGCCCCCGGGCGTCGGTGACCGCCACGATGGCGTGCTCGTCTAGGGCCCGCTTGAAGTCCTCCAGCTCCCGCAGGAGCCGGGCGATGCGCGGCGCCGGTTTGCCCGACCCGCCGGGATCCGTGGGTTCGTCGGAGGAGGTGTTGCTGGTTCCCTGCCGGAATGTCACGAACCGTCCTCTTCTACAGGTCAGGGCGCCAAATGGACCAAGACTCAATATAGACGGTATCCAACACTAGGCAAGATAGGCCCAAAGCACTAGCGGGACAGGCCTTCGGCCGTATCCGGACCGGGCGCCCTGCGGAAGGCTGGGCGGTTCAGCGCCCCAGCGGTGCGCCGTACTCCGCGTAGGTCCCCTGGAAGTCCTCGATGCCCTCGTCGGTGAGGTGCCAGATGCGGGTGGCCACCTCGTCGATGATGTCCTCGTCGTGGGTCACGAAGAGGATGGTCCCCTCGTAGCGCTGGAGCGCGTCGTTCAGGGCGATGACGGCTTCCAGGTCCAGGTGGTTGGTGGGCTCGTCCAGCACGAGGATGTTGGGCTTCTGCAGCATCAGCTTGCAGAAGAGCAGGCGGCAGGACTCGCCGCCGCTCAGCACGTCGGTCATCTTGTTGCCCTCTTCGCCGCGGAAGAGCATCTGGCCCATGACGCCGCGGATCTGCTCCTTGGTGGCGTCGGGATCGAACTGGTGCAGCCAGGTGACGAGCTCGTAGCCCTTGGGGATGCTCTCGGCGAAGTCCTGGGAGAAGTAGCCCACGTTGGCCTCGTGGCCCCACTTCACCTCGCCGCCGTCGAGCTTCAGCCCCAGCTCGGTGACCTGGGGCGCGTTGGCCAGCAGGGCGTTCAGGAGCGTGGTCTTGCCGATGCCGTTGCGGCCCATGATCGCAACCTTCTCGCCCCGCTGCACCATGGCGGAGAAGCCCTTGATGACCTCGTGGCGGCCGCCCGTGCCGTCCTTGTCGGTGTCGTAGCCCTTGCGGATGTCCTCGAACTCCAGGGCGTAGCGGCCGCCGGGCTTGCCGAGGTTGAACTTGATGAAGGGGCGCTGGATGTTGCTGCGGGCCAGGTCGCTGGGCTGGAGGCGCTCCACCTCCTTGCGGCGGCTGTTCACCTGGCTGCTGCGGGTGCCCGCGGCGAAGCGCTGGATGAACTCGTTCAGCTGGGCGATCTTCTTCTCGCGCTGGGCGTTCTCCGACTCGATGCGGCTGCGCACCTGGATCTTGGCCATGACCATGTCGTCGTAGCCGCCGGTGTACTGGATGATCGTCTGGTAGTCGATGTCGGCGATGTGGGTGCAGACATTGTTCAGGAAGTGGCGGTCGTGGGAGATCACCACCACGGTGCCCTTGTAGCGGTCGAGGAACTCCTCCAGCCAGTGGATGGAGTCGAGGTCCAGGTGGTTGGTGGGCTCGTCCAGCAGCAGGGCCTCGGGATTGCCGAAGAGGGCCTGGGACAGCAGCACGCGCACCTTCTGGCCGCCCTGCAGCTCGCCCATCCTGCGGCCGTGGAGCGCCTCGGGAATGCCCAGGCCGTCCAGCAGGACGGCGGCGTCGCTCTCGGCGGTATAGCCGTCCTCGTCGGCCACGATGCCTTCGAGCTCGGCCACGCGCATGCCGTCCTCATCCGTCATCTCCGTCTTCTCGTAGATGGCGTCGCGCTCCTGCAGGGCCTTCCAGAGCCCCGCATTGCCCATGATCACCGTGTCGATGACCCGGAACTCGTCGAAGGCGAACTGGTCCTGACGCAGGATGCCCATCTTGCGCGGGCGGATGACGTTCCCCGTCTGCTGCTCCAGCTCGCCCGCCAGGATCTTCATGAACGTGGACTTCCCCGCCCCGTTCGGCCCCGTCAAACCGTAGCGCCGACCCGGGTTGAAGGTCGTGGTGACATCCTCGAAGAGGATCTTCGCGCCATAGCGCATGGTGACGTTCTGCACTGCAAGCATGGAAACTCCCGAACCGACCATTGTACGGGAGAAACCTGGTTTATCCGAGAGCCTTGCTCCAGGCGGCGCCCTGCGGCCGCCGGAAACCCTCCTCTCTAGCTGCAAAACGGCGCCCGCATGGGCGCCGTTTTGCAGGTCCGAGTCCCTCAGAACGGGATGTCGTCATCCGGGAAGCTGCCACCGCCCGCCGGGCTGGGGGCGCCGTGGTCCTCGAAGTCCTGGGAGCCCGTACCGGAGGCGCGGCCACCGTAGCCGCCGCTGTCCCGGCTACCGCCGCCGTCCTCCATGCGGCCCAGCATGACGAAGTTGTCGCAGCGGATGTCGCAGGCGGTCTTCTTCACCCCGGCCTGGTCGGTGTACTCGCGGTACTGGATGCGGCCCTCGATCATCACCTGCTTGCCCTTGCGCAGGTACTTCTCGGCGATCTCGGCCTGCTTGCCCCACACCACGATGTTGTGCCACTCGGTCTTGCTCTGCTTCTCGCCGGCCTGGTTCTTCCAGGTCTCGGTGGTGGCCACGGAGAAGCGGGCCACGCTCTGGCCCGAGGGCGTGGACTTCAGCTCGGGGTCGCGCCCGAGGTTGCCGATGAGCAGAACTTTGTTCAATGAACCGGACATGATGTCCTCCTTTGTACCGGCGGAGCTCTCCGCCTCACCGTCGACTCAGACCATCTGAGGGGGTGGTAGGGTAATCACGATTCCCCTGAGGCCATCCCGTGTCAAGCATTCTGGTGAGTTGCAAAAACAAGTCTGGCGCCGAGAAGCATTACCTTCCGGCCATCCGGAGTGCGGGCTGGTCCGGCCCCATCCACCTGGTGGCCCCCGGCGATCCCCGGCCGGATCTGGCGGGCGTGGCGGGCTTCCTCCTCACGGGAGGCGACGACATCCACCCGCGGCACTGGGACGAGGCCGAGACCGTCCATCCCAAGGCCGAAGTGGATGAGGACCGGGACGGCTTCGAGATCCCGCTCATCCGCGCGGCCTGGGAGCGGCGCCTGCCCATCCTCGGCATCTGCCGCGGCGAGCAGATCCTCAACGTGGCCCTGGGCGGCAGCATGGTCCAGGACATCCCCGACCACTACGGCTGCGAGCCCTCGCGGCACCAGCACGGCACACCCGATGCGCCGGACATGCACCACCGCGTGCAGCTGGCCCCGGCCTCGCGCCTGCGGGCCCTGCTCGGGGAGGATGTCTTCCTGGTGAACAGCCGCCACCACCAGGCCGTGAAGCGCGTGGCCCCAGCCCTGGTGGCCGTGGGCTGGCACCTGGACACCACCCACCCCGTCACCGGCCCCCTGATCGAGGCCGTGGAGGCCCTGGACGCCACCCGCTGGGTCTTCGGCGTCCAGTGGCACCCCGAGAACCTCGTCACCCTCAAGGGGCCCGCCGGTGACGCCGCCCGCGACCTGTTCGCGGCGTTCGTGCAGGCCGCCCTCCGCCTCTGATCCTCTGGAGTCTCCATGTCCTCCCCCATCCGCTTCGAGATCCGCGACCGCATCGCCACGCTGACGCTGGACCGGCCGGACCGGCTCAACGCCCTGGTGCCGGAGATGAAGGAGGGCTTCGAGGAGGCCCTGGCGAAGGCGGCGGAGCCGGGCGTGAAGGCGCTGGTCCTGCGCGGGGCGGGGCGGGCCTTCTGCGCCGGCGGCGACCTCGGTTGGATCTCGACCGCGATTTCCGGGGGTCGCTGGCCGGAACTGGAATCCCTGCTCGACCTGGGCGCCACCGTGGCCCACGCCCTCGCCACCCTGCCCAAGCCCGTGGTGGCCGTGGTGCAGGGGCCCGCCGCCGGCGCGGGCATGAGCCTGGCCCTCTGCGCGGACCTGCGCCTCGCCACGCCCGAGGCCGCCTTCAGCATGGCCTTCGTGAAGATCGGCCTGCATCCGGACTGGGGCGGCAGCGTCATGCTGTCGCGGCTGGTGAACCCCTCCATGGCCGCGGAGCTGATGCTGACCGGCGACACCCTCTCCGCCGACCGGGCCCAGGCCCTGGGTCTCGTGAACCGCATCGTGCCCGCGGACCAGCTGGAGGCCGCCGTGGCGGCCCTGGCCGAGCGCCTGGCGGCCGGCCCCGCGGAGACCTTCGCCCGCATCAAGGCCACCCTGCTCCGCAACCAGGGCCTCGATGCCGAGCTGCTGCGGGCCCGCCTCCAGGCCGAGGGCGCCCAGATGAAGGCGGCCATGCGCCACCCGGACGCCCAGGAGGGCCTGGCTGCCTTCCTGGCGAAGCGGGCGCCCCGGTTCGCCTGAACCCCCAATCCAGGGTGGTGCAAACCGGCATTGTGCTAGATTTTCATGTCTATGCCGCCCGTCCTCACCATCTGCGCCGACTGCGAGCGCCAGGCCCTCCGCAGCCCGCGACGCGGCCAGGCCATGACCGAGGCCCTGGCCTGCCTCACCCGATTGCTCCTCCAGCGGAAAGCCCTCCAGGACCTCCAGGTCGTCCGGGAATCCTGCCTGCGGAACTGTCCCTTCGGGCGGATCTGTGTCGCCCTCAACCGGGGCGGTCAGGAGGTGCGGCATCACCTCTCGCCGGAGGAGGACCTCAAGGCCGTGGCGGCGAAGCTCGCGGGCAGGACCCGGGCCTGACCCGCGCTAGCGGCCCGGCTCCGCCAGGAAGACCGCCCGCGCGGCTTCGAGTTCGGCCCGGATCTCCGGAGCCTGGCGGCTGGGATCCTCGGCCGCACGCACCAGCTCGGCCAGGGCCGCGTCACGCTGGCCCGACCGGGCCGCCAGCCAGGCCTTGGCCCGGTGGACATAGGGCGAGTCTGCGGATCCGGCCGGAATCGCCAGGAGGCGTTTCCCGGCCTCCCTCAGATCGGGCCGGGGCTTGCGGACCAGACATTCCGCGGTGGCCGCCTGGGCATTCGCCCGGACCTCCGGGGTCACCCCTTCCGGCAGGAGCTCGAGGACCTGCCGGTAGCCCGCCAGGGCCGGGCCAAACCGCTGCTGGAGGCGCTCCAACTCGGCCGCATAGAACCGGCACTCGGCTTCGATGGTCCGCAGCCCCGAGGCCTCCGCAAGGTCGAGCGCGCGGCCGTGGAAGGCCGCGGAGGCGGGCAGGTCCCCCTTCATCTGGGCCAGGATGCCGAGGTTCCGCAGACAGGTGATGCGGCCCACCCGGTCACCCACGGACTCCCGGGTCGCGAGGGCCGCGGTCAGCCGCTCTTCGGCTGCCGGCAGGTCCCGGGCCATGAGGGCGACCACGCCCAGGTTGTTCTGGGCGAGGGCCTCGCCCCACCGATTCTTCAGCCCCTGCTGGAGGTCCAGGTTGCTCCGGTAGAGGGCCTCGGCAGTCCCGAGATCCCCCCGCTTCAGCGCGAGGTTGGCCAGGTTGTTCTGGGCCAGGGACTGGTACACCTTGTCCCCGGTCTGCTGGCTGAGCTGGAGCGACCGCTCGTAGAATTCCCGGGCCGCCTTGGGCTTCCCCCGCTCGGCCGCGATCAGCCCCAGGTGGTTGTAGGCGATGATCTCCCCATCCCGGTCGCCGATGGCCTGGGCCAGAGCCAGGGTGGCCTCCCGGAGCTTCTCGGACTCATCGAGTTGACCGAGATCTTTGGCCAGATAGGCCTTCAGGCCCAGGGCCCGCCCCTCGGCCCACCGGTCCCCGGTGGCCTTGGCGGACATGAGCGCCCAGTTGGCGACCGCGGGCGCCTGGTCCCGGCCGAGGCGGCGGAGGCAGGCGGCATAGGCCGATATCGCGCTGGAGAAGGCGGGAGCCTTCATGGCGGCGTCCTGGAGGTAGGGCTCGCTGCCCTTGAAGTCCCCCTTCAGGAACAGGGCCTTCCCCTGGGCGTAGGCCGCGAAGGCCTGCGGCGGCACCGGCGTGTTCTGGATCGTGTTCGCCCGGAGCGGGTCCACCTTGCGAAGCAGGTCGTTGGCGGCGGGATCCACCAACTCGTAGGGGGCGAACGAACCCTGGCGAGGGGCCTGCGCCGCACCCGAGAAGCGGATGCGGCCCGATCCGTCCACCAGCTCGTAGGTCAGCACGTTCACCTGCCCGGCGGAGTCCCGGCCCAGGGTCCCCCGCAGGAACAGCTGCGCGCCCAAGGCGTTGGCGATCCGGGTCTGGCTGGCAGGATCCAGAGCCTCTGAGACGGAGATCCTAAGGGTGGACAGCGCCCGGACCACGGATTCGGGTTCCACCACGTCCATGTGGGGCGAGCTCCGCAGAGCCGTCGACAGGAGTTCCGTCATGCCCACGCCCACCTGGGCATCGAAGGCCGGATCTCCCGTGGCGTTGCGGATCGGCATGACCGCCACCCGCGGCGGCCGTTCCCGGCTGAGGTCCCCGATGATGCTGCGCCCGAACAGGTAGTAGCCGCCCCCCGCCGCCACGGCGAAGGCGATCGCGAGGCCGGCGGCCCACCGGGCGGCCGGGTTCCGCGCCAGGTGGCGGCTGATGGCATCCGCCACTTGGCGGCTCGTCGGCCGCTTGGCCGCCTCCCGCAGGAGCATGGTCCGCAGCAGGGCCCCCAGCCACCGGGGCAGCCCCCGGCCCCGCAGCGGCCGGAGGTCGCCCTGGATGGTGGCGACCATCCTGTCCCGGCCCTCGCCGGGGAACGGATGGTCCCCCAGCAGAAGCTCCCAGGCGACCACGCCCAGGGAGAACACGTCGCTCGGCGGACCGGCGCGCTTCCCGCGCATCTGCTCCGGGGACGCGTAGGTGGGGCTGCCCATGAACACGCCGGCTTCCGTCATCTCACCCCAGTCGGAAGCGGACGGGGAGGGCTGCGCCGCGCCCACGCTCGTTCGTTCCTCGCGGTCCGGGACCGGAAGACCCGCCAGCGTCGGCCCCCCCTCCTGCGGGTCGGGATGGCCCGCGAGATGGAGGGCGTTCCCGGTCGGGTCCTCCCCCTCGGCCGAGGTCGAATCCACGAGCCTGGCCAGGCCGAAATCCAGGACCTTGACCTGGCCCTCGGCATCCACCATCACGTTGCTGGGCTTCAGGTCCCGGTGGATGATCCCCTTGGCGTGGGCCGCCTCCAGGGCGTAGGCGATGGCCCGCAGGATCTGGAGTTTGCGCCGCAGGTCCAACCCCTTCGCCAGCTCGGCCAGGGTCTTCCCCTCGATGAACTCCATGGCGATGTAGGCACTCCCGTCCGTCTCCACCCAGTCGTGCACCTGGCACACGTTCCGGTGGTTGAGCTGGGCCAGCGCCTTGGCCTCCCGGCGGAACCTGGCCTTGGCCATGGCCTTCCCGTCCTCGCCCAGGTGGATCGCCTTGAGGGCCACCCGCCGCTCCAGCACGGGATCCCAGGCCAGGTACACCGCCCCCATGCCCCCCCGGCCCAGGAGGTCCTGCACCTGGAAGCGGCCGATCCGGGACCCCGCAGGCAGGATGCCGGCCCCCGAAGGCCGCCGGGACTCCGGATCAGGAGGCGCTGGCGTCGCGGGCTGCATGGTCTTTCCTGTCAGCGCATGCCCCGGCTCTGGGCGGCCTCGATGAGTTCCTTGATGCGGCGGGCGTCGGCCTTGGTGTGGCCGTGGCTGGCCAGGGGGTCGCTGCCCCCGGTGCTTTCGATGGTGATGTCGGACCAGAGCAGGCCGGTCTCGATGCGGACGCTGGCCACCTTCGACAGGTGGATGCTGATCTCGTTCACCGTGAACCAGGACCGCTTGCGGCGGATCACGGCGCTGTCCGTCACCTCGATCACGGTGACGAACAGGTGGTTGCCCTGGGTCCAGCGGCTGGCCTGGAAGGTCTCGGTGGCCATCAGAGCGCCGCCTTCGCCGCGGCGGCCACGGCCTGGGGCGTGACGCCGTAGGCCTCGAGGAGCTTCTCGGGCTTGCCGCTCTGGCCGAACTGATCCTGCACGCCCACGCGGCGCAAGGGCATGGGATGGGCCTCGGAGAGGAGCTCCGCCACCACGCCGCCCAGGCCACCGTGGGCCTGGTGCTCCTCGCAGGTGACGACCGCCCGGTGGGCCTTCGCCAGCCGCAGCAGCGTCTCGCGGTCGAAGAGCTTGATCGTGGGGCAGTGGAGCACCGTGGCCTCGATGCCCTCGGCGGCCAGCAGGTCCGCCGCGGCGAGGCAGATGGAGGTGCCCAGGCCGCAGCCCACCAGCAGCACGTCCGTGCCGGGGCGCATCATCACGGCCTTGCCGATCTGGAAGCGGTAGTCCTCGGCGTGGATGCGGGGGAACTTGTCGCGGGTGAGGCGGACATAGACGGGTCCCTTGTGCGCGTAGGCGGCGCGGATGGCCTGCTTCGTCTCGAGGGCGTCCGCGGGGGAGAGCACCGTCATGCCGGGGATCATCCGCATGAGGGCCAGGTCCTCCAGGCACTGGTGGGTGCCGCCGTCCTCGCCCACGGTGAGCCCCGCGTGGGTGGCCACGATCTTCACGTTCTGGTGGCCCACGCCCACGGCCTGGCGCACGAACTCGTAGGCCCGGCCCGTGGCGAACATGGCAAAGGTGCTCACGAAGGGCACCACGCCCGTGGTGCTGGCCCCGGCGGCGGCGGCCACCATCCCTTGCTCGGCGGCGCCCATGTTGAAGAACCGGTCCGGGAAGGCCTTGGCGAACTTGCTGGTGCGGGTGGATCCCGCCAGATCCGCGTCGAAGACGACGATGTTGGCACCCTCGTTCCCCAGCTCCACCAGGGTGTCTCCGTAGGCGTCCCGCAGGCTGTCCATCACGACCCCCACCTTGCCGCCCACGCCCGCCGTCTCCATGCCCGCCATGCCCGCTCCCGTCGAAGGTTCCATTCTACGCGAGGCGGCGCGGAGGCCGTAGGCTGGAGGGGTGGCCCGACTCCTCCGACCCTCCGCCCTGCTCTGGGGCCTCCTGCTCCTCCTGGGCGCGGCAGCGGTGGGTCTGCGCCTGCGGGCTCCCGGGCACCGGGCCCTGCCCTGGCTCACGGGTGCCTTCCTGGTCCTGCTGGCCCTGCGCGTCGTCGGGATGATCCTGGCCTGGCGACGGCAGCAGCTGCCGGGCACGAGGCTCCTCCTCCCGGCCCTGCTCCTCGTGGAAGGCCTGGGTCTGGTCCTGTCGCGGGCCCCGGGCCTCACGCTCTGGCTGCGGCTCGGCACCGCCCTGGCGCTGGAGATCCTGCTGCTGGCCCTGGCCATCCGCGCCTGGCGGACCACCCGGGCCCTTCCCGGCGCCTGGCCCGAGGACCGCATCGCCGCCGCCTTCGAGGCCTTCGTGCCCCCCCGCGCCGCCCGGCTCATGGCCTTCGAACTGGTCCTGCTGGGCAGTGCCCTGCGCTTCCTGGGAGGTGGCTTCCGCGAAGCCGCTCCCAGGGGCTTCAGCCATCACCGTGAATCGGGCCTTCACGCCCTCCTCCCGGCGCTGCCCCTGCTCATCCCCGGCGACATCCTCCTCATGAAGGCGCTCTTCTCGGGGCTGGCGCCCTGGCTGCGCTGGGTCCTGCACGCCTCCACGGTCTACGCCGTGCTCTGGCTGTTCGGCTTCTACGCCACCCTCAAAGCCCGGCCCCACCAGATCGAGGACGGGCAGGTCCACCTCCACCAGGGCCTGGTGAAATCCGTGGCGTTTCCCGCCCGCTGGATTCTTGCCGCCGCGCCCCTGCCGAGCTTCGACGATGACTGGGCCCGCCACGCCCACATGAAGGGCATGCCGAGACTGGTGGCCCGGGGGACTCCAATGCTCGAGCTGAAGCTCTCCGAGCCCGTCCGGGTGTCGGGCCTGCTGGGACCCGGCCGGCCGACGACGCGCCTGGCCATCTCCGTCGATGACCCCGCCGCCTTCCTGGCTGCCCTGGGGGCAGCGTGCGCTTGAGCCTGCCCATCGATCCCTTGCTGCCGGACCTCGTGGACAGCCTGCGCGGCAACCCCAACCTGGTGCTCCAGGCGGACCCGGGCGCGGGCAAGACCACGCGCGTGCCTCCGGCCCTGCTGGCGGCGGGCCTCCTGGGGGGCGGCGAATGCTGGATCCTGGAGCCGCGGCGCCTGGCCGCGCGCCTCGCCGCCACGCGCGTGGCGGACGAGCTGGGCGAGTCCCTGGGCGAGCGGGCGGGCTACGCCGTGCGCTTCGAGCAGAGGGTATCGAAGGCCACGCGCCTGCGCTTCGTGACTGAGGGCCTGCTGCTGCGGCGCCTGCACGGCGATCCGCAGCTACGGGGCATCGCCGCCGTGGTGCTGGACGAGTTCCACGAGCGCCACCTGCACACGGATCTGGCCATCACGCTCCTGCGGCGCCTCCAGCGCGCCTCGCGGCCGGACCTGAAGCTGCTGGTCATGTCCGCCACCCTGGACCCCGGCCCCGTGGCGACCTACCTGGACGCCCCCGTGCTGCGGAGCGAGGGCCGGGCCTTCCCCGTGGACACGGCCTTCCTGCCCCGGCCCGACGACCGGCCCATCGAGCAGCAGGTCGCCGACGCCCTGGATCGCCTCTACGCCGAAGGCCTGAAGAACCACACGCTCGTGTTCCTACCGGGCGCCGCGGAGATCCGCGCCTGCCTGAAGGGCTGCGAGGCCGTGGCGGCCCGGCGTGGCCTGAGCCTGCGGCCCCTGCACGGCGAGCTGTCGCCGGAGGCCCAGGCCCACGCCCTGGAGGTCACCGACACGCCCAAGGTCATCCTCAGCACCAATGTGGCGGAAAGCTCCGTGACGCTGGACGGCATCGGCGCCGTGGTGGACTCCGGCCTGGGCCGCGAGGCCTCGCACTCGCCCTGGTCCGGCCTCTCCGGCCTGCGCACGGTGCGCATCAGCCAGGCGCGCTGCGTCCAGCGCACGGGCCGCGCCGGCCGCATCGGGCCGGGCCGCTGCCTGCGCCTCTACACCGAAGCTGATTTCGGGGCCCGCCCAGGTTTCGATACGCCGGAACTCCAGCGGTCGGATCTGGCGGAACCGCTGCTCTCCCTGCACGGCATGGGCATCGCCGAGCCCGGCGGCCTGGACTGGTTCGAGGCTCCGCCCGCCACGGCCATGGCCGCCGCGGAGACCCTGCTCACGCGCCTGGGGGCCCTGGCGGACGGCGCCCTCACGCCCATGGGCCGGCGCATGGCGGACCTGCCCCTGCATCCGCGCCTGGCCCGCCTGGCCGTGGCCGGCGGCGACCTCGGCATTCCCCAGTTGGCCCTGCGGGCGGCCGCCCTGCTGGAGACCGGCAACCTCACCGCCCGCCAGGGCCTCGACCGGGCGCCCGTGAAGACCGGCCATGGCGCGGATTCGGACCTGCTGCTGCGCCTGGACCAGTTCGAGGAGGCCGAGGCCGCAGGCTTCGGCGCCGGGGCCTGCCGGGCGGCGGGACTGGATGCCTCTGCGGTGCATCGCGCGAAGCGGGCCGTACAGTCCCTCTCGCGCCTGCTGCCCGCCGCGCCGGAACCCGCCGATGCCGAGCCGCGCCTGCTGAAGGCCCTCCTCGCCGCCTACCCGGACCGTGTGGGCCAGCTCTCCGCCAACGGCACCTGCGCCTTCGCGGGGGGCGGCGGGGCGAAGCTGGATCCCGCCAGCCGCGTGCGGCGCCCGGGGCTCATCCTGGCCCTGGAGGCCGAGGCCCAGAAGCAGGGGTCGGGCGGGCAGACCCTCATCCGCCTGGCCTCCCGCTGCGAGGCGGACTGGCTGCTCGACGCCTTCCCGGAGCGGCTCGAGGACGCGGATGAACTGCGCTTCAACGCCTCGGCCGGGCGCGTGGAGCGGCAGGCGGAGATCCGCTACGACGGCCTCCCCATCGACAGCAGCCGGGGCCCCGCCGATCCTGCGGATCCGCGCGTGGCGGCCCTGCTGGCGGAGGCCCTCCGCGACCGCCCCCTGGATGAGGTGCCCGCACGGATGCTGGCCCGCCTGACCTTCCTGAGGAAGCACCGGCCGGACCTGGGCCTGCCCGAGGACCTGCTGGGCCCCCTGCTGGCGGGTGCCTGCGCGGGCCGGGCGACGCTGCGGGAAGTGCAGGACGTGGACTGGCCTGCGGCCCTCCGCCAGGCCATTCCGGCGGAAACCCTGCGTCTGCTGGACGCCTGGGCTCCGGAGGCCATCCAGCTGCCCAAGGGCCGGCCGACCAAGGTCCACTACGAGAACGACCCGCCCTGGATCGCCTCGCGCCTCCAGGACTTCTGGGGTCTCAAGAAGACGCCCGCCGTGGCCGGCGGCGCCGTGCCGCTGGTGCTGCACCTGCTGGCCCCCAACCTGCGCGCCGTGCAGGTCACGACGGACCTCGCCGGCTTCTGGCAGCGGGTCTACAAGGAGCTGCGACCAGCGCTCTCGCGGCGGTATCCGAAGCACCACTGGCCGGAGTAGCCGGGAGTTCAGTCCGGAGGCTGGTCCCGGTGCATTCGGGGGCCGCTCAGGGCCGCATCAGGAAGCATTACCTCCAGACTCCAGACTCCGGTCTCCAGACTGTTTTCAGCCCCGCAATTCCCCCAGCAGCGCCCGCGCTCCCGCCTCCAGCAGGGCACCGTCCAGGCCGGTGGCCAGCAGCGTGAAGCCAGCGGGTTCGTGGGACCGCATCTCCGCGGCGGTCATGCGGAAGATGCCGAGGGGCATGCGGGCCTCCCGGCAGACCTGGGCGATGGTGGCGACCGCCTCCAGGAAGGTGGGGTGGTCGAACTGCTCGGAGATGCCGAGGCTGGCGCTCAGGTCGTAGGGGCCCACGAAGACCGCGTCCACACCGGGCACCCGGACGATGGCTTCGATGTGGGCCAGCGCCTCGGCGGACTCCGCCTGCACCACCACCAGGCCCCGGCCGCGGACGGCCGCCACGGCGGCTTCCGCCTGGGCCGCGGTGTCCACGTGGGGCACGATGAGGCCCTCGGCGCCGATGGCGGCGGCCTCGGCGAGGGCCTCCGGATCCAGGGAGGGCACCCGCAGCAGACAGGGCACGGCGCCTTTCAAGGCCGCCAGGGCACGGGAGGTTTCCGCCGGCCCGAAGCCACCGTGTTCCCCATCGAGGAACAGCCAGTCGAAGCCCTGCCGGGCCAGGGCCACGGCCACCTCCGGCCGGGGGATCTGGACCAGCGTGCCCAGCAGGCGCTCGCCGGCACGGAGACGATCGCGGAATGCGGATAAAGCCATGGCGCACCTCTCTGACAGCATGAACCCGGGCGCCTCCCCGGGCGACGGTTTGGGCTACCTGGAGTGCCTAACAAAACCCCCACGGGGCCGCGCGACGCCCGCTGGCCCTCGCCCGAAGGGAGAAAGTCAGGTGGGCGCACCGCGGCGTCAGGTCCCTTGAACAACGAACCACGTTGCCCTGCGGGTCCTTCCCTCTCGGTATCGCCTCTGGCGATACGCGAGACAAACTGACATCTGCGGTGCCTCCCGCCTGACTTTCTCGCGGCCTCGCCGGGGTTTTGTTAGGTACTCTTAGACCCATGCTGACCTTCCGCCCCATCCAGCCCCAGGACGACGCTGCCATGGCCGCCATCATCCGCACGGTGATGCCGGAATTCGGGGCGGACGGCCCGGGCTTCGCCATTCACGATCCCGAGGTGGACCACATGAGCCGGGCCTATGCGGCGCCGGACGCGGCCTATTTCGTGGTGGTGGACGAGGCGGGTCGCCTCGTCGGCGGGGGCGGTGTCGCGGCCCTGGAGGGCGGCGATCCCGGCGTCTGCGAGCTGCGGAAGATGTACTTCCTGCCCGGGGCCCGGGGCCAGGGCATGGGCGAGACCCTGCTGCGCCACTGCCTTGCGGTGGCAAAGGAGCTGGGCTACCGCACCTGCTACCTGGAGACCCTCACCGGCATGGACCAGGCGATCCGGCTTTACCAAAAGGTCGGCTTCAAACCCCTCTGCGCGCCCCTGGGCCGCACGGGCCACGGCGGCTGCGACCACTGGTATGCCCGGGAGCTGGCGTGACCGTCCTCAGCCTTCAATCTCCAGTCCTCAGGCGGCAGCCCAGCCGGACCTTCCGGGTCGACCGCCGGCACCGGACAGCCGACAGCCTGGACCTCCCATGATCCTCGGACTGGGTACCGATCTCTGCCCTCCCAGCCGCTGGCGACACCTGGTCGAGCGTTTCGGGGCCGAGAAGTGCGCGGGGCGGATCCTCCACCCGGAAGAGGGCGCCTACCTGCTGGCGGGCAACCGCGAGCGGCTGCCGGAGCGCCTGGCGGGGCGCTGGGCCCTGCGGGAGGCCTTCGGCAAGGCGCTGGGCACGGGTCTGGACGGCTGGTCCTGGAAGGAGCTGCGCTACGTGAACGGGCGCCTGTGGGCCACGGGGGCCCTGGTGGACCTGCTGGCGGCCCGGGGCGTCCGGAAGCTGCACGGAAGCATCAGCCATGACGGAGACCTGGCCCTGGCCGTGGTGCTCCTGGAGGACTGAACGGGCCGGAACCCAAGGTTTCCCGGATTCGGCCGATGGTCGGAGCAGGACCCGAGCGGCGAGGAGCCGGCCATGCCCATCACCCCCCACGAGCTCGTCGAGAACCTGGGCGACCTCCCGCCCCTGCCCCAGGTGACCGACCGCGTCCTGAGGCTCGCGGCCATCCCGGAGAGCACCGCCGAGGACTTCCTCCGGGTCATCGCCCTGGACCAGGCCCTCGCCGGCCTGACCCTCCGGATGGCGAACAGCGCGGCCTTCGGGCTGATGAGGCAGGTGGCGACGCTGCCGCAGGCCATCGCCATCCTGGGCCTGCCCACCCTCAAGAGCGCGATCATCGCCAGCTCGGCCAGGAACCTCCAGCGCCGCGGGGCCGTGAGCCCCCAGGCGCGGCTGCTGTGGGAACACGCCCTGGCGGTGGCCATGGCGAGCCGTGCCTTCGCCGAGCGACTCGACAGCCCCGCGGCGGAGGCCTTCACCGCCGGGCTGCTGCACGATCTCGGCAAAGCGGTCCTGGGCATCAAGATCCCGGAGCACTACACCCCCCTGCTGCGCGCGGTCCACGAGCAGGAAGGCGCCTGCTCCGACCAGGAACTGGAGGCCTTCGGCTTCGATCACACCATGGTCGGCGAGGCCCTGGCCCAGCGGTGGCACCTGCCGCCCGGGCTGGGGGCCGCCGTGCGCTGGCACCATGAGCCCCGGAGTGCGCCGGCGGACCATCGCAGGCTGACCGCCGTGGTGGCCCTGGCCAACCACCTGGCCCTGGAACTGGGGGCCGGCCTCGGCGCCCCCGCCGCCCTCGAGGAGGCCTCCCACCAGGCCATGGAGCTCCTCGACCTCGACCCCGGGGCCTTGGCCAGCCTCAAGGCCGAGGTCCGCCAAGCGGTCGAGCGGGAGGGCTCCAGCCTCGAGTCCTTCTGAGCGCCCGGACGGGGCTTCAGCCCTTGCGGAGCTGCCTCATGAGCCTCGGCAGGCGGTTCAGCGCAGCCTGGGCTTCAGTCCACTCGCGGTGCGGGCGGGCCGGGAAACCCGTGACGAAGCTGCCCTCGGGCAGGCTCTTGGCCACCACGCTATTGCCGCCCACGACGCTGCGGCTGCCGATCTCGATGTGGCCCACCACGCCCACCTTGCCGGCCAGGGTCACATAGTCGCCCAACTTCGTGGAGCCGCTGATGCCGGTCTGGCTCACCAGCAGGCAGTGGTTCCCCACCTGCACGTTGTGGCCCACCTGCACCTGGTTGTCGATCTTGGTGCCCAGGCCGATGCGGGTGGGGCCCAGCACGCCGCGATCGATGCAGACGCAGGCGCCGATCTCCACGTCGTCGCCCACCTCCACCCAGCCCACCTGGGGGATCTTGGCGTGGCGGCCCTCCACCAGCACGTAGCCGTAGCCGTCGCTGCCCACCACGGAGTTCGCGTGGATGGCCACCCGGTTGCCCAGGCGCGTGCGGCGGTAGAGCACGGCGCCGGAGAACAGCTCGCAGCCCTCGCCCAGCACGCAGTCGTCGCCCACATGGACGCCCGGATGCACCACGCAGCCTTTCCCGAGCACCGTCCTGGCCCCCACCGTGGCGCCAGGCGCGATGCGGCAGCCCGCGCCGATCATGGCCGTGGGATGCACGGGGCGGTCGCTCCACTCGGGAGCCGGCTCGGGATGCAGCCAGCCGATGGCCTGGGCGAACGCCCAGTAGGGATGCTTCACCCGGAGGACGGGATGCCCGCCCATGTCCGCCGTCGCATCCACGAAGATCAGGCCTGCGGCACTTTCCTTGGCCTTCGCGGCATATTTCGGATTGGCGAGGAAGGATACGGAGCCCGCTCCCGCCTCCTCCAGGGGCTTCACTTCGGAAATGAGGCGTTCCGGGGGACAATGCTCAAGGCTGCCACCCAGACGCTCCGCCAGGTCCCGGGCTGTGATGGTCGGCATGGCAACCTCCTCGTCAGTCTTCAGTATCCAGTTTCCAGTCATCCGTGCGGAATCCAACATGCATCCAGTTCTTTTCGACATCGGGTCCTTCCCCCTCGGCACCTACGGGCTGCTGCTGGCCATCGCGTTCTTCGCGGGCACGGCCCTGGCCAAGCGGCAGGCGAAGCTGGACAACCTGAATCCGGCGGGCATCACGGACCTGGCCATCGCCGTGCTCATCGCCGCCATCGTCGGTTCCAAGCTCCTGATGATCCTGGTGGGCCTCTTCACACCCGCCGGCCAGGAAGGCGCCATGACCCTCCGGGAGATCTTCACCCTCTCGACCCTGCGGGCCGGCGGCGCCATCCACGGCGGCATCATCGCCGCCACGGCCACCTTTTTCTGGAAGCTCCGCAAGGGGCAGGGTCTGCCCCTGCGCACCACCGGCGACGCCCTGGTGCCCGGCGTGGCCCTGGGCCAGGCCATCGGCCGCCTGGGCTGCTTCTCCGCCGGCTGTTGCTATGGCACCGAGACCCACGTCTCCTGGGCCGCCACGTTCACGAATCCGCTGGCCCAGGCCTTCAGCGGCACGCCCCTGGGCATCCCCCTCCACCCCGTGCAGCTCTACAACACCCTGGCCAACCTGATCGTGATGACGATCCTCCTGGTGGCCCGGGGCAAGCGCCGCTTCCAGGGCCAGGTCTTCTCCCTCTACTTCCTCGTGGAGGGGCTGGGCCGCGTCATCACCGAGACCTGGCGGGGCGACGTGGACCGGGGCATGGGCTGGCTGGGCTGGGCCTGGCTCAGCACGGGCCGGGTCACGGGGATCGCCTTCATGATGCTGGGCCTGGGTCTGTGGCTGTTCTGGGGCCGCCAGAAGGAGTCGAAGTGATGCAGCTTGTCGCCGAGGACGGCGCCCCCCGCCTGGACCGCTTCCTAGCCGACCGGTTCCCTGACATTCCCCGCGCCCGCTGGGACGCCCATGTCCGCACGGGCGAGGTGAAGGTCAACGGCGAGCCGGTGACCAAGGGTGGCGTGAAGCTGCGGCCCGGCGACCAGGTGGAGACCGAACTTCCGGTGATCGCCGTTCCGGCCGCCCACCTGGAAGCCGAGGCCATCGATCTGCCCACGCTGTTCGAGGACGCCCAGCTCTGGATCGTCAACAAGCCCGCGGGCATGGTGGTGCATCCCGGTCCCGGCCACACCGGCGGCACGGTGGTGAACGCCCTGCTGCACCGCCTCAAGACACCCGTGGTCCTCGAGCCCGCCGACGAGGAAGCGGAGGACGCCGAGGAACTGGCCTCCGGCTGGCCGGGCCTCGTGCATCGCCTGGATCGCTACACCACCGGCTGCCTCTGCCTCGCCAAGACCGCCGAAGCCCAGCGGGCCATCCAGGACCAGTTCAAGGCCCGCACGGTGGAGAAGCGCTACCTGGCCCTGGTTCGCCATTCCCCCAAACTGCCCCAGCTGGGCAGCCTGCTCATCGACGAGCCCATCGCCCGCCACAAGCGGGACCGCCTGCGCATGGTGGTGGCCGATGGCGGGCGCCCCGCCCAGACCCGCATCCGCGTGCTGGCCCGCACCACGAGTGTGGCGCTGGTGGAGTGCGAGCTGCTCACGGGCCGCACCCACCAGATCCGCGTGCACCTGGCGCACCTGCGGGCCCCACTCATGGGCGATCCGCTCTACGGCGGTCCCGGCCGCTGGAAGGATGTGGATGGCGGCGCCCTGCTGCTGCCCCATCCAGCCCTCCACGCCTGGAAGCTGTCGGTGGACCACCCCCTGACCGGCGCCCGGATCGATGCCGTGGCCCCCATCCCCGAAGGGTTCCTGACCCTCGCGGAGGCCCTGGGCTTGCCGAGGCTCTGAGCCGGGCGCATCATCCCCGTACCAGGGGGGAGCCATGCCCGCCATCCCGCAGAATCTGACGACGCTGAAGGGCTGGATGGAGGCCTATCCCTTCCTGCCCGGCCTCGTCTTCGCCGCCCTTTGCCTGGTCCTGCTGGTCGCGGTGGCCCTGCCCCGGCTCCGCTCCTGGGCCCGCGGGAAGGACCGGCCCGTGCTGGACCCGCTTCAGGTCGAGGAGCTCCTGCAGGGCCCCGGCGTCCTCATCGTGGACCTGCGGGACGAGGGGATCTATCGCCGGGGGCACATCCGGGGCTGCCTCCATGTCCCCTTCGCCCAGCTCACCCAGCGATTCCAGGCCCCGGATCCCAAGGCCCGGCGGGCCCTGGTCCTGGTGGACGAGACGGATGCCCTCTCGCACCGCGCCCTGACGATCCTCCTGGCCCGGGGCTTCGAGTGGGTCTATGTCCTCAAGGGCGGCATGCGGGCCTGGCGCGACGCGAACCGGCCCATGGTGAAGTAGCCCCCGCTTCTGGAGGAATGCCTCAGGGCGCCTCGGCTGCGGGCACGCCCCAATGATCCCAGCGCAGCAGCAGCAGGAGCCCGGGGACGGCCGCCGCGGCGCAGAACAGGAAGTAGCCGGACCAGCCCAGCCGCTGGGCCACCGCGCCCATGGGGGCCGCCAGGAAACCCCGCGACAGGGCCATGAGGCTCGTGAGCAGGGCGTACTGGGTCCCCGTGAAGCGCTTGTCGCACTGGCCCATGAGGAAGGCCGCGAAGGCCGCGCCGCCCATGCCGAAGGCCAGGTTCTCCAGGGCCAGGGCCCCCACCAGCACGCCCAGCTTGGGCCCCAGGCGTGAGAGGGCCCAGAAGGCCAGGATCGATCCAGCCTGCACGAAGCCGAAGAGCCACAGCGCCCGGCGCAGGCTCAGCTTCAGCAGGATCCAGCCGCCCAGCAGGCCCCCGACGATGATGAAGGTGATGCCCACCGTCTTGGTGGTGGCGCCGATCACCGTGAGGCTGAAGCCCATGCCGCGGATGAGGAAGGGCGTGGTCATGGCGTCGGCCAGCTGGTCCCCGATCTTGTAGAGCAGGCAGAAGGCCAGGATCTCCGCGAACCCGGGGCGCGCGATGAAGTCCTTCAACGGTTCCAGGAAGGCGTCCTTGAGCGTCCGGGGTGGCCGGGCGACGGCATCCGTGGACTCCGCGAGCAGGGTGCCCAGGGCCGAGGCCGCCATCAGGCCGGCCATGGCCAGGTAGGTGGCCCGCCAGCCCAGCCGGTCCGCCAGGATGAGCGCCCCGGCTCCGCTCACGAGCATGGCCAGGCGGTAGGCCCCGATGTGGATGGCATTCCCGAGGCCCAGAAAGGTGGGCGGCAGGATTTCCGCCCGCCAGGCGTCGGTGGCGATGTCCTGCGTGGCACTGGTGAAGGCCACGGCCACGGCGAGGAACGCCAGCCGCGGGAGCGAGATCCGCGGGTCGGAGAACGCCATGACCGCGAGGCACACCGCCAGGGCCGCCTGGGCCAGCAGCAGCCAGCCCCGGCGCCGCCCCAGCAGCGGGGGCACGTAGCGGTCCAGCACGGGCGCCCACAGGAACTTCAGGGAATAGGGCAGCGTGACCAGCGAGAAGGCGCCGATGGTGGTGAGGTCCACGCCCCCCTTGGTCAGCCAGGCCTTCAGCGTGGAGCCCGTCAGGTAGAGGGGCAGGCCGGAGGCGAACCCGAGCAGGACGAGGGCGAGATACCGGCGTGGCTTCATCCCATCAGCCTAACCGGAGTCCCGCATCGGCCCCTCAGGGCGCCTCGCCGCCGTGGGTGTGCAGGTCGTGGACCATGTGGCCGCCCAGGTGGCCGGTGCGGAGCAGCGCGGCGACGCCCAGGCCGCTCCCCAGCAGCCAGAGGATGAAGAGGGTCCGGGCCAGGCGCGGCGGGAGTTCCCGGTGCAGGAAGCGGGCCACGCCCAGCTGGATGAGCCAGGCCCCCGTCAGGATGCCGAAGATGGCCATGGTCCACTGGGCGGACAGTTCGTGGGCGTTCAGGGCGGCCCTCAGCTCCGGCGTCCGGTGGGCGAGGTTCTCCGCGGCATCCCCGGTGGCCAGGGCCAGCAGCCCACCCAGGAGGCCCAGGACCAGCAGGAGCAGGGCCGAGGCGTGGATCCCCCGCCGCTGGGAGGGCCAGAGCGCGCCCAGCAGGAACAGGAGCGGTGCCGTTCCGAGCAGGGCGATGGGGAAGTGGACGATGGCGGGATGGAGGTGGTTGAACGGCGGCACGGCGGGCTCCGCGGGTGGGATGGGTGGGATCTGCCAAGAGGATGCGCTCCCCACCCTGGCGAACGCCAGACCGGATGGGTGGGTTTCTGGCATCCGGATCTGGGGGCCGGAGGGTCCGGACCCCATCCTCCTCTCCGCAAGCCGAATCCACCTCCGCCCCGGCGGAGTCCCCTTTCCGCGGCCCCGGGCCTTCTCGCGACCGCGACATCCCCCAGGGAGGTCCCATGTCCCGCTCCGAATCCCCTGCTTCCCCCTCCGCGCCAGCCGGAACGCCCAGCGGCCTCGACCGCCGGGAGTTCTGTGCCTGCGCCCTGGCCGTGGGGGGCCCGGGGGCGGGCGGGGGCGGCCGGGGGGGGGGGGGGGGGCCAACCCCACCCGGGCCCCCCCCCCCCCCCCCCCGCCACCGAGCCCCGTCACCACCTCTGAGACCAAGACCAGCCTGCTGGGCCAACCCTCCGGGACCGTGCGGGACTACACCACCACCACCTCCGGCAGCTGCCCCCTGGTCTTCGGCTCCCCCCAGGGCTACTACCTGGTCCGGGACAGCGCAGGCATCTATGCCTTCAATGCCAGCTGCCTGCACCAGGGCGGACACATCAACCCCACCCAGGGCGGCTTCGGCTGCCCCTGCCACGGCAGCCAGTACGACCTCAACGGCACCGTGACCCAGGGGCCGGCCCCGGTGGGCTCCATCCTGCAGCACTACCAGGTCACCGAATCCACGCCCGGCGGGGTGCTCGTGATCGATCCCTCCAAGCCCGTTTCCGCCACCACTCGACTCACCTGAGCGCCCATGCCCGCCCGGTCGATCGCCCCTTCCATCCTCCTTTCCCTGCTCCTGGCCCTGTCGGCTCCCTTGGCGGGGCAGGACTCCGAGCTGCCCCTGGGCCTCAACCTCCCCACGGCGGATCACCTCCAGGGCTGGCAGCCGGCCATCCGCTTCACCCACCGCTTTGCCGAGCCGGCCCGCGGGAACTCAAAGGATTTCTATGGCCTGGATGGCGGCAACTTCGCCGGTCTCGGCTTCGACCTCGGCATCGCCGCGGTGCCGGGCCTCAACGCCCAGATCTACCGCACCTCCGATGGCAAGACCGTGATCCTGGCCCTCCAGGAGCGGCTCCTGGACCGTCCGCACTTCCGCATGGCCCTCCGGGGAGAGCGCTTCGATGAGACCCTCCAGCGCACCACCTACACCTTCGGGACCGTGGGCATCACCGGCGCGACCCTGCAGCTGCCCACGGAGCTCGTGATGGGAACCGTCACGCTGAGCGTCGTGCCCACCTGGTTGTCCCGCACCACCACCCGGGACCAGGCCCTCTTCACCGCCGGCGCGGGCCTTCGCTGGCGCCTCCTTGAACGCCAGTCCCTTTTGGCCGAGTACTACCCCCGCCCCGGGCGCCTGGACGCCGCCACCTATGAGCAGGGCTTCGCCCTCGGCTACCGCTTCCAGACCAAGGGCCACCGCTTTACGCTCCTCGCCACCAACGTGCAGGGCACCACCGCCCACCAGGTGCTGGGGGGCGACTACGGCGGTGGACCCAGGCCCGGAGGCCGGTGGGCCCTGGGGTTCAACCTGGTGCGGATCTTCTGATCCCGTCCGTCTGAACAAGCTTGAAACCGCGAATGACGCGAATGGGCTGACTTGTCAGGTTGGCGCCTGGCTGGCCTTCAACCGATGCCCCCTTTATTCGCGCTCATTCGCGGTTCCAGTTGTTGTTCTGGTCGGCCTCAATCCGCCAGCGTGCTCAGATCCCCCGGATCCTGCCCCAGGGCCCAGGCCTTGAGGGCGCGGCGGACGATCTTGCCGGAGCGCGTCTTGGGCAGGTTGGCGCGGATCTCGATGTCCGAGGGGGTGGCGATGCCGCCCAGGTCCTCGCGGACATGGTCCTTGAGGCTGGCGATGAGACCCGGACCCGCCTCGATGCCGGCCTTGACCACCACGTAGGCCTTGATGCTCTCGCCCTTGATGGGATCCGGAATGCCCACCACGGCGCTTTCCGCCACGGCCGGGTGGCGGATGAGCGAACCCTCGATGTCGGAAGTCCCGATGCGATGGCCCGCCACGTTCAGCACGTCGTCCGAGCGGCCCAGCACGGCGAGGTAGCCGTCGGCATCCCTGACCGCCACGTCGCCCACCGTGTAGTAACCTGGAATCTCGTTCCAGTAGTCCTCGTAGCGCTTGTGGTCGTTCCACACGGTACGCAGCATGTAGGGCAGCGGGAACTTGATGACGAGCAGGCCGCCCTGGCCATCGGGCACCGCGCTGCCATCGCGGTTCACCACGGCCAGCTGGGCCCCGGGCATGGGCTTGCCCGCCTTGCCCGGCCGGGCCTCGAAGGTGGGCAGGGTGCCGATGACGGGCCCGGCGATCTCGGTCTGCCACCAGTTGTCCACGACCTGGCCGTTCCCCTGGCCGACGAGGTGCTGCTGCGCCCAGCGGTGGGCTTCGGGGTTCAGGGGTTCGCCGGCGCAGGCCAGGAGCCGCAGCTTGCTGAGATCGAACTTCCCGGGGGCCTCGGCCCCATGGCTCATCCACATGCGCACGGCCGTGGGGGCCGTGAACATGACGTTCACCCCGAAGCGCTCGCAGAGCTCCCAGGTGACCTCCGGGCTGGGATAGTCCGGTGCGCCCTCGCGGCACAGCACCGTGGCTCCGATGCTCAGGGGGCCGTAGACGATGAAGCTGTGGCCCACGATCCAGCCGATGTCGGAGGTGCTCCAGTAGATGTCCCGCTCCTGGATCTGGTAGAAGGCCTTGCTCAGGTAGTTCACGCCCACCAGGTAGCCGCCGGTCGCATGCACCACGCCCTTCGGCTTGCCGGTCGTCCCGCTGGTGTAGAGGATGAACAGCGGGTGCTCGGCATCCACCATCTCGGGCTCGCAGTGGATGTCGCGGCCCTGCTGGATGTCGTAGAAATCCTTCTCGCGCTCGCTGGCGAAGGTCACGGGGGCGTCGCCGGGCCGCGATCCGCGCCGGTGGACGATGACATGATCCACGGCGGTCAGGTCGCGCACCGCCTCGTCCACGATGGGCTTGAGGGGGATGGCCTTGCCGCGCCGGTAGGTGAAGTCGGAGCAGACGACCACCTTGGCGCCGGCATCCTCGATGCGGGTGCGCAGGGCCAGCGCGCCCATGCCCGCGTAGACCACGCTGTGGATGGCGCCGATGCGGGCGCAGGCCAGCATGGAGATGATGCCTTCCGGCGTGAGGGGCATGTAGAGGATGACCCGGTCGCCCTTCTTCACCCCCAGCCGCTTGAGCGTGTTGGCGAAGCGGTTCATCTCGCGGTAGAGGCGGTTGTAGGTGTAGGAGCGCTCGTCGCCATCCTCGCCCACCCACAGCAGCGCTGCCTTGTTGCGCCGGTCGCTGTGCACGTGGCGGTCGATGCAGTTCACGGTGGCGTTGAGCTTGCCGCCCAGAAACCAGGCATGGTTGGGTGCCTTGAACTCGAAGACCTTCGTCCAGGGCTCCGCCCAGTCCAGGGCCCGGGCCTTCTCACCCCAGAAGGAGGCGGGATCGTCCTCGGCCAGGGCCCGCTCCACTTCGTAGTTGATGGCCGCCTGCTTGGCCAGCCAGCCCCGCATGGGGATGGGCGCCTCGCCCTTCTGCAGCGCCTGGATGGTCTTCTGCTGAGTCAGGCTGATTTCCACGTCGCTCATGGAGAACTCCTAGAACGGGGTGAGGTGGATCGGGTGGGATGGGTTGGGAGGGAAGGTAGCACGGCCCGCGTCCGCCGAGGAGAAACGATGACCGTCATCACAGCTACACTGCCTCCGGAGTCCCCATGGCGAACCCCACGCATCCCCTCGCCCCCTACGACGTCCACCCCAGCGTGGCCTATGTCCAGTCCATCCTCTCCCAGTTCCAGGTGAAGACCGGCCGGACCTGGGAGGACTGGGTGGCCTGGGTCCGGTCCGAGGGCCCCGCCAACCCCAAGGACCTCCAGGTCTGGCTGAAGGCCCGGGGGCTCGGCACCACCCAGGCCAGCCTGGTCGCCCAGCGGGCCGGCGCGGTGCCGGGCCACGCCTTCAACGACACGCCCGAGGGCTACCTCGCCGCGGCGCCGGGCTATGTGGAAGGCCAGTACGGCGGGAGGAAGGCCGCGTTCCGCCCCCTCTTCGAACGCCTCGTGGAGCTCGCCCGCGGCCTCGGCGGCGACGTGAAGATCTGCCCCTGCGAGACCCTCGTGCCCTTCTACCGGAACCATGTCTTCGCCGAGGTGAAGCCCTTCGCCTCGCGTCTCGACCTCGGCCTGGCGCTGGGGGATCCGGCCACCGTGAACGATCCGGCCGAGCGCCTCAAGGACACCGGCGGTTTCGCGAAGAAGGACCGCCTCACCCATCGGCTGGAACTCACCTCCGAAGAGGATCTGGACCTCGCCCTGCCCTGGCTGGAACGGGCCTATGGGCGGGACGGGAACCGGTGAGGGTCAGTACCGGCTCGCGGCCTCCAGAGCGGCGAGATCCCCGCCCGCCAGCTCCAGCGAAGCCGCCCGGATCATGCTCTCGAGCTGGCTCAGCGAGGTCGCGCTGGCGATGGGGGCGGTGACCCCGGGGCGGGCCATGAGCCAGGCCAGGGCCACCTCTGCGGGTTTCGCCCCGAGCCGCGAGGCGACCTCGTCGAGGGCCTGGAGGATCCCGAAGCCGCGTTCGTTGAGGTAGGCCTTGATGCCACCGCCCCGGGGGCTCTGCCCCAGGTCCGCCTCGCTGCGGTACTTGCCGCTGAGGAAGCCCCTGGCCAGGCTGAAGTAGGTGATGACGCCCAGTCCTTCGGCCATGGCGAGATCACGGAGAGGCCCGTCATAACTCTTTCGGTCGTAGAGGTTGTATTCGGGCTGCAGGACCTCGTAGCGGGGCAGGCCCAGGGCTTCGGCGGTGTCCAGGGCCGCGCGCAACTGGGCCGCGTCGAAGTTCGAGGCACCGATGGCCCGCACCTTGCCCGCCGCGATCAGCTTCTGATAGGCCGCCAGGGTCTCCTCGTGCGGCGCCTCCGGATCGTACTTGTGGGACAGGTAGACATCCAGGTGGTCCGTCTGCAGCCGGCGCAGGGAGTCCTCCACCGCCCGCTCGATCCAGGCCGCCGAGAGCCCCTTGCGGTCCGGGGCCAGCTGCATGCCGACCTTGGTGATGATGACCATCCGGTCGCGGCAGCCGCGGGCGCGCATCCACTCGCCGATGAGGGTTTCCGACTCCCCGCCCTGGTTGCCGGGCTTCCAGGCCGAATACACGTCGGCAGTGTCCACCGTCTCGAAGCCAGCGCCGGCAAAGCGATCGAGGAGGTCGAACGACGTCTGCCGGTCGGCGGTCCAGCCGAACACGTTGCCGCCGAAGATCAGTGGGGAGATGGCGATGCCGGTCCGGCCGAGCAGGCGCTTGGGGCTCATGATGGGTTCCTCCTTGAATCCGGGGTGCTAGGGTATCGCCACCTTCACGCGGGTCACCTTCAGCACCCGGTCCAGGTCCTTCGGATCGAGGCCCACCAGGAAGCCCCGGCTGCCGCCGTTGAGGTAGATGCGCTCCAGATCGAAGAGGCTGGCCTCGGCATGGACCGGCAGGGCCTTCTTCGTGCCCAGGGGGCTGGTGCCGCCCACCAGGTAGCCGCTGTGCCGGTTGGCGACCTCGGGCTTGCACGGCTGCACCGCCTTCGCGCCGATCTGGCGGGCCAGTTCCTTGGTGCTCACCTCGCGATCTCCGTGCATGAGGATGATGAGGGGCGCGCCCTTCTCATCCTCCATCACCAGGGTCTTGATGACCGCGTGCTCGTCCACCCCCAGCTCCCGGGCACTCACGGCGGTGCCGCCATGGTCCTCGTAGCGGTACAGATGCTCGGTGTAGGGCACGCCCGCCTGCCTGAGCAGCCGGGTCGCATTCGTGGAAGGTGCCTTGGACATGGCACCATGATTCCACGAACCCGGAGGAGGTCCTGTGCCCAGGTCGTCATCCGATGCTCCCCTGGCCATCCGGTTGGCGGCGGACCACGGCGAGATCGACGCCCTCTTCCGGGAGGCCCGGGCGGCGATGGATCGGGAGGCCCGGACCGAGGCCCATCGCGCCATCGACCGGATCTGGATGCGCCTCGCGGTGCACATCCGGGCCGAGCACACGGCGCTGTTCCCGGTCCTGGTGGAAGCGTGGCCCGACCTGGCGGCCTCCCTCCGGGGGCTGCGGGAGGACCACGATGTCTTCATGGCCACCCTGGCCTCGGCGGTGAACGCGCTAAAGGGTCCCGACGTGGACTGGGCTTCGGTGAAGGCCTCGGTGGAGACGGTCCGCCGGCGGCTGATCCCCCACAACGCCCTCGAGGAGGAGCGGATCTACCCCCTGGCCGGACAGCTTGAGGAGGGACCCCGGGCACGGCTGGACGAGGCTGTGGCCCGGGAGCTGGCGGCCCTTCCCGGCCGGTACGGGGCGCGTTAGTTTTCGAAGGCCCGGAACCTCGCCCCTTCCGGAAGGTCCAGGCCGAAGACCGTGCGCAGGACGGGGATCACCTCCTCCGGCGCCAACTCCCGGCCGCTCACCTCAGCGCCGCGGAGCTCCGCATAGGCCCGGTTCCGGAGGATGCGGCGCACCTCGGGGCCGGGCAGCTGGGCCGTGAGCGTCCGGATGAACCGCGATTCCGGGTGGGTGCTGGTGTAGTGGTTGGCCATTTCGAAATCGACGGGGAAGCGCGCCTCGGGCTGAAAGGCGTAGAGATCCTCCCAGTCCTCCCCGCGGCGGGATTGCAGGACACACAGGCCCTGCTCCCCAGCGACCCGGTAGACGTTCTGGAACTGGGGGTGGGCCTGACCGTCCAGTGGAACGGGCTGGAGCAGCCCTTCGCCGCCGAACCCCACGTCGCAGAGCCAGGCACCGCCGGCCAACCGCACGACCAGCAGCATGTGGGTGCGGGGCAGGATCTCCTGCGCCCCCAGGCGGACCCGGGCCTCGCAGGGCATGACCTCGAACCCCGCCGCCGTCAGCACGGCCAGGAACAGGGTGTTCTGCTCGAAGCAGTAGCCCCCGCGCCGCCGCCGCACCAGCTTGTCCTGGAGCGAGGCCAGATCCAGCCGGATGGGCAGGCCCAGCTGGATGTCCAGGTTCTCGAACGGGATTGCCGTGGCGTGGGCCAGGTGGAGGGCACGGAGCACGTCCAGGCGGGGTTCCAGCGCGCCGTCGTAACCGATGCGCCGCCGGTAGGCGGCCAGATCGAGCTCAGCGGACATGCCGGCTCCCCCAGGCGGCCAGGTTCCGGCGGATCTGGGCGGCGTGGATCTCCAGGTGGGCCGCATAGCTGCGCAGCCAGTCGTCGGTGCCGTAGGGCCCGCTGTGGGTGTGGCGGCCCAGCCGGCCCCAGGCCGCCTCCGGCAGCCGGTCGAGCAGGGCCGACGTGTGGGCGCGCACCAGCTCGATCAGGCGCAGCGCCAACTCCGGATCCGAGGCGTGGTAGTCGAAGCGCCTCGCCCATTCGTTTTCGTCATAGCCCACGATGAGCGGGTCGGGCTCGGCCAGCAGGAGCCGGATGCGGGTGGCGGCGTAGGTCTCCGAGTCCGCGCAATGGATCACCACCTCGTGGGCGCTCCACCGGCCCTCGCCGGGGCGCCAGACCCGGGCCTCCCCGGGGACCTCCTCCCAGGCCTGGCGCAACAGGGCCGGGCCCTGGCGGTAGCGGAGGAGATGAGTCTCCCGGGCAGTGGCGTCGAAGGACATGGGCACCTCTGACCCAGTGTCCCAGGATTCCTTTCGGATCCGGAACTTGAGGGGCCGCACATGACCCTCGAATTGCGAGGCAATTCCATCTACCATGGGGGCCAGTTCCCCGGAGCCTCCATGACGACCCGATGCCTGACCAGCCTCGCCTTGGCCCTCGCGGCCAGTCTGCTCACCGCCCAGCGCCCCACCATCCAGGCCCCCCCCGCCAATGGCGGCGCCCCCACGCCCCGCCCCGCGGCCGCGCCGGAGGCTTCCGAACCCAAGCCCTACGACAAGGTGATCACCCCGGAGGCGAAGTCCCAGGAGGGCCTGATCAAGGTGCATCAATTGAAGGGCAAGCTCTATTTCGAGATCCCCAAGGGCCGGCTCGGGCAAGAGCTGCTGCTGGTGGTGTCGGCCAACCGCACCCCGGCCAACATCGACCATGCGGGGAGGGTGGTGGATTCAGACACCGTGCGCTGGGTGCTGAAGGAGCACCGGGTGCTGCTGCAGCAGGTCTCCCATTCGGTGGTGGCCGATCCCTCCAAACCCATCGCCAAGGCCGTGGAAGCCGCCAGCAGCGACACCATCCTCATGAGCTTCCCCGTGGAGGCCTTCGCCAAGGACGGCTCGCCCGTCATCGAGGCCAGCCGCCTGTTCACCACGGAGGTTCCCGAGTACAGCGCCCGCCAGCTGCTGGGCGCCCAGATGTTCGACGCCTCCCGCAGCTTCGTGGACAAGGTGAAGGCCTTCCCGGCCAACCTCAACGTCGAGGCTCTTCAGACCTACAGCGTGCCCTTCAGCCCGGCGGGCGCCACGGGCTTCCCGACGCCCTCGCCCTTCGGCACGCCCACGCTCCGGCCCGGCACCAGCGGCACCGTGACGATGTTCTATTCCTTCGTAGAGCTGCCCGCAAAGCCCATGATGGCTCGCGTCTCCGACGAGCGCCTTGGCTTCTTCAGTGTGCGGAACACGGACTACGGCCGCCCCGTGCATGAGGCCGCCCAGCGCACCTACATCACGCGCTGGCGCCTGGAGAAGAAGGATCCCGCCGCGGCGGTGAGCGAGCCGGTGAAGCCCATCACCTTCTACATCGACCGCGCCACGCCAGCCCAGTGGGTGCCCTTCGTGAAGAAGGGCGTGGAGGCCTGGCAGCCCGCTTTCGAGGGTGCCGGCTTCAAGGGGGCCATCATCGCGAAGCTGGCGCCCACCAAGGAGGAGGATCCGGATTTCGACGCCGGGGATGCCCGCTACTCCGTGATCCGCTGGGTGCCCTCGCCGGTGGCCAACGCCTACGGGCCCCACATCAGCGACCCCCGCACGGGCGAGATCCTGGAAGCCGACATCGTCATCTACCACAACATCCTGCAGCTCCAGCGGGACTGGTACTTCACCCAGGTGGCGCCCCTGGACAAGCGGGCCCAGACCCTGCCCCTGCCCGATGGCCTCATGGGCGAGTTGCTCGCCTACGTGGTGACCCACGAGGTGGGCCATTCCCTGGGCTTCCCCCACAACTTCAAGGCCAGCTCCCAGTACCCCTTCGAGAAGATCCGCGACAAGGCCTGGGTCAAGCAGATGGGTCACGTGTCCACCCTGATGGACTATTGCCGCTTCAACTACGTGGCCCAGCCCGAGGATGGCTTCGATCCCGCCGACCTCATCCCGAAGCTCGGCCCCTACGACAAGTTCGCGGTGAAGTGGGGCTATACGCCGATTCCCGCCGCGAAGACCGCGGATGACGAGAAGCCCGTGCTGAACGACTGGCTGAAGGTGCAGGAGAAGGAGCCCTGGCTGCGCTTCTCCACCGCCGGCGGCGCGGGCGTGGACCCGGGCGAGCAGACCGAGGCCGTGGGCGATGCGGATGCCGTGAAGGCCACCACCCTCGGCACGAAGAACCTCCAGCGCGTGGTCGGGTTCCTGCCGAAGGCGGCCCTGAAGCCCGGCGAGGACTTCAAGGACTTCGCCCACCTCTACGAGGCCATCTGGGGCCAGTGGCGCCGGGAACTGGGGCACGTGGCCGTGCTGGTCGGCGGCTTCGACACCGAGAACAAGCACGCGGGCCAGGAGGGCGGCCGCTTCACGCCGGTCCCCCGGAGCCGCCAGGCCGAGGCCGTGAAATACCTCAACGGAGCCCTCTTCAAGACGCCCACCTGGCTGATGGACCCGGCCCTGCTGGCCAAGCTGGAGCCCGACGCCGGACAGCTGCGCCTGCTGGCCGCCCAGCGCGGCATCCTCAGCGCCCTCCTGGACCGCGCCCGGCTGACCCGGCTCGAAGAGCAGGAGGCCCTGCTGGGCGACCAGGCCTACACCACGGCCCAGCTGCTGGCGGACCTGCGGAGCGGCATCTTCACCGAACTGCAGGCGCCGGGAGCGAAGGTGGCCCCCGCCCGCCGGAACCTCCAGCGCGCCTACCTCGAGCAGCTCGGCAACCTGCTGAACCTGTCGCCGGCCCCCAGCCTGGCCATGGGCGGGCTCGGCCTCTCCCTGCTGCCCGTGAACGCCAGCGACGACACCCACGGCATGGTGCGGGCGGAGCTGAAGACCCTCCAGGGCCTCGTCTCCCGGCCCGCCGGGGATAAGGCCACCCGCGCCCACCTGGATGACCTGAAGGACCGGATCGCCAAGATCCTGGACCCCAAGTTCATGGCCCCCGCAGGCCCCACGATCACCGTCACCACCCGCCGCGCCGCCGAGTCGTGCTGGCCCACGGCGGACGACCCCCAGGACTGACGACAGGAGACTTCATGCGCCCTCCGCTGCTCCGCGCGCTGGCTTCGTTCACAGTGGGTCTGATGGCCCTGTCCCCGCTCACCGGCGGGGACCGGGTCACCGGCCGGGCCTTCGCCACGCGCTCGGAGGTGGCGGCCCAGCACGGCATGGCCTGCACCAGCCAGGCCCTGGTGACCCAGATCGCCCTGGACATCCTCAAGCAGGGCGGCTCTGCGGTGGATGCCGCCATCGCCGCGGACGCGGCCCTGGGCCTCATGGAGCCCACGGGCAGCGGCATGGGGGGCGACCTCTACGCCATCGTGTGGGACGCGAAGACGAAGAAGCTGCACGGCCTCAACGGCAGCGGCCGCTCTCCGAAATCGCTCACGCTGGATCACTTCAAGAAGCTGGGCCTCAAGCACATCCCCGCCCAGGGCCCCCTGCCCGTGAGCGTGCCCGGCTGCGTGGACGGCTGGTTCGAGTTGCACAGGAAGTTCGGCAAGCTGCCCATGGCGCAGGTGCTGGCCCCCGCCATCCGGTACGCCAAGGATGGGTTCCCGGTATCTGAGCTCATCGCCTACTATTGGGGCCGCAGCGTGCCCGTGCTGGGCAAGTACCCGGGCTTCCTGGAAACCTTCACCGTGGACGGCAAGCGGGGCCCCGTGAGCGGCGAGGTCATCCGCAATCCGCGCCTGGCCAGGACGCTGGAGATCCTGGCCCGGGACGGCCGCGACGCCTTCTACAAGGGCGAGATCGCCCGGAAGATCGATGCCTACATGAAGGCCAACGGCGGCTTCCTCAGCTACGAGGACCTGGCCGCCCACCACTCGGACTGGGTGGAACCCGTCAGCGTGAACTACCGCGGCTACGACGTATGGGAGCTGCCTCCCAACGGCCAGGGCATCGCGGCGCTCCAGATGCTGAACATCCTCGAGGGCTACGACTTCTCGAAGATCCCCTTCGGCAGCCCCCAGCACGTGCACCTGTTCACCGAGGCCAAGAAGCTGGCCTTCGAGGACCGGGCGAAGTTCTACGCCGATGCGGCCTTCATGAAGGTGCCCCTCTCCTGGCTGCTGTCGAAGGACTACGCCGCCCAGCGCCGGGCCCTCATCGGCGACCGCGCGTCGCGTCGCCTGGAGGCGGGCCACCCGCCCCTGAAGGAAGGCGATACGGTCTACCTCACCACCGCCGACGGCGAAGGCAACATGGTGAGCCTCATCCAGAGCAACTACCGCGGCATGGGCAGCGGCATGACGCCCGGCGACCTGGGGTTCTGCCTCCAGGACCGCGGCGAGCTGTTCAACCTGGAGGAGGGCAACGCCAACACCTACGCGCCGGGCAAGCGGCCCTTCCACACCATCATCCCGGGCTTCATCACCAAGGATGGTCAGCCCTTCCTCAGCTACGGGGTCATGGGCGGTGAGTTCCAGCCCATCGGCCATGTGCAGATCGTCATGGACCTCATCGATTT
The DNA here is from genome assembly GCF_022808865.1 of Geothrix oryzisoli. Classification (GTDB taxonomy): domain Bacteria; phylum Acidobacteriota; class Holophagae; order Holophagales; family Holophagaceae; genus Geothrix; species Geothrix oryzisoli. Next base: position 239,364 of record NZ_JAKZLB010000004.1, read on the forward strand.
CGGCATGAACGCCCAGGAGGCCGGCGACGCGCCCCGCATGAGCCACGACGGCTCCCCGGAGCCTACGGGCGAGAAGGGGAAGCTGCCAGGTACCATCCAGCTGGAGAGTGGCTTCCCCTACGAGACGGTCCGCGAGCTGATGAACCGTGGCCATGGCGTGGGCTGGATGTTCGGCGGCTACGGTGGCTACCAGGCCATCCGCTGGGATCCCCGGCAGAAGGTCTACTTCGGGGCCAGCGAGTCGCGAAAGGACGGCCAGGCGGCAGGCTACTAGGAATTAGCCTCGAAGACGGCGCCGGGCGGCGTTCCTCCGGGGCGGCCCATGTAGAATGGACGTGGCGGGAGTCTATGCCCGCCCGCTGCGGGGACGGTGCCCCGCCAAAGCCATTCGATCGCGCCCAGGGGCGTCCACAGGGGAGTTGACCGTGCTGCAAGCCTATCGCCAACACGTTGCCGAGCGTGCCGCCCTCGGGATTCCGCCCCTGCCGCTCACCGAAGCTCAGACCGACGAGCTCACCCACCTGCTGGCCAATCCCCCCAAGGGCGAAGAGGCCTTCCTCCTCGACCTGCTGACCCACCGCGTGCCCGCCGGCGTGGATGACGCCGCCCGCGTGAAGGCCGCCTTCCTGGCCGCCGTGGCCAGCGGCAGGGAGAAGGTGGCCCTGGTCTCCCGCGAGAAGGCCACGGAGCTGCTCGGCACCATGCTGGGCGGCTTCAACGTGAAGCCCCTCATCGACCTGCTGGACGACGCCACCGTGGGCGGGATCGCCGCCGAGGGCCTCAAGAAGACCCTGCTGGTCTTCGACGCCTTCGAGGACGTGAAGGCCAAGGCCGACCAGGGCAATGCGAACGCGAAGGCCGTGCTGAAGTCCTGGGCCGAGGCCGAGTGGTTCACCAGCCGGCCCGAAGTGCCCCAGAGCCTCACCCTGACGGTCTTCAAGGTCAGCGGCGAGACCAACACCGACGACCTCTCTCCCGCCCCCGACGCCTGGAGCCGCCCCGACATCCCGCTCCATGGCCTGGCCATGCTGAAGAATGCCCGGCCCGGCATCAACCCTGACGATCCCGGCAAGGTCGGCCCCCTCAAGCAGCTGGAAGCCCTCAAGGCCAAGGGGAACCTGGTGGCCTATGTCGGCGACGTGGTGGGCACGGGCTCCTCCCGCAAGTCGGCCACCAACTCCGTGCTGTGGTTCACGGGCGAGGACATCCCCTTCGTGCCCAACAAGCGCTTCGGCGGCGTCTGCCTGGGCTCCAAGATCGCCCCCATCTTCTACAACACGATGGAAGATGCCGGCGCCCTGCCCATCGAGCTGGACGTGAACGGCATGGAGATGGGCGATGTCATCGAGCTGCGCCCCTACGAGGGCAAGGCCCTGAAGAACGGGAAGGTCATCGCCGAGTTCAAGGTGAAGTCCGAGGTGATCTTCGACGAAGTGCGCGCCGGCGGCCGCATCCCCCTCATCATCGGCCGGGGCCTGACCACCAAGGCCCGGGCGGCCCTGGGCCTGCCCGCCTCCACCATCTTCCGCCTGCCGGCCGTGCCCAAGGACACCGGCAAGGGCTTCAGCCTGGCCCAAAAGATGGTCGGCAAAGCCTGCGGGGTCGCCGGCATCCGCCCCGGCACCTACTGCGAGCCCAGGATGACCACCGTCGGCTCCCAGGACACCACGGGCCCCATGACCCGCGACGAGCTGAAGGACCTGGCCTGCCTGCAGTTCTCCGCCGACATGGTGATGCAGTCCTTCTGCCACACCGCGCCCTACCCCAAGCCCGTGGACGTGAAGACCCACCGCGAGCTGCCCCCCTTCATCACCCACCGCGGCGGCGTGTCCCTGAAGCCCGGCGACGGCGTCATCCACAGCTGGCTGAACCGCCTGCTCCTGCCCGACACCGTGGGCACCGGCGGCGACTCCCACACCCGCTTCCCCATCGGCATCTCCTTCCCCGCCGGTTCGGGCCTGGTGGCCTTCGCCGCCGCCACGGGCGTCATGCCCCTGGACATGCCGGAATCCGTGCTGGTGCGCTTCAAGGGCGAGCTGCAGCCCGGCGTCACCCTGCGCGATCTGGTGAACGCCATCCCCTACTACGCCATCCAGCAGGGGCTGCTCACTGTCGAGAAGAAGGGCAAGAAGAACATCTTCAGCGGCCGCATCCTTGAGATCGAGGGCCTGCCCAAGCTGAAGGTCGAGCAGGCCTTCGAGCTGACGGACGCCTCCGCCGAGCGGTCCGCCGCCGGCTGCGCGGTGCGCTTGGACAAGGAACCGATCATCGAGTACATGACCTCGAACATCACGCTCATGAAGTGGATGATCGCCAACGGCTACGAGCACCGCGAGACGCTGGAGAACCGCATCAAGGCCATGCAGGCCTGGATCGCCAAGCCGGAGCTGCTGGCCCCCGATGCGGATGCCGAATACGCCGCCGTCATCGAGATCAACCTCGCGGACGTGAAGGAGCCCATCGTGGCCTGCCCGAACGATCCGGACGACGTGAAGCTGCTCTCCGCCGTGGCCGGCGACACGATCGACGAGGTGTTCATCGGCTCCTGCATGACCAACATCGGCCACTTCCGCGCCGCCGGGAAGCTGCTGGACGGCAAGACCGACCTCTCCACCCGGCTCTGGATCGCCCCGCCCACCAAGATGGACGCCTACATCCTCACCCAGGAGGGCTACTACGGCATCCTCGGCCGCACCGGCGCCCGCATGGAGATGCCCGGCTGCTCGCTGTGCATGGGCAACCAGGCCCAGGTCCGCAAGGGCAGCACGGCCATGTCCACCTCCACCCGCAACTTCCCGAACCGCCTGGGCCTCGACACCCGGGTGTACCTCGGCTCCGCCGAGCTGGCCGCCATCTGCGCCCTCCTCGGGAAGATCCCCACCGTGGCGGAGTACCAGGCCCAGATCGGCGTCGTGGACGCCAAGGCGAAGGACATCTACCGGTACATGAACTTCGACCAGATCGCGGACTTCCGCGAGGTCGCGGACACCGTCCAGGTCTAGGTCTGCTCCCTCCCGGAAAAGGCCCGGGGCCATGCCCCGGGCCTTTTCCGAGTGACCGCTGCCACGGGGTATGCTAGCCTCATCAGTTCTTGACCACCTTTCGGGGGGTTCCCATGGGGATCTTTGAGGGCCACATCCGCGTCCACGACGGCGATCGCTTCGCGCTGGTGGCCTCGCGTTGGAACGATTTCATCGTGGAGCGCCTCATCGAGGGCGCCAAGGACTGCATCCTCCGCCATGGCGGCCACGAAGACCAGATGGACCTCATCCGCGTCCCGGGGAGCTTCGAGCTGCCCCAGGCGGCCAAGCTGGCGGCCCAGAGTGGCCGCTACGCTGGCGTCATCGTGCTGGGCTCGGTGATCCGGGGCGGCACGCCCCACTTCGACATGATCGCCGCCGAGGTCACCAAGGGCGCCGCCCAGGTGGCCCTGGAGACCGGCTTGCCGCTGTCCTTCGGCGTGCTGACCACGGACAGCGTGGAGCAGGCCATCGACCGGGCCGGCGCCAAGATGGGCAACAAGGGCTGGGAGGCCGCCCAGAGCGTCCTCGAGATGGCCGACCTCGCCCACACCCTCAAGGCCGGGACGAAGGGGCGCAAGTAGATGGGAGTTCGCCGCCGGGGGCGCGAGTACGCCCTGCAGATGCTGTACGCCATGGACCTTTCCGGCTACGCGCCGGATCAGGTGTTCGCGGGATTCTATGCCATCCAGGACTTGAACCGGGATGCGTTCTATTACGCCCGCCGGCTGGTGGACGGCGTGCATGGCCACATGGACGAGATCGACCTCGTGCTGACGAAGTACGCCGAGCACTGGAAGATCCACCGCATGGCCGCCGTGGACCGCAACCTGCTCCGCCTGGGGCTCTACGAGTTGATGTACGTCAAGGAAGTGCCCTTCCCCATCGTCATCAACGAGGCTCTGGAGATCGTGAAGGAATTCAGCGACCAGGAAGGCACGCAATTCCTCAACGGCATCCTGGATGCCGCCCGCAAAGAGTTCCGCCCTGAAGAAACCGGCCCCCGGCTTCGCAAGAAGGCCCCGGCCGCCGCCCCCCCGGAAGAATCGTGACCTGACCCTCTCCGGCTGGTTTGCTATGCTCGTTCCCTTCCCCAGCCCGATCCGATCGTTGGAGCATTGATGAGCACCTCCCGCAAGAAGCCCGCTGCCGCCAAGAAGCCCGCCCAGGCTCCCAAGCCCGCCGCCCCCAAGGCCACGCCCAAGGCCACGGCCCCCCGCAGCACCGCCCCGAGCACCCCCCTGGGCCTGGACGAGATCAAGGCCCTGATCGCCCTGGTGGGCCGCGAGCCCTTCCAGGAGTTCGAGTTCGAAGCCGGCGACATGCGCTTCCGCATCCGCAAGGATGGTCCGGCCCCCATCGTGCAGGCCGCTCCGGTGGTGGTCGCCGCCCCGGTGGCGCCGCTCGCTCCCGCCGCCCACATGGCGGCGCCCTTGGCCCCCGCCGCTCCGGCGGTCCCGATCGATGACCCCAGCATCCACTACGTCACCAGCCCCATCGTGGGGACCTTCTACCGCGCCTCCAACCCCACGGCAGCCCCCTACGCCTCTCCGGGCGACTTCGTGAAGCCTGGCCAGACCCTCTGCATCGTCGAGGCCATGAAGCTCATGAACGAGATCGAGTGCGATGTGGCCGGCGAGGTCGTGAAGGTGCTGGTGGAGAACGGCACCCCCGTCGAGTACGGCGAGCGCCTCTTCGCGGTCCGGATCGGTTAGCCATGGCCTCCGCCATCAAGCGCAAGGGCCCGCAGCCCGCACCCGCCGCGCCGGACGCACCGCCCTTCAAGAAGGTGCTCATCGCCAACCGCGGTGAGATCGCGCTCCGCGTGATCCTCGCCTGCAAGGAGATGGGCATCCAGACCGTGGCCGTCTACTCCGAGGCCGACCGCAACGCCCTGCACGTGCGGTTCGCCGATGAGGAAGTCTGCATCGGGCCCCCGCCGTCCTCGAAGTCCTACCTGAACATCCCCCAGGTGATCGCGGCGGCTGAAGTCACCGGCGCCGAGGCCATCCACCCCGGCTACGGCTTCCTCAGCGAGAACGCGCACTTCGTGGAAGTCTGCCAGGCCTGCGGCATCACCTTCATCGGCCCCAGCCCCGAGATCATCCGCAAGATGGGCAACAAGGCCCAGGCCAAGGCCACCATGCTGGAGGCGGGTGTCCCCCTGATGCCCGGCAGCGACGGCATCATCGAGACCGTCGAAGAGGCCCTGGTCGTGGCCGAGCAGATCGGCTACCCCGTCATCGTCAAGGCCAGCGCGGGCGGCGGTGGCCGCGGCATGCGCATCTGCAATAATCCCGAGGAGCTGCCGGACCTCTACAACACGGCCCGCAGCGAGGCCAAGGGCGCCTTCGGGGACGATGCCGTCTACATGGAGAAGTACCTCCTGGAGCCGCGCCACATCGAAGTCCAGATCATGGGCGACCTCTTCGGCAACGTGGTGCACCTGGGCGAGCGCGAGTGCTCCATCCAGCGCCGCCACCAGAAGCTCATCGAGGAGAGCCCCAGCGCGGTGCTCGATCCCGCCCTGCGCCAGCGCATCTGCGACACCGCCGTGAAGGCGGCGAAGGCCGTGGGCTATTACAACGCAGGCACCATCGAGTTCCTCCTCGACAAGCGTGGCGACTTCTTCTTCATGGAGATGAACACCCGCGTCCAGGTGGAGCACCCCGTCACCGAGCTGGTCACGGGCATCGACATCGTCAAGGAGCAGCTCCGCATCGCGGCGGGCCAGAAGCTGAGCTTCCGCCAGGAAGATGTGGTCCAGAAGGGGCACGCCATCGAGTGCCGCATCAATGCCGAGGACCCCTTCAAGTTCACGCCCTGCCCCGGTCGCATCACCGCTCTGCACTTCCCCGGCGGCCCTGGCATCCGCGTGGATACCGCCATGCACCAGGATGCGGTGATCCCGCCCCACTACGACTCCATGGTGGCCAAGCTCATCGCCTACGGCGCCAACCGCTCTGAGGCCATCGCCCGCATGCGCCGCGCCCTGGACACCCTGGTGATCGAAGGCATCAAGACCACGGCCCCGCTGCATCGCCGCATCATGGACCACCCCGACTTCATCGCCGGAACGTTCTCCACCAAGTGGATGGAGACCTTCATGGAAGACCTGAAGCGGGATCCCGCTGGGGACCCAAGATAGCGGGTCGAAGCGGATGCGGGTCCATTTTCAGGCGATTGAATGTCGCCTGAAAATGGGGCCCCCGCACCGCTGAGAACAACAACCGGGTTGGCCTCCCCTTCCCTCGGCGCCATTCAGGAAAGCCGTAAAACCCGATAGACTGGACACCGTGCCGCTATAGCTCAGTTGGTAGAGCGCCCGCCTTGTAAGCGGATGGTCGTTGGTTCAATTCCGACTAGCGGCTCGGATGTGAAGCCCCCAAAGCCACTGCTGGCGGGGGTTTCAGCGAATTGCCCGATCTATCAAAGAACTGACCACTCAGCATGGTTGTGAGCGTTTCAAGGTTGTGCAGGTGCAATAGAGGTGCAAGTCGAAACGGCTTGAAACCCTCGTGGTTCCTTGCGTTCGTTGGAACCCCTGCCCGAGAAAGGTGCAAACCCAGGTTGTCTCTCCTGGGCCTGCTACCAGTCTATGCCCTTGCCCGTGAAAAGCTGACCGCTTGAGGAGCCATTAAAAGCACCAGGAGTCAATGGGGGTGGGGGTTTAAGCGAGATCGACTTCTTCATCCGGTGCTGGGGTACGTAGTAATCTACCGTGGCGTGACCGCAGCATCCCTCCGTACCACTTGGTTCTGGTGGAGGACCAAGGTGCTTCAGGCCCAGGCGGGGTAATTTTGAAAGAATGGCTGCCGCCAACATAGGTCAAGAGATAGATGTGGCCTATGTTGGCGGTTGTTTGCGTTGGAGTTTTCGCTGGAACCTGTGATTGACCTGTTGTAATCGTTACCGCACAGCCCAGGTAATCACCCGCTCGGCCATTCCTGAAGAAAAGAACAACGATTAGTAAGGGGGAGAATCACTTTCTTATGACTATGGGCGACGTCGAAGAAGCGCCTCTTCACGGTCTTGATCTCCACCAAGCCTTCGATAAGTTTCGGCTAGCCTTCGCATAATCGCCGATGTTCTCGGGAATATCTTGACCTGTTCAGCATTGGAATCGAAGTGAGTGGCAAGGTCGCGTTCCTGCTGTCCTCCAGCGTACATCGATCGCGAATGCACCCCTCGACTATTAAAGATCCCCGTTTCGAACCCTTGATCGAAATCTGGTTCTGAGATTAGCTCTATCAAGAGACAGGTCTCCTTTCCCGGAGTCCCATGACCTGTGTATCGGCCCATAGCGTTCCCGAGTTTCAGCAGGCCAGCGGCAAGGTGCCCGGATGTTGATAGTTCAGCTTTCATTCTTTCAATCCAATCGAGTGCCTTCTGCTTGTTAAAAGTATTTTGCTGATCTAGCCCGGGTATTCCTGACCAGGTCCTTAAGACCCCATCAGCAAGACCAGCCTTGGCCTGCTCTTCTTCACTTAATGCTCTTCTTTGTTGTCCCTTTGGAATGTATGCAATTTGAATCGCTTCGATAAAAATAGCAGGATCCGAGGATATAGTTGAATTTAATATAGATGGAACCCATGATATATTGTTTGCTTGTATCATCAACAAATCAATCTGAAGCAAAAGAGTTTCCGGGAATGAGGCATTTCCTTTCATGCTTTTATATATTTTTTCTAAATAATGAATTGTCATATCGGATGGCGCATCAATTTTATGTGTAGGTTTTAATATTTCTTTCAGTATTTTTTCGAGTAAATCGACAGGCCAAGAGCTGTCATTCTTATGATAAAGGCACAGCATTTCGAGTGCTGCAAATGGTCGATTTACAATTACTAACGAGTGCGGTATTATTTCATCATATTTTTCCCCAAGTCCATAACCAATGAAGTTAGTCCAGTAGATTCTGGCAGGCTTAGCGGTTAAGGATTTAACCCTGACCGCATCAAAGGGAAGATAAAGATGAAAATTAGCACGTTGCTTAACAGTCATTCTTTTCTTCAATTTTTCATATATATTATCACTCCAGATTGATCCATATTTTTCAAACATCCCATATATATATCCACGGCAAAATTGGTTATTTTTTAAATTTTCTGACGTCAAATAATTCAATAAAATTAAGTTTTCAAGGCGAGTATTATTATTGATTTTTGAAAAGGTGTAGCCTACTGCTTCAGGCGATTCTGCATTTTTTATTAATTTTTTAATATATTCCCAACCACCGGCTTTAAAAATAAATTCAATACTATTTATTCGTTCTTTATTTATTTTTTGTTCATCTTTAACATAATCATATTTTCGACCCTCCAGCAATGTTGGATTTCGAGAAAAAATCCAACCATATTTCAATATAATATTTTCTGGCTCTAATTTGTTATACAATCTTTTAATTTTTTGTAGGAGCCTAGCTTTATAGGCCCACCCAGAATCAGAGTGTGATTTATGGCGACTGTGAATTTCCCTGAGCGTGGATCGCAGCGATTCCCGACTGGTTTCACTAAATTTGGTAATATCTTCTAAGTTAATACAATCTATGAGTTTTGATACAAATACTTCTGGCCAATCATGAATTTGCTTTAGAAGTTGATTCCATCGATTTGAATTTCCCTCTGATTGACTAAATGCAATTTCCAATATTTCCAAATAATTATAGTAGAGGTCTCTTTGTGTAATTATATTTTCCTTGGCCTTGTATGATCTATACCATCGAGGTTTCGGATTCTCTGTGGCAGAATTAATTCTTCCAGGTAATAGATTCGTAAGTATAATCCAACCTATTTCATTTTTATTTTTAAGTATCGAATCAATGACAAATTTCCTCTTTTCGAAATTTGCGTCAGTTTGTGGGTACCAAAGGCACAAGAGTGACAATGCTGATTCAAGTGGAGTATTATTTATAATTTTTTGATGAGATATTTCGTGCAGTGCTATAAGTATATTTATTACTTGTGGGAAATAGTTCTCAATTCGCCCGATAACCTCTAATGCCCACATTAAACCTGGGTGAGGAGATCTTTTCGAAAGTAGGCTATTGTCTGTCTTGATAAAGACTTCATCAAACACCTTTGGATTTTCAATAATTATTTCTTCAAGCTTAGTAAGAAATAAATCTGGAGATGCTTCAGCAAAGTATCGAAACAGATCTTCATCTGCCAATAACACCCATAGCTTTGGATTCTTTGCTGCAGCTTCGAACCAATTATAAATAATTGATTCAGCTACTTGAGAAAAACTAGATTGAGCCAATGGTTTCAATTCATTTTCGTTACACATCTGCGCGATTTGTTCAGCAATACCCTTTCTTATGGCAGGGGAAAAATGTGGTGGTCTGCTTTTTCGCAAATCGAGATTAAATATAAAATCTTCATCAACACTTGGATTCGATGTTTCCAAGACAAGACAGGCTATCTTTTTAAAATTATCAAGATCTGAATGAGTTAAGAATGGAGCTAACAAATTCCATGAATCAGTTCTGGAAGTAATTGACCAAGAACCTCCAATGCATGTAATCGGCGGATCATCCTGAAACAGCCACGGGACCAGTGTATCAATCTGTTTGGCCCAAGGTTCGCAGGTCAATGCTTCGAGGCATTCCAGATCCTTTGAATTTGCCTCCACCCAAGCCCCAATCAGCATGGGTGCCAACATCTTGCGTCCCGCTATCGGTTTCGCCCACCTAGGGCGGGATAGTTCAGGATGAACTGCAAGTCTTCTTCTAAATGCGTTTAAATCCTGTGGCCACAAATAAGCCAAATATCGACATTCCACTTCATCTTGAATAAATTCATGTAATTTGGTTTCGAAAGCTTTAATCCCTTTGTGATCTACTGGAAACGATTCAGTTAAACCAGGTTCATCTTCTTTTCCGATCGACTGAAGAATTCTATGATTACCAGCGCTTATATTGTTTTCCGAGGTCATACCCATGAATGATGGAATTAATATTAATTCTCCATCTTGAATTTTCATGTAGTTCCAGGCACGTGGTGATTTTATAATTAACGTTTTTGATAAAATATGCTCTCTTTGTTGGCCTTTAAGCATAAATAAAGCAGCCGCTAAATATACCGTTCCATTGTTTCGCGAAAAAAATCGAATTTTTTTATGCCTATCATCAGACATAACCCAATTATGAACCGTACTTACGAGCGACTCTCTCCCAATCGTCAAGATCTCAGGCGTTAATCGTGGCTGAGTTGCAGACGAAAAACCATCCATAAACTCGTCAAGAGTTTCAATATCCTCAACAGACTTTCCAACAATCGATGATATCCAATAATGCGTTGCCGGAGCTTGTTCAAGCCATGCTGCAATCATATCAGCATCAATTACAAATACATTTTTCCAGTATTTTTCTGATTTTTTCCTTTTTATCCATGCCGTTTTATTTTGCCATCGTCTGGTTGTAACAAATATATATGTTATATTTTTTGCAAATGATTTAGGATTCTTCTTCTTCCTTTTACTATAGTCTTGATTGGCTTTTTCATTAGGTGCTTTATTGGTGCCGCATTCCCAAACTGATTTACCTTTCGGTATGTGCGCGCTAGGAATTTGCGCTTCAACCACACCATCCCAGCCAGGGGCACCTACACCCTCGTCTCCTGGGAAATCAATAAGTGTGACGGTTTTATTTGTAGCTAATATCAGTCTCCGTATTAGAACGGGTAATAACTGACGCAATTGAATGCGGTCGGAGGCTTGCTCAAGATCCGTTGAATTGATGAGATGGGCCGCATTGTGCATTGGGACCTTTCGGTTCAGTTCGGGACACATACTACCCAGAACACCGATGGGCGACACTCCTCAACGCTCATCGGGCAGGTTTGATTCGTTATTGTAATTTTCAAGGAACCCGGCGAAGTAATCCTTAAGACATTCCAACCGTTCCTGTAAGGCAATACCCGGCCCTGGCCTTTAGCCTGCGAGTCGGTGTATCGGCCTACAGCCCAACCCTTCAGGCCAATCCGAGTTTCAGGCTTAGCACATCCTGGGCTGATCTCTTTGCCTCCAGACTGGTCTCCACATAGATCATGGTCGTCTGGATGTTCTTGTGCCCCAGCATCCCCTGAATCTCGGTGATTGGCGTGCCAGCTTCAGCGTGAAGGGATGCGAAAGTCGCCCTCAAGCGATGGTGGGTGAGGTTCCCCAGCCCTAGTTCTTTACATGCACGCTGAAGAGGCTTCTTGCAGAACTGGGAGCGGTGGGGCCTGCCATCCTCAGCCGGGAATACCCACTCATTCAAGCGCATAGGCATGGCATGAATGGAATCCCAAAGCCAGCCAGGGACCGGCAATATTCGCGCTTCTTTTCCCTTCGCCTTACCCACCACATAGGTTCTCTGTTCTGGGTTGAACCACTCCCACCGCATTCCCAGGGCTTCCGATTCACGCAATCCAAGCCCGACCATTGCCCGAATCAAGACAGGGATGTGTGGGTTGCAGGCTGTCCGATCCACTGCGGCAAAGAACTGGTGGGCCTGAGCCGCCGCGAGGGTTGGGCGGGGCTTCTTCTGAACCCTGAGGAACTGCACTCGGAAGGGCAGCTTGGATAGGTAGCCTTGCCTGACCCCGAAATTCCCAAGCAGTTTCAGAATCTTGAGCATGTCATTCACGCTCACAGGGGATCGTCCGGCCTCTAGCATCTGGGAACGTAAGTGAAGGACATCCCCGTTGGTGATTCGATCCACCCGGCTCGATCGCAGATGGGGCAGGATCCATAGTCGGCTGACGATCTCAACATCCCGCCAATGTTTGGTGCTGTAGACCGCCTTGTGGACCCGCAGCCACTCTTCCCGGATTTCCCCCAGGGTTGGAATCCTACGGACTCCACACTCTCCCATGAGGATTTGACGCCGTTTTTCCTCCAGGACCTTTTTGGCTGTTAGGAGGTCGGTGGCTCGGGTGCTTCCTTTGTACTGCTTCCCATTCACTCGGATGCAGTAGTGGAAGGCTCCTCCTGGCTGCTTCGCTAGCCCGTTCTTGAACTTGGTGGTCATGTCCCCTCCGCGATGAGGCGGAGTGGTCAGGCTTTGAAGAATCGGGCAGAGAGTGCAACATAGGTGCAGGGGTGAGTCTCTTGCCCCGTAAACCGTTGTCGCCGCTATAGCTCAGTTGGTAGAGCGCCCGCCTTGTAAGCGGATGGTCGTTGGTTCAATTCCGACTAGCGGCTCCAGTCCCGGGAGACTCATGGACCATCTAGCCCAGTGCCGACCGTGAGTGATTCCGCTCCCGCCCGCCCCAGCCTGCTCCGCTCCGCAGGGGTCGTGGGGTTCATGACCCTGCTGAGCCGCCTCACGGGCCTGCTCCAGACCTTCTTCCTCAGCCATGTGCTGGGCGCAGGCGCGGCGGCGGATGCCTATGCGGTGGCCTTCCGGCTGCCCAACCTGCTGCGCCGCTTCACGGCCGAGGGCACCATGACCGCGGCCTTCCTGCCCACCCTGGCCGAGGCGGAAGCCGCCGAGGGCGAGGCTGCCGTGAAGGCCGTGGCGGCGCGGTTCCTGGGCACCCTGCTGGTCCTCCTGCTGCTGGGCGTGGCCCTGGTGCTGCTCTTCATGGGCCCCCTGGCGGGCCTGCTCACCCTCGGCCGCCCCGAAACCCAGAGCGAACTCACGGCCCGCCTGGGACGCATCATGTTCCCCTACCTGGCCCTGGTCAGCCTCACGGCGGGCTTCGCGGGCCTGCTGAACCTGCGCCACCGCTTCGCCCTGGCGGCCTCGGTGTCCGTCTTCTGGAACCTGGCCTTCATCGCCTTCGGGTGGATCACGCTGCAGGTGCTGAGGCGGAACGGGCAGGTGCCGCTGGAGACCGTGGCCGTCGTGTGCGCCCTGGCCGTGCTGGCAGGAGGCGTGCTGCAGCTGCTGGTCATGCTCCCGGCCGTCCGGAAGGAGGGCTTCGGCCTGTCCTTCGGGCTGCACCTGCGGGACCCCTGGGTGCTCAAGGCGTTGCGGCGCATGGGCCCGGGCCTGCTGGCGGCGGGCATCTACCCCATCAATGCCCTCGTCAGCACCATGCTCGCCTCGAGCCTGCCGAACGGCGCCCAGATGGTGCTCTACAACAGCGGCATGATGGGCGAGATGGTGCTGGGGCTCTTCGCCATGAGCCTGGCCACCGCGGGGCTGCCCACGCTCTCGCGCCAGGCCGAAGCCAGGGACTGGCCGGGGATGAACCGCAGCCTCACCCAGTCCATCTCGGCCTCGGCGCTGCTGGTGCTGCCGGCCTCCGTGGGCCTCGCGGTCCTGGCCCGGCCCATCTGCGCCCTGCTCTTCCGCACCGGCGCCTACCATCCCGCCGCCTCGGACTGGACGGCCCTCACCCTGGTCTTCCAATCCGTGGGCCTGGTCTTCGTCGCCGCTCAGCGGCTGGGCAACCAGGCTCTCTACGCACTCAAGGACTACCGCGGCCCTGCGGCCCTGGCGGGCGGCACCCTGCTGCTGAACGTGGCCCTCAGCCTCGCCCTGCTGAAGCCCCTGGGCACCGGCGGCCTGGCGCTCGCCAACGGGCTGGCGAGCCTCGCGGGCCTCGCGGGACTGCTGCTGCGCCTGCGCCGCCGCCTGCCCGGTCTCGACCTGCGCCCGCTCCTGAACGCCACCGCCCGGGCCCTGGCGGCCTCCATCCTCATGGGTCTGCTGGCCTGGGGCGGCGCCCGGTTCCTCGCGCTCGACGCGCCCCATGCCTTCACGCGGATCCCGCTCGCCGGCCGCCTCCTGCCCCTGGTGGCCCTGTGTGCGGTGGTCTACGGCCTGGCCGCTGCGGGATTCGGACATCCCGAGGCGAAGGAACTGGCCCGGAAGATCGGGCGGAAGGCGGGGCTGCGGTGAAGGCGGTCATCCAGCGCGTGCGGCGGGCTTCGGTGCGGTGCGGCGAGTTGGAGGCGACCATCGGCCCCGGCCTGGTGGTGCTCGTGGGCCTCGAGACCGGCGACACCGAGGCGACCTGCGCCTGGGCCGCCGCCAAGATCGCGGGCCTGCGCATCTTCCAGGACGGCGAGGGGAAGATGAACCTCGGCCTCCAGGACACCGGCGGGGAGATCCTGGCCATCAGCCAGTTCACGCTGGCGGGGAGCATCGCCCGGGGCCGGCGGCCTTCGTTCGATCAGGCCATGGCTCCCGATGCGGCCCGGGTGCTCTTCCGCAAGTTCCTGGACCAGCTGAAGGCCCAGTACCCCCACGTAAAAGCCGGCTTCTTCCAGGAGCACATGGAGGTCGATCTGGTTAACGACGGCCCGGTGACCTTCATTCTGGAGCGCTGAGCGCCCGCGCGCCCAGGCTGCGCGACAGCAGCGGCGCCAGGCCCATCGTCAGTCCCGCCAGGAGGAGCCCCGCGGCCACATCCGACACGTAGTGCACGCCGATGTAGACGGTGGCGAAGACGACCGCCAGAGCCCAGGTCCAGAAGAACGGGGCCAGGCGCGGGAAGCGCCGCGTGGCCAGGATGGCTGGCAGCACCGAGAGGGCCGTGTGGCCGCTGGGGAAAGCGTCGAGGGTGGTCGATTCGGCCCCGTGGAGGAAGGCACGGATGGCGTGGGAGACGGCGCCGCCACCCAGTCGGGCTGGGGCCAGGGCCTCGGGCACCCGCGGCCCCTCGGCAGGCCACAGGAAATAGCCGAGGAAGGACAGGTAGAACCCGAGGAGGATGGTGAACGCGACCTGCTCGAAGGACTCCGGCCCCTGGCGGACGCGCGCCAGCGCCCCCACGGCGATGGGCAGCAGGTAGAAGCTCGCGTAGGCGAGGTAGACCAGATCCGTGACGGCCGCGGGTCGGCCGAAGGCGCCGTGCCAGGCCGGGGCGAGCTGGCTGAACCAGCGTTGGTCGGCCGCCGCCAGGGCGGCGTCCCAGCGATGGGGGTTCAGGGCCACCACCAGCGGCTGCAGGAGCAGGAACACGACGAGGATCACGGCGACCGGAAGGAAGTCCCGCAGCACCCCGGGCCCCTTCCAGCGCGCCCGGCCCAGCAGCAGCACCGCTGTCAGCAGGCCGGCGAAGGCGGCGGTCCGGAGGACCCATCCTTCGGGCCGCGCGAGGAGGCTGAGCGCCAGCAGCCCGATCAGGACCAGCACCGTCAGCCGCTCGGAAGGCCGCAGGGCCGCGATCATGAGGCCCGCACCTCCGCTTCCGCGCCCCGCCAGGTCGGCGTCCCCTCCGGCGGTCCCAGCCAGCGGCCCGGATCTTCCAGGATCTTCTGCACGAGCACCAGGGACCGGGCGCAGGAGAAGGCGTCGTCGATGCGTTCGTCGAAGGTCCAGCGCACGGACAGGGCCTCCTCCACGGCCACGCCGTCCCGGGTGGCGAAGGCCGCGCGCCGGGGTGCGGAGACCGCCCCGAAGATGGACACAGTGCCGTACTCGTAGAGGTGGTGGTAGACGTCGGAGACGCCCACGGAGCCCAGGTTGGCCAGGAAGATGCTCGCGTACATGGGATCGTCGCGGATCATGAAGCCCGGGTAGAGGTTCCAATGGTCCAGCCCCCGTGCGAGGGCCATCAGCAGGCGCACCAGGGGCCCGGGAAGCCGCATGACCAGGGCCACTTCCTGGTCCACGGCCCGCTCCCTCTCCCGCGCCTCGTCCACCTGGGTCGAGAGGCGCCGGGAGAAGTCCTGGAAGCTCTCGCCCTCGGCGGCCGCGAGCTTGACGGTGGCGTCCTCGCCATCCTCCGTGAACTCCTTCTTGGCGACGAAGGAGAAGGAGACGCCCCGCCGCTGGTAGATCCGTCCCCCGGAGACGAAGCGGTTCAGGCGCGGCCGGGCCTCCAGGGTCACGGCCACGGCGTAGGCCACCAGATGGAAGAGCGTGGCCCTGGGGTGGTGGGCGCGGTTGTAGGCCTTCAGCCACATCCGCGCGGCGGCGATGCGGTAGATGGATTCCTGGTAGACGCAGCTCTCGTTCCGCCCCCGCATGAGGTACGGCATGATGCGCCGCACGGGGGCCTCGCCATGGACGAGGTCGCCATCAGGACGGGAGAAGAGGGGCATGGACCAGGGTTGTCATCTGGACCTGCCCTGTCAAGAAGACCCGGTAATCGTCTTTTCGCATTGACACCTTGGGAGGTCGGGATTATCCATGGGCCATCTTCCGGGGATCCCATGCCGACACCCTTCGCACACCTCCGTCTGCCCGCGTCCTGCCTGCTCGCCACGGGCCTTCTCCTGGCCGGCGGCCCGGCCTGGACCCAGGAAGGGGCGAAGCCCTGGACCGCGACCATGTACCTCCAGCAGAGCTGGCCCAAGCAGACGGAGACGAACCAGCAGATCAAGGACATCAACACGGCCCTGGGCACCTCGTTCAAGACCTGGGATGACGTGGCGAACCTCAACCTGGGCGTGCAGGTCTACCGGGACCTGAACCCTCACTGGAAGCTGGGGCTCGAGCTGGACTACTCCCGGGGGAAGATCGATGGCTCGGCCACCGTGGACACGCCTGCCGGCCCCGCCACCCTCGCCTTCGAGCAGAAGTACAGCATTTATGCCGATCTCCTGGCCCTGGTGCAGTACCGCCCTCTGGGGACGGGCCACCGCTGGACCCCCTTCCTCCAGGCCGGGCTCGGACTGGCCTACGAAAAGGATCGGACCCTCCTGACCCTCCGGAATGACCTCCTGGACGAGACCTTGGTCCACGTGGACAACGACGGCTGGTTCCCCATGGCCACCATCGGGGTCGGCGTGGACGTCTACCTCTCGGCCCAGCGCACGTGGTACGCCGAGGTCGGCGCCAGTTATTCCTGGGCCCGGCTCAAGCATGATGTCTCTGCCAGCGGTTCCCTGGTGCCGCCCACCGTCACCGCCGATACGGATTCCACCGGGCCCAATGTGTGGCTGGGCATCGGCCGGCGGTTCTAGCGGATGGAGGCGGCCGATGCCCCGGCTCTCCCTCATGTGGCTGGTGATCCTGCTCCTGGGACCGCCCTTCCTGCGGGCGCAGGACTTCAGGGTGGGAGCGGGGGTGTTCCTCCTGGCCGACCAGGGCCAGGACTTCCAGGTCAGCTTCCGTCCGGCTTCGAGCCATTGGCAGCTCGGCTACCGGCACGTCCAGTGGCGGGATCACTTCAATGATCCCTTCACAGGCCGCAGGCTGACGGAGACGACGGAGAGGCGCACCGGCCCTTTCGTCGATTACCTCTTCAGCCCCCAGTCGCCGGGCAGCTGGTACCTCGGCGGAGCCGTGTTCCGCTGGTCGAAGCGGGAGAAATCCCTGGTGACCGGCGAGGTGGACCAGGTCGCCACCACGGCGCCCTTCATCGGCGGGGGTTACACCCACACCCTGGGTCCGCACGCCTACTTCAACCTCGGCCTGTTCCTCAGCCCCGGCACCAGGCTCTCCACTCGGACCAGCGTCAGCTCCGAGGATGACAGCGGCGCCTTCGACATCCAGATCCAGCTCGGGGCGCGGTTCTAGCCGGGCGGTCCAGGCTTCGCGCTCTCGTCAGGCGGCCCCGGAGAGGCCTTCGATCCAGGCGAGGACATCGGCCCGCATCTCCGGATTCAGGGTGTGGCCCACCGGATAGACGCGCGTGACGTGGGGAATGCCCAGGTCGTCCAGCAGGCTGTTGGAACGCTGGGCCCAGGCCAGGGGCAGGGTCCGGTCCTTCTCCCCGTGGCCGATGAAGCCACGGAGGTGCGCGAGCCACTCACGACCGGCGATGCGCGGTTCGAGTTCCGGCAGGATGCGGCCCGAGAGGATGGCGAAGCCCCCCACGCGCTCCGGGGCGCTGAGGGCCACGCTGGCGCTCAGAATGCCGCCCTGGCTGAAGCCTGCGATGACCGTCCGCCGGGCCTCGATCCCGTGCTGGGACTGCAGGTGGTCGACGAACCGGATGAGCGCATGGCGGCTGGCCTCGGCCTCGCTCTCGGTGATCTTCGGCCCCTCCGGCGTGAAGGCCACGCGGAACCAGCCGAACTGATCCGGCCCGAGCTGCAGCCTACTGCGGACGAGCACCACCAGGACGCCAGGAGCCATGCCGGCCGCCAGCTCGGCCAGGTCCGTCTCCTGCCCGCCGACGCCGTGGAGGAGGACCACCAGCGCCCGGGGCTGGGCCGGTGGGGGCTGCATCACGCGGTAGGACAGGCCTGACGAAGAATCCTGCTGCAGGACGCCAGGGAAGGGGGCCAGGAGCGTCATGGGAAGCCTCCAGAAAAGAAGGGCACGGAAACCCACCTCCGGCCGCTCCAGGGGAACGGCCGGAGGCGGATGGGGACAGCGCGATCGGAAGCGGCTTACTTCTTGACGGCAGGAGCGACCTTGCCGGCCTCGGCGTTCAGGCTGACGGCGACGGTCTCGCCGATGACGCCGGGGAAGGTCTTGATGCCGTACTCATTGCGGTTCAGGGTCAGGGCGCCGTCGATGAAGCCCGCGATCACGGTGCCGGGCGCCATGCCGGGCTGAGTCCCTGCATTGGTGATGGGGAAGGTGATGCGCCGGGTCACGCCGTGCAGGGTGAAGTCGCCGGTGATCTCCAGCTTGCCCTTGGCCACTTCCTTCACGGCCGTGCTCTTGAAGGTGATGGTGGGGAACTTGGCCACGTCGAAGAAGTCGGGGGACTTCAGGTGCTTGTCCCGCGCCTCGTTGTCCGTGGTGAGGCTGGCGGCGTCGATGGTGACCTCCACGCTGGACTTGCTGATGTCGGCGGTGTCGACCTGGATGAGCCCCTCGAACTTCGTGAAGCGGCCGCTGACCTTGGCCAGCAGGTGGCTGACCTTGAAGCTCACCTCGCTGTGGACCGGGTCGATCTTGTAGGTGTCTTGACCGGCCAGGGCGGGCACGGCCGCCAGGGCGAGGGTGGCAAGCAGAACGCGGAAGGGGTGACGCATGTGACCTCCAGGGAATAGGTGTTTCACCATGCAATTCAATCTAGGCGAATTTTAACGAGTTGCAACATCTTTTTTGATCTTTTTCGCATCCCTTGTGACAACTACATATTTATCAATAAGATAATCAATTTCGATTGATCGAGTCTGGGCCATTCCGGCGACCGGGGCCTACATTGGGGCATGGATTCCAGCTCCCTGGCTTTCCCGAACGTCCCGCTGGCTCCGGCGCAGGCGGTGGGGATGCAGCTGCGGGCCGAGTATTTCCGGGGCCAGATCGACTTCCGGGCTTTCTGCGCCCGGCATCCCCACTACCGGATCCTCTCCACCAATCCCCTGGTGCTCGAGCCCGAGGCCGGCGTCTGGGTCTACCTGGCCCGCTTCGGAGCCGCGGTGTTCTGGAATGCCTCCCCGGGGACCGTGGAGGAGGTGCTCCGGGATCTGGAGGCCCTGCCCGGAACGGGCGTGCGGGCGGAGACCGCCCGGGATGACCTGCGGGTGCATCTGCGCGCCGACGCGGATCGCGTGGACTTCTCCGAGGTCTGGCTGCGGGACCTCACCCTGGACAAGCTGAAGATCGTCTCCCTGGCCCTGGCTCAGAGCGTGGCCCTGGATTCGGTGGAGGCCGAGGTGAGCCAGGCCATGGCCCGGTTCGGTCCCGTGGTGACGGCGCTCCGCGACGAGGGACGGCTGGTGTTCGGACAGAAGGACCTGCTGCGGACCGTGGGCTTCGCCATGGCGGTGCGGGCGACGGTGCTGGATACCCTCACCCTCTTCGACGACCCGCCGGAGACCTGGGAGAGCGAGGCTCTGGCCCACCTCGACGGCGCCCTCTTCGACCAGTTCGACCTGGAGGAGCGGCTGGCGGCCGTGAACCAGAAAGTGGCCTACCTCCAGGACGCGGGCGGCACGGTGCTGGATGTCCTGGCCCGCCGCAAGGATCAGCGGCTGGAGTGGATCATCATCATCCTCATCCTGGTGGAGGTGGTCCTCTTCGTCTGGAAGGAGTTTCCCTTGAAGTAGGCAGGCTCAGACTTTCGGAGCCTCCATCCCGAACGCCGCCCAGCCTTCCTTCGTGGGGCCGTAGAGGCTGGGGACATGGAGGCCCGCCTGCCGCATAAGGACCGTCATCTGGCCCCGGTGGTGGGTCTGGTGGCTGACCAGGACATAGAGCGCGAAGGCGCCCGTCCAGGTTTCCCCGTACAGCGTGAAGTTCCGGCCCAGTTCCGTGTTGCTCCAGCTGCCGATGTGATCCAGCAGGGACTCGCTGACGGCGCGATAGGCCGCGGCGGCCTCGGCCATGGTGGGCGGTGGCGGGGTGGCGATGAAACCATCGGGACCCAGGCCCACCGGTCCCTTCACCTTCAATCCCAGGTTCTGGGGCAGCTCCAGGATGGTCTCCACCAGGTGCCAGGCCATGCGCCGCAAGTCCCGGTGGTGCTCATCCACAGCCTGGTGGGCGGCCGCATCGGGGATGGCCGCGAAGACCGCCAGGGTCTTCTCCGCTTCCTGCTGCCAGATGGTCTTGAAGTCGTCCACGCGACGGAACATGCCAGCCTCCGGAAAGATCCCCGGAAGCATAGCGCAACGGTCGAGGGAATGCTCAGACCGGTGTGACGCTGCGTCGCTTGGCGGGCCAAACCTCCCGGCGGCGGGCGCGGGCGAGGCGGGTGATGAGCTCGTGGCGCAGGTCGGCCGGATCCACGATGGCGTCCACGTGCAGGTCGGCGCCGAGCTTCTTCAGGTCGATGTCCTCGTTGTACTCGTCCCGGAGCTGCTGGACGTAGGCCGCGCGCTCCTCCTCGGGCCTCTCGGCGATCTTGTTGGCGAAGACGGCGTTCACGGCCGCCTCGGCGCCCATGACGGCGATGCTGGCCGTGGGCAGCGCCAGTGTGGCGTCCGGATCGAACCCGGGTCCGCTCATGGCGTAGAGGCCCGCGCCGTAGGCCTTGCGCACCACCACGCAGATGCGGGGCGTGCTGCAGCTGGCCATGGCGCTGATCATCTTCGCGCCGTGGCGGATGATGCCCTGCTTCTCCACGGCGCTGCCGATCATGAAGCCCGGCACATCGCTGAGGAACACGAGCGGGATGCCGAAGGCGTCGCACAGCGTCATGAAGCGCGTGGCCTTGTCGGCGCTGTCCACGAAGAGCACCCCGCCCTTCACGCGCGGCTGGTTGGCCAGGATGCCCACGGGCTTGCCATCGAGGCGCGCCAGGCCCGTGATGATCTCGCCCGCGAAGAGCTTCTTCACCTCCAGGAAGCTGCCCTCGTCCACCAGGCCCTCGATGAAGTCCTTCATCTGGAAGGGGGAGTTGATGTCCTTGGGCACCAGCGTCCGCAGGTCCTTGGCCTTCAGGGACACGGCCTTGGGTGTGACCGCCGGGGCCGCATCCTCGCAGTGCTGCGGGAAATAGGCCAGGTACTGGCGGCAGAGGGCGATGGCCTCCTGCTCGGTCTTGCAGAGGAAGTCGCCGCAGCCGCTCACGGAGCAGTGCATCTTGGCTCCGCCCAGATCCTCGAGGCTGATCTTCTCGCCGATGACCATCTCGGCCATGCGCGGCGAGCCCAGGTACATGCTGGCGTTGCCCTCCACCATGACCACCACGTCGCAGAAGGCGGGGATGTAGGCGCCGCCGGCGGCCGAGGGGCCGAAGAGCAGGCAGACCTGGGGCACCAGGCCCGAGAGCGCCACCTCCATGTGGAAGATGGTGCCGGCGTGGCGCCGGCCCGGGAACATGTCGAGCTGGTCCGTGATGCGCGCCCCGGCGCTGTCCACCAGGTAGAGCATGGGGATCCTCATGCGCATCGCCACTTCCTGGATGCGGATGATCTTCTCCACCGTGCGGGCGCCCCAGCTGCCGGCCTTGATGGTGCTGTCATTGGCCATCAGCGCCACCGGGCGGCCGTCCACCGTGGCCGTGCCCGTGATCACGCCATCGGCCGGGAGGTCCTTGTGCAGCGCGTTGGCGAAGAGGCCGTCTTCCACGAAGCTGCCTTCGTCCACCAGCAGGCGGATGCGCTCCCGGGCGAAGAGCTTCCCGGCCTCCGAGTTCTTCTCGTGGGCCTTGGGCGAACCGCCCTTCTTGACGCGCTCGACTTCCGAATGGAACTGATCCAGCTGCATGGGAACCTCGGGATGGATCCTTCAGCATAGCGGCCCGGCATGCGATCCTGGAGGGATGCTGGACGCAGACGGATCGAGGCGGACCGGGTTCCTGACGGTGCCTTTCTTCGTGGTCTGCGTTTTCTACTTCCTGGTGTTCGCGGCCGGGTACCAGCTCTTCCCCGTGGTGCCGCTGCGCCTGCGGGAGCTGGGGGCGAACCTTGCGGAAAGCGGGCGATTCCAGACGGCGTTCATGCTGGGTTCGGGCTTCGGCGCGCTCTTCACGGGGCCCCTGGGCGACCGCCTCGGACCGCGTCGCGTGCTGCGGGTGGCCTCCCTGGCGGTGGTGGGCATCCTCATGGTCTATGCCCTGCTGAAGGTGCGCTGGGTGTTCTACCTGCTGGCACCGCTGCACGGCCTGCTGTGGTCCGCCCTGCGTACTGCCTCCGTGGCCAAGGTGGGCGGCATCCTGCCCCTGGAACACCGGGCGCAGGGGCTGTCGATCTTCGGCCTCACGGGCCCCGGCGGCGTGGCGGTGGGCCCCCTCGTGGGACTCTGGCTCATGCCCCACCTGGGCTTCACCTGGATGCTGGTCCTCCTCGCGGGCATCTTCGTGCTCCTGCATGCCCTCATCGGCGCCCTGCCCCGGGAGGCCACGCGCGAGATCGCGGGCCCCGTGTTCCAGTGGCCGGACCGCTCCGTCTGGGGAGCCGTGGCGGTGATGGGGCTGGTGGGCCTGAGCTTCGGCCCCATGCCGCCCTACAGCGCCCAGGAGGCGAAGGCCCTGGGCATGCTTTGGCCCTCGGCCTTCCTGACCTGCTTCGCCCTGGGCATGATGGCCATGCGCGGCGTGCTGGCGCTGACCGGCATGGGCCGGCGGCCCGTGGCGCTGATGCCGGGCATGGCAGCCCTGACCGCCGTGGGCTACGCCATGCTGGCCTTCCTGCCGGGCGGCCTGGCCCGGCACCTGGCCTCGGGCCTCGTCTACGGCGCCGGCTACGGCATGGTGCACACCCTGATGCTCACGCACCTCATGGAGACCACGCCACCCCAGCGCCGGGGCGCGGCCACGGGGGCCTTCTTCTTCGCCTTCGATGCCACCACGGCCCTGGGCTCCCTGGGGCTGGGCTGGGTCATGCAGCATGGCGGCTTCCGCTGGGGCTGGGCCATCGGCGCGGGCCTGATGACCCTGTGCATCCCCGTGGCCTACCGCGTCGTCGGCAAGCCCCCCACCGTGACAAGCGGGTCGGAGCCCTCTGTCATCCTTGAGGCATGAAGGATCTTTCGAGCCCCCGGCCCCGCCTGATGACCCGGCAGTTCGCCCTGGTCTGGGCCATCACCTTCGTCACCTTCTTTGCGGCCTTCCAACTCTTCCCCACGGTGCCGCTGCGCCTGCGGGAACTGGGCGCGAGCCTGGCGGAGAGCGGCCGGTTCATGAGCCTCTTCACGGCCGGCAGCGCCCTGGGCGCCCTGTTCACCGGGCCTCTGGGCGACCGCGTGGGGCACCGTCGCCTGGTGATCCTCTCCGCCTCGCTCTACGCCTTCTTCCTGGCTGCCTACGCCCTGATGCCCGTGCGCTGGGGTTTCTACCTGCTGGCCTTCCCCCACGGCATCGTGTGGTCGGGCCTTCTGACGGCCACCATGGCCTCGCTCTCCCACGTGCTGCCGGAGGACCGCCGCGCCGACGGGCTCAGCCTCTATGGGCTGGCCAGTCCGGGCGGCGTCATCGTGGGCCCCCTCCTGGGACTGTGGATCCAGCAGCACTGGGGCTTCGCACCCATCGGCTGGTACCTGGCCCTGCTGTTCCTGGCCCTCGGCGCCCTGGGCACCACCCTGCCCAAGGACCACCCCCACGGCCGGGCCGAGGGCTTCCAGTGGCCCGACCCCTCGGCGCTCGGCCCCAGCCTCGTGCTGTTCGCCGTGGCGCTGGGCTATGGCGCCCTGGGCAGCTACACGGCCCAGGAAGCCCTGGCCCTGGGGATGCCGCTGCCCTCGGCCTTCCTGTCCTTCATGGCCGTGGGCATGGTGCTCATGCGGATCGCCATGCTGCGGCGGGGCTTCGGGAAGCGTCCCATCCGCAAGCTGCCCGCCATGCTCGCCGGCGCCCTGGTGGGCATGGCCCTGCTGGCCGCGCTGCCCGGCGGCACCGCGCGCCACGTGGTCTCCGCCATCATCTACGGGGCGGGCTACAGCATGGTGCACACGCTGCTCAACGCGAAGCTCCTGGAGACCGCGGATCCCAAGCGGCGCGGCGCGGCCTTCGGCGCCCTGCTCTTCGCCTTCGACTCGGGGATCGGCCTCGGCAGCTTCGCCCTGGGCTGGGTCATCGGCAGCCACGGGTACCGCCTGGGCTGGGCCCTGGGCGCCCTGGCCATCCTGGCCTCCCTGCCCACGGCCGCGAAGCTCGCCAGGGACTGAGCGCCCCCGAATCCCTCGCTCTCAGAGGGTCTTCTCGAAGGCCTCCTGGAGCTTCGCCCGCACCGCTTCCGCATGATGCTTGAGATCCGGATTGTCGATGGCCGCCATGGAAGCGACGGGATCCACGAACGAGATCTCGGTGCCACCCTCGACACCGCGCAGGATCACGTTGCAGGGCAGCATGACGCCGATGCGGGGCTCCAGCTCCAGGGCCCCCTTGGCGAAGGCGGGGTTGCAGGCCCCCAGGATCCGGTAGAGGCCCACTTCCGCGCCGAGCTTGGCGCGCAGGGTCCCCTCCACGTCGATCTCGGTGAGGATGCCGAAGCCCTGGTCCGCCAGGGCCTTCCTCACCTTGGCATCCACCTCTGCGGGAGCGCCCTTCAGGACCTTCGTCATGCAGTAGCTCATCGCCCATCCTCCCCATCCAAGGTCCAGCCCCGTGGCATGCAAGCTAACGCCTGCCTGCCCCGCCCGCAAGCAAGTTCGGATCAAGGTTGGAAAGGGGGCCTAGGCCCGCCGGTGGAGTTTGTGGACGGAAGCCTGGTCCACGCACTTCACGAGGATCTCGTCGATGTTCACGTGGTCCGGGAGCATGAGGCACCAGCGGACACATTCCGCCACATCCATGGCGGTGAGGGGCTTCACGCCCTGGTAGACGGCCTTGGCCTTGTCGCCATTCTTGAGGCGCACGTTGGAGAACTCGGTCTCGGCCATGCCCGGATCCACCGAGGTCACGCGGATCTGCTCGCCGTTCAGCTCCAGGCGGAGGCTGTGGGCCATGGCCTTCACGCCGAACTTCGACGCGCAGTACACGCTGCCCCCTTCGTAGGGCTGGTGGCCGGCCGTGGAGCCGATGAAGAAGACGTGGCCCCACCCAGCCTTGCGGAGGTGCGGCAGGCCGGCCCTGATGGTCTTCACCACGCCTTCGACGTTGGTGCGCATCATGGCTTCCAGGTCCTCGTCCGGCGTCTCCCACATCTTGTAGGTGCCGCTGGCCAGGCCCGCGTTGGCCACCAGGACGTGCAGTCCGCCCAGGGCCGCGGCGGCTTCTGCGACAAAGGTGTCGACGCTGGCGGTGTGGCGCGTGTCCACAGCCCCGGCGAAGACCTTCACGCCGTGGGCCTTCGTCAGCTCATCGGCCAGGGCCTGCACACGCTCCACGCGGCGGGCGCCCAAGGCAAGATGGCAGCCCTGGGAGGCCAGCAGCCGCGCCATGGCTTCGCCGAAGCCGCTGGACGCGCCGGTGATGAGGACGATGGGATGCTCGGGACGCATGGGATCTCCTGGGGGATTCAGCGGTAATTCCGGTGGAACTCGCCGAGGGCCTGCACCACTTTCTGGAGTTTGTCGGTGGGCGGCAGGATGGTGGTGCGGAAGTGGGCGGTGCCCTCGGCCTGGCCGAAGCCAGAGCCCGGCACCACGCAGATGCCCGTCTGTTCCAGCAGGGCCATGGCGTAGTCGAAGTCCGTGCGGCCCGGGGGCAGCGTGATGCGGGGAAACGCGTACATGGCCCCCGCAATCTCGTTGCAGGTGATCCCCTCGATGCGGTTCAGCCCCTCGGCCAGCAGGAGGGCACGCTGCTTCAGCGTGTCCAGGATGCCCTTCTTCTCAGCCGCGTACTGGGCATACGAGGGCATGCCGGGCTTGGGCGGGCGCACCATGGCGTAGGTGGCGGCCTGACCCGCGAGGTTGGCGCAGAGGCTCACGCTCTGCAGCTTCAGGATCTGCGCGGCCACCTCCTCTGGCACGTTGCGGTACTCGAAGTAGCCGCCCCGCACCCCGCACTCGCCCAGGAAGCCCTTGGAACAGGAGTGGAAGCTGAAGAGGGAGACCTCCTTCACCTCCATCTGGTGGAGCACCTTGGCGAAGGAGGTGAATTCGTCGCCGGGCAGGTAGATGTTCTCCTGGTAGACCTCGTCGGCCAGGATCGTGAGGCCATGGGCCTTCGCGAAGTCGATGACCATCTCGATGTTGGCCTCGTCCAGCACCGCGCCCGTGGGGTTGCCCGGGTTGATGACGCAGATGGCCTTCACATGGGTGCCTTCGGCCTTCGCCTGGGCCAGGGAGGCCTCCAGCATGGTGCGGCTCAGCTTCCAGCCGTTGGCCTCGTCCAGGTAGTAGGGCACCATCCGCCCCTCATAGAGCGTGATGGTGGCCGAGTACAGCGGGTACTGGGGAATGGGGATCATGATGCCGTCGGTCGGCCCGCTGATCAGCAGACGCAGGGCCGTCTGCACGCCCTTGCTGGCCCCGTCCGTGAGGAAGATGGCATCCGGATCCACCCCGATGTGGTCGCGTTCCAGGATGAACTCGGCGATGGCCTCGCGGATGAACCGCACGCCCCGGCTCTCGCTGTAGGCACCGAGGCCGTGTTTCGTGCCGGCCAGGATGGCCCGGGCTGTCTCCACCACATCCGCCGGGAAGGCGCCGGGCGCCAGGTCCATGAGCGCCGGGTACTCGCAAAGGGCCAGGATCTGGCGGTTCCAGGTGAGGGGCTTCTGGCCCAGAGACTGGGGGTTTCCGATGTTGCAGTAGATGATCTCGCGGCCCTGCTTTTCCAACTCCGCCGCACGGGCCACAATGGGCCCCCGCACGGCGTATTCGGTGTCGAGGACGGCCTTGCCCAGATCGTTCAGTCGGATGGTCATGGGTACTCCAACCCATGAGTTTAACCCGGGCCCATGGTGTGACCGCCGTCATCCTACTTCGTGTCAGGGCCTCCGGCCTTGGGGAGCGGCGAGCGGCCAGATAGACTGGGGCTTCCGGATGTTTCCAGCCAGGCCCCTCCCCTCCATTTCCCATAGAGGTCTTCATGCTCGGTTTCTCGCTCTCCCCTGAACAGCTGGCCGAAAAAGAACGGGCCCACACCTTCGCCGAGAAGATCATGCGGCCCGTGGCGCGCAAGTACGACGAGACCGGCGAGTGGGCCGTGGATGTCTACAAGGCCGCCTTCGACTACGGCTACCTGCAGGCCCTGGTGCCCGAGGACTGCGGCGGTCCCGGCGCCTCCCAGATGGAGGAGGCCATCGTCTGCGAGGAGCTGTCCTGGGGCTGCGGCGGCCTCTACACCTCCATCATGGCCAACGGCCTGGCCATGACCCCCCTCCTCATCGCCGCCAGCCCCGAGCAGAAGAAGAAGTGGCTGGGCATGATCGCCGAGGAGCCCAAGTTCGCGGCCTTCTCCCTGTCCGAGCCCAATGCCGGCTCCGACGCTGGCGGGATGACCTGCCGCGCCGAGAAGAAGGGCGACAAGTACATCATCAACGGGACCAAGTGCTACTGCACCAACGGCGGCTACGCCGACTGGTACTCCCTCTTCTGCAGCACCGATCCCAGCAAGGGGGCCCGCGGCACCAGCTGCATCGTGGTGCCCCGCGATACGCCGGGCCTGGTGGTGGGCAAGGCCCTGGACAAGATGGGCCAGCGCGCCTCCAACCAGGTGGAGCTCTACTTCAATGACGCGGAAGTGCCCGCCGAGAACCTCCTCGGCAAGGAGGGCATGGGCTTCGTCATCGCCATGAAGACCCTGGACCAGACCCGCGCCGCCGTGGCCGCCGGGGGCGTGGGCGTGGCCCGCGCCGCCTACGAGATCGCCCTGCAGTACGCCAAGACCCGCATCCAGTTCGGCCAGCCCATCTTCGCCAACCAGGCCATCAGCTTCATGCTGGCGGACATGGCCAAGAAGATCGAGGCCAGCCGCCTGCTCACCTGGCAGGCCGCCTGGATGACCGACAACGGCATCAAGAACTCCAAGCAGAGTGCCATTGCCAAGACCTTCGCCACGGACACCGCCATGGAAGTGACCACCGACGCCGTGCAGATCCTCGGCGGCAACGGCTACAGCCGGGACTACCTCGTCGAGAAGTGCATGCGCGACGCGAAGCTGCTCCAGATCTACGAGGGAACGAACCAGATCCAGCGGCTTGTCATCGCCAAGGAGATCCAGCAGGGGAACTGAATCCAGCCGGGCACGGGGGGGAAGCCCCTGCACAGAAGGCGGCCAGAGGCCGCCTTCTGTGTTTTTGGGTCTTGAAGACCGCAACACCCGACCCTAGAATCCCTGTCAACCATCCATCTTTACCAGCCCAAGAGCCGTGAAAGTGGGGGAGGGACTCCCGCCGGGGATCCCGGTTTCACTCGGGCGCAAGCCCCCGCGACCCGCATGCCTGGTGCGTGTCGCGCGATCAACCCCAGGTGAGAGGGGCCTGGTCCCCGGGAAGAAAGTCATGTCCGAAGGCACCGTCAAGTGGTTCAACGCCGAGAAGGGGTTTGGTTTCATCACCCCCGATGAGGGTGGGGCCGATGTTTTCGTCCACTACTCCGCCGTGCAGACCAAAGGTTTCCGCACCTTGGAGGAGAAGCAGCGCGTCAGCTTCGAGGTGGTGCAGGGGCCCAAGGGCCCCCAGGCCGCGAACGTCAACAAGGTCTGAGCCCCCGTTCTGTCCCGGACCCCGGTTCCGGCCGGGGTTCGTCGCGTACCCTGGAGCCATGAAGAAGGTCTCCCTGCGCCCCACCGTGGGCATTCTGCTGATCGTGCTGATGGTCCTCCTGTCCCTGGAAGGGTTCCGACGCGACCCGGCCTTCGGCTGGCTGCTGCCGCCCACCGTCATGGCCGGGATCTGGCTGGGCTGGGCCCTCCGCCAGGTCTGGATCTACCCCGCCCGACTGGCCCGGGCTGAAGCCATGTGGGCCGCGGGCGAACCCGCTTCCGCCGTGGCCGAGTGCCTGGCCCGGGCGCCGCTCGCCACCGGGGAGCTGGGCTACCGCATCCGCCTCCTGCGGAGCCTGGCGGACCAGGCCCTGGGCTACCGGGACCGGGCCTGGCTGGATGCCCTGGACGCCCACCTGTCGCGCCTGCCCCTCTGGAAGCGGCTGATCGTCTCCCGGGCCTTCCGCCACATCCCCGAAACCCCTTCGGTCCGGCGCCTGGCCTGGGGCGACCGCCTCATCCGCCTGGCCCCGCGCATGGCCCGGCTGCGCCACCTCCAGGGCATCCTCCTGCTGCGGTCCGGCCGGGAGCATGCCCTCCACGAGGCCTGGATCCACTTCGAGGCGGCCCTGCCCCTGGCCTGGGACGACCCGCTGGTCCTCGAGGACCTGATGCTGGCCGGATTCCAGCACGGCCGGGAAGACCTGGCGGAACGCGCCCTGGCGGTGCTGACCTCCCGCCACGGCGACCTGCGCCTGCCGTGGGACCGGGGGGCCGCAAGCATGTACTTGCTGCGGAACGGCCGGCCCGCCGAAGCCCTGGCCCTCGTCCAGGGCCTCCGCCGGGACCGCCAGGACCAGCCCCTGCCCTGGCTTGCGGAAAGCGTGGCCCGCCGCCGCCTGGGCGATCTGGAAGGCGCCTGGCAGGTGGTGGAGGCCGCCGTCAGCCAGCTTCCGGACTCGTTCCGGCTCTGGATGGAGCGGTACCAGATCGCCCTCGAGCTGCGCGAGGACGAGGCGGCGCGCTTCAGCCTGGAGCGGGCCCGGCAGAGCCTCCCCGCCGGTGCGGAAGGCGCCTCCCTCCGCGACGAGTGGCAGCTCCGCCGCGCGGAATTCGCCTTCTGGTGGGAGGACGACCCGGAGTCCGCCAAGGCGTGGCTCCTGGACCTTCCGCCGGAAGGCCGGGGCGATCACCACCCGCCCCTCCTCCTGCAGCTCCAGGTGGCGCTGGGGGAGTTCGAAGCCGCCTACGGGGAGATCGCCGCCCTGCTCCGGCAGCGACCGGGCGACACGGACCTCCTCCTGCTGCAGGCCGACTGCCTGGCCGGCATGGCAGCCTGGGAGGCCCTGCTGCCCTACCTGAACGGCCTGGGGGAGGCCTGCCGGGAACGGGCCGAGTTCTGGCACCTGCGCGGACTCGCGCGGGCCAACCTGGGCGAACCCGTTCCCGCCCGCCTGGACCTGGAGCGGGCGGTCCGCATGGAACCCCGGGACCTCCGCTACCTGCTGGATGCCGGCCACGGCTGCGCCGAACTCGGCGACTGGGACCGCGCGGAGAGCCACTGGCGGCAGGCGCTCCAGGTGGACGGCCAGTCCGAGGAGGCCCTGATCCACTTGGCGGAGGCCCGGCGGGAGCTCGAGGATCTGGAGGGGGCGCGCCGCTACCTGCGTGAATGCCTGCTCCACCATCCCGAGAGCGTGGACGCCCAGGCCCGGCTGGCGGAGCTGGAGGCCAACTGATCCGGAACATCCAGCGGGGCTCAGTCCGGCTGGATGTTCCGGAGCAGCGAGAGCTTGCTGTCGTACCGGGCCTGCGCTTCCGGCTGGGCCCACTTCCGGGCTTTCTCCAGGGCCTTGATGGCGTCCTTCGTCCGCCCCTGCGCCAGGGCCACCCGGGCCTGGATCCAGTAGAACTCGGGCTCCTGGCGGAGCAGCTTGATGGCCTGCTTGATGCGCCGCTCCGCCTCATCCAGCTGCTGGGCCCCGAGAGCCTCTTCGGCCAGGAAGGCATTGAAGAAGGGGTCGCGCTTCCGGATCTCCAGCCCGCGCTCGCGGAAGGCCTGGGCCTCCTCCAGCCGCCCCTGCGCCCGCAGGAGGTTCTCCAGGTTCCCGCAGGGGGCGCCGTCCTTGGGATCCACGGCCAGGGCCTTGCGGAAGGAGGCTTCAGCGTCGGCCTCCAGCCCCTGGGCCCGCTGGACCACACCCAAGATGTTCCAGCCCACCCCCAGGTTGGGATCCACCTCGATCGAATGGTGGGCCGCGGCCAGGGCCTCTGCGCTGCGGGACTCCGCCATCAGTTCAACGGCCCGGTTGCTGTGGAAGAGGGCCAGCACCCGCTTGGCGTCCAGTGGGGCGATGAGCAGGCTGTCCCGGCGCACCTCGGGCAGGAAATCGGCCACCAGTTCCTGGCCCGGCATTCCGCCCTGCACCACGGCCACCACATGCCGCTCGAAGCGGACCGTCGCGCCCACCCGACGCCAGCGGCTGATCCGCAGAGGCTCGCCGTACCGGGCCTCCAGGCCGATGGACTTGCAGGCTCCCACGTAGAGCGCCGTCAGGCTGAGGCAGTTGGCCTTGCGGTCCCGCCAGACCTCCTTGGGAGTACGGGTATAGGCATTGTCGTAGGTGATCCCCAGCCCGCCCTCCTCGGGCGTGGCGAAGAAGGCCTTGAGCAGGGCGGAGACCTTGGATGGAACGCCCTGGTACATGTTGGTGTGTTCCCGGGCGAAGGCCTGCAGCCCAGGAGGCGCCTCGAAGGGATCCTCGCCCGCCGTCATCAGCGCAGCGCCAAGCAGGAGGGGCAGGACTCGCAGACGCATGGGACGGCTCCCGGGCACAACATAGGGCTACGGAGAGGAAGGTCAACGGATTATGAGATGCTGATCAATGGAGGAATCATGCCAAGCCCGACCGCTGTTGTGTGTGCCTATTCCAGCGTGGGGACCGCAGCCCTGGAGGGCCTCCTGGAGGCCGGCGTCGAGGTGAAGGCCCTGTACACCTACGCCCAGGGCGCCGACGAGCGCTGGTTCACCCCTCCTGCCGCGGTGGCGGGGGCCCATGGCATCCCGGTCCGGTTCGCGCCCGCCTTCAACTCGGATGAGGTCTTCGAGGCCATCCGGGCCCACCAGCCCGACTTCCTCTTCAGCTTCTACTTCCGGGAGATGATCCAGGCCCGGTTCCTGGAGATCCCCCGGCTCGGGGCCTACAACCTGCACGGGAGCCTGCTGCCGAAGTACCGGGGCCGGGCCCCCATCAACTGGGTCCTGGTCAACGGTGAGACCGAGACCGGCATCACCCTGCACGCCATGACGCCCAAGCCCGACGATGGGCACATCCTGGCGCAGGCGCGGCTGCCCATCGACTGGGATGAGACAGCCCTGAGCCTCACGCAGAAGGCCGCGGACGCCGGGCGTGGGCTGGTGCGCGAAGCCCTGCCCGGACTGGCGGACGGGAGCCTCCCCCGCATCGACCAGAAGACCCTCGGCTCCTCCACCTACTTCGGCGGCAGGAAGCCCGCCGACTCGCGCCTGGACTTCGCCATGACCGCCGGGGAGGCGTTCAACCAGATCCGCGCCGTGGCCGACCCCTGGCCCAACGCCTTCGTGGAAACGGCGGGCGGGACCATCAAGGTGGCCTGGGCGCTGCCCACCGAACTGCCCTGCCCCCAGGGCCGGTTCCGGGCCGGCCGGGAAGGTGTACTCCTCGGATTCGCCGATGGCGCCCTGAGGGTCCAGTCCCTGAAGGTCGACGGGACCCGCCTGGAACGCCCCAGCGAGCAGGCCATGGCCCTGCGGAAGCTGGGCTTGACCGAGGGCTGAGCCCCCGGCTTCACTCGCAGGCGGAAGCCGAGGCCACCCGGATCGCCTCCGGGGCCGGGGTCGACGCGGAAGACGCCAACAGGGCGTCCAGCGTCTCCTTGAAGGATTCGTAGCTCTCCGCCCCGAGAACCACCTTGGTCACGCTGAGCACCTGTCCTTCCGCGTTCAGGGTGCCGAACAGGAAGGCCGGGGCCCCCTGGATCTGCATCCGCTCGGCACTGGCCACGCTCAGCCGGATGTTCTCCGCGTACTTTCCCCCCTCCAGGCTGGCGTTGAAGGCCGCCGCATCGAGGCCGAGGTCCCGGACCAGCTTGGCCAGCGCGGCAGGGTCGAAGGGCCGCTGATCGGCGAACAGCCGGTCGTGGGCTTCCCAGAATTTCCCCTGCTCCCCTGCGCAGCGGGCGATCCGGGCCTTGAACTGGGCA
This sequence comes from Geothrix oryzisoli, assembly GCF_022808865.1. Taxonomy (GTDB): domain Bacteria; phylum Acidobacteriota; class Holophagae; order Holophagales; family Holophagaceae; genus Geothrix; species Geothrix oryzisoli. Next base: position 272,392 of record NZ_JAKZLB010000004.1, read on the forward strand.
TCGGGATGCACCGGCAGCGGAAGGTCGCGGAAGAAATACTTCACCTTCCCGGTGCGGACATAGTCGGCATCAAGCCGAGGGAACACCTGGGTGGCGTACCTGGCGCAGTAGGGGCAATCGAAGTCCGAATATTCCAGGATCGCCACCCGGGCCCCGGAGGCACCCTTGAATGGCTCGCGGAAGACGTTGACGGAGAGCGGGCTCCCGGCCTTGGGGAGGGCGGGACCGCCGGTCGCCGTCCGTTCCTTCAGGAGCCCCTTGATCGCTTCGAGTTCCTCGAGCATCCGCCGCTGGCCATCCTTGAGGTCATCGATCTGCCGCTGGAGGGAAGGACCGGCAGCCTGCTGGGCCATGCAGACGGGAACGGCGAGGGTGGCCAGGAACACGAGGCGGGCGGCGCAACGGGGGAAAATCATGGGAAACCCGGGAAGGAAGGGGATGGTCGAGGATGACCACCGGCGGGCGGGAAGCCCGCCGGTGGTCCTGCTGCAGCCGGCGATGGACCCGCCTACTTCACCAGGTCGCAGTACTGCCCGGTGGACCGGATGGTCACATTGCGCTGGATGAGGAAGTCCCGGGTGCCCAGCTTCATGTTCGCGTAGGCGCCGTTGGCCACCTGGTAGGAGGTGCCGAAGGTCCAGGCGCACAGGTCGCCATTCTCGTAGCCCCGGCGGTTGTACCAGGCGCTGGCATCCGCATCCGTGGTCGCTTCCTCCAGTTCGTGGGCCAGCACGGAAACCATGCCGTCCACGCCGGCGTTGCCGTTGGGGCCGATGCTCTGGGCCGCGCAGGCGCTCAGGCACTGGGCCGCGTTGCCGATGAACGCGTACTTGATGTCCGAGCCATTGATGGTGCCGTGGGTGTGCCAGCCGCAGTACTTGCTGCAGAAGCCGGAGGACTCAGCCACGTCGGAGGAGGTGAGCACGAAGTAGATGCCGTTGGTGTCGCTGGGCAGCGCCTTGCTGTTGATGGCATCGGCCACGATGGACTGGATGTTGGCATCCGTCAGGCTGGCCCCGTAGGGATAGGCCACCGTGGTGGCGCCGCCGTAGGTCACATTCCCGGAGATCAGGTTGGACGAGCCGACATAGGTGCTGTTGATCTGGAAATAGGGAGATCCGCCGATGGCGTTGAAGAAGTCCGTGACGATCTGCTGGCCTGAGGCGGTATCGGTGTTGTTGGCCTGGGCCCAGTTGCCATACCAGATGATGTAGGCCGTGGGCGTGCTGAAGACCGGACCCCCGTGGTACTTGAGGGGAGCCGTCAGGGCGCTGGTGGAGCCGGCGGTGGGAGCTGCGCCGAAGACGGCATTCGGGCCGCCATCGTTCGGGTTCACCCGGTGATGGACGATCTCCGGGGCGCGCTGGTCCTGAGCGCTGAGCGCAGGGGCCAGCCCGAAGGCAACCACCAGGGCTGTGGCGAACCAAAGCCGCGAACTGCTGTTCATGGAACCTCCTTGAAGTGGGGTGGGGGGATGGGGAAAGGCCCAGACAGGCCGATCCCGTGGGGAGAAAAGGGCTTCCCGGAACCAGCCGGCGGCAGCGGCCTGCCAACCAGCTGCAGTGATGCGGACCGTGACTGCCTGACCCGCCCTGCGAACTATCAAGATGAAATGGACTGGGGGGAGGCTATCGATTTTGAGACTGAGTGTCTATCTATTTTCGAAAAAACAAGTGTCATTACACGAACATACCTCATCAATCTATGCATTTTCATGGCAACAGATACCCAGTCCATGGCATATCAACCGCCCGGAAATCCAGCCTCCTGCTTCGGCCCCGAGGCAGGCCTCCGGAATCCGCCGGGGGTGCGTCAGGCCCCGGTTTGGCCTCGTTCCTGAACGGAGGTATGCTGACCCGCTCTCGTCACCTGGAAAGGCATTCCATGCGAAGTGTGATCACCGGAACCGGCGTCGGCCTGCCTCCGCATATCGTGACCAACGAGGCGCTGTCGCGGCTCATGGACACCTCGGACGAATGGATCCGGGTGCGCAGCGGCATCCAGGAGCGGCGCTATGCGGAACCGGGGCAGGGCTCCGCGGATCTCGGCGTCCTCGCGGCCCGGGCTGCCATCGCGAAGGCCGGTCTCGGCATGGAGGACATCGATGCGGCCATCTTCGCCACCATGACGCCCGACCACGTGCTGCCGGGCAACGGCCCGCTCCTCCAGGCGGCCCTGGGCCTGCGCACGGACCTCCCCACCTTCGACCTCCGGCAGCAATGCAGCGGCTTCCTCTACGGCCTGGAACTGGCCGACCTCCTCATCCAGAGCGGGCGCTACCGGCGCGTCCTGCTCGTGGGAGCCGAAGTGCATACCGCCTTCATGCCCTGGCACCTGGGCTGGGACACCCTCATTGGCCAGTCCACCCGCGAGATCACCGACGCGGAACGCGCCGAGAACACCCTCAGCCGCGACCGGACGGTCCTCTTCGGAGACGGCGCCGGCGCGATGGTGATCGAGGGCCGTGAGGGTGACGCCGGGCTGCTGAAGACACGGCTCTTCACGGACGGCACCGGCGCGGGGGTGCTGACCATGATGGGCGCCAGCTTCAAGCGCCGTCCCTTCGTCACGGCGGAGCAGATCCAGGCCGGAGACACGCTCCCCATCATGTCCGGCAAAGAGGTCTTCAAATCCGCCGTGACCCTCATGCCCCAGGCAGTACGCAGCGTCTGCGCCGACGCCGGGATGGCCGTGGAGGCCCTGGACCTGGTACTGGTCCACCAGGCCAACCTCCGCATCATCGAAGGCGTGCAGAAGGCCCTGGGCCTGCCGGCCGAGAAGGTGCCCCACAACATCGAGCGCTACGGCAACACCACCGCCGCCACGCTGCCCATCCTCTTCCACGAATGCCTGCAGGATGGGCTGGTCCAGCCCGGCATGCTCGTAGCCTTCACCGCCCTCGGCTCCGGACTGCACTGGGGCGCCGCGCTCTACCGGGCCTGAAGCCCGGGCCCCCCGTGAACCTCCACATCGAGACCCTCGCCATCGCCGCCTTCGTGGTCAGCCTGGCCCTGACCTTCGCCATGACGGCCATGCGGATCTTCCTGAAGGGGCAACCGGGACTGCGGAGGTGGACCCAGGCACTCTGGCTGGTGGCGGCCGCCACGGTCCTCTTCGGCCTGCGGGGGAAGGTCCCGGATGTCGTTCCGGTCCTCGTCGGCAATGCCTTCCTCGCCCTCGCTGCGGCCCTGACCTGGATGGGCATGAGGGAGTTCTGCGGGCTGTCCCAGGACCTCCGCCCGGTGTTCGGGGTCACCGCCGCCTGTCTGGCCGTGCAGGCCATCTTCCTGTGGGGGCACCCCTCCTTCGAGGCGCGCAGCATCAACGTCATCCTGACCTCCACGATCTGGAACCTGGCCTCCGCCTGGACCCTCTACCGGCACGGACCGCCGGATCTCACCAGCAGCACCCGGCTTGTGTCTTTCCTGTTCTTCACCGACGCCGCCATCGGCATGGGATTGATCGTCCCCAACCTGATCGGAGCCCGGCAGTCCGACCCGGGCCTGATCCAGGCGACGCAAGTGACCCAGTACCTCGCCGGCCTGGCCATCGGGACCTTCGAGGTGCTGGGACTGGCGGTCATGCTCAACCAGCGCCTGCTGGCCGAACTCCGGCGCGTCGCCCGGGTGGATGGGCTCACGGGCATCCTCAACCGGCGGGGACTCGACGCAGAGGCGCCGAGGCTGCTGCAGATCTGCCAGCGGCAGCGGCTCCCCTGCACGCTGCTGATGGCCGACCTGGACCATTTCAAGCGCTTCAACGACACACACGGCCACGCCGGAGGGGATGGCGCCCTCCGGCACTTCGCGGCGCTCGTGGGCTCCCAGCTCCGGGCCTCGGACCTGTTCGGCCGGTACGGCGGAGAGGAATTCTGCATCCTCATGCCCGGCACCCAGGGCGACCTGGCCCGGCTGGCTGCCGAGCGCCTGCGCATCCACGTGGGTGCGAACCCCGTGCCGCTGAATGGCGCCCTGCTTCCGCTCACCGTCAGCCTGGGGTTGGCCGTCTACGACGGGAACGGCTCCGCGGATTTCGCCGCCCTCCTCGATCAGGCCGACCAGGGCCTCTACCGGGCCAAAGCGCTGGGCCGAAACCGGGTCGAGGTGAGGGTCCCGCCCCCATCGTTCCGGCCGGACCTGCTCCAGGAAGGAGCCGCGGGCGGATTGCAGGTTCGCGGCCGGGAAGGCTAGAATCCAGCCAAACCCCGGAGTCTCCATGCGTTCCATGATCCTCGGCGCCGCCTTGGTGCTGCTCCCAGCCCTTGCCCTGTCTGCCGGAACGACCAAACCCCGCCGGCATCATGCGACCGGGCCCATCAGCTCCGCCAAGGAGGCCAAGGCCATCGCCGAGCGGGAAACCGGCGGCAAGGCCGTCAGCGCCCGGCGCATCCCCCTGAATGGCGCCTCGGGCGGCTGGGAGGTGGACCTCCGCATGCCCGGCGAGGAGCGCGGCTGGCGCTGCATCCTCGACTCGGACACGCACATGGTCCACAGCAAGGCGCGCATCGACCAGCCCGGCGCCAAGGGCAAGGCCGACGGCCCCGTCCGCATGGTCAAGGGCAGCCGCTGACGGGGGCTCCCCGATCCCCGGCGACCATTCACCGGTTTTTCCCAGCGCGCGGCCTGCCTGGCTTGACAGCCCGGCCTAGAATCGTACCTGCGGCCAGTGCCGCAAGGAGAACGACACATGGGTCTGATGGACTGGGGCAAAGCCCAATTCCTCGACATCCTCGAATGGCTGGATGACTCCAACGACACCCTGGCCTGGCGTTTCCCCATGCGGGGCCAGGAGATCCAGAACGGCGGCAAGCTCGTCGTGCGGGAAAGCCAGGAAGCCGTCTTCGTCAACGAGGGCCAGCTGGCGGACGTGTTCAAGCCCGGCACGCACAACCTCACCACCCAGAACCTGCCCATCCTCGCCACCCTGAAGGGCTGGAAGTACGGCTTCGAGAGCCCCTTCAAGAGCGATGTCTACTTCATCTCCACCAAGCTCTACAACGACCTGAAGTGGGGCACCTCGAACCCGATCATGCTGCGCGACGCCGACTTCGGCATGCTGCGCATCCGGGCCTTCGGCATCTACTCCATCAAGGTGGTGGACAGCGGCACCTTCCTCAAGCAGCTGGTGGGCACCAACGGCGTCTACACCGTGCCCGACATCTCCGAGCAGCTGCGCAAGACCATCATGAGCCGCTTCACGGACACCCTGGGCGAGGCCAAGATCCCCGCCCTCGACCTGGCCGCCAAGTACGACGAGATCTCCGACCTGGTGAAGCAGAAGCTCCAGGACGAGTTCAAGACCATGGGCCTGGAACTGTCCAAGTTCTTCGTGGAGAACATCAGCCTCCCCGAGGAAGTGGAAGCCATGATGGACAAGCGCACCGGCGTGGGCATGATGGCCCCCGTCATGGGCGCCTACACGCAGATGCAGGTGGCCGACAGCATCCCGCTCGCCGCCCAGAACCCCGGCGGCGTCGCCGGCATGGGCATGGGCGTGGGCCTGGGCTTCGGCATGGGCAACATGATGGGCCAGCAGATGACCGGCGCCGCCCAGCAGATGGGCCAGCAGGGCTTCCCCGCCGGCAGCGCTCCCGCCGCGCCTGCCGCCCCCGCCAAGTCGCTCAAGGATGAGCTCACGGACCTCAAGGAGCTCTTCGACGGCCAGCTCATCACCCAGGCCGAGTACGACGCCCAGCGCGCCGTCATCATGAAGAAGCATGGCATGGGCAACTGAGGGCAGACCTCAGTCCTCAGGAAAGGGCGGCTGCGGCCGCTCTTTCCTGCATTTACTGGAGACTGGGGACTGAAGACCGGCCCCTAATGGTGATGCTCCCCCTCCGCCTCGTGCTGGTGGATGAACCGGTGGTGGTGGTGATCCGCCATCTCCCGGGTCTCGAAGTGGACCGTGAGGTGGCGGACGCCGTGGCGTTCCCACAGCAGATGCTCGATGCGTTCCAGGTGGGCCTCGGTATCCCCCAGCCGGTCGCCTTCCACGATGATGTGGGCCGTGGCGATGGTGAGGTGGCTGCACATCTTCCAGCTGCGGAAGTCCTCCACGCCGAGGATGCCTGGCAGGCTCATGAGCTCGGCCTTCACGGCCTCGTGTTCGAAGGCGGCGCGGTGCATGAGGATGCCCACCGCATCCCGCAGCAGGAGCACAGCGCCCCGCAGGATGACCGCCAGGATCACCAGGGCGATGGCCGGATCCACCCAGCGCCAGCCAGTGAGACGGATGAGGACCATGCTCCCCACCAGGGAGACGCTGGTGAGGCTGTCGGCGAAGGCGTGCAGATAGGCGGCCTTCAGGTTGGCGTCCCGTTCCAGCAGGCTGCGGTCCCGGGGCACCAGCACCACCGTGGCGGCGATGTTCAGGAGGAGGCCGATGCCGGAGAACACCAGCACCCAGCCCGTCTGGATGGGTACGGGGTGGCGGAACCGGGCCAGGGCCTCCCAGCCCACGGCCCCCGCGAGGAACAGCAGGAACCCCACACCCACGAGGCTGTTGAAGACTTCGAGGCGATGCCAGCCGAAGGTCCAGCGGTCGTCGGGATCGCGCCGGTTGGCCAGCCAGAGGCTCAGGATGCCCAGGCTGTTCACGAGGACATCGTTCAGGTTCTCCAGGCTGTCGCTGACCAGGCCGATGGATCCGGTCCACCAGCCACCCAGCCCCTGGAGGACGAAGCTGAGGAAGAAGATCCCGGCGCTCCAGGCCAGGCGCCCGGTGGTGCTGGGCCCGTGATGGTGGTGATGGTCCGACATCATTCGCCCCGGTACTGGGGTTTCCGCTTGTCCCGGAAGGCGGCCAGCCCCTCCAGGCGATCCTTCGTGGGGATCACCTGGGCATAGCAGGCCTGTTCGAAGGCCAGGCCGGAGTCCCGATCCAAGGCCACCCCGCGGTTCACCGCCAGCTTTGCCATGCGCAGCGCCACGGGCCCGTTGGGGAGGATCTCGCGCGCCAAGGCGAGAGCCGCGTCCAGGGCCCCGCCTGCGGGCGCCACCCGGTCCACCAGGCCCAGCCGCTCCGCGTCGGCGGCACCGATGCGCCGGGCTGTGAAGATCAGTTCCTTGGCCCGGGAGGCCCCGATGAGCCGGGGCAGGCGCTGGGTGCCCCCGGCGCCCGGAATGATGGCCAGGGCCGTCTCCACCAGGCCCAGCTTCGCCTCCGCCCCCGCCACGCGGAGGTCCGCGGCCAGGGCCAGTTCCAGCCCGCCCCCGAAGGCCGCGCCTTCGAGCACGGCGATCACGGGCATGGGCAGATCCTCCAGCTCGGTGAAAGCCCCCCGCAGGCCATGGACGAAGGTCACGGTCTCGCCCTGGGACATCCCGGCGCGCTCCTTCAGGTCGGCCCCGGCGCAGAAGACGCCAGGCACGAGGCTGTGCACCACCACCACCCGGGCGGCGGGGTCGAAGCGCAGGTCCGCGAGGGCCTGCCGGAACTCAGCCATGAGCTGCCGGCCCAGGGCGTTCTTCGCGGCGGGGCGGTCCAGGCCCAGCAGGACGATGCCGGTATCGTCCCCTCGGAGGCGTTCGAGCCGGACCTCCATCAACCTAACTCGACGATGGAATCCCCCTCGTTCAGGAACTGGTCGGGGGTCACGAAGACCTTCTTGACCGTCCCCTCCTCGGGGCTGCCCACGGGAATCTGCATCTTCATGGACTCGATGATCACCAGATCCTGGTCCTCGCCGACGGCGTCGCCTTCGGCCACGCAGACTTCCAGAACCTTGCCCGCCATCTCGGCTCGCACCAGGGCCATCCACCACCTCGCAGAAGATGGCTCCAGTCTAGCCCGCTATTCGTCCTTGTCCGAATCGCCGATCACCACCAAGTCGTCGTCCTCGTAGGCGAAGTCACCCTCTTCCATGAGGATCTCGCGGACCTTCCCGCACTCGGGGGCATTGATGTAGAAGGCGGTGCGGGAGGAATCCGTGCCCTCGAGGATCATCAGGGGCTCATCCTCCTCCACCTCCTGGCCGGGGCGGACGAGGACGTCCACCACATAGCCCGGCCATTCCGCCCGCACGATCATGCTGCCTCCCCTGGCCCATCTGTGACCTTGGCCGGGAGAGTATGGCGCCCGGGGCCCCCGCGCAAGTCCCGGAAGCCGTTCTTTTCGTCACATGTCCGGTAGGTGATACTGGAAGGCTTGGAGGATTGCATGGCCGTCGCCTGTGGCATCGTGGGCTTGCCCAATGTGGGAAAGTCCACCCTTTTCAACGCCCTCACCCGTGCGGGCGCGGCTTCGGCCAACTATCCGTTCTGCACCATCGAGCCCAACACGGGCGTGGTGGACGTCCCGGATCCCCGGCTGGCGGCCCTGGCGGCGATCGTGAAGCCCCAGCGCATCCTGCCGGCGGCCCAGGAATTCGTGGACATCGCCGGCCTGGTCCGCGGCGCCAGCAAGGGCGAGGGCCTGGGCAACGCCTTCCTGGGCCACATCCGGGAGACCGATGCCATCGTGCAGGTGGTCCGCTGCTTCGAGGATGGCAATGTCACCCATGTGGAGGGCGGCGTGAGCCCCGAGCGGGACCTGGGCATCATCGAGACCGAGCTGGTCATCAAGGACCTGGATGCCGTGGAGAAGGGCCTGGAGCGCCACCGCAAGGTCGCCAAGACCGGCAACAAGGAGTCCCTGGCCATGGTTGCCGTCCTGGAGCGGGTCTTCGCCGCCCTGGATAACGGCAAGTGGGCCAGCACCGCGGGGCTGTCGACCGAGGACAAGGCCCTGATCAAGTCCTACGGCCTGCTCACCCTCAAGCCCACCCTCTTCGTGGGCAACATCGGGGAGGAGGACATCCGGAACCCCGAGGGCAACGCCCACTACCGGAAACTCCAGGAGCTGGCCGCCGAGCGCCAGGCCCCCTGCATCCCCATCTGCTCCAAGCTGGAGGCCGAGATCCAGGACCTGCCCGAGGAGGACCGCCCCTTGTTCCTGGAGGAGGCCGGCCTGTCCGAGCCCGGCCTGAACGTCCTCATCCACGCCAGCTACGACCTGCTGGGCCTCCAGACCTACTTCACCGCCGGGGTGAAGGAGGTCCGCGCCTGGACCATCCACAAGGGCGACACAGCCCCGCAGGCCGCCGGCGTCATCCACACGGACTTCGAGAAGGGCTTCATCCGGGCCCAGGTCATCGCCTACGAGGACTTCATCCAGTACAAGGGCGAGCAGGGCGCCAAGGATGCCGGCAAGATGCGGACGGAAGGCAAGGACTACGTCGTCAAAGACGGGGACCTGATGAACTTCCTGTTCAACGTCTGAGAGGCGCTACCGGGCCTCGATGGGCATGCGCCGCAGGCGCTCCACCCGCACCTCCATGGGGGGGTGGGTGGAGAAGAGGCTCATGAGGCCGCCCCCGCTGAGGGGGTTCACGATCATCATGTGGGCCGTGGCGGGCTGGGCGGAGGCCATGGGCAGCTGCTGGTTGTAGGCCTGGAGCCGCTCCAGGGCCGAGGCCAGCATGTCCGGACGGCCCGTAAGGTGGGCACTGTAGTCGTCGGCCAGGTACTCCCGGGAGCGGCTCACGGCCATCTGCAGCAGGATGGCCGCCAGGGGCCCGAGGATCATGATGGCGATGCCCGCCAGGGGGTTGGAGCGGCCCTCCTCGTCCCGGGGGCTGATCCACAGGGCCATGCGGGAGAGGAACATGATGGCCTGGGCCAGCACCGCCGCCAGACTGCCGATCAGGATGTCCCGGTGCTTCACGTGGCCCAGCTCGTGGCCGAGCACCGCCTCCAGCTCGGGCCGGCTCAGGATGCGCATGATGCCCTCGGTGACGGCCACCACGGCATGCTCGGGATCCCGGCCCGTGGCGAAGGCGTTGGGCGTGTCCTCCGGGATGATGGCGATGCGCGGCGTGGGCAGGCCGGCCCGCTGGGCCAGGTTCGCCACGATGGCATAGAGTTCCGGGGCTTCCGCCTGGTCCACCACCCGGGCGCCGTAGCTGGCCAGCACGATCTTGTCCGAAAAAAAGTAGCTGACCCCGTTCATCACGAGGCCGATGGCGAGGGCCAGCACCATGCCGGACTGCCCCCCGATGTAACCGCCGATCCACACCAGCAGCCCGGTCATGGCCACGATGATGAGAAGGGTTTTCGCCTGGTTCATGAAGCTTCCTCCGGGTACCAGGATACGAAGGGGATCAAGCGCCCATGCGCTTGACGACCACCAGGGTCACGTCATCCCTGAAGCGGCCCTCTTCCAGGTGCTGGAAGGCCTCCACCAGGAGGGCCTCGAACAACTCGTCGGCCCCGGCCCGGGGGCGCCGGCGGATGACCTCAGCCAGGCGGCCGTCGCCCAGTTCCTCGCCTGCGGCGTTCTCGGCCTCCACGAGACCGTCCGTGAAGATCACCAGGACATCCCCGGGCTCCATGGCGGCGCGGCCCTCGGCGAAGGTGGCGCCGGGCAGCAGGCCCACCATGGGCCCCGTGGGGGCCAGCCGGGCCACCTCGCCATCGGCCCGCACCACCAGGGGCGGGTTGTGGCCCCCGTTGACGAACCGGAGGTCGCCGGTGATGGGATTGAGACTCGCGGCGAACAGGGTGGTGTAGCGGTTGCCGTCGCGCACGTCGTTCATGCGGCGGTTCAGGCGCTCGGCCAGCTTGCCCCAGTCCGGCACCCGCCGCCCCCCCAGAGCCCGGATGAAGGCGGAGAGCTGAGTCATCATCAGCGAGGCGGGCAACCCCTTCCCGGAGATGTCGCCCACGGCGATGTGGAGCCGCTCGCCCAGTTCCTCGTCACGGGCCAGCCAAAGGTCGTAGAGGTCGCCGCCCACCGCCTGGTAGGGCAGGTTCGCGGCGGCGCACTGCCAGCCCGCGGGCTCCGGCAGCGTCTTGGGCAGCAGGCGGCGCTGGATGTCCCGGGCCAGATCCAGGTCCTTCTCCATGCGCTCGGCCTGGAGCCGCGCCTCGCGGAACTCCAGGCTCGACAGCTGGGAGGACGTGAGGTTGAGCAGGGTATGGAGGAACACCTCGTCATCCTCGGACAGCTTCCCCACCGCCGGGTCCGCGGCATAGGCGAACCCATGGCTGTGGTTCTGGTCCTGCAGCTCGACGGCGTGGACCAGGCCCTTCGCCTCCACCAGCTCGTGCAGGGCATCGCCCTCCAGGAGCTCCGGAACCGACCCGAGCCCCTTGGCGTGCAGCACGGCGCCCTGGGCATCCACCACGAGGAGGCGCATGATCCGGAACTCACCCATGAGCGTGTTGGCCATGAGCCGGACGAGATCCTGCCGGGTCTCCACCTGGCCCAGGTTGCGGGTGAGCTCGAAGACCGTGTTCAGACGGGAGAGCTGCAGGGCCAGGGCCTGGTTCTGGGTGCTGCGCACCGCCTCCGCCCGGCGCCAGGCCAGCAGGGGCGCGCTGATGGACAGCAGCAGGGGCACCGCATCGGGAAGCCCATCGGCCCGCAGGACCAGGTGGCCGTAGACCTCGTCCCCGTAGGCCCAGGGCAGGACCTGCCAGCCCTCTCCCGGATGGGTGGGGAAGGCCGGCGCCGCTCCCCGCAGGAACAGCCATTTGCCGCCATCCCACAGGCCGCCCTGCCCGGTCTTTCCGAGGCCCATGACGGTCACGCCCACCAGGTGGATGAGATCCTCCTCGGTGCCCTGGTCCGGAAAGGTCTCCAGGAAGTCGATGAGCGGAAGCAGTTCCTGGGCGCCTTCCGGGATCTTCAGCGCCAGCTGGCGGAGACGGTCGAAGGGATTGGTCGGCATGGTGGGCGGACCTGAAGCTTCAATCCAGCTTCTTGATCAGGCAGCACTCGTTCCGGCCGGAGGCCTCGTCCGCCTTGAACCGCACCTCGTCCATGAACCGGCTCATGAGCAGCAGGCCCAGACCGCCCTTCCGGGGATGCTTGATGTATTCCTTCGGATCGGGCAGCACGATCTGGTCGCCGCGAAGCCCCTGGCCCGAGTGGAGGATGTGGATCTCCAGGGCCTCCTCCGTGAAGCGCAGCTCCAGTTCGACACTGTGCTCGCCTTCGCCGTGGTAGGCATGGAGGATCACGTTGGTCACCGCCTCGTCCACGGCGATGCTCACCTTGGCGGCCGTGGCGTCATCGAGCCCGGCCACCAGGGAGGCCCGCTTGGCCAGACCCGTCACCAGGTTCAGATAGCGGGTCTGGCTCGGAATCACGAGCCGGAACTGCGCTGGTTCCATGCTGACCGCCACGCTCACCCCTTCCGCTCCGGCGTGACCGCGGCCAGAGCCTGGTCCTCATCGCCGAAGACCCGGTAGAGCTGGGTGAAGCCCAACGTGTCGAAGATCGCGAAGACATTCGGCTGGAGGTCGGACAGCAGGATGTCGCCCTGGTGCTCGCGGACGGTCTCGATGAGGCCCATGATGGCCCCCAGCCCGGCCGAGCTGATGTAGTTCAGGTTCTTGCAATTGAGGAGGATGGTGTAGCGCCCGTCCCGGACCAGCCCCTCCAGGGCCTCCTCGAACTCGCGCACGGTATGGGCGTTGATGAAACCGGCCGGGAGGAGCACCGCCACGTCGCCAGCCTGCCTCACCGCAATGGAAAGATCCGCCATCCGCCATCTCCAAGGAACCTGGGCCATCCTATCGGTTCCACCGGGCAATTGCCAGTGAGCGGCCCGAACTGGGATACCCTGGATCCGAACCTTTCGACCGAGCCCCCCCATGAGCGCCACACGCCCTGAGGACCAGCCCACCCATGAAGCCCTCCGTGGGCCCCTGGAAGCCTGGCTGAACCAGAAGAACCAGAGCCTGCTTGAGGAGGTGATCGCCACCTGGCAGCTGGCCATGGAGCGATTCCATCCCGACGAGGCGCTGCTGGACCGGCTCCGCCAGGCCCTGCCCGGCCCGGCGGCGGCCTCCACGGACCACGGCGATGCCATGGCGGCCTTCGCGGGAGCCCTGGACCTCGTGGAGGGCGCGCCCTCCCAGGGCGATCTCCTCAAGCGCCTGCTGGACGGCCTGGAGCCTCTCGTCGAGCGGAGTGCCCTGTTCATCCTCAAGCAGGGACTGGCCTCCCTGTATGCCCAGCGCGGCTTCGAGGCGAGCGCCCCCCTGAAACCCGGGGCCGTGGTGCCGCCGCCCGACCTGGAGGCCGTGATCCAGGGCCTGGGCCGGTCGCTGCGCAAGAAGGGGGCCGGCTACTCGGCCCTGCTCGCGGTCCTCAGCCCCTACGAAGCCACCGACCTGGTCATCCTGCCCATCCGCCACAAGCGGAAGGCCGTGGCCCTGCTGCTGGTGGACAGCGGCCTGCGCCAGAAGCTGGATCACCCGGAGTTGGTGCGGGCCCTCGTGCTGGCGGCCTCCGCCTCCCTGGGCAGCCTGGCGGCAGGGAAGGACGAACCCCCCCAGGCCATGCCCCATCCCCTGCTCCAGGCGAGCGCCAGCCACCAGTCCAGCGCCCCCACGCAGATGGTGCCCGACACCATCGAAGCGCCGCCGCCGGCGGACCTGGACCCCAAGACCCGTGCCGCCGCCGAGCGGCTGGCCCGCGTCCTGGTGGGCGACGTGGAGCTGTACTTCCCGGGGAAGGTCGCCCAGGCCCACAGCCAGGGCAACCTCTATGGTCTGCTCCGGGATGAGCTCGAACGGAGCCGGGCCACCTTCGTGGAGCGCTTCGGGGAAGATGTCGAGGTCCAGCACCGGATTTTCACCAGCACCGTCGTTCATCAATTGTGTGATGGCGATGCCTCCAAGCTGGGTGGGGCCCCCTGGGCCTGAGGTCCTCCATCAGAAGGGGTGACAATCAGGGTCGACTCTGGTAGAACCTTGTTCCTTTGGGTATGGGCGAGGAACAAGTCAATGGCGGATCTCGGCAAGAAGTTTTCCTGTTTCCAGTGCGCGACGAAGTTCTATGACTTCGGCAAGCCAGAGGCGGTGTGTCCAAAATGCGGCGCGAACCAGAAGGCGGCCCCCGCCAAACCCCGCGCCGTGAAGAAGGAGAAGAGCGTCCATGTCATCGAGGACGACTTCACCGCCGAGCCTGAGGCCGAGAACCTCGAAGAGGCCTTCAGCGAAAGCGGCGTGCCCATCGAACGGGGCCGCGGCGAGGGCTTCGATCCCGGCGACCTGCGCATGGACGACTACGACGAGTAGCGAATGAGCTGCGCTCACTCACTCTGAGGAAAGCGGCCTTCCGGGAGGGGCCGGGGATGAACGATCCGTCGAGCCACCCTCTCGTTGATCGCCACACCCACCTCGAGGGCTCCCTCGATCCAGCCTGGGTCCGGAACGAGGCGACGCGCCGCGGCCTGACGCTGCCCGGGCCCCTTGAAGCCCTGTGGTCCGGCGCCCCCGTGCCCTTCGAGGGCTTCATCGAGGCCTTCCTCTTCGGCGCCGCCCTGCTGGACAGCCGCGAGGCCGTGCGGGCGGCCGTCCGGGCCGTGGCGCAGCGCACGCGGGCCTGCGGCGGCGCAGGCTTCGACCTCTGGGCTTCCCCGCACTTCCTGGTAGTACATCGCGGGCAGATCACCCTCGACGCCTTCTGGCGGGGGCTGGAGGAGGGCCTGGCTGAGGCACGGGTCAAGGGGCTCCGGGGCTGCGTGGTGGTGGACGCCGTGAACCACTTCGGCCCGAAGCATGGCCACGCGGTGCTGGATCTCGTGCTGCCGGACCTGCCCCCCTTCGTGAAAGGCTTCTCCACCGGCGGACTAGAAGGCCGTCCCTTCCGGGACTGGGCCCCCGTCTTCGACCGCGCCCGGGCCGCGGACCTGCGCATCGCCGCTCACGCCGGCGAAAACGGCCCCGGGTCGAATGTCCGGGAGGCCGTCCTCGACGGCGGGGTCGCCCGCATCGTCCACGGCATCCGGGCCGATGACGCCACCCTGGCCCTGCTGGCCGAGCGCCGCATCCCCGTGGACATATGCCCCAGCTCCAACCGAGCCCTGGCGGCCGATGTGACGCCCCACTCCCTGCCCCGCATGCTCCGCGCCGGGGTGCGCTGCGCCCTCGGCACGGACGACCCCGGCGTCATCCCCTGCGACCTGGCCACCGAAACCGCCGCGGCCCGCTCCCTGGGCCTCGATGACACCGCCCTGGCCGCCCTGCGCCGGCACGGAGCCGAAGATGCCTGGTGTCTCCTGCCCTGAGCGAAGCCAGGGGTCTAAGCGGCCGGGCGATCCAGGTAGACTAGGGGATTCGGTGCGGGCCCGGCTCCGGCCTCCGCGAGCGAGGCGAGCGGGAGGACGCGCCAGAAGGCGCGTCCGATAGGCCATGGGCGATGCTGGATAGGGCCTTCAGCATCCGGCGCTCTATCCAGCCAACCCAGGGGTCGAAGCGGCCGGACGATCCAGGTAGACTAGGGGATTCGGTGCGCGCCCATAGCTCAGCTGGATAGAGCATCAGGCTTCGAACCTGAGGGTCGGGCGTTCGAGTCGCTCTGGGCGCACCACCGGACTGACAACTTGGCATCCCTGCGAGCGTGGCGGAACTGGTAGACGCACTGGATTTAGGTTCCAGCGGTTCACACCATGTCGGTTCGAGTCCGACCGTTCGCACCACTTCGCACGTCCCTCGCATCACACGGAGCATCCATGTCCGCCACCCTGCACCACCAGTCCCCCACCCGCAAGGCCGTCGAAGTGACGGTGCCCGCCGCCGAGGTGAGCGCCACCTTCAACGAGGTGGTGGCGAAGATCGCGCCGAAGGTCCGCATCCCCGGCTTCCGCCCCGGCAAGGCCCCCCGGCCCGTCCTGATGCAGCGCTACGCCCGCGAGATCCAGTCGGATGTGGCCCAGCAGCTCGTGGAGAAGCACTTCTGGAAGGCCGCGCAGGAGGCGGGCGCCCTGCCTATCTCCCACCCCTCCCTGGAGAAGCTGGACCTGAAGGAAGGCGCCGATGCCGTCTTCCGCGCCCAGTTCGACGTGGCGCCCGAGGTGGCGCTGCCGGACTACAAGACCATGGTCCTCACCAAGAAGAAGCGGGCCATCGACGAGGCCACCGTGGCCGAGCACCTGGAGGGCCTCCGCCAGCGGGCCACCAAGCTCCTGCCCGTCGAGGACGGCGTGGTGGCGCAGGGTCTCATCGCCACGTGCGACATCCGTGTGAAGCCCCAGGGCCTCAAGGCCCAGTCCTACCAGGACCAGGTCCTGGAGATCGACGGGACCCGCCCCTTCGACGCCCAGCTCCTCGGCATGAAGGCCGACGAGAAGAAGGCCTTCAACCTCACCCATCCCGACGATGACGCCAACAAGGTCCTCGCCGGCAAGACGCTGGCCTACGAGGTGCAGATCAAGGACATCCGCCGGAAGGAAGTGCCGGCCCTGAGCGACGAGTTCGCCAAGGACATGGGCGCCTTCGAGAACCTGGAGGCCCTCAAGGCCGCCGTGAAGAAGGACCTGGAGGAGGCCGCCGAGCGCGACGCCGTGGCCCGTCTCCACGCCACCATGCTCGACACCCTGCTGGATGCCGTGCCCTTCGAGGTGCCCCGCTCCATGGTGGCCCTGCAGCTCGACGACTACTGCCAGGAGTTCGCCCAGCACGTGGCCCGCCAGGGCATGGATCCCAAGAAGGTGAACTGGCAGGGCTACCGCCAGTACCGCCTGAACGATGCTGAGAGGGCCGTGCGCAGCGGCTACCTGCTCCAGGCCATCGGCAACACCGAGTCCATCGAAGTGCCCGAGGCCGACATCGACGCCGAGATCCGGACCTTCATGGCCGAAAACCAGGTGCAGCAGCCCTTCGAGGCCTTCAAGGCCGAGCTGGAGCGCCGCGGCAACGCCACTGAGATCAAGGGCCGCCTCCGCACCGACCGCATCTTCACCCACCTGCTCAGCACCGCCAAGGTCACCGAGGAGCTGCTGGACAAGGCCGCCTTCGAGGCCCTGGTCGAACTGGAGCGCAAGCGCGAGGCTGGCCTCCCCGTCAACCGCTTCGACGCGGGCGGCCTGGAGGGCGGCGAACTGGAAGGCCAGGAAGGTGGCGAACCCGCTGCCGTGGCCCCCGCCGGCCATGTCCACGGCCCCGACTGTGACCACGATCACGACCACGACGCCGAGGCCGCCCCGGCCAAGAAGCCCGCCGCCAAGAAGGCCGCGAAGGCCGAACCGGAAGCCGAGGAGAAGCCCAAGAAGGCCGCCAAGAAGGACGAGCCCGCTGCGGAGAAGCCCAAAAAGGCCGCCGCCAAGAAGGATGAGCCCGCCGAAGAGAAGCCCAAGGCCAAGAAGCCTGCTGCCAAGAAGTAGTGGTCTGCCTGCGCCGCTGATGAGAAGGCGCCGCAAGGCGCCTTCTTGCTATCCTGATGAGCCAGCCGGAGGGCCCATGCCCAGCAGCTACTATCCCCCCATCGTCATCGAGCAGACCCCGCGCGGCGAGCGCAGCTACGACATCTATTCGCGCCTGCTGAAGGACAACATCATCTTCCTGGGCACCGCCATCGACGACAACGTGGCCAACGCCATCGTCGCGCAGATGCTGTTCCTCGAGAGCGAGGACCCGGACAAGGACATCCAGATCTACATCAACAGCCCCGGCGGCAGCGTCACCGCGGGCCTGGCCATCTACGACACCATGCAGTTCGTGAAGAACGACATCGTCACCTACTGCATCGGCCAGTGCGCCTCCATGGGCGCCCACCTGCTGGCCGCCGGCACCAAGGGCAAGCGCTTCGCCCTGCCCAACGCCCGCATCATGATCCACCAGCCCAGCGGCGGCGCCCAGGGCCAGGCCACGGAGATCGAGATCACCTTCAAGGAGATCCAGCGCCTGAAGGACAACCTGGCCGCCACCTTCGCCAAGCACACGGGCCAGCCCCTGAAGAAGGTCATCAAGGACATGGACCGCGACTTCTTCATGGGTGCCGAAGAGGCCCTGGAATACGGCATCGTCGACAAGGTCCTTTCGGAGCGGCCCGCCTGATGAGCAGCAGCCTTTCCGCCCTCCCCGCCTTCGAACACCTGGCGCGGATCCCGCTCTACGTCCCCGGCAAGCCCATCCAGGAAGTCCAGCGCGAGCTGGGCCTCACCTCCATCGTCAAGCTGGCGTCCAACGAGAACCCCTGGGGCCCCACGGAGGCCGTGAAGGCCCGCGTCGGCGCGGTCGTGGCCGGCTCCGAATTCGAGGGACTGGGGCTCTACCCCGTGAGCGACGGCTACTACCTCCGCCAGCGCATCGCCGAGCGCAAGGGCCTCTCCCTCGATCGCGTGGTGCTCGGCAATGGCAGCAGCGAAATCCTGGAGATGGTGGCCAAGGCGGCCTTCCTGGAGGGCGGCAGCGCCGTCATCCCGAAGCACAGCTTCGCCATCTACGGCATCGCCACCCAGACGGCCGGCGGGCGCGTCATCGAGTCCCGGGCCTCCGCCACGGAACTCGACGCCGATGACATCCTCCGCTCCGTGGCGGACGACACGCGCCTGGTCTACCTCGGCAATCCCAACAACCCCACGGGCATCCGCCTGGAGCGCGCCGAACTGGAGCGTCTGGTGCGGAACCTGCGCGAGGACATCGTCCTCGTGGTGGACCAGGCCTACGCCGAGTACGAGGAGCCCGACAGCTACCCGGACGCCGCGGCCTACCTGGATCAGCGCCCGAACCTGCTGGTGCTCCACACCTTCTCCAAGATCCATGCCCTGGCGGCCCTGCGCATCGGCTACGGCCTGGGCTCGAAGGAGCTGATGGGCTTCCTCGAGCGGGTGCGCAGCCCCTTCAACACCAACCACCTGGCCCAGGTCGCCGCGGAGGTCTCCGTGCAGGACCTGGCCTTCGAGGCCTTCTCCCGCCAGAAGAACACCGAGGCGCGGGCGGCCTTCGAGAAGGAGGCCGCCCGGCACCGCTGCCAGCTCTCGGGGACTTCCGGCAATTTCATCCTCGTGGAGACCGCCTTCCCCGCAGCGGATCTGTTCAGGGAACTGCTCAAGCGCGGCGTGATCGTGCGGCCCATGCAGGGCTACGGCCTGCCCAACCACATCCGCGTGACCTTCGGCAGGCCCGAGGAGATGCAGGCCTTCTGGGCCGCGGCCGGCCCCCTGCTCGACGGCGGCTGCTGATTGGCCCCAGTACCGGAGGAGATCGGCCTCTTGAGGGGCCTGCTGGAACGAGGTGACCGCGCCGCCTGCCGGCAGGGCCTCGATGCCCTGCGGGCCCGCTACCGCCAGGAGCCTTCCGCCTTCGACCAGGGCGCCATCGCCGCCCTGAAAGCCCTCGCCACGGATCTGGAGAAGGTCCCCGACCTGGAATCGGCCCTCAAGGCCACCTTCGGCTACGGCGCCTTCCGCCCCGGCCAGCGGGCCATCATCGAAGCCGTCATGGCGGGCCGGGATGTGGTGGGCATCATGCCCACCGGAGCCGGGAAATCCCTCACCTACCAGCTGCCCGCCCGCCTCCTGGGCGGCGTCACGCTGGTGGTGTCGCCCCTCATCGCCCTCATGAAGGACCAGGTGGATGCCCTCACGGAAGCCGGCCTCCGCGCCACCTTCCTGAATTCAAGCCTGGGCGCGGAAGCCCGCCGGGAGCGCATCCGCGCCCTCAAGAACGGCGACCTGGAACTGGTCTACGCCGCCCCGGAGGGCCTCGATCTCTACCTGGCGGACCTGCTGCGGGAGGTCGACCTCCGCCTCATCGCCGTGGACGAGGCCCACTGCATCAGCCACTGGGGCCATGACTTCCGCCCGGCCTACCGCACCCTCGCCGGCCTCAAGCAGCGCTTCCCGGGTGTGCCCGTGCTGGCCCTCACCGCCACCGCCACGCCCGAAGTCCGCCGGGACATCGCAGAGCAGCTGGAGATGCGGAATCCTGTCGAGGTGCAGGGTTCCTTCTTCCGGTCCAACCTGCGCATCAGCGCCTACCGGAAGGGCGTCGAAGGCCTGCCGCCGGTGCGAGAGGCCCTCCTGCGTCTGGTCCTGGCGCGGCGCGGGGAGAGCGGCATCATCTACTGCCTGTCGCGCAAGGCCGTGGAGGCCACGGCGGCCTTCCTGACCGGAGAGGGCCTGCGCGCCGCGGCCTACCACGCAGGCATGAACGCCGAGGCCAGGTCCGCAGCCCAGGAGGCCTTCCAGCGGGATGACGTGGACGTCATCGTGGCCACCGTCGCCTTCGGCATGGGCATCGACAAGAGCAACATCCGCTACGTCATCCACCGCGACATGCCCAAGAGCGTGGAAGGCTGGTACCAGGAGATCGGCCGGGCGGGCCGGGATGGCGCGGATGCGGACTGCGTGATGTTCTACAGCTGGGGCGACGTGCTCAGCTACGACCGCTTCACGGACGGTCTCGACGCAAGCCTGGCCCAGGGGCAGCAGCGGCAGACGCGCGATCTCTTCCGCCTCGCCGAGTCCCTCCGCTGCCGCCACCAGGCCCTGCTGGCCCACTTCGGCGAGCGCATGGAGCCCTGCGGGGCCTCCTGCGACATCTGCTCCGGGGCCGATCCGCTGGAAGCCGCCCCGAAGCCCGGCAAGGCCAAGAAGGGCTCGCCCCGCGGCACCCGCCCCGCCCTGCCCGAGGGGCCGGCGGACGGGGAAGAGGCGCTCTACCGCGATCTGAAGGCCCTCCGGAAACAGCTGGCCGACGCCAAGGGCGTGCCCGCCTATGTGATCTTCAGCGATGCCACCCTCCAGCAGATGGCCCGGTTCCAGCCGGCCACCGAAGCCGAATTCTTAGCCTTGAGCGGTGTGGGGCCGAAAAAGCTTCAGCAGTACGGCGAGACCTTCCTCCGGCTGCTGCGCGGCATCTCGCATTGAGCCGACCCGCGCGGTCGGGGACCTCTGTCACAACCTGGAATCGCCCTGATTGAAATCAATGGAGATAAACCACGATGCCCCCGGGGCGGCCTTGTCTGGGACGCCTGGGGAATTTAGGGTGGAAAGGGACATTACACACTCGGTTGTCATTTGTCTTTTCCCCACGTAGCGGAGGTGGATACATGAGCTTGAAAGAACGCATCAGGGACCTCGTGAGGCTCGCCTTCCAGATGGGCAACAACTGGATGACCCTGCTGGGCGTGGCCCTGACGACCAGTTCTGCCTTCACGCTCGTCTGGTTCTGGTTCATGGAGCTGACCAGCCCGAGGGCCGTCCACCCCTACTTCGGGATCGTCCTCTTCCTCGCCCTTCCCGCCCTCTTCCTGGCGGGCCTGGTGCTCATCCCCGTCGGCATCCTGCGCACGCGCCGGAAGCGCCGGCTGGCGGGCGAGCCCATCACGCCCCTCCAGAAGGTCGATTTCACTCAGCCCGGCATCCGCCGCCTGCTGCTGGTGGTGGGCGCGCTCACCTTCATCAACGTCGGCATCCTGGGCACCGCGGGCCTCAAGGGCGTGGAGTACATGGACTCCAACCGCTTCTGCGGCCTCACCTGCCACACCGTGATGGCCCCCGAGTACACCGCCTTCCTGAACTCCCCCCACTCCCGCGTGGGCTGCGCCCAGTGCCACATCGGCCACGGCGCCCCCGCCCTCGTGCGGGCCAAGATCTCCGGCACCCGGCAGCTCTTCGCGGTGGCCTTCGGCACCTACTCCCGCCCGATTCCCAGCCCCGTCGAACACCTGCGCCCCGCCCGCGAGACCTGCGAACAGTGCCACTGGCCCCAGAAGTTCACCGACGACAAGCTGCTCATCCGCACCAAGTACGCCGATGACGAGGCCAACACGCCCTCCACCAGCATCCTCCTGCTGAAGATCGGCGGACACACCGCCAACGGCACCACGGGCATCCACGGCCGCCACCTCGACGCCATGGAGCGCATCAGCTACATCAGCACCGACCACCGCCGCCAGGAGATCCCCAAGGTCACCTACCGCGATGACAACGGCCAGCTCGTGGAGTACGTCACCGACGACTTCAAGAAGCTGACCCCCGATCAGCTCGCCAAGGCCACCGAGCGCAAGATGGACTGCGTGGACTGCCACAACCGGCCCACCCACGCCTTCGAGCTGCCCGATCGCGCGGTCGACAAGGCCCTGAACCAGAAGCGCATGAGCGCCGAACTGCCCTACATCAAGAAGAAGGCGGTGGAGCTCCTGAAGGTCGAGTACGCCAGCCAGCAGGAGGCGGCCTCGAAGATCGTCCTGGGCATCAACGAGTTCTACCGGACCAGCTACCCCGAGGTGTTCAAGCACAAACGGGCCCAGGTCGATGCCGCCGCGGAGGCCGTGAAGGCCATCTACCTCCGCAACGTGTTCCCCGAGATGAAGCTGCTCTGGGGCACGCATCCCAACAACATCGGCCACGAGGAGTCCGTCGGCTGCTTCCGCTGCCACGACGGCAGCCACACGGCCGCCGATGGCCGCACCATCAAGGGCGACTGCGACACCTGCCACACGATCCTCGCCCAGGATGAGAAGGATCCCAAGGTCCTCAAGGATCTCGGCATGAAGTGATGGAATGGGTGGGAGCGGTCCCGCAGAATGAAGGCATGACCGCTGCCGCCCTTTCCCTGATCGCGATCGACGGCCCGTCGGGGGTGGGGAAGTCCACCACAGCCCGGCGGGTCGCTTCGCGTCTGGGCTGGCAGTACCTCGACACCGGCGCGATGTACCGCGCCGCGGCCCTGGCCCTTCATCGCGCCGGCCTGGCGCTGGAAGACCGGACCGGGTTGGAGCGGCTCCTGGCGGGCCTGGACCTCGCGCAGCAGGGCATGCGCATCTTCCTGGCAGGCGAGGACGTGAGCGAGGCCATCCGCAGCCAGGAGGTCACGCGGCGCGTCACACCCGTGAGCGCCGACGCCCGCGTGCGCGAGGTGCTCGTGGAGCAGCAGCGCCGCATCGGCGCCTCCGGCCACTGGGTGGTGGACGGCCGCGACATCGGCACCGTGGTCTTCCCCGGCGCCTGCTGCAAGATCTTCCTGACCGCCAGCCCCGAGGCCCGGGCCCGGCGGCGCTTCCTTGAACTGGAGGCCAAGGGCCAGGCTCCGGTGCTCGAGGAGGTGCTCGCCGACCAGCGGCGCCGCGACGAGGCCGACAGCACCCGCGCCGTGGCCCCCCTCCGGCAGGCCGCGGACGCCGTGGCCCTCGACTCCAGCGACCTCAGCCTCGAGCAGGTGGTGGACTGGATCGTGGCCCGGCACCTGGCCCACCCGTGATTCCGCTCCCCGGTCCGGTCCAGGAGGCCTGGGAGGCCGAATGGCTGCCCGTGCGAACCTCGGCCCTGGTGGGCGTCAGCGTCGCCCTGCTCCTGGTGGGCGGGGTGGCCCTGGCCTCGGAACCCGGATGGATCCCGCTGCTGGACGGCGTGAACCTGGTGTTCCATGAAGCCGGGCATCCGCTCTTCGGCCTCCTCGGCTGGGAGACCCTCACCATCCTCGGGGGCACCCTGATGCAGCTGCTGGTTCCGCTGCTCGTGGCGGGTTCCTTCTGGCTCCGGCGGGAAGCCCCGGGAACCGCCTTCGCCGGTCTCTGGGGCTTCGAGAACCTGCTGAACATCGCCCGCTACGTCGGCGACGCCAGGGCCCAGGTGCTGCCACTGGTGGGTGGCGGCGAGCACGACTGGGCCGACCTCCTCGGGCGCTGGGGACTGCTGGCCCAGGACGCCTCCCTGGCGGCGGGCCTCCGGGCCCTCGGCTGGCTCGGCATGGCGGCCTGCTGGGGCTGGCTGGCCTGGCGGTGGCGGCACCGTCCCACGCCGGCGTGAAAGCAGACGGCCCGGGTGATCCGGGCCGTCTGCTTGAATCCGGAAGGCTTCAGTACCCCTCGCCCTCCGCCGCGGCCTTCACCTTCCCCCGGTTGAACCGGAAGAGGAAGGCCAGGTAGCCGATGGCGATGGGGAACCCGATGAGCCACCACACCAGGCCAGCCCGCAAGCCGTGGGCGCCCACGGCCGCGTTGTGCGCCGTCAGGTCGAACTGGGGGCCGAGCGTGGACTTCAGCATCACGGGATAGACGCAGGCTGCGCTGGCCGCGAGGATGCCGAGGATGAAGGCCCCCGATCCCAGGAAGGCCAGCAGGAAGCGCTCCCGCTTGATGCCCACGAACACCAGGCCCAGACCTGCCAGGAAGATCAGCGAGGCCACCCAGCCGAGGGGCGCCTGGGGAAGGCGATGGAAGATGTCCGGGTTCACCGCGGAGGTGGCGAAGCTCGCCACGATCCAGAGCACCAGCACCGCGCCCCATAGCTTCAGGGCGAGGCCCTTGGCGCGGTCGTGCACGGCACCACCGGTCTTCCAGGCCAGGAACAAGGCGCCGTGGGCGGCCACCGTCACCAGGGCGAACACCCCGATGAGCACGGTGTACCAGTCCAGGATCCCCGGCGTGCCGCCGACCCGGAAATCGGTCCAGAGGGCCATCTCGAAGTAGCCGGTGCCATCGACGGGCACGCCGCGGAGCACGTTGCCCAGCGCGGCCCCGAAGAGGATCGGCAGCAGCACGCTGGAGAGGGCGAAGGTGCCATCCCAGAACCGCCGCCAGAGGCCATCCTCCAGGTGGGAGCGGAATTCGATGGAGATGCCCCGGAGCATCAGGCACCAGACCACCAGCCAGATGGCGAGGTAGAACCCGGAGAAGCCCGAGGCCAGCACCTTGGGGAAGGCCAGGAACATCGACCCGCCTCCGGCCAGCAGCCAGACTTCGTTGCCGTCCCACAGGGGGCCGATGGCGCCCAGCACCTGGCGGCGCTCCTCATTCGTCTGCGCGACCACGAGATGCAGGATGCCGGCGCCGAAGTCGAACCCGTCCATCACCACATAGATGGCCACCATCACCGAGACCAGCCAGAACCAGAGCATTTCCATGGCAGCCTCCTAGGCCTTCGGGGAATGGGAGACGGGGCCGTGGGAGATCTCCCGGCCGATGAGGAAGAGCCAGAGGACGCTCAGCACCACGAAGATCCCGGCAAACCCGAGGGTGGTGAAGGCAGTGTGGCCCGCGTTCACGGTGGGGGATCCGCCCTGGAGGGTCCGCAGCAGACCGTAGATGAGCCAGGGCTGGCGGCCGAATTCGGCCACGGCCCAGCCCGCGGCCGTGGCGATGTACGGGAAGGGGAAGGCCAGCATCAGCACCCACAGCATGGGCCGCGCGGTGTCCAGGCGGTTCTTCCAGAGCAGCAGGGCCGCGAGGCCCATCACCGCGATCATGATCGTGCCCAGGCCCGCCATGATGTGGAAGCTGTAGTAGAGCAGCTCGATGTTCTGGGGCCACTGGTCCTCGGGGAACTCGAGCAGCCCCTTCACGTTGCTGGAGAAGCTGCCATAGGCGATGAAGCTCAGCACCGCGGGCAGCTGGATGGGATTCTCGATCCTCCGCCGGGCGACATCCGGCTGGCCGATGAGGGTCAGGTTGGCGCGGGGGCCGCTCTCGAAGCGCCCCTCCATGGCGGCCAGGGTGATGGGCTGGTACTTGGCCACGAGCTTGCCGGAGATGTCCCCCGTAGGGAACGCCACGAGGGCGCTGAAGATCAGGCCCATGATCGTGCCGGTCCGCAGGTTCAGCCGGGCCTGCTCGGGATGGAGGCCCTTGAGGGTCCAGTAGGCCCCGATGGCCGCCACCACGAAGGAGGCCGTCACCACCGCGGCGATCATGTTGTGGGCGTACTGCCCCAGGGCCCAGGGGTTGAGCAGGAAGGCCCAGAAGCTGGCCAGCTGGAGGCTGCCGTCGGCGGCGTGGGTGTAGCCCACGGGATGCTGCATGAACGCGTTGGTGGCGATGATGAAGTAGCCGGAGAGCCAGCTGCCGATCCACAGGGCCAGCGCCGCTCCGAAGTGGCCTTTCGGCGAGAGCTTCTTCTCACCCCAGATCAGCATCCCCAGGAAACTGCTCTCCAGGAAGAAGGCGAACATGCCCTCCATGCCCAGCGTCTGCCCGATGATGCCGCCGGAGAAGCGCGAGAAGGCGGCCCAGTTGGTGCCGAACTGGAACTCCAGGGGGATGCCCGTCACCACGCCGATCGCGAAGTTGATGCCGAAGATCTTGATCCAGAACCGCGCCGCATCGTTGTACCGCGCCTCGCCGGTGCGCAGCCCCATGGCCTTCAGCACCACGATGACGAGGGCGAGCCCCATCGTCAGCTGGGGGAACAGGTAGTGGTAGGTCGCCGTGAACCCGAACTGAAGCCTGTGCCAGAAAAGCGGATCACCCATGGTTTCTCCCGGAATGAAAGCTCTGCGGTGTTTCGGAAACCGTGTCGCGCGGCCAGTATCCCACGCGGGCGCGGATGAGAGCATCCAAAGACTTGAAACCAAAGGAGAATACGCAGGGTGATGGGAATCACATTGGTTTCGCTAGTCGTGAATCACTATTTAGTCATATTCTACTTTCATCCCAGCACCGGACCGCTTGCCGGCCCGGAAAGCTCAGGGGTAGGGGAGGCGGGCCCGGGGTGGGCCCGCCGTTTTTCTGGGCCCCGGAAGCCTCTAGTCGCGCGGATTCTCCACCACGATCTCCGATGAGATGGGCACCGTGGGCCTCAGCATGGCGGATACGCCGCAGTAGGTTTCCTCGGACAGCCGCACGGCGCGCTCGAGCTTGTCCATGGGCAGATCCCTGCCCCGGAAGACGTAGCGCACGCGGATGCCGGTGAAGATCTTCGGATGCTCCTCCCGGGCTTCGGCGCTCACCTGCACCTCAAGACCGTCCAGCTTCACCCGCATCTTCTCGAGGATGCTCACCACGTCGATGGCCGTGCAGCCGCCCAGCCCGGCCAGGAGCAGCCCCTTGGGTCGGGGCCCCCGGGTCGGCGCGCCCGCTTCGGTGGGCACATCGATGTAATAGCGGTGGCCTTCCTGATCCACCTGGAAGGTCAGCCCCGATTCCCAGCGAACGTTGGCTTCCATGGCAGGCTCCGGTTCAGGCGAGGAAGGATTGGATCCGGCGCCAGGAGCCCAGGTTGTGGACTTCCTTGAAGCCCTTGCGCTTGAGCACGGCCACCCCGAAGCCGCTGCGGCTCCCGCTTGCGCAGCAGAGGAGGACCGGCCGGGCGGGGTCCAGCTCGCCTGCCCGCTGCTCGAGCTGGTCGAGCGGGATGTTGATGGCCTTGGGGTGGGCTTCCATGCGGAATTCCGCCTTGGCGCGCACATCCACGATCTGGGCCCCCCGCTCCAGCAGGGCCTTCACGTCCGCCGTGGAGGCCGAGCGGCGGCTCCAGAGCAGGTACCCGATGGCGGCCACGGGGATGAGGTAGATCCAGTACTCGGCCATCAGGCGCCTGCCTGCTGGAGGGCCGCCAGGAGCGTGTGCGCGGGCTGGACGCCCACCATGCGGCTCTGGATGCGGCCGTCCTTGAGGACCAGCAGCGTGGGGATGCTCTGCACCCCGAACTGGCCCGCCAGCAGCGGCTCCTCGTCCACGTTGACTTTGGCGATGATGGCTTTGTCCCCCGCGGCTTTGGCGACATCGTCGAGGATGGGGCCCTGCATGCGGCAAGGTCCGCACCAGGGGGCCCAGAAGTCGATGAGCACGGGGTTTTCGTGAGAGGAGACCTTGTGGAAGGCCTCGGTGGTGAGATGGATGACTTCAGGCATGGCGACTCCGGAAATGGACGGAAGAGGAGACGGAAATGCGGCCGTTCACGCGGGCCCTACTTGGCTGCGGCCCAGAGCAGGCCCATCACGGCGCCGTAGGTGATGGCGCGGAGGGGCGTGGCCGTGAGCGGGCAGGTCCCGGTGCTGCAGCCCACCAGCCGCTGGTAGGCGTAGCCCAGGACTCCGCCGACCGCGAGGCCCAGGAGGATGCGGAGGGCCATGGGCTTCACCGGCAGCATCCCACGCCCTGCCCTTCGGGCACGCCCAGCTTGCGCAGGATGGTGGACATCAAGCACCAGTTGGTGAGGCCGCTCTGGAGCAGGTTGGCGCCCACGAAGGCCGTGAACCAGTACCAGTTGGGGCTGTGGACCCGGGCCAGGACCAGGCTCAGCAGGATGAAGGTTCCCGCGACGGTGTGGACGATGCGATCGACGTTCATGGATGGCTCCTATTCATCGACGGTAGTGGAGGCCTCGCGCTGGAGGTCGGCGGCCCGGCCCCGGCGGGCGACGAGGTAGTAGAGGACTGGGATGGAAGGCACGGACAGAAGGGTGGCCGCCACCGATCCCGCCATGAGGCTGATGGCCAGCCCCTGGAAGATGGGATCGGCCAGCATCACCAGGGAGCCCACGATCACGGCCGCCGCGGTGAGGAGGATGGGCCGGAAGCGCACCACGCCGGCTTCCTCGACGGCCAGGGCCAGGGGCATCCCCTCCCGCAGCTTCAGCTCGATGAAATCCACGAGGATGATGCTGTTGCGGACGATGATGCCGGCCCCGGCGATGAAGCCGATCATGCTGGTGGCCGTGAAGAAGGCGCCGAAGAGGCCGTGGGCGGGGATGATGCCGATGAGGGAGAGCGGGATCGGCACCAGGATCACCCAGGGGATCTCGAAGCTCTCGAACCAGCCCACCACCAGCACGAAGATCAGCACCAGCACGGCGGCGAAGGCCATGCCGAGATCCCGGAAGACTTCGAGGGTGATGTGCCACTCGCCGTCCCACTTCATGATCAGGTTCTCGGTGTTCTCGGGATGGGCGAGGCCGAGCCGGACCACTTCGGCGCCGCCGGTGCCCTTCATGGCGTCGATCTTCTTGTTGAGCGCGGCCAGGGCGTAGACCGGGCTCTCGATGGTGCCCGCCAGGTCGGAGAAGACGTAGGCGACGGGCATCAGGTTCTTGTGGTGGATGACCGGCTCCTCGGCACCGTCCTTCACCGTCACCAGCTCACGGATGGGCACCATGCCCCGGGCGCCCGGAACGTAGAGCTGGAGGATCTGGTCGAGCCGCTGGCGCTTCTCGGCTGGGAGCTGCACCACGACGGGCACCTGGCTGGATCCACGCAGCACGTGGAAGGTGCCGGCGGTGTGGCCATAGCCAGCCATGTAGAGCGTCTGGATCACGTGGGCGGGCGCGACGCCGTGGAGGGCGGACTTCTCCCGGTCGAGGACCAGGCTGATCTTCGGCGAGGTCTCGTTCAGGGTCGAGTCGACGTCCACGATGCCGTCCACGCTCTTGAAGGCGCCGAGCACATCTCCGGCCAGCCGGGCCCGCTCGGCATCAGAGGGACCGTAGACCTCGGCCACGATGGTGTCCATGACCGGCGGGCCGGGCGGGATCTCCACCAGCTTCATGCGGGCCCCGGCGGGCCTGGAGATCTTCTCCAGCTCGGGGCGCAGGCGCACGACGATGTCATGGCTCTGCTCCTTGCGGTCCCCCTTGGGCACCAGGTTCACCTGGATATCCACCATCTCGGCCGACTGGCGGAGGAAGCTGTGCCGGACCATGCCCACGAAAGTGAAGGGCGCGGCCTCTCCGGCGTATACCTGGACGTTGCGGACGGTGGGTTCCTTGAGCAGCCGGCGGGCCACGTCCTGGCCGGCGGCGAGGGCGTCCTCCCTCGGCGTGCCGGCGGGCAGGTCGAGCTGGACCATGAACTCCGACTTGTTGTCGAAGGGCAGCATCTTCACTTTCACCACACCGAAGCCCACCAGGGACATGGCCGCCAGGAGCAGCACCACGACCCCGCCGAAGAAGCTCCAGCGGACCTTGGGCTGGTTGATCAGGGCCCGGATGGCCTTGCGGTAGAGCGCGGAGAACTTGGTGTCCGGCGCCACTTCGGGGTTCTTGTCCTGCCAGTCGTGCTCGGGCTCGGGCGCCGCCGTCTCCGGGGTCGCCGGATGCAGGCCGGATTCGTCCGTGTCCGGGAGGTGCGCCTCCTTCTTGAACACGTTCAGGCTGGCCCAGGGGCTGATGACGAACGCGATGAGCAGGCTGAAGATCATGGCCACGCTGGCGCCGATGGGGATCGGGCGCATGTAGGGGCCCATGAGGCCCCGCACGAAGGCCATGGGGAGGATGGCCGCGATCACCGCGAAGGTGGCCAGGATCGTGGGGTTGCCCACCTCGTCCACCGCCTCGACCACCACGGTGGCGAAGCTCTTGCGGAGGCCCGGCAGGTGCATGTGGCGGTGGATGTTCTCCACCACCACGATGGCGTCGTCCACCAGGATGCCGATGGAGAAGATGAGCGCGAACAGCGTGACCCGGTTCAGCGTGTAGCCGAACAGGTAGGTGATGAGCAGGGTGAGGGCCAGCGTGACGGGCACGGCCACGCCCACCACCACGGCGCTGCGCCAGCCCATGGTGAGAAGGATCAGTGCGATGACGCTGAGGGTGGCGATGAGGAGGTGCTCGATGAGCTCGTTCGACTTGTCGCCGGCCGTCTCGCCGTAGTTCCGGGTGACGGTCACCGTGACATCGTGGGGGATGAGGTTGCCGCGGAGGACCTCCACCTTGGCCAGGACCTGCTCGGCCAGGGCGGTGGCGTTGGTCCCCGCCCGCTTGGACAGGGCGATGCTCACGGCCGGCTCGAAGCCGGGCCGGGCCGCGTCCGCATAGAGGACCATGGGCGGCTCAGGTTCAGGAGCGTCCACCACCTTGGCGACATCCGCGAGGTAGACGGGCTTCATGTTCCGCACGCCCACCACGAGGCGGCGCAGTTCGGAGGCCTGGAGCACGAAGCCGGTGGCCTCGAGTTCCGTGCGCTTGCCGTGGTCCACGAGCGCGCCCGCGGGCAGCTGGGCCTCGGCGGCCTGGAGGGCCGGCTGGAGCTCGCCGATGGACATGTTGATGGATCGCAGGCGGTCCGGGTCCGGCTCGATGCGGACCATGCGCCGGGCCCCGCCGATGACCTTCACCTGGGCGGTGCTGGGCACGTCGGACAGCTCCTGGGCCAGGACCTCGCCCAGCCTCCGGAGCTGGCCGGGGGTCTGAGCCGAGCCTTCATTGCCATGGAGCGTGAGCACCAGGAAGGGCACGTCATCGATGGTCTGGAGCTTGATGATGGGCTTCATGGCCCCGGGCGGCAGGATCTGGGGATTGGCCGCCAGCTCCTGGTAGATCTTCACCAGGCTGGGCTCCTGAGGCTCGTTCACCTTGAAGCGGACGGTGATGAGCGCCATGCCCGGCGTGCTCATGCTGTAGAGGTACTCCACGCCCGGAATGCCCCAGAGGCGGCGCTCCAGGGGTGTGGTGACCTGGCTCTCGATCTCCTTGGGGCTCGCGCCGGGATAGGGCACGTAGAGATCGACCATCGGCACGATGATCTGGGGCTCCTCCTCCCGCGGCGTGAGCACCACGGCGAGGATGCCCAGCAGCAGCGACGCCAGGACGATGAGTGGCGTCAGCTTGCTGCGGAGGAAGCCCTTCGCCAGGCGGCCGGCCAATCCCAGCTTGGGCTCACTTGCCATGGCTCACCCCGCTGGAGACCTCGACGGGCTGGCCGTCCTGGAGCGCGCCGGGGTGGTCGATGACCTTCTCGCCCGCCTTCAGGCCCGAGCGCACGGGCAGGTAGCTGCCCTCGCCCTCGCCCAGGGAGAGCCAGCGGAGTTCGGCATGGCCGTCCCTGGCGATGAAGACACCCGTGAGCTCGCCCCGATGGACGAGGGCGCTGCGGGGCACGGAGAAGCCCAGAGGATCGGCTTTCCGCCCCGGCACCAGGATGCGGGCGAAGGAGCCCTGCCGGAGGCCTTTCGGCTTGAGCACCTTGGCGCGCAGGGTGCCCTTGTGGCTGTACGGGTCGCCGCCGGGCGCAAGGCCCGTGATCTGGGCCTCGCCTTCGGCGCCCTCTGATTCGAACGTCACCTTCGAGCCGGCCTTGAGGCCCTTGGCCTCCTCCTCGGACACGGTGGCGACCAGCTCCTGCTCGCCATCGCCCACCAGCTCCAGCAGGGGCATGCCGGGCCCGACGAAGTCGCCCTCGCTCACCTTGCGGGACTGCACCACGCCGGAGAACGGTGCGCGGATCTGCGTGTAGGCGATGTTGGCCTTCAGCGAGGAAACGCCAGCCTGGGCCTGGGCCACCTGGGCCTCCACCTGCTCGAGTTCGACGGCCGTGCTGGCCTTCTGGGCCTGGAGGGCCTGGATGCGGCGGTGATACGCCTGGACGGTGGCGAGCCCGGTTTCAGCGGCCTTCAGCTGGCCCTGGAGGTCCTCGTCGCCCAGGGCGATGAGCAGCGTACCGGCGGACACCCGCTGGCCCTCCTGGACGAGCACGCGCTTGACCTGGGCGGCCATGCGGGTGGACATCATGGCCGTGCGGGTGGACTGGAGGGTGGCGGCCACCCACGCGCCGCCCTCGGGGCCGCCATCGGCCACCAGGGAGACGGCCACCTTGGGCAGATCCTTCGCCTCGGGGCGGGCCTCCTTGTGGCTGCAGGCCAGCGTCCCCAGGAGCGCGCCCGACAGGGCCAGGGCGGAGAGGGTGGTCTTCATGGCTTCACTCCTTCGATGGGGGTGCCGGTCGCGAGATCAAGGCTGGCGCGGCTCACGCGAAGATCGAACAGGCTCTGGAGAATGAGGGTGCGGGCGCCCTGGACGGCGGCTTCCGCGTCGAGGACTTCGATGAGGGGGGCGAGGCCTTCCTTGTGACGGGCTTCCCGCAGGCGCTTGGATTCCTCGGCGGCGGCCAGGGATTCCTTCGCCGCCGCGTAGCGGGCCCGGGCGGCGAGAACGCCTTCCCTGGCCACGCGGATCTCGTGCTCGGCCTGCTGCTGCTTGAAGTCCCGCATCTCGCGGGCGGCGCGTTCCTGGGCGCGGGCGGCCCGGGCCTTGGCCTGGTCGGGGGCGGAGAACACCTTCCACTTCACTCCCACGCCGGCCCAGGTCCAGTTGCCCTTCTCGGACCAGGAATGATGGAGGGTCCCCGCGCCCAGCTCCAGGCCCACTTCGGGAAGCAGGCTGCCCTTGGCGGCCTTGGCGCCTTCCGTCGCAGCCTTGGCCTGGAGGTCGGCCGCCAGCAGGTCGCCCCGCCGGCCGGAGGGCAACCCAGCCTCCGGGTCCGTGGGCTCCTTCAAGGGGCGGATGCGCCCCTCGAAATCTAGGATCAGCGGCGTGGCCAGGGGGCCCTCCACGGGGCCCGTGCCGGTGAGGAGACCCAGACCCGAGCGGGCGGAATGCACCTGCTTGGTGACCTCGGCCTTCTGCGCGTCGATCTGGGCGTGGAAGGCCTTCAGGCGCTGGAGTTCAGATTCCAGCATCAGGCCCTGCTTCACGCGGGCCCCCACGAAGTCCTCCATGCCCTGGATCCAGGTCCGGGAGTCCTCCACCCACCTGAGGGCCTGCTCGGCCACCTGGGTGCCGAAGTAGGCCTCCACCACCGCCTGGGCGGTCTCCTGCTTCCGGCGCGCCTGGCTGGCCACCTCCGCCTGGGCCATGAAGTCCCCGGCCCGCCGGGCCGAGGTGATCCGCCCGCCGGTGTAGAGGGGCTGCTGGAGAACGGCCGAGCCGCCATAGGCGCCGATGGCATCCGGGTGGTTCAGGCTGTCGGGGTTGAAGTCCGCCATGCCGATGCGGGCCTGGTTCAGCTTGATGCCGAAGGCCATCATCGGCTCGTTGGTACGGACGCCCTGGGCCTGGAGCGTGAGGCTCGGCAGGCGGAGGTCACGGTAGCCCTCGGCTTCCGCCTGGCGGGCTTCCACCATGGCCTGGCCGGCGCGAAGGCCGGCCTGATCCCGCCAGGCCTTCCGGATGCTGTCGGCCACGGACAAGCCATCCTGCGCCAGGAGATTTCCCCCGGAGAGCAGCGCCAAACTCAACCCCGTTATGGCTTTAATGTTCATAAAGGAATACTCCTAGGCAAAAAAAAGCAACTACATATAGAAGCATTCGTTCATTTAAGCGCCTTGTAGGTCATCTTTGCACGATCGCTCACATGGCCGCAGACCAGGTCGCAGAGCTCGCCCACCAGGGGCATGACGGGCGTGAAGTACACCGCGTTGCCTTCGGGGTCGCGGCTCACGAGGCCCACCCGCACCAGACAGGCCAGGTGCTTGGAGGCATTGGCCTGGGACAGGCCGGAGGCCTCGGCCACGGCGCCCTGGCTCAGAGGGGCCTTGCTGTCGAGGAGAGAGCGCAGGATCTTCAGCCTGGAGGCGTCCCCCAGGGCGCTGAAGAGGCCGCTCACTTCGTCGATCATCGGATTGCTGAGCTGGTGGTTCACGGAATCAACTCCATGCGACTATGATCATCCAGTTTCAACTGCTGTCAACCGGAAAATGACCAGCCCCAGGAAACTGTATACCTATCGGAGCATCCGGCAACCCGACATTCCGCGATTCACCCCGTTCCGGGGGGGATCGTGACCAGCGTCATCCTGCCGCGCAATGTTGCTAGGCTGGCAGGCGATGGAGATTCCCGTGGACGACCTGGACCTGCGCGCTGCCAAGATCCGCCTGCTCTGCACCGACATCGACGGGGTCCTGACCACCGGCGCCCTGCACTATGGCCCCGAGCCCGGCCACACCAAGGCCTTCCACGTGCGGGACGGAGCCGCCATCAAGCACCTGCAGCGGGCCGGCATCCCCGTGGCCTTCATCTCGGGCCTGGACGCCGGCGCCACCGTGAACCGGGCCCGGGATCTGGAGGTGGAGGACTGCTTCGCGGGCCACCTGGAGAAGCTGCCGGTCCTGGACCAGCTCTGTGCCAAGTACGGCCTCACCTACGACCAGGTGGCCCACCTGGGCGACGACCTGCCGGACCTGGCCCTGCTCCGGCGCGTGGGCCTGGCCTGCTGTCCCATCGATGCGGTGGACGAGGTGAAGGCCGCCTGCCAGTGGACCGTACCCGTCCAGGGCGGCCACGGCGTGCTGCGCCAGGTCGCCGAACGGATCCTCAAGGCCCAGGGTCGCTGGGCCGGGATCGTGGACAAGTACTAGGCGGAGGCCCCTAGGCTTCGTACGCCCACTTGTCGCAGTGGCTGCCGTCCTTGGAATCCACGGCCCGGGCGAGCGGCTTGCACCAGAAGCCCTTCCCGTGGACGCTGGCGGGCGTTCCGGCGGGATCGGCTTCTGCCGCGTGCATGCAGGCGGAGCAGCCGTTCATTTCCTGGAACTTGGTGACTTCGGCCATACGGCCCTCCTTGGCGATGGACGGATGATGCCCTTCAGGATTGCAAGGGTGGTGGGCCCGCCGGTCCCGAGGCATTCAGCTACTTCAGGCCCCGCTTCTCCAGCAGCGGCTCGACCTTGGGATCGCGGCCGCGGAAGTTCCGGTAGAGCTGGGCCGGATCGGTCATGCCGCCCTTGGAGAGCACCTCGGCGCGGAACGCGGCCGCGGTGGCGGGATCGAAGAGGTTGCCCTTCTCCTTGAAGGCCTGGAAGGCGTCGCTGTCCAGCACGGCGCTCCAGATGTAGCTGTAGTAGCCCGCCGCGTAGCCGCCCATGATGTGGTTGAAGTAGGGGCTGCGGTAGCGGGGCGGGATCTCGGCGATGAGCCCCCACTTGGCCAGGGAGGCCTTCTCGAAGGCGGCGGTGTCCTGGGGCTTGGGGGTGGTGAGGGTGTGCCAGTCCATGTCCAGCAGGGAGGCCGCCATGTACTCCACCGTGGCGAAGCCCTGGCCGAAGGTGGCGGCCTTCTTCATCTTGGCCACCAGGGCATCGGGGATGACCTCGCCGGTCCGGTAGTGCTTCGCGTAGAGCTTCAGCATCTCCGGCTCCATGGACCAGTTCTCCATGACCTGGCTGGGCAGCTCCACGAAGTCCCGCGGGGTGCCGGCGGTGCCGCGGTAGCGGCCCTTGTAGAAGAGGCCGTGCAGGCCGTGGCCGAACTCGTGGAAGAGGGTGCGCACCTCGTCCGAGGTCAGCAGCGCGGGCCGGTCGCCGGCCGGGGCCGTGAAGTTGCAGACGTTCACCACCACGGGATCCACCTGCTTCCCGTCCTTGACCCAGGCGGGCCGGTAGCTGCTCATCCAGGCGCCGCCGCGCTTGCCGGGGCGCGGGTGGTAGTCCACGTAGATCAGGCCCAGATGGCGGCCATCCTGCTCCTTCACCTCGAAGCAGCGCACGTCCTTCTGGTAGACGGGCATGTCCTTCAGCTCCGTGAAGGTGATGCCGTAGAGCCGGCCCGCGAGGGTGAAGGCGCCCTGGCGCACGGCGTCGATGGCGAAGTAGGGCTTCACCGATTCCTCGTCGAAGTCGTACTTGGCCTGCTTCACCTTCTCCGCGTAGTAGCGCCAGTCCCAAGGCTCCAGCTTCTGCCCCGGGAGATCCTTGGCCATCATGGCCTGCAACTCGGCCCGCTCCTTCTTGGCCACCTCCAGCGCGGGTTTCCAGATCTGGTCCAGCAGGCCGTAGACCCCCTTGGGGTCCTTGGCCATGTTCTCTTCCAGCACGAAGTCGGCCCAGGTGCGGTAGCCCAGCAGCTGGGCCTTCTCGACGCGCAGCGCCGCGACCTTGGCCACGATGGCGTTGGTGTCAGTGTCGCCGCCCTGGTTGCAGCGTTCCAGATAGCCGGTGAGGATCCGCTTCCGCAGCTCGCGGTTCTGGGCGTATTCCAGGAAGGGCCAGATGCTGGGACCGTCGAGGGTGAACAGCCACTGGCCGTCCTTGCCCGCCTTCTTGGCGGCGGCCGCCGCTGCCATGCGCACGCCCTCGGGCAGCCCGGCGAGGTCCGCGGGCTTCTCCACCAGCAGCTGGAAGGCCTTGGTGGCCTTGAGGAGGCGATCCCCGAAGTCCACGCCCAGCTTCGACTGTTCGGCATTGATGGCGCGCATGCGGGTCTGCTGATCCGCCGTGAGCGCAGCCCCCGAGCGGACGAAGCCCTTGTAGGTGCGCTCCAGCAGGCGGGCCTGGTCGGAGTCGAGCTTCAGGGTGGCGCGGGCGTCCCACACGGCCTTCACCCGTCCGAAGAGTTTCGGGTTCAGGTTGATGTCATCGCGGTGCGCGGCCATCAGGGGCATGACGTCCCGGTTCACGGCCTGGAGCTTGGGATTGGTCTCTGCGCCCGTGAGGTTGAAGAACACGGAGCCCACCCGGTCCATGAACTGGCCGGACAGGTCCAGGGCCAGGATGGTGTTGGCGAAGGTGGGGGCTTCCTTCGCGTCCGCGATGACCGCCACCTCCGCCTTCTGGCGGGCCATGCCCTCCCGGAAGGCCGGAAGGAAGTGCTCCTCCTTGATCTCCGCGAAAGGCGGCACGCCGAAGGGCGTCTTCCACTCCGCAAAGAACGGGTTGGCGGCAGGGGCCGGATCGGCGGCGAGCGCGGGCAGGGTCATGAGGGCGGCCAGAGCGGAAGCGGTGCGCATGGGGGCTCCTGGAGGTTCATTGTCTACCCTATCATCATAATACGAGGCAGACTGGATCCAGGGCCCAGGGCCTCGGGTATTCTCAGAGCATGACCCAGTCCCTGACCATCCGGATGGCTCGACTTGGCGCCCTGCTGGGCCTTGGCCTGCTCCTGGCCTGCCAGCCGCCGGCGCCCCTGGTGGTGCCGCCGCCCCCGGTGGTGGTGGCGCCGAAGCCGCAGGGCCCCCCGCCGAAACCGAAGATCGCCCTGGTCCTGGGCGGCGGCGCCGCCCGGGGCTTCGCGCACATCGGCGTCATCCGCACGCTGGAGCAGGAGAAGATCCCCGTCGATCTCGTGGTGGGCACCAGCGTGGGCAGCCTCATCGGCGCCATCTACGCCGCGGACCGCAACAGCTTCGAGCTGGAGTGGACCGCCTTCCAGCTGCAGAAGGAGGACCTCTTCGACTTCGGCGTCCTCTCCACCGTGGCGGGCATGGGCTTCGCCAAGGGCGACAAGCTCGAGACCTGGGTCAAGGGGCACATCAAGCCGGCCAACATCGAGCAGCTGAAGATCCCCTTCGCCGCCGTGGCCACCGACCTCAACTGGGGGCAGAAGGTCGTGCTCGACCGGGGCTCCGTCGCCCGCGCCGTTCGCGCGAGTTCCGCCATCCCCGGTGTGTTCCAGCCCGTACAGCACCAGGGGAAGATCCTGGTGGACGGCGGCGTGGTGGACAACATCCCCATCTCCGTGGCCCGGGCCAAGGGCGCCGACATCGTCATCGCCGTGGACATCAGCGCCAATGTGGGAAACACGGACATCACCAACCTGCTGGGCGTGAGCCTCCAGGCGGCCAACATCATGTTCGCCCTCAATGTGGAGCACTCGAAGAAGGATGCGGACGTCCTCATCTCGCCTGCCATCGGCGATGTCGGCACCCTGGACTTCACCCAGAAGAAGCGCTGCATGGAGGCAGGCATCGTCGCCGCCCAGCAGGCCCTGCCTGCCGTCCGCCAGGCCATCGACCGGTGGGTGGCCGCACACACCTCCGGTGCGGCCCCCGCCAGCCAGCGGCCCTGAACGGGCCTATTTCACGAACACCATGTCGCCCATGGGGTTGAGGTAGAAGCGCTCCCCCCGGGCATTCTCCTGGATCACATGGCCCTGGGCGTCGACGCCCGCCACAGAGACGCGCTGCTCGCCCTTGATGCCGTCGAACTTGAGGTAGCCCGCCCGGCCTGTCGCCATGGCCCGGCCCGGGGCGGGCGCGAGCTTGAGGTAGCCCAGGGACTCGGCGCTGTGGTACTGGAGGTCGCCGGTGTTCGGCTCCACCTGGAAGTACTCGCCCTGGGGCGTCTTGAAGACCGGCCGGCCATTCAGCATCCCCGCCACGGACAGGCTGCCCCGCCACTTGATGAAGGTGCCGGCGAACTTGATGGTGAAGGCCGCAGCCTCACGGTGGGTCGGGGGCTGCTGGACGGCCGGCAGCGCCTGGGCCGGCCCGGGAGCCTTGGCGCCTGTGGGCTGGGGCCTGGGGGCCTGGGCCGCAGCCCCGGTGGTCAGGAGCATCCCGGCGGAAAGCATGGCGACCGCCGGAGACTGCGACTTGCTGCTGGGTTTCCGCTTCATGGGTCCTCCTTCTGGGGTGATGCCGCATCAATCCTGCGGCGGGGAAAGCTGAGCGGGGGTGGCGCGCCCGGTCCTGGCGCGCCGCTTGGGCAGGGCCACCAGCGTGCCCCGGCACATCGGGGCTCCGCAGTGGCAGGGGAAGAGCTCGCGGCTCAGGGCACGGGAGATGCGGAGGGCACCGGCGGACTGCAGCTTGTAGTCGAAGGTCAGTTCCACCCCGGCGGCGATCTCCTGCATGGCGTAGAGGTAGGGCGTCCCGTCGAAGATGTAGATCTCGCAGTTCGGCTCGCAGCTGTGGTTGACGAAGCGGGCGTCGTTGCCCTGCTCCGCGCCGTCGATGGCCAGGTCCTCGTCCAGGTTCAGGACATACGTCAGCTCCCGCTCGCCCCGCGCCGCCGCCTCCAGCAGCTCGACCTTGATCAGGCGCCGGCCCGCGTACTCGATGATCCGGGTCCCCCTCGGGATCGGCCGCTTGGCGAAGACGCCGGTGCCGTGGATGCCCGAGGGCCGGACCCGGATGAAGTCCCTGTCGCGGCCTGGATCCATGGGGCTCGGCATGCCACCTCCCTGCAGGCGTGGTGAGGAACGGATGGGCGGGCCGTCAGAACGGCGAAAGGACTGATCGGCCTGGAAGGACCTCCATCATGGCCCCCCTGCACCTGTGTGAACAGGGATTTCAGGCCCTCCCGGCGGACCGGACAAACCTGGTCCAAACCAAAGCCCAGGTCGTAGAATCCGGTCATCCCGAGAAAGTCTGGAATTCCCTTCCCTGATGCCAGAGCGATCCGCGCCGAGGATGCCATGCTCCTTCCCCAGCACCGACCGATGTCTTTCCGGGGCTTGTGGCCAGCGGTGTTCGCCGGGCTCCTGGCGGCCTGCTCCACCCGCCCGCCGGTGGCCCAGCCGGCGCCGCCACCCCCGGCACCGGCGGCATCCGTGCCTCCCGCCCCTGCCCCGCCTCCCCGGCCACCGGCGGATCTGGAGCCACCCCGGGAGCGCGAGGCTCCCCGGATGGAGGAAAGGGCTGAGATGCCGCGGAGGGAGACCTCATCCCGTCCTCCCCTGGCGCCACGCCCGACGCCCGTGGGGGCCAATCCCAATGTCGAGCGCGAGGCGGCCTACGCGCGGGTGTCGGTGATGTTCGGCACCGACCGGAAGCTGGACCCCCGCACCGGAAGCTTCGGGGGCGGCCGGGGGACCGGGATCTCCTACGGCGAGGTCATCGTCAGCGTCCCGCATGGGCACAAGACAGGTGAGATGGAGGCCCCGTCCCTCTGGAAGCTGGAATTCCGCGAGGATCCCCGCAAGCACATGACCATCCTGGATTGGACCCCGCACACCCGGCTGGGATTCCTGAACCGCGTGAAGGCCAAGGTCCAGGCGCAGGGTTCCTCCGGTTCCAGCTTCGTGTTCGTCCACGGCTACAACGTGTCCTTCAGCGATGCGGCCCGGCGCACGGCGCAGATCACCTACGACCTCGACTACCGCGGCGTGCCCGTGTTCTACAGCTGGCCCTCCCAGGGCACCCTCCAGGGCTACACCACCGACGAGAACAACGTGCAGTGGAGCGAAGCGAACCTGAAGCGGTTCCTGACGGACTTCGCCCAGAAGAGCGGCGTGAAGGATATCTACCTCATCGCCCACTCCATGGGGAACCGCGCCCTCACCGGCGCCCTGCGGCAGCTCTTCGCGGAGCGGCCGGGGCTCAAGGGCCGCTTCAAGGAGATCATCCTCACCGCCCCGGACATCGATGCAGAGATCTTCAAGCGGGACATCGCCCCGGCCCTCGCGGCCGGCTGCAACCGCATCACCCTCTATGCCTCGGATGGGGACAACGCCCTCCTGGCCTCCAAGAAGGTCCACGGCTATCCCCGGGCCGGCGACACCGCCGAGGGCATCGTCGTGGTGCCCGGAATCGAGACCATCGACGCCTCGGGGCTCGACACCAGCTTCCTCGAACACTCGTATTTCGCCACGGCCCCACCGGTGATCAGCGACATCCGCCGGGTGCTCCTGGACGGCCTCCGGGCGGCCCGCCGCGGCCTGGAGCCGCATGTCGCCGGAACTGGAAGCTACTGGAAGCTGAAGGCCGCGAGGCCCTGACGAAAATAATTCAAGGGATTCCAGGTATTGCGCCCATGCTCGCGACGGATCCCGGCTCGACCTGCCCGGGACCCCCGAAACGAGGATGTATGTCCAACGACAAGAAACCCAAGAAGGCCAAGCCTCCCGTCGTGCATGGAGCCACCTCCCGAGGTTCGGAATTGTCCAGCCGCTTGACCGCGCCCGTGGCGCCGGCGGGTTTCACTCCGGCCAAGAAGAAGAAATAGTCTGTCCATCGGCCCAGCCAGGCGGCTCTGCCAACCGCTCTAAGCCTTGTGCGCGTGCGCCCGGGGCAGGAGCGCGGCGTCCGCCTTGGCACCGTGGCACTTCCGGCAGAAGTCGGGGCCGGGCATGACCAGGCCTGCGGCCTTCGCCGCCGCCAGGTTCTTCATGACGGGCATGGCCTTGTAGTCGGCGCCGTTGCCATGGCAGGCCTCGCAGTCGAGCCCTTTCTTCGCGTGGGCTGAAGCCGACCATGAGTCGTGCTGGATGCGGTGGCACATCCGGCAGGCTCCGGCCCCCACCGCGGCGTGGCCGTTGTTGGCCAGGGTGGGCATGGGCCCCACGGATGGCGCTGGCGCGGGGGCGGGCGCCGGAGTCGCCACCGGCGTGGGCGCAGGCGCAGGCACGGGTAAAGCCGCGGGAGTCGGAGCCGGTGGGGTGACCGTCGTGGACGGAACGGCCGGCTTGGCGGCCGTGGTCTCAGCAGCCTTGGGCGCCTGGGCGGGGGCCGGGGCAGCGGCGGGCTCTGCCTTGGTCGCAGCCGCGGCTGGCTGGGCCGCGGGGGTGCCAGCCGCCGGAGCTGTGGCTGGCGCTGGCGCTGGCGTCTCCTTCTCGGCGCAGGCCAGCAGGCAGGCGAGCATCAGGGCAGGCAGGGCCGATCGACGCATGGAGCCTCCGGGAATGGACCTGATGCTACTTCCCGGCTGTTCCGAACGCCAGGTTCCGCACCAGGTCCTCGGTCTTCCAGGGGGCGCCGCCGCCGCCCAGGTATTTCTGGAACCACTCGAGGTGGGCGTTGTAGTAGACGGGCATGGACTTCAGGCCGTCGGGCCAGTGGCCGTCGTTCTTGAACACGATGAGGCGGCTGGGGACGCCCATCTCCTGCAGCCCCGTGAAGAACTGGAGGCTCTGGGTGTAGGGCACGCGGTAGTCCCGCTCGCCGGTGATGACGAGGCAGGGTGTCTTGAAGGCCTTCACGTGGCTGCTGGGGTTCATGCGGTCGTAGGCGGCGGCCTTGTCCCAGGGGGTGCCCGTGAGGTCGTGCTCGGGGAACCACAGCTCCTCGGTGGCGCCGTGCATGGAACGCAGGTCGTAGACGCCCATCATGGCGGCGATGGCCTTGAAGCGGGTGGTGTGGCCCTCCAGCCACATCATGGCGTAGCCGCCCCAGCTCCAGCCCATGGCACCCATGCGGTCCTTGTCCACGTAGGGCAGCGCCGCGAGGTGGTCGGCCACCTTCGCGATGTCCGTCTGGACCTTGCCGTCCCAGTCGCCGCTGATGGCGTCCGTGAAGGCCTGGCCGTAGCCCGTGGAGCCGTGCGGGTTCGGGAAGGCCACGATGTAGCCCGCGCCGGGATACACCTGCCAGTCGCCGCGCAGGGTGTCGGACCACATCATCTGGGGGCCGCCGTGGACGTTGAGGATGAGGGGATATTTCTTCGCGGGGTCGAAGTTGTGCGGCTTCACCAGGAACACGTGGATGTCCCTGCCGTCGGCACCCTTCACCCACTGTTCCTCGGCGGGCCGGATGTCCACCTCGTCGGCCAGGGCTTGGTTGAAGGCCGTGAGGCGCTTCAACGCCTTCGTCTCGAAGGCGTAGCGCCAGATCTCCACGGGCTCTCCCACGCGGGTCTTGGCCAGGTAGACGGCCTTCTGGTCGGGACTCACCACGAACTCGCGGATGCTCTGGCCCTCGAGCATGCGGGCCGTCTTCCCGGTGGCCACCTCCACACGGAACAGTGGCCAGCGGCCCTTCTCCTGCACGGTGAACCAGAGGGCCTTGCCGTCCTCAGACCACTGGAAGCTGTCCACCCAGTTGTCGACGGCCTCGGTCAGCACCTTCCGCGCCTTCGTCTGGCGATCGTAGACGGCAAGACGGAAGCGGTCGGACTCCACGGCAGGGCGGGTCTGGAACTTGTAGGCGATGTAGCGACCGTCCGGCGAATACTTGGGATCGCCATCGTAGGCCGGGTTGTCGGTGATGCGGCGGGGCGTGTGGTCGCCCGCCAGGGAGATCAGGAAGAGGTCCTGGTTGGTCGAGCGGGCCGGCACGGGATCCGTGTTGGTGACCACGCAGACCTCCTTGCCATCCGGGCTGAGGTCGAAGCTCTGGGAGCTCGGCGTCGTGGCGTCCGCCGGATAGTCCTGCTTCCCGGAGGTGAGCGCCTCCACCTTGCCTTCGAAGGTGGCGGTGAAGAGGTGGCTGTACTGGAAGTCGCGCCACTCGGTCCAGTGGCGGTAGAGGAGCGTGTCCGCCAGGTGCGCCTGCACGGGCCCCTTCTCCAGCTTGTCCGCCAGCTCCTTCTGCTTCGCCCCGTCGGCCAGGGCCTCGGGGAAGACCGTCGCCTGGAACACCACCTGGTTCCCCCCCGGCACCACCTTGGGCGATCCGACGCCCGCCTCGAAGGCGGTCACCTTG
This sequence comes from Geothrix oryzisoli, assembly GCF_022808865.1. GTDB lineage: Bacteria > Acidobacteriota > Holophagae > Holophagales > Holophagaceae > Geothrix > Geothrix oryzisoli. The sequence continues at coordinate 315,672 of NZ_JAKZLB010000004.1, forward strand.
CGGGCCTCGCCGCCCGCCAGGTCGAGCGCCCAGAGCTGGCTGCCCTCGGCACGGCTGGAGAGGAAGTAGAGCGTCTTCCCATCCTTGGACCACTGAGGGGCCGTATCCGATTTGCCCGAGAAGGTGAGCTGCCGCGTGGCGCCCGTGGCGGTTTCCAGCAGCCAGATCTGCGTGTTGCGCGTCGAGGCCTTCAAGTCCTGGCTGGACACCTCGAAGGCCAGCTTCGATCCATCCGGACTCAACGCCAGGTGCTGCACGCCCTTGAGACGGTAGAGATCCTCGATGGTGAAGGCGCGCTTCTCAGCGGCCCTCAGGGGCAACGCAAGCAGCAGGGCGGTGGCTGGGACGAGGCAAAAAAGGCGCACAAAACCTCCAAAGGAGCCCTTCAGCATCGCATAGAAGAAACTGATGACCTTGTGATCATGTTCGATTTGCGCGGGGCTACCATGGGGGCACTCATCTTTCCAGCCGACCCATCCGCCGTGCCGGAGGCACCATGCTGATCGCTGCGCTCTTCCTGGGTCTGCTGCAGGCCCAACCACCCCCCGCGCAGCCAGTCTCCCGCGGGTACGAGCCCTCCGCGCCGGCCTTGGCGGCCAAGGCGCCGGGCGCTCCGGGTTATGGCCTCCAGACCACCACCCGCTCGGGCAAGATCCTGCTCACCGGCCTCCGGTTCCATCCCGTCACGCACAAGGTGCAGGCGCAGCTCTACCGGATTCTCGGGCCGGCGGGCATGGGGCCCTACCGGCTCGGAGTCCAGTTGCAATTCCATCCACAACAACAACCCCCGAACGATGTCCTCCATCCGATCTGGTTCGCCAACTATTTCGCCATCCTGAACGCCCAGGACGGATTCCCGGCGAAGGAAGCCGGTCTGGAGGGGCGCTGGGTCATTGAAGGCATCGATGGAAGCAACTTCGGATGGGATCTGGGTGCCCTCATCTTCCATATCTCCAACAACCCCGTCATCAATGTGGACGCCGCGAAGTTGCCGATGTTCGGAGGGCCGTCGCGGAAGACCTTCCGGATCACCACGCGCAAGGTGGACAGACCGGCGGATCCTGGCGAGGGGACCCTCGAACCCGTCCAGGCCAACAGTGAGATCCAGGAATGGTTGAACGGCAGGCAGACTTGGCGCGACCTCCTCATCCTGCGGTCACGGCAGGCGCGATTCGCGCCGCTTCCCATCGATCTGGCTGGCCACAGGATCTGGGTGGTCCGCAACTCCGGGCAGCCATCCTCCGGTGCATCCCAGGTGGTCGAATTCTGGCGGGAGGATCCGCTCACCGGCGCTTGGGATACCGGGCTCCTCGACCTCTGGCCTGAGCCCCCGGATGGCCTCCGACCTGGCAGGGCCATCCGGATCGAGGATCACTGGTATCGGATCCTGGCCAGCGGCCAGGACCCTGCAACCGGACGCCTCGACCGTCTGGAGCTCCGTTCCTGGGAGCCTGACATCGCTGCGCTGCTGGGTGGCGCCACCCTGGCGAAGGACCTGGGCGGGCTGAACGCCCCTCCCCTCCAGGAATCCATCGAGCTCCTGGCCAATGAGTCCCTGGTGGAATGGAAGACGCGCACCCTGCCGGGCCTGCTGGCCGCACAGAACCTCGGACCGGCGGAGGATCTTGTGATCCGGATCGAAAAGGGCGTCCTCGCACTCGATCTCGAGGCCAAGGGCATCCGCGCCCGCCTGGACGCCGCCGCCCGCGCCGAGGCCGAACGCAAGGCCCAGGCGGAACTCGCGGCCAAGGGCGGGCAGCCCGCACCCCAGGCGCAGGCAACTCCGGCTGCGGAGAGCGAGCGTCTCGCGGATCTGCTGGAGCAGCGCAAGGCCATCCTCATGGCCATCCTGGGCAGCGCGAAGCAGTCGCTTGCGACCTTGCGGAGGTGATGCATGCGCCGACCCGCCCTTTCGCTCATCGCCATCTCCCTCCCGGCCCTGCTCCAGGCCCAGATCGGTCTCCACAATGAGGCCCCTCCCCCCAAACCCCAAAGCAGTCAGGGCGGGGATTCCCTCAGCCTTCTGGAGTCACTCACCCAAACCAAGGTGGACCGCAGCAAGGTCGGGACCTCCTTCAAGGTCCAGAAGACTGCGATCCCGAAGCTGAAACCAGTTCCGTGGATCAACACGACCAGCGGCCAGACCACCACGATGCTGGTGGGCATCTTTGGCAACCTCCTGAGTCAGGCCCTTGCGCCCACGTCGCCCACTGGCCCCAGTCCCGCGGAGCTCGCCCGCATCGAGGCCGAGCGGCAGGCCGCGCTTCAGCGGGAGCAAGCCGAGCTGCGTGCCTGGACCAACAGTTATGCCACCCGGATGAATGGGCTCATCGCGCACCAGCGACAGGAGCGCACGACCCAGAACAAGGAGAGCCTGGAGGGGCTTCGGGCTTCCCTTTCCGACGGCTTCGATTCCGCTGCCGGGGGCGGCCTGGCTGGGGCCCTCAGCGATCCTGCACCCGCGGTGGACCTGAGCCAGAGCCAGACCTTCACACCCAGCCTCCTCCGAGAGGCCAATGGCACCAAGCGCACCAAGCCCATTTCGGCGGACGATCTGTTGAAGCGCCGGGAGGCCGCCCAGGCCAGGCTCAAGACCATGATGGCGGAGAACAGGGACCTGCGCGTGCTGGGCCAGCGGTTCTACGAGCTGGAAGCCCAATTGGAACGGCTGAAGCGGCAGGCCGCCAGCCTTGGCTCCGAGGGCCGCGCCATCCAGCGGGACATGGACTTCTGGGGCTGGAGAATCGATCAGGCGACCCAGGCCTGCATGGAGCGGGGCACGAGCCTGCTCACCGACATCATCATTCCGGAAGGCAACAGCGCTGGGCTGGCCCGCCTCAAGAAGAATCCCAAGACCTTCAACCGGCTCATCCAGGCCTGCTCGCACCTCAACGACTACACCGAGTTCACGACCACCCTGGGGGACCGCTACGATGCCGCAGGGCAGGCCCTGGACTGGCCCAAGGCCAAACACACCCTCATGGAGAATGTCGACTTCATCGCTTCCAATCTTCAGAACGTCTCGCCGGTCTTCAAGCCCGTGAGCACGACTTGGAATCTGGGCAAGACCATCATCGGCACCAGCGTGGACCTGGCGGCGGAGCTGGATGGCTGGGGCGCCATCCTGGAACGCCAGGGCGATGTGTCGCTGATCCTCCAGAAGCAGAAGGCCCTCAAGAGACCCCTCGAGGCCATGATCCGCGACCTCCAGGCCTCCCGCGCCCAGATCGCCGCCCAGCTGGGCGTGAAACCCGAGGACCTGATCCCCGCCCAGGCCCGGCCCAAGGGGCTGGGTTCCAATGTAACCCCGCTTTGAGGCTGACATGACCCGCACCTCCGCCTTCCTGCTCGTCGCCAGTCTCTCCCTCCCGCTCCTGGCGGGGTGGAAGCAGCCCATCCCGCGCTACCCCGCTGTGGTGAAAGCGGATGACTTCCGTGAGGAACCCATGCCAGCCCACTGGGGATCTCAACTCCCGGAGGCGCCCCTCACCGGGGCCATGCTCACGACCTACCTCGGTCGCTTCGCCATCTATCCCACGCGCTTCGATGTCCAGGGACGCCTGCGCTGGCGGGCGCTGCGGGTGGAAGGCCCGGCCGGCCTGGGTCCCTACGAACACGGCCTGTCTCTGGAGATGGTCTCCGAGCCCGGGGACACCCAGGGCATGGCCCGGATCACGGCCATCCGAGACGACCTGGGCATTGACCGGAGTCATTCCTGGGGTGTCGGGGACTTCATCGAGGACCCTGCCAAATACCATTACAATCCCGTCCTCCCCGACCTGTCCCTTGGGGTCTTCATGTTCCATTACCGGATGTCGAATATGGCGGCCTCCGTGTTCCCTGTGTATGTGCCGAACCGGCTCTTCGAAAAACGAGGTACCGGTGGGGTCCAGAGCGTGGCTCGCACTGAGACGCCAGCCCAGCTGCCAGCCACCTTCAACCCGGACGGACCGATCCCCATCGAGGCTAGCGCGTGGCTCAAACAAGCCCCCGCGCGCCTCCTCTTCCTCCGCGCAGCCCACCCGGCCTACCAGCCCCTCGTTGTCGACTGGGCCGGCCGGAAGTGGGCGGTGGTGGGTCCCTCCCGTTCCGGGCGCCCCCTCCAGCTCGAATTCTGGGCGGAGGCTCTCAATCCTGATTCCAGGGGTTCGAAACCAGAGGCCACCTGCGATCTTCCAGGGGCTTCCAGCGCCGTCGGCGCGATCCTCTCTCTCGGGGGCCAGACGGCCCGCATCCGCGAAGCGGCATGGGATCCCGGCGCAGGGCGCCTGACCCGTCTCGAACTGGAGCCCTATGCGCCCGACGCCTTGGCCTTCCTCATGTCGGGGAAGTCCGAAGCCATGGCGCCGGAGAGTTCCGCGCTGGTCCTCAACGATGCGCTGGTGGACTGGAAGGTGAAGTCCCTCGCCTCGCATGTGCGGAACATCGACGAGGCTGCGGCCGGGGACTTCCTGGCCCGGCTGGAGAAGACCCTGCTGAGGATGGACATGGACATTCGGCGCCTGCGGCAGACCCGGGAATCCCAGGAGCGGGACGCCTTGAGCCGTCAGGCGGCGGATGGCGTCCAGCGGCTGCAGCAGGGCGAATCCCGCCGCCGGTTCCTCCTGCCAGCGGAGCTGAGGGAACTGGGCGAGGACGATGGCCGTACCGCCACCGCCACCCCGGAGCTGATGGATCTGCTGGACCAGCGCAAGGCCATCGTGTCGGCCATCCTCGCCAACGCCAAGCAGATTCTGGCGGCCGTACGCCGCTGACGGCGCGCCTTGGTATCCTGCCCTGGACATGGAAACCCTGGACAGCCTCCGCATTCCTCCCCCCGGCCGCGGTATCTACTGCAACCGGACGCTGAACCTGCGGTCCGTGCGGGCCATCGGCTACGACATGGACTACACCCTGGTGGACTACCGGGTGGCGGCCTTCGAGCAGATGGTCTACGCCCAGGCCCGGGAGCGGCTCGCCTCGGAGGGCTGGCCCGTGGAGGGCATGGCGTTTGATCCGCGGATGGTGGCCCGGGGCCTGGTGATCGACACGGAGCTCGGCAACCTCGTGAAGGCCAACCGCTTCGGCTTCGTGAAGCGGGCCATGCACGGCACGCGGATGCTCGAACACGCCGAGCAGCGGGACGCCTACGCCCAGACGCTGGTGGATCTGAGCGACCCTCGCTGGGTGTTCCTCAACACCCTGTTCTCCCTGTCGGAAGGCTGCCTCTTCGCGCAGGCCGTGGACCTGCTGGATCGCGGCGCCCTGCCCCGCCCCTTCGAATACGTCAGCCTCTACCGCCACGTGCGGGCCCGGGTGGACGCCCAGCACATTGAGGGCCACCTGAAGGCCGAGATCGCCGCCGCGCCGGAGCGTTACGTCGTGCAGGATCCCGAGGCGGCCCTGGCCCTGCTGGACCAGAAGGCCGCGGGGAAGAAGCTGCTGCTCATCACCAATTCGGAGTGGAGTTTCACCGCCAAGATGATGGCCCATGCCTACGACCGGCACCTGCCGGAGGGCATGACCTGGCGCCAGCTCTTCGACCTGGTGATCGTGGCCGCCCGCAAGCCGGACTTCTTCACGGAGCGGGGGCCCTTCTTCGAAGTGGTGGACGAGACCGGCCTGCTGCGTCCGCTCATGGGCCCCCTGCGCCCCGGCGGCCTCTACCTGGGCGGCTGTGCGGCCCAGGTGGAGCGGGATCTGGGCATCGCCGGCGACGAGCTTCTCTACGTGGGCGACCACATGTTCGGCGACGTGCATGTGAGCAAGCGCTCCCTCAGCTGGCGCACGGCCCTGGTGCTGCGCGAACTGGATGCCGAGGTGGCTGCCCTGGAGGCCTTCCGGGAGACGGAACTGCGACTCATGGCCAGGATGCGGGAGAAGGAGGCGCTGGAGGCCCGGCTCTCCCAGGCCCGCCTGGGCCTCCAACGCCTCCATGCGGGCTACGGCCCTGCTCCCGCGGCGGACGCGGCCACCCTGGAGGCGCGCATCCATGACCTCCGGGGCCAGCTGATGGCCCTCGATGCGGAGATCGGCCCTCTCGCCAAAGCCGGCACCGAACTGGTGAATCCGCGCTGGGGTCTGCTCACCCGCGCCGGCAACGACAAGAGCCACCTCACCCGCCAGATCGAGCGCTATGCGGACATCTATACCAGCCGCGTGTCGAACTTCCTGCACGCCACGCCCTTTGCCTACTTCCGCTCGCCGCGGGGCAACCTGCCCCACGATCCCGGCACCCTGGGCTCCACGGAGAACCAGGAAGGGTAGGCCGGAAGGAACGGCGATGGCCCTACCATCAAGTCCGGGGACCCCGCTGCCGAACCGGGAGACACTGGGCCGAGGCCCGTCGGGTGCGACCTTTTCTGGAAGATGAAGCCATGCCGAGCGAACTCTCCTTCACCCAGTTCCCCTGCGCGCACAGCCACTCCTGTCCATTCTCCAAGGCGCCCTGCCCGGGGGTCTGTGTCTTCGCCGACGGGATGCAGTCCATGCATCTCGGGATCCTCGTCCTCGACGTGTCGCGCCACATGGTCGTGTTCGAGAACCAGGTCGCCCGGCAGCTGCTCGATATGGTGGGGGACCACTCCTACCAGGGGTTGGCCTCCCTCCTGATGAAGGGGGGCGGCACCTTCGAAGGCCTGCTGGGCGATCACGTGGAGGGGGACTCCGTCCGGGTGGGGTGCCGGCTCTATGGGTACTCGTTCTACCGGTCGGACGGGTTCGTCTGGATCTTCCTGCTCGACATCACGGAGCGCCAGCGCCTGGAAGCCATCGCCGAATCCGTGGAGCAGATGAACAGCCTGGGCTTCATCTTCTCGGCCGTGCGCCATGAACTCGGCAACCCCATCCATTCCATCAAGGCCGCGGTGAGTGTGCTCCGGAACGGCCTCGACCGGTTTCCGAAGGAGACTGTCGCCGACTATCTCGAAAGCATCGAAAGCGAACTGGGACGCGCCGAGAACCTCCTGCGCTCCCTGAGGAACTTCTCGCTCTTCGAGCAGCCCGAGATGAAGGCTGTGGATCTGGCCTCGTTCTTCGCGCAGCTGAAGCCCCTGGTCGAACCGGATCTCCGCACGCGGGGGATCGGGTTCGACATCGAGGTCAGTCTGGGGCTCCCGCTCGTGAGCGCCGATGTGCGCGCGCTGCACCAGATCCTGATCAACCTGGTGGCGAACGCGGCCGAGGCCCTGGAGGGGGAAGCGGATCCCCGCATCCATGTCCGCGTGGCCTCCAGCGCGGGAGGGGCCACCGTGACCGTGGAGGACAACGGCCCCGGAGTCCCCCGCCACCTCCTGCCGCGGATCTTCACGCCCTTCTTCACCACCAAGGAACACGGCACGGGGCTGGGCCTCATCATCGTGAAGAAGATGGTGACGGGGATGAACGGGACGATCTGGATGGAGCCCGTCCGGCCCCGGGGCACCAGCGTGTCCTTTACGCTCGGAGGCGCGTGACATGGAGCCCCGGAAGCAGCTGCTGGTCGTCGATGACAATCCCCTGTTCAGGAAGGTGACCTCCGACTTCTTCGGCGACCGGTTCAAGGTCCTGGAGGCGGGATCCTGTGCCCAGGGGCAGGCGTTCGTGGGGCAGGAGGCCATCGACCTGGCCATTCTCGACGAGCGCCTGCCGGATGGCAGCGGGCTCGACCTCTGCCGCCACCTGCTGCAGGCTCATCCCTTCGCCAAGATCATCTACGTCACCGCGTATCCCTCCTTCGAGCATGCGGTCAAGGCGCTGAAGGCCGGGGCCCACGACTACTTGTCGAAACCCTTCGAGGTGGCCGCCCTGGGCCATGCCGTCGACCGGCTGATGTCGGTCTCGGTGCTCGAGCGGGCGGGCCGCCTGGAGGCCTGGCGCACCGAGGCGGACAGCCACAGCGCGATCCTGGTGGGAGCGTCCCCGCGCATGGCGGAGGTCCGGCGGGTCGTCCATCTCGCGGGTGGATCCGACGCCTCCGTGCTCATCACCGGGGAGACGGGAACCGGGAAGAACCTGGTGGCGCGGACCATCCACCACGCCAGCCCCAGAGGGCAGGCCCCCTTCGTGACGCTCAACTGCGCGGCCCTGCCCGAGAACCTCATCGAGGCGGAGCTGTTCGGCTGGACGCGCGGGGCCTTCACGGGGGCCGTGGCCTCCCGGGAAGGCCTCCTGGAGATGGCCGAGGGCGGCACGCTGTTCCTGGATGAGATCGGGGAGATGCCCCTGCACCTCCAGTCCAAGCTCCTGTCGGTGCTCGAGGACCGCATGGTCACCCCCTTGGGCGGCCGAGTGGGGAAGCGGATCGATGTGCGGATCGTGGCGGCGACCAATGCCCAGCTGGAAGAGGCCATCAAGGCCCGCCAGTTCCGCGCGGACCTCTTCTTCCGCCTCAACGTGCTGCGCATCGGGATGCCGCCGCTCCGCGACCACCTCGAAGATCTGCCCGAGCTCAGCGCCTTCCTCCAGTCCCACCTGACCGGCCACGGCGTCCCCCAGCCCCTGGCCCACCCGGAACTGGCGCGGCTGGCGGCCTACGGCTGGCCGGGAAACGTCCGCGAACTGAAGAACGTCCTGGAGCGGGCCTACCTGCTTGGAACGCCGCCTTCCACCTTCCTGCTGAGCGATGGGGGCGGAGACCCCGGCCCGGAGGCTGGGACGCCGGGGGCGGCCTCCTTCCCGACCCTGGAGGAAGTGGAGCAGGCCCACCTGCACCGGGCTCTTCGGCTGTACCAGGGCAACTACACCCGGGCGGCCGGGGCCCTCGGGATCTCCCTGTCCACCTTGAAGCGACGGGTGAAGCGGCCTCCAGTCACCGGTCCAGATTGACCCGATCGGGTCGAATCGACTGGTTCATTTTGAACCGGCGTTTTCCCGTACGTCATTTTGCGTATTGACATTAATAAACTTATATCAAAAAGCACCTTGGCATCACCCATGCATTGAGAGGGGCATGGATGGATTGCGATGACCCCCCCTCCCACCGTACTGGTCGTGGATGACGAAGAGCTGTTCCTGCGGACGGCCCTGGACGGCTTTGCAGACTCGACCTCCGACATGACGGTGCTCACGGCCAAGAACGGCCGGCTGGCGGCCCAGATCCTCGATACCCGCCACGTGGACCTGGTGGTGACCGATCTGAAGATGCCCGAGATGGACGGCTACGGGCTCCTTTCGCACATGAGCCGGCACCACCCGGGCGTTCCCGCCATCGTCATGACCGCCTTCGGAACGCCGGAGATCGAAAGCCGCCTGCGCGAGCAGGGGGTCACCAGTGTGCTCGACAAGCCCTTCGATTTCCCCCGGCTCCGGAAGGCGATCACCGACAGCCTCTCGGCCATGGCCAGCGGCCACCTCACCGGCATCAGCCTGGCCACCTTCCTCCAGATGATCCAGATCGAGCGGAAGACCTGCGCGGTCCGCGTGGGTTCCCGGGAAGGCCAGGGGCTCCTCCACTTCAGGGATGGCCAGTTGATCCAGGCCGAGACCGGCGAAACCTCCGGGGACGCCGCGGCCCTGGCCATCCTCGCCTGGGGCGAGCCCGTCATCGAGTTCCTGAAAGTCCGCACCACCGTGCCCGGACAGGCCATGCAGCCCCTGCAGGCCCTGCTCATGGAGGCCTACCGGCTCAAGGACGAGTCCCACAGGCCTCACGGCACCAGCCATCCGACTTCGGGAGCGGTCCCCCTCTCCCCCGAGGATCTGGAAGATTCCCCGTCCCCTCAACCACCTCCACCCACCCTCACTTCCCACAAGGAGCCCACCATGGCTGCTGCTGACAAACTGAAAGAACTGGCCCAGATCGACGGGTTCGCGGGCTGCGGCCTGTTCACCCCCACCGGCGAGGCGCTCGCCATGCTCGGTGCCGAAGGCGTCAACCTCAAGGACATCGGGGTTCTGGCCAACAACGTGCTGATGAACGCCCAGAAGGCCTCCCTGGACATGGGCACCGGCCGGGGCCAGCAGGTGCACGTGGAAGCGGAACACGCCCACATCCTCGTGCGCTGCCTCAACGAAGGCACGGATCCCCTCCGCTCCCAGCCCGGCAAGGCCCACATCCACCTGGTCCTCATCCTGAAGAGCGACTCCTCCATCGGCATGGCCAAGCTCAAGATCAACTCCGTGATCGCCAAGCTGGCCGACGATTTCCGCGCCTAGACCTTCCCGCGCACCGAGGCGGCAGGGAACCCGGTCCCGACCGGTCCCTGCCGCCTCGGCTCAGTTCAGCCGGTACACCGTCACGCCATAGTGCTCGGGGTCCCAGGGCGCATCGCTGTTCCAATGGCCGTAGGCGTGGCTGTCGTCGGTCCTGAACCGCAGGGTGTAGGCACCCTTGGGCAGGCTGACCACCTCGTCGGCCAGGCGGTTCTTGGCGGCCCCGCCGGCAGGCTGCGTGCGGCCATGCTCCATGGTCCACACGCGCTTCCCGGCCGCGTCTTCGATCCAGGCCTCATCGGCCATGCCTTCGCCGCTCCCCTCGGCGATCGCATAGACCCGCACCGCATGGGCCGCGGCGAGGGTGAAGGGCGCGCTGCGATCCTGGTCGTTCCCGACCCGCACCAGCTCGGCGAGCACCGACCAGGCCAGCGGCTTCGTCAGGGAGACCGCGGCCAGGTCGGCATCCGACGGCACGGCGAGCGTCAGGCCGTACAGTCCCGGATCGCAGGGCGGCGCAGCGTTCCAGTCCGCCGGGTCATGGGAATCATCCGTGACAAAGACCGCCTCATAGTCACCCGCCGGCAGCTGGATCGTCTCCACCTGGCGGCGGTTCTTCTGTGCCCCCCCGGCGAACCGGGCCTTGTCCATGGTCATCTCCCACACCCGGGTGCGGGTGCGGGCGTCCGTGATCCAGCCATAGTCGTGCATGCGCCGGCCGCTGCCCTCGCCCTCCGCGTAGATGTGGAGCGCCACGGGCTTCCGGACATGGAAGGCCTGCACCCAGTGGCCGTTGTCGGTGGTGGCGGCCAGGGACACGGCGATGTTCCTCCAGCGCAGCGGGGCCTCGAAGGTCGCCACCTCCGCGGGGTCGCCGCCCGGCAGGTAGATCTCCAGGCCGTAGTTCCCCACCTGCTCCCGCCAGTGGCGCAGCAGGCTGGCCCGGTCCGCGCCGAAGGCCGCCAGGAAGCCCCGGGGCCGTTCGGTCTGCTCCGCCTGGAGGGAGCGCCGGTCGATGTTGCGGGCCCACTGCGCGAAGAGCAGGCTCTGGCCGAAGCCGTGGTTGGCGAAGTAGGCTTCGTAGCTGCCGGCGGGGAGGTCGAGGTACTGGTCGGCCACCCGGTAGTCCCAGTCGCGCCGGGTGTTGGCTCCGTCCATCTGCCAGACCACCTCCCGAGTGGCGGCGTTGAGGATCCAGCCGTACGCGAAGAGCGGGCTGTCGCCCTGGGCGTGCAGCACGCGCCGGAGCCCCCCGCCCCGGGCATAGACGTGGACTTTCATGGCCCTCGGCAGGGTGAAGCCCTGCTGACGGACCTCCGCGGCCTCGAAGCCCTTGAGGGAGACGATGCGGGGTTCCGGCTTTGCCTGGCCCCCGCGCAGAGCCAGGGGTGCGAAGAGCGAGAAGAGGATGAAGGCCACCACCGCCTGGATCGTGCGGACCAGCGCGATCGATTCGGACATCAGGAAGGACGACATGGGGACCCCCGGGCGGCACCCCACCAAGGTAGGGCGCCGGGTACCGGAAGTCCCGGGGAACCGGCCAACGGACGCGATGCGCCGGTGGACGGCCCGCCCATCTAGCCGAGCGAAGCCCACTCCGCCAGCACCCGCTGGGCCTGGAGCACCGGGCCGTCCTGGGCGCCCAGCAGGGGCAGGCGCACCGCGCCGTCGGGGCTGAGGGAGGCGCCCTTCTGGGCGCCCACCCAGGCCAGGAGCTTCGCGGGGTCCACGGAAGTCTGGGGGCTGAGGCGCAGCTTGAGCTGGCCCTTGTCCACGGCCACTTCGGAGACCGCCAAAGCCTGGGCCCGCAGCTTCACCTTGAGCACCTCGAAGAAGCGCTGGGTGTCCGCGTCGTCTTCGGGCACATGGCCGAAGCGATCCTCCAAGTCCAGGCGGTACAGTTCCAGGTCCTTCTCCTCGCGCAGCCGCGAGAGGCGCTTGTAGGCCACCAGCCGCTCGGCGGCCTGGTCGATCCAGCGGCGGCTGAGCTGGGCGCCCGGCGCCAGGCCGTCCACCTTGACTTCGAAGGCGGTGCTGGGCTGGCCCTGCAGCTCCTGGAGCGTCTCCTCCAGCAGCTTCACGTAGAGTTCGAAGCCGATGTCGTGGATGTGGCCGGACTGCTCGCCGCCCAGCAGGTTGCCTGCGCCGCGCAGCTCCAGGTCCATGGCCGCCACGCGGAAGCCGGAGCCCAGTTCCGAGAAATCCTCGAGGGCCTGGAGGCGCTTGCGGGCGTCTTCGCTGATCTCGTGCTTGGGCGGGATCATCAGGTAGGCGTAGGCCGGCACGTCGCTGCGGCCCACACGCCCCCGCAGCTGGTAGAGCTGACTCAGACCGAAGGCGTCGGCCCGGTGGACGATGAGCGTGTTGGCATTGGGCACGTCGAGCCCGTTCTCCACGATGGTGGTCGCCACCAGCACGTCGATGCGGCCCTCCATGAAGCCGAGCATCACCTGCTCCAGCCCCTCGTCCGTCAGCTGGCCGTGGCCCACGCCCACCCGGGCGTCCGGCACCAGCTCCCGCACCCGGGCAGCGATGGAGACGATGGACTCCACCCGGTTGTGCACCAGATAGACCTGGCCGCCGCGGCGCAGCTCGAACTGGATGGCCGTCTGCACCAGCTCGTCGCTCCAGGGAGCCACCACGGTCTCGATGGCCAGGCGGTCCTTGGGGGGCGTCTCGATGAGGCTGATTTCGCGGAGCCCGGTGAGGCTCATGTGCAGCGTGCGGGGAATGGGTGTGGCGGAAAGCGCCAGCTGGTCCACGTTGAGGCGGAGCTTCTTCAGCTTCTCCTTGTGGCCCACGCCGAAGCGTTGCTCCTCGTCGATCACCACCAGGCCCAGGTCCGCGAACTTCACGCGGGCACCCAGCAGCTGGTGGGTGCCGATGACGATCTCCACCTTGCCGTCGGCCACCTCCTGGAGGATGCGCTTCTGCTCGGCGGGATCGACGAAGCGGTTCAGCATCTCGATGCGGATGGGGAAGCCCGCGAAGCGCTCCTGGAAGGTCCGGAAATGCTGGAAGCAGAGCACGGTCGTGGGGCAGAGCACGGCCACCTGGCGGCCTTCCAGCGCCACCTTGGCGGCGGCGCGCATGGCCACCTCCGTCTTGCCGAAGCCCACGTCGCCCACCAGCAGCCGGTCCATGGGGCGCGGCGACTCCAGGTCCGCCTTCACGGCCTCGATGGCCTCGATCTGGTCCGGTGTGGGGGTGAAGGGGAAGCTGGCATCGAAGGCGGCCATGTCCGGCCCGTCCGGCGGGTAGGCATGGCCCTTCTCCAGCTTGCGCTGGGCGTAGAGCTTCAGCAGCTCGTCGGCCATGTCCCGGATGGCCTTCTTGGCCTTGCGCTTGACCTTGGCCCAGGAGGCGCCGCCCAGCTTGTCCAGGGGCGGCAGGTGACCCTCCGCACCGGTGTAGCGCTGGACGAGGTCCGCCCGCTCCAGGCTCACGTTGAGCTGGCCGCCGTCGGCGTAGCGCAGCTGGAGCACCTCCTGCTCCTCGCCGCCCACGGTGAGGGTGGCGAAGCCCACGAACTCGCCGATGCCGTGGTCCAGGTGCACCACGCGGTCGCCGGGCTTCAGGTCCCGCAGGTCCGACAGGAAGGCTGCGCTGCGGGATTTCTTGGGCGCCGCCTGGATGGCCTTGCGGCCGAAGATCTCGCGCTCGGTGAAGACGACGAGGCCCGGCTCCTTGAGATGGACGCCGGCGCTCAGGGACAGCTGGATGGCGCGGCAGCCCGTTTCCGTGCCATAGGCCTGGGGCAGGTCGTAGTCGCGGAGGAACTCCGCGAAGCGGCCCTTCATGCCGGGGGTTGAGCCTGCGAGGAACACCCGGTGACCCGTGAGCGCCAGCTCCTGCACGTGCGTGGCGAGGTCGAGGAGCCGGCCCTGGAATTCCCGCAGGGGCAGGGCCGCCAGGGGGACCGTGGCCTCGCTCTGCCATTCCGTGAGGTGGAGGGTGGGGCGGCTGGGGTCCGTGGGCAGGAAGCGATCCTCGAAGTCGGGACACACCACCCCGCCGCGGCGGAGGGTCGCCAGGCCCTCCTCGATGCGGGCCCGCTCGGCCTCTCGCAGCGCCTCCTCCCAGGCCCCGTCCAGGCGCACCCGCAGGCAGGGGGGCACCCAGTGGATCAGCTGGCCCTTCGGCTGGGCCAGCAGGGGATGGAACAGCTCCTCACCGGGGAAGTGCCCGTGCGTGGCCAGCCGGGCCCGGCGGAAGGCCTGGTCGTCCTCCGGCTCCAGGGTGCGGTCGGCGCGGGAAGCCACCGCATCCAGCAGGGCCTGGCCATCGCCCCGCTCGCCCTCGAAGCGGGGATAGAGCGTGAGCGATTCCAGGGCCTCGCCCGTGCGGCGCTGGGTGTCGGGATCGAAGGGCGACAGGCGCTCCAGCTCGTCGCCGAAGGTCTCCAGGCGCAGGGGCTGGTCCAGGTGGTCGGGCCAGAGATCCACCACCATGCCGCGGGAGCTGAACTCCCCCGGCGCCGCGGCCATCTCCGTGCGCCGGTAGCCCAGGGCCACCAGGGTCTCCAGCAGCAGCTCCCGGGGCACCTCGGCACCCACGCGCAGCTCCAGCTTCTGCTTCTGGAACCAGGTGGGATGGGGCAGCCGCTCGCAGGCGGCCAGGGGCCCCGTCACCAGCACCTGGACGCGGCGTTCCAGCAGCCCCACCAGGGTGGAGAGCCGGTCCCGCAGCACCATGCCCGGCGGGCTGCTCTCGCCTCCGGCGTAGGCCGCGAAGCCGGGGAAATGAGCCACGCCCGCCCCGGGGAGCAGGGCCTGGAGATCCTGGGCCAGGGTGCGGGCCTCGGCCTCCGAGGGGGCGTCCACCCAAAGCGACTGGACGCGGCCTTCGCGCGTGATCCAGCGGGCCAGCACCAGCGCCAGCGCCGGCGGGGAGGTCCAGCGGAGGCGCGCTCCGGAGGCGATGAGGACCTCGGCGGGGGCCTCGGCGAGGCGCAGCAGATCCTTCAGGTCGGGGCTGACAACATTCATGGCGTTCTTCAGAGTGCCTGAAGCGGGGCCCGGAGACGAGCGCTCAGATTTCCCGGATCATCCAGTCCCGCGGCATGAGCACCCGGTCCCACCACACGCCCTTCTCGCTGCGCTTCCCCACGGCCAGGAACATGTTCACCTCGGCGCCCCGGGGCAGGCCCAGCAGGGCCTTGGCCCGCCAGGGGTCGAAGCCCTCCATGGGGCAGCTGTCGAAGCCTTCGGCCCGGAGGGCCAGCATGAAGGTGGCGGCGGCCAGGGCCGTGCTCTTGTGGGCCATGATGCGGACATCCTCCCGCGCCATGAGGTTCGGCGTGGGCTTGAACAGGGAGGTGATCCGGCTGAAGGCCCGCTTCAGCGGCCCCAGCACGCCGAAGGGCCCGGCGGTGTAGATCACGGGGATGATGCGCCGGTAGTAGGACACCTGGCTTGGGCGGAGAGGCCCCCGGCTGGCAAAGACGCGCAAAATTTCGTCCCGATTCCGCCGCCAGGTGTCGCGGTGGGTGACCAGGGCGATGAGCACGGGCGCGGTCTTGGCCGGCAGCTGGTCCAGGCAGGCGGCGTTGGCCGCCTGCCGGACCCGAGGATCCCGGATGATCACGAACTCCCAGGGCTGGAGGTTGCTGGAGCTGGGCGCGAGCCGGGCGGCGTCGAGGCAGCGGTCCAGCACCTCCTGGGGCACCGGGTCGGGAAGAAAATCCCGCACCGTGCGCCGGGCCTCCACCGCCGCGTAGAACGGCGGCTCAGGCATCGGGCGCCTCCGCCAGCGGGCGGATGGCCTCGGGCTCCGATTCCGTGCGCCCCAGTCGCCGCCGGATCCAGGCCCAGACTTTGGCCAGGGTGAAGTCTTCGATGATCTCGAAGAACACCGGCACCACGATGAGCGTGAGCAGGGTCGAGGTGATGAGGCCGCCCACCACGGCGCGGGCCATGGGAGCGCGCATCTCGGCCCCGGCACCCAGCGCCAGGAAGAGCGGGAGCATGCCCCCGATCATGGCGAAGCTGGTCATGAGGATGGGCCGCAGCCGCACGGTGCCCGCCCGGATGATGGCCTGCCGGCGGGAAATGCCCTCCTCGCGCTCCAGGTGCAGGGCGTGGTCCACCAGCAGGATGGCGTTCTTCGTCACCAGGCCCATCAGCAGGATCATGCCGATGCTCGTCATCATGGACATGGAATCGCCGGTCACCAGCAGCATCAGCACCATGCCCACCATGGACAGCGGCAGGCTGGCCATGATGGCGACGGGCAGCTTGAAGCTCTCGAACTGGCTGGCGAGCACGAAGTAGATGAAGAAGACGGCCAGCAGGAGCGAGGTGCCCATGTAGCCCGCCGTCTCCTTGCTGTCCCGGGTCTGCCCCAGGAACTCCACGCGGACGCCTTCGGGCAGCTGGCCGCCGGCCTTCAGCTCGGCCACCTTCTTCGCCGCACCCGCGCTGACCTCGCCCAAGGTGGAGCCGTCGAAGTTGGCGTCCACCTCCACCTCCTCCATCAGGTCGTGGCGCTGGAGCTTGGCGGGGGCGATGCCCTCCTCGAAGCGCACCACCTGATTGAGGCGGACCAGCGGATGCTTGCCCCCGCCGAGATCCTTGGTGCTCTGCACGGTCATGTTGGCCAGCTGCGCCGTGAAGCGGCGCTCCTGGTCGGCGAGCCGGACGCGCACATCGCGCTGCTCGCCCTTCTCGTCCTCGTACTTCGCGACCTTCTCGCCGTCCACCAGGGGGCGGACCATCTGGGAGACCAGGGCCGGGCTCACACCCAGGTCCGAGGCGGCCTTGCGATCCACCACGAGGCGCAGCTCGGGCTTCCCGCTGTCCAGGCTGGTGGTGACGTCCACGGCGCCGGGCACGCTGCGCAGAGCTTCCTTCACGAGGGGCACCGCCTGGATGACCGCATCCCGGTCCGGGGCCTGCACGGCCACCATGATGGGGAAGGTGGTGCCCCAGTCGTTGGCGGTGCCGATGGCCGCGTCCACACCGGGCACTGAGCGGAAGGCCTCCCGGATCTGCCGGCGGATCACCACATGGTTCGGCCGGTGGCCATTCTTCAGCTTCACGTAGATCCCGCCGGAATCCACGGTGCCGTTCAGGCCCGTGCCGATGGTGGTGTAGGCAAAGTCCACGCCGGGCACGGCCTGGATGGCCTTCTCCAGGGCCAGGGCCTTCTCGCGGGTGGCCGCGAGGCTGGAGCCGGGTTCCGCCTTGAAGGTGGCCTGGAGATCGCCGCGGTCGTAGTCGGGCATAAAGTTATTGCCCAGAAGGCCCGAGAGCATCATGGCCAGCACGAAGCTGCCGCCCCCCGCGAGCATCACCGTCCAGCGATGGCGCATGGCCCATTCGATGGCCGACTTGTAGAGGAGCTCCCATCGGTCCAGCATGCGGCCGAAGGCTTCCACCGCCCGCATGATGGGATTCCGGCCCTGGTAGTGCACATGTCCGTCGGCGCTCTTCTCGTGCTCGGGATCCGGCCAGACGGCGCTGAGCATGGGATCCAGCGTGAAGCTCACGAACAGCGACACGGCCACGGCGAAGGCCACGACGATGCCGAAGGGGAAGAAGAACTTGCCCACGATGCCGCCCATGAAGGCCACGGGCACGAACACCGCCAGGATGGACATGGTGGTGGCGATGACGGCGGGGCCGATCTCCGCCGTGCCCTCCCGGGCGGCGGTGACGTGATCCTTGCCCATCTCCGCGTGCCGCGTGATGTTCTCGCGGACCACGATGGCATCGTCGATGAGGATGCCGATGGCCAGGCTGAGGCCCATGAGCGTCATGGTGTTCAGCGTGAAGTCCAGCGCCCGCATGATGATGAACGTGGAGATCACGGACACGGGCAGGGTGAGGCTGGTGATGAGCGTGGACCGCCAGCTCTTGAGGAAGAAGAACACGATGATCACCGTGAGCAGGCCGCCCACGTAGATGGAGGTATTCACGTCGTCCACGTTGTCGATGATGAAGCGGGCGTTGTCCTTGGCGGTGGCCACCTCGACACCCTGCTGGGCCAGCTCGGGTTTCAGCTCCTCCAGGGCCTTCTCCACGGCTGTGACCATGGCCACGGTGTTGCCGCCGGTCTGCCGCTGGATCTCCAGGGCCACCACATCCTTGCCACCCAGGCGGGCCAGGCTGCGTTTCTCCTTGATGCCGTCCACCACCGTGGCCACTTCCCGCAGCTCGATGGGGCGGCCTTCCTTGTTGCCCACGACCACATGGTCGAAGTCGGCCACGGACTTGGCCTTGGCGTCCACCTTCACGGACATCTCGCGGCTGCCCTGGAGCAGGTTGCCGCTGGGGATGGCCATGGTGTCGCCGCCCAGGGCGTTCTTCACGGCCTGGAGGGCGAGTCCCTGGGACTCCAGCTTCTGCGGATCGACCTGGATGAGGATCTCGCGGGTGCTGCCGCCCACAGGATCCACCTTGCCCACGCCAGGGATGTTCTCGATGCGGCGCTTGAGGAAGTCCTCGGCGATGCGGGTCAGCTCCCGGTCGTCCATGCCCGGATGCTTGGCGTCCGGCTTCACCACCAGGGAGAGCACCGGCAGCTGGGCCGGATCGAACTTGGAGATGACGGGCTCCTCGATGTTGCTGGGCAGGTCGCGCCGGATCTGGCCGATCTTGGTCCGCACATCGTTGAGGGCGTTGTCCACGTTGCGGCCCAGGTGGAACTGGATCACCAGCGTGCCCAGGCCCTCCTGGCTGGTGGAGCTGATCTCCTTGATCTTCTCGATGGGGTTGACGGCCTCCTCGATCTTCCGGACGACGTCCTGCTTGACCGACTCAGGGCTGGCGCCGGGATAGACGACGGAGACGGTGACCGTGGGGATGTCGGTGTTGGGGTACTGGTCGATGCCCAGCGTCTTCACGGAGAAGAGGCCCAGCACCACCAGCGCCAGCATGATGCAGACCGTGAAGACGGGCCTGCGGATGGAGAAATCGGACAGGAACATGGGTCACTTCCCTCCTGCGGCGGAGCCGCCATTCGCGCTGGTCGGGGCGGCGCCGCTGATCACGCGCAGGCGGCTGCCTTCGCTCAAGAGGTCCTTGCCGCTATCGACGACCTGGGCGCCGAGGCCCAGCCCGCTCACCGGGCGGTAGCCGTCCTGTTCCGGCCCCAGCACCACCTTGTGGCGCCGGGCAATGTCCTGCTCAGCGACATAGACCTCCGCATCGCGATCCTGAGCCTTCACCAGGGTGGCCGGCAGGGCCGGCGCCTTGGTCTCCCCTTCACCGAGGATGACGCCTTCCACGAAGAGGCCGCCCTTCAGCATCCCGTCCGGGTTCGGAACCTCCACGCGGACCCGCAGGGTGCGGCCGTCCTGGGAGAGGCTGGGGCTCACCTGGGCCACGCGGCCCTCCACGAGCCTGTCCACGCCGATGCTCCGGAAGGTGGCCCGCTGGCCGACCTTCACCTGGGCCATGGCCTCGGCGGGCAGGTCCGCGCGGATCTCCAGCTTGCGGTTGTCCACGATCTCGAAGGCCGTCTGGCCGGGGTTCAGCATCTCGCCGGGCTGCACCGCGCGGCGGGCCACCTGGCCCGCGAAGGGCGCCACGAGGCGGGCCTTCCGGAGGCGCAGGCGGGCCAGGCCCAGGTTGCTCTCGGCGGCCTGGGCCGCGGCTTTGGCGGCGTTGTAGACGGTCTCGGCCTGCTGGGCGGCCTGGCGCGTGATGCTGCGCTTCTCCAGTAGGGTCACGGAGCGGTCGTTGTCGCGCTGGGCCTGGAGGGCCTGGGCCCGGGCCTGGGCCAGCTGAGCCTCGGCCGCCTGGACACCCAGTGCGTAGTCGTCCTCGTCCTGGGCGCCCAGCAGGGCGCCGGCGGCGACGGTATCCCCTTCCTGCACGGCCACGCGCGTCACCCGGCCGGTGACCTCGGCCTTCAGCTCGGCGCGGTTCACGGCCAGCAGCGTGCCCGTGAAGGCCACGGCGGGACGGAAGCTCCGCTCCTGGACCGGCACCAGGGTGACGGCCACGGACCCTTCGGCCTTCACGGCGGCCTGGTGGTCCAGCTCGGCGTTGCGCTTGCCGCGGTGGAAGGTGGCGGCCCCGGCGATGATGGCGGCCGCGAGTCCGGTGGTGATGATGAGGGTTTTGCGGTTCATGGTCGACTCCAGGAATCGTCGGGTTCGTTACAAAGGAGGGAGGCCCAGGGCGCGGCGCTGGTCGAAGCGGGCGGACCAGAGGCCCAGTTCCGCGCGGCGGCGCTGGCTCTCGGCCTGGCGCTCGGCGCGTTCCGCCTGGAGGAGGTCGAGGGAGGTGATGAGCCCCTGGTCGAAGGACTCGCGGCTCATGCGCAAGGCCTCCATCGTGGCGTCGTGTGCCTTGCGGGCAGCCTCGTCCAGGGCGATGGCCTTCTCGAGTTCGCGATCCGCTGTGCTCTGTTCGATGGCGATGGATCGCTCACGGTCGATGCGGGCCTGCTTCACCTGCTCGAGCTGGGCCGTGTTCTGGGCCCGCTTGCCCGAGCTGCGCAGCCCATCGAAGATGGGGAACTTCATCGTGACGCTCACCTTCCAGGTGTCGTAGGGCTCTTTCCAGAGGTTCTCGGTCTTGCCCGCCTGGTAGCCGTAGCTGGCGCTGAGGTCGAACTTCGGACGCAGGTCCGAGGTGATGATCTTCTCGTTGGCGCGGTACATGGCCTCCTGCTGCTTCAGCTGGGCCAGCTCGCTGCGCTCGGCGCCCGCGGGCCGGGCCGACGGCTCGGGACGGCTCAGGTCTGCCAGCGCCAGGGGCGTCTTCGGATCCAGGCCCAGCTGGCCGTTCAGCACTTCCTGGGCCCGCTTCACATTGGCGTCGGCCTGGAGGGCCTCGGGAATCACCGCCAGCAGCTCGCTCTCCGCCCGCAGGCGATCCAGTTCCGTGGCCGACTGGGCTTCCAGCTTGGCCTTCACGTCCGAGACGAACTGCTCGGCGGTCTTGCGCCGGGTCTCCACGACCTCCTGCTCCGCCTGGGCCCCCAGCACCGCCAGGTAGGCCTTGGCCACCCCGTGGAGGGTGTCCAGCTCGGCCGTGCTGAAGCCGTAACCGGCCTCCTTCTCGCCCATCTTGGCGATGTCGATGGCCGTGCCCAGCTTGCCCCAGTAGAAGAGGGGCTGGGTGAGGTTGGCCTGGCTGGTGTAGATGCTGCGGGCGCCCACCAGGGAGCTGGGCGACAGGCCGAACTGGGCCGCGCTGTCCGCGAAGCCGCTGTTGAGGATGGAGACGTCCCGCGCGCGGGTGAAGTCGCCGATGAGCGTCAGCTGCGGCAGGGCGTCGGCGCGGGTGCTGGTGATCAGCCCGCGGCGCTCATCCACGCGGGCCTTCGCCGCGCGGAGCATGGGGTTCTCATTCCGGGCCCGGGCCAGGGCGCCGGCCAGGTCCAGCGTCAGCGGGGCCTGAGGGGCGGGTGGCATGGCCGGGGCCGGGGCCTGGAGGGCGGGTGGGGCGAACAGGAGCATGTCAGTTCCTCGGCTCGGGAAAGGCTTCGGGGACGCCGAGTCCCCGCAGGCTGAAGTCGGTGAAGTGCCGGATGACCTCCTCGAGGTCCTCCGGGTAGTTCGGGTTCCTCCGGATGAGCCGGGCGATGCCCAGGGAGTTGCGGAAATACAGCAGCTGGCCCTGGATGCTCATGCCCATGTTCAGGAGGTCGCCCCAGGAGAGGTCGGGGCGCAGCACCTGGAGGCACTGCATCAGGTGGTCCACATGGGGCCGGATCTGCTCCATGAGCAGGCCCGAGGAGGCCGCCCGTGGCGCCTGCATCTCCCGCGCCATGAGCGCCATGGCCGCCTCCCCCAGCGGATCCTGGGGATCGAGGGGATCGCAGGCCATCAGGTCCTGCATGAAGGCCCGGATGTGGTCCTTGAGCCGCTGGATCGCATCCTTCCGGGCCTCCGGCCCTTCGAGGGGGGGGGCCGTGGCCAGCTCGGCCACGCGGCAGGCCTTGCGGGCGAAGATGTACCGGAGGGCCTCCAGGTAGAGCCCCTCCTTGCCGCTGAAGTGGTAGGTCACGAGGGCCGAGTTGGCCTTGGCCCGCAGGGCGATCTCGCGGATGCCGGCGCCGTCGAAGCCCTTCTCGGCGAAGGTCAGGATCGCGGCCTCGATCAGGCGCTGGCGCGTATCAAGAGATGCGTCGGTCGGCTGTGCGTTCATGACCCCTCGTTTCCAAGCAACCAATCAAACGGTTGAACAACAGACTTCAAGGTTTAATCAATCGTTTGAGTCAGTCAAGGGGAAAATCACCCCTGAGGTGCATTGATTCATGACTTGACGATCGTAATTAGAATTCTAAATTCGGAATGTGGATTCGGAGGCCCCATGGTCCTGGATCGGAAACATCTCGAAAAGCAGCAGAGGAAAGACCTGCTGCTCGAAGCGGCGGCCCATGTGTTCGGCCGGAAGCCCTTCGACGAGGCCACCATGCAGGAGATCGCCGCGGAGGCCCAGATCGGGATGCAGGGGCTCTACGAGCACTTCCCCTCCAAGCGGGAGCTCTACGAGCAGGTGCTGACCCGGCGGGCGGAGCACTTCTCCGCCCGGGCGGAGGCGGTCCTGCGGGAGGCCCGCCCGCCCCTGGAGCAGCTCCGGGCCATGTTCCAGGCCTACGCGGACCAGTTCAAGGACCGGGTCCTCTGGCTCCCCCTCTTCATCCACCACCGGTTCTACTTCGACTGGGGCTTCGAGTCCCGGTTCCTCCCCCGGCAGAAGGAGATCTACGAGACCGAGCGGGGTCGCCTGAAAGGCATCCTCCGACAGGCCGTGGAAGCCGGCCTGCTCCAGGACCTGGACACGGAGTTCCTCACCCAGCTCTGCTTCGGGGTGCTGGAGGCCTCCCTCTACCGCAGCCACCGGAACGGCATCAAGGAGGATCCCCAGGTCTGCGTAGACCGCGCCATGGCCTGCTTCCTCCAGGGGGCGGGGGCCCGGCCATGAGGACGCCCCCACTGCTCCTCACCCTCGCCCTGGCGGGGTTCCTGCCCGGCGCCGAGCCCCTGGGCCTCCCCCGGGCCCTGCGCCTGGCCGGCGAGCACTCCCAGGCGGCCGAAGCGGCCCGCGCCAGCTTGGCCGGAGCCCACGAGGAGACCGCCCAGGTGCGGGGCCTCTACTGGCCCGAGGTCCAGATCCAGGGCGGCTACTGGACCACGGACCACCGCCCGGAGCTGGTGAGCCAGCCCATGCGGATCGGCCCCCTCACGGTGCCGCCGCAGGTGTTCCCCACGTCGGACAGCCAGGCCTGGCGCTACCGGGCCTCCGTCCAGTATCTGCTCTGGGATTTCGGCCGGCGGGGCGAGGCCCTCTCAGCCTCCCGTGCCCGCGAAGAGGCGGTGGCGCGGTCCGGCGGCGCCGACCTCCTGAAGGCGCAGAGCGAGGTGGCCGCCCGCTACTTCGCCCTTTTGAACCTGAAGGCCCAGATGCGGGTCCTGGTCCAGCGCCGGGAGGCCCTGGAGCTCCACCTGGGCCACGCCCGGGCCCTCTTCGAGCAGGGGGTCGTGGCGCGCAACGACCTCCTGCGCACCGAAGTGGCGCTGCGGGCGGTGGGGGATGCGGAGCAGGCCCTCGGCCAAGCCTATGCCTCGACCCTGGAGGGCCTGAACGTGGCCATGGGCCTGCGCCCCGACACGGCCCAGGACCTGCCGGAGACCCTGGCCGGTCCGCCGGAGCTGCCCTGGAACGAACCCGCCTGCCGCGCCCGCGCACGGCAGCGGAACGAGGCTGTGCAGGCGGCCCGCGCGCGGGCCCGGGCCCTGGCGGACCAGGCGACGTACCGGCGGAAGGACCTCCTTCCCACGCTGGCCGCGGAAGCCAGCCACACCTATGGCCAGAACTCCTTCCTGACCCATGAGCACGAGACGAGCCTGTTCGTCGGCCTCTCCTGGAAGCTCTTCGACGGGGGCATCCGCACAGCCCGAGTCCGGCAGGCCGACGCGGAGACCGGCCGCGCCCGCCGGGACCTGCAGGAGGCGGAGCGCCAGGCCGAGACCGCGGCCGCTGCGGCCCTGCGGGCCTTCCGCCAGTCCCTGCGCGAGGTAGACACCGCCCGCCTCAACGTGGCCTCCGCGGAAGAGAACCTCCGCATGGTGGGCGACCAGTACCAGGAAGGGTTGGTGCGCAACACGGATGTGCTGGACGCGGAATCGGTGTTGGCCGAGAGCCGCAGTGCCCTGGAGGACCGGCGCTACCGGGCCTACGCCCAGCAGACCGCCCTGCTCGCTGTGCTGGGCGAGGACCTGCCGGCCTTCTTCGAGGCGCACGCGCCCCGGGAGCGATGAGATGGATGCGAAGACGAAGAAGTGGATCTCCCTGGCGATCATCCTCGCCCTGGCCGCCGTGGGCACCGTCTGGGCCCTGGTCCGCTGGCGCCACGGCCAGGTGTTCGTGGCCACGGACAATGCCTACGTGAAGGGGCATGTGGTGGCGGTGTCGAGCCACATCCCCGGGCCGCTGCTCCAGGTGGCGGTGCAGGAGAACCAGGCGGTCCGGATGGGCCAGGCGCTGGCCATTCTGGATCCCCGCGACTATGACGCCGCCATTGCGCGGGCCGAGGCTTCCCTGGCGGAGGCCCGGAGCGCCCTCGCCCTGAACGGGGCCCAGATCGCCCAGGCCCGGGCCCAGGTCCAGGCCGCCGAGAGCCAGCGGACCCTGGCGGGCCTCGAGAAGCGGCGCATGGACGCCCTCCTGGCGCGGCAGTCCATCCCCCGCCAGAAGCACGACCAGGCCACCACCGCCGAGGAGGTGGCCACGGCCCAGGTGGCGGCGGCCCGGAAGCAGGTGGCCGCGGCCCAGGGGCTGCTGGGCGTGAGCCGGAGCAAGGTCCAGGTGGCCCAGGCGGCCCTGGACCAGGCCCGGCTCCAGCGCTCCTACTGCGCGATCACGGCGCCCTGCGACGGCACCGTGAGCCGCAAGCTGGCGGAGCCGGGGATGGTGGTGGCCGCGGGCCAGCCCCTGCTGGCGGTGGTGCCCCTGGGCCAGGAGGCCCTCTGGGTGGAGGCCAACTTCAAGGAGACCCAGCTCCGGCGGGTGCGCCCCGGCCAGCGCGTGCGGATGACGACGGACCTCGACGGCCGGACCTTCATGGGCACCGTGGAGAGCCTCTCCGCGGGCACCGGCGCCGCCTTCAGCCTGCTGCCCGCGGAGAACGCCACGGGCAACTGGGTGAAGGTGGTCCAGCGGCTCCCCGTGAAGATCGCCCTCGATCCCGGCGCCGATCCCGAGCACCGGCTCCGGCTGGGCCTCAGCGTGGCGGCCGAGATCGACACCCGGAGCCGCTGAGGCCGCCATGGATGTGCCGCGGGGAACTGCCCACAAGTGGATCGTCGCCCTGACGACCATGCTGGGGACCTTCATGGAGGTGCTGGACACCTCCGTGGCCAACGTGGCGCTCCCCCACATGAAGGGCACCTTCGCCGCGGGCACGGACGAGATCACCTGGGTCATCACCAGCTACCTCGTGGCCAACGCCATCATCCTGCCCATCACCGGCTGGCTGGGCGCCACCTTCGGCCGCAAGCGCCTCTACCTGCTCTGCCTGGCGATCTTCACCCTGGCGAGCTTCGGTGCCGGGGCGGCGCCCAGCCTGATGTGGCTGATCCTCATGCGGGTGGTCCAGGGGCTGGCCGGGGGCGCCATGGTGCCCATGTCCCAGGCCATCACCCTGGAGGCCTTCCCGCAGGAGGAGCACGGCCTGGCCTCGGCCATCTTCGGCATCGGCGTGATCTTCGGCCCCATCCTCGGGCCCCTGGTGGGCGGCTGGATCACGGACAACTGGACCTGGCCCTGGATCTTCTGGATCAACCTCCCCGTGGGCGTGGTGGCGTACTACCTGGCCTTCACTTTCGTGGAGGATCCGGACTACCTCCGGCGGCCCGAAGGCGCGGTGGACTACTGGAGCCTGATCTTCGTGGCCGTGGGCCTGGGCTGCCTGGAGCTCTTCCTCAGCCGCGGCGAGCGCCTGGACTGGTTCGCCTCCAACGCCATGAAGGTCTGCGCCGGGCTCGCGGCCCTGGGGATCACCCTCTTCATCTGGCGCTCCCTCACCGCGGAGAACCCGCTGGTGGACCTGCGGATGTTCCGCCTGCCGGAGTTCGCGGGCGGCATGGCCATCATCTTCATCATCAGCGTCGGCCTCTATGCGGCGTTCATCCTGCTGCCGCTGTTCGTCCAGAACCTGCTGGGGTTCACCCCCACCTGGGCAGGGCTCATCCTGAGTCCGGGCGGCGTGGCCTCCGTGGTGGCCATGATCGCGGTGGGCTTGGCCATGGGCAAGGTGGACGTGCGCCTCATCGTGGCGGCGGGGGCCGCCTCCATGGCCTACTCGGCCTGGCTCCTGACCCATGTGAACCTCCAGACGGGCATGGCCTACCTCGTCACCGCCTGGATCTTCCACGGCCTGGGCCTGGGCTTCGTGTTCGTCCCCATCGCCACGGCCGCGGTCCAGCGCATCCCGCCCGCGCTCGTGGGCACGGCCTCGGGCATGTTCAACCTCATGCGGAACGAGGGCGGCAGCGTCGGGATCGCCCTCGCCAGCACCCTCCTGGCGCAGCGCGCCCAGTTCCACCACGCCCGCCTCGCCGAGCAGGTGACCCCTTTCAGCGGGGCCTATCAGACCGGCTTCGCGAACCTCAGCCAGGGGCTGTTCCCCCGGGCGGGCCTGGATCCGGTCTCCGTGCGGGCCCTCGCCCAGGGTTTCATCGGCGTGGAGGTGACGCGCCAGTCCTTCCTCATGAGCTTCGTGGATGTCCTCGGCTTCCTGGTCGTGGTCTTCCTCCTGGCCCTGCCCTTCGTCTTGACCCTTCGGAATCCCCAAGGAGGCGGCCTCTCCTTCCACTGAGGCCGGCCCCCGTTTCTCCAGGAAAGGAGCCCCACCATGACCATCCGGAGCCGGACCGCGAGGCTGGACGACGCCTCGGGAGAACTCGCCCTCTCCCTGGCCAAACTCGAGCTGGAGGCGGTGCACGGAACCCCGAACGCGGACGAGCAGCTGGACTTCGTCCGGGACCTCTCCCGAGTCGCCGTGGCCAAACAGATCCGCCCCTGGCGCCTCCGGGCCGCCCAGACCGCGATCCTCGGTCTGGCCTGCCTGGCCGGGGCCGCCGGCCTCCCCACCCTCTGGCCCCAGGCCCCGAAGGAGACCGCACCCACCCTCGTGGGCCTGACCGTCCTCTGCCTCCTCCTGGCCGGGGCCTGCCTGACCGTCTACCTCCAGCGGAACCACCGGGAACACCAGTGGCTGAGCCGGAAGGAAGCGGTCATCCGGGCCGGCCGGACCATCCTGGACGAGGGTGCCTGACCCCCTGTCCGGGGGCCCCGCAGGTTGTGACCCATGCACCGAATTCCGCCCAGGGGCGGGGAAATCGTGATAGGAAGAAAGGCGAGGTATGCCCATGCTCTTCCTGGTCTTCTATTTCATCCTCTTCTTTATCCTGATCTTCCAGGGCACCCATGTGGCCGGCGAGGTGAAGAATCCCCTGGGCACCCTTCCCGAAGAAGTGGGACAGAACCCCCTGGCCTCGGCCCGCTGGGGCCTCCTGCTCATCGGCACCGGCTTCCTGGGCCTCATCATCGGTCTGCTGGGCTTCCACTGGACCGGCCTGGCGGCGCTCCGGCATGCCCTCCTGACCCTGGGCGTCGTCGTGCTGGCCCTCTACGGCCTGTGGGTGATCTTCTTCGGCCGCAAGGCGGAGTTCATCGGCAAGCCCACGGTCACCGACGGCCACGGGCACCACTGAGGTCATCGGTCGGACGGCACCTATGAAAAGGCGGCCCGATGGGCCGCCTTTTCTGTTGAACGATAAGTGAAGACTAGAGCTTCTGAACGTTGGTCGCCTGGGGGCCCTTCTGGCCCTGGGCGACTTCGAAGCTGACGCGCTGATTCTCGTCCAGCGTGCGGAAGCCGCCGCCCTGGATGGCGGTGTGGTGGACGAAGAGGTCGGCGCCGCCCTCATCGGGGGTGATGAAGCCGAAGCCCTTCTCAGCGTTGAACCACTTGACGGTGCCTTGTGCCATGACTGTTTCCTGCAGAATGTCTGGTGATGATGTAGCGATGACTTTCCCCAGACAAGGCCGTCATGCGTTGATGTGAATTCCGCCCCTGGCGGGTCACGCCAAACAGCATGACAGGATTGCCGCCGTCCACCGCTTTTTTCTGCGGGCAGTCTTTTCCGGGAAGCCGCCGGAGCGCCCGCCGGCCTTCAGAACCGGATCACCAGGCCCAGCCCCGTGATCCGCCGGTCGGCCCGGACCTCCAGGTCTCCCTCCACGGACCCGCGGGGGACGCGCACGCGACCGTCCTCGAAGAACGCCCGCAGTCCGAACTTCGGATAGAGGTAGGCCCTGGCGTCCACGCCGTAGCGGAAGGACGTGGCCCCCCGGTAGGTCATGTACCGGGCATAGACCCTCGATTCCAGGAGGCCATCCACCCCCGAGGACCAACCCGTGAGGCCCACCTGGGGCAGCACCCCGGTGGGACGGGCCGCCTGGGTGCTGGGGATCGCCGTGGCCGCAAGCGCCTTGAGATCCATGCGGAGGAGCTGGACGCCCAGGTCGAAGCCCAGCCAGGCATCGGGGCGCCGGACGAACTTGTAGGTCCAGAGCCCTTCCAGGACCTCCACCTTCGCCTGAGTCTGGAGCGGCGTCCCCGCCGCGTAGGGGGTCCCATCCAGGAAGATGGCGCGAGGCAGATCCCGGTTTCCGCGGTAGCGCGCGGAATCGTAGGTGAACTGGAAGCCATGGGCCGCGCCCTGGTACTCCAGGAGGACTCCGAGGGGGTTGCCGTCCCGCGCCAGTCCGAGGTCGGCGTCCGTATCCACCAGGGAGGCCTTCCCATCGCGGCTTCCCTCGAGGCTGGCGGACAGCGAGGGCTGGACCCTCTGGAGCCCGAGGGTCCAGCCGGACAGAGGCACGGGTCCGCCGTCCGAGGAGCGCCCCAGCTGGGCGAAGGCCGGAATGCTCGCGAGCAGGAACAGCATGGGAGCCAAGCGCATGGACCCTCCGGTCATGGCTCATCCTATCGGTCTCTCGCGAGGTGTGGGGGCTCTAAGACCGGGAGCCCTAGACGGCCGCGAGCTTCCGGTAGGCTTCGAGGAAGTCCTTGGGCTGGGGCAGGATCTCGTCCTCCAGCGCCGGATAGTAGGCCACCCAGGTGTCCTTGGCCGCCACGCGGCGCACGGGGGCGTCCAGGTGGAAGAACAGCTCGTCGGCGATGCGGGCCGCGATCTCGGCGCCATAGCCCCAGCTGAGCGTGTCCTCGTGGGCCACGATCACGCGGTGGGTCTTCTTCACCGTGCGCTCGATGGCCGCCCAGTCGTAGGGGTTCAGCGAGCGCAGGTCGATGATCTCGACGGAGAGGCCCTCCTTCTCGGCCTCCCGCGCGGCCTGCACGGCGCGGTGCACGGTGTTGCCGAAGGTGATGACCGAGAGATCGGCCCCCTCGCGCGCCACCCGGGCCTTGCCGAAGGGGATCATGAAGTCGGGGCCTGGATCGTTGCCCTTGTTGTGGGTCTGCCGGTAGAGGTGCTTGGGCTCGAGGAACAGCACCGGATCGTCACAGCGGATGGCCGTGCGGAGCAGCCCGGCAGCGTCCAGGGCGTTGCTGGGGCAGATCACCCGCAGGCCCGGGAGGTGGGTGAAGGTGCTCTCGCCGCACTGGCTGTGGTAGGTGGCGCCGCCCATGAGGTAGCCGGCGATGGGCACGCGCACCACCACAGGCGCCTTGAAGGCCCCATTCGAGCGCCAGCGGATCGTGGCCAGCTCGTCGCGGAGCTGCTGCATGGCGGGCCAGATGTAGTCGAAGAACTGGATCTCCACCACGGGCTTGAAGCCCCGGGCCGCCAGGCCGATGGCCCGGCCGATGATGGTGGCCTCCGCCAGGGGCGTGTTGAACACGCGGTGCGCGCCGAACTGCTTCTGGAGGCCGTGCGTGGTCTTGAAGACGCCACCCTTGCCCTTGACCTCGCCGAGGATCTCCTCGCGGCTGGCGTCGGCCACGTCCTCGCCGAACAGGAGGATGCGCGGATCCCGGGCCATCTCGTGCTTCAGGGTCGTGTTGATGAGATCCAGCATCGTCTTGGCGCCGGTGGCCTGGTCGCCTGCGGCCTGCTCGGTGTCGAAGGCAGCCGAGGTGGGGTCGACCTCTTCGCTGTACAGGTGCTGGTAGAAGCTGCCCGGCTCGGGCCGGGGGGCGGCCTCGGCCTCGTCCCAGGCGGCGTCGATCTCGGCCTGGACCTCCTCCTTCAACATCTGCAGCTGCTCAGGGCTCAGGTCGCCCCAGGCCACGAGCTGGTTCGCGTAGGTCGTCACCGGGTCCCGCCGGGCCTCGGTCTCGCGCTGGGTCTTGGACTTGTAGAGCTGTTCGTCATCCGACAGAGAGTGGCTGTAGGGCCGGATCACCTTGGCGCGCACCAGGGCCGGCCCTTTGCGGGCGCGGGCATGGTCGGCGGCGGCCTTCATCGCCTCGTAGCTGGCCAGGGGGTCGCAGCCGTCCACCTCGTCCAGGATCAGGAGACCGTGGGCGGCGTAGCCCTGCAGCAGGGCCGCGATGTTGGCACCGGGGTACTGCACCTCGCTGGGGGTACTGATGGCATAGCCGTTGTCCTCCACCAGGAAGACCACCGGGACCTTCAGGTTCACGGCGTTGCTGATGGCCTCCCAGAACTCGCCCTGGCTGCAGGTGCCATCACCGGTGGTGACCAGCGCCACCTGGTCGGCGGCCGTGCCCAGCACCTCCTGGAGCCCGCCCTGCTCGGCGCGGAGCACCGCCTCCGCCGCGCCCACGGCCTGCAGGAACTGGCTGCCCGTGGGGCTGGAGGTCGTGAAGATGTTCAGGCCCTGGTGGCCCCAGTGGCTGGGCATCTGGCGGCCACCGCTGGCCGGGTCGTCCACGGAGCCCACGGAGCCCAGGAACATCTCCTTCGTGGAGTAGCCCAGGCCGTAGGCCAGGGCCCGGTCGCGGTAGTAGAAGAAGAACCAGTCGTGGCCGGGCCGGAAGCACATCGCCGCCGCGGCCTGGATGGCCTCGTGACCCACACCGTTGATCTGGAAGAAGACCTTGTTCTGGCGCTTGCCCGTGATCTCTTTGTCGTCGATGCGGCGAGCCGCATAGATCGTGCGGAAGAGCCGGACCCGCTGCTCGCGGGTCAGGGTCGTGGCGGGCGCTGACAGGTCGGAACGAGCGGCCAAAGGCACTCCTGGCTTGGGGTGGGCTTCCAGATCCATCCCGAAATCTAGCATGGGCCCGGGTGAGCCCGATTTATCCGCTTATTTTCCACAGACCTTCCCTTTTCCCGAACCATTTCGTACATGCGACACAGACCGCCGCAGATCAATTCATGACGAAAGGGTCTAGAAACTCGCCCCCAGGCTTACGGTGCCGGATACGCCGTCCCGGAAGGCTGCCCCCTGGGCGTCCTTCAGATCCCGGTTGAGGCGATCCCTCCGGAGTTCGAGGCGGGCGAAGGCCGGCCCGTGCTTCTTTTCCATGCCGAGGCTGAGGGACTGGGCACGGAGCCCGGCACCGAGGCGACCCGCATAGCCCGTGCCTCCGAGCCCGAGGCTCGCCCGGATCGAAGGGTCCGCGGACAAGCGCACGCCCGCGTCATCGGTCAACCATTCCGACCGGGCGAAGAGGCTGACGGAGGGCGTCACCTGATGCCTGTAGATGAGCCCATACCCCCGGAAGGCGGCCGTGACTGGGGCCGTGGCGCCGAGAATGCTGCCCTCCGCGAAGGCCTCCCGTCCAAGGGAGACCTCCCATTGAAGGGTGGAGGGGCCGCCGACCCACTGGCCCATGAGGCAGACCCGCTCGCGCTTCCGCCCTTCGGCACCGCTATTGGCGCTGGATCCGAGACCATCCTGCTCCGGTCCGGAGTAGACATGAAGCGACAGGTACTTCTCCTGCGCTCCCCGGTGGTTGTAGGTGATCCCAAGTCCCACGGTCTTGCCGTGGTTGTTGTCCTTGAGGCGATCCTCTCCGTTGAACGCCCAGAGATCCGAACTCCAGATCGGACTGAAGGCGTGGTGCCAGTGGATCCCCACCTGGCCGAAGGGATCCGCGAAGCTGAAGAGCAGGCCCCGGCTGGTGGTCACATTCTGCGAGCCATCGAGGAATTCCATGCCGATGAAGGTGATCATCCGCCCGGCGCGAAAAGTATCCCGCCCGCCGGTCCACACCAGCATGGCCTCCACGGCGGCGATGCTGCCCGTCTCTCCCGTGGCGGTCTGGACGGCCCGGCCCGCCTGCCCCGCGAGCAGGGTGGCCTTGGCGGACCAGCCCTCGGCGAAGGTCGCATCCGCCCCGAGCATGAGACCATCGAGAGAAAATTGACTTTGCCCCGCTTCAAGGGGCCGGAAGAGCAGGGAGCCATCCGGCGTCTCGCGGTTCTGGGTCACCGCAGAGGCCCAGAGAGAACCCCGCCAAGTGAGGGCCGGTGGCGGAACCGGCGGGGCCTGGGCCGTAAGGGTGGCCCCCAGGGCCGGGAGCAGCCACATCAGGGAAAGGGCGCGCATGCCTGTCTCCGTGAAACCAAGGCCAGGCGGCTCCGGAGAGCCGCCCGGCCCGCGATACTCGACAACCGGCCCTCCACTCGGGAAGGTCGCGGCACTCAAAGCCCCTGGGGATAGGCCTCTTCACCGTGCAGCTCGGAATCGAGCCCATGTTCCTCCGCCGTGGCCCCCACGCGGACGGGCGTGATGCGATCGATGATCCAGAGCATCCCGTAGGTGAAGCCGAACGCCCATATGGAGGATATCGCCACCGCGGCGCACTGCTTGCCGAAGAAGGCCACGTTGCCCAGCAGCAGACCGTCGGATCCCGCCGGGTTCCACGCCTTGGAGGCGAAGATGCCCAGGAAGATCACCCCCATGAACCCGCCGACGCCGTGCACGCCCCAGACATCCAGCGCGTCATCCCAGCCCAGCTTGTTCTTCAAGGCCACGGCGTAGTAGCAGATCACGCCCGCCAGGATGCCGATGAGGGCGGCCGTGCTGAGGGAGACATAGCCCGCCGCGGGCGTGATCGTGGCCAGACCCGCCACGGCGCCGGTGAGCAGACCCACGAATTTGGGTTGTTTGGCGTTCATCCACTCCACGAAAAGCCAGGCCGCGGCAGCGAAGGAGGCCGCGATATCGGTGTTCAGGAAGGCGCTGGCGGTGACACTGTCCACCCTCAGCTCCGAGCCTGCATTGAAGCCGTACCAGCCGAACCACAGCAGGCCGGTGCCCAGCGCGATCAAGGGGATGTTGTGCGGCACGTTCTCCACCACCTTGCGGCGGCCGACGTAGAGGATCGACGCCAGGGCGGCAAGGCCCGCGGTGTTGTGCACCACGATGCCACCGGCGAAGTCGAGGACGCCCCACTTCGCCAGGATGCCCTCCGGGCTCCAGACCATGTGGACGAAGGGGAAGTAGACGAAGACCAGCCAGCCCGTCAGGAAGAGGAAGTAGGCCTTGAAGGTCACGCGGTTCGCGAAGGCCCCCGTGATGAGCGCCGGCGTGATGATGGCGAACATCATCTGGTAGGCCACGTGGACGATCAGGGGGATGCCCGCGTCGTTGCCCGTGAACATGGTGGTCAGGGTGATGCCCTTCAGGAAGGCGTAGTGGGTGGGATCGCCCACGATGCCGTGCCAGGTCGGGCCGAAGCACATCGAATAGCCGAAGGCGAACCACAGCACCGTGGTCCAGCCCAGGGAGACGAAGCTCTGGGTCATGATCGTCAGCACGTTCTTGCGGCCCACCAGCCCGCCGTAGAAGAAGGCCAAACCCGGCGTCATGAGCATGACGAGGCTCGCGCAGAGAAGCATGAATGCTGTATTTCCGACATTCAGTGGCATGGGCGCCATAAAAGGAACCTCCTCATCCGGATTCGCCAGATGCCGGAAGTATGCAGAGGAGGGCCTGTGACGCGGGTCCACCGGTCCGACTTTTTACGCGCTTTTTATGCGACCCCACCGTTTACCCTGGACCTTCCATGGAAACCGCGCCCCGCCCCATCCTGGTGGCCCTCGGAGCTGAGGCGCGCGCCCTCCGCCTCATCCAGGCCGGGTTCCGCCTAGCCCGGAAACGATCCGCCCCGTGGATCGCGGTCCATGTGGAAACCGGGGGCGCCCAGCTGGCGGAGGATGGCGAACAGGTCCAGGTGTGGCTCCAGGAGGCCCAGCGCCTGGGCGCCGAAGTCCGGGTCATCCAGGCACCCACCCTGGCCCAGGGACTGTCGGAAGCGACCCGCAGCTCCCACGCGCAGGCCCTGCTGCTGGGACGCTCGCGGGACCGGTGGCCCTGGGCCCGGGTGGGCCATTCCACCGCCGACGAACTCCAGCGCCGTGGCCTCGACACGTACATCGAGGTCCTGGATGACCGGAGCGATTCCGCGGGACCAGAACACCGGGGCACCGGCTTCGGGGCCATGGTGGGGACCCTCAGTGTCCTGGCGGCCTGCTCGGGGCTGGCCTGGCTGGTGCCGCGGGAGGGGAACATCGCCCTGGTGCTGCCGGTCTACCTGGCCGCGGTGGCCTTCATCGCCCATCGATGGGGCCAGGGGCTCGCCGTGCTGGCCGCGGTCCTGGCCACGCTGCTCTATAACTTCCTGCTGGAGACGCCACGCTTCAGCGACGCCGCGGCTCACTGGCCCAACCTGCTCTTCTTCCTGGCCATGCTGCTCGCTGCGCAGGCCGTGGTCGGGCTCCTCCACCGACTGCGGGACCAGGCCCGGGAGGTGCAGCGCCGGGAGGTGCATACGGCCTCGCTGTACCTGCTGGGCCGGGAGCTGGCACGCAGCCTCACCCCGAGGCAAGTGGCTGACTCCGCCGCGGAACACATCCGGCGCGTATTCAAGGTGGAGGCCTGCCTGCTGTTTCCCGAAGGCTCTGGATGGCGGGCCCTGCCTCCCCCCTCTCTGGATCCGGGCCTGCCCCCGCCGGAAGACCTGCTGCCGCGGCTGGATGTCGGTGAGCGCCTCGGGGATCCGCTGGAACCGCTCTCCCTCGGCCGCACCTACTGCCTTTCGCTCACCGGGACCGATCGCAGCGAAGGCGTCCTCCAGGTCCTTCCGCGCGAGACACTCGGCCTTCCGCCCGGAACCTGGGAGCTGCTGAAGGCCTTCGCCGTCCAGATCGCCCTGGCCCTCGAACGCCTGCGTTGGCTGGAGGAAGCACGCAGGGCCCAGGTGGAGAGCGAGACGGAGCGCATGCGGAGCACCCTGCTGGGGGCCATCGGGCATGATCTCCGGACGCCCCTCGCCGCCATTCACGGCGCGGCCGGCAGCCTCCTGCTGCCCGGCCAGGTTCCAGAATCCACCCGGCGCGACCTGCTCACCATGATCCAGGACGAAAGCGAACGGCTCGCCCATCTGCTGGGGAACCTCCTCGACCTCACGCGGCTGGAGAGCGGGAGCATCCAGGTCCAGAAGGAATGGCAGCCCCTTGAAGAGGTCGTCGGCTCGGCCCTGGGCCGGATGGAGCGCCGCCAAGGGGCGCTGCCCGTGCATGTGGACCTGCCGCAGGGCCTGACCTTGGCCCCTTTCGATGCGGTCCTCATCGAGCAGGTGCTGGTCAACCTCCTGACGAACGCCCAGCGTCACGCACCGGGACAGGACACGGATCTGAGGGCCTGGGACGAGCCCGGCTGGGTCCATCTCGAGGTGGCCGATCGGGGGCCGGGCATCCCGAACGGCTTCGAGGATCGGATCTTCGACAAGTTCTTCCGCCTGCCGGAGGCGCCTGAAGGCAGCGTGGGCCTGGGCCTCGCCATCTGCCGGGCCATCGTCCAGGCCCATGGGGGAAGGATCCACGTGGAGGGGCGACCCGGCGGCGGTTCGAGCTTCCGCTTCGCCCTGCCCCTCGATGGCACCCCGCCCCAGCCCCCGGAAGGTGCCCTGTGAGCCAGCCGCTGATTCTCATCATCGAGGATGAGGAGGCCCTCCGCCGTTTCCTGATCCCCACCCTCTCCGGCCAGAAGTACCAGGTGCTGAGCGCGGCCACCGCTGCCGAGGGCTTGGCCATGGCGCGCAGCCACAACCCGGATCTGGTACTGCTGGACCTCGGGTTGCCCGACATGGATGGCATGGCCGTGTTGAAGGGGATCCGGAGCTGGAGCCGCAAGCCGGTGGTGATCCTCAGCGCCCGCAACCAGGAACGCGACAAGGTGCGGGCCCTCGACCAGGGCGCCGACGACTACCTCGCCAAGCCCTTCGGCGCCGCGGAACTGCTGGCCCGGATCCGCGTGGCCCTGCGTCACACCATCCCGGCCGACGTGGCCGAGCCCGTGGTCTTCAGCGGCGGCTTCCGGATCGACCTCGAGCGGCGGGAGGTCAGCTTGGGGGGCCGGATCGTGAAACTGACCGCCCTGGAATACCGCCTGCTGGAGGCGCTGGTGCGCCGCAACGGAAAGGTGGCCACCCACAGCCAGCTGCTGGCGGAAGTCTGGGGTCCCGGGGGTGAGGGCAACACCCACTACCTCCGCATCTACATGGCCATGCTCCGCCGCAAGCTCGAGGCTGACCCCACCCGCCCCCGGCATTTCATCACCGAGCCGAACGTAGGCTACCGCTTGAATCTGGATGCCCCCACGCCGTGATCCAGGATCCAGGCATTGATCCAGAATTCCGGTACAATCGCCTCTTTGCGAGCCCGCCGATGTCTTTGTCCCCTACTGAGATCCGCGCCATCCACGACCTGCCCGTGCCCGAGCTGCTCTACCGGGCGGCCACGGCCCACCGGGCCCACTGGAACGCGGAGGAGATCCAGTTCTGCACGCTGGATTCCATCAAGACCGGCGCCTGTCCGGAGGACTGCGCCTACTGCCCCCAGAGCGCCCGCTACCAGACCGCACTCAAGGTCGAGCCCCTCAAGGAAGTGGAGAAGGTGCTGGCCGGCGCCGCGGAAGCGAAGGCCAACGGCAGCACCCGCTACTGCATGGGCGCCGCCTGGCGCGAGGTGAAGGACGACGCCAACTTCGACGCCGTGCTCGAGATGGTGCAGGGCGTCTCGGGCATGGGCATGGAGGTCTGCGTCACCCTCGGCATGCTCAACGAGGCCCAGGCCAAGCGGCTGAAGGGCGCCGGTTGCCAGGTCTACAACCACAACATCGACAGCAGCCGCGACTTCTACGAGACCATCATCCACACCCGCAAGTTCGACGAGCGCCTGGAGACCATCGCCGCCGTGCGCGCCGCGGGCCTGGAGGTCTGCTCCGGCGGCATCGTGGGCATGGGCGAGACGGTGGACCAGCGCATCCACTTCCTCCAGGAACTGACCGAGCTGGAGCCCGCTCCCGAAAGCATCCCCATCAACCAGTTCGTGGCCGTGGACGGCACGCCCCTGGCGAACGTGGATCCCCTGCCCCCGCTCGAGCTCGTGCGCATGATCGCCACGGCCCGCATCCTGTTCCCCAAGAGCCGCATCCGCCTCAGCGCCGGCCGCACGCGGATGAGCGACGAACTGCAGGCCCTCTGCTTCTTCGCGGGCGCCAACAGCATCTTCACGGGCGAGAAGCTCCTCACCACCCCCAACCCCGGCGGCAACCACGACCACTGGTTGCTGAACGCCCTCGGCATGCGGGTGGAGGGCGCTCCCGTTAAGCTGTAGGCATCATGCAGCTCATCGACGACCTCCGCGCCGAACACGACCTCATCGAGCAGGTGCTCGGTTCCCTGCGGACCTTCGTGAAGGCCCGGCTGGAGGGCCGGGGCGATCCGGCCGACGGCGCCCGCTTCATGGCCTTTTTCCGGCGCTATGCCGGCGACTTCCACCACCACAAGGAGGAGGATGTCCTGTTCAGGGCTCTGGCGGAGCGGGCCGAGCTCCCCGCCCACCGCGGTCCCATCGCGGCCCTCACGGGCGAGCACCGCCGCATGGCGGGCCTGCTGGACGGGTTGGAAGGCCTGCTGGGCTCCGCCCTGGCTGCGGACGAGGACCGCCGCCAGGTGGAGGCGCTGGCCGTGGACTACAGCCGGTCCCTGTGGCGGCACATCGACGCCGAGAACTCGGTGCTCTACCCCCAGGGCGAGGAGCGGCTGCGCCGCTTCCATGTGCGGGGACTGCCCTCCCGCCCCATGACCCGGGCCGAGGCCGCGGCGCGGGATGGCGCCCTCCCCCTGCTCAAGGCCTACCCGCCCCTGCACGATGCCGAGGTCCATCGCGGCGACGGCTGCGTCGCCTGCCCCTCCTTCGGCATCACCTGCGAGGGGCTCGAATACGAGTGGTGGACCGAGCTGGAGTGGGAGGAGGCGGAGGAGCGCCGGGACGATTGAGAGTGCCTAACCAAACCCCCACGGGGCCGCGCGAGGGTCGCCGGGCGAGCGAGGCGAGGAACGCGAGGGAGGCTCCGGTTCCACGAGCCGCAGGTGAGTGGGAGGCACGCAAAGTGTGCCGTCAGACGGAGGGCGTAGCCGCATCGCCCTCCACCTGATGGGCCCTGCCCCGCAGGGCCCTCCCGCTCGCAAGCTCGCGGAGGTGGAGCCTCCCCGCCGGCCCTCGCCCGGAGGGAGAAAGCCAGGTGGGCGCTCCGCGGCGTCACGGCCCTTGAACGATGTCCCGCATCGCCCTGCGGGCCCTTCCTTCTCGGTATCGCCTTCGGCGATACGCGAGACAAACTGATATCTGCGGTGCATCCCACCTGACTTTCTCGCGGCCTCGTCGGGATTTTGTTAGGCACTCTAAGCCCCCCTCCTCGACGGTAGGGCTATAGTGGACTCCCATCCACAGGCACCCCGACAGGAGGCACGCCATGACGGATCCCACGCCCCACATCGCCCAGAAGGGCCCGTACCAGGTGGAGGTCGAAGCGGGCAAGACCTACCACTGGTGCGCCTGCGGCAACAGCAAGAAGCAGCCGTTCTGCGACGGTTCCCACAAGGGCGGCCCGTTCGTGCCCCTGGCCTATACCGCCGACATCACCGGCACCAAGTGGTTCTGCGGCTGCAAGCACAGCGGCACCAAGCCCATGTGCGACGGCACCCACAAGAAGCTCTGAGCGGGGACCCGCGCCTTCACTTGATCTTGAAGGTGAGTTTCCCTTCGTGGCACTCCAGGCACTTCACCACCGGCGCCTTGTGCTGGCGGTGGCAGTCTGTGCAGGGGTAGGGCTCGTGGGGCGAGGCCTGGGGCGGGGCATGGGGATTGGGCTTGGCGTCCTTCGTCAGCGCCTTCATGGCCGGGTAGTCCCCGTGGCAGACCATGCAGGCCTCGTCCGGCACCGCCGCCGTGGAGGGCTTCTCCTTCTGGTGGCAGTCGTGGCAGATCAGCTTCGCCTTGACGTGGGGCGCCGGCAGCGGGCGCTCCTGGGCCAGGCCGATCCCGGCGGCCAGCAGCCCCGACAGACCCAGAGTCCCCATCCGCAGAAGACGCATGTGCCCTCCCATCCTTGCCGCAAAAGTAATGATGACCATGATATCGCATTACTTTCAAGATGCTCCGCCTGGAAGCCCCTGCCTGGAAGGCCAGTCCTCCCACGGGTAAACTGATTCATTGGGCTGGCCGCTCCAGATGCAGTTCCGTTCACATCCCTCCAAATCGGCAGAGTCGATTTGGAGCCGGGAAAGGCAAGAAAAAGATGGCAATGCGAGAGATGGACAAGGCTTTCGATTTCAGGACGGCGCAGACGCGCTGGTACTCGGTCTGGGAGGAGTCCAAGGCCTTCGAGGCCGCTCCCGCCAGCGGCAAGGAGCCCTGGTCCATCGTCATCCCGCCGCCGAACATCACCGGCAACCTGCACATGGGCCACGCGCTGGTGAACACGCTGCACGACGTGCTCACGCGCTTCAAGCGGGCCCAGGGCTATGACGCGCTGTGGGTGCCCGGCACCGACCACGCCGGCATCGCCACGCAGATGATGGTGGAGCGCCAACTCAAGGCCGAGGGCACGGACCGCCACCAGCTGGGCCGCGACGCCTTCGAGCGGCGCATCTGGGACTGGAAGGAGAAGAACCAGGGCGCCATCGAGCACCAGCTCAAGCGCCTGGGCTGCTCCGTGGACTGGACCCGCAACCGCTTCACCCTGGATCCCGCGCTGAACAAGGCCGTCCGGAAGGTCTTCGTGGAGAGCTACAAGGCGGGCCGCATCTACCGCGGCCCCCGCATGATCCAGTGGGATCCCGCCCTCCAGACCGCGCTGAGCGACCTGGAAGTGAAATACGAGGAGCGCAAGGGCAAGCTCTGGTACCTGCGCTACCCCCTGGCGGACGGCAGCGGCGAGGTGGTGGTCGCCACCACGCGGCCCGAGACCATGCTGGGTGATACGGCCGTGGCCGTGCACCCCGACGACGAGCGCTACCAGGGCATGGTCGGCAAGCTCATGAACCACCCCCTGACGGGCCGACAGATCCCCGTGGTGGCCGACAGCTTCGTGGATCCGGCCTTCGGCACCGGCTGCGTGAAGGTGACGCCGGCCCACGATCCCAACGACTTCGCCGCGGGCCAGCGCCTGAAGCTGGACTCCATCACCATCATCGGCTTCGACGCGAAGATGACCGCCGCCGCCGGCGCCTATGCGGGCCTGGACCGCTTCGAGGCCCGCAAGCGCGTGGTGGCGGACCTGGAGGCGCAGGGCTTCCTCGTGAAGGTGGAGGACTACACGAACAAGATCAGCCTCAGCGACCGCAGCGGCGCCGTGCTCGAGCCGCTCGTCAGCGAGCAGTGGTTCATGGACGTGAAGGAGGCCGCGGCCATGGCCCTGGAGGCCGTCCGCGACGGCCGCATCCAGTTCACCCCCTCGCACCATGCCGCCGTCTGGGAGCACTGGCTCACCAACATCCAGGACTGGTGCATCAGCCGCCAGCTGGTCTGGGGCCACCGCATCCCGGCCTGGACCTGCGCGAAGTGTGGCGAACTGCATGTGGAGATGGAGGCTCCCTCTGCATGCTGCGCATGCGGAGCAGGTGAACTGATTCAGGACCCCGACACATTGGACACCTGGTTCTCATCGGCTCTGTGGCCGTTCAGCGTGTTCGGCTGGCCCGAGGAAACCGAGGAGCTGAAGCGCTACTACCCCACCAGCGTGCTCATCACGGGCTACGACATCCTGTTCTTCTGGGTGGCGCGCATGGCCATGGCGGGCCTCACCTGGATGGGCGAGGTGCCCTTCCGCAAGGTCTACTTCAACAGCCTCGTGCGCGATGCCAGCGGCCAGAAGATGTCGAAGACCAAGGGCAACGTCATCGATCCCCTCGAGGTGATGGAGGAGTTCGGCACCGACGCCCTCCGCTTCGCGCTCGCCATCATGGCCGCCCCCGGCACGGACATCGCCATGAGCCCCGCGCGGCTGGAGGCCTCCAGGAACTTCTGCAACAAGCTCTGGAACGCCTCGCGGTTCGTGCAGATGAATCTCGACGAGTCCATCACGCTTTCGACAGAACCGGAATTCGGCGAAGCCGAGTTCTGGCTGTGTGAACGGCTGAGAACCGAACTCGGCGCCGTCACCGAGGCCATCGAGGCCTTCCGGTTCCACGATGCCGCCGAGCGCCTGTACCACCTCGTCTACGACGACTTCTGCGCGACCTACATCGAGCTGGCCAAGGTGCAACTCCAGAGCGGGACGAAGGCCCAGAAGGCGACCATCCTGCACTTCCTGGACATCCTGCTGCGCGCCCTGCATCCGTTCGTGCCCTTCCTGACCGAAGAAATCCATGAGGCCGTCATCGCGCCCCGCCTGCCGGAATCGGAGCCGGCGCTGCTGGCGCTGAGAAGCTGGCCCCTCGGCGAAGCGGTTCTCCAGACGAAGGGCGGCGACCGCACGATCATCCCCCGCTTCCAGGAGGTGCTCTCCGCTTTCCTCCGCCTCAAGGCCGAGCAGGGCGTGGATCCCGCCAAGCGGGTGCCCGCCTTCTGCGCCATCTCCGAACTGGAGCCGTTCACCGAGGCCCTGAAGTCCATCGCCCGCCTGGAGTCCGTCACCTTCACCAAGGACGACCTCGCCTCATCCACCCGCGCCGTGGCGGTGGTGGCGGGGGGCGCGGTGGCGCTGGAGCTGGCCGGCCTCAAGGATCCCGCCGCGGAGAAGGCCAAGCTGGAGAAGGAACTGGCCAAGCTGGAAAAGGAGCTGGAGCCCCTGCGCGCCCGCCTCGCCGATGACAGCTTCGTCACCAAGGCCCCAGAGGCCGCCGTGGCCAAGCTGCGCGGCCAGGCCGAGGAGAGGGAGCACCGCCTGGTCCAGGTAAGGGCCCTGCTGGGCTGACATGACCCACAAAGCCCTGCCCCTCCTGCTGCTGGCCCTGGCCGTCGGAGGGGTGTGGGCCATCCGCCGCCAGCAGACGCACCCCCCGGCCCAGCCGCCCCTGGTCATGGCCGCCACCCTGGCCGATGCCGCCGCCCATCCGGAGCCGCCGGGGACGGGGCCTCTGCTGGAGGCGCTGCGCTCCGACCTCCAGGTTCATCGCCAGCTGATCGTGCTCTTCGCCGACGAGTCCGCCCTCAAGGGTGCGGAACGGGAGCGGGCCCTGGCCGTGGGCCATCGCCTCCACCATGAGCGCCGGGACCTGGTCCACCAGCTGAACGGGGCCCTCACGCGGCTCGCGGCCCTCCCGGCGGCCCAGCGGGACCCGGTGGTCGGCGCGCTCCTGGACTGGATGGAGGCCGACCCCGAGCTGCTGGAGCTGGACCGACTGGCCTTCCGGGATTCCCTGCGGGTGCTCCAGAAGTCGCTGCGCCAGGACACCACGCCCGAAGGCGTGCGGCTCAACCGGCGCTTGGCCAGGGACCTAGCCGAGGCGGATCGCGTGGAGGCCCTGGTCGAAGCCGAATACCAGCGCGTCTTCGGGGGCCCGGGGCACCCGGCCCAGGGCGGACAGCGGGAGCGCTGGAACGCCTATGTGGCGGACCTCCAGCACCGCCTGCCCCTGGACACCCTGCTGAAGGGTGCCGCCATCCCCAGCCCGGCCGCCGGATTGGCCGGCAGCGGCGAGATCGACGGCACCGGGCTGCCCGCAAAGGTGCTCGTCCTCAGCTTCGATGACGGACCGCACCGGGTCTACACCGAGGAGATCAAGGCCATCCTGGAGAAGGAACATGTGCCCGCCCTGTTCTTCGAGGTGGGACGGAACCTGGGGGCCCAGGATGCCTCCGGTCGGATCAAGCTGGGCCCCCTGGCGGCGTTCACCGAGGATCTGGTGAAGGGCGGCTTCGTCGTGGGCAACCACAGCTACACCCATGCCCAGCTGAGCAAGGAGACCGGCGCTCCGCTGGACCTGGAGATCCGCGAGACCGACCAGCTCCTGCGGGCCATCCCCGGAGCCCACAGCCAGCTCTTCCGGTTCCC
Source organism: Geothrix oryzisoli (assembly GCF_022808865.1). Classification (GTDB taxonomy): domain Bacteria; phylum Acidobacteriota; class Holophagae; order Holophagales; family Holophagaceae; genus Geothrix; species Geothrix oryzisoli. The sequence goes on from NZ_JAKZLB010000004.1 coordinate 358,973, forward strand.
CTACGGCGCCCGCACGCCCCTCCAGCTGCAGGCCCTGGAGGCCTACCACCTGCGCTCGGTGCTCTGGAACATCGACAGCCTCGACTGGGCCGATCCCGTGCCCAGCTCCGTGGCGGACCGCGTGCTGAAGGCCATCGCCCACGAGCAGCGCGGGATCATCCTCTTCCACGACATCCATGACCGGGCGGGCAAGGTGCTGCCGGTCCTCATCCCGAAGCTCCGGGCCGAGGGCTACACCTTCGCGGGACTGGACACAGAGGGGAAGCTCCGGCTGGCCGACCGGCCCTGAGGCGGGGCCCCGGGGAATCCAGGGCTGCAGCCATCCTCCGCCGCGGGCGGATGCCGGCGATGCTAACCTGGATGACATGACGAAGATCTACTATGCCGGCCAGGATGTGGACGCGCCCTGCGGGCGCTGTGGCGGCGAGACGCGCCATCAGATCCTGACCGTGACCAATGGCGTGCCCGACCGGCTCATCTGCGGGAACTGCCGCTCCGTGCACAAATTCCGCGCGGCCAAGCCGGAGCCCCTGCCCCGCTCGCCGCGGATCCCGGCGGCGGCGAAGGCCGGCGGCCCCCGGCCGGGCTCGCTGGTCGCCCAGTTCCAGGACGTGGTCGCCCGGGAGCAGGGCGGCGCCCAGGCCCGGCCCTACTCGGTGGCCGACCGCTGGGAGGAGGGCGCCTGGATGGACCATCCCTCCTTCGGCCTGGGCCGCGTGCAGCGGCGCATGGGCCGCAAGGTGGACGTGCTCTTCAAGGACGGCCTGAAGACTCTGGTCAGCGCATGACCCAGGAGCCGCTCCTCGAAACCGGATCGCCCGCGCTGCGGGAGCTGCGGTTCGCGGTGCTGGACCTGGAGACCACCGGCGGAAGCCCCAAGGCCCGCTGGGGCAAGGATGGGCGGTTCATCCAGCCTTCCGAGATCACCGAGGTGGGGATGGTGCGCCTCTCGGGCCCGGTGGTGGAGGACCGCTGGTCCAGCCTGGCGGCCATCCAGGGCTTTCTGCCCGAAGAGATCCAGCGCCTCACGGGCATCAGCCTGCCCATGCTGGCGGGCGCGCCCCCCTGGGAGCAGGTCGCCCTGAAGCTCATGCCGAAGCTGGAGGGCCGCGTCTGGGTGGCCCACCACGCCCCCTATGACGGCAGCTTCCTCAAAGCCTGGCTGCCGGAGGGCGTCTGGCGCCGCCACCGCCTCGTCTGCACGCGCCTGCTGGCCAAGAAGCTCATTCCCGAACTGCCGCGCCGCAGCCTGGCCGAGCTCTGCGAGTTCCTCGGCATCACCAACACCCGCGCCCACCGCGCCCTGCAGGACGCCGAAGCCACCGCCGAGGTCCTCCAGCACCTCATGAAGCGCGCGGAGGAGAAGGGCCTGGATGGCGAGGCCTTCCTGGCCGCCGGCGAGGTGCCGTGGAACAAGGTGTAGCGGGCTACTTGATGGCCTTCTTGGCCTTTTCCGCGGAGGCCTTGGCGTAGTAGGCGCAGACGCCCTTCTTCGCGTCCGGCTCGATGCCGGCAGCCTTGAAGGCGTCCTTCAATTTCTTCTCGGGCAGGCCCAGATCCTTCGCCCAGGCCGCCGCCGTCTTCAGGTCCTCCGCCACGGGAGCCTCCCTCCGGCGTCATGCCGGCCCTGGAAGGATAGCGGTACACTCCCCGCATGGATCTCACCCGCTTCCTCGATCTCGTCCGCACCCAGGGCTGGCAGGGCTGGTCCCTGTGGGCCGTGCTGCTGGCCCAGGCCCTGCTGTGGGTGGGGCTGGTGCGCCTGCACCTCTCCCTGCACCGGGAGGAGGCCCCCTGGGAGGAATGCATCGGGAAGATCCGCAGCGCCTTCCTGCGCAAGGTGAACGGGGACGAGGAGATCCAGGAACTGAAAGTGCATCGCTACGCGCCCCTGGTGGACCAGCTGCTGGCCCTGCACTTCGCCGAGGAGAAGAGCGACCGGTTCGACCGCTGGCTGCTGCTGCGCTGGAAGGTGAAGGAGGGCCTGCGTCCCTACTGGATCCGCTGGGGCTACCTGATCATCGCCTTCGGGGCCGTGACCTGGTACCTCCAGGGCCTCCGCCTCGACCTGGGCACGGAGGTCCTCAAGCGCACTCCCGTGGACCCCCGCATCCTCTGGGTCTGGCTGGGCTACGCCATGATCCTGGCCTGGAAGATCGTCCGCATCCACGGCAACCTCGAGCGCGTCCAGCGCAGCCTGCTGTTGCCGAGGCGGGACGAGTAGGACCATGGCCTTCCTGATCCAGCCGTTCCGGCCCGGCCTCGAAAGCCAGGTGCTCGACCTGATCCTCCCGATCCAGCAGATCGAGTTCGGGGTTCCCATCACCGCCCGGGACCAGCCGGATCTGGCGCGGATCCCCGAGGTCTACCAGACCGGCCGGGGCGGGTTCTGGGTGGGCCTTGCGGAAGGTCGCCTGGTCGGCACCATCGGGCTCATTGATTTCGGCTGTCCCCCCGCAGGTGGAGCGGCCCTGAGAAAGATGTTCCTCCACCAGGATCTGCGCGGCAGCGGCCTGGCCCAGGCCCTGCTGGACACCCTGCTCGACCATGCCCGGAGCCAGGCCCTCCCGGGGATCTGGCTCGGCACCCTGCCCCACATGCGCGCGGCCCACCGGTTCTACGAGCGCAACGGATTCCAGCGCGTGGCGCCGGAGGGGTTGCCCACGGACTTCCCCCGCATGGCGGTGGACACAGTGTTCTATGCCCTTGAGTTCGCCCATGCCGCGCCGCGGTGAGGCGGCCCGCCGGCTGGGGCTCCGGGCCGAGCGGCTGACCCTCTGGCTGCTCTGGGCCCGGGGCTGGGACCTGGTGGCCTGGCGGCTGAAGCTGGGCCGCTACGAACTGGACCTGCTCCTGAGCCGGGGTTCCGAACTCCGCCTCCTGGAGGTGAAGGCCCGCCGCCCCGGAGCCTGGGTCGGCGCCGACACCGCCCTGGAGCCCGAGCAGCGGCTCCGCCTCCAACGGGCCCTCCGCACCTGGCTGGATCGCCTCCCCTGGCCGGGGCAGGTCAGCTTCCAGCGGGTGAGCTGGGCCGGCTGGCGCTGGAAATTCCATCCCCCCGAGCGCTGGGAGGGACTCAAGGCCAGGCGATCGTCGGAGATCGGTGCCTCGGACATCGGATGACCGCGCGGGCGATCGTCGGTTTTTTGGGGTGGCCCCCGTGTCCCCGCAGGGCCAATCCACGGCCCTCCGATGATCCGAGTCCCTGACGGTCGCCTTGGCACAAGCCTCGCCCCGCACCCGGCGGGTGTCGGTATGTTGACCTTCCAGGACTGTCTGTTTCCATCCCGGGCTCGCCAGGCATGGCGGGAAGGCCCGGCTGTCCCCGATCCCCAGGCCGGGCCGGCGGAAGGTCTGGCATGAACGACCACCCCAACCCCCGCCTCCGGACCTTGCCCCTGGGCCAGGGAGCTGAGGCCCCCCTCTTCGCCGCCCGGGTCGTGGCCATCACCTCGGGCAAGGGCGGCGTGGGCAAGACCAATGTCACGGCGGGCCTAGCGCTGGCCCTGGCCGCGCAGGGTCAGCGAGTGGTGGTCCTGGATGCGAATTTCGGGCTGTCCAACCTGGACATCCTGCTGGGCCTGTCCCCGAAGTACACCCTCGAACAGGCCCTGCACGGCGAGAAGGTGCTGGAGGAAATCCTCCTGGAGGGGCCCATGGGCGTGCAGGTCCTGCCCACCAGCAGCGGCCTTCAGGAACTGACCCGGCTCGACACCATGAGCGAACTGCGCCTGGTCCAGGGCCTCCAGCGCGTGGCGGAGACGGTGGATTGGCTGCTGATCGACACGGCCGCCGGCATCCACGACTCCGTCCTCAAGCTGCTCCTGGCCGCCCAGGAGGTCATCCTCGTGGCCACCCCCGAGCCCACGAGCCTGGTGGACGCGTACGCCATGGTGAAGGTCCTGCACCTGCGCGAGCCTTCGAAACCCCTGTGGCTGCTGGTGAACAACGGCCAGAGCGCGGAGGAGGCCCGCGAGACCGTCGAGCAGCTCCAGGAGGCCACCGGGCGGTTCCTCGGCAAGCAGCTGAAGGTGCTGGGCATGGTTCCCCACGATCCCCACGTCCTCCAGGCTGTGCGCCAGCAACGGGGCGTGGTGGAACTCTTCCCCGACAGCCCGGCCTCCCGGGCCTTCGGAGCCATCGTCAGGCAATTGCTGGGCCAGGTATCCTTGCAGCCGGATGACTTTGCGGCATTCTGGAGCGTGCCCGCCCCCGGTGACACCCCCTAGGAACCCGAATGGTCGCGACCCCAGACCAGCCTGCCGATTCCGGCCCGTCCCTCGAGGACGAACTGGCCCTTGCCGTGGCCTCCGCGCCGGCAGCGCTCAGGCCCTGGGCCGCCCTGCAGGCAGCCAGCATCCGGGCCAGGCAGCTGGCCGCCTCCCCCGGGGAAGCAGACCAGGAACTTCCCGAAGCCTTCGATCGGGACAACCGCGAGCAGATCATCAAGGACTACGTGCCCCTGGTGAAGTTCGTGGCCCACCGCATCGCCTCCCGCCTGCCCTCGCACGTGGAGCTGGATGACCTCATCAACAGCGGCATCCTGGGCCTGATGGACGCCATCGAGAAGTTCGAGCCCACCCGCAACATCAAGTTCAAAACTTATGCCGAGCTGCGGATCAAGGGTGCCATTCTCGACGGCCTGAGGGACCTGGACTGGGTGCCCCGCAGCCTCCGGCGCAAGAAGAAGGACATCGAGAACGCCTACCGGCTCATCGAACAGCAGAAGGGGCGGGCGGCCACGGATGAGGAGGTCGCACACCACCTGGGCATCCCCCTCGATGACCTGCACAAGAGCCTGGACGACCTGAAGGGCGTCACCCTCGGCACCTTCGTCGAGGTCGGCGAGGACGGCGAAGGCGAAAGCCTCATCAGCTTCGTGCCCGATCCGGACGCCGAGGATCCCCATCAGATCTTCCAGACCGCGGAGATCAAGGACATCCTCCGGTCCGCCATCGAAAAGCGGCCGAAGAAGGAGAAGTTCGTGGTCCAGCTCTACTACTTCGACGAGCTGACCATGAAGGAGATCGGGATCCTGCTGAACATCACGGAATCCCGCGTGTCCCAGCTGCACACCAAGGCCATGCTGCAGCTGCGGAGCAAGCTGCTGGAGAAGCAGATCCGGGGCTGACGCGCCCCCGGGCCACGGCCAGCCGCGGTCCGCGCGCCACACCTGTGGTTTCCCGGTGACCTCAGGGCGTGTGTCCCCCGCCACATTGGAACCTCGGCCCGGCCCGGCTAAGGTCGGAAAGATCAGATCGGAGTCCCCCATGTGCGGAATCGTCGGTTACATCGGCCAGCAGGGTGCGGCGGGCATCCTCGTGAACGGCTTGCGGAGCCTGGAGTACCGCGGCTACGACAGCGCGGGCGTGGCCCTGTCCGATCCGGCCGACGGATTCCGGGTCATCCGGGCCTCGGGCAAGCTCGCCAACCTGGCGGGCAAGGTCGATCTCGCGGACCCCACGCCCCTGGGCATCGGCCACACCCGCTGGGCCACCCACGGCCGGCCCACGGAGGAGAACGCCCACCCGCACCGCAGCGGCGACGGCCAGGTGGTGGCCGTCCACAACGGCATCTTCGAGAACTTCCTGGAGCTGCGTGCGGAACTGCAGGCCGCCGGCGAGACCTTCCGCTCGGAGACCGATACGGAGTGCTTCCCCGTGATGGTCTCCCACCTGATGAAGCGGGGCCTGGCCTTTCCGGAGGCCTTCCGCGAGGCCGTGGGCCGCATGCGGGGCATCTACGCGCTGGCCTGCCTCCAGGCCTCGGACAAGGACCGCATCCTCGCGGCCCGTAGCGGTCCCCCGCTGGTGCTGGGCCTGGGCGAAGGCGAGACCTTCCTGGCCTCGGACGTGGTGCCCCTCCTGCCCCACACCCGCCGCGTGATCTTCCTCGAGGATGGCGACCTGGTGGACCTCACCCGCGACGGCGCCCGCATCTTCCGCCTGGACGGCAGCGAGGTGCAGCGCACGGTGCACACCATCCCGTACGATCCCATCGCGGCGGAGAAGGGCGGCTACAAGCACTTCATGCAGAAGGAGATCTTCGAGCAGCCCCAGGCCCTCTCGAACACCCTGCTGAACCGCCTGCCGCTGGACGGCGAGACCATCCCCCTGGACCTGCCCTTCAGCGCCCAGGAGCTGGCGGACCTCAACCGCATCCACATCGTGGCCTGCGGCACCAGCTGGCACTCGGGGCTCGTGGGCAAGTTCCTCATCGAGCAGCTGAGCCGGGTGGCCGTGGAAGTCGACTACGCCAGCGAGTACCGCTACCGCGAGCCCGTGATCCAGCCGGGCACGCTCCTCATCGGCATCACCCAGAGCGGCGAGACCGCCGACACCCTGGCCGCCATGAAGGAGGCCGCCGCTCGCGGAGCCCGCACCCTGGCCGTGTGCAACGTCATGGGCTCCACGGCCACCCGCCAGGCCGAAGCCACCATCCTGACCCACGCCGGCCCCGAGATCGGCGTGGCCTCCACCAAGGCCTTCACCACCCAGCTCGCGGTGCTGACCCTGCTGGCCCTGAAGCTGGGCGAGGCCAAGGGCACCGTGGACCCGGTGCTCAAGGCGGAGCTGCTCCAGGGCCTGCGGGAACTCCCCGCCCATCTGGAGCGCCTCAACGGCCTGGAACCCCGCATCATCCAGTGGGCCCAGCGCTGGAAGGACGCCACCGACTTCCTCTACCTGGGCCGGGGCCCCTGCTACCCCATCGCCCTGGAAGGCGCGTTGAAGCTGAAGGAAATCTCGTACATCCACGCCGAGGGCTACCCCGCCGGCGAGATGAAGCACGGCCCCATCGCCCTCATCGACAAGACCCTGCCCGTGGTGGCCCTCATGCCCCACGACGCGCACCGGGAGAAGACCCTCAGCAACCTCCAGGAAGCCGCCGCCCGCGACGGCCGCATCCTGGCCCTGGTCACCGAAGGCGACACGGGCCTGTCCGGCATCGCCGAGGACGTGCTGGAACTGCCCGCCGTCCACCCCTGGCTGGCGCCCATCGTCTACGCCGTGCCCCTCCAGCTGCTGGCCTACCACATCGCGGTACTGCGCGGCTGCGACGTGGACCAGCCAAGGAACCTGGCCAAGAGCGTGACGGTCGAATAGCCCGACCCGAAGTTCCAGGAAAGTCACAGCGCCCACCGGGGCCCGAACCGATCTTCAACGCGGACGGGTGTCCCCTGGATGGAGGCTGCCATGGCCGCCCACTTCCTCCGCCGCCACGATTTCGCGCACGACCCCTCGATCGACTGGCTGCTGATCCTGGCCGGGGCCCTGTTCGCCTGGCTCTTGTGGCCGGCCACCTCCATCCACCATTGACCCTTTCAGGAGGGTTGTGATGGCGCCGGGCAGGTTCGCGACCCATGTTGGGTATGGACCGTGGTCCTCAGGATTGGAGGTCCCCATGACCGCCCATGCCCATCCCCACCCCCATGGCCATCCCCACTTGCATCCCCAGGTGCCCCTGACCCGGTTCGCCTTGGATCACCCCTACGCCGGCGAATGGGCCCTGGTGACCCTCGGCACCCTGGCCGCCCTGCTGCTCTGGTACTGGAACCGCTGAAACGACCCGCCACCCCCGCCTGGAGGCTCGACAGCCGCCCCCGTTCCGCTAGAATGGAACTTCGCGCTGGCGCGTAGCTCAGGGGTAGAGCACTACCTTGACACGGTAGGGGTCGGCGGTTCGAGACCGCCCGCGCCAACCACAAACCCAAGAAGAGCCAGGATTTACGGATCCTGGCTCTTTTGCGTACCCCCTCCGCGTCAAAATGGCGTCAAAAACTCCTCCAAGGATTCCGGCGGTCCAGGATGCATGTAGAGGGACGCCAAGCCGGATCCAAGTCCCTCTTCTCCTCTAAGGGATGAGCTCTTTGCCCAACGGCAGTCTGAATCGTGATCCTTGGTTCGTCCGGATCGGCATGCTCTTCTGCGCACCATACTGGACGCTTCTTTCTTGAATGAATGAGAAGGCCCTGGAGTACGTGGCATGCCCAAGCTCAGATTCCAAACTGAAACGAGTGAAGCCCGACCTATTCCGCCTCAAGGCCTTTTCTCCGTGATGTGTTGGCCTCAAGAACCAGAGAAGATGAAGGGCTTCCTCGGAGTGGAATTCTTCAGGCTCATGGAACAGGCGGATGCCCAACCTCAATTGAGAGACAATCCCGACTTCATCCAGGGGCTCGAATTCATTCGGAAACAACTCGGGGGCTGGACTTCTATCTCAAACATGCCTAAATCGCACGAGGTCTTTGCAGATATGAAGAACCGCATGATGCGCGGTAATTGGGTCGGTGGAACCCTCTGCATGGCCTATATCCTCCGGAAGAACCACTCCGGGCAGATCGAGGGGGAGATTTCCTTGAGAAGGCTCTGGACGTTCCTCTTCCAAACGAGAAATCAGTACTTCCCAAAACCCCCCAAGAAGGAGGCCCTGAGAGAAGCCTGGGATGAATTCAAATCTGTAGCCCACCTCTGGGCAGCGAACTTTTTTATCAACCAATGGATGGCAGAAACCCTCGCTGATCGTACGAAAGAGAGCCTCGTTCATTTGGAGATCCAGTCTCCCACCCAAGAGACCGTTACTGAGATTATCCTCTCTCATCACGTCCCATTAGTGCTGGCGCTGGCGAAGGACTTTGAAGAATTTGGACTGAACTTCAAACCGTCACATTCACGGAAGCCACTGCTCGATCCAGAACGTCTGTGGACCTTGGAGGATGTTCCAAACAGGAGTTTTCCATTTCCCAAAATCATCCTGAGTGACCAAATTCTAGAAATATTCAACGACGCCTAGACCGGCAAATATGATCGTTTCCACTGTGGGGATGACTCCCCCCACAGTCATCACTGTTCGCCTCTCTTCCCCCACAGTTGTGAAATCCTGATGCTTCCTCATGACGCTCGAATGCATCCGAGCCCTTGAGGAGATCCACATGGACAACAAAGAAACATCCCCTGCAAAAGCCGCCTACAGCATCGCGGAATTCTGCGGACTCGTGAGCCTGGGCCGGTCGCGGGTCTTTGAAGAGATTCGCGAGAAGCGCCTTCGCATTGTGAAGGTCGGGCGCAGGACTTTGATTCCTGCGACGGAGGTAAGCGCCTGGCTTGAACGCTTGGCCGGTGAACCGGTTCGAGCCTAGAACATCGTCGATGAACCTGGGGGGCCGCGAGGCCCCCCTAGTCTTGACTAGGGCGCAACATTTTTCGCGCCCGGTCCCTAGGTTTGGGGCAACAGATGACTTGGCAATTCAGGAATCAATCCACAGGAAGTCGGCCTCATCCGCTAGAGGTTGCTGAAGCTCTGAGCCTCAGCATTGAACAGGATCTCCAGAAGCGGGTGCTTGATCCCAACAGCGCGGTTGATCTCCTCGCCTTGGCCCGCATGGGGAGGCGATGGGGGTACTTCGAGGCCGCTGCGGGGGCCGAGAAGAGTTCTGGTCCTCACCATCGCCTTCCTCTGGAGGAAGTGGCGCGTTGGATTCGGGATCAAGTGAGCCCCTATCCAGACCTCTTCAAAGAGGTGGTTGAGGCCTGTAAAGCACTCGAAAAAAGATTTCTACTGGCTGATGTCAAGCGCCTGGAGAGCTGTGGGACAGTCTGGTGGTCGCAGCATATCGTGCGGGTTTTCTGGAAAGACCGGCATGGGCACGAGCGCCTCCGGCGGCAGATCGGAATTCATCGCTGTAAACATGCCTGGTGCCCCACTTGTGGGCGCTCACGCCAGGCCCAACTCACAGCAGAGATCGAACGGATGCTCATTCTGTCGCGAGACTTTGGACTTCATGAAGGGCATGGGCGATTGGTTACGTTGACTGTTCCGAATGGGCGTTGCATCTACACCTTGAGAGAACAGGCACACAAAGCCTTTGCAAAACTTCAGCGAACAAGATGGTGGAACCGGTTCGCCTTTGGTTGGGTGCGTGGATCGGAAGTGGTGACAGGACAGGATGGAGACTGGAACCTGCATGTGCACCTGCTTGTTATTTTTTGGGCACCAAAGGTGAGCTATCAACAGCTCGGGAGAGTGTGGACCCAGGAGCTTGGAGGTACCCGCGAGAATGGCCGGAGGTTCGTTGTTGATTGTGAAAGTCTCGAATCCAAACGCTGGGGCCGGAAGGATGGTCGACCCGGGGATTTGAAAAGACGGGGCGGCCTCGTCAGGGCCGCCCGATATATCTTCAAATACCTAACCAAGGCCGAGGACCTCAAGAACCTTCGTGGAGGGCCAGGGGGATTGGCCCATCTGGTTGGAGCTACGAAAGGCCTGCGCAAATTCTCCGTTGGAGGAGGTTGCTCTGTGCTTCGGAGGGCGGCCAATACACTTCTTCCATCACGAATGTTCCAGGCTGAAGAAGCTCTCGCAGGTACCTACCTGAACCAGGGCCGGCCGCCATGGCGTGTCGAGGTGGTCAACCCGGAAACCGGGGAAATTCGAGATGGACCTCCGGAACGCCTGAAGGACCCTCGTCAGGGGGCTCTGGAGCGGTGGGGGGAGATCTTGGAGACCAATCCCATACCGACCCAAGGGCAGGCTCTCCCGGGTCGTGTGGTGGGGGTTCCCTGTGGACCCCGGGGAAGGTACCGACGCGCTGGCGTAATGCCTCTTGCAGGCCTTGGTCCCACAGTCGTGGAATTTGAACGAAGGGGGAATGCATCAATCTGCGGTGTCCGCGCACTCTTGGGAGAATGGAAGGTGAAACGTTGGCAAGAGCAAAGCCAGAAGAGCGCAAGGACCCTCAAATTTGCCGCTGTCCTGCCATCAAAGCGCTACAGCTGGGGGAGGGCCCAAGCAGCCATTAAGGCGGCCCTGGCGCATGGGGCAGATGGCTGGACCAACATGCGCCTAGCAGCGAATAGGGAAGCCAGCTCTATTCTCTTGGACCCCCTTGCGCGTTTGGATGCCCATCGTGCCCTGATGGCGAACCTTCCCAACACCGAGGATCAAGCAAAAGTAGAGGTTAAGAATGCATGCGATTTGGCCAAGGAGCGAATCCAGGACCTAGCCTATGAACAATTCGCGGATGGCCATGCGAATGCGCACCTTGAAAACCTCCTGCATCTCGTAAGACACCCCAATACTTGCTGGAAGGCCCTTGCACTCGATCAGCACCCCCTCCCTCCACTGGCAATCACGGGAGTTGACGTATCTCGTTAAGTGGCACGCATGCTCCATGGAAGTCCCCCCGCGATGTGGTCGTCGTGCGGAGCGTGCCTCAGCGATTTACCTAGTCTGATACTTGGTCCCTCCGGGGATTCACATGGTTTTCATGCGACTCCAACACGGTTCCAACACAGCTCCAACACGGTTCGAACCTGGTTCCAACGCGGTTCGAACACGACCCGAACACGATCGGCTCATACACCGCTCGCACATGGCTCGCATACGGCCCGTGCATAGCTCGCACACGGCCCGTGCACAGCTCGCACACGACTCACGTACCGCTCGTACACGGCTCTACACCACTGGCAGTATTAACTCAGGCCCATCATTCCTGGGGTTCCCCACGGCCTTCCCCACTGGATGGGCTGCCATCAGATCCGGGGGGATAAGGGACAAGCATGGGCTGGACCTCTTTAACCTGAGCTGCTTGGTCGAGCCAGGGGCCCACGCGTCCTTGGGCAGGATTGCGGGCATCCGGTTATGGATTCCGGCCATTAGTTCGTTCGTTTCCCTGGTGACGATGCAGGCGCTAATCATGACCTCGCCATTCAGCCCCTGCCAATCCTCCAACAAGCTCACGAACGCGAAGAGCTCTCCATCGATGGGGTGGATATTGAACGGCTGTTTCTCCTTAGGGGACCAGCCCGAAGGCTTCCGTCAGGCTCTCGGCGCTAAAGGTGAAGGTGTAGCGGCCGCACATAGGATGGACGATGCCCGGAATCCACATTCATGGTTCAGAACTGCTTTGCCAACATGCCGCATTCGAGGAGCTACCTGGGCTTTCTCATCTGTCACGTATCGAGTGCAAGACTGGGCAAGCAAGTTCGAGGCCCCCTCGATTTGTTAGCCCCTGCCTTTTATTCATACCCTCCGTCTACCGGAGATGTCCGCATGCGCTTTCCAACCCCGGGACAGACGAGACCCCGGCATGGGCGGCTCGTCAAGACTGATGCCGTTTCAACCGGAAAATTTAGGATTGCCCTAAATGTTTAAGTGATGTTCGGGTTTGATATGATGAATCCTGTGTCCCCTAGGCCCATCCTATTATTCGTTTAGGCGAACCTGCCGGGTCTTAGGCCTATCCCCTTATTCAAAGTTAGGCATCCCCTCATCAGGTGAAACATGTCCTCGCCTCTTACGGACCTAGACGAATTGGTACTTTCTTGTCGGGACGAAAGGGCTAAGGCATACCTCTTTGAAGCTGTCTCAAGCTATCGTGCTGGGGCATTTAGGTCTGCGATTGTTGGGACCTGGATCGCCGTGTGTTTCGACATCATCGACAAAATTCGCGAACTCTCAATAGCAGGTGACACCGAAGCAGAAAAACAGGCTGAAGAGCTTGAAAAAATTAGAAAAGAAGGCGACATCTCTAGGGCACTCAGGTTTGAGAAGGATCTACTGGTGCTCGCACGAGATCGTTTTGAGCTACTATCGCCTATCGAATTTATCGATTTAGAAAGGCTTCAAACAGATAGAAATAGATGCGCGCATCCATCCTTGGTTGCGGAAGACCAGGCGTATGCGCCTTCAGCAGAGCTTGCAAGAGCTCACATACATTCTGCAGTTACACATCTCCTCCAACACCCACCGGCGCAAGGGAAATATGCTTTGCAGCGCCTTACAAACGAAGTTGATTCCGAATATTTTCCTACGAAAGAATCACAGGCCATCATTGCATTCTCTTCTGGCCCGCTCCGGAAGCCAAGAGAATCACTCGTTCGCAACTTTACAATCGTACTCATTAAAAAAATGGTTAAAGAAGACCTCGACTATAAGCAACGATACAAAATCACTGCTGCGTTATCAGCAATATCTAAAATGCATCCAGGTCACTATCACAATACCATCGCATCTAAGCTATCCCATCTGATTCGCGCATTAGATGACACTGAATTAATTCGTGCGATTCATCTCCTAACTTTTGGTGTTCCAGATTGTTGGGGAAATCTTGAATTGGATATTCAACAACGACTACAAAACTACGTAAAAATGCTTCCGTCAGATACTTTTGAAGAGATCGAAGGCATCCTATCTTTCGAACCATTGCGGGCCATTGCCGAAGAACGGGTGAATCGAGCAACACGTGATGACTTCAAGAATACCTATTTCTTTGAACTCCCGGGGCAAATTGCAGATCGCTTGATTGACCTGTATCTATCCTCTCGGTCCTTCGATCAGGCCAATGCGCTTGGCAAACAACTCATGATGAATGCCAGTGATTTAACCCCTGTCCATATACATCGCATCCTCGAAGGTGTTCAAAACAATAGCGAAGTACGATACAGTTTTGAACTTAATCCTCTGATTACTTCGATTCGTGCTCGAAAACAAATTCCAGAATCCGAACTCGACGATCTTCTTGCCAGCAATGGGCTATCAGAGTTTGTCTCTGTAGGGTCCCAGGATGCCTAACCCTCCGCTTAACTCGGACCCCGCCTGCATTGCATCCCCTCCCTCTCAAACTCCCGCTTCCTCGGCTCCGCTCAGCGCCTCGGTGCAGGCGGGGCCGGTTAGCTTCATTCGTTAGGCAGCTTCATCAACCAAACAGGAGTAGTCATGGCGCGATTGACCAGATTTCTTCTTGTTGTTGTTCTCGCCGCTTTCACGGCCACCCAAGCTCACGCTTGCGATAAGGCTGCTGCGAAAAAGGCCTTGGCCAAGATGCGCCCGTATATCGTCGCCAGTGTCGCAGTAGAAGACGGGTGGGTGGTAGTCACCCTTGGACAGGACTACTTCTCCTGGTCCGACCGGCAAACGGAAGGGATCGTCACCACGTATGCAAACGCTGATGCCTGCGTAACAGGCCAAGCTCGAAGTTTAGAATTCCGTTCTCCATCGGGGAAATTGGTGGCTCGTGCCGACCGGCTTCGCGGTATTCAAATGAAATAGCATTGTGGCCCAAGTTGCCTAACCCTCCGCTCAACTCGGACCCCGCCTACATTGCCTTCCGCTCTTTCTCTTCGTTTCGCTTCCTCGGCTCTGCTCAAGTCAGGCACTAATACCGTTGAGATACGGATTGCCTTTCATTTTGCGCGGGAAAAACTTTCCATACATGAATCACTCATGCATAGTTTGGACTCTTTCTGCTTCTCGAAGATAGGATTCGGAAAGCTCCCGCATCGTAGCAGCGAGTCGAACATACCCGGCGAGGTCGGCTGCTCTTCCCCTCTCTTGATACCGGGCTGCGAGATCTCTTTCAGGCTTGCCCTCCGGGTCAACCCAGTGGACCCCCCGCGAATTGAATTCACCCATTCTAAATCCGGACCTAATCAGCTCCGCATCCTTTGCATCAAGAACCTTGGCGACCGCTCGATTAATCCAAAAGCCATCGAGATCCGCAGGGGCGTGAATCAACACCTCGCCAAGAGTCAGCAAAGCAGGCCTAAGACGTCCGTTCGAAGCACAGGTGTCACGAACCACCGAGATCCATTTTTCAAGGGCGGCTTCATTGAAAGTCCCGTCTGGATTCATCCCCGGTGGGATGGCCCAGCCTCTTAATAGATGATAGGCATTGGATGCGTTTGCCTTCTCTCGGTCAGTGAGCTCTGACTGCGCTTTTTCTTGGTCCTCCGGGCGGTAGAGGATCTCTATCATTTCGATATATCTTGCTGGGTCTCTTGACAGTGATTCCCATAGGCCTCTGGGGGTAATCCCGAAGTGGTGTTCGAAGAATGGCAAGTATGTCCATTCAATTGCAATAAGGTCGTCAATAGAGGTTTGGGGTGATTCCTGGAGGTGCTTGATCACTTCTCCAACGCTGTAGAAATCTATAGCGAGAAGCTGATCTTCACGGGTAGCAACTTCCAACAGGGATTTCACTGCAATCTGTTCATCAAACGGCAGGCGTTCATGCACCATTCGTTTAATGCATAGCAACGCCATGTCGGGGCGGCCATTGTCTAGCAGGCAACAAGCTGCGGAAACGAGGTCAACGTCGGGTTCGTAAGGATTTACCCTTGTTACTGCCCAGTAGAGCCGAGCATTCTCACCCATCAGTTGTTCTGCTCTCGACCAGGTATCTTGATGGAAGGGGAGAAGAGAGAATAGCGCAGGGAGCTTAGATTCATCCCATGTTTGCAAGGTTAGGGAATCTATCCACTCCCACCTCTGACGTGAGAAGCGCCCGACAACATATCCGTTAGTGAATTTCGCAATCGGCTCGTGTTCTGCGCCTAGTAGAGCGGGGAGTAAAGCCTGATCGATTCCCGAAATTTCCGAATCTCCAACGGCAATACCGACCTTGAACGGTGCCTCACTACTTTCCGCAAGGCGTAACAAACCAGGAAGTCCTTCCGCGCCGAACAGCTTCTCTACAGTGGTTCGACGGGAATCAATCAATCTCTCCATCCGGAGAGTAAGGTCTTCATCGTCGTCGTCGAAATATTCGAAATCTCGGGAGTGGAAGAGTTCTCTAGCTAACAGCTCGACTGAATCCGGCTTGATTAGATCGCAAGTCACCTCAAGAGCTTCGAAGACTTGCGGATCTAATCGCCAACCCGTATCTGGGTACTGCCGATGCCGACGTAAAGATCTCTTTAGATTTCTCCAGCAGTCCAGACGAATCGCTTCGTCGAGCGACATGAACTCCTCCGAGTGCAGTAGCGAGTTCAGTCGATGTATCTGCGCGGGCGCAAGGCGATTGACTTCTGCGAGCAGCTCAGGCAAATACTCCCTTTGCCTCCATCCCAGATCAAGGGACATACCCGAGATGGCCTCAATCTGGGCCAAATAATCCTGATTTGACACAGATTCCTTGAAATCTGCCGGAATGAAATCTCTCCAGGCCGGCCTCCTGCTCATATCAGACACTGCATGAGCGCTAGGCAGGAAGGTCAGAAACAGTTTCCAGGCCAACGCCGGGTAATCATCGGCAAGACGACGAAGTGTCGACAACCTCAAATCCACTGAGGCTGTGGTTTGAGGTAGCCAAGGCATCAAAATGGTTTTGAGTGAGTGTTCAGGCGTATTTCCAGAGTTTCCCCCTGGGTCGATCGCATCAAGCTCGGCCAATGCATTCGATACCCTGGGGAGCAGGTTTTCATCCCACGCGAGCGTCTCTAATGCCCAAAGGAGGCCTGGCATGTATGACATCCCAAATGGAAACTGCCCATTCTGCTCAAAGAGTGTTTCGAAACATGCGTTTGGATCGGCCAGTCCAAACTCTACGGCTTCTAGAAATGCTGCTGGCGATGCCTCCGCAAGCTGTGGGAGCAGATTTGTTAACGACGCCCAGCGCCTCCAATCGTGATTTGCAAGTAGCCTTCGCACTGCTCTCTCTGCTTCTCTCTCCGGGATTCCTACCCCACAAGAAATGAGAGCTTCGGGGTGACTTCCCAACAGGGCTAAGAAATCCGCAAGCCCTTCCCTGAGAGAGCTCGAGTACTGGTTTGATTTCCCGAAGATCGAAGCAGCAAATCGCTGGTCCTTGCCTAGATCAAGCCCAGGGTTTGATTCAGACAGGACATCGATCGCCAAGTCGGTGCCCATCCGGACTTGATTTTCGAAAATGCGGTGTCCTACACCGAGCCATGCCTCAAATCTCGTGTGAAACCTCCAGATCTTATTTTTTTGCTGCAGGGGAGTGCCAGGAAGAAACAGGAATTCCCGAATCTTCTCAATCCACTCCCCATAGGGTTTTCCCAGGACACGACGCACGGCTTGTAGATCCGCCTCTGATGATTCGTCCCACGAGCCTATTGTGGTCGCGATCGCAAGTTCTGAGGCATCACCCCGTTGCGACCAGTCTGGATGCATTGATAAGCCTTGGAGGAGTCTCAGGAGGAAGGGGATGTTTCCCTTCGTTTTTTCTGCGACGTTCCTCGCTCGTTCCTCGGGGTATCCCGATGCTTTTAACGCCTCGGTAAGCTTTTGAACTGACGGCCACGGGAGAGGAGCCGTGAGGACATCGGGGACGCCACCAGGAAGGACTCCCCGGATTACTGAATGACCATTCTTCCTGGCCCGCTGAATCAAATTGGTCCCATCGGAGGTAGTTAGGTCGAGAGTGGGACCAACCACCAAGATCAAGGGTTCCTTGCTGCCGGTAAGGCGCACCCAGGTGTCGAGGTCGCGGACGATTACGCACCGTCCAACGGCCTCATCACGCTGGAGCTCCGGAAGCGATGCGACATAGGCTGAAACGAAATCAGGTATGTGATCTGGACTATGAGTGCTCAGAGTGACCAGACCACCACTAGTCTGGAAAGCTTCATCAAGTTTTCGACATGCCAGATCTCGCCCTGTTGTGAAGACATCTGGATTCAATGGTGGCGGTTCCCCGAATGATTTTGTTGTCAGCCACCTTTGATCCGTAGTCTCCATGCCTCCTGGCGAGATAGGAAGCACCTGTGTAGCCAGCCAATGGCTTACACCTTCGTGAGACATCAGCCATTCATTGAGGGCTGTTCCATCGATGATCCGGATGTCTGCCCATTTCTTCTCGGCCTTCTTTTTTTTAACCCACTCCTGTTGTCCGCCGTTGAGGAAAGTAAACTTCCAGCCCTTTGAAGCAGAAATAGGGGTCACAAGTACCAGTGTCGATTCCTTACGATCAGCCTCAGGGACTGCAGCTGTGGCAGATTTGTAGTCCTCATTTGCTTTTCCTCTTGAATCTATGCCGGTGCCCAACATCCAGACTGATTTTCTCTTTGGGATGTATGGTGGCGTCGCTTCTGGCACTTCAAGCCACCCATCCACGCCGTGCTGATTGGTGCCTTGGCGCCCTTGGAACCGTTTATCAGATGGTTCCTTTGCAGTGACTGCAATCAGGCGTTGTACCAGCTCAGCTATCAGCCCTGGCGCGATAGCGGGATTTGATCGAACCCATGCATCAAGATGGGATTCATTTACGAAGACGTACAAGACATTCCCCCCGTAGAGATCAAAACGCTTGTCAGCTCTTAAGGCACCGGGTTTTCGCTTTACCGAATGTACTACAATCGATCTTTCCCAATGGGATCGAAATGATTAGATGAATTGATCATTGCGCGTTAGACAAAAGGTCAACCTTCCCCCGTTAACTCAGGCGCCGGTAAATCTCAGAGGTTGAACTTTGGTTGCGCCAATACCGAGTTTGGGAGCGTGTGTCCTCACGGAATCCGCCTGGGCGTTGGGACTGAGGTGCCCGTAGTACCGCTCCACCATGCGCGTATCGCTGTGCCCGAGCTGGGCCGCGACATAGGCCAGTGGAACCCCGTGGTTCACAAGAGCGCTGGCATACGTGTGCCTGAGCTCGTGGAAGGTGAAAGGCGGAAGCCCGGCCGCCTCGCACGCCTGGTTCATGCAATAGACCTGATCGTAGGGGGCCCAACCCTTGTCTTCCACGAGGCCCTTCCGCTTGGTGCGGAGCACATTCCCTCGCGTCAGGAGGAGCTCGCAGGAATCGCGTCCCTCAACGATCTGGCTGAACCAGGCTTGTGCCTCCTCAGTGAGGAACACGTGGCGGCTCTTCCCCGATTTCGAGAACTCGATGTAGAGGCTTCCATTCCGGGCGCTGAAGTCCTGGACCCGCAGGCGTGTGAGCTCTCCGTATCGGGCACCGCTGAACAGGGCCGCTTGCACTAGGGCTCGGAAATCGGGCTCTGAGGCCTCCACAAGCTTCCGCTGCTCCGCAATGGTCAGATAACGCACCCGGGAGGAGCTCACGTTCTTGAAGGGCTTCACGAAGCGCCATGGGGCAGGTTCGAGGACCTTGTTGCTGGCGAGGGCGTGATTGAGGGCCGCCTTCAGGATGCTGAGCACCCGGTTCGAGGTGTTCCGGCGCTTGCGCGTCTCCTCTTCCGACATGGGAGGCCTCGGCGCTTCTTCAGCCTTTGGAGCGCTGCCGTCCTCGGCTTCGTCCTCCGGATCCTCGTCCTTGGGCTTGCCTGTGGTCTTCCGGGGGGTCTCGGAGAGGGCCAGATGCCAATCCTCGATCTTCCGCCGGGTGAGCTTGGCGACAGCCACGGCACCCAGGACAGGAATGATGTGGGCGTTGGCCGTCTGCTCGGTGATGAGCAGCCCCTTCATGCCCCGGCGCTTGGCGTCGTACAGGTAATCCCTGAAGGCATCCGCCACGCTGTAGGGGCCTACAGGAACCACCTCACCTTCCGCAGCGAGGATCGCGAAACGGTTGCGGGTCTTGAACCAAAGCTCGGCCTTGTCGGTGGCCTGCTTGTAGCTGAGGACCCCAATCCCATCCGCCACCGCGAAGTCATCCGCGGTGCCCATGCGCTCCTGGCGCTGTTTCCGGGTATCCGGGTCGTACCACCGAACCAACCAGTTCCCCGCCGATCCGTTGGTCGGGCGTCGGTACAGCAAATAGGACCCGGCTCGGATCTGTTCGAGGTGGAGATCCCCGGGGGTGAGCTCCAACCGCTTGTTTCGGCTGTCGAGGGAAGCGCTCCGCTTCGTCCTGGCCATGGTTTGCACCCCGTACCGCGTCAAAATGGCGTCAAAAACTCGGCACAGACGAGTGTGGACCTCCACAACCTAAAAATCAACAAGTCCCTTTTTTATCATATTTTTATGGAGTTCGTCGAAATCCGGACAGGTCCGCCAAAGTCCACGTAAGTGTTGAAAATCGCGTTTCTCAAAATTGACACGGTAGGGGTCGGCGGTTCGAGACCGCCCGCGCCAACCACTGAAGGCCGCTGACAAGCGGCCTTTTCTGTATCTCCAATCGGGCGGTCTCGGGCCGCCGAGAAAGTCCGGCGGGCAGGTAGGGCCCGTGCCCAGCCGGACGCATGGTTCGAGACCGCCCTGATTAGTGAAGGCCATGGCCAGTGGCCTTGATGGTTCTCTCCAACCCGCCGATCCCCTAAGCGATCAGGCCCGGCTCATGGCCTGGCCGTGCTTCGCGATGACCTTGTCGGCGGCCGCCTGGATCTGGCCCCGGGACTCTGCGTCGTGGAGGCCGGTGGCCAAGTCCCGGAGCGCCAGCGCAATGAGGATCTGGGTGGTGGGGCGCTTCCCCCACTCGGGATCCTCCCAGTGGCCATGGAACCAGTCCGTCAGGCGAAGCAGGAAATCCAGGGCAGCTTTGGACAACATGGGGTCCTCCTGAAACCGGGTTGCCGGTGGAACGCCGCCATGGCCGCAACCCGTTCGCGACAGCGGCGATCAAGAAGCCGGGTCACCCAAACCCATGCGCATGGCCCTGGATGGACCCGGAACGAAGGCCGTCAATATGGGTCCCTGCTCGGACCCAGGCAGAAAAAACAGGCGAACGGTCGATTCCGGGCTCCCAGCGGTAGACGCTCGCCCTTCCTGGGCGGGCCCCCCTGGGAGGCCACCGATCCCGGCTCAGGCAGCGGGAGGTTCGACGTCGCTCAGAACTGGAACCCCGCCGAGATCAGCAGGCTCTTGAGCTGGGTGTCGCGCTCGTCCTGGGTGCGGGGGCGACCCATGATGCGCTTCCAGTCGGCGGCGTATTCGATCTTCAGGGGGAACCCCAGCTTGAGGATCAGACCGATGCCTGGCGTGATGCGCAGGGGGGGGTATTGTGGCGCTTGGGCTGGGATGGCCCTGGGGGTGGCCGGGACCGTGGTGAGGTCCAATTCGTAGTCCTGGGGGGCGGGGCTGTGGTAGATCTGCCCGGCGTCGACGAACACCTCGCCCCAGACGCTCTGCCATCCGAACAGCGGGAACCTGTATTCCAGGTTCAACACCACGATGGCCTGGCCGCCGAGGGGGATGGGTTGAGCCAGCACGTTGGCCTTGGTGTCCGTGTGCTGGATGTTTCCCAGCATGTCCGGCTCCACGCCACGCACGGTGAAGGAGCCGCCGCCGAAGAAGCGCTCGGACAGCGGCAGATCCTTCGCGGACTGCGCCGTGGGCCGGGCGAGCCCCAATCGGGTGCTGATCATGACCACGCCGTTCTCCGCGTGGAAGCCCACGGGCCAGTTCCATTGGTAGCGCAGGTCCGCCTTTACGAAACTGCTGTTGGCGGAGGTCCCGAAGAACTGGTTCGCCAGCTCCAGCCGGCCCAGGAAGAAGGTGCCCTGGGTGGGATCGTAGGGGCGGTCCCGTCGATCCACGGCGATCTGGAGGTAGGGCGCGGAAATGATGCTGCGGGGCGGTGTCCTCGCCAGCAGGAAGAGGTCCTGGCCTGCGAGCAGCGGCACGCCATTGCTGTCGGTATTGGAGGCCACCTCCACCCGCTCGAACCGGTAGCCGAGCTGGACCGACTGCACGGGGCTGACCTTCCACTCCAGGCTCGGCGTGAAGCGGCGGCGGCGGGCGAAGAAGGCGGCCTGGGCCTCCTCGATGTAGGCGCCCTCCAGCCGGAACCGCGTGCGGGGCGCCAGCAGCGAATCCAGTGAGCCGGGCAGGAACCAGGGGTCGGTGTAGCCGATGCTGTAGCTGTCCACGGACCGCTTGATCTCCCCTGTGGGGAAGGCCCGGCGCAGGAAGGGGCTGTCGAGGGTCTGATCCCCGGCCCGGAGGCCGAAATCCAGGGTGCGCCCCATGCCGCCCACGTTCAGGCGCTGGGCATTCAGGCCGAAGTGGTAGCCCTGGGTGTTGTCGTAGCCGAAGGACTCGGTGAACACCCAGGGACTCCGCTCCTGCAGGCGCAGGGCGAGGTCTCCGCGCTGCCAGGGTTCCTTCTCCTGGCCCTCGAGATCCTTCAGGGTGAGCAGGTCCACCCGCTGGAAGGCCCCGAGTCCCCCCAGCTGGACCTGGCTCTCGTCCAGTTTCGCGGGATCCAGCGGCATCCCCGGGGCCAGGGCGGTCTCCCGCAGCACCGCCTCGGCGCGCGTCCGGTCGCTCCCCTGCACCACCAGCCGCCGCGTGCGATCCAGAGGCTGGGCGGGCACCTGGATGCGCACCACCGGCTTGGTCTCGTCATCCTCGAAGGTCAGCTTCACCTGCGGGTTCGCGGACCCCGCCGAAGACAGACGCTGGCGCAGGTCCGAGACCACCAGCGCCAGGTCGTTGCGCACCAGGGGAAGCGCGGGCTTGAAGGTCAGGCGGGCTCCTTCCGGCGTGGTCTCGAGGGTGCCCTCAAAACCCTGGAGGTGGCGCCGGTCTGAACGGTAGGTCGAGGCGCCGGCCCCCTTCACTGGACGGTCCCCCAGCACCAGCAGCAGGCTGCGCGCCAGCCGATCCCTGGGGTAGGCCGGATCCGCGGGCAATTCCAGCACCAGCGCATCGAGGAAGCGCCGCTGACCCTCCCGGATGACGAGGCGCACATCCACCGCGCTGCCTTGGCCGCCTTCCACCCGACGGCGCACCCGCACTTCGGGGAACCCGCGCTGGAGGTAGTACGCCGTGAGGCGGTCCTCCAGGGCCTTCATGGCCTCCGCCTTGGCGTGGGGCGGCAGGAGGAGGAACCGCCTGGGAAGCGCCACCGCCCGCGACAGTTCCGCCTCCGACAGCTCGCGGTTCCCTTCGAAAGACACCTTGCCCAGGACCCGGCGGGGTCCCTGGTCCACGGTGTAGGTGATGGTCACGGCCTTGGGTTGGTCCGCGGTGCCGGCCGTCACCTCGCGGACATGCGACACCTTGACCTCGGGGTAGCCCTGGTCGCGGAAATAGGCCGCGATCCGGCCGTCGCCTTCGTCCAGCAGGCTCGGCGCGTAGCGCTCGGCCCGGACCAGCGGCACGAACTCCGTGAGCCGCGGGCGGCCCCACAAGGGACCGAGTGGGTTCAGGCCCTTGGCCTTCAGCGTGACCTTCGGCCCCGGCCGGACGTCCAGGATGAGCACGCTCCCGTCATCCACGGCGGGAACCAGGCGGATGGCGGCCTCCAGGCGCCGGTCCTTCACGAGTCGCTGGCGCAGGCGGCGCTGGGCCTCCCGCTGGACCGCCGGGGTCCAGTGCGTGCGCCCGGGCTTGATGGCCGCGATCTTCAACAGGGACTCCCGCGTGTAGGGCGCAGGATCCCCTTCAAGGCGGACATCCCGGATGAGCCGGGGCGGACCGAGGCTCAGCGCCAGCCGGAGCTGCCGCCCTTCGGCCTCCACGGTCGCCTTCACATCGGCCTGGCGGTACCCGGCCTCCCGCAGACGCTGCTCGGCGTTGCGCTCCAGGGCATTCAGGTGCTGGGCTCCCAGGCGCTGCCCCTTCCGCAGCTCCGGCAGCAGGGTCTTGCGCAGGCTGTCGGGCAGGGGATCCCCTTCCCAGCGCCAGCTCTCCACCGGCAGCAGCGGTTCCAGGTGGATGACCACTGCGCCATCAGGGGTGAAGCTGCCCTCCACCGTGCGGTAGCGGTCCACCAGGCGGACCGCCGCGAGCGCCTGCTGGAACGCCGCGGCGTCGATGGCCCGCCCGACCTCCAGCCCGGCCGCGGCCTGGGCGAACCGCCGGTCATCCTCGCTCCCGCCTTCGATGCGGATGGAAAGGACCGTCCGGACCGACGCAGCCTCCTGGCCCATGGCGGAAACCAGGGCCAGGAGGCTGCATCCGAGGGCGGCGCGGAAACGCACCGCCCTAGAAGCCCGCGAGGGCCTCGTCCTCGGTGTCCGTCACCTGGAAGACCGAATGCAGGCTGGTCATCTTGATGAGGCTGAAGATCTTGCCGCTCATGCCGCAGATGCGCAGCTCGCCGCCCTTGCCCTTGATCGAGGTGTAGCAGCCCACCAGTTCGCCCACACCTGAGGAATCCAGGTAGCTCACCTTGCTGAAATTGATCACGATCTTGCGGGCGCCCTCGGCCAGGGAGGTGCGGACCGCCTCGCCCAGTTCCTGATCGCCATCGCCCAGGGTGATCTTGCCCTCGGGGTAGAGGATCAGCACATCGTTGTGCTTGCGTGTGTTCATGATCATGGGGGCCTCGGTGGTGAGGGGCCAGTGTAGCAAGCCTGCCAAGACCCAGCGCAAGCCCCAGCGCGGCCTGGAATCCTCCGGCATGGAGCCCCCTTCCCGGAAAACCGGCGTCCCCCGGGTCGTTTCATTGGTGGGTACACTGGAATCTTTGAAGTCCGAGGCCCCATGTCCGACCAGGAACTCCTGCCCCTCGCCCCCCGCCGGAAGACCCGCCAGATCCTGGTGGGCAAGGTTCCCGTCGGCGGAGACGCCCCCATCAGCGTCCAGAGCATGACGAAGACGGACACGCGGGATGTGGAGGCCACGGTCAACCAGATCTACGCCTACGCCAACGCCGGCTGCGAGATCGTCCGCGTGAGCGTGCCCACGAAGAAGGCCGGGGAGGTCTTCCACGAGATCTGCGACCGCAGCCCCATCCCCGTCGTGGCCGACATCCACTTCGACTACCGCCTGGCCCTGGTGGCCGCGGACGGCGGCGCCGCCTGCCTGCGCATCAATCCCGGCAACATCGGCGGCCAGGATCGGGTGAAGGCCGTGGTGGAGAAGGCCGGTTCGAAGGGCATCCCCATCCGCATCGGCGTCAACGGCGGCAGCCTGGAGAAGGACCTGCTGGAGAAGTTCGGCACCGCCACGCCCGAGGCCATGGTGGAGAGCGCACTGCGCCACATCGAGGTCCTGGAGCGTGAGGGCTTCCGCGACATCAAGATCAGCCTCAAGGCCAGCGACGTGATCCGCACCGTGCAGGCCTACCGCCTGCTGGCCAAGCAGGTGGACTACCCCTTCCACCTGGGCATCACCGAGGCGGGCACCCCCTTCGGCGGCACCATCCGCTCCAGCGTGGGCATGGGCATCCTGCTGGCCGAGGGCCTGGGCGACACCATCCGCGTTTCGCTGACCGGCGACGGCGAGGATGAGTGCCGCGTGGGCCACGAGCTGCTGCGCTCCCTGGCGCTGCGTTCCGGCGGCTTCCGCATGGTGAGCTGCCCCAGCTGCGGCCGCGTGCAGATCGACCTCAACCGCGTGGCCAACGAGATCGAGGAAGGCCTCAAGCTGATCAACCACGAGAACATCACCTACGCCGTCATGGGCTGCGTGGTGAACGGCCCCGGCGAGGCCAAGGACGCGGATCTCGGCGTGGCCGGCGGCGCGGGCGAGGGCCTCATCTACCGCAAGGGCGAGCTCATCCGGAAGGTGAAGGAGGAGGACCTCGTCCCCGCCTTCCTGGAGGAGGCCCGCAAGGTCAAGGCCGAGGCGGATGCTGCGAAGGCCTAGGATGACCGCCTGGCTGCTGGCCCACCCCCTGGCGGCTTTCGGGCTCTACCTGGTGCTGGAGGCCTTCCTGCCTGTACGCTTCCAGCCCTCCGCCTGGGTCTGCCGGGGCGCCATCCGCACCTACCAGGCCACGCTGTCCAGCCACCTGCCCACCCAGTGCAAGTTCACCCCCACCTGCAGCCACTACGGCCTGGGCTGCATCCAGAAGTACGGCACCCTCCGCGGGGGCCTGCTCACCACCTGGCGCCTCCTCCGCTGCTCGCCGCTGACCGACGGCGGACCCGATCCGGTTCCCTAGACGGAGTCCGCCCCCAGGCAGGCCTTCCTGCCACCGATGCGGCTTAAATAAAAATGAAATCAATGTTTTAAATAGGATGTTCGAGTTATTAAAGAAAATCAGACCTTTTTAGTCAAGATGTGATTCCCCTCACGCACCCAAGGCCCCATCTTGGGTGTCAGGGGATGGTCCCCGCCGATGGAGCCGACATGAGCGTGGAACTGAACACCAAGGTGGGCGAACTGGTGATGGAGCGGCCCGAGACCATGCGCTTCTTCGAGCGCCTGGGCATCGACTACTGCTGTGGCGGCCACCGCAGCCTCGGCGAGGCCTGCGGCCTGGCGAAGCAGGATGCGGCCCAGGTCCTGGCCGGCCTGGCCGCCCTCGAGCCCTTCATGGCGGGCGTTCCTTCCCCCCGGGACTGGGCCCAGGCCCCCCTCACGGAACTCACCCAGCACATCGTCGCCACCCACCACGACTACCTCCGGGAGGAGATGCCCCGGCTGGAGCTGCTGCTCGAGAAGGTGCTCCGGGCCCACGGCGAGCGGCACCCCGAGCTGGCCCGCGTGGGTGAGGTCTACCGGGCCATCGTGGCCGACCTCATGCCGCACATGATGAAGGAAGAGCAGATCCTCTTCCCCTTCATCGGCCAGATGGAACAGGGCCGGTCCGGATCCTCCTGCTTCGGTACCGTGCAGAGCCCCATCCGCGTGATGGAGATGGAACACGAGGCCGTGGGCGCCCTGCTCGTCGAACTGCGCGAACTCACCCGCGCCTACACCGTGCCGCCGGATGGCTGCAACACCTTCCGGGCCCTCTACGATGGCTTCGAGACCATGGAGCAGGACCTGCACCTGCACATCTACCTGGAGAACCAGATCCTCCACCCGCGCGCCATCGCCCTGGAGGCCGGCGTCCAGGCCTGACCTGCGGCCAGGCTCAGTGCGTGTCCACCACGCTCCACCGGTCCGTGCAGCCATGACTCTCCACCACCTGGCGGGCGCCCCGCATGCGGAGGGTGTGCTGCACGGTCTGCATGATGGTGAAGAGCCGGTCGTGGAGGCCCAGCCGAGCCAGATCGGATGCGGTGAACCAGGTGACGCCGTCGGGGTCCTTCCGGGCGGTGTGGTCGGCCAGGATCTGCTCGGTGATGCCCACGGGATACCTCCAGAACTGCTAGCTTGAATAGCACGGAGGAGCGTCGTGGCCAACTGGCGGAACACGGGGTGGGGCGCGGTTGTGATGGTCGTCTGGGGCGCGCTCCTGGTCCCGGCCGTCGTGATCGGCATCCTCCTGGCCGTTCCCTTCCTGGGGCGGAGGCGCGCCTTCTTCACGATCGGCCCCCTGTACGCCCGGGGCATGGCCTGGTTCTGCCGGATCCCCTTCGCGCTGCGGGGTTGGGAGCGCCTGCCCGAGGCCATCCGGGACGGGCGCCAGCCCGTGATCTTCATGTCCAACCACGAGAGCCAGATGGATCCGCCGATCCTCATCGGCGCCTTGCCTGTGCCCGCGGTCTACATCGCCAAGAAGGAAGTGAAATACCTGCCTTTCGTCGGCTGGGCAGCCTGGGTCGCAGGTGTGATCTTCATTGATCGGGGGGACCGGGAACGCGCCATCAAGAGCATCCACGAAGCCGCCAACGAGATCCGCGGCGGTAAGAGCGTGGTGATCTTCCCCGAGGGCACCCGCAGCCGCACCGGCGACATGCTGCCCTTCAAGAAGGGCGGGTTCGCCCTGGCCATCGATGCCGGCGTGCCCATCGTGCCCATGGCCACGGTGGGCGGCCGGGAAGTGCTTCCCCCGGGTAGCGCCCGCCTGCGCCCGGGCCAGTATGTGGTGGCGGTGGGCGAACCCGTGGCCCCTTCGGACCATGCGGACCGGGAGGCCCTGATGACCGAGGTCCGCGGCCGCATCCAGGTCCTGGTGACCGAGGCCCGGAGCACGCTGTAGCCGCCGGCCTTCAGCGGAAGGCGGGATCCTGGCCAGCGACCCGGCGCTTGCCGGGATGCAGCCGGTCGGCCAGATCCACCAGGTTCCGGGCCTCGACGGCGGCCCCCAGCTTCGCGGCGATGCGGGCCATGAAGTAGAGGTTCACGGAGAGCACCCGCTTCTCGTTGTGCTTCTTGGCGGCGAGATCCGAAGCCAGGAGCTTCTGCCGGTAGGTCTCGAAGAGGGCCAGGACGCCGGCGGTATCGCCTCCCAGGGCCCGCTTCAGGCCCGCCAGGAGGAGGGTGTTGGAGTGGTCCGCGGGCCAGGCGCCCTCCAGCTCGCGCAGGTAGCCCTCGGCGGTGCCGAAGTCCTGGTGCTCCCAGGCGGCATAGGCCATGAGGCTGCGCAGGACATTGGAATTCGGCACCTCGCGAAGCCCGGCCCGCAGCCGGATCTCGGCCTCCTGCGCCCGTCCCATCCAGAGCAGGGCATCTGCCGCGGTGACATAGGCGTACTCGGCAGCGGGCCGGAGGGAGATGGCGCGATCCGCGTGCTGGAGGGCCAGCGCCAGTTCCCCTTCGTTCTGCAGCAGCACCCCGTAGCGGTGGTGGGCCTGCCAACCCTCCGGGAACAGCGAGAGCGATTTCTCGAAGTAGCGGCGGGCGGCCTGGTGGTTGTCCTCGCCCTCCAGGCCCGCGAAGACGTCCGCCAGCACGTCGTAGGCCTTGTGGTCCGCCGGATCGAGGCGCACCGCCTGGAGGGCCGAGCGGCTGGCCCCTTCCAGGTCCCCCAGCCGGAGCAGGATCGAGCCGAGGGCGCGATAGGCCTGGGAGGCGTCGGGGTCCATGCTGATGGCCGCCTCCGCGGCGGCCTTCCCCTGGCGCAGCAGGGCCTGGCCCTCCTCGAATCGGCCCTGGCCCAGGGCCCGGGTGGCCCCCAGTTCCGCCAAGGTCCAGGCGTACTCGGCCCGGGCCGGCGCGTAGTCGGGCTCGATCTCGATGGCGGACAGCAGCAGTGAGTTGGCGAGCTGGACGGAATCCTGGTTGCCGTCCGTGATGACCTGGAGGGCCTTCGTGTAGAGTTCCCGGGTGCGGGGGTTCCGGGCCTGGATGCGCGGGGCGCCGGGACCGCTGCCCAGGCCCATCTCCTGGGGCAGCCGCTGCTGCAGGTCGTCCTCCAGCTTCAACAGGTCGGCCTGGGGCCGGTCCAGCTGGAACTGATGCCGGGTCGTGCCGTGGGCGACGTCCACCACCCGGACCCCCATGCGGAGCTGGTCGCCCACCACCTGGTAGCTGCCCAGCACCAGCAGTTCGGCCTTCAGCTGGCGCCCCAGCTCGCCCAGGGCCTTGGGAGCGCGTCCCGGCGTATCCCCCAGGGCGTTCATGGCCTCCACCACCCGCAGCCGGTCCACCACCAGCAGATCCTCGTGCCGGACCAGGCCGTAGGCCATGGCGTCGGCGAAGCTGTTGCTCAGCCAGGCGTGCTCCGCATCCGGCTGCAGCTGCTCCAGGGGCAGGATGGCCACCACGCGCCGGCCCTTGGTGAAGTCCTCCCGGGAGGCCCGCCGCGCCGCGCCCAGCCCCGTGGCCAGGGCCCGGCGGTTCAGGAACACGCCGACCCCCGATCCCACCACCAGGAGCGTGGCCACGGAGGCCAGGAGCCACCGGAGCCTGGACGGGCGGAGCCGGCGCGCCGGCTGGCCGAGATGGGGGGTCTGGGCCGTGGGGTTGTCCTCGGCCAGCCCGGCCGCCAGGGCCTGCAGGCTGGGGAAGCGGTCCTTGGCCTCCTTGGACAGCAGGCGGTGGATGGCGTCCCGGAGGGTGCGGGGGAGGTCGGGCCGCAGCTCGGCCAGAGGCTTCGGTTCATCCCGGGTCACCGCGTAGAGCGTGTCCACCAGGCTGGCCCGGCGGAAGGGATGCATGGCCGTGGCCAGCTCGTAGAGCACCACGCCCAGGCTGAACTGGTCGGACTGGCCGGTGAGCGGCTGGCCGTTGGCCTGCTCCGGGCTCATGTAGGCGGGCGTGCCCTGGCTGTAGCCGGGCGCGGTCGTTTCGACCAGGGTCATGTGGTGGGAGGTGGGCCCCGGCGCAAGGTCATCGCCCCCGCGGCGGGCGATGCCGAAGTCCAGGATCTTGAGCTGGCCCTCGTCCGTGAGGAGCATGTTCTCGGGCTTGATGTCGCGGTGGACGATGCCCTTCTGGTGCGCGTGGGAGAGGGCGGAAGCCGCCTGCCGGGCCAGGTCCTGCAGGAGCCCCCCCTCCAGGGGCCGGCCCACCAGGACACGGAGAGTGTCCCCCTCCACCAGCTCCATGGCGATGTACGGCGTGCCGTCCACCTCCCCGGCATCGTAGATGTGGGCGATGTTCGGGTGGTTGAGCTGGCAGGCCAGCTTGGCCTCGCCGATGAGCGCCTTGCGGCGCAGGTCATCCGCATCCTTGAGGATCTTGAGGGCCACCTCGCGCTCCAGCCGGAGGTCGAGGGCCTTCCAGACTTCGCCCATGGCGCCCTCGCCCAGGCGGGTGAGCAGGCGGTACGAGCCGAAGTGGGGGGCGTCGGGGATCAAGCGCGTCCTTGATGAGCCATGGAAGTATACCTTTCGGACTAGCGAAGGGTTTAACTCCCGGAAACTTGACCTGATTCTCGAAATGTCGAGAATCAGCCCCGGAGGTGCCTGTGGCCGCACCCGAACTTGAGACCGCCCTGACCGGGGCCCGCCTGGTGGAAGAGGCCGGCGCGCTGCTCACCCTGGGGGAGGAGCCCGACCGCATGGTGGGCCACGCGTTCGAGCGCCTGGGCCAGCTGGTGCCCTACGACCTCGCCACGGTGCTGCTCCGCGAAGGGGAGGCCCTCCGGGTGGCCTACGCCGTGGGCCCCCTGGCCACGCCCCAGCTCTCGGAGGCCATCATCCCCGTCCGCGGGAACCTGCGCCTGCTGAATGCGCTCAAGGCCCGGTCCAAGCCCGCCACCTTCGAGGAGGACGATCCCGGCGAGGACACCTTCCACGGCCTGCTGGAGATGCCCCACGGCCACAGCTGCCTGGTGGCGCCGCTGCGCAGCCGGGGCGAGACCTTCGGCCTCATGACCCTGGACGCCATGGTCTGCCGCCAGTACCCCGAGAGCGTGCTGCACCACGTGGGCGTCTTCGCGTCGCTGCTGGCCCTGGGCCTCAAGCAGGCGGAGCACCTGGCCCGCCTGGCCGAGCGGGAACGGAGCCTGGCCGAGGAGGTCAGCTACTTCCGGGAGGTCCAGCGGCGGGACGTGCTCCAGGAGCCGCTCCGGGCCGAGAGCCCCGCCATGCGTGCCATCCTGGACCAGCTGCGCCAGGTGGCCGCCACGGTGGCGACGGTCCTCATCACGGGCGAGACCGGCACCGGCAAGGAGAAGGTCGCCCAGACCCTGCACCATCTCTCGCCCCGCCGCGAGAAGCCCTTCATCAAGGTGAACTGCAGCGCCCTGCCCGCCACGCTCATCGAGTCCGAGCTCTTCGGCCACGTGAAGGGGGCTTTCAGCGGCGCCGCCACGGCGCGCAAGGGGCGGTTCGAACTGGCGGACGGCGGCACCCTCTTCCTCGACGAGATCGGCGACCTGCCCCTGGATCTCCAGCCCAAGCTGCTGCGGGCCATCCAGGAGAAGGAGATCGATCCCCTGGGCGCCGAGAAGTCCCGCAAGGTGGATGTGCGCCTCGTGGCCGCCACCCACACGGACCTGCGCAAGGCCGTGGCCGAGGGACGCTTCCGCGAGGACCTCTTCTACCGCCTCAGTGTCTTCCCCATCCACCTCCCGCCCCTGCGGGAGCGGCCCGATGACATTCCGGCCCTGGCCGAGGCCTTCCTGGACCGCTTCGCCCGGGACAACCGGCGCCCGCCCATCCACCTGCCCGGAGCCGTGCGGGAGCAGCTGGAGGCCTACCCCTGGCCTGGCAATGTACGCGAGCTGCACAACGTCCTGGAGCGGGCAGCCATCCTCTCGGCGGGCCGGGAACTGCGTCTGCCCCCGGGGGCCCTGCCCGCGCGCGGCAACCACGACCGCGCCGGAAGGCCCCTGACCTGGGAGGCCCAGGAACGAACCTACCTGGAGCGCCTGCTCCACCACACCCGCGGCAAGATCGCCGGAGCGGATGGCGCCGCGGCCCTGGCCGGTCTGGCCCCCTCCACCCTGCTGTCCCGCCTGGAGAAGCTGGACCTGCGCCCCAGGGACTTCCGGGAAACGTGATAGCGTAGCCGCCATCAGCTGGAGCGACGGATGAACGAGATCACCGGTCCGAACGAGGCGCTTCCCCCGGCCATCCCCCTGGACGAACCCTCCGTCCCACCCCCGCCCGGAATCGCCGTCCCGCCACCGGAGGCACCCGCTCCACGCCCCATCCCCTTCGAGGACACCGAGGCCATCCCGGGCTTCTGGGCCCGGGTGGGCGCCATGTTCCAGATGGTGTTCAGCAATCCCCTGGAGCTCTTCGACCGGGTGCCCGCCACGGAGGGGTTCTCGGCACCGTGGCGCTTCCTGCTGCTTCTGTCGATCCCGGTCTTCGTCATCGTGGCCCTGCTCTTCTTCTTCCTGGGCATGGGCATCATGCTCGCCGCCCTCGAGCAGACCGCCAAGGATGAGGGCCGGGCCATCGCCGCCGTCATGCCCCTGATCTTCGGCGCCCTCCTGCTGCTCATGCCGCTGTTCACCTTCCTGGGGATGCTCATCGGCGGGATGGTCAGCCACTTCTTCCTGTGGATGTGGGGCGGGCTCAGGCCTGGCATCGGCATGAACCAGACCGTCCGCGCCTACGGCTACGCCTCCGCCTTCATCCAGATCGGCTCGCTGATCCCCTACGTGGGTTTCCTGATCCACATTGCCGGCATGGTCGCCATCGGCATGGGTCTGGCCCGCATGCACAAGACCGACACCTGGCGTGGGGTCTGCGCCGCACTGACACCGATCTTCCTGCTCTGCTGCTGCGCCATCCTCGGCATCGTCGCGGCGGTGGCCGTCCCCGCCCTCCTGGCCGCGCGGCACTGAGAGGGCCTAACAACACCCAACGAGGCGGCGGAAAAGCCAGGTGGGGGTCTTGTCAGGCACCCTGACCCAGCCAGGCAAGCACGGCCGCCCGTGCCGCCTCCGGTGCCAGCACGCGGTGGACCGCGCCGGCGGCCAGGGCCTCGGCGGCGCCCCAGGTCTCGAACTGCCGGAACAGTCGGTCCGCCCCTGAGCGACCCAGGAGCTCCGGCAGGCGGACGGTGCCGCCGAAGCCCGTGAGGATGCCGTGCTTGGCTGCGGGATGGGCCAACCGGAGGCCCCCCCTGCCGGTGGCGGGATCGGCGTCCACCGCCCAGCGCTCCTGACCGTGCAGGGCCAGGTCGCAGCCGCCGCCCATGGCCACGCCCGAGATCAGCGTGAGGGTCCGCCAGCCCGGCCACAGCAGGTGGCCCATCACCCGCTGGCCCCGCCGGGCGAAGGGCTCGGCCGCCACGGGATCCAGGGCGCCCACCTCGTGCAGGTCCGCGCCAGCCGAGAAGTGGTGGCCGCGCTCCGCCATCCAGCCGGCATGGCTGAGCGCCACGCGCCGCACGCCGGTCCCCCGCAGGTCGACGAAGAGCCGGTCCAGCGCCACCAGCAGGTCGCTGTGGAGGCGGTTGAGGCCATCGCCGGAGCGCAAGCCGATCCAGGCCCAGTCGGCCGCGAGCGACACATCCAGGGAGGTGCGTCCTTCGTACCAGGCGGTCGGAGTCATCACAGCCCAAGCCTCTGCATGGCCGTCTCCATCGGCTCGGCATCGGGATCCCACGCGGGCACCCCCGGCAGCTGGTTGCGGAACCAGGTGGCCTGGCGCTTGGCGTAGGCCTGGGTCTCCTGCACGATCAGCGCCTGGGCGTCGGCGGGATCCCCGCCGGCCAGCCAGGTCGCGTAGCCCAGGGGACGCAGCGCCGCCAGATCCGCCGCATGTCCGGCGGTCACCAGGTCCAGCGCCTCCTGCGGCCAGCCGGCGCGCACCTGCGCGGCCACCCGGGCCGCCACGCGTTCCCGCTGCCGCTCTCGACCGGGCGAGACCACCAGGACCCGCCATCCTTCGGGAACCCCGGTGTCCGGACCGGACAGGAAGGCCGAGGGGGCCCGGCCCGTGGCGAGGTGCAGGGCGAGGGCCCGCTGCACCCGGGCGCGGTCATTGGGATGCAGGACCGCCGCCCGGGCCGGGTCCACCGCGGCCAGGTAGCGGTGCAGGGCGGGGATGCCCAGGACCGTCCCCCAGCGCCGGACGCGCGCCACCAGGAGGGGCGGGACCGCCGGCAGGTCGCTGAGCTGGTTCCAGATGCCCCGCAGGTACAGGCCCGACCCGGTGACCAGCACGGCCTCCCGGCAGGCCGAGAGCCGCTCCCGCACCCACGCTCCGAAAAGGGTGGGATTGGGCCGGGTCGAGAGGGGCAGTTCACCGTAGCCCGCGTGGGGCACCCCTCCCCGCTCGGCCGCGTCCGGCTGGCCGGTGCCGATGGCCAGCCCGGCGACGGCCTGGTAGGGATCCCCGTTCACAACGGTGCCCCCCACCCGGCGGGCCACGGCCACGGCCAGGGCAGACTTGCCGGAGGCCGTGGGTCCGAGGATGGCGATGGGCATGGGTTAGACGCTATCAGCTGTCGGCGGCCAGCTCTCTGCAAAAGCAGGCCCCGGTAGCTGACAGCTGACAGCCCGGCCCGGGAACCTCGCCTTCCTTCAGGTCATTTCAAGGCCATGCGCACCCTGCTCTGCCTCTGTCTCGCCTCCGGCCTCCTGGCCGCGGACGCGCCCCGTCCCGAGGCGCCGGAACCGGGCAGGGATCCGGTCTTCCTGGCCCGGATCATGGGCGACAACGGGGCTGGCACCCGCCCCTGGCACACCTTCAAGGCCCCGGCGGATTCCGGGTCGGCCGTGGTGGAGGTGGTCGGCGAGCTCACCAAGGAGGAACTGCGCCAGGTGGCCTTCCAGGAGTTCCTCGTCTGGTTCCACCAGGATCTTCGGCGATTCCTCCGCAGCATCGGCGGCACGGGGGGCGAACCGATGAGCCTCGCTTCCGCCACCCTGCCCGTGGACCGTTTCGGCGGCAACCCCGTACCCCGGAACGTGCCGCTGGTGGGTGTGGGGTTCTAGTCCATCAGCCGCGGCAGCAGCAGGGCGGCCTGGTCCCGCGCCAGCCGGGCGGCTTCGAGGGCGTTTCGGGCGGCATCTTCAGGCGACTGCCGGGGTGTGAGCAGGGCCTCCAGCTGGCCGCGCAACCGGGCGACCTCGCCTTCGGGATCGGGCAGGTGCCGCATGGCGGCCGTTTCGAAGACCGCCAGGAAGCACTGGATGGCGTCGCAGGCGGTGGTCACGATGGCCGCGCTGTGGCGACGGTCGATGTCCAGGGCCAGCGCCGCCGCGAAAAAGCGGAGCCCGTCCTCGAACCGGCCCTGGGGCACATTCGAAGGTCCCGACCCGGTCATGACGCGCGCCCCTGGGAATCCAGGGCCCAGCTGGCCTCGGTATGCCCCGAGGGCTCTCCGGACGGATCGAACCGCCATTCGGAGAACCGCGCTGTCCCGTCGCGGCGCAGGGCGATGATCGTGGTGCAGCGGGTCCCATAGCGCGGACTGACGATGAAGGCCGGCGACAGCAGGCGCTCCAGGTCGAGCCCCACACCCGTGTCGGGGAGATCCGCATCGGCGGCGGGCACCCGGTCAGCCAGGGCGGCCAGGAGGGGCGCGTCTCCCCCATCGCCTGCGGTGGCCCAGGCTTCCATGGCACGGCGGAGCTTTTCCGTCTTGGGCCACGGCGTATCGAGATCCGCGTTCGAGACGACATGCACCCCGGGCGGCACGACCCGCGAGAGGAACCGCGGGTGGTTGTTCAGGTAGCGCAGCTCGGACCCGTCCCAGAGCAGGAGGTTGAACCCGGCGAAGGCCATGGCCCGCTCGCGGAGCTCGTCGGAGAAGGTCCGGGCCGGTTGCCGGCCGCGCACGAACGAGGCCACCAGCGCGCCCCGCGAGGGCGCCCCGGGGTCCGGGGCGACCATGCGCCGCACATTGGTAACGCAGGCCAGGCGGCCGGACTGCGACAGGGCCAGCCAGCTTCCCCCCTGGGACAGGTCGCGGCCCCCGAACACCTCGGGGGCATCCTGCCAGGGGCCGGCCGGCGCCGTGGGGCGCGCGTGGTACTCGTCGCGGTTGGCGGCGAGGACGAGTTCGAAGTCCGGATGGGCCCGGTAGGCGAGCGCGATGAGGCACATGGCTCCCCATCATAGGCCCCCTGCACCCGGCTCAACCCCTGGCTCAACCGCCAGGGGAGCTCTCCGTAATCCTCCCATCCGAGGTGATTCCATGCGTCCTGCCCTGCCTCTGGCCCTGCTGCTCTGCGGCGCCCTGCTCCGGGCCGACGGCCTCTCGGACCTGAAAGCCGCGCTCAAGGGCCTGCCGGCTCCCTCGAAGGTCAAGGTGAAGGTGGAGGCGGAGAGCCTCGAACGGGAGTCCGGGAAGGACCGCACGGAACGACGGACCACCGTGGTGGAAGATGGATCGGAGGGGATGCGGGTCCTGGAGGACAGTCGCGCCGCCGCCCCGGCGAAGGCGAAGGGGAGTAACCGGGCCCCGGGAGCGGCGAAGAAGGGCTCCGGCGAGTTCCACGGCGAGCTGCGGCCCGCCGAGGGGCTGCTGGAGCAGCTGGAGAAGGCGCGGTTGCTGGAGGAGAAGGCCGAGGCCTACGAGGGCCGGCCCGCCCGCCGGCTGCGTCTGGCCATGGACCTGGACCTGGATGCCGAGGCCCGCAACCACATCAAGAAGGCCGACTACGAGGCCACGGTCTGGATCGGACCCGACGGCCTGCCGCTGGCCATGGATCACCGCATCGAAGTCCGGGCCCGGGTGCTGCTCCTCGCCAGCGTCTGGACGAAGATCGACATCCGGCAGCGCTTCCAGCGCGCCCAGGACCGTCTGCTGGTGCTCGAAGAGCACGCGGACGTCCAGGGCTCGGCCCTGGGGAAATCCTTCAGCGCGAAGGAGACGACCCGCTGCACCGTGCTGTGAGCGCGACTAGGGTCTGCCTTCCGGCACCACCGGGTAGTCGCCGGTGAAGCAGGCGTAGCAGTACCCATGGCCGTCGTCGCCCATGCAGGTTTCCAGGTCCTTCAGGTCGAGGTAGCCGAGGCTGTCGGCCTCGACGAAGCCCTCGATCTCCTTCAGGGACATGTAGGACGCGATGAGGTGCTGCCGCCGCGGGGTGTCGATGCCATAGAAGCAGGAGTGCGTCGTGGGCGGGCAGGCGATGCGCATGTGCACTTCCTTGGCCCCCGCCTCGCGGACCATCTGCACGATCTTCTTGCTGGTGGTGCCGCGCACGATGCTGTCATCCACCAGCACCACCCGTTTGCCCGCCAGCAGGTGGCGCACGGGATTCAGCTTCACCTTCACGCCGAAGCTGCGGATGTTCTGCTTGGGCTCGATGAAGGTGCGGCCCACGTAGTGGTTGCGGATGATGCCGAAGTCGAAGGGGATGCCGGACTGCTCGGAGTAGCCCAGTGCCGCGCTCACGCCGCTGTCGGGCACGGGCACGATGAGGTCCGCCTCCACGGGATGCCGCAGGGCCAGCAGCCGCCCCATCTCACGGCGGGCCACCATGACGCTCTTGCCGTACACCAGGGAATCGGGCCGGGCGAAGTAGATGTGCTCGAAGACGCAGGGTTTCGGCTGGACCTTGGGCAGGGGGAAGACCGACCGCAGCTCGCTCCCATCCCGCGGCACCACCACCATCTCGCCGGGGGCCACGTCCCGGATGTAGGCCGCGCCCACCAGGTCGAAGGCGCAGGTCTCCGAGCTGAACACCGTGGTGCCGTTCATGTGCCCCATGGCCAGGGGCCGGAAGCCATGGGGATCCCGGGCCGCGATGAGGGTGTGCTCCGTGAGGATGAGCAGGGAGTAGGCGCCCTGGGCCTGGCGGAGCGCCGAGACCACGGCGTCCTCCAGGGTGTCCGCCTGGGCCCGGTTGATGAGGGCCAGCAGCACCTCGGAATCCGAGGGGCTCGTGAAGGTGTGGCCGTCTGCGATCAGGGCGGCGCGCAGAGTCTCGGTGTTGGTCAGGTTCCCGTTGTGGCAGAGGGCCACCTGGCCGAAGCGACCGTGGATGAGGAAGGGATGGGCCGCGGAGGCCACGTTCCCGCCGGTGGTGGAGTAGCGCGTGTGGCCGATGGCGGCGTCGCCGGGCAGGTCGTCCAGCACCGTCTCGGAAAAGACGTCCGCCACGTAGCCCAGGGCCTTGTGCAGGTGGAGCCCGGTGGCGTCGCCCGAGCAGATGCCCGCGGCCTCCTGACCCCGGTGCTGGAGGGCGTAGAGGCCCAGGTAGGTCTGCCGGGAGGCTTCCGCCTGGGGACAGATCCCGAACACCCCGCATTCATCCCTGAACGGCATGACTCCTCCGAGCCTTCCAGGATACCCCCTGGGAGCCTGAACCCGCAGCCCGGAGGCCGAAACCCACGGTCCTCAGCCGGATGCGAGCGGCCAGGGGCGGCTCTGACAGGGACTAGCGGACGGAGGCGCTCTCCTCGGGCTCCTGCCCCTCCCGGGCCCAGGCGCGCAGGGTGCTGAGCAGCACCGTCCCGGCTTCGGCCGGGGCCAGGGAGCCAGTGCCGTCCAGGCTTTCGAGGTGCAGCTCGATCCGGGCCAGGTCGCCCTTCTCGAACCGCGCGCTGAGGTCGCAGAGGGCCAGCAGGCCCGGCGCCACCTCCACGAGGACCGTCGAGGCATGCAGCCCGCCGGGCACCTCCAGGCTCCACACCGGCACGCTCCGGTTGCCGAAGCGCAGGGCGATGGGCTCCGCGTGGGTCTGC
Source organism: Geothrix oryzisoli (assembly GCF_022808865.1). GTDB lineage: Bacteria > Acidobacteriota > Holophagae > Holophagales > Holophagaceae > Geothrix > Geothrix oryzisoli. Next base: position 397,165 of record NZ_JAKZLB010000004.1, read on the forward strand.
GGCGAGGGGCCCGCCAGGTACAACAACCGCTCGGCCCGGCCCAGCAGCAGGGCCTGGGAGTAGGGCGTCCCCTGGGTGCGGTCGGCCTCCAGCCGCCAGCCACCCATGCGGGGCTTCTTCACGCGGTTGTGGCTGGTGGTGCCCTCCGTGGCCACCAGGCGGAACCGGGTCTCCATGGGCGCGGAGTCGCCGCGCATCCACACCTGCATGCGGTACCGCAAGCCTTCCTGCGCCGCCGCGGGAAGAGAGAGAACCAGAAGGAGCGCCAGTCGGATCAAGGAACCACCATCCTCACCTTCGAGGATGCCATCTCATGCGATCCTGGGCCATGCCGCTCTGCTTCGACCTCGACGGGACCCTCGGCCACTTCAGTTCCGGATTCGTGCTGTTGAGGGAGGCCCTGGGCGGCCTCTGGGGCACCGCGCCCACGGCGGAGGACCTCGGCCGCTGCACGGGCTCCACGGACTGGGAGATCGTGGACGAGCTGCACCGCCTGCGGTTCGGTTCCGGGCTCGACGAGCCCGGCTACGCGGCCTACCAGGCTGCCTGCGTGGAGCGCTTCCAGGCGGTGTTCGCACCTGGCTGCCGGGAGGCGGTGGCCTACCCAGGCATCATCGAAGCCCTGCACCGGCTGGCGGAGCGCCACCTGGTCTGGCTGGTCTCGGGCAACGCCCCGGACCTGCTGGCCTTCAAGGCGGATGCCCTGCGCATCGATCCCGCCATCCCCCGCCTGGGGTCCCTGCCGCGCCACGACCGCGCGGACCTGCTCCGGCGGGCGCTGGAAGATGGCCCGGGCCCGCACCTCTATGTGGGCGACCGCCCCCACGACCTGGCTGCCGCCCAAGCCGCGGGCCTGCCCTTCCTGGGAGTCGGGGGAGCCATCCCCGGGGACCATCCCTGCCTGCCCACGGACGCGGCCCCGGAGCAGGTCGTCGCCTCCGTCGCCGCCCTGATCAGGGACTAGGCCGCCCCGGCCGGGCGGCTTCCGCCCACCGGGCCGCCTCGCGGGGATTCCGCAGGACGCCATGCCCCCCCAGGTAGGCCTCGGCCAGCGCCTCCATGGCGCCCCGGTGTCCCGCTTCCGCCGCCCGGCGGAACCAGACCGTGGCGCTGAGGTCGTCCTTGGGCCGGCGGGGGCTCCCCTGGCGGTAGGCCAGGCCCAGACGGTAGCAGGCGTCCGGATCCCCGGCCTCCGCCGCCTCCCGGAGCCGGTCCCGCCCCGACCGCGGCCCCTCGCGGCGCAGGCGCCACGCCTGCCAGGCCAGCAGGAGCCCCGGCGGCACGAGCATGAGCAGGGGCAGGTGGAAGAGGCCCGCAGACCCGGTCCAGAAGAAAGCCCCCGCCGTCCCTAGGGCGAGACAGGCCAGGGCCGCCGCTCCCAGGCCCAGCGCCCAACGCCCGGCCCGGTGGGCCAGCACCCGCTCGGCGGCGGTCCCGACCCGGGCGGCCGTCTGTCCACCCAGGCGCACCAGCGCATCCTCCGGGGCCGCGTCATGGCGCAGGAGGCTGCGGCTCGGCGGGGCGTGGGGCTTCAGGCGCGCCGCGAGGCCGGCCCAATACCGGGCCCGCTCCTCATCGGGCGCCACCCCATCCCCATGGGCGTAGGCCTGGGCCAGCCAGGCCGCCGCGGACCCCCAGCCGGCCGCCGCGGACCGCTGGTACCAGGCTTCGGCCTGGACGGGGTCGGACGGGCCCCCGTCCCCGGTCCGCAGCGCCTCCGCAAGCCGGAAGGCGGCCTCTGCGTGGCCCAGTTCCGAGGCCCGGCGCAGGCGGACCAGGGCGGCGCTCTGGCCGCCCTGGCCGAAGCCCCCTTCCAGGAAGGCCAGGCCCTCCTGGAACAGGGCCTCGGCCCCGCCCAGGCGTGCGGCGCGGTCCAGGCACCGGTGGGCCAGGTTCATCCGGTGGGACTGGCGGGCCCAGTGCAGCCAGAGGGCGCCTGGGTCCGGCGCGAAGCGGGCCACCCAGGCGCGGAGGTGGAATTCCAGCCAGGCCGTCACCGGAGTGGCCGCGCCGGCCAGGGCGCCGATGAAGGCGGCGACGAGGAGGGTCCAGCCCGCCAGGATCACCAGCACGAGCCAGGTCACCACCAGGAAGGCCAGGGGCGTGGCCAGGAGGGCCAGCGGGCCGAAGACGATCAGCGCCAGCCAGCCCAGCGGCCGGGCCCAGACGGCCCAGCCATCCACCGGCGCCTGGCCCGGAGCCGGCGCGGCGGCCACCTCAGCGCCCCTTCAGGGCCTCGTCCAGCGCCCGTTTCGCCATGCCTTCGCCGTAGCCCGCCCAGCTCTTCAGCACCCGGCCCTCACGATCGATGATGAGCGTCGTCGGAATCCCTCGGATCTCACCGAGAGGCCCGAGGCCCTCCGCCCCGTCTGGAATGAAAGCCTTGAGGCCCAGCTGCGGGTTCTGGGCGAGGAAGGGCTTCACGTCCTCCCAGCCGCGCCGGTCGACGGAGATGGGGAGCACCACGTAGCGGTCGCCGCCGGCCCTCTGGAGTTCTGCCACCTCCGGCAGGGACTTGCGGCAGGGCGGGCACCAGGTGGCCCACACGTCCACCACCACCACCTTGCCCCGGTACTCCGCCAGGGTGTGCCGGACGCCCTCCGAATCCCGGAAGGCCACCTGGCGGACATCGGCTCCCGCGGTGGCTCCGCCTCCATCCCCGGCCTTGAGGCCCCGGAAGGCCACGAGGCCCACCAGGAGCAAGCCGCCGGCGACCAGGGCCGCCGCGCCGGCCGTGCGCCAGCGGGATTCGGGAACGTAGGTGTCGGACATGGGGGGCTCCCTCCCGGGCCTTCCTCGGCAGCACGGGCGCTGCCCAAGCTCCAGGGTCAGTCTTCAGGTTAATGCCCGGCCCGGCCACTTCATACTGGTCGGATGTCCCTGATCTCCGCCACCCGCCTCCAGGAACGCGCTGCCTCGATCCGGCTGATCGACGCCCGCCAGAATTCCGCAGACTACGCCGCCGGCCACCTGGCTGGAGCCTTTCATGCGGACCTGAACCGCCAGCTCAGCACCGCCTCGGATGCCACCCACGACCCCGCCCGGGGCGGGCGCCACCCCCTGCCCCCCGCGGCGCGGTTCGCGGCCCAGCTCGGCGCCTGGGGCATCGGGCCGGACACGGAGGTCGTGGCCTACGACGCCAGCGGCGGCAGCAACGCCGCCGCACGGCTCTGGTGGATGCTGCGGGCCCTGGGCCACAAGCGCGTCGCTGTGCTCGATGGCGGCCTGCAGGCCGCGCTCGAAGCAGGCCTGACCCTGACGGCTGAGCTCCCGGTTCCGGCTCCGCGGGACCCGTACCCGGCGGACCGCTGGCGTCTGCCCCTGGCGGAGGCCGAGGCGGTGGAGGCGATCCGGCGCGATGGCACGCGCAAGCTGCTGGACGTGCGCGCGGCCGAGCGCTGGCGGGGGGACCTCGAGACCTTGGATCCCGTGGCGGGCCACATCCCCGGTTCCGTCAACCTGGCCTGGAACGACAACCTCTGCCCCGACGGCCGCTTCAAGTCGCCCGAAGACCTGCGCGCCCAGTACGAGGCCCTCCTGGCGGGCACGCCGCCGGACCGCCTCACGGTCCACTGCGGCAGCGGCGTCACCGCCTGCCACACCCTGCTCGCGCTGGAGGTCGCCGGTCTCCGCGGCGCCGCCCTCTATGTCGGCAGTTGGAGCGAGTGGTGCCGCAGCGACCGGCCGAAGGCCGGAACCCACCTCCCGCCCCCTGAGGAGCAGACCCACCGATGAACCCCTGGAAAGGCCTCCGCGGCCTCCCCCGCGAAGTCTGGCTGGTCTGCGCCAGCACCCTGGTCAATCGCCTGGGCACCATGGCCCTGCCCTTCCTGGTGCTCTACCTCACCCAGGGCCGCCGCTGGACCCCGGAAGAGGCCGCCTTCGGGATGATGGTCTACGGAGCCGGCGCGCTGGCGGCGGGCCCCTTCGCGGGCCGGCTGGCGGACCGGCTGGGGCACGTCCACGTGCTGAAGGCCAGCCTGTGGACCTCCGGGGCCCTGCTGCTGATCATCCCCTTCGCCACCACGAAACTCCTGCTCTTCGCCCTGATCTTCCTCTGGGCCGGCCTCACCCAGGCCTTCTGGCCCAGCGCCATGGCCCTGCTGGCGGACCTCGCGGCACCGGAACAGCGGAAGGCGGTCTACGCCCTGCACCGCCTCTCCGTGAACCTCGGCATGGCCGTAGGCCCGGCCCTGGGCGGCGTCATCGCCCACCACAGCTACACCTGGGTGTTCTGGACCGACGGCCTCAGCACCCTGGCGGGCGCGGTCCTGCTGGGGCTGCTCCTGAAGACGCGGCCCCGGCCCGCCATGCCGCACGGCCACGCGCCGGGCGCGAGCCCCTGGCGGGATCGCCGCCTGGCCTTCCTGCTGCTGCCCTTCATCCCCATGCTGATGGTGTTCTTCCAGATCGAGGGCACGCTGCCGCTCTGGGTGGTGCGCGACCTGGGCCTGGGCAGCCGCTTCTACGGCCTGTTGTTCACGGTGAACACCCTGCTCATCGTCGCCCTGGAGGTGGCCCTCAACCTGGCCATGGCCCGCTGGCCCCACGGCCGCCAGCTCCTCCTGGGGTCCCTGTTCCTCGCCTTCGGCTTCGGCCTCATGGCCTGGGCCACGGGGCCCACCACACTGATCCTCACCACCGTGATCTGGACCTTCGGCGAGATGACCCTCTTCCCGGCCATGAGCGACGCCGTGGCCACCCTGGCGCCGCCGGACCGCCGCGGCGAGTACATGGGCCTGCTCTCCCTCTGCTTCGCCGCGGCGCTGGCCCTGGGCCCCTGGCTGGGCGTGCTGGCCTACGCCAAGGTCGGCCCCCGGGCGGTGTGGGTGGCCACTTTCGGCATCTCCCTCGCCGCCGGCCTGCTGCTGGCGCGCTTCCGGACGCCGGCGGCCGCCCCGGCTGGACCTGGGCGATAGAATGGTGATCCACGGAGAGAGGCGCCCATGGGGGTTCTCGAACTGGTCAAGGAGGCCCTGACCGCCACCACCCGGAACAAGCTCCGGACCATCCTGACCATGCTCGGGATCATCGTCGGAGTGGGAGCCGTCATCGCGATGATCGGCATCGGCGAGGGGTCCAAGCGGGCCTCCATCGCGATCATCCGCAACATGGGCTCCAACATGCTGACCATCTTCCCCGGAGCCCCCGGAACCCACACCCACCACGGGCCCCAGGCCATGGGCAGCGCCGAGATCCTCAAGGAGGACGACGCCGCCCTGATCCAGGCCGAGCTGCAGGATTCCAGCGTCCATGCGGCGACCCCGCAGGTCCAGACCACGCGGCCGGTGATCTACCAGAACGCGACCTTCATCACCCACGTCCAGGGGACGGGCCCTGAATTCCAGACCATCCGGGCCTGGGAATTGGAGGCCGGGCGCTTCTTCACCGAAGGCGAAGTGAAGGGGCAGGCCCTGGTCTGCATCATCGGCCAGACGGTGCGGGCCAACCTCTTCCCCTACGGCGACGATCCGCTCGGGCAGACCATCCGCATCGGCACGCTCCCCTTCCAGGTCGTCGGACTGCTGGAGCGCAAGGGCGCCGGCATGTGGGGCGACCAGGACGACCTCGTCGTGGCCCCGTACACAACGGTGATGCGGAAGGTCATGGGAAGGAACACCATCCAGCGGATCATGGTCAGCGCGCACGAGGGCGAGGCGGGACTCGCCGAGGCGGAGATCACGGCGCTGCTCCGGCAGCATCTGCAAGTACCCGTCTCCCAGGAGACTCCGTTCAACATCCGCAAGCAGGACGAGATGGTCCAGGCCATGGATCGGCAGGCGGGCATCCTGACGGCCCTCCTGGCCGTCGCCGCGAGCATCTCCCTGGTCGTCGGGGGGATCGGCATCTCGAACGTCATGCTGGTGAGCGTGACCGAGCGGACCCAGGAGATCGGCATGCGCCGGGCCGTGGGCGCCACGAAACGGACCATCCTCTGGCAGTTCCTCAGCGAGACCGTGGTCCTCTCGGTGCTGGGCGGCCTCCTCGGCATCGCGCTGGCCCTGGTGGCGGTCGACCTCCTGGGGCGCCTCCAGATCCCGGCCGTCACGGAGGGCTGGGCCATCCTGCTGGGCCTGAGCTTCAGCGGCCTGGTGGGCGTCGTGGCCGGACTGCTCCCCGCCCTGAAGGCCGCCAACCTCGACGTGATCGAAGCGCTGAGATATGAGTGAACGGAACTAGCTCAATGCGTCCGTGGACTTCATGCGCTGACGCAGGACGTACTTCTGGATCTTGCCCGTGGAGGTCTTGGGGATGGCCCCGAACACCACCATGGGCGGCACCTTGAAGCGCGCCAGGTGCGCCCGGCAGTGGGCGATGATGTCCTCCTCCTTCGTCGTGGCGCCCTCCTTCAGCTCCACGAAGGCGCAGGGCACCTCCCCCCACTTGGGATCGGGCTTGGCCACGATGGCGGCCACCAGCACGTCGGGATGGCGGTAGAGCACGTCCTCCACCTCCAGCGAGGAGATGTTCTCGCCGCCCGAGATGATGATGTCCTTGCTGCGGTCCTTGATCTTCACGTAGCCGTCGGGTTCCAGCACCGCGAGGTCTCCGGTGTGGAACCAGCCGCCGGCGAAGGCTTCCGCCGTGGCCGTGGGGTTCTTGAGGTAGCCCTTCATGACGATGTTGCCGCGGAACATGATCTCGCCCATGGTCACGCCGTCGGCGGGCACGGGTTCCATGGTGGCCGGGTCCATCACCGTCATGGCCTCCTGGAGGAGGTACGGAATGCCCTGGCGCCCGTTCAGGCGGGCGCGCTCCCCGAGGGGCAGGTCGTTCCACTCCTCGCGCTTCACGCAGACCCCGGCGGGACCGTAGGTCTCCGTGAGGCCGTAGACGTGGGTGATGCTGACGCCCAGCTTCTCCATGCCCTCGATGATGGCGGCCGGCGGTGCGGCCCCGGCCACGGCGGCGGACACCGGGTGGCCCAGTCCCCCGGGAATGAGGTGGGCGGAGTTGATGAGCATGCCGAGGACCACGGGAGCGCCGCAGAAGTGGGTCACGCCATGGCGCTGGATCAGGTCGAAGATGGCCTTGGGCTCCACCTGCCGAAGGCAGATGTTGACGCCGGTGAGGGCGGCCACGGTCCAGGGGAAGCACCAGCCGTTGCAGTGGAACATGGGCAGGGTCCAGAGGTAGACCGAGTGCGGCGGCATGTTCCAGCTGAGGACGTTGGCCACGGCATTGAGGTAGGCGCCCCGGTGGTGGTAGACCACGCCCTTGGGGTTGCCCGTGGTGCCCGAGGTGTAGTTGAGGGAGATGGCATCCCACTCGTCCGCCGGCAGCTGCCAGGCGAAGTCCGGATCGCCCTCCCGGAGGAGCTGCTCGTACTCGATGGAACCCAGCAGGTCGCCCTTGGCGGCGGGATCGTCCACATCCACCACCAGGATCTCCCGGCCCTCCAGCAGCTCCAGGGCGCGGCGGATGGTCGGGGCGAAGTCCCGGTCCGTCAGCAGCACCTTCGCCTCGCCATGCTTGAGCATGAAGGCGATGGACTCCGCGTCGAGGCGGGTGTTGAGGGTGTTCAGCACGGCCCCGGCCATGGGCACGGCGAAGTGGGCCTCGAACATGGCGGGCACGTTGGGGAGCATGGCCGCCACGGTATCGCCGGGTTCCACGCCGCGGCTGACCAGGGCCGAGGCCAGGCGCCGGCAGCGGGCGTAAGTCTCGGACCAGGTGATGGTCCGGTCGCCATGAACGATGGCCTTCTTGCGCGGGAAGACCATGGCGGCGCGCTCCATGAAGGTGAGCGGCGACAGCTGGACGTGGTTGGCCTGGTTCTTGTCGAGACCCGTGGCGAAGGGACTGCGGCCCATGGACTTCCTCCCGGAGGTCAGATCGTGGTGCAGGTTGTGGGGAGATCTATTTCCAGGCTACTCCCGGGCCGGAATCCCCACAGCGCCATCAGTCACAAATCCAGGCCGCCTCCGGATGAAGAAATCTTTTGGGGTACCAAGAAAAACAAGTCCGACTCGAATTTCATGACCTGTTTTTAAAAAGGATGATCAAGGCCCAGCCAGACCCTTGACCTGGTGTTTGGTGGAGCGTATGTAGGGACAGGCAACACCGTGAAGTGTTGAGGTGACCAGAATGGCGACGGATGCACTGGTCGGAAAATCCGTGTCGCATTACCGAATCACGCGCCAGCTCGGCTCCGGGGGGATGGGCATCGTCTACGAGGCCGAGGACACCCAGCTCGGGCGGCAGGTGGCCGTGAAGTTCCTCTCCGAGGACATGCAGCGTGATGCCTCGATCCTGGAACGCTTCCAGCGGGAGGCCCGTGCGGCCTCGACCTTGAACCATCCCGGCATCTGCACCGTGCACTCCATCGAACAGCACGAAGGGCAGCACTTCATCGTGATGGAACTGATCGAGGGCCTCACCCTCGCCAAGCGGATCGGACATCAGGCCCTGGATCTGGCTGAGGCGGTGGACCTGGGCATCCAGATCGCCGATGCCCTGGAATCGGCCCACGCCAAGGGCATCGTCCATCGCGACCTGAAACCGGTGAACCTGATCCTCAATGCCCGGGGGCAGATCAAGATCCTCGACTTCGGGTTGGCCAAGATGTCGGCCCGGACGAACCACCTGGCCATGGCCGGCCAGGATTCCCGCTTGGAGACCTCCTTGGAGCGGGGCGACCTCACGGTCGCCGGAACGGTGCTCGGGACCGTGCACTACATGTCTCCGGAGCAGGCCCGCGGGCAGCTGACCGATGCGCGCACGGACCTCTTCTCGCTTGGCGCCATTCTCTACCAGATGGCCACCGGCGAGTTGCCGTTCCAGGGTGATACCCAGGCCGTGGTGTTCGACGCCATCCTCAACCGCGATCCGCAGCCCCTGGCCGAGGTCAGACCGGAGATACCGGCCGCCCTGGGGCAGGTGATCGGCAAGGCGCTCGAGAAGGACCGCAACCTGCGCTACCAGACCGCCACCGATCTGAAGACAGACCTGCTCCGGCTGAAGCGCGACCTCGATTCGGGCCAGCGGCGCATGGCCGAGCTGACCGATTCGAAGGGCGGTGTCCCGGCCCCGGCCAAGCGCTCCGTCGCGGTCCTCTACTTCCAGAACCTGAGCGGCGCCAAGGAGGATGAGTACTTCCGTGACGGGATCACCGAGGACATCATCACCGAGCTCTCGAAGATCCAGGGGCTGGAGACGTTCTCCCGATCGACGGTGATCGGGTATCGCGACAAATCCGCGACCACGGCCCAGATCGGTCAGCAGATCGGCGCGGCCTACGTGCTGGAGGGGAGCATCCGGCGGGCGGGCGAGCGCCTGAGGATCAACGCACAGCTGGTGGACACCCACACCGACCATCCGGTCTGGTCCGAGCGCTACGACCGCGAGATGAAGGATGTCTTCGAGGTCCAGGACGAGATCGCCCGGAAGATCGCCGAGGCGCTGCGCGTCAAGCTGACCCCGCAGGAGAAGGAAGCCCTCGCGGCCAAGCCCACGGAGAACCTGCAGGCCTACGACCACTACCTGAGGGGGCGGAGCTACGCCCGCCGCCTGACCCGGCAGGATCTGGAATTCGCTCTGGAGATGTTCAACGACGCGGTGCGGCAGGATCCGGATTTCGCCCAGGCCCACGCGGCCATCGCGAACGTCTGCGCCCAGTGCTACTGGCTGTACGAGCGTGACCAGACCTGGATCGAGCGGGCCCGCGCCGCCTCGGAAAAGGCCGTGGCGCTGCGGCCGGACCTGCCCGAGGTCATGGTGGCCCAGGCCTGGATCCTCTATTCCCGGGGCGAGAACCTCGATGCCGCCCAGATCGTCCGCGGCGTGGTCACCCGGAAGCGCGACTGCGAGGGGGCCTACTACCTGCTGCTGCGCTGCCTGTTTTCCTCGGGCCTGTATCAGGAGGTCGCGGGCCTGGCCGAGGAGGCCATCGAGGCCAGCGGGACCGACTACAACGTCTATCCGCCCATCATGAATGCCCTGGGGGCCCTGGCCAAGAAGGAGTCCCTGAGCAACCTGAGGGTCCGGGCGGTCCAGGCCTTCGAGGCGCACCTGCGGGAGGTGCCCGAGGATGCCCGGGCCCGCGGCCTCGTCGCCTCCTATTACGCCGAGATGGGGCGCTCCGAGGAGGCCAAGCGGGAGGCGACGCTGGCGATGACCCTCCGCCCCAACGAGCCTCTGATCCTCTACAACGCCGCCTGCACCTTCTGCAAGATGCTCCAGAAGCCCGAGGCGCTCGATGCGCTCGCAAAGGCTTGGCGGGTGGGCTACCGCGATTCCGACTGGGCCTGGCGCGACCCGGATCTCGCCCTTCTCCACGACGAGCCCGAGTTCGAGAAGCTGTTCCCGAAGAAGGAGTAGGCGATTCCGGCGGGAGGTCCGGGGCGGCCGTTCCGGCCGGCCGGGTTCAGTCCCGGATCAGGTCGCGGCGGTCCACCAGCTTGAACACCCGCCCCTTCCAGCGGGCCGCGAGAGGCTCGATCTGCAGATCGGCGGGTGCAACCGGCTCGACCTTCCCCTTCCCTTTCTGCATCGGAAACAGGAAGACCTGTTCGATCTCGCGGAACTCCTCCCGCGCCTCCGGGAACATCACGTACCGCACCAGCCACTGGGTGTCGCCGGCATAGACCTCGTAGCCGTAGTGGCGGCAGTCGGGATCCGCCAGGACGTGGGAGTCCAGCCGCACCCAGGCCGGCGGGGCCGGTTCCCCCTGGAACGGGGGGATGGCCCCGGAGGCGTGCACGCCGGCCGGTTCCAGGGGCGGCGGGCCCCCTCCTGGAACCAGGGCCAGCAGGCAGAATAGGAAGGCATTCAGCATGAAGGGCGTCTCCGCGGAATGGTAAATTCCCGATCACGCCTTCCATTTTCCCACCACTGCGGAGATCCGTCAGTCATGGGGTTGTGACTTCCCTGGTTTTTCAGGCCTGGAGGACCGCTTCCAGCTGGTCCACGGCCCAGTCGATCTGCTCCCGGGTGATGACGAGGGGCGGGGCCAGGCGGATGGTGTCCACGTGGGTGTCCTTGCAGAGCATGCCCCGGTCCTTGAGCAGGTAGCAGTACTTCCGGGCGCCGCCGGCCTCGGGCTTGAGCTGCACGCCGGCCCAGAGGCCGATGACGCGGACCTCCTTGAGCTTGTCGGTCTTCATGCCCTTGAGGCGGGCCTCCAGGTGCTGGCCCAGCTCGGCGGTCTTCTCCACCAGCTTCTCGTCCACGAGGACATCCAGGGCGGCGCTGGCCACGGCGCAGGCCAGGGGATTGCCGCCGTAGGTGCTGCCGTGGATGCCGGGGGTGAAGACGTCCATCACCTCGTCATCGGCCAGGAAGGCGCTCACGGGGTAGTAGCCGCCGCTGAGGGCCTTGCCGATGGTGACGCCATCCGGGCGGATGCCCTCGTGCTCGAAGGCGAAGAGCTTGCCGGTGCGGCCCAGGCCCGACTGGATCTCGTCCAGCACCAGCAGGCAGTGGTTCTGGTCCGCCACCTCGCGCAGGCCCTTGAGGAAGCCCTTGGGCGGGATGATGACGCCACCCTCGCCCTGGATGGGCTCCATGAAGATGGCGCAGGTGTTCTTGTTGACGGCCTTCTTCACAGCCTCCAGATCGCCGTAGGGCACGATCACGAAGCCGGGGGTGAAGGGGCCGAACTTGCTGGTGCTGTCGGGATCGGTGCTGAAGCCCACGATGGTGGTGGTGCGGCCGTGGAAGTTGCCATCGGCCACGATGATCTCGGCCTTGCCGTACTCGATGCCCTTCTTGTCGTAGCCCCACTTGCGCATGGCCTTCAGCGCCGTCTCCACCGCCTCGGCGCCGCTGTTCATCATCAGCGCCTTCTGGAAGCCGGTCAGCTTGCAGAGCTTCTCGAGCAGCGGGGGGAACTGGTCGTTGCGGAAGGCCCGGCTGGTGAGGGCCAGCGTCTTCACCTGGGCGATCATGGCCTCGCCGATCTTCGGGTGGTTGTGGCCCTGGTTCACCGCGGAGTAGGCGGCCAGGAAGTCCATGTACTTCTTGCCGTCCACGTCCGTGAGGAAGACGCCCTCGCCCTTGGTGCAGACGACATCCAGGGGGTGGTAGTTGTGGGCGCCGAACTGGTTCTCCTGCTGGATGAGGGCTTCGGACTTGGTGGAAATGGCCATGGGATCTCCGAAAGGGGGAGGATGGGAAAGGCTGTGGGGGAAAAGGTCCATTTTAGGCCCGGCCCGCCAGTCCACCAGGATTCCCCGGAAGGTCTTGACGAAGTGTCAGCCCTGGAAAGCGGATCCTTCCACCCCACCGATGGGATCTCTAGCCATCACAAGAAGAGGTGGGACAATGCGGTCTTCTATCCTTGCCGCCATAGCCCCCTGGAGACATCCATGACTGAGCAGCCCTCCTCCCTGTACGGCACCCAGCCCGAGGCGCCGCGCCCTCAACCTCCGAGCCTGATGGATCAGATCGCCGGCGTGTTCACCGCCCCCGTGGAGCTTTTCCAGCGCCTGAACAAGGCCCCCAGCTGGGCCTGGGCCCTGGGCGCCATCGTCGTCGTGAGCCTGGTGGCCACCGTGATCTGGGGACTGAAGGTGGATGTGGATGAGATGCTGCGCCCGCTCCTGGAGCGCAACCCCCAGATCCAGTCTTCCCAGATCGACACGATCATCGACATCCAGAAGAAGTTCATCATGCCCTTCGGCATCCTGGGCTCCCTGTTCGGCGTGCCCGCCGTGCTGGCGGCGACGGGGTTCTTCTACTGGCTGGTGGGCAAGGCGCTTCCCGAGGACGAGGCCCCCAGCTACCTCCAGACCTTCAGCGCCGCCGTGGTGCCAGGTCTGGTGAAGCTGCCCTTCCTGCTCCTGGTGGCCGTGATCTGCCTCATGCGGCCCATCGGGGGCCTCACCCCCGACCGGATCGTGCCCTCCTCCCTGGGGTATTTCCTCCATGTGGAGAACCTGCGGCTCCAGGCGTTCTTCTTCAGCCTGGATCTCTTCCGCCTGGCGGAAGCCGCCTTGGCCTATCTGGCCCTCCGTCATCTGGCCCGCCTGAAGATCGCCGGCGCCCTCCTCGGCGCCCTGCTGCCGCTGATCCTCTCCCTCGGCTTCAGCCTGCTGAGGGCGCAGTAGATGGCCTCCCGGAACACCAAGCTCCTCCTCAGCGGCGGCGCCGCCCTCGTGGCCCTGCTCGTCCTGGGTCTCGCCTTCGGCGGCGCCCGGGACGAGGACAGCGCCTACTCCTGGGATGCGGTGGGCCGCGGCGATGTCCGCGAGACCATCAGCGCCAGCGGTGAGATCCGCGCCAAGACCCAGATCAACATCGGCACTTCCGTCGCCGGCGAGATCAAGGCCATCCACGTGAAGGACGGCCAGAACGTGAAGGCCGGCGACCTGCTCGTCACCATCGACCAGGAACGCCTCAAGCAGGCCCAGGCCCAGGCCCAGGGCGCCCTCGATGCGGCCCGCCAGGACGCCTCCCGCCTCGAGGCCGCCATGAAGCGCGCCGTGGAGAGCTTCCCCCGCTACGAAGCCCTCCGGCGCGACGGACTCATGTCCGATGAGGACTTCCGCCAGCAGAAGCTCGCCCGGGACAGCTCGGTGCTGTCCTACAGCAGCGCCAGAGCGAACGTAGCCCAGAGCGAAGCCAACCTGAAGGCCATGCGGGACGGCCTGTCCAAGGCCACGCTGCGCGCCCCCATCACGGGCCGGGTCACGAGCCTCAAGGCCGAGAAGGGCGAGACCGCCATCCCCGGCATGAGCAACCTGCCCGGCGCCACGCTCATGATCATCTCCGACATGAGCGAGATGCAGGCGGAGATCAAGGTCAACGAGAGCGAAGTCGTGCGCACCAAGGTGGGCCAGACCGCCCAGGTGACGGTGGAATCCCTGCCCGGGAAGATCTTCCAGGGCTCAGTCATCGAAGTGGCCACGGGCACCGAGAAGACGGGCACCGACGCCAACCTCTACAAGGTGAAGGTGGTGCTCCAGGGCCAGCGGGAGGACCTGGACAACCTGCGGCCCGGCATGAGCGCCCGTGCCGTCATCCTCACCCACGAGGTCAAGGATGTGCTGCGCGTGCCCCTGCAGGCCGTGCTGGAGCGCGAGGGCAGCCTGGAGGACGCCCAGAAGCAGGGGCTCCTGGCTCCGGCCTCGCGCAACATCGTCCTCGTCTTCAAGAATGGCAAGGCCCAGGAGCACACCGTGCAGGTGGGCATCGCCAACACGCAGTTCTTCGAGCTGAAGGAAGGCCTCGCCGAGGGCGACAAGGTGCTCACGGGCCCCATCCGCAAGCTGAAGGAGCTGAAGGACAAGGCCACGGTGAGCTTGAGGGCCCGGTCCGACAGCGAGCTGGCGAAGACCAAGGGCGCGAAGAAGTAATGGACGTCCGCGAACCCCTCTCCGCCGCCATCCGCGCCCTCAAGGCCAACAAGATGCGCTCGGCCCTCACGACGCTGGGCATCATCATCGGCGTGGCCGCGGTCATCGTGGTGGTGAGCCTCGTCCAGGGGCTCAAGACCAGTGTGCTGAAGCAGGTGGAGCGGGCCGGCAGCCAGACCATCTTCATCCGGCCCGTCTTCCCCATGGACATGCCCCTGGCCGAGTACACCAAGATCAAGAACAAGGACATGACCCTGGATGAGATGCGGCGGCTGGCCCGCTCGGTGCCGCAGATCACCCAGGTGACGCCCCTCTTCTTCAACGGCATCGAAGTGAAGGCCGGGGGCCGCAGCGCCAACGTCAACCAGATCATGACGGACGAGACCTACCTGGAGCTCAACAGCATCAACCTCGTGGCGGGCCGCAACTTCGTGCCGTCGGACCTGCGCCTTGGGAACAAGGTGGCCATCATCGGCCCCCGGGTGATCGAGAAGCTGGGAATCAAGGGCAATCCCCTGGGCCACCTCCTCAGCACGCCCACCCTCAGCCTCGAGATCATCGGCGTGCTGGAGGAGCAGGGCGCCCAGCTGGGCAACGACCCGGACCAGAACATCCTCATCCCCCTCAGCACGGGCATGGCCCAGCTCACCGAGGCCCAGCGGCGCCAGCTCTTCTTCCAGGCCCGGGTGGACCCGCGCCTGACCGCCGATGACGGCGCCGAGCTGGTGGAGGAATCCCTGCGCCGCATCAAGGGCCTGCGCGGCACCGAACCCAGCGGGTTCAAGGTCTTCAGCCCCAAGCAGATCACCGGCATCATCAGCGGCATCACCGGCACCATCACCGCCGTGGCCGGGGGCATGGTCTCCATCGCCCTCCTGGTGGGCGGCATCGGCATCATGAACATCATGCTGGTGAGCGTCACCGAGCGCACCCGCGAGATCGGCGTGCGCAAAGCCGTGGGCGCCAAGCGCCGCGACATCATGCTGCAGTTCCTCATCGAGGCCGCCTTCCTCTGCATCATGGGGGGCGCCATCGGCGTGGGGCTGGGCTTCGTCCTGGGCGCGGCCATCGGCAAGGCCCTGCTGGGCACCATGGGCGCCGTGCCCCTCTGGGCCCTGGTCAGCGCCCTCGCCGTTCCCGCCGCCATCGGCCTCGTCTTCGGCCTCTACCCCGCCGCCAAGGCCAGCAAGCTCGACCCGATCGAGGCGCTCCGGTACGAGTGACCGCTCCTCAGATAGACTGGTCATCCGTCTCGATCGGAGTTGAATATGTCGAAGGTTGTGCGCATTGCCAATGGGCAGGGCTTCTGGGGCGACAGCATCGATGCCCCCGTGCGGCTGGTGGAGGCGGGCGGCATCGACTACCTGACGCTGGACTACCTGGCGGAAGTGACTCTCTCCATCATGCAGAAGCAGCGGCGGAAGGACCCGCAGCTGGGCTACGCGACCGACTTCGTGGACCTGATGAAGCGGGTGCTGCCCCAGCTCAAGGCCAAGGGCATCCGCGTGGTCGCCAACGCCGGGGGCGTGAACCCCGAGGCCTGCCGGGCCGCGGTGCTGGAGGTGGCGAAGAAGCTGGGCGTGAAGGGTGTGAAGATCGCCACGGTGACCGGCGACGATGTGCTGGCGCGGCTGCCCGAGTTCCAGGCCCAGGGCCTGAAGCTGGCCAACATGGACACGGGCGAGGGGCTCTTCGACGCGCCGCGGGAGATCCTCAGCGCCAACGTCTACCTGCAGACCCAGGCCATGGTGGAGGCCCTGGACACCGGCGCGGACATCGTGCTGACGGGCCGCTGCACGGACCCGGGCCTCACCCTGGCGCCCCTCATCCATGAGTTCAAGTGGGCCGACGATGACTGGAACCGGCTGGCCGCGGGGACCGTGGCGGGCCACATCCTGGAGTGCGGCGCCCAGAGCACGGGCGGCAACTTCACCCGCTGGTGGGAGGTGCCCGAGCTCTGGAATGTGGGCTACCCCATCGCGGAAGTCGGGGAGGACGGCACCTTCATCATCACCAAGCACGCGGGCACCGGGGGCCTGGTGACCGTGGACACGGTGAGCGAACAGCTGGTCTACGAGATGGGCGATCCCCAGAACTACATCACCCCGGATGTGGTGGCGGAATTCACCAGCATCCGCCTCGAGCAGGCCGGACCGGACCGGGTGCGCGTCTTCGGCATCACCGGCAAGCCCCGCACCCCCTTCCTCAAGGTGAGCGGGGCCTACCTCAAGGGCTACAAGGCCTCGGGCCAGCTGACCCTCTGCGGCCCCCGGGCCCTGGAAAAGGCCCGGCTCTGTGCGGACATCGTCTGGAAGCGCCTGAAAGCGGCGGGCTTCGAGTATGAGCACACGGACGCGGAGTTCCTGGGCGCCAGCACGGTCCACGCCGGCATCGCGCCCGCCCCAGCGGACCCGGCCGAGATCGTCCTGCGCTTGAGCGTGAAGGATCTCGATCGGAAAAAAGTGGAGCGTTTCGGCCGCGAGATCGCGCCCCTGGTCACCGCCGGCCCGGCGGGTGTCACCGGCTTCGCCGGGGGGCGGCCCAAGGCCCAGGAGATCGTGGCCTACTGGCCGGCCCTCCTGCCCCGGGAGCTGGTCAGCTGGAAGGTGAGCGTCGAATCGGTCTGATCGCGCCTCAACCCGGGGACCCTCCCACGGGTCCAACCTCCTGCCTTCTTGCGAGTCCTGACCCGGCAGCACATCCTTGTTTCCACAGGTTCACGGAGCAGCCATGCGCCCACGCACCTCCCTCTTCCTCCTTCCGCTCGGCCTGCTCGGCCTGATGGCCTGCTCAGGATCCGACTACAACTCCGGCCCCTCGGCCGGCTATCTGGTGA
The DNA here is from genome assembly GCF_022808865.1 of Geothrix oryzisoli. Classification (GTDB taxonomy): domain Bacteria; phylum Acidobacteriota; class Holophagae; order Holophagales; family Holophagaceae; genus Geothrix; species Geothrix oryzisoli. The sequence continues at coordinate 414,298 of NZ_JAKZLB010000004.1, forward strand.
ACGCCATCGCCGTCGCGGACATCGACGGCAACGGGCAGCCGGACATCCTGGGCCTGGTGTCCGCCGACTTCGGCGGCGTCCCCACCCAGGGCTATGTCTCGACGCGCCTCCAGGGGCCCGCGGGCGCGTTTGCCCCGCCCACCCGCTTCGGTGTGGGCACGGAGCCCGCCAATCTGGTGGTGGCCGACGTTAATGGCGATGGCCGGCCTGATCTCGTGGTGGCCAATGCCCAGGACCAGACCGTGAGCGTGCGGCTGGCCGACCCCGCCAAGCCGGGGTTCTTCCTGCCCGCCATCCTCCTGGCGACGCCGGGCCGCACCCCGCTGGACGTGGCCGTGGGCGACCTGGACGGCGACGGGAAGGCGGACATCGTGGTGGCGGCCAGCGGCGCCAATAACGTCATGGTCTTCCTCCAGGGAGCCACCGCGGGCACCTTCCTCGCCCCGGTCACCTTCCCCGTGGGCGGCGATCCCCAGGCCGTCACGGTGGCCGATCTGGACGGGGACGGCACGCTGGACATCGCCGTGGCCACCACCGCAAACACCGTGTCCGTCCTGCGCCAGATCCAGTTCTCCCCGACCCTCATCGCGCAAAGCGCCGTGGACTATCCCACCGGCGTCCAGCCCGTGGCCATCAAGGCCGCGGACCTCAACGGCGACGGCAAGCTGGACCTGCTCACCGCCAACTACGGCGCCTCCCTCACCCCCGGCACCCAGGGTCTGAGCGTGCTGATCCAGGGCGCCACCGCAGGCACCTTCCTGCCGCCGGTCCACTACACCACCGGCTACCGCTCCACGGCCCTGGCGGTCGGGGACCTGAACGGCGACGGCAAGCTGGACGTGGCCGTGGCGAACTCGGGCCTGCCCGGCGATCCCGGCAGCGTGTCCGTATTCCTCCAGGATCCGTCCACCCCGGGCGCCCTGCTGACGCCCACGACCTACCGGGGCGCCTGGGGCCCCATGGGCGTGGCCATCGGCGATATGAACGGGGACGGCCTCCCGGACCTGGTGCTGGCGGACGGCGACATCGTGGTGCGCCTGAACAGCGCCACGACGCCGGGCACCTTCGGCCCTCCGCAGTTCTTCTACAACTGACAAGAAGAAGGCCCCGGTTCCCGGGGCCTTCTTCTTGCCGTGTGGGGAAAGTACAGGTCCGGGGTGTGCGCGCCAGCGCAGGACCCCGGACGAGGTCATCCGAGGTGGACGCTGATCTTGCGCGGCCGCACCTCGGGCCGCTTGGGCACCATGAGGGTGAGCACGCCGTTGCGGAGTTCGGCCACCACCTTCTCGCCCTCCACATCCTCGGGGAGGGTGAACGTGCGGCTGAACCGGCCATGGCTGCGCTCCGCCAGATGGATGCGCTCGCCGTCCTTCAGGGCCTCCTCCTCGCGCTTGCCGGCGACGGTGAGGCGCGTGCCTTCGAGGCTGATCTCCAGGTCGGCCTCGATGATGCCGGGCAGATCGGCCTTGAACTGGTAGGCATCCGGGGTTTCCTTCACGTCGAAGCTCGGCATGAAGGCGGCCGTCGGGGCGCCGAGTTCATAGTCCCGGAGCGGATCCCAGCGCATGAAGTCGCGCATGAACCGGAAGGGCTCCAGGCTGGCGGCCGTCGCCGGCAGGGCCTGGGGGTTGCGGGTGCGAAGGATGGTCATGAGTTCCTCCTTGGAAATGGGGGCCCGTTCATGCATGAGCCTGAGACACAGACCATGATGACCTGACCGAATAAAATATTAGTGCAACTCAGTCACATGTCAAGTGCGGCTTTCAAGAAAATCATAACTACTCGATCCCAAGGGGTTGACCTGTCCCCGTGAGCAGCTAGAGTGGGATCCGCCCTGGAGGTCCCATGCGCCGCAGTGTCCTCATCCTCGGCCTCTTGTCCGCAGGCCTCCTCGCCGGCTGGTGCGGCCACGCCCTCACGCCCAGTCCCGCGCGCCCGCGGTCCGTGGAGACCCGCGGGCCCCTCTACGAATGGGAGAAGGTCCAGGCCCAGCGGTTCAGGGAGGCCGCCCCCAGCGTGGTCTACATCACCACCACGGAGGAGCGGGCCCGGGACTTCTTCGGCCTCGATCTGGTGGAAGTACCCGCGGGCTCCGGCACGGGTTTCATCTGGGATGCCCAGGGGCACGTGGTCACGAACTTTCATGTGATCCAGGGCGCCACCCGGGCCTTCATCACCCTCTCCGACGGCAGCCGGCACGAGGCGGCCTACGTGGGCGGCGCACCGGACAAGGATCTGGCCGTCCTGCTCATGACCAAGACGCCCCCCAAGCTGCGTCCCATTCCCCTCGGCACCAGCGCCGACCTGCAGGTGGGCCAGGCCGTGCTGGCCATCGGCAATCCCTTCGGGCTGGACCAGACGCTGACCACCGGCGTCGTGTCCGCCCTGGGCCGGGAGATCCAGAGCGTCACCCAGCGGCGGATCTCCGGCGTCATCCAGACCGATGCCGCCATCAACCCCGGCAACAGCGGCGGGCCCCTGCTGGACAGTGCCGGGCGCCTCGTGGGCGTGAACACCGCCATCCAGAGCCCCAGCGGCGCCAGCGCCGGCATCGGCTTCGCCATGCCCGTGGACACGGTGAACCGCGTGGTGCCCCAGCTCATCGCCCGGGGGAAGCTGGAGCGGGCGGACCTGGGCTTCGAACCCGTGGCGCCACGGCTGGTCGAACGCACCTTCGGCGCCCAGAAGGGCGTCATGGTGGGGAAGGTCCGCCACGGCGGGCCGGCCGCCCGGGCGGGCCTGCAGGGCGTGGGGGTCGAGGGCCGCCGCGTCTTCCCCGGCGACCTCATCCAGGCCGTGAACGGCAAGACCGTCGAAGACTGGGATGCCCTGCTGGACGCCATCGAGGCCCTGCCCCTGGGCAGCACCGCCCAGCTGGACATCCAGCACGAAGGCCGGAAGCTGCGGGTGCCCATCCGCCTGGAGGCGGCGCGGGAGTAGACACCTGCTTCCAGCAGCAGCGGCAAGGGAAAGATCGACGGAGCCAAATCCTCCCGCCGGCCTTGACGGCCGGGTCATGAAGACCGAGACTCATTCCGTCTGAACGGCCCGTGGTCCGATGGACTGTGGCACGGTCAAGCACTCCGCAGAACGCCGGGCTTCAATCCACGGCCGCAGGCCTTCCCCGAAGGCCCCTCCCGCCCTGGCGCGGGGAGGCTGTTCGTCCCCCCGGCCAGCAGGCCGGGCCACGAAAAAGGAGGCCAGGATGACGAGCAAGGTGTTCATGTGGAGTGCGTTGGGTGGGCTGGTGCTCGCCCTTGCCGCGTGCGTGATCGCGCCCGGGCGCGGAGGCGGCCTGGAAGTGGTCCCCGTCCTGCCTGCGGTGGTTGAGCTGGACGTGGAGCCCTACTACACCTACGGCGGATATGTGTACTACTACTCCGGGGACCGGTGGCTCTATTCCACCTCCAGGAACGGTCCCTGGACCGAGCTTCCCCGGTCCCATTGGCCCCGCGAAACCCGGCGCCGGGGATGGGAGCGTCACGAGCGCTGACCACTGCGCCCTTTCCAAGGTGATCGGGCGATCCGTCTCAGCCCTGGATCCACACGGGCTCGAGGCCCAGGAGTTTCTCCACGGCCTCGCGGCCCCGGGGACCGGGATCCACCGTGAAGTCGTTCACCCAGGCATTCACGTAGCGGCCGATCATCTCGCGATCCATGCCGCGGCCGAAGGACTGGCTGTAGTCCACGCTCTCCCAGTGACGGGCGCGGGCCAGCTCCACGCTCTTCCGCATGAGCACGGCGAAGCGCTGCTTCACGTCCGCGGGCAGGTCGCGCCGGATGGCGTTGCCGCCCATGGGCAGGGGCAGGTCGTAGGCGTGCTTCCACCAGGCGCCCAGGTCCACCACCAGGCGCAGCCCCGCATCGTGATACATGAGCTGGCTTTCATGGATGAGCAGGCCCGCCTGGAAGCGGCCTTCGGCCACGGCGGGCAGGATCTGGTCGAAGGGCACCAGCTCGACCTTGGGCTCGAAGCCCAGAGCCTTGCACCAGATCCGCATGGCCAGGTAGGCGCTGGTGCGCCGGCCGGGAATGGCGATGGTGAGCCCCTTCAGCCCCGCCGGTTCCATGGGCTTGCCGCTCACCACCAGGGGGCCCGTGCCCTCCTGGATGCTGGAGCCGGCCGTCAGCAGGTCGTAGCGGCCCAGGAGCTCCGGATAGGCGCCGAAGCTGATGGCCGTGACGTCGTAGCGGCCTTCCGTGGCCTCGGCGTTCAGCGTCTCGATGTCCTTGCGGACGAAGGTGATCTCGAACTCCTCCGGATCCAGCCACCCCAGCGCCAGGGGGGCCATCATGTAGGCGTCGTCGGAATCGGGGCTGTGGGCGATGGTGAACTTCATGGCGGACCTCCCCTCCAGTTCAGCACAGATTCAGCCTGCAGGGTCCGTGCCTCGATCAAAGTCCTGCCCAGCCAGACCTCCACCCCCGGTCGGGGCGGCCGCGCTACAGCGGAGCCTTCAATTTGAAATCCGCATGGCATTCCAGGCACTTCACCTCGGGTGCCCTGTGCTGATGGTGGCACTCGGTGCAGGAGAAGGGGCCGGGGTGCCCGGCCTTCTTGGGCGGGTCATGGGGGTTGACGGGAAGGTGCCGGGTATAGGCGGCCATGGCCACCGGGTCCCCATGGCAGACCATGCAGGAATCCTCGGGCACCGCGGCCTGGGTGGGGTTCTCCTGGTGGTGGCAGTCATAGCAGGAGAGGCCGCTCTTGGCATGTTTGCTGGGAAGGGGCCTGGTGGCGGCCGCCAGGCCTGAACCGCCGACCAAGGAAGCGGAGATCAAGACAAACGCCGCCAGCGCACCGGGTCTCATGGATTCCCCCTCATGACAGATCTGGAAGCTCTGGGTTCACACCAGCGTATTCGGAACCCGGGCCCCCGTCTGCGAGCAACGGCGAAAGCAGGCCCCCGAAGCCGGGTCCCGACTCCGGGAACCAGCACAAGAGGTCAGCGGCCGCTGGCCGCGGAAGGCCCTGTCAAAGTCAGCCGATCTTCTCCGGATCCCGCGGCGCCAGCTTGCCCTTGATCCGCTCCACGGCCTTGGCGGCCAGGGCGTAGCGGGGGTTCTCGTCCAGGGACTTCCGGAAGTGCTCGAGGGCCTTGTCCAGCTGGCCCTTGGCCTCGTACACCCGGCCCAGGTTGAAATGGGGGTAGCAGTAGCTTTCGTAGCGCTGGGCCTTGAGGGCCATGCGCAGCCAGGGGATGGCCTCGTCGGGCTCGCCCTGCTCCACGTAGTAGGCGCCGATGTCGTTGTAGGGGTTCCCGAACTCGGGGTCCAGGTCGATGGCCCGGTGGCAGTCCTCGATGGCCGCGGCATAGTCCTTCTCGAAGGAGCGCGCCCAGCCCCGGAAGGTGTAGGCCTCCGCCGTGGGACAGATCTCGATGGACTTGGTGTAGAGGCCGATGGCCTTGGCCACCTCCCCCTTCATGTGGAGCTGGTAGGCCTTCCCCACCCATTCCATGGCTTCCTGGCGCTTGTCCTGGCGTTCCTGCTCGTCACTCATGGGCCGCCCTCGCGGGCCTCAGGATAAAACCTTCAGCCTCCCGGGGCCAGCTATCCTGGAACCATGGCCAACGATCTGCCTGGTTCCTACTGTCAGAACTGCCTTTCCTGGAACCCCGGGGACCGGGAGACCTGCGTGAAATGCGGCACGCGGCTCCTCATCCTGGCCGGGGACCAGACCTGGGAGGACGAGCCCGACGAGCCCGAAGGCGGCGAAGACCTCGAAGAGCACCTCCTGGAGCGCATCACCGGCCTGGAGGAGACGCTGCGCCGGGTGGAGACCTACCTCGAGACCGTCTCCGACCAGCTGGGCAAGCTGGAGCGCAGCGAGGTGATGCTGCGCAACGGGCTCATGGCCCTGGTGCAGGAGATGGAGCAGAAGCGCCAGCTGGATGCCCACGCCTTCTCCGAGCGCTGGGAGCAGCTGGTGGAGGAGAACCTGCACCTCATCAGCGCCCGGGAGCTGTTCACCCGCTACCGGGCCCGCATCCTGCCCATCGCGCGGCCCAAGTCCATGGCCCAGCTCAAGCGCGCCCTGCTGGAGACCACCGCCCTGCTGGAAGCCGCCGACCTGCCCGGCGCCGCCCAGCGCCTGGGCCAGGCCCTGCCCCTGGACCCCAAGAACTACGAGCTGATCTTCACGGCGGCTTCCCTGCACGAGGCCGCCCAGAACTTCGAGGAGGCCGAGGGCCTCGTCCGCAAGGCCGTGGGTCTGAGCCCCCGCCACTTCGAGGCCTGGATGCTCCTTGCCAAGCTGCTCCAGGAGCTGCCGGACCAGGCGGATCAGGCCATCGAGGCCCTGCACCAGGCCTCGGACCTGCGCCCCGAGGACCCCGAGCCCCGCATGCTGCTGGCGGAGCTGCTGCTGGACGAGGAGGATCTCCAGGGCGCCCTGGAGGCGGCCCAGGAGGCCGTGGCCCGCCGCAAGGATGGCGAGACCTTGCTGCTGCTGGGGCAGGTCCATCTGGCCCGCGGGGAGAGCGCCCTGGCCGTGCCCGTCCTCAAGGAGGCCAGCGCCTACCTGCCCGGCGACCTCCACGTGCGCGAATCCCTGGCCGAGGCCTATCTCCAGCAGGGCGACCGCTCCAAGGCCTTCGCCATCCTCCAGGAACTGCTCATGCAGAATCCCGGGGATCCCCACCTCCTGCTCATGGTGGACGCCGAGGACCATGCCCAGCTGCGGGAGGCCCGGGACGGCAAGACCGGCACCCAGACCCTGCTGGACGAGGTCGAGAACCTGCTGGATGAAGACCAGCTGGAGCCCGCCGCCCTCCTCCTCAAGCGCGTCCGGCGCAAGGGGAAGAGCCAGCGCTCCGAGTGGCTGGAGCTGCGGCTGGCCTTCCTCCGGAACCCGGAGAAGAACCTGAAGGCGGCCCTGGACTTCGCCTGCTCGGACCGGCACCCGCGCCTCTGCTTCCTGGCCCTGCGGCTGGGCCTCGAGCACCTCATGGCCCAGAAGCGGGAGGAGGAGATCGCCCGGATGCTGGACGCCTTCCTCACCCGCCACCCCAAGAGCACCGGGGCCTGGGAGGCCGCCCTCATGCGCCAGGCCTACCGCCTCATGAACGGCCAGGCCACGGACCAGGACCTGGTCGAGGTGCGCCGCCTCCACGCCCACCCGCTCCCCGGGATGGAGCCCCGCGCCCGCACCCTGCTGGGCCAGTACCTCCTGGCCCTCAAGCGCCACCAGGAGGTGCTGGACCTGCTGGATCCGCTGCTGGAAAAAGAGCCCACGCTCATCAACCACTTCCAACTCGGCGCCGCCCTGGCGGGCCTGGGCGAGCGCGAGGAGGCCCGGGCCCTGCTCAAGGCCGGCCTGGACGCCGAGTACGGCGATCTCAATGATTCTCAGGCCAAGGGTGTGAAGAACCAGATCCGGGGCCTGCTCAAGGAACTGGACGGACCCGCGGAAGCGTGATCCGGACCACAGGTTATTAAGTTGACAATTTTAGTCGAGATTCCAGAATGGAAGACTCGGGAGGCAGGATGAGTTCCACGCTGAATGTGGTCACCAGCCAGGAATACAAGTACGGCTTCGTGACGGACATCGAGGCGGACAGCGTCGCGCCCGGGCTCAACGAGGACGTCATCCGCTTCATCTCGGCCAAGAAGGGGGAACCGGACTGGCTGCTGGCGTTCCGCCTGAAGGCCTACCGCCACTGGCTGACCATGACCGAGCCGGAGTGGGCCAAGGTCGAGTATCCGAAGCCCGACTTCCAGAAGATCGTCTACTACAGCGCCCCCAAGCCCAAGAAGCCCCAGTACGCCTCCATGGACGAGGTGGATCCCGAGCTGCGGCGCACCTTCGAGAAGCTGGGCGTGCCCATCCACGAGCAGGAGGCCCTGGCGGGCGTGGCCGTGGACGTGGTCTTCGACTCCGTCAGCGTCACCACCACCTACCGGGAGAAGCTGGCCGCCGTCGGCATCATCTTCTGCAGCTTCAGCGAGGCCGTGAAGTCCCACCCGGACCTGGTGAAGCAGTACCTGGGCAGCGTGGTGCCCTCCTCCGACAACTTCTACGCGGCCCTCAACAGCGCGGTCTTCACGGACGGCAGCTTCGTCTTCATCCCCAAGGGCGTGGCCTGCCCCATGGACCTGAGCACCTACTTCCGCATCAACAACAAGGAGTCGGGCCAGTTCGAGCGCACCCTCATCGTGGCGGAAGAAGGCGCCAGCGTGAGCTACCTGGAGGGCTGCACCGCGCCGCAGTTCGACACCAACCAGCTGCACGCCGCCGTGGTGGAGCTGGTGGCGCTGGACCGGGCCTCCATCAAGTACAGCACCGTGCAGAACTGGTACGCCGGCGACAAGAACGGTGTGGGCGGCATCTTCAACTTCGTCACCAAGCGCGGCCTCTGCAAGGGCAAGGCCTCGCACATCAGCTGGACCCAGGTGGAGACCGGCAGCGCCATCACCTGGAAGTACCCCAGCTGCGTGCTGCTGGGCGACGACAGCATCGGCGAGTTCTACAGCGTGGCCCTCACCAACCACAAGCAGCAGGCCGACACAGGCACCAAGATGGTGCACATCGGCAGGAACACGAAGAGCACCATCATCAGCAAGGGCATCAGCGCCGGTGACAGCTCCAACAGCTACCGCGGCCTGGTGAAGGTGCAGCCCAAGGCCGAGGGCGCCCGCAACTTCAGCCAGTGCGACTCCATGCTCATCGGCCAGTCCTGCAGCGCCAGCACCTTCCCCTACATCGAGGTGCAGAACCGCAGCGCCCGGGTGGAGCACGAGGCCACCACCAGCAAGATCGGCGAAGAGCAGCTGCTCTACTTCCAGCAGCGCGGCATCCCCGCGGAGGAAGCCATCAGCATGATCATCAACGGCTTCTGCAAGGACGTCTTCCGCGAGCTCCCCATGGAGTTCGCCGTCGAAGCCACCAAGCTGCTGTCGCTGAAGCTCGAAGGAAGCGTGGGCTAAAAGATGGAACCGCGAATGGCGCGAATCTGCGCGAATCAACAGCCAGGATTCCATTCGCGGACATTCGCGTCATTCGCGGTTGATAGTTTGTCTTTGGAGTTCTGAATGCTCTCGATCAAGAACCTCACCGCCTCGATCAACGGCACGCCGGTGCTGAAGGGGATCGACCTGGAGATCAAGGCGGGGGAGATCCACGCCATCATGGGCCCCAACGGCTCGGGCAAGTCCACGCTGGGCAAGGTGCTGGTGGGCCACCCGGCCTACGAGGTCACGGGCGGCGAAGTCCTCTACGAGGGCCGGAACCTCTTCGACATGGCGGCCGACGAGCGGGCCCGCGCCGGGCTCTTCATGGGCTTCCAGCATCCCATCGAGGTGCCGGGCGTCAGCAACGCCGCCTTCCTGCGCCTGGCCTACAACAAGAAGGCCGAGGCCGAGGGCCGCGACGAGCTGGACCCCCTCGAGTTCGACGACTTCATCCACGAGAAGATCAAGCTCGTGGCCATGAAGGAGGAGTTCCTCGACCGCAGCCTCAACGAGGGCTTCAGTGGCGGCGAGAAGAAGCGCAACGAGATCCTCCAGATGGCCGTGCTGGAACCCAAGCTGGCCATCCTGGACGAGCTGGACAGCGGCTTGGACATCGACGCCCTGCGCGTCCTGGGCGACGCCGTGAACAAGCTCCAGCGCCCCGACCGCGCGCTGCTGATCATCACCCACTTCCCGCGCATCCTGGAGACCATCCAGCCCCAGTTCGTGCACGTGCTCTCCGGCGGCCGCATCCTCAAGAGCGCCGGCAAGGAACTGGCCATCGAACTCGAGGACCGCGGCTACGACTGGGTGCTGGAAGAGGCCGCCGCCGGGGGCGCACGATGACCACGGTGGTGGCTGGCTCCAACCTGCTGGCCGATCTGCTCAGCGGGCCCAGGCCCGCTGAGTGGGCTTCGCTGCGCGAAGCGGCCGAGCTGCGGCTGGCGGGACGCGAGTTGCCCGCGACCCGCGACGAGGACTGGAAGTACACGGACCTGAAGGTCCTGGCCAGCAGCACCTTCGGCCCCGCGCCCAAGGCCACCGTGGACATCGCCGGGCACCTGCTGCCCGAGATGGTGGGCACACGCCAGGTCTTCGTGAACGGCCATCATGCCCCCCACGCCAGCTGCGCCTCGGCCGTCCCCGCCGGGGTGCGCTACTTCCCCATGTCCCACGCCAGCGAGGCCTGCCACACGTTGGGCAGCATCGGGAACGGCGCGGCGAAGGGGCTCTTCGAGGACCTGAACACCGCCCGCTTCGAGGATGGCGCCGTCATCCTCGTGCCCAAGAACCTGAAGGTGGCCCTGCCCCTGCACCTGCTCTTCATCACCAAGGCCGAGACTCCCATCGCGGTGTTTCCCCGGATCCTGGTGATGCTGGAGCGCGGGGCGGAACTGGAGCTGGTGGAAGAGCACCATGGCGAGGGCCCCTACCTGAGCTGCCCCGTGGTCGAAGTCCATGTGGCCGAAGGCGCCATCCTCCGTCACGAGCGTGTGCAGCGCGAGAGCCCTGAGGCCTACCACCTCGGCACCCTCAAAGCCGAGGTGGGCCGGGGCGGCCAGTACCACTCCCGGACCCTCAGCTTCGGGGCCCGGCTCTCCCGCCAGCAGCCCTGGGTGCGCCTGGCCGAGGGCGCCGAGGCCAGCCTGGACGGCCTGGCCCTGCTGGAGGGCGCGCAGGTGGCCGACACCCACAGCTTCCTGCACCATGCCGAGCCCGGCGCGTCCAGCCACCAGCTGCACAAGTGCATCGTGGACGGGAAGGCCCGGGCCATCTTCAACGGCCGGATCCTCGTGGCCCAGGGCGCCCAGGGCACGGACGCCCAGCAGCAGAGCCGCAATCTGCTGCTCTCGGAGGCCGCCCGCGTGGACACCAAGCCCCAGCTGGAGATCTACGCGGATGACGTGAAGTGCAGCCACGGTGCCGCCGTCGGGCAGCTCGATCCCGAGGAGCTGTTCTACCTCCAGAGCCGCGGCATGAACGCCGACGACGCCCGCAACCTTCTGACCTACGGCTTCGCGGCCGATGTGCTCACCCACATCCCCGTGGCCAGCCTGCGCCGGGCCCTTCGCCAGCTGGTCATGGCCCGCACCCAGGCCACCTCGCTGGGGGACCTCGGATGAGCGTCGACCTGAAGCCCCTCGACGTGGCGGTCGTCCGCCAGGACTTCCCCCTGCTCTCCCGCATCCTCCACGGCAAGCCGGTGATCTACCTCGACAGCGCCGTGAGCGGGCAGATGCCCGTCCAGGCCATCGACCGCATGACGAAATACCAGCGGGACGAGCACACCAACGTGCACCGCGGGGTGAGCACCCTCAGCCAGGAGGCCACCGACTTCTACGAGGCCGCCCGGGAGAAGGTGCGGAAATTCATCGGGGCCGGCTCCATCAAGGAGATCGTCTGGACGCGAGGCACCACGGAGGCCATCAACCTCGTGGCCCAGACCTTCGGCCGGATGACGGTGAAGGCCGGCGACGAGATCCTCCTGTCCGCCATGGAGCACCACGCCAACATCGTGCCCTGGCAGATGCTGGCCCAGGAGAAGGGCGCCACGATCAAGGTCATCCCCATGACCGATGATGGCGAGCTGATCCTGGACTCCCTCGACGAACTCATCACCGACCGCACGAAGCTCCTCGGCGTGGTGCACGTCAGCAATGTCCTGGGCACCGTGAATCCCGTGAAGGAGATCATCGCCCGCGCCCACGCCAAGGGCGTGCCCGTGCTGGTGGATGGCGCCCAGGCGGTCCCGCACCTCCCGGTGGACGTGCGGGATCTGGACGCCGACTTCTACGTGTTCAGCGGCCACAAGCTCTCGGGCCCCACGGGCATCGGCGTGCTCTACGGCAAGCTGGCCCACCTGGAGGCCATGCCCCCCTGGCACGGCGGCGGCAGCATGATCCGCTCCGTCAGCTGGGAGAAGACCACCTACCTGCCCGCCCCGGGCAAGTTCGAGGCGGGCACTCCGCCCATCGCCGCCGCCATCGGCCTGGGCGCGGCCATCGACTACGTGACGGCCCTGGGCCTGGACCGCATCGCCGCCCACGAGCACGAGCTGCTGGCCTACGCCACCGAGCGCCTGGCAGGCCTCCCCGGCCTGCGCATCCTGGGGAACGCCAAGGACAAGGCCAGCGTCCTGTCCTTCGTGGTCGAGGGCATCCACGCCCACGACATGGGCAGCCTGCTGGACGGCGAAGGCGTCGTGGTCCGCGCCGGCCACCACTGCGCCCAGCCCGTCATGACCCGCTTCTGCGTCCCCGCCACCACCCGCGCCTCCTTCGCCTACTTCAACACCCGCGAGGAAGTGGACATCCTGGTGTCGGCCGTCCTCAAAGCCATCGAGCTGTTCAAATGACCGACCCCCGCGAGCTCTACCAGCAGGTGATCCTGGAGCACAACAAGAAGCCCCGGAACTTCGGGAAGCTGGCCCCCTGCACCCACCACGCGGAGGGCTTCAACCCGCTCTGCGGCGACCAGCTGGACCTGACGCTGGTGATCGAGGACGGCATCGTGCAGGACATCAAGTTCCAGGGCAGCGGCTGCGCCATCGACACCGCCAGCGCCAGCCTCATGACCGGGGCCGTGAAGGGGAGGCCCGTGGCCGAGGCCGAGGCCATGGCCGAGCAGTTCCGCGGCATGGTGCGCGGTGAGCTGGACCCCGCCACCGAAGCACCCCTCCTCGGGAAGCTCACCCTCTTCAGCGGCGTCAAGGACCTGCCCAGCCGCGTGAAGTGCGCCGTCCTCCCCTGGGCCACCTTGCATGCCGCGCTCAAGGGCGAGGAAGAGGCCTCCACAGAATAGGAACCGCGAATGGCGCGAATTCACGCCAATAAAAGCCCGATCACTGCCCGCGCCACTCCGGACGGTCCGTTTCATTCTTCTCCATTCGCGCCCATTCGCGTCATTCGCGGTTAAGAGTCCACAGATGCCCAAGATCGCCGAGATCGAATACACCCCCAACCCCAATGCGGTGAAGTTCGTGCTGAAGGAAGCCGTGGCCCTGGGTTTCCCCAAGTCCTTCCCCAACGCGGAGACGGCGGAGCATGACGAACTGGCCAAGGGCCTCTTCGCCGTGGGGAACGTCACCTCGGTGTTCATGCAGGACAAGTTCCTGACCGTCACCAAGACCGACGACAAGGGCTGGCCCGAGATGCTGCCCCTGCTGGCCGCACCCATCCGCGCCGCCGCGGGCGTGGGCGGCGGACAGGCCCCCGCCGCCGGGGGTCCCCGGGTCTTCAGCAAGGTGGACGACGAGAACGACCCCATGCTCAAGGACATCCGCATGGTCCTGGAAAGCGCCATCCTGCCCGCCCTGGCGGCGGACGGCGGAGGCCTGGAGCTGATCGGGCGCCACGAGAAGCAGGTCATGATCCGGTACATGGGAGCCTGTGGCTCCTGCCCCGCCAGCCTCACCGGCACCCTGGTGGCCATCGAGGGCATGCTCCAGAAGGAAGTGGACCCCGAGATCGTGGTGATCTCCGTCTGAAGTTCCGGTACGCCCTGGCGGCCGACCGCGGCGGCCTCGAGCTGATCGGGCGCCACGAGAAGCAGGTCATGATCCGGATGGATGCTCACATGGGGGAGCCTGCGGTTCCTGCCCCGCCAGCCTCACCGGCACCCTGGTGGCCATCGAGGGCATGCTCCAGAAGGAAGTGGACCCCGAGATCGTGGTGATCTCGGTCTGAAGTTCCGGTACGCCCTGGCGGCCGACCGCGGCGGCCTCGAGCTGACCGGGCGCCACGAGAAGCAGGTCATGATCCGGATGGATGCTCACATGGGGGAGCCTGAGGCTCCTGTCCCGCCAGCCTCACCGGCACCCTGGTGGCCATCGAGGGCATGCTCCAGAAGGAAGTGGACCCCGAGATCGTGGTGATCTCCGTCTGAAGTTCCGGTACGCCCTGGCGGCCGACCGCGGCGGCCTCGAGCTGATCGGGCGCCACGAGAAGCAGGTCATGATCCGGATGGATGCTCACATGGGGGAGCCTGTGGCTCCTGCCCCGCCAGCCTCACCGGCACCCTGGTGGCCATCGAGGGCATGCTCCAGAAGGAAGTGGACCCCGAGATCGTGGTGATCTCGGTCTAGCGATCCACAGGCCTCCCCCCGCGCGGCTACTGTGCCCTCGCCGCCGCCCGCCTGGCCGCCTCCGCCCTCGCCTCAGCTCTCATTTGTTCCACTCTCTGGCTGCGCATCGCTTGACTGCTGCGGGGCGGACCCGCTTTCGCGGCAAGGGAGCCCCTCTCTGGGGAGCTGAGGCTCGGAAGGCTTCCAGAGGCCGACGCACGATCCGAAGGGACCCCGATGGGCGCCGCCAGGTGCGCACCAAGCTGTGCCTGCACGGCGGCCTCCCTGGCGGCCTCGAGTACAGGCTTGGCTTTCGTCGGCGCCCGCCATTCCACCTCTTCCTTGAACAGGGTCCCGGCGGAAGCTCCGTCGAAGCGGATCCCGGCCACGCTGCAGGGCTCTACGGCCGTAAGCCTCTCGAAACGGGATTCCATCAGCGTCGGCTTCCCCTGCTCGTCCCAAGTGAACAGGTACTCATATCCCCATTGCCACTGGGCGATCGGCACAGGATCCAGCACCGTTTCGCTCCCCTTCTGACGCACAAGCAGGGAGATGAGGAATGATTCATCTACCTTGAACGACATGAGCCTCCGGAGCTCACCAGTTGCCAGATCTGCCATACGAGAGTTGACGCTCGAATCCGGCCTGTCCTCCAAGTGGATATGCGCCGGCTGGTCCTTGTCCCCAGGGTGGAGCGTCCGGGCGTTCAGATCGTAGAAGGGGAGCGCTTGGTCCGGGGCGCCGTCGAGGCAGTTGGGTGGGATGACATACCGGACCACCCCGACAGCGCCACCATCCGCCTCCGAACCGTAGATCGCCTCCCGGCTCGAACGCATGACGTGCTGGGTGAAGCCCACCGTCAAGTCTCGCTCGCGCCCATCGTCCGTCCAGACATCCGCATCCAGTTGGATTCTGTGGAGGCTGTCGGGACCGCAGGCCACCCTCGCGTCGCTCAATGGGCGGTATGAGTCCGCCTCCACGAACGGCGGTTTCAAGGGTGGCTTCGCGTCATGGTCATCGAATGAGCGGCAGGTCAACTTCGCAGTGTATTTCACAGCCATCCGCCGGCCCTCCCCCTAGACTTGAGCCAACCCGGCGCCGGCATGGGTGATCCGCATGGCGGAGGCCTTCTCGACCAGCGAGATCTCCAACTGGAACAGGTCCCCGCGAAGCCACGGCTGAGGTGCATTCCATGAGAACTCCAGGAGGCACTTCCCGACGTACTTCGCCTCCACCTCGGCCCGGGTCTCGCCGGCGACCTGGAGCGACCAGACCCCCGCAGGCAGGGGATGCATCAGCGAAATCAGCAGGCTGTTCAGCGAGGATGCGGGCAGCAAGCCGGTGATGCAATTCTGCTGGCGCGCGTTCCCATCGACGTCATCCTCATCCGCCAGCCGGGCCGTAGCCTTGGCCTGGTTCAAAAAGCCTTCCGAGGCCTTCAGGAACACCTCAGCCTGGCGCATCCGCACCTCCTCCTCGCGCATGCGCTCCGAGTAGGGTTCGGTCGCCGGCTGAGCCCCGACCGCGGTGTCGAGGTACAGCCCGCCAGCGGGCACGAGCAGGGTCTGTGGTTCCATGGGGTCATCGCTGAGAACTGTCGCAGCCCGCAGATCGTCGGTCAGCTGGGCGAGGTCGGCGCGAGCCTCCGGGGGAACCTGGGTCCGGCCTTCCTCGGGTTGTCCGGAAACCGCCGCTGCCCCGAACATGACAAGGTCGCCAGGGACCGCACCTTCATGGCGCGCGGGCAGCCTCAGCTTCATCACGGACATCGTGCCTTCCGGCCGAGGCACGGAGAATCCCATGCGATGAGCCGCCATGCCCTCCGGAGCCATCACTGTGCTTGCAGCCAGAACAGCCATGGACGACTCAGGAGCGACGTACTCACGGTCGAGGACCGTTCTCACGCTCGCCACGAGCTTCCTGGCGTAGTCCTCTTTCGGAAGGGTGGAACCGAGACCCGACACCCGGAGCGCGTCGACGGCCTGAGGGAACTCCTCGAGGCTGTAGCTCCTCGCCTCATGGACGCCGCTCCCCGCGATCGACTCGACCCCCGTGATGACCTCGAACCGGAGCGAGTCGAGGAAGAGGCCGCCTTCGAAACGGTTGTACAGACGGTAGAACAGGAGATTCAGGGCACGGCCCTGGTTGATGTTGTGGAGTGTGGCGACGGTCTCGTCCGTGTTGGACACGGTCGCACGGGAAGTGGTGGACGTGCTCACTTCCTCGCGCTTCTGCTGGGTGAGCGCCTGGGACGCCTTTTTGGCGGTCTTGCTGATGGCCTGGCTGAAATCCTTGAGGGAACTGCTGGTGCCGGCGCTCGCGCTCGCCTCTGCGGTGATGCCCATGTAGCCTCCGGATACAGAGGCGCTGCACTGCATATTGCTCGACTTCTCCTGCTCCCGCCGGACCTGGTTTTCCATCTCCGTCGCGAGATCGTTGCTCTCCGCGCGGTTGACGTCGAAGATCGAGGTCGATGTGTGGCTGACTGTGGTTTCCTGGTCGTATTTCTTGGTGATCTTCACCTGGCGCTCCTCGCCGGGTGCCAGGTTGATGGCGCTGACCAGTTCGCCGAGGTGCGTGCCGGTCCATGCAGTCCGGTAGGAAAGCGACTCGGCCAGCGCGAGGCGCGGCGGGCTGCTGGGCACGATCCCGGGCAGGGGCCGGAGGAAGACGCTGTACTTCGTGAGCACGCGGTTCCCAGTCAGGGACTCCTCGAAAACCGGCAGCAGGATGACACAGCGGCAGCGGAAACTTTCGTCCTCGAGACAGAGATCCATCACCTGGCGCAGCGTCCGGCCGTCGGTGCTCACGAACCCGGCAGAGGACTTCTCGAAGACGATCACGGTCTTCCCCTCGGTGATCCAGGCAGACTTCCGCTCTGCGACCACGTTCCTGACGAGGTCGACCACCTGGTAGCTTGGGACCGTCTCTTCCTTGAAGATCGAGGAGGTGGTCCGCCGGCTCCACCAGTGGGGCTTCACCGAGATGTACTCGGTCCAGCTCACCGTCTGTTTGACGGTCGTGTACAGCTTCCCTTTCTCGAGGGTGATGAGGACCGTCTTCTTGTCGGGCCCGATGACCTGCCTCGGATTCGGCTCCAGGAAGAGCAGGTACCCCAGCCGCGCCGCATCCGCGGCGAGGCGGTCGATCTGCCGTTGCACATCGTACTCGCCCATCTCGAGCTGAAGGGCACGCTGTTCCAGGTCCTCGATTTCATCGCGATTCAGGCTCGCAGAGGCGAGGCGGGTGAGGAGCGCTTTCGTCGCATCCCCCACGCTGCTCTTCACGGTCTGGGCGAATGTCAACAGGATGGACAGTTCCTGGTACCGCCTCGCCAGGAGCGCCGGTCGAAGGTCGATCTCCTGGAATTCCATGAAGAGCGATCCGGCTTCGGCGGCGGTCGGGAATGCGAGTTCGACGCCCTCGACCTTCCCCCACGCGGCTTCGTATTTCTCGAAGGTCGAGAAGTCGTCCAGGGTCAACGCATGGTCCGGGCGGTCGAGGAGCAGATACCAGCGGGTCCCGGACCCGAACCGGATCGCAAATCCTGTGGTGACCGTCCTCGACTTGTTGGCCTGCTGGAAGTCCGTGCAGAAGAGAGGGAACTGGGCGGAGAGGGGCTTGATGTGGTCATTGAGCGGCTTCCAGAGATCCCTGACGCTGGCCACGCCCCAGGAGGCCTCGAAATGCGCCCGGATCGCCTCGACCGGCGCCTGCGGTCCGAACTCGCCCCATGGGATCTCCACCTCGCGCTTGCGCTCGAACGTGAGCACCGGCGGCGTGTTCACGGCGTCGCTCGGAGGCTTGAGCAGGAGGGACCGCTGCAGGCTCACGTGGTTATCGAGCATGATGGAGAGACCATCCTGGGCGGGTGGTTCGATGTCGGTCGCGTAATGACGGGTCATGGCTGGACCTCCGGAACGGGCGTTGCGTGAGATGGAACGGCACAGGTTCCAAAAACGGGCATGGCAATGCGGGAGGAACCATCGGTGCCTCGGCCCTTCTACGGAGCGTGGGGTAGCCTGACCAGCATGCACGTTCGCAGAGGCGCAAGACGAACGGTGGACGGCTTCAAAGGAGGTCTGGGCAGAATATGCACCTGACACAAACCGGAGGCACTGTATGTCTCGATCAGGGGCGCGTCAACCCCTTTGAACAGCTTCTTGGGCATGAACTGGCGGAAAGCGGTGTACCGGGCGATGGCCTACCTGCGGAAGACCGCTCCGTATCCAAGGCATAGCAATGGCCGTTCCCCGCAGGTCTAGGGCGCCCGGGGCGCCCGCCCCCTTTTTCCTGGCCTGCCGGGGCATTCCTGGATACTCTGGGCGTTCTGCCGGACTTCGTGTGCCGGGATTCCAGCGCACCACCAGAGCGTGGGCGCAACCAAACGAGGTGGACTTACATGTCCAAGTTAGAATCAATCATCAAGGGCCTGGGCTCCAAGCAGATGGGCCGCATCACCGTGCTCGACGCGGGTTACGTCGAAGACGACAGTGCGGAAGGCCAGGAGTTCATGGCCGCCCTGCAGGGCGAGACCCGCGGCCTCCGCGAAGAAGAGGTCGTGCGTGGCGTCGTCGTGGAGATCCGCGGCAAGGACGTCATCATCGACATCGGCTACAAGGGGTCGGGCACCGTCAATCTGGATGAGTTCAACAATCCGGATGGCACCCAGGGCGTCCAGGTGGGCGACGTGGTCGAAGTGCTGCTCGAAATGCTCGAGGACGCCAACGGCAACGTGCGCCTCAGCCGTGAGCGCGCCGAGAAGATGAAGATCTGGGACGAGGTCGAGAAGGCCTTCCGTTCCAACATGACCGTGCACGGCACCGTGCTCGAGAAGGTCAAGGGCGGCCTGGCCGTGGACATCGGCATCCGCGCCTTCCTGCCCGGCAGCCAGGTGGACATGAAGCCCGTCCGCAACCTGGATCCCTACCTCGGCAAGTCCTTCGACATGAAGGTCATCAAGGTCAACCGCCGCCGGGGCAACATCGTGCTGTCCCGCAAGCTGTTCCTCGAGACCATCAACGCGAGCCTGAAGGAAGAGACCCTTGCGGGCCTCGAGGAAGGCAAGCTGGTCGAGGGCACCATCAAGAACATCACCGAGTACGGCGCCTTCGTCGACCTCGGCGGTGTGGACGGCCTGCTGCACATCACCGACATGTCCTGGGGCCGGCTCAACCACCCCAGCGAGATGTTCCAGGTGGGCGACAAGGTCGAAGTGGCCGTGCTCAAGTACGACAAGGACACCGAGCGCGTCAGCCTCGGCTACAAGCAGAAGTTCCCGGATCCCTGGCTCTCCGTCGAGGAGCGCTATCCCATCCAGGCCACCGTCAAGGGCAAGGTCGTCTCCATCACCGACTACGGCGCATTTGTCGAGCTCGAGCCTGGCATCGAGGGCCTGGTCCACGTCTCCGAGATGAGCTGGACCAAGAAGGTCAAGTCCGCCAAGGGCATGGTCAACCTGGGCGACCAGGTCGAGGCCCTGATCCTGCAGGTGGACAGTGAGAACCGCCGCATCAGCCTCGGCATGAAGCAGATCACCCCCAACCCCTGGATGGCCATTGCCGAGAAGTACCAGCCCGGCATGATCGTCACGGGCACCGTGCGCAACATCACGGAGTTCGGCGCCTTCGTCGAGCTGGAGGAGGGCATCGACGGCCTCATCCACGTGTCCGACTTCAGCTGGACCAAGAAGATCAAGCACCCCGGCGAGATCGTGAAGAAGGGCGACAGCGTCACCGCCAAGGTCCTCAACCTGGACCCCCTGGCCCAGCGCATGAGCCTCGGCGTGAAGCAGATGGAGCCCAACGTCTGGGAGATCTTCTTCGAGAACCACAATGTGGGCGCCGTGCTCACCGGCAAGATCGCCCGCCTGACCGACTTCGGCGCCTTCGTCGACCTCGGCGACGGCATCGAGGGTCTGGTGCACGTCTCCGAGCTGAGCCGCAAGCGGGTGGAGGACATCCAGAAGGAGTTCGCCGCCGGCCAGGAGCTCACCATGAAGATCGTGAAGCTCGATCCCACCGAGCGCCGCATCGGCCTCTCCGTCAAGCAGCTGGAGCAGGACATGGAGCGCGGCGACATGGAAGCCGCCAAGGCCCGCCAGCCCGAGTTCAAAAAGGCGACGCTGGCCGACGCCTTCAACAAGGCCGAGCGCGAGTAGCGTTCCTTCCACTCACTACGACGAGGCCCCCGCAAGGGGGCTTTGTCGTGGGGGGTGCGATACTCGGAACCACGCCTTCCTCCGGACCTCCATGCGCTTCCTTCACACCTCCGACTGGCACCTCGGCAAGACCCTCTGCAACGCGAACCTCCTGGAGGACCAGGCCCACGCCCTGGACCAGGTGGCGGCCATGGTGCGGGAGACCCGCGCCGAGGCCCTGGTGGTGGCCGGGGATCTCTACGACCGCGCCGTGCCCCCCAAGGAGGCCGTGGCCCTGCTGGACGACGCCCTCGACCGCCTCGTGCGGGGTCTCGGCGTGCCCGTGCTGATCATCGCGGGGAACCACGACAGCCCCGAGCGTCTGGGCTTCGCCTCCGGCTTCCTCAGCGCCCAGGGCCTCCATGTGGCGGGCACCCTGGAGGCAGCGGCGCCCGTCCTCATCGGCTCCGCCGCCTTCCACCTCCTGCCCTACGCGGACCCGGCCACGGCCCGCCATGCCCTCCAGGACGAGGGCATCCGCACCCACCACGATGCCCTGGCGGCCCAGCTGGCCCGGGCCCGCGCCGCCCACCCGGACGGCCGCCGCTTCGTCGCCGTGGCCCACGCCTTCGTGGCCGGGGGCGAGGCCTCCGATTCAGAGCTGGGCCTGGCCGTGGGCGGTACGGGCGAGGTGGATGCGGCCCTCTTCCGGGACTGCGACTACGCCGCCCTCGGCCACCTCCACCGGCCCCAGGTGGCCGGCTCCCCCCACGTGCGCTACGCCGGGAGCCTGCTCAAGTACAGCGCCTCCGAGGCGGCTCACACCAAGGCCCTGACCCTGGTGGAGCTGCCGGAGCGCGGCCCCGCCCACACGGAAGCCCTGCCCCTCACGCCCCGCCGCGACCTGCGGCGCCTGCGCGGGCGCTTCGACGACCTGATGCGCGGGCCCCAGGGGAATCCCGACGACTACCTGTTCCTGGACCTGCTGGACGAGGGCCCGGTGCTGGATGCCATGGCCCGCCTGCGCCAGATCTACCCCAACATCCTCGGGATCCAGCCCGCTCCGCCCATGGCGGCCCCCCAGGAGGTCGCGCGCGCTGCGGACCGCGACCTGGATCCCGCGGCCCTCTTCGAGGCCTTCTTCCAGGACACTGCGGGCCGCCCCATGGACGACGATGAGCGCGGCCTCTTCCAGGACGCGGCCGGACAGCTGCTCGCCGGGGAGGCCGAATGAAGCCCCTGCGGCTCAGCCTGGAGGCCTTCGGTCCCTACGCGGGACGGCAGGAGCTCGACTTCGCGGACCTGGGGAACCAGTCCTTCTTCCTCATCCACGGCCCCACGGGCGCCGGCAAGACCAGCCTCCTGGACGGCATCAGCTACGCCCTCTACGGGCAGACCAGCGGCGGCCAGCGGGAGACCCGCGACCTGCGCAGCCACTTCGCCACCCCGGACACCCCCACCCGCGTGACCTTCGACTTCGCCCTGGGCGGAAAGACCTACCGCGTGGAGCGCACGCCGGAGCAGCAGGTGCCGAAGCAGCGCGGCGGCGGCACGAAGAAGCAGCTCTACGCCGCCCACCTGTGGGAGCTGCGGGGCGGCGCTGAGGTGCCCCTGGCCACGGAGAAGCCCACGGTGGTGGATGCGGCGGTGGCGGATCTGCTGGGCTTCAAGGCCAGCCAGTTCCGGCAGGTGGTCCTGCTGCCCCAGGGACGCTTCCAGGAGTTCATGCTGGCGGGCTCCGCCGAGCGCCAGGCCATCCTCCAGACCCTCTTCCAGACCGGCCGCTACGCCGCCCTCGCCGAGGCCCTGGCGGAACGCGAGAAGTCCTTGCGGGAGGCCCTGCTCACGACCCAGGCCGCGGCCCGGGAGCTCCTGGCCCAGGCCGGAGTGGCCACCGCCCAGGACCTGCCGGAACGCCTCCAGGCCGCAGCCCAGCAGGTGGAGGCGCGGACCCGGGAGCAGGCCGGGGCCCGTCGCGCCTTCGACCGGGCGGAGGCCGCCCTGCGCGAAGGGAAACGCCTGGGGGAGGCCCAGGCCGCGGTGGCGCGTCTTGAACAGGAAGAGGCCCGGCTGGCAGCGACCGCCGACGGGTGGGCCCAGGCCTTCGCGAAGGCCGAGGCCGCCCTGGCCGAGGCTCAGCAGGACGAACCCCGCCGCGACGACCTTCGCCGGACCATCGACCGGTTGAAGGAACTCGAGCCCAAACTGGCGGCTCTGGAACAAGCCCGGAAGGCCGTGGCGGCAGCGGCCCTGGAGCGGAACCAGCTCGAGGAGCTGGCCGGGCGCCAGACCCGGCACCGCGAGGCCGCCGGCCTGGAGGCCACGCGCCAGAAGGCCCTCCTGCAGGAGCTGCGGACCGAGGCCTCCCAGCTGCAGGGCCGGGAGGGCCTGCTCCGCCTGGCCCGTCAGAAGCGGACGCAACGCGAGCAGCTCGATCAGGCGAGCCAGCTGGCCGAGCACGCCACGACCGTCCATGCCTCGGCCCAGACCGGGTTGAACGCCGCCGAACAGTCGGTCCGGGTGGCCCGCACCCAGCTCCGGGACCTCCAGGAACGGCACCTCGCCGCCCAGGCAGCCCATCTGGCGCAGAACCTGACCCCCGGCGAACCCTGTCCCGTCTGCGGCAGCGAGGCCCATCCCCGGCCCGCGGCGCCTTCCTCGGACCAGCCGGACGAGCTGGCCCTCCAACGGGCCCAGGCCCGGCAGGACGAAGCCGAGGCGGCCCTGGGCCAGGCCCAGAAGATCGCCGCCGCGCGCTTCGCCGATCTGGAGACGGCCCGTGCCCGCCGCGAGGATCTCGCCCACCACCTGGGGGAGGATGCGCACGCGGATCCCGCTGCCCTGGCAGCGGAGGAGGCGCGAACCCTGGAGGCCCTGGAACGCAGCCGC
The DNA here is from genome assembly GCF_022808865.1 of Geothrix oryzisoli. GTDB lineage: Bacteria > Acidobacteriota > Holophagae > Holophagales > Holophagaceae > Geothrix > Geothrix oryzisoli. The sequence goes on from NZ_JAKZLB010000004.1 coordinate 437,340, forward strand.
CGGGCCGAGGGCAATCTGATCCAGGCCGAGCGGACCCTGGCCGGGGCAGAAGCGGCCCAGCAGCAGGCGGAGGCCCAGTTCGCCACCACCGCCCAGCGCCAATCGGAGGTGGCGCTCCTGGAGGCCGGCGCCCAGGCGACGGTGAAGGTCCACGAGGAGGCTCTGGCGGAGGATCTCCGCGGTCCCGGGGCGCTCGCGGCCCGGCGGCGGCAGGCCGAGGAGGAGCTGGCCCGGTCCGAGGACGGCCTGAAGGCGGCTCGCGAGGCCCGGAGTGCGGCCCAGACGGCGGCCATCGAGGCCGATGCGGCCCTCAGATCGCACCGGGAGCGCCTGGAGGCTGGCCGGACGGAAGCCCGGAAGACCGCGGCCGATTTCCTGGCGGTTCTGGCGGCGACCGGCGTGGACATCCCGGCAGGGGAACCGCCCCTGGCGCACCTGCCTTCCCTCCAGATCGCCCGGGACCGCGCCCAGGCCCGCTTCTCCCAGGCCGGCGAGGCCCTGGGCCGCGCCCAATCCGAGCAGGCCACCCTCCAGCGCCTGGAAGCGTCCCTGGCCGAGCTGGAGGCCCGGCAGGGCGCGGAGACGCGCCGCCACCGCGCGGCCGCCAGCCTGGCCCGGGTGGCGCGGGGCGAGGACGGCACCCGCGTTTCCTTTGAGCGCTATGTGCAGGGCGCCCTCCTGGACGAGGTGCTGGTCTCGGCCACGGAGCGGCTCCGGCGCATGAGCAAGCAGCGCTACGCCCTGCGGCGGGCCACGGCCGGCGGCGACCTGCGCCGGGCCGGCGGGCTCGAGCTGGAGATCACGGACGCGCACACGGGCCATCCCCGGGCGGTGAGTTCGCTCTCGGGCGGCGAAGGGTTCCAGGCCAGCCTGGCCCTGGCGCTCGGCCTCTCGGACGTGGTGCAGCGCCACGCCGGCGGCATCCGCCTGGACACCGTCTTCATCGACGAGGGCTTCGGCAGCCTCGACTCCGAGGCCCTGGACCTGGCCCTCCGCACCCTGGAGGAACTGAACCAGGGCGGCCGCCTGGTGGGCCTCATCAGCCACCTGGACGAGGTGAAGGCCCGCATCCCCGCCCGGCTGGAGGTGACGCCCGGCCCCGGCGGCAGCCACGCCCGGTTCCGGGTCGACTGACGATTTGCCTCGCATGGCGTGGTATGCTCCCGGAACCTCCCGGAGTGCCCATGCTGCGTCCCCTTGCGCCCTTCCTGTGCCTGGCCCTCGCCGCCCAGCCCACGCCCTACCAGAAGGCACCCAAGGCCATCCAGGCCGTGCTGGACGCGCCGGGGACGCCCGCCCTGATCGCCAGCCCCACGGGCGACCGCTTTCTGCTGGCCGAGTTCGAGCGCCATCCTTCGATCCGGGCTCTGGCCCAGCCCATGGCGCGGCTGGCGGGCCTGCGGCTGAACCCCCGCACCCGCGGCCCCCACAACCCGCCCCGGCTGAAGACCCTGGCCCTCCAGGGCCTGGAGGGCGGCCCGGCCCGGCCCATCCTCCTGCCCGCCGGCGTGGCCCTGGGCCAGCCCCGCTGGTCCCCGGACGGCCGGCGCTTCGTGATGGCCGGAGCCGGGGTCCGGGCCACCGAGCTGTGGGTTGGCGAGGCCGCCACCGGGAAGGTCCACCGCGTGCCGGGCCTGAGCCTCAATGCCGTGCTGGGCCAGCCCCTCGACTGGCTGCCGGACGGCAGCCTGCTCGCCAAGGCCGTGCCGGCGAACCAGGGTCCTGCGCCCACGGCGCCGGAGGTGCCCACCGGCCCCCGCATCCAGGAGACCGAGGGCAAGGCCGCCCCCGCGCCCACCTACCAGGATCTGCTCCAGAACGCCTTCGACGAGACCCTGTTCGAGTTCCTGGGCCAGTCCCAGCTGGTGCGCGTGGACCTCGCCACCGGGGCGCTGAAGCCCATCGGCAAGCCCGGCCTCTACGCGGACATCCAGCCCTCGCCCGATGGGAAGCTGATCCTGGTGGCCCGCCTCCGGCGGCCCTTCTCCTACCTGGTGCCGGCCTTCCAGTTCCCCGTCCGCGAGGAGGTCTGGGATCACGCCGGCAGGCTCGTCCACACCGCCGCGGACCTGCCCCTGGCCGAGGGCATCCCCATGGAGGGCGTGCGCACGGGACCCCGCTCTCTGCACTGGCGGCCCACGGAACCCGCGACCCTCGCCTGGGTCGAGGCCCTGGACGGCGGCGATCCCAGGCAGAAGGCCGAGTTCCGCGACCGCGTGCTGACCCAGGCGGCGCCCTTCAAGGCCGCGCCCGCCGAGCTGATCCGCCTCAAGGCACGCCTCGCGGGCCTCGAGTGGGGCGAGCGCGGCGACCTGGCCGTGGTACGGGAATACGAACGGGACCGCCGCTGGACCCGCACTTGGCTCGTGGATCCCACGAAGCCCGCGGGGGCCCGCCTGGCCTTCGATCTGAGCAGCAACGACCGCTACAAGCACCCCGGCTCCTTCCTCGCCCGCACCCTGCCCAGCGGCCAGACGGCCCTGCGGCAGCAGGGGGCCTCACTCTTCCTCGCGGGCGCCGGCGCCACACCCTCTGGTGACCGGCCCTTCCTGGACCGCTTCGATCCCGGTTCGCTGCGGTCGGAGCGCCTCTTCCGCTGCGGCGAGGGCGTCTATGAGGCTCCCCTGACCCTGCTGCCGGATGGCCGCTTCATCACGCGGCGCGAGAGCCCCACGGAGGCGCCGAACTACTTCCTGCACGGGGCCGAAACCAAGGCCCTGACGTCCTTCACGGACCCCCTGCCCGAGCTCCGGAAGATCCTGAAGAAGCTCGTGAAGTACACGCGGCCCGATGGCGTGGCCCTCAGCTTCACGCTGTACCTGCCCCCCGACTACAAGGCGGGCGAGCGCCGTCCGGCCGTGGTCTGGGCCTACCCCCTGGAGTTCACGGACGCCGGCACCGCGGGCCAGGTGAGCGGCTCCACGAACCGGTTCACCACCATCGGCGGCATGTCCCACCTGTTCTTCCTCTTGTCGGGTTACGTGGTGCTGGACAGCGCCACCATGCCCGTGGTGGGCGATCCCAAGACCGTGAACGACACCTACCTGGAGCAGGTGGTCGCCAGCGCCAAGGCCGCCATCGACAAGGCCGACGAGCTGGGCGTCATCGATCCCAGGCGCGTGGGCGTAGGCGGCCACAGCTACGGCGCCTTCATGACCGCCAACCTGCTGGCCCATTCCACCCTCTTCAAGGCCGGCATCGCCCGCAGCGGCGCCTACAATCGCACCCTGACGCCCTTCGGCTTCCAGAGCGAGCGGCGCACGCTGTGGGAGGCGCCGGAGATGTACCTGAAGGTGTCGCCCTTCCTGTCCGCCAACCACTTCAATGCGCCCATCCTGCTCATCCACGGCGAGGCCGACAACAACCAGGGCACCTTCCCCATCCAGAGCGAGCGCCTCTACGCCGCCCTCAAGGGCAACGGCCAGACCGCCCGCTATGTCACCCTGCCCCTGGAGAGCCACGGCTATGTGGCCCGCGAGTCGGTCGAGCACACCCTGTGGGAGATGCTCCACTGGTTCGACAAGCACCTGAAGAATTGACCCGAGGTAGCCTCCGATCGCCTGGAAACGCCCGCCGCAGGCCCATCTCCGGGGCGGCGGGAACTCCGGAGTCTGTCATCCTTGAGGCATGTCCCTCCGCGCCGTGATTCCTGGCTCGACTCCACAGTCCCCCCGCGAGGAGCTGGCCAACAGCCTGACGCACGGACTGGGCGTGGCCCTGGCCATCGCGGGACTGGTGGTGATGGTGGTTTCCGCGGCGCTCCACGGCACGGCCCGGGATGTGGTGGGCTGCGCCATCTTCGGCTCCAGCCTGATCCTGCTCTACCTCATGTCCACGCTCTACCACGCCTTCCGCGGGCCCCGGGTGAAGCTGGTCTTCAAGATCTTCGATCACTCCGCGATCTTCATGCTCATCGCCGGCACCTATACGCCCTTCTGCCTGTCCGCCCTGCGCGGGGCCGTGGGCTGGACGCTGTTCGGCCTGGTCTGGGGCCTGGCCGTGCTCGGCATCGTCTTCAAGGCTGTGTTCTACGCCAAGCTCGCCAAGCAGGCCTTCCGCCCCCCCGCCGTAGACCACCTCCACGCCCTGCCCTCGGACACGGACATGGACCCGGCCTTCGCCAAGCGCATGGGCTACCTCTCCACGGGCATCTACCTCCTGATGGGCTGGCTCATCGTCTTCGCGGCGAAGCCCCTGGGCCATGCGCTCTCCACCCACGGCCTCTACTGGCTCTTCGCCGGGGGCGGGTTCTACAGTGTCGGCGCGGCCATCTACAGCCTGAAGAAGCTGCCCTACCACCACGCGCTGTGGCACCTCTTCGTGGTGGCCGCCAGCGCCTGCCACGTGTTCGCCGTGCTCTTCCACGTGATCCCGGGCTAGGATCGCCGCGCCACCACGACCAGGTCCGGCGAGGTGGGGCTCCAGGGCTCGCCGGTCATGGTGCCGAGCGTCTCCCGCACCTCGAAGCCCGCGGCTGCGAGCAGTCTCTCGATGTCGGCGCGCCGCCAGCCCCGCAGCTGGACCTCCTCGGCGGAGACCAGCTCCAGGGGCGGCTCGGCCCCGGGGCACCAGCGCAGGGTGGCGGGCGTGAAGGTCACGCGCCCGTCGGCGTGGGGCGTCATCAGGCGCAGGAAGACGGTCTCCGCACCGTCCTCCCCGGGCCGCACCATCACGGGGAAGGTGCGCTCCCCGCGGTCCAGGATGCGGTCGTAGTTCAGGAGCTGGAGGAGGAAGATCCCGCCGGGCGACAAGCGCGACGCCAGCCCCTCGAAGCAGCAGCGCAGGTCCGCCTCCTCCGCCAGGTGAGGCAGGGTGTTGCCCACGCAGAGGGCGCCGCCGAAGCCGGGCTCCACCAGCTCCGCCAGGTCCGTGAGGCTGCCCTGCAGGTAGCGGCCCTCCGGATCGGCCGCGCGGGCCGCCGCCACCTGGGCGGGGGAGGCGTCCACCCCGGTGGCCTCGAAGCCGAGGGCGGCGAGGAAGCGGGCATGCTCGCCGGTGCCGCTGCCGAGGTCCAGCACGCGGCGCGAGGGGCCGCCCTCCAGCACCCGCCGGAGCAGCGGCTCCTCGCGCTTCAGGCGCTCCGGCCAGGCGATGAGGCTCCGGTACGGGAGGCGCCCGTAGCGGTCGCGGCCGGGTTCCATGGACCTACCGCGGCCAGAGCCAGCCGAAGACTCCGGCGCTCAGGAGGCCGTAGATGAGACCGTCGAGCAGGTCCTTGAGCACGCTGCCCCAAGGCTTGCCCATCCAGATGCCCATCTGCACGCTGCCGCCGACATAGGTCAGGAAGGACACGGTGCCCACGATCCGGAACACTTTCAGGTAGTGCGCGCCGGCGCCCAGGGTGTGCCCGGCCACGTAGGCGGCCATGAAGGCCACGACCGCGGCATAGAGGAACCAGAGGCCCAGGGCCTTGCCCATGTTCGGCGCCCCGTTGGGGCCCAGCACCAGGAAGCCCACTGGGCCCTCCTTGTACTTCTGCTGAACCTCGGGCGTCCCCATGTCCTTCATGTCATTGCAGCGGGGCATCACATACTGGCCGGGCGCGGGGGAGCCCTTGCGGATGGCCGCGCGGACCTCGTCCTCGTTGGACAGGGCACCGTAGTCCGAGTTGTGCCACTTCAGGACCATGTGGATGAGGCTGCTGGCCACGAAGACGATCACGGCCGACAGGAGGATGGGCAGCCAGAGCTGGGAAAGCGGGACCATGGGGCGGCTCCTTGGGGGTTGGGTGCCAGTAGGGTGGAATGTCGCCCCTCAGGGCGTCAAGGGGAAGACCTGCGGGGCCGCTTCGGCCCGGGTGCGGAGCGCGGCCCCATGGCACGGTCCACCCCGTCGATCCAGCCGGCGCGAGCCTCCGGGAAGGCGTCGGCGTAGGGCACGTAGGGCTTCAGGTCCAGCACCGGGGTGCCGTCCAGGAGGTCCACGCCCCGCAGGCGCAGGGTACGGCCCTTCACGGCCACCAGCTCCACGCAGGAGAGGCCGATGGCGTTGGGCCGGTGGGGCGAGCGCGTGGCCAACACGCCGCGCTTGGCCTTGGGCCCCCGGGGCGGCTGCACCAGCGGCGCCCAGCCCTCGCTGAGGTGGAAGGCGAAGAGGAGCCAGACGCGCTCGAAGCCCTCCAGGTCGCGCAGCACCGTCTCCGGCAGCGAAGGGTCCAGCTCCAGGGAGGCCTCGGCGGGCGTCCCCGTCTCCGTGCCCTCGACCACCGTGGGCTGGTGCGGGGCGTCGATGCGCTTCGCGTAGGGCGAGCGCACGACGCCGATGGGGTGGTAGGTGAAGGCGGGAGCATCCATGCAGGAAGGGTAGCGCCCCCGCCGCCCTGAGCTGCAACCCCGGCCGGGTACCATGGCGGAATGACCGACCAGCCCTCCCGGCCCCCGCGCCGCCCCCGCTACCAGGGGACCCACCCCCGGCGCTTCGACGAGAAATACAAGGAACTGGCGCCGGAGCGCTACGCGGAGGAGCAGGCCAAGGTGGCGGCCCGGGGCCACACGCCCGCCGGGACGCACCGCTCGATCATGGTGGACGAGATCCTCGAGGTGCTGGCGCCCCGGCCCGGAGAAGCGGCCCTGGATGCCACGCTGGGCTACGGCGGCCACGCCCGGGAGCTCCTGACGCGGCTGCGGCCGGGCGGGCGCCTCGTGGGACTGGATGTGGATCCCCTCGAGCTGCCCCGCACGGAAGCGCGGCTGCGCGCCCTGGGGTTCGACGAGACCGCGCTGATCGTCCGCCGCACCAACTTCGCCGGCCTCGCCAAAGTCGCCGCAGAGCTGGGCCCCTTCGACCTGGTGCTGGCGGACCTCGGCGTGTCCTCCATGCAGATCGACAACCCGGCCCGGGGCTTCACCTGGAAGGCGGAGGGCCCCCTGGACCTGCGCCTCAACCCCCAGAAGGGCCGCTCCGCCGCGGACCTGCTGACCGCCCTCGACGCACCCGCCTTGGCGGAACTGCTGGCGGAGAACGCCGACGAACCCCAGGCCGACGCCATCGCCCGCGCGGTGGCGGGCCAGGCCCTTCGCACCACGCGGCAGCTGGCGGAGTGCGTGCGCGCGGCCCTGCCGGACCTGGAGGAGGACGAACTCAAGAAGGCCCTCCAGCGCACCTTCCAGGCCCTGCGCATCGCCGTGAACGACGAGTTCGGCGTGCTGGACCGCTTCCTGGCCCAGCTGCCCGGCGCCCTGAAGCCCGGCGGCCGCGTGGCGATCCTCACCTTCCACTCCGGCGAGGACCGCCGCGTGAAGAAGGCCTTCCAGCAGGGCCTCCGCGACGGAACCTACACGGCCATCGCCCCCGAACCCCGCCGTGCCTCGTCGGAGGAGCGCCGCGCCAATCCGCGCTCCACCAGCGCCAAGCTGCGCTGGGCCGTGCGGGCGTCCTGAGTCAGCGGGCCGAAGCCGCCAGCCGTCCCAGTTCCAGGGCGAAGCGCGCCTGCTGCATCAGGCCCTCCAGGTTCCAGGCGGGGTCGTAGCGGTCCGAGGGCCGGTGGTAGTGGTTCAGGAAGGCCGCGGCCTTCGCCTGGGCCGCGGCCTTGTCACCCAGGTAGTCCCAGCCGCCATCCAGCGAGAAACCGGGCGACAGCGCGGGCACGCCGGCCTTCATGAAGGGGAAGTGGTCCGAGCGGAAGCAGAGGCCCGCGGGGTCCGGCTTCGGCGGCGTGATCACCAGGCCCGTGGCGGCCGCCGCCTGGGCGCAGAGGAGGCGGGTCACCGGGTCCCCGGATCCCAGCAGGCCGATGTCGCGCGTGGGCCCCACCACGTTGAGGCTCTCGAGGTTGATGACGAGCCGGGTCTTCGCCAGCGGAACCAGGGGGGCGGCCACATAGGCGGAGGACCCCAGCAGGCCCTGCTCCTCTCCGCAGGGGAAGAGGAACAGGGCGCTGCGCGGGAACGGCCGGGCCGTCACCGCCTGGGCCAGGGCCAGCACCGCGGCGCAGCCGGTGGCATTGTCCACCGCGCCCGCGTAGATGGCCCCATCGGCCCCCTGGCCGAAGTGGTCCCAGTGGGCCGAGTAGATCACGCACTCGCCGCGGAGGGCGGGATCGGTGCCCGGCACGAGGCCGGCGACATTCCACTGGTTCAGGGAGCGGACCGCCGAACGCAGCATCCCCTTGGCCCGGAGCGGCAAGGGGACGGGCCGGAAATCCCGGCCGCCGGCCGCCACGGCCAGCCGTCGGAACTCCTGGCCTGCCGCGGCGAAGAGCCGGACCGCGAAGGCCTCGGTGATCCAGCCCTGCACGGCGCCGACCTGACCCGAGCCCGCCTGCTGGAAGCGCTCCCCGGTCCAGCTGTTGCGCACCACGGTCCAGCCGTAGCCGGCGGAAGCGTCCGTATGCACCAGCAGGGCGCCGGCGGCCCCCCGGCGGCGGGCCTCCTCGAACTTGTAGGTCCAGCGGCCCTGGTAGTTCTCGGGCTGGCAGCCGAGCGGCAGAGGTGCGCCCTCCTGCCGGTCCCCCACGAGCATCACGAGGATCTTCCCCCGCACATCCAGGCCCTTGTAGTCGTCGCGCCCCCCGGCGGCGATGCCGTGGCCCACGAAGACCAGGGGGGCGTCCACGGCCAGGGCCGTCTCGGCCCCGGCGGCGCCCAGGACGAGGTCCGTCCCCAACGCGGGCACCGGCGCCTCCCGGGGCCCCTCGAAGGCCAGGGTGCTGGCGGCCGGATCCAGGCGGACGCCCGCGAGCCGGACCGTCTGGCGGTAGCTCGATCCGTTCGCCGGCTGGAGCCCCAGCACCTGGAGTTGGGTCTCCAGGTAGCGCACGGCCAGCTCGCCGCCGCGCTGGCCGGTGCCCCGGCCCTCCAGCACGTCATCCGCCAGGAAGGCCAGGTGGGCGCGCAGGGCGCCCTCCTCCACCGGAGAGTGCTGAGCCGACAGGCCCGAGCAGGCGAGGATGAGGCAGAGGATGGTTCGCATGGCGGACTCCGGGACCACCTTACTTCACCGGGCGCGGGAAGGGTCAGGTTGTCCAAAGCAAGTGAACATCGGCCCTCAACCTTCCCGGCAGCTCGTGCGTAAGATGCCTGGACCCCTCAGGAACCCGGAGAGCCGTATGCGCCTGTTGCCCTTCTTCGCCACCGCCCTCGTCGTGGCGGCTTCTGTCAGCGCCTCGGCGCAGATCGACGCCCGCCTGATGCGCTATCCCGACGTGTCGGCGACGCAGATCGTCTTCACCTACGCCAACGACCTCTGGATCGTCCCCAAGGCTGGCGGCACGGCCCAGCGGCTGTCCACGCCCAAGGGCGAGGAGTCCTTCGCCCGCTTCTCGCCCGATGGCCGGGAGGTGGCCTTCAGCGGCAACTACGACGGGAACCTGGATGTCTACACCCTGCCCGTGGGCGGCGGCATCCCCACCCGGATCACCCACCATCCCATGCCCGATCGCATGGTGGACTGGACCCCGGATGGCAAGTCCATCCTGTTCGCCTCGGGCATGGAGTCGGGCAAGGACCGCTTCAACAAGCTCTTCACGGTGGCCAGGGAGGGTGGCCTGCCCCAGGCGCTGCCCCTGCCCTACGCGGAGTTCGGCGCCCTGTCGCCCGATGGGAAGATCCTGGCCTACCAGCCCATCAGCACGGACTTCCGCACCTGGAAGCGCTACCGCGGCGGCATGGCCTCGGAGATCTGGTTCTACGACCTGGAGAAGAAGACCGCCAGCCGCCTGCCCAGCGAGGGCGGCTCCAACGACTCCCAGCCCATGTGGCACGGCGGGAAGCTCTACTTCCTCTCGGACCGCGATGGCGCGAAGCGGGCGAACGTCTGGTCCTACGACCTCGCCACGAAGGTCTTCAAGCAGATCACCTTCTTCAAGGACTACGACGCCCACTTCCCCGCCATCGGGCCCTCCGACATCGTGCTGGAGGCCGGCGGCCGGCTCCACCGCATCGAGCTGCCCTCCGAGAAGCTGGTGGAGGTGAAGGTCGAGGTGGTGACCGACCAGGCCACCCTGAGGCCGCGGGAGGAGAACGCCAGCAAGCTGCTGAAGAACCCCACCCTCTCGCCCCAGGGCAAGCGCGTGCTCTTCGAGGCCCGCGGCGAGGTCTTCTCCGTGCCTGCGGAGAAGGGCTACGTCGTCGACCTCACCCGCACGCCCGGCGCGGCGGAGCGCTATCCCGCCCTCTCGCCGGACGGCGCGCAGGTGGCCTACTTCAGCGACCGCACGGGCGAGTACGAGCTGTATGTGCGGCCTGCCGACGGCTCCGGCCAGGAGCGCCAGGTCACGCACCTGGGCCCCGGCTTCCGCTACCGCATCGCCTGGTCGCCGGACGGGAAGCAGGCGGTCTTCGCCGACCAGGCCATGCGCATCAACCTCTGCGACCTGGCCACCGGCAAGGTGCAGGTGGTGGACCGGGGCCTCTTCATGTCCGAAGGACCCCTGGAGGAGTTCCGCGCCAGCTGGTCGCCCGACAGCCGCTGGTTCGCCTATCCCCATGACGCCGCCAACCGCAACACCGTGGTGGCGCTCTACGACACGAAGAGCGGCCAGCGGCACGAAGTGACCTCGCCGTTCTACAACGCCAGCGATCCTGTCTTCGATCCCGAGGGCAAGTACCTCTTCCTCTCCACAGGCCAGCAGTTCAGCCCAACTTACAGCGACCTGGACGGCACCTGGGCCTACGCCGCCACCACCCGCCTCGCCGCCCTGCCCCTCCGCAAGGATGTGGCCTCGCCCATGGCCCCCCGCAACGACGCGGACGCTGCCAAGGATGAGAAGAAGGACGAGAAGAAGGAAGGCGGCAACGGCGCCGACAAGAAGGACGAGGCCAAGAAGGAGGCTCCCAAGCCCGTGGAGATCGACCTCGAGGGCCTGGAGGCCCGCATGGTGCTGCTGCCTCCCACGGCCGGCTACTACTCGGACCTGGCCGCCACCAAGGGCAAGCTGGTCTACCGCCGCGCCGCCCAGCTCAACCCCATGGCCGAGACCACCACGGCCACGCTCTACACCTACGACCTGGAAGAACGCGAGGAGAAGGCCGTGCTGGCGGAGGTCGACGGCGCCCTCCTCACCGCCGACGGCAAGAAGGTGCTGGTCAACCGGAAGCTGGACTACGTCCTGCTGGACCTCAAGCCCGACCAGAAGTTCGAGAAGAAGCTCCCCACCACCGAGCTGATGATGACGGTCGACCCTCGGGCCGAGTGGCAGCAGATCTTCAACGATGCCTGGCGTCTGGAGCGGGACATGTTCTACGACCCCGGCATGCACGGGGTGGACTGGAAGGCCGAGAAGGCCCGCTACGGCAAGCTGCTCAAGGACTGCGTGACCCGCGAGGACGTGAACTTCGTCATCGGCGAGCTGATCGCCGAGCTGAACGCCTCCCACGCCTACCGCGGCGGTGGCGACCAGGAGGTGCCGGCGCGCCTCGGCGTGGGCCTGCTGGGTGCCGACTTCGCGCTGGAGCACGGCGCCTTCCGCATCAAGACCATCCTCCGCGGCGCCGACTGGGACGCCCAGACTCGCGCGCCGCTGGCCCAGCCGGGCCTGAAGGTGAAGGAGGGCGACTACCTCCTCGCCGTGAACCGCACTCCCCTCGATCCCCGCACGGATCCCTGGGCGGCCTTCCAGGGGCTGGCGGGCAAGACCGTGCTCCTCACCGTCAACGACAAGCCCTCCCTGGACGGGGCCCGGGACCTCCTGGTGGAGACCGTGGCCAACGACTACCCGCTGCGCTACTGGGCCTGGATCGAGGCCCACCGCAAGTATGTGGAGAAGGCCTCGAACGGCCGCATCGGCTACGTCTACGTGCCCGACACCGGCATCGGCGGGCAGAACGACCTGGTGCGCCAGTTCCGCGGCCAGTGGGACAAGGCCGGCCTGATCATCGACGAGCGCTTCAACAGCGGCGGCCAGATCCCCGACCGCTTCATCGAGATGCTGGGCCGCAAGACCCTGAACTACTGGGGCGTGCGCGACGGCAAGGACTGGCAGTGGCCCCAGATCGCCCACAACGGGCCCATGGCCATGCTCATCAATGGCTGGAGCGGCTCCGGCGGCGATCTCTTCCCCCACTACTTCCGCCAGGCCGGCCTCGGCCCCCTCATCGGCCGCCGCACCTGGGGCGGGCTCATCGGCATCAGCGGGGCCCCCGCCCTCATCGATGGCGGCAGCGTGACCGTGCCCACCTTCGGGATCTACTCCAAGGAGGGCCGGTGGATCGTCGAGGGCCACGGCGTGGACCCCGACATCGAAGTGATGGACGATCCCGCGCTGCTGGCCCAGGGCAAGGATCCCCAGCTGGACCGCGCCATCCAGGAGGTGGAGGCGGCGATCGGGAAGAACCCGCCGGTGGCCACACCCAAGCCGGCCTACCCCAACCGCTCGGGGAACTGACGTGCGCTGCCTGCGCGGCCCCCTCCTCCTCCTGGCGGCAGTCTGCGCCGGCCTGCTGCCGGCACAGACGCCCACCGAAGGCGAAGCTGTCCTCCGGGACTTCCGGTTCCGGTCCGGGGAGGCGATGGCCGAGCTGCGCATCCACTACCGCACCTATGGCACCCCCCGGCGCGATGCGTCGGGGGTGGTGCGGAACGCCGTGCTCATCACCCACGGCACCACGGGCAGCGGGGCCCAGTTCACCGGCCCCGCCTTCGCAGGCCAGCTCTTCGGGCCGGGCCAGCCCCTGGATGCCACCACCCACTTCATCGTGCTGCCCGACGGCATCGGCCACGGGAAGTCCAGCAAGCCCAGCGACGGCCTCCACGCCCGGTTCCCCCGCTACGGCTACCTCGACATGGTGGAGGCCCAGCGCCGCCTGCTGGCGGAGGCCCTGGGCGTGACCCACCTGCGCCTGGTCATGGGCACCTCCATGGGCGGCATGCACACCTGGCTGTGGGGGGAGCTGCACCCGGACATGATGGACGCCCTCATGCCCCTGGCCAGCCTGCCCACGCAGATCGCCGGGCGAAACCGCGTCTGGCGGCGCATGGCCATCGACGCCATCCGCCTGGATCCGCAGTGGCAGGGCGGAGACTACAAGGCCCAGCCCGGCAGCCTGCGCCTGGCGGCCCAGATGCTCTACTTCATGAGCAGCAACCCGGTGCTGCGCCAGCAGGAATCACCGACCCTGGCCCAGGCCGACGCGAAGCTGGACGCCTTCGTGGACCGGTATGTGAAGACCGCCGACGCCAACGACATGCTCTACGCCCTGGAGGCCTCGAAGGACTACGATCCCGGCCCGGGTCTCGAGCGCATTCAGGCCCCCCTGCTGGCCGTGAACTCCGCGGACGACCTCATCAACCCGCCGGAGCTGGGCCTCCTCGAGCGCGAGATCCGGCGCGTGCCAAAGGGCCGCGCGGTGGTGCTGCCGCTCTCCCCGGAGACCCGGGGGCACGGCAGCCACACCGTCGCGGCCCTGTGGAAGGACCTGCTGGTGGACCTGCTCAAGCGGTCGGAACACCCCTAGGACTCAGGGCACCTTGAAGGTGAACCGCGTGTGGCAGGGCAGGCAGAGGTTCTCGCTGGCCTTGTGCTCGTGATGGCAGCGGGTGCAGTCCGTCTGGGTGCCGTAGTGCCGGTTCTGGTGGGGGTTCGTGGGCTTCGCCTGAGTTGTGCGGGCGGCCAGGTCCGCCGGGTCGTGGCAGCCCTGGCACTGGCGGAAGGGTACGGCGGCGGGCTTGCCGCTCTTGCCGTGGCACTGGACGCAGGTGACGCCGCGCGCCGCGTGCTTCGAGGTCCGCGCCGCGGGAGCGGCGCCCAGGGAGGCCGCCAGCAGGCCGGCGAGGCCGAATCCCAGGATCCGGGAGGGGATGTGGATGGTCATGTCGTCTCCGTTCGGGCGTCGTCCAGGGGTCAAAGGCGCGCGACGTGGCGGCCCGTCAGGTAGCCGAAGGTGTAGCAGCGCCCCAGGGAGAGGCCGAACACCGTGAGCGGGTAGTCCACGCCGCCGTAAAAGCCGCCGCCGAGGTTGCCGACGAGGAAGAGGCCCTTGATGGGCTTGCCGTCCGCGTTCAGGGCCTGGTGGTGCTCGTCCACCAGCATGCCGGAGCAGATGGCGGACACGCGCACGCGGCGATGGATGCCGTAGAAGGGGGCCTTCAGGATGGGCGCGAGGAAGCTCGCGGGCTTGCCGAAGTCGCTGTCCTTGCCGGAGGCCACCACCTCGTTGTACCGCCTCACCGTGGCCACCAAGGTGGCGGGATCCACCTCGAGCTTGCGGGCCAGCTCCTCCAGGGTGCCGGCCTTGTGGGTGTTGACCTGGGACTCGAACACCCCCTTCTTGGGGCCGGGCTCGTCGGGCATGTAGTTCTTCAGCCCATCGGGCGGCACCAGCTTGCCCGGCCAGGTGGCCGCCTGGGTCATGTAGTCGGCGTCGAAGACCTGCGAATAGTGCCCGGCGTTCTCCGCGTCCTTCAGGTAGTTGTTCAGCAAGGACATCTCCACCGTCTCGTTGACGAAGCGGCGGCCCTTGCGGTCCACGGCCAGGAAGGGCATGTCGCACATGGAGGCCGGCCCCGCGTCGAAGTCGTGGAGCATCTTGGTGTGCCCGATGGGCTCGAAGACGCCGCCCGCCCAGTAGGCCAGCGCGAAGCCGTCCCCGGTCCTGTCCATCTGCTTGCGCTCCAGGTGCTTCACGTCGGGGATGAAGTAGTCCGACATGGCCCTGTTGTTCTGGTAGTCGCCGGTGGCGAGGATGACGCCCTTCTTCGCCAGGAACTTGCGGTACTTGCCGTCGTGGCCCCGGGCGATGACGCCCTGCACCTCGCCCGAGCGGCCCTGCACCAGCTGCACGGCGGGCATCTGGAAGAAGAACTTCACGCCCGCCTTCTCGGCCGTCTTGGCCAGGGCCCGCATGCCGTCGCCGGTGGTGTAGGGCTTCGGGCCGAAGAAGGAGGTGACGTAGCCCATGCTGTAGCCGTTCACCTTGAGAATGGCGCGCTGGGCCGGGCTGCCCTGGTCCACCACCGTCGCGCCGCCCTGCTTCGCGCGGTCGATGACCCAGCGCACGGCCTCGCCGGAGTGGTAGGCCCACTGGCGGATCAGCTTGGGGTCGCAGCGGTGGTTGCTATCGGCGATGAGGCGCGCCACCAGGGCTTCCACGCCGGCCTTCTCGCTGGCGGCCAGGTCGATGCCGGAACCCGTGTTGCCCTGGGACAGGGCGAAGGGCGCCTTCTGCACCACGGCCACCTTGGCGCCGTGCTCCGCGGCGGACAGGGCCGCGGGCACGCCCGAGGCGCCGGCACCCACCACCACCACGTCGAAGGTCAGGGTTTCTGAGATCTCGCGGTCGCGGATGGGCTTCGGCTTGGGCAGGAAGGTCAGCGTGGCGCCGCCGTCCGTGCTGGTGGCGAAGCCCTCCGCCTTGGGTTCCTTGACGGCCGCGGCCAGGGCCGGGGAAGCCCCCATGCCGAAGAGCCCCACGGCGGCGGCGCCTCCCGCCGCCCGGCCCAGGAAGCTCCGGCGTGACAGGCCCTGCTCCAGCACCCGGCGCGTGTAGGCGTCCGGCCCCTGCCCTTCCTCTCTCGGTTCATCGCTCATGTGTCGTCTCCTTGTCACTCGGATGCGGGGATCGCCGCGCCCTCAGCTCACTCGGCGCGGTCCGTGGCCTCGGCGGTCAGCGCCCGCCCGGCCTTCTTGAATTCGTGGATGCTCTGGCCCAGCGACTTGCCCAGGCTGGGCAGGCGCGACGGCCCGAAGAAGATCAGCAGCGCGCCGCCGATCGTCAGGATCTCGGTCATGCCCAGGTTGCCCATGGCTTGCTCCTCGGATGGAAGCGGCCCCGCGGGAATGCCGGGCGGGAGGGGCCGGGCCGCTTCCAGGGGCCCATCCCGCCCGTTCCCCCCAGGGTCAGAAGGTGTAGAGGATGCCCAGGCCGAAGCCCGTGGTGGAGGCGCCCGGGGCCACGATGCCCACGGGCGGGAACAGCGCGTAGCTCGCGGACCGCTCGTTGGTCATGCCATAGACCGAGGCGTAGAGATCCGCGGACTTGGCGAGGCTGTAGCTGTAGCCCGCGCTCCACTGCGCGCCGCCCAACCCGTTGGTGGTGGCGGGGCCACCGCCCACCACGGTGACGCTGCCGGCGGCCGCCTTGCCGTAGGCGCCGAAGAGCTGGTGCTTCGCCCAGCGCTGCTGGACCAGGACATACCAGGCGTCGCGCTCGTAGTGGTTGACCTTCCCGTCAACGGTGTCGTCGGTGTCGTAGGCCAGGCGCTCCACGATGGCGGAGATCTTGGTACCCGTGGGGAAGGCGTAGCTGCCCACCAGCTCGTGGGCCACGTCCCTGGACGAGGCGTTCGTGGGCGTCGCGCCCAGGGAGCCGCCGAGCTGGGCCAGGCCGAAGTAGTCCTTGTGCTGTTCGTAGCCGTAGCTGAGGGTGAAGGCGCCGCGCTTGTAGGACAGGAGGGCGGAATACAGCTCGGGGCTGATGGAAGGCACGGTGGCGGAGGCGGTGGTCTTGCCCTCGTTCACCGAGTAGGCCACGCGGCCCGAGAAGCCGTTCACCTCGGGGCTCCAGTACTGGATGCTGTTGCCCTGCCGCCGGTTGAAGGCGGCGTCGGCCTTGCCGTTGACGCGGCCGTTCTGGGTGGTGGTACCGGGCACGTTGAAGCCGGGGTTCGCGGTGAGCGCGTTGTCGAAGGGGTTCAGGCCGCGCAGGGCGCCCACGAAGAGGATCGGGTACTTGTAGGGCGTGTCCCAGTTGCCGTAGAACACGCGGCCCCAGGGACCTTCCAGGCCCAGGCAGCTGTTGCGGCTGGTGAGGGAGTTGGGCGCGTCGCCGTCGGGACTCACGGCGCTCTCGATCTGCCAGATGATCTTCAGGTCGTCGCTGACCTTGAAGCTCCCGCGGAAGCCCAGGTTCGACGTGCCCGAGGTCATGCGGTTCCGGGCGGCCAGGTTGCCCGCGTCGCCGGTATAGGCGGAGGCGGCCACCTGCGTGGCCCCGCCCGTGGCGGGGGACAGGCCCGGCGCCGTGGCACCGCTGGTCCTGATGTGGTCCACGAAGGGCAGGAAAGTGCCGTAGATCTGCGTCTCGCTCGCCTGGGCGGCGAGGAGCGCGGGCCAGGCACAGACCAGGGCGGCGGTGAGGGTTCGGAGCTTCAAGACAGACCTCCTCTTTGTTGCCTAGTCGCAACATTTCAACGGTTGAATCCATATGTTGACCTCTAGGTTTTCAATTCCCGAGGCAAGGCAAGCTTAGACCTCCCGCGTCCGTCCGGCCTGGTACGGAACGGACAATTTCTGGTGAATCCCGTCCTGGACTCGCCTTCAGGTCGCGCTCTCCAGCTGCCGGGTGCGCCGGAAGGCCGAAGGCGTCTCGCCCGTGGCCTTGCGGAAGGCCTTGGTGAAGTTCGAGTGCTCTTCGCAGCCCAGCAGGGACGCGATCTGCTGCACGCTCATGTCGGTATGCAGGAGCAGTCGCTTGGCCTCCAGCATCACGCGCTCGATGATCAGGGTCTGCGGCGTCTTGCCCAGCACGGCCTTGCAGGCGGTGCCCAGGCGGCGAGGGGTGCAGCGGAGCTTCCGTGCGTAGAATTCCACCTCCTTCTCCTCCTGGAAGCTCTTGTCCAGCTGGTGGAGGAAGGCCTGGAAGAGCTTGAAGTCGGCACTGCTCTGGGCCTGGGCCCGGGCCGCCTGTTCCCGGATGCGGGCCTGGAAGAGGTGCAGGAAGGCCGCCAGCAAGTGCCGGATGGCCGGCCGCGTCTCCTCCCGCGCCACCTGGCCCAGGTCCCAGAGGAGCCGGGCCAGGGCCGACGCCTGGCGCACCAGCGCGTCATCGTGCAGGGGCAGGTTCGGCGCCGCCAGGAAATCCGAGAAGATCCAGGAGGCGTCGTCGTCCAAGAAGTCCTCGCCGAAGTCGAACATCCAGCCCTCCGCGGGCACGTCCGGCAGGAAGAGGTGTTTCTTCCCCTTGGCGATAAGCATGACCCAGGGCGCCTCCAAGCGAGTCTCGATGCCGTCCACCCAGTGGCTGCCCGTGCCCTTCGTCAGGAAGAACACCTGGTGGAAGGGATGGCTGTGCGGCACCGGCTGGCCCATGAGCCAGTTGAGGTTGCTCCGCTCGTCGAGGGGCCAGACCGTGAACAGCGACTTCATGGGACAACCCTGTGGCTCGAAAGGTCCCGAGGCGGACCATTGTTGACCACAGGGTTATCTTGAGCAAGGTCCCAGGAGCTACTTGCCGAAGATTTCCTTGAAGAAGTCCTTCATGTGCTGCCAGCTCCGGCGGTGGGCGGCCTCGTTGTAGGCGGCGCCCTTCGTGTTGTCGTTGCCCGCCTCCTTCTGCGTGAAGGCATGGACGGCGCCGGCATAGGCCACGAACACATAGTCGGCCTTCGAGGCCCGCATCTCGTCCTGGAAGGCGGCCACATCCTTGGCGGGCACGAAGGGATCATCCGCCCCGTGGCACACCAGCACCTTGGCCGCGATGGGGCCGGGCTTGAAGTCCGCGGGCACATCCAGGCCGCCATGGAAGGACACGACGCCCTTCACGGGAAGGCCGGCGCGAGCCGCTTCCAAGGCGCCCGTGCCGCCGAAGCAGAAGCCGATCACCGCCACGCGGGTCCCGTCCACGCCCTTCTGGGCCTTCAGCGCGGCGAGGGCCGCGGCGATGCGGCGCCGATAGAGGGCCCGGTCGCCCTTGTACTGGCCTGCCAGCTTGCCCGCCTCGGCGGTGTTCGCGGGGCGCACGCCCTCGCCATAGATGTCCGCGGCCAGGGCCACGAAACCCAGCTTCGCCAGGTCATCCGACACCTTGCGCTCGTGGTCCGTGAGGCCCATCCACTGGTGGATGACCACGACGCCGGGGACCTTGCCCTTCACCGCGGCGGGCTTGGCCAGGTAGCCCGCCAGCTTGGTGGGACCGTCCGAGTAGGTCATCGGCTGGCCGGCCAGCAGCGGGAGGGAGGCAAGGGAGAGGGCGAGGGCGGCGCGTCGCATGGGACCTCCAAAGCGGAACACCGATGCTATAGCTGTTCCGCGTCGTGTGCCAGGGGAACCAGGCGAACCGAAGGACCTGAAGGTTGAAGTCGAGGGCATCGGGAGCGGGCCCCCGTCCCCCAGACGAGAGCCCTCCGGAATCAACCGGAGGGCTCGCTCTCAGGTCAGGTTGTTGTGCGTCTAGCGGGTCACGTACATCCCCTTGGTCGTGCCGAACGAGATTCGCCGCTGGCCTGTGGCACCGCAAAACCCAAGGCTGTTGATGGGGATGCCCCCCTTCAGGTCTGGAGACGACCAGATCGTGGCACCGGACATCGGATCCACGGCGAGGAGTTTAGCGGAGGAAGGAGGGTAGGAGTTCCCTCCGAAGGAGACAAGGAGGTTCTTCCGGGCGAAGTCCGACTCCTCCAGGTGCAGGCTCTGTGCCCCAGCTGCCGGGAACGATGCGGCCACCTGCAGGTTGGCATCGAAGCGGTAAACCCGCAGGGCGCCTCCGCTCGTCGAATAGCCAAGGACGTAGATCTCCGGCTTACCATCCCCATCCGTATCCGCCACCAGCAGGTCGCTCCCCGTGATGGCATAGCTGGCCGATTCCAGATAGGTTCCCGCCGCCACGGACTTGGAGAACACCACGAGCCGGTTTCCAGCCAGGGCGATGATCTCGGGCTTCCCGTCCCCATCCAGGTCTGCCACCGCGGCGTCCCGCCCGCTTCCCAACCCCGTGCTGGTCCAGATGGAGATCTGGTGCGCCACGTCCCAGGCATAGACATAGCCGTCAGTGGTGATACCCACGAGATCGGAAACACCATCCGCATTGAGGTCGGCGTGAGCAATGGCCGCCGCAGAACCGAGTTTCATGCTGGACCACATTTTCATGCTGGTCGCGAAATCGATCGCGGTGAAGTAGTTGTCGTACCAAGCGGCCGTTCCCAAGAGCACCTGGTCGAGGCCAGTTCCCAGCACATCCCCGACATCACAGGCCGAAACCCTGGACCAGTTGCTGTCCACTTCGGTGGATTGGCTCATGGCGCCGGTATCAGGGTCCATCGCCAGGACTCGCATGCCCTGGTACCCGCTTGCCGTTTGGGGTGTGGCATAGATGAGGCGAGTCTGCCCAGGGGCGGTGGTCGCAAGCTTAGCGCCCGTGAACGGGCCGTCGAGCTGGGGACTCGGGCCCTTCCACTCCACCGCGAGTGTGGGATTCCAGCCTGCGACCACGAGGACATCGGCTCCCGAAGAGCTCAGGCCCGTACCCCAGATGAGCTCTGCCTTCCCGTCTCCATCCAGATCACCCGCGGCAAGGCCGCTCACGCCGTGATCTTGGGAATTGATCTGGGCGACCACCGCTCCGGCCTTGGTCTGAGAATCATAGCGGTAGACCGTCACATTGCCCCACTGGCCGTCTCCGACCAGGATCTCCGCCTTGCCGTCGCCGTCCAGGTCGACCAGCTTGATGGAGTCGAAGTCGAATCCACTGATCTCCCAGAGGGGCGACTTCAACGTGGCGCTGTAGACCCTGACGGGAGACCAGCCCACAAGACCGATGATCTCCGCCACCCCGTCGCCATCGACATCGCCGGCATCCACGACGGAACCGAAGCCCGCACCGTAGTACCACTCGTTGGCGTGGGTGCTTCCATCGAACACGTAGCCGCCAGAGGTGATGATCTCGAGGGCAGGATCGGAATCGACGTTGGCCACGGCCAGTGACGATCCCATGCTGGGCTGGCTGGTCTTCCACTTCAGGGCCAGCGTCCTGGCGTCAAGGACATAGAGCCAGTCCGTCCCTCCGTAGCTGCCTTCGCTGCCAAGGCAGATCAACTCAGCCACGCCGTCCTTGTCGACGTCCGCAAATTTCAAGGCTTTCCAGGTCACCAACGCGGTGGGGCCACCGAGATCGGACAGCACCCCGCCGAATCGGGCAGCCTCCCGGCGGTTCACGCCATCGAGCTGGACAATTAGGTTCCCGGACGCGAAAAAGATTTCCCGGCGTCCATCCCCATCGACATCTCCCGAAGCCACGGCGCTGATGACCGAGCCCTGTCCGGGATCGAAGGGGTAGGCCCAGGTCTGCACGTACTCCGTCCCGACCTTGCCCAGGATGTAGAGCGATACATTGCTCCCGATCAGGGCCACCTTCGATCCGTTGCCATCGAAGTCCTGGATGTCGAGGCAATGGCTCCCGAGGGGAACGCCCGGATTGGTCCGCATGAGCGGGTACTTGCGGTTGGGATCATTCAGCGTGATCGTGCCTGTCAGCCTGGCGGTCGGATCCGCCTTCAGCCGCACGGCCCAGTTGAAATCCATGGATTGGTCGAACATGGGGCCCGAGGGGCTCCACGTCACGAGGCCTGCCTTCGTAATGGTGAAACCGGCAGGCCCGAACTCCATTTCGAGATCCCCTATCGCGTCCCCGTCCACATCGACTGCGCTCACCGGGAAGCTGACGGTCTGCCCCACCGAAGCCGTCGTGGGGGCCGAGACGCTTAGGGTCGCAGGGGTATCCACGATCGTCACTTGGGCTGTGGAAGTCGCTGAGAGAGTTCCATCCGAGGCCGTCACGGTGAGGGAAATCACGTCGTTCTTGGCCTGGTTGCCCAATGGATAGGTCGCCTCGGTGGCGCTGGGAACAACGACTCCGTTCCGCTTCCAGGTGTAGGCATAGGAGAGGGGATCGGCGTCAGGATCCGTGGCCTTGACCACCGCACTGATGGCATCGCCCCGCTTCGGAGCTGAAGGGGCCAGGGCAACACTGGTGATGGTGGGTGCGCGGTCCACCACGTGGACCGTGGCGGCGCTGGGAAGAGAGTTTGCCTGGCCATCATTCACGAACAGGACGAACTGCAGATCGCCGTCTATGGCCGGGGCCGAAAAGGTCGGGTTCGCGACATTCGGGTTCTGAAGGCTGACGACCGTTCCTCCAGTCTGCTCCCAGTGGTAGGACAGGGGATCCAGGTCTGGATCACTCCCAGACCCTGCCAGCGTGACCTGCGCGCGCCGCCCCACGGTCTGGTTCGGCCCGGCGTTCGCTATCGGCATGCCGTTGCTGGAGATCTCGATCGTGATGGTGACCGTGACGGGCTGGGAATTCGTTTCACCATCATTGGCCAGGGCGCGGAAGGTCAACACCCCGACTGTGCCTGGAGCGACAAAGGTGGCCTTCGACGCGCCCAGAGGCTGGAGACTCACGGCAGTTCCGCTGGTCTGGACCCAGCTGCACGTCACGGGGTCTCCATCCGGGTCTGTGCTGAGGGATCCATCCAGAACGCAGGCGCTGTTCGCCTTGACTGTCGCATCACCAGAGGTGACGGCCACTGGCGGACGATTCTGTACCAGGACGGAGGACAACGCAGGGGAGGAGGCCACCTTCCCGTCATTCACCACCAGAGAGAAGGCCAGGGTTCCCGACACAGAGGGGGCGACGAAGGAGGGCTTGGCACTTGTGGCGCCATTGAGCACCACCGAAGGGCCTCCAGTCTGGGTCCATGCGTAGGTCAGGGAGTCTTGGTCCGGGTCGCTACTGGGACTCCCATCCAAGGTGACGATGGACCGCTTGTACACGGTTTGAATGGAGCCGGTGGCAGCGACCGGGGGGTGGTTCGTGGACCCATTGCTTCCACCGCCGCCACAGGCGGCCATCAAGAAGATCAGCAGACTTGCCATCAGACCGCTGAACAGTGATTTCCTGATTCCGCAGGATGAGCTAGGTGGTCTCATGAATTCCCCGCAAAAAAACGCCCCATTTGCGAATAGCCCTTGGGGCCAACATCTCTATGAATATGGCTGCGCAAAATCAGTTCTGAACAGACATTAGCAACCTTTATGTCCGTTTTCATCTAATCCTTGGATCGAGGCAGACCTCGGGATGCGGCTCCACGCCCAGTGAAGGTCGCGCGATTCGATCCTCAGCGCCCGGTGCTGCCGTAGCCGCCGCCGCCGCGCTCGGTGTCGCCCAGAGCCTCGACGCTGGGCTCGGGAACCCAGGTCCAGCTCTCCACCGGGGCCACCAGGAGCTGGGCGATGCGCTCGCCCCGGCGCAGTTCAAACGGTGCATCTCCATGGTTGATGAGGAGCACCTGCACCTCGCCGCGGTAGTCGGCGTCGATGGTGCCGGGCGCGTTCAGCACCGTGAGGCCGTGGCGCAGGGCCAGCCCCGACCGGGGACGCACCTGGCCTTCGAAGCCCTGGGGGATGGCCAGCACCAGCCCCGTGGGCACCAGCCGCCGCTGCCCCGGGGCGAGCGCCCACGTGTCCCCGGCCGGGATCGCCGCCCGCAGGTCCATGCCCGCCGCATGGGCCGTGGCCGCGGCGGGCAGGTCGAGGCCGAGGCCGTGGGGAAGCTGGTGGACCGGAATGCGCATGCACCAAGGTTCCCAGGCGGAGAGGCCGCGGTGCAAAGGGAAATCCCAGGGCCGGCTGCCGGGCAGGATCCCGCTCTTCCTTGGCCGGGACCCGCGCCCTGCGTACACTCGACCTTTGGCCCGGGCATCCCGGGCCATCCTGTTCTGGAGGCTCATGGCCCGCGCTGGCCGCCGATGCTCCGTCCCGCTCCTCCTGGGGCTCGCTGCGGCCGCCTTCCTGGGTTGCCAGCGCGAGGACCCGCAGATCCGCGTCCTGACCGAGCAGGCCGCCCAGGCCGACGAGGCGGGGCGGCAGCTCCGGCAGGCCTGGAGCGCCCAGTTCCGGCGGCTGGCCCTGGTCGGCGTCCGGAACCTCCGCCTGGACGCCAGCCCCATGCTGCTGACGGCGGAGCAGAAGCGGGCCCTGGAGGCGCGGCTCCGCACCGAGCGGGACAGTTCCCGCCGGGGCCTGCTCCAGGAGATCCTGGACAAGGAGGCGGAACTCCGGGTGCTGAGCGACCGCCTCATGACGCTCAAGACGGCCCTTCCCCCGCCGGAGATCACCCAGGCGAACGACAGCCACTACGGGCTGGCGCTGCGCTTCCTCAAAGGCCGGGGCCTCTCGGAGGAGGCCGCCCGGCGGGCCCTCGCCCAGGTGCCCCTGGCGGAGCGTCTGGCGCCCGGCTTCGAGGTCTACCACTTCTTCGTCCGCGGCGAGTACGGCACCTGGGTCTCCCAGGGCGGAGCCGCGGTCTCGCCCCGGGACCTGGAGCGCCGGGAGCCGGACCCCCTCCCCGGCCAGCGGGACGCGGCGGTGGCCACCAGCCGGCGGCTCCAGAGGCAGCTCGGCGTCCTGGAGACCCAGAAGCGGCAGATCGAGCGCGAAATCTCCGGCATCCAGGCGGAGCGGCTGGGTTTCCTCGAAGGGCAGGCCCGCCTCCGCTGGGAGAACGCCGACCAGCTGGCCCGGCTGAATTCCCTGCACTACCTGGTCGGCGTGCGGGCCGCGCTGGAGGCGGAAGGGATCATCGAGGTCCCCTTGTTCGGCCTCGACCACTCGGGCCCGAACTGGCGGGATGCGGCGTTCACCCAGCACCTGGACCTCCGCACCGGCACCACCCTCACCATCCGGGCCCAGGACCTGGGCCTGAAGCGCATCGGGAAGGTGATTGTCGTCCCCGGCTCCTACACCGCGGGCGAGCACTACCGCCTGACCCTCGGCACCGATGGCCAGACCGCCACCGTGGACCTCCTCGCCCCGCCCCGCTTCAAGAACGACAAGGTGGTGTTCGCCGTCGAGGAGTGACCACCCGCTGGCCGCCCCGCGCCGCGCCGGATACCATGGAACGCCGCGCGCCTGCCGGCGGACCTCCACCCGATGCGGGTCCGGCCAGGCGCCCTCCGAACGGCCTCCAGCCAGTTCCCGACCTCCCGGATCCCCCCATGTCCTCAGTCTTCGGCCACGCCCTGGCCGGCCTCACCCTCAGCGCAGCCTTCCACCAGGGCCGGCCCCCCCGCCGGGTCCTGGCCTTCGCGACCGCCTGCGCCGTGGCCCCGGACCTGGACTGGTTCACCGCCTTCCTCGGGCTCGGGGGCACCAGCCTCGCCCACCGCGGGATGAGCCACTCCCTCCTCGCCCTGCTGCTCCTGGCGACCGTGGCCATGGTCCTCGGGTTCCGGTCCCAGCTCCGGAGCCTCCGCCTCTGGGCCTGCCTGCTCTCCGCCGCCTTGTCGCACAGCCTGCTGGACGCCTGCACCTTCGGGGGGACGGGCGTGGCCTTCCTGCTGCCCTTCTCCGAGGCGCGGTTCGTCTGCGTCTGGCAGCCCATCTTCGTATCGCCGATCCCCCTCTCCGGGAAGCTCCTCGACTGGCTGCTGTTCTCCCTGGGCACCGAGGTGGTGTGGATCGGCCTCCCCGCCTTGCTGGTGCTCAGTGTGCCCCGGGCGCTCCAGTGGCTCCGGCTGCGCCGGCGCTCCGAGGAGACGCCCTGACCTGACGGCTCAGCGGCCCTTCACCAGCTGCCCGCAGGCGCCCTGCACATCCCGGCCCCGGCTGCGGCGGACGGTGACGAAGCAGCCGCGGGCCTTCAGCCACTCGGCGAACTGCTGCACGCGGTCCTCGCCGGGCTCGCGGAAGGCGCTGGCGGCGTGCTCGTTCATGGGGATGAGGTTCAGGTTGTGGCCGCTGCGCAGGTCGCCTAGCCAGTCCGCCAGGCGCTGGGCGTCGGCCTCGGTGTCGTTCTCGCCGGCGAGGAGCACGTACTCGAAGCAGAACTTCTCGCCGCGCTTCGGGCCCCAGTCGTCCAGGGCCTTCCGCAGCCGCGCCAGGTTCCACACGCGGTTCACGGGCATGGTCCGGCTGCGCGCCGCGTCCGTGGTGGCGTTGAGGCTGAGGGCGAGCAGGGGCCGGGGCTCCAGCTTCGCCAGCTTCTCGATGCCGCTCACCAGGCCCGAGGTGCTCACGGTGATGCGGTTCTTCCCCAGACCCAGACCCGCCGGGTGGCACATGAGCCGGATGGCGCGGTGCAGGTGGTCGAGGTTGTGCAGGGGCTCGCCCATGCCCATGAACACGAGCGTCAGCTCGTGCCCGCGGTCCGGCCCGAGCTCCGCCATGAGCGTCAGCACCTGGCCCAGGATCTCGCCGGGCTGGAGGTTGCGCAGGATGCCCATGCTGCCCGTGGCGCAGAAGGTGCAGCCCATGGCGCAGCCCACCTGGCTGGAGATGCAGTAGGTGACGCGGGGGTTCCGCACCTTGCGCGGCATGTGGACGGCTTCGATGCGCTTGCCGTCCGTCAGCTCCAGGGCCAGCTTGGTGGAACCGTCCGCCGAGGGCTGCCGCTCCGCGAGGCGAGGCAGGCGCAGGTCCGCCACGCCCTCCAGCCAGCGGCGGATGCCCGAACCCAGGTCCGGCGCGCCGTCCCTCCAGGTCCAGGGCCGGTGCAGGCGCTTGAAGGTCTCCAGGGCGCTGCCCGGGCAGCCGAGCGTAGCCAAGTCCTCCGGAAACAGCGACCAGGCCGAAGGCAGGCCCTCCCGCTCGGGGGCGGGGCGATCCCAGGGCATGGGCGCGGCGTTCGTCATCCCTCCAGTCTATCGGCCCGGCCGGTCGCTCAGGCCCGGGCCAACCGGGGGCGGGCCCCGGGCAGCACGAGGAGGTTGCCCGCCAGGCAGAGCGCGGCGCCCAGGGCCAGGCCCCAGTGCCACCGGAGGCCCTCCACGACCGTGGAAAGGGCCAGGGCCACCACGGGGATGGCGACCATGGCGTAGCCGGCCCGGCCGGCCCCGATGCGGCCCACGAGCGTGAGGTAGGCGCCGAAGGCCAGGATCGACCCGAACACGGCCAGGAAGGCCAGGGACCCCAGGTAGTGGAGCGAGGCGTCGAAGGTGAAGGGCCGGCCCGCCAGCGCGCAGTAGAGGGCCACGAAGACCGCGCCGTAGGCCATGCTCACCGCGTTGCCCTGCATGACCGGGATGCCGTGCCGCTGGTTGCGCTGGGAGACCAGATTGCTGAGGCTGGCGGCCACGGTGCCGCCCAGGGCCAGCCCCAGCCCCGCCTGGAGGGACCCGGCGCCGAAGCCCGCACCCGGCAGGCACACCAATCCCACCCCGATGATGCCCAGGGCCACCCCCATGAGGGCCTTCCGCGCCACCGGCGTCCCGAAGAAGACCCGCGCCCCGAGCAGGTTGAGGATGGCCAGCAGGGAGAAGATCACCGCCATGAGGCCCGAGGGGATCCGCTGCTCCGCGAGGTAGACGCAGACGTAGTTGATCCCGAACATCAGGGCGCCCTGGAGGGCCAGCCAGCCGTGCTCCCGCCGCGTGAACCGCAGCTTCAACCCCCGCAGGAGGCACCAGGCCGCCAGCAGGAGGGCGGCGAGGGCGAAGCGGTAGACCACGGAGACCTCGGGCGCCACCCGCCCGTACTGGAAGGTGATGGCGATCCAGGTGGACCCCCAGATCAGCACCGACACGAGGTAGAGGGACAGGTCGTTCATGGAGCCTCGGATTCAGGGCGGCGCGCCAGGAGCAGCGCCGCTGCGGACGCGGAGAAGACAGAGTAGTCGAGCGGTTCCTTGGGGCCGAAGGAGACCGCCATGGCGAGGCCGAAGACGGCCAGGAGGCCCGCGCTGGCCAGAGCCGCGATCCGGGCCGCCCGGCCCCGCAGCGGCAGGAGCAGCGCCAGGCCCAGGCTGGTTTCCGCGACGGTGGCCGCCCAGGCCAGGAAGGGGATGGTGCGGGCGGGCATGAAGCTGTTCACCTGGGCGGTGTACTTCATGAAGTTGGCGAAGGTGCCGTAGCCCCGGCCCGGACCCCACCACCCGAACCGGGAGGCGATCCCCGAGAGGAAGGCCGCGCCCAGGGCCCACCGCGCGTAGCGGAGGGCCCAGCGGTCGAGGGCGCGGGAGGCGGGGCCGGTCATCAGGCCCTCGCCGCCAGGTCCGCGTGTTCCGCCTGGTAGGCCTCGTAGGAGGTGGGAACCCAGCCCGCGCGGTTCATCTTCCAGCCGTTCTCGATCTTCTCCCAGCCCACGTGGACGTAGTAGTCCCGGGCCAGCGGCGCGGCCTGGAGCACCCACTGGATGCCCTCGCCCAGGCCCAGCGCCAGGTCCAGCAGCTGGCGGCCCACGCCCGCCTTCTGGAAGGCCGGATGCACGGCGAGATCGCAGACATAGCCATCCCAGACGAAGTCCGTCCAGCCGCGCAGGAGGCCCACGAGGCGATCCCCGTCATAGGCGCAGATCACCACGTTCGAGTCCGCGAACATGCGGCGGATGCGCTCGGGATCATGGATGGGCCGGCGGAGGGGCGCGGCCGCGTAGAGGGCGCGGATGGCCTCCACCGGGGGGATCCGGTCCAGGCGGTAGGTCAGGTCGGCGCTCATGCGGACACCCCGGGGAGATCCGGCTGCAGGCCCACGCCCAGGCGGTTCCAGGCGTTGATGAGGGCGATGGCGTAGGTGAGGTCCACCAGCTCCTGCTCGGTGAAGTGCTCGCGGGTGGCCGCGTAGAGGGCGTCGTCCGCCTCGTGCCGGCCGAGTTCGGTGAGCGCCTCGGTCCAGGCCAGGGCGGCCCGCTCCCGGGGTGTGAACACGGGCGCCTCGTGCCAGGTGGCCACGAGGTTCAGGCGCCGCGGGGGCTCGCCGCCCTCGAGGGCCGCGGTGGCGTGCATGTCCAGACAGAAGGCGCAGCCGTTGAGCTGGGAGGCCCGCACTTCGACGAGGTGGAGGAGGCCATGGTCCAGGCCGCTTCCATGAAGGTGCCGGACGACCTGCAGGAAGCCCTGGTACCCCTTGGGGGCGAGCTCGGGATGGGGTTTCGACGTGCGCATGGAGCCTCCGGGGCCGGGTGGCCACTTCCAGGATCGGCCCACATGGACCATTGAAAAGATCCATTTATGTCATTACAACTAGACCATGCGCCCCTGGGTCTTCCCCATCGCCCTCCAGCCCGGAACCTCCCGTGAGCCGGTCTTCCAGCAGATCGCCCAGGCCATCCGGGGCGACATCCGGCGGGGCCGTCTGCGGCCGGGAGACCCGCTGCCCGGGTCCCGCAGCCTGGCCATGACCCTGGAAGTCCACCGGAACACCGTGCTGGCCGCCTACCGGGAACTGGAGGCCGAAGGGTGGACCGTGGCGGAGCAGCGCACCACGCGCGTGGCCCGGGATCTGCCCCAGGCCCCCGCCGCCCCTCGGGTCGACTCGATGGGCCGCCCGGGCTATGACCTCGCCGGGCCGGGCCCGCGGCGGAGCCTCCGGGAGGTGGGCCTCCTGACCTTCGGAGGCGGACTGCCGGACCTCCGCCTGGTGCCCACGGAACTCCTGGCCCGGGCCTACCGGCGGGCGCTCGGCAGCCGCGAGCTGCTGGGCTACGGTGACGCCCGCGGCGAGGCGCGGCTCCGGCTCGCGCTGGCCCGGCTGCTGTCGGAGACGCGCGGCCTGGCCGCGTCCGAGGATCGCCTGATGCTCACCGGCGGCAGCCAGGGCGCCCTGGACCTCGTGGCCCGCACCCTGATCCGGCCCGGGGACCGGGTGGCGGTGGAGGACCCCGGCTACCCCGCGGCCTGGGCGACCCTGCGGGCCGCCGGAGCGGAGCTGGTGCCCGTGCCCGTGGACGAGGCGGGCCTGCGGGTCGAGGCGCTGGCAGAGCACCTGGCCGAAGCGCCCCTCCGCGCCGTCTACCTCACGCCCCACCACCAGTTCCCCACCACCGTGACCATGGGCGCCGCCCGCCGGCTGCGCCTCCTGGAGCTGGCGACCCGTCACCGGATCGCCCTCCTGGAGGACGACTACGACAACGAGTTCCACTTCGAAGGCCGTCCCGTGCTGCCGCTGGCAGGGGAGGACCCTAGCGGCGTGGTGATCTACCTGGGCACCCTGTCGAAGATCCTCGCGCCCGGACTCCGCCTGGGCTTCGTGGCCGGCCCCCGGGCCCTGGTGGAGGCCCTGGCCGCCCGCCGGGAGACGGCGGATGGCCAGGGGGACCACCTCCTTCAGCGCGCGGCCGCCGAGCTCCTGGAGGACGGTCTGCTCCAGCGCCACGCGCGCAAGATGCGGCGGATCTACCAGACCCGCCGCGAGGCCCTGGCCGGAGCCCTGCGCCGGCACCTGGGCGGGGCCGCAGCCTTCGACCTCCCGGCGGGAGGGATGAGCCTGTGGCTGCGGGTGGATCCCTCGATCGATGTGGAGGCCTGGGCGGTGTCGGCCCGCAAGGGGGGCGTGGGCATCACCACAGGCCGCGCCTTCGACTTCCTGGGCCGGCCCCGGCCCCACCTGCGCCTCGCCTTCTCCGCGCTGGACGAGCGGGAACTGGAGGAGGCCGTGCGGCGGCTGGCCCGGGCCCTGCCCTAGGCCACCAGGTCCTTCAGGCGGATCTCGCCGCCCTTCCGCGTGCCGAGGGCGCTGAGTCCCACCTGGGCGGGGTCCAGCAGGTCCTGGGCCACCCGCAGCAGATCCTCCAGGGTGACGGCCTCGATCTCGGCCATCTGCTGGTCGAGGCTGTACAGCTCCCCCTGGTGGATGGCCTGGTGGGCCAGGCTGAACATGCGGCTGCTGCTGCTCTCCTGGCTGAACACGAGGCTCGTGCGGGCCTGGAGCTTGGCGCGATCCAGCTCGTCGGCCGCCACGCCCGCCTCGCGGACCCGCGCGCATTCGGCCATCGTGCGCTGCACCAGCTCCCGGAGTTGGGCCGGGGCGCAGCTGGCGCTGATCTGGAGGGCGCCCGTATCCGCGTAGGGGCTGAGGTAGCTGCCCACCTGGTAGCAGAGGCCCCGGCGCTCACGCAGCTCCAGGAACAGCCGGGAGGCCATGCCGCCGCCCAGCACGTAGCTGAGCAGATGGGCCGCCGCCCGATCCGGAGAGCGGTGGTCCGGCGCGGGGAAGCCCATGACCAGGTTGGCCTGCTGGAGGTCCTTCCGGGGCACATTCAGCAGGAAGGGCTGGGTGCGGGCCGGCCGATGGGGGGCATGCTCCGTTCCCTTCGGCAGGCGATCCAGGAAGGGCTTCAGCAGGCCGTGGAAGGACTCCGGCTCGATGGCGCCCGCCGCGGCCACCACGAGGTTCGGCGCCCGGTAGGTGTGATCGAAGAAGGCCCTGGCCTCCGCGGGCCCGTAGGCCGACACCTGGTCGCGCCGCCCCAGGATGGGGTGGGCCAGGGGCGTGCCCTCCCAGAACCCGCCGTAGAAGAGCTCGCTCACCCAGTCATCCGGCTGGTCCTCGCTCTGGGCGATCTCCTCCAGGATGACGCTCCGCTCCCGGGCCAGTTCCTCCGCATCGAAGCGGGGTGAGGTCACCAGCTCCCCCAGCAGGTGCACCAGCTCCGGCAGCTGGTCGGCGAGCACCTTGCCATAGAAGCAGGCCACCTCCTTGCCCGTGAAGGCATCCACATGCCCCCCCAGGCGGTCCGTGGCCGCGGCCATCTCATCCGGCGTCGCGAAGGACTCCGTGCCCTTGAACACCGTGTGCTCCAGGAAGTGGGCCAGGCCCTCCTCCGCCGGCCCCTCATGGCGCGAACCCCGCCGCACCCAGAACCCCACCGAGCAGCTCCGCACGTGGGAGATGGGCTCGATCAGGATTTCGGTGCCGTCGGGCGTGAGGGTGCGGAGGGGTTCAGGCATCCCTCCAGTCTATCGCCCCGGCGTCTCAGAGCCTCGTCTCAACCGGGGACGGAGGCCTTGAGGACCGCCTTCAGCAGGCCCGGGAAGCGGGTGTCCAGGTCCTGCTTCCGCAGGCTGTTGTAGCGATGGACGCCCTCCACCCGCGTCTGGATGAGCCCGGCTTCCCGCAGGACCTTGAAGTGGTGGCTCAGCGTGGCCTTGGTGACAGGCAGGCCGAAGGTCCCGCAGGCCAGTTCCCCGTCTCCCGCGAGCCTGCGCACGATCTCGAGGCGCGTGGGATCGCTCAGCGCGTAGAGCACCGCGGGGAGGTCGAGCTGTTCGCGCCCGGGATGGTGGAGGCTCCGCATGGATCCAGGATGCCCGGATCCGGGCTCCGGTCATCAAATATTTTGATTGTTTTCAAACTATTTTCATTGACCGGGAGCCCTCGGTGGATTTATCAATCTATTGTTTGATCATAATCAAACAATAGGAGACGCCATGAGCCATCGCATCCAGTTCACCACACCCGGCGGCCCCGAGGTCCTCCAGTGGGTGGAGGCGGACCTCCCCGACCCGGGGCCAGGCGAGGTCCGCCTGCGCCACACGGCCATCGGCGTGAACTACATCGACGTCTACCACCGCAGCGGCGCCTACCCGGTGCCCCTGCCCGCGGTGCCGGGCTTCGAGGCCGCCGGAGTCGTGGAGGCCCTGGGACCCGGCGTGACGGATCTGGAGGTGGGCCAGCGGGTCGCCTACGTGGACGGGCCCACAGGCGCCTATTCGGAGGCGCGGAACCACCCGGCCGACCGCCTGGTCCCGCTGCCCGCGGGCCTGCCCGACGAGGCGGCCGCGGCCCTTCTCTTCAAGGGCCTGACGGCGCACATGCTGGTCCGGCGGGTGTGGCGGGCCGGGGCGGAACCTTGGGTCCTGGTCCACGCTGCGGCGGGTGGTGTGGGGCTGATCCTCACCCGGTGGCTGGCTCGCGAAGGGGCGAAGGTCATCGGGCTCGTGAGCAGTCCCGGGAAGGCCCGGATGGCAGAGACCGAAGGCGCCGTAGCCACCCTCGTCGTACCCAGGAGTGCCGCCTACGATGGCGTCGCCGCTGAGGTCCGCCGGATCACGGGAGGCCGCGGTGTGGGCACCGTGTTCGATTCGGTCGGACGCGACACCTTCGAAGCCTCCCTGGACAGCCTGGCCCCCTTCGGGCTCCTGGCCTCCTTCGGCCGGAGCAGCGGCCCCCTGCCCCTGGTGGACCCCGCGGATCTGGCGAAGCGCGGCTCCCTCGGCGTCCAGCGGCCCAGCATCTTCCACCACATCGCCGATCCCGCGACCCTCCGCGCCGCCGCCGCAGAGGTGTTCGCCGCGCAGGCACAGGGGATCATCCGGGCCCACATCCACGGCACCCTTCCCCTGCGCGAGGCCCCCCAGGCCCATGCCCTGCTCGAGTCCCGGGCGACCCGGGGCGCCCTGGTGCTCCTCCCCTGAAGGTTCTCGGATGCCGCCTGGCGGGGGGCAAAGAGTTCAGCCCTCCGCCTCGCTGCCCGCCAAGCCCACGGGCGTGCGGTGGAGCTTCCAGCCGGCGAGGGCCCAGCAGAGGGCGCCGAAGGCGAGGAGGGCCAGGAGGGCGAGGGCGGGGTGCGTGGTCACCTGCTCCTGGGCCAGCAGCTGGTGGGCCCTCACTTCGGCGGCACGGCTGCCCGCCAGGCTCTCGATGTGGTGGGTGAAGGTCAGGCGCTGCAGGAAGGGCGGGAAGACCCGCACCAGGGGCTCCCAGAGGAAGAAGTAGACGGCGCCCCAGAGCGTGCCGCGCTTAAAGAGCAGGCCCACCAGGGTCATGAGGGCCAGCTCCCCCCACCAGGCGCCCACCAGCGCGAGGATGCGGCCCGGCAGCAGGGCCGGGTCGCCGCCCACCACCTGCAGGCCCAGGGCCCCCAGGATGAGCCAGGCGGCGCCCCAGGCGAACCAGGGCAGGCCCTTGCCCAGGGGCAGCGCCCAGGCCGGCGCAGGGCGCACCAGCAGCAGGGGCAGGGTGCGCTGCTCCAGGTCCTCGCGGATGCCCGCGGGGGCGGCCACCAGGGCCATGATGGGCAGCATCATCTTCACCAGCCCTTCGTGGAAGATGCGGAGGGCTTCGCCGGGGTTGGCGTCCAGCCCCCGCAACTGGCCGATGGTGAAGATGAGGATGCTGAGGCCCACCGGCGCCATGACCAGCGCCGCCAGCACCCAGCCCCGGCCCTGGAGGACGCGGGGCGCGTAGCCCCGCGCCGTGGCGCGGATCGTCGTCAGGGGTGTGGGGATTGCAGTGCTCATCGGCACCTCGAATCGCAACAGAGTGGAGCAAGCCGGGGACAGGTTCCGCCTGGCCCCGGCGCGGGGGCCCCGGGGGAGGCTCCATGTCCACAAGCCAGAGGCGCGTGGGACCAACGCAAAGCGTTGGGATACCTGGAGTCGCGCAGCGATGAGCCCCCGGACAGCATTAGGCGTGGTCCCTCGTCAGATACTGGAAGACCGCATCCAGGTTGAGATCCAGCGGGTCCAGGGTGCGCAGCGGGATGCCGCCTTCGGCCGCGGCCTTCTGAAGCCTGGGCAGGATGTCCCGGGGCGAGCGCACGGAGATCACCACCGCGTCCTCCTCCAGGCGCAGGGCCGCCAGCTCCGGCTGCTCCACCGCCCAGCGGGCGAGCACCTGGGCGTCGCCCGTGAGTCGGAGCTCCACCGGGTGGCGGTCCAGCAGCTGGCGGATCTCCGTGACCGTGCCTTCTGCCAGCAGGCGCCCCCGGAACAGCAGCAGGATGCGGTCGGTGAGCTGGGCGATCTCGCTGAGGATGTGGCTCGACACCAGGATGCGCGTGCCCTTGGCGGCCAGCTCGCGCAGCAGGGCCATGAGCGTGAGGCGGGCCTCGGGATCCAGCCCGTTGAACGGCTCGTCGAGGATGAGCAGCTCCGGCTCGTGCAGCAGGGCCTGGGCCAGGCGGATGCGCTGGCGCATGCCCTTGGACATGCGGGCGAAGGTGAGGTGGGCGCGGTCGCCCATGCCCACGGTGGCCAGCGCGCGCGCCACGGCGGCCTTCAGCGCCTCGCCCGAAAGGCCCGAGAGCTCGCCCATCATGCGGAGCCAACGGTCGGCGCGCAGGCCGGTGGGCAGGCGGTCGCCCTCGGGCACCAGGCCCAGACGGGCCAGCACCGTCGGGTTGCGGAAGGGGGCCTCGCCGAAGACCTCCACCACGCCGCCCGAAGGGGGCAGCAGGCCCGAGAGCAGCTGCAGGAGCGACGACTTGCCGGCGCCGTTGGGGCCCAGCAGGCCCGTGATGCCGCCGCCGTCCGGCAGCTCGAAGGTGGTGGGGCTGAGGCCCAGGATGGGGCCGTAGCGGAGGGAGGCGCGATCGAGGGAAATCATCAGATCACCGCCTCGGAGGGCATGGTCCGCTTCGCGGCCACGAAGGTCCACAGGCCCAGGTGGAAGGCCGTGCCGAGGAGCGCGGGAACCCAGGCCACCAGGGGATGCTCCACGCCCACGAAGAGCTGGGGCCAAGCCTCCGCCAGCAGGACCGGGTTCAGGCCATCGATGGCCCGGAAGCCCGTCAGACCGTGGATCATGGACGCCAGGGTACCCGCGCCCAGCACCAGGCCCAGCACCCAGCCGATGCCCGCCCGGGGCGTGGCGGCCATGCTGGAGGCACCCACGGCCAAGGCGCCCATCAGGGCCGAGCTGATGGCCATGGCCGGAAGCAGCCGCAGGGGCGCCGTCACCCATACGGGGCCGCTGGTGCCGGCCAGGATCAGGGACATGAGCCAGGGCAGGAGGGCGAAGGGCAGGAGGATGGCGAAGGGCAGGGCCGAGGCGAAGCCCAGCTTGGCGAGCAGGTAGTCCCGGGGCGCCACCGGGTGGGCGTACATCAGGGGCCGCACGCGGTAGAGCGTGTCCCGGGCCACCAGCCCGCCGCCCACCAGGGCCACCAGGAACCAGAGCAGGTAGCTGGCGGGGTTCAGCAGGTCCGCCTGGAAGTCCGCGCCCTGCGTGAGGATGGTCCGGGCGAAGTCCTGCATGGGCTTGAAGGTCTGGTTGGTCTGCAGCAGGTGGTCCACGTAGATGCGGGCCACCTTCCAGAGCAGGATCAGGAGGAAGGCGATGCCGAAGAAGCGGCCGATCTTCTGGCGCCAGAGCCGGGTCAGGTCGAAGCGCGCGAGCACGAGGGCCGGCGGCTGGCCGTGGCCCAGTTCCGGCGCGGGAGGGAGGGTGGGTGCGTAGATCGGCATGCCTAGGCTCCCATCTGAGGATGCAGGGCGCGCAGGAGCACCTCGTCCAGGCGGTCGTGGCGCGGCGTGAGCTGGATGAGGGTGGCACCCTGCTTCTCGGCCCAGCGGAAGGCGGCGGTGGGGTCGGCCTCAGCCAGCTCCAGGTCGTAGAGGCCGTTCCGGGCCTCGAGCACCACGCCGAGGTACGCCAGGGCGGTCTCCTGCGCGGCGTCCAGGGGATCCAGGAACCGCAGTTCCACGCGCCGGGCCAGGGCCCTGCGCAGCCCCGCCATGGAGCCCGCGGCCTTGATCTGCCCCTGGTCGAGGATCACCAGCTGGTCCGCCACGCGCTCCACGTCGCCGAGCAGGTGGGAGGCCAGGATGACGCCGGTGCCCAGCTCCGCGTGGACCCGCAGCACCAGGTCCAGCATGCGGCGGCGGCCGTCGGGGTCGAGCCCGTTGGTGGGCTCGTCGAGGAAGATCAGCTCTGGGCTGTGCACCAGGGCCTGGGCCAGCTTCACCCGCTGGCGCATGCCCGTGGAGTAGCCGCTGACGGGGCGGTAGCGGGCCTCGTCGAGCCCCACGAAGTAGAGCACCTCGTGGGCGCGGTCCCGGGCCGCTTCCGGCGCCAGCCCGCTCAGCTCACCCCAGAAGGCCACCTGCTCATAGGCGGAGGCGTCCTCGATGAGGGCATCGTACTCGGGCATGTACCCGATCCGGGAACGCAGCTTCGCGGCCTCGGGGGCGCCCAGGGCCACACCCAGCACGGTTCCCTGGCCGGCGGAGGGCTGGAGGAGGCCCAGCAGGGCCTTCAACAAGGTGGATTTCCCGGCCCCGTTCGGCCCCAGCAGGCCGACGATGCCCCGGTCCAGGGCCAAGGTCAGCCCCTTCAGGGCGGGCGCCGCGGTGGCCGTGTAGCGCACTTCCAGGTTCTCGAAGGCGATCAACGGAGCCTCCAGATGATGGTCACGGCATTCTCCAGGATGTGGATTGCTACGAGCGTCGCCGGGAATGGATTAGGGGCCGCAACGGGATGCTGTGGAATGGATTGTTCGAGGAAAGCGACTTAGGCTGATGGGAACCATCCTCCCACCCCCCGGGGACTTCCGCATGCAACTCCTGGACTGGCCCATCCTCGATGCCCTCCAGACCGGGGCGCTGGCGGCCCTGTTCGTCAGCTTCGGCACGGATGCCCTGTCCCGGCGGGATCGCATGATGGGCTGGATCGCCTTCACCTGCCTGCTGGTCGGCCTGCGCCATGGCGTGCTGGTCCTCGGCACCCTGCCGAACTGGAACCCGGATCTCGTGGACCGCGCCCAGAGCCTGCTGGTGGCCTTCGGGTTCATCGCCCTCTGCACGGCCCTGGTCGAGCTTTTCCCCCGCCACATCCCCCGGCGGTTCCCGGTCTGGATCGCCCTGGGCATGATCCCCAACTACATCCGCAATCTCGTCCTGCCGCACCCGAGTTTGGCGGAGGTCTGGACCCACCACTTCTACAACCTCACCTACCTGGTGGGCTGCGCCCTCATCGTCCACTGGTCCCTGCGCGCCCGCCAGGACGGCGACCCCATGGGGCGCCGGCTCTTCCTCGGCTTTCTCAGCCTGACCATCCCCGTGGTCGTCGAGATCGCCGCCCAGAGCTTCTTCGGGATGAAGATCCGCCTGTCGGGCTTCAGCCTCGTGATCCTGGCCATGGCCATCGGCACGTCCTGGCAGTGGCTCGTGGTCCGGACCATGGAATCCCGCATCCAGCGGGCCGAGACCGAGGTGGAGGTCTGGCGCAGCCTCGTGCCCGGCAACGCCTTCCGGACGGACCGGCCCTCGGCGCTCATGGAGGGGCTCTTCGGAACCGGCTGGGCCGACCGCGTGCGCGAGAACCCCGAGACCCCCCTGGTGGCCCTGGACGGCTCCTCCTACCGCCTGCGGACCCGCCTCCTCCACCACCACGAGCGGCTGGGCTGGTACGAGCGGGAGGAGGACACCCAGCCCGGCGCGCGGGGCTTCCTGGCCGGGTGGACCGTGGCCCTGGGCATGGACGATCCCGCGGCCAGCGTCCGGATCCAGGAATGGCTCCGCAGCTGGGGGGCTGATGTGCACCTCTGGGGCACGGTCCCCCCCCGGGAAGGCCCCTACCCGAGCGTCCTCATCTGGGCCCGGGAACCCAGCATCCTGGCGGTCTGGCGGGAGGACGACCTCCTCCGCCGGCGGCCCCGGTGGGTGCAGCTGGGCGGGCCCATCACCGCGGGTCCCCATGCCCGCCTGGACCTGGACCTGGACGCCGCCAGCCTGAGGAACCTGCTCCGGGACCTGCTCTCCCGGCATTGATCCCCGCCGGGAGGCCGGGTGTTGAGTCCTGGGCACTTGCCCGGCCGCGCGCGATCCGTCGGAGAATGGGGGCATGAGCTTCGCCCATCTCCACCTGCACACCGAGCACTCCCTTCTCGACGGCCTGACCCGCATCCCGGACCTGATCAAGAAGTGCCGGGCCAGCGGCATGCCCGCCGTGGCCGTGACCGACCACGGGAACATGTTCGGGATGATGAAGCTCTTCGACGCCTGCGAGAAGACGAAGGACGCCGAAGGCAACTGGGCCGTGAAGCCGATCCTGGGCTGCGAGGTCTACGTGGCCCCCAAGACCCGCTTCGACCGCAAGCTCGAGGCGAAGAACCTCACGGGCGAGGAGGGCCTGGAGGACTGCGTGGACCCCAGCGGCTCCCGCGACGCGGGCTACCACCTGGTGCTGCTGGCCAAGAACCCCGTGGGCTTCGCCAACCTGTCGAAGCTCGTGTCCGCGGGCTTCACGGAAGGCTTCTACTACAAGCCCCGCATCGACAAGGACCTGCTCCGCCAGCACAGCGAGGGGCTCATCGGACTGTCGGCCTGCCTCGGCGGCGAGGTGCAGGCCCGCATCCTCCAGAACCGCCTGGACCAGGCCGAGCGCGTGGCCCGGGATTTCCGGGACATCTTCGGCGAGGACTTCTACCTGGAGATCCAGGACCAGGGCTTCGACAAGGAGAAGGAGATCATCCCTTCCCAGATGGAGCTGGCCGCGAAGCTGGGCATCCCCCTGGTGGCCACCAACGACGCCCACTACCTCAATCACGAGGATGCCGACCTGCACGACACACTCCTGTGCATCGGCACGAAGACCACCAAGGCCAAGGAGAAGCGCATGCGCTTCTCCACGGACCAGTTCTTCGTGAAGACGCCCGAGGAGATGCGGGCCGTGTTCCCCGACCATCCGGAATACCTGGAGCGCACCCTGGAGATCGCCGCCAAGGTGGACCTGTTCCCCATCACGCGGAAGCCCGTCACGCCCCGCTTCCCCGTGCCCGAAGGCTACGACCTGGAATCGTACTTCCTGCACGTGGCGAAGGAGACCTTCGAGCAGCGCATCGCGGAATGCCGGCCCCTCTGGCAGGCGGGGACGCTGAAGCACCCGGAGGCGAAGTACCGCGAGCGCCTGGCCTTCGAGCTGGACATGATCCTCAAGATGGGGTTCCCCGGCTACTTCCTGCTGGTCTGGGACTTCATCCGCAAGGCCCGGGAGATGGGTGTGCCCGTGGGTCCCGGCCGTGGCTCGGCCGCCGGCAGCATCGTGGCGTGGTCCATGATGATCACCGACATCGATCCCATGCAGTACGACCTGCTGTTCGAGCGCTTCCTGAACCCCGAGCGCGTGTCCATGCCCGACGTGGACATCGACTTCTGCCGCGACGGCCGTCAGAAGGTCATCGACTACGTCACCGAGAAGTACGGCCAGGACAAGGTCAGCAGCATCGTCACCATCAACCAGCTCAAGACCAAGGCCGTCATCAAGGACGTGGCGCGGGTCTTCGAGAAGGACTTCGCCTTCGCCAACAACCTCACCAAGCTGGTGCCCCAGGAGCCCGGCAAGCCCATCACCGTGGGCGAGGCGCTCGAGAAGAGCGACAAGCTGCGGGAACTGTACGAGAGCGATCCCGAGGTGAAGAACATCCTCGACATCTCCGCACGGCTGGAGGGCCTGGCCCGCAACACCGGCGTCCACGCGGCGGGCGTCATCATCGCGCCGGACGAGCTCACCCAGTTCGCGCCGCTGTCGATGGACAAGGACAAGAAGGTGATGGTGCAGTACACCATGGTCGAGGCCGAGCGGGCGGGCCTGCTGAAGATGGACTTCCTGGGTCTCGAGACGCTCACCCAGATCGCGAAGACGCAGGAAGTCATCGCCCGGCGCCACGGCGCGCCCAAGGACATGACCAGCATCCGCACCTTCGACGACAAGAAGACCTTCGAACTCTTCGCCGCCGGGGACACGGACGGCGTCTTCCAGTTCGAGTCCGGCGGCATGAAGCAGCTGCTCCGCCAGCTGGGCCCGGACCGCTTCGACGACCTCATCGCGCTCAACGCCCTCTTCCGGCCGGGCCCGCTGGGCGCGGGCATGGGCACGACTTATGTCGAAAGGCGCCACGGCCGCGAGCCCGTGACCTACATGTTCCCGGACCTGGAGCCCATCCTGGCGCCCACCTACGGCGTGATCCTCTACCAGGAGCAGGTCATGCAGATCGCCAGCCTCGTCGCCGGGTACTCCCTGGGTGAGGCGGACATGCTGCGCCGGGCCATGGGCAAGAAGGACAAGGAGAAGATGGCCAAGGAGAAGACCAAGTTCATCGAACAGGGTGTCTCCCGCGGCTATGACCGGGCCAAGGTCGCGGAGATGTTCGACCTCATCGAGTACTTCGCCGGCTACGGCTTCAACAAGAGCCACAGCGCCGCCTACGCCATGGTGGCCTACGAGACCGCCTACCTGAAGGCGAACTACAAGGTGGAGTTCATGGCGGGTCTGCTGTCCACCAAGTCGGGCCGCACGGACGACGTCGCCAAGTACGTGCAGAACTGCCGGGAGGGCGGCATCGAGGTGCTGGGTCCCGACATCAACGAGTCGGCCCTGGATTTCACGGCCACCTCGGACCGGCAGATCCGGTTCGGCTTTGCCGCGGTGAAAGGGCTGGGGGAAGCGGCGCTGCAGGCCATCCTCGAAGCCCGCGAGGCCGAGGGCGGCTTCAAGGACCTGTTCCACGCGCTGAAGAGCACGGACCTCTCGAAGGCCAACCGCAAGGTGTGGGAGTCCCTCATCAAGGCCGGGGCCTTCGACAGCCTGGAACCCAACCGCGCCGCCCTCATCCAGGGCCTGCCGGATGCCCTGTCCGCCGCCTCCCGGGGCAGCAGCGATACGGGCATGACCAGCCTCTTCGACGACGCGGAGATGGCCACCCTCAGCGAGGACTGGCGGGTGCCCGAAGGCATCGAACCCTGGGACCGCCGGACCCGCCTCGCAGCGGAACGCGAGGTGCTGGGCCTCTTCGTCAGCGGCCACCCCCTGGAGGAGTTCGCCGACGCCATCCAGGTCCACACCCACGGCACCCTGGCCAAGATCCTGGAGGACGTGGCCTCCGGCCGCCTGCGGGACCGGAACGAGGTCACCCTCGGGGCCATGGTCTCCACCGTGGCCTTCAAGACCAACCAGAAGGGCGAGCCCTGGGCCATCCTCCAGGTGGAGGACCTGGCCGGGAAGATGGAAGTCCTCCTCATGGCCAGCAAGTGGGACCCCGTCACCAAGCGGAAGGACGCCCTCCGGCCCTTCGACCGCTACCGGCACCTGGCCGTGCCCGAGGCCATGCTGCGCATCACGGGTGAGCTGCGGGTGGAGACCCTCCAGGCCAGCGGCAATGGCGGCGGCAACGGAGAGGCCGAGGAGGAGGAGGAACAGACCGTGGTGAAGGTCTTCGCCACGCAGCTGGAGCCCCTGGAGTCCTATCAGGGCCAGGGGTTCACGGGCGCCCTGGTGCGCCTGCCCGTGGGCGAGTGCCCGCCCCGCCTGGAAGCCATCCTCAAGGGCCACCTGGGCGACCTGCCGGTGACCTTCGAGTACCGCTCGAAGGAGGGCCTGGTGGCCCGGGTCCGGGCCGGCCGGGACCTGCGCCTCAAGCATGACCCCGACCTGGCGGAGATCCTGGCCAGGGACACGGGCTGCACCCTGACCTGGACCTACTGATGCCCGCAGTCCCGGGCGCGGAGCCGCTGTGATCCCCCTCCCCCTTCTGCCCGGCTTCGGCCGCTGGGGCGCCCACCTGGAGGCCCTCCTGGCCAGGCCCGAGGCCCTGTGGATCCACGGCCCCTCGGGCTCGGGGGTTTCCACCGTGGCCGCAGAGCTGGCCCGGCAGCGCCAACAGCCCTGGGCGGAGCCGGACACCCCCGAAGCGGGGGTCGCCTGGCTCGCCGCCCACCCCGGGGGCGTGGTGGCCGCCCGGAGCCCCATGCCCGGCACCCTGGCCTGCCTGGAGTTGCGCCTCCCCGACCTGGAGGAGGATCCCGCCTGCATTCCCGGGCTCCTGGCGGCCCTGGCCGAGGAGGAGGGCCTCCCCTCACCCTGGCCGGCGGCCCTGGCGGCCCTGCCCTGCCCCGGGAACCTGCGGGAGCTGCGCAACCGCCTGCTGCGCTGGAAGCTCCTGGGCCAGCTGCCGGGCCCGGAGCCGGCCGGCCCACCGCGCTTCGAAGCCGAGGACCTGGCCACCAACCTCCACGACCTGGAGCGGTTCCTGCTCCACCGGGCCCTGCGCCGGGCCTACGGCAACCGGCTGGAGGCCGCCACCCGCCTGGGCGTGAGCCGCCGCCAGCTCTACCTGCTCATCCGCCGGCACGGGGATCCCGTCCGGGGCGAGGCGGCCTCCGGGGACCTGCCCCAGCGCCTGAAAAAGAGGAGATCGGCACAAAACTCCAGTCTGGAGCCCGGAACCCGATAACGGGGGGTGCGGCTGATCCGCCGCGGTACGGATGTCCAACTATGGCGACGACCCTTCGGGTACTGGTGGTGAGCGATGATCCCGGAGCGCGGGAGGGCCTGACCCAGAGCCTGAAGCGTTCGGGAGCCACCGCCGATCCGGCCCGGAGCGGCGACGAGGCGCTCCGCCTCGTGCGGCCCGGCCTCTACGCCGCCGCGGTGGTCGACCTCCGCCAGGAAAGCCTGCCGTTCACGGCCCGCCTCAGGGCCGTGGAGCCCGCCCTGCCCGTCCTCCTCGTTGTCCCCGCCCATGACCGCCACACCACCGGAGAGGCCCTGCGAATGAGCGCCTTCGATACCCTCGCACGACCCTTCAGCCCCGAAGAACTCACCGCCGCCCTCCAGAAGGCCATGGCCTACGAGGGGCACCTCCGCGCCGGCGCCCCGGCCGAGGCGGCCCTGGTCCTCACCCAGGACCGGGCCCTCGAGGAGACGCTGGCCCTGGCCCGCCGTGCCGCGGACAGCCGGGCGACCATCCTCATCCAGGGGGAAAGCGGCACCGGCAAGGAACTGCTGGCCCGGCTGGTCCATGGCTCGAGCCCCCGCCGCAGCGGGCCCCTGGCCATCGTCAACTGCGCGGCTCTTCCGGAGAGCCAGCTCGAGATCGAGCTCTTCGGCCAGGACAAGGCCGCTCAGCCCGGCTCGGCCGGAAAACCCGGCGGGTTCGAGCAGGCGGATGGCGGCACTCTGGTGCTCGAGGCGGTCGATGCCCTGCCCGTCGGGCTCCAGGCCCGGCTGCTGCGGATCCTCCAGGAGCGCGCCGTGGAGCGGGTGGGGGGCGGCCACGCCGTTCCCGTGGATGTGCGCCTCATCTCCCTCACCAGCCGCGACCTCCTGGCCGAGGTGAAGGCGGGCCGCTTCCCCGAGGAGCTCTACTACCGCCTGAACGTGATCCCGCTGAACCTGCCGCCCCTGCGCGACCGGCTGGGCGACCTGGACCTGCTGGCCCGGCACTTCGCCGAGCGCTATGCCCGGGAGAACGACCGCGCCGTGCCCGAGCTGGCCCCCAGCTTCTACGCCGCCCTGGCCCGCCATGCCTGGACCGGCAACCTCCGCGAACTGGAGAACGTCATCCAGCGCTGTGTCGTGCTCAGCCCGGGACATCGCCTCACCCAGCAGGATCTGCGGTGGCTCCTCCCCGCGGAGGCCTTCGAGGGTCTGCCCGAGGACGCCCCCGGGGCGGCCCTCGAACCCTGGCGCACCTCGGCCCAGGGCACCTCCTTACGGCCGGAAGCCACGCCCCTGGCCGGCGCCGTCACGGCCGATCCCCACCACCCGCTGGTGGGCCTGCCGCTGGGCACCCCCGTGGTGCTGCCCCTGGGCCTGAGCCTGCCCGAGCTGGAGCGCTTCTGGCTGCTCTCCACCCTCAGCGCCCTCAAGGGCAACCGGACCCACTGCGCCGCCCAGCTCGACATCGCCCTGCGCACCGTGCGCAACAAGATCAACGAATACAAGGCCGACGGCTTCGCCATCCCGCCGAGCCAGCGCGGCGGGGACTAGAAGGTCTCCCCGTACCGGCTCTCTGCCAGGATCTGTCCGATGTCGTCCGAGGTCAGGATCGCGCGGATGGCCCGGGGCTTGTCCTGCGCCTGCCGGTAGTAGGCCTGGGCGATGCGGAAGCCCACGAAGTAGCCCAGATCCGCAGGCCGCCCATCCCGCTGGCTGCTGCCGTAGAGCCAGCGGGAGGCATCGGTCCCCGCCCGTTCCGCCCGGAACTGGCGCCAGAGCTCCGCCTCGTGCGCGTAGCCGTAGTCGTAGACGGCCCGGTTGAAGTTGCCCTCGGCGATGAGTGAGGCGAGGAAATCCGCCGACCCCTCGTGGAAGGCCTTCTCCAGCAGCGTGCGCACCGGGTGGGTCTGCTGGAAGTGGATCAGCTCGTGGGCCACGATGCTGGGCAGGTCGACCGGTGTGTGGATGACCGCCCGGTGCCAGGGGCCCATCTCGTCCATGGGCACGCCGGGTCCCCCGCCGAACAGGTCGACGCCCAGGAGCAGGCCGTTGGAGGACGAGGTCCCGCCCGAGTCCAGGGCGCCCACGACGAAATAGACATCGGGGAACA
Organism: Geothrix oryzisoli; assembly: GCF_022808865.1. Classification (GTDB taxonomy): domain Bacteria; phylum Acidobacteriota; class Holophagae; order Holophagales; family Holophagaceae; genus Geothrix; species Geothrix oryzisoli. The sequence continues at coordinate 481,750 of NZ_JAKZLB010000004.1, forward strand.
TCGCGTCGGCGTAGAGCGCCTTGAAGGCCCGGAAGGAGCGCCGCGCGGCGGCCTCCACCCCGGCGGCCTTCAGGGTGTTGGCGCGGATGGCGGCGAAGTAGCGCGGGTGCCGCTGAATGACCTCAAGGAGGTTGGCGGCGCTCCGGATGCGGTTCGGGATGAAGTCCTGCAGCCCCGCGCTGCCCGGGTCGAGGTACTCCCGCCTCAGGAGGTCCGCGGGGTCCGGAGCGGCCGGGAGCTTCGCGTAGGCCTTCCAGAAGAGGTCCACATCGGTGGCGATGAACCGCGCGCCGTCGGGATCCGAGTGGACGGTCCGGAAGCGCTGCGCGTTGGCCTCCGCCGCGGCCACCACGCCGGACCAGCGGGGATCGGCGTGGAGCGGGGCCAGGTCGGCATCCTCGCGAAGGGCGGCGGCCTGGTGGAAGCCCTGGTCCAGGGCCTTCTGGAGCAGGCCGAACGCGGCGTCCCCGTGCCCGGCCAGGGCGTGGGCGCAGGCCCCCTGGTAGGGGTGCTGGGCGCCCTTCAGCCCCGCCGCGAGGGCGCGGTCATAGAGGTCGGCGGCGCGGACAGGCTCCTTGGCGAGGAGGGCCCGGTGGCCCTGCTGGGCGAGCTCCGCCGCGGAGGGGGTCGGCAGGGCCTGGGCCTGGGCCCGCAGGGCCGCGTAGGCGTCTGCAAGGGCCGCGAGGGTCCCGGCCTGGGCGTGGAGGTCCTCCGTCCCCTGGAAGGCGCTTGACGCGTGGGGCTCCAGGGCCCGGACGGCCTGCTCCCAGGCGGGCCAGGCCGGCAGGGTCCGGATGCGTCCGCCCCCCATGGCCCCAAAGGCCTGGAGGAGGTAGGCCTCGCTGCGGGGCTCCGGCGGCCGGCCCGGCTGGACGGCCTCCACAAAGACCGGGGCGATCATGTCGGCCACGGCGGCGGGCCGGGTGCCGAAGCCCAGCCGGGCCGCGGCCCAGGCCCCGCCGCCCACCACGCCCAGCGAGGAGTCCGCCGGGAACCAGGCTCCGCTGGCGGGATCGCGCACCTCCAGCCAGCGGTGGTCGTTGTGCTGGTACCCGAAGACGCTGAAGCCCTTCCCGCCCTCGGCCACCTTGGCCCGAGCCGAGGCCTGGCGGCGCTCCGAGGGGGCCTGGAGGTTGATCTCCCGCACCCAGCGGGCCTCGAAGCCCCCGGCCTTCAACAGGTCCAGAAGCACCTTCGCGTGGTCCGCGCAGTTGCCGCTGCCCCGGGCCAGGATCTCGTCCACGCTCCGGGTGCGGTAGTCCGTGGCCACCCAGGGCATGCGCTGGTGGAGGTGGTCCACCAGGGCCCGCACCCGGGCCTCCGCCGCCCCGGGCCGTGCCAGGGCGGCCAGGGCCTCGGAACGGGATAGACCCGGCGCCGCCTGGGCGGCCAGGACCGCGGGCAGGAGCAGCAGGAGGCCGGGGCGCTTCACGGCCGGACCCAGAAGGCGACGGGGTCATGGACGATGAGGCCCTCGGCGGCGTCGCGGGCGGGCCGGGGCGGGAAGGCCGCGGCGTCCAGGGTCACGTAGCGGCGCTCCGGCCGGGACTCGTAGCCGTAGGCGCTCTCCACGGGGCAGGTGATCCGCACCAGGTTCTTGGCCATGTAGGCCTTGTAGGTGGCCGGGTTCTCGGGGCGTCCGTTCCAGTTGGCGCCCTTGGCCAGTTCGAGAGGTCCGCCGGAGATGAGGCGCTCGCGCACCTCGGCGATGGAGAGTGGATGCCCCTGGCCGTCCGTGAACCAGGCCTCCATGGTGGGATCCATGTAGAGCCACTTGCCCAGGTCCCTGGACCACACAGTGGTGATCACGTGGCAGTCCGGGTCCGTCTCGTCCAAGGGCTGGCAGGTGACCTGGCGGGACTTGAAGCCCAGGGCGAGGTAGGCCTCGTTCAGGATGGTGGCCATCATGCGGCAGTTGATCCCCCGCTTCTCCGTGCGACACACCTCCAGCAGGTGCAGGGCGTTCATGGGCTCGGGGTTCTTCGAGCTGCCGTCGTGGCGCACCTGGGCGTGGACCCACCGCATGAGGTTCACGATCCGCTCGAACTCGGAGCCGCTGCCGGCCACCTCGTCCAGGCGGCAGGCCTTCCGCAGGGCCACCAGGTCCGGTGCGTCCTGGGGCTGGTAGGTGAAGGCGGGAGCCGCTGTGGCAACTGAGGCCAGGGTGGGCCCGTAGTCCTGGAAGCGCCGGAGGATGCCCACGAAGTCCCCCCGCTGGCGGACGATGGCCTCCAGCCAGAGGAACCCCGGCTCTTTCCGCAGGGAGTCCAGGTCCGAATCCGTGCTGAAGGTCGCCCAGTCCTTGAGACCTTCCCCCACCGCCGTGCCCAGATAGGTCAGGGCCTCGCCGCGCCGGCCCAGGAGCGAGGCCGCGCAGGCCATGTTGTAGTGCACGCCCGCCCGGGTCTCGGCGCCCAGCTGGCTGAAGGTGGGGGACTGCGCCCGCAGGGTCAGGACCTTCAGGGCCTCTTCATATCGCTTCCCCTTCCAGAGTTCCTGGATGCGGGCGTTCTCCGCCTGGAGGTCCGGCGGCGGAAGGGGCGCCTGGGCCCGCAGGCCGGGTGCGATGAGGCAGACGAGGGCTGGGCCCAAGGGGGCCAGGTGGAGTCGGGGCATGAGGTCCTCCCGGTCATGGGATCCGATGGTGCGGTTACGGGAAGCCGGACCCTCGGATTAGAGCGCCGGACCGAGTTCCCCCCTCGCCTTCCCGCGGCTGGGTGTTGGTCAGGCGCTCCAGGGGGTTGACGGCCGAACGGGCCGCGCCTTTCATCGGAGAACCTGCCAGGAGCCCCCATGATCGCCCGTCTGTGGCATGGCCGCGTCCCCTCCGCCCGGAAGGAGGCCTACCGGGACTTCCTCCGCGCCCGGGCCATCCCCGACTACCAGTCCACCCCCGGGAACCGTGCCGTCTTCATCCTGGAGCGCGAGGAGGAGGGGGTCGCGCACTTCCAGACCCTCACCTTCTGGGAGGATTTCGACGCCCTCCGTCGCTTCGCCGGCGACCCCGTGGAGACGGCGAAGTACTACGCCGAGGACCGAGACTTCCTCCTGGAGTTCGAGCCCACGGTGACCCACTGGTACGTGGCCGGCCAGTCCGTGTCGGGCCTGGTCCCCTAGGGCCTGTTTTCAAAGTGGAGGCGAGCCGCGACACCGCCCAGCCGCGCTCATGGCAAGGCGGCGGCCGAAGGGCGATGCGGGACATCGTTCGAGGCCGTCAACGTAGCCAGGGGTGCGGCTGGGCGGCGTCCCGGAGGGCAAGGGGCGGCGCCCGGCGCGATGCTGCGTCAAGCTCCTCACCGATAGTGCCGCTATCGCCTTCGTCGCTTTCCTTGCCTCGCTTGGGCGGCGCCCCTTGCGCGGCCACACCCCACTTTGAAAACAGGCCCTAGGGCCGCCCGGCCGGCTCCCCCTTGGCCCGCAGCCAGGGCGGCACGGTGGTGGCGCCGGTTTCGTGGCGGTAGAAGGCGGCGGTGATCTCGGCGCCCAGCAACAGGATGGCGCAGCTGTAGTAGAGGAAGGTCAGGCCCGCCACGATGCCCAGCAGGGAGCCGTACATGATGCCCCAGGTCATGGTGTGCCGGAGGTAGACGCCGAAGCCCCACTTGGCCAGCCACCAGAGGGCGGTGGAGATGCCCGCGCCCAGGAAGGCGTGCCGGAACTTCACGTGCAGGCGGGGCAGGTGCTGGAGCACCACGGTCACCACCACCAGGCCCACGAGGGGTGCCAGATACGGCAGGAAATCCGTCTGCTTCGGCAGGAACTTCCGCAAGGCTCCGCCCAGGAGGATGGCGAGGAAGATCACCACGGTCAGGAGGCCCACCACCAGGAAGGCCACCTGGCGCAGCAGGTGGTTCTTGCGGGTCTGCCGGTGCTTCTTGATGCGCAGGCCGAAGACGTGGGCCAGGCTGGTGTCCAGCTGGCTGATGCCCCAGTAGCTGCCGAAGAGCAGCACGATCCAGGACAGCCCCATGCCGCCGATCTTCTGGCTGTTCGCCACGGCGTCGTAGACGAATTCCTTGGGCAGGTAGGGCACGATCTCCTGCAGGGTCTTCAGCGTGCCCGGCCCGTAGGCCCGGCTGCCCAGGATGGCGCCCAGGAGCTTGAAGAGCAGGGTGGACAGCGGCACCAGGCTGACGATCAACCAGAAGCTGAGCCCGGCGGCATAGCTCAGGCAATCATCCTTGTGGTACTTGCCGAGCACCTCCACGGTGAAGGCCCCGGCCCGGCCCAGGGGCGGCACGGTCCGGGCGAGCTCGCGCCACAACGCCGTCGCCAGCCGCCCGATCCGCTCCAGGGTGGCGATCACCGTCGCCCAGAGACCCAGGACCTGCTCGACCACGGCGGCTCCTAGAAGCGGACGGGATGCCGGGGCAGCAGGTACATCAGCCAGGCCAGCGCCAGACCGATGCCGATGAGCCCGGCCGCATGCTTGAGGATCGAGGCCCGCGTCCGCTCCGGCCGCGTCGTGGGATGCAGGAGCCCCAACACCAGGGAGATGCCGAGCCCCATGACGACGAAGTGGATGACGTGGCTGGAGAGAAAGCGCATGGGAATAGGCTATCAGCTGTCAGCTGTCAGCTGTCGGCTACTGATGGCTGAGGGCTGATGGCTCCTACTGCGTGGCCGGATTCTCGCGGGCGGGATTGGCCGCCTGTGAGCCCACCCCCTCTGGGCCCAGGGGCTGGGGCATGCGGGTGAGGGCCAGCTGGATGACCTCGTCCATGTGGCTCACGAGGTGGATGCTGAGCTGCTCGCGGATCTCGGCGGGGATCTCCTCCAGGTGGCGGGCATTCTCGCTGGGGATGAGCACGGCCTTGCGGCCCTGGCGGTGGGCGGCCAGGAGCTTCTCCTTGAGGCCGCCGATGGGCAGCACCCGGCCCCGCAGGGTCAGCTCGCCGGTCATGGCCAGGTCGGCCCGGGCGGGAATGCCCGTCAGCACGGAGATGAGGGCCGTGGCCAGGGTGATCCCGGCGCTGGGGCCGTCCTTGGGGATGGCGCCCTCGGGCACATGGACGTGGAGATCCACCGTGTCCAGGAAGTCGCGCTTCAGGCCCAGGCGCTCGGCCCGGGCCCGGACGTAGCTGAGGGCCAGGTTGGCGCTCTCCTGCATGACCTCGCCCAGCTTGCCGGTGAGCTTGAGGACGCCCTTGCCGGGCAGCACGGCGGCCTCGATGGTCAGCAGGTCGCCGCCGGTGGGGGTCCAGGCCAGGCCGTTCACCAGCCCCGGCGGGGCGGTGTCCTCGGCGCGGGTCTCCAGGAACTTCTCGGGACCGAGCAGCTTCGGCACCCGGTCGGCGGTGATGACCGGATCGAAGGCCTCGCCCGCCGCATCGGACAGGTGGGGCTGGAGCGTATGCCGGGCCAGCTTGCGGAGGATGTTCGCGATCTCCCGCTCCAGCTGGCGCACGCCGGCCTCGCGGGTGTAGTCCTGCACGAGCTTCTCCAGGGCCGCGGGCTCGAAATGCACGCCCAGCTCCTTCATGCCGTGGCCCTCCAGGGCCCGGGGCAGCAGGTGCTGCTCGGCGATGGCCAGCTTCTCCTTGGTGGTGTAGCCGGAGAGTTCCAGCACCTCCAGGCGGTCATCCAGCGGCTCGGGGATCTGGTGCCGGACGTTGGCCGTGGCCAGGAAGAGCACCTGGCTGAGGTCGAAGCCCACGTCCAGGTAGTGGTCCTGGAAGCTGGCGTTCTGCTCGGGGTCGAGCACCTCCAGCAGGGCGCTGCTGGGGTCGCCGCGGAAGTCCGAGGCCATCTTGTCGATCTCGTCCAGCAGCATGAGCGGGTTGCGGACCTTGGCCTTCTTCATGAGCGCGATGATGCGGCCGGGCATGGAGCCGATGTAGGTGCGGCGGTGGCCGCGGATCTCCGCCTCGTCGCGCACACCGCCCAGGGAGAGCCGCACGAAGGGCCGGTTCAGGGCCCGGGCGATGCTGCGGGCCAGGGAGGTCTTGCCGACGCCGGGGGGGCCCACCAGGCAGAGGATGGGGCCGCGGAGGGGGGGGCGGGCGCCTGCCTCCCCGTTCCCGCCGTTCTGCAGCCGCGCCATGACGGCCAGGTGCTCCAGGATGCGGGCCTTGATCTTGTCGAGGCCGGAGTGGTCCTCGTCCAGCACCCGCTCGGCCTCCATGAGGTCCAGGCGCTCGTCGGCCATGGCCGTCCAGGGCAGGGCCAGCAGCCAGTCCAGGTAGGTGCGGCTCACGGTGGCCTCGGCGCTCTGGGGCGGCATGGCCTCCAGGCGCTCCAGCTCCTCCAGGGCCTTGGCCTTGGCCTCGGTGCTCATGCCGGCGGCCTCGATCTGGTCCTTGAGCCGGGCGAACTCGTCCTTCTCCTCCTTCTTGCCCAGTTCCTGCTGGATGACGCGCATCTTCTCGTTCAGCACGTACTGCTTGTGGTCCTGGTCCAGGCGCTGGCGCGTCTTCTCGTCCAGGGTGCGGTCCACCTCCGAGCGGGCGGCATCCAGCTGCAGCAGGCGCATGAGCGCTTCGAGCCGGGGCTCGATCTCCAGCTGCTCGAGGATCTCCTGCTTCTGCTTCACCTCGGCGGGCACCAGGCCGGCCACGGTGTCGATGGCCTTGCCCAGGGGCAGCTCCCGGATCTGGTCCAGGCTGAGGAGCCGCGAGGCATCGGAGTTGCGGCCCAGGAAGGTCTCCACCGCCTGGTGGAAGGGCTGGAGGGATTCCGGGGCCGGCTGGGTGGGCTCGGCCAGCAGGTAGGCCTCGGCCTGGATGACCTCGCCGCTGTCGTCGTAGCGGCGCAGGCTCACCCGGGCGATGCCCTTCACGCCCACCTTGTAGTAGTCCTTGGGCAGGGCGATGACGGATTCCACCAGGGCCAGGGTGCCGATGGCGAACAGGTCGTCCTGGCCCGGCGCCTCCACCTTGGCATCCTTCTGCGTGAGCATCAGCAGGTGGTCGCCGGCCTTGATGGCCAGCTCCAGCGTGCGCACCGACGCCGCGCGACCCACCACGAAGGGCACCCGCGCACCGGGGAAGAGCACCATGTCCCGGATGGGGATGGCCGGCAGGGTCAGGGTCTTGGGAACAGCCATGGCCTTCGCGCGCTCAGCCCGCGGCGGAGATGGGCTGGGAGGGCAGCCCCAGCACTTCTTCCACCTTCTGCCGGGTGATGCGCAGGGACTCGCGGGAGGTGCGCTTGTCCGAGGGCAGCTCGTACATGGGCTCCAGCAGGATCTGCTCCACCAGGCTGCGCAGGCCGCGGGCGCCCAGCTTGCGGGTGAGCGCCTGCTCGGCGATGGCGTCGATGGCGCCGTCCTCGAAGGTCAGGTCCACGTCGTCCATGTCGAAGAGCTTCACGAACTGCTTGGTGATGGCGTTCTTGGGCTGGGTGAGGATGGCCACCAGGGCCTCGCGGTCCAGCGGGGTGAGGCCCGCCACCACGGGCAGGCGGCCCACCAGCTCGGGGATGAGGCCGAACTTGATGATGTCCTCGGGCTCCACCAGGCGGAGCAGGTTCTCCTTGTCCTCCTTCGAGGAGGGCGTGGAGCCGAAGCCCACGGCCTTGGCGCGGATGCGCTGCTTGATGATGTCCTCGATGCCCACGAAGGCGCCGCCGCAGATGAACAGGATGTTGCTGGTGTCCAGCTGGATGAACTCCTGGTGCGGATGCTTGCGTCCGCCCTGGGGCGGCACGTTGGCGACAGTGCCCTCCACCAGCTTCAGCAGGGCCTGCTGCACGCCCTCGCCGCTCACATCGCGGGTGATGCTGGGGTTCTCGCTCTTGCGGCCCACCTTGTCGATCTCGTCGATGAAGACGATGCCGCGCTGGGCCCGCTCCACATCGTAGTTGGCGGCCTGGAGCAGCTTGGTGAGGATGTTCTCCACGTCCTCGCCCACGTAGCCGGCTTCCGTCAGCGTGGTGGCGTCGGCCATGGCCAGGGGCACGTCCAGGAAGCGGGCCAGGGTCTGGGCCAGCAGGGTCTTGCCGGTGCCCGTGGGGCCCAGCAGCAGGATGTTGCTCTTGGACAGCTCGACTTCGGGGCCGCCCAGGGCCTTCCGGGGCGTGACGATGCGCTTGTAGTGGTTGTAGACCGCCACGCTCAGGCGCTTCTTGGCGGACTCCTGGCCGATGACGTAGTCATCCAGGAAGCCCTTGATCTCCTTGGGGCGGCTGAGCCGGGCGTCGGGCTTGCCCAGGGGCTTGCCCTGGCGGCTCATGCGCAGCTGGAGCTGGCCCGCCTCCAGGCACTCGTTGCAGATGAACGCCTCCGGCCCCGCCAGGAGCTGCTCCACCTCGTGGGGCTCCTTGCCGCAGAAGGAGCATTTCTGCTCGCGCTTGTACTTGTTCATTTTCGCTCCCGCGACCGGTGCGGACTTAGGCTACATCGTGAATGGTCTTCAGTTCCAGAATCTCGAAGCGCCGGATGCCCGCGGGGATCTGGACCCGCACCTCGTTGCCCTCCTCCTGGCCCACCAGCGCCATGCCGATGGGGGAGCTGATGCTGAGATGCTGGGGGTGGCCATCGAGTTCCTCGGGGAGCACCAGCTTGAAGGTGAACTCCTCTTCGGAATCCAGGTCCAGGATGGTGACTTTGGAGCCGTAGGCGGCCCGGGTCTTGGGCAGCCGGCTGATGTCCAGGCTGGCCACTTCCGAGATGCGCTTCTCGAGGGTCACCAGCTTGTTCTGGAACATGTCCCGCTTGGCGAGGGCCTGTTCGTATTCGGCGTTCTCGGACAGGTCGCCCTGGCCGGCGGCCCGGGCGATCTCCTGGGGGATGTCCACCAGAAGGGCCTGTTTGACGGTCTTGAGTTCCTGTTCGAGCTTCGCAAGCACGTGCTTGGGCATGGGGCTGTCCTGGAAAGGGGGGTCAAAAAAAGGCGGGCCGAAAGGGCCCGGTCAGGCAAGGGGTGGTTGGATCGATTCTACCCACTCCGGGGGGGGAAGCGATGCCGGGAGGGGGTGCCCCTCCCCCGGCCGGGTCTTGAAGCGGCGGTGCATCCAGAACCACCAGCGGGGATCCTTCCGGATCTGGGCCTCGATGCGGGCGGTCATGAGCTGGGTGGCCACCCAGGCATCCCGGGCCGCGTCCCCGGTGGCCGGCACCCGGAAGGCGGGCTCGAAGCGCACCGTGGTGGTGCCGTCGGGATTGGGCCAGCTGAAGACCGGCAGGACGGGCAGGTCGTACCGGGCGGCCAGGCTGCCGGCCGTGGAGAAGGTGGAGGCCCACTGGCCCAGGAACCGCACGAACACGCCGCTGGTGAGGGCGTCCTGGTCCAGCAGGAAGCCCACGCCCCGCCCCGCCTTGAGGGCCTTCAGCGTGTCGCGCATGGCGCCGTCCTTGAGGATCACCCGGTTGCCGAACCGGGTGCGGAAACCCAGGGAGATGGGCTCCAGCAGCGGGTTGTCCAGTTCCCGCCCGATGGCGTCAATGGTACGGCCGTGGCGGCTCTGGGCCAGGGCGACGGCCTCCCAGTTGCCGTAGTGGCCTGTGAGCTGGATGAAGCCCTTGCCCGCGGCCTGGACGGCGTCGAAGTGTTCCAGACCCTCGACTTTGATCCACCGGTCCAGTTCCTCCGGCGTGGCATGGCGCAGGCGCAGGAGGCTGACGAAGAGCGACCCGAAGTGCCGGAAGCAGCCGCGGGCCATGGCCCGGGTCTCGGCCTCGGACAGGCCCAGGTCCGCAAAGCGCAGGTTCTCCCGGACGATGCGGCGGTGCCGGGGATCCACCAGGTAGAACAGCGACCCGGCGCCCTCACCCAGGGCCTGGACCGTGGTCCAGGGCAGGCGGCCGAGAACCCCGTCCAGCAGTCGGAACAGACCGTACTCGAGGCGGTGCCGGAGGCTCGGGGAGGGGGTGGCGGTCAAGTCGGCCCTAAAAAAAGGGGCGCCTCGGAGAACGAGGCGCGGAAAACCAGTCTAGCAGCAACCCGGCTCAGGATTCTTTCACGAGCATTTCCAGCAGTTCCAGAACCCTGACGGGGGAAATGCGGTGGGCGCTGGAGCCGTGGGTGGGGAAGCCGGCCGGAACCTCGGCATCGCAGTCCACGTCCGGCCCCCGCAATGGCAGGGCCCGGGGCCCGATGGGGTTCACCCACACTTCGGGGCTGGGCCCGAAGAGGGTGACCGTGGGCCGGCCCGTGGCGGCGGCGGTGTGGGCCAGGCCCGTGTCGATGGCCACATTGCCCCAGGCCGCAGCCTGGATGGCGCAGGCTTCCGGCAGGGTCGTCTTCCCCGCCAGGTTGATGGCTCCGGGCACCGCCCCGGCCAGGGCCGCGCCCAGGGCCGCCTCGTCGGGCCCGCCCAGGAGCACCGGACGGATGTCCAGGCCCTGGAGCAGCCGCATGAGCTCCGGCCAGGTGCGGTCTTCCGGGAACCAGCGCTTGCCGAAGCCCCGCGTGCCGAAGGCCAGGGTGGCATAGGGCTCGTCGGCCCAGCCCTCGGCCCGCAGCTTGTCCGGTCCCTGGTGGCCGCCCAGGAGGGCCGGCGTGAGGGGCAGCCAGAGGGCCCGGTCGTCCCCGGAGAGGGCTTCGAGCAGGGGCTGGATGCGGGTGGCGATGTGGAGGGGCAGGTTCCGGTAGCGGATGCTGTGGTGGTAGAGCAGGCGCAGGTGGTTGTCGGCGATGCCGGCGCGGAGCGGCACCCGGCTCAGCCAGGCGGCGAAGGGCAGCCGGGCGCTCTGGGAGAGGTTCAGGAAGGCTGCGGGCGGGCGCTTCCGCCAGCCCCGCACCAGGGCCCAGGGATCGGGCTTGGCCGCGCCGCCGCCCTCGATGTGGGCCTCGGCGATGAAGGCCGGGTCGGCCTCGGCCAGCAGGGCCGCGCCGATGTGGTGGCCCACGGCGATCCATTTCAGGGAGACGCCCCGCTCCGCCGCCACGGCATTCCAGTGGTGCTGGAGGGTGCGCAGGAAGGGCAGCGTCATCACCACGTCGCCCAGCTGCCTCGGGAAGCGGATCCACACTTCTGGGGCCGCGCCGCCGGCCAGGGCCCGGTCGAAGCGGGCCAGGGCCGGGTGGCGGGCGGCAGCGCTCCCGGCGCCCCCCGGGCCGGCGCTCATGCGCCCTCCCGGGCGAGGGGCATGGTCATGCAGCGCGGTCCACCCCGGGCGCGGCTCAGTTCGCTGGCCTCGATCTGGACGAGGTATTTCTTCCCGTCCAGCAGGTCCAGGGTGGGGTCCGCCAGGACTTCCCGGGCCGTGAGGGCGCGGTAGCCCGCCCGGTCCAGCGCCTCGGCGGTGGCGAGGTTGCGGCCGTAGCTGGTGATGACGCCCGGGGCCAGGCAGAAGGCGTTGGCGCCGTCCGTCCACTGCTCCCGCTGCTGGAGGATGGAGTCGTTCCCGCCGCAGAAGATGGGCTGCAGGTCGATGCCCACCCCCCTCAGCGCCTTCAGCAGGCTCGGGTGGGTGCTCATGCGCAGCTCGGGGTGGCGCAGGTCGATGCTGGTGACGTTCAGGAGCTCCCGGCTGCCTTCCACGAAATAGGGCGGGTAGACCAGGCACTCATCCTCGCTGGTGCGGGTGAAGATGGTGTCCAGGTGCATGGCGCTGCGCTTCTTGGGCATGAGCACCATGAGCAGGTGGTCGAAGCTGCTGTCGTCCTCGGCGCGGTGGGCGCGGAGGTTCTCGGCCAGCAGCTGGATGGCGTCGGTCTGGGTGCGCTCGGAGCAGCCCACCACCAGCACCTTGCGGCTCAGCACCAGGATGTCGCCGCCCTCCATGCTCACGGGGGCCTTGATCTCGCCCCGGATGAGGGGTGTCACCTGGTCGAACCACTTGTCGTGCTCGGTGTGGTGCCGGAGCCGCGGGTGGTGGCGGAAGACGTAGCTCAGGATCAGGGGCTCGCGCTCCCGGGCCCAGGTGGCCATGGAGTTCACGCTGTAGCCGTCGCCGATGACCGAGGCCGGGTCGCGCATGAACAGCAGGTTCGGGATGGGGCGCACGCGGTAGTCGAACTCCTCCTCCCAGTGCGTGTGGGCCGGCATGTCGTCCCAGGGCAGGCCCCCGATGACGCTGCGGGCCACGTCCGCCGGAACCATGTCCCGCAGCAGGTTGCAGGTGTCGTCTGGCAGGCCCACCAGGCGCCGCAGGTCCTCGACGAAGGCCAGCTTCACGCCCTCGTCCTGCAGGGCCGCGATGAACAGGTCCTGGATGTCCAGCACCTCGTCGGCCACGCGGGCCAGCACCTGGCGGAACTGGGCGTGCTCCTGGCGGGCCAGGTCGCCGTAGAGGATGTCGTCGAAGAGCAGCTTCTCCATCATCCCCGGCACCATCAGGTCCACTTCGGGGCCGGGGTTGTGGACCACCACCTGCCGGAGCCGGGCGGTCTCGGAAAACACGGAGAGTTGGATGGGTTGCATGCGGGGTCCTGAAACCCCGCAGATTAGCACGGAAGCCCTGTCCCATCTGCAACTGCATCGCTCAGTTGACCCGTGGGTTCGATATAGTTTACCGAATTGGTCGGATATTTTCCTTGAACCCCGGAGGGCCCCGGCATAGCCTGATTATTCCCAACGAAACCCGGGGAATGACCCCTTCTGGAGGCTCCATGGCCGCATTCGTCACTCAGCCCGCTCCCGACTTCAAGGCCGATGCCCTGGTCAACGGCGAGTTCAAGCAGATCTCGCTGTCCGACTACAAGGGCAAGAAGGTTGTCCTCTTCTTCTACCCCCTCGACTTCACCTTCGTCTGCCCCACCGAGATCCTGGCCTTCGCCGACGCCGCGAAGGAGTTCGAGGCCCGGAACACCCAGGTCATCGGGGTGAGCGTCGACTCCAAGTTCAGCCACCACGCCTGGGTCAACACCCCCCGCAAGGATGGCGGCATCCAGGGCGTGACCTTCCCCCTGGTCTCCGACCTGAACAAGACCATCGCCCAGGACTACAACGTGCTGCTGCCCGCCGGCATCGCCCTGCGCGGCCTGTTCATCATCAACACCGCCGGCATCCTCAAGCACATCACCGTGAACCACAACGACCTGGGCCGCAGCGTGGATGAGGTCCTGCGCCTCCTCGACGCCGTCGACTTCACCGAAGAGCACGGCGAAGTCTGCCCCGCCAACTGGCACAAGGGCCAGAAGGCGATGAAACCCACAACCGATGGGTTGAAGGCCTACGTCGCGTCCAAGTAGACCGGAAGGGAATGCACGAAGGGGGCGCCAAGGCGCCCCCTTCGTGTACCCAGTGCCAGCAGGATGGCCTCCAAAGTCCGGCCGCTGGCCTGCACCTAGACCTGAGGTTCAAGGGTGGATCGGTCTGTGGCCCTCGGCCCCCTGGAGCTGGGCGGATCCGGCCGACAGATTCAGCCGCGTGACCGTTTCCTGGGGTTCTTCCCGCCTGACTTTCGCCCGCCGGGAGACGGCCTGCACGACAAAGTCCGTGCCGACAAATGCGACGATGAGGAACAGGACGAGCAGCATGGTCATGGCTGGCCTCCGGGTCTAGTGTTTGCGGTGCGATTCCCTGCGCTGAAGGATGAATTCACGGATCCCCTCGCCGCAGATCCAGGCGACCAGCACGAAGGCCGCGATTCCGAGCGCGCTGTTCGTGATGTTCAACATGAGCGCTTCTGGGTTCTTCCAATTGGCCAAATCGAACATGTAGACCTCCTGTAGGACATTCACTGAGGGGAACTCCACTCACCGGGACTCCAGGTCTCCACCTTCACGGGCGATGAAGATGGGCTCGGGACGCCCGGTCACGACCTCCTTCCGAGGGCGTGGGCCGGCCACCACGGGTTCGAAGATCGGCAGGTACTTGACGATGAAGGAGAAGGCACTGAACCCGACCGCCGTGATGCCGAGCGTGATGAACACCTCGATCAGGGACGGGAAGTAGGTCTGCGTGGGGTAGTGCTCCAGCCCGGTGATCGCGGTATTCATCCGGTTGAAGGCGAACCCGACCACCACCAGCAGGGTCGCGGCATACAGCCCCAGTCGCGAGGTCCGGACCCTTTCCAGCAGCAGCATCGCGAACGGAAGGACGAAGCCGATCAGCAACTCCGCGTAGAACGCAAGGCTGTAATAGGTGAGGGTCGTCAGTTCGTGCCACGCCCCCCTTGTCAGAAGATCCTGGACCCGGACGACGGAGTACACGGCCAGAGCGACGGCGATGATCTTGGCCAGGTTGGCGCGGAGCGGCGTGGGAAGGAGGTCGCGGCCGCCGCGGGCGAAGATCAGAGATTCGAGGATGACCATCGAGATCCCGGACGCGATGCAGGAGATGAAGAAGAGGACGGGCAGCAGCGGTGTGTACCAGAGCGGGTGCAGGCGGTTCGGGACGATCAGGTACAGCGAGCCGAACGAGGACTGGTGCAGGGTGGACAGCAGCACGCCGAAGATCATGAGCGGCAGCGAGACGGCATGAATCCACTTGATCGGCGAAACGATATTCAGTTTTTCGAGGACGATCGGAGCGAACTCGAGGGAGAGGACGGTGGTGTACAACATGAGGCACCAGCTGATCTCGCACATCACCGAGTGCGGATTCCACATGACCAGGGGATGCCAGAAATGGTCGGGGCGGCCGAGGTCAATGATGAGAACCAGGACCACCAGCAGGTACCCGATGAAGGCCGTCAGGATCGCCGGTCGCACGATGGGCTCGTACTCCTTGGCGTGGAACAGGTTGACAGCAGCCACGATGGTGAAGCCCGAGGCGGCGAGTCCGATCCCGAGGAAGTCGAAGCCGATCCAGAGCCCCCACGGGAACTCATCGCTCAGGTTCGTGGTGGCGCCGAGTCCGTAGTTGAACCGGGCGAAGGCCGCCATGGCCCCGGCCAGGATCAGGGTGGTGGCGATGGGGTGCCATCCGGTGATACGCGGCAGACCTGGGATCTTCATGGCTTGTCCTCGGGTGGGCAGGTGGGGTCCTTCTTCTGGGAGGCCTCGAAGGCCTGGACTTTGGCGCGCCGGTTGGTGATCCACCAGACGCCGCCGAGCAGGACCCCTCCCACGGAAAGCACGTTGGGAACCTTGGAGAGGGCGCTCATGGTCAACATGGGCATGGGCGTCTTCCCCATCCGGGAATCGAAGCCCAGCTGCTCGAACGGAACCGGGCTTAGGTAGAACATCGATGTGCCGCCAACGTCATCCTTGCCGTAGATCCTGTGAACGAACTTGGCCGGCTCGGCGTCGATCCGGCGGGCCGCTTCGATCAGCAGTTCCTCACGATCACCGAACAGGGTCGCCCCAGTGGGGCAGGCTTCGGCGCAGGCGGGCGGAAGCCCCCTGGCCAACCTGGGTGCGCAGAACTTGCACTTCTGGATACGAGGCTTTGTGCTGCTCCATTCATATTTCGGGACATGGAATGGGCAAGCCTGCAGGCAATAGCGGCAACCGATGCATTTCTCGGCATCGTAAGCCACGGGGCCGGCTTCCGTCTTGCTGAGAGCGCCCACGGGGCAGACCGACACGCACGTGGGCACATCACAGTGCTGGCACAGGCGGCGCACGTACAGGTCGTTGTACTTGTCCAGGGCCGTGTAGGCGGTCAAGGACAGGTGCTTTTCCTCGTTGGGGGGAAGCCGGTTCTCTTCCTTGCAGGCGCTCTGGCAGGCGTTGCACCCGACACAGAGAGTCAGGTCAATTAGCATGGCTTTCTTTTGACTCATGGTCTCTGCCCATCCATCAGGATGAAAAAAATTTATTTATTGAGTGCATAGGATATTGGCCACCATCCTAGTGCCTATAAATCAAGTCCCATGCCAGAGCGAAGGAGCGACCGCTCATTATCCATCTGCTTTAATAATTAATCTTAAATAATGAATGTCGCCCAGATCAGACCCGGGCTGTGCCCTCCCCACCACGCCCTGGCGCGGAACCGTCAAATGCGACGGATGCAGACTTGGATTGGGACTTGATGGGTACTTAAACAGTTCGTAAAGACTCGATGCGGAATTTCGGGATTCGCGGGTTTGCGAAGGGAAAAGCCTTACATTGATTGATGACCGGTAGGTATTTAACAAATCGTTGGGGGGCTGTAATGTCAATGCACCATGGGCCTTACGCATTCCATCCCAGCCAGACCTCCGGAGTCCGTTTTCGTTTCGACCCCGTTCAAGGCCGACGGCGCCGGTCCCTCGCAGCCCTCGTGTCCGAACTGCTTCTGAAGCGGACTGAGATGAATGCCATTCTCGATACGACTCCAAACGCCGTCTGCATCATGTCCAAGGCCGGGGTCACCCGGTGCAATCCCGCGGCCCTCCGGATGTTTGGCGCCACCTCGCTCGATGAGCTTCGGGAAACCTTCGGAAGGAATCTTGAGGGGTTCACCCTTCGATGGCCGAACAGCCAACTCCCCCTCCGCGAGGAGGAGCGCCCCCTCACACGCGCCCTCTCGGGGGAACGGTTGACCGAAATGGTTCTGGCCACCCACGCCGGGACCGGCGATGAAATCATCCTCCGGATCACGGCCGCGCCCATTCTGAAAATGGGCCGGATCATCGGTGCCGTGGGCGTCCACTCGGATATCACCTGGGGAAGGCGGGCGGGAGCCCACCCTTTCCCATCCGGCCAGGAGCCGTTGATGGGAAGCGGACGACCAGGCCAGCCCACGCACCCGCTCTCGAGGGAACAGGAACTCCGGGAACAGGCGGAAGCGGAACTCCACAGGGCCCACGCGGAGATACAGGAGCTGAAGAAGCATCTTCAGGCGGGGCACGCGTACCTGTTCCAGGAGATCAACCGCACCTACAACTTCGGTGAGGTGATCGGACAAAGCCACTGCCTGGAGGACGTTTTCTTCCGGGTCGAAGCCGTGGCCCCCCAGGATTCGACGGTGCTGCTGCTGGGAGAGACGGGAACGGGCAAGGGACTGGTCGCCCGCGCCATCCACAGCAGGAGCCTGCGCAAGCACCGCCCCCTCGTCACCGTCAACTGCACCGCCCTGCCCGGCAACCTGATCGAAAGCGAGCTCTTCGGGCGCGAGAAGGGCGCCTTCACGGGGGCCAGTTCCCAGCAGCTGGGCCGCTTCGAACTGGCCGACAAGGGCACCATCCTCCTGGACGAGATTGGCGACCTGCCTTTCGAGCTGCAGGCCAAACTGCTGCACGTCATCCAGGAAGGCGAGTTCAGCCGCCTGGGCAGCGCGAAGACGGTGAAGGTCGATGTCCGCATCATTGCGGCCACGAACCGGGACCTCTACGAGGAGATCCGGCTGGGCCGTTTCCGGGAGGATCTGTTCTACCGGCTCAATATCTTTCCCATCACCGTGCCCCCACTGCGGGAGCGCAAAGAGGACATCCCTCTGCTCGTGGAATACTTCCTTGATAAGTTCAATCGCAAGCTTGGGAAAAACATCAAAATGGTCACCAATGGCACCATGAGTGACCTCATGGCCCACTCCTGGCCCGGCAATGTGCGGGAGCTGGAGAGCGTCATCGAGAGGGCCGTGATCATCTCCAGGGGCACGACCTTGCAGGTGCTGGACCATTTCGAGGCCCCCTCCCTGGCCGGGCCGCAGGATGAAGCGAAGCCGCTGGTCGATCTGGAGCGCGACTACATCGATCAGGTGCTGCGGAAGACCAACTGGAGGATCGAGGGCAGCCACGGGGCGGCCCGCATCCTCGGCCTGAATCCGAGCACCCTCCGCGGCCGGATGCGGAAGGAGGGCATCCACCGCCCCTGACCAAGCGGAGGTCCGTCGCATTTGACGAATCCGCGCCATGGCGCGGTGGGCCGGACCGGGATTCCGGCTGTGCCGGCAGGCATGGATCGGTCAAGCTGCACATCTATCATCATTAAGACAATTTTTTCATCTTTACATCGTCTGGCACGTGATTTGACACCTCCAGATCCAGGTCGTCAAAGAGCAGGTGCCGGGCCCCGGCCCGGCCTCCAACACTTCTGGACGGGATGGAACGATGCGCGCCAAAGAGGACTCCCCCCTACCTCCCCTCTCCACATTCTCCAGGCGAAAGGCCGACACCGAGCGCCTGGAGGCCCTGCTCGCGGAATGGACCGCAACCATCGCGCAGGCCCGGGCCAGGGCGAAGCGGTGCAGGCCAGACACCGGGCTCGAATTCGACCGGATCGCGGATGAGCTGCAACTCCTCCGGAATGAGGCTGGCGCACAGGTCATGCGCCTGAAGGGTTCGACCGGCCTCGGCGGGGAGAGCTTGCTGGCGGAGCTGGACAACCGATGGACGCTCATTCGCACCCGCCTTCGGCGGGCCGAGGCCGAGATCTGAGCGGATGTCGAAGGCGGTCCATGGCGGGTGGGTTCTGAATGGGGATGGGTGACTGGCGGTGCCCTTCTGTCATTAGAAAGGGAGGGCGGTTACCCTGTGAGGCCCCATCTCACAGCAGACACCGTCCCCGCTCTCCCGAGGCATCGCTTGCACCAGTCCACACCCTACCCAGCCCCCCCTGAGGCCCTCCGCCAGCCCCGGGGCTGGCTGTGGCGGGCCCTGGGACGGGCCTACCTGCGCCTGGGCGGCTGGCGCATCGAGGGCGCCTTCCCGGAAGAGCTCAAGTTCGTCACCATCGTGGCCCCCCACACCTCCAACTGGGACTTCGTGGTGGGCGTGGCCGTGGTCTTCGCCCTGGAACTGCGCGTGTCCTGGCTGGGCAAGCACTCCCTCTTCCAGACCCCGCTCAAGCGTTTCTTCCTCTGGCTGGGCGGCATCCCTGTGAACCGCCAGGTGCGCCATGGGGTGGTCGACACCTGTGTGAAGGCCTTCGAGGGCGTCCCCGCCCGCCTGCTGGCCCTGGCACCGGAAGGCACCCGCAAGGGCGTGAGCCAGTGGCGATCCGGCTTCTACGCCATCTCCACCACGGCGAAAGTGCCCCTCTTCCCCGTGGGGTTCGATTTCCGGGATCACGTGATCCGGTTGATGCCCGTGTTCCGGCCCGACGGGAACCTGGACCTGGACCTCCCCCGCATCCAGGCCCTGTTCAAGGACATCCACGGCCTGCGGGAGCGGCCCAGGGGGGCGGCTACTTCAGCGTGAACGCCACGGCCGGGCCCTTGGCCTGGCCGCTCCGCACCTGGAAGATCCGGGCGGGATCGGCCTTGCCGGTATCCAGGAGCCAGGCGAGCACGCCCTTGGCCCGGGCATCCGCCAGCTGGGCCAGGTCCGCGGGATCCACCTTCTGGAGGCCCAGCAGGCGCTGCTCCATCTCCGCGGGCGGCGGGGGCGGCGGCGTCTCGCCCTTGGCGGGCTTGGGCGCGGGGAAGGCTGTGTCGTAGGCGGCTTTGAGCCACCGCTCCCGCTCGGCGGGCGGCACCGGGGCCTCCTCCGTCTTGAGGCCCTGGGCCCGGGTGCGACGCAGCAGGGTCTCGAGCGCCGCCTTGCGCAGGGCGCCCCCATCCTGCGCCTCGTCCCCGGCTCCCTCGGCTTCGAGGCGCAGCTCGGGCCGTTCCTGCAGGGCCTTGGCCAGAGCCTGCAGCTTGGTGGTGGCCGCGGCATCCAGGGCCGCCGAGCCGGGCGCGAAGGCCACACTGCTGAGATCGCCCGCATCGCTGCCGAAGAGCTTGCCGATGAGGGTGAAGGGCGAGGTGGCGATCTTCCCCAGCAGGTTGAAGACGGCCTTCCACACGAGCTTGCCGTACTTCACGTCGGGATCGTCGAGGTTGCCTTCGATGGGCAGGTCGAAGGCGATGACCCCCTTGCGGTCCCGCAGGATCGCCAGGCCCAGCTTCACGGGCAGGCCTGTGGCATCCGGGCTCTGCACCTTCTCGCCCAGGTAGAACTGGTCCAGCTTCACGGCGTTCTCGGACTTCAGGTTCCGGTGGTCGATGCGCAGGCGGGAATCCAGGACGAGCTTGCCCTTCTGCACGGTGTAGCCCAGGTACTTGCCCGTGTAGGGCGTGAAGTCGGTGAGGTCCGCACCCTGGATCTTCAGGATCACGTCGGTATCCAGGTCGCTGCGGAGGGGCATCGCGTGGCCCGTGATGGTGATGGGGGCCAGCCCTCCGGCGCGGCCTTTGAAATCGACCTTCGACGAGGCATCGGCGCGGCTGGACAGGCCCAGGTAGCTGCCCTCCAGATCGCTGAGCACCAGCGCCGCGTTCGGCTGCAGGGACCGGTCGATGTAGCTGAGGCGGCCGCCGGTGATGCCGAAGGTCACGATGGCCAGGTCCGGCGCTCCCGTCGGGGTGGCGGGCAGGACGGCAGCTGGTGGGGCGGCGGGCTTGCCTTCCGGGGCCAGGCGCAGGGCCCGGGCCACGTTGGTGCTGCCATCGGGCTGGACCACCACGCGGCCTTCCGGGTCGGTCCAATCCACGGTCTGGATGGCCACGGCCAGGGGTGCGGTGTGGATGTCCGCCCCCGACAGGCGCAGCTGCTTCCAGCGGAGGAAAGGTTCGTTCTGGGCCGCATCCCGTGCCTCGAAGCCCTGCACGGAAGCCGCACCCCGGTAGGCGACGCCATCCGTCCTGCGGCCCTCGAAGGTGAAGCGCACGCGGCCGTCGGCCCCCAGCTTCCCCGAGGCGATGCGCAGGTCCAGGGCCGTGTCCAGGTAGGGATCCCAGGGCGCCAGCTCCAGGCCCTCGGCCTTCAGCTGGAGGTCGCCCGTGGCCTTGAGCGGGGCCACCTGGCCCTCGACCTTGAGCGAGCCTGCGCCGAGCTTCAGGTCCAGGGCCATCTGGCTGATGCCGTCGGGTGCGAGCGTCAGCCCCTTCCAGCCGAGGTTCACCTCCGTGGCCTCCACCTTCACGGGCCGGGCCGGGCCCAGGTCCTCCCAGCCCACCCGGAAGCCCTTCAGGGCCAGGTCGCGGATCAGGAGCTGGAGGGGCTTCTCGTCCTTCTTCTTCTCTTTGGGCTTGGGTGGCGCGAGGAGGCGCACCACGTTCAGGGCCCCGTCCTTCGCGGCCTGGACCCGGAGGATGCCCTGCTCCGCGGTGATGGAGCCCAGCTCCACCGAGGGCACCAGCAGGTCGGCCCTGCCGTCCTTGACCGCGAGCGAGGGCAGCTCGATGGCCGGCTCGGCGACGCCCCGCTCGGCGATCTTCAGATCCTTCACGCTGAGATCCAGCCCGGACAGCTCCACGACGTGGTGGCCCTTGGACCACTCGAAGCGGTACTGGGCCCGTACGGTGCCCGTGCCGCTGCGGATCTCGCTGGAGACCTGGTCCTGCTCGTAGGGCCGGTACTTGGGCAGCGAGAGGTTCTCCAGCAGCAGGCTGCCCCTGGAGGCGAAGGGCTGGAAGCCCAGGTCGCCCTTCCAGACCAGGTGCTCCTTGGCCTCCGTCCAGGCCTCCAGGGCGACGCCGCTGCGGTGGCCCACCTCGGTGCGCAGGTTGTCCAGGCGGAAGGCGATGGGCCCCAGCTCCGAGTGGAAGGGGGCCGAGGCGGACCGGTCCGTGAACTCCACCCGCCCTTCCCGCAGCTGGAATCGGCGGACGTCCAGGATCCAGCGGGAGGGCGGTGCCGCCGGGGTCCCCGGCTTTTCCTCTTCCTCCAGCAGGTCCTGGAAATTGAGGTGGCCCTCGTGATCCAGGGCCGTCCGGACGGTGAGGCCATCGACCTCGATGACCGCGAACCCCACCGTGTGGCGCAGCAGCCGCCAGACGTAGGGGTTCACGTAGGCGCGCTGGAGGGTGATCCAGTCGCCCCCGCCCCGTTCGGCCACCCGCAGGCCTTCGACGGTGACCCCGAAGGTGAAGGGGTTGAACCGCAGCCGGACCACGGTGGTGGGGCGCTTCAGGGCCTGGGTGGCCGCCCGCTCCAGGCGGGGTTTCGCCAGAACGGGGACCAGGAAGAACCCCGCCAGGATCCACAGCGCATAGACTCCCGCCAGCACGAGGATCCACCGGCGCCACCGGCGGAAGAAGGCCGAGAGGGAGGCTGCGATGGACATGGAAGAAGCATAGACCCTTCCGCCCGGTGTGATTCAAGCCACAACCCCGTTCTCAAGATACGGCCGGGACGGCTATCCTCCCTGGGTCGCGGTGCCGCCAGGACTGCCACCCCCGAGCGTGTCGGCGCACCGCTGGACCGAGAGGCAAGTGTCATGGCGACACGACGCGTGGTGATCCTGGGAGCCGCCGGACGCGACTTCCACAACTTCAACACCGTGTACCGGGACAATCCCGCGTACCAGGTGGTGGCCTTCACGGCCACCCAGATTCCGGACATCGCCGGTCGCCGCTACCCGGCCGTGCTCGCCGGGAAGCTCTATCCGGAAGGCATCCCCATCTTCGACGAATCAGAATTGGTGGACCTCATCCACCGCGAACGGGTCGACGCCGCGGTGTTCTCGTATTCCGATGTGCCCCACGCCACCGTCATGCACCTGGCCAGCCTCTGCATCGCCCACGGCTGCGACTTCGAGCTGCTGGGTGCGGACAAGACCATGATCCAGTCCACCAGGCCGGTCATCGGCATCACGGCCGTGCGCACGGGCGCGGGCAAGAGCCAGACCACCCGCTACATCAGCAACATCCTGAAGAAGCTGGGCAAGAAGGTCGTGGCCATCCGCCACCCCATGCCCTACGGCGACCTTGCCAAGCAGGCCTGCCAGCGCTTCGCGACTTACAGCGACCTGGACAAGCACGAGTGCACCATCGAGGAGCGCGAGGAGTACGAGCCGCACATCGACAACGGCTTCGTGGTCTACGCCGGCGTGGACTACGAGCAGATCATCCGCAGCGCAGAAAAGGAGGCCGACGTCATCCTCTGGGACGGCGGCAACAACGACCTGCCCTTCTACAAGAGCGACCTGCACCTCTGCATCGCCGATCCCCTGCGCTCCGGCCATGAGATGGCCTATCACCCCGGCGAGGCCAACTTCCGCATGGCCGACATCATCATCATCAACAAGTGCGACAGCGCCAAGGAAGCTGACATCAAGGCCATCGAGGCCAACGCGGCCCTGGTGAACCCCAAGGCCCGCGTCATCCGCGCCAACAGTCCCGTGACCTGCGACAAGCCGGAGATGGTGAAGGGCAAGCGCGCCCTCGTCATCGAGGACGGCCCCACGCTCACCCACGGCTCCATGACCTACGGCGCCGGTGTGGTGGCCGCCAAGGCCGTGGGCGCCCACGAGATCGTGGACCCCACACCCTACGCCGTGGCCTCCATCGCCGCCACCTACCGCAAGTACCCCAACGCCCAGGGCATCCTGCCGGCCATGGGCTACGGCGAGCAGCAGGTGAAGGACCTGCAGGCCACCATCGAGGCCACCCCCTGCGACGTGGTCCTCAGCGGCACCCCCATCGACCTCACCCGCGTGCTCAAGGTCAGCAAACCCATGACCCGCGTCCGCTACGACCTGGCGGAGATCCGGGAGGGGGTCCTGGAGGCGGAGGTGAGGAAGGTGCTCGGGATTTGAAAAGAAATCCAGAGACTGGAGTCTGGAGCCCGGAGGTACTGCTTTCTGGGGGCCATTCGGGCCGCGCCATCCGTTTCAGTTCGGGCCGTTCTCATGGGCCGGCGCCGAACTGGGACGAATGGCGCGCCGCTTGCGCAACAAGATGCCTGTATCTCCAGTCTCGAGACTCCAGACTCGTCCTACCCTATATCCCTAAGCAGAACCGGAGCCACCATGTCCCGTCTCTTCACCACCTTGAACCTCCGCGGCCTCACGCTGCCCAACCGCATCGCCGTGTCGCCCATGTGCCAGTACCAGGCCAAGGATGGACTCGCCAACGACTGGCACCTGGTCCACCTGGGCGGCCTGGCCCAGGGCGGCGCGGGCCTGGTGGTCACGGAGGCCACGGCCGTGGTGCCGGAGGGCCGCATCAGCCCGGATGATCTGGGCCTCTGGAACGACGACCAGGCCGAGGCGCTGGCCCCCATCGTGCGCTTCATCGCCTCCCAGGGCGCCGTGCCGGGCATCCAGCTGGCCCACGCGGGCCGCAAGGCCTCGAATCCCGCTCCCTGGAAGGGCAGCGGCAGCCTGCCGGCCTCCGCCGGAGGGTGGACGCCCGTGGCTCCCAGCGCCTTGCCCTTCGATGCGGACTGGACCGCGCCCACGGCCCTGGACGAGCCCGGGATCCTGGCCGTCATCGAAGCCTTCATGGACGCGGCCCGCCGCGCCGTGGCCGCGGGCTTCCGGGTGATCGAGGTCCACGCCGCCCACGGCTACCTGCTGCACCAGTTCCTGTCGCCCCTGTCGAACCACCGCACCGATGCGTACGGCGGTTCCTTCGAGAACCGGACGCGCCTGGTCCGCGAGGTGGTGGGCGCCCTGCGCAACATCCTGCCCGAGGAGCTGCCCCTCCTCGCGCGGATCTCCGCCACGGATTGGGTGGAGGGCGGCTGGAACCTCGATCAGTCCGTGGCCCTGGCCAAGGAGCTGAAGGACCTGGGCGTGGACCTGGTGGACTGCTCCTCCGGCGGCCTGGTGCCCCGCGCCGAGATCCCCCTGGGCCCCGGCTACCAGGTGCCCTTCGCCGCCCGGATCCGCGCCGAGGCGGGCCTCCCCACCGGCGCCGTCGGCCTCATCACCGACGCCGAGCAGGCTGAGCAGATCCTCGCCCAGGGGTCCGCCGACCTGGTGCTGCTGGGCCGCGAGCTCCTCCGCGATCCCCGCTGGCCCCTGCATGCTGCGAAGACCCTGGGCGTGGATGTGCCCTGGCCCGCGTCCTACCTGCGCGCCGCCCGGAGCACCACGCCCATGCGGCACCCCCTGGCCAGCCACTGACATCTGACATCTGACATCTGATAGCTGATAGCTGATAGCTGATAGCTGATAGCTGAAAACTACATCGCCCGGAACAGCGTCAGCACGCGCACCTCGGCCGCCCCGCCCTCCAGCAGCGCCTGGGCGCAGCGGAGCAGGGTGGTGCCGGTCGTCCACACATCGTCCACGAGCAGCACGGTTCCTTCCGCCGCGGCGCCGGGCCGCAGGGTGATGGCCTTCCGGGGCAGCCGGCGGCGGGCGCTTTCGCTGCGTGAGGCCTGGCGGCCGCTGAACCAGGCCTTGGCGAGCAGGGGTTCGAAGGGCCGGCCGAGGCGGTCCGCCACCCGGCCGCCCACCTCGGCCCCGAGGTCGAAGCCCCGGAGCAGACGCCGCGGCAGGGCGCTCGGCGCCGCGGTCACTCGGTCCACCTCCTCCGCCCAGGCCGGCAGCGGCGCCTGGGCCAGGCGTCGGAGCAGGGCCGCCCGCCAGCCTGTCTCCCCCTGCTTGATGCCCGGCAGCAGCAGGGCGCCCAGAGGCGGCCGGCCGCCGTGGTAGTCCCACAGGGCATCTCCCAGCTCCCAGGCCACGGCCTCGGGACAGCCCCCGTCCCCATGGACCAGGGCGCACCGGCCGCAGCGCTCCTCGGGCAGGGGCCGCAGCCCTGCCCAGCAGCGGGCGCAGAGCCCGGCCTCGGCGCCCGCTCCCACGGGGCCCAGGCAGCCCCGGCAGAGCAGCAGGGAATCCCGGACCGCCGCAAGGCGGGACCTGAAGCTGAGGCTGGCCGGACGCATGGGGCATCATAGCCGCCCCCGGATGGTGCTAGCATCGCCGGAAGCCCCTGGCCCACCATCCCCTGGAATCCCCTTCCGGGTCACCTGTACCCGGATCGCATGGAGTCTTGTTCATGTCGAACGACCCGAATTCCACGTCCCAGATCTTCGCCCGCAAGCCCCTGGCCCTCCTCCTCGAAGAGGCCAAGGGCGAGAACCGCCTCCGCCGCGTCCTGGGCCCCATCCAGCTCACGGCCCTCGGCGTGGGCGCCATCATCGGTGCGGGCATCTTCGTGGCCACGGGCGCCGCGGCCCACAACATCGCGGGCCCCTCGCTGATGCTCTCCTACGTCATCGCGGGCATCACCTGCATCTTCGCCGCCCTCTGCTACGCGGAATTCGCGGCCATGGTGCCCGTGGCGGGATCGGCCTATACCTACGCCTACGCGACGCTCGGCGAGCTGTTCGCCTGGATCATCGGCTGGGATCTCATCCTCGAATACGGGGTTTCGAGCGCCGCCGTGGCCACGGGCTGGTCGGCCTACTTCCAGAGCGCCGTCAGCAACATCGGCATCCACATCCCCAAGCTGGTGAGCGAGTCCCCCTGGAAGTACGACCCCGCCACCGGCCACTTCGCCTCCACGGGCGCCATGATGAACCTGCCCGCGCTCATCATCGTGGCCATCATCACCGCCATCCTCGTCAAGGGCATCCAGGAGAGCGCCACCTTCAACGGGCTCATGGTGGCGATCAAGGTCGCCGCGGTGCTGTTCGTCATCGGCGTGGGCGCCTTCTTCATCAACACCACCAACTGGCATCCCTTCGCACCCTTCGGCTGGACGGGCATCAGCTTCTTCGGCCACCACGTGGCGGGCCAGATGGATGGCGGCGGCGCGCCCATCGGCACCATGGCCGGCGCGGCCATCATCTTCTTCGCCTACATCGGCTTCGACTCGGTCTCCACCCACGCCGAGGAGGCCAAGAACCCCCAGCGCGACGTGCCCATCGGCATCATCGTGTCCCTGGTGGTCTGCACCTTCCTCTACATCGCCGTCGTGGCCGTGCTCACGGGCATGGTCAAGTTCGACCGCCTGGACATCAACGCCCCGGTCTCCATCGCCTTCCGCCAGAACGGCATGCCCTGGGCCGAGGGGCTCATCGCCACCGCGGGCGTGGCCGGCATCACCTCCGTGCTGCTGGTCATGATGCTCAGCGGTCCCCGCGTGTTCCTGGCCATGGCCCGGGACGGCCTGCTCCCCAAGGCCACCTTCGGCGACGTGCACCCCAAGTTCCGCACCCCCTGGAAGTCCACCATGCTGGTCGGCCTCTTCGTGGGCATCCTGGCCGGGTTCCTGCCCATCGACGCCCTGCTGCACCTGGCCAACATCGGCACCCTGCTGGCGTTCGTCATCGTCTGCGCCGCCGTCCTGATCATGCGGAAGAAGCACCCCGAAGCCGAGCGCCCCTTCCGCTGCCCCTGGGTGCCCTTCGTGCCCGTCATGGGCGTCCTCAGCTGCCTCATGCTGATGTTCTCGCTGCCCGTGGCCAACTGGTGGCGCCTCATCAGCTGGCTGGCCCTCGGCTTCGTCATCTACTTCCTCTACGGCAAGAAGCACAGCGTGATGCGGAAGCAGGGCGCCTGAGCCAAATACCGGAAAGGCACCACCCTCGCAGAGATCGCTGAGATGGCAGAGGAACGCAGAGGAGAACCGAACCGGCCTGGTTTCTTTCTCTGCGAACCTCTGCTTTCTCCGCAACCTCCGCGTATGTTTCTCTTGAAGCTACCTGAGGGCCTCCATGTCGATCTGGTCTGACCTGACCCCCTCCAAACGCTGCGACTGGATCGACCAGCTGCGGGGCTGGGCGGTGATCGTGATGATCGAAGTCCACGCGGTGAACGTCTGGCTGCACGCCGGCCTGCGCCCCGACTGGCTGAACTACCTGAACGGCCTGGTGGCGCCCAGCTTCACCATGGCCGCGGGTTACAGCCTGGTGATCTCGACCTTCCGGACGGATGGCACCCTGCGCCCCTTCTGGCCCGACACGGCCCGGCGCCTGGGCTTCATCCTCCTCTGCGCCTACGCCCTGCACGCCCCGGGCGTGACGGCCGCGGACTGGACCGTGCTCAACACGGCCCAGAAGGCCCGGGAGCTCTTCAAGATCGACGTGCTCCAGTGCATCGTCTTCTCCCTGCTGATCCTCCAGCTGCTCGCCCGCCTGATCCGCAACCCGCGGGTCTTCACGGGGCTCGCCCTGGCGATCGCGGTCTTCGTGCCGCTGATGGCCCCCTCGCTCTGGGCCACGGGCGTGGCGGACGGCCTCTGGCTGCCCATCCGCGGCCTCTTCAACGGCAACCCCGACCGCGGCGTGCAGGCCCTGTTCCCCCTGTTCCCCTGGCTCGCCTTCCCAGCCTTCGGCGCCTTCCTGGGGGGCCTCTACCGGCACTTCCGGGTGATGCAGGTGGATGGCAAGGCCCGGTGGAGCGAGGCCCGCTTCCTCGCCGGGCTGGCCGTCCTCGGCGCCCTGCTGTTGGCCTGGGGCGCCTCCGCCCAGCACGCCTGGCTCTGGGGCGGCACCTGGATCCAGCAGAACGGGGTGTGGCTGCTGCACAGCAAGTCTGGCGCCTTCACCTACGCCGAGCTGGGCGCCATCTCCAATGCCACCCTGCCCAGCGTGACCGCCCGCCTGGGCTGGATCCTCCTGGGCGGCACCGTGATGGGCGCCGTGGACCTGCTGCGCCCCCGCTGGAAGGGCCCCAACCCCATCGACGCCGCCAGCCGCGAGTCCCTGCTCCTCTACATGCTCCACCTCAACCTGATCTTCAGCGTCCTGCTGGCGCCGGCCGTCGTCGCCCTCACCGGCTGGGGCTGGGGCGACCTGGGCTGGACCGGCACCCTGTCGATGACGGCCCTCATCATCGCCCTGAACCTCGCCGTGGGCGTCTGGTGGCAGAAGGTGCGGAAGATGCCCGACCTCATGCGCCGCCTCCAGCACCGGGCCGTGGCCGTGCTGGGCGTCTGGTTCGTGCTGGGCGGCTGGTGGACCTTCCGCCACTTCCTCCGGAGTCCGGAGCTGGCGAAGGAACCCTACGCCTTCCTGAACGCCGCCCGGGCCCGCAAGGGGCTGGCCCCCACGCCCGATGGCCTCTGCCGCGATCCCGAGGAATACTTCCGCGAAGCCGAGCGGCGGAAGCTGCACCTCAGCCCCGAAGCCAAGGCGGACCTGGCCCGCCAGATCCTGGCAAGGCAGGAAACCCGTTAGAATCAATCCGATCATGGCTGATTCAGGCGGCAACGCCCCCCCATCCTGGCTCCTCCTCGCCACCTTGGCGCTGCTCCTCTACCGGTGCGGAACCACGGCGCTGCTGTCGGCCTTCCATGCCCTGCCCTCGCTGCAGCGGCGGCGGCTGCTGGAGGAGGACGCCATCACCGACCCCCGCCTGGCCGCGCTGCTGGGGCGACCCCGGACCCTGGGCATGGGCCTGGGCTTCTGGAACAAGGCCCTCCTGCTGATCCTCCTGGGCCTGCTCTGGCCCTTCCGCCTCGCCCTGCCCGGCGGCGGCTGGACCCTGGGGATCCTGGTGCTGGCCGGGCTCTGGGCCCTGGATCTGGCCCTGCCCGCCCTCCTCACCTCCGGCGATCCGGCCCGGTGGGTGATCCGCCTGTTCCCCCTCTATGCGCCCATCCAGGCCCTCCTGGCGCCCCTGGTGGATCCCGTGGCCCAGCTCATCGATCGCCACACCCAGGAGCGCGCCAAAGAGACCGAGCCCGAGGACGCCACCCAGGAGGCCGTCACCGCCCTGCTGGAGGAGGGCGAGGCCGAGGGCATCCTGGAGGCCGGCGACCGCGAGCTCATCCGCAACGTCGTGACCTTCGGCGACACCCTCGTGCGCGAAGTGATGACGCCCCGTACCCGCATCGCGGCCCTGCCGCTGGAAGCCACCATCCCCGAGGCCTGGCAGACCTTCACCCGCACCCGCCACTCGCGGCTGCCCATCTACGAAGGCGGCATCGACCACGTCCGCGGCGTCCTCCTCCTCAAGGACCTCATCCAGCTGCCGGATGGCGACCACCCGCCCCTGGCGACGCTCATGAAGCCGCCCCGCTTCGTGCCCGAGAGCAAGCCCGTGATGGACCTGCTCCGCGAGATGCAGCGCACCCGCACCCAGCTGGCCCTGGTGGTCGATGAGTTCGGTGGCCTCTCCGGCCTGGCCACCATGGAGGACCTGCTGGAAGAGGTCTTCGGCGAGATCCAGGACGAACACGAAGCCCCGGCCGGCGTGGTGGAACAGGCCCCTGGCATCTACCTCGTCTCCGGCCAGGCCCACGTGGACGACGTGGCCCAGCGGCTGGGCCTCACCTGGGAGCGCGACGGCTTCGACACCCTGGCCGGCCTCGTCCTGGCCCGGCTCGGCCGCGTGCCCCACCCCCAGGACGCCGTGGGCGTCGAAGGGGCCCGCCTCACCGTGCTGAAGATGGACGGCACGCGGATCGTGCAGGTGCGGATCGAACGGATCTAGCCGACCTCCGGTTCGCGAGCTGAGAAAAGCCCGGAACGGCGAAGCCGTTCCTATCTCCAGCCTTCAGCCGCTAGGCTGAAGGCTGGAGCCACACCGCATGATCCGTCGCATCCTCGCCCTCCTGGCCATCCTGGCCCTGCCCGCCACCCTCTGGTTCATCCACCGGGCGCAGCGGAAGGCGCTGGTGCCGCAGCCGCGCGGCATGGTGCTGGGCCTCTATGCCGGGGTTCCGGACTACGACTACGCCGAGGAACTGGACCGCATCGCCGCCACGGGGGCCACCTGCGTGAGCCTCCAGGCCATCTACCGCATGGACACGGGTCACAGCACCGAGATCCGCCGCCATCCCACCTCCAGCCCCACGGAGGAGAGCCTGCGCCGCACCTTCCACCAGGCCAAGGTCCGCGGCCTGCGCATGATGTTCTTCCCCACCATCAACCTGCGGGACGAGGCCGACAATGCCGACTGGTGGCGCGGCAACATCGAGCCGTCCAGCTGGGACCTGTGGTGGAAGAACTACACGGACTTCAACGTGCGCCTGGCGGCCCTGGCGCAAGAGGGCGGGGTGGAGTGGTACAGCCTCGGCACCGAGATGGCCTCCACCCATCCCTTCCCGGACCAGTGGCGCCGCCTGGCCGCCGCGGTCCGCCAGGTCTACGGGGGCAAGCTCATCTACAGCGTGAACTTCGACAGCCACGACAGCTTCACCTTCGGCGACTGCCTGGACGTCATCGGCATCAACACCTACGATCCCATCGCCAAGTACGACGAATACCCCACGCCCGACCAGATCCGCGACGCGTGGTGGTGGATCGTCTACAAGGCCCGCACGCTGTCGGCCCGCTTTGCCGATGCCAGGGGGCCCAAGCCCGTAATGATCACCGAGGTGGGCTACCCCAGCGTGGCCCACGCCCACGTGGGCCCCTGGGACTTCCGCACGGACAAGCCCGTGGACCTGGCCCTCCAGGACCTGCTGCTGAAGGGCGCCTTCGGCGTGCTGCGGCACTGGAGCGACGGCGACGCGGTCTTCTACTACCTCTACGGGGAGAACCTCAACCAGAAGCCCATCGGCGGCCCGCTCGACCGCACCTACGCCGTCTGGGGCAAGCCCGCCGAGGCCACCCTGCGCACTTACTTCCACGAGCCCATCTGGGAGGGCCACATCCCCCCCAAGGCCGAGAACCTCCGCGAGGCCATGGTGCAGTCCCTCGTGAGCTGGCACCGCAAGCTGCGCGACTACGAGGACGCGGAGCTGCCCCCCTGGGTGCTGGACTGGGAGGCCCGCCACCCCCGGGATGCGGCCGAGGCCCTGGCCATCCTGGCCAAGGAACCCACCCCGGCCCGCAAAATTCCCAAGGGCGAGCCCCGCTGACGGTATGCTCGGAGGGTCCCATGAACCCTCCAGCCCGCCGCCCCCCTTCTGATCCCGAGGCCCCCGCCCGCACCCTCCTCGTCGTCGAGGATGATCGGGCCACGCTCAGCCTGTACCGGGCTGGCCTGAAGGGTCTGCAGGGGTTCCGGATCCTCTCGGCCCAGAACGGCCTCGAGGCCCTGGAGGTGCTCCGGCAGGAGGTGGTCCACGTGCTGGTCACGGACCTCGACATGCCGGTCATGGATGGCTTCAACCTCATCACGAAAGTGAGCCGGCTCTACCCCCAGATCCCCGTCATCGTCATGACCGGCCTGGACGAAAGCCAGCACCTCAACACCCCGCTGGACCTGGGGGCGGTCCGGATCCTCGGCAAGCCGCTCCGCCTGGGGTTCCTCATGGAGGTGATCCGCACGGCGGTCCAGGCCGAGGCCGTCGGGGTGATCCGCGGCCTCAGCCTCGGCAGCATCCTCCAGCTGCTGTCCTGGGAGAAGAAGTCCTGCACCCTCACCGTCAAGGCCGAGGCCGGCATGGGCCTCCTCTACCTGAACCGGGGCGAGGTGATCCACGCGGCCTACCGGGATCAGGAGGGCTTCCGCGCGGTCTACGAGATCCTCACCTGGGACCACCCGGACATCGAGTTCGTGGAGACCTGCCGGGTGGAGCGGACCATCGACACGCCCCTCACCGAACTGCTGATGAACATGGCCTTGATCACGGACTCCCTGGGACCCGACCCCGATGCCGGACCTTCCGCCGTCCGGTCCTGACCGCCGACCCGTCTGCGCTCCGGCCCTGGATTTGACAGATCGAGGCATTCCAGGCCCAGGTATGGGACTTTCGTCAAAACCGGCAGGACGGGATCTCCAAAGGGCACCCGCCGGGGAATAATGACGCGTGTGTGCGGCCCCGCGGGGGCCCCTTCCCAGGCAGGTGTCCATGTCCCAGCTGAAGCCCTTCCGCGCCTACCGCCCCCGGCCCGAACTCGCCGCCCAGGTCGCCGCCGTGCCCTACGACGTGGTGAACACCCAGGAGGCCGCCGAGCTGGCCAAGGGGAACCCCCACTCCTTCCTCCACGTGGGCCGGCCCGAGATCGACCTGCCCGCGGGCACGGACGTCCACGCGGACGAGGTGTACGCCAAGGGCGTGGCGAACCTCATGCACATGATCGAGACCGGCACCCTCATGCACGAGGGCCTGCCCAGCCTCTACGTCTACCAGCAGCGCATGGGCGACCACGTCCAGGCGGGCCTGGTGGGCCTCTGCTCCGTGCAGGAGTACGAGAACGGCAGCATCAAGCGCCACGAGTTCACCCGCAAGGACAAGGAGGACGACCGCACCCGGCACGTCACCGAGCAGAACGCCAATGCCGAGCCCGTCTTCCTCACCTACAAGGCCGTCCCCTACATCGATCACATCGTCGATGACATCCGGAAGCTGCCGCCGGTCTACGACGTGGTCACGCCGGACGGCATCGGCCACACCGTGTGGGTCGTCACCGGCGAGACCGTGATCCGCGAGCTGGTGAACCTGTTCAACGGCGTGCCCGCCCTCTACATCGCCGACGGCCACCACCGCACCGCCGCCGCCATCCGCTACGGCCAGGCCCGTCGCGCCGCCGCCGGTGCCGACGCCACGGGCGACGAGCCCTTCGAGAGCTTCATGGCCGTGGTCTTCCCCCACGACCAGCTGAAGATCATGGACTACAACCGCGTGGTGAAGGATCTCAACGGCCTCAGCCAGGACGCCTTCCTCGCCAAGGTCCGCGAGAAGTTCGAGGTCGCCCCCTCCGCCCACCGCGCGGCCCAGGCCCCCACCACCTTCGGGATGTACCTGGGCGGCACCTGGTACGAGCTGAAGGCCAAGCCCGGCACCTACCCCGCCAGCGATCCCGTGCGCGGCCTGGACGTCAGCATCCTCCAGGAGAACCTGCTCAACCCGATCCTCGGCATCGACGATCCCCGCACCAACACCCGCATCGACTTCGTGGGCGGCATCCGGGGCATGGACGAGCTGGAGCGCCGCGTGAAGGAAGGCTGCGCGGTGGCCTTCTCGGTCTACCCCACCTCGCTCACCCAGCTCATGTCCGTGGCCGACGCCGGCGAAGTGATGCCCCCCAAGTCCACCTGGTTCGAACCCAAGCTGCGCTCCGGACTGCTGGTCCGGATGTACGAAGGCTGAACGGAGCTCCGCATGCACACCCTCATCGCCGACGCCTTTGACGCCAAGCTGCCGGAGCGCCTCGCCGCCTTCGGCACCGTCAGCTCCGACATGGCCACCCTCGGACAGGCCAACGTCCTCCTCGTCCGCTCCAAGACCAAGGTGGACGCGAGCCTCCTGGCCCAGGCCCCCGCGCTCAAGCTCGTCATCCGCGGCGGCGTGGGCATGGACAACGTGGACAAGAAGCTCTGCGCCGAGAAGGGCGTCAAGGCCATGAACACCCCCAGGGCCAGCAGCGTGGCCGTGGCGGAGATGGCCATGGCCTTCATGGTCGCCATCCCCGCGCGCCTCATCGAGGCCCACACCTCCATGAAGGAGGGCAAGTTCCTCAAGAGCGAGCTGAAGCGCACGGAGCTCTTCAAGAAGACCCTGGGCCTCATCGGCGCCGGCAACATCGCCACGGAAGTGGCCAAGCGCGCCCAGGCCTTCGGGATGGAGGTGATCGCCTACGATCCCTTCCTCAAGGAGCACCCCATCGCGACGATGGTGAGCCTCGACGAGCTGGCCGCCAGGGCCGACTACATCAGCATCCACACGCCCCTCACGGACGAGACCCGGGGCATGATCAACGCCGACTTCCTGGCCAAGGTGAAGGACGGCGTCGTCCTCATCAACACCGGCCGCGGCAAGTGCGTGGTGGACGCGGACCTCGCCGCCGCCCTGCACAGCGGCAAGGTGCGGGCCTACGGCACCGACGTGTGGCCCAGCGACCCCCCCCCGGCGGACTGCCCCCTGCTCAGCGCCCCCAACGTCGTCATGGCGCCCCACCTCGGGGCCAGCTCCAAGGAGAACCTCGGCCGCATCGGCGACGAGGTCGTGGCCATCCTGCAGGATTTCAAAGCGTAAAGGACTCACCACCAAGACACCAAGGCACCAAGAAAAGCCTTTCTCTTTTCTTCATTCCTTGGTGTCTTGGTGTCTTCTCGGTATCGCCATGGCGATACGCGAGACAGACTGAACTCTGGTGGTTTTCATTATTCCTTGATGAAGGAGCTTCCCATGAC
Organism: Geothrix oryzisoli; assembly: GCF_022808865.1. Classification (GTDB taxonomy): domain Bacteria; phylum Acidobacteriota; class Holophagae; order Holophagales; family Holophagaceae; genus Geothrix; species Geothrix oryzisoli. The sequence continues at coordinate 516,144 of NZ_JAKZLB010000004.1, forward strand.
CCATCGTGTGATCAACTTCTACGCCGGCCCTGCGGGGCTGCCCCTGCCGGCCCTGGAGCGCGCCCAGGACGAGCTGCTGGACTTCGCCGGCACCGGCATGTCCGTCATGGAGGTCAGCCACCGGTCCAAGGAATACGACGCGGTGCATGAGGAGGCCATCGCCCTCACGAAGGAGCTGATGGGCCTGCCCAGCAACTACAAGGTGCTCCTGCTCCAGGGCGGCGCGCACCTCAGCTTCGGCATGATCCCCCTGAACCTGCTGCGCGGCGGCCGGAAGGCCGACTACATCAACACCGGCAACTGGGCGGAGAAGGCCACCAAGGAGGCCAAGCTCGTGGGCGGCGACAACGTCCGCGTGGCCGCCAGCACCAAGGAGCTCAAGTACAGCCGCCTGCCCTACGCCGACGAGATCAAGGTCGGCCCCGACAGCGCCTTCGTGCACTTCACCTCCAACAACACCGTGGAAGGCACGCAGTGGCACGAGTTCCCCAAAGTGGGCGATGTGCCCTACGTCTGCGACATGAGCAGCGACATCATGTGGCGCCCGTTTGATGTGAGCCCCTTCGGCCTCATCTACGGCGGCGCCCAGAAGAACCTCGGCCCCAGCGGCGTCACCCTCACCATCATCCGCGAGGACTTCCTCGAGATGTGCGAAGCCCAGGATCTGCCCAGCTACCTGCGCTACAAGATCCACGCCGAGAAGAACTCGCTCTACAACACCCCGCCCACCTTCGGCATCTACATCCTGCGCAACGTGCTGGCCTACAACAAGAGCATCGGCGGCCTGCAGGCCCTCGAGGCCAACAACAAGCAGAAGGCCGAACTGCTCTACGGCTGCATCGACAAGCACAGCGGCTTCTACAAGGGCTTCGTCACCGAGAAGGGCCACCGCAGCGTCATGAACGTGGACTTCTTCCTGCCCACGCCCGAGCTGGACGATCAGTTCGTCAAGGAAGCCAAGAAAGCCGGCATGGTGGGCCTCAAGGGCTACCGCGACATCGGCGGCATCCGCGTCAGCACCTACAACGCCGTCACCGTGGACCACGTGAGGACCCTGGTGGACTTCATGGAGCAGTTCGTGAAGGTGAACGGGTAGTTCCGGGACGAAGGCCCGTATCGAAGGAAGGGCGCCGGAACGGCGCCCTTCCTTCGTCAGGAACGGACCTTGGCCGGGGACTGCAAGCCCAGCACGATCTCCTCGATCTTGCGATCCTTCTCGGTCCAGATCTCGTGCAGCCAGGCCTGCATGCGGGCGCGGAAGGCGGGGTCGCCCTCGTAGTCGCCGCCCAGCAGGTCCTTGGGGATCTCCAGCTCCCGTACCCGCACCACCACCTGCTTCACCTGGCCGGAGAGGAAGTCCCAGAAGGTGGGCACGCCCTCGGGGTAGACGATGGTGACGTCCAGCAGGGCGTCGAAGCGCTCGCCCATGGCGCTGAGGGCCGTGGCCAGGCCGCCGGTCTTGGGCTTGAGCAGATGCCGGTAGGGTGACTGCTGGGCCGCCTTCTTGGCGGGGCTGAACCGCGTACCCTCCAGGAAATTCATCACCGAGGTGGGGATCTGGCGGAACTTCTCGCAGGCCTTGCGGGCCGTCGCCAGGTCCTTCGAGCGGCTGCCGCTGCGGCGGCGCATGAACGGGAAATCCAGGGCCCACCAGGCCAGCCCCATGACAGGCACGTAGAGCAGCTGGCGCTTGAGGAAGAACTTCAGGAAGGGCACTTTCCGGTGGAAGACCTTCTGCAGCACCAGGATGTCCACCCAGCTCTGGTGGTTGCTGCTCACCAGGTACCAGCCCTTCCGCCGCAGGCGCTCGTGGCCGGCCACATCCCACCGGATGCGGTGCACCAGGGCCATCCACGCACCGTTCACGGCGATCCAGCCCTCCGCCATGCCGTTCAGCAGCCGGTCCGCCCCCCGGCGGACAGCCCCGAAGGGCAGGGCCAGCTTCACCAGGGCCACGGGGATCATGCCCGAGAAGATGGCCAGGACGTTGGCCACCAGCACCGACCCGGCCACGCTGCCCTTGAAGGCCGACCAAAGGCGTTTCAGCATCAGGACTCCAACCTGCCGGACGCCGCGCGCCCCGTGGATCAGAATATCGGAGTGTCAGATGACCCGGTGAAGGGCAAAAACGGCCCATCTCCCACACCTCCTCGGAGCCCCCGAGGATCGGCCGCCCCGCAGTCTACCCCCAGCCCAGTTCCTCCAGCCGCTCCTCGCTGATGCCGAAGTGGTGGGCGATCTCGTGGATGACGGTGGTGGCGATCTCCTCGCGCAGGTCCTCTTCGTCCCGGCAATCTTCCAGGAGCGGCCCCCGGTAGAGCGTGATGCGAGGCGGCAGGTCCCCGGACTCCACCCGCCCCTCCGTCAGGGCCCGGCCGGAATAGAGGCCATAGAGCGTCTCCTCCTCGGGCACCCCGAGGTCATCCAGCAGCGCATCCGGCGCCCAGTCCTCGATGACGATCGCCACCCCCTCGAGGTACGGCCGGAACTCCTCCGGCACGAGGGCCAAGGCCTCGTCCACCAGCTGCCGGAACCTCAGGTGGGAGATGTGCATGGCCCGATCGTACTGCCGCGGGACCCAAAATGAACCAGCCACCGGTTTCAGTCCCGCGCGGGAGCCCGGTCACAGCCCGTCCAGGGGGCTCGCCACGCCGCGGCCGCCGCGGTTCAGCACATGGGTGTAGATCATGGTGGTGGCCACGTCCTTGTGCCCCAGCAGCTCCTGCACCGTGCGGATGTCGTGGCCCGCCGCCAGCAGGTGCGTCGCGAAGCTGTGGCGCAGCACGTGGGGCGTGACCGGCTTCACCAGCTCCGCGGCCCGGGCCGCCAGCCGCACGGCCTTCTGGACGCTCTCCGCATGGAGGTGATGGCGGCGGACGAGGCCCGAGCGGGGGTCCACCGAGCGCTGCGCCGAGGGGAAGACCCACTGCCAGCCCCAGGCCCGCGCCGCCTGCGGCGACTTGAGCCCCAGCGCATCCGGCAGGCCGACCTCCCCGAACCCCTCGTCGAGGTCCCGGGCATGCAGCGCGCGCACCCGACCGAGGTGGGCCCGGAGCGGCTCCACCAGGCGCTCCGGAAGCATGGTCATCCGGTCCTTGCCCCCCTTCCCATCCCGCACCACGATCTCGTGCCGCTCGAATTCCACGTCCTTCACCCGGAGGCGCAGCCCCTCCATGAGCCGCATGCCCGTCCCGTAGAGCACCTGGGCCAGCAGGGCCATCCCACCCTCCATCTGGTCGAACAGTGCGCGCACCTCCCCCGGCGTGAGGACCACCGGAAGCCGCGGCGGACGCTTGGCCTGGACCACCTCGGACAGCCACGGCAGGTCCACCTCCAGCAGGTTCCGGTAGAGGAACAGCAGGGCGGCCTTCGCCTGGTTCTGCGTCGAGGGCGACACCTGGCGCTCCACCGCCAGATGGCTCAGGAAGGCCTGCACCTCGGGCGCCCCCATCTCCCTCGGATGCCGCTTGCCATGAAAGAGGATGAACCGCCGCGCCCAGTCCACATACGCGTCCTCCGTCCTCAGGCTGTAGTGCCGGACCCGCAGACGGTCCCGCAGCTGGTCCATGAGCTTCGGCGGCTGCGCCCCCCCGATCCGCCCTTCACCCGTCTGCCTATTTGTCCCGAGCATAGGACCCACCCCGATCGCCTCAGATCGCCTATTGCGCTAACCTGTGCCAGCTCCCCGCTACAGAATCATCAAGGGTTGTTTCAATTTATCGTCTTTTTTTCGCCCGTCAAGCCCCACCCAAAGGTCGCCCATTCCCCCAACCAAGAACTCACCCCCCGCCCCACCCCCCAGGACTAGGCGAACTCCACCCCCCAACCACCCACCGTCCAATTCAAAGTTAGGCCGTCATGGAGTAGAAATGAAGCCGCTTGTACTCGCTTGCATTCCTTTAGCACTGGCCACCATTTGCATCTCAGCACAGTCACCCGATGAGGCTCTCATTCGCCAATTGACGGGCTCCTGGGAAGGGACTGATGACAAGGGGAAAAGCGCAACCTTGCAGTTTCAACCTGGTGGTTTCGCTCAACTCACCATGGATGGCAAACGGCTGGTCCCGGACATACCAGGCGGCCCATCCTTGCGATTCAAGATTGATCAAACCAAATCACCAATTTGGCTCGACCTAATCGCATTCGATCCTTCTGGTCGAGAGCTAGGCCGGATCAAGCTCATTCTTCAGGTCATCAATGCAAAAACGATCAGAATTCAAACTACCGATGATTTCAGCATCCGCCCAGATAAGTTCACAGATGATCCCACCAAGGGAGTTACCTTAAGCAAGATCTACTGAGCGGCCTAACCTCTAGCTCAACTCGGACCCCGCCTGCATTGTCTTCCGCTCTCGCTCAGCTTCTCGCTTCCTCGGCTCCGCTCAGTGCCTCGGTGCAGGCGTGGCCGGTTAGCCACATTCGTTAGGCCGCTCACATGAAGAACGATCCTCGAATAGTGCGGCTCCTCAAACGCTACCCCAAGGGCGAAGATTTTTCTGATGCTTCCATTGATGTGAGTCATTTTGACACTGAGCAGCTTCTCAAAATTTGCCAGTGCCAAAAGGACTCAGATCTCTCGGTTCCGAAGGAATTGGGTGAATTCGCATTGGGTCACTTCGGCCAGGCCTTCGGCATAGAATTCGATCGCTCTGAATTCGACTACTACCTGCATTCATACGTCCGAACTGAATTCGTGTCGTCCTACTATAGTGATCCAACGGTCACCTCAAAACCCGCACCAGAAAATGGTCCGCCCACCAAGATTCCACTTCCTGAGGGCATGCAATGGTTTTCTGTTCGCCCAAAAGAGGGGCGAGAACACTACGAGGCTTACGAAATCTCCCAAGATGGCTCATCGGCCTAACCCTTAGCTCAACTCGGACCCCGCCTGCATTGCCTCTCGCTCTCTCTCATCCTCTCGCTTCCTCGGCTCCGCTCGTCGCCTCGGTGCAGGCGGGGCCGGTTAGCTTCATTCGTTAGGCCGCCCAACCAGCGGAGTACGCTCTAAATTTTAGGCCTGCATCGAATCAATAGGCTCCAGTTGCTCCAAAACCTGCTTCATCCGTGATTTTTTGGTCTGCCCATTCAAATAGCTACTTTCAACAGGTCCACGGTAAAATCAGCAATTACATCCTTCTCAGACCGGATTAGGCGAACTACGAATCGCTTCGTTCCCGCCGTCCAAATCTAGTTAGGTGTGCTACCCATCATGAGAAATCAACTGGGTTCAATCTTCCTCGCTGTGGCCATGCTCCTCGGTGCTGGGTTGAACGCCATGGCTTTTTCGCCACTCCCTCCGGGTACGAGGGCTGATCTACTCGTCGTGGAGAAAGCAAAGAGAGTCCTGACTGCCTATTCCAATGGCAAGATCCTTCGCACATACCAAGTTGCACTCGGCCGCGCTCCTGTCGGCGAGAAGGAACGCGAAGGCGACAATCGCACTCCTGAAGGCGAATTCATCATTGATAGCCGTCTTGAAAAGAGTGGCTACCATCGCGCTCTCCACATTTCCTACCCAAGGCCCTCCGATATCGCCAGAGCCAAGGCTGGCGGCTATCAACCAGGTGGGGCCATCATGATTCACGGCATTAAGAATGGCTTCGGCTGGCTCGGCAGCTTGCATACCAAATCCGATTGGACTCGTGGCTGTATCGCAGTCACCAACCCAGAAATCGAAGAATTGTGGCGAATTGCCCCAAACGGAACACGGGTTCAAATCAAGCCATGAGCTCAGCACACCTAACCCTCCGCTCAACTCGGACCCCGCCTGCATTGCCTCCCGCTCTCTCTCAGCTTCTCGCTTCCCCGGCTCCGCTCATCGCCTCGGTGCAGGCGGGGCCGGTTAGCTTCATTCGTTAGG
>NZ_JAKZLB010000005.1 GCF_022808865.1 Geothrix oryzisoli
TTCTCGATCACGAAGAGACCCGCGCACCGCGCCATGCGGGGCGACCAGATCACCGGAGGCGGCGCGAGCTCCCACCCCGCCTCGCGGAGGATGGCCTGGGCCCTGTGGCGGAGCGTGAGGTTCATGCCTCCATTCTGGGACAGATCCGGCGGTGGGTCGCCTCGGGGCGCGGGGCGTTGACGGGTCGATCTAGACCTTTGCGACCTCCGGCGCCTTCATCGCGCCGGGCAGCCCCATAAGCTTCCGGGCCGTGCCGATCTGGCCCAGGTGATAGGCCTCCTCCATGAGGAAGGTGCCCACGATCTGGTCCAGGGGGGCCGGGGTCTGCAGGGCGGGATGGATCCGCAGCTCACTCCAGTCGGCGACGGCACCGAAGGCCTCCGCCAGGGCCGCCTGCGTCTCGTCCATGGCCGCCTCAAGCTGTGCCAGGGACTGCGGCCCGGCTGCCGCCGGGCGCTCGCCCGACCGGCTCAGGGTCCCGAGGAGCCAGCGGCGGTTCTCCACGAGGTGGGTGAGGATCCAGGTGATGCTGTTCACGCGGGGCGCGGGCGGCTGGTCGGCCTGGTCCTGGGTGACGTCGGCCAGGTTCCGGGCCATCAGGACCTGACGGTTGAGGGAGAAGAGCGTGGTCCAGGGCTGGGACATGGGTCCTCCTTGTAAGGGCGCGTGGGCGCGGGTTGTCCGCTGAGGGCAGACGGGGATCTGCCTGCCTGGTGCAGGCGGTGGGGGATCGGGGCGGGGATCCCGCCCGGGATGGCTGGTCGGGGGTCAGTCTTCGACGAAGGCCTTGAGGCTCGCCAGGGCGACGTCCCACTCCCTGGAGAGGCGCGCCAGGTACTGGTGGGCGTCCTCGAGGCGCTTGGGCTCGAAGGTCCAGATGCGTTCCCGCCCATGGCGGGTGCTCTTGACGAGCCCCGCCTCGGACAGCACTTCGAGATGCTTGGTGATGGCCTGCCGGGAGACTGCCGACTGGCCGCTCAGGCGGGTGACGGTGAGGGGCCCGCCGGCGCAGAGGCTGACGAGCAGGCTCAGGCGCGTGGCATCCCCCAGCGCAGCGAAGAGCGGCGCCGCGTCCTTCAGGCGCGCGGGGGAGAGGGCCTCAGGCCGTGACATGGCGCTCGATCCGGGGCAGCTGGCCCGCCCACCCGGCATCGTTCATGCGGAAGGCCTCGTCGCGCCGATCGGGCGGCAGCTGGTCGAAGCCGGACTCCATCACCTTGAGCAGGGTGCCGCCCTCGGCCGCTTCGAGGTGGAACTCCACGAGGGTCATGGGTTCGACCGAGTAGTCCCGTTTCACGTCCATGGGGTAGGGGTGCCAGCGGTAGGAGAAGAGGCGCTCGGCTTCCATGCGCTCGATCCTCATCTCCAGGAGGATGTGCGAGTAGTCGGAATGGGTGATCCGCCCGAAGACCGGCTGGCCGGGCACGAAGCGCCCCTCCAGCTTCATCCCGAACCAGGTGCCGAATTCCTCGGCGTCCGACAGCGCCTTCCAGACCCGTGCTTGGGGCGCGCGGAGATGGATCTCCTTCCTGATGCAGTCGGTGTTGGACGTCGTCATGTGTAACCTCCAGGTTGCATGTTAGGCGGGTCGGGAGTGAGTGCAACCCATCGGTTGCATTTTTTCTGGTTGGGGCCGGCCTGGGCCTTCCCTCCCGGCGTAGGCTTGGATCGGGCCACCCCCGGAAAGGGGGCGGAGGGAAGGAGGCGCGCCATGAGGAGGGCCCTTCCACTGTCGGAGGTGTACACCCTGCTGGAGCCTGGCCCCGTGGTGCTGCTCACCACGGCCCACCGGGGGCGGGCCAACCTCATGGCCATGTCGTGGCACATGATGATGGAGTTCAATCCGCCCCTGGTGGGCTGCTTGGTGAGCGGGGCCAACCACAGCTTCGAGGCGCTGCGGAAGACGCGGGAATGCGTGATCGCGATTCCCGCGGCCGGGCTCGCGAAGCAGGTGGTGAAGGTGGGCAACGCCTCGGGCCGGGACCTCGACAAGTTCGCGGCCTTCGGCCTCACGCCCCTGCCGGCGAAGAAGGTGGCCGCGCCGCTGGTGGCCGAGTGCTTCGCCAACCTGGAGTGCCGAGTCGCGGACACGCGCTTCGTGAACCGCTACAACCTCTTCGTGCTGGAGGTGGTCCAGGCCTGGATCGATTCCACGCAGAAGAAGCCGAAGACCCTCCACCACCACGGGTATGGGGTCTTCGTGGTGGATGGCGAGACGATCCGGTTGAAGTCCGGCAAGCCCTGAGGCTCGGCCGCTCAGCACCCGTAGGTGCCCATCCAGGTGCCCTCGGCGAGGACCTTGCCCTTCATCGCCGCGTCCACCTGGGCCCGGCTGGCGCCGGCGGGGAGGCCCAGCGGGGCCGAGAGGGCTGTGAGCCGGAAGAGGTAGCGGTGGGGCCTGCCTGGCGGGGGCGAGGGGCCGTTCCAGCCCAGGCGGCCCCAGCTGTTCTTGCCCTGGTGGGCGCCCCCCGGAAGATCGGCCGTGCGGGGCTGGTCCTCTGCCAGGGACCTCGCGGTTCCCGGCAGGTCGTAGAGGACCCAGTGGACCCAGGTGCCGGCGGGGGCGTCGGGATCCTCCACGACCAGGGCGAAGGCGGCGGTGCCTGCGGGCGGCTCGCCCCACTGGAGGGCCGGGGAGCGGTCGGCCCCATCGGCGGTGTGGGCGCGGGGAATGGTGCCGCCATTGGGAAAGGCCGGGATCCGAAGCTCCATGCGGGCCTCCTTTCGAGGTGCCGGGCCGCCCGACGAGGGGGCGAGCAGGATGGGAAGCAGCAGCACCGGGAGCATGGCTTCAAGGTACGCCCGCCGGGGAGAGGCGCCTCAATCGTCCTGGGGGATCGTGACCGGGATGCGGCGGTTGCCGAAGGGCAGGGCCGCCTTCTCGAAATGCCCGGGGATCTTGGCCCCGCAGTCCGGACAGCGGCCGGCCGCGGCCAGGCGATTCCGCTCGATCCGGTACCAGTCCCGGACGATGAGGGGCGCCTGGCACGAGGGGCAGCGGGTCGTGCCTCCGTCGAGGTCCTGCACATTGCCGGTGTAGACGTAGTGGAGGCCTGCGGCCAGGGCGATCTCCCGCGCCCGGGTGAGGGTGGCGGCGGGCGTCCGGGGCAGGTCCGTCATCTTGTAGTCCGGGTGGAAGGCGCTGAAGTGCAGGGGCACGTCAACGCCCAGCTCCCGGGCGATCCAGTCGGACAGGGCCGCGAGCTCGTCGCTGGAATCATTCTGGCCGGGGATCAGGAGGGTGGTGATCTCCAGCCAGGTGTCCGTCTCGTGCCGGAGGTACCGGAGCGTGTCCAGAACCGGCTGGAGGTGGGCCGCGGAGAGCCGCGCATAGAACCCCTCCGTGAAGGCCTTGAGGTCCACGTTGGCGGCATCCATCTTGGCGTAGAAGGCCTGCCGGGGCTCCGCGTGCATGTACCCGGCCGTGACGGCGACGGTCCGGATTCCCCGCTCGTGGCAGGCGTCGGCCACGTCCATGGCGTATTCCGCGAAGATCACCGGGTCGTTGTAGGTGAAGGCGACGCTCTGGCATCCGGAGGCGGCCGCGGCCCCCGCGATGCCCTCCGGCGAGGCCCGGTCCGTGAGGCGGTCCATGTCCCTCGCCTTGCTGATGTCCCAGTTCTGGCAGAACTTGCACATGAGGTTGCAGCCCGCGGTGCCGAAGGACAGAACTCGCGAGCCCGGGAGGAAATGATTCAGCGGCTTCTTCTCGATGGGGTCGATGCAGAAGCCCGAGGACCGGCCGTAGGTGGTGAGGACCATGCCGCCCGCCGTGTGCTGGCGGACGAAGCAGGCGCCCCGCTGGCCTTCGCCCAGCTTGCAGTCGCGGGGGCAGAGGTCGCACTGGAGGCGGCCGTCCTCGAGCCGATGCCACCAGCGGGCCGGATGGGGAACCTCGCCCATGGCCTCACCTGCGGTGTCCCACGCCTGCCGGTTCCTGGAACTGCATGACGCTGAACCGGGCGAACCGGAATCCGTCGTCCCAGAATTCCCCGGGCAGGCCCGCCTTCTGCTTCAGGTGGGCGAGGAAGTCCCCGGGATCGCCCAGTTGATCCCAGACCTGGGGCAGGAAGGCGGCCCTCTGCCCGCCCCACTCCAGCACCAGGCCATCCTCGTGAGGCCGGAGCTGGGCCATCAGGTGGGCCTGGCTGTCGAATGAAAGGGCTTCCAGGGGCCCGAGGAGCGAGACTTCGACCTCCGTGTCGGGGAATTCGCTCCGCGACAGGGGGGGGAAGCGGGAATCGTGGAAGGCGGCCTCCCTCGCGTTGGCGGCCACATCCTCTCCCAGGGGCCGCCTTGGGGAAAGGGTGCCGATGCAGCCCCGGAGCAGGCCGTGACGCTTGAGGGTGACGAAGGTCGCGCCGGGCTCCTGAAGCCAGGGTTCCACCTCGAACGGCGGCGCGCCCATGCCCAGCTGGCTCGCGATGGCGCCATGGGCGATCGCCAGGAGGATGGGGCCGCGGTCAGGGGGCGGGTGCGGATGGAACATGGGGGGCCTCCGGGGTGAAGGCGAAGGCGGCATAGCCCACCACGTGGTCGCGGTCCCCGGCGGTGTCGCCGGAGTTGCGCAGGTCCACCAGATGGGGCTTCAGCCGGTGCCGGCGGGCGGCCAGCAGCAGTCCGTTCACGGCCGTGGCGCCGCAGGCCTGCTCGTGGCTGGCCAGCGGATCCAGGTCCGAGATGCTGCCGCAGGTGCGTCGATCCAGGGCCAGGGCCTGGTCGTAGGGGAGGTAATGGGACAGGTCGGAGCTGATGACGATCAGGGTCTCCAGGCCGCCCCAGAGGACCTCGAGGACCTCGGCCACCGCGGCTGCGGAGGCCTGCCCCACGGCCAGCGGCACCAGGTGGAAGGCGCCGAGGGTCTGCTGAAGGAAGGGCAGCTGCACTTCGATCGAGTGCTCCCGCGCATGGGCCGCAGGGTTGGTGGTCACCCGGGCCAGGGGACGCAGGAGGTCGGCGGCCTCGCCATCCACCGGGATCCGGCCCAGGGGCGTATCGAAGGCCGAGGTGCCGGGGAGGGCCAGGCCCGGGAAGGCCACATGGTGGGCGGGACCGAGCACCACCACCCGCTGGATGATGTCCCGCAGCCGGCCCAGGGGCCCGTACGCGCTGGCGGCGATGGGGCCGGAGTAGATATAGCCCGCATGCGGCACGATCAAGGCCTTGGGCGGGCCGAGCCACGGGCTTGCTCCGGCCGCGTCGGCGAACAGGGCCTGGATGGTACGACTCAGTTCCCCGCTTTCGCGCGGGTAGAACGTTCCGGCCACCGCGGCCGCCCGGACATCCAGCGTGGTGCCCATGCCGCAAAAATAACCCCCTGGCCCGGTGGGGCCAGGGGGCGAGGGCAGATCGTGCGTGCGGGAGGCCGGTTGGCCCGGTGGGGATCAGGCGACCGGCAGGGGCGCCATCCTGGGGCCGGGATCAGGGCGTGGTGAAGGTCGTGACGGCCCCGGCGGAAGTCACGGTCCTCAGCTGGTGATTGTTCACGTCGGTCACCACCAGGCTGCCCGAAGGGGCGGTGGCGATGCCGCAGGGGAGGTTGAAGAGCGCTGCGCTGCCGCTGCCATCGGCGTTGCCGAAGACGCCCCCCGAGCCCGCCGGGGTGCTGACGGTGCCATCCGCGGCCAGACGCCGGATGGCGTGGTTGTGGGTGTCGGCGACCCACAGGATGCCGGCGGCATCCAGGGCGATTCCCACGGGCGTGCGGAACTGGGCCGAGAGGCCGCTGCCATCGGCGAAGCCGGCATTGTTGATCTGCCCCGCCAGCCGGGTCACGATCCCGCCCGGGGCGACCTTCCGGACACAGGAATTGCCATAGTCCGCGACATACAGCGTTCCATTCGGCGCGAGGGCGATCCCGTTCGGCTGGTCGAACAGGGCGCTGGAGCCGGTTCCGTCCGCCAGCCCGGCCGTGCCGGGGGTGCCAGCGTAGGTCGAGACGGTCCCGTTCGTGGCCATCATCCGGATGGTGTGGTTCTGGGAGTCGGCGATGTAGAGGACTCCGGTCGCGTCCACCGCCAGGCCGAAGGGCGCATTGAAGCGGGCCTGGGAGGCTCCACCATCGGTGGACCCGGGGATCCCCGCGGCGCCGGCGAGGGTCGTGACGGTGCCATCCGCGGCGATGCGCCGGATGGTGTGGTTGCCCGTATCGGCCACCAGCAGGTTTCCGGCCGGGTCGAAGGCCAGGCCACCCGGGTGGTTGAACCGCGCGCTGCCGCCCTGGCCATCCAGGGTGCCGGGCAGGCCGGAGCTCCCGGCCACCAGCGCCTTGTGGTTCGTGGCATCCACCTTCCAGATGGTGTGGTCGTCCATGTCGGACACGAACAGGTTCCCCGACCCGTCATAGGCCAGGCCCATGGGGGAGGTGAAGGTCAGGGCCGCCGCCACGGTGAGCGTGGCCGCCCCGCTGGTGGCGGTGCCGATGGAGTTGGTCACGGTCACGGTGTAGCTCCCCGCGTCCTCGACCTTGGCCTGATAGAGGGTGAAGGTGGACCCGATGGCGCCCAGGATGTCGTGGCCGTCCTTCGCCCACTGGTAGGACAGGGTGGCCGCCCCGGTGGCCGTGATCGCGAAGCTGACGGATCGGCCGGAAACGGTGCTGACACTCGTTGGATTCGAGGTGATGGCCGGCGGGGTTCCGGGGGCGGAGGCATCGGTATGGTGGGACGAGCAGCCGAAGCCGAGGGCCAAGAGCAGCATGGGGAGGATGAGGAGCCGGGTGCGGCGCAGCCCGCGGACGGAGCGTCCGGCAGCTACGAGCCACGCGCGCATGGAATGAAATCCCGCACTCGGGCTAGGGAATCCCTGGATCATCGAACCTCCCAGAAAACAAGACCGCGAAGGCCAAGGCGTGGTTGAAGGGTAGACCTGGTCTCTCGTCGAACGGGAGGATCCCCTGAATGGTGGGCTCTCGTCCAGGAAGGTTCCGGGAAGGGGTCAGAACTCGAAGGTCGGGCCACTGAGGGTCTGCGCATCAAGGATCTGACCCTGGGCGTCGAGGGTGACGAGGCCCTGGGCCTGCCGGGGGGTCATCTGGCCGATCTGCTGGAGCGCCTGGCCACGCAGCTCGGGGCTGCCGCCTTCGGCGGATTCGAAGAACACGGCACCCACGCGGTAGGTCTGCCGGGCGTCCTGCAGGAGGTGCAGCTCGCGGAGCTGGCGTTCGTCCACGGGGCTGGGGGCGTCCGTCATGAGGCAGCGGGCCTGGGCGGTCTTGGGGAAGGCGATGACCTCGCGGATGTTGTCCACCCCCGCCAGCAGCATGACGAGCCGGTCCAGGCCCAGGGCCAGGCCGCCGTGGGGCGGGGCGCCGTAGCTGAGGGCGTCCAGCAGGAACCCGAACTTGGCGCGGGCCTCCGCTTCGCCGATGCCGATGGCCCGGAACATGCGGCTCTGGGTCTCGGCGTCGTGGATGCGGATGCTGCCGCCGCCGACCTCGAAGCCGTTGAGCACCAGGTCGTAGGCCACGGCGCGGCACCGGCCCGGATCGGTCTCCAGCAGGTCCAGGTCGTCGGGATGGGGGCTGGTGAAGGGGTGGTGGCAGGCCACATACCGGCCGCCCTCCCCGTCGTCCTCGCCGCTCCATTCCAGCAGGGGGAAGTCCACGACCCACAGAAACGCGAACTGGGATTCGTCCAGCATCCCGAACTGGCGGGCGAGGCGCAGCCGCAGCTCACCCAGCACGCGGCTGGTCTGCGCGTCCGTGCCCACGGCGAAGATGGCCAGTCCTTCCCCCTTGGCGCCGAAGTGGTCCTTCAGGGCCGCTTCGGCCCCCTCGTCGAGGAACTTCTTGAAGCTGCTGGAAAGCCCGTCCTTGCCCCACTTGGCGTAGGGCAGGCCGCCGGCGCCCAGCTGCCTGGCGGCTTCGCCCAGCTCGTCGAGCTGCTTGCGGCTCAGCGACCCCGCGGCCTCGCCGGGGAAGAACAGGGCCCGGACGCGGCGCTGGCCCTGGCTCTCGGCGGCGGCGCGGAAGAGGTTGAAGCCGCTGGTGGCGAAGAGGCGGGTGGCATCCTGGATCTTGATGGCGCAGCGGAGGTCGGGCTTGTCGGAGCCGTACCACTCCATGGCGTCCCGGTAGGGCAGGCGGGGGAAGGGCGCGGTCACATCCCTGCCGATCATCTTGGCCAGCTTCACCATCAGCGGCTCGATGACGCCCTGGACGTCCTCCTGGCGCACGAAGCTCATCTCGATGTCGATCTGGGTGAACTCGGGCTGGCGGTCGGCCCGCAGGTCCTCGTCCCGGAAGCAGCGGCAGATCTGCACGTAGCGCTCGAAGCCGCTCACCTGGAGCAGCTGCTTGAAGAGCTGGGGGCTCTGGGGCAGCGCGAAGAACTCGCCGGTGTGGACGCGGCTGGGCACCAGGTAGTCGCGGGCGCCTTCCGGCGTGGACTTGGTGAGGATGGGCGTCTCCACCTCGATGAAGTCCAGCTCCCGGAAGTGGTTCCGGGTGAGGTTCGCCACCTCGCTGCGGAGCACCAGGTTCCGCTGGAGCTGCTCGCGGCGCAGGTCCAGGAAGCGGTAGGTGAGGCGCAGGTCCTCGCCCACGCCCTCATCCTCCAGGGGGAAGGGCAGGGGGGCAGCGGTGTTGAGGATCTTCAGGCCCGTCAGGCGGATCTCGATGTCGCCCGTGGCCATGTTCGGGTTCTTGCTCTCCCGCTCGGCCACCACGCCTTCCACGGCCAGCACGAACTCGCTGCGCACGGCCTTGAGTCGGGCCAGCAGGTCGGGATCGGCGGTCTCCTCGTTGGCCACCAGCTGCACCAGGCCCCAGCGGTCGCGCAGGTCCAGGAACACCAGGGAGCCCAGGTTGCGCACGCGGCGGCACCAGCCGAGCAGGCGGACCGCCTGGCCGGCGTGGTCGAGGCGCAGGTCGCCGTTGCGGTGGGTGCGTTGGAAGTCGCCGAGCCGATCGAGTTTCATAGCCTTACAGGATCGCACCCCGAGGGGGCCGGCTCAAGCGGGGAGGCCGCCGGCCGGGCCCCGGGAAGGCCCACGGAAGGCGGTGCGGGCTCCGGCCCTGGCTTTCCGGAGGGCCCTTCGCGCTGCGTCACTGGGTCCCCGGGTCGGGGAGAACTCCAGGCGGAGGATCCCCTCCCCCGGCACTTTCTCGAGGAGGATGTCCTGCCTCACCTCGAGGGTGGCCCAGGACCCGTCCGAGCCCTGCACGGAGGCTCGGAACCCGTTGGGCCCCGCGTGGCACTCGTAGCGGTCGGCCTTGGGCGGCAGGCCCGGCAGGCTGGCGAACTGGGTCCGGTAGGCCCGCACCCGCTCGAGGAAGGCCTCCTCGCTGGGATAGCTCCTCAGCAGCGCCGGGTTGGCCCGGTAGAGCCGCCTCGCTTCGGCGTCGGTCTGCAGCCGCAGGGCGACCCGGCGGACCACGGGCCAGGCCTGGGCTTCGACCGTTTTCGACTGGCCGAGGAGGAACAGCACCAGGGCGATGGGGATGGCCAGGATCCCCAGTGCCACCTTCAGGCCCAGGGAGGCACCCTGCCGGGACGGCTGGGGAACTTCCCGGGACCAGTCGCCCGAGGCCATGGCGCCCTCAGCTTTCGCTGGCCGGGGCAAGGGCGCGCCGGGCGGCCCGGAACCGCTCCCAGCGCAGCCGCACCCGGTCCATGTAGAGGTAGATGACCGGGGTGGTGTAGAGGGTCAGGAGCTGGCTGAAGAGGAGCCCACCCACGATGGCGATGCCGAGGGGGCGGCGCAGCTCGGAGCCGGTGCCCATGCCGATGGCCAGGGGCAGGCCGCCGAGCAGGGCCGCCATGGTGGTCATGGTGATGGGGCGGAATCGCAGCAGGCAGGCCTGGAAGATGGATTCCTCTGGGGTCTTGCCCTCCCGGCGCTCCACCTCGATGGCGAAGTCGATCATGAGGATGGCGTTTTTCTTCACGATGCCGATGAGCAGGATGATGCCGATGAAGGCGATGACGCTCAGCTCCGTACGGAAGGCCAGCAGGGCCAGCAGAGCGCCCACCCCTGCGGAGGGCAGGGTGGACAGGATCGTGAGCGGATGGATGAGGCTTTCGTACAGCACGCCCAGCACGATGTAGACCACCAGCAGGGCGGCGACCAGGAGGAGGGGCTGGTTCGACAGCGAGGCCTTGAAGGCCTGGGCCGTGCCCATGAAGCTGCCGCGGATCGTGCCGGGCAGGCGGATCTCCTCCTGGGCCTTGTCGATGGCGGCCACCGCATCGCCCAGGGCCACGCCCGGGGGCAGGTTGAAGGAGAGGGTCACGGAGGGCTGCTGGCCCTGGTGGTTCACGGAGAGGGCCGTGTTCCGCCGCTCCAGCCGGGTGAAGGCGCTGAGGGGCACCAGGTCCCCGGAGGTGGAGCGCACGTAGGTGTGGCGCAGGCCGTCGGGGGTCTGCATGAAGGGGGTGTCCACCTCCATCACCACATGGTACTGGTTCAGAGTCGTGTAGATGGTGGACACGAAGCGCTGGCCGAAGGCGTCGTAGAGGGTGCTGTCGATGGCCTGGGGCGTGATGCCCAGCCTCGAGGCGGTGGCGCGGTCGATGACC
Organism: Geothrix oryzisoli; assembly: GCF_022808865.1. Classification (GTDB taxonomy): domain Bacteria; phylum Acidobacteriota; class Holophagae; order Holophagales; family Holophagaceae; genus Geothrix; species Geothrix oryzisoli. The sequence goes on from NZ_JAKZLB010000005.1 coordinate 10,521, forward strand.
AGCGAGGCTTCGAGGCCCTTGTTCTGGAGGTCCGTGTTGGCATCGGCCAGCTGGGGCACCGTACGGAGCTTCTGGAGCACCTTCGGCGCCCATTCGAACAGCTCGCGGGCATCGTCGCCCTGGAGGGTGTACTGGTACTGGGAGCTGGAGGGCCGCCCGCCGATGCGGATGTCCTGGACGGGCTGCATGTAGAGGGTGCCGCCCGGAAGGTGCGCGGTCTTGCCGCGGAGGCGGGCGATGACCTGGTCGGCGGTCTCCTTCCGCTGGTCGTTGGGTTTCAGGGAGGCGAACATGCGGCCCGTGTTGCCCCCGCCGATGAAGGCCGTGACGTTCTCCACGGCGGGATCGGCCTGCACGATGGCCACATACCCTGTCATCAGCTTCTCCATGCCGGCGAAGGAGATGTCCTGGGCGGCCTGGATGGAGCCGGTCAGACGCCCCGTGTCCTGCTGGGGGAAGAAGCCCTTGGGGATGACCACGTAGAGCCCCACCGTGGCGAGCATGGTTCCCAGGGCCACGGTCAGGGTGAACCGCTGGTGCCGCAGCACCCAGGCCAGCGAGGTCTCGTAGTGCCGCATGATCCACTGGAAGGCGCGCTCCGTGGCCATGAAGACCCGGCCGTGGCGCTCCTCGCCGTGGGGCCGGAGCAGGCGGGAGCACATCATGGGCGTGGTGGTGAGGGACACCACCATGGAGACCACGATGGCCACGGACAGCGTCACCGCGAACTCGCGGAACAGCCGGCCCACGATGCCGCCCATGAGCAGGATGGGGATGAACACGGCGATCAGGGAGATGCTGATGGAGACCACCGTGAAGCCGATCTCCTTGGCGCCATGCAGGGCCGCTTCCATGGGCTGCATGCCGCCTTCGAGGTGGCGCGTGATGTTCTCCACCACCACGATGGCGTCATCCACCACGAAGCCCGTGGCCACCGTGAGGGCCATCAGCGACAGGTTGTCGATGGTGTAGCCCAGCATGTACATGGCGCCGAAGGTGCCGATGAGGGAGATGGGCACCGCCACGCTGGGGATGAGCGTGGAGCGCACGCTGCGCAGGAACACGAACACCACCAGGATCACCAGCGCGATGGAGATGCTCATGGCCAGCTGCACATCCTTCACCGAGGCGCGGATGGTGCGGGTGGCGTCGATGAGCACCTTCAGCTCGATGGTGGGGGGCAGCGAAGCCTGGAGCTGGGGGAGGATGGCCCGGACCCGGTCCACGGTCTCGATGATGTTGGCATCCGGCTGGCGGAAGATCGGGACGATGATGGCGGGGACGCCGTTCGACAGGCCCCGGTTGCGGACGTTCTCCACGGAATCCGTGACCGTGGCCACGTCGGACAGGCGCACAGCGTTGCCGTTCCGGTATCTCACGATCAGCGGCTGATAGTCGGCGGCCTTCATCAGCTGGTCCGTCGTGGACAGGGACCACGCGGTGCTGCCGTTGGCGATGTCCCCCTTCGGCCGGTTGATGTTGGCCCCGGCGATGGCGAGGCGGACATCCTCCAGGGCCATGCCCTGGGCATTGAGGACGGCCGGATTCACGTCCACGCGTACGGCGGGCAGCGCGCCGCCCCACACGAAGACCTGGCCCACGCCCTGGATCTGGGAGAGCTTCTGCTGGAGCACCGAGGAGGCCACGTCATACATGCGCTCCCGGGGGATCAGGTTCGAGGTCAGCGCCAGCATGAGGATGGGCGAATCCGCGGGATTCACCTTCCGGTACGAGGGGTTGTTCGGCAGGTTGGAGGGCAGGTCGCCCCGGGCTGCGTTGATGGCTGCCTGCACGTCGCGGCCTGCGGCGTCGATGTTCCGGCTGAGGTCGAACTGGAGGGTGATGTTCGTTCCGCCCAGGGAACTGGCGGAGGTCATCTCGGTGATCCCCGCGATGCGCCCGAACTGGCGTTCCAGGGGCGTGGCCACGGACGAGGCCATGGTCTCCGGACTGGCGCCGGGCAGCCCGGCGGAGACCTGGATGGTGGGGAACTCCACCTGGGGCAAGGGCGAGACCGGCAGGAACGTGTAGGCGATGGCACCCAGCAGGGCCAGGGCCACCGTCAACAGCGTGGTGGCCACGGGCCTGTGGATGAAGGGGGTGGAGATGCTCATTCCGCGGGAACCTTGCGCAGGCCGCGGACGCGGCGTGCGAGCCGGTCGAACGCCAGGTAGATGACGGGGGTCGTGTAGAGCGTCAGCACCTGGCTGAAGATGAGACCACCCACGATGGCGATGCCCAGGGGACGGCGCAGCTCGGCGCCGACGCCGGTGCCCAGCGCCAGGGGAACGCCCCCCAGCAGGGCCGCCATGGTGGTCATGATGATGGGGCGGAACCGCAGCAGCGAAGCCTGGTAGATGGCCTCCTCCGGCGGCAGGCCGTCCTTGCGTTCGGCCTCCAGCGCGAAGTCGATCATCATGATGGCGTTCTTCTCCACGATGCCGATAAGCAGGATGATGCCGATGAGCGCGATGACGCTGAAGTCCGTCCGGCAGAGCATGAGCGAGAGCAGGGCGCCCACGCCGGCCGAAGGCAGGGTGGAGAGGATCGTGATGGGGTGGATGTAGCTCTCGTACAGCACGCCCAGCAGGATGTAGACCGTCAGCACCGCCGCGAGGATGAGGAAGGGCGTGTTCGAGAGCGAGGCCCCGAAGGCTTGGGCCGTGCCCTGAAAGCCCGCCTTGATGCTGGGGGGCAGGTCGAGCTCGTTCCGGGTCCGCTGGATGGCCTTCACGGCATCGCCCAGGGAGGCGCCGGGGGCCAGGTTGAAGGACACGGTGGCCGTGGGGAACTGGCCCTGGTGGTTCACCGCCAGGGGGGCTGAAACGGTCTCGATGCGCGTGAAGGCGCTGAGGGGTACGGACCCGCCGGAGGCGGAGCGCACGTAGATGGCCTGGAGGTCCTCGGGCCGCTGATACTGGCCGGGGCGGGCCTCGAGCACCACGCGATACTGGTTCAGCTGCGTGAACATGGTGGAGACCTGCCGCTGGCCGAAGGCATCGTACAGTGCGTCATCCAGCATTTGGGGCGTGATGCCCAGGCGCGAGGCCGTGGCGCGATCGAGGATGATGCGGATCTGGAGGCCGGCGTTCTGCTGGTCGCTGGCCACGTCTCGCAGCTCGGGCAACGCGGAGAGCCGCTCTACGAACCGGGGTACCCACACGCCGAGTTCCTTGGGGTCCGCATCCTCCAGCGTGTACTGGTACTGGGTGCGGCTGACCCGGTCCTCCACGGTGAGGTCCTGTACGGGCTGGAGGTAGAGGCGGATGCCCTCGACCTTCGTCAGCGCCGGCTGGAGGCGGTGGATGACCTCGATGGCGCTGAGGCCCCGCTCCTCCAGAGGCTTGAGGTTGATCTGGATGCGGCCGCTGTTGAGGGTGGTGTTGGTGCCGTCGATGCCGATGAAGGAGGACAGGCTTTCCACGGCCGGATCCTTGAGGATCTCGGCGGCGAGGGCCTGCTGCCGCTCCGCCATGGCGGGGAAGGAGACGGTCTGGGGGGCCTCGGAGATGCCCAGGAGCACGCCGGTGTCCTGCACGGGAAAGAAGCCCTTGGGGATGGCGATGTAGAGCAGCACCGTGGAGGCCAGGGTGGCCACGGCGACCACCAGGGTGCCGGTCTGGTGCTTGAGCACCCAGGTGAGGGTGCGGCCGTAGAAGGCGATGATCCGCTGGAAGACGCGCTCCGAGGACTGGTAGAAGCGGCCCTGCTCGGATTCCGGCGTGTGCTTCAGGAGCTTGGCGCACATCATCGGCGTGAGCGTGAGCGACACCACGGCAGACACCAGGATGGTGACGCTCAGCGTGACGGCGAACTCCCGGAAGAGGCGCCCGACGATGTCGCCCATGAAGAGCAGCGGAATGAGCACGGCGATGAGCGAGACGGTCAGGGACAGGATGGTGAAGCCGATCTGGCCCGAGCCCTTCAGCGCCGCCTGGAGAGGCGGCTCGCCCTCCTCGATGTAGCGCATGATGTTCTCGATCATCACGATGGCGTCGTCCACCACGAAGCCCGTGGAGATGGTGAGGGCCATGAGCGTGAGGTTGTTCAGGCTGTAGCCCAGCAGGTACATCACCCCGAACGTGCCCACCAGCGAGAGGGGCACGGCCACGCTGGGGATGATGGTGGCCGCCAGGGTGCGGAGGAACAGGAAGATCACCATGACCACCAGGGCGATGGTGAGCATCAGCTCGAATTCGACATCCGCGACCGAGGCCCGGATGGTGACCGTGCGGTCCGTGAGGATGTTGAGCTCCACGGCGGCGGGCAGGGAGGCCCGGAGCTGGGGCATCAGGTCCTTCACCCGGTCCACCACGGCGATGATGTTGGCGCCGGGCTGCCGCTGGATGTTGAGGATGACGGCAGGGGTGGCGTTCTTCCAGGCGGCCAGGCGCGCGTTCTCCACGTCGTCCTGCACGAGGGCGACATCGGACAAGGTCACGGGGGCGCCGTTCCGGTAGGCGATGATGAGGGGCCGGTAATCCTCGCTGGACAGCAGCTGGTCATTGGCGCCGATGGCGTAGGCCTGGCGCAGGCCGTCGAAGCTGCCCTTGGCCTGGTTGACGTTGCTCGCGGCCACGGCGGTGCGCACATCGCCCAGGGTGAGGCCCTTGGCGGCGAGACTCGTGGGGTTGGCCTGGATGCGGACCGCGGGCTTCTGGCCGCCGCTGATGCTGACGAGGCCCACGCCCGGCAGCTGGGAGATCTTCTGGGCGAGGCGGGTGTCCGCGAAGTCCTCCACCTTGGAGAGTGGCAGGGTCTTCGAGGTGAGCGCCAGGGTGAGGATGGGCGCGTCGGCCGGATTGATCTTGCTGTAGATGGGTGGGTTGGGGAGGTCACGGGGGAGGTAGGTCCCCGCGGCGTTCACGGCCGCCTGCACCTGCTGCTCCGCCACGTCGATGTTCAGGTCCAGCACGAACTGCAGGGTGATGATGGAGCTGCCGCCGGAGCTGGAGGACGACATGCGGTTCAGCCCCGGGAGCTGGCCGAACTGGCGCTCCAGGGGGGCGGTGATGGCCGAGGCCATCACGTCCGGGCTGGCGCCGGGATAGAAGGTGACGACCTGGATGGTGGGGTAGTCCACCTGGGGCAGGGCGGAGACGGGCAGCTGGCGGAAGGCCAGCAGGCCCACCAGGAGCAGCCCGGCCATCAGCAGCGAGGTGGCGATCGGCCGGAGGATGAAGGGCCGGGATGGATTCATCGGGTCAGCCCTTCGCGGCCGGGGGCTTCGGCAGGGCGATCTTGCTGCCGGGGCGGAGCTTGTCGAGGCCATCGGTGATGACGGTCTCGCCGCCGGCCAGGCCCTGCTTGAGGGCGGTCTCGTCGCCGTCGGTGGCGAGCACTTCGACGGCGCGCATGTCCGCGGTGCCGTCCGCCTTCACCACATACACGAACGCGCCCTGGGGGCTGCTCTGCACCGCGGCCGTGGGCACGATCACCACGCGGCGCAGGGTGTCGACGAGCAGGCGGGCATTCACGAACTGGTTGGGGAAGAGGCTCCGGTCGTCGTTGGTGAACAGGGCCTTGAGCCGCACGGTGCCGGTGGTGGGGTCCACCTGGTTGTCGATGGCCGCCAGGGAGCCCGTCGCGAGGCGGGTCTTGAGGTCGCGATCCCAGGCCTCGACGGGCAGCTTCCCGCCCTTCGCGGTCTGCCCCAGCACCTTCTGGATGCTGTCCGCGGGCACCGAGAACACCACGTTGATCGGCTGGATCGGGGCGATGACGGCGAGGCCGTTGGCATCGCTGGCGCGCACCATGTTGCCGGCATCCACTTGGCGGAGGCCCACCCGACCCGAGATGGGGGCGGTGATGCGGCTGTAGGTGAGGTTCAGCCGGGCGCTTTCCACCTGGGCCTGGTCGGCCTTGAGCGTGGCCTCGTACTGGGCCACGGAGGAATTCTGGGTGTCCAGCTGCTGCCGGGAGACGATGCCCTGCTCCACCAGGCCCTGGAGGCGCTTCAGGTCCGCCAGCGTGTTCTGGTAGGCGGCCCGGTCCTTGGCCAGCTGGCCTTCGGCCTGCATGAGCTGCACCTGGAAGGGGCGTGGATCGATCTCCGCCAACAGCTGGCCCTGGCCCACCATCTGGCCTTCGGTGAAGGCCACGCGTACCAGCTGGCCATCCACGCGGCTCTTCACGGTCACGGTGTTCAGGGCGGTGACGGTGCCGAGGCCCGTGAGGCTCACCGGCATGTCGCCGAGGCGGGCCTGAGCCGCCACGACGGGTACGGGGCGTCCACCGGCCGGGTTCTTGTCAGCACCCTTTTTGCCACTGCGGCCGAAGAGGGCCAGGGCGAGAATCGCCGCGGCCGCCAGGATGGCCACGAGGCGCCAGCCGCGGAGCAGGGCGGGGCGCCCGGCGCCAGATTCAGGGGACTGGATGGGATCGTTGGCGTCCATGGGGGATCGAGGCCTTTTCGAGCGAGTGGAGCGGATGGACTTTGGTGCTTGGCGCCGGGCGGAGAACCAGCCCTCAGGTCGGATCAGGACTGCAGAGCCAGGGGCTTGCCGGCGTCTTCGGCGAGGGCGGCCGAGTACATGGCCTCCAGGTTACCGATCATGGTCCGGAGTCCGCTCTGCAGAACGCCCTGCTGCACCGGGGTCAGGCCGGCGGCCATGGACTCATCGAGCTCCTTGGCCAGATTCTGGAGCTCGCGGGCCGCGGCCACGGATCCCGGTGCCAGGTCGATGAGGATACGGCGGCCATGCCGGGGGTCGGGCTTGGCCGTCAGCCAGCCGCTCTTCACCATCGCCTTCACCACCCGACTGGCGGTGGGGTCGTCCATCCACACCTGCTGGGCCAGCGGGTGGAGCGACGAGGGCCCCTTCCGGATGAGCACCAGGATCACCCAGAACTGCTGGGGACTGAGCCCATAGGGGGCGAGGCGGGCCCAGACGACCTGCTTGAGCGTTCGGCGGACGGCGGCGGCCAGGATTCCGATGCCGGCGTCAGAAAGGGGGTCGGGGGCCAGTTCTTGCATAAGCAACAAGGCTGCGCCTGGTTTACCCTCGTGTCAAGGGGTATAACCCGACTTAATCTCCCTGAACGTCCGGAGATGGCCGGGCCCCGCCCGCCTTCACTTTCCGCGCGAACTGGGCCGGGCGGGGTGGCGCCCCCGCTCGCCCCGGGGGGGCTGGCCCGAGGAGGGGCGGGCGCTGCGGGCGGGACCGCGGCCACGGCCGCCACCACCCCCCTGCCGGCCGGTCTGGATGGGCTCGGCGGGGATGCTGGGATCCGGGGCGTAGCCCTGGATCACGTCCTTGGGCAGCTCCTTGCGCAGCAGCTTCTCGATGTCCTTGAGCAGCTTGTGTTCGTCCACGCAGACCAGCGACAGGGCTTCGCCCTCGCTGCCGGCCCGGCCCGTGCGGCCGATGCGGTGGATGTAGTCCTCGGGCACCTGGGGCAGCTCGTAGTTCACCACGTGGGGCAGCATGTCGATGTCCAGGCCGCGCGCGGCGATGTCCGTGGCCACCAGGACGCGGACTGCGCCCTTCTTGAAGTCCTCCAGCGCCTTGATGCGCTGGGGCTGGCTCTTGTTGCCGTGGATGGCCATGGAGCTGATGCCATCCTTGTCCAGCTGCTCGGACAGCCGGTTGGCGCCGTGCTTGGTGCGGGTGAAGACCAGCACCTGCTCGAGCTTGCGGCTGGTGATCAGGTGGGCCAGCAGGGCGCGCTTGCGCTCGCGGTCCACGGGATGGACGACCTGGCGGACCAGCTCGGCGGCCGTGTTCTGGGGCGTGATCTGCACGGAGGCGGGGGCCTTCAGGAACTTGGAGGCCAGCTGCTTGATCTCGTCCGTGAAGGTGGCCGAGAAGAGCAGGGTCTGCCGCTTGGCGGGCAGCAGGGCGAGGATCTTCTGGATGTCGCGGATGAAGCCCATGTCGAGCATGCGGTCGGCTTCGTCCAGCACCAGGATCTCCAGCTGGCTGAAGTTCAGGTTGCCCTGTCCCTGGTGGTCCAGCAGGCGGCCCGGGGTGGCGACGAGGATCTCGACGCCGGCGCGGAGGGCCTTGGTCTGGGGGTTGATGTTCACACCGCCGAAGATGGTGGTGGACCGCAGCGGGAGGTATTTGCCGTAGGTGCGGACGCTCTCCTCCACCTGCATGGCCAGCTCGCGGGTGGGCGTGAGGATGAGGGCGCGGATGGGGTGGCGCGCGGGAGAGGCCGAGGTGTTGGCCTGGGGGGCCAGGATCTGCAGCATGGGCAGGGTGAAGCCGGCGGTCTTGCCGGTGCCGGTCTGGGCCCGCGCCATGAGATCGCGGCCCTCCAGCACCAGCGGGATCGCCTGGGTCTGGATGGGGGTGGGGTGTTCATAGCCCTGCTCGCGTACGGCGCGCAGCAGCTCGGGCAGCAGCCCGAGGGTATCGAAGGACATGGTCGCTCCTGAAAGGGCCCGCCCGCGGATGGTTCCGGGGGCCCGGTCAGGGCGAAAAGGGGGGTTCGGACTGAGAAGAGGCGGAGACCGGGGGTCGCCTGCGATCACGAAGGAGATAGTCTACCGCCCTGGTCAGGATTTGGCGAGCCATCTCCGTCAGGCGAGCCCCCGGCGGTCCACCACAAGGTAAAAGGCGTGAATCAGAGCTCCATCCCACTGAGGGGGCTGGTCCGCAGGGACTGGATGGTGGCGTCGATCTCCCCCGGGTAGTCGGGGGTGCAGATGGTGATGGCATCCGCCAGGGCCAGCCCGATGAGCTGCACCAGGGCGGGGCGCTGGTCCGGCGGGACGGGGGGCAGGACCTGGAGCTGGATGCCCAGGTCCACCAGGAAGTCCGCCATCATCGGCAGGGCCTTGGCCTCGGGTTCCTTGAGGATGTGGCCGTAGCGGACCATGAAGGTGCGCCAGACGCCTTCCATGTACGCCAGGGTAGCGCCGCCTTCCGTGTCTCCCGGGGCATAGGCGCGGGCCATGAGCGAGCCCATGGCGGGGCTGCGGTGGGAGGCCGCCTCCACGAGCTTGGCGCCGAGGTAGGGATCCAGCCGCCGGGCCAGCAGGTCGATGCCGTATTCCAGGATGAAGTGGCAGTTGTCCGGGGTGATCAGTCCGAGGTAGCTGTCCATGCCGGCAGCGGTGAGCTGGGCGTCCAGCGTGGCCTTGAGGACCGCGGCCTTCTGGATGACATAGCCCTGGGAGGTGTCCGTCAGGGTGAGGCTGGCGATGTGGGCGGTATGGTCCGCGCCCCAGGCCTCGTTGTGGCTGGCGAAGCCCCAGGCCAGGGCGCGCTCCTCGGGCGTGCCGGCCACTTCCCAGGGGGCCAGGGCCAGGTAGTGGGTGGCGAGGAACAGCGGATCCGTGGCCGACATGGACTTGAGCAGGTTGAAGTCCGGGGCGATGGCGCCGTAGAGCAGTTCGGCCTTGTTCGTACCCACCTCCTTGAGCTGGTAGGCGACATAGGTATGGGTGCCGGGACCCCAGGCCTGGAGGGCGGTGGCGGAGGCCACCAGGGCGAGGATGCGAAGGGACAGGTGCATGGCGACTCCAGTGCAGGGCCGGCCGAGGGCCGACGGGGTTGCGGGGTGGTTCAGAGCGCGGAGGCGGTCCGCAGCAGACCGTCCGCGGAGGCGGAAGGGCGGTGCCGGCGGCGGAGCAGGTGCCGGCGGCGCACTTCGAAGGCGAAGGCGTCCAGGGCTTCGGGGTCCGGCGGCTCGCCGTTCAGGTTCACGGAGAGGGTGAGCAGGCCCTCCCGCTCGGAGGCATGGATGAACTGCGCATCCGCCAGCTTGGAAGGCATGCATTCCAGGGGGCCGACCAGGACGGCGGCGTCAATCTCGCCGCGGCGCCAGGCCAGGAGCGGGGCGCCGAGGGTGAGCACGGCCTCGCCCTCCAGGGCCTCGCGCAGGTAGGGGGCGGAGGCCTCCAGGACCTTGGGCAGGCTCCCGCGGCGGCGCCAGCCGAACTCGGTCTCGAGGGTACCTTCGGCCACGGCCAGGATCCGTTCCCGGACCCATCGCTCCACCAGGGCGGCCGGACCGGTCTTGGTCCCCATGACCCGCGCGGTGTACTCGGAATACTCGATGAAGTCGGTGGTGGCTTCCACATCCACCCGGAGGCCCCGGGCGGCGAGCCCGCGGGCCATCTGCCCGTTGGCGAAGGGATCGAGGCGCACGTAGATCTCCCCCGTGAGCAGGATCCGGGGCAGGTCCGCGCCGCTGTCGGCCTGCCGGAGCTCGGCAAGGGCCTGGCGGAGGAGGGCGGGGATCCCGTAGATACGGCCCGTGGCGACCTCGGACACCACCCGTGCCGCGCCGAGGTCTCCGGCGGCCGTGGCCTCGAGGTGGGCGGCGATGCGGGCGGCCCAGCGGTCCCGGATGGTGTCCGCCGCGCCGGGTGTCCGCTCGGCGGCCCGGACGTGGCAGAGGGCCCGTTCCAGCGTGCCGAAGGCCGCCATGCCGGCGAGGATGAGCGCCTTGAAGCCGGTGGGCAGGCCCCGGAAATAGTCCCCGTAGGGCGGCGACCAGATCCGCACCCGTCCCGCCTCGCCCAGACGCTTCAGGATCAGCTGGTGCAGGGTGCGGTAGGCGCCCATGCGGCAGGGGCCGAAGGCGGCCGGCAGCAGCAGGATCACGCGCTGGTCCGGATGGCGCTCCAGGTGGGCCAGGAGCCCGCCCAGCACCAGGGTCATGGGCAGGCACTCCTTTCCGGAGGTCTGCCGCCGCCCCAGCCGGAGCGCGTCCGCATCCGAAGGGGGCAGGGCCTCGGCCGGCAGTCCCAGGCCGCGCATGACCGCCGCGACCGCCGCGGCCTCGGGACCCATGGGCGGGATCAGGAGGAGGTCTCCGCTCTGGTGGATCTCCTGGAAGGTGTGGGTGCCCACGCACAGGTCTGCGGCCTCCCGGGGTTCGGCGGCGCCGACGCGGAGCCGGTCCTCGCGGACGCAGTGGAGGAAGGCCTCCACCCGCGTCTTGGTGCCGGCGTCCCCGGAGTGCCCGTCCGTTTCGATCACGGCGTACGGGCGGCCCTCCATGAGCCAGGCGAAGAAGGGGACGGTGAAGCTGTCCGGACCGCAGGCGTAGTTCGAGCAGAAGACGCTGTAGAGGCCAGGCGTCCGGCGGATCTGCCAGGCGGCCCGCAGGATGCGCTGGCTGTGCCCCCAGAACACCTCGTCGAATATGGGGGCGCCCTCGTCCACGGGCAGGCAGTCCAGCGGGAGGGCGATGGCGCCCTGCTCCCGCAGGATGGCGGGCACGTTGGAATTCAGCACCTCGTTGTGCAGGGTGTAGCTCCGGCCCAGCAGCACCACGGGCACCAGGTTCCGCTCCCGGCAGAAGGCCAGGGCCCGGCGGCCCAGGTCCTGCAGCTCCGCCTCGAAGGCCAGCTGGGCGCTGCGGGCCGCCCGCCAGGCGGAGCGCCACTCCGACGGCAGGTCCCGGCCCAGGTCCCTGGCCAGGCGCCGGCAGACACGGAGGAAGGCCGGAGAGTCGTAGGCTCCGGTACCGAAATCCACCACCGGGGACAGCACCTTGGGCGCAGCCGCTCCCAGCTGCAGGCGGAGCACGTCCGGAGCCCCCTGGGAGATGGGGCAGACCACGGCATGGGATTCCCCGCCCACCCTCGGGAGCTCGCGCATCATGGGCAGGAAGAGGTAGTCCGGTTTCGCGTCGGCCATGCCGGCGACCAGGCCGTGGTACTGCTGCATGGGCGCGCAGAACGGCACGCCCGCCTCCTCGATGCCCCGCTTCAGGGTGTCGCGTCCTGGCGTGGGCGCCACCTGCAGGTCGAAACCGAGCTCGTGGAGGAAGGTCGCGAAGAAGGGGAAGGAACCCTGGAGTTGGAACTCGCTGCTGATCCCGATGAGGGGCCGCCCGCGCCGGTCGGAAAGACGCGCGGACAGCTGTGCGACCCGCTCCTTGCGCTCCCGGAAGGGGTCGGGGGCCCGGTCCGGCAGCTTGGCCCGCCGGGTGCCCTTGTCCCACAGGGAGCAGCCCCCGCCCCAGGTGAACCGGGTGGTGGTGCCGTCCACCCGAGTGGTGAGGCGGTCGATGCGGCATTTGTTCCCGGCGCCGCCGCAGCCCTGCGTGGCGGTGCACACGAACTGGTCCTTGGCGGCCACTTCCGCCTGGAGGAAGCGGGCCCCGTCGAGATCCTCCCCTTCCTCCCAGGCCAGCTCGCGGGCGGCCAGGAGCGCGATGCCCACCGCGCCCATGAGGCCGGGCCGGGGCGGCACGATGACTTCCGAGCCAGTCTGCCGGGCCACGGCCGCGGCGAGGGCGTCGGAGGCGAAGGGCATGCCCTGGCAGAAGATCACCTGACCCACAGAGCGGCTGCCCTTCACGCGATTCAGGTAGTTCGCCACCACGGAGTCGTAGATGCCCGAGATGATGCTGGACTGGGGCATGCCCGCGGCCACGGCCTCGTCGATGACCTCGGCCATGAAGATCGAACAGTGCTGGCCCAGGGAGATGCAGTGCTCTGCGGAGAGCGCCACCTCGCCCAGCTGCGCCACGGAGTCGATCCCGGTGAAGCGGCGGCCCTGCTCCTCGATGAAGGATCCGGTGCCCGCGGAGCAGGCCTCGTTCATGGCGGCGTCCACCACTTTGCCGTCCGCGAGGCGGATGTACTTCGCGTCCTGCCCGCCGATCTCGAAGATGGTGTCCACCCTCGGATCGCACTGGAGGGCGCCGGTGGCGTGCGCGGCGATCTCGTTGAGCACGGACACGGCTTCCCGGCCGTAGCAGACGGAGAGCAGGGAACCCACGATCTCCCGGCCGGAGCCGGTCACGCCGAAGCCCCGGATGCTGAGCTCGCCCGCAGGGCCCGCCAGGAGGTCGCTCATGAGCGCCTGGGCCGCCGTCACCGGCGCCCCGTCCGTGGGCAGATAGCCATCCCAGAGCACGCGGCCGCTGAGCGGTTCCAGGGCCACGGCCTTCGAGCCCGTGGAGCCGATGTCGAAGCCCACGATCACTTCCACGGGCCCGGGCTTCACGGGGCCTGCGGCCAGAGGCTCGGAGGGCGCCAGGCGGCGGACCCGATCCAGGTGGAAGGCGAGGGGTTCCGATAGCGCCAGCGCCACCCGGTCCGGGGTGTGCAGCAGCGCTCCCAGGGTCGGCAGGGGGCCGGGGGTCTCGCCGGCCAGGACGGCGCAGCCCAGGGCCTCCAGGTAGATGCGGTCATCTTCGGAGGCATCCAGGTAGGTCATCCCGTGGGTGGCCGCATGGCGGCGGAAGTGGGCCTGGATGCGGGCGGACTTCGCCACACCGCCGGCGAGCAGCAGCCGTTCCGGACAGACCTTGGGCTTCATGAGGGCCTGCACGTTCTCCGCGATGGCGTCGAGCAGCCCGGCGAGGATGCGCTCGCGGGATTCCCCCTTGTTGGCCAGGTGGGTCATGTCCGTCTTGAGGATCACGGGGCAGCGGCCCGACAGGGGCGCGGGATCGGTCACGCCCTCCGCCAGGGCCGAGGCCTCTTCCACCGTGAGTCCGAACCGCCCCACCAGCTGCTGCAGGAAGTTCCCCGTCCCCTGCGCGCAGCGGCCGTTCTCTCGGTAGACCTCGGGGCCCTTGGCCCGGAGTTCCAGCACCGAGAACCCCCGGCTGCCGATGGAGACCACCGTGGCGGGCTCCGGCCCGTGCCGGAGCCGGAAGCCCGCGGCCAGAGCCTGGCGCCCCGGCACCCGGGGCAGCGCCACGGGGCGCCCCAGGCGGCCCGTCACCGCCGCACCTGCCACACCCTCCCAATCCCACCCGCCCAGCAGGTCCAGGAGGGCCTTGCCAGGATCCTTGCCATGGGCGATGCAGGCCCGCCGCGCCCAGGTCCAACGGCCATCCTCCCGCACCAGTTCGGCGGCTTTGAGGGTTTCCGCGCCAAGGTCGAGACCGATGAACCGTGCCATGGTGCCTCCCATCCGGGGCCTCCCGGAAGCTGTTTTCAGAAGCGGTAGATGAAGCCGGCGGCGCACCGGGTCATGCGGGCCTCGAGGATCCGGTCCGCCACGCTGGCCTCGAGCCGGAGGTCCCAGCTCTGACCGAGGCTGAAATCCAGGCCTGTGGCCAGCAGGGGCGTTCCGCCACTCCGGCCGCGGTCCCTGCCGTCCGTGACCGACGCCCAGCCGTTCTGGTGCGAGCGCGGCTCGGCGGACCAGAACATCAGGCCCGCTTGGCCATAGAGGGCCACCCGCCGGCCCAGCTGCACCCGTGCGGTCCCCGTGAACGAGAGCCCATGGACCTCCCGTTCCCAGTCGATGGTGCCGTAGGCATCGGTGCTGCTGCCCGCGGGATAGCGGCCGAGGAAATGGAACCCCAGTTCCGCGCCCCAGGTGGGGCCGAAGGTCGCCCCGGTGAGGAGGCCCAGCGTGCCGCGGTCCAGCGGGGTCAGACCGGCCTGGCCGGTACGGGCCACCTCGGTGTGCTGCGAGCCCACCGTGAATCCCACATAGAGGCGAGCGGAGGAGGGGAACGCCTCCTGAGCGCCAAGACTGAGACTGCAGAGCAGAATGAAGAGGCTCGATCCATGCGACCGGATCACGGACATGACGGTCTCCAGAGGTGGGCCAGGTGCGCTGGAGAAGGTGAGCCCATCCAGGGGGTGGAGGCCAGCGGCAAGGCACGCATGTCGTCCTTTGTCGTGCCCTCGATCCGCTTCTTTCAAGTTCCCTTCGCGGCCCATGGATGTTTGGTATAATTTCGGGTCATTCCACCATCAGCTCGATCATTCGGTCCTGGGTGCAGGCTGGCCTTTCAGCCGGGGGGACAATGGCACAAGAGGTCCTGGAGGCGCGCCTCGAATCCTGGAAGGAGATCGCGGCCTATCTGGACCGGGACGTCAGGACCGTGCAGCGCTGGGAGAAGCTGGAGGGCCTCCCGGTTCACCGGCACCTGCATGACAAGCAGGGCAGTGTGTTCGCGCTGCGTTCCGAGGTGGACGTCTGGCTGGATGGGCGCCGCCTGCCGCCGGCCAACGGGAACGGCCCCGAGGTGGAAGTGGGGCTGCCCGGACCCGGGCTGGCCCTGGAGGAACCTGCGGGGCTGGAGGCTGTCCCCGAAGAGAGGGCCGCGGCCGAACCATCGGTGCCCGTGCCCCCGGCGCTGCGAGGGCGCTCGTCCGCCGGGCCGCTGGCGCTCTGGTCCCTGCTCGCCGTTCTGCTCGCGGGCGGAACCTGGATGGTGGCCCACCGGGTGGTCCGTTCCCGCCCGGGCCCGGCCCTGGCGGTGCTGCCCTTCGTCAACCTCGGAGAGGAGAAGAACCAGGAGTTCTTCAGCGATGGTTTCACCGAGGAGCTGATCACGCAGCTCGGGCAGCAGCAGGGCGAGGGGGCCCGGGTGGTGGCGCTGCGGTCGGCCCTCGGGTACCGGAATACCCCGAAGCGCCCTCGCCAGATCGCCCGGGAACTGGGGGTGGACTACCTGCTGCAGGGATCGGTCCGGCGCGCCGGGGACCGGGTGCGCGTCACGGCCCACCTGGTGCGGGGCGATGACGAGACCTATGTCTGGGACCACAGCTATGACCGCGATGTCCGCGATGTCCTCGTGCTGCAGCGAGAAGTGGCGGATGCCATCGCCGGGGGCATCAACCTCCGGCTGGATCCCGGCCGCACCCATCCCCGGGCCGTGAAGCCGGAAGCCTACGCGGCCTACCTGAAGGGGCGTTTCTTCTGGAACCGGCGCACGCCGCAGGACCTCTACCGGGCCCTGGAGCAGTTCCAGGTGGCGGTCCGGCTGGATCCGACCTTTGCGCCCACCCACGTGGGGATCGCGGATTGCTATGCCCTGCTGGGTTCCGCCGAAATGGGCGCCATGGCCCCGAAGGAGGCCATGCCCCTGGCCAAGCAGGCGGTGATGGCGGCGCTGACACTGGATCCGTCCCTGGCCGAGGCCCACGCCTCCCTTGGCCACATCCGCCTCATCTACGACTGGGACTGGGAGGGCGCCGAGGCCTCCTTCCGGCGGGCCATCGAGCTGAATCCCGGCTACGCCACGGCGCACCAGTGGTACGCCCTCTACCTGAACGCCCGGGGGCGCAGCGAGGATGCCCTGGAGGAGCTGGGGAAGGCCGAACAGCTGGATCCCCTGTCCCCGGCGGTGAAGTCCGCCCTGGCCGAGGCGCACTACTTCGCCCGCCGTTACGGCGAGGCCGCCGCCGCCTCCCAGAAGGCCCTGGAGCTGGATCCCCATTTCATCCTCGGTTACCTGAACCTGGGGCGGGCCCTGGAGATGCAGGGGCGCTACGACGAGGCCATCACGGCCCTGCACCAGGGGTGGGAACTCTCGGGGCGCGCGCCGGGGATGACCCTCTTCCTCGGGCATGCCTACGCCGCGAAAGGCGACCGCCGGAGGGCGGAGGAGATGCTCGACCTGCTCCGGCACCCGCCCGACTTCGGGGGCAGACCCCTCTATGTGCCTGCGCTGTTCCTGGCGGGGATCCAGGGTGGGCTGGGCGATCGCGAAGGGGAACTCCAGAGCCTGCGCAGGGCCCTGGACGAGCGCTGCGAATACCTGATCTACCTGGAGCGGGAGCCCATGGCCGACCCCATCCGAAAGGATCCGCGGTTCAAGGCCCTGCTCAAGGCGGTCCGTTCCTAGGATGCTGCCGGCTTCAGCCGGGCAGCCAATTCACTCAAGGGCCAGCTCTCCTGCTCGCCCGTGGCCATGTGCCGGGCGGTGATGGTGCCGCCGTCCAGTTCGCCATCGCCGAGGATGAGCACGGTCTGGACGCCGGTGCGGTTGGCCGTGGCCATGGCCTTCTTGAGGGCCCCGCCCCGGGTCTCCAGCTGCACCGCCACGCCCACGTCCCAGAGGCCGCGCGCGAGTTTGAAGGCCTCGGTGGCGGCCCGCTCGCCCAGGGGGATGAGCAGGGCCGGAGCGACATGGGGCGCCTCGCCCCGCACCTGCTGCAGGACCATGGCCAGGCGGTCCAGGCCGATGGCCCAGCCGAAGGCCGGCACCTCGGGTCCGCCCAGCTGCTTGACCAGGCCGTCATAGCGCCCGCCGCCCAGCAGGGCGCTCTGGGCGCCGAGGTCGGAACTGAGCAGCTCGAAGGCGGTGCGGGTGTAGTAGTCCAGGCCGCGCACCAGCCGGGGGTTCTCCTCGAAGGGGATGGCCAGCTCCGTCAGCAGGGCCTTGAGGCGCGCATGGTGCTTCGCCGAGGCCTCGTCCAGGTAGTCGGTGATGACGGGATGCCCTTCCAAGGCCGCTTGGCAGCTTTCATTTTTGCAGTCCAAGACGCGCAGCGGATTGGACTCGATGCGCCGATGACAGTCGGAGCAGAAACGGTCCTGGCGCTCCGCGAAGAAGGCCCGGAAGGCCTCGTAGAAGGCGGGGCGCGACTCGGGCGTGCCCACGCTGTTGATGGAGAAGACCATCTGCTTGAGGCCCAGTTCCTTCAGGAAGCTGTGGAGCATGAGGAGGCTCTCGGCCTCGCTTTCGGGGCTTGCCACGCCGAAGCTCTCGGCCCCGATCTGCCAGAACTGGCGGTAGCGGCCCGTCTGCATGCGCTCGTAGCGGAACTGCTGGCCGATGTAATAGAGCAGCACCGGATCGCTGGAGGCCAGCAGCTTGTGCTGGATGGCGGCCCGCACCACGCCTGCGGTGTTTTCGGGGCGCATCACCACCTGGCGGCCCCCCTTGTCCGTGAACTCGTACATCTCCTTGTTCACGATGTCGGAGCTTTCGCCCACACTGCGCTTGAAGACGTCCAGTTCTTCCAGGATGGGGGTGCGGATCTCGCCGTAGCCGTGGCGGCCGAACACGCGGCGGGCGGTTTCTTCGATATGCTGGAACCAACGCAGCTCCGCCCCGAACAGATCCCGCATGCCTTTCACCGATTGGGCCATGATCCGACTCCTGAGCCTTCCGCTCACCTTCAGCCTACTGTCTTGGGCCCAGACTCCCAAACCCACCGGTCCCCCGGTCCACCCGCCGCGCCTGAAGGTCATGGTCGACCCCGGCCACGGCGGGGATGACGGTGGCGCCAAAGGTCCCAAGGGCCTGAAGGAGAAGGCCGCCGCCCTGGAGATCGGCCAGGCCGTGGCCGCCAAGCTGGAAGCCGCCGGGTTCGAGGCGGTCTTCACCCGGGATGACGACACCTTCATCCCCCTCTGGGACCGGGCCCGGGCTGCCAATGCCCAGGGGGCCGACCTCTTCATCAGCCTCCACCTGAACGCCGCCCGGACGCGCGCCGCCCGGGGATCCGAGGTCTACTTCCTGAGCCTGGGCAAGGGGGACGACGACGAGGTGGTGGCCGCCGAGAACGCCGGCGCCGGGGCCGCCCCGGCCAGCGCCGACAGCGTGGTGGCGAGCATCCTCGACGACCTGGCGCAGAAGGCCTTCCTCCAGGATTCCGAGCGTCTGGCGGTGGCGATCCAGGGCCAGCTGAACCGGCTGGCGGGCATCAAGGAACGGGGTGTCAAGCAGGCCCCCTTCATCGTCCTGCGGGGCGCGGCCATGCCCGCCGTCCTCGTGGAGGTGGCCTTCATCTCCAACCCCAAGGAGGAGGCCAAGCTCAAGGACGCCGCCTTCCGCGCGAAAGTGGCCGACGCCATCACCCGCGGTGTCCGCCGCTACTTCGCCGAGGCCAACGGCAGCGTGCGGCGGAGAACCGTGGCCGGGCCAAGCTGAGGGGGCCTTGGCCTCCGAAGCCAAAGGCCGCCCGCCGCAGGTTCGGCGCGTCAACCTTGAATGAAAAGCCGATCGAAGCCATGATGAGAGGTCGTAGTACCCGTAGCTCAGTTGGATAGAGCGTTGGCCTCCGAAGCCAAAGGTCGCTGGTTCGATTCCAGTCGGGTGCACCAACAAAGCCAGGGGGGCCAGCGGCCCCCCTGGCTTTGTGGATGGTTTCTGGGATCGAACCAGCGAGTGGGATCGCGGAGACAGCCCAGTGGGCTGTCGGAAGCGAGACCGGGGATGGCGCAGCCAGACCAGTTCGATTTCCGATCGGGCTAGCCCCCCTCTGCTTTGTTCCGGCCCCCTGGCTTCCAGCCGGCGAGTGGGGATCGCCCAGGTTTTTCCGGGTCGCGGCGGGGCCCTCCGCTGGGCGCCACGGGGTGGCGGTCAGACCAGACTCCCTGTGCTCCGATTCCCTTGAGTCAAAAGGATTTTTCAAGCCCCCGGCCTTGACGGCCATCAATTTGCGAGGCACAATAAGCCTGCCTAACCCGGAGGACCCTGTGGATCGTGAACTGCTGAAGGGCAGCACTCCCCTGCTGCTGCTGTCGCTGCTCTGCGAGGGGCCCATGTACGGCTACCAGATCATCGAGACGGTCCGCCAGCGTACCGGTGGCACGTACACCTTGAAGGAGGGGGCCCTCTACCCGGCCCTCCACAAGCTGGAAGCCACGGAATTCATCGCCTCCTACTGGGAAACCCAGGAGAACGGCCGGGAGCGCCGCTACTACGCCATCCAGCCCGCCGGGCAGGCCTTTTTGACCGCGAAGAAGAAGGAGTGGAACCAGTTCGTGGACATGGTCCAGGCCTTCGTCGGGCCCAGGGCCTGAGGATTTTCCGTCCATGTCCCGGGCCCTCGACGGCTACCTCTCCCAAGTGGCTGCCGGCCTGGGGGGCGTGTCCCGACGGCGGAGGTTCATGCTGCTGCGGGAACTGGAGGCCCACCTTCTGGATGAGGCTGACGCCAGGGGACTAGAGGGCGAGTCCGCCATGGCGGCCCTGCTTGCGGAAAAGGAACGCCCGGGCCGGCTGGCGCAAGAGCTGGCCGCAGGGGAGGGGCAGGATGCCAACCACCGTGGCGGCACGGCCCTGGCCGCTGGCATGATCATCGGCGTGGCCACGGGGAGCCACATGTGGTTCGAAGGCTGGCGCTGGTATATCTGCGTGGCTTTTGCGGCGGCCCAGGGCCTGGCCGTGGGGGCCGGCTACTTCTGGGCCCGGCGGCACTGGCTGCGGCTGGACCCCTGGGCGAGGACGGTCGTGGCCGTCCTGCTCACCTCCCTGCTGTCCATTCCCCTCGGATTCACCACCGCCCATGGGTTCAAGCCGACCCGGCTGTTCTACGGGGCCTACACCGGCTTCCTCCTGGAACGCCACAGCCAGGAGCGCCCTCTCTGGCAGACCCTCCTCGAGCCGGTCCTCTTCACGGCCTTCATGTTCGCCGTCGAGACCGGCTTCCTGGGCCGGATCCGCTTCCAGTGGTGGCAGGTGCCCCTGGAGCTGAGCTTCAACGCCACCCTGCTGGTCAGCGTGATGCTGGCGTTGAAGCTGCGCCGCGTTCTGGCCGAGCGCTGGGTGCTGATGCCCCAGGAACAGGGGTGAGGCTCTCCCGGGGAATCCCCCTTGAGGAACAGGGGCTTTGGCGATAAGCTATTCGTCTTGCGTGGACAAGCCGCGTGCGTACACCCCGCCCATGGGGGCATCCGGTCGGTCCCAGGAGGAAGAGATGAAGGAAAAGATCCACCCCGAGTTGCATGACGTGAAGGTGCACTGCGCCTGCGGCAACGAGTTCATGACGCGCTCCACCAAGAAGGAGCTGCGCGTGGAAATCTGCTCCAACTGCCACCCGTTCTTCACGGGCAAACAGCGCCTGATGGACACCGAAGGCCGCGTGGAGAAGTTCAACAAGAAGTATGCGAAGAAGGAAGTCCCCGCTGCGGCCCCCGAGGCCGCTGCCGAGACCACCGAAGCCTAGCTGTGTCATTCCGAGGGACGGGCCGAGCATTCGGCCCGTCCTTTTTGTTTGGCTGGTCGGCCGGTGATCGCCTCTTCCGGCCATCCGATGCTCCGACCATCTGATCATCCCGGAGGTTCCATGCTCGACCAACTCGAAGCCGTCGAAGCCCGCTTCCAGGAAGTGGAGGCGCAGCTGCAGGATCCGGCTGTGGTGTCGGATCCCAAGCGCCTGCGTGAGCTGACCAAGCTCCGGGCCGAACTCGAGCCTGTGGTGCTGGCCTTCCAGGCTCAGCGCACGCGCCTGAAACAGCTGGAGGAGGCCGAGTCCATCCTGGGCGACAAGACCATGGATCCGGAACTCCGCGAGATGGCGGAAATGGAGATTCCCGACCTCAAGAAGGCCATCGCCGAGGGCGAGGCCGAGATCAAGCACCTGCTCATCCCCAAGGATCCGGCCGATGAGAAGAACGTGATCCTCGAAGTCCGCGCCGGTACTGGTGGAGAGGAGGCGGCGCTGTTCGCGGCGGAGTTGTTCCGCATGTACATCCGCTTCGCAGAGCGCCGGGGCTTCAAGGTGTCCGTGCTGGACGAAAGCGACGCGGATGCGGGAGGGCTCAAGGAGGCCACCGCCGAGATCCAGGGCGATGGCGCCTACAGCCTCTTCCGTTTCGAGAGTGGCGTCCACCGGGTCCAGCGCGTGCCCAAGACCGAGACCCAGGGCCGCATCCACACCTCCGCGGCGACGGTGGCGGTCATGCCCGAGGCCGAGGAGGTGGACATCGAGATCCACCCGAAGGACCTGCGCATCGACACCTTCTGCTCCGGCGGCAAGGGCGGCCAGAGCGTGAACACCACCTATTCCGCCGTGCGCCTCACCCACCTGCCCACGAACACCGTGGTGAGCTGCCAGGACGAGCGGAGCCAGATCAAGAACATGGCCAAGGCCATGACCGTGCTGCGCAGCCGGCTGCTCCAGAAGGCCCAGGACGAAGCCGACGCGGCCCACTCGGCGCTGCGCAAGTCCCAGGTGGGCAGCGGTGACCGCAGCGAGAAGATCCGCACCTACAACTTCCCCCAGGGCCGCGTCACCGATCACCGGGTGGGGGTGACCATCCACCAGATCGACAGCTTCATGAGCGGGCAGATCGAACCAATCATCGAACCGCTGAGGGCAGCGTTCGAGGCCGAGCGGCTGCAGGCGTTGGAAGCGTGAGGCGGGCTGTCAGCCATCAGCTGTCAGCTCTCGGTAAAAGCAAAGAAGCGGGAGGCACGCCTCCCGCTTCTTTTTTGTCTGACAGCTGATAGCTGACAGCCAAACGCTACTTCTTCAGCGTCACCCGCTCGGGGCTGGTCAGGCTGAAG
This sequence comes from Geothrix oryzisoli, assembly GCF_022808865.1. GTDB lineage: Bacteria > Acidobacteriota > Holophagae > Holophagales > Holophagaceae > Geothrix > Geothrix oryzisoli. Next base: position 32,427 of record NZ_JAKZLB010000005.1, read on the forward strand.
GCCACGGGCTTGTTGGCGGGGATGCGGATGACGGTGTCGGCGGTGCCGGCGGCCACCGCGGTGCCGGCGGCGGCGCCAAGGGCCGCGCCGCCGAGGGCGTGGTCACCCTGGTTCTTCTTGTCGGACAGGAGGCCGACCAGCGCGCCAAGGGCCGCGCCGCCGCCGATGTACTTGGCGTTGCGCTCGCCCCTGGCCGTCGCCACCACCACGTGGGTATCCGTGTCGATGCCGACGCCGGCGATCTCGGTGAGCCGGATGCCCAGGGCCCCCTTGCCGTTGCTCAGGCGGCCCGCGGCGGCGCTCTGGGTCACCACGCCCCGGGCGGAGCTGCCGGCGCTCCACACCAGCTTCCCGTCCACGACGACATCGCTGGCGAGGGAGCCTTCCCAGGCATCACCGGCCTGATCCTTGTCGGTGGCCAGGTCGCGGGTCAGGGCGATCTCCAGCTTGGTGCCGGTGGGCACCTCCACCACCACGGGCTTGGGGGCCTCCTTGGCGACGGGGGCGGCGGCCAGGACGGCGGCTTCCTGCTTCTTGGCCTCGGCCCGCTTCTTCGCGTCGGCCACCTGGCGCTCCAGGGCCTTCACCTGGGACTTGGTGACCTGCTTGACGGTCTCGGCGTCCTCACCGGTGACCTTGCCGGACTTGGCTTCGGCCAGCTGCTGTTCGAGTTGGGCAACTTTGGCCTCCGCGGCCTTCGCGGCCTCGTCGGCCTGGATGGCAGCCTCGCTCTTGCGGTTGCACGCAAAGCTCAGGATGAGCGCTGCGGCGAGGGAAAGGCGGGTCAGGGCGGTGCGCATGGGACCTCCGGATCGGGGGTATATAGTATGACAGTCCGGCAAAGTTCACCCCATGGCCACTCCCAACCTCAATCCCCGCGGCGAGTCCGTGCTCCGCACCCTCATCGAGGCCTACCTCGAGGCGGGGGAGCCGGTGGGGTCGCGCCTGCTGGCCAAGCGGTTCCCAGAGCCCCTTTCCAGCGCCACGATCCGGAACGTGCTGTCGGACCTGGAGGACGAGTCCATGGTGGCCCAGCCGCATACCTCTGCGGGGCGCGTGCCGACGGAGCGGGCCTACCGCTACTACGTGGACCGCTGGCTGAAGGCGCAAGCTCCGGATCCCGAGCTGGAGGGCCGCCTTTCCGCAGCCCTGGAGGGCCTGGATCTGGACCCTGAATCCTGGGCGCGCCATGCCAGCCGGACGCTGGCCGAGGTGATGGGCGGAGTTTGCGTCGCCCTGCCTCTGCCCCTGACGCAGAGCCGCCTGGTGCGCCTGGAATTCGTGCCGGTCGGTCCCGGCCGTCTCGTGGCGATCTGGGTGGGGAGCCTGGGCGAGGTGGACCACCGCCTCATGGACAACCCCTGGAACTATGCCGACACCGTCCTCACGGAGCTGGGGAACTATGCCACAGCCCAGTTCGCGGGCCTCACCCTGGCGGACATGCGGACCCGCCTCCTGGATGCCCTCAGGGCCGGAGCCGAGGAGGGCGAGACCCTGCGGACCCGGCTTCAGGAGCTGGCCTCCCGCTGGCCCGAGGACGGGCCGGCCGGGGACCCCCCGGTGCTGGTCTCCGGCCTGGGTCGACTGGGTGGGCTCCCCGAGTTCGAGGATGTGGCCCGGTTCCGGGGCCTGGTGGCGGCCTTCGAGGAACGCGGCCGCCTGGCCCGCCTGCTCAACGCCTTTGCGGATCGCGCCTCGCAGGACATCCAGCTGCTGCTGGGTTCGGAGAACCCCTACCTGGACGGCTGGCCCCTGGCCACGGCGGTCCGCACCGTGGGACTCGGCCCCGCCGGCTACGTGACTTTCGCCCTGGTGGGACCGCTCCGCATGGACTACGGCCGGGTGATGGGCGGCCTGCGCTGGTGGTCCCGGCAGATCCAGCGGCGCCAGGGCGGTTCCTGACGGCCTGGGGCCCGGACTTGCGTATACTGCTGCGATGACCACCGGTACCCCCCGCGAGCCCCATGACAAGCCCGCTCCGCCTTCCGGAGAACCCGAGGACGTGGTGGACCTCAGCCTGGATGATGCCCTGGAGGGGGACCTCCAGTCCGTCGCCGACGAAGTGGCTTCGGTGTACCCGGCCACAGCGGGTGATGAAGCCGATCCCACGGACCTGGGGGAACCCCGGGTGGACCTGGAATCGGCCCTCACCGAGGCCGAGAAGCAGATGGAGGAGATGCTCCATCGTGAGGCGGAGCTGATGGATCAGCACCGGCGCCTCGCTGCGGACTTCAACAACTTCCGTAACCGGGCCCAGCGGGATATCGCCATGGCCGTGGAGCAGGCCGAGCGCAAGATCCTCCTCGAGATGCTGCCCGTGCTCGACAACTTCGAGCGGGGCCTCAGCGCCTCCTACCAGGACGTCGAGTCCTTCCGCGCCGGTGTGGAACTGATCCAGAAACAGTTCCTGGAAGCGCTCCGCCGCATGAACGTCGAAGCCATGCCCCTCAAGATCGGCGATGCCTTCGATGCCCTGCACGCCGAGGCGCTCACCACCTTCAGTGATCCGAACCTTCCAGACGGAGCCGTGGCTGCGGTCTACGAGCGCGGCTACAGCCTCAAGGGACAGCTCCTCCGCCCGGCCCGGGTCGTAGTGAACCGGCTCCAGGAGCCGGGAAAGTCCTAACCAGGTGCAGCGCCAGCAGTGGATGACACTGCGAATTCCTTTTATCATCGAGCCGCGATCCCCCGGAGTTCCACCCATGGCAGGCAAACTGATCGGCATTGACCTGGGAACGACGAACAGTTGCGTCTGCGTGATGGAAAGCGGGGACTCGCGGGTGATCCCCAACCGGGAGGGAAGCCGCACCACGCCTTCGGTGGTGGCCTTCACGGACAAGGGCGACGTCCTGGTGGGGCACATCGCCAAGCGCCAGGCCGTCACGAATCCCCAGCGCACCTTGTTCGCCGTGAAGCGGCTCATTGGGCAGCGGTTCAGCGCCCCCAAGGTCCAGGAGGCCGTGGGCCGCCTCCCCTTCCCGGTGGTGGCTGCGCCCAACGGGGACGCCTGGCTGCGCGTGGGCGAGCGGGACTATGCACCGCCCGAAGTGACGGCCATCGTCCTCCGTTCCCTGAAGCAGGCCGCCGAGGCCTTCCTCCACGAGGACGTGACCGACGCCGTGATCACGGTGCCCGCCTACTTCGATGATGCCCAGCGCCAGGCCACCAAGGACGCCGGCAAGATCGCCGGCCTCAACGTGCAGCGCATCATCAACGAGCCCACGGCAGCGGCTCTCGCCTACGGCTTCAACAAGAAGGGCCTCAAGCAGATCCTGGCCATCTACGACTTCGGCGGCGGCACCTTCGACTTCACCCTGATGGAAATGAATGATGGCGTCTTCGAGGTGCTGGCCACCAGCGGCGACACCTTCCTCGGCGGCGAGGACATCGACCTGGCCATCCAGAACTGGCTGGTGGAGCAGTTCCGCGAGAAGACCGGCATCGACCTCTCTTCGGACCGCATGGCCCTGCAGCGGCTCAAGGAGGCCAGCGAGAAGGCCAAGTGTGAGTTGTCCACCCTGGATCGCGTCGAGATCCGCCTGCCATTCATCGCGCAGGCCCCGGGCGGTCCGCAGCACCTGGAGGCCACCCTCACCCGGGCCCAGCTGGAAGGGATGGCCCAGGGGCTGGTGGAGCAGACCCTGATCCCCATCAAGGACGCGCTGGAGCAGGGCGGGAAGACGCCGAAGCAGATCGATGAAGTGATCCTGGTGGGTGGCCAGACGCGCATGCCGATGGTGCAGCGGCTGGTGCGCGACTTCTTCGGGAAGGAACCCAACCGGAGCATCAACCCCGACGAGGTGGTGGCCACCGGCGCCTCCATCCAGGGCGCCGTCCTCAAGGGCGACATCAAGGACCTGGTGCTGCTGGACGTGACGCCGCTGTCGCTGGGCATCGAGACGCAGGGCGGCGGCTTCGTGAAGATCATCCAGCGCAACGCCACCATCCCCACCCGGGACGCCCGGACCTTCACCACGGTGACGGACAACCAGAACCGGGTGGAGATCCACGTGCTCCAGGGCGAGCGGGAGCTGGCCGAGCACAACAAGAGCCTGGGTCGCTTCGACCTCATCAACCTGCCGCCCCTGCCCAAGGGCGTGCCGCAGATCGAAGTGGCCTTCGACATCGACTCCAACGGCATCGTCAAGGTGTCCGCTCGGGATCTCATGACCGGCCTGGAACAGGGCCTGAGCATCCGGCCCAGCTCGGGCCTCTCGGAGCTGGAGATCCAGCGCATGATCCGCGAGGCCTTGGCCAACGCCGAGACGGACGTGAAGAAGCGGGACGCGCTGAAATACCTCGCCTCTGCGGAGGGGCTGATCTTCTCCTGCGACAAGAGCTTCGCCGAATGCGGCAAGTACCTGCAGGAGAGCCAGCAGGCCATGATCCGGGACGTGCTCACCCGGGCTCGGCAGGCCGTGGCCGCCCAGGATCCTGCCGCGCTCCGGGCCTGCGAAGGCCAGCTGCTGGAAGCCCAGAACCTGCTGACCGATGCCGTCCTCGCCGCCAGCGAGGCCATGATGGCGTCCCTGGACCGCGAGGATGAGGGCGCGGGGCCCAACTAGGCCCGGGCTATCGGCTATCCTGGAATCCAGGATGGGTGCATGAAGCGCGACTACTACGAAGTGCTCGGCGTCTCCAAGGAGGCCGGGGCGGACGAACTGAAGAAGGCCTACCGCAAGCTGGCCATGGAATTACATCCCGACCGCAACCCCGGGAACAAGGAGGCGGAGGAGAAATTCAAGGAGGCTGCGGAAGCCTACAGCGTGCTGTCGGACCCCGAGAAGCGGAAGGCCTACGATCAGTACGGCCACGCCGGCCTGGGCGGAGCCGGCGGCGGGCAGCAGTTCCAGTTCGACCCCAACCAGTTTGCGGACTTCGAGGACATCCTCGGCAGCTTCTTCGGCGGCGGGCTCTTCGGGGACCTCTTCGGGGGTGGCGGCCGGCGCCGGTCCAGTGGTGAGGAACGCGGCTCGGACCTGCAATACAACCTGAAGCTGAGTTTCCGGGATGCGATCTTCGGCAAGGACAGCGTGGAGCTCAGCATCCCGCGCCTCGAGGCCTGCGGCACCTGCCACGGCTCCGGCTGCGAGGCCGGCTCCCGTCCGGAGACCTGTCCCCAGTGCCGCGGTGCGGGCCAGGTGGCCATGCGGCAGGGGTTCTTCCAGATGCTCACGCCCTGTCCCCGCTGCGAGGGCAAGGGCCGAATCATCCCCAAGCCTTGCCGCGAATGCCGGGGCGAGGGCCGCGTCCACCGCAAGTCCAAGGTGAGCTTCAAGGTGCCGGCCGGCGTGGACCGGGGCACCCGGCTGCGCCTCCAGAACCAGGGCGAGGCCGGCCGGTTCGGCGGCCGGACCGGTGATCTCTACGTGGTGTTCGACGTGGAGCCGGATCCACGGTACGAACGCGATGGCTTCGACCTCCATCAGCGCCTGGAGGTCTCCTGGCCCCTGCTGGTGACCGGCGGTGCGCTGGAGGTGGAGACGCCGTACGGTGCCGACAAGGTGAAGCTCGCCCCCGGCACCCCTGCGGACCATGTCGTGAAGCTGGTGAACGCCGGCATCCCCCGCCTGCAGGGCAGTGGCCGCGGCGACCTCTTCCTGCACCTGCGCGCGGCCGTCCCCACCTCCATCACGGCCGAGCAGCGCCAGCTCCTCGACCAGCTCCGCCGCAGCCTCGACGGCGAGCGCGCCGGGGACGAGGAAGCGGGCTTCCTCTCCAAGGTGTTCGGGTCCGAGAAGGGCGGGAAGAAGAAGCGGAAGTAGGCATCCAGTCCGGACTTCAGACTGCCCTTAGCCCCCCGCCACCGCCACCTGCCGCTTGCCTTCCCGCTTGGCGCGCAGGAGGGCCCGGTCGGCCTGTTCGATGAGGTGGCCGGCGCCATCGGCATGCTCGGGGAAGGCGGCGACGCCCGCGCTCAAGGAGATGGTCAGGCGGTCGCTCCCCAGGGTCACGGTCTGCCCGAGGATGACCTGGACCAGGCGTTCTGCGAGTTTCTGCGCGCCCCGGGCGAGGGTGCCCGGCATGAGAATGCAGAACTCGTCCCCCCCGTAGCGGTAGAGGCGGTCGTGGGCGCGGCAGAGGCGCTGGGCGGTCCGGGCCACGGCCTCCAGCACGATGCTGCCGGCGGGATGGCCGTACTGGCTGTTCACCTGCTTGAGGTCATCGACATCGAGGAAGACGAGGGCCACGGACTCGCCCTTGGCGGCGGCGATGCGCACGGCCTGGGGCAACTCCGCCTCCAGGCAGCGGCGGTTCTGGGCCACGGTCAGGTCGTCCTTGAAGGAGAGCGCCCGGCTCTCCTCCAGCCGCCAGGCATTGAGCAGCAGGGGTTCCACGTCCTCGAAGCCCTGGAGGAACCGCTCGGGCGGCTCCTGGGGATCCAGCAGCCGCAGGAGGCCCAGCTGCTCCGACGCTGCCAGCTGATGGGCCTCCCCCCGGCGCACCAGCTCCGCAGCCTCCTTGCGGGGCAGGGGGGCCTCGGGGAAGGAACCGTCTCCGGCCCTCTGGTAGAACAGGTTGTCCTTCCGGAGCCAGATGGCCCCGCCCCTCGCCCGGGCTTGGCGCACGGCGCGGTTCAGCACGAGCTTCAGGAGGTCATCCAGCGAGGCGAGGTGGAGCATCTGGCGCAGCCAGCCCTCGCTGCCGAGATCCCGCTGGCGCAGGTTCCGGAGGGCCTCCTGGGCCGCCTCGAGGGGGCGGTCCTGGAGGAGCACCCAGCCGGGTCTCAGCTCGAGCACCGCACTGACCTCCTCCGGATCCGCCCGCTGCACCCACCAGAGGATCTCCGAGCCCTCCGCGGGGATCAGCCCAGGATCGGGCCGCTCTGCCACCAGCACCAGCGAACCGGGCCCCGGCCCAGGCACCACCGGGTGGCCCCACCCTTCCAGAGCCTGGCGCAAAGCGTCACCCGCCCGGGAGGGATGCGGTTCCAGCCAGTGGAGGTGGTGCATGGAACTCCCGGGAAGAGGGTGGTGGTCAAGGGCCGGGTCAGCCCAGCGCGGCTTCCAGTCTCAAGGCAAGCTGGCCGAGGTGGGCCCCCAGCTGTTCCAGGATGGGCAGGGATCCTTCCCGCTGGCTGCGCTCGGCCCGGACCCAGCGCTTGAGCAGGATCACGGCCTGGGCATCGCGGACACCAAGCCGCTTGGCATTCTGGATCAGCTTGTGGGAGAGGCGGGTGCGCTCGGGGCCGGTGGGCCCCTCCTTCAGGTCGGCGATGAGCCTGAGCGCCTCCTGGGCCACTTCGAGGTCCTGGCGGATGAGGGGGACCCGGGCATTGATCCGGAGCAGGAACAGTTCCAGGAAGCGGAGCAGCTCGCCCAGCACGTCCATGCTGTCGCGCAGGGCCTGGTGGACCTCTTCGGGGGACTCCAGGAGCCGGCCCAGGTCCTGGATGAGCCGCTCGGCCTCCTCCCGGTCGGGCCGCCGCATCAAGGGGAATTCCGGGCTGCGGCGGAAGGTCAGCAGGTGGCGGTAGGCCTGGGCGAGGCCCAGGGCGAGCCTCGGCCAGTCCTGCAGTTCCAGGCTCAGCAGGAGCTGGGCATGGATGGGCGGGACCTGTTCCCAGAGCCGCTGGATGCGGAGCCGGAGCCGCTCGCCCTCCTCCATCAGGCTGGGGGATTCAGGGAACAGCCGCTGCTGGACGTCCGGCGAGAACAGGCCCACCAGCTCGCCCATGAGCTGTTTCTGGTGGTTGATGAGCAGGCCGCGCAGGTTGTCCAGGGTGTGGGCCAGCTGATCCGCATCCCCCCCCGCCAGGGCCTGCTGCAGGAGGCTGCGGAGCGTCGCCTGATCCTGGCGCAGACTCAGCACGGCCTGCCGCAGGTAGGCCCTGAGCCGCGGGATCTCGGCCCGATCCGGGTTCAGCAGCGCCGCCCGGCCCGGATCGTAGGCCCGTTCCACCACCCGTCCCAGTTCGGATTCGATGACCAGGAAGGTGGGCACGGTCGCATAGAGATCCTGGACCCCGGCGCCGGTGGCGGGCTCCATGGATTCCATGAGTCCCAGGAGGGAGATGTGGCTGGCCAGGGCCCGGGCCACCACGGAGAAGAGGGCCCGGTCCTCCCGGCGGAGATCCTGGAGCAGCTTCCGCAGGTCGGCGGGCATGCGGTCCCGGAACAATTCGGCGTCCATGCGGGGCAGGACCCAGCCGAGGTGGTCCCAGAGCCAGCGCAGGCTTCCCCGCACCTGCTCCACCGCGGGCCAGTGGATCCCCCGGTCCAGGGGGCGCAGCAGGCTCAGACGCAGGTTGGACACCACATTCTGCAGCAGCAGCAGCGGCTCCACCCGCGCGTGGAACTTCGGGGGGATGCAGGCCTCCAGCTGCTCCGCCAGCCGCGCCAGGGATTCCTCCAGGCGGCCCCGGCCCTGGATGGCCCGGTTCACCACCTTCATCTGGGCGTTCAGCAGGGCCACGGCTTCCGGCCCGTTCTGGCAGGTCTGGAGGGCCGCCAGGATCTGGCGGAAGGGTTCGCGGTGGTCCTCCAGGAAGGCCGCCCACAGAGCCCGGAGGGCCCCGGCATCCTCTCCTGAAGGGGGGGCCATGGCCCGGAGGGAGGCGAGAAGATCCAGCAGGAGCCCCACCCAGGCGGGCTGCTCCAATTCCACCATCAGCTCCCGGTGGGCGGTCCCGGTCAGGTCGGCCAGCCGCCCCAGGCTGTGCTGGAGGACCTGGCCCATGGCCGCCCGGGCCTCGCCGAGCCGGCGGGGCGAGAACTGGTGCAGGAAGGCCAGGAAGAGGCCGAGGTTCCGTCGCAGGTTGGCCTGGGCAGAGGACTCCCCGGCGGGGGCCGCCCCCCGCGAGGGCGCCTCCAGCAGCGGATCCAGGTCGCCCGCCCCTTCGCGGAGAATGTCCTCCAGCAGGGTGAGGTCCGTCCGGGATAGACCCTTCTCCCGGATCAACTGCCGGGCCAGCAGCAGGCGCTGAGGCGGGGTTCCTGGGACAGGCATGGCGAAAGCATACAATGGGCCGGCCGAGGGGATGAGGCCGGACGCAGGGATGCGTCCAAGGGTGATACCATCGGCTCACCCCATCCGGAGGCAGCCAGTGGTCAGCAAGCTCGGGGAAATGCTCGTCAAGGCTCAGCTCATCACGGATGCCCAGTTGGAAGAAGTTATCAAGATCCAGCGGCGCGAGGGTGGGAAGCTCGGAAGCATCGTGGTTCGCCAGGGCTTCTGCTCTGATCAGGACATCGTGAGTTTCCTGGGCATGCAGTACGGCGTGCCCGCTGCGGACCTGGAGCAGTGGCCCCCCATCGACCCGGCGGTCATCGCCCTGATCCCGAAAGACCTGGCCCAGCGCCACAAAGTGCTGCCCCTGCAGCGCACCGGCAACGTGCTGACACTGGCCATGTCCGACCCCACGGACATCTTCGCCATGGATGACGTGCGCTTCCACACGGGCTACAACGTGGATCCGGTCGTATCCAGCGAGATGGGCCTGGTGCGGGCGGTCGAGAAGTACTACGGCGGCTCCAGCAGCGTGCGCCTGGCGGACAACCAGGGCGCCCGTTCCACCATGGCCACCATGGGAGGAGGCGGGGCCACGGCCGCCGGGCCCACGGATAGTCTTCCTGCCAAACCCTTCAACGAGGAGGACGAGCGGATCGATCTATCGGAGCTGGAGCAGGAGCTGGATGCCGATGCCGAGTTCGAGGCCACGGACGACGATGAAGAAAGCATCAACGTCGGGGCCCTGAGGCGAGGCAGCGAGGATGCCCCGGTCGTGAAGCTCGTGAACATGGTGCTCATCGACGCCATCAAGCGCGGGGCCTCCGACATCCACATCGAACCCTACGAGAAGAACTACCGCATCCGGTTCCGCATCGATGGCATCCTCATGGAAGTCATGCGGCCGAACCTGAAGCTGAGAGACCCCCTCACCTCCCGCGTGAAGATCCTGGCCAAGCTCAACATCGCCGAGAAGCGGCTGCCCCAGGACGGCCGTATCAAGCTCCGCGTGAACATGGGCGGCCGCCAGAAGGTCATTGACTACCGCGTGAGCATCCTGCCCACACTCTTCGGCGAGAAGATCGTGCTGCGGCTGCTGGACAGCGACAAACTCATGCTCGACCTCACCAAGCTGGGCTTCGAGCCGGAGAGCCTGGAACGCTGGGATCGGCAGATCTCCAAGCCCTACGGCATGGTGCTGGTGACGGGACCGACCGGATCCGGCAAGACCAATACGCTGTACTCCTCCATCGCCAAGCTCAACACGGTGGACACCAACATCCTCACCGCCGAGGATCCGGTCGAATTCAACTTCCCCGGCATCAACCAGGTGCAGATGAAGGAGCAGATCGGCCTCAACTTCGCGGCGGCCCTGCGCTCCTTCCTCCGGCAGGATCCGAACATCATCCTGGTGGGCGAGATCCGCGACTTCGAGACCGCCGAGATCGCCATCAAGGCCAGCCTCACGGGCCACCTGGTGCTGTCCACCCTGCACACCAACGACGCCCCCAGCACCATCAACCGCCTCATGAACATGGGCGTGGAACCCTTCCTGGTGGCCACCTCGGTGAACATCATCTGCGCCCAGCGCCTCGTGCGCCGGCTCTGCGGCAGCTGCAAGGCCGTGGACACCCACCACCAGCCCGAGGAGGCCCTGCGCGAGGTGGGCTTCACCCCGGAGGAGATCCAGCGCGGCATCACCTTCTACAAGCCCGTTGGGTGCGATGTTTGCAACAAGCGCGGCTACAAGGGCCGTGTGGGCCTCTACGAGGTGCTGGAGATGTCCGAGACCCTCAAGGACATGATCCTCACCGGAGCCTCTGCCATCGAACTGCGCGAACAGGGCCAGAAAGAGGGCATGATCACCCTCCGCCGCTCCGGCTGCCGTAAGGTGCTCGACGGTGTCACCACCATCGAAGAGATCATCCGCGAAACCGTCCTGTAGGAGTCCCCAGCATGAGTGAAATCGGTTCCAACTACGTGGCTCCGCTGCAGCAGCTGCTCAAGACGATGGTGGAGTACGGGGGTACGGACCTTCACATCACCACGGATACCGCCCCGCAGATCCGCATCGATGGTCGCATGGTCCCCCTCAAGCTGCCGCCCATGGATGCGTCCCAGACGCGCTGGCTCTGCTACGGTGTCATGACGGACCAGCAGAAGCACCGTCTCGAGGAGGATCTCGAAGTGGACTTCTCCTTCGGCCTCCAGGGCGTGGCCCGCTTCCGCGCCAATGTCTTCAACCAGCGCGGCGCCACCGCGGGGGTCTTCCGCACCATCCCCGAGAACATCCGCAGCTTCGATCAGCTGGGCCTGCCGCCTTCGGTCCAGGCCCTCTGCGATAAGCCCCGCGGCCTGGTGCTGGTGACGGGCGTGACGGGCTCCGGCAAGTCCACGACTCTGGCCGCCATGGTGGACAAGATCAATGCCGAGGAGCCGGTGCACATCCTCACCATCGAGGACCCGGTGGAATACGTCCACAAGCACAAGCGGGCCCTGGTGAACCAGCGGGAGATCCACGCGGACACCCACAGCTTCAAGAAGGCCCTCCGCTCGGCCCTGCGCCAGGATCCCGATGTGGTGCTGGTGGGTGAAATGCGCGACCTGGAGACCATCGAGTCGGCCCTCACCATCGCCGAGACGGGCCACCTCACCTTCGCCACCCTGCACACCAACAGCACCGTGCAGACCATCAACCGCATCATCGACGTATTCCCCAGCCATCAGCAGGCCCAAGTCCGGGCCCAGCTCTCCCTGGTGCTCGAGGGCGTGATCTGCCAGAGCCTCATCCCCAAGGCCGGCGGCAAGGGCCGTGCCCTGGCCCTAGAGATCATGATCCCCAACTCCGCCATCCGGAACCTCATCCGCGAGGACAAGATCCACCAGATCTACGGGACCATGCAGTCCGGCCAGACCAAATACGGCATGCAAACCTTCAACCAGAGCCTGTCCGACTTGGTGCTCCGGAAGGAGATCACCCAGGAGCAGGCCTTCGAGTATTCCTCCAACGCCGACGAGTTGCGGGAACTCATCAACCGGGGCGTGGGTGTCGGCTCCGCCGGCGGTCGGGGGGCCGCCGCACAGCCCGCCACCACCAGCAACCCCGCGCTCGGCGGGCGGAATCCCAACATCAAGTACACCTAAAGTCACACTCTGCGACCCATTGGGTCTTCACCACTGATCCATTCCTGCCTATCCTGAAGGCACCACCGTTCCTAGCCCGCCGAGGTCCGCATGCCCGCATACGCATGGAAAGGCAAGAATCGAATGGGGGAGGCCCAGGAGGGTGTCCTGGTGTCCGAATCCAGGGATGCCGCCGCCGCCACCCTGAAGCGCAACGGTATCGAGGTGACCTCCATCGGCGCCATGGCCGCCAAGGGCACCAAGTCCTTCGGTAGCGTGAAGGCCAAAGACCTGGCCATCTTCACCCGGCAGTTCAGCGTCATGATCGACGCCGGCCTGCCCCTGGTGCAGTGCCTGGAGATCCTCGGGGCCCAGCAGCAGGACAAGGGCTTCCAGAAGATCATTGAGGCCGTGCGGGAGGATGTGGAGAAGGGCCTCACCCTCCAAGCGGCCCTCTCCAAACACCCCAAGGCCTTCAACGATCTCTACGTGAACATGGTGGGTGCCGGCGAAAGCGGCGGCATCCTGGATGTCATCCTCCAGCGGCTATCCACCTATATCGAGAAGGCCGTGAAGCTCACCGCCAAGGTAAAAGGCGCGATGACCTATCCCGTGGCCGTCATCACCATCGCCATCGCCGTGGTGGTCATCATCATGGTGAAGGTGATCCCCGTCTTCTCCGCCATGTATGACGGTCTGGGCAGCAAGCTGCCCTTCCCGACCCTGATGTGCATGGCCCTGTCCAGCGCCCTCATCAACTACAGTTGGATCATCATCATCGCCGTGGTCCTCATCGTGATTGGCCTCCGCCAGTACTACAGGACGCCGGCTGGCCGCCTCCTGATCGATGGCTTCATGCTGAAGATCCCCATCATTGGTGACGTGCTCCGCAAGGTGGCTGTGGCCCGGTTCTGCCGGACCCTGGGTACCCTCATCAGTTCCGGCGTGCCCATCCTCGAAGGCATGGACATCACGGCCCGCACCGCTGGCAACATGGTCATCCAGAACGCAATCCTCAAGTCCAAGGATGCCGTGGAGCAGGGCCGCAACATCGCCACGCCCTTGGCCGAGACCAAGGTCTTCCCGCCCATGGTGGTGCAGATGGTGGGTGTGGGCGAGGCCACCGGTGCCCTGGATGCCATGCTGTCCAAGGTGGCGGACTTCTACGAGGACGAGGTGGACAACGCCGTGGCGAACCTCACCAGCCTCATGGAACCCATCATGATCGCTATCCTCGGCGGCATCATCGGCTTCATCGTCATTGCCATGTATCTGCCCATCTTCAACCTGGCCAATGTGTTCGGGAAGGATTGATCGCGGCGGTTCAGCACGCGCCTTGCATGTTTTTCCCGAAACCCCTGGAGGTCCCCATGTCCGGCCTGCTATCCCGCTTGGCGCCCCGCCGTTCCGGCCATGCCCGGGGCTTTTCCCTTATCGAACTGCTGCTGGTGCTGGCCATCATCGGCGTCATCAGCGCCATCGCCATTCCCAGCTTCCTGGGCCAGCGGCGCCGGGCCCGGGTCATTGGAGATGCCATCTCCAACGCCAAGGTGCTGGCCATGGCTCTGGAAAACCGCAAGGCTGAGAATGGCCTTTACGGTACGGCTGGCACCTATTCCTGGAAGGCCGACGGCACCCGCCCCAGCACCGATATCGCTCCGAGTTTCACCCCTCAGGGCAACAGCAAGATGAACTACACGGTGACGATCACCAACGCCGGGCTCGCTTACACCTTGACGGTGTTCGACCCCAGCCTCAGCGATACCACGGTGGCCTACCAGATGGACCAGTCTGGGAAGGAACTGGCGCGGCTTCGTTAAGCCGGTCCTCTTCAGTTTTCCGTTTCTTTTCGGAAGTAGTCGGCTTCGATGTCCTTCTTCACCTTCTGGAAGGCCTCTTCCGATATTTCTGTGGACTCCACCCGGACATAGCCCTTGTAGACCAGCTTGTGGGCGCCCCCGGCCTTCAGGGGCTTGTACACTGTGAGGACATCCTTGGCGGCTTCGGCTACGGCCACGTCCTTGTTACGTTCAGAGGCGGGCTTCTCGTACTGCAGGGCCCATAGGCCGTCGTAGCCGATCGCCAGTCCTTTGATGACTCCCTCCGCAGAGAATTGCCGGTATTCCTTGGCGGGTTCCCGCAGAAACTGGCCATTGATGGTGTGGTACCGGATGAAGGCGCGGTGGCCCGCGGGCGGGTCCACCGAGAAGGGAGCATCGTCGATCAGGTGGTGGTAGATGGTCCGCCGCAGATCCAGCAGGCTCACGGCTTCTTCTGAGCCTTGAGCAGGACCGGGAGTATGGGGGTTCCAGACCACCAGGGGGATCCGCCCCTCCCAGGGGTCAATGTCGAACCCATGCACTCCTTGGAGGCGGATGGTATCGGTGACGTGGTAGAACCGTTCGCCGTGGTCCGAGAACAAAATTTTGACCGCATCCTTGTAATTGGGATCCTGATCGAGGGTATTCCAGAGCTCCTTCCAGGCGGCGAGGATGTGCCGCATTCGGATCGTGTAGGCCAGGAAGGGGTCAGTCCTGGGGTTCCAGGTGGCGGCGGCCTGGTCATCGAGCATGGCCCAGCTACCGAAGGGCCGAAAGCTGAGCGGGGAGACACGCCACCAACCCGGAATCTCCTTCAATTCCTCCCGGGTGAGAAAAATGGGGGAGTGGGCCAAGCAGGAGTGGTACATCACCCAACCACTGCCCCGCCCGTGGTCCAACGCCTGCCTTAGCCCTGCGTCCAGGGGGGTCCAGGGGGTGGTCGTGGGGAAGACCCGCAGCACGTTCAGCCAAACGGCGTACAGCGGCAGGTGAGGGGCCAAGTTGCTGTTGACGAAGTTCTCCCAACCTCTTGCGGGCATCTCCACCGCGTCGAAGGCCTCGGATCGACCCGCCAAGCCGATGGTACCGCCATCGTCGATGAAGAAGCGGGGCTTCAGGCCCTTGGCTCGGGCGAGCAGGACGGTCTCGAAGGGAAACTTCCCTTCCATTTCCTCGATCGCAGGAAAGGCGTGACCGGTGGAATAGTGCTCAGGGTCCCCCCCCCAGAGGATGCCGTACAGCAGGCGAGTGGCCGGGATGCAGGTGTAGGCATTGGGGTAGCGGGTGCCCTGGAAGGTTGGGAGGCCGGCCTCGGTGGCCGTGTCATCCCGCAGGCCATCCAGACCTACCATCAGCACCTTGGCGGAGCCGGGTACCGCAGGAGGCTTGGGATGAACCCTGGCCAGCCAGATCGGGGTCTGGGCGAAGACCGTCCAGAGCAGAATCCATCCAGCTAAGGTCGTCAAGATTTGGGCCGGCCGACTCGCCCGACGGATGAGCGCCCAGGCGCCCAGCGCCAGCAACAGGGCCAGCAGGGGGAAGAGCAGGCCGAAGGGGACCCGGTTGAGGCCAGGCACCAGCCACAGGGCCGTGGGGACCTCCCACCAGAGCACCCCGTGGACCCAACCTAGGGCCAGGGCCGTGAGTCCCATGGCTTGCCATCCCGTCCAACGATGCCACCAGCCCCGGCCCAGGGCCCAGGGCAGGCCCGCCCAGAGCAAGGTGATGCACCAGAGCAGGATCCCAGTCACCAGGTAGAGTGGCAGCACCTCGGTCAGGGCCAGCTTCCAGGCGAAAGCCCGGACGAGAGGGGACTTCAGGCCGTCTGAGACGAAGGCTGACATACCCCCCTGGGGGGTCTTCATGTACAGCCAAGCCAGGCACAGAAAGAATGCGAGGACGGAAAGGGCGGAAACCAGGACTCCTGACCAGCGCGTTATACGATTCGGCATGAAAGGGCCCTCTCCAACCAGTCGATCTGTGTGCAATCAGGTGGGGTAGACCACCAAAAAGAGGGCCCAGGAATGCCTGGGCCCTCTTTTCCAGGTGTGCGGTTCGAGTTGATTACTCGACAGCACTGACCTTGGTGACCGTGCTCTGCCCGTTCACGACGCCATTGATCTTGGCGGCGCCGGCAATGAAGCCAGCACCAGCCGGAACGGCCGAGGCCGTCGAGGTGGCGGCCACGGAGGGCTGGGGGGGGCTCACGACAAAGGCCACATCACCAGGCTTCGAGACCTTCGCCGCCGCGGACAGAGCCGCCGTGGAGGCGGTGCGGTCCGTGCCAGCCGTGACGCAAGTGGCGGGGAAGGCGGGGAGGGCGGGATTCCAGGGATTGTAATCCTTGCCGGAGGTCTGAGTGAGATAGGTCTGCAGCATGCCGGGAATCAGGCTGGCGGAGGTTCCGCTCTCCTTCAGGCGATCATACTGGCCGACCAGATCGCCCACGCGACCGTCCATGTTGGAGATGGTGGCCTTGTCACGGGCCCGGGCGCGCTGACCCAGCAGGGCCGGGATGGCGATGGCGCTGATGATGCCGATGATCGCGAGGACCAGCAGCAACTCGATGAGGGTGAAGCCGGACTGCTTCTTCATGGGCGTCTCCTTAGTAAGGGCCGAGCCAAGATTATCAAGTCTCGTGCCAGAGGTGGTGTGCTCAGTGTATTCAAGGTCCTGTATGAGGCAAGTGGGATTACGTATCGGCCCGTCTCATTTTCAGGAGATGGTGCTGACGCAATGGGTCCATTTTTTGACGCATCAGGGCCGGAATCGGGATCGGTCCAGCAATAAGGCTGTCATCAATGCTCCCAGGAGCACGCCAAGAACCCAGACCATGCCGGGCCCTTCTGGCGTGCCTTCCCAGCGACCGTCCGGCAGGCGCTGCCAATCCACTGCCCTGGGATTATTGAGGGATGGCACCTGGTCCGAGGGGGAGGCCGTCTGTAACCTGCCATCGGGCTTGTGTTCCAAGGGCGTCATCCGGCCCTGCACCCCTGCCCATGGGTAGGTGAAGGGCATGGCCTCCGGCATTCGGGCGACATAGGTTCTCCGCCCAAGGACATCCACAAAACAGCTGACATTCCCGAGGGGGGCCAGCACCATCGGGTCCGCGGCCACCAGAGCCTGAACGCCAGCCTGCCGGAGACGATCGATCGATTCCTGACGTTTGGCCGCAAACCCTTCCACGGGAATGGCCCCCCGCCAGGGGACCGTCAGGCCATAGTGGGCCCGGCTCGCCACGGCAGGCTCCATCGGCTCGTAGAGCGAGAGGTTCCCCTGGTCATAAAGTAATGGCGCATTGCCAATGAGGCCAAGCATGGGCACGGGGAGGGGCTGCAGCATGTTGAAGGCCCCGATCATCACCAAGCGGGATCCGGGGGGAACCTCAGCCTTTTCCAAGCACCGGCGGGACTCCGATAGAACCACCTGGGCACCGAGGGCATGCGTGCCCTGGAGGCTGGGAAGCAGATCGAAGGCGAGGCCTCTGAGGCAAACCAAGGTGCCCAGGACGCAAAGGGTTCCCAGGATGCCTTGGCGCCAATAAGGCTTGAGCCCCCTAAACCCCTCTTCGCGCAGGAGCGACAGGAGGCTCAGCGTTCCAAAGAAGATGCTCAGCTTCCAGGTCCACCGGAAACCCGCGAAGGGTCCGACAGCCAGGAACCGAAGCCATGGGAAAGTCGCGATGCTGAGCAGAGCGCCGAAGAACAGGAAGAACACGACGGGGCGGAAGTTTCGCCTCTTTGAAGCCAGGCACACCACAAGGACGAGGCTGGGGGCGAAGAACATGCCGATGCCCGTCCAACTGGCCCGGGCCCAGACCTGGAACCCTCCGCTGGGGATCAGGTTTCCGACCAAGACTCCATGCAGCCAAGTCCCCAGGGTTTGCGCGTGCATCAGGATGAATTTCGGGTTGTCCCGGCTCAGCATCCAATCGGGATTGGCCCCAGTGGAAACCCCCTTCAGATAAAGCAGAGGCGCCACCGCGGGAATCTGGGCCAAGGCCAATCGGACCATCCCCAGCCGCGATGATGCCCACTTCTCGTAGGACAAGGTCCATAGGGCGAGCAGAGACACCCCGAACACGTACATGCTTGGATGAGCCGATAGGAAGAAGGCCAGGCTGGCACCGACCATGGGCAGGTTCGGGCGCCAGGATTGGATTTCCAGTTCGGAGTCTCGCCAGGAGAGGAGGGCCATGGCCAGGAACCAGGGGTGGCATGCCAGATAGTTGTGCCAGTTGGCCCCAAGGATGAAGGGGCCGGGGAGGGCCATGGTGGCAAGGCTGGCCAGCAGGCGCTCACGCCATTCGAACCGAGTGGGAAGCAGGCGCCATGAGAAGGCCCCGGCCAGAACCAGATGCAGCCAGGCGCTGGTCTCCAGGATGGCAAGAGGATGACCGATCATTCGGGCCAGCAGGTTCGCCAAGTGGTATGCCGGGTAAAGCAGACCGACCTGCCCGCTCTCCCAGGGAGACCAGCCCGCGCCGAGATCCCAAACCATGCGGAGCAGCTGGCCGTGGTCCAACAGGCAGTCCGTGTGTGCCTTGATCAGCGGGCCATAGTAAGGGAGGTTGTCCGCGGTCGTTGTGAAGGGGTAGGGGCGGACAGCTTGGGCCAAGCCCACGAGCAATCCGGCGAACCCGGTGATGGCCAGGAAGACACCGGGGGAGGACAGGGCGAATGCTTGTAGTTTCTCAACCCAAGCCTTGCGTGGGCCCATGGGCACCCCCGAGATGATGTTCCGGCGGAAATTACGGATGGATTCGACATGCCTGGGTCTGGTCTTCGACAGTGTCAGGATAGCGAATGCAGAGCTCTGGATGGCTTGGGCCGTTCGAAAATGGCAAGAACGCTGCATGCTACTCTCGGGAACCCCCTCTCCTAGGATCTCCCACACAAGGATCTGGTTCCCGATGAGCGATACGTTCTTCGACTTGGTGCCGCGGCCCCTTCCCCCGCTCCTCTCGCTGGTCATTCCGATTTTCAACGAGGAAGAGGTTTTACCGCTCCTGATACCCCGGCTCAGGGAGATCCTCAACACCCTCTCCTGTCCTTCGGAGGTGATCCTGGTCGATGACGGCAGCAGCGATAGGAGCATTCAGATTCTGCTCAAGGAATCAGAATCCGACTCGCGCCTGAAGGTACTCGCGCTCGCCCGGAATTTTGGGCACCAATTGGCAGCAACGGCAGGGTTGGACTTCTCGCGGGGAGAAGCTGTCATCTTGATGGATGCTGACCTCCAGGATCCGCCCGAGCTTATCAGCGCCATGCTCGAAAAATACTGCCAGGGCTTCGATGTGGTTTATGCGAAGCGGACCGCCCGCGAAGGCGAGACCTGGTTCAAGAAGGCCACCGCATGGGCGTTCTACAGAATCATGCGCCGACTGATTCACAAAGACTTGCCAGTTGATGTGGGAGACTACCGGCTCATGAGCCGCCCCTGCCTTGATGCCCTGCAATCCATGCGTGAAACGCATCGATTTCTCCGCGGTATGGTGGCCTGGATCGGTTTCCCACAGACCTCCGTCGAATTCATACGGCCCCGCAGAGCGGCCGGGGAAACCAAGTACCCATTGAGCAAGATGCTCCTGTTCGCTTGGAATGCGGCGCTCTCCTTCTCTCCCTTGCCCCTCAGGCTGATCTTCGGAGCGGGCATGACTCTGGCCATTGGGAGTTTCAGCTACGGCCTGTTCGCCATGGGGGCTACCTTCTGGGGTCTCGACGTGGTTCGCGGGTGGGCTTCCAGCATTGCGGTCACCTGCTTTATTGGAGGAACCATCTTGGTGAGCATCGGGTTGCTCGGTGAATATGTGGCCAAGATTTATGAGCAGGTCAAGGAACGCCCTCTGTATGTCGTCGCAAGAACCAAGAATTTCCCCCCGAAGGCATGAACCGGCCTCAGGAGCCCGACCTCCCATGAATGCTGTGGATCATGAAGACAAGAACAGGGAATTCGATGGGTTCGCAGGGCAGTACCGCGAACTTCTGAAGGATCCCATCCGGGAGGCTTTCACGAAGGATTCCGGGTTCTTTGCCGAGAGGAAACGCCAGGTCTTCGCAGCTTTTTTCGCACGCCAAGGAATGGACCCCCACCGCATGCGGTGGTTGGATGTGGGGTGTGGCCAGGGTGAGTTGATGTCCATGGCGCAGGCTGATTTTGCCGGTTCAGCGGGCTGCGACCCTTCGGCTGAAATGCTGGCCCGAGCAGGCAACCCGAATGTCCGGGTGCAGAGAACCCCCACTTCGATCCCTTATCCGGACGAGAGCTTCGAATTCGTCTCCGCCGTCTGTGTGTACCACCATGTGCTGCCGGCGGATCGTGATGCGCTCACGCGGGATATTTTCCGTGTTCTCGTCCCGGGCGGGATCTTCGCCATGGTGGAGCATAATCCCCTGAACCCGGTCACCCAGATCATCGTGCGGAGATGCCCAGTGGATGCGGATGCACAGCTTCTACTTGGCAGGCTTGCACGCCGCCTGATGCACCGTCAGGGTTTCCGGAATATGGGAATGGATTTCTTCCTGTTCCTTCCCCAAGGGCTGACCCGGCGTTTCCCCTGGGTAGAAAAAATGCTCCGGAAGTTCCCGATGGGGGGGCAGTACTGCTCGTTTGGATTCAAACCAAAATAGCAACACAGATTCAATGTATAAGGAATGAATGATGGACGCTCAAACCCCATGAAAATCTTAGTCACAGGCGGTGCAGGCTTCATCGGAAGCACGGTGGCCGCGGAGTTGATCTCTAGGGGCTATGAGGTGGTCATCCTGGATTCCATGGAGAAGGGGCACCGGCAGGCCGTTCCTGTAGGGGCGAGGCTTGTCAAAGGCGATCTGGCTTCGGATGAGGTGCTGTGGCGGACATTTGACCAGGGACCCTTCGCTGCTGTGATGCACTTCGCGGCCTACATTGAGGCCGGAGAATCCATGCGGGACCCAAGTCGGTTCCTGCGGAACAACACGGGGAATACGTTCCGACTGTTGGAGATTGCAGCCCATCGGGGCGTTCGCAAGTTCATTTTCTCATCAACCGCGGCAGTCTATGGCGATCCGCAATACACGCCCATCGATGAGGCCCACCCCACCTGCCCGACCAACACCTATGGCCAAGCCAAGCTTTTTGCAGATCACGGTATGGATTGGGTGGCAAAACTTCACGACATGACTTGTATCTCTCTGCGCTACTTCAATGCGGCGGGGGCAGGTCCGGTTTACGGGGAGGACCATCGCCCAGAGACGCACCTGATCCCCCTGTTGCTGGAGACGGCCATGGGTCAGCGCGAGGCACTTACCCTGTTCGGTACGGACTACCCTACGCACGATGGAACATGCGTTCGTGATTACATCCACGTAATGGATCTGGCCAGCGCGCACATCCTTGCGCTGGAGGCAGAACTTCCTGGCAGGCGGCACATCTTCAACCTGGGGAATGGCCGGGGATTCAGCAACCGAGAGGTGATCGCTGCAGTAGAACGAGTGGTTGGGCGCCCGGTTCCCGTGGTTGAGGCTCCTCGCAGGCCCGGGGATCCAGCGATCCTCATTGCCAGTTCAGAGAAAATCCGCCGGGAACTTGGATGGGCGCCCCGCCATGCCGACCTAGAGGGGATCATCCGGGATACCTGGGATTGGAAGAGGGACCACCCCAATGGGTATGCCTGATATTTAGTCTGGAATGCAGGCCCTAACTTGGCCCCGAATTTTCCAGCAATTCCCTCGCCCCCCGGTGCCTGGGATCAAGTTTAAGGGCCTCCTGGGCGGCTCTGCGGGCTTCGTCCTTCTTCCCGAGGTCCCGCAGGATCTGCCCCTTCCGCCACCAGGCGCCGGGGTAGCCGGCGGCACCGCCTTCGAGGGGTTCGCGGAGGACCTGATCGAGGGCGGCGAGGCCCTCGGGGCGGTGGAGGCCGCTGACGGCGGCCACCTTGCCGAGCTGCAGGCGGAGGAGGCTGGGGGCGTCCACGCGGGCGAGGTGGTCCTGGACGACCTGCCAAGCCAGGTCGGGCCGACCGCCGTGGAGGTAGGCATCGCTGACGGCGGCCACGCCGCGGGCGCGGGTGCGCACCCCGGGCAGCAGGCGGGGCGCTTCCGCCAGCAGGCGGGCATTCTTTCCCGCTTCGCCAAGGGCCCGCTTGGCGGGCCGGCGGTCCAGGGCGTCCAGCCACTGGCCCACCACTTCGGGGTCCTGCGGGGCCTGGGCCAGAGCGCGGCCGAAATAGGGCTCGGCCTCGCGCCACTTGTCCTCTTCCACCAGGACGAGAGCCTGGAGGAGGTCGCCCCGGGCGGGGGCCAAGCGGCGCAGCTGGTCGGCGCAGCGCAGGGCCTTCTTCGTGGAACCGCCCAGGATCCCTGGCAGCATCTCGTAGGCCAGCCCCAGGCTCATCCAGGCGGGAGCCAAGGTGGGGTCGGCCTCGGTGGCGGCCCGGAGGTCGTCCATGGCACTCAGGGCCCCCCGAAGGCTGCCCAGATCGCGCTGGCGGATGGCCTCACCGGCCCGGGCCAGACCATGGGCCAGCAGGGCATCAGCCAGACCGGGTTTCAAGGCCAGTGCGCGATCCGCCGCCACACGGGCCTCGGTGAAGCGCTGGAGACTGGACAGAGCTTGGGATTTCGCGGCCCAGGCGGCAGCGTCGCTGCCGTCCTGGCGCAGCCGGGCCTCGGCGTCCGACAGCACCTTGAGGTAGCGTCCGGCGTCCAGGTCGGCGCGGAAGGCGGGGGCTGGGGACTGGGCCAGGAGGATCAGGGCGATGGGGATGGGGAGGGGCACGGACGGCCTTTCAGCAAACAGGCGAAACCAGGATTAACAGGATCGGAGGGCCGGATGGACAGGATTGGGGGAAGATTTTTTTTGCCACTGATTTCAGCGCCATCCCTGAAATCGGGGACGATCGGTCTTCCTCCGGGGGGCCGGCCCGCCGAGGCCCGTGGTCCAGTCCTGACCCCGGGTATAGCGTGGCGGTGCGGGTTCCGCTATGCTAAGTGATTGTCTGCACACGACTCTGGAGGAGATCGCATGAGCACCAAGGGCGGGTTGTTGGAGGGGAAGCGCGGGCTGATCATCGGCGTGGCGAACAAGCGGTCCATTGCCTGGGGCATCACCCAGAAGGTGGCCGAGGCCGGTGCCCAGCTCTGCCTGACCTACCAGAACGAGCGCCTGGGCGAGAACGTCCGCGAGCTCGCGGCGGACCTGAAGAACCCCCTGCTGCTGCCCATGGACGTGGGCAGCGACAGCCAGATCGTCATGGCCTTCGACGAGATCCGCAAGAAGTGGGGCAAGCTGGACTTCGTGGTGCATGCCGTGGCCTACGCGCCCCGGCAGGCCCTGGAAGGCCGCTTCGTGGAGACCAGCCGCGAGGACTTCCGGGTGGCCCACGACATCAGCGCCTACTCCCTGGCGGCGGTTTGCAATGCGGCCCAGCCCCTCATGGCCGAAGGCGGCGCCATCGTGACCCTCACCTACCTGGGCGGCGAGCGGGTGGTGCCCGGCTACAACGTGATGGGCGTGGCCAAGGCCGCCCTGGAATCGACGGTTCGCTACCTGGCCGCCGACCTCGGCCCCCAGGGCATCCGGGTGAACGCCATCTCCGCAGGCCCGATCAAGACCCTGGCCTCCTCGGCCATTCCCGGCATCGGCTCGAAGCTGAAGGCCCACCGTTCCCACACGCCGCTGCAGCGGGATACCGACCAGCTGGAAGTCGGAGATGCCGGCGTGTTCCTCGTCAGCGACATGGGCCGTGGCATCACCGGCCAGGTGCTCTACGTCGATGGCGGCTTCAGCATCATGGCGGGATAGGCGCCGGCCATTCGGAAGGCTTGGGCAGGATTGAAATCCGGTTTCAGCTTTTCCCCTTCGGGGGCAGGGTCTTCTGGATGGCGGCCGCACGCTGGGCGGCTTCCTCGCGCTGGGGCTTGTTGAGGGGGCCTTCACTCAGCTTGAGGATGACGGCCTTGAGCGGGTCCATCCCCAGGCGCTGGGCGACGAGCATCCAGGCCACGCCTTCGACGGGGTCCTTCTCGATGCCCTTGCCGGTGGCGTGCATCAGGCCATAGGACAGGCAGGCATCCGCGTCTCCCGACTGGATCCGCTGGCGATAGCCGGCCAGAGCGCGCTGATACCAGCTTCCGGCGGCCGCTGCGTCGCCTGGGCGCAGCAGGTCTCCGGTGAGGACCATGGCATCGGGAAGGCCCTGGTTCGCCGCAGCCTGGGCCCACCGGAGGGCGCCTTCGGGGTCACGGGGGAGGCCTTGGCCATTCAGTAGGACTCGGGCCAGGAGGAGTTGCGCCTCCGCATCGCCCCCCTCGGCCGCCCGTTGGAACCAGAGAGCAGCTTTGGCTGGATCCTTTCGGAGGAAATGACGGCCGCTGGCACGCAGCTGGCCGATCACGCGCTGGTCGGCCGGTCGGCCCAGCGCGACGCCCGTAAGGCCTCGCCACACCCGATGGCCATCCCAGAGTGCGGCCAGCAGGAACGCGAGGGGGAACACCAGGGCCAGGGTGCGGAGGAGGCGGTGGAAGGCCACGCGGCTGCTGCCGCCGGCCCGGTTGGAGCGGATGGCCTGGACGGCCCCTGCCAGCAGGGTTGCGATCAAGGCGGCGGTCAGCGGCAGGAGGGCCGCGATCCCGAGGTAGGTCCAGTTCATGTCAGCCCTTCAGGTTCGAAAGCACGTCCAGAACGTCCTGCACGTGCCCTTTCACGCTGACCTTGGGCCACGCGTGGCGAACGATGCCCTTGGGATCGACGAGGAAGGTGCTGCGGATGATGCCTTCGACTTCCCTGCCGTACATCAGCTTCTTGCCGAAGGCGCCGAGCGGCTTAAGGAGGGCGCAGTCGGGGTCGGAGAGCAGGCGGAAGGGGAGGCTCTGCTTCGTGATGAAGTTCTGGTGGCTCTTCAGGCTGTCGCGGCTGATCCCGTACACCTGGGCGCCGAGGGACTGTACCCGGGCCAGGTTGTCGCGGAAGTCGCAGGCCTCCGTGGTGCAGCCGGGGGTGCTGTCCTTGGGGTAGGCGTAGAGCACGGTCCAGTGGCCCTTGAGGTCCGCGGCCGTGACCGTCGCCCCCTGGTCGTCCTGGAGGGAGAAGGCGGGGAGGGGGTGTCCGACGAGGGGAGTCATGGGCGGTAGGGTAGCGCAGGGCCTGTGACCGGGGACATGCTTCATTCCGGCCAGAATGGGGCCCCGAGGATGGCCATGAACCTGACCGACTATCTTTCTGCCGAGTGGAAACCCGCCCTGGGCTGCACGGAACCCGCGGCCGTGGCCTACGCCGCCTGCCTGGCCGCCCGCCAGGGCCAGGGCGAGCCGCGCATGGCCCGGCTGGTGCTCGACGTGCGCACCTACAAGAACTGCCATGCCGTGGGCATCCCCAACAGCGGGGGGCGCACAGGCGTGCTCTGGGCCCTGGCCCTGGGGGCCGTGCTGCCGGATCCGTCCCCGGCCCTGCAGATCTTCGAGTCCGTCACGCCGGAGGCGCTGGAGCGGGCTGAGCGGCTCCTGGAGCGCGGGGCCCTCCACGTGGAGGTCGACGCCACCCGCCCGGACCTTTACATCGACTGCATCGTGGCCAGCGAGGGTGGTGTGGGCCGGGCGGTCCTGGAGCAGGAGCACACCCGTCTGGTGCGCCTGGAGGCCGACGGTGTCGCGGTGCCCGTGGCCGCGGCCCAGGTCGGTCCGGATGCGGGAGACCGCATCCGGGAGCAGGTGGGATCCATGTCCCTGGCGGAGCTGGCAGCCCTGGCCGGCACGATCACCGAAGTCGATCGGGCGCGCCTGCGCCAGGGCCTGGCCCTGAACCTGGCCATGGCCGAGCAGAGCGTGGGCCATCTGCCGCCGGGCTTCGTGCCGGGACCGGAGGGCGAGCCGTGGCTGCGCATCCCGCGCCTGGTGAGTTCCGGGGTGCTGGGCCGCATGTCCGGTGAGCCGCTCACGGTGATGTCCCTGGCAGGATCCGGCAACAAGGGCATCACCGTGTCCGTGGCGCTGGGGTTGTGGGCCCGGCACCAGGGCTACTCCGAGGCCCGGATCGAGGAGGCCCTGGCCCTGGCCTGCCTCCTTACCACAGCCACGACGCACCGCCTGGGGACGCTCTCCGCGGTGTGCGGCGCCTCCAACGCCGCGGGCATCGGCATCGCCGTGGGCCTGGTGCACCTGGGCGGCGGCGGGATCCCCCAGATGGAACTGGCCATCCACAACATGGTGGGCAACCTGGCGGGCCTCATCTGCGACGGAGCCAAGATCGGCTGCGCCATGAAGGCCATGACGGGGGTCGAGGCCGCCTTCCGCTCGGCGGAGCTGGCCCTCGCGGGCTTCGGCATTCCGGCGACGGATGGCATCGTCGGCGCCACCGGCGAAGCCTCCCTGGCCCACCTGGGCCGCCTGGCCCAGCAGGGCATGGCCTGCGCCGACGGAGAGATCCTCGACATCATGCAGGCCAAGCTCTAAGCCGCCGGGAAGCCGGAACAGGGTCGACAGGATTAGTAACTGGCCCTGCCCTTGAGGGCCGTGTTCTGGTCTCCGGTCCCTCGGGAGGCGCTCCAGGCGAGGGCCAGCACCAGGGCCAGGGCGGCCCAGCCGAGGGGCGTGGGGTCGGTGGCCAGGCGCGGCAGCTGCTCAAGGAGGAGCCGGCCCAGGCTGTCGTGGTCGGGACCCGGGCCCAGGCCCAGCGTGGACAGGGTGGCCTCGCCCCAGAGGGCGCCGAGCCAGGCGCTGGGGAGGAGACCCGTGGTCTGTTCCCAGCCCCAGGGAGCCCAGCGGCGGAGGCTGGAGGCCGGCGTGGCGCCCAGGGTGCGCTCTGCCGCCCAGGCCGGTGACTGGCGGAAGGTTTCCAGCCGGGTGCGCAGGGGCGGCTCCAGGTGGGGGGCGAGCAGCAGACCCAGCAGCAGGAGCAGGGCCGGGGCACCGATCCCGCCGGTGACCGCAGCCAGGGGCAGCAGGAAGAGCACCGGCGGCAGGCTGCGGAGGGCCGACAGGGCCCCGTGCCAGCGCTGCCCCCGCCAGGCCAGGACCAGGGCCAAGCCGAGCGCCAGCAGCGCACAGGCGCTGGCGAACCCCACGCTGCGGGCACCCGCCAGCAGCAACCGCGCCAGGGCGTCCCGTCCTAGCTCGTCCACCCCCAGAGGGTGCCGAAGCGAGGCCGCGAGGCTGCCATGGAAGGGGTCCAGAGGCAGGTCCGGCAGGGCCAAGGCCAGCAGGAAGGCGAGGCGCCATCTCACGAGGCCGGCTCGGCATCCAGGGACCTGGACAGCAGCCAGAGCAGGGCCAGGGCCGCCACCCAGGCCGCGAGGCCCGCCCGGTCCCGCCCGGCCACACGGTCCATCCAATCCGTCCCGAGGCCCGGCACGCCCAGCATCCGCTCCAGCACCAGGGAGGCGGTGAGCCAGACCGGCAGGCGGGCGGCCAGCCAGCGGCCCAGGAGCCGCAGGAGGGCGAGCTGGCGCGTCTTCCGCACCACCTGCCGCCCCCAGGCCGCGGGGAAGGGCACTTCGCCTGGAAGGGCCGAGGCCAGCCAGCGAACCTCGCCGGGAAGCGCCGCGGCGAGGAAGGCGAGGAGCCAGCCCTCCGGACCCGGGGGACCCCAGGCGGCGGGCCAGAACGCCAGCAGGGCGCCGGCCCAGAGCAGGTCCGGCGGGGCCTCCAGGAGGGCCAGAGGCCGCCGAGTCGCGAGGTCCGGTCCGCCAAGCCAGGCCAGCAGAGGCGCCGCCACGGCCAGGAGGGTCAGGCCGATCCCGGCGGGGACCAGGGCGTGGAAGGGGAAGGGCGGTGGCGGGACCGGGCGCCAGAGAGCCCCGGGAAGGCTCCAGGCCAGGGCGAGGGCCAGGCCCCAGATGGCGACGCCCTGGGCCAGGGGCCGGCGGGAGGAAGGCCAGGTCACCGGTTCCAGCGCCAGCCCGCGGCTCCGGGGGTGCCCAGGTAGAGCCCCAGGGGACTGGGCGCCACTTCGAGGCGCTTGTCCACCCAGATGACGCTCTGGAAGTCGAGCAGGGGCAGGGCGGCCGGATGGCCGGCCCAGAGGCTCTGGAGATCCCGCCAGCCGACCTCTCCTGCCTGCCGGAGGCCTGCGGCCAGCGCCGCGAACTGCGGATCGTGCCAGCCGGTGACATTCATGGGGCCCTTGGGTTCCATGTATTCCAGGACGGCCCAGGGGTGCGGCTCGAAGACGACCACGGAGCAGGCCAGGTCGAAGTCGCCCTTGCGGAGCCGGTCCACGAGGATGGCCTGCTCCAGGGGGATCAACTGGAGGTCGAAGCCGTCCTTGCGGGCCCGCTCCCGCAGGGCGAGCAGCAGGTTCCCGGTGAAGGCATCGCCCGAGACATAGATCAGCTTCAGGGGCGCCGGAGGTCTGGGCGGGGCGGCTTCAGTCTCGATGGCCTGGGGTTCGAAGCCCAGGCTCTCCGGCCACAGACCGCGGCTGGGCTTGGCATTCTGCCCCAGGAGACCCGGCGGGAAGGCATCCTGGCGCCAGCGTTCCAGGAGCTGAAGGGGGCCCGTTCCGGCGTGGCTCCACACCACGAGCTGGGCGTTCATGGGCTGGACCAGCACCCGGTGGGTGGCGGGAGGTGCCACGGGTCGGGCGGGCGGGGCGCCGATGGTGAGCCAGCCCTTCTGGAGGGCCTGGAGCACTGTGGTCGGATCACCCAGCAGGCGGAACCGGATGCCGTCGACACCGGGCTTCAGGAAGTGTTCGCGGCGGAAGAAGGTCCAGGCCGCCGGTTCCTTCTGGAACCGGAAGGGGCCGCAACCCCGCTCCGGGTGGCCTTTCTGGGCCACAGGCACCCGGGCCAGCTCCAGCAGCAGGCGGCCCGGGGGCTTGGGCGAGCGGATCCAGACCCGGCCATCCTGCTGGCCCGCCGTGGCGCCCTCCAGGATGGCCCGTTTGGTCGGGCTGGCCTTGGGATCGCGGCGGATCTCCGCCAGCGTCCACAGGATGTCCTCCGGGGTGACCGGGCTGCCGTCCGTGAAGCGCACATCCTCGCGCAGGGTGAAGGTGATGGTGCCATCCCTCTGGATCTTCCAGGAGGTCGCCAGGCGCGGCACCGCCTGGCCGCTGCTTCCGAGGCCCACCAGGGCGTCGCCAGCCAGGGCCTGGAGGATCCACTGCTCGTAGCTGTCGCCGTGGATGAAGTCGAGCGGCCCCGGATCCCTGGGCAGGGACTCCTCCACCATCTGGGCCCGGGCTGGGAGCAGGGCCGAGAGGAAGACCAGGGACAGGGCGACCAGGCGGTTCCGCATCGTGGGAGGCTCGAGGAAGTTTCCTCCAGGATGCCCGGGGCCCGGAGGCCTGCCAAGGGGTGGCGCTCAGGGGGCGGCCCCGCTTCGGGGAACCGCAGTCCGCCGGTCCTCCTGCCGGCGGTTTTGCCCGACCAGCCTAGGGTCCGGGGATCGGTGTTGCTACTCTGATTGGCGGAGGCCTCGTGGCGGATCTTTCGGAGTCCAAGCTGTTCTGGTGGTGGCCGCTGATGGACCGCCACCGGCGCACCCTGTACTGGGGCTTGGCGGCCACAGTCTGGTGCAGCGTGGCCGCTTCGGTGGTGCCCTACTGGTCGGGGCGGGCGGTGCACGCCCTGGAGCGGCAGGACTGGCACGGCTCGCGGGTCTTCCTGGCGTGGATGCTGGCCTTCACGGCGGTTGCGGGCATCGGTCGCTACCTCATGCGCAACACCCTCATCGGCCTCAGCCGCGATGTGGAGCGGGAGCAGCGCGAATCCCTCTACACCTTCCTGCTCTCCCGCCCCTTCGCCTTCTACGAGCGGCAGCGGGTGGGCGATCTCATGTCCCGCCTGGGCGACGATGTGGGCACCGTCCGCATGGCCACGGGGCCGGGGCTCATGAGCTTCCTCCAGGTGCTTTCGATCCTGCCGGTGACGCTGGGCCTGATGTTCAGCACGAGCTGGAGGCTCACCCTCGCGGTGATGCTGCCCTTCTCCTTCCTGGCCATGGGCTACTACGTCATCGGGAAGTGGAGCCACATGGTGCAGCAGAAGCTGCAGCTGGCCTTCTCGGCCCTCACCACCCACAGCCACGAGACCATCAGCGGCGAACGGGTGGTGCAGGCCTTCGGCTTGGAGGAGGTCCGGGTGGCGCAGTTCGACGCGCTCAGCCGGCGCCATGCCTCGCTCAGCATGAAGCAGTCGGTCATCTTCAGCGCCTACGCGCCGCTTTCCGCCCTCATCAGCGGCGTGTCCGCCCTCGTGCTGGTGACCTACGGCGGCAGCCTGATGGTGCGGGGCATCCTGAACCTGGGCGACCTCACGGCTTTCACGGGTTTCCTTGTGGCCCTGGCCTGGCCCATGATGAGCCTGGGCTGGTCGGCCAACCTCTTCCAGCGGGCCAAGGCCGGCCAGGAGCGGCTGGATCAGCTGCTTCACAGCCCCGAACGGCCGCTGCCTCCAGCCGAACCCATCACCCTGCCGGAGGTTCCGGCGGCCCTGGCGCTCGAGGATGTGACGCACCGCTTCGAGACCGGCCGTGGCCTGGGCCCCCTGGACCTCGCCCTCGCGCCCGGCGACAGCCTGGCCGTCGTGGGGGGCATCGGCTCCGGCAAGACCCTGCTGCTGCAGGTGCTGGCGGGCCTGCGGGCCCCGCAGGCGGGGCGGATGCTCGTGGACGGCGAGCCGCTTTCCGACACCACGCTGCGCCGCCACTGGGCGGGGCTGGGCTGGGTGCCCCAGGAGGCCTTCCTGTTCTCCGACACCCTCCGCATGAATCTGGCCATGGGCCGCCCCGAGGCCACGGAGGAGGAGATCTGGGAGATCGCCCGGGTGGTGGCCATGGATGAACTGATCCACCGCCTGCCGGATGGCCTGGACACCGTGGTGGGCGAGCGGGGCGTGGCCCTCAGCGGTGGCGAGCGCCAGCGCACGGCCCTGGCCCGCGCCCTGTTGCGCCGGCCCCGGCTGCTGCTGCTGGATGACGCCCTCTCCGCGGTGGACTCCGAAACCGAAAGCCGCATCCTCGAGAACCTCCGCGCCTTCCTCGGCAAGTCCACCCTGGTGCTGGCCACGCACCGGGTCTTCGTGGCTGAGACCTGCGCCCGGGTGCTGGTGCTGGAGGAGGGCCGGGCCATCCAGCTGGGCACCCCGGATGAACTGGCCCTCGAGGCGGGTCTCTTCGCACGCCTCAAACGGCTGCAGAGCCTGGAACGGGAACTGGTCAAGGGCGCGGGATGAAAGCGCCGCACCTCGACCGCGCCGTGGTCGTGCGGGCGCTGGTGCTGGCCCTGTCGGCTTGGGTGGCCTTCGCCATCGCCACGCTCGTGCATGTCCAGAACGCCTACTGGGCGGCCATGCCGGTGTGGGTGGTGGCCCAGGCCTCCCGGGGCGTGCTGGTCGAGCGGGCCCTCTTCCGCGTGCTGGGCACCCTGCTGGGCGCGGCGGTCGGTTTCGCGATCCTCCACATTCCCGTGGATGCGTATGTGCAATTCGGCCTGCTGGGCCTGTGGGTGGCCCTCAATGGCGGGCTGACCCATGTCCTGCGGGGGGTGCACGGCTACGGGGCGCTGCTGGCGGGGATCACCGCAGCCATCGTCGTGATGCCGGCCGTGCTGGCGCCGGGGGCCTCGCTGGAGTTCGCCATCGCCCGGGTGGAATGCACCCTCATCGGCGTGATGGTGGCCACCGTGATCACGGGGTTGGCGACCCCCGAATCGCCCCGCCAGGCGTTCTTCCTGCGCATCCGGCTGCTGTCGGCGGATGCCGTGGCCTACGCGGCTGAAGTCCTGCGCCGCGGGGCCTCCACCCTGAGTGTCGAGAAGCGCAGGATCCTCGCCGAGATCAGCGAAGTCGAAGCCTCCGCGCGCCTGATCCTGGCGGGTTCTTTCGAAGGCTACCGCCGCCTGCATGATGTCGACTCGCTGATGGTGGGCATGCTCGGAACCATGAGCGCCGCCGTGGCGCTCCGGCCGGATGGGCGCCCGGGGGCGGCCGGCGCCGATGCGCTGGCCCGTGGGCTGGACCCCGTGGCGGAGCACCTCCGTTCGGAGGGCTGCCCGCCCATGGGCGAGGTCCCCCGGATGGCGGAGATCCCCGGCTCCGGGCGCCTCGCCGATGCCCTCGTTCGCCTCCTGGAGGCCAATGCCGCCCTTGGCCGGCCTCTGGATGGATCCACCGCCCTCCCCCTGCGGCGGGAGCTGGCCGCCCTCGCGCCGCACCGGGAATGGCCCCAGGCCGGACGCACGGCCCTGGCCTCCGGGGCCGCGACCTTCCTGGCGGCGGCCCTGGCCCATCGGGTGGGCTCGCCTCTGGCGGTCCAGGCTGCCATCGGCGTCTGCATCTTCTCGCTGGTGCTGGGTTCCATGGCGCTTCCCCATCACATCGCCCCCAAGCTGCTGGCCGGGGTGGCGGCCGGGGCCTTCGTCGCGATCCTCTACCGCCTCGGGGTGCAACCCGCTTTCCCCTCGCCTCCGGGGCTCCTGTGGACGCTGGCGCCCTTTCTGCTGGTGGGGGGCCTCCTCAGGGCCCACCCCCGCACGGCGCTGGCCGGCGTGGACTTCAACATGTGCTTCCTGCTGGCCAGCCAGGCGGGCGCCACGGGCAGCCCCGGCGCGAAGGAGGTGGTTGGAGGCTCGGCCGCCCTGGCCGCCGCAGCCTCCCTGGTGGCGGGCAACTACATCCTGATGCCCCGGCGTTCCGTCCGGCAGGCGGAGGACGCCGTGGGCGTGATCCGGCGGGACCTGCTGCGGATGGTCGAGACCGGCCCCGGCGAGGCCCTCGCGGACTGGCGGGCGCGGGGGGCGCGGCAGATTCTCCGGCTTTCGCTGCACCTGGGGCGGGCGAAGGACCTGGGGTGGCGCTGGCCCAAGGGGATCCTGGCGGTGCTGAGCCTGGGCCACGCCATCGAGCAGCTGCACGAGCTTCCGGACACCGTGGGGGGAAGCCTCAAGCGGGAGGCTTTCGACGCCTTGCGGCGGTTGGTGGAAGATCCCCACGGGACCGCCCGGGTCGTGCGCGCCCTGGCCGACGCCGCCCAGGAACCCGCCCCGCGGGAGGTGCTGCTCGACCTGGCCAATGGCCTCGAGACCTCGGCGGAACTGTTGAACTTCGGCCGGTCCGCCTAGCCGGAATTCTGCTAGCCTGCTGAGACTCTACCTACGGTCGTGCTCCATGAGCCTCGCGCCTGGAACGAACCTCGGCCCCTACCGGATCCTCACCTTGTTGGGGAAAGGCGGCATGGGGGAAGTCTACCGGGCGGAGGACCCCAAGCTGGGCCGCGAAGTGGCCATCAAGGTGTTGCCGGAAGGGTTCGCGGAGGACCGGGAGCGGCTGAAGCGCTTCGAGCAGGAGGCGCGCGCGGCGGGCGCGCTGAACCATCCAAACCTCCTCACGGTCCACGATCTCGGCACCCATGAGGGTTCCCCATACCTGGTGATGGAGCTCCTGGAGGGGCAGACCTTCCGGACCCTGATGGGGCAGGGGGCCCTTCCCGTGGAGCGGGTGGTGGATCTGGCCGGGCAGATCGCGGCGGGGCTCGCCGCGGCTCATGAACGGGGGATCGTCCACCGGGACTTGAAGCCGGAGAATCTCTTCCTCACGCGGGACCGGGTCGTGAAGATCCTGGACTTCGGTTTGGCCAAGCAGGGGCCGCTGGGAAGGCAGGACTCAGGCGCGGAGACCCTGGCGGGAATGGTGCTGGGCACCGCGTCCTACATGAGCCCAGAGCAGGCCTGCGGCCATCCGGTGGACTTCCGCTCGGATCAGTTCAGCCTTGGGGTGGTGTTGTACGAGATGTTGAGCGGGCGCCAGCCGTTTGGGGGGCCTTCAACCACCGAGACGCTCGCGGCGATCGTGGGCGGGGATCCGGCCCCCCTGGTGCCGTCCGGCCCGCTGGCGGCCGTGGTGGCGCGGTGCCTGGAGAAATCGCCGGGGAAGCGGTACGGCTCGACGAAGGACCTGGCGCGGCAGCTGGGGTCCCTGCGTCGGCAGGCCTCGTCCGGCGAGGGCTTCCCTGGGGTTGCGGCTGCGCTGGGAGGGAGGCGCCGCGTGAGGCTGGCCCTGGTGGGAGTCTCCCTGGCGGGGGTGGCCGTGGCCCTGGGCTGGGCCGCCTGGAGCCCGGAACCCCAGAGGTCGCCCCGGAACTCGAACCTGGTGGCCCTGCCCTCCAAAGTGGTGGGACCCACCGAATCGGCCTTCCTGGCGGACGCCATTCCCCACTCGCTCTCGGCCCTGCTGGCGGGCGTGGAGGGGGTGGACATGAAGGTGCCGCCCACCAGCTACCAGGTGGAGAAGATGCATGGGGACCTGGGAAAGATCGCAGAGGCCTATGGGGTGGAGAACCTGGTGGTGACCTCCGTGACCGCCCAGGGAGAGCGACTCATCCTGACGGTCCAGCTGGTCGAGACAGCCACTTTGAAGGTCAAGTGGGCGGGCCGGTTCGAAGGATCGCGCGGGGCCTACCAGCAGCTTCTGGAGCAGGCGGCGGATTCGCTCATCGGCTTCCTGAAGCTGTCCAGTGCCACTCAGGATCCGCGCCGGATCGGGGGTGGCCCAATGGAAGTGGAGGTGGAACTGGGCCTTCGGGAGGGCGTGTTCTTCCAGCAGCGCTATGCCCGCAGCAAGGACCCGCGGGACTTCGATCAGGCGCTGGCGGCGTTCCGGCGCGCCCATGCGCTGGACCCCGCCAATGCGCAGCTGGTTGCGGAGATCGCCGGGCTCTTCGACTCCCAGCACTTCATCACGAGGGATGCGCGGGCTGGCGCGGAGGCGGAGCAGTGGGTGGCGCAGGCGCTGGCTCTGGATCCCCGCTGCGGCCGTGCCTGGGCGGTGCGGAGCCGGATCGAGGTCAACCGGCCCAAGGTCGATCCCGCGGCCGTGACGGCGTTCGCCATCAAGGCCACGCACCATGCGCCGACCGAGGCCCGGGGCTTCATCACGCTGGGATCCGTCGCCCCCACGGCCGGCTTCCAGAAAGCCGCCGGTCTGAGGAGCGTGGAACTGAATCCCCTGAACCCGCTGGGTTACTCATGGGCGGCCATGTGCCTGACGATGGTGGGGGACGCCGCCGAAGGGGTCGCGGTGGCGGAGCGCGCCGCGCGGGTGGAGAGTCAGCAGGGGTTCCACACCTGGATCCTGTATTTCTCCCTGTTCCATGCCGGCCGCTATGAGGAGGCCCGGAAGGCCTACACCGAGGTCCAATGGCAGGAGGCCTCGCGACTCATGCGGTTCCTGATGGACGGGGACCTGGACGGCGGGAGGCGGCTGGGGCGGCAGGTCCACCAGGACTGGCGCAGGGCGGACCTGGGCGCCATGGACTGGGTGAACCGCGCCGTGTTCTACGTTCCCCTGCTGGTCCGCCTGGGCCTTCGGGAAGAAGCCCTCTGGCTGCTGGACCAGTGCGCGAACTCGGGTTTCCCGCCCTTCCTGGACTGGCTGCTCGTGGATCCGGACCTGCAGAAGCTCCGTGGCGACCCGCGGTACGCCCGGGCCGTTTCGGCGGCCCGGGACTACGCCGCCACCTTCCTGGCGGAAGCCGAGGCGGCGAAGGCCCGGGGCGAGTTCCCCAGGTCGCTCGAGCCGGCCCTGGCGGAGCTCCGGGACCTGGTGAAACGCACCAAGGCCCCGCCGAATGCGCGCTGAGCGGGGGTGATCAGGCGCCGTCGCGGAAGGTCACCTTGTTGATCTCGGCGAAGGTGGTGATGCCGAGCCGCACCTTCTCGATGGCGCTCTCGCGGAGGAACTGCATGCCTCCCCGGCGGGCGGCGGCCTTCACCTCGCGGGTCGGCGCCCGCTGGATGAGCAGCTCGCGGATCTCGTCGTTGAGGCCCATGAACTCGATGATGGCCTGCCGGCCGCGGAAACCCGTGCCGTGGCAGTCCACGCAGCCCACGCGGTCAAAGAGGGTGGCGCTCCTCAGCCAGGCCTCGTCCACGCCGTTCTCCTCCAGCTCCTGGGGGGCGGGCGGCGGGGCGGGGCGCTTGCACTTGGGGCAGAGCACGCGGATGAGGCGCTGGGCCAGGATGCAGTTCAGGGACGAGACGAAGTTGTAGACCTCCACGCCCATGTGCTGGAAGCGGCCGATCACGTCCAGCACGTTGTTGGCGTGGACGGTGGTGAAGACCAGGTGGCCCGTGAGGGCGGACTGGATGGCGATCTGGGCCGTCTCCGGGTCGCGGATCTCGCCCACGAGGATCTTGTCGGGGTCGTGGCGCAGGATGGATCTCAGGCCCAGTGCGAAGGTGAGGCCCTTCTTCTCGTTCACGGGGATCTGGGTCACGCCCTCGAGTTGGTACTCGACGGGATCCTCGATGGTGATGATCTTGTCCTCGGGCGCCTTGATCTCGCTCAGCACGGCGTAGAGGGTGGTGGTCTTGCCGGAGCCCGTGGGGCCCGTCACCAGGAACATGCCGTAGGGTTCGCGGGCGAAGCGGCGCAGGCGCTTCAGCTCGTGGTCGGAGAAGCCGAGGATCTCCAGGGTCAGGGTCTGGAACTCCTCGGTGAGGTTCTCCTTGTCGAGGATGCGGATGACCGCGTCCTCGCCGTGGATGGTGGGCATGATGCTCACGCGGAAGTCGATGGCCCGGCCGCGGACCTTGAGCTTGAAGCGGCCATCCTGGGGCTTGCGCTTCTCGGCGATGTCCAGCTCGGACATGACCTTGATGCGGCTGATGATGGGCGAGGCGAAGCGCCGGTCGATGGGCTCGGCCGCCGGATAGAGGCTGCCGTCGATGCGGTACTTGATCTGGAAGCCCGTGGCCGTGGTCTCCAGGTGCACGTCGGAGGCGCGGCGCTGCAGGGCGTTGAAGATGGTGGTGTCCACCAGGCGGACGATGGGAGCCTCGTCCTTGTCGGTCAGGCGCTCCAGGTCGAGCACCTCGTCGTCAAGATCCTCCTCGTGGAGCACCTGGATCTTGAGCGCCTCGCCGGCCTCGTCCATGACCTTCTGGCCGCTCTCCGATTTCTTCAGCACTTCCTGGATCTGGGCCAGCGGGGCGCCGGCGAACCGGAGGGGCCGCTTGAGCTGCTGCCGCAGGAGGTCCTGGGTGGGGATGTCCAGGGGGTCCGCCATGGCCAGCCACAGGACGCCCTCCCGCTCCTGCACCGGCACGAAGTGGTGCTTGAGCATCAGGTCGAGGGGGATGGCCTGGAACAGGGCGAACTCCACCAGTTCCCGGGTCAGGTCCAGGGTGGGGTACAACTCCCGGGCCGGCCGGAAGTCAGTCAGGGCCGAGTCGCCGGTCTCGACGGCGTCCGCAGGGTCCGGGGAATTAGGAAAAGTCATGGAAACATCCTACTGGAAGGTGGGCCCACCCGAAGGGGCGGAATTGGACCTGGATCACAAAGGACGCCACGGTTGGCTTCGATCGTTGACCTGCGTGGGACCGGCACTCCACAATGACTGGTCCTGGAGGCTCCATGCGTGGGTACGCGTCCATCCTGCTGCTGATCCTGGTAGCAGTGGCCCTGCCAATCATCATCCTGAATCTGTCGCGACTCTTGCGGCCCAGTTGGCCCAGCGCGGCGAAGTACGCCACGTACGAGTGCGGCATCGTCACGACCAACGAGGCACGGGAGAAGTTCTCCGTCCGTTACTACCTGGTGGCAGTGATGTTCCTGGTGTTCGACGTGGAAACGGTGTTCCTCATGCCCTGGGCCATCCAGATGAAGGAACTGGCCGTGTTCGGCTTCATCGAACTGGGCCTGTTCCTGTTCCTGCTGCTGTTCGGCTACGGCTACATCTGGTCCAAGGGAGCCCTGACATGGGAATGAACCAACCCACCGCCCTGGAGCACATCCTGATCACCACCAAGGTGGAGAAGGTCATGAACTGGTCCCGCGCCACCAGCGTGTGGCCCGTGACCTTCGGCCTGGCCTGCTGCGCCATCGAGATGATGGCCGCCGGCGCCAGCCGCTTCGACTTCGACCGCTTCGGCGCCGGGATCTTCCGTGCCAGCCCGCGCCAGGCCGACCTGATGATCATCGCGGGCACGGTGACCTACAAGATGGCCCCGGTCATCAAGACCCTCTACGACCAGATGCCCGAACCCAAGTGGGTGATGGCCATGGGCTCCTGCGCCACCGCCGGCGGCCCCTTCGACTCGTACCACACGATCCAGGGCGTAGACAAGGTCATCCCCGTGGATGTCTA
The DNA here is from genome assembly GCF_022808865.1 of Geothrix oryzisoli. Classification (GTDB taxonomy): domain Bacteria; phylum Acidobacteriota; class Holophagae; order Holophagales; family Holophagaceae; genus Geothrix; species Geothrix oryzisoli. The sequence continues at coordinate 70,381 of NZ_JAKZLB010000005.1, forward strand.
CATCCCCGGCTGCCCGCCCCGTCCCGAGGCGTTCATCTACGGGTTCCTGAAGCTGCAGGACAAGATCATGACCAGCAGCCTGGCTGACCGGTACAAAGACATCTTCGAGGAGGTCGGCTGATGTCGGAACCGAACGTCCCCCAGACTCCGGAAGTTCCGGAGGCACCTGCCGGCCCCTACGTGTACGACTACAAGGCCGCGCCGAACCGCCAGATCACCATGCCCAAGACGGTGCCCCTGCCGGGCTACCGGACCTACCTGGCCGAACAGAAGGCCGCCACCGAGGCCGATGAGGCCAAGTGGCAGAAGACCCTGGCGGACTTTGAGACCGCCAAGGCCAAGGCCGAGGCCGAGGGCAAGGACGCCCCCAAGCCTCCCGTCCGGCCGGTCCCCCGCAAGGACGACAACGACATGAAGGCCCCAGTTCCGCAGGAGGCCACGGACGCCGATCTCCTGAAGCTGCAGGCCCTCCTGGGCGACAAGGTGGAGGAGGTCTTCGAGCAGGCCGGAGAACTGGTCTGCCAGGTGAAGAAAGAGGCCATCCTCGAGGCGCTGGCCCTGTGCCGCGACGAGGCCGACCTGAAGTACGAGATGCTCGCCGACCAGTCCGCCACCCACTATCCGGCGGCCAAGGACTTCACCTGCAGCGTGGTCTACCACCTGACGAGCATCAGCCGCCGCAAGCGGCTCCGGCTCCGCATCCTCGCGCCCGAAGGGTTCATGCCGGAGAGCGCCTGCCCCCTCTATCCCAGCGCCAACTGGATGGAGCGGGAGATCTACGACATGCTCGGCATCCGCTTCCAGAACCATCCGGACATGACCCGCATCCTCTGCCCCGAGGACTGGGAGGGCTATCCCCTCCGGAAGGACTACCCGACCGTGGGCTGGGGCCAGCGCGACATCTCCTTCCGCGAGGACCGCGGCGGCATGCTTGAGCGCATCGCCCTCCAGAAGGCCGGCCAGCTGGGCATCAACCTGAAGCAACCCAAGGCGGACTAGGAGCGGACGGTGTTCAAGAACGAGGAAATGGAAATCAACCTGGGCCCGCAGCATCCGTCCACGCACGGTGTGCTCCGGGTGAAGCTCCGGTTGGATGGCGAGACCGTCACCCACTGCCGGCCGATGATCGGCTACCTGCACCGGGGCGTGGAGAAGATCTGCGAGAACCAGTCCTTCTTCCAGGGCCAGGTCTGGACGGACCGCATGGACTACTGCTCCGCCGTGGCCAACAACCTGGGGTGGGTGGAGGCCAACGAGAAGCTGCTCGGCATCACCGTGCCCCGCCGCGCCCACTACATCCGCACCCTGCTGAACGAGTTCAACCGCATCGCCTCCCACCTCATCTGGCTGGGCACGCATGCCATGGACATCGGCGCCTTGACGGTGTTCCTCTACGCCTTCCGTGAGCGCGAGGACGTCCTCGACATCAACGAGGCCTTCTGTGGCTCCCGCCTCACGACCACGGCCTTCCGCATCGGCGGCCTGCGCGAGGATCTGCCCCCCGGCTTCGAGAAGCTGGTTCACAAGTTCCTGGCCAAGTTCTCCAGCTGCCTCGAGGAATACGAGAACCTGCTCACCGAGAACCGCATCTGGAAGAAGCGCACCGTCGGGGTCGCCCGGCTCAGCGCCGAGGACGCCATCGCCCTGGGCGTCACCGGGCCGATGCTCCGCGCGGCCGGCGTGGCCTACGACATCCGCAAGGCCTTCCCCTACGCGGCCTACGCCGAGATGGATTTCGAGGTGCCCACCCGCACCGAGGCGGACACCTACGCCCGGTACCAGGTCCGCATGGCGGAGATGCGCCAGAGCGCCCGGATCATCCAGCAGTGCATGGACGGCATGCCGGAAGGCCCGGTCATGGCCAAGCTCCCCAAGATCCTGCGGTCCGAGGTCAACGAGGTCTACCACGCCACCGAGTCGCCCAAGGGCGAGATCGGCTACTACCTCGTGGGCGAGAAGGGCTCGCTGAATCCCTACCGGTTCCACGTTCGGGCTCCTGGGTTCATCAACCTCCAATCCCTGCCCAAGATGGCCGAGGGAGGGCTGATCGCCGACGTCGTCGCGGCCATCGGTTCCCTGGACATCGTGCTCGGCGAGATCGACCGCTAGCCGACGAGGATCCCAAGACATGCCGACCCCGACCCTCACCCAGTCCATCGTGATCACCCTCATCCAGTGCCTGCTGGTGGTGATCTTCGTCTTCGTCGTCGTTCCCCTCACGGTGTTCGCCGAGCGCAAGGTGCTCGGCCACCTCCAGCAGCGCCTGGGCTCCACTCGTGTCGCCAGTGGCCATGTCGGCTTCAGCGGTTGGATGAACCGCACCATGTGGAAGATGGGCAGGGTGCCTGTCCTCTCCTACTGGCGCGGCATCCCCGGCCTCGTGGGTGACGTGCTCAAGCTGATCCTCAAAGAGGACATCATGCCGGCCAAGGCCGACAAGTTCGTCTTCTTCCTCGCGCCGTCCATCAGCATGGTGGCCGCGATCGTGGTGTTCGCCGCGATCTCCTTCGTGCCCGGCACCTTCTTCACCTTCCCCGCCTGGTTCCCCTACCTGGGCGGCCTCCCGGTTTCCGGGGGCATCGCCGACATCAACGTGGGCCTGCTCTGGATCCTGGGCGTGGCGACCGTGGGGGTGTACGGCATCGTCCTTGCCGGCTGGTCCTCGAACTCCAAGTACCCCCTCCTGGGCGGCCTGCGCAGCGCGGCCCAGATGGTGAGCTACGAAGTCCCGCTGACCCTCAGCCTCCTCGCCCCCGTGGTCCTCGCCGCCAGCCTCAACTTCAGCGAGATGTCCTCGCGCATGGCGACCGGCATGCCGGCCTGGGCCCTGGTGCCCCAGGTCATCGGCTTCCTGCTCTACCTTACCTGCGGCTTCGCGGAGACCAACCGCCTGCCCTTCGACATGCCCGAGGCCGAGAACGAGCTGGTGGCGGGCTTCCACACCGAGTATTCCGGCATGAAGTTCGGCCTCTTCTATCTGGCCGAGTACATCAACATGACGGTCGTGTCGGCCCTGGCCTCCGCCTTCTTCCTGGGCGGCCCCTGGCTGCTCCCCTTCGGCCTGCAGGGGTTGCTGAACCCCTACCTGCCCGGGTTCCTGTCGTGGTTCGGACAGCCCCACGCCATCTTCTTCGTGGCCAAGATCGTCTTCCTCCTCTTCACCTACATCTGGGTGCGCGGCACCATCCCCCGCTACCGGTACGACCAGATCATGGCCGTGGGCTGGAAGTATCTGATCCCCCTGGCGCTGGTCAACCTCCTGCTGGCGGCCGTCATCCGCTGCTTCGCCGTCTAAGGGGCCGTCCATGAACAAGTTCCTGAGGACCCTCATCCCCGCCGACATCGCCAAGGGCCTGTCCGTCACCGGCAAGCACTTCAGCCAGGTCTTCTTCACGGCCAACCGGCGCAAGGTCCCGTTCCACATCGTCTCCGAGTACCCCGAGGTGCCCGCCAAGGTCCAGCCGCGGTTCCGCGGACGCCTGACCCTTCTGAAGGACGAGCAGGGCGAGATCAAGTGCGTCTGCTGCCTGGCCTGCGAGAAGATCTGCCCCACCCAGGTGATCACCATCGAGAAGGGGAAGAAGGAGGGGCGCAAGATGCCCTTCCCCGTGCGCTACGACTTCGAGATGGAGCGCTGCATCTTCTGCGAATTCTGCGTGGAGAGTTGCGGCTTCGATTCCATCATCCTCAATCACCAGTTCGAGCTGGCCGCCTACAACCGGGAGGACTTCTCCCTGGGCACGGAAGGGCTCGGCCAGAACATGTTCGAACTCAGCCCGACGGGCAAGTTCAGCGTGGCTGACGACTGATTCCCCTTTCGCGCCTATCCAGAGGACGTCCCATGGAACATTTCATCGAAACGATCGGCCGGAACATGTTCGCCATCTTCGGCGTCATGGCCCTAGTCGGCGGCCTGCTCATGATCGCCTCCAAGAGCGCGATCCACAGCGTGTTGGGTTTCCTCTTCGCGATGCTGAACATCGCCGGATGCTTCCTTGCGCTGGAAGCCGAGTTCCTGGGCGTGGCCCAGATCTTGGTCTACGCGGGAGGCATCGTGGTGCTCTTCCTCTTCGTGGTCATGCTCGTCGAAGTGAGCAAGAAGAAGGAGGGTGAGGTCTTCCAGCTGCAGTCGCGCTACGCGGTCGCAGCCGTCGCGGTGGGTGCCGCGATGTTCCTGGCCGTGTTCCGCAAAGCCTTCTTCGGCGTCGCCTCGCCGGAGGCCCTGGTGCTGCGGCCGGAACTGGCCAAGGGACTGGATGTGGCCCATCAGAACGCCCAGGCGGTGAGCCGCGGCCTCTTCGCGGACTACCTCCTGCCCTTCGAGATCCTCAGCGTGATCCTGCTGGTGGCCCTGGTGGGTGCCGTGGTGCTGGCAAAGACGGAGCGGGTGTGATGGTCAGCCTGAACGCAGTCCTCCTCATCTCCTTCCTGCTGTTCTCCATCGGCATCGCGGGCGTCCTCATCCGGCGCAATGCCCTGATCATCCTCATGTGCGTCGAGCTCATGCTCAACGCCGCCAACCTGAACTTCATCGCCTTCGCCCGCCACAACGGCTCGGTCGCCGGCCAGGCCTTCGCCCTGCTGGTGATGGGCTTCGCCGCCGCCGAAGTGGCCGTGGGGCTCGCCCTGGTGGTGGCCCTCTACCGCAGGCGCGACACCGTCCAGGTGGACGATATCAACCTGTTGAAGGGATGACGACGACCATGGAACACGCAATGACCGCCGCCTCTCATCCCAGCAGCTACCTCTGGCTGATCCCCTTCCTGCCCTTCTTCGGGTTCCTCATCAACGGCCTCAGCGGCCGCAAGCTGAAGAACACCAAGGTGGTGGACTTCTTCGCCCTGGGCAGCGTGGGCGTGGCCTTCCTGCTTACGCTGTGGCATTTCGTCCAGCTCGCCGGCCTGCCTGCGGATGGCCGATCCCTCCACCAGAGCCTTTGGACCTGGTTCGATATCGGGGGCGCCCACGTGCTGGGCGGGATGACCACCTACAAGATCCAGTGGGCCTACAAGTTCGACGTGCTCAGTGGCTGCATGGCCCTGCTGGTCTCCGGCGCGGGCTTCCTCATCCACCTGTTCAGCACGGGCTACATGGCGGAGGAGCGGAATGACGGCCGCTACTACCGCTTCATGGCCTACATGAACCTCTTCGTGTTCAGCATGCTGAACCTGGTGCTGGGCGCCAACATCCTGATGATGTTCCTGGGCTGGGAAGGGGTGGGCCTCTGTTCCTACCTGCTCATCGGGTTCTACTTCGAGAAGGAATTCGCCGCCGTCGCGGGCAAGAAGGCCTTCGTCACGAACCGCATCGGCGACTTCGGCTTCATGCTCGGGTTCTTCCTGATCTTCCAGGTCTTCGGCACCCTCGACTACGACACGCTGATGGGCTCCGTCCGCGGGATCGCGACCATGCCGGCCATCACGCTCTATGGCCACACCGCGAGCCCCACCTGGTGGTTCAACCTCATCGGCTGCTGCCTCTTCGTGGGCGCCATGGGCAAGTCCGCGCAGATCCCCCTGTATGTGTGGCTGCCGGACGCCATGGCGGGTCCGACGCCCGTCAGCGCGCTGATCCACGCCGCGACCATGGTGACCAGCGGTCTCTACATGATCACGCGGCTGAACTTCATCTATGTGAATGCCCCGATGGCGCTCGCGGTGGTGCTGGCCTTCGGTTCGCTCACGGCCTTCGTGGCCGCCACCATGGGTCTGGCCCAGTACGACATCAAGAAGGTGCTGGCCTACTCCACCGTGTCCCAGCTGGGCTTCATGTTCATGGGCATGGGCGCCGGGGCCTTCAGCGCCGGCATGTTCCACGTCTTCACGCACGCCTTCTTCAAGGCCAGCCTCTTCCTCGGATCCGGTGCCGTGATCGCCGCCTGCCACCACGAGCAGGACATGCGCAACATGGGCGGCCTCAAGAAGCTGATGCCCATCACCGCGATGAGCATGATCCTGGCGACCTTCGCCATCGCCGGCATCTTCCCCTTCTCGGGCTTCTTCTCGAAGGACGAGATCCTCTGGAAGGTGTTCGAAGGCTGGTACCAGCACGGCCACTACACCGGGCCCGTGCTGAACCTGGTGGCCTGGATCCTCGGCATGCTCGGCGCCTTCTGCACGGCCTTCTACATGACCCGCCTCATCGCCATGACCTTCTACGGCGAGTACCGTGGAGCCGGGAATGACCCCTACGGCCTGTCCGTCCAGTCCGAGGCGCACCACGCCCACGACGATCACGGACATGGGGCCCACGGCCACGACGCGCACGGCCACATGGAAAACGGCCTCCACGAGCTGGACCAGGCACACAACCATCGCGGTGACGATCCCGAGGATCACGATGTGGTGCCCGGGCATCACCCCCACGAGGTCTCCTGGCGCATGTGGCTGCCGGTGGCCATCCTGGCGGGCCTGGCGGTGGTCGGCGGCTTCCTGAACTATCCCGAGAGCCTGCACCGCGTCCTGCCCATCGTGCCCGCTGAACTGTTCAGCAAGTGGATCGAGCCGCTGCTCTACCAGGTGGCGCCGGCCCATCACGGCGAGCACATCCCGCCCGCGATGGAATATGGCCTCATGGCCTGGGCGACTCTGGTCTGGGCCCCCGGCGCCATGCTGCTGGCCTGGTGGATCTACAAGGTGGATCCCAGCTGGAGCCGAGCCAAGGCCTTCGTGGCACGCTATCCGAACCTCTACCGCTGGGTGAACGCCAAGTACTACGTGGACGAGTTCTACGAGGCGGCCCTCATCGAGCCCATCAAGCGCTTCTCCGCCCAGCTCTGGAGCTTCGACACCTGGGTGGTGGACGGCATGGTGAACGGTGCTGCGCGCGTCACGATCATCTGGGCCGACCTGTCGCACTGGATCGACCAGAAGCTGGTGGACGGCGCGGTCAACCTCACGGCCTACATCATCCAGGAGACCAGCTCGGTCTTCCGGAGCCTGCAGAGCGGCCGCGTGCAGCACTACGCCTTCGTGATGTTCATCGGCTTCCTCGTCTTCGCCTTCTGGAAATTCCTCGCCTAGCCCTCATTGGTTGGAGTCCCCATGTTCACCGCAAACACGACACTGATGCTGGTGGCGACCTTCCTGCCCCTCCTGGGGGCGCTGGTCCTGCTTCTCGTGCCCAAGGACCAGCGCCGGGTCTTCGAGATCGGCTCCCTGCTGGTGATGATCGTCAGCTTCCTGATGAGCGCCGTCTTCTGGTTCGGCTATGACCGGGCCAGCGACGCGGTCCAGTGGTTCAAGGCCTGGGACTGGATCCCCTCCCTCGGGGTGAAGTTCGCCGTGGGCATGGACGGCATCAGCCTCCTGCTCTGGCTCCTGACCACCTTCGTGGGCCCCATCGCCATCGCCTGCTCCTTCAAGGCCATCGAGGAGCGGCACAAGGAGTACTACATCTGGATGCTGGTCCTCCAGACGGCCATGCTCGGCGTGTTCATCACCCAGGACATGTTCCTCTTCTACCTGTTCTGGGAAGTGATGCTGGTGCCGATGTACTTCCTCATCGCCATCTGGGGCGGCCCCCAGAAGCTCTACGCCGCCATCAAGCTCTTCCTCTACACCCTGGCGGGCGGCGTGCTGATGCTGGTGGCGATCCTGGCCATCTACTTCCTGCAGCACAAGACCACTGGCGCCTACAACTTCTCCCTGGAGAGCTTCCAGGCCATGGCCCCGGTGATCGCGCAGCAGACCAAGACCTACCAGATCCTGCTGGCTCTGGCCTTCTTCATCGGCTTCGCCATCAAGGTCCCCATGTTCCCGTTCCACACCTGGCTGCCGGATGCCCACGTGCAGGCACCCACGGCCGGTTCCGTCATCCTGGCGGCCATCCTCCTGAAGATGGGAACCTACGGCTTCGTCCGGTTCCTCCTGCCCATCCTGCCCAGCGCCACCAAGGAACTCATGCCCTGGTTCATCGCGCTGTCCCTCATCGGCATCATCTACGGCGCGCTGGTGGCCATGATCCAGAAGGACATGAAGAAGCTGGTGGCCTACTCCTCCGTGAGCCATCTCGGCCTCTGCATGCTGGGTCTCTTCGCCCTGAATCCCTACGGCATCAAGGGCGGCCTGTTCCAGATGATCAACCACGGCATCAGCACCAGCGGGCTCTTCCTCGCGGTGGGCATCGTCTATGAGCGCCGCCACACCCGCATGATCGCGGACTTCGGCGGCCTCTCGAAGAGCATGCCCGTCTACGCCACCGTCTTCATGATCATGACCATGAGCAGCCTGGGCCTGCCCCTGCTGAACGGGTTCATCGGCGAAGGCGTGATCCTCATGGGTTCCTTCCAGGCCTTCCCCTGGGCGGCGGTCGTGGCCACGCTGGGCATCATCCTCGGCGCCGCCTACCTGCTGTGGATGTACCAGCGCGTGATGTTCGGACCCATCACCGCCGTCAACGAGAAGATGGAGGACCTCAACCTCCGCGAGATCCTCTACTTCGCGCCTCTCGTCGTGGCGGCCTTCTGGATCGGCATGTATCCCAAGCCGGTCATGGATGTGATGGACGCCCCCGTGCGCAAGCTGGTGGAGCAGATCACCCCCGGCTACCACGCCGCCCAGTCCCTGGCCGCCCAGCAGGCGATCGCCGCCAAGCTCGGCATGCAGGGCATGACCGCCCCGGCCCACCATGAAGATGCGGCTCCTGCCGGTCATGAAGCCGTGCCCGTGGGTCATGAGGCTCCCGTCCACGAAGCACCTGCCCACGGCGGAGGCCACTGATGACCGGCTTTGCGCAGGGGCTCCTGGATGCGCTCCTCAAGGACACGCATCTCATCACGCCCCAACTCTTCCTGATGGTCACGGCCACGCTCATGCTCTGGCCCGGCGACCTCTTCTTCCATCGGAACGAGAAGCACAAGTGGGCCCCGATCACCCTGGTGATCCTGGCCGTCACCGCCGCCCTGATCGGGCGGACTCCGGATGGCGAAGGCTTCTCCCGCATGTTCCGCATGGACGGGCTCACCCGCGGATTCCAGATGCTCTGCGTGCTGGGCACCGCCGCCACCGTGGCCCTCAGCGTGAAGCTGCTCAACGGGCTCAAGCAGCAGACGGTGGAGTACTACGCCCTGATCCTGTTCTCCCTGTCGGGCATGCTCTTCCTCTGCGGCGCCTCGGACCTGATCTCCATGTATTTCAGCCTCGAGCTGATGGCCATCTGCATCTACATCCTGGTGGCCTACCTTCGCGAGCGGTCCACCAGCGTGGAAGCCGGTGTGAAGTATTTCCTCCTGGGCGCCTTCTCCAGCGGCATCCTCGTCTACGGCATCAGCCTGCTCTATGGCGCCGCCGGGGGCACCACCACGAACCTGGCGGACCTGAACCGGGCCCTGGCCCTCACGCCGACCACCAGCAACCTCCTGGTCTTCTCCGGGGTGTTGATGGTGCTGATGGGCATGGCCTTCAAGGTGGCGGCCGTGCCGTTCCACATGTGGTCGCCGGACGCTTACGAGGGCGCCCCCACGCCCATCACCATGTTCATGGCCACCGCCCCCAAGGCCGCGGCCCTGGCCGCCTTCCTGCGCGTCTTCGGCGCGGGCCTCCACGGCGTGTCCAGCGAGTGGGTCCTGCCCCTCTGCTACATCGCCGGGGCCAGCATGATCCTGGGCAATGTCACCGCCGTGAAGCAGGAGAGCATGAAGCGCCTGCTGGCCTACTCCAGCATCGCCCACGTGGGCTACATGCTGCTGGGCGTGCTCTCGGGCGATCCCAGGGCCGGGGCCCAGGCCGTGTGGCTCTACATGCTCATCTACATCGTGATGAACACGGGCGCCTTCGCCGTGGTGATCTACCTCCAGGGCAAGGGTGAAGGGGAGCGCATCGAGGACTTCAAGGGGCTGGGGCGGAAGCACCCCGTGCTGGCCTTCGCCATGATGATCTTCCTGCTGAGCCTGGCCGGCATCCCGCCCCTGGCGGGCTTCTTCGGCAAGTTCTACCTCTTCAAGCTGGCCATCGAGCAGGGTTTCGTCACCCTCACCACCATCGCGCTGCTTACCAGCGCCGTGGGTGCCTACTACTACCTGGGCGTGGTCGCGCAGATGTATTTCCGCGAGCCGGACGGCGAACCTGCGGCTCCCATGGGTGCCACTTCCGTCTTCGTCGTGACCGTCGCCTGCGCCCTCGTCCTGGTGGCCACGGCCTGCGGGCCCTGGCTGGTGGACTGGGCGGCCAAGATCACCTGGGTTTGACGTTCTCCGGGGGGCCTCGCTTACGCGAACCTCCCCGGACCCCCGCACAGAAGCCCGGCCAAGCCGGGCTTCTGCTTTTTCTGCCCGAAGGTTCGTCGTGGCGCGAGCGTCCCCAGCCTTCGGCCTTGCCCAAGGCGTACACTGGGAGGCGCGGGCCGCTCCGCGCCTTCTTTTTGGGAGACGACAGTGATCTTCAGGCGTGGGGGCGGGGACGCAGATCCTGGGGAGCGGGCCCTCTGGGGCGACCTCATGTCCATGGGGCTGACGTTCCCCCTTTGCATCGCCCTGGGGTTCTTCCTGGGCCGCTGGATCGGGGGGCGGTTCGGGCACCCCGCCATCGGGCAGTGGGCGGGCCTGATCTGGGGCATTTCCGCGGCCTTCTGGGAACTCTACAAGGTCAACCGGCGGATGGCGAAGCGGGACGCGGAGGAGCTGAAGCGCCTCGATGACGGGAAGGGCCCCCATGAGTGAGGGCGGGAGCAGGGATGAGGGCGGAGATCACCTCCGCCGCGTGACTGGCGCCATAGTGGTCCTGGGTTTCCTGGGCCTGCCCCTCTGGGGCGTTCTCCGGTCCTGGACAGCGGCCCTGGCCTTCGGCGTCGGGGCCCTGACGAGCCTGGCCTTCTGGACCCTCCACCGCATTCTCACGGCCCGTATGCTGACCCCCTCCGTGCGCCGGAGGTGGCTCTACGGCTTTCTCTCCCTCGGCAAACTGGCATTGATCGCACTGGTGCTGCGTGGGATGATGGGCAGATACCCGGCGGAAGCCCTGCCGCTGGCCATGGGAGTGCTCCTGTTCGTGGCCGGCATCCTCCTGGAAGCCGTGCGCCTGGCCTTCCGGAAACCCGATGACGCCGCCTGATTGAGGTTCGACCGAGATGGAACACCACGCATCGTTGCTCGCCCAGTGGCTCACCCAGGTGCTCCACCTGTCCCAGCACCCGTGGCCCGGCTTCGCTCACGGGGCGGCCCTGTCCATCCTCGAGCGCTATGACCACCTGCTGAACGCGGCTCTGGCGGCTCTGGTGGCCATGCTCTTCACCACCCTGGTGCGCAAGAACCTGTCCCGGATCCCCGGCCCCCTCCAGCAGATGTTCGAGGGTGTGGTCGAGTGGCTCAAGGGCATGATCAACGACAACATCGCCCACCACGGTGAGAAGTACCTGCCCTTCATCGGGACCATGGCGCTCTTCGTCTTCTTCAACAACCTCTTCGGCCTGCTCCCGGCCCTGAGCCCCGGCACCAGCAATTGGAACGTGACCCTGGGTGCGGCCCTCGTGGTCTTCGGCTACTACAACTTCCAGGGCATGAAGGAGCAGGGCGTCGGCAAATACTGGCTGCACTTCGCCGGTCCCATCTGGTGGCTGGCCCCACTGATGTTCCCCCTCGAGATCCTGGGCCTGCTCAGCCGCATCCTCAGCCACTCCCTCCGTCTCTTCGGCAACATCGCCGGCGAGCACGTGGTGGCCGGCATCTTCTTCGGCCTGATGCCCATCCTGCTGCCGGTGCCCATGATGTTCCTGGGCCTCTTCTTCGGCCTCATCCAGACCTTCGTGTTCACGATGCTGGCGGTGATCTATCTCAGTGGTGCCGTCTCTCACGAGCATTAGCGCCGTTTGGGGGGTGCCCGCGATGCGGGCTTCAGGCGAAGCCTGATCCCCGCATTCCGACTTCGATTCCGCTTTACCTTCACCGCCCTCGGGATTCCGAACCCCTGGGGCATCTCTTAAGGAGCACCACCATGAAGAAGTTCCTCACCACCGCGTTCCTGTTCACCCTGGCCGCCGTCGCCTTCGCGCAGGGCGCCCCCGCTGCCGCCCCCGTCGCCAAGAGCCTCTTCGAGGGTCAGTTCACCGCCCACATCGCGCTCGCCATCGCCGCCGCCGGTTGCGGTCTGGCCCAGGGCAAGGCCGTGGTCGCCGCCTGCGAGGGCGTGGCCCGCAATCCCCAGGCCGCCGGCAACATCCGCACCACCATGATCATCGGTCTGGCCCTCATCGAGGCCCTCGTGATCTACGTGCTCGTCGCCGCCTTCGCCATCAAGTAGGGCCGAGCCGAGTTCCAGCGGGGCGCTCCTTTTTTGGGCGCCCCGTTTTTTTATGATCCATATTGAGGAATGCCGGTAAAGATGCTGGATGTCATGCGTCACCATGCCCTTTTCCCCATGCCGCCGGAAGTCACCCAGGTGATTCTGGGGGGGGGATCCCCCATCGACCTCGAGGGCCTGCGCATCCAGTCCCATGACGAGGCCTGGAATTTCGCCCTGAACTACGGCTATGACATGGGCAGTCCCGTCCAGAGGGCCCACGTGATGCGGGTCTACGAGGACGCCATCGATTTCCTCGAGGGCGTGGTCCTGGAGGGGACGAACCTCCATGTTCCGAACGAGCTGCGAGGCCTGGAGGATCCCCTCGACCTCCTGGTCTGGGCCTCGGAGCGCCCGCGGACCCTGGACGGACGCTGGTCCTGCGCCGTGCTGAGGGTGATGCATACCCTCTTCCACGTGGACCACAACGTGAACCTCCGCTTCCTGCCGGAGATCCAGCGCCAGGTCTTCAGCCGCTACGACCAGTACCTCGTCTGCGAGGACGGCCGCTGGCTGCTCCGGGGCGCCTACGAGGTGCCCCTGGTGGCCGTGGAGCGGAAGGAGAACAAGGACCGGGTCTCCATGCTCCTGAAGATGCTCCACAAGCCCGAGAACGTGGCGGAGACCATCTACGACCAGATCGGCATCCGCTTCGTGGCCGAGGATCGCCTGGGCGTCCTCATGGCCATCCGTTTCCTCCTCGACCACCACGTGCTGATGCCCACCCACATCAAGCCCAGCCGAAGCCGGAACCTGATGATCGACCTCGAGGCCCTGGCTGCCTGGACCGAGACCCTGCCACCCCTGTTCGAGATCCAGGATCTGAGCCCGGAGGACCGGCAGGCCCTCAGCAGCACCCTGGCCCTCAAGTCCGGCGGCATTGAACAGAACCCCTTTTCCAGCAAAGATTATTCAGCCATCCAGTTCACGGCGCGCACGCTGATCCGGCTTCCGGGTCCGGGCGCATCTGCCCTGGCCGCCCTCCAGGAGGGCCTCAGGGGCCTGGGGCGCGGGGATCTGGCGGACCTCGCCCGGATTCCAGAGTTGATCCAGGAACAGGAGGAGTTTACTTTCTTCTTCGCACATGAAGTCCAAGTGATGGAACAATCAGGGTTTCAAAGCTCACGTTCAGGTCCAGCATCCCATTCGGAATATAAACAACGCCAGCGAGACGCTGCGCGCCGGAGAGTGCTTCAGGGAATTCTTCAGGAGGAGCCATGTTGAACATCCAGACCCGCCAAGAGGGCACCGCATCCGTGGTGTCGATCCAGGGCAAGGTCAACTTCGAGGTGACCGCCCAGCTGCGGGATGTGATCCGGGAGACGGTGGCCACGGCCCAGCCCAAGCTCCTGGTGATCAACCTGGAGGGCGTGAGTTTCATCGATTCCTCGGGACTGGGGCTCCTCGTCGCCGCCCGGAACAGCGTGGACAAGTCCGGCGGCAAGCTCCACCTCGCCTGCCTGCCCGTGCCTGTGAAGAAGACCTTCGATCAGACGAACCTCACCAACTATTTCTCCATCTTCGCCACGGAGCAGGACGCCCTCCGCGGCGCGTGATGGCCGGGAACATCGTTCCCTGAAGGTTCCGCATGGCCAAGGGCGTGGTCCTGGTGGTGGATGATGAAGCACCCATCCGGGATATCCTCAGCTTCTACCTCAAGCGGGCGGGCTATCAGGTCCTGACCGCCGGGCATGGCGTCGAGGCGCTCGGGGAGATGGGGCGCCTGAAGCCCGACCTCATCATTTCGGACCTGCGCATGCCGGAGATGTCCGGCGACGAGCTCTGCAAGCGGGTGAAGAGCGATCCCGCCACGCAGGACATCTACTTCATCATCCTGTCAGCCCTGGACGGCACGGCCTCGCGCATCGGCAGCCTGACCCTGGGCGCGGACGACATGATCTCCAAGCCCTTCCATGCCCAGGAGGTGCTGGCCAAGGTGGACTCCACCTTCCGCCTCATCGGGATGCAGAAGGAGATCAAGAGGCAGAACAAGGAGCTGACCGCCTTCCAGGAGCGCGTACGGGAGGAGATGGAGCTCGCGGCGGCCCTCCAGATGGGCCTGCTGCCCAAGCTGCCCGGCGAGGGACCGGGCGTGCACTACACGCACTGCTACCTGCCGGCGGCGGGCATCGGCGGGGACATCTATGCGGTCCTGCCCCTGGCCGACGGGAGCACGGCCATGATGATCGCGGATGTGAGCGGCCACGGCGTCACCGCGGCGCTCATTTCGGCCATGGTGAAGACCTCCTTCGAGAACCAGGTGCGGCTGGGCGGTGAGCCCCTGGCCTGGGCCCTGGGCATGAACGAGGATCTCTGCCGCTCCACCCTGGCCGAACAGTTCGCCACGGCCTGGCTGGGGCGTCTGGATTCCGCCACGGACCGCATCCGGTATGTGGCGGCCGGGCACTGCGCGCCGCTGCGCATCGTCAAGGGGTCCCGGGGCGGGCTCCAGCGTTCGGAGGTCCTGCGGGGCAAGGGTTTCATGCTGGGGCTGGATGCCCAGCTCCCCTTCCTGGAGCACGAGGCCGAATTCCTTCCTGAGGATCGTCTGGTGCTCTACACGGATGGTCTGGTGGAGGTGGAGCGGGAAGACCGCACCATGCTCGAGGAAGCCGGCCTGCGGCGCATCTGCGCGGAGCTGCCCGCCGGTGCGGAGGAGGCCGCGGCCTCCCTCATCGCCCAGGCCCGCGCCTACAACGCCCCCGCGCCCTTCGTGGATGACGTGACCCTGGTGATCCTGGATCGGAAGGCCTAGCCTCCGGCTCTAGATCTCCGCCAGCGTCGCCGCGATGCCGGCCTCCATCTCCGTGAACGGAGCCGTGTAGCCCGCCGCGCGCAGGCTGCGGACGTCGGCCTGGGTGAAGCTCTGGTACTTGCCGCGCAGGGCGTCGGGGAAGGGGATGTACTCGATGTGCCCCTGGCCCAGGTGGGCGATGAGCGTGCGGGCGATGTCGTTGAAGCTGCGGGCCTTGCCGGTGCCGGCGTTGACGATGCCCTTCGCCATGCCGCCGCCGCCGAAGTGCAGGTTGATGGCCACGACGTCGCCCACGAAGATGAAGTCGCGGTGCTGCTCGCCGTTCGTGTAGCCCTCCGTGCCCTCGAAGAGGCGGCAGACGCTCTCCTCCTTCAGCTGCCGCAGCAGCTGGTGCAGCACGGACATCATCCGGCCCTTGTGGTGCTCGCGCGGCCCGAAGACGTTGAAGTAGCGCAGCCCCACCACCGGGCTCTGGATGGCGGGCAGGAGGCTCCGCACGTGCTGGTCGAAGGCCAGCTTGGAGTAGCCGTACACGTTCAGTGGGCCCTCGTTGCGCGGCACCGGCTCGAAGTCGGTGCTGGCGCCATAGGTGGCCGCGCTGCTGGCGTAGACCAGCGGGGTCTTCCGGGCCAGGCACCAGTGGAGCAGGGCCTTCGAGTCCCCGTAGTTGTTCTCCATCATGTAGCGGCCGTCGGTCTCCATGGTGTCGGAGCAGGCGCCGTTGTGGAACACGGCCTCGGGCTGGAGGTCCAGGGTGCCGGCATCCAGCCGCGCCCGGAACTCGCGCTTGTCCATGTAGTCCGAGAGGGTCAGGTCCGCCAGGTTCCGGGCCTTCTCTGCCCGGGCCAGGTTGTCCACCACGAGGATGTCGGTATGCCCCCGGCGGTTCAGCTCCCGCACCAGGTTGCTGCCCACGAATCCCGCACCGCCCGTGACGATGAACATGCCCGACTCCTCTTCTTCTCCAGGATAACGGCTATCCGATGGCCTCTTCCGGTTCCGGTCGCTGGAGGCGCTTCAGGAGCCTTGGCCCCAGTTCGGCCACGAAGGTCGCGGCGAGGATCAGCAGGCCGCCCGCCAGCTGCGCGGGGCCCAGGTGCTCGAGGACACCGGGGACGATGCCGCTGATGGCGATGCCGGCCGTGTACACGGGTTCCAGGCTGAACAGGATGGCGCTTTCCGTGGCGCCCAGGCGGGCCTGCATGGTGCTTTGCACATAGAAGGCCAGGGTGGTGGCCAGCAGGCCCATGAAGGCCAGGGCGACCCAGGTTCCGCCCCGGGCCAGCCCGGCCCCTGCGCCCTGGAACCCGTGTGGCGCCGGCAGGGCCAGCGTGACCGCCAGCGAGACGGCCCCGGTGACCGCCACCTGCATGAAGGCCAGCACCCAGCCCGAAGAGCGGCGGGAGAAATGCGCCGTCATCACGATGTGGAACCCGCACAGCACGGCCGCCAGCAGGGTCTCGGAATCGCCGCGGTTCCAGCCGCCCCAGGCCGCCCCGGGCTCGCGCACCAGCAGGGCCAACCCCGTCAGGGCCACCAGGGCGGCCAGGCCGTGCGAGGGCCGCAGGCGGTCCCCCACGAGCAGCGCCACCAGGGGCGTGAAGATGACGTAGAGCCCTGTGATGAAGCCGGACTTCGAGGTGGAAGTGAAGCGGAGGCCGTCGGTCTGGAGCCAGAAGAGCGTCGCCAGCACCAGGCCCAGCCAAAGCCCGTCCAGGGCGTCCCGCCGGCGGATGGGCACCCGGAGCAGCAGCATCATCAGGCCCAGGCCCGCCGTTCCGATGGCGAACCGGAGCGTCAACAAGGCGCCCACGGAGAGGCCCGCCTGCAGGCAGTACTTGGTGGCGGGGAAGCCGCCGCCCCACACGGCCGCGATGGCGGCCATGGCGAAGACGGCGACGAGATGGGATCTGCGGGACTCCGGCATCCTTCCAGGCTAGCCCTCCCACCCGGTCGGGGTGAAGGGTAAATCCGGACAGGTCTTGACGGTTTGCTGCTATTTCAAGATGGCGGCCAGGCGGATCGTCAATTCGGGCTGGTCCGGGTCATCGGTGGTCAGGGACAGCACCTCGCTGTACCTGCCGCCCTTCAGCGAGGCGGGCAGCACCACGGTCAGCTCCTGGGCGGCGGCTTTCTGCCCCAGGCCTTCCACCCGCACGCCCGTGAGCGAGCAGTGGCTCCCGGTGACGCGGAACGCGTGGCCTTCGGCCTGCTTGAGGGTGAGCTTCTGCCGCAGCTCCCGGCCGGCCACGTCCTGGAACACCAGTTCCGCCGGGGTGGCCTGGATCGCGGGCTTCAGCTCCCACTGGACGTTCAGGGCCAGCTGGTTCATGCGGGGGTTCGTGAAGTGCACCGTGGCCTGCTCCACGCCGCGGAGGCGGCCGGCGGGCACCTTCCGGCCGTCGAAGGCCACTTCCATCACCAGGTCCTTGCCCTCCTGCCGATAGGCGAAGGCGAGGAAGGGGGCGCCCGGGGCCTTCACGTCCACGATCTGGACGGGCTCGCCGTTGCCGCTGGCGTAGCGCACCAGGCTGCGGGAGGTGCTGGACTTGGGCACGTAATGGAAGTAGACGGATTCCACGGACGGCATGATCTCCTGCACCACCTCCGCTTCGAGGGTCAGGGCGGTGGCGGGGTTCTTCGGGTCATTGCAGATCACTTCGATGGATTTGCGAACACCCCCCTTGAGGCCCTTCGGGTCGAAGGTGGCCTCCAGGTCCGTGCTCTCCCCGGGGGCGACGGACCACTTGCCGATCACGGTGGCGGTGCAGCCGCAGCTGGGCCGAACCTGGGTGATGCTGAGGATGGCGTTGCCGGTGTTGGTGACCCGGTACTTCGCGGCCACCTTCCGGTCCGGCGTGATCCGCCCGAAGTTGTAGTGGGTCTTGTCGAAGGTGATGACCGGCGCCTGGGCCATGAGGGTGACGGTGGCGCAGGTGAAGAAGAGGCGGCGGAGCATGCGGTACCTCGGCAGGAAGAGTCTGTGATTCTATCCGGAGATCAGGCTGCAGAGGTCGGTCCAGACCTGATCGGGTTGGATGTCCGCGAGACAGGGGTGGCCGGGGGTGAAGCACTCCGGCTTGAAGCAGGGGGCGCAGGGGATGCCCTCCTTGCGCAGCCCCCGGCTCTTCGGGCCCCAGGGCGTGGAGCCGCCGGGGTCCGTGGCGCCGTAGAGGGCCAGCACGGGGG
The DNA here is from genome assembly GCF_022808865.1 of Geothrix oryzisoli. Classification (GTDB taxonomy): domain Bacteria; phylum Acidobacteriota; class Holophagae; order Holophagales; family Holophagaceae; genus Geothrix; species Geothrix oryzisoli. Next base: position 88,597 of record NZ_JAKZLB010000005.1, read on the forward strand.
CCCCGCATGCGGCGGCCAGGTGGCTGAGCCCGGAGTCGTTCCCCAGCACGGCCGCGGCGCCGCGCATCCAAGCCGCGGCTTCCTTGAGGCTGGTCTTCCCGCAGAGGTCGATGCCTTCCCCGTCGGCCACCGCGGCACAGGTCGGCGCTTCCTCCGGCGAGCCCAGCACGGCCACGGCGAAGCCCTCGGCGCGGGCCTTCAGGAGGAGGGCCCGGTAGTGCGCCACGGGCCAGGCCTTGGAAGGCCAGGTGGAGCCGGGCATCAGGCAGAGGTAGCGTTCGCGGGGCTTCTCGAAGGTCACGCGCGGGTCGAAATCGGCGTAGGGCATGGGCGGGAGGTCCGGCCAGCGCCGCTTCAGCACCGCGTGGTAGCGGAGCAGGAAGGGGCCTTCCGCATCCCAGAAGGGGCCGCTGTGGGTGTTGAAGGGCCCCGCCAGGCTCTCGTCCACGCCGATGCGCTCGGGCACCCGGGCCAGCCAGGCCGCGAGGGCGGGGCGCAGGGACTTCGGGAAGTGGATGCTCCGGGCCGCGCGGTGTCGCCGCAGGATGCGGGCCATGGCGAAGGGGCCGGGCTTGCCTTCGTCCGGCAAGGCGGCGTCGCAGAACCAGGTGTCCGCCACCAGGCCCACGGTGGTCCGCGGGCCCCACACCACGAGGGGGCCGGCGTCGATCTCCCGCAGCAGGCGCAGGACCGGCAGCTGCATGGCGGCATCGCCCACGAACCGCGGGAAGCGTACCCAGGTGGCTTGGTCGGGGATCACAGCCATGGCGCCACCGCCTCGCGGAACCTGGCCGCGGCATCGTAGTCCCGGGTGAGGGCCGTGCCGAAGGCGTGGGCCTTGGCCCGCTGGGCCTCCCAGGCGGCGGGGTCCGCCAGGATCGGCGCCAGGCGGCCGGCGGCCTCGCGCAGCAGGGCGGTGTCGATGGTCCGCCGGTCATCGGGCTTGGGGATGAGGAAGCCGCCCTCGCCATCCTTCAGCACGGTGCCGATGCCGCCCACGGTGGGTGCCAGCACGGGCACGCCCCGCTCCAGGGCCTCGATGAGGGCCAGGGGGAAGAAGCCCTCGTTGCGGCTCGTCATGACGTAGAGGTCCAGGGCCGCGAAGGCCGTGCCCAGGTCGGGCAGGGGCCCCAGGCGCCGGGTGCGGCCGCGGAGGGGGGAGGCGTCCAGGGCGGCCTGGAGCGCGGCGGCAGTCCCCGGCTCTTCGCGTCCTGCGAACAGCAGGGCGGGGTCGCCGCCAAGAGCCTCCGCGAAGCGCAGTACGGAGACGGGATCCTTCCGTCCGTCGATCTGGCCCACGTAGCCCACCACCGGGCCTTCCTCAGGCAGGCCCAGCGCGAGCCGGGCCGCCCGGCGCTCCCCGGCGTCCACGGGCCGGGCCTCGGGCCGCGGGTACAGCGGGTGGATGATGCTGCACGGGGCGGCGCCGAGGTGCTGCCGCACGGCGGCGGTGAAGTCGTAGGTGCAGAGCCAGCGGTCCACGAGGTCGCGCACGCCGCGGTACTTCCGCAGGTGGCGCTCGTAGTGCTCATGGAGGGTGAGCGCCGTGGGGATCCGCACGCCGAACCGGGCCAGCCAGGGCAGGGCGCGCTGCACGCCCTTGTGGTTGCAGAGCACCAGCAGGTCGGGCCGCGTCTGGCGCAGCCAGCGGAAGGCGCCCACGGCCCCCGGAAGGTGCCGCACCTCGGCCACGTTCGGGTTGCGCTCCCGCAGCTCGGGCTCGATGTCCCGCCGGCCGGGTTCCTTCCGGAAGATCACGGACACCTTCACCGGCAGGTCCGCCAGCGCGGCGACCTGCTCCAGGAGCACCCGCTCGCCTCCCCCGAAGGACAGCTTCCGGTGCGCGAACACGACGTGCTTCACGGGACTCCAGAAAAGGGTTCAAGATAGGATAACTGACCTAACGCGTCACTTCTCCAGGTTGCCATGTCCCTCGCCACGACCCAACGGATCCTGCTGGTGGAGGATGAACCCGGCCTCCGGGAGGTGCTGACCCTGGCCCTGGAGGGCGCCGATTTCCACTGTGAGGCGGTCGCGGGCATCGAGGAGGGGCAGCGGGCCCTCCGGGAGACCACCTTCGATGGCGTGCTCTCGGACCTGAAGCTGAAGGACGGCTCCGGCATCGAGCTGCTCACCTGGATGAAGGAGCAGGGGCTGGAGACGCCGGTGGTGATCATGACCGCCTACGCCACCACGGAGACCACCGTGCAGGCCCTGAACCAGGGCGCCGTGGACTTCATCACCAAGCCCTTCAAGCACGAGGAGCTCATCGGCACGCTGAAGGGCCTGCTGGCCACCACGGAGCCGGCGGCACCGCCGCCCCAGGACCTGGGCGAGCTGGTGGGGGTCGGGCCCATCATGCGGAAGATCAACGCCCTCATCGGCAAGGTCTCCCGGGCCGACACGACGGTGCTGCTCACGGGCGAGAGCGGCACGGGCAAGGAGGTGGTGGCCCGGCTCATCCACCGCTACTCCGACCGCGCCAAGGGCCCCTTCGTGGCCGTGAATTGCGGGGCGTTGCCCGAGGCCCTGCTGGAGAGCGAGCTGTTCGGCTTCGAGAAGGGCGCCTTCACGGGCGCCGGGGCCATGAAGCGCGGGCTCTTCGAGGAGGCCGGCGGCGGCATCCTCTTCCTCGATGAGATCGGCGAGATGCCCCTGTCCCTCCAGGTGAAGCTGCTGCGGGTGCTCCAGGAGCGCCGCCTGCGCCGCCTGGGGGCCACCGAGGAGCGGGCCGTGGACGTGCGCGTCATCGCCGCCACCAACCGGGACCTGCGGGCCCGGATGGAAGCCGGGGCCTTCCGCGAGGATCTCTTCTACCGCCTGAACATCCTCCAGATCGAACTGCCCCCCTTGCGGGAGCGGCCCGAGGACCTGCCGGTGCTGGCCGAGCATTTCCTGCGGCGGTCCTGCCAGAAGCTGGGCAAGGCGCCCATGCAGCTTCACGCGGACACCATGGCCATGCTGCTGGCCTACCGGTTCCCGGGCAACGTGCGGGAGCTGGAGAACCTCATGGAGCGCTGCGTGGCGCTCAACGCCGGGGGGCCCATCACCCGGGACCTGCTGCCCGACGGCTTCGGGCAGGCCGCCGCCGGCGAGCCGGGCCGTCCCGCCCCGCTCACCATCCCGCCCGAGGGCTTCGACCTGGAAGCCTGGATCAACGCCCTCAAGGGCCATTTCCTCCGGCGGGCCCTGGAGGAGGTGGGCGGGGTGAAGACCAAGGCCGGCAAGCGGCTGGGCATGAGCTTCCGGGCCTACCGGTACTGGCTGGCGGAGCTGGGCGGCCTGGAGGCCCTGCCCCAGGACTTCCCGTGGCCTTCCGACTTCCCGGCTCCCGTGGTGGAGGAAGGCGGCGGAACCGAGGGCCCCAAGGACGCATGATGCTGATGAAACCTTGCATTTACGGCCATTCCTGGCACACTGGAACGCTCGGATGCACCGCAGACGAGCCCTCACCCCGGACCCTTCCATGACCCCGAACCCCGCCCCCCGCCGAGACCGCGGATTCTCCCTGCTGGAACTGCTGGTGGCGATGATGATCATCGCCGTCCTGGGCACCCTGGGCTTTTCGCAGTACAAGAAGCATTCCGCCCAGGCCCGCTACCTCAAGGCCCAGGATGACCTCAAGATCGTGGCCGAGGGGCTGGACCAGTACTACCTCAAGCACGGCCGCTTCCCGGATTTCGGCAGCTACGACGCCATGATCGACGGCAACTCCACGCTGGTGAAGGAAAGCCTCATCAAGACGGGCATGGCCGCCCAGGACCCCTTCGGCCAGCCCTACGAGGGCAAGTCCAGCCGCGCCACCTACGAGCTGAAGTGCGCCGGCGACCCGAGCAACCAGGAGGACTCCGGCCCCATCGTCCGGACTCCCGGCCAGGTGACCGGTTCCTCTCCCGTCAGTGGGGCGGGCAGCCCGGCGGCTCCCAAGGCCGATGCCCCGGGCGCCGATGCCGGAGCTAAGAAGTGATCGATCTCCACAAGCTGCCCCTGGAGGGCCTCCGCCTGAACGGCACCACCGAGCAGGTGGCGCTGGAGGGCGGCGTCTCCCTGCGCGACCTGGCCTGGTCGGTGTTCGCGCTGGCTTCGGACGGCGACGTCTTCCTGGAAGTCAAAGGCCAGGCGGTCTGGCAGGGCGCCTGCAGCCGCTGCCTCGCCCCCCTGGACCGGCCCCTCGTGGTGGAGAGCCAGTTCCTGGGCAGCAAGGATCCGGACCTGGTGGGCCGCGGGTCCCACACCCTCGGCACGCAGGACCTGGACGTGGTCTTCCTGCCGGAGGACACCTTGGACGAGACCGAGCTGGTGCGCGAGCAGTTCGAGCTCCAGGCGCCCATGCACCCCCTCTGTTCCGAGGGCTGCAAGGGGCTCTGCCCCACCTGCGGCAAGAACTGGAACAAGGGCCCCTGCCAGTGCCCGACCGAAGCCGTGCAGGCTCCCTCCGCCCTGAATCGGGCCCTCACCAAGGCCCTGGCGGGAATCAAGCTGGACCGGGAATCCTGAAACCTTTAACCTGAAACTTTGCGTTTTACCTCTAGGAGCAAGCCATGCCGAATCCCAAGCGCCGCCATTCCAAGGCCCGCCGCGACCGCCGGCGCACCCACGACGCGCTGGAGGCCATGAGCGCCAGCACCTGCCCCAACTGCCAGACCCCCAAGCTGCCCCACCGCGTGTGCCCCAGCTGCGGCTTCTATCGCGGCAAGCTGGCCGTCCGCGTCGCCGCGACCGCCTAAGGCGGTGGACAGTCACCGCATCGCATTGGACGTCATGGGGGGCGATCACGCCCCCCATGCGACGCTGCTGGGTGCCCGGGAGGCCCTCCAGGCCTGGCCGGGGCTCTTCCTCATCCTCGTCGGGGATGAGGCCGTGGTGCGTCCGCAGCTGGCCCGCCATGGCTTCACGCCGGAGCTGATGGCCCGCGTGGAGGTGGTCCATGCCTCCCAGACCGTGGTCATGGAGGACAAGGCCACCAGCATCCTCAAGGAGAAGAAGGACAGCTCCATCCGGGTGGCCGCCCAGCTCGTGCGCGAGGGGCGGGCCCACGGCGTGGTGTCCATGGGCCATACCGGCGCCGCCATGGTGGCCTCCAGCCTCGTCATCGGCAAGCTCGACGGCGTGGACCGGCCGGCCCTGGCCAGCGTCCTGCCCAACATGAAGGGCGGACCCACGGTGCTCCTCGACGTGGGCGCCAACGTGGACAGCCGCGCCGAGCACATCGCCCAGTTCGCGGTGATGGGCTCCGTCTACGCCGAAGAGGTGCTTGGCCTCGAGCGGCCCCGCGTGGGCATCCTCAGTGTGGGCGAAGAGGACGGCAAGGGCACGGACGTCACCAAGGACGCCTCCGCCATGCTCCGCGAGATGGAGATCCGCTTCGAGGGCAACGCCGAAGGCCGGGACATCTGGAACGGCAACTTCGACGTCATCGCCTGCGACGGCTTCGTGGGCAACGTGGTGCTGAAGTCCAGCGAGGCCCTGGCCGAGGGCATCATCGGCGGCCTCCGCGACAGCTTCATGGAATCCCCCATCACCAAGCTGGCGGGCCTCCTCGCGAAGCCCGCCATGAAGCGGTTCAAGAAGAAGCTCGACTATGCCGAGTACGGCGGCGCGCCGCTGCTGGGCGTGAAGGGCGTGAGCATCATCGGCCATGGCCGCAGCGACCACAAGGCCGTGCGCAACGCCATCCGCGCTGCCCTGCGGGCCGTGGAGCACCGCCTCCACGAGCGCATCCAGGAGCGCGTGGCCCTGCTGCTGCCGCAGGACTGAGTCCGTCCGATCTGGCCTGCGAAAGATGAAAACCCTCGCAGAGTAAAGACGAGATGGCAGAGGAAGAGACCTGATATCACGTTTTGCCTCACCAATCTCCGCCACCTCTGCGACCCTCTGCGTGTGTAGTTGTCTGAGGCGAATTCTGGCCGGTTGGAGGTTTCGATGAGCAAAGTGGCTTGGCTGTTCCCGGGGCAGGGGTCGCAGGCGGTGGGCATGGGCGTGGCGCTGGCTGAAGCGGAGCCCGCGGCGCGGGCCGTGCTCCAGGATGCGGATGCGGCCCTGGGCTTCCCGCTCTCGAAGCTCATGGCCGAGGGGCCCGAAGAGACCCTGAAGCTCACGGAGCACACCCAGCCGGCCATTCTCACCCACAGCACCATGGTGGTCCGCGCCTGGGCCCACCGGCTGCCCCGCCCCGACTTCGCGGCCGGCCACTCCCTGGGCGAATACAGCGCCCTCGTGGCCCTGGGTGCCCTGGGCTTCCAGGATGCTGTTCGCACGGTGCGTGAGCGGGGCCGGGCCATGCAGGAGGCCGTGCCCGTGGGCGTGGGCGCCATGGCGGCCATCCTGGGCATGAGCCAGGCCGATGTGGAGGCCAGCTGCGCCGAGGCGGCCGCCGCGACCGGGAAGATCGTGGTTCCAGCCAACTTCAACGGCCCCGGCCAGATCGTCATCGCCGGCCATGCGGAGGCCGTGGACGCAGCGCTGGAGGCCGCCAAGGCGCGCGGCGGGCGCAAGGCCATGAAGCTGCCCGTGAGCGCCCCCTTCCACTCCCCTCTGATGGAGCCCGCCCAGGCCCGCATGGAGCCCATCCTGAGGGGCCTGGCGTTCAAGGCGCCCGTCTGCCCCCTGGTGAACAACGTGGACGCAGCCGCGGTCTCAGCCCCAGAGGCCCTGCGCGACGGCCTGGTGCGCCAGATCCCCGGGGCCGTGCGCTGGCAGGCCACCCTCGACCTGCTGCTGGACCAGGGCGTCACCTCCTTCTTCGAGCTGGGTCCGGGCAAGGTCCTGGCGGGCCTGGTGAAACGGCAGGCCAAGGAGCGGGGCCTGGAGGTGACCGCGCTGAGCCTCGGCACCCCTGAAGACCTCGCCCAGCTAGGCTGACACTGCAATGGCAGGGCCTTTCCACCGGGAAGGTGTGATGAAAAGCAATGCCCCCCGGGGGTAGGGTGGATGGAACGACACTGCGTCTTCCAGTGTGAGGTATCGAGCGGCGGGACGCGGCTCGGCACCCCCCACATCACCCTCAGTCCGAGGTGCCCATGCGCAAGGATCTTGTCTTCGGAATGGCCGGTTCAGGGGGCGATGGCATCGTCTCTGCCGGCGACTCCCTTCTCCAGGCGGCTTCGGCCGAGGGTTACCACGGCGTGATGACCAAGAGCTTCGGCTCGCAGATCCGCGGTGGCGAGTCCTCCTGCCGGGTGCGCATCAGCACCGACCCGGTCCTGAACCCCGGCGGCAACCTGGACGTGGCCGTGGCCCTGAACTGGGAGGATTTCCTCAAGTTCGGCGCGGAGCTGCCCGTGGCCGGCACCACCGTGGTGATCTACGAAGCCGCCACCGGGGTGGCCGAGAACCAGATCCCCCTGGTGGGTGTGACGCCCCTGCAGGTGATCGCGGTGCCCATCGCCGCCATGGCCAAGGAGACGGCCGGCACTGAACGGGCCAAGAACACCGTGGTGCTGGGCCTCATCGCCGGCTGGTTCGGCATCGGCGGCGAAGCCGTGATGAAGGGCATCTCGAAGAAGCTGGCCAAGAAGAGCCAGGAGCTGGTCGAAGCCAACCGGAAGGCCTTCGACTCCGGTGTGGCCTTCGCGAAGTCGCACCCCCTCAAGGCGGACATGACCATCGAGCCCTCCGCGAACAAGGGCGGTGTGAAGCTCCTGACCGACGGCAACGACATGTGCGCCGCCGCGGCCATCTTCGCTGGCTGCCAGTTCTTCGGCGGCTACCCGATCACGCCCTCCACCGAGATCATGCAGTTCTTCACCAACCACGTCTGGAAGTACGGCGGTGCCGTGCTCCAGGCCGAGGACGAGATCGCGGGCATCGGCTCCGCCGTGGGCGCCTCCTTCGCCGGCAAGAAGGCCATGACCGCCACCAGCGGCCCCGGCCTCTCCCTGAAGTCCGAGATGATGGGCCTCGCCAGCATCGCCGAGTTGCCCCTGGTGATCGTGGACGTCCAGCGTGGCGGCCCCTCCACGGGCCTGCCCACCAAGACCGAGCAGTCCGACCTCTTCGCCGCGGCCTTCTCGGCCCACGGTGACGTGATCCGCCCCGTGCTCGCTCCGACCTCCGTGGCCGACATCTTCCGCACCACCATCGAAGCCTTCAACATCGCCGAGTACTACCAGACGCCGGTGATCATCCTCTCCGACCAGGAGATCGCCTCCCGCAAGGAGACGCTGGATCCCATCGACACCAGCCAGTTCAAGATCATCAACCGCCTCGTCCCCACCGGCAGCGACCTGCAGGACTACAAGCGGTTCAAGCAGACCGAGAACCACATCAGCCCCATCAGCCATCCTGGCATGCTGGGGGGCACCTACCTGGCCTCCGGCATCGAGCATGTGGAATCCGGCGCGCCCACGAACAGCGGCTCCGTCCACGCGCGCATGAACGACAAGCGCATCAAGAAGTTCGATCCCCTCAAGAGCCGCAAGGACCTGTTCGAGGTCACCGGCAACCCCGACGCCCCGCTGGCCCTGGTGGCCTGGGGCAGCGTGGCCGGCGTCTGCCGCGAAGCGCTGCAGATGGCGCGGGCTGAAGGCCTGGACGTCAAGCTGATGGTGCCCTACCTGCTCTATCCCGTGGCTGAGCAGACCTATCTCGACTTCTTCGCCTCGGTGCAGAAGGGCCTCGTCGTCGAACAGTCCCACCTGGCCCAGACGTTCAAGATGCTGCGCATGCACCTCGACCTGCCCAAGGGCCTGCAGTCCCTGGCCCGCAGCGGCGCGAACCCCTTCCTGCCCGGCGAGATCGTCGCGGCCCTCCACCATCTCCTCTCGGAGCTGCAGCGCAGCCACGAGGGCAAGCTTCAGCCCCAGGAGTGAGGTCGACCATGAGCGCCACCTGCGAATTCCAAGCGAAAGACTACAAGAGCGACCTCAAGCCCATCTGGTGCCCCGGCTGCGGCGACTACTCCGTGGTGCAGGGGCTCTACCGGGCCCTGGCCGCCATCGGGCGCCCGCCCCATGAGGTCGCCTTCATCTCGGGCATCGGCTGCTCCAGTCGCATCCCCGGCTACACCACGGCCTACGGCTTCAATACCGTCCACGGCCGGGCCCTGCCCATCGCCCAGGGCATCAAGCTGGCCAACCCCGACCTGCTGGTGCTCGCCGCGGGCGGCGACGGCGACGGCTTCTCCATCGGCGGCGGCCACATCGCCCACCTGATCCGCCGCAACATCGACATCACCTACATCGTGATGGACAACCAGATCTACGGCCTCACCAAGGGCCAGCTCTCGCCCACCTCCCAGAAGGGCCGCACCACCTGCACCTCGCCCTACGGGAGCCTCGAGAACCCTGTGAACCCGCTGCTCTACGTGCTGGCCTACGGCGCGGGCTTTGTGGCCCAGGCCTCGCCCACGGACCTGGCGGGCATGGCGGCCACCATCGAGGAGGCCATCCGCTACCCCGGCTTCGCCTTCGTGAACGTGCAGTCGCCCTGCGTCACCTATGGCGAAGAGGCCCAGCAGATCAAGGGCCTCAAGGCCATCAGTGAGAACCTCGCGGCCATCGGGCACAACCCGGCGGACCGGCTGGCGGCCATGGATCTGGCCCAGCACTACGGCGAGAAGCTGCACCTGGGCGTGTTCTACAAGAACCCCGAGCCGCCGCCGACCTACGACGCGCTGATCCGCGAGCGTCAGGCCCAGCTCTCCCAGGGCGCCCTCCCCAAGGAGCGCATCCTGGATCTCTTCATCAAGAAGTGACGGGAGGCCCCATGGCCGCACGGATCGATTTCGCCCACCTGAGCCTAATGGATGCCCTCGATCTGGCCGTCCTGATCGAGGAGGAGGCGAAGGAACGCTACGAAGAGTTCGCGGCGCAGATGGACCAGCACCGCACCCCGGAGGCGGCGAAGTTCTTCCGCCTCATGGCCGTCAACGAGGCCAAGCACGGCCAGGAACTGGCCGACCGCCGGAGCCAGCTGTTCGGCACCGCGGCCCGCACCGTCACCCGGGCCATGATCTTCGACGTGGAGGCGCCGGACTTCGACGAAGCCCGCGCCTTCATGAGCCCCCGCCAGGCCATGAAGGCGGCCCTGGCCTCCGAGGTCAAGGCCCATGCCTTCTTCGTGGCGGCCCTGCCCGCCCTGAAGGACGCCAAGGTCCGCGCCCTCTTCGAGGAGCTGCGCGACGAGGAGGTCGAGCACCAGGACCTCGTGAAGGCCGAGCTGGCCAAGCTCCCCCCGGACAGCGGCCTCTCGGACGAGGACTTCGTGGACGAGCCCACGGCGCAGTAGGCTTAACGGATCAATCCACTCGATCATCGGCCACAGTCGGTTGCCCTCGTTTTCGGGATCGACCGATCAAGGTCGGTGGGCGGAACTGAGCGAAGCGCCCTTCGCGGACCAAGGGCCATGGGGCACCCCATCTCGTGCTCGGCCTGCGGGGCCCAATTCGCGCCTACCGTGGCTCATGGTCCTCAAGCTGAGCTGGCCGATGCCGAACCAGGTGAAGGCAGGCTGGTAATAGAGAACCATCGTGCGGTCGATTCCGAAACTACATTGGAACCGCGGCGGAAGCCTTCCCCTGCCAGGAAAGGGTGGGTTCCGCCGTGAATCTGCCAGGTATTTTGTTTTTCTGAATTACCTTGACAAGCACTCTGGGGGGGGGGTAATTTTTCGGCATAATTCATAGAGGATATGGCCATGATCATTAAGCCCAGATTGTTGCGCAATGTTCTTTTGGGTTCCCTCCTCATTGGGGCAGCGCCGACCTCTAAGGCTGTTCAATGCGGGAATGGAAGTAGCATGAGCCCCAATTGGGTCGGTGTTTTGTGGACTGTGACGGACTGCTGGTGCAAGAACCCGTGTCAGACCTGGGAAGGTGATAGTGCCACGGTCTGGCAGTGGTGCAATAACAGCCTGGCCGCTGAAGACGCTCGCTGCGATTGACAGGCTTCCGTGTGAGCGCTCACCACCTGCGAGTCCAGATGCGCGATCTTGCCTTCGTGACGCTGTTGTTGATTATGCTTGCTTCGCAGGCACGGGCTCAGGGGTGGATTCGCAGCTTTGATTCGACCTTCTGGGATGGAAGCCGGCAGGTCCTGATTTATCGAAACTCGACCAGGGCAAACCGGGCACAGGTCCTTTCGCGAGAAGGCAAGATCCTGGTCAACATCAAGGCTCCGGATCCCTTCGAACCGTCCGCTGCGAACCCTGACTACTACCACATGGGCTCCATCGATTTCGCTGAGGGCAAGTTTTACTGTTTCCAGATGGGGTCCCTCCGGTCGGACAAGGATGGCACCCGCATGGCCTCACGCGTCCTGGAATGGGATGGGTCGGCTTGGCAAGTATTGGCGAAGGCCACCTTCCCTGGGGCAGGCCCCAACCGCCTGTGGAAACTGGGCAATGGCAAATTCCTTGGGGCCGCACTGGGAAAGGGCGTCTTCGTCTCCATGGGCCGTTCCTATCCGTTCGCCATCCTGCGTGTCACCGAGGACCAGCGCCTCGAGGTAGAGACAGGGTTTGACCTGGGTTTGGAGAAACCCCAGTTTCAAGGGGATCAGGGACCCACCTACCGGGCCCTGATGTCCACTTTCCTGGTGGATGCCTATACCCGGACTTCCAACCGTATCGTCTATGTCAGTCCCCTTGGGTTGTTCTGGATTTTCGACAGTGAAACTGGCGCCCTCAAAAGGGTGACCCGGCTGTATTCGGGCCTCAAGGATCCGCTCCTGGACGGGAAGACCCCCCTGCTCGATGGAATCCTCGGCTTTGGCGTCAGACCGGATGACCAGATTCTCATTTCGGCACGGACGGAGGAGGCGGTCCTTACGACTCGGAAAATGGTCGCCTATCCCTCTTCCAGTGATCCGCAGGCTAAGCAGAGCATCGATTTCGGCCACCGATTCTACCCGTTCATCGATTGGTGGCTCCTAGATCCGGAGGCGGGGACTTTTACCTTGGAAGCTCCGCCAATGAATTTCCCCTCTACGATCCAGGATGAGCAGGCCTATCGCGACTTCAACTGGCGATTCAAGACCGATGGCATGAATCTCCACCTCCTCACCTTCAAGGACATGTATGCCAAACCGAAATCGAACTGAGGTCAGCGGCTGACCCCAGGCTGCCGCGCATCCGAACCTACCATCAGCCCTTGGCGCTGGTCGGCCACAGTTCTTTCAGAATCACCCCGGCCAAGGTCAGGAAGGTCAATGCCAGCAGGATCATTCCTGTCCAGGCCGCCCAGGCGTGGCCGGGATGCCCCTGCCGCAGCCACCACTGGCCCGCATCGAACAGCACGGCCACGGCGCAACCGCCCATGAGGACGTTCCGGCCCTTCCAGCCCGTCCGCCGCAGGTAGCCGAAGGCAACCACCAGGAAGACCAGCGGGAACACGGCCAGGTGCAGACCGCGGGTTCCGATCGTGGCGAACAGGCCGTCGGAGGCCTCTTCCAGCGCCAGGGGCCGCAGGTCGTCGTACCCGGTGACCCGGGGGAACTGGCCGCCCGGGCCATGGCAGCTGGCGCAGTTGTTGGTGACGATGGCCTCCACGGGGGCGAAGCCCTCCCGGGTGGCCCCGCCCTGGATCCAGGTGCGGAAGACCGCCACCTCGGCGGGGCTCGTGTTGGGGGCCATGACGCCTTCAAGCACGGCCAGGAGGCGGGGCTGGGCCGCGGGGGCCTGGGCCATCCCCGTCTGCTCCTGGCGGGCGGCGAAGACCAAGCCCCCGGCCAGGAAGGCGGCCAGGGCCAAGATGATGAAGGAGGCGAAGGCGCGTTCGGAGAGGGGCTGGGTCCGCAGGCTCATGGGGCCCATGGTACCCGCCCTGGCCGGTCAGTCGACGTGCACCGGTCCCGTGGCCAGGCTCCGCCGCATGAGGAAGAGCAGGGGAAAGAGGCAGAAGCAGAGGATGCCCATGAACCAGAAGGTGTCCGAGAAGGCCATCATGCTGGACTGCCTCACCACCGTACCGTAGGCGGCACCCTGGGCCAGGTGGGCTGCGTCGGTGGGTGACAGCCCCCCGCGCAGGACGCCCAGCTGGGTGGTCCGGTCCAGGAACCCCTGATAGGCCGGGTTCCCCGGCGCCAGGTGGCCGATGAGGTTTGCCTGATGCACCTGGGACCGGCGGGCCAGCATGGTGGTGGCCAGGGCGATGCCGGTGCTGCCGCCGATGTTGCGGACCAGGTTCATGAGGCCGGTGGCGTAGGCGGTCTTCTCGTGGGGGATGTGCTGGAAGGCCGAGACATTGATGGGGATGAACAAGAAGGCGAAGCCGAGGCTCTGCAGCACGCGGGACCACATGGCCGTGCTGAAGTCCACTTGCAGGTTGAAGCCGGCCATCTGGATGAGGCCCAGGCCGCAGGTGAAGAAGCCGATGCCGATGAGCCAGCGGGTGTCCACTTTCTTCAGCAGCATGGCGACGATGGGCATCATGAGCATGATGGCCAGCCCGCCGGGGCTCAGCACCCAGCCACTCAGCAGGGCCGTGTAGCCCAGCAGGGTCTGGAGGAAGATGGGCAGCAGCGCCAGGCTGCCGTAGAGTACGAAGCCCAGCACGAAGAGCATGAGGATGGACACGGCGAAGGTGCGGTCCTTCATCAGCCTGAAGTCCACGATGGGCCGGGTCTTGCGGAGCTCGTAGAGGACCGCGAACACCAGGGCCACCACCGCGATGATGGCGAAGAAGACGATGTAGCCCGAGGAGAACCAGTCCTTGCGCTGGCCCTCGTCCAGGACGATCTCCAGCGAGGCCAGGCCCAGGGTGAGGATGCCGATGCCGAAGTAGTCGAACTTCGCCCCTTCCTTGAGCGAGATGCGGTGGAAGGTCGGGGGGTCCTGCACCAGCGCGCTGGTGAGCGTGAAGGACAGGAAGCCCACGGGGATGTTGATGAGGAAGATCCAGTGCCAGCTGAAGTTGTCCGTGATCCAGCCGCCCAGCACCGGGCCGATGATGGGCGCCAGCACCACGCCCATGCCGTAGACGGCCATGGCGGCGCCGCGCTTCTCGTGGGGGAAGGTCTCCACGAGGATCGCCTGGGAGATGGGCTGCAGGCCGCCGCCGCCCAGCCCCTGGAGCACCCGGAAGAAGATGAGCCAGCCGAGCGACGGCGCGATGCCGCAGAGCAGCGAGGCCACCGTGAAGACGCTCACGCAGGTGAGGTAGAACCGCTTGCGGCCCATGAGGCTGGAGAAGTAGCCGCCCAGGGGCAGCACCACGGCATTGGCCACCAGGTACGAGGTCAGCACCCAGGTGGTCTCCTCCACCGTGGCCGACAGGTCCCCCGCAATGTGCGGGAGCGCCACGTTCGCCACACTGGTGTCGAGGACCTCCATGAAGGTCGCGATCATCACCGTGAGGGCGATGATCCAGGGGTTGATGCGGCGGTGCTGGGTCACTTCACGAACACCGTGGCCTCGACGTTCATGCCGGGGCGCAGGACGACCTTCTGGGCTTCGGCTTCGTCGATGTGGATCTTCACGGGGATGCGCTGGACGACCTTCACGAAGTTCCCCACGGCATTCTCGGGAGGCAGCAGGCTCATGCGCGAGCCCGTGGAGCCGGCGATGGAGTCCACGTGGGCCTTCAGCACCATGCCGTTCATGTCCACCTTGACCTCGGCCTCCTGGCCGGGCTTCATCTTCGCGAGCTGGGTCTCCTTGAAGTTGGCCGTGACCCAGGTCTGGTGCAGGGGGATCAGCGTCATCAGGCCCTGGCCCGGCTGGATGGTCTGCCCAGCCTCCACGAACTTGCGGGTGACCACGCCATCCACCGGCGCCAGGATCTTCGTGTACCCGAGCTGGAGCTCCAGTCCCTCCTGGCTGGCGCGGGCCTGCTCCACCTGGGCCTGGGCCGAGGCCAGGCGGGCCTCGGCGGCGCCCACGGCCACCTTCCGGATGTCGGCCTCGCGCTGGAGCGAGCCCATGCGCTGCTGGGCGGCGCGCCAGTCGCCGTCGGCCACGTCGGCCTGGGTGCGGATGCCGTCGAACTGCTGGGCGGAGATCTCCTCCCGCTCGGCCAGGGGCTTCATGCGCTGGACGTCCATCTTCGCCTTGTCGAGGCTGGCCTTCTTGGAATCCAGGTTGGCCTTGGCCGTCTCCAGGTCTGAGCCCTTGGCCTGCTGGAAGGCCACCCGGGCGCGCTCCAGGTCCGCCCGGGCGCCTTCAACCTGGGCCTGGGCCTGGGCCAGGGCGGCCCTGGCCTGGTCGAGCCGGGCCTGGATGTCGCGGGGATCCACGCTCACCAGAGGGTCTCCGGCCTTCACGGCCTGATTGTCCTCCACCAGCACCTTGTCCACAGTGCCGTACACGCGGCAGGAGATCGGCACCAAGTGGCCGTCCACCTGGGCGTCATCGGTGCTCACGCGGTTGCGGGAGTAGAGCCACAGGCCGCCGCCGAGGAGGAGGGCGATGGGCGTGCCGATGAGGAGGGCCCGCATGGCCTTGGAGATGCCGGCGGCAGCGGCGCCGCTGGGGGTGTCCTGAACGATGGGTGCATCTTGGTTCATCGGGGTCTCCATCAGCGGGCGAAGGTCTGTTCGAGCTGGCCAGTGGCGCGGGCCAGGTCCACGCGGGACTGGTTCAGGCGGTAGAGGGCATTGATCTGGTTGTCGTTCGCGCGGGCCAGCTCGTCCTGGGCATTGATCACTTCGATGTTGTTGCTCACGCCGGCCTCGAAGCGGTGCCGGGCCTGGGTGAGGGCTTCGGTGGACAGGCTCACGGCGAGGTCGGCGACTTCCACCTCGTGGGCCGCGGCGTCCAGCTCGGCCTGCGCCACCTGGACTTCGTACCCCACCTGGGCGCGCACATCACGGCGGGCCTCCTGCACCCGGACCTGCTCGGACTTGGCCCGGGAGATCTGCGAAGACACCAGGCCGCCCGTGAAGAGGGGCACCCGGAGCCCCAGCGAGACTTGGTAGGTGTTGACCCAGGGCTGGGATTGGAGGCCCGTGGAGCCGTAAGTGCCGCTGGCGACGAGGGTGGGCAGGCGCAGGCTCTGGGCCGCCTGGCGCAGACTCTCGGCGGCCTTCTCCCGGGCATCCAGCGCGGCGAGCTCAGGGCGCTGCAACAGGCCCGCCTGGTAGGCCGCCTCGAAGCCGCCGACAGGCAGGGTGGGCGCGGTGAGGCTGTCCGCCAGGTCGATCCGGGTACCGGGAGCCAAGTCCAGCAGGCGGCCGAGGCCCGCCAGGGCGGTGGTGCGCTGGGTCTGGGCCTGGATCAGGCGCTGGCGTTCAGTCTGCAGCTGCACCTTCGAGCGCAGCGTGTCGAGCTTGGTGCCCACGCCCTGCTTCTGCTGGTTCTCCGCCAGCTGGGTCAGAGCCTCGGCCAGCGCCACGCGGGATTCCCCCGCCTTCACGGAGGCCGCCGCCCGGAGGGCATGGAGGTACTGGCCCACCACCAGGGCGGCGATCTCCTCGCGCACGGCGCGGCCCTGGGCGCGGGCGGCGTCCTCCGCGTGGCGGGAGGCCCGCCACTTCTTCCAGAGGCTGAGGTCGAAGACCGGCACCTGGGCCTCCACCCCCACTTGGCCCCAGTTGAAGGGGCCCACCACTTCGGGGCCGTGGGGCTGGGCCAGGCCCATGAGGGCATCCAGGTTGTACTTGTTCCGCTGGCCGAAGGCCTGGGCAGCCACCTGGGGCATGAGGGCCGCCGCGGCGGCCCGGCGGTCATCGCCGCTCTCGGCGATGGTCAGCAGCGACTGCTGCACCCGGGGGTTCTGCTCGAGGGCGGTCTTCAGGGCCTGGGCCAGGGTGAGCTGCACCGCGGGCTGAGGGCTCGGAGCGGCGATGGGGGCAGGAGGGGGGACCTGGGCCGAGGCTCCGCCGGCGGCCAGCAGAGCGAGCGTGAGCGCCTGTCCCCGGCCATGGGGGGCGCGGAGGGCCCGGGGGCGGGTGGGGGACATGCAAACCTCCATCGATCTCGAAAAAAAACATCGGCCGGTCATGCGGGCGACCCGCTGTTGGCCCGGATCCGGTTCAGGAAGCCCTTGAGCTGATCCAGCTCCTCCCGGGTGAACCCCTTCAGGTGGGCATTCAGCACCTTGATGGCCACCGGGGGCAGGTGGGGCAGCAGCGCCTGACCCGCGTCCGTAAGCTCCAGGCGGGTGACCCGGCGGTCTGTGCTGCTGGGCACCCGGCGGATCAGTCCTTTCTCTTCCAGGCGATCGAGCATGCGGGTCATGGAGCCGGTGTCGCAGTGGCCGAAGCGGCACAGCTCGGCGGCCGTGGAGGCGCAGCCTCGGGCGATGCGCATGAGGATGACCCACTGCGCGCCGGTGATGCCCATGCCCTGGCTGGCCATTTCGTCATCGAATCCGGCCAGGATCCGCCGGGAGGTGTCTGCGATGAGGCGCCCCAGGCTGTCCTCGGGGTTGTAGTTTTCGGGGGTGTACAGCGGTTCGGGTTCTTTTCGATGGGTGCCCATGGACGGTTCCTGATTCAATGCCTAAGCAATCACTGCCAGAGCAGCAATATTGAGAACCTTTTGCCTCCTTGTCAATGGACAGCCTGCTCCCGGGCGCGGATCGGAAGTGGACCCCCGCGAACCTTCGACCGCGCCGGCCCATTGAAGGGAAGGGCCTCCGCTTCGTCTACCCTGGACGGAGGGATGCCTGCGACTCCGGAGACCTCATGAACCCTGCCTGGCCCTGCCTTCCCCTCGCGGCGCTCGCAGCGTTCTCCCAGACGGCCCCGGCTCCCGCTCCGGCGCCGGTGGAGCGGGACATCGCCTTTCCGGGCTTCAACGCCGTCCCCCTGAAGGGCAGCGTCAGGACGGGCGGCGCCCATCCCTATTTCGCGGTGATGGTGGCCGGCTCCGGCCCCACGGACCGGGACTGGTCGAACCCCCTGATCCCCGTGCCCAGCCATGGCGGGCGGGACTTCGCCGTCTGGCTCCAGGGCCAGGGCATCGGCTCCCTGCGCTACGACAAGCGCTTCATCGGATCGAAGGATCCGAAGCTGGACATCTCCCTGGATGCCCAGGTGGGCGACCTCAAGGCGGCGCTCAGGGTGGCCCGCATGCTGCCGGAGGCGAAGGGGAAGAAGCTGCTGCTGGTGGGCCACAGCGAAGGCGCGCTGCTGTCGCTTCTGGCGGGTGGCGAGGCCGATGCGGCTCTGCTGCTGGCCATGCCGGGGCTCAGCATGGGGCGCGTGATCCTGGCCCAGGTGAAGGGCCAGCTGGATGCGGCCGGCGCGCCCGCCGAGGTGGCCAAGGCGAATCTCGGCTACCTGGAGGAGGCCGAGGCCTCGATCCGGCAGGACAAGCCCCTGCCCGAGGCCGGCGCCCAGGTGGCCCCCGGCGTCCTGCGGCTGGCCCGGATGCTGGCCCTGCCCGAGAGCCGGGGCTTCGTCCGCGACACGCTGGACCTGGATCCCTGGGCTCTGGCCCAGCGCCTGCCGGTGCCCTGCGCCGTGGTCTGGGGGGATCGGGACGTGCAGACCTGGAAGCCGGACGCGGTGCCTCCCGGGTTCAAGGGGGTCGTCATCGAGCTGCCGGAGGCGAATCACCTCCTGAAGCGGGAGACCCGGGCACGGACCGCCCTGGATGGCGCGTCGGCCCTGGCCGGCTACGGCGACAAGACCCCCATGGCGGACCTCAGCCCGGTGGGCCGGTGGCTGGCAGGCCTCAAATAGGTTTGGAACGGGCCGGAGTTCGTACCATCATAGGAAAAGATCTCCAGAGGTATCCATGTTTCCCATCCGACTCCTGTCGCCTGTGATCGCTCTACTCGCAGCCCAGACGGCGCTCGCCACCGAGACCTGGGAGGCGGCCTCCTCGCGCCTCCAGGCCCATGTGGACGCCCGCCAGGGCTACGGCGCCATCGTGCGGATCGAGCGGGTGGACATCCAGACGGTCCGGGTGAGCCTGAAGGCCCTCTGGCCCCGGTTCCGCGGCGCCAGCTTCCAGCGCGGCGGCGACCTGCGGCTCCGGTACCGCCTCTGCGAGATGCAGGCCCGGGGCGATGAGACGGTCATCGGCACCACCACCATCGATCCCCACGCCACTCATCTGGATGTGCGCCTCTACGGTTCGGATTTCAACCCCAAGCTCCTGATGAGGCTCCCCGACCCGGGTCAGGCGTCGGTGGACACTGTGCTGATGGGACTGGGCACGGGCATCTGAGGCGGGCCCCGCAGACGGAGGACCCGTTCAAACGGCTCTTCGACGCCCTCGACGGGAGCGGGATGCGGGAGTGAGTCCGGCGGGCCTTGCTAGACTGGATGCCCACCTCCGGAGGTTCCATGTTCCGTCTTGACGGCAAGATCGCCCTCGTCACCGGCGCCAGCCAGGGCATCGGCGAGGCCATTGCGAAGCGCCTCGCCGCCCAGGGCGCCACAGTGGTGTGTGCGGCCCGGACGCTGAGGAAGCTCCAGGAAGTGGCCGACGCCATCACTTCCGCGGGCGGCAAGGCGGATGTGGTGGTGGCCGACCTGTCGGACGGGGCCTCCGTGCGCGCCGCGGTCGCCACGACGGTGGAGCGGCATGGCGCCATCCACATCCTGGTGAACAACGCCGGCATCACCCGCGACAAGCTGCTCATCCAGATGAAGGAGGAGGACTGGGATGCGGTGATCGACACCAACCTCAAGGGCGCCTGGACGGCCATCCAGGCGGCCACCAAGCCCATGATGAAGCAGCGCTGGGGCCGCATCATCAACATCGCCTCCGTGGTCGGCCAGATGGGCAACCCGGGCCAGGCGAACTACGTGGCGGCCAAGGCCGGCCTCATCGGCCTCACCAAGTCCGTGGCGCGGGAGCTGGCCAGCCGCAACGTGACCGCCAACGCCGTGACGCCCGGCTACATCGAGACCGCCATGACCGCGGGCCTGTCCGAAGACGTGAAGGCGGAGTTCACCAAGCAGATCCCCCTGGGCCGCATGGGCACCGGCGAGGACATCGCCGCCTCCGTGGCCTTCCTCGCCAGCGACGAGGCGGGCTACATCACGGGCCAGGTGCTGAGCGTCAACGGCGGCATGCTGATGGCCTGAGCCGACCATGTCCCAACGCGCGAAGGACCTGATCCGCCGAGGCTGGGCGGCCTTCCGATTCCGCCGCCACTGGCCCTGGGTGCTGGTCGTGCTCGGCCTGCCCCTGGCCCTGAAGCCCGTGGGTTCGGGCTGCGCGGCGTTCCTGGCCTGGATCGGGGCCCTGGTCCTGTTGGGCCGGGCCTTGCGCTGGGTCTGGGACCGGCTGCTGTTCCGGGTGTCCCGGCGGCTCTGGATGATCCTCGCCCTGATGTCCGTGCTCCCCGTGGTGGCCATGGCCGTGATGCTCATGGCCCTGAGCTGGCTGGGCCTCGGCGCTCAGGTGAGCCGCTCCACCCAGCAGACCCTGGCGGCCTGGGAGGAGGCCCTGCGGAGCGCCAACGGCGAGGCTTCCGACGCCGCGGCCCTCCAGGTCCTCCGCACCTACGGCGGGGCCTGGGTGGACCACACGCGCCAGCTTCCCGAGGGCATGGACGCCTCCTTCGTGGGCATGGTCTGGGCGGACAGCCACGATGCGGATGCCGAAGCGGGCCGGAAGGACACCTACCTGCGGGCCGTGCGCAAGGAAGCCGGCGGATACCGCATCCTGTCGCTCAACCTGGGCGTGCTGGGCGATCGGGCCCAGGCCTTGGCGGGAGGTCAGGTGGTGTTCCAGCTCACCCCGCGGAAGGAAGGCCGGGAACGCGAGGAGAAGCTGCAAATCAAGGCCGGCGGCCGGCGAAGGGACACTGAGACGCCCATCCTCGTGGGCCAGCGGGAGACCCTCGCGAGCTGGACCAAGGGCCAAGCGCTCCGGGGTTCCGGACTATTCGCGCCGTTCAACCTTCCGCCCCTGGCCTTCCCCATCGTGGACTGGGCCACGGGCCGGCCCATGGTGCTGACCGCCACGCCGGAGACCAACCTCTACGCCCTGTTCGCCGGCTTCCGCTCCGGCGACCGGCAGGCCCTGTCCGAGGGCACCGTGAAGGCCATCATCGTGGTCTCCCTGGTGCTGATGGGCCTGCTCATGGCCCAGGCGGTGGCGGCGATCCTCGGGCTGGTGCTGGCCTGGTCCCTGGGCCGCGCGGTGAACGATCTGCACGGCGGCGTGAAGCGCCTCAGCCTTGGGGATTTCTCCACCCGCATCCGGCCCCGGGGCCGCGACCAGGTGGCCCAGCTCTCCTCGGCCTTCAACGAGATGGCGGGCCGCCTCCAGGCCGCCGGCATAGAGCGGGAGGAGCGCCTGCGCATGGAGGAGGAGCTGCGCGTGGCCCGCGAGGTCCAGATGCGGCTGCTGCCGGACCTGGAGGCCCTGCGGCTGCCGTCGGTGCGGGCCGCGATCTTGCCGGCCCTCGAGGTGGCGGGAGACTACTACGACCTGTTCCCTCTGCCGGACGGCAGCCTGGCCTTCCTCATCCTCGATGTGAGCGGGAAGGGGACCAGCGCCGCCTTCTACGCGGCCGAGACGAAGGGCGTGCTGTCCGCCCTGGACAAGCAGACCCTGGGCCCGGTGGAGGTGGCCGATCGGCTGAACGCGATCTGGTGCCAGGGCCACGACCGGCGCCTCTTCCTCACCCTGGCCTACGGCACCTTCCACCCCCGGACGGGCCAGTACCGGTTCGTGCGGGCGGGCCATCCCTGCGCGTTCCTGCGCGGCGCGGACGGTCGCGTGGCGCGCCTCCACCCCCGTGGATTGGGCGTGGGCCTCAGCGCCACCCGCTTCAAAGCATCGCTGGATCTGTGCGAAGGCGTCCTGGAGCCCGGGGACAGCCTGATCTTCTACACGGACGGCCTGTCGGAAGCCCAGGCTCCGGATGGCAGCTTCTACGGCGAGGATCGCCTGGAAGCCCTGCTGGCCGGCCCTTCCGAGGATCTGCAGGCCACCATCCTGGCGAACGTGATGGCCTTCACCCAGGACCGCCCCCTGGCGGACGATCTGACGCTGCTCATCCTCAAGCGCTGATCCCGGGGGGTCAGCCCTGGGCCCCCGCCTTCAGTTCCCGCATGATTTCGGGGGCCTGGATGCGGGCCCCGCCGAGGGCCTTCGCGAACAGCTGCTTCGCCTCGTCCAGCCGGCCCTCGGCGCGGGCCAGCCAGGCCTGGGCCCGGAGGATGTAGGGCGTCTCCTCGGTGGAGAGGTTGCGGCTCCGGTCCAGCAGGGCGCGGGCCATGCCGCGTCGGCCCTCGCGGGCCATGCACTCGGCCTCCGCCGCCAGGCAGTGGGTCTCCATCAGCGTGTCCGCCAGCTCCTCGTGGAGGGCCAGGGACTGCCGGTAGAACATGCGGGCGGCCTCGTAGCGCCCCGCGTCGCGGTTGATCTCGCCCAGGTTGTAGAGGGCGGTGGCCTCCATGGGCTTGAGCTGGGTCTTGCGGGCCTGCTCGAGGCACTGGCGCTCCAGGCCCTCGGCGCGGTCCAGCTCGCCCCGCGCCTGGGCCACGCTGGCCAGGCCCATGAGGGAGTAGACCAGGCCGTTGTCGTCGCCGATGGCTTGCCGCAGGGTCTGGGCCTTGCGGAAGAAGGCCTCCGCGCGGTCCAGCCCGCCCTCCTGGGCGAGGGCCAGGTCGCCGAGGTTGTTGGTGATGAAGGACTCGCCCCAGCGGTCGCCATAGGCCTGCACGATCTGGAGGGCGCTCTGGTAGCGGGCCTCGGCCTCCTTGAGGTGGCCGCGCTCCTTCTCGATCACGGCCAGGTTGTTGAGCGACCGGGTGGCATTCAGCTTGTCGCCCAGGCGCTGGTAGGTGGCCAGGGCCTGCTGGTATTCGGTTTCCGCCTCGGCAGCCTTGTGCTGGCGCTGGAAGTTCACGCCGAGGGTGGCGTGGATCCCCGCCTCGAAGGCCGCTTCACCGAGGGCGTGGGCCAGTTCCAGGGCCTCGCGGCCGATGCGGTCCGAAGCCTCCCACTGGCCCCGGTCGCCATGTCGCACGGACAGATAGTGCAGGGCCTTCATCTCGCTGACCTGGTCGCCCTGGGCCCGGGCGGACCAGCGGGCCCACTGGAACACGGGCTCGGGAGGGGCATCTGCCAGGCGGCTGAGGCACCGGGCGTAGCCCAGGATCGCCGGCGCGAAATCGGGGGCCTTCAGTGCCGCAGCCTGGAAAGCGGGCGCGGCTTCCTTGAAGTCTCCCCGGTCCATGAGGTCGGCACCCCGCACATAGGCCTCCATGGCTTCCGGCACCACGGGCAGCGCCGCTCGCGGCTTGGGGGCCAGGGGGTCCACGGCCTTGATGAGGTCGGCCGCCACCTTTCGGGTGAGGGGCAGGGCCACCGCCGCGCGATCACTGGCCTCCCGGGCTTCGCCAGAGTACCGGGCCTTCCCGGCGGCATCGCTGAGCTCATAGGCCAGCACGACCGAGCCGTCGCTGCCCCGGGCGAGGGTGCCCCGCAGCACCAGCTGGGCACCCAGCGCGGAGATCAGGCGGGCCTGGTCGCCCGGCGGGATCGGGCCCCGGGGGGCCAGGCGCAGGGCCGCCCGGCCCCGGGCCATGCTGTCGGCATCCACTGGTGCCAGCTTGGCCTGGGCGGCCAGCGAGGCTTCGAGCATCTGCGGCAGCACCAGCTGCGTCAGGGAATCCAGGTGATCGTTGCCGGTGGTGTTGGCGAAGGGCAGGACGGCCAGCCGCGCGGGCCGTTCGCGCGTCAGGTCGGCGATGATCCCCCGGGTGGTGAACCAGTGCGCACCCGTGGCCAGCGCCAGGGCAGTGAGGGCGGAGGCGCCGGCCCAGCGCAGGGCGCTGCGGGGCCGGAGCAGGTGGTCGAGGCGCCGGCCGACCTGGGCCGCGGTGGGCCGCTTGAAGGGATGGGCCTCCAGCATGGACAGCAGGAGCTCCGAGGCTCCCGACGGCAGGCTGCGGACCTTGAGGTCGCGGTGGCTGCCCTGGACGATGGCCAGCATCCGCGCCCGTCCTTCACCGGGGAAGGGGTGTTCTCCGGCCAGCAACTCCCAGGCGAGGATGCCGAGGGAGAACACATCGCTGGAGGAACCCGCGGCCTGGCCCTGGATCTGCTCCGGGGAGGCATAGCTCGGGCTGCCCATGAAGGTGCCCGCCTGGGTGATCCGCTCCCAGGCGTGGTTGCCCGAGGGGTCCTCGCCGTCTTCGGCCTGCTTGGCCCGGCCCGCCTCCTCCATGGCCTTGAGGGTCCCCAGCGTCGGCACCCCGGAGGGCGTGCTGCGCGGATCGCCCGGGCCGGTGGGCTCCACCAGCCGCGCCAGTCCGAAGTCGAGGACCTTCACCTGGAGCTTCCGGGTGCCGGAGGCCTGCGCCACCATGACGTTGCCGGGCTTCAGGTCGCGATGGATCAGCCCCTTGGCATGGGCGGCCTCCAGGGCGTGGGCCACGGCGCTGATCACCCGGAGCTTCTCGCGCACGTCCAGTTCCGGCGCCACCTGGTCCAGGGTCCGGCCCTCGATGAGCTCCATGGCGATGTAGGTGCCGCTGGGGTTCTCCACCCAGTCGTGCACCTGGCAGACGTTGGGGTGGTTCAGCTGGGCTAGGGCCAGGGCTTCCCGGCGGAAGCGCTCCGGTGCGGAGGCTTCGCGTTCCGCCCCGGCGCGCAGGGCCTTGAGGGCCACGCTGCGCTCCAGGGTGGAATCCCAGGCCTGGTAGACCTCGCCCATGCCGCCGGTGCCGAGGAGGGCCTCCACCCGGAAGCGGCCCACCTGGGTGCCGGGGGGCAGAATCCGCCTCCGGTGGGAGGGTACGGACTCGGCATCGGTTTCATTGGACATTTGGGCACCGGCGATTTTTTTTACCTTATCACGGCCCGCATGCCTCATGGCGTGGTTAACACCCTCCGGCGAAACCGCCGAAGCCAACCGTCAGGGACCTTCGGGACTCCTGCCGAGGGTGCTGAGGACGGTCTGCTCCAGGGCGCGGAGGGTATAGGGCTTCTGGAGGAAGCCCGCAAAGCCCCGGCCCGTGAAGTCCTGGGCGGATTCCTGCTCGCTGTACCCGCTGCTGAGGATCACGGGGAGGTGGGGCAGGATGCGGCGGATCTGCTGGAAGGCCTCCCGCCCGTCCATGAGGGGCATGGTGAGGTCCATGAGCACCAGGTCCACGTCTCCGCCGCGATGGTGCAGCACCTCCAGGGCTTCGAGGCCGTTGCCGGCGGTGAGGACGGTGAGGCCGAGGGATTCCAGTGCGGAGCCGGCGGCGTCGCGGATCATCTCCTCGTCGTCCACGAGCAGCACCGAGGCCTTCTGGGAGGGAGCAGGCACGGTGGCGACGCTGGGGGGTTCGGCGGTGCAGGCTTCGCTGGCCGGGAAGAGCAGCTTGAAGGTGGTGCCATGGCCGGGTTCGCTGTAAATCCGGAGCCCGGCATGGTGGCCCCGCAGGATGCCCACCGTCGCCGACAGTCCGAGCCCGCGACCGGAGACCTTGGTGGTGAAGAACGGCTCGAAGATGCGGGCCTGGACTTCCGGTGTCATGCCGCAGCCCGTGTCGCTCACCTCGAGGGTCACGTAGGCCCCCGGAGCCAGGTCCTGGCCGTGGAAGACCTGATCCAGGTAGGTGCGGTCCACCTGGAGGCTGCTGGTGCTGAGGCGGATGGTGCCCTCGGCGTCCCCGATGGCATCCGCCGCGTTCGTGACGAGGTTCATGATGACCTGCTGGACCTGCGCCGCATCGGCCTCCACCTGGGGCAGATCCGGAGCCAGCTGGAAACGCAGGGCGATCTTCTTGGAGATGGAGACCTCGAGCAGGTGGGTGACTTCCTGCACCACCTGGTTCAGGTCGTAGGGGCGCACCACAAAGCGCCCCTTGCCGGAGTAGGCCAGCATCTGGCGGGTGAGGTCCGCGGCGCGGTGGATGATCTGCTCCAGACTGTCGAGGTGGGGCATGGCGGGGGACTCGGGAGCCAGCTTCATCTGGGCCACGTTCATGTGGCCCAGCATGGCGGTGAGCAGGTTGTTGAAGTCATGGGCGATGCCGCCCGCCAGGACGCCCAGGCTCTCCAGCTTCTGCGCGTGCTGCATCTGCCGTTCGAGCAGGAGCCGGGCCTCCTCCGCCCCGCGCCGTTCCAATTCCGCGGCGGCCCGGGTGGAGAAGATCCTCAGCAGGGAGGCCACCTCCGAAGGGGAGGTCGGGGAGGCATGGTGGAGCACCGCCAGCACGCCGAGGGCCCGGCCCTGGGAATCGACCAGGGGCGCGCCGATGTAGCTGTCCGCCCCGAGATCGTGGAGCATCCCGCAGGCGGGGAAGCTCTCCTGGACATGGGTGGCGAACACGCAGACCTCGCCGCGGATGGCCCGTTCGCAGGGGGTTCCGGCCTGGGCGTATTCGAAGTTCTCGGTGGGGAGACCCTTGGAGAGGACCGACAGGGTGCGGATCCGCCCCGCGTCACCGGCGCTGAGGCACTCCCCGATGAAGGCCACATCGGCTTCCGTGGCCTGGGCCAGGTGCCTGACCAGCTCGTGGAGGAAGGATTCCCCCGTGGTGGCCGAGAGGCCATGGACCATGTGGAGGATCTGCTCTGCCACCCGGTGCCGTTCCGCCAACTCCCGCTCAAGTCCCCGGTTCAGTTCCCGGATCTCTGCCGTGGCTTTTCCCACCCTGCGCCGGAAGGCGAACGCCACCACGATGGACAGGGCCAGCGCCGCGAGGATGGCCAGGCCCGTCCGCCAGGCCCAGGGGGGCAGCCCCGCCTTCGATTGGGAGGACAGCCAGCGGTTGAGGGCCCGGTGGTACCCGGAGTCGGGCCGGCTCTTCCCATCGCGCAGGTAGGCGTCCAGGACTGCCAGCAGATCGCCGTTCCGCCCATCCCTGGTGGCGAAATGGTGGTCGAAAGGGCTGAAGACCACCGGGGTGCGCTCCACGCCGAACCTGGACTCCTGGGAGTAGCCGAAGGAGCTGGAGGTCACACCCCCATCCGTGCGTCCCTCGGCGACGGCCTGGAGCACCTCGGAGAAGTCATCGAACTCGACGTAGGTGACCGGGAGGTTGAACCGGGTGCAGAGTTCCCGGAAATGCTCACCGTTGGCGTCACCGCGCATGACCGCGATCCGGCGGTTCCGGGTGTCCAGCACCGTCGTGATCCCAGAGCCGGGGTGGGCGTACAGGATGCTCCAGGCCGTGAACGCGTGCTCCTGGCCGAAATCCAGGTAGCGATCGCGCTCAGGGGAGTAGGCCACGCTGGTGAGCAGGTCCACCTCGCCGGAGCGGGCCCGGTCGAGGCCATCCTGCCAGGTGCCGGGAACGAAGCGCAGCTCCCAGTCCTCTTTGGCCGCCACCTCCCGGAGCATGTCCACGTAGAAGCCCTGGGGTTGCCCCTGGTTGTCCATGAAGATGGCCGGGACATGGGGGAAGACCGCCACCCGGACCACGCGCTGCGGAGCCGCGACCAGGCCGAAGGCGCAGCCGAGCATCGCCAAGGCGAGGATCAGGGATCTCAAGCGTGATGATGGTAAAAAGAAGTTTCGTGGCATAGTCCTGCCTAGGGCTCCATCGTCACAAACTACCCGCGACTCAAGTTTGGGGCTACCCGCTTTCACGCTTTATCTCTGCTTGGGTTATTCCAGCCGGGCCTGCCGCTCGCCGTCGCGCCAGCGCAGGCGCAGGGCCGCTCCGGCGGGCTGTGCCATCGCCGTGGTGACGGGGCGTCCCTCGGCATCCAGGGCCAGGACGAAGCCCCGCTGGAGCGGGCCGGTGGGATCCAGTCCCCGCAGCCGTTCCCCAAGGACCGCCAGGCGCTGATCCCGCTGCTGAAGCCCCCGCAGGACCGCCGGGGCCAGGGCACGCTGGGCTGCGTACACCCGCGGCAGGTCCGCCTCCCCGGCGGCGCGTCCGGCGGCCTGGTTCAGGCGCTGCCGCAGCAGGGCCAGCCGCCCGCCGGCGGCATCGAGGCCGCGGCTGGGGTGGGCCAAGGCCAGGCGCTGGCCCAGGGCGGCCAGGCGCGCTCCGGTCGTGGCCAGCGGTTCCGTCCGCTGGAGGCCGTGATCCGTCAGCAGGTTGAGCGTGGTCTCCAGGCCCCGCAGGCGCCAGGCGGCCTTCGCAGCCAGCGCCTCGGTCCGCCGCCGCAGGTCGGCACCCAGGGCCACGCGGTCCGGGGTGGCCAGCTCCGCAGCCTGGCTGGGGGTGGCGGCGCGGCGGTCCGCGGCCAGGTCCACCAGCGTCGTGTCGATCTCGTGGCCCACCCCGGTGATGATGGGGATGCGGCACTCGGCCACGGCCCGCACGAGCTCCGGATCGTTGAAGGCCCAGAGATCCTCCAGGCTGCCGCCGCCCCGCACCAGCAGCAGGGCCTCGCAGCCCCAGTAGGGATCCTGGAGCTCCTGGATCGCCAGCAGCGTTTCCGGCACGCAGCGTTCGCCCTGGGCCGCCGCCGGGGCGATGAGCAGGTCGATACCCGGGGCGCGGCGGGCCGTCACCTCCAGCACATCGCGCAGGGCCGCGCCGCCCAGGGCCGCCACGATGCCGAGCTTCTGCGGGAAGCGGGGCAGGGGGCGCTTGGGCCGGTCGAAGAGGCCCTGGGCGCGCAGGTCCGCCTCGAGCGCCCGCAGCCGCGCCTGCAGGTCGCCCACGCCCGCGGGCTCGCAGTGCGTCACGGCCAGCGTGATCGTCCCGCCCGCCACGTAGAGGTTGAGGCTGCCCTTCAGCACCACCCGCTGCCCGTCCGCCGGCTTGTGCTGGAGGAACCGCTGCTGCCCCGCCCACACCGCACAGGAGAGGGCCGCGCCCTCCTCCTTCAGCGTGAAGTACCAGTGCCTGCCCGAGCCCCGGAAGTTCGACACCTCCCCCACCACGCACACCGCCGCGAACGGCGGCTCCAGCCGGGCCTTCACCTGCTCCAGCAGGCGCTTGACGGAGAGAGGGGCCGCTTCACTCATGGCTTGCGGAAGCGTCCCAGGCCCACCGTGAGTCCCGCAAAGACGGTGTACCGGGGGGCCCCTCGGGTCAGCCCCACATCCACGCCCGCATCCAGCACCAGCCGCTTCGAGACCTTGTAGGCCAGGGCCCAAAGGTTGGAGGCGATGCGCGCATTCACCGGGGTTGCCTGGAGGGCGTACAGTTCGCCGGTGATGGACCAGGCGTCGCTGAGGTTGCGGGTGATGGAGACGGTGCCTGCGGTCTGGGTGGCGCGGCCCCCTCCCGCGTCAGGCGTGAGCCCGATCCAGGACTCCAGCAGGTTCACATCGATGTGGTAGGACCCCGCATCCCGACTGAACAGCAGGGTGAGCGTGTCGATCGGGGCGCCATTGCCGAGGCCCTGCGCCGTCGAGGCCGTGGGGAAGGTGTGGGCCACCTGGATGGCCTGGTCCATGCCGAACAGGCCATCGTGGAGGTAGCACCACTGCACAGCCAGGTTGAAGTCACCCAGACCCGAGGCTGGAGGTGCGCCCGCGGGTTCGAGGCGCAGGTAGCCCGGACAGGCGAGGCGAAGCTCCAGATCCTTCGCCAGGCCCAGTTTCAGGAGGGTGGGTGTTCCGAAGCTGGGGCCGTCCTCGCGGAAGGCACTCCGCTGGAGACCCCATTCCAGCTCCGCGACGCCCGGTTGGGTGGTGAGGGCCGGATTGGCGAAGGTCGGCCGGTTGGGATTCACCTCGATGGGCGGTTCATCGGCCCGCAGAAAGCCGGAAAGCACGAGACAGAGGGCCAATGGGATGCGCATGGCCATTCAGGCTAGCGGATCTGGGCCGGGCCCGGCCATGGGGCTTGGGGTATTTGATGGCATCGGCTGTTCTACCTCGTATTACAATGGCGGCACTTTCCATCCTTACCAACGAGGTGGTTCCCATGCCTGGACGCGCCCTTCTCCTCCGTTGTCTGGTCCTCGCGCTCGTCTGCACCGGCGGCGCGCAGGCCCAGACGAAACTGCTCCGCTTCCCGGATATCCAAGGGGACAAGGTGGTGTTCACCTACGGAGGCGACCTGTGGACCGCCGCCAGCACGGGCGGTTCGGCCACCCGCCTGACGGCCCATCCGGGCCTGGAGCTGTTCGCGAAGTTCAGTCCCGATGGGAAGTGGATCGCCTTCACGGGCCAATACGACGGTGACGAGCAGGTCTATGTCATTCCCAGCGGCGGCGGTATTCCGCGGCAGCTGACCTACGATCCTGCGGCGGGCCCGCTGCCGCCCCGGGGCGGCTACGACCACCAGGTGGTGGGCTGGACGCCCGATGGGTCCAGCGTGCTGTTCCGCGCGGGAAGCGACGCCGACGGTGTGCTGAGCCGCTCGGCCCTCTACACCGTGAGCCTGAAGGGCGGGCTGCCCACGAAACTGCCCATGCCCACGGCCGGGCCCGGTTCCTTCTCGCCGGATGGCAAGCGGCTCGCCTATGCGCCCATGTTCCGCGACTTCCGCCACTGGAAGCGGTACCAGGGCGGCTGGGCCCAGGACCTCTATGTCTTCGACCTGGCCACGAAGCAGCAGAAGAAGATCGCTGCGAGCCCCCGCACCGAGCGCGATCCCATGTGGATCGGGGACAAGGTGTACTTCGCGTCGGATCGCGACGGCAAGCTGAACCTCTACGCGGTGGACCCCGCCACGGATGCCGTGAAACAGCTCACCTTCCAGAAGACCTGGGACGTGCGCTGGCCCTCCAGCGATCACCGGTCCCGCATCGTCTATGAGCTGAATGGCGAGCTGCGCGTGATGAACATCCAGGACGGCAGCGACCAGGCCATCTCCATCACCGTCCCCACGGATGGCGGGGCTTCGCGGCCCTCGCGCATCAGCGTCGAGCGCAACATCGAGGGCTTCGCGCTGTCGCCCAAGGGTGAGCGCGCCCTCTTCGTGGCCCGGGGGGACGTGTTCACCGTGCCCATCGAGAAGGGTCCCGCGCGCAACCTCACGAACAGCTCCGGCGCCCACGACCGGCACGCCCGCTGGTCGCCGGACGGCAGGAAGGTGGCCTTCATCTCCGACATGAGTGGCGAAGACCAGGTCTACCTCGTGGCCCAGGATGGCAAGGGGAAGGCCGAAGCGCTGACCTCCGGCCTGGTGGGGCAGCTGAACGCGCCGCTCTGGGCGCCCGGCGGCAAGCACCTGGCCTTCACGGACAAGGACGGCGTCGTCTACGTCCTCGGCGTGGCCGATCGCAGGCTCGTGAAAGCGGCCAAGGATCCCCTCGCCCGGGTGGGTGACCTGGCCTGGTCACCGGACGGCCAGTTCCTGGCCTTCTCACTCTCCAACCTGAACGGCACCCGCAGTCTCCACATCTGGGGCCTGGCGGACCAGCAGCTGCACCGGCTGACGGGCGACCTGTTCCCCGTCACCGAGCCCGCCTGGGACCCCGAGGGCAAGTACCTCTATGCCCTCAGCCGCCGGGACTATGCGCCGCAGATCAGTGACCTGGAGTTCGACTACGCCGGCAACCGCAACACGGACGTGGTGGCCTACGCCCTGCGGAAGGACGTGGCCCATCCCTTCCCGCCGGAAAGCGACGAGGTGGGCGTGGCGTCTGAGAAGAAGGAGGAGGGGCCGAGGAAGGAGGACGGCGAGAAGAAGCCGGAGGCCAAGGGCCCTGTGGCCGTGCGCATCGACTTCGATGGCTTCGAGCAGCGCGGCGTGCGCGTCCCCGTGCCAGCCGACAACCTGAGCGGCCTGGAGGCGGTGAAGGGCTTCCTCCTCTACAGCAAGTCCGAGCCCTTCGTGTACGGCGAAGCCAACGGCCGTCGCCCGGGCGGGGGCGGCCTCTGGATCTTCGACCTGAAGAAGCGCCAGGAGAGCGAGCTGATGGCGGGCGTGCAGGGCTGGGTGCTGAGCCAGGACGGGAACAAGATCCTAGCCCGCGCCGGCCAGGGCCCTGCGGCGTCGTTCCAGCTCATCGACGCCAAGCCCAAGGCCACGGAGAAGAAGACCGTCTCCACGAAGGACCTCTATGTGGACCGCATCCCCGCCGAGGAATGGCGCGAGGTCTACGACGAGACCTGGCGGCGCTTCCGCGACTTCTTCTACGTGAAGAACATGCACGGCTACGACTGGAAGGCCCTGCGGGAACAGTACCGCCCCTGGCTGCAGTACGTCACGCACCGCTCGGACCTGACCTACGTCCTGACCGAGCTCATCTCCGAGCTGAACATCGGCCACACCTACACTGAAGGCGGCGACCAGTTCCTGCCCGAGCGCGCCCGGGTGGGCCTGCCCGGCGCCCGCTTCGAGCTGGATGCCGCCGCGGGCCGCTACCGCCTGGCCCACATCTACCGGGGCCACAACGAGGAACCCAAGTACCGCAGTCCCCTGACGGAGGTGGGCGTGGATGCCCGCGAGGGTGACTACATCCTGGCCATCGATGGCGTGGAGTTGAAGGCGGACGACAGCCCCTACCGCCTGCTGCGCAACAAGACGTTCACGGTGACGCTCACCCTGAACACCAAGCCCAGCTTCGAGGGGGCCCGGCAGGTCAGCTACCAGCCCATCCAGAGCGAGGCCAGCCTGCGCTACCTGGACTTCGTGCTGCGCTCGAAGGAGACCGTGGACAAGCTCAGCGGCGGGAAGGTGGGCTACCTCCACATTCCCGACATGGGGGCGCCCGGCCTGTACGAGTTCATCAAGTGGTACTACCCGCAGATCCGCAAGGAGGGGCTGATCGTGGATGTCCGCGCCAACGGCGGCGGCAACATCAGCCAGATGATCATCGAGCGCCTCAGCAAGAAGCTGCTGGGCACGCGCTTCGGCTTCGGCAGCGACGAACCGACCACCTATCCCTCCACGGTGTTCCACGGCTCCATGGTGGCGCTCACCAGCGAGACGAGCGCCAGCGACGGCGACATCTTCCCCTATCACTTCCGGTTCGCGGGCCTCGGCCCCCTCATCGGCAAGCGGACCTGGGGCGGCGTCGTGGGCGGTGGCAACACGCCGCTGATCGACGGCGGCAGCGTCTTCGTCCCGCGCTCGGGCACCAACGCGCCCACGGGCGAATGGATCATCGAAGGCGAGGGCGTGACGCCTGACATCGAGGTGGAGAACGACCCCGTTTCGATGCTGGCGGGCCATGATCGCCAGCTGGAGCGGGGCGTGCAGGAGGTGCTGAAGCGCATGGCCGAGAAACCCATGCACCTGCCCAAGCGGCCAGCGGATCCCGTGAAAACCAAATAGGTCTGGTGGTCTAACCACCCCAGGCAATACCGGTAAAATCCACACCACAAGTCATACATGCATGGGCCGGAATCCATCTGATTCCGGCCCATGTGCTTGGAAAACGCTTTTGGCTTGGTGGTCAGACCATCGCGCGGTACTGTTCTGCAACCGATTCGGAGGTCGACAATGTTATTGAGCATCCTTGCAGCCACGCTGCCCCTCATCGTTCTGCTCATCGGCATCCCGCTGCTGATGAAACCCGCCGCGAAGGTGGCGCCCGTCGCCCTGCTGGTGACCGTGCTCGCGGCCGTCCTCGTGTTCCACTTCCCGGCCAAGGTGACGCTGCTGGCGGCCTTCCAGGGCGGGCTCACGGGCATCTTCCCGATCATGTACATCCCCTTCGGCGCGCTGGTGGTCTACAACGTGCTGAAAGCCACCGGCTGGATGGACAAGATGCAGGGTGCCATGGCGAACCTCACCGTGGACCGCCGCGCCCAGGCCCTGCTCATCGCCTTCGGCTTCGGCGCCTTCCTCGAGGGCATCTGCGGCTTCGGCGCCCCGGTGGCCATTCCCGCCAGCATCCTCATCGGCCTGGGCTACAACCCGATGATGGCCGCGCTGGTGTGCCTGGTGGCCAACACGGGCCCGGTGCCCTTCGGTTCCCTCGCCATCCCCACGGTGACCCTGGCCAAGACCACGGGCCTGGACGTGATGAAGCTCTCCCAGATGACGGGCCGCTTCATGGCGCCCCTGGCGCTGATCATGGCCTTCGCCACGGTCTATGCCATGTCCAAGTCCAAGGGGCTGAAGGGCGCCCTGGGCACGATCCTGGTGTCGGGCCTCAGCTTCGCCATCACCGAGTTCCTCGTTTCCAACTTCATCGGCGCGGACCTCACCTCGGTGCTGGCGGGCCTGGTCTGTCTCGTGGCCACCGCCATCTACCTGAACTTCCAGAAGCACGCCCAGCCCTGGCTCTTCGAGGGCGAGGCCCCGGCCACCGAGGAGCGGCGCGAGTTCCATGCGAAGGAGCTGTTCCTCTCCTGGCTGCCCTACCTGCTGCTGGCGGTGCTCGTCATCGCCGTGAACCTACCCAGCACCAAGCCGCTCTTCAACGGTAGCGCCCCGGGCTGGAAGTGGGTGCTCCTCAAGGCCCAGATCTACAACCCCGGCAAGCTCTACGCATTCACCTGGCTCCAGAGCCCCGGCACCATCATGCTCATCGCCGGCCTCATCGCCTTCCCCTTCATGGGCATCAGCTACGGCGTGATGGGCGAGCAGTTCGGCAAGACCTTCAAGCAGATGATCCCGTCGTTCATCGCGGTGGCCAGCATCCTCGCCATCGCCGAAGTGATGAACATGGCCCTGCCCATCATCGACCCCAAGACCAAGCTGGCCGTGGTGGGCGACCTCGCCACCAAGCAGATCTCCATGGTGGCCACCATGGCCAACGGCATCGTGGCCCTGGTGAGCAAGCACGTCTATCCGTTCCTGAGCCCGCTCTTCGGCACCCTGGGCGTGTTCCTCACCGGCAGCAACACCTCGGCCAATGCCCTCTTCGGGAACCTGCAGAAGCTCACCGCCCAGGGCATGGGCCTGTCCGACATCCTCATGGCATCGGCCGGCAGCGCGGGCGCTTCCGCGGGCAAGATGATCTCGCCCCAGAGCATCGTCATCGCCGCCACCGCCGTGGGCCTGGCCGGCAAGGAGGGCCTGATCATGCGACAGACGATCAAGTACACGATCCCCTACGTGATCCTGCTGGGCCTCATGGTCTTCGGCTTCGCGTTCCTGTTCCCGGGACTCGTTCCCTGACCTGCTGATCGACAGCCGCCAAGACGCGTGAGCGTCTTGGCGGTAGTTTTATCTCTGACTGACATCGAGGTGGGTTCCATGCGCATCATCGTGGCTCCGGATTCCTACAAGGGCAGTGTGTCGGCCCTGGGCGTGGCGGAAGCCATGGAACGCGGCATCCACGCCGTGTTCCCGGCCGCGGAAGTGCTCAAAGTGCCCATCGCCGATGGTGGTGAGGGCACGGTCGAGGCGCTGGTGGCCGCCACGGGCGGACGCCTCATGCACTCGGACGTCCGCGGCCCCCTGGGCGAGCCCGTGCGGGCCCACTGGGGCCTCTCCGGCGACGGCGCCACTGCCTTCCTGGAGATGGCCTCGGCCTCGGGCCTGCCCCTGGTGCCCAAGGACCGTCGCGATCCCCGCATCACCAGCACCTTCGGCACGGGCGAACTGATGAAGGCGGCCCTCGATGCCGGCCTGAGCAAGCTCGTCATCGGCATCGGCGGCAGCGCCACCAACGATGGCGGCACGGGCATGGCCCGGGCCCTGGGCGCACGCTTCCTCGATGCCGAGGGCCGGGACCTGCCCGAGGGCGGTGCGGCCCTGGCCCGGGTGGCCCACATCGACCTCTCGGGCCTGGATCCCCGGCTGGCCCAGGCCAGCATCCTGGTGGCCTGCGACGTGGACAACCCCCTGTGCGGGCCCCGCGGCGCCTCCGCCGTCTACGGCCCGCAGAAGGGCGCCACCCCGGGGATGGTCCAGGAACTGGATGCGGCCCTGGGCGTCTTCGCGGGCGTGGCGAAGGCCGCCACGGGCCGCGACATCGCCCTGCTGCCGGGCGCCGGCGCCGCCGGCGGCCTCGGCGCGGGCCTGCTGTTCTTCACCCCCGCCAGCCTGCGGCCCGGTGTGGCCATCGTGCTGGAGACCACGGGCTTCGAAGCCCTGGTGCAGGGCGCGGACCTGGTCATCACCGGCGAGGGCCGCACGGACTTCCAGACGGCCATGGGCAAGGCGCCCGTGGGTGTGGCGGCCGTGGCCAAGCGCCATGGCGTGCCCGTGGTGTGCATTGCCGGCGGGCTGGGTGACGGCGCCGACGATGTCCTCGGCCACGGCATCGATGCGCTGGCCACCACCGTGCCCCAGCCCATGACCCTGGAAGCCTGCATGGGCCAGGGCGCCATCCTGGTGGAAGCCGCCGCCGCCAGGGCCTGCCGCCTGGTGAAGGTGGGCATGGCCCTGAGGCGGTGAGCCTCGATTGACACTCGGGGGCTTTGTGATTGACAAGCGATTGACACGAACACCCGGTTGACAAGCCCTCGACGGAGGGCCGCACCCCGCGATCCGCAAGAATGGATGCACCCGTCCATGCCGATTTCCCCAAGGGAGACACCATGACCCTCGAATTCCGTGACGCCGTCCTGTCCTCCTACCCGGATGTCTACACGCCGGAGGTGCTCCGCGCCCTCGAGGTGCTGGCGCCCCTCGACGAGAAGCGCAGGGCGCGCATGGCGGCGCGCACCGCCCGGCGGAAGCAGCGGGCCGAGGCCCGCGAGCGCATCGCCTTCCTCGATCCCGAAGCGCTGATTCCGGGCACCCAGATCAAGGTGGCCGACGCCCGCGCCGGGAACTTCGATGGCGCCGTGATCCCGCCCGACCTCACGCGCCAGTGGATCCAGGGCACGGGGCCGGCCACCAAGCCCCGCTCGGACACGCGCTCCGGCATCCGCAACGTGGCCTACGCGCTGCTCTCAGGAGCCGACGGCTGGATGTTCGACGGCGAGGATGCGCTGGGCCAGGTGGACACCATGTCCCTGGACAACCACCGCAACCTCAAGCTCGCCATCGCCCGGGATCGGCTCTTCCTGGAGGTGGCCGAAGAGGTCGCCCGCGAGATGAACCAGTGGGCCCAGGGGTTCTTCGGCAGGCCGATCATCGCGGACTGGCGGAAGCAGCTGGACTTCACCACGCTGCTGTACCGGTGCCGGGGGCTCCACCTGGAGGACCGCCACATCCGCCGCGACGGCCACGGGTTCTCCGCCTCCATCACGGACCTGGTGCTCTACGTGGTGAACAACCATGAGCGGCTGCGGGCCGTGGGCCGCAGCATCGTCCTCTACCTGCCCAAGACGCAGACCGCCGAGGACGCCGCCCTCTGGAACGACCTGCTGCTCGCCCTGGAAGCCCACCTGGGCCTGCCTGTGGGCACCATCAAGGTCTACGTGCTGGTGGAGCAACTCGAGCAGTGCTTCCAGCTCATGGAGATCCGCGCGGCGTTGTCGCCCCACTTCGTGGGCTTCAACACCGGGCGCTGGGACTACATCAACAGCGTGTCGGACGCCCTGGCCTGGGACCGGGAGTTCGTGAACCCCAACATCCAGTCCATCACCATGACCTACGGCTACATGCGGACCTACGAGGACCGCGTGCGCCGCGCCATGAACACGCCGGACCGGAATGGGCGCTTCGCCCTCTGGCAGGGCGGCATGGAACCCAACATCCCCGTGGGCAGCGAGGCCGGCGTCGCCGCCAGCATGAAGCGCGCGGTGGCGGGGGCCGAGCGCGAGCAGCGCGAAGGCGCGTCCGGGAAGTGGGTGGCCCACTGGAAGATGGTCCACATCGTGAGGCCCGTGTGGGAGCGCGTGGGCGAGGCCAACCAGATGGGCCGCGCCTTCCCGGCGCTGACCTACAACCCCGGCGACGCCGCGGGCCTGATGCAGCTCGAGGAGGCGCCCCGGACCATCGCCGGCGCGCGGGACCTGCTGTCCGTGGCCCTGCAGTACGGCAACGCCTTCCTGCGCGGCTTCCAGGCAGCGGCGCTGAAACCGGCCGACTTCTTCGGCAACGATGACGTCCTCTACCTCATGGAGGACATGGCCACAGGCGAGATCCGCGTGTCGATCCTGTGGGAATGGCTGCACAAGGGCGCCACCTTCACGGAAGCGGACACGGCCACCGGTGTCGCTGCCGGGGATGCCTTCACGCCGGCCCTCTTCGCGCGTCTGCTGGAGGAGGAATACGCCAAGCTCCGCAAGGCCAGCAACCGCGACGTCCACGACGACTCCAAGGGCACCACCCTCCCCATCGCCCGCGCCATCGTCCAGACCTACGTCCAGAGTCCCGTGAAGGCCCCCTGGTATGTGGATCTGCTGAACCTGAACCTCGGCCTGGACGACCTGGCCGAGGCCGAGGCACGCATCGCCAGGTTCTTCGCCACCTTCAGCAAGGACGGCACCCGGATCACCGAGAACCTGGACTTCTGAGGCTCAGGCCGGCTGGTCCTGTCCTTCGGGTCGGGGCTCCTGGGCCTGTCTGCCGGGAAAGTGGATTTTCGCGCAATCGGGGCACATCCCGTGGGTGAAGGCCGCGTCCGTGTGCTCGGCGAGGTACTGCTCCACCTGAGTCCACAGGCCCGCGTCGTCCCGGATCTTCTTGCACCAGCCACAGATGGGCAGCAGGCCCTGGAGGGTCCGGATCTCGGCCAGACTCTGCTCCAGCTTGGCGTTGGTGGCGGTGAGCCGCTGCCGCTCCCGATCGTGGGCGGCCAGCACCACGCGCAGGACCAGGACACAGGCGAGGGTGCTCACCACGAAGCTGGTCATGAGGTCCCACTGGCGGTCGAGGGCCTGGGAGTAGGGCACGACGAGCTTCGGATAGACCCGCTCCAGCCAAAGCAGCGCCAGCCCGTTGACGATGAAGACGGCCATGCCCAGCCACCGGGTGAGGCCCCGGAAGAAGATGTTCAGCACCATGGCCCCGGCGAACAGGAACATGCCGACGCTCCCCTGGGACCCCGCATTCATGAACCAGCTGAAGTTGAGCAGCAGGCCCAGGAGCACGCAGAAGGTCTTCATCGCGTGCCGGCCGTTCAGGGAGGCCCGGTAGAGGGCGTAGGCCACGATGCCGAAGGCGGCCACCGCCAGATCCAGGCCGAGGGGCAGGTCCTGGAGCAGGTTCACGGGCAGGACGATGAACAGGGACAGGCCCGCCGTCAGCAGGCAGACCTTCCGGAACAGGCGGATCTCCAGCGTGGCCTGTTCGTCCCAGGGGGCCAGCCATGGCCAGAGCCGGGTCAACCTGCGGATCATGGGGATGTCCTCGGGAAAGGCGGCGCCGGGCGGGCCGGAGAGGTGCTTTCCTTGACCTCATGATCAATGGTCAGGCGCCCTCGTCACAGTGACCTTGGGCACGATTCCGACCTGCTGGGCACTCTGTGCCGCCGGCAAAAAAACGCCACACTCAGGCGGCCGACCGGCGACGGGGGAAGTGCTGCCGGGCGCAGTCCGGACACACGCCGTGGGTGAGGACCCTGGCCGCCCTTTCCAGGAGGTCCGGGTCCCCGGGCACCCAGGTTCCCGCGGGGTCGCGGACCTTCCCGCACCAGCCGCACACCGCCACCAGGCCGCCCGGGGCACGGCGGCCCGTGCGGGCAGATTCTGGCTGACTCAAGACAGGACTCATCGGGGCAGGCTCCCGGGTCTCCGGAAGATCAGCAGATCTTCATCCTGAAACCCATCCACGATGGTGAGGCCAAGAAGATGTTTCGACAGTGATCTCCGGCACGATCCCGGAGCCTACCTGCGGTCAGGCCTTCAGCTTGGCCGCGAAGGCCTCCAGGGCCCGGTAGTAGGGATCGATGCTGGGGATGAAGTGGCGCTCGCCGGCGGCATGGGGGCCGATGCCGGTCTGGCCCCAGACCACGCCCTGGCCCTTGGGGGCGAAGCGGGCCGAGGTGCCGGCGCCCTTGCGGCCCAGGCGCACCTCGCCACCGGCGGCTTCGATGCCCGCCAGCAGGGCCTTGAGGTAGGGGTTCTCCGGATCGCAGGCCACGCCGGGTTCCCAGGCGGCGGGCACGAACTCCAGCTCCCGCTCCGCGGCCATGGCTTCGATGGCGGCGCGCAGGCTCGAGATGTCGTCCTGGGGGATGGGGCGGAGCTCCACGCCCAGGGCGCCGCGGTCCGGCGTGATGTTGTAGACCCCCGGGGTGCCCACCTGGATGTAGGCGAAGCGGGCCAGGGACTGCCAGCCATCCGAGGCCTTGAGGGTGAGGCGCTTTGCGAACATCTCGCGCAGGGCCTCGCGGGCGCCCAACAGGCGCTCGGTGAGATCGCTGCCGCCCGCCAGGCCGCTGTGGCCGCGGGTGCCCCTGGCCACCAGCTCGAAGCGAAGGACGCCGCGGTTCTGGGTGCAGACCTCGCCCCAGAGCTCGGTGCCCTTCTCGCCGGTGCGCTCGCCGGCCACGAAGAAGGAGGGCTCGTAGTCCCACTCCTCCTTGAGCTGTTTGAGCACGTGGGGCGTGCCCATCGGCTCAAGCTCGCCATTCTCTTCATTGCCGAGCATGAGGAGGCTCACGGGCGGGTAGGGCGCCCCCTTCTTGAGGGTGTCCTTCATCCACACCAGGTAGGTGGAGAGCACGGTCTTCATGTCC
The DNA here is from genome assembly GCF_022808865.1 of Geothrix oryzisoli. Taxonomy (GTDB): domain Bacteria; phylum Acidobacteriota; class Holophagae; order Holophagales; family Holophagaceae; genus Geothrix; species Geothrix oryzisoli. The sequence goes on from NZ_JAKZLB010000005.1 coordinate 128,719, forward strand.
GCCGCGCCGCGGCCCCAGAGGTAGTCGCCCTCGATCTTCGGCTCGAACTGGCTGTCGTCGGGCTCGGGCTCGACCACGTCGAAGTGGCCGCAGAGCATGACCGGGGCCTTCTCGCCGCCGGGGAAATGGGCCAGCACGGCGGGGAAGGTGGCCTGGTCGAAGTAGCGCACGGGCACGCCGTGGTTGCGCAGGTAGTCGTAGATGAAGGTGGCCGCCCGGTGGATCTCGGGCATGCGCTCCTCCGGGCAGGCGGTGACGCTGGGAATGCGGATGAGCCGCTGGGAGACGGACAGCACTTCCGTGGTCTTGTCCACGAAGCCGGATTCCACCAGCTTCTCGGGCCGGGGGCGGAACCGCACGGGGGCGCGGGGGTCCAGGTGCACTTCGTCCCGGGCGTGCTCCACGAAGTCCTGCAGCTTGTCCTGCTCGGTGCCGAGGTCCGCCAGGTGGGCGGTGACGGTCTCCACTTCCTCACGGACCTGGGCGGTCCGGGCCTCGGCCAGCTCGACGAGCAGGGCGGGCGGCACGATGTCCGAAGTCCCGAGCTTGGCCCTCAGCCGCTGGCGCATCTTCTCGGCGGTGCTTGGGGCGCCATCCACCATCTCGCGGAGCGGCTGGAGGTCCTCCCAGAAGTCGAGGGCCTCCGCCAGGGGGCGCAGCTGGTTGAGCGTCCAGGCGAGGAAGGCGCGCATGGCCACCGGCTTGGCGGTGAGGGGGTCCTCGATGACGGCGTTGAGGCCCTCGCGGGCCGCCAGGTCTTCGTTGCGGCGGGCCCGGGTGATGTCCTCGGCGTCGTAGCGGAAGCCGCGGGCGAAGTCGGGATCGGCATAGAAGCGGAGCAGCAGCAGGTGCTTGAGGGTGAGGTTGGCCACGTCCAGGGCCAGTTCGTGGCCGGGATCATCCGTGCGCACTTCCACGCGGGCCATGGGCAGGTCGATCCGGGCGAAGAGGTTCTGGCGCTCGATCTGCGCGGCCATGTCCTCCACGTTCCGGGTTTCGCCGGCGGCGAAGAGGCCGCGGGCGTAGATGTCGTGCAGCTGGTCGCTGGTGACCTGGATGAGGCGCTCCACGGGCTCGACCTGGGAGCGGGCGCGCACGGGGATCCAGTTGTTGTTGCCGAAGCGAACGCCGCGGCGGACCAGGTCGTAGGACAGGCGCAGGTAGTCGGAGTGGCTGCGGTTCAGGTCCGGCACGTCCAGGGCGGGCGGGTTCGGGAAGGTGAGGTTGCGCACCGATTCGTAGGGCGTCAGCCGGACGACGGGCTTGCCGCCCTCCTCCGAAGCCTGCAGGGGCGTGCTGGCGCTGGTGGCGATGAAGAGGGCGGCGAAGGCCCGCATGAGCCGCGTGCTGGTGATGTAGACCTTGTTCTTGTAGGCGTCCAGGTGGTTGTCCCCGCGCTGGGCGTCGGGCAGGTGCATGAAGTCCCAGGCCAGCATGGGCTCGGGCAGGCTCAGGTTGGAGTGGGTGCCGGCGGTGGCCAGCTCGGTCCCGTAGATCTCGACGCAGCGCTGCAGGTAGCGCCGCTTGGCCAGGTGCCAGGACATGGGTACGCAGTCGGGCCCGATCTCAGGCAGCACGAGCAGATTGCCGTGCCAGTAGTACAGGGGTTCCCCGAAGGCCCGGCCGGCCTTGTAGAGGGCGTTGATGAGGGCCGCCTCCAGCAGGCGGCCTTCGTACACCGCGCCCTTGGGCGTGTGGTAGGGCCGCGTGACCCATTCGATCATCCAGTGGAAGACCTCCAGCTGGTGGTATTCCTCGGTCCAGGGCGCCAGCACCTTCGAGCGCAGGTGATCGACGAAGGACATGCGGTCGGGCCCGGTACCCACGGTGAGCAGGGGGCGGAACTGGGGGTCCACCAGGTTCCACTCCAGCTCCAGCCCGCAGAGCCCGCCCTGGGGCCGCGTTTCCTGGGCCGTCTGGCGGGCCAGCTGGAATTTCTCCACGAAGGCGTTCAGGTCGAACACGGGTGCTCCAGATCAATCAATTGAAGTGCAAGTGAATCGGTTCAACCCTGAAGCGACTTCAGCGCCGCCACGAGCCGCTCGGCGGCGCCCTGGGTGCGCTCGGGCGGGGTGGCGTAGGAGAAGCGGATCCACTCGGCGCCGTAGGGGCTGAAGAAGGCGCCGGGCACCACCGCCACGCCATGCTCCTCGGCCAGGTACTGGCCCATGGGTTCGGAGTCGGTCCAGCCCTTGGCCTGGAAGGTGTCCGCCACCTTGATGAAGGCGTAGTAGCCCTGGCCGATGATGTGGGTGAGCCCCTGCGCCTTCAGGAACGCGCGCAGCCAGGCGCGGCTGGCGCGGGTGGGGTCGGCGATGGGCGCGGAGGCGGCCTGGAAGCCCTTCTCGTAGGCGGCCATGGCCACGGCCAAGCTGAAGAAGGAGGGCATCACGGTGTGCGAGGCCTGGGCCACGACGACCTTGACCAGCTCCGCGTCCGCCAGCAGGTGGCAGTTGCGGATGTTGGAGGCCCCGAGGCTCTTGGTGAGACCGTCCAGCACCATCAGGCGCTTGCGCAGGTCCGGCTCGAACGCGCGCAGCAGCACGTTCACATCGTAGGGTTCGCCATCACCCACGGCGTGGTACATCCAATCGAAGAGCACATAGGCCACGCCGGCTTCCAGCGCCGCGCGGGCGAGGACGATCTGGCGCTCGAGGGTGAGCGTCTGGCCCGTGGGATTGTCGGGACTGGTGATGACGAGACCCGCGACCTTGCGGCCGTGCTTCGCGGCTTCGGCGACGCAGGCCCGGATGCCTTCTTCGGAGTAGGCCCAGCCTTCCTCTGCCCGGCCGGGGGCCCACATCACGTTGGCGCCGATGCCGTAGGGCCCCCAGTTGTAGCTGATCCAGGGCACGCGACTCACGACGACCACATCGCCCTGGCGGCCATGGCCGAGGGCCAGCATGGCCTGGTAGGCCTTCTGGAGGCCGTCGCGGCCGCCCTGCGTGCCGATGATGTTGGCTGGGCCCCAGCCCGTGTCGGGGGCCAGCTTCCAGTACTGCTCCGCCACGCTCTTCCGGTAGGCGTCCGTGCCGAACGGCATGTCGTACGCGGTGCCGTGCTGCTTCTGCATCTCGAAGGCGCGGTCCAGCAGCTCCGCGGGCACCCCGGGGAGCGACGCGCCGCCGTCGCCCTGGCTGGCGTCGAAGACGGGCACGCCCGGCTGCTTTTCCTTGAAGACCTTCAGCGACTTGTTGATGAGGAACATGCGGGAAGCGGGAATCGGCGCCAGCTGTTTCAGGTGGTCGCTCACCGGGACAAGGTTGGCCTCAGGCACGGCGAAGGCAGGTGTCTCAGGGGAGAGAAGGGCAGCCATGGGTCCTCCCGATACGAAAAAGTCGCCCCTGCGGCAATCCAGGAGCGACGAGCGTTGGTCAAGGTTAACAGTTCATCTCTTGGGCTCAAAGTTATAGAGTCTTATGTGTCAATAATTGATGCTTATAATGTCGACCTCAGATCGAGGTGCTGGAAGGGGCGGGCCGCGGGCCCGGTGTAATTCTCCACCCGGTGGCCATGGCCCCGGAGGAGGTAGCGGTAGCTCAGCAGACCTTCGAGTCCCACGGGTCCGCGGGCGTGGATCCGCCCGGTGCTGATGCCCACCTCGGCGCCGAATCCGTACCGGAACCCATCGGCGAACCGCGTGGAGGCATTGTGGTAGACGCCCGCGGCATCCACCTCCGCAAGGAACCGGGCGGCGGCGGCGGGATCTTCCGTGACGATGGCCTCGGTGTGGCCGCTGCCATGGGTGCGGATGTGGGCCAGCGCCTCCTCCAGATCCGCCACCACCTTCAGGGCCAGGATGGGCTCGCCGTACTCCGTGTCCCAGTCCGCCGATGTCGCGGCGCCCAGCCAGGGGACCAGGGCGCGGCAGCGCTCGCACCCCCGCAGCTCGACCTTGCGGGCCTGGAGATCCTCCGTCAGGGCCGGCAGCAGACGCGGCGCGGCGGCCGCATGCACCAGCACCGTCTCCACCGCGTTGCAGGCGGCGGGGTACTGGAGCTTCGCGTCCCGGACCAGGGCGACGGCCATGTCGGTGTCTGCGAAGGCGTCCAGGTACATGTGGCACACCCCCTCGGCATGACCGAGCACGGGGATCCGCGTGGCGTTCTGGATGTGCTTCACGAGATCTTTGGAACCCCGCGGGATCACCAGGTCCACCCATTCGTTCAGCGCCAGGAGCGCCTCGACGGAGGCGCGATCCTCCAGGCCCTGGATGGCCGCAACCGGAAGCCCGGTGCGGCGCAGGGCCTCCTGGATGGTGTGCAGCAGGGCCGCGTTGGAATGGCGCGCCTCGCGCCCGCCCTTCAGCAGCGCGGCATTCCCGCTCTTCAAGGCGAGGGCGCTGATCTGGATGAGGGCGTCGGGCCGGGACTCGAACACCACGCCGAGTACGCCCAGGGGGCAGGAGACGCGCGTGAGTTCCAGCCCGTCATCGAGCTGGCGCCGAAGCTGGACCTGGTTCAGCGGATCCGGCAGGGCTGCGACCGCCCGCACGCCCTCCGCCATGCTGTGCAGCTTGGCTCGGTCGAGGCGCAGGCGCTGGCAGGCCGAGGCGCCGAGCGTGGCCTTCGCCGCGGCCAGGTCCGCCTCGTTGGCGGCAAGGATCGCCGCCTCCTCCCCCAGGAGGAGGTCGGCGAGGGTGGTGAGGGCCTGGTCGCGGGTGGCGGTGTCCGTGACGGCCAGGCGCCGCGAGGCCGCCCGGGCGGCCAGGGCCATGGGCCGGATGGGATTGCCGGCTGGCACGGGGTTTTTCGGTCCGCCGGGGTCGGGCGTGAAGAGGGTCCCCACCGAAGCGCCTTCCAGGATGCGCTCCAGGATCCGGGGCTCGAGCCCGGAGGCGAGCACCACCGGCACGCCCCGATCCGCGGCCAGACGCGCGGCCGCCACCTTGCTGGTCATGCCCCCTCGCCCGCGGCCGCTCCGCCCCTCGGTCCGCACGGCGGGAACCTGGCCGAAGGGCACCTCGGCCAGGGGGACCGCAGCGGGATCCAGCCTGGGGTTGCCGGTGTGCAGGGCCGAGACATCCGAGAGCAGAATCAGGAGGTCCGCCTCCAGGTGCGCCGCCACCAGGGCCGACAGATGGTCGTTGTCGCTGAAGACCGGGGTCCGGCCGGCGGCGGGACGCTCCAGCTCGAGGGTGGAGACGGTGTCGTTCTCATTGAGGACGGGGATGGCCCCCAGCGAGAGGAGGGTCTCCAGCGTCCGCCGCAGGTTCGCGTGGCGCGTGGGGTCGGCGAAGTCGTCCTCGGTCAGCAGGACCTGGGCGGCCTTGAACCCCAGGCGGCCCAGGCCCTCCTGATAGAGGGCCATCAGCTCGCCCTGTCCCGCCGCCGCCGCCGCCTGCTTCTCCGCCAGGGACTTGGGCTCGAGCCCGAGCTGCCGTGCACCGAGCCCCACCGCGCCCGAGGACACCAACACGGGCTGGCAGCCGCGCGAGGCCATCGCCGCCACCGCCTCCATCAGGGCATAGAGGCGGGCGAGGGCCGGTCGGCCGCCCGGGTCCACCACCACCTGGGTGCCCAGCTTCACCACGACCCGCCGGGCGGACGGGAGGCCGGCGCGATCCAGGATGCGGGGCTTCGGCCCCGCCTTGGCGGTCGATGTCGGCTGGCGAACCATGGGGACCTCGAAAACAAAAACCCCCGATCGCAGGATCGGGGGTTGGAGAGCGGGTGACGCTTCGGTCTGGTCTAGACCCTCTCCAACCCATCCGTCGGGGTGGGATGATTGGGGCGAGGGTTGATGGCCGGGAAGGTGGTCATGACACCCACAGTGTGGTGGGGAATCGCCATGGCGGGCAAGGGAAATCTGTCCGGCGGCCTCAGCCGGCCGCTTCCCGGAGGAGGGCCCAGAGCTGCTCGACATGGGTGTGCTCGGTCGTCTCGGCGCCGATGCTCACCCGGAGGATCTGCGTCCCCTTCAGCATGGAAGGAGTGAGGTAGGCCTTGCCGCCCTCGTTGATCCGGCGGGCGATGTCCAGGTTGTGGGCGGCGAGGGCGGCCTCGTCGAGTCCCGGCTTCACATGCCGGAGGCAGACGGTCTGCAGGGGCACGGGCGCCAGCCGTTCCCAATCCGGAGCCGCGTCCACCTGCTCCTTGAGCCACTGGGTGTTCGCCAGGTCGCGGCGGATGCGGGCCTGGAGGCCCGCCACGCCGACGTCCATGAGGTAGAACCACAGCTTCAGCGCCCGGAAGCGGCGGCCCAGCTGGATGTGCCAGTCGCGGAAGTTGCTCACCTGGCCGTCCTGGGCCGTGCGCAGATAGCTGGGGTTCGTGCTCATGACGCGGATGAGGTGCTGGGGATCGCGCACGTAGTAGGCGCTGAGGTCGAAGCCCACGCCCATCCACTTGTGGGGGTTGAACACCAGGCTGTCGGCCCGCTCGATGCCCTCCCACATCCAGCGGCACTCGGGCAGCACCATGGCCGTGCCCGCCAGGGCCGCGTCTACGTGGAGCCACATGCCATGCTGCTCCGCGAGGTCCGCCAGAGCGGGAAGGGAATCCAGGGCCGTGGTGGCGGTGGTGCCCACGGCGCCGACGACGGCGCAGGGGCGCAGGCCGATCTCGACGTCCTTCTCGATGGCCGACCGCAGCAGGTCCAGGCGGATCGCGTGGCGCTCATCCGTGGGGATGAGGCGCAGGTAGCTGCGGCCGAAACCCGCCAGCAGGGCCGCCTTCTCGATGGAGCTGTGGGTCTGGTCCGAGGCGTAGACCACGAGTGGCGCCTCGCCGCTCTGGAGGCCCTCGGTGTTCTGCGCGTACTCCGAGACCTTCTCCCGGGCGCAGAGCAGGGCCGTGAAGGTGGCCGTGCTGGCGGTGTCGTGGATGACGCCGGTGAAGGCCGTGCTCAGGCCCACCATCTGGCGCAGCCAGTCCATCACCACCTCCTCGACCTCCGTGGCCGCGGGGCTGGTCTGCCAGCTCATGCCCTGGGCGCCCAGGCCTGATGCGGCCAGGTCACCGAGGATCGAGCTGTAGCTGGTGTTGCTGGGGAAGTAGGCGAAGAAGGAGGGATGGTTCCAGTGGGTGATGCCGGGCAGCACGTCCCGCTCCAGGGCCGCCAGGGCCTGGGCGACCCGGCCTCCGTGCAGGGGCGGATGGTCCGGGAAGGCCGCCCGGACCTCGCCAGGCTTGGCCTGGCTCATCACGGGCAGGCGCTCGAGGTTCTCACGGTAGTCCGCGATCCAGTCCACGAGCTGGTAACCGAGGCGGCGGAATTCTTGGGCGTCCATGCCCTCCATTCTGGCCGGATCCAGCCGGGCCCGCGCAGGAGAGATTGGGGATGGCACGGGATCCGCCTTCGCGGCGGGCCGCGGAGCCCGGCGCCGCCACCGGTTGTGGCAAGATCGAATGGAGACTCACGAAACCAATGCAGGTCGCGCCGGAACCCGAATCCGCGCCCGAGGGGACGATGTTCAAACCAAGCCGCATCCTCCTGAGCCTCGCCTTCTGCCTGGGGGCCCTGGCGGCGTCTGCTGCGCCCGGTGGGCCGGCTGCGGCGACCTCCCGGCGCGGGAAGGCTGCCGACCTCGCCCGCTGGAGGCGCACCGCGCAGCGCGTCACCATCCTGCGCGACACCTGGGGCATTCCGCACGTGTTCGGGAAGCGCGATGCCGATGCGGTCTTCGGGCTCCTGTACGCCCAGGCGGAAGATGACTTCAACCGGGTCGAACTGAACTACATCAACGCGCTGGGCCGCCTGGCGGAAGTTGAGGGGGAAGCCGAGCTCTACCGCGACCTCCGCATGAAGCTGTACATCACGCCCGCAGGGTTGAAGGCGGCCTATGCCGCCAGTCCCGCCTGGCTGAAGCAACTGATGGTCGGCTTCGCCGATGGCTTGAACTACTACCTGTACACCCACCCGGAGGTCACCCCGAGGCTGATCACCCGCTTCGAGCCCTGGATGGCCCTGGCCTTCAGCGAAGGGAGCATTGGCGGCGACATCGAGTCGATCGACCTGAAGGAGCTGGCGCGGATGTACGGCCCTCGCAGGCCGGAGGCCGTGGCGGGCGCCTCCGCCGGCCTCGATCCTGAACCGCGCGGGTCCAACGGGTTCGCGATCGCCCCGAAGCTCAGCGCCTCGGGCCATGCGCTCCTGCTGATCAATCCCCACACCTCCTTCTATTTCCGGCCCGAGGTGCAGGTCGCCAGCGAGGAGGGCCTGAACGCCTATGGCGCCGTGACCTGGGGCCAGTTCTTCGTCTACCAGGGATTCAACGAGCGGGCCGGATGGATGCACACGTCCGGCGGGGCCGACGTGATCGATGAATACCTCGAGACGGTCACCGGGAAGGAAGGGCGGTTCTCCTATCGGTATGAACATGGGGAACGGCCGGTGAAGGCCGTGCTGATCGTCCTGCCCTACAGGACCGCTGCGGGAATGAGCCGGAAGACCGTGACGGCCTACTTCACCCACCACGGCCCGGTCGTGCGGGAGGCGAACGGCAAGTGGGTCGCCGTGAAGCTGATGCAGGAACCCATGAAGGCGCTGATGCAGTCGTACCTGCGCACCAAGGCCCGGAGCTATGCCGCGTTCCGCAAGACAATGGAACTGCAGACCAACTCCTCGAACAACACCGTCTACGCCGACGCTGACGGCAACATCGCCTACTTCCACGGGAACTTCGTGCCGATCCGCGATCCGAAGTTCGACTGGACCCGGCCGGTGGACGGCAGCCTCGCCGCCACGGAATGGAAGGGACTGCATCCGATCGGAGAGACCATCACCCTGCTGAATCCTGCCAGCGGATGGATCCAGAACACCAACAACTGGCCCTTCTCCGCTGCGGGTTCCAGCAGCCCCAGGCAGGCGGACTATCCCGCCTACATGTGGGCGAACCCGGAAAATGCGCGGGGCCTGCACGCCGTGAAGGTGCTGCAGCACCAGAAGGTGATGACCCTGGACAGCCTGATCGCGGCCGCCTACGACACCTACCTGACCGGCTTCGATCCCCTGCTCCCGGCGCTGTTGGAGGCCTATGACGGATTGCCCCCGGCGGACCCGCTCAGGGCGGCGCTGGCGCCCCAGGTCGAGGCCCTGCGCACCTGGGACCGGCGCTATGCGCTGACCTCCGTCCCGACCTCACTGGCGATCTACTGGGGCCAGGACCTGATCTCCCGTTCGTCCGCCGCCGCGCGCCGGAAGGGCGTTCCGGTGCTGGACTACATCGCAGAGAACCTCGCCCCACAGGAGAGGCTGGAAGCGCTCGCTCGGGCGAGCGCCAAGCTGGAGGCCGATTTCGGCACCTGGAAGACCCCGTGGGGAGAGATCAACCGGTTCCAGCGGCTCAGCAGCGACGTGGCCCAGGCCTACGACGACGCCAAGTTCAGCTGGCCGGTCCCGTTCCCCTCGGCCACCTGGGGTTCCCTGGCCGCCTTCGGCGCCTCCTCGGTCCAACCCACCCGCCGCATCTACGGGGACCGGGGCAACAGCTTCGTCGCCGTCGTCGAATTCGGCCCGCGCCTCCGCGCCAAGAGCCTCCTCGCCGGTGGCGAGAGCGGGCATCCCGACTCGCCCCATTTCACGGACCAGGCCGAACGGTACAGCCAGGGCCGGTTCAAGGATGTCCTGTTCTACCGCTCTGACATCGAAAAGCACTTGGAGCGCCGATACCATCCCGGCGAGGGGCGCTAGGCACCGGAGCTGCCACCGCACTGTCCGGGAATCGGGCTTGGTGGCGGCGGGACTCTGCGAAAAGATGGAAGTCCTGCACGAGGGGACGGCCCATGGACATGCTCATTGATTTTCCCGGCGGCGCCCGCGTGGACGCCCACTTCGGCTCCTTCACGGTGCAGACGGACCAGCCCCCCCAGGCCGGCGGTGAGGGGTCGGCCCCCACGCCCTTCGCGCTGTTCCAGGCCTCCCTCGCCACCTGCGCCGGCATCTACGTGCTGAACTTCTGCCGGCAGCGGGGCTTGTCCTCCGAGGGCATCCGCCTCGTCCAGCGGACCATTCCCGACCCCGCCACGAACATGGTGGGCCAGGTGGAACTGGAGATCCAGGTGCCCGCCGACTTCCCCGAGAAGTACCACGACGCCCTCGTCCGCACCGCCAGCCAGTGCACCGTGAAGAAGCACATCGAGCATCCCCCGGCGTTCAGCGTGAAGACCGTCGTGGCGGGCTGACGGCGGCTACTCGTAGCGGAGGGCCCCGATCGGGTCCTGTTTCGCGGCCTTCAAGGCGGGCCGCGGGACCCGCTCCGCGAGCCAAAGGCGAGCGGGAGGACGCGCCGGCGGCGCGTCCGTTCGCGGGGGAGCAGGCGCCGTGCGTGAGGCGAAGCCGAGCGCCCAGGCGCTGGACCACGGGCGATGGAGTGGCCTACTCGTAGCGGAGGGCCTCGATCGGGTCCTGTTTCGCGGCCTTCAAGGCGGGCCACAGCCCGAACACCAGGCCCACGGCCGTGCTGACGCCGAAGCCCAGGACGATGCTCCAGACGGGCGCGGCGGCGGGGAACTCGAAGACCAGGCGCACCAGCATGGCGATGCCCAGGCCCACGGCGATGCCCACGGCGCCGCCCACGCCCGTGAGGCTGATGGCCTCCACCAGGAACTGCATGGCGATGTCCTTGCGGGTGGCGCCCAGGGCCTTGCGCACGCCGATCTCGCGGGTGCGCTCGGTGACGCTCACCAGCATGATGTTCATGACGCCCACGCCGCCCACGAGCAGGGCGATGGCGGCGATGAGGACCATGGCGCCCGCGATGCCGCCGGTGATCTGCTGGAAGGTCTTGAGCTGGGCCTCGCTGGTGAAGATGGCGAAGTCGTTGGGCTGGCTGGCCTTCAGGCCCCGGCGGGCGCGGAGGATCGCCACCTCCTGGTCCATCATCTCGTACATCCGCTTCGGGTCCTTGGGGATCGTGGCGATGTGGATGGTGTCGCCGCCTCCGTTCTTCACCTGGGGGAACATCTCGTCGAAGGTGCTGATGGGGATGATCAGGATGTTGTCGGCATCTCCGCCGAGGAAGCTGCCTTTCTTTTCCAGCAGGCCGATGACGCTGAACGCCGTTCCGTTCACCAGGACCGTGCGCCCGATGGGATCCTTCTTGCCGAACAGGGCCTCGGCGGTCTGGGGCCCGAGCACGCAGGTGCGGGCGGTGTGGGCCACATCGGCATCCACGAAGAACCGCCCGTCCTGGATGAAGGAATTGTTGGAGGGCGCGTAGTCGGGGTTGGTGCCCACGAAGGTGGGGTTGTTGCCCTCCTGGCCTTCGGGTGTCTTGACCGTGAGGTTGGCGGCGTCGTTGCCGAAGAGGTAGCGCTCCTGGGACACGGCCGCGGCCAGGGTGGCGGTCTGCTTGAGGGCTTCAGCATCCTCGATGGTGAGGTCGCGCCGGCGCTTCTGGTCTTCGGGCAGGCGCCCGCCGCCGAAGCGCGGCTCGTATTTCTGGAACTGGACCAGGGTGGTGCCGAAGCTGGAGAAGCTGTCGGTGACGGCGTCGTTGAAGCCCGATACGAAGCTCACCATGGCGATGACCGTGGCCACGCCTGCCACGATGCCCAGCAGCGTCAGGAAGCTCCGGAGCTTCTGGGCCACCATGGCGCGCAGGGCGAACCGCACGTTCTCGGTGCCGATGCCCCTGAATCCCACCTTCCTCCTGGTCATGATCACTCCGCCCGGATCGCGTCGATGATGACGAGGTTGGAAGCCCGGTAGGCGGGCAGGAAGCCGGCCGCCAGGCCCACGAGGGTGCTGAGGAGGATCCCCGTGAAGACGATGCCCGGGGTGATCTGGGCGGGGAAGTCGGCCAGGGCCCGGACGGTGAAGGCGCCCGCGGAACCCACCAGCACGCCCACCACGCCGCCGGCCGCGGACAGCAGGGCCGCCTCAAGCAGGAACTGGTGACGGATGTCGCGTTTCCTCGCCCCCAGGGCCATGCGGACGCCGATCTCCTGGGTGCGTTCGACCACGCTCACCAGCATGATGTTCATGATCACGATGCCGCCCACGCCGAGGCTCACGCTGGAGATGAGCATCAGCAGCAGGAACGCGGCGCTGCTGATGGTCTTCCAGAGTTCCTGGAGGCTCTCCTGGGTGAGGATGCCGAAGGGATCCGGGCTGCGGAAGCTGGTGTGCCGCATGGCGCGGAACAGGGCCCGCACTTCGTCCATGGAGGCATCCAGACCTTCCACGCCGTTCCTCGCCTTGATCTGGAGTTCCAGGCTCTCGTTGGAGGTCATGAAGTTCTTGCGGTAGACCTGCAGGGGAATGTAGATGCGCCCGTCCTGGTTGAAGCCGATGCTCCGTCCCTGCTTGGGCATGAGCCCGATGACCCGGAAGGGGAGGCCGCGGATCAGGACCGTCCGGCCCACGGGATCCAGGTGGGGGAACAGCTCTTCGCGGGTATCAGCCCCGATGACGGCGACGTTCATGGCCGCGTCGTTCTCGTTTTCCGTGAAGAACCGGCCCGCCTCGAATTCCAGGTTGAAGAGATCCGCGAAGTTGGAGGTGATCCCGATCACGGCGATGCTGTCCAGATGGCGGGTTCCCGAGTTCACCGGCATCGCGTTGCCGGCGGCCGCGGAGACCTGGGAGGCCTCTTTGAGGATGCCGCTGGAGAGCCGCTCGTACTCCTGCCAGGTGATCGGCGGGCGCTTGAGGGCGTCGATGAACTCCTTCCGGCTGCGGATGACCCCGAACTTCTGGACGACGTAGACGTCCGGGGCCAGGACGATGATCTTCTCCTTCACATAGGTGTTCAGGCCGGAGATCACGCCCACCACGGCGACGATGGTGGCCACGCCGATGATGACGCCCAGCAGCGTGAGGAAGCTGCGCAGGGTGTGCGCCCGGATCGCCCGGAGGGAGGCGCGGAGGAGTTCGGTCGGGTTCATGGTCGGGTCTCAGGACTTGGCGTCGTCCTTGTCCTTCTTCTTCGCCTTCTCGACCCGGACCGCCTCGCCACCCTTGAGATCGCGCAGCGCCCGGTTGGGGCCGGTGATGAGCGTTTCGCCGCCCTTGAGGCCGGAGAGCACCTCCACGGAGAGGTCGCCCATCAGTCCGGTCTTCACGGCCGTGAACTTGGCCTTGCCAGCCTCCATCAGGAACACGCCCTCCTCTTCGCGCGGGGCGCCCGGCTTGTGGGTCTCGCCCTTCTTGAGCTTGATCTCGCGCATGACCAGGGCCTGAAAGGGGATGGCCAGGGCCTGATCGCGGCTGCCGGTGAAGATGTCCGCCTGGGCTGAGAGGCCGGGCTTGATGGTGAGGGGCGGGTCCTTGATCCAGACCTTCACCTTGAACTTGGTGGCTTCGTTGACGGTGAGCTTGAGGATGGGGCTGCCACCCACCTCCGTGACCTGACCCTGGAAGGTCTGGTTGGGATAGGCATCGATGCGGATCTGGGCTTCCTGCCCCAGCTTCACGCTGGGGATGGACGCCTCATCCACCTCCATCTCCGCCTCGACCTTGCTCATGTCGGACACGGTGAGCAGCACGGTGCCGGGCTGGTTCTGGATGCCGGGCACGGCGGTCTCGCCCAGCTCGATGCGGCGGGCGGTGACGACGCCGTCCATGGGGGCCGTGATGGTGGAGAACCCGAGGCCCACATGGGACTGGCTCACGTTGGCTTTGGCCTGGTCCGTCCGGCGGCGGGCGGTCTCCTGGGCGGCCTGGGCGGTCTCGAAGGCCGTCTTGGCCCGCTCGAAGTCCGCCACGGAAATGATGCCCGCGGTGCGGTTCGCCTTGGCGCGGTCGAAGTCGGAACGGGCCTGGGCGAGGTTGGCGGTCGCGGAGATCAGGTCCGACTGGGCCGCGTGCAGGTTGGCCTGCATGGCCTCGGTGTTGGCCCGGGCGCTGCGGGGGTCGATCTCCATGAGGAACTGGCCCTTGTGGACCCGGTCGCCTTCCTGCACGGCCAGCCGCGTGACCTGGCCCATGATGCTGGCCGAGATATCCGCCTTGGTCACCGCCTGGATCTTGCCGTTGGCACTCACCTTCGCCTGGAGGTTCTCGCGGCCCACGGTGGCCACCTGGACGGCGATGCCCTTGTCCCGCATGCCGGCGAGGCTCAGCCCGCCGATCAGGACCACCGCCAGTCCTCCTCCGAGGATCCACATCTGCTTCCGCTTCATGTCAAAGGCCTCCCCAACGGGCTGGATTCATCTCAATCTTCGCGCAGATAGGCAAGGGGTTTAGTGGCCCTGTGTGTCACAAATGGAATCAATTTCTATTGACGCGAGCCATTAATTGGAAAATGATTCCATCTGGAGGCACCCCCTTTGGCGCACCACACGCTCGGCCCCACCATCCTGGCTCTCCTCGCCGCCGGTCCGGTCTTCGCCGCGGCCGCGGGCAGCGGGGCGCTCACCGGGCGGGTGACCGATGACCAGGGCCGGCCGGTGGCCAGGGCCCAGGTCCGTCTGGAGAACCGGGTCTCGGGGTTCCGCCTGACGGTGGTCACGGACGATTCGGGGGCCTACGCCGCCTACAACATCCCGTTCAGCGACTACCACCTGGAGGTGGCGGCCCCCGGGATGCTCGACCTGCACCAGACCCTCGGCGTGCGCTCGAACCTGCCGACGGAGCTGAACCTGAGGCTGAAGCCCGCCCAGGCCTCGGCCACGGTGGTGGTGGAGGATACGGTGTCGCTGGTGGAGGCCCATCCCTCGGCCCATATCGACATCGACCACTCCACCATCGAGAAGATCCCCACCGCCGTGCAGAGCCGGGCCATGGAGAGCATCCTCCTCACCACGCCGGGCTTCATCCAGGATGAGAACGGGCGGTTCCATTTCCGGGGCAGCCACGGGCAGGTGACCTACGTCGTGGATGGCGTGCCCGTCACGGACCAGGTGCAGTCCACCTTCTCGAACTCCCTGGACCCCTCGCAGGTCGAGAGCATGGAGGTGATCACCGGCGGGGTGAGCGCCGAATACGGGGGGAAGCCGGCGGCGGTGGTGAACCTCACCAGCAAGTCCGGCCTGGGATCGGCGGGCGCGTTCCAGGGCGACGCGTCCCTGGGCGCTTCGCGCTTCAGCACCCGGGAGTTGGGCTTCAGCGCCCGGGGCGGCACCGCGGCCTTCGGCTACTTCGTGACCGGAGCGGCCTCGTCGAGCGACCGGTTCCTGGATCCGGTGAACTTCGAGAACCTGCACAACCACGGGACGACGGACCGCCTGTTCACCCGCTTTGACTGGCTGCTGGGCGCCAACGATATTCTGCGGTTCTCGGCCAGCGGCGGCCGCACGGATCGGGACGTGGTGAATCTGGCCTCCCAGGAGGCGGCAGGACAGGACCAGCGGGCGCACAACACGGACGTGAACCTGAACCTGGGCTGGACCCACCTGCTGGGCGCAGACCGCAGCCTGGATGCGGCGATCTTCTACCGGGGCGCCACCTCCCGTCTGGATCCCACCCGGGACCTGCAGCCCGGCTTCAGCACCGGTGGCTCGGACACCCCGGTGTGGATTCGTTCCGACCGGCGCCTGGACAACCAGGGCGCCCAGGTGGGCTACACCCAGCGGAACGGGGCCAACACCTTCAAGGTGGGCCTCCAGGTCGTCCGGTACCCTCTGCACGAGCGCTTCGACCTGGCCATCACCGATCCTTCGCAGGTATCCGGTCCCTCCGATCCGCTCTATCCCTACACGGCCGCCGGGGGCGGGAACATCCTGCGCTTCGTGGACGGGTTCGCGCCCTCGCTGGCTTCGGCCTACCTCCAGGACGACTGGAAGGCCGGGCGGTGGACCCTGTCCGCGGGCCTCCGGTACGACAGCTACAAGGGGCGGAACGCCACCCAGAACGAGCTGCAGCCCCGCCTGGGCCTCACCTACACGCTGCCCGGGACCGGCACCCTGGTACGGGTGGTCTATGACCGGCTGCTCATCACGCCCGAGAACGAGAACCTGGCCTTCTCCACCTCCCAGACGGTCTGGAGCCTGGTCACCCAGTCGGCCACGCCCGTGCCGCCGTTGCGGGCGGAGACCCAGGACAGCTACCTGGTGGGCCTGGAGCAGCAGCTGGGGCAGGTGGCGCGGGTGAGCCTCGACTACTGGTGGAAGGACAGCCGGAACTCCGCGGACAACAGCCAGTTCCTGAACACCGGCATCCTCTTCCCCATCTCCGCCTGGAAGGGCCGCTTCCACGGCCTGGACCTCCGGGTGGACACCGTCCCCATCCAGGGCTGGTCCGCCTACCTGAGCGCGGGCACCGTCCGGACGCTCTACTTCAGCCCCACCCTCGGCGGCCTGGATTCGGCGGATCCCACGGTGAACGGGCCCAACGGCACCCCGTACCTCATCGACCACGACCAGAAGCTCACCGCCCAGGTCGGCGTGCGCTACGAGCAGGGCGGCTTCTTCAGCCAGGCCTCGGTCCGGTACGACTCGGGCCTGGAGGCGGGCGATCCCGCCACCGTGGCGGGGAACCCGGACTACGCCTTCGGCATCCCCTACGTCCGGGCCGAGCACGACAGCCTGGTGGGTCTCAACTACCGCATCAAGTCCCGCACGGTCCTGGATCTCAACGCCGGGCAGGAATGGAAGCTGAAGAGCGGGCGGCGGCTGTCGGCCGGGCTGGACCTGCTGAACGCCACGAACGAGAAGGGCCTCTACAACTTCCTCAGCACCTTCGGCGGCACCCACGTCATCCCGCCCCGCACCCTGGCGGCGCACCTGAAGCTGAAGTTCTGAGCGGGGCTACCGGGTTTTCGTAAACGGGTGCTCGAAGCTCAGGTAGAGGAAGATGGCCTTCTCGCCGCGGCTGGCGCCCACGCCGATGGGCACCGCGAGGCCGGGCACGATCTGGAGGCCGCTGGGGAAGTTGTGGGCCCAGCGGACGCCGGGAGAGATGAAGGAGGTGCTCTGCCGCTGGGTCTGGCCGGGGCCGGCGACGGCCTGCCCGCTGGTGTAGACGTATTCCAGCATCAGGTTGAAGCGTGGGCTCGCCAGCCAGATGAGGCTCTGGCCCGCCGTGAAATCCTGCGTGGTGGCCTTTTCCCCGAGGGCGTTCCTGGCGTCGGGGGTCCGGGTGGCGCCCAGGTTGGAATGGGCCACCAGGGCCTCCGACAGGACCCAGCTGAGGGGGAACATGACCTGCACGCCGACCGCGCCGCGGCCATAGCCCTGCTTCTCATCGCCCGTGGGCAGCAGGACGGACAGCCGGGGAGCGAAGGCCACCTTTGCCGCGCCGTCGCCCACCAGCTGGTAGCGGTAGTTCAGAGCCACGTCCCCGAAGGCCCGCCTGCCATCGGGGGAGGCGCCCAGGCGCTGCCAGGGCAGGGTGTAGCTGAGCTGGTGGGCCAGGCCGCCCACGGGCCATTCCTGGGTGAAGGTGTAGACCCAGTCCTTGCTCTCCTGGTAGCGGGTGAAGGTGCTGATGTGCTGCACCACGCCCGGCTCCTGGTTGTAGGCCTCCTCCACGAGGAAGGAGTTGTCCTGGATGGGGCCTTCCTTTTTCTCCTGGGCCGCCAGGGATGCGGTGAGCAGGAGGGCGGGAAGGAGGCGCGGAAGGAGGGGGGTGGTGGGTGTCAGCATGATTATGATATTGAGTCTCAAAAATAAACGATTCAAGACCTCGTGGTTGGGAAGTGATCCCCATCACTGGGCCTGGCTCCGGGGGCTCCAGCGCAGCGGGCCGATCGGCGCGCCTGGGCTTGAAGTGAGGGAAGTCCTGTGAGGCCGAATACGTAGTGATACGATGGTTATTCCTCTGGCTTGGAGATTTCATGTTGTTCCGCGCAAGACCTTTGCTGCTGCCTCTGATGGCGTTCGCCCTGGCTTCCGCACCCGTGCGCGCCGAAGAGGGCATGTGGACCTTCGACAACCTGCCGACCAAGAAGCTCCAGGCGGCCTACGGCTGGGCGCCGGACCAGGCCTGGCTCGACCATGTGCGCCTCTCCGTGCTCCGGTTTCCCGGCGGTTCCGGTTCTTTCGTGAGCCGGGATGGGCTGGTGCTGACCAACGAGCACGTCGGCCGGGGCTGGCTTCAGCGCGTGAGCAGCCCGGGAGCCGACTACGTGAAGAACGGGTTCGCGGCCGCCTCGCGGGAGCAGGAGATCAAGGTGCCCGGCCTTGAGCTCATGACGCTCATGGCCATGGACAACATCACGGATCGCCTGGCCAAGACCCAGGTGCCCGGCGCCTCCGAGAAGGAGATCTCGAAGGCCCGCCATGCCGAGATCGAGAAGATCAAGCAGGAGATGCAGGCCAGGAGCGGCCTGACCTGCGAGTATGTGACGCTCTACCAGGGCGGCGAGCACTGGATCTACTCGTACAAGAAGCACACCGATGTGCGCCTGGTCTTCGCCCCCGAGCTCCAGATCGCCCTGTTCGGCGGGGACTACGACAACTTCACCTATCCGCGCCATAACCTCGATTTCACGCTGTTCCGCGTCTACGAGAACGGCAGGCCCTACACCCCCCCCGAGCACCTGGCCTGGACCCGGGCGGGCCTGAAGGCGGGCGACCTCACCTTCGTGATCGGCCACCCCGGCAGCACCAAGCGGCAGGACACCTTCGCCCAGATGCTCTATTCCCGGGATGTCGCCATCCCCATGCGGCTGAAGGGGCTGGAGCGCCAGAAGGAGGCCCTGGTCCAGTACGGCAAGACCTCGCCCGAGGCGGCACGCCAGGTCGGGACCCAGATCCTCAGGATCGAGAACAGCCTCAAAGCCCTGGGCGGCTACTGGTCCGGCCTGAAGAACAAGGAGGCCATGGCCCGCATCGAAGCCAATGAGAAGGCCTTCCGCGCCAAGGTGGCCAAGGATCCCAAGCTGCAGGCCGAGGCCGGTTCCAGCTGGGGCCGGATCGAGGCGGCCCTGAAAGAGGCCCGGGGCCTGGCGAAGGAGAACGCCTACGTCGGCCCGGCCCACTCCACCCTGCTGGGCCACGCCCTGGCCCTGGTCCGCATCGCGGAGGAAGAGCGCCTCCCCGGCGAAAAGCGCCTGCCCGAATACAGCGACACCAACCTGAAGTCCGCCAAGGCCCGGCTGGTCGTTCCTGCCCCCTACTACCCGGAGCAGGAGGCCTTCGTGTTCACCCGCGGCCTCGAAGAGGCTGCCCGGGAGCTGGGTCCGAAGCACCCGTTCGTGAAGGCCATGCTCTGCGGCAAGTCCCCGGCAGAGGTCGCCAAGACGGCGGTGACCGGGTCGAAGCTCGGGGATCCCGAGGTCCGCAAGGCCCTGCTGGCCGGCGGGAAGCAGGCCATCGTGGAAAGCCGGGATCCGATGATCCTCCTGGCGAAGAAGCTGGATCCCCTGAGCCGCGCCATCCGCCGGAAGCAGGAGGAGCGGGTCCACAGCGTCATCTCCGAGCATGCCGCCCACATCGCCAAGGCCCGCTTCGCGGTCTTCGGCAAGAACACCTACCCGGACGCCACCTTCACCATGCGCCTCACCTACGGTCCCGTGGCCGAGTTCCCCGCCAACGGCACCCTGATCCAGCCCTTCACGACCTTCGGCGGGCTCTTCGACCGCTACGACGGCTGGGGCGGCAACGCGGCGGGGGCCCACGGCGGTGCCTGGGCCCTGCCGCAGCGCTGGCTCGACAAGCGCGGCGCGCTGGATCCCGCCATGCCCTTCAACTTCGTCCACAAGGTCGACATCATCGGCGGCAATTCAGGCTCTCCCGTGGTGGATCGCAAGGGCGAACTGGTGGGCCTCATCTTCGATGGCGATATCGACATGCTGCCCGGCAACTTCTTCTACGACGACACCGCCAACCGCGGCGTCTCCGTGGATGCCCGGGCCATCATCCACGCCCTCGAGAGGGTCTACGGGGCCACGGCCCTGGCTGCCGAACTCACCGGGAAATAATTGTCTTCTGGAGTCACCATGAAACGCCTTTCCGCGCTTGCGCTCCTGCTCGCCCTGCCCGTTCTCCGGGCCGAAGACGGCATGTGGACCTTCGACAACCTGCCCCTGAAGCAGCTGAAGGAGAAGTACGCCTTCGAACCGGGGAAGGACTGGATCGACCATGTCCGCCTCTCCACCCTCACCCTGGGCGGCTGCACCGGCTCCTTCGTGAGCGCGGATGGGCTCGTCGTCACCAACCACCACTGCACCCGGGGCTCCATCCAGCGCCTGTCCACCAAGGACCGCGACCTGGTGAAGAACGGCTTCGTGGCCATGAGCCGTGACCAGGAGATCAAGATCCCCGGCCTCACCTACCGCACCCTCATGGCCATGGAGAACGTGACGGAGCGGGTGGCCAAGGCCGTCAAGCCGGGCCTCGGCGAGAAGGCGGCGGCCGCGGTGCGGGCGAAGGAGCTGGATGCCATCAAGGCGGAGCTGGAGAAGGCCAGCGGGCTGACCTACGACGTGGTGAACCTCTACCAGGGCGGCGAGACCTGGATGTACGGCTTCAAGGTGTTCAAGGACATCCGTCTGGTGGCTGCGCCTGAGATCGCCGTGGCGGCCTTCGGCGGGGACTACGACAACTTCACCTACCCCCGCCACGACCTGGACTTCTCCATGGTCCGCGTCTACGAGAACGACCAGCCCTACCATCCCGCCCACCACCTCACCTGGAGCACCGAGGGGCTGAAGCTGGGCGACCTCACCTTCGTGGTGGGCCACCCCGGCCGCACCAGCCGCCTCCAGACCTTCGCCCAGATGAAGTACGACCGGGACCTGGGCATTCCCGCCTACCTGCGCAGCGCCGACCGCACCCGCGCCATCCTTGAGGAATACGGCAAGCGGGATGCCGAGCACGCCCGCCAGGTGCAGACCCTGATCCTGGGCGTCAACAACGGCGCCAAGGCCAACGAGGGCGCCCTGGTTGGCCTGAAGGATGCTGAGGCCATGAAGCGGATCGAGACCGCGGAGAAGGCCCTCAAGGCCGCCGTCGCCAAGGATCCCAAGCTGACCGCCAGCGCCGGCCAGAGCTGGGCGCGCATCGAGCAGGCGATCCAGCTGCAGAAGGGGTACCTCAAGGAGGCCCAGTCCGTCGGCTCGGCCCGCTCCACGACGCTGGGCCAGGCCCAGGCCCTGGTGCGCCTGGCCGAGCAGCAGGAGCTTCCCGTGGAGAAGCGCCTGACGGAGTACCGCTCGGAAGGCAGCCTGAAGACCCTGAAGACCCGCCTCGGCGGACCCGCCATGGGCATGATGGGGCAGGGTGCCAACCCCGAGCTGGAGACGCTGCTCTTCACGCGCGGCCTGGAAGACGCGGCCCGGGAGCTGGGGCCGCAGCATCCCTTCGTCCTGGCGATCCTGGGCGGCAAGAAACCCGCAGAGGTGGCCAAGGCCGCCGTGGACGGCACGAAGCTGAATGACCCGGCCGTGCGCAAGGCCCTGATCGAGGGCGGGAAGAAGGCCGTGGCCGAGAGCGCCGACCCCATGATCGTGCTGGCCCGCAAGCTCGAGCCCATCCTGCTCAGCCTCCGCAAGAAGCAGGACGATGTGAAGGCCATCCTCGAAGAGCACGGTGCCCGCATCGCCAAGGCCCGCTTCGCCGTCTACGGCAAGACCCTGCCGCCGGATGCCACGGGCACGCTCCGCATCACCTACGGTGCCGTGGCCACCTATCCCGCCAACGGCACCCTCCAGCAGCCCTTCACCACCTGGGCCGGTCTCTACGACCGCCACTTCGGCTGGGGCGGCAATGACGCGAAGGACTATACGGACTGGCGCCTGCCCCAGCGCTGGCTGGACCGCATGGGCAAGCTGGACCTCAAGACGCCCCTCAACTTCTCCCACGCCGTGGACACCACGGGCGGCAACTCCGGCAGCCCCGTGGTGAACCGCAAGGGCGAGCTGGTGGGCCTGCTCTTCGACGGCAACATCGAAGGCAACGCCGGCCGCTACTACTACGACGAGAAGGTGAACCGCAGCGTCTCCGTGGACGCCCGCGCCATCCTCGAAGCGCTCGTGAAGGTCTATGATGCGCCGCACCTCGCCGCCGAACTGACCGGGAAGTAGTCTCGTACCGCTGAATGCCAGGGGCCCCGTCCGGGGCCCCTTTTCGGAGTCCCCCGTGCGCCTCAACGCCCTCGCCCTGTCCCTCGTCTCCGTGTTCGCCTTGCCCGCGCTGCGCGCGGACGAGGGCATGTGGACCTTCGACAACATCCCGGTGCAGCAGATCAAGGCGAAATATGGCGTGACCCTGGATGCCGCCTGGCTGAAGAACCTGCAGCTCGCCACGGTGCGCTTCCCCGGCGGCACGGGGGCCTTCGTGAGCCGCGACGGCCTGGTGGTGACGAACCATCACGTGGGCCGGAGCGCCATCGCCCAGGTGTCCACGGCCCAGGCCGATCTGGTGAAGAACGGGTTCACCGCGGCCCGGCGGAGCCAGGAGATCAAGGTGCCGGGCCTGGAGCTGATGATGCTCGTCTCCATGAAGGATGTGACGGCGCGGGTGAACGGCGCCGTGAAGCCCGGCATGGCGGACCAGGAGGCCCTGGCGGCGCGGCTCAACGCCCTGGCGGACCTCCGCCGGACCGAGGAGGCGAAGACCGGCCTCACCTGCGAGCCCGTCACCCTGTACCAGGGCGGCGAGTACTGGCTCTACCGCTACAAGAAGTTCGGCGACGTGCGGCTGGTCGCGGCGCCGGAGCTCCAGGTGGCGGCCTTTGGCGGCGACCCCGACAACTACACCTACCCCCGCCACAACCTGGATTTCTCCCTGTTCCGCGTCTACGAGGATGGGAAGCCCTACCGGCCCGAGGCCATCCTGCCCTTCAGCGCAAAGGGCGTGGCCATGGGCGAGCTGACCTTCATCTCGGGACATCCGGGCATCACCTACCGCCAGCAGACCTACGCCCAGATGGCCTATGCCCGCGACATCGGCATCCCCTTCCAGCTCCACACTCTGGAGCGCCAGAAGCAGGCCCTCCAGGCCTTTTCGGCCACCTCACCCGAGGCGCGCCGCCTCGCCGCCGAGGCCATCTACGGCATCGAGAACGGTCACAAGCGGCTCAGCGGGCAGCTGCTGGGCCTGGCCAAGCCGGAGAACCTGAAGAAGGTCGCGGCGGCTGAAGCCGCCCTGAAGGCGGCCGTGGCCAAGGATCCTGCCCTGCAGGCCCGCGTGGGGGAGAGCTGGGGCCGGGTGGCCCTGGCTGTGGAACGGCAGAAGGCACTGCTGAAGGAAGCCACCTACCTCGACAGCGGACGCGGGACCCTGGTGGGCCGGGTGGCCGCCCTGCGCCACGCCCTCACCCTGGTGCGGCTCGCGGACGAACTGGCCAAGCCCTCGGCTGAGCGGCTCAGCGAGTTCAGCGACGGCAACCTCAAGGCCACCCGGGCGCAGCTCCTCTCGCCCCGGCCCGTTCAGAAGCCCATCGACACCACCCTGCTGGCGGCCGGGCTGCAGGAGGCTCAGGACGAGCTGGGTGCGGAGCACCCCTTCGTGAAGGCGCTACTGGCCGGCCAGTCCCCGGAGGCCGTGGCCCAGGCCGCGGTGGCGGGCACGAAGCTGGATGACCCGGCCGTGCGGAAGGCGCTGGCCGAAGGAGGCAAGGCCGCGCTCGACGCCAGCACGGATCCCATGATCCTCCTGGCCAGGAAGGTCGATCCCTTCGGGCGCGCCATCCACCAGCGGCTGGAGGCGGAGGTCACCGGCGTCTTCAACGAGCACGGCGGGCGCATCGCCGAGGCCCGCTTCAAGGCCTTCGGCCGGGGCGTGTATCCCGATGCCACCTTCACCCTGCGGCTGGGCTACGGCCCTGTCGCCACCTATGCCAACGGCACGGGCACCCTGGCCCAGCCCTTCACGACGTTCATGGGCATGTACGACCGGCACCTGGGCTGGGGCGGCAATGCGGCGGCCGCGGAGCACGGGGCCTGGACCCTGCCGGAGCGCTGGCTCAAGCGGCAGTCGAAGCTGGACCTGACGACTCCCTTCAACTTCATCTACGCCTGCGACACCGTGGGTGGCAACAGCGGCAGCCCCGTGGTGAACGTGAAGGGCGAGTTCGTGGGCATCAACTTCGACAGCGTGTTCGAAGGTCAGGGCGGCTACTACGTCTACGACCCCGACACCAAGCGCGCCGTCGCCACGGACGCCCGCGCCATCCTCGAGGCCCTGCGGAAGATCATGGACGCGGGGTACCTCGCGGACGAGTTGGTGGGAAAGTAGCCCATGGACCTCTACCTCTCCTGCTCCCTCACCGGCGGACGCCAGGACCAGCCCGTGGTGGCGGCCCTCGTGGATCGGATGGAGGCCCTGGGCCACCGCGTGCTGACGGCCCACCTGGCCGACGCCTCCGCCATGGCCGCGGATGGGGGTCTGTCGCCCGAGGCTGTCTACGAGCGCGACACGGCCTGGCTCCGCGCCAGCGAGGCGGTGATCGCGGAGGTGAGCACGCCTTCCCACGGCGTGGGCTTCGAGATCGCCTACGCCCTGGAGCGCGGCAAGCCCGTGCTCTGCCTGGCCCGCGCAGGCGTCCGCGTCAGCAAGATGCTCACGGGCATCCGCCAGGAGAGTGTGGCCTTCCGGACCTACGGGGGCGTTGACGAAGCCCTCGCACACCTGGACGCCTTCCTGGCGCGATAATCAGGCACGCACTTCCGGAGGACGCCATGTCCGAGCCCGGCACCACCCGACGCGATCTCTTCAAGCTGGGGGCCGCCGCCGCGGCAGGCCTGGTCGCCACGCGCCTCGCGGCCCTGGAGGGCGCCCCGGCATCCATCGAGCCCGTGGCCCTGCATCCCGCGCCCCACGCGCCCTTCAATCCCGCCACGGCCGCGGCCATGCCCACGCGCAACCTGGGGCGCACGGGGCACAAGGTGGGGATCTTCAGCCTCGGTGGCCAGGCGGCCATCGAGAAGCCCCACAACGAGAAGGTGGCCATCCCCCTCATCGAGCGGGCCCTGGACCTCGGCGTGAACTACTGCGACACCTCCGCCCGCTATGGCGGCGAGGCCCGCTGGAGCGAGCAGTACTTCGGGCAGGTGATGAAGCGGCGGCGGCACGAGGCCTTCCTCGCCACCAAGACCCACGACCGCACGGCCGACGGCTCGATGCGGCTGCTGGAGACCTCCCTCAAGCTGCTCCAGACCGACCATGTGGACCTCTGGCAGCTCCACGCCATGAGCTCCATGAAGGATGTGGATGATGTCTGTGCCAAGGGCGGCGCCCTGGAGGCCTTCCAGAAGGCCCGCGACCAGAAGCTGGTGCGCTTCCTGGGCCTCAGCGGCCATACGGATCCGGATGTGCTGGCCGAGGCCATCCGCCGCTTCCCCTTCGACACGGTGCTCATGGCCTTCAACGCCGCCGACACCTGGCACCTGCCCTTCAAGAAGACCCTGCTGCCCCTGGCCGTGGAGAAGGAGATGGGCATCATCGGCATGAAGATCCCCGCCCGCGGCCGCATCCTGGCCGGTGTGCAGCCGCCGCCCCCCGAGCAGCGGCGCGGTACCGCAAAGCACGACCGCCCCGGCACCCTCACCATCAAAGAGGCCATGCGCTACACCTTGAGCCATCCCGTGAGCACCATCATCATCGGCGTGGACAACGTGGCCCAGCTCGAAGAGAACGTCCGCATCGCGGGGGAGTTCCTGCCCCTGAATCAGGCTCAGCTGGTCGCCCTTGAACAGAAGGTGAAGCCCGTCTATGGACAGGCCTCGTGGTACAAGCGCGACGCGCCGGCGAATCCGGAGAAATGAGAAAGGAACCCTGAGCCACCGATGACCCCGGATGGGCCGCGGTCACCCGGACATGCCGTCGAGGTCGCCCGAAGGCAACCGCCAAGATGCCCCGGTGGACCGGTGGTGATCCCACCTCCCAGCGGTTTGCCGAGTTCAAGGTCAGGTCTGCAACCCGGGCGGCATGCTCCGGAAGGTTCGCCCGAATGCCAGGGCAGTAGAATGGCCTCATGACTCCCCACAAGCCTTCCCTTGATGATCTCGTGGCTGTTTTGTCGCGCACCCCCGCCAGCCTGTCAGCCCTGCTTGGGGGATTGCCCCAGGCCCTGGTCACCGCCACCGAAGGCGGCGCCACATGGTCTCCATATGATGTGATGGGCCACCTGATTTACGGCGAACGCGCCAACTGGATCCCCCGCGCACGGCACATCCTCGCGGGCGAGACCCGCCCCTTCGAGCCATTTGACCGAACGGCTCAATTCAATCAGAGCCAAGGCAAGCCGCTGTCCGAGCTGCTCCAGACATTCGAAGGGCTCAGGCGGGACAATATGGCCACCCTCCTGGGCATGAACCTCAGGGAAACGGACTTCGACCGGACCGGGCTTCATCCTGAACTCGGTGAGGTCACCCTGGGCCAGCTCCTGGCCACTTGGGCTGTGCATGACCTGGACCATCTCGGCCAAATCGCCCGAACGCTCGCCAAGGTACACACCCGGGCGGTGGGCCCCTGGGGGCGCTACCTCTCGATTTTGAAGGATCGTCAGCCCGAGTCCGCCTCACCTCAGCCCGGGTTGAACAGGACCTGATCGTTCGCGGCAGCGGATAACGGCGCAAGGGTCCAGTCCGCCGAGCTTCCTTTCTAAGGCATCCCAGAACACCATCACGCCACGAGACGCCACCATGCCCCCACGCGATATCTCAAAGCTGCTTTTCACGACGGTCTATCCGCTCTATGTGCAAAAAGCCGAACGGAAGCATCGGACCAAGGAAGAGGTGGACACGATCATCTGCTGGCTGACGGGCTACAGCCGCGAACAGCTCCGCCACCACACAGCGGTCCAAATCGATTTCCAGACCTTTTTCGACCAGGCCCCGGCGATCCATCCAAACAGGGCTCACATCAAGGGGGTCGTCTGCGGCATTCGCGTCGAAGACATTCAAGATCCCATCACGCAGAAAATCAGGTATCTCGACAAGCTCATTGACGAGCTCGCCAAGGGCAAATCAATGGACAAGATCCTGCGCCAGTGAACCCAGCCTCCGATCTCTGGGCGCCATCTCCTCCCGCTAGACTGCCTTCGATGGTTTTTGAGCGAGGGCGCGATGCGTGAGAGACCTCTGGCGGCACCGGACAGTACGGCGGTTCGGGTGGCGTTGTGGCGGGCGCTGCACCTGGAGGTGGATGGGGCGCCGCCGGTGTTCCGGGACGAGGTGGGGCTGCGGCTGGCGGCGCCGGAGGCGGGCTGGCGGGAGCGGCCGGACATGGGGCCGTTCACGCGGCCCTTCCGGGCGTCCATCGTGGCCCGGGCGCGGTTCATCGAGGACTGGGTCGAGGAGCAAGCCGCCGGGGGCGTGGCGCAGGTTGTGTTCCTGGGCGCGGGGCTGGATACCTTCGCCCAGCGCCGGGCCGACCTGACCTCCCACATGACCGTCTTCGAGGTGGACCAGCCTGGGCCCCAGGCCTGGAAGCGCCAGCGGCTGCTGGACCTCGGCTTCGGCATCCCGGCTTGGCTGCGGCTCGTGCCCGTGGACTTCGAAGCCGGCGACGGCGAGTGGGAGCGGCTGGTGGCGGCGGGCTTCGACCCGCGTCGGCCGGCGGTGGTGGCTTCCACCGGCGTGAGCATGTACCTCACCCGGAAGGCCGTCGCGGCGATGCTGGGCCGGGTCGCGGCCCTGGCGCCGGGCTCCACGCTGGTGATGTCCTTCCTGGTACCCCTGGACATGGCTGCTCCCGAAGTGCGCCCCGGCATGGTGCGGGCCATGGAGGGCGCGCGGGCCAGCGGCACGCCCTTCCTCAGCTTCTTCGAGCCGCCGGAGCTGGTGGCCCTCGCCCGCGCCGCCGGGTTCCGCGAGGCCCGGCACGTGTCGTCCGGCCTGCTGGCCCAGCGCTACTTCACCGGTCGCACCGACGGCCTCCGCCCCCCGGATCCCGCCGAAGAGCTGCTGGTGGCGACCACCTGACGGCCATTCCGGACCCTTCGGCCCGGGCGTCTCAGCCCCCGTTCCGCTCCGCCCCCTGGGCGTGGAACAGCGTCCGGGCGCTCTGCCTCCAGGCCGGCAGGCGCAGCGCGAACACCAGACCGCCCAGCAGGCAGCCGGCGCCGCCCAGGGCCACGGTGAGGGGCGCCCCGAGGCGGTGCGCCAGGGTGCCGCCGAGGAGGGCGCCGATGGGGGCCATGCCCATGAACATCATCGAGTAGACGGACATGACCCGGCCCCGGAGGACATCCGGGACCATCATCTGGATGAGGGTGTTGCTGGAGGCCATCTGCACGATCATGCCGAAGCCCACGGGCAGCATGAGGAGCACGGAGAGCGGGAAGGCCCGCGACAGGGAGAAGGCGATGAGGGCCGCACCGAACCCTGACGCGCAGGCGGCGATCCACGCGCCGAGGCCCTTCGGGCTGGGCCGCATCGCCAGGATCACGGCCCCGGCCAGGGCGCCCATGCCGGAAGCGCCCATGAGGGTGCCCAGGGCTTTGGCCCCGCCGTGGAGGATCTGGCCCGCGAAGATCGGCATGAGCACGCTGTAGGGCATCCCCAGGAGGCTCACCAGGCCCAGCAGCAGGAGCAGGTCCCGGACGGGGCGGGTCCGGCGGACGTACCGGAACCCCTCGAGGATCGAGTGGCCGCTCGGCGAAGGCCGGCTGGGGGCGGGCTCGAGGTGCATGGCCAGCAGCCCGGCGATGACCGCGAGGTAGCTCACGCTGTTGATGAGGAAGCACCAGCCTTCGCCGACGGAGGCCACCAGCACACCGGCCACGGCGGGCCCCAGGATGCGCGCCCCGTTGAACATGGAGGAGTTCAGGGCGATGGCGTTCATCAGGTCGGTCCGCCCGACGGTCTGGGCCACGAAGACCTGGCGGGCCGGGATGTCGAAGGCGTTCACGAGGCCCAGCAGCAGCGAGGTGGTGATGATGTGCCACAGGTGGACGTGGCCCGTGAGCGTCAGGATCGCGAGGATGAGCGTCAGGCCCATGGAGGCGCTCTGGGTGATGACGATCAGCGTGTGGGGCTTCATGTGGTCGGCGGCCAGGCCGCCCACCGTGGCCAGGAGGAACACCGGGATCTGCCCGGCGAAAGCCACGAGGCCCAGCATGGAGGCCTGGCCCGTGAGCCGGTACACCAGCCAGGACTGGGCCACGGTCTGCATCCAGGTGCCGATGAGCGAGATCAGCTGGCCCGAGAAGAAGAGGCGGTAGTTGCGGTAGCGGAGGGCGCGGAGGGCGTCGGGGAGGCCGGGCATGGCCCGATTCTACCGGGTGCCTCGGGGGCGGTCGGCGCGGGAGCTACTCCGCCCGCAGGGCCTCGATGGGATCCAGGGAGGCGGCCTTTCTCGCGGGGAGCACGCCGGCGGCGGCGCCCACGACGAGGGTCACCAGGAGGGCGGCGGCCACGGCTTCGGGCGGCGTAGCCAGGGGCAGGCCGGGCACCAGCAGGCGGAGGAGGGCCTGAACCAGGCCGCCGAGGGCGAGGCCGCCGAGCCCTCCGCCCACGGCCAGCAGCACCGCCTCCAGGAAGAAGAGGGCCTGGACCGTCGGGCCGTCCACGCCCAGGGCCCGGAGGAGGCCGATCTCGGCGGTGCGCTCGTGTACGGAGATCCACAGCACCGTCAGGATCCCCATGGCGCCCACCACGAGGGAGATGGCGGCGATGGCGGTGACGGCCAGGGTCACGATGCCGATCACGCGTCCGAAGACCTCCAGCATCTCGGTCTGCGTGGTGAGGGTGAAGTCCTCCTCGCCGCGGTGCCGGGCCATGAGGGTGGCCTTGATCTGGCCCGTCAGGGCGGGGATGCCCTCGCTGGTGGCGGCCAGAAGGTCGATCTCCTGCAGCTCCGCCAGGTTGAACAGGCCCATGGCCGTGCCCACGGGGATGTAGGCGGTGTCGTCCAGATCGAAGCCCAGCAGCTGGCCCTTGGGCTCCATGACTCCGATGACGACGAGGCTCTCGGAGCCGATGCGGATCCGCTGGCCCAGGGGCGAGGCGCTGCCGAAGATCTCCCGGGCCAGCTTGGGTCCCAGCACCGCCAGGGAGGCTCGGCGCCCGGGGTCCAGGGGCGGGAGGAAGCTGCCCTGGGCCGTGCCGACGCCCCAGGCGCGGGGCAGCTCGTGGTTGACGCCGTAGATGTAGACGCTGCGCCCCCGTCCGCCCGCCTCCACCCGCCCCTGGCCCATGGCGACCGGGATCACGGCCTCCACGCCCGGCAGGCGGCGGAGGGCCTCCGCGTCCTCCGGCGTGAGCAGGTGGGTGGTGCCGCCGAACACGCCGGGCAGGCCCATGGTCTTCACCTTGCCGGGATTGATGGCCAGCAGGTTGGTGCCGAACTGGCTGAACTGGGACACGATGTACCGCCGCGTGCCCTCCCCCAGCGATGTCAGCAGCACCACGGCGGCCACGCCGATGCCCACGCCCAGCACCGAGAGGGCGGACCGGAGCCGGTGGCCGGCCACGGCCCCGAGGGCGAAGCGGAGGAGCTCGGCGGAGGGCAGCAGGGGCATCCTCACCTCCGCGCCAGGGCCGCGATGGGATCGAGCTGCGTGGCCCGCCGCGCCGGCCACACGCCGAACCCCACGCCGACCAGGAAGGAGAGGGCCATGGCCGCGCCCACGGACCAGAGGGGGATGGCGACCGGGAAGCCCGGGTAGGCGAGCGCCAGCAGGCCCACGCCGGCGGCGCCCGCCGCCAGCCCCGCCGCGCCGCCCAGGGCCGCGAGGATCACGGCCTCGGCGAGGAAGGCCAGGAGGATCCGCGGGGCCGGGGCGCCCAGGGCCTTGAGCAGGCCGATCTCCGCGCGCCGCTCGGTGACGGAGACGAGCATGACGTTCATGATCCCCACGCCCGCCACCACCAGGGAGACCGAGGCGATGCCCGCCAGCGAGAGCGTCAGGACCCGAAGGATGGCGGAGAAGGAGGCGAGCATGGCGTCCTGGGTGTAGACGGTCGCGTCCTCGGCCCGGTGGCGGTCCTTCAGGAGGGCGAGGACCTCGGCCTTGGCCTGGTCCATCTCGGCGAAGATCCGCACCTCGGCCACGATGCGGAAGAGGCTGGTGCGGTTGAACAGCCGCATGGCGGTGCGTACCGGAATGAAGGCCGCCTCGTCCAGGTCGAAGCCGAGCATGGACAGGCCGCGGGGCGCGAGGACGCCCACCACGCGGAAGCGGTCCGGGCCCACGCGGACCACCTGGCCCAGGGGGTTCTCCCCGCGGAACAGTTCCTGGGCCACCTTCGTGCCGAGGACGATCTCCGTCCCCGAACGCTCGGGATCGCCGGAGGGCAGGAAGGTCCCGACGGCCAGGCGGAGGCGGCGGATCTCCTGGTAGTCGGCGGTGGTGCCCAGGATGGGGGCCGAGCGGCCCAGGTCGCGGAAGCGCAGCGTCTCGGTGGCCACGGCGATGGGCGCGGCGCGGCGCAGGCGGCCCAGCCGCGCGAGGGCGGCGTGGTCCTCCAGCGTGAGGTCGTGGGTGACGCCGCCGAAGGGCACGCCACCGGTGGTCTCCACCTTGCCCGGCAGGATGATGACCAGGTTGGAGCCGAGGGTGGCGAACTCGTCCACGATGTAGCGCCGGGCGCCTTCCCCCAGGGCCGTGAGCGCGAGGACCGCCGTGATCCCGATGGCCACGCCCGCCACCGAGAGCGCGGTGCGCAGCCTGTGGCCCCGGAGGGCGCCCACGGCGAAGCCGAGCAGGTCGAGGAAGGCCATCTAGGCCTCCCCGCCGGGCGCGTCCGACGGCCGGCCGTCCGCCAGGTGCACCACCCGCCTGGCCCGGGCGGCGAGTAGGGGGTCGTGGGTTACCACCACCAGCGTCAGGCCCTGCCGGTTCATGGCCTCCAGCACCCCCATCACCTCCTGGGCCGAGGCGCGGTCCAGGTTGCCCGTGGGCTCGTCGGCGAGCACCACGGCGGGGTTCATGACCACGGCCCGGGCGATGGCGACCCGCTGGCGCTCCCCGCCCGAGAGCTGGTCCGGCCGGTGCGCGGCGCGTGGGAGGAGGCCCACGGAGGCGAGGGCCTGGGCCGCCCGCGCCTTCCGCTCCTTGCGGGGGACGCCGCTGAACAGCATGGGCAGCTCCACGTTCCCCTGGGCGGTGAGGCGGGGCAGCAGGTGGAAGAACTGGAAGACGAAGCCGATCCGCGTCCGGCGCAGCAGCGACCGCTCGGCTTCCGGCAGCGCCACCACGTCCCGGCCCTCGAAGCAGTAGCGGCCCTGGCTGGGGCGGTCCAGGCAGCCCAGGATGTGCAGCAGGGTGGACTTGCCAGACCCCGACGGGCCGATGAGCGCCACGTGCTCGCCCGGCGTGATGCTGAGGCTGACGTCCCGCAGGGCATGGACCACGCCCTCCCCCACCGGGTAGGTGCGCCACACGCCCTGCAGCTCGATCATGGCCCCTCCCGGCCCTGATCTTGGGCATGGGCACGAGCTCCGGGGCGGATGGCCGTGGCGTCCCGCACCGTGACCACCGGATCCCCCGCCGTGAGGCCCGAAAGGACCTCCGTGAACTGCCAGTTGCGCAGGCCGGTCTTCACCGTGCGCTCCACCAGCCGCCCGCCCTCCAGCACCAGCACCTTCCCACCCTCGGCGATGGCCGCGGTGGGGATGCGGAGCACGCCGTCCCGCCGGGCCACGATCACCTCCACATCGCTGGAGGTGCCGGGCAGGAAGCCCTGGGCGGACCAGGGATCCAGGGGCGACACTTCGACCTCCACCGTGCGGTTCTGCTCCTGGACATCCAGGACGTAGGGGGCCACGCGGTCGAGTCGGCCCGTCAGCTTCTGGCCGGGGTGGGAGTCGACGGTGATCCGCACCGGCATCCCGGCCCGCACCCGCTGGGAATCCACCTCGTCGATGGGCGCGCTGACGTAGAGCGTGGCCGGGTCGAAGAGGTCCAGCACCGCCGGGATGGGGATGCCCGTGGGCGAGGGCGTGATCCACTCACCCACCTCGCCCGAGCACTCCGCCACGAGGCCCGCGAAGGGCGCCCGCAGCTGGGTGAGGGCGAGCTGGGCCCGGGCCAGCCGCACCTGGCTGCGGGCCTCCCCCAGGGCGGCCCGCAGGGCCTGGCAGGTGGCGATGGCCCGGTCCCTGGCGCTCTGGAGGGCGTCCAGAGCCTGCGGACTGAGGACACCGTCCCGGCTCAGGGCTAGGCCCCGGGCCAGCTCCTTCTCCGCCAGGTCCGCCGCGAGGCAGGCTTCCCGCGTGCGCGCCTCCGCGGTGCGCACCTGGTCCTCCGCCAGGTTCAGCGCCGCCCGCTGCACCGAGTCCTCGATCTGGAGGAGCAGGTCCCCGGCGGCCACCCGGCTGCCCTTGCGGTGGGGCAGGGCGATCACCACGCCAGGGATCTGCGGCGAGAGCTTGGCCCGGCGGTGGGCCTTCACGGTACCCGCCCGGGTGTTGGCGACGATCTCCTCCACCGGCCCCGGCTCTGCGCGGGCGACCTTCACCGCCAGGCTCGGCTTCCGGAGGAGCCACGCCATGAGAAGGATCGCCCCGGCTCCGATCGCGAGGAGGACGGCGGCCCAGCGCGGCACCTTTCGCATACGCACCCATTCTAGGTTCCGCGCGCGGCCCAGGTAGGGGCGATCAAAGGCCCTCGAGGGCGGTGGACCCCGGGTCGGGGCTCATTCAACCAGGCGCCGGTACACCTCAGGCCGCCGGTCCTTGAGCACGGGAAACCGCTCACGCCACGCCCTCAGCGCCGAAAGGTCGAGGTCGCCCACCACCAGTCCCTCGGCTGCGTCACCCTTTGCCACAACCTCGCCGAAGGCGTCGTGGAGCGCGGAGGCGCCGGGGTAGTCGAGCCCGGCCCCGTCGCGGCCCACGCGGTTGGCGCCACAGACGGCCATCTGGTTCTCGATGGCGCGGGCTGCCAGCAGCGTCGACCAGGCGGCGATGCGGCGCACGGGCCAGTTGGCGGGGATGAAGACCACCTCGGCGCCCTTGGCCGCCAGGGCGCGGAAGGGTTCCGGGAAGCGCAGGTCGTAGCAGATCTGCAGGCCGCAGGGGACGCCATCGATCTCGAAGACGGGGCCGTCCGAACCGCCCGAGTAGTGCTGGTGCTCCTCGCCGTAGGAGAAGGGGTGGATCTTGCGGTAGGCCGCGAGCAGCGAGCCGCCCGGTGCGGTGACGAAGGCCGCGTTGCGGGGGTGGGGCGCGTGGGCCTCCACCGCGGAGGCCACCAGGTAGAGGCCGAACTCCCGGGACAGTGCCGCGACGGCCTCGGTGGTGGGGCCGGGAATGGATTCCGCGAAGGGCTCCGGCGCCATGGTGAAGCCCAGGGTGAACAGCTCCGGGAACACGGCCACCCGCGCGCCGGAACGGGCCGCTTCCGCCACGAAGCCCCGGGCCCGGGCCAGATTCGCGGCCGGGTCCTGCCAGACCGTGTCCTGCTGGACGAGGGCGACGCGGAGGGAGGCGGGGCGCATGGCCTGATCCTACCCGATCGGCGGGGTCGTTCCGAACCCGGGGGCGATACGCTGGAACCAGAGCCGCTCGGGCTCCCGGATGGATGGGCGCGTGGAACAGGTCTGGAAAACCCCCCTCTCGGTCGAACGGCTGACGGCCATGTGCGCGGACACGGCGGTGTCCCACCTCGGCATCGAATTCCTGGAGGTCGGGGACGACTTCATCCGGGCCCGGGTGCCGGTGAATGCCACCACCCGCCAGCCCATGGGCCTGCTGCATGGCGGCGTCTCGGTCGTCCTGGCGGAGACCATCGGGTCCTGCGGCGCAGCCTTCGCAGCGCCGCCGGGGCATCAGGTCGTGGGCCTCGAGATCAACGCCAACCACCTCCGCAGCGTGACCTCCGGGTGGGTCATCGGGACCGGCCGGCTGCTGCACCTCGGCCGCTCGACTCAGGTCTGGCAGATTGAGATGGCTGATGAGGCGGGTCGTCCCACCTGCATCTCGCGGCTCACCATCGCGGTGCTCGCGCCCCGCTGAACCGGGTGGCGATCAGCGGAAGCGGGCCGGATCCAGGGGGCCTCCCCCACGGCGGTCCATGAACCGCTCGGCCGCCAGGGCGCCCACGGCGAGGCCGCTGGTCATGCCGTGGCCGCCCAGGCCCGCGGACCAGAACAGGCGCGGGTTCCAGGGGTCCCAGCCGATGACGAAGCGGCGGTCCGGCGCGAAGGTGCGCAGGCCGGTCCAGTAGCGGGTGATGGGGCGTTCCGCCAGATCCGGCGCCAGCTCGCGCAGGCTGGCGAAGAGGCCCTCGAGCACCGCGGGATCCGTATCCGGCTGGCGGCCGCGTGGGGGCAGGGGCACGGCCACCTCCTCGCAGGGGCACATGAGGACGCCGCCGCTCTCGGGCCGCAGGTAGAAGGGGCGGTCCACCCACCAGGCCCAGGGCTCGGCCTGGGGATGGGCCGCGCCGCTCCAGACCAGCGAGCGCCGCAGGGGCGTGAAGCCGATGTGCGAGCCCGCCATCCGGCCGAGCTCGCCCGCCCAGGCGCCCGCGGCGATGGCCAGGGCTTTCGCGTGGAGGGGGCCGCGATCTGTGTCCAGGTCAAAGCCTGTTCCGGTGGCCTGCACGGCCGCCACCGCGCAGCCGAAGCGCAGCTCCGCGCCGCCGGCCCGGGCGCCCTCGGCGCAGGTCTGCAGCAGGCCCGCGGCGTCGATGACGCCATCGCCGGGGATGGCGAGATGTTCGGCAGCCCGGAGGCCGGGCAGGGGGATGCCTTCGCCGCGGTGGACCTCCACGCCGTGGCGGGCGGCCTCGGCCTCGAAGGCATCCAGGGGGCCGCGTTCCACGCTCACCAGGAGGCCGCCGCCGGCGGTCATCAGGCCGGCCTCCGCCAGCCGCCGGCGGCCCTCCACCGTCAGGGCCGTGTGCTCGTCACGGCCGGTCAGCGACCGGGCCACGGCCGCGTTGTGACCGCTGGCGTAGGTTCCGGGCTGGTCTTCGCGCTCCAGTAGGACGAGGCCCCGCTGGCCGGCCCGGGTCAGGTGGAACGCCAAGCTCAATCCGGCGATGCCGCCGCCGATGATCGCCACTTCCGCCGTCTCAACCGTGCCCATCTCTCCATCCTAGCGCCGATGGGCGCCGGGACTCGGTTTGGCGATGGGCGGGGCCTTTTCCGGTGTGACCGGCGTCAACCTTTTCGTGTTGCCACATGAGTGGAAGGCCTATCATGGAAGCCATCCGGAGGTTTCTCCGTGCGGACGATCCTGCGCGCCATCCTGGCCGTCGCGCTGCTCCTGGGCGGCGTGGGCGGGGACTGGGCGCTGGCGGGCGACCGGACCGCGTCGGCCCCGCACGAGTGCTGCTGCGGAATGATGCCCGGCGGCATGGGCGATCCCTGCCCATGCCCCAAGCCGGAGGGGAACCGCACGCCCCAGCGCGGCGCCTGCGCCGAGCGCCAGGTGGTCGTCGCCCCGGCGGCCCGCCGGGCCGAGCAGGGCGCCCGCCGGACCGAGCCCCGGCCCGAGCCGGCCGGCTGGGCCCGCGCGGCCTCCGAAGCGGGCCCCGTCCTTCGTCCTGTCTCCACCGAAGGCGGCCGCGACCCGGATCTGGGGCGGCACCTGGCGCGATTGGACACGCTCCGGATCTGATCCGGGATTGAGCGAAGCTCTGCCTGCCCGCGGGCGGGCCGTTCCTCTTTCCCGTTTCCGGAGATTCCCATGCGCACGCTGCTGCGCCTGGCCCCGGCCCTGGTGCTCGCCGCACCGGCCGTGGCCCAGGCCCCCATCCACCACCCCTCCCCATCCCCACTGGCCGCGGAGGCCGATCCGGTCCTGGCGGGCCTCCTGGCGGAAGCCCTCGGGAGATACCCCGACGTCCAGAAGGCCGAGGCGGCCGTGCGCATGGACCAGGAGCGCATCCCCCAGGCGGGCGTGCTGCCGGATCCCACCCTGTCCCTGGGCCTCCAGAACGACGGCTTCAACGGGATCCAGGTCGGCAAGATGGAGACCAGCTTCTACAGCGTGGCCTTCACCCAGCCCTTGCCATGGCCGGGCAAGCGCGGCCTGCGGAAGGAGGTGGCCGCCGCCGGCGTCGGCGTGTCGGAGGCCACCCGCAGCCGCGTGCAGATGAGCCTGGAAGCCGATGTGCGCCGGGGCTACGCGGCCCTGCTGCTGGTGCGCGGCCAGAAGGAGCTGCTGGCGCAGCAGGCCGTCTTCCTGGAGCAGGCTGAGCGCCTGGCCCGCACCCGCTACGAGGTGGGCCAGGGCAGCCAGGGCGACCTGCTGCGGGCCCAGCTGGAGCTCACGCGCCTCAAGCAGGCGACCTGGTCCCTGGAGGCCGAGGAACGGTCGGCCCTCGCAGGACTGAACCGCCTCCGGCAGCACGACCCGGTGGATCCCATTCCCACCACAGCCGCGCTGGCGGACCTGCCGGAACCCGCCCCCCTCACGCCGGAGCAGGTCGAGGCCCGCAGCCCCGAGCTGGCCGGCGCCCGTGCCAGCGTGCGGCAGACCGACAAGCTGCTGGAGCTGGCGAAGCTGGACCGCCGCCCCGATTTCGCCGTCACCGCCGGGATCATGCCCCGGGGCAGCCTGGATCCCATGTGGCAGGTGGGCGTGAGCATCTCCCTGCCCATCTATGGCCGCTCCAAGCAGCAGCGCGCCATCGCCGAGCACGAGCACCACCGCCTCGGCCAGGGCGCCGAGGTGGAATCCGTGCGCACCCTCCTGCGCCAGCGGACCGAGGAGCGGGCCATCCAGATCGAGACCCTGCGCCGCACCCGCGACCTCTACCGCGAGGGCCTCCTGGTGCAGAGTGAGGCCAATTTCAAAGCGTCGCTGGCCCAGTACGAAGCCGGCCGCGCGCCCTTCCTGGGGGCCCTCGAAGCCCTCAACGGCTGGGTGGGCGACCAGGGCACCTACCTGCAGACCCTGGCCCAGCTCCAGGCCCAGCACATCGCCCTGGCCGAAGCGACCCTCGGGTCCACTCCGCCCATCAGCGGCGGGTCGCTGGCTTCCGCCAGTCTTGCCGCAGGCGCCGCCGCCTCCCCCGCCAAGTCCGCCTCCTCCGCCAAAGCCCCGGGCCAGGCCCAGGACAGCGGCCCCGCCATGTCCAAGATGTAGGAGATCCGCCATGACCAACGAACGACCTGATTTCGATTCCCCGTCGCCAGCTCGCGCCCCGCGCCTCCGCACCCTCGGCCTGGTGGCCCTGGGCCTCGTCGCCGGGGTGGGCGGCACGCTCCTCCTCCGGCCCGCCCCGAAGCACGACCACGAGCACGAAGCCGCCAGCGCGGCGGCGCCGAAGAAGCAGATGTACCAGTGCCCCATGCACCCCCAGATCATCCAGGACCACGCGGGCACCTGCCCCATCTGCGGCATGGACCTGGTGCCCATGGAAGGCGAGGCCCCCAAGGACAGGGGCAAGATCGTCTACTACCGCTCCCCCATGAACCCGAGCCAGACCTCTCCGGTCCCCATGAAGGACGAGATGGGGATGGACTATGTCCCCGTCTACGAAGGTGATCTGAAAGGCGAAGGCGCGGGGATCGAGTCCCACGCCACGGTGAAGATCGACCACGAGCGCCAGCAGCTCATCGGCCTGCGCACGGAGAAGGTGGTGGAGGGGACCGTCAGCGGCGAGCTGCGGGCCCTGGGCCGCGTGGCCATCGACGAGACCCGCGTCCGCAAGGTGACCGTGAAGGTGGAGGGCTTCGTGGAGCGGCTCTTCGTGGACTTCGTGGGCAAGCCCGTGGCCAAGGGCCAGCCCCTGTTCAGCCTCTACGCCCCCGAGTTCGTCAGCGCCCAGCGGGAGTACCTGCTGGCCCTGAAGACCCAGAAGGCCCTGTCCGGCGGCTCGCTGCAGGCCAGCGGCGGCGACCTGCTGGAGGCCGCCCGGCGGCGGCTCCTGCTCTGGGATGTGCCCGCCGAAGCTGTCGAGCGCCTGGAGAAGACGGGCGAGGTCCAGCGGGCCCTGACGCTGCGCAGCCCCATCTCCGGCATCGTGACCGCGAAGACCGTGGTGGAGGGCGCCCGGCTCACACCAGCGGACATCCCCTTCGAGATCACGGACCTGAGCCGGGTCTGGGTGCAGGTGGATGTCTACGAGGCCGAGTTGGGCCGTGTGAAGGTGGGCCTGCCCGCCGAACTCACGGTCCAGGCCTCTCCGGGGAAGGTCCTGAAGGGGCGCATCGCCTTTGTGGATCCCGTCATGGATCCCAAGACCCGCACCGCGCGGGCCCGCCTGGAGTTCCCCAATCCTGGCGGGGTCCTCAAGCCGGAGATGTTCGGCGACGTGGTGCTCCACGGGCCGGGCCACAAGGGCCTGCTCATCCCCCTGGATGCGGTGCTGGACGCAGGCACCACCAAGGTGGCATTCGTGTCCCTGGGCGACGGCAAGTTCGAGCCCCGCGAAGTCACCACCGGCGCCACGGTGGGGGAGCAGGTGGAGATCCGCTCCGGCCTGGCGGCCGGGGACGAGGTCGTCGTCCGCGCCAACTTCCTGGTGGATTCCGAATCCCGCCTCAAGGCCGCCCTGGCCCACATGAGCCAGAAGAACGCCCAACCCGCGGCCCCCGCGGGCGCCTCCCAGCCGGCCCCGTCCGGCCACCAGCACTGAGGGGGCCGAGATGAGCGGAACCACGGCCTACGATCCCGAACACCCGACCTTCCTCCAGCGGATCATCCGCTTCTCTGCGGAGAACCGCTGGCTGGTCATCGCCGCCTCAGCGGTGCTGCTGGCCATGTCCTTCTGGACCATGCGGAACATCCCCCTGGATGCGCTGCCGGACCTCAGCGACACCCAGGTCATCGTCTACAGCAAGTGGGACCGGAGCCCCGACATCGTCGAGGACCAGGTTACCTACCCCATCGTCACCAGCCTGCTGGGGGCGCCGAAGGTGAAGGCCGTGCGCGGCCTCTCGGACTTCGGGTTCTCCTACGTCTACGTGATCTTCGAGGACGGCACGGACATCTACTGGGCCCGCAGCCGGGTGATGGAGTACCTCTCGAAGATCACCGCCAACCTGCCGCCCGGGGTGCAGACCTCCCTCGGCCCGGACGCCACCTCCGTGGGCTGGGTCTACCAGTACGCCCTGGTGGACCGCAGCGGCAAGCACAGCTCGGACGAGCTGCGCTCCCTCCAGGACTGGTTCCTCCGCTACGGCCTCCAGAGCACGCCCGGCGTGGCCGAGGTGGCCACCGTGGGCGGCCAGGCCCGGCAGTTCCAGGTGCAGGTCGATCCCAACAAGCTGGCGGCCTACCGCATCCCCATCGAGTCCGTCATCGGGGCGGTGAAGGGGGCCAACGCGGAAGTGGGCGGGCGTCTCGTCGAATACAGCGGCCGCGAGTACATGGTCCGGGGCCGGGGCTATGTGAAGGCCACGAAGGACCTGGAGTCGGCCGTGCTCAAAGCCGAGAACGGCACCCCTGTCCGCCTGGGCGACGTGGCCACCGTGACTCTGGGCCCCGAGATGCGCCGGGGCCTCGCGGACCTGGACGGCCAGGGCGATGTGGTGGGCGGCATCGTGGTCATGCGCCAGGGCGAGAACGCCCTTAACGTCATCGAGCGCGTGAAGGCCCGGATCATCGAGCTGAAACAGGGCCTGCCCGAAGGCGTGGACGTGATCACGGTCTACGACCGCTCCGAGCTGATCCACAACGCCATCAAGACGGTGAAGCACAAGCTCATCGAGGAGATGATCGTCGTCTCCATCATCATCCTCATCTTCCTGTGGCACGTGCCCTCGGCCCTGGTGCCCATCATCACCATCCCCGTGAGCGTGGCGCTCGCCTTCATCCCGATGTACGGGATCGGCCAGAACGCCAACCTCATGAGCCTGGCGGGCATCGCCATCTCCATCGGCGTGCTGGTGGACGGCGCCATCGTGGAGGTGGAGAACGCCTACAAGAAGATCGAGAAATGGATCGAGGCGGGGAAACCCGGCAGCTTCCACCAGGTGCGGCTGGAGGCCCTGATGGAGGTGGGGCCTTCGGTCTTCTTCTCCCTGCTGGTGGTGGCGGTGAGCTTCATGCCCATCTTCACCCTGCTGGATCAGGAGGGCCGCCTCTTCAAGCCCCTGGCCTATTCCAAGAACCTGGCCATGGCCATCGCCGCCATCCTGGCGCTGACCCTGGACCCCGCCATGCGCATGCTCTTCGCGCGGGTGGAGCCCTTCATGTTCAAGCCCAAGTGGCTGGCCTGGACCTTCACCCAGCTCGCCGTGGGCAAGTACTACGCGGAGGAGAAGCACCCCATCAGCGTCTTCCTCCACCGGATCTACGAAGGGCCCTGCCGCTTCGT
The DNA here is from genome assembly GCF_022808865.1 of Geothrix oryzisoli. Lineage (GTDB taxonomy): Bacteria > Acidobacteriota > Holophagae > Holophagales > Holophagaceae > Geothrix > Geothrix oryzisoli. The sequence continues at coordinate 169,654 of NZ_JAKZLB010000005.1, forward strand.
GGTGAAGCACGCCAAGGCGACCATCGCCGTGGCCGTGCTGATGGTGGCGGCCACCATCCCGGCCTTCCTGAACCTGGGCAGCGAGTTCATGCCGCCCCTCAACGAAGGCACGATCCTCTACATGCCCTCGACCTTGCCGGGCCTCAGCCAGACCGAGGCCCAGCGCATCCTCCAGGTGCAGGACCGCCTCATCCGAACCGTGCCCGAAGTGGAGCGCGTCTTCGGCAAGGCCGGCCGCGCCGATACGGCCACGGATCCGGCGCCCTTCTCCATGATGGAGACGGTCATCGTCCTCAAGCCCGAGGAGCAGTGGCGCGCGAAGCCCCGCTGGTTCAGCGCCTGGGCGCCCGACTTCCTCAAGGCCGCCCTGCGCCCCCTCTGGCGGGACCGCATCACCGAGGAGGAGATCGTGGCGGACCTGGACCGCGTGGTGCGGCTCCCGGCCATCCCCAACGCCTGGACCATGCCCATCAAGGCCCGCCAGGACATGCTCTCCACGGGCATCCGCACGCCCGTAGGCCTCAAGATCAATGGCGCCGACCTGGCGACCATCGAGAAGGTGGCCGTGGACGCCGAGCGCATCCTCGCCGGCGTGCCCGGCACCCGCAGCGCCTTCGCGGAGCGCACGGCCCAGGGCTACTTCCTGGACTTCGTGTTGAAGCGCGAGCAGCTCGCCCGCTACGGGCTCAGCGTGGAGCAGGCCAACATGCTGGTGATGACCGCCATCGGCGGCGACAACCAGAGCACGGTCTTTGACGGCCGGGCCCGCTACCCCGTGAATGTCCGCTACGCCCGGGACTTCCGCGAAAGCCCCGACGCCCTGAAGCGGGTGCTCATCCCGACGCCCAGCGGCGCCATGATCCCCATGGAGGAGATCGCGGACCTCACCTGGGCCAACGGACCCGCCATGATCCGCGACGAGAACGGCCAGATGAACGGCTACGTGCTGGTGGACTTCGACACGTCGAAGTTCGACGTGGGCACCTACGTCCATCACGCCAAGGCCGCCGTGGAGAAGGACCTCAAGCTGCCGCCGGGCTACAGCCTCACCTGGTCGGGGCAGTACGAGAACATGATCCGCGTGAAGGAGCGGCTGAAGGTCATCCTGCCCATCACGCTGGTGCTGATCTTCGGCCTGCTCTACGCCAACACCAAGAGCGCCTTCAAGGCCTCGGTGGTGATGCTGGCCGTACCCTTCAGCGCCATCGGCGCCTTCTGGCTGCTGTGGGCCCTGGGCTACAACATGAGCATCGCCGTGTGGGTGGGGCTCATCGCCCTCATGGGCCTGGACGCCGAGACCGGCGTGTTCATGCTGCTCTTCCTGGACCTCAGCCACGACGAGGCGAAACGGGAGGGCCGGCTGAACACCACGGGCGACCTGGTGGAGGCCATCATCCACGGGGCCGTGAAGCGCGTGCGGCCCAAGGCCATGACCGTCTTCGCCGCCTTCATGGGTCTGCTGCCCATCATGTGGAGCACGGGCACCGGCGCCGACGTCATGAAGCGCATCGCCGCGCCCATGGTGGGCGGCCTGGCCACCAGCTTCCTGCTGGAGCTGCTGGTCTACCCGGCCATCTACTACCTCTGGAAGCGCCGGGAGGTGGCGGAAGGCCCGGTCACCCCACTGCCAGCCTGATCCCCGCTGCGACACCCACCTCAACCCGGCGGTCCCGGACACGGCCCAGGGACCGCCGCCCACCCCAGGGCCGTGCTCTCGAAAGGATCTCCCATGCTCAACCTCCTGCTCACGCTGGCCGTCGCGGCCACACCCCAGGCCAAGCCCGCCACCAACACCAAGTGCCCCGTCCTCGGGGGCAAGGTGACTGAAACCTCCAAGACCGTGGTCGTGCGCGGCCAGACCTACCGGCTCTGCTGCGGCGGCTGCGACGCCACGCTTCTGAAGAACCCCGACAAGTACCTCGAGAAGGACGGCACCCCGAAGAACGCCCGGAAGTAGGAGATAAACTGGTTTCCCGAAGGAGAACCCCATGCTGAACACCGCCCTGCTGAGCCTCGCCGTCCTGGCCGCCCCCGCGGCCCAGAAGGCCAAGCCCGCCACCAACACCAAGGATCCCGTCTGCAAGATGACGGTGGATGCGAAGTCCACCACCGTCGCCGTGCGGGGCCGCGACTACCGCGTGTGCAGCAAGCACTGCGGCGAGGCCCTCCAGAAGGATCCCGACAAGTACCTGGACAAGGATGGCTCGGTGAAGGCCGAGAAGAAGTAGTCCCCCGAATCCGGAAGGCCCGGGCACGCAAGTGCGCGCCCGGGCCTTGTCGTGCCTGCCCAAGTCCAGTGCCGGGAATAATTAGTTTGCCAGTACAAAAGGGGTCGAAAAATTAACACAACTTAACTGCTGGGAGTAGCATCGTGGCCCCAGGTCGGTTGGACACTCCGACCCTCCTCTTGTCTGGAGGTTCCATGCGCCATGTGGTTCCCTTCCTCCTTCCCGCCTGCCTGCTGGCCGTGCCTGCGGACCAGGCCCGCACCGATGCCCTGGTCCGCGACGCCCGGGGCCACCTGGCTGCCCGGGCCTTCCAGATGGGTCTGGGCCAGCACGCAGGCTTCACCTTCCGGAACCTCGTCTCCGATGCCCTCGGCGAGGATCACGTCCGGCTGGAGCAGACCTATAAGGGCTTGCCCGTGTTCGAGGGCGAGGCCATCGTCCACTTCCGGAGCGGCCGGGTGCGGGCGGTGACCGACGACCTGGTGCGGGGCCTGACGCTCAGTGTGGAGCCGACCCTGGGCCGGGCCGAGGCCCTGGCGGCGGCCCATGCGGCGCTGGCCCCCCGCGGCACTTATGCCTATGAGCCGACCGCCACCCTGGTCGTGGCCGGCCTCGAGCCGGGCGGTCCCGGCCGGGCCACGCGGTACGCCCTGGCCTACCACGTCCACACGGAGCTGGAGAACGGGGCCCGGGAGACGAAGCACACCGACTTCCTGGTGGACGCCCACACGGGCCGGATCCTCGACACCTGGGATACCCTCCGCACCGCCGGTGCCACCGGCAGCGGCCAGTCCCAGTGGTACGGAACCGTGAGCCTCGCCACGAACAGCACGGCCACGGGCTATGAGCTGCGGGACACCACCCGGGGCACCGGTGGCACCTTCGGCAACAACGCCACCACCAACCTGCTCAACGGCACCTCCGGCGCGGGGACGATCTTCACGGACGCCGACAACGCCTGGGGCGACGGCCTCCAGTACAATGGCACGGCGGGCATGGGCGCGAACGCCCAGACTGCGGGCGTGGACGGCCACCGGGGCATGCAGGCCACCTGGGACTTCTACCTGAACGCCTTCGGTCGGGACGGCATCGACGATGCCGGCAGGGCCACCTTCAGCCGCATGCACTACAGCAGTCAGTACGACAACGCCTTCTGGTCCGACAGCTGCTTCTGCATGACCTATGGGGATGGCCAGGTGGGCGGTTCCGTGGGCGAGGCGGACCTGGATACGGCCGGCCACGAGATGAGCCACGGCGTCTGTGCGGCCACGGCCAACCTCCAGTACCGGAAAGAGTCCGGCGGCCTCAACGAAGCCAACTCGGACATCTTCGGCACCCTGGTGGAGTTCTACACCCTGAACAACAGCACCGGCAGCTTCATCCCCAGCACGCCGGGACCCGGCGTGGGTCCCAACCATGTCACCGCCAACTACAAGCTGTTCGAGAACAGCTGGGGCCACGCTTACCCGAACGAGGCCCTGCGCTGGATGTACAAGCCCAGCCGCGATGGCCGCAGCCCGGACTTCTACAGCAGCACCATCGGCCGGCTGGACGTCCACTACAGCTCCGGCGTGGCCAACCACTTCTTCTTCCTCCTCGCCCACGGCAGCCTGGTGGACGGACTCTGCGACAACATCGCCTCGCCCATGACCAACGGCGTCACCAGCATCACCGGCATCGGCAACGACAAGGCCGGCCGCATCTGGTACCGGGCCCTCACCACCTACATGACCAAGCGCACGAATTATGCGGGTGCGCGCGTGGCGACCTTGAACGCGGCCGCGGATCTCTATGGGGCCGCCTCCGACGAGTACGCCACTGTGAACACCGCCTGGCTGGCCGTGAATGTGAAGTAGGGCTTCTGAAGGGCCTTCGGCCGGCCCCTTCAGGGTGGGGGCAGGCCGAGGGTTCGCATCAGGGCGCCCAGGGCCTTGAAGGCGGGCTGATCCGGATCTCCTTCGTCGTCCACGGCCAGGAGGTTGCGGGACCGGCCCGGGCCCTGGACTTCCACTTCGTAGCGGAAGCAGTCGGCGTCAATGGGCTCATGGCCGATGGTCAGATCCGTCAGGTCCTCCAACTGGATGGCGAGGATCCGCCGGGTCTCCGCGTCCAGGTGCGTCGCGTCCACGGTGCCCAGCATCTCCGAGATGGCTGCCGAGCCGCCCGTCTTCCGGATGGTGAGGATCATGGCTCCTCCGCGCCGCTCAAGGGAGGTCCGGACCGGGACCTGCGGCCGGAATGTAGGTCCACCGGGAAGGGGTGTCAATCGACCCATCGGGTGTGTATGGCCGGAGGCTCAGCGGTCCGCCGGGCCCGGATCGGGGCACTCGCGCAGCACATCCAGCCAGGCTTTCAGCACGAAGGCCGTCGCCCCCCAGAGCGGAGCCTGGGGCAGTTCGAGCCTGGGAACGTCCAGGGCCAGGCCGTGGCGTTCGAGGCGCTCGATGGTCCAGGGTGCTTCCATCAGTGGGGCGAGGGGGAGCAGGAGGACCTGCTCGAGCTCGTGGTCCAGGCGGAAGCTGGGCTTCGGCTCCTCCCAGCGGAAGAAGACCGGCGTGAAGCGCACACGGGCCTTGGCCACGCCATCGGGGAAGCAGCCCAGTTCCCAGAGGCCTTCGGACACGCCGATCTCCTCGGCCACCTCCCGGCGGGCCGTGGCGGGCAGGTCGCGGTCGCGGGGCTCCACCATGCCTCCGGGGAAGGCGATCTCGCCGGGGTGGTGGGGCGCCCCATAGCCGCGCTGGACCAGCACCAGCTTGCGGGCGCCGGCGGCATCGCCCCAGAGGATCACCCCCACCGCCGCCCGGCGCGGGTCCTCGGGGATGCGGGCGCTGATCTTGTGGGGATCGGGCCCGAGCTGGGGCCGCCGCAGGCTCTCGGCGATGCGGGCCCAGGAGAGCGGCGGGGCTTCGTCGGGGGCGCGCCAAGCGGTCATTTGATCTTCCCGAACACGGATCCCTTCACCCGTTCGACGGTGTAGACGCCGCGGATGCGGCGCAGGCCGGCCATGAGCTCCACGAGGTGGGTCCGGTCCCGCACCCGCAGGGCGATGTGGAAGAGGCCCGCGCCCTCCTCCGTGGCCGAGCCGTGGAAGCGCTGCACGTTGATGCCCACGCGCTGGATGCCCTCGGAGATGGCGGCCACCATGCCCGGCCGGTCCTCGGTGGTGAGGGCGATCTCCGTGTCGTAGAGTTCCGTCCCGTGCTTGCCCCAGGCCACGTTCACGCGGCGCTCGGGGTGCATGGTCCCCTTCGTCAGCTGGGGACAGTCGGCCCGGTGGATGGCGGTGCCGCGGGTGCGGGTGATGTAGCCCACCACCTCGTCGCCCCAGATGGGCTTGCAGCAGGCGGCCAGGGCATAGAGGATGCCGGCGGTATCGCCCACCACCACCGAGTCCATGAGGTTCGAGACATTCTCCTTGGGCCTGGCGCGCTCGGGTTCGGGCACCAGGGGCTCGAGGAGCTTGTGGACCGTGATGCGCCCGAAGCCCAGGGCGGCGTAGGCCGCGTCCCAGTTCGCCAGCTTCAGCTCGGTCAGCCGCGCCTCGAGCTTGGTCTGCGCTTCGGTGTCGTCCAGGCGCACGCCCAGGGCGCGGGCCTCGCGCTCCAGCCGCTCCCGGCCCAGGGTGACGGCGTGGGCGCGCTCCTCTTCGCGGATGAAGGCCTGGATGCGGCTCTTGGCGCCAGCGGACTTCACGAAGCCCAGCCAGTCGCGGCTGGGCTTGTGGTCGAGGCGGGTGAGGATCTCCACGCGGTCGCCGTTCTGCAGGGTGTGCTTGAGCGGCACCATGCGCCCGTTCACCTTGGCGCCCACGCAGCGGTGCCCCACCTGGGTATGGATGGCGTAGGCGAAATCCACCGGGGTGCTGCCCTCCACCAGGCTGCGGAGGTCGCCCTTGGGCGTGAAGACCTGGATGCGGTTGAAGGTCAGTTCGCCCCGCAGGTTGGCCACCAGGTCACGGCTGTCCTGGGCGTCCTGGTGCAGCTCCACCATGCGGCGCAGGAACGCCACCTGGTTGATCTCCAGGCGGTTGGCGATGCGGCCGTCCTTGTAGGTCCAATGGCTGGCGATGCCGGCCTCGGCGTGGACGTGCATCTCCTCGGTGCGGATCTGCACTTCGAAGATGTCGCCGGAGCTCATCAGCACCGTGGTGTGGATGCTCTGGTAGCCATTCTCCTTGGGCAGGCTGATGTAGTCCTTGAACTTGCCGGGGACGGGTCGGTAGAGGCCGTGCACGAGGCCCATGGCCGTGTAGCAGCTGGCCCGGTCGGGACAGATGATGCGGTAGGCCAGCCAGTCGTGGATGTCCTCGAAGCCCTTGGCCTGGGCGCCCATCTTCTTCCAGATGCCGTAGAGGTGTTTGACGCGGCCGTAGACGTGGGCATTGATGCCCTGCTGGCGCAGGATGGCCTGGAGCGAGCCGTGGATCTCCTGGATGGTGCCGGAGAGCTTGGCGCGCTTGGCCTCCACCGCGTTCTTCAGGTACTCGTACTGTTCGGGCTCCAGCTGGCGGAAGGCCAGATCCTCGAGTTCGAGGCGCACCACGCCCATGCCCAGGCGGTTGGCCAGGGGGGCGTAGAGCTCCAGCGTCTCCCGGGAGATGCGGCGGCGCTTCTCCTCCTCCATGACGCCCAGGGTCTTCATGTTGTGCAGGCGGTCCGCCAGCTTCACCAGCAGCACGCGCACGTCCTTGCCCATGGCCACCAGCAGCTTGCGGACGTTCTCGGCGTTCAGCAGGTGCTTGTCCGTGAAGGCCAGCTTGCTCATCTTGGTGAGGCCGTCCACGATCTCGCCGATCTCGTCCCCGAACTGCGCCTTCACCTGGGGCAGGGTCATGAGGGTGTCTTCCACCACGTCGTGCAGCAGGCCGCAGGCCACGCTCACGGCGTCCAGCCGCCAGTCCGCCAGGCTCTGGGCCACGGCCAGGGGATGGAAGAAGTAGGGCTCGCCGCTCTTCCGGAGCTGGGTGGCGTGCATGTCCCGGCCCACGGTGAAGGCCCGGCGGAGCAGGGCCACATCCCCCTTGGGGTGGTGCTGGAGGAAGGCCGCCTTCACCCGATCGAAGGCCCCGTCCAGCGTGAGGCAACTGTCCCCTTCGCAGGCCGAGCCTTCCCCCTCGCGGAGGACGGGCTCCAGGGTTTTCCCAGGCACGGCCATGCTCGAGTGTCGCGCAGGGGCGCTTCTGAATCCAGGCGGTTTATCGGACACTCAAGGAATGCCGCGCCGATCCGCTCCCGACGATGCCCCCGCCTACAAGGGCTGGACCCGCCCGGGACCCGTCCCGCCGGGCGGCGTGGAGCTGGAACCCGGCGAGACCCTGGATGGCCTGTGCGGGCACTGGCGGATCTTCCAGCTGGCGAAAGGCAACCGCTTCAGCACGGATGACCTGGTGACGGCCTGGTACGGAACCACCTGGTGCCCGCGGGCGGGCCGCATCGCCGATCTGGGTTCGGGGATCGGCAGCGTGGCCCTCCTGACCGCCTGGCGCTGCCCCGGGGCCGTGGTCCATACGGTGGAGGCCCAGGAGCAGAGCCTGCGCCTGGCCCGGAAAAGCATCCGCTACAACGGCCAGGAAGGCCGGATCTTCCCGCGCCTGGGCGACCTCCGCGAGCCGGCCCTGTTCGAGGGGGACGCACCCTTCGACCTGGTGACGGGCACGCCCCCCTATTGGCCCGAAGGCCACCGCCTGCCGGCGGCGCACCCCCAGTCCGTACCCGCCCGCCTGGAGGTGCGCGGCAGCATCGCGGACTACGCGCAGACCGCCGCCCGGCTCCTGGCCCCCGGCGGGATCTTCGCATGTGTCTTTCCCAACGATCAGCGCGATCGCGCCCTGGCCGCGCTGGGCGACGCCGGCCTGCTCTGCCTCCACCGCCGCGAGATCGTCTTCAAGGCCGACGAGCCCTACGGCCTGGATGTCTTTGCCGCCGGGCGCCGCCAGGACTATCCGGAGGCTTTCGGGGCCAGGGCGCAGTGCCCGGAGGTCGAGTCGCCCATCCTCATCCGCCGCGCCGATGGCAGCGTGGACCCCGCCATCGCCCGGGTGAGGCTTGCCGTGGGGTTCCCGCCGGGGGTGTGAGCTGCGGGAATCAGGTCTGCAGCGCCGCCAGCAACTCGTCCAGGGGGACGCTGGCGAAGGCGGTGGCCCGGTCACTCATGGCAAAGGGGAGGATGAGGTCGCGGCCGTGGAGGAGGGACCCGCAGCTGTAGACCACGTTGGGGACATAGCCCTCCCTCCCGGAGCCCTCCGGCGACAGCAGGGGCTCGCGGAGGCGGCCGAGGACCTTCGTCGGATCGTGCAGGTCCAGTAGGGCGGCCCCGATGCAGTACTTCCGCATGGGCCCGACGCCGTGGGTCAGCACCAGCCAGCCGGCCTCGGTCTCGATCGGCGATCCGCAGTTCCCGATCTTCACGGACTCCCACATCTCGGTCGGACGGAGCAGGACGGTCGAATCGCTCCAGTGGTGGGGGTTATCCGAGAACATGATGAAGAGATTCTCGTCATCCTGGCGGGAAAGCATCGCGTAGTTGCCGTCGATCCGCCGGGGGAAGAGGGCCATGCCCTTGTTCTGCACCGCCGTGCCATTGAGGGTGAGGATGCGGAAGTGGAGGAAGTCCTTGGTCTCGATGAGCTGGGGCAGGATGGCGTGCCCGTTGTAGGCGGTATAGGTGGCGTAGTACATCACCGATCCGTCCTCCTCGACGAAGCGGACGAACCGCGCATCCTCGATGCCGTGGCTCTCGTTCGTCGATACGGGGAAGATGATCCGCTCGCTCATGGCGAGCTTGGCGGAGAAGTGAAGCTCGTAGTTGGAGTCGGCCAGCCACTGGATGCAGCGGAGGGTGTTGCTGAGGTCCTGGGTGAGGGGCCGGGTTTCGCGCCGGATCCGGAGGACGCAGCGGTTCAGGTCGCTCCGGGTGAAGGTCTCTCCGAGGGCATCCATCACCATGGACGCATGCCCATTCTCGAAGCCCATCTCGTGCAGCTTGACGATGAACGGCAGCTTCTTGTAGCTGGGATTGGGGTTGAGGTCCGGCAGCGCCACGAAGGGCGAGATGGGGTCCAGGTGGAGGCCGCCATCCCTGTCGACGAGTCCGGTCCGGAACTCGATGGAGGAGATGTGCCCCTCGCCCGTGGCCCGCAGGCTCAGGATGAACCGCAAGGCGCCCTCGGGTACGCCCTCCTGGTCGGGATGCGGGACGATCGAGGGGTTGAAGAGGGCCGCGGATTCGAGTGCGTACTCCCCGGAGAACAGGGCGCCGATGAGGAGTTTGCGGGCGTGGGTGAGGGGGCGGTGCGTGAAGATGTGGGGCAGTACCCGGTCGAAGTTCGCCAGCAGGGGCGTCTCGATGTCGAGGTGCCGGGAGGCGAACTCGCCCAGCATGGAGTCCAGCTCGCCCGCGGCCTCGGTCTCGCTCAGCGCGAGGGCACGGCCGAGGATGGTGGTGATGCGGTGGGCGCTGGAGGGCACGAAGGGGCGGATGATGACCCGGGCGCTCTCGGGGACGAGCGTGACATCGTGGCGGCGGAGCGGGATGGTCGTCATGGGGCGGGAGTCGGGGCAGGTGCGATGGCATGGGCAGCGAGGTTCATCTCGGCAAGGGACAGGTGGAAGGCCAGGGTGGATTCCGCGCCCTGGTTCTCGCTGACCCGATCCGTATGCAGCCCGTCACTGCAGCCTCCGCTGTTGGAATCGTACAGAGGCAGGCCGAGGTCGTTGCGGCCCAGGAACCACTCGAAGGCCCGCTTCGCCTCCCGCAACCACTGATCATCCCGGGTGGCCCGGAAGGCCGCGAGGCAGGCGGAGACCATGGATTGCGCCTCCACCGGCTGCTGGTCGAAATAGGCGCGGGCGCCTCCCCTGACATAGAAACCATTGCTTCCAATGGGGCGGAAGTGCCCCTCCTGGGTCTTCTGCACCGAGATCAGCCAGCCCAGCGACTTGAGCGCGATGTCCAGGGCTTCGGGGTGGGCCATTCTCTGGCCGCTGAGAATCAGGGCCTGGCAGAGTCGGGCGTTGTCGTAGGTGGCGCTCGATTCGAACCAGGGCCAATCCTCGGTGGCGCAGTCCTTCCAAAGGCCGATGAGCCTGGCCGTCAGGGTTTCTCGGAGAGCCAAGGCCTGGGCGTGGTCCGGGAAGGTGCGGAGGTACTCATGGATGCCCAGCAGCGTGAAGGCCCAGGCGCGGGGGGACGTGAAGGATTCGAGCACGGGCAGGCCACGCTCGAAGAGCTGGGCCGAAAGCCGCCGGTGGCCGGGGTTGCGCGAGCGCCCCGAGCCGGTGCCCGCAGCCCAGAGAGCGCGCGCGTGGCTGTCCTCGCTGCCGGCTTCCTCCAGCCATTGCCGGCCGTGGCTCATGAAGTTCCGGAAGCGGCCCGTTCCGGGGTTCAGGGCCGCCGCCAGGAAGGCAAGGTAGCTTGTGGCCAGGCGGTCGATGCCCTCCATCGGCGGGCGGCCGCCAAGTTCATCCAGGAGGTTGCACAGGATGAAGGCCCTCGCGTTGTCGTCGGTACAGTAGCCTTCGTGGAAATTCGGCACGTTGAAGGTGGCATGCTGGAGGATGCCGGTGCCGTCGCTCATGCGTACGAGGTGATCGAGCCGGAGCGGGGGCAGGTCGTAGGGCCGGCTGGCGAGGGTCCACCCGGCGAAGGCCGATCGGGGCACCGCCCTCCGTTCCGTGCGGGCGCGCTGGAAGGATTCGATGAAGCGCTGCGCCACGGCGGGCCAGATCATCGCGCGCCCGAGCTGATAGGCCTCATCCCGCGTCGCCTTCAGGCGGCCCGGGTCGTCGAGGAAGGCGCACACGCCCTCGGCAATGGCGTGCGGATCCCGGAAGGGCACGAGGATGCCGCGGCCCTCGGCAAGCAGCTCCTGCGCGTGCCAGTAGGGCGTGGAGACCACGGCCTTGCCTGCGCCGAAGACATAGGCGAGGGTGCCTGACGTGATCTGGGCCTCGTTGAGGTAGGGCGTGAGGTAGATGTCCGTCGCGCCGATGAACTCCTTGAGATCCTCCAGGGACACGAAGCGATTGTAGAAGATCACGTGTTCCTTGACGCCGCGGTCCTCGGCCAGCCTCTCCAGGCTGAGCCGGTAGCTTTCGCCTTCCCGGGCGACCAGATGGGGATGGGTGGCGCCCAGCACGAGGTAGACCACATTCGGATGGCGCTTCACGATCTCAGGCAGGGCCTCGATGGCATGCTCGATGCCTTTCCCCGGCCCGAGCAGGCCGAAGGTGAGCAGCACCTTGCGCCCTTCCACGCCGAGCTGCGCCTTGTAGAAGCTGGAGTCGATGAAGGGCATGTCCGGGATGCCATGGGGGATGATGTCCACCTTGGTCAGCGGAACCGCGTAGGTGTCCCGCAGGATCTCCGCGCCCCTGCGGGCCATGACCACCAGGCGGTCGCTGCGGAGGATCAGCTCCTCCATCACCCTGCGCTGCGTCGCGTTCGGCTCGCGGAGGACCGTGTGGAGCGTGGTCACCACCGGCATCCGGACTTCCTTGAGCAAGGCCAGGAGATGGCTGCCGGCCCCTCCGCCGTAGATGCCGAATTCGTGCTGGACGCAGAGGACGTCCGTGTTGTTGAAGTTCAGGAAATCCGCGGCGCGGCGATAGGAATCGAGCTCCTTCTCGTCCAGCTCGAAGCGGACGCGGGCGGGGTAGTCGTAGGCGTCCATGCGGTCATTCACCGCTCCGGCGAAGCACTGCGACGAGGGCGCCGCGAGGGCCACCGCCTCGCAGAGGTCGTGCGTGAACGTGGCGATCCCGCAGAGCCGCGGCAGATAGCCGCCCAGAAAGGCGATGCGGTTCGGCAGGGCGGAGTCCATCTAGCTGTCTCCCTCATTCGCTGCAACACGTCACAGCGCGCCCAGTTGTACTGGACTGAGGTTACCACCCCTTGGCGAGGCCTGGTCTGAGGGCCGGGGGAATCCGTGCCCCCGGCTCCGGGCCGCTACTGGAACTTCACGTCCGACTGCGCCAGCGCGAAGGCGAACGAGGCCAGGGCGGCGGCGTTGAAGGCGAGGTCGTCCTTGTCCACTTTGTCGAACGTGTCGGCCTGGGTGTGGTGGATGTCGAAGTAGTGGGTGGCGGCGTGGCCCACGCCGATGCCCGGAACGCCTTCGGCCACCATGGGGCTCACATCCGCACCGGATCCGCCGAGCCGCACATCGATGGACCCGAAGGGTTCGAGGCTCGAGGCCAGACCCTTCAACGAGGCCAGGGCGGCGGTCCTGGCCTCCGGCGTGGCCTTGCGGAGGTCGAGGCCGAAGGACTTGATGCGCTCGCTGCCGGAATCGGATTCGAACGCGGCCACGATGTTCCCCAGCTCGGCGCGGTGGGCATCCCGGTAGGCGAGGCCGCCGCGCAGGCCGTTCTCCTCATTGGTCCAGAGCACCACGCGGAGGGTGCGGCGGGGCTTCAGACCCAGAGCCTGGATGAGGCGTGCCGCCTCCAGGACGGTGACGGTGCCCGCGCCATCGTCCTGGGCGCCCTGGCCCACATCCCAGCTGTCCAGGTGGCCGCTGAGGATGACCACCTCCTCAGGTTTTTCCGTACCCCGGATCTCGCCCACCACGTTGGCCGAGGGGACATCGGGGAGCGTCTGCGCGCCCATCTCGAGGTGGACCCGCACCTGCTCGCCGCGATCCTGCATGCGCCGCATCTGGGTGGAGGCCTCCAGGGTCACCGAGGCGGTGGGGATCTTGGGGTAGGCGGGGTCGTAGCCCATGACGCCGGTGTGGGGCGTGTCCAGGCTCACGGGCCCCACGGAGCGCACCAGGGCGGCCACCGCGCCGTACTTCGCCGCCTTCGCCGCCCCGTCGTGGCGGTAGACCACCGTGTGGCCGTAGCCCTGGAAGGGCACGTCGAAGAGGACGATCTTCCCCTTCACGGCCCCGCCGAGCTTGTCGAGCTCGTCGAAGGAACCCACCACCACCACGTCGGCGGTGAGGCCGCCCTCGGGCGTGCCCACGCTGCCGCCCAGGCCCAGGATGTTCAGGCGATGGGGGGTGGGCAGGAGCATCTCGGCGGATTCCCGGCCGCGCACCCAGTGGGGCACCATGGCCGGCTCGAGGTGGACGTTGGCGAATCCGGCCGCCTTCATCCGCGCCTGCGCCCAGGCGATGGCCTGGTCCAGCTGCGGCGAGCCGCTGAGGCGAGGCCCGATGCGGTCGCAGAGCCAGGCGAGGTCCGTGTAGGCGCCGTGCGTGCGGAAGGCCTCGCTCCGCAGGCGCTCAGCGGGCTTCTGGGAGCCCTGGGCGCCGAGGGTGAGGGAAACCAGGAGGAGGGGAAGGCAGCGGAGAGGAGTCATGCCTCATCTTACTTGGCAATTCCCCTGATTCATGGCTTTTTTGCCAGGGCCTCGATCTGGGCCTTGACGGCCTTCATCAGGTCGTTGGGGATCGGCACGCTCAGGTTGTACTGCCGGATCCGCCAGCCGCCTGGCTCCCGGGTGAGCACCCCGGTGCCCCGGGCCGGGCCCAGGTTCGGCGTCTCCAGATCCTCGTCGAACCAGGCTGTCCGGCCGTCCCGCGCCAGGGTGATGGCCCGGCGCCTGGCTTTGAACGTCCAGGCCCGGCCGCGCTGGAAGATGGGATGGGCCCAGGCTTGGAACGAAGTCTTGGTCCAGCGCTCGGTCGGGTCCGTGCCCAGGAACACCGCGTCTTCTGCCAGCAGGCCGAAGTAGCGTCCCTCGTCCGCCTGCGCCGCCGCGAGGTGCCAGCCATCCAGCACAGCGGCGATGGCCTGCTCGGCCGGAGCCTGGGCGGCGAGGGTGAGGGTGGCGCAGAAAAGCAGGGCGGGGCGCATGGGGGGCTCCTGTCGACAGCCGGGTCTCAGCGGCGCCGGAGGCTGACCCGCACACGCAGGCGCCCGCTGGCGTCGGTCTCCAGGACCTCCCAGGACAGCGGCCCGCTGCGGCCCTTGGGGTTTTCGCCGGGACCCAGGTTGAAGGCGGCGTCATCCAGTTCCCAGCGCCGGCAGGGGAAGCGGGGCTTGGGTGGCTCGGGGCTGCCGGGATGGGCGTCCACCACGCGCACGGGGCCCCGCGGATCGCCAGCGCTCAACAGCGAAGGATCGATGGTGGCCACGATCAGGCCCTCGTAGCCGGGTCCGAAGCGGCCCCCCACGCGGCCCCGCTCGAAGCCCCAGGGCCGGCGCACTTCCAGGCTGAAGAAGCGGCCCTTCTTCCGGGGATCCGGCAGGGTCACCCACTGCGGATCGGCGCCCGGAGCGCGGGAGGCGGGTGCGATCCAGCCCTCCCAGGCGCGGCCCTTCACGGCATGGCGCGTCATCAGGGAACGGAAGTACCCCCGGTACCAGAGCTCGGACCGCACCCAGGCGGTGGGGTGGGAGGGGCTGTAGCCGGTGTCCTCCACCCAGGGGCCCTCTTCGGGGTGGGAGCGGTCCCAGCCGCGGTACTGGCCTGCGTCCATGAGGTCCCAGATGCCAGCCGTCAGGGGATCGTCGCAACCCAGGTAGAGGTCATCCACCCGGTGCTCGCCCATGGCATGGAAGGCTTCGTGGACGATGTTCCCGAGGGGGACCTCCTCGGTCATGAAGATCAGCGGCCACCGGCGGGCCCGGTTCCAGGGCAGGGGCAGCAGCAGGCTCACGGCCTTGAGGTCGGCGTCATCGGCGGTCAGCGACTGGGGCTTGCCGGGCGTGATGATCCAGAGGTGGTCCGGCTTGCCGTCGGGCCGGAGCGCGCCGGTGCGGTTGTCGATGCGGTCGCAGTCGCCAAGGTCCTCGCCCTGCAGGCGCTCCACCACCCATCCGGCCATGTCCATCTTGCGGGCATCGGTCCGCGGGGCAGGAAAATCGGCGCTCCGGAGCTTGAGGAAGCGGCCTTCGACGAGGGACACGACCCCCTTGCTCACTTCGTACAGGTAGTTGGCTGCGCTGGCCACGCCGGGCCGGCGGGAGAAGATCAGTTCCCGCAGGGCGCCGTCCGGCAGCTTGGAGGGCTCGTCGGTGAAGTCGAGGCGGACCAGGAAGACCGCTTCCTTCCGGTGTCGGGGCTCCGGGCTGAGGGTGATGTCGCCGCGCCATTCGGAGGCCGGCACCAGGTCGCGGCGCCAGCCGTCCTTCTCCACCGCCAGGACGGTGTCCTCCGGCGCCAGGTCCAGCTGGAAGCGCCCCTCCCCATCGGTCACGGCCAGCGGTGGATCCGCGGCAGGGGACACCCGGGGCTGCCGGTCGGGGTAGACACGGACACCTGCCAGGCCCCGGTGGCCATCCGTGACGCGGCCCTCCATGGCAGAGGCCGGCGAGGCGAGGGCGGCCAGGAGGCTGAGAGCCGCTCCAAAACCGCGGCTGGAACGACGCGTCATGCCTGCCCGACGAGTTTCTGCAGCTGGGCCAGCCGGGCCAGCAGGGCCAGGCGGCGGCGGGTCTCCGTCGCCACCAGCGGCTTCTCCAGCGCATCGGCCACGGGTTCGCGCAAGCGTGACCAGGTTTCCAGCTCACCGGGTTCATGCAGCAGGAGGATCGGCATGCTCTTCAGCTCTTCGGACTGGTGCAGGGTCACGACCAGGTTCTGGGCGCCGCCTTCAGAGAGGTCCGTGTCGAGCACCAGCAGGTCGGGGCGGTGGGCGAGGATCTGGGCCCGGGCCCGGCTTTCGCTCTGGGCCTCGAGGTACATCGCCTGGTCCTTGCCGAAGTGGTTCTGGACCTGGGTGAGCACCAGCGCGCTGGCGGAGGCCACCAGCACCTTGGGACGGGCCGTCGGCAGCGAGCCTGTGCGGAGCGACAGGGCCCGGATGCGGAGGTGGGTCTGCACGCGCACCTGGAGCAGCAGCGTGTTGGCAGGCTTGCGGATGAAATCGTCAGCGCCGGCGGCGTAGCTGCGGTCCTTGGCGTCCCGGCTCAGGGCCGTCAGCACCAGGATGGGGATGTCCGCCAAAGCGGGATCGGATTTGATGGCCTCGCAGGTCTTGAACCCATCCAGGGAGGGCATGACCACATCCATGATGAGCATGTCGGGGCGCGGGCCGCTGCCCTTGAGGCGTCCCAGGGCCTCTTCGCCGTTCGCCGCCACCATGAGGTGGTGCCCCAGCGGCTGGAGCTGCGCCTCCAACAGGCGTCGCTGCAGGGCATTGTCCTCCACCATCAGGATGGTCATGGGAGACGCGAACTGGGACAAGCGAACTCCTTAGCTCTCGTATATCGAGGGTATAGGCCTCATCGGCCCCGATCAACCACAGGATGAGCCCCGAGTAGGTAAAACCCCGCAGACAGCAAGGGTTTCCAACAGTACAATGACCAGTTCGAGGTTCCTCAGTGGCTCATCCCAGTCTCATCCGCAATTTCTCCATTGTCGCCCATATTGACCACGGCAAGTCCACGCTGGCGGACCGCCTGCTCGAGCTGACGAAGACCGTGGCGGGGCGGGACATGCAGGCCCAGATCCTCGACGACATGGATCTGGAGCGGGAGCGCGGCATCACCATCAAGGCCCACGCGGTGACCTTGAAATACCTGGCTCTGGACGGGAAGACCTACACCCTGAACCTCATCGACACTCCGGGGCACGTGGACTTCACCTACGAGGTGAGCCGGAGCCTGGCCGCCTGCGAGGGCGCCATCCTGGTGGTGGACTCCACCCAGGGCGTGGAGGCCCAGACCCTGGCCAACACCTACCTGGCCCTGGAGAACGGGCTGGAAGTGTTCCCGGTGCTGAACAAGACCGACCTGCCCAGCTCGGATCCCGAGCGTGTGCTGGAGCAGATCGACACGGTGATCGGCCTGGTGGACACGGCCCACGCCGTGAACGTGAGCGCCAAGACCGGGGCGAACTGCGACCAGGTGCTCGAGCAGATCGTGAAGTGCATCCCCGCGCCCCAGGGCGACCCGGATGCGCCGCTGCAGGCGCTGGTCTTCGACTGCTATTACGATGCCTACCGCGGCGTGGTGAACCTCATCCGCGTGGTGAACGGCACCCTGAAGGCCGGGGACCAGATCCGCTTCATGTCTACGGGCAGCGAGCATCGGGTGGATGAGATCGGCATCTTCGATCCCAAGATGGACAAGCAGGAATCGCTGTCCGTGGGGGAAGTGGGCTACCTGGTGGCCAACATCCGGCAGCTGGTGGACGTGAAGGTCGGCGACACGGTGACCCACGCCGTGACGCTCACGACGAAGCCCGCCACCGAGATGCTGAGGGGCTTCAAGGAGATCCAGCCCGTGGTCTTCGCGGGCATCTTCCCCACCTCCAGCGACGACTTCGAGAACCTGCGCAACGCCATGGACAAGCTGCGCCTCAACGACAGCAGCTTCACCTACGAGCCCGAGACCTCCACGGCGCTGGGGTTCGGCTTCCGCTGCGGCTTCCTCGGCCTGCTCCACATGGAGATCGTCCAGGAGCGCCTGGAGCGCGAGTTCGACCTGGACCTGATCACCACGGCCCCCAGCGTGCGCTACCACGTGCACCTGACCGACGGCACCGAGACGGCCGTGGACAACCCCTCGAAACTGCCACCCCTCCAGAAGATCGCCAAGATCGAGGAGCCCATCATCGAGGCCACGATCCTCACCCGCACGGATTTCGTGGGTGGGCTGATCAAGCTCTGCGAGGAGCGCCGCGGCCTCCAGCAGAAGCTCGAATACGTGAGCCAGGACCGCGTGATGCTGGTCTACGAACTACCCCTGAACGAAGTGGTGATGGACTTCTACGACAAGCTCAAATCCGTCTCCAAGGGCTACGCCAGCTTCGACTACCACATGAAGCACTACACCGAGTCCGACCTGGTGAAGATGGACATCCTGGTGAACAGCGAGGCGGTGGACGCCCTCTCCATCCTGGTGCACCGCAGCAAGAGCCAGACGCTGGGGCTCGCCCTCTGCCAGCGGATGAAGGAAGTCATCCCCCAGCAGATGTTCGATGTGGCCGTGCAGGCCGCCATCGGCAGCAAGATCATCGCCCGCACCAATGTGAAGGCCCGCCGCAAGGACGTGCTCGCCAAGTGCTACGGCGGCGACGTCAGCCGCAAGAAGAAACTCCTCAACAAGCAGAAAGAGGGCAAGAAGCGGATGAAGGCCATCGGCAACGTGGAGATCCCCCAGGAGGCCTTCCTGGCGATCCTGAAGGTTGAAGGTTAATCACCTTTATCGCCGTTCTTGATCTCTCCGGATTCGACGAGGTTGACGAGCAGGCGCGGAAGCTCGTCCTGGCCGAGGATCCCCCGGCGCTGGAAGAGGCGGATCAGGCCCAGGACCAGCGTGCGGGTCTGGTAGGACTCCAGAGGGGGCACCGACTCGCGGAGGGTGCGGCCCGGAATGAGGTCGGGGGACACCGTCGGACGCGGGGCCTCGGTCGGTTCGAAGAACTGGAAGGGGTCGAGATTCGTGGGTTCCTGGTGCGGCGCGCCCAGGTGGCCGAAGAACGGATCCGGCGGAAAGGCTGGGTCCGTCGCGGCCGCGGCGGGCATGGGCAGGGGGGTGAGTCGGAAATTGACCGGAAGGGCCTCGCCTTCCTCATGGTCCGCGCCCACGTCCACCGTGAGGGGGGCTCCGGGGATGGGCGCGTCCAGGGCGCGATAGAGGTCCCCGATGGCTTTCCTCAGGGCGCTGTGGGAAGCCACCACGGGCTGGATGTGCAGGCCCGAGGCGAATCGGGCGCTGTCCACGGCGTTCAGGTCCGAGGGATCGGACATGGCCAGCACCAGCGATTTGGGCTCCTTGATGGAGATCGGCAACACGGTGAACTGGTCCGCCAGGCGATAGGGCACCAGCTTCAGCACCTCGGGGGGCACCTCCAGGTTGCGGACATCCATCTGGGGCACACCCGCCTGGTGGCTGAGGAAGTCCATGAGGACCTCCTCGGTGATGTACCCGAGGGCCACGAGATTGCTCCCCAGGCGCCCCCGGGCGATCTTCTGGTGGGTGATGGCGGATTGAAGCTGCGCCGGCGTGATGAGGCCGGATTCCACGAGCAGTTCGCCCAGCCGCTTGATCGGTTGTTGCATGTGGGGTTCCTGGGGGTCCGGTCTTCCGGTACTGCACAGAGGGTGGCCCCCAAGGTAACGTCATTCAAGGCTTTTGTGGGCCGGGAGGGGGCATGGATTCCGAGGGACTCTGGCGCGCGGCCTTGCACGATTTCAACAATCTGGTGACGGGGCTCCAGGGTGTGGCCGATCTGGGTGACCCGGATCAGCCCTTCGATCCGCACAACCACGCCCGGCTGGAGACGCTCGTCGAGGAAGGCAAGACCCTCCTGGCCATGGCCCGGGCCATGGCGCTCGGTCGCATTCCCGATTCCGAGCCGATGCCGTGGACGGACTGGGAGGCGGGCGTGCGAACCCGCCTCGATGCCACCGGCAGTCTCTTCCACTGCCCGGTCGATCTGGTGAACACCGGAAACGCAGGGTCGTCCTGGCCGGGGCCCCTGCTCCAGGACTGGGTCGTGGCCTTCACCCGGCAGATCCTCCCCTGGGCCGCGCCCGGGCCCCTGCGCCTGGAGGCGGAGGCCGGCCCCGAGGCCTGGGGCCTGCGCTGGATCACGGATGCCGCCCTGCCGCTCGCGCTGGAAGCGGAACCTCCCCCGGACGCACCGCGAAGCCTGGCTGGGCTCTGGCTGCGGGGCATGGCCAGCCACCTGGGCTTGACGGTTGAACCCGCCTCCGGCTGCCTCCAGGTCCGCCTGCCGCGACGAAACCCCGAATCCACGCTGCCTAAGGAATCCTGATGTTCCAGACACCCCCTCCCGTTCCACCGGCTGCCGTGGTGGAGGTCACCGCCACGCGCTTTCCGGAAGATCCGGCCAAGGTGCCCGCCTCCATCACCGTGCTCACCGCCAGGGACCTGGCGGAGCGGGGCGCCACGGATCTGGGGAGCGCCCTGGCCCTGCTGGCGGGCGTCTCCATCGCCCCGGGCGGGGATGGCGGACCGGCCGGTTCCGTGCCCGAGTTCTGGGGCCTGAAGGAGTTCGACGCCTTCCTGCTCGTGGTGGATGGCGTGCCCTGGGGCGGCGCCTTCAACCCGGCCCTCTCCACCCTGAGCCTCGAAGGGGTGGAGCGCATCGAGATCCAGCGGGGCTCGGCTCCGGTGCTGTACGGCGCCACGTCCTTCGTCGGTGTCATCCACGTCATCCGGGGCCTGCCCCCGGAGGGAAGGGGCACCGCCCGCCTCTCCGCGGGCAGCCACGGGACCTTCGGCGGCGCCGTCTCGCTCCGCCTTCCCGCGAGGGCCGGCACGGAGGCCATGCTGACCGTGGATCACGACAGCCAGGGGTTCGAGGATGCACGGACCGGCTTCAAGCGCACGCACCTCCTCTGGCGCAACCGGATCCAGGCCCTGGACGGGGTGGTCCGTTTCGACCTTGAGGGCACGGCTGCAGACCAGCAGCCCGCAAGCCCCTTCCCCCGCGTGGGGCGGACGTTGACGGACCAGGTGCCCCTCAATGCCAACCACAATCCCGCCGGTGCCTACCTCAATGACCGGCGCGCCACCTTCACCACGGGGTACGAACGGACCTTGGCATCCGCCACCCTCTGGTCCACCACCCTGTCCGTGTCCCGGGCCCGGCAGGATGCCTTCCGCGGCTTCCTCACGGACGTGGGCACCACGGCTCCCAACGCCCACGGGTTCCGGGAGCGCATCGACCTCACGGATGTCTATCTCGATTCCCACCTCACCTGGCTGCGCGGCGACGGCCTCAAGCTGGTGGCGGGCCTGGATCACCTGCATGGTCAGGGCCGCGGCCGTGGCGGGGACTTCGACTACCTCGTGAACCTGGATGGGTCCGGCGCTCCCGGGGCCGCCGACCTCCCCAGCCAGGCGGACATCCGCATCGACGATCGCCGGGATTTCTCGGGCTTCTACGCCCTCGCCCAGTGGCAGGTGGCGCCGCGCCTGATCGTCGAGGCGGGCCTGCGCCTTACCCGGGCGGAGGAGACCCGCCGCACGGCCACGCTGGATTTCGCCAGCGGCACCGAGGAGGGCGGCTCGGACGCCCGGACCACCACGCGGCTGGGCGGCAGCGCCGGGGCCACCTGGACCGCCTGGCGGCGCGGCGAGGATCGCGTGAACCTCTTCGCCGGCGTGCGCAGCACCTTCAAGCCCGCGGCCATGGACTTCGGCCTGGACAGCGGCTCTCTGATCCTGAAGCCCGAGACCGCCACCAGCTACGACCTCGGCCTCAAGGCGGATCTCGTGGACCGCAAGCTCGCCCTGGAGGTCAGCACCTTCCTCATGGATTTCGAGGACCTGGTCGTGCCCCAGTCCGCAGCCGGCGCGCCGGTCCTCGTGAACGCCGGCACCGAGCGGTTCCAGGGTGTGGAGGCCAGTGCCATCTGGCGCCTCACGCACGATCTGGCCGCCCGCCTCGCCTACAGCTACCACGACGCCCGCTTCCGCGACTACGCCAAGGATTTCGGCGACGGCACCCTGACACAGCTCGCCGGCAAGCGCCTGGAGATGTCGCCCTACCACCTGGGCGGCCTAGGCCTCACCTATGCGCCAGCCCAGGGCTTCACCGCCTCGGCGGAGATGGCCTATGTGGGGGCCGTATTCCTCAATCAGCGCAACACGGCT
The DNA here is from genome assembly GCF_022808865.1 of Geothrix oryzisoli. Lineage (GTDB taxonomy): Bacteria > Acidobacteriota > Holophagae > Holophagales > Holophagaceae > Geothrix > Geothrix oryzisoli. Next base: position 191,408 of record NZ_JAKZLB010000005.1, read on the forward strand.
CCCGCCGGGGGTTATGCCACTTTCGCCACCAGTCTGGGCTGGCGGGAGAGGACCTGGGAGCTCCGGCTGGAGGGCCGTAACCTCACCGACTGCCGCAAGCCCGTGGCCGAGAGCGAGCTGGGGGATGCCCAGTACTACCTCCTCCCCGGCCGTCAGGTGAGCGTCACGGCGCGCTACCGGTTCTGAGGCGTCGGAGGCCGGAAAAGCCTGGCCAGGATGAAAACCAGGACTGACAGGATTCATCTCCTTGGCTTGAATCCCGTTAATCCAAAGAAATCCTGTTCATCCTGTCCCAGCCTTTTTCTCAGTACACTCAAAGGTTTGGGCGGTGCGATGAAGTTCCACATCCAGACCTGGGGCTGCCAGATGAACGACCACGACGGCGAGAAGCTGTCGGGGCTGCTGTCGGCCGAGGGTTTTGAAGCGGTGGATTCGGCGGAGGAGGCCGAGCTGGTGCTGCTCAACACCTGCTCCATCCGCGAGAAGGCCGTGCACAAGGTCTACTCGGAGTTGGGCCGCCTGCGAGAGGAGAAGCAGCGGCGCCCCCTGCTGGTGGGGGTCACGGGCTGCCTGGCCCAGCAGGAGCAGGCGGCTCTGTTCAAGCGGGCGCCCCACCTCGACTTCGTGCTGGGCACCATGGCCCTGAAGCAGCTGCCGCGGCTGGTGGCCGAGGCCCAGGCCGGCAGGGCCCGGGTCATGGACACCGGCGAGTACCCGGACAACCACCTGTTCCCGCCCGCCGTCACCCGCCGGCGCGACACGGCCAAAGCCCTGGTCACCATCACCGAGGGCTGCAACCACGCCTGCACCTACTGCATCGTGCCCACCACCCGCGGGGCCGAGCGGCACCGGCCATACGAGGATGTCCTGGGCGAAGTCCGGGGCCTGGTGGAACGCGGCTACCGCGAGGTGGAGCTGCTGGGCCAGAACGTGAACAGCTATGCGGGCGGCTGCACCTTCGCGGAGCTGCTGGAGCGCGTGTCCGAGGTGGAGGGCCTGGAGTGGATCCGCTTCACCACCAGCCACCCCATGAACTTCACGAAGGAGCTGGCGCGGGTGCTGGTCACGAACCCCAAGGTGGCGCCCTTCCTCCACCTGCCCCTGCAGAGCGGCAGCGACCGGGTGCTGAAGCGCATGCTGCGCGAATACACCGTGGCCGAATACCTGGAGCGCCTGGCCTACCTGGGCGAGGGCCGTGCGCGGATGGCCCTCAGCACGGACTTCATCGTGGGGTTCCCCGGTGAGACCGACGGGGACTTCGAGGACACGATGCGCGTGCTGGGCGAAGTCGCCTTCGACGGCTCCTTCAGCTTCATCTATTCGCCCCGGCCCGGCACGCCGTCGCTGCGGCTCAAGGACGACCTGCCCATGGCCGTGAAGTCCGAGCGGCTGACCCGGCTCCAGCAGCGCCAGACCGAGCTCACGCGAGCCAGCAACGAACGGTTCCTGGGGCGGGAGATCCCGGTTCGGATCGAAACGCATGGGCCCACCGAGCACGGCTGGTGGCTGGCCCGCAGCGGCGAGTGGAAGACCGTGCACCTGACCGCCGGACCCGGCCGCGAGCTGCCCTTCGGCGGGCTGGTGCTGGCGAAGGTCACCCAGGCGAGCCCCCATTTTCTGGGGGCGGAGCTGGTTTAGAAAGCTGTCGGATATCAGCTATCGGCCGTCAGCGTGAGGTTCCAGCGGCGGGTGGCGCCGGGGGGGAGCAGGAAACCTCCGGGCTTGGTCGCGAAGTCCCCGTCCCAGCCTTCGGGGTCGGCGTGGCCCTCCCAGGGTTCGAGGCAGAGAAAGGCGGGGCCCGGATCCGACTTGGCCCAGATCCCGAGGTGGGGGAAGCCCTCCCAGCGCAGGGTGAAGGCCGACCCGCCTTCCGCTTCGAACCGCAGGCTCCGGCTTCGCGGCTCGAGGAAGATCAGGGCATCCTCACTGAACAAGGTCTCGCGGAGCGGCAGCACGGTTCTCTGGATGGGCGTGGGATGCGGCTCAGGGCCCAGCAGACCGGCGGGCGTCAGGCGCCGGAGAGGGCCGGGCTCATCGACCTCGAAGACGAGCCGGTGCGCCGCCTTGGGGAGGTCCGGCACCAGGGGCCACCGGAACGCCGGATGCAGGCCCAGGCTGGCGGGCAGGGGCGCCGTGCCGGGATTCCGCAGGGCGAGATCCATGCGCAGGGAGGTCGCGTTCAGGGTGTAGGCCACTCGCAGCACGAAGGGAAAGGGATAGCTGGCACGGCTGGCGGCATCGTCGCGCAGCTCGGCGGTGCAGGTGGTGGCCGTCGCCTCGAGCAGGGAGAAGTCCCGGTCCCGGGCGAACCCGTGCCGGGGCATCGGGAAGGCCGCGCCGTCGTACCGCAGTGTGTCGTCCTTCAGGCGGCCCACGATGGGGAAGAGCAGGGGGGCGTGCCGGGGCCAGAGCGGGCCCGCAGTCCAGAGGAGGTCCCGCCCGCCCAGACGCAGGGACTGGAGCTCGGCGCCCGTGGCGGCGATGAGGGCCTCGGCCTCACCGGTGTGCAGTCGATGGATGTCCATGCCTGAGATTATGGCCCTCGTGCGGGATGGCCGCCGTCATGGTAGATTGCCCGCCTAGCCTGCCGTTTTCCTCCGGGAGCCAGCCATGCCATTCAAGGCGGACGTCATCGCGACGACCCTCCATGCGCCCCTCGCGAACGTGGAGCAGAACTGGCCGCTGGTGGTGGAGGCGCTGGCCGCCCTCAAGATCCAGGATCCGGCCACGGAGGTGGCCGCCATTGCGACCATCGGGGCGGAGAGCTATCTCTTCGCGCCGGAGCGGGAACAGGGCAGCGAGGCCTATTTCCGGCGCATGTACGAGTTCAAGCGCGCCCTGGGCAACACGGAACCCGGCGACGGCGCCAGGTACTGCGGCCGGGGCTTCATCCCGGTGCTCGGTCGGGCCGAGTACGCCCGTTTCGGCAAGCTGGTCGGCGTGGAGCTGGTGGAGGACCCGGACCGCGCGCTGGAGCCGGCCCTGGCCGCCCGCATCCTGGCCTACGACTTCATGCTCAAGGAAGTGCCCAAGGCCGCCGGCGAGGGCGACTGGGTGAAGGTCCACCGCCTGGTCCGCGGTGATCTCTCGGGCTGGAAGCGGTTCAACGGGATCCTCATCCCCCTGCTGAAGCTGCTGTCCGAGCAGGGGTGAGCCTCCAGCTGTTGGTGCGCCCGACCAGACTCGAACTGGTACTCCGTTTCCGGAAGCGGATTTTAAGTCCGCGGCGTCTGCCATTCCGCCACGGGCGCGCCGCTCCAGCCTAACGGCGCTTCGCCGCCCGTGGTAGCGTCGAGCCATGAGGACCCGTTCCGCTGCGCTGCTGCTGGCGATCCTGCCCGCCACCCTGTCCGCCCAGGTGCGGGACCTGCGGGCGTTCTACCGGGAGCGCTGTGCCGTCTGCCACGGGGCCGACGGTTCCGGCCATGGGCCGGGGGGCGCCAGGCTGGGGGGACGGAACCTCGCGGATAGCCGCTGGCGGACCCACCAAGAGGAAGGGGCCCTGGTGGCCTCGATCCTCAAGGGCCGGGGCGCCATGCCGGGGTTCGCCCGGCAGCTCACGGAACCCGAGGCCAGGCGACTGCTGACGGAGGTGATCGGCCCCCTGGCCCACAGGAAAACCCGCTGATTCCCCTTGCACGCAGGGCCATCGGGCCCATCCTGGGCGGGTGTTTCAACATCCATCGAGGTGGCCATGCGGATCCTCCTGACGCTTTCCTCCCTCCTGCTGGTCACCAGCCTGGGGGCCCAAGCTCCCGCGAAGTCGGTCGATGAGCTGCGGACCTTCTTTTCCCAGAATTGCGTGAAGTGCCACGGTCCCGACGGGTCCGCCCACAGCGCCGAAGGGAAGAAACTGGGCGGGTTCGATTTCACGGACTCCCCGAAGGCCGCCAAGGAGACGGACGCCGACATGGAGAAGACCATCCGCAAGGGGATCTTCTTCGGCCTGGTCATGCCCTCCTTCAAGGACCGCCTCACCGAGGCCGACGCGGCACTCCTGGTGAAAGAAGTGCTCCGGAAGGCCGAGAAGGGCAAAGCCATCGCGCCGAAGCAGGAGGCGGGCCGATAGGATGAAGGGATGCCCGGCGCCGCTCCCGATCCTTCCACCCACCCCCTGCTCCGCAACCTGAACGCCCCCCAGCGGGAGGCCGTCTGCCACGCCCATGGGCCCCTGCTCATCCTGGCGGGCGCCGGGTCGGGCAAGACCACGGTGATCACGCGCCGGATCGCCTGGCTCATCGAGGAGGAGGGCGTCCATCCGGGCTCCATCCTGGCCATGACCTTCACGAACAAGGCGGCCGAGGAGATGCGGGAGCGCGTGCAGCGGCTGGTGTCCGTGCCCGCCGCGCAGATGTGGGTGAGCACCTTCCACAGCTTCTGCACGCGCATCCTCCGCCGCGAGGGCGAGCGCACGCCCGTGGGCCGGGACTTCGTCATCTTCGATCCCTCGGACCAGAAGAGCCTCATGAAGCAGGTGCTGGCGGAATTGAAGCTCCCGGAGAAGCAGTTCCATCCGAAGAAGGTTCTGGAACTCATCAGCGACTTCAAGAACCGCTGCCTGCTGCCGGAGGAGGCCCGGGAGGAGGCCCTGGACCCCTGGACCCGCAAGGTGCTGGACGCCTATGACCTCTATCAGAAAGGCCTGAAGAACCACCGCGCCTGCGACTTCGATGACCTGCTGCTCTGGACCGAGCGCCTGTTCCGCGACCCGGTGATGCAGGCAGCTTACGGTGAGCGCTTCAAGTTCATCCTCGTGGACGAGTACCAGGACACCAACCGCGCCCAGTACCTGCTGGTGCAGCACCTGGCGCGGCGCCACCACAACCTGTGCGTGGTGGGTGACGAAGACCAGTCGATCTACGGGTGGAGAGGCGCGGACATCCGCAACATCCTGGACTTCCAGCAGGACTTCCCCGAAGCCGTGCGCATCGAGCTGCTGCAGAACTACCGCTCGACGAAGAAGATCCTGGACGCGGCCTCGGAGGTGATCGCCAACAACTCCCAGCGCGTGGAGGGCAAGGGTGCCCTGAAGACCGATCTGGGCGATGGCGAGACCATCACCTTCAAGCTGGCCGACGAGGGGCGCCTGGAGGCGGAGTGGGTGGTGCAGCGCATCCAGGAGCTGCGGTACCGGGAACCCGAGGCCAAGGTGGCCGTGCTCTACCGCGCCAACTGGCAGTCCCGGCAGATGGAAGAGGCCCTGCGGGCCCAGAACCTGCCCTACCGGCTGGTGGGGGGCGTGAAGTTCTACGAGCGCCAGGAAGTGAAGGACCTCATCTCCTACTTGCGGCTCATCTCGAACCCCTTCGACCTGGTGAGCTTCCGCCGCTGCGTGAACGCGCCCACCCGGGGCGTGGGGCCCACCACGCTGGGGAAGATCGAGGGCGCCATCCCCGAGGGTGGCACGCCACTGGAAGGCCTGGCCTTGCTGCTGCGGTCCGGCGAGTTGAAGGGCCGCGCCCAGCGCGAGATGGGCAAGTTCCTGGAGCTCTTCCACCGGGCCGCCCCCGAGCGCGAGGCCCAGGGCCTGGCGGGCCTGGTGAAGTGGGTGCTCCAGGAGAGCGGCTACCTCCAGAGTCTGGAGGACGAGGCCACCCTGGAGGCCGAGGGCCGCATCCGCAACCTGGAGGAGTTCCTCAGCGCCGCGGCTGAATCCGAGTCCCTGGGCCTGCGCCTGTCGGAGTTCCTGGACCGCATCACGCTGGCGGCGGACGCCGACCAGATCGAGGACTCTGCCCAGCTCAGCCTCATGACGATCCACTGCGCCAAGGGCCTGGAGTTCCCGTTCGTGTTCGTCATCGGCATGGAGGAGGATGTCTTCCCCAACCGCAATGCCCGGGAGACGCCCGAGGGCCTGGAGGAGGAGCGCCGCCTTTTCTACGTGGCCATCACCCGCGCCCAGCGCCGCCTCACGCTGAGTGCGGCGCGGCGGCGGCGCATCATGGGCACCGAGATGCTTTCGATGCCCAGCCGCTTCCTGCGAGAACTCCCCGCGGAGGCTCTGACGGCGCCCATCCGGTGGGGGACGGAGATCTACCAGTCCGGAGAGGGAGTACGGCCCGGCAGCTCCTTCACCCGGAGCGCCGGCGGCGGGTCCGTGGCCACCGAGCTCCAGCGCATCCGCAGCTTCTTCGACCGGGTCAAAGAGGTGCCGGTTCCGTCGGGCGAACCCGAGGGCGGCAGGTTCTCCGAACCTGTCGAAGCCAAAGATCCGGCTGCGTTTGAAACTGGCACCCGGGTGAGGAGCGCCCGGTTTGGCGCGGGCACGGTGCTGGCTTCCTCGGGCCGGGGCGAGGGCCTGACCTACACCATCCGCTTCGACCAGGGCGGCGATCGGCGCATCATGGCCCGGTTCGGCGGCCTCGAGCGCCTCGGACAGCCGACAGCTGATAGCTGATAGCTGATAGCTGACAGCTGACAGCTAAATCAGATCCTCCAGGGCCGAAGCGGCGGTGGGGAACTGGTACCCGAACCCCAGAGCCTGGGCGTGGGTCGGGAGCACGAAGGCGCCCTGGAGCAGCAGGCTCGTGGCCATCTCGCCCAGCATCACCCTGGTGGCGGCGGCAGTGACGGCGCCTGGCACCGGGAACAGGGGACGGCGGAAGCGGCGGGCCAGCAGTTCGGTGAAGGCCTCGTTGCTGACGGGTTCCGGCGCCGTGCCGTTGAAGGGGCCTTCCCAGGCCGGATTGCGGGCCGCCTCCAGGAACATGGCCACGAGGTCATCCAGGTGGATCCAGCTGAGCCCCTGCTGGCCCGATCCGAGCTTGCAGCCCAAGTAGAACCGCACCGGCAGCGCCATCTTCGGCAGGGCACCCTCCCCCCGGGCCAGCACCACACCGATGCGGATGCGGGCGACGCGGACGCCGATGTCCGATGCCGCCATGGCCTCCGCCTCCCAGGCCTGGCACACCTCGGCCAGGAAGCCCGCTCCGGGTGCGGCGCCTTCGTCCACGGGGGCCCCATCCCTCGGAACGTAGTAGCCGATGGCGGAGGCGTTCACCAGGGCCGTGGGGGGCTTCTGGCAGTCCCGCATGCCCTCCACGAGGCGGCGGGTGGCGAGAACCCGGCTCTCCCGGATGGCTGCCTTGCGTCCGGTCGTCCAGCGCTGGTCGGCGATCCCCTCGCCGGCCAGGTTGATGACCGCGGCGGCGCCGTCCAGCACGGCGGGCAGATCCTCCCAGGCATGGGCGGTGGCGCCCTCCGGCAGGAGGGTCTGGGATGGGCGGCGCGTCAGCACCGTCACCCGCGCACCCGAATCCACCAGCGCCCGCACCAGGGGGCGGCCCACCAGGCCGGTGCCTCCGGCGACCACCACCTGCCTGGGTCTGGATCCGTCCAAGCTGCCTCCGTCCGTCCCGTCCATTATCGGCCGGAGCCCTGGGGAGGATGAGCCGGGACTTCCTGCGCCCGGCCCCGGCGGTTCAAGGAAGGGGGTCCCACTGGGTATGCTCGACGCTGGAGGCGTAGCCATGTCTGTCGCGGCAACATCATGAGAGGCGCCCTCCTCGCGCTGGTCCTCCTATCCAGCCTGGCCCGGGCCCAGGAGCCTTCCCCTGGCGCCATGAGGGCCCTCCTGCCCTCCCTCCAGGGAACGGAGCGGCTCACGGCGCTCCTCAAGCTGGCCAATGCCCTCGAATCCGAACAGCCCCAGGAGGCGCTGGGATTCGCCACGGAAGGTCTCGCCCTCGCCATCCGTGAAGGGGACCGGGAGAAGGAAGCGGCCTTCCTGTCCACGGCCACCTTCTGCTGCAGCCAGACCGGCGATTTCGCCTTGGCCATCGAGTACGGGAAGAAGGCCCTGGCCCTCGGAACGGCGCTCGGAGACAAGGATCGGATCGCCAAGGTCCACAACGCACTGGGGATCACCTACACCTTCGTGGGGGCCTACAGCCAAGCCCTGGAGGAGAGCTTCGAAGCGCTCCGCCTCCGGGAGGAACTGGGCCAGGAGAAGGCCGTCAGCCAGTCGCTGAACCTCATCGGCGTGGTGTACCACCACAGCGGGCAGTACGAAAAGGCCATCGAGTACTTCAACCAGATCCTGAAGCGGGTCGAGGCCAGGCCGGACCCGAAACGCCTCATCCTCGCCAAGCACAACCTCGGCTTCGCCCAGTACAAGCTCGGCCGGCTTGAGGAGGCCCTGAAGAACCACCAGGAGGCCCTGGCACTTTCCACCGCCATCGGCGAGAAGGCCTACATCCCCTATGCCCACCTCAACCTGGGCCTCACCCTTTCCGAACTGAATCAGTTCACCCGGGCGGACACCTACCTCCGCAAGGCCCAGGCGGAGTACCAGGAGCGGGACCAGAAGCACGGGATGGTCCAGGTGCTCCGGGCCAGGGCCCGGCTGGACCTGCTGAGGGGGCGCATCGCGGAGGGCCTTCCCCTCGTCCGGGAGGGCGCGGATCTGGCCCGGACCATCAACGCCCGGGATGAGCTGAAGCTCTGCTACGAGCTCCTGTCCGACCTCCACCAGAAGGCCGGGGACACCGCCGCCGCCTTCCGGTACTACAAGCTGGCCGTCCTCACGCGGGACTCCATCTATTCCGTGGTGGAGAGCCAGAAGATGGCCGAAGCCGCCCTGAAGGCGGCGACGCAGAAGAAGGACCGCGAGATCGAGGATCTGAAGCGGGACAAGCTGATCTCGGACCTGAGGATCGGGAAGCAGCGCTACATCACGTTCATCCTGGTCTCCAGCACCGGCTTCCTCGTGACCCTCGTGCTGGTGCTCGGGACCTACGCCCGGAAGATCCGGGGCCATCGCGCCGCGCTGGAGCTCACCAACGACGAGCTCGCCCGCACGAATGGCGAGCTCCAGGAACGGATGCGCGAGATCAAGACCCTCAGCGGCCTGCTTCCCATCTGCTCCCAGTGCAAGAAGATCCGCGACGACGCTGGCTACTGGACCCAGTTGGAAGGCTACATCTCCACCCGCACCTCGGCCACGTTCTCCCATGGCATCTGCCCCCACTGCGCTCAGGCGCTGCATCTGGAGAGGGCCGAGCGCCAGCGGGCCAAGGTGATGCCTTCGCCCACAGAACCATAGGGCCCCGGACGCTCTGCTCCGCAGGGCGGCTCGGGGCGGCTATCCTGAAACCAGGCCTTGAGTCCCGTGGACTCCTTCCGCCGAGGTTCCCATGCGCTACCTGCTCTCCAACCTGCCGATGAACCTGGGCGAGGAGGCGCTGGACTTGGCTAAGCCGTTGGCCCACGCCCTCGGCGGTGCACCGAAGGACTTCCGGGCCGCGACCCTGGAGCGCCGCAGCCTGGACGCCCGCCACAAGGGAGCCATCCGTTTTCTCACGACTCTGAGTTTCGAGACGGACCGTGCCCTGGACCTGGGCCCGCTGCCCGGCGGGTTGAAGCTGGACCTGGCGCCGGCCCTACCACCCTACGCGGTGGCCCTGCCGCCACGCCGCCCCCGGGTGGTGGTGGTGGGCAGCGGCCCCGCGGGCACCTTCTGCGCCCTGCGCCTCCTGGACTATGGCATCGAACCCATCGTGCTGGAGCGCGGGCCCGCCATGGGTGAGCGCGTGCAGGCCATCACCGGGCTGTGGAAGGACGCGGTGCTGGACCCCGAGGCCAACGCCCAGTTCGGCGAAGGCGGCGCCGGCACCTTCAGCGACGGCAAGCTCACCACGCGCATCGGCCATCCCGCCACGCGCTATGTGCTGGAGGCCTTTGTGCGCTTCGGCGCGAATCCCCGGATCCTCTACCTGGCCAAACCCCACGTGGGCACGGATGTCATCCGCCGCTGCGCCGTGCTGATCCGCAAGGAGGCTGAGGCGCGCGGGGCCCGCTACCGCTTCAAGGCCCGGCTGGCGGACGTGCGCTTCGATGACCGGGGCCGGGTCCGCGCCGCAGTGCTGGCCGACGGCGAGGAGATCCCCTGCGAGGCCCTGGTGCTGGCCCCGGGCCACAGCGCCCGCGACACCTTCGAGATGCTGCACGGGCACGGTGTGGCCATGCGCCAGAAGCCCTTCGCCATGGGCGTGCGGGTGGAGCATCCCCAGGACCTCATCGACCGCTCCCAGTACGGCCCCAGCGCCGGCCATCCCTCGCTGCCCGCCGCGGACTACAAGCTGGTCTGCAACTTCGGCCTGAACCGCGCCGCCTACAGCTTCTGCATGTGTCCCGGCGGCGAGGTCATCCAGTGCAGCAGCGAGCCGGGCGGCGTGGTGGTGAACGGCATGAGCAACGAGAAGCGCGACTCGGGCTTCGCCAACTCGGGCCTGGTGGCCAAGGTGAACACGGCGGATTTCGGCAGCGACCACCTGCTCGGGGGCATGTACTTCCAGCGGAAGTGGGAACAGGCCGCCTTCCGCGCCGCAGGGGAGACCTACGGGGCCCCGGCCATGTCGGTGCTGGATTTCCTCAAGGGCCGCGCCACGGGCCGCCTGCCGCGCACCAGCTTCAAGCCCTTCGCCGTGGCGGCGGATCTCCGCACCTGCCTGCCGGACTTCGTGCGGGACCAGCTGGCGGGGGCCCTGCCTGCCTTCGACAGGAAGATCCACGGCTTCGCCAGCCGGGAGGCCATCCTGCTGGCCATCGAGAGCCGCACCAGCAGCCCCATCCAGCTCCTGCGCGGCGAGGACGGACAGTCGGTGTCGCACCCGGGCCTCTACCCCTGCGGCGAGGGCGCCGGCTTCGCCGGGGGCATCACCTCTGCTGCCGTGGACGGCATCCGCGTGGCCGAATGGATCGCCCAGGCCGCCGGCGCGCCGGTGTTCCAGCCCTTCGAGAAGCAGGTGCGGGCGGGGGATCTGGCGAACGAATACTGAACCTCCGGCCCGGAATCGGCTATCGTGGCCTCCGGAACCGTCCCGGAGGAACCATGTTCGAATCCGCGGAGCTCGGCCACAGGATCACCAAGGACGTGTGGGAACGGGAGGTTCCCCTCCTCCGGGAGGCGCTGCTGGACGCCCAGTACGACCTGTCGGGGGCGAAATTCCCCGTGATCATCCTGGTGGCGGGGGTGGATGGGGCCGGCAAGAGCGAGACCGTGAACACGCTCAATGAATGGATGGATCCCAGGCACATCCAGACGCATGGGCTGGCCGAGCCGACGGACGAGGAACGCGAGCGGCCCCACATGTGGCGCTACTGGCGCCTGCTGCCGCCCAAGGGGACGATCGGGATCTTCGACGGGTCCTGGTACACGTGGCCCATCCTCGAGCGGGCCTACGGTCGCATCAAGACCTCGGACCTGGACCAGGACATGGCCCGGGTGGCGCGCTTCGAGCAGATGCTCATCCACGAAGGGGCCCTGGTGCTGAAGTTCTGGATGCACCTCGGCAAGGAGGCCCAGAAGAAGCGTCTGAAGGGGCTGGAGAAGGATCCCAGGACCCGCTGGCGGGTCACCTCCCGCGACTGGAAGCACTTCGACATGTACGACACCTTCCGGCAGGTGTCGGAGCGGGCCCTGCGGTCCACCAGCACGGGAGATGCCCCCTGGATCGTGGTGGAGGCCGTGGATCCCCACTACCAGCGGCTCACTGTGGGGAAGATCCTCCTGGAGCGGCTGCGGGCCCGGTTGGATCATCCCGCCCCCGTGGAGCCCGCCCGGCCTTCCCAGCCGCCCACCGTTTCCCTGGATGGCATGAACGTCCTCAAGGCCCTGGACCTCTCGAAACGCATCGACAAGAAGGACTACGAGGAGGAGCTGCTCACCCTCCAGGGGAAGCTGAACCTGCTCACCCGCCACCGGAACTTCCAGAAACATGCGGTGGTGCTGGTGTTCGAGGGCGTGGATGCGGCAGGCAAGGGCGGGGGGATCCGGCGGATCACGCAGGCCCTGGACGCCCGCCAGTACCACATCCACCCCATCGCCGCGCCCACGGAGGAGGAGCGGGCCCAGCCCTACCTCTGGCGCTTCTGGCGGCACCTCCCCCGCCAGGGCCGGGTGGCCATCTTCGATCGCAGCTGGTACGGCCGCGTGCTGGTGGAGCGGGTGGAGGGCTTCTGCTCCGAGGCCGACTGGCGGCGGGCCTACAGCGAGATCAACGACTTCGAGGATCAGCTCGTGCGCAACCGCAGCATCCTGCTCAAGTTCTGGCTCTCCATCAGCCAGGAGGAGCAGCTGCGCCGCTTCGAGGAGCGCCAGACGACTCCCTTCAAGCGCTTCAAGATCACCGAGGAGGACTGGCGCAACCGCGAGAAGTGGCCCGCCTACGAGGCCGCCATCTGCGACATGCTGGACCGCACCAGCACCGAGATCGCCCCCTGGACCCTCGTCGAGAGCGAGGACAAGTACTACGGCCGGATCAAGATCCTGCGGACGCTCGTGCAGCGGCTGGAGGAGGAACTGTAGGTATGGTTGTCAGCTGTCGGCTTTCACTGATAGCTGTCAGCTGACAGCTGAGAGCCGACAGCCAGCCCTCACACGGCCCGTTCCTTGCCGAACACGCGATCCAGCACCAGGCCCGCGGTTTCTTCGATGCTGCGGCCGGTGACGTCGAGGATGGGCCAGCGGCGATGCTGCTTGAAGACTTCGTCGGCATAGACCAGCTCGTCGAGGATGTGCCCCAGGTCGCTGTAGTTGTCCGCGCTGCCCGCGGCCCCCAGGCGCTTCAGACGGTAGGCGCGGATCTCCTGGAGCCGGTCGGGCTGGATGGTGAGGCCGACGATCCGGCCCTGGGGAATGGCCTCGAGCTCGGAAGGCAGCGCCACGCCCGGCACCAGGGGCACGTTCAGCACCTTGTAGCCCTCCATGGCGAGATACATGGAGAGGGGGGTCTTGCTGGTGCGGCTGATGCCCACCAGGACGATATCGGCATCCGGCAGGCCGCCCATGTCGATGCCGTCGTCGAACTTCAGGGCGAACTCGATGGCTTCGATGCGGCGGAAGTACTTGTCGCCCACGGCGTGGAAGCTGCCGGGTCGCTCTTCGGGCCGCTCCCGGAGGTAGAGGGCGAGGGTGTCCAGCAGGTTGCCGAAGAGGTCCACCTGGGTGAGCCGCAGCTCCGCACACCGATCCGCCAGGTAGAAGCGCATCTCCCGGGAGACGGTGGTGTGGATGATGACGGCGCGCTTGTCCGCTGCCATCTGGAGCACCCGGTCCATGTCCTCCTTGGAGCGGACATTCTGGAACCGCCGCACCAGGGCGGAGCTTTCGCCCTTGGAAAACTGGGTCAGCGCCGCCTGGACCATGCGCTGGGCGGTCTCGCCGGACCCCCCCGACACCACGTAGATGGGCTGCCTGTCCATGGAAAGAGCATACCCTGGGGCGATGGAACCCCTGTCCCGTACCCTCGTGTGGCTGGCCATGGCCCTCCCGGCCGGGGTGGCCGTCGGCGGCGCGGCCCTGGTGCTCACGCGCTGGGCGCGGATCCACCGCCGCGCCAAGGCGGATCCCGAGGCGCTCCTGCTCTCCGCGGTGTCCGGCAGCCTGAGGGAGCGGGGCGAACTGGCCCATTCCCTGGGCGAGCTGCGCACGGTCCACGAGCGGCTGCTGGACGTGCTCCCCGTGGGCGTGCTCTGGGTGGATCAGCGCCAGCGCCTGGCCGCCCTGAACCGGCGCGGGTGCGATCTGCTGGGGGTCCGGCCCGGTGTCGTGGGCCTGGAGGCGGCCTTCGTGCTGGAGCCCTTCCCCTGGCTAAGGGAGGCCCTGGGCCGTGAGCCCGGCCCCGCCTGGCGCTGTGCGGCCGGGGGCCGCCGCTGGCGGCTCCAGCGCATCGAGGCCCCGGACCGCATCGGCGCCCTGGTGCAGTTCGAGGACGTCACCGAGGCCGAGGCCGAGGACCACCGCCGGCAGCTGCGGGAGCGGTTCGCGGAGCTGGGCGAGATGACGGCCGGGGTGGCCCACCAGCTGAAGAACGGCTTGGCGGTGCTCAAGGGCCGGGGACAGATGCTCAAGCGGGCCGGCCACGACGAGACGGCGGAGGCCCTGCTGGAGGAGACCGAGGAACTGGAGCGCCTCGTCCAGCGCTTCCTCCAGTGGGCGAGGCCCCTGGTGCCGGCCGCGGAGCCGCTCCGCCTCGAGGAGGCCGCCGCCCAGGCCGTGTCCGAGTTGAAGCGCCGCCCGGTGAGCCAGGGCCGCCAGCTGGTGGCGGAGGGAGAAGGGGGGGCCACGGGGGATGCCTCGCTCCTCCATCAGGCCCTGGTCAACCTGCTGGAGAACGCCTGCCAGGCCACGCCGCTCGGAGGCCGGATCCTGGTGCGGGTCGCCGAAGGGCGGGTGGACATTCTGGATGGCGGCCCGGGGCTTTCGGAGGATACGGCGGTCCGCATGCTCAGGCCGTTCGAGAGCGGCCGGCCGGACGGCACCGGCCTGGGCCTTCCGCTGGCCCTCAAATGGCTCAACGCCCAGGGGGCCGACCTGCGCCTGGTCCCCCGCCCCGAGGGCGGCACCTGCGCGGAGATCCGCTGGTAGGGAGGCTGGTAAGTTGATGTCATGAAGATCGCGCTCCTCCAGCTCAATGCGCGCCTCGGCGACCCCGAGGGCAACGGCCGCGTCCTGGAGGCGGCCTATGTCGAGGCCGTGGCCGCGGGGGCAGACCTGGTCCTGGCCCCGGAGCTGGCCATCCCCGGCTACCTGGCCGAGGACCGGCTGTGGGAGCCCGGCCTGCGGCGACGCATCGAGCGGGAGTCCCACCGCCTGGCGGCTCTGTCGGGAGCCGCGCCGCTGCTGTTCGGGACGGCCCGCCCGGCCCCATCCGGCCGCCTGTGGAACGAGCTGTGGTGGTGTGAAGGCGGGACCCTCCGCCACTGCGCGCACAAGCGGGTGCTGCCGAGCTATGACGTCTTCGACGAGCATCGGTACTTCGAGCCCGATCCCTCACCGCAGCCGCTGGTGGCCTTCCGGGATCAGCGCATCGGTCTCTCCATCTGCGAGGATCTCTGGGCGGATCCGCAGCTGGGCAACGCGCCGGTGGACTATGGTCTGGATCCGATCGCGGACTTGGCGGCCGCCGGTGCCACGCTGATCCTCAATGCCAGCGCCAGTCCCAGTGGGCTGGGGAGCTACCTGCCCGCGGGCCGCAGCGCCCCCTGGGCGATCCCCTCGAAGGATGCCCAGCGCCGCCGCCTGCTGCCGGGGCTGGCCCAGAAGTACGGGATCCCCATCGCCTATGCCAGCCGGGTCGGGGCCGAAAGCTGGCTGCTCTTCGATGGCGGCTCGGGCCTGGCGCTTCCCGATGGACGGTGGCAGGGCTGTGAGCCGTTCCATGTGGGGCAGGTCATGACCGACACGGGACTTGCCGGCGATGCCTGGTCCTCCGTGGCAGAGGGATCCTGGCTGCGGACCGCGCTGGTGATGGGAATCCGGGACAACCTGGCCAAGCAGGGGCTCGAAGCGCTGGTGATGGGACTTTCCGGAGGCATCGACAGCGCCGTGGCCGCCGCCCTCGCCGTGGAGGCCCTCGGCGCCGATCGCGTGCTGGGAGTGGCCCTCCCCACGCGGTTCAGCAGCGGAGAGAGCTCCAGTCTCGCCGAACAGCAGGCCCGGCAGCTGGGCATGGGCTTCCTGAACATCAATGTGGACGAGCCCTTCGCAGGGTTCACCGCGGCGCTGGAGCAGGCCCTGCCCGGCCGCACCTTCAGCCTCACGGACGAGAACCTGCAGAGCCGGTGCCGCGGCAGTCTGCTCATGGCGCTGACGTCCGAGCCGGAGGTCCACCGGCGGCTCGGCACCGGCCGCGTGGCCGTGGTGAACACCGGCAACAAGAGCGAGGCGGCCACGGGCTACTTCACCCTCTACGGGGATGGCATCGGCGCCTTCGCGCCTCTGGGGGACTGCCTCAAGGCCCGGGTCTACGCCGTGGCGAAAGAGCTGGGCGGGGCGGTGCCCCGCGGCGTGGTGGAGCGTCCGCCCACGGCGGAACTGCGTCCGGGCCAGACGGACGAGGCCAGCCTCCTGCCCTACGCCCAGCTGGATGCCATCCTGGGTGCGGCCCTGGAGGCCCAGCGGCCCGAGGAGGGCCTCGCCGATGACCTGGCCTTGTTGTTGGAAGGGCGCGATCTGGATCAGGCAAGGGCCGCGCTGCCCCGCATCCTGGGCCTCCTCCGCCGGACGGAGTTCAAGCGGCGCCAGCTGCCCTTCGCCTTCAAGGTGAGCCCCAAGGCCTTCGGCGCGGGGAGGAGGATCCCCCTCACGGCGGATTGACAGTCTCCGGGGGCCGGCGCTGCACGGCTCGTCCGGGCCTTTCGCAATCCTGCATGGCCGCGCTATCCTGGGCCTTCTGGCCGGTGTGGCGAAATGGCAGACGCGACGGACTCAAAATCCGTTTCCCCCTAAAGGAGTGTCGGTTCGAGTCCGACCACCGGTACCATCGTTCGGGCCCCACAGGGGCCCGAACCAGGAAATAAGCGCATAATCTTCTTGATCAGAACATCCTTGAAGTCTACATTCGGCTGTCTGCTAGCCGTATCAAGAACGCAACCTGATGGTGGATCGCCTGCAGCTGGCGACCCCTGAACTGATCGCCCTGTTTCCCGCCGTGAAAAAGGATCTGGACCATGGATGTTGTTTGGAACACCCGCTACAACACCGGCATCCAGATCATCGATGAGCAGCACCAGGAACTATTCGCCACCGTCGACTGCCTGCGGAACTCCATCCAGTCTGGTGCGGAGCAGGGGGAGGTCGAACGGCTCCTGGCCACGCTGGTCAGCCACTCGGAGCGCCACTTCGCCACGGAGGAGTCCTTCATGGCGCGCTACGGCTACCCCGACCTGACCCAGCACATGTCCGAGCACGCTTCGATGCTGACGAGCCTCCATGAACTGCTCGACAAGTTCCGGGAAAGCCCCCATGCCCTTGCCCTGATGGTCCCGACCTTCATGGAAGGCTGGCTGAAGCACCACATCAGCGATGGGGACTTCGGCTTCGTGACCTTCCTGAAGTCCAGGAATCTCGCCTGAGCCATCCCGGGTTGTAACTGTTGGATGAAGGTTGTCGACCATCTCTGGGAATTTCTCGGGGAAAAAAGGCACTTGAGTCGCCGTATAGGAATCGGGGATCCTTGGACTTTCCATGCCACGGATGCACCGGAATAAACCGGGCTCCGCAATTCATAGGCGGCCAATTTTCTGGCCTCAGGAGCGACGATGACTCGACGCTGGACAACCCTCACGCTGACGGCCCTGGCCTGCGCCACCGTGGCCTCGGCCCAGACCACCTCCACCGCCGGCGCGGTGCGGGGCGTGGTGAAGAACACGGCCGGCCAGGCGGTATCCGGCGCCACCCTCTCCCTGCGGAACCGCGAGACGGGCCTGGCCCGCACGGCCGCGACCAATGCCGGGGGTGAGTACCAGATCGGGCTGCTGCCTGTGGGGACCTATGAGCTCACCGTCACCGCCAATGGCATGCGCAGCCTGAAGGACACCAATGTCCAGGTGCTCCTGGGCCAGAACACCATCGCCAATTTCCGGCTGGACGTGGCGGAGGCCTCCGCGATGGTGGAGATCGTGGGCGTGTCCGGCGGCGTGGACACCAAAGAGACGAACGTCATGACCAGTGTGGATGCCGCGGTGATCGAGGCCGTCCCTCTGGTCAGCCGCAACTTCACGGACGTGGCCAAGCTTTCCCCGGGAGTGGTGTCCGGCAACAACGGCCGCCTCGTCGTCGAAGGCGGGCGCCAGATCTTCAACGCCATCCAGATCGATGGTGCGAGCACGAACTCCGCGTTCTTCAACGAGCAGCGCGGTGGCGTCTATACGCCGTTCATCTTCGGCGCGGACACGATCAAGGAACTCCAGATCGTCACCAATGGCTACGACGTCCAGTACGGCCAGGCCGGCGCCACCATCAATGCGGTGACCAAGACGGGCACCAATGAGTTCTTCGGCAGCGCCCTGTACCAGATCCGCCGCACCAGCTGGAGCGCCCGGCCGAAGCCCGTGCCCTACGATCCCAGCCACACCTTCAACACACCCACCAACCTCCAGAGGTTCAACGACTCCACCAACGTGAACTTCAACGTGGGCGGGGCCCTCGTGAAGGACAAGCTCTGGTATTTCATGGGGGTTGAGCGCTACACCAAGAGCATCACCGCCAATCCGAATCCGACTTCGCTTGGGCAGAGCAAATTCCTGGCTGACGGGGTGACTCCCAATCCGGCGTACACCTCGGGCATGGGGCCAGAGGACTTCAACAACCTCGTGGCGAGCCCACTGGGGGGCGTACTGACCAACCGGAACGGCCTCACCCTGGCCCAGGAACTGGGCAATCCCAAGGCCGGCATCCCCCCGCACGCCTATCCCATGGAGAACACCAACACGGTGTACTTCGGCCGCCTGGACTATTCGCTGAACGAGAACCACCGGTTCGTCCTGCGGATGAACTACCAGACGATGACGGACACGCTGAACAACACCAGCGCCAACCCCAACAACGCCGAGAGCAACAACATCCCCACCAAGACGAACTCGATCAGCTGGGTGGTCGAGGCCAACGACATCTGGACCAACGAGCTGTTCACGGAGAGCCGCCTGCAGATCGCCCGGGAGGCCCGGCCCATGCGGAACAACTCGGTTCCGGGCGTCCCCTCCCTTGAAGTGCCCACCACCGCCAGCTTCATGGCCTTTGGCACCAAGACCTCCACGCCCCGCGAGAGCAACGAGAACACCCAGCAGTTCTTCAGCGCGACCACCTGGAACCACGGCGACTTCCAGGTGAAAGGCGGCGTCGACCTCATGAAGGTCGATGTGGATAACCAGTTCTTCCAGAACAATGCCGGTCGCTTCCAGTTCGGCACCTACGGCGCCGCAGCCGATTGGGCCAACGGGACGCTGGGCGACCTGAACACGCCTCCGGTCCCCCCGAACCCCGACTACAACAAAGCCAACCCCATCACCTACAGCGGGGCCGTCAGCCCCTACAACGGCCGCATCCAGATGTGGACCAAGACCAACAGCGTGTTCGGCCAGGTCCAGTATTCGGGCCTGCTCGACAAGCGCCTGACTCTGACGGCGGGCCTGCGGACCATCAACCAGTCCTTCTCGGACAACCCGGCGCCCAACCCCAACTTCCAGGGGCTGGACCAGGCCAGCGGCGCCAGCGCCGTGGACCCCCGGTTCGCCTTCAGCTTCGACGTGGATGGCCGGGGCAAGACGGTGGTCCGGGGCGGCTACGGCTCCTTCAGCAGCCCGACCCCGCTGCTGCTCCACTCCAACACCATGACGGGCAACGGCCAGATCATCACCAACTACAGCTTCTCCCTCAACCGCGCCAATGCCGCGAACCTGGCCCTGTTCAACTCGGGCCTGCTGAGCGCCTCGAACCTGATCAGCGGCAGCTCGATGCGGAAGGCCACCGACGCCGAGCTCGCCACCATCGCCGCCATGCCGATCTTCACGGCCGGCGCCTCCTCCACCTCCCTCTGGGATCCCGAAAACAAGCTCTCCCGCTCCAAGAAGGCCAGCCTCGGCGTCGAGCACGACCTCGGCAACAACCTGGTGGTGGGCCTGACGGCGACCTATGTCCGGTACGAGAACCTGCAGCGCTTTGAGAACATCAACCTCGGCCAGACCGGCGGCCAGGCCTACAACGACGGCTATGCCCCCGGCATCGACGCCTGGAGCATCGCGACCCGCCCCAACTACGCGGTCATCCGTGGCCACCGGGTGGACTTCAACAAGGCCGCCGTCACGCCCGGCAATCCGGTCGGCGGCTTCAGCGATGTCTACCTCGTCAAGACCGACGGCTGGGGCCACTACCGGGGCCTGAGCTTCTCGGTCAAGAAGACCTGGGATGAGAAGACCGGTGTCATCGGCAACGTGACCTACTCCAAGGCCCAGGACACCGGATCGTTCGAGCGGGGCACCTACACGTCCTCCGGCCCGAACTTCAGTAGCGAGCTCGGCGCCTCCCTCACGCCCAATCCCCAGTACCCCGCCTCCAACTACGGCTACGGCGACAGCGACCGTCGCTGGGTCGCCAATGTGGTGGCCTACTTCCCCATCCTCTGGGGCGTGGAGGGCTCCGTGCGCGGGCTCTACCAGAGCGGCCTGCCCTACTCGGCCTACCTGGGCAATGACGTGAACGGCGACGGCATGGCCAACCACTTCGCCCCGGGGCACACCCGCGGCGACGAGCGGCAGCCCGGCTACACCCAGTTCGACCTCCGCCTGAGCCGCAACTTCAAGGTCTACGGCAAGCTCCAGGTGGAAGGCATCATCGACATCTACAATCTGTTCAACAAGGCCGACTTCAGCGTCCGCTCCCCCAATGGCTACATCATCACCAACGCCGAGTTCGGCCAGCTCGGGACCGTGACCAAGGACAAGACCCGCGAGCTCCAGGTCGGCGTCCGCGTCAAGTTCTGATCCGGCCCTGGATCCGAAGCAGAAGGCCCCGCACCCGCGGGGCCTTCTTCATGCGGTGGGCAGGCTCACTTCAGCGTGATGACGGTGGCGCCGGCTCCGCCCTGGTTCTGGGGGGCGTCCTCCACCCGGGCGATGCCGGGGTGCCCGCGCAGAGCCTCGCGGACCGCGGCCTTCAGCCTTCCGGTGCCGTGGCCGTGGACGATGCGGACGAAGCGCCGGCCTGCGGCCAGGGCTTCCTCGACGAAACGGTAGACCTCACTGTCCACGTCATCGCTGGCCCGGCCGATGAGGTTGATCTCGGAGTCGATCTCCTGGGCTTCGGCCCGCACCCGCACCTTGCCGGTGGGTTTCGGCGCCGCCTCCCGCGCCCCGATGGGTTCCAGTTCGCCGAGGCGGCACTCCAGGCGGCGGCCCTGGGGCGTCTCCAGGGTGGCCCGGTCCCCCTTGAGGGAGACGACCTTGCCTTCGACGCCCAGGCCCCGGTGACGGGCGTACCCGCCCTCCCGGACCTCCTTGGGGGCGGTGGTCTGTGGCTTGGCGCCCCGCGGCGCCAGCTCGGCCTCCGCCAGGCGGGTAAGCTGCTTCACCCGTTCGTGGGCCTCGGTGCCCAGGCGGTCGGCGTTCACGGCGGCAGCCTTCTGGCGCTCCTTCAGCTCCTTCACCAGCCGCTTGCCCTCATGGTCGAGGAAGTCCAGCACCCGGGCCACCTTCTCCTTGGATTCCTGCTGGAAGGCGTCGCGTTCGGTCCGCAGCTTCGCCTCCCGCTGGCGGAGGATCTCCCGGTCCTTCTCGACGGCGGCCGTCTGCTGGCGCAGCGTCTCGGCCTCCTCCAGCAGGCGGGTGCGCTCCGCCTCCAGCTCCCGCAGGAAGTCCCGCCAGTCCTGCTCCCGCTTGCCCAGCACCCTGTCCGCATGGTCGAGCACGGCCTTGGGCAGACCCAGCTTGGCGGCGATGGTGAGGGCCCGGCTCTGGCCCGGCTGGCCCACCAGCAGGCGGTAGGTGGGGGCCAGGCGGTCCTCGTCGAACTGCACGGAGGCGTTCTGGAACCGCGTGTGCCGCAGGGCCCACTGGCTGATCTCGCCCAGATGGGTGGAGCAGAGGATCCAGCAGCGGCGCCGGGACAGGGTCTGGAGCATGGCGATGCCCAGGGCGGCGCCCTCCTTGGGATCCGTGCCCGTGCCCAGCTCGTCCAGCAGCACCAGGCCGCCGTCATGGACGTTTTCCAGGATCTTCTTCAGATGCAGGACATGGCTGCTGAAGGTCGAGAGGCTTCCCGTGATCGTCTGGTGGTCGCCGATGTCCGCGTGGAGGCTGGGCAGGGCGGGGAAGCTGGAGCCTTCCTTCGCCGGCACGGCGCAGCCGCAGGCGGCCAGCACCGAGAGCAGGCCCACGGTCTTCAGCACCACGGTCTTGCCGCCGGTGTTCGAGCCCGAGATGACGAGGCCCGGCTTCTCCGCCTCCAGCACCAGGTTCAGGGGCACCACCGGGTGGGCCAGCGGTTCGAGGCCCATGGCCTCCCGCACCGCGGGCAGCAGCATGGGGTGGCGGGCGTCCAGCAGGCAGAGGCGGCCCTGCTTGGGATCCGTTTCCACGTCCGGCAGGCGGCCGTCGCAGAGGGCGGCCCAGCGCAGGAGGGCGAGGCCCTGGTCCGCCTGGGCCTGGAGGTCCCGCCAGCGGGCGAAGTCCTCCCGGCGGCCCCGCAGCTCCGCCAGCAGGTCCCGCAGGAAGGCCTGCACGGCCTGGGCGTAGTCGCGGTCCGCTTCCACGAAGGCGTTGTTGAGGGGCACGGCTTCCATGGGCTCGATGAAGACCGTCGCGCCGCTGCCGCTGCGATCCAGTACCAGGCCCGGCACGAGGCTGCGCCGCTCCTGGCGCACGGGCAGGCAGAAGCGCCCGTTGCGCTCGACGATGGTGGCCTCGTTGAAGGCGTCCGGGGTGCCCCGCAGCAGCTTCTGGAGCTTGGCCTGGACGGCCTGGAAGGCGTCCTGGCGCCCGCGGTGGAGGCTGGCCAGGGCCGGGATGCGCAGGGGGTCCAGGCGGCCGTCCGCATCGAAGCTCTTTGTCAGGCGCTCGGCGATGGGCGCGGGGTCGGGAAGGAGGGCCGCCGTCACCTGGAGGCGGTCGATGCCCAGGTGCGTGCCCGCCGGCGCCGGGCGGGCCTCGGGCCAGGGCAGGGCGGCCAGGCTCTGCAGCAGGCGGGCCATGGCCCTCAGGCCGTCCCGAAGCTGGCGCCAGTGCTCCGACAGCAGCCAGCCTGCCGGGTTCAGCAGCTCGTCCAGGGCCTCGTCCATGGGCAGCACCGGCAGGAGATCCGGCGACTGCATCCAGAGGTCCTGCAGCTCCATCTGGTGCAGCCGCCGCAGTCCCGCGAGCCCGTCCCAGGGCTGCATGGCCCCCAGGGCCGCCCGGGCCGGCGCCGTGCGGGCCCCCGACTCGATCAGGCGCACCGCATCGGGGAATTCAAGGGCATGGAGTTCAGGGTTCATGGGCGACATCTTCAGCCTTCAGTAAAACAAAAGGCCCGCTTCCGCGGGCCTTTTTCGAGAGGAAGCGGAGCTTCATCTCATCCGATCATGCGGCGCTCCTGAGCGAGGCGCTTCAGGGTCTTCTTACGGGCGGCGAGCATCTTGCGCTTGCGCTTGGTGCTGGGCTTCTCGTAGTGCTGGCGCTTCTTCAGCTCGCTGAGAATGCCGGACTTCTCGCACTTCCGCTTGAAGCGGCGAAGGGCGAACTCGAAGGTTTCGTCTTCTTTGACCTTGACCAAAGGCATATGGATGCACCTCCTTTCCCGTGGATTTCAGCTGGGCTGCAGGGCAGCACCGGACCGAACGAAAAGTCTACCTCAACACTGGGGTTATGGCGAGGAGGAAAGCCTCTGGTTACCCTTAACCCTCACTGCTTCTTCTGGATGACCATGCGGCGCCCTCTCCTTCTCATCGTGGACGGCGAGTCCTTGCGGACTCCCGGCCTGGTGTCTGCCATGGAAGGCGATGGCTGGGAGGTCCAGTGGATCCGCCACGACGGGTCGGAGGACTTCCTCCAGGCAGGCCTGGATCCGGATCTGCTGCTGCTGGATTCCTCCGCCCCCGGCGGGGCCGGCAGCGAACTGGTGCGGCGGCTCCGCGAGCGGAACCCCCGGCTGCCGGTCCTGGTGGTGACCGAAGGCCCCGGGAACGGGGAGGAGGCCGGGGCCGACGTGCAGGAATACCTGGAGCGCACGCGGCCCGATGGTGAGATCGCCGCCATCCTCCGCCGCTATCGCCCTGGAGCCGCCAGGCTCAGCACGCAGGACATCTTCGGCGACCTCCTGGCGGACTTGGAGGGCGGCCTGGACTTTGTTCCGACCCAGCCGGGATCCGAAGCGCCGGCGGCGCAGCCCCCCCTCAGCGCCGCGGACATCTTCGGCGAGGTGATCGAGGAGGTGGAAGCACTGCCCGAACCCGCTCCGGCCAGGACCCTGGTGCGGGTGGCCCCGGCGCTGGCCTCGATGTCAGGCTCGGCGCCGACCCCCTCCCTGCCGCCGGCGTCGCCCCTGGGCCCCTCGGACTTCACGCTCAGCGGCATTTCCGGAGTCCATGACCCCTTCGCCTGGTCCGGCGGCCCGGCGGGCGCCCCCGAGGCTCCTCCTGCGCAGGAGGCCAAACCCGCGGCCGTGGGAACGCCGGACATCCTGGAGGAGTACGGGAACTACTTCCTGCTGGAGAAGATCGCCATCGGCGGCATGGCAGAGCTGTTCAAGGCCCAGCAGCGGGGTGTGCAGGGCTTCCAGAAGATCGTGGCCATCAAGCGCATCCTGCCGCACTTCAGCGACAACGAGGACTTCGTCACCATGTTCATCGACGAGGCCAAGCTGGCAGCCCAGCTGACCCACCCGAACATCGTGCAGATCTTCGACCTGGGGAAGGCCGGCAGTTCGTACTACATCGCCATGGAGTATGTGAATGGCCGCGACCTCCGCACGCTGCTGCGGAAGGTTCGGGAATACGGCCTGCCCTTCCCGGAGCAGGTGGCGGCCTTCGTGGTGATGAAGGTGGCTGCCGCCCTGGACTACGCCCACCGGAAGCGGGGGTTCGACGACCGCGAGCTGAAGCTGGTCCACCGGGACATCAGCCCCCAGAACGTGATCCTCTCCACCGAGGGCGCCGTCAAGCTCGTGGACTTCGGCATCGCCAAGGCCGCCAGCAAGGCCAGCCACACCGTGGCGGGGGCGCTCAAGGGGAAGCTGCTCTACATGAGCCCGGAACAGGCCACGGGCCAGCCCCTGGACAACCGCTCGGACCTCTACTCGCTGGGTCTGGTCCTGTTCGAGCTGCTCACGGGCGAGCGCTGCTTCCAGGCAGACTCGGAGCTCGGCGTGCTCGAGAAGGTGCGCCTCGGCCGGGTGTCGGACCTGCTCGCGCTGAATCCGAAAGTGTCGAAGGAGATGGTGGCCATCGTGAACCGGGCGCTCCAGAAGAGCGTGGACCATCGCTATCCCTCGGCGCGGTTCATGGAGCGCGACCTGCGCGACTACCTCCAGCGCCTGGGTCCGCCCATCACCGAGCACGACGTGGCGGAGTACATGCAGACCCTGCTCAACGGGACCCCCGAGAACCTCGAGAACCTGATCGCCTCCCGGTTTCCGCCACCCGCGGGCTTCACGAGCGGGACCCACCGCAATCTGGCGCTCCAGGCGGACACGGCCATCCGGAAGGTCCCCCTGGCCGCCGAGACGCTGGATTCCGACCTGGAACCCCTGGAGCCCCTCGAGCCGATCGAAGAGATCCCGCCCCGGCCGCGCTGGCTGTTGCCCGTGATTCTGGGCCTTTCGGCGATCCTCGTGGCCCTGCTGGCCATCGCCCGGTGGTCATGACCCAGTGGTCCTGAACAGGCGATCTGGATAAGATCACCCTTTCCGAACAGTTTCGCCGCCCCCAGGGAGCACCCATGGATCTGAGCCAGGATCAGAAGGCCTTCTACGAGACCACCCGCGAGCGCTGTCGCTCCGAGGTGTCCCAGATCAACAACACCATCGCTTCCGAAGTGCAGCGCGTGAAGGAACTGCTCACCAGCCTGAGCAACCGCAAGACCGCCGTGCTCCAGATGTACGGCGCCGCCTGCGAAGTGCTGGGCGAAGAGAACGATCTCGCCGAAGAATCCATCGATATCGAGTTTTAGCTGTCTGCTATCAGCTATCAGCTATCAGCTCTCAGTCACTGACAGCTGATAGCTGACAGCTATTCATGAACCCGCATCAGCGGCGCTGCGCACTTCTGGCAGTTGCTCTGGTGGGGGGGATTCTTTTTCCCGCAGTGGCTGCATACCAGGATGTGGGCGCGCTTGCGGCGCCAGATCCGCAGGTAGAGCACGCCGAGGAGCACGACCAGCAGGCAGCCCTTCTGCCAGGACTGGAGGACAAAGCCCGTGGGGGTCTCGGCCTTCGGCTTTTCAGGCTGTCCCTGGAGGCTGAGGGTGGTGTCCTGGTTCATGGTTCGAACCCTTCCTCGGGCAGGTCTTCGATCGTCTCCATCGCGTCCTCCCCGAAGAGCCCGCCTTCAGGCATCGGCGGTTCGAGCGCGGCCAAAGCCTGGGCTTCCAGGCGGCCTTCGCCGAAGTCGTCCAGCCGCGGGAGGTCATGCAGGCTCTTCAGGCCGAAGTGCAGGAGAAAGGCCTGGGTGGTGGCGTAGGTCATCGGCCGGCCCACCACGGGCTTGCGGCCCGCGGGGATGATGAGCTGGCGCTCCAGAAGGCTCTTCACCTGGTTGGCGCTGCTGGTGACACCCCGGATGGCGTTCAGCTCCGTGATGGTGACGGGCTGGCGGTAGGCGACGATGGCCAGCGCCTCGATCTGCGCCGGCGTGAGCTTGCCGCTGCGCGTGGTGGTCACCAGCCGGGCGACCATCTCCCGGTAGAGCGGGCTGGTGGCCATGCGCCACCCGCCGCCCACCTCGAGGAGGCGCAACCCGCTGGCGCCGCTCAGGCGTTCTTGCAGTTTCTCGATGCCCTGCTGGAGGGCGCCGTCCCCCAGGCCCGTGAGCTCCCTCAACCGGGCCAGGTCCAGCACCTCGCCGGCCGCGGTGAACAGGGCCTCGAGGGCGCCCGGCAGGTCGCCGCCCTCATCCCAGAGGGGCTCCTGGTTGAAGATATCGGTCTCGTTCACCGGTACGCCCCCAGCCGCTGTCCCACCTTCACGCTGCCCTCCGTGCGGAGTGGTGCCCAATCCCTGGCCCTCGGCCCGCCGATGAGCAGGACCACGGTGGAGCCGAATTCGAACGTGCCGAGATCCTCGCCCGGCGCGCAGGGCAGCAGGTTCACGGGGAACCCGCCATCTTCCGGCAGGCTCCGGCCTCCAAGCCAGCGGGCGTCGATGACCACCCCGCCCACGTGCGTGGCGCCGACCAGCACGGCGGCCACCTCGAGACCTTCGCAGGTGCCCGCGCCCAGGGCGGTCCAGACCGCGCGCCGGTTGCGCTCATAGAGGCGGGGGATGGCGCCGGTGCTGGCGTCGTTCACGGGCCAGAGTTCACCCTCCACGCGGCTGACGGCCGTGACCTTGCCTTCCAGGGGCACGTGGATGCGGTGGTAGTCCTTGGGCGACAGGTAGAGGGTGAGGTACTGGCCGCCCTCGAAACGATCGGCGCCCCGCTCATGCTTCAGGAGTTCGGAGAGGCGGTAGGGCAGGCCCTTGGCCTGGATGGCCGTATCGGCCTGGATGCGGCCGCTGGCGATGATGCGGGCGTCCACGGGGCTGTTCAGTGCGCCGGGCAGGGGCGCGTCCTGGGGGCGGAGGCCCGCCTTGAGGCGCCGCGTGAACAGGGCCTGGAGGCTGGGGTAGTCCCCCAGGGCGTGCTCGGCTTCCTCGAGGTCGATGCCGAAGTGCCCCGCGAACCGGCCCAGCAGCGGCTCGCGCCAGGCGTGCGGCAGGGAGCGGGCCGCGGCCCAGCCCACCACCCGTGAGCCAAGCTTCTTGGGGTACAGACCCAGCAGCCTCAGGGAGAAGGGGCCCGGTGTCCAGAGTAGGACGTAGGCCACCCAGAGCAGGGCTAGGACGAGCGCGACGCGCGCGGGCTGGGGCCAGGTCAGATGCATCGCCACAGGATAACCCGCCTGCCGCTTCCGCCGGTGGCCCCGGGAGACAGGGGCGCCCACAATCGTCCCATGGGTGCCGACACCGCCAACCTGATGCTGCTTTCCTTCGCGTGGATCGCCTACGCGGCCCTGCATTCCGGCCTGGCCTCCCTGGGATTAAAGCGTGCCGTGGCCGCCCACCTCCCGCGCCTGGTGCCGGCCTATCGGCTGGTCTACAACCTGGTCGCCAGCCTGGCGCTCCTGCCGATCTTCGGGCTGGTGGTCGACCGGCCGGGGGTATGGCTGTGGCGCTGGAAGGGCCCCGGAGCCTGGGTGATGAACGGGCTGGCCCTCGTGGCGGCCGGGATCCTGGTCGCCTGGCCCGCCGGCTACGATCTGGGGGAATTCCTGGGCTGGCGGCAGCTCCGGACCCGCCGGGGCATGGCCGAGGACCTGGAGCCGTTCCGGATCTCGACCCTGCACCGCTTCGTGCGGCATCCCTGGTACAGCCTGTTCCTGGTGATCCTCTGGACCCGCGACATGAACGCAGCGCGGCTTGTGTCGGCCGGATGGATCACCGTCTACTTCATCGTCGGATCGTGGCTGGAGGAGCGGAAGCTCCTGGCCCGCTTCGGTGTCGCCTACCGGGACTACATGGACCGGGTTCCCGGCCTGCTCCCCCGGCCCTGGAGGACCCTGAGCCGGGCGGAGGCCCAGAGGCTGGAGGGCAGGCGATGACATGGCAGCACATCACACCCGAGGAGGGCCGGCGGATGCCCTGGAAGAACGGCGGAGGCACGACGCTGGAGCTGGCCGTGGAGCCGCCCGGAGCTTCGCTGGAGTCGGGCTTCCGCTGGCGTCTGAGCTCCGCGGAAGTGGGGGTATCCGGGCCCTTCTCCCCGTTTCCGGGCCTGGAGCGGTGGCTGCTCCTGCTGGAGGGCGAGGGCTTCGACCTCGACTTCGGCCCCCGGGGCCGGGTGCGGCTCACCGAACCGCTGGCTCCCGTCCGTTTCTCCGGCGACTGGCCGGCCACGGCCACGCTGGTGGGCGGGCCCTGCACGGACTTCAACCTGATGGTGGATCCCCGGTGCTGCCACGCGCGGGTGGAGTCCTTCCGCCTGGCCTCACCCCGCACCCTGTCCCGGCCGGCGGATTCGGCCCTGCTCGTCTTCGTGGCCGGGGGCACCGTCCATGTTCCGGAGGCGGACCTGCACCTGGGCCGGCGCCACCTGCTGCGGGTGGAGGATGGCCCAGACCGTCTTCAGCTGATCCCGGGGTATGGCGGGGCGGCGCTGGTGGTCGTTGAACTCAGGAAGATCTAGCGTCCCACCACCAGGATCTGGAAGCTGCCGGGCGCCATGGCGGGCCGGGGCCTCGGCGTCTCCGCCGTCGGGGCCGGGGCGGGCGTGAACTCGGCGGTGGGGAGGTAGATCCGATGGGTCTTCTCGTCCAAGGCCAGGGTGCGCGCCCCACGCTTGGTGGGGACCTGCTCCAGGACGCTGTACCGGTCCGGGCTCTCCTGGCGGATGACGGTGAGGGTGCCTTCCCCATTGGAACTGAAGGCCAAGCCCAGCTCGGGATCGTAGGCGGCGGCATCGGCGCCGGCCCCGATGGCGGGCATGGCCACGATCTTCCCGGTGCCCGTGTCCAGCACCGCCATGAGCTTGTTGCCCCCGACGATGAAGAGCCGGTGGTGCTTCCGGTCGATGGCCATGCCCGTGGGATCCTGGAGGGGGGCCAGGGGCCAGCGCTGGTCCACGGTGAGCTTCTTCGCATCGATCACGGCCACTTCCGCCGAATCTTCCAGGTTCACGAACACATGTCCCTGGCCGTCCGTGGCGGCGAACTCCGGCTTGTGGCCGAAGGGGATGGTCCCCACGGCATTCCCCGTGGCGGCGTCGAAGACCGTGGCGTTCCTCCCCCGGCCATTGAAGCTGAACACCCGGCTGGTGGCGGGATCGAAGAGGATGGCGTCCGGGCCTTCGCCGGTGGCCTTGACCTGGCCGAGAACCTCCAGGGTCGCCAGCCGGAAGATGGTGATGGTGTGGCTCCGGCCGTTGCTCGTGAAACCACGGTCCAGGCCCGGGGCCAGCGCGACGCCGTGGACGCCGTCCGTGCCTTTGATCTCCCCGATGGGCTTGCCGTCCAGGTCCAGGACCAGCACCCGGTCGGACCTGGGCACGTAGAGGCGCCGGGCCGAGCTGTCGAGGGCCACATAGTCCCACCCGCCCGATCCCCCGATGGGGAGGGTCTTCATGACGCGCAGGCCCGCCGCGGGAGGCGCGGCTACGAGGCCGAGGGGAAGAATCGATGCCAGGAGCAACCGCATGGCCGACCTCGGGGAAAGACCGCGAGCCTACCACGCGCCGGGAGATCCCGTCATGCTAGGCTCCCGTCCAGCATCCCATTCCAATCCCAAATCCAAGGAGCCAGCATGAAGCTGAGAATCCTCGTCCCCCTGATGGCCCTCGGTCTTGTCCTCCAGGCGCAGACCCCCGTGAAGATCGGGGTCATCAACTGCGCCACGGGCACCCAGGCGCCCATCGGCGAGTACATGAGCAATGGCTACAAGCTGGCCCTGGAGGATCTCCAGAAGAAGGGCATCAAGGTCGAGCTGGTCACCGAAGACGATACGGGCAAGCCCCAGGTGTCCATGTCGGCCATGGAGAAGCTGGTGACCCGCGACCGCGTGGCCGCGGTGGTAGGGCCCTACAGCTCCGCCTGCGCCAACGCCGTGTCCAAGCTGGCCGAGAAATACAAGGTGCCGCTGCTGGTGCCCGTGGCGTCGAAGGAAGACATCACCCGCCAGAACCAGAAGTACGTCTTCCGCCTCAGCGCCACCACCGAGGACTATGCGTCCATCCTCATCTCCATGGCCCAGAAGCTGGGCAAGCCCAAGACCATGGCGATCCTGAACGAGAACACGGACTTCGGCACCTCCGGGGCGAAGTCGGCCAAGGCCTACGCCGCCCAGGTGGGCATCCAGGTGGTGATGGAGGAGGCCTATGCGGCGGGCTCGCCCGACTACCGCTCCACCCTCGCGAAGGTCAAGGCCACCAAGCCTGACCTCGTCTTCATGGTGTCCTACGTGGCCGATGGCATCCTGCTCATGCGCCAGGCCCGCGAAGTGGGTCTTCAGCCCCAGGCCTTCCTGGGTGCGGGCGCGGGCTTCGCGTCCTCCGAGTTCGCCCGGGAACAGGCCATCTCCAACAACGTGTTCTCCAGCACGCAGTGGACCACCGATGTGAACTGGCCGGGCGCCAAGGACTTCGGGAAGCGCTACAAGGCCAAGTTCGGCAAGGCCGAGGTGCCCTATCACGCCGCCAACGCCTATGCCTCGATGATGGTGATGGCGGAGGCCGCGGCCAAGGTGGGCGGCGACCGCGAGAAACTCCGCGCGGAGCTGCGTGGCGGCCACTGGAACGGCATCATGGGCGACGTCCGGTTCATCGACTACAGCGGCTACACGAACCAGAACCACCACCAGATGCTGGTGGAGCAGATCCAGAACGGCAAGCATGAAACCGTGTGGCCGCCTGAGTACGGTTCGAAGAAACCGATCTACCCCTTCAAGTGGAAGTAGCTGTCTTCTGATCGGCCCGCGAGCCTGTCATCTTGGATGGCATGCACATCGGACACGTATTCACTGTCATGGCAGCGGCCTTCATCGCCGGGGCCATCAATTCCATCGCGGGGGGCGGCACGCTGGTGTCGTTCCCCGCCTTGCTCGGCATCGGCCTCACGGGTCAGCAGGCCAACGTCACCAGCACCATCGCCCTGTGGCCCGGCTCCATTGGCGGTTTCTGGGGCCACCGCGAGGATCTCATCGGCATCCGGGAATTCGCCCTGCGCCTGATGCCCCCCTCGCTCATCGGCGGGGCCCTGGGGGCCTGGCTCATGCTGGTCACGCCCCAGAAGGTCTTTGATCAGCTGGTGCCCTGGCTCATCCTGGCGGCCACCATCCTCCTGGCGGCCAACGATCCCGTCAACAAGGTGCTGAAGAAGATGGGCAGCCATGACCGCACACCGGGGTGGTGGATCGGCGCCATGATCTTCCAGTTCATCGTGGGCATCTACGGTGGCTACTTCGGTGCGGGCATCGGCATCCTCATGCTCGCGGCCCTGAGCCTGCTGGGCCTCACGGACATCCACCAGATGAACGGCCTCAAGAACCTGCTGGCCCTCTGCATCAACGGCATCGCCATCTTCGCGTTCCTGGGTATGGAGTTCCTGCGCCATCCCGGCAACGTGCAGTGGGTTCTCGTCGGTGTCATGGCCGTCGCGGCCGGGCTGGGGGGCCTCTTCGGTTCCCACATGGCCCACCGCGTCGGCCGCAAGACCGTGCGCGTCGGCGTCGTCAGCATCGGCTTCATCCTGTCAGCCTGGTACTTCTACAAGCACTACGGGGCCTGAGACCTGAGCCGGGGCCCTCAGGCCTTGCTCAGGCCGGTGTGGACGAGGATGAAGTCGGCGACGGCCCGGGGATCGTTCAGGTCGAGCACGGGGATCTTCAGCCCGGACAACGGGCGGTCGCTGGCCACGGCCACGATCCCTGGATCCTCGGGGCAGAGCAGGGGCTTGCCTTCTGATTCCCGGTGGATCTCCAACTTGGGGTGCGGGTGGGTCTTGAAGCCCTCGATGAGGAGCAGGTCCACGGGCGTCATGCGCTCGATCAGGGATTCGATGCTGGGTTCCGGTTCCTCCCTGGATTCATGCATCAGCACCCAGCGTGAGGAGGTCACCACCAGGACTTCCGAGGCGCCCGCCTCCCGGTGCCGGAAGGAGTCCTTCCCGGGCTTGTCCACATCGAAGCGGTGGTGCGCGTGCTTCATGGTCGAGACCTTCAGCCCCGCCGCTCGGAGCAGCGGCAGCACCTCCACCACCAGGCTGGTCTTCCCACTGCCGCTCCACCCGACGATGCCCATGACCTTCATGGCGCAGCCCTCCTCATCAGTGACTTCGAATCCCCCGGGTTCTCCGTGCTAGACAAGTGCGCCCCGCTTCGCGGGGCGCTTTCTGGCGGAGAGTGGGGGATTCGAACCCCCGGTAAGCTTTTGGCCTACACACACTTTCCAGGCGTGCTCCTTAAACCACTCGGACAACTCTCCAGGGCTTCCACGCAAAGGCGGAAGCAACAAGGCTATCACGGCCCCGGGCCTGAGCCAAGGGCCATGAATGGCGGGGTTAGACGGTCTCCAGGACGGCGATCAGGAGCTTCCAGAAGTTGCCCACGGAAGGCACGCTGACGTGCTCGTCGGGGGTGTGGACATCCCACATGCTGGGGCCGAAGGAGACCATCTCCATCTGCGTGTATTTCTCGCCGATGAGGCCGCACTCCAGGCCGGCATGGATGGCCATGATCTCGAGCGGCTTGCCGAAGACCTTCTGGTTGGTCTCGTTGACGATGCGGACCAGCGAGGCCTTGGGCTCGGGCTTCCAGCCGGGGTACCCGCCGGTGACGTGGGACTCGAATCCGCCCAGGGCGCAGGTGGCTGCGATGCGCTCGGACAGGGCGGTCTTCGAGGCGTTGATGGAACTGCGGGTGAGGAGGTTCACTTCCACCTCGTCCTCGCGGGTCTCGATCACGCCCAGGTTCGTGGAGGTCTGCACCAGCCCGGGGATGTCCGGACTCATGGCCTCGACACCGTGGGGCAGGGCCAGCAGCAGGCGGATCAGGGCGTCCGCCTCGGCGCCGGACATGACCTGGGTGCCTTCCCCGGCTTCGAGGGCCAGGTGCAGGCCTGGATCGAAGGCGCCGAGGGCCGCGCGCCAGTGGGCCTCATGCTCGGCCAGGGCCGTCTTGAAGGCCTGCTCCTTCGCGGGATCCAGGAGGATCTGGGCCGAGGCCTCGCGGGGGATGGCGTTGCGCTTGTTGCCGCCCTTGATGCCGGCGAGGGCGAAGCTGAAGGCTGGCTTCAGGGCGTCCAGGATCTGGGCGAGGATGCGGATGGCGTTGCCGCGGCCGGCGTGGATGTCGATGCCGGAGTGGCCGCCCTTGAGGCCGAACACCTTCAGGCGGTAGGCGTGGCTGCCGGCCGGGGCGGCGACCCGGGTGAGCCTGCGGGTGACGATGGTGTCCTCGCCGCCGGCACAGCCGATGGTGAGGTAGCCCTCCTCCTCGCTGTCGAGGTTGAGGAGATACTTGGCCTTGAGGCGGCCGGGCTGGAGGCCGTTGGCGCCGGTCAGGCCGGTCTCCTCGTCGATGGTGATGAGCACCTCGATGGGGCCGTG
The DNA here is from genome assembly GCF_022808865.1 of Geothrix oryzisoli. Taxonomy (GTDB): domain Bacteria; phylum Acidobacteriota; class Holophagae; order Holophagales; family Holophagaceae; genus Geothrix; species Geothrix oryzisoli. Next base: position 224,948 of record NZ_JAKZLB010000005.1, read on the forward strand.
GGCAATGTCCTTGCTGGCCAGCACCGCGAGGGCGGCGGCCACTCCGATGCCATTGTCGGCGCCCAGGGTGGTGCCCGTGGCACGGAGGAGATCACCTTCTCTCCGGACCTTGATGGGATCCTTGGTGAAGTCGTGGCCGGTGCCCTCGTTCTGCTCGCAGACCATGTCCACATGGGCCTGGAGGCAGGTCGTCGGCCGGCCTTCCTTCCCGGGCGTGGCCTTCTTCCGGATGATCACGTTCCCGACCTCGTCGCGCTCCACCTCGCAGCCCAGGGCCTTGGCCTGATCAGCCACCCAGGCTGCCGCCGCGGCCTCGTTCTTGGACCCGCGGGGGATCTTCGACAACTCCAGGAAGTAGGACCAGAAAGTCTTCGGTTCAAGGGCTTCAAGCAGCGCGTCCACAAAACCTCCCTATGCCCGGCCGGTCGGCCGGGACGGTTACGACCACTGTAATGGTCACCCGGCAGGCCCGGGCGTGACGAGGGTCACGGGTGGGGGAACGCCGCTCGGTTCCCGGCCCAGGGCTCCTGGAGATGGGACTGCCGCCGGGAAGGTTCCACCTGCCTCCGGCCCGGACCCGACCTGGGGTTCAGCCGGACGGAGCGGCCCAGCACGGGATCTGCCCAGCGGCCGGATCCAACAGTTGTGATATCGAATGCCGAAAGGGCCGCCACCAATTGTTATGCAATGTATATGTCATTCTTGGAAAATCATGTTAGCGTGCCCTCATCCGAAGGTTTTTTTTGAGTTGCCGATCCATGGGCCAGGAGGAAGGATGAACTTCGAGGGAACGGCCTCTGGGCACCAGAAGGAGAGGATCCGATGGCGCCTCTCCGCCGGTGGTGCGTCCGCGGAGCATCTGGATCCGGTGATCGTTCTTTTCCCCTTGAGCGCGGTGCGCAATCTTGCATGTTCTTACCATGGATGAAGAACTGAAGCTTTTCCGACCGGCGATCGCAAGGGTTGTTGAACGGGAGTTCGTTCCACACCAGCCCCGCTGGCGGGCGCAGCACCGCCCCGACGCCGACGCCTGGCTGAAAGCAGGGCAGGCCGGGATGCTGCTCGTGGACCTGCCAGCGGAATTCGGCGGCGGCGGCGGCAGCTTCGTTCACGAGGCGATCGTCGTGGAAGAACTGGCCAAGGCGGGAGTGAACTTCGCCTCCTACGTGCATGACGGTGTCGCCCACTACATCCATGCCTATGGAAGGGAGGAGCAGAAGCGTGACCTTCTCCCCCGCATGGCGGCCGGCGAGCTGGTGGGAGCCGTCGCGCTGACGGAGCCCTCGGCGGGGTCGGACCTCCAGGGCATCCGGATGACGGCCAAGCGCGTCGGTGACGACTACATCATTAATGGTTCAAAAACATTCGTTACCAACGGATCGCTCATGGGTCTCGTCTGCCTGGCCGTCCGGACCGACCCGGCCGCGCCTCCGATCAGGGGGATCTCCCTCCTCCTGGTCGAAACGGAGGGGCTCGCGGGCTTTGCGCGAGGGCAGCCGCTGGAGAAGGTGGGAATGCACGGACAGGACACCTGCGAAGTGTTTTTCGACGAGGTCCGCGTCCCGGCTTCCTGCCTGCTTGGGAACAAGGAGGGACAGGGGTTTGCTCAGATCATGGAGCGCATGATCTACGAGCGGCTCGCCATCGGTGTCATCGCCGTGGCGACGATGGAGACCGCTGTTCGTCTCACGTCCACCTACGTCAAGGAGCGGATGGCCTATGGGGCGCCGCTCCTGGAGCTGCAGAACACCCGCATGAAGCTGGCGGAGTGTGCGACGAAGGCCCGTGTCGGACGGGTCTTCCTCGATGAGTGCGTGGACCGGTTCGTGGCGGGGCAGCTGGATTCGGTCGCGGCGGCGCAGGTGAAGTACTGGCTGACCGACTGTGAATGTGAAGTCGTGGATGAATGCGTCCAGCTCCATGGGGGCTATGGCTACATGACGGAGTACGAGATCGCGCGCATGTGGGCCGATAGCCGGGTCCACCGGATCTTCGCCGGGGCCAACGAAGTGCTGAAGGAGGTGATCGCATGGTCCCTCTGACTTCGGGCCGGGGCCCCCGGACCGGCGGTTGCGCTGGTCGCCCCATCGCCGCCGGCCCGGGCGACGGGCTAGGGTGCGGGGGCGGTCCTCCAGGTTCCAATCAACGCGGTAAGCGTCCAGCGGGAAAGGGCACGGCTGCATGAAGAACGACCAGACACCAGGGGCCATGACGCCAACCGCCGGCCTGAGGCCTGACCACCCCACGCGCCTGCTCGTTGAATCGTTCAACGATTCGGCGAGCCCGTATCCGTCCGACAAGACCATCGTCGACCTGTTCGAGCAGCAGGTGCTGGGGATGCCCGATGCCGAGGCGATCCGCTGCGAGGCCCGTTCGCTCACCTATGCCGAACTCAATGAGCGGGCCAACCAGGTGGCCTGGCACCTGCTCTCCCTCGGCACCCGGCCTGAGCACCTCATCGCCCTCAGGATGGACCGCTCCATCGAGGTGGTCTGTGCCATCCTGGGCATTCTCAAGGCAGGCGCGGCGTATGTGCCCATCGATCCCTCGAATCCGATCAAGCGGGTCGAATACATCCTCCAGCAGATCAGGGACGCGAATCAGGGGGCCACGCCGCTTCTGGTCGCGGGGAGGGGCCAGGCTGAGGGCCTCCCGCCCAGGGCCGCGCAGGTCGTGACGATCCACCCGGATCTGGCCGGATTGGAGCGCTTCGACCAGGCCAATCCGGAGCGGCTGACGGCGCCCGGCAAGCTGGCCTATGTGATCTACACCTCGGGTTCCACGGGCGAACCCAAGGGGGTCATGATCGAGCACCGGAGCCTGGTCAACTACATCTGGTGGGCGAAGCGGTCCTATGTTTCCGGCGAGGGGCTGGCTTGGCCCTTGTTCTCCTCGCTCGCCTTCGATCTCACCGTCACGACCCTGTTCACGCCTCTTGTCTCCGGTGGGCGCATCGTCGTCTACCATGACGACACCTGGTCGCACGGGACGCTGCTGCTCAAGGTGATTGAGGACCAAGCCGTGAACGTCATGAAGCTGACTCCGGCGCACCTCGCGATGATCAAGGACATGGAGCTCCGTTCCATGGACCTCCAGGTGCTGATTGTCGGCGGGGAGGACCTCAAGACGGACCTGGCCCGCGCCATCACCCGGCAGGCTGGTGCGCCGATCCGCATCTACAACGAGTACGGGCCCACCGAGGCCACCGTCGGCTGCATGATCCATCGCTTCGACCTGGATCACGATCAGACCCTGTCGGTCCCGATCGGCGTCCCGGCGGCGAACATGAACGTCTTCGTCCTTGATGAGGAGTTCAAGGCGGTGCCGCCGGGGGTCATCGGCCAGATGTTCCTGGCGGGGGATGGGCTCGCCCGCGGTTATCTGAACCGGCCCGACCTGACGCAGCAGCGGTTCATCACGATCCCGGATCCAAGGCATCCCCGGGACGGCCGATCCGATGGCTCCGCCGAGCCGAAGCGGCTGCGGGTGTATCAGACGGGAGACCTCGCCCGCTGGACCGAGGATGGCCGCCTGATCTTCCTCGGTCGTTCGGATCACCAGGTGAAGATCGGCGGAGCCCGGATCGAGCTGGGGGAAATCGAGGCGCGGCTGCAGCAGCATCCGGACATCCACGACTGCGTGGTCACGGTCGTCCAGCCCTCCGGCGCGCCTTCGGGAACGGATGACGCCACGGTCAACCGGCTTGCGGCGTACTACGTGGGCGAGCAGACACTCGCGGCGCAGGACCTCCGGAACCATGTGGCGAGTGCGTTGCCCGAGTACATGATTCCCTCGTACTTCATCCGCCTGCCCAAGCTGCCGTTGACGGTCAACGGCAAGTTCGATCGCGCGGCGCTGCCTGTCCCGGACTCCGACCGGCCGGATGTCTCCGCGACCTATGCGGAGCAGCGGAGCGGAACCGAGGAGCAGGTCACGGACATCTGGAAGGAGGCCCTGAAATTGTCCAAAGTGGGCATCCACGATGACTTTTTCGAACTCGGGGGCAAGTCCTTGCCGGCCATCCGGATCCTCATGCAGATCAAGCGGACCTTCGGGGTCGAGGTCCCGGTGTCCTCCTTTTTCGCCAACCCCACCATCGCCCAGCTGGCTGAGCTGATCGACCGGCAGCGTGGGCAGTAGGGGCGATGGTGCGCCACCTCGGCTGGGCCCCGACGGCGCGTGAAGCCGAGCACCTGAGCCTGCCGCCCACCCATCCACACCGTCACGAGGGGACCCTATGAGCAAGGTCGTCATTTTCGGAAGCGGGGGCTGGGCGCAGTACCTCCACTACTGCCTGACGCATGATTCCGGGCATGAGGTCGTCGGCTTCACGGTCGATGCCGAATACCTCAAGGAGAAGACGCTGCTCGGGCTTCCGGTGGTGGCGTTCGAGGAGGTCGGGACGGTCTTCCCTCCCCCGGAGTACCAGATGCTCGTGGCCTTGAGCTACCAGAAGCTGAACAAGCTCAGGGAGGCCAAATTCAACCGCGCCAAGAGCCTGGGATATGAGCTCATTTCCTACGTCAGCTCGGCAGCCCATGTCGTGCCGGACCTGGCCCTGGGTGAAAACTGTCTCGTCCTGGAAAACAGCGTGGTCCAGCCGTTCGCCAAGATCGGTCATGACGTGACCATCTGCTCCTCCGCGGTCATCGGCCACCACACGATCATCCAGGATCACGCCTTCATCTCGCCAGGGGCGGTCGTCCTGGGCGTGGTGACCATCGGGAGCCACTGTCTCATCGGGGCGAATGCGACGATCGTCCAGGGTGTCACCCTCGAGAAGGACTGCCTGATCGGCATGGGCGCGTCCTTGGACCAGAACGCAAAGGCCGGCAGCGTCTACATCACCCCTCCTGCCGAGCTGATGCCTCACTCGAGCGAGGAGCTGCTCCCCTTTCTGACCTGGTCCTGAAGGTGCCACCATCACCCGGGAGCGCTGACCGGCGGTCCTTGCAGCGCGGGGAAGTGCAGATCTGGTACACGCTGCTGCCCGACCTCCATCCGCACCTTGCGTCGCTCTCCGAATGCCTCTCCCCTTCCGAGCGTCTCCGCGCGGCTCGCTTCTCCCAGGAGAAGGACCGCCTGGATTTCATCCTGTCGCACGGCTTCCTGAGGACCATCCTCGGGGGGCAGCTCGGCGCCCCTGGGTCCGCCGTTTCCTGGTCAGTCGGCCCATTCGGGAAGCCTCATCTCGCCGAGGCGGGCCATGCTGGGGCCGAGCTGGCGTTCAGCCTGTCCCGCACCAGCGGGGCGGCGGTCTGCGCCATGGGCCGCTCGATACCCGTCGGGATCGACGTCGAACGCATAGGACCGCTGCCGGATTTCCAGGAACTCGCGGCCTCGGTGCTCACCCCCCGGGAACGGGGGGCCCTGGCCTCCCTGCCCGTGAGCCAGCGCGAACGGGCTTTCCAGCGCTCATGGGTCTGCAAGGAGGCCATCCTGAAACTGGAAGGGGTCGGCCTCGGGGTCCATCCCGGGGCCCTTGACGCCGGGCCGGGCTGCTGGGTTGCCGAGCCCTTCAGCCTCCTGTGGGAAGGGCAACGGCTTTTCCTCAGGACGTTCGAGTTTGCGGAGCAGTACGTGGCTGCCCTGGCCACGCGCTCAGAGCCGAGTGCGGTCCAGTTCTTGCGCTTTGAAGGCCCTTGACCCCTCCTGACCTCTCCCGGGAGCCAGGAATCATCCGCCCGTGACATCCGGGGCTCGCTGCTGGAACTCACCCGGAGACAGGGGAGAAATCTGGCGTCCCCGGAATTCTGCGGGGGATGGCCTCGCGGGTTTCTAGCTAGACTGGGGCATTCCTACCCAGTGAGACCCCCATGTCTGAATACAATCCGTACGAGGCTCCCTCTGCCGTTGTCGCAGATCTGGTCGACCCGGAAGCGGTGGAGTTGGCCGACCGGGGCGTGCGGCTCGGCGCCAAGCTTCTGGACGGCCTGATGGTCGGCGGAGGGCTCGCAATCATCGGGGTCCTGGCCGCGATCTTCATCCCCACCCTGCTCTCGCAGCGGAAAGGGGGGGCGTTTCCCACGGTGTTCTTCGTGGTCTTCGGGCTGGTGGGGGGAGGTCTGCTCCTCGCCTTGATGATCTGGAACCTCGTCTGGCTTCACCGCTACGGCCAGACCATCGCCAAGCGCCTACTCAAGATCCGGATCGTCCGGAGCAATGGCGAGCCCGTGGGCATGGGCCGGCTCGTGGGTCTGCGGATCCTCCTCATGTGGGTGCTCGAGTCGATCCCCCTCCTGGGGCCCCTGTTCTCGCTGGTCAACGCCTGCTTCATCTTCAGGGATGACCGGCGGTGCATCCACGACCTGATGGCCGACACCATCGTGGTCAAGGTGAATGCCTAGGGCCTGTTTTCAAAGTGGGGTGTGGCCGCGCAAGGGGCGCCGCCCAAGTGAGACAAGGAAAGCGACGATGACGATAGCGGCACGATCGACGAGGAGCTTGACGCAGGATCGCGCCGGGCGCCGCCCCTTGCCGGTTCCGCCCTCTGCCCGGCGTTTCGCCGGGCAGGAGCAGGCCCCAAGCGGGGCCTGCGATAGGGAGAGGGGGACGGGTCCAGCCGCGCGCCCAGGTGCGTCACCGCGCTTGAACGATGGCCCGCATCGCCCTGCGCACGCTTCCTTCCCGGATCACGCGGCTGGACCCGTCGCGGCTCGCATCCACTTTGAAAACAGACCCTAGCCTTGCAGCCCATCGACACGGTCCGGACCATCGAGACACCTGAAGGCGTCGAACTGCACCTTCGCCCCGCGGGCCCCGTGGTCCGCCTCTGGGCCTTTTTCGTCGACCAGGTCGTGGTCTGGATGGGGTTGATCCTCTTCGGCATCGGCCTCGCCTACCTGGGACCGCTGGGGCTGGGCCTGTGGTTCATCCTGTTCTTCCTCGCCCAGTGGCTCTATCCCGTCTTTTTCGAGGTGCTGGGGGGCGGCCGGACCCTGGGGAAGCGCTGGCTCAACCTGCGGGTGCTCATGACGGACGGCCGGCCCGTCGGCTGGAGCCCGAGCCTCATCCGGAACCTGCTCCGCGTCGTGGACGGCCTGCCCGGGGCCTACACGGTCGGCCTGGTGAGCACTCTCCTGACGCGGGACTTCCAGCGCATCGGGGACATCGTGGCCGGCACCCTCGTGGTGCATGAAGAGGCCGGGGTCCAGGCCCCGGTGCTGCCCCTGGCCGAGCCCGTGGCGCCCACCCTTGCGTTGACGCTCGAGGAGCAGTCCGCGATCCTCGCGTTTGCGGAGCGGAGTCCGCGGTTCACGGCCGCCCGGAGCGAGGAGCTCGCGGATGTGCTGAGCCCCCTCAGTGGGGCCCGGGGGGCCGGCGGGCTCAAGGTCGTGCTGGGGATGGCCCGCTACCTGTGGGGTGGCCGATGAGGCAGCAGCTGTTCGAGCAGCAGCACCGGCAGGCCTGGGAAGACCTCCAGGGGTGGCTGGAGGAACGGCCCACCCTGAACCCCGAGGACGTGCCGCCCGCCTACCGGCAGCTGTGCCACCACCTGGCCGTGGCGCGGGAGCGGCACTACAGCCCGGCCCTCGTCGAGCGCCTCCAGCAGCTCGCCCTCCGCCTTCACCAGAGGATCTACGGGGAGCGGGGCGAGGGGCTGCTCGGCGCGCTCCGCTTCCTGTGGCAGGACCTTCCCCGGCAGGTGCGGGGGGAATGGCGGCTGGTGGCCGTGTCGGGTCTCCTGTTCTTCGGGACCTGGATCGGGGCCTTCCTGCTCGTGCGGGCGGACCCGAACCTCGTGCACCTGATGTTGAGTCCGGAGGAGGCCGCCCGATACGTCCAGATGTATGACCCGAAAACCCCGGTGGCCGGTGCCATGGGAGCGACCCGGGACGTCATGATGTTCGGCTGGTACATCCTCAACAACGTCGGCATCGACTTCCAGATCTTCGCGTCCGGCCTGCTGGCGGGGATCGGGCCGCTCTTCTTCCTGCCCTTCAATGGCCTGCACGGGGGCGCGGTGATGGCCCACCTCACCAACCAGGGCCTGACCGCGACGTTCTACGGTTTCATCAGCGGCCACAGCTCCTTCGAGCTGATCGGCGGCGTGCTCAGCGGGGCCGGGGGCCTGCGGATGGGCCTTTCCCTGATGCATCCCGGACGGCGCTCCCGGGTCGCGGCCCTGCGGGAAGGCGCCCGGAAAGGGGCCCGGCTGCTCTTCGGGGCGGTCGTGCTCACCTTCGTCGCCGCCTGCTTTGAAGGCTTCTGGTCCGGGAACGCCCTCGTGCCCTGGAAGGCGAAAGTCGCGGTGGGGCTCGCCTTCTGGACGCTTCTGGCCCTGTGGCTGCTCCTGGCCGGGCGGAGGGGCCGATGAAGCCCGGGACCATGGGCTTCGTCCCCCGGGCCCGGACCGCGATGGAGGCCGTGGACCTGGGCCTGGGCCTCCTGCAGGCCCACTGGCGGCCGGTCGCCGGGGTATGGGGTCTCCAGGTGCTCTTCCTCCTGGGCCTGTTCCTGCCCTTCCTTTTCCGGACCCCCCTGTGGTGTCTGCTGGGCTACTGGTGGCTGAAGCCCTGGCTGGACCGGGGCGTGCTGTTCGTGCTCAGCCGCGCCGTCTTCGGGCAATCAGCCTCCGTGTGGGACTTCCTGCGGGAATGGAGGGCCGTGCATCGGCGGGGCCTCGCGGCGGGCCTGCTCTGGAGGCGCCTGTCCCCCCTGCGGAGCTATGTCCTGCCCATCTTCCAGCTCGAGGGACTCCACGGCGCCGGCTACCGCCAGCGCGCACGGGTGCTCACGCGGCAGAGCGCCGGGGCTGGGTTCCTCCTCACCTGTTCGGGCTGGCTGTTCACCCTCATGACGCTCGTGGGCTTCCTCGCCCTGCTCCAGGGCATGATGCCGCCGGGCAGCCGCGTGGAGCTGTGGAGCGGCTTCGACACCATGACCCTGGGCTTCCAGTGGTTCCTCACGGCCGTGGGGATCCTGGCGCTCACGCTCACAGAGCCCCTCTTCGTGGCGGGTGGGTTCGGCCTCTACCTCAATCGCCGCACCCACCTGGAGGGCTGGGACCTGGAGCTGGCCTTCCGTCGGCTGGCGGCCCGGCTCTCCCTGGTGGTCCTGCTCCTGCTGGGTGCCCGCTCGCTCGGTGCCCAGGAGCCCCCGCCCGCCCCGGACGGTGAGCCGGTCGTGCAGGCCGAAGGGGCGCCGCCGACCCCCAAGCACCCGGCCGAAGGCCCCCTCCGACCCCAGGAGGAAGCGCATCAACGGGCCCAGCGGATCCTGAAGGAGGACCCCGCCTTCCGGCACACCGAGGAGATCCGGGTCCTGAGCTACGAGCCCACCGGCCGGGAGCCCCACTGGCTGCGCAGCTTCCTGGACTTCTTCTTCGCGAAGAAGGAACCGGCCAAACCCTCCGGATCCCGGAACCTGGACTTCCTGAAGGGACTCTGGGACCTCATCGCCCTGGTGGGCAAGGTCATGCTGGTGGGAGGCCTCCTCGCCTTCGTGCTGTGGCTGATCTACCGCTTCCGGCACCGTCTCGGCCTGCCCGTCGCCCGAGAGCCGGACTGGGAGGCCCCCGCAGCCGTGGCGGGCCTGGACATCCGTCCCGAGAGCCTGCCGCCCGATGTGCCGGCGGCCGCCCGGCACCTGTTCGTGCGTGGGGAACCCCGCGCGGCCCTGGCCCTGCTCTACCGGGCCGCCCTGGCCGAGCTCGTCCACCGCAAGGGGATGGAGATCCCGGCCAGCGCCACCGAGGGCGATTGCCTGCGGGCCGCCGGGGACCACCTGGACCCGGGGCCCGCGGCCATCTTCAAGACCCTGACCCTCACCTGGCAGCGCCTCGCCTACAAGGATGACCTTCCGACGAGGGAGGCCTTCGAGGGCCTGTGCGAGGCCTGGCCCGCGGCGTTCGGAGGCCGGTCATGAATCCGGCCCGCCGCTTCCTGATCGGACTGCTGGCCGCGGTCGTGGTGGCGGGGGCGTTCCTGGCCTGGATGAGCCGCCACTCGTTCCGCCGAGTGCCCAGGAGCATCGAGGTGGGGCTCAAGGGAGAGGCGGTCGAGAACGACTCCCTCCTGCTGCAGAAGTGGCTGGAGGCCGAAGGACGGAAGGTGACCCGGAAGGGCGGGGAGCTGCTGGCCGGGGAGTTGCCCGAGGGAGGGGTGGTCATCCTCCTGCGCCTCAGCCGGCCCCTGACCCCTGCCGAAGTCGAGACACTGCTGGCCTGGGTCCGCCGCGGCGGGCACCTGCTGACGGATGGGACGCCGGCGCCGTTCAACGACGACCGTGGCCTGGCGGCGCTGCACAAGGCTCTGGGCGTCACGCTCAAGAACATCCGCCCGGAGGAGATCGAGTTCCTGACTCCGAAACAACGCGAGGGCACGGACACCTTCGAGGAGGGTGAGGTGCCCTACCGCATCCGGCGGTCCTCCCGCTGGCGTCTTGTGCCAGAGCATGCCGGATCGTGGGGCTTCTCCATGGGCTACAAGGGCCTGGAGGTGCTGCTCACGCGGGAAGAGGGGAAGGGCCGGATCACGCTCACCCCCGATCTGAGCTTCGTCTACCGCCGCACCCTCGCCGAGCTCGACCATGCGGCCTATCTGCACCGCCTCCTCTCGCTCCAGGCCGGGGAGGGGCCGGTGGTGGTCTGGTCCCGACCCACGGAACTCTCTTTGTTCCTCTGGCTGTGGAATCACGCCAAGGCGCCAGGGCTGGCGTTGCTGGCCCTCCTGGGCGCCTGGGTCTGGAAGGGCTGGCCCCGCTTCGGACCCATGCTGCCGGAGCCGCTGGCTCGGCGGCGTTCCCTGCTCGAGCACCTGACCGCCAGCGCCCGCCTGATGTGGTGGGGCGGGGCGGAGGTCCACCTGGTCGCCAGGACCCGGACCGCCCTCGAGCGGCGGGCCCAACGCCTGAATCCCGCCTTCGGATCACTGGCTCCCGGAGCGAAGGCCGAATGGCTGGCCCAGGCCACGGGTGGCACCGCCGACGCCATCCATGCCGCCCTGGATGACCGCCCGGGCCGCAGTTCCCAGCAGCTCGCCCAGGATCTGATCACCCTCGAGCGCCTCCGCCAGCGCTTGAGCTGACCCCCTCCCGTTTCAACCCCCAGGAACCCCCATGACGAACCTGCCCACCCCCTCCGATCCCTCCCGCATCCAGTGGGCCGCTGAACAGGCCGAGGCCCTCCGGACGGAGATCCACCGTGCCCTGGTCGGCCAGGAAGCCGTGGTCGGCCAGGTGCTCGCCGCCTTCCTGGCCGGCGGACACGTGCTCCTCGAAGGGGTGCCCGGTCTGGGGAAGACCCTCCTGGTGCGCGCCCTGGCCACCACCTTCCAGGGCGCTTTCGCACGCATCCAGTTCACCCCCGACCTCATGCCCAGTGATGTCATGGGGCATGCGGTGTGGGACATGAAGAGCGAACAGTTCCACCTCCGCAAGGGGCCCGTGTTCACCAACCTCCTCCTGGCCGATGAGGTGAACCGCGCTCCCGCCAAGACCCAGGCCGCCCTGCTGGAGGTGATGCAGGAGCAGCAGGTGAGCCTGGAGGGCCGCACGCTGCCGGTGGAAGCCCCTTTCATGGTGCTCGCCACCCAGAATCCGATTGAACAGGAGGGGACCTACCCGCTGCCCGAGGCCCAGCTGGATCGGTTCCTCCTCAAGGTGCAGATGGGGTATCCGGACGCTTCCGAGGAGGCGGCCATGGTCCGCCAGGTCACCACCGACACGATCGGCGATGCCCTGCGGGTGGAGGGCGTGCGTCCCCTCATGGCGGCTCCCGAGGTGCTGGAGCTCCAGCGTCTGGCCGCTTCCGTCCGGGTGGACGATGCGGTCCTCGACTACGCCGTGCGGGTCGTCCGTGCCACCCGCCAGTGGCCCGGCATCGCCATCGGGGCCGGGCCCAGGGGCGCCATCGCCCTCGTCCGGGTGGTCCGGGCCCACGCCCTGCTCGAGGGGCGTGACTTCGCCACGCCGGACGACGTGAAGTCCCTGGCTCTGCCCGCCCTCCGCCACCGCCTGCAGCGCAGCCCCGAAACGGAGATCGAAGGCCTCGGCTCCGACGATCTCCTCCAGGCCATCCTGGCCAAGGTGCCGGCTCCCCGCGCATGATCCCGACCCTCCGCCTGCTCCGCCTGCTGGGCGCCTGGACCCTCCTCGGTCTGGCCGCCTCGATCTGGGCGCGGCTCCTGCCCTGGTGGCAGGCCTCCGGTTGGAGCCTGCTCCTCGCGCTGGCCGTCGACCTCGTGCTGGCCCTCTGGCCCAAGGGCCTGATGGGGGAACGGGAGGTCCCCGGCAGTCTGGCCCTTGGCGAATGGCGGGAGGTGCGTGTGCGGCTGCACAATCCCTCGGCCTTCCCGCTGCGGGTCGAGCTCTTCGATCACCACCCGCCGGATTTTGACAGCCGGGGCCTGCCTTCCCGCCACGTGCTGCCGGCCCGGGGGTTCCTCGAGCAGCCCTACCAGGTCCGGCCCACGGCCCGCGGCCATCGGTCCTTCGGCGCCATCCAGGTGCGCCTGACCACCCGGCTGGGCCTCTGGGCCCGCTCGCTCCGGCTGCCCGCCCCGTTCCCCGTGAAGGTGTTCCCGAATTTCGCCGCCGTGGCCCGCTATGCCCTCCTCGCCACCGATCAGCGGCTCTCCATGCTCGGGATCCTCAAGCGCCCCCGGCGCGGTGAAGGCCTGGACTTCCATCAGCTGCGGGAATACCGGCAGGGCGACACCCTGCGGCAGGTGGACTGGAAGGCCAGTGCCCGCAGCCGGAAGCTCATCAGCCGCGAGTACCAGGATGAGCGGGACCAGCAGGTCGTGTTCCTTCTGGATTGCGGGCGCCGCATGAAGCCCGTGGACGACCTGGAGGGCGCCGAGCTGGGGCACTTCGACCAGGCGCTCAATGCTCTGTTCCTGCTGAGTTATGTGGCTCTCAAGCAGGGCGATGCGGTGGGCGTGGCCACCTTCGCGGAGGACCGGCCGCGCACGGTGGCGCCCCACAAGAGCCTGGCGACGCTCGAGCGCCTGTTCCAGGAACTCTTCGACGTGCAGCCCACGACCCACGCTCCGGACTATCTCGCCGCTGCCGAGCTGTTCCTGAGGCAATTCCGGAAGCGGAGCCTCGTCGTCGTCCTCACCAACCTCCGCGACGAGGAGGACGCCACCCTCCTGCCGGCCCTGCGGCTCCTCCGTGGCCGCCACCTGGTACTGCTCGCCAACCTGCGGGAAGGGATCATCGACGGCCTCCTGGCCCGGCCCGCCCTCGATTTCGAAACCGCCCTCGAGCACGCGACCGCCCACGACTACCTGGCCCGGCGCGGAGCCCTCTTCCAGCAGGTCCTCCACGGGGGCGCCAGCGTACTGGACGTCAATCCCGCCAAGCTGCCCACGGCGCTGGTGAACCGCTACCTGGAACTCAAGGCCAGCGGCGTGTTCTGAATAGGCTATAACTGGGTAATCTGTCTGATGTCGAGAGGCCAAATCCATGAAAGACCAAAAGACGCCGCTCCTCTGGGTGGTTGTGGGCGCGATCGCGTTGCTGAACGCCTGTTCGGCCTCCGTCACCTACACCAAGGCCGTCAACGACCCTCCGCCCTCCGGACCGGCGACCACCATCACCTTGACTCCAAAATCGGGTCGGGTCGCCCCTGGGGCTGGCTTCTCCTTCGCGGCCATCGTCCAGAATGCCCCGGACGCGAATTCAAGCTATCGCCTGACCGTGGATGAAGGGCTGCCCGGAGGCACCTTCGATTCCTATACCGGCCAGTACCTGGCGCCCTGGGTGCCCGGTACCTACCACATCACGGCTACCAGCTCCGCGGTTCCCAGTCTCACGGACCATGGCACCGTGACGGTGATGGCGAGCGGCAGCCTGATCGGCCCCAGCAAGGTGACCCTTCCGGCCAACCGTGCCGGACATACGGCCACGCTGCTTCAAGATGGCCGGATCCTGATCGCCGGTGGCTCAGTGCCTGGTTATGCGTCGTATTTCAACAGCACTCTCTTCTATGACCCCGCGGCCAATGGTGGGTTCGGTTCCATCACGCCAGGCCCCACCATGACCCAGACCCGCTACAGGGCGGCCTCGGTCCGTCTGAAGGATGGCCGCGTCCTCATCTGCGGAGGCGGGGACTTTGCGACGGGGGCCACCGCCGAGATCTTCGATCCGGTCACGGGTCTATGCACGCCCACCGCCGGGAACATGCACTTCCCGAGGTCGGGGCACGAAGCGCTGCTCCTCGACAGTGGACTGGTCCTGATTGTGGATGGCTACCGGACGGAGTGGCTCGAGTACTTCGACCCGGCCCAGGGGAAGTTCTTCTACGGACCGATGATGCCCAGCGCGCGGGCGAGCATGGCCGTGACGAAGCTCAAGAACGGAGACGTGCTCCTTGCGGGCGGCTATGACGGACATTTCCCGATCCTGTCGGAGACCCTGATCTTTTCTGCTTCGAATTGGACGATCAGCCCCGGGCCAGTCTTAACGGCTGGACGAGAAGTCGGCCAGGCCACCCTGCTTCCGGATGGGCGGGTCCTCATCAGCGGAGGCTATCTCGGCACCGATTTCCAGGTTGAAACCACCGCCACGGAGATCGGGACTCCCGATGCCTCTGGAAGAATCCAGAGCTTCGCCGCAGGCCCCAATCTCGATTACGGCCGGGGCCCGTATGCCGTGTTCACGCCCCTGGCTGACGGAACCTTCCTCGTCACGGGGGGTGGCACGAACGAGTACGGGGCGAGAAGCGAGACGGCCATCTTCAACCCCGCCACGACCACGTTCTCCGCGGGTCCCAGGTTTGCGCTGCCGCGGTGCCTGCACAGCGCCACGGTGATGCCCAACGGACGCGTCATCGTGATCGGTGGATATGGCAGCGGCTACTGGATGGCCAACACCATCGAGGTCTACTACCCCTGAGAAGGGCGCCGCGTCCGGATCCGGCCCGGCGGGACAGAGATCGATTCGGCATGGCCCGGAGTATGGGGGGGCGACAGACGAAAAAATAAGCCCCTGTTCATCAGGGGCTTAAGGCGTGTTCTGGCGGAGAGAGAGGGATTCGAACCCCCGAACAGGTTTCCCCGTCTCCGCATTTCGAGTGCGGTGCCATCAACCACTCGGCCATCTCTCCGGGACGCCCATTCTAGCAAACTGCCCGCTAGAATCCAGCATCCGGGAGGCGGTGATGGCTGCAGGGGCTTGGATGCTGGGGCTGGTGCTGACGGGAGCCGCCCTGACGGCTCAGGAGGCCGACCTGTCGTTGCCCGATGCGGCGGCGGACCGCTTCGCAGCCCTGGCCTTGAAGTGCGCGCGCCAGGAATACCCCAACAAGCTGGACCATGTGATGAATGGCGCCGAGGAGGTGAAGTCGCCGAAGGCGCTGCACCCGGCTTTCTACGGCTGCTTCGACTGGCACTCCTCCGTCCACGGGCACTGGATGCTGGTGCGCCTGTTGCGCACGCACCCGGGCATGGCCAGGGCCGGGGAGATCCGCGCGGTGCTGGACGAGAACCTGGCGCCCGACCGCATCGCCGCTGAGGTGGCCTACTTCGGCCAGCCGGGGCGCCGGAGTTTCGAGCGCACCTACGGCTGGGCCTGGCTGCTCAAGCTGGCCGCGGAGCTGAAGACCTGGGAGGCCCCCGAGGCCCGGCGCTGGTCCGCGGCCCTGCAGCCGCTGGCCGACCGGGTCTCCGCGGCCTTCCTGGACTTCCTGCCGAAGCAGACCTACCCGATCCGCACCGGGGTGCATCCCAACTCGGCCTTCAGCCTGGACCTGGCCCTCGACTATGCCCGGACGGCGAAGGACGCCCGCCTGGAGGCCGTGGTCCTGGATCGGGCCCGCACCTGGTTCGGAAAGGACCGCAGCGGCCCCCTGGCCTGGGAGCCCGGCGGCGAGGACTTCCTCTCGCCCTGCCTGGAGGAAGCCGCCCTCATGGCCCGGGTCCTGCCCCGGGACCACTTCAGGCGGTGGCTGGACGGCTTCCTGCCGGGCCTGCCCGGCACGCTGGCTCCTGCGACCGTCTCGGATCGCACGGATCCCAAGATCGTCCACCTGGATGGTCTGAACCTGAGCCGGGCGAGGGCCCTGTACGATCTGGCCCGGACCTTCGGGCCGAAGGATCCCCGACGGGAAAGGCTCGTGCGAAGCGCCGACCGCCACGCCCGGGCCTCACTTCCGCACCTGGCGACCGGGAGCTACGAGGGGGAACATTGGCTGGCCACCTTTGCCGTACGCATGCTCGAAGCCAGAGGCACCACTATCAGATAGATATCCAGGGTATGAAAGGCAACTCTTTGGTCGTCTACCACTTGGGTTTCTGAAAAATACCAATCAGGCCCTTGACTCTCAGACTCCCTCGCACCACCATCGGCAGGCATTGCCTGACATTGAGATGCAAGGTTAACGCCCGCGTGGAAACTGCCGGGGTTCGGCGACGCCGATCCCCGGCGGGATTCCCGGGCCCTGCCGAGGGGGGTTCCGTGAGATTCCGAAGCTATTCCATCGCCACCGTGGCGCTCGTGAGCGTGTTCCCGCTCGCTGCGCCGTTGCAGGCCTGCTGCGACGACTTCTGGAGCTGCGTAGGCGCGGTCGCGTCCGGCGGTCTCACCTGCGCCGTGGAAAGCCTCGTCAACAGCATCAGGACCCTCATCCAGAACGTCTCGCGGCTGGCCTCGACCCTCGGGCAGCAGGCCGCCGATGTGGTGAACCTGGCCAAGTCCGAATTGAACGGTGCCGCCGCGGACCTCCGCAATCTGGCGGGCCAGGCCGAAGGGGACTTCAATGCCGCGGCCCAGCTGGCCCAGTCCGTGATCAACGAGGCCAGCCGGCCGCAGCTGGTGGCACCCCATGTGGCTCCAGTCGCCATTGCGCCCGCCGGCGCCGCTGCGACCCGCGCGGGCACCTCCGGGGCTCTGGCGCAGCCACCCGGCACCCGACCTGCGCCGGCGACCCCCGCACCCAGGCCCGGGGGAACCGGCACGGCGGTCCGGCTCGACCAGCTGCCGGCGGATCCCCAGGAGGTGGTGGATGCGCTCCGGCGGGCCAAGGATGCCATCGACGCCCTCCGCCCGGACATCACCCAGCCCATCAACCAGGTGCGGCAGTTCGCCACCCAGGCGGAACAGCAGGCCGTCGCCGCCGCCTCCTCGGCCGGGAACATCGCGCAGACCGCCCTGCTGGCGCCGCTTCAGACGCTGGGGAACATGCTCACGGATCTGGTCAACCACCCCGAGCACATCTTCGATCCCAGCCGGATCGTGGATGACGCCATCACCCAGATCACGACCCAGACCATCACCATCATGACCCAGGTGCACGATGCGGTGATGCAGCAGGCCAAGGCGACCCTCGATCAGGCCCAGCGGCCCATCCAGGACGCCCTGGACCGCGCCGCCGTGGCGAAGAAGATCGCCGACGCCATGCAGAAGGTCCAGCGGTCGAGGACGAAGGCCTCCTGCGATGCCCTCAACTCCCTGATCCCGCGTCAGCGCCTGGATGTCCGGGCCTTCGTGACGCACGTGGCCGGAGCCGCGCCCGCCCCGGGGATCCTGGCCCTGAACCTGAACCAGCACAAGACCATGGCCCTGGCGCCCTTCAACCGGACGGTGGCCTCGCGGCTCACCGCCCGCACCGCCGGCACCCAGATGGCCGCCAAGCTCAAGGGCCCCTGGCAGGACTTCAAGCGTCTCCAGGCCGCGCCCCCGAAGGTGGATCCCGCCGCCAAGCCCCGCATCGATGCCGAGATCTCCCAGCGCTTCGCCGGCAAGTCCGGGGCGGCGGCGGAGGCCGAGAAGCGGGCCCTGCTGGCCGAAGCCCGCACGCGGTTCGCCAAGGACCCTGCGCTGCTGCGCAAGGTCGAGGCGATGCTCGACGGCGATCCTGTCATCCGTGGCCACCTGGGTGGCCCGCACGGCCCCGCCGTGCGTGAGCAGTAGCGCCCTGCCCGGAGTTTTCCCCCTGCCTGGGAGGCACGCGTGAACACCCGGTCTCTGCGGACCTTCGTCCTCGCCGCCACCGCACTCTCCGTGGCGGCGGCCGGGGACGGTTTTGAACTGAAGCCGCCCGCCGCGCCGGGCGGAGCCCTGAAGGGCACCGCCACGGCCCCGGCGGGCACCGAATGGGTCGTGGTCTTCTACCGCGTGGCGGGGGAGGAGGAGTTCTCCAGCTTCAACCTCGACGCCGGCCCGGACGGCACATCCTATGCGGGCCAGCTGGAGGCCGCTTTCCCGGCCGGGGCGAAACTCGAGTACTACGCCGCTCTGCGGACGCCCGCCGGCATCAAGTACCTGCCCGCGGAGGCCCCGGCCTCCTTCGCCAGCCTGCAGATGCCCGGCACCGCTGCGGCGCCGGCGGGTGGAACGGCTGCGGCCCAGGCTGGACAGCCGCTCCCGGCCGCCGTTCCAGCTCCTCCGGCGGCAGCTGCGGCCGGCCAGCCCCCGGCCCACGGACCCATCTATGTCGATGGGGCTTTCGAACGCGTAGCCCATCATCAGACGCCCGTCGAAGGCGAACGGCGGAACCTGGGTTCCGGCCAGATCCGGTTCGCCTACCAGAAGGAGGAGGACGGCCAGCAGGTGCTCCTGAACGCCCGGGTGGTCTATACCAACCAGCCCTTCGGGAACCAGACCCGTTGGAGCCTCGGCGACCTCCAGGCGGCCTACGCCGCAGGGGGCAACAAGGTCCAGTTGGGCGACATGGTGGTCCAGGAATCCGAGCTCACCCTCGCCGGGGCAGGGCGCCGGGGGTTCGACTACAGCTACACCGGGCAGCCGCTGGGGGGGCATCTCTTCGCGCTCAACACCCAGGCCCATTCGGGCACCGAAGGGCTGGCCTGGCCCGTGAAGGGGAGTGAAGTCTATGGCGGGTCCCTGGGGTACGGCTGGCTGAACGGGAACTTGCGCGCCAAGGTGGTCTTCCTGTCGGGCAAGGACGATCCCGCCACCGCCCTGAACCTGGTGTCCGCCTATGCGCCCACGGTGCGGGATGGGTCCACGGGTTCCTTCGTCCTCGACGGACGGTTCTTCGAGAGCCGGCTGGCCGTGTCGGGGGAATACGCGCGGAGCCTCTTCACCAAGGACCTGGTGAACGAGGCGACGCACCTCACCGACCAGGCCTGGCGCCTCAGCGGCTTCTGGGTGGACGGCCCCTTCAGTGCCCAGCTGGGCTATCGGGACGTGGGTCGGGACTTCGGCACGGTCGGCGTGGCCTTCTTCGTGGGGGACCGCCGCACCTTGAACGGCAGCCTCGGCGTGAACTACGCGTCCTGGAGCCTGAGCGCCACGGCCGTCGATGAGCGCACCAATCCCACCGGGCAGCCGGGCCTGGACCAGGCCTGGAACCAGACCCAGAGCGTGGATGCGCGGGTGGGCCTCACGCAGACCCTGTTCTGGCGGGTGGGTCTCCGGCAGGCGCACCAGGAGGCCGAGCTGATCTCCAATCCGCTCATCCCCTTCAGCAACAGCAAGCGCTCCGGATTGACCACGGGCTTCGATCTGGTGCTGCCCCCGGCCTCCAGCCTGGCCTTCAACGCCCAGTTCGACCGGCTCCGCTCTGAAGGGGCCAGCGACACCACCGGCAGCAGCACCACGCTCTCCTTGGGGGGAAGCCTGGCGCTGGGCCAGCGGGTGCGGTTGTCGCCGAACCTGAGCTGGTCCCGCACCCTCAGCGATCCCGGCGACCAGAAGACGACCATGGAGAACGCCTTCCTCAATGCCGACGTCACCCTCGTCCCCGGCGTCCTGGGCTTCCTCCTGAACGGCGGGATCTCCCGCACGGTGCTCCTCACGGGTGAGGTGATGGAGAACTCCGTCGCAGAGGGCACCCTGCGGTTCTTCCTGGACACCTTCCTCAAGGGCCGCGGCCGGGCCAGCCTGGGCCTCAAGGGCCGCTACACGCACACCCCGAACCTGGTGACCCCGCCCCTGACCGGGACGGGCACGGGAGGAACCGCCACTCCGACACCGACGCTGGTCATCCCGGGGAACGACAATTCGGTCTCCATCCTCCTGAACATCTCGTACTGAGGAGCAGCCCCATGCGAACCCTCCTCATCACGCTCACCCTTTTCTGCGCCATGGCACTGCGGGCCCAGGGGACGATCACCGTCACCCCGGGCGTCCCGGTCGTCGGGGCGCCCGCCACCTTCGTGCTTTCCCCGACCTACCCTCCCATCGGGCCCGTGTCCTGGGACTTCGGGGACCAGACCCAGCCCCTCAGCGGCGGGGTCGTGGCCTCCCACGTCTATGCCCGCACGGGTTCCTACATGGTGCGGGCGTCGTATCCCTACGCTGCGGGGCAGGGACTGCCGCTCACCGTCCAGGTGCCGGTCTTCGTGGCGACCCGCCTCGGCCCGACGGCGCCGTTCACCCTCTCCATGCTGCGCCTGCGCTGGGAGGATGGCCGTGTGGACATGTCGGTGGAGCAGGGATTCAGGCCCCTGGTGGCGTTCGCCGACCTCAAGTTCGAGGGCACGGGCCTGCTCCAGGCCCAGTGGGTGGTGGACGGCATCCCCCTGGGGACCTTCGCGATGCAGCTGGCCTTCGCCGGAACGGCCACGCTGGATTCCCGAAGCATGATCCCCCTTCCCACCACGGCCCCCGGAGAACACTGGGTCACACTGCGGATCCTCTCCCCGCAGGTGACCTTCGAGCCGCCGCTGATCCGCTACTTCGTGAAGCTGGGTGGCGAGGAGGCTCCGCAGGTCGATGAGGTCGTGCCTTCAGCGGTGCGCCCCGGAGAAGAGCGGGAACTGCGGATCCGGGGCCGCCGGCTGGCCCCTGGAATGACCGTCTCCTTCGGCAAGGACATCGCCCTGGTGGCGCCCCTGCGCTTCCCCGAGCCCGGCTGGGCCATCGCCCGGGTCTTCGTGGCCCCCACCGCGCATCCCGGATTCCGTGAGGCCCAGGCCTTCAGCAAGGCGGGACGGAGCCGCGGGCCCGCCCGGCTGGAGGTCCTGCCCCGGCCGCTGGGTCTTTCGGCGGCCGCCGAGCCCCTCGCGGCTCCGCCCTCGGCCCTGGTGGCCTTCCTCTGGTCCGAGGGGGATGGCGTGGCGCGCCCCAGCTTGGTCAGGGCCCTGACGGCGGCGTTCTTCACTCCGGAAGATGGCCTCCCGGCCGGGGACATGCCCAGCCTCTTCCAGGTGCCGGCGCCAGGGGGGCGTTGACCCCTCGATCCTAGGCGCGCCGCCGTCGGAAGAAGGCCTGCAGCTGCTCGCGGCACTCGGGCTCCAGCAGTCCGCCCTCCAGCGTGAAGCGGTGGTTCAGGGCCGCCCCATCGAGCGTGTCCAGCCAGCGGCTGACGCCGACCTTGGGATCCGTGGCGCCGAACACCACGCGTCCGACGCGGGCGTGGATCAGCGCGCCGAAGCACATGAGGCAGGGTTCCAGCGTCACGTAGAGCGTGGCGCCCGTCAGCCGGTAGTTCTTGGCCCAGGCCCCGGCGCTGCGCAGGGCCTGGATCTCCGCGTGGGCCGTGGGGTCGTTCAGCTTCACGGGGTGGTTGTGCCCGCGTCCCAGCAGGGCGCCTTCAGACACCAGCACGGCGCCCACCGGCACCTCGTCTAGGCGATCCGCCTTCTCGGCCTCCTCGAGGGCGAGCTTCATGAAGTAGATGTCGTCGCCGCTCCACATGGATCCAGTGTGGCCGAAACCGTGCCGTCTACCTCGGGAACAAGGGAGCAGTATGGCCGAAAAGCCCTTGAACAAAAAGGCTGATCCTCGCTTTTACGGCTCGCTACACTCACTTCTGGTCCCCACAGGACCGAGCCATTTCTCACCGCCCCGCGACGGCTTGGCCTTCGCGGGGTTTTTGCAGGGCCACCGAGCGGGGGGAGGCACATGCACGCGCACCTGATCCTGAAGGACGGGACCATCTTCCGGGGGCGGGCGCCGTTGGGCTTCGGCGGGGGCGGCGAGGCGGTGTTCACGACGGCCATGGCCGGGTACCAGGAGGTCCTCACGGACCCCAGCTTCGCGGGCCAGATGGTCTGCATGACCTTCCCGGAGCAGGGCATCTACGGCATCCACGCCGACCTGAACGAGGGCACGCGGCCCTGGGCCACGGGCCTGCTCTGCCGCCGGCTGACCTTTGCGCCCGACCACGCCCGCTCCGAGGGCGACCTGGCGGGCTGGCTCAAGCGCCACCACATCCCCGTGATGTCCGACCTCGATACGCGCGCGCTCACGCAGCACCTGCGCGACCAGGGCTCCCAGCCCTCGCTCATCTGGACCGAGCTGGACGGCAGCCTCGACGCGGGCGTGGCCAAGGCCAGGGCCCTGCCGGACATGACCGGCCAGGCCCTCTGCGCCGAGGTGAGCTGCAAGGACCGCTACGAGCTCAACCCCGGCGGCGCCTTCCGCGTGGCGGTGCTGGATGGCGGCATCAAGCTGAGCATCCTGAGGCAGCTGGAGGCCGTCGGCCTGCATCTCGAAGTCTTCCCCTGGGATGCTCCGGCCACGGAACTGGCCGCCAAGCGCTTCCACGGTCTCTTCCTCAGCAACGGCCCCGGCGATCCCGCGGCGCTGCCCGGCATGCAGAAGGAAGTGGAGGCCTGCATCGGCAAGCTGCCCATCTTCGGCATCTGCCTGGGCCACCAGCTGCTGGGCCAGGCCTTCGGCGGCCGCACCTTCAAGCTCAAGTTCGGCCACCGTGGCGCCAACCAGCCTGTGCATGACCTCATGACCGGCCGCATCGAGATCACGGCCCAGAACCACGGCTTCGCCGTGGACGAGGCCAGCCTGCCCAAGGAGATCGAGGTCACCCACAAGCACCTCAGCGATGGCACCGTCGAGGGCCTGCGGCATACGAAGCTGCCGATCTTCTCGCTCCAGCATCACCCCGAGGCGTCACCGGGCCCCCACGATGCCCACCCGGCGTTCCAGCGCTTCGTTGATCTGCTCCAGGAGGTCCACCATGCCTAAGCGGACGGATCTGAAGAGCGTGCTGGTGCTGGGCTCGGGGCCCATCCAGATCGGGCAGGCCTGCGAGTTCGACTACTCGGGGACGCAGGCGCTGAAGGCTCTGCGGGAAGAGGGCATCCGCACCATCCTGCTGAACTCCAACCCGGCCTCGATCATGACGGACCCCGGCCGCGCGGACGCCACCTACATCGAGCCGCTCACGCTGGCCGTGCTGGAGAAGGTCATCGAGGCCGAGCAGCCCGACGCCATCCTCCCGACCGTGGGCGGCCAGACGGCCCTCAATCTCGCCATGGAGGCCCATGAGAGCGGCCTGCTGGAGCGCACGGGCGTCATGCTCATCGGCGCCCAGCCCGAGGCCATCAACCGCGGCGAGGACCGCCAGCTCTTCAAGGCCCTCATGGACGACCTGGGCCTGGAGACCTGCCGCGGCGGCTTCGCGCACAACATGGGCGAGGCCCGCGACCTGCTCAAACTGACGGGCTTCCCCGCCATCATCCGCCCCAGCTTCACCCTGGGCGGCAGCGGCGGCGGCATCGCCTACAACGTGGACGAGTTCGAGACCATCGTGGCCCGGGGCCTGGATCTGAGCCCCACCAAGCAGGTGCTCATCGAGGAGAGCATCCTGGGCTGGAAGGAGTTCGAGCTGGAGGTGGTGCGCGACCTTGACGACAACGTCGAGGTGATCTGCTCCATCGAGAACCTCGATCCCATGGGCATCCACACGGGCGACAGCATCACCGTGGCACCCGCGCTCACGCTGACGGATCCTGAGTACCAGCGCATGCGCGACGCGGCCCTGGCCGTCATCCGCGCCGTGGGCGTGGAGACCGGCGGCTCGAACATCCAGTTCGCGCTGGAGCCCGAGACCAGCCGCATCATCGTCATCGAGATGAACCCCCGCGTGAGCCGCAGCTCGGCGCTGGCGTCGAAGGCCACGGGCTTCCCCATCGCCTGGGTGGCGACGAAGCTCGCCCTGGGCTACCGGCTCTGGGAACTGCCCAACGCCATCACCCGCATGACCAAGGCGGCCTTCGAGCCGGTGCTGGACTACGTGGTGGTGAAGATCCCCCGCTTCACCTTCGAGAAGTTCCCCCAGGCCGAGAAGGTGCTGGGCACCCAGATGAAGAGTGTGGGCGAGGTCATGAGCCTGGGCCGCAGCTTCCAGGAGGCTCTGCAGAAGGCCGTGCGCTCGCTGGAGGAGGGCCACAAGGGCATCTCCGGCGCCCTGGAGGGCAAGCTGGACCTGGGCCGCCTCAAGGAGCACCTGCTCATTCCCGGGCCCCAGCGCATCTTCTGGGTCTACCACGCGCTGAAGGCCGGCCACAGCGTGGAGGAGCTGCACCGCCTCACGAAGATCACCCCCTGGTTCCTGCGCGAGATCGAGGAGATCGTGGTGCTGGAGGGCCGCCTCCGCAGCTTCCCCGTGGACCGGCTGCCCGAGGAGTTGCTGGAGAAGGCCAAGCGCGCCGGCTTCGCGGATGACCAGATCGCCGTGTTCTGCTCAGGCACCGAGGCTGAGGTCGCGGCCCGGCGGGAGGCCCTGGGCCTGCGCCCCGCCTACAAGCGGGTGGACACCTGCGCCGGCGAGTTCCAGGCCGAGACGCCCTACCTCTACGGCACCTGGGAGGACCACAGCGAAGCGGAACCGACGGACCGCCCCAAGGCCATCGTGCTGGGGAGCGGCCCCAACCGCATCGGCCAGGGCGTGGAGTTCGACTGCTGCTGCGTCCAGGCGGTGGAGGCCATCCGCGCCAGCGGCGTGGAGGCCATCCTCATCAACTGCAATCCCGAGACCGTCAGCACGGACTTCGACACCAGCGACCGCCTCTACTTCGAGCCCCTCACCTACGAGCACGTGAAGGCCGTGGTGGACCGCGAGGCCGCGGGCGGCAAGCTCCTGGGCGTCTTCGCCCAGTTCGGCGGGCAGACGCCCCTGAAGCTGGCCTCGCCTCTGCACGCCGCGGGCGTGAAGCTCCTGGGCACACCGCTCCACGCCATCCTCGACGCCGAGGACCGCGAGCGCTTCGGCCAGGCCCTCCGGCGCCTGGACATTCCGGCCCCGGCCTGGGGCATGGCCACCAGCTACGAGCAGGCCAAGGACATCGCCCAGCGGCTCAACTACCCGGTGATGGTGCGCCCCAGCTTCGTGCTGGGCGGCCGGGCCATGGCCGTGGTCTTCGATGACGCGGGCCTGGAGAAGTACATGCGGGAGGCCGTGGCCGTAAGCAACGACCAGCCCATCCTGCTGGACCGCTTCCTGGACGGCGCCCAGGAACTGGACATCGACGTGGTGTGCGATGGCGAGCAGGTGGTCATCGCCGGCCTGCTGGCCCACATCGAGGAGGCGGGCATCCACAGCGGCGACAGCTACGCCGTGATCCCCGCCCTCGGCGTGCCGGAGGACATCCTGGAGACCGTGAGGGGCTACGCGCGCAAGCTGGCCCTGGACTTGGGCGTGCGCGGGCTCATGAACCTCCAGTTCGCGGTGAAGGATGGCATCGCCTACTGCCTGGAGGCCAACCCCCGGGCCAGCCGCACGGTGCCCTTCGTGAGCAAGGCCACGGGCATGGACTGGGCCGGCGTCGCCGCCCGCATCGGCCTGGGGCAGAGCCTGAAGCAGCAGGGCGTCACGGATGGCGTGGCGCGGGCCGTGTCGGTGAAGGGTGTGGTGTTCCCCTTCGCCAAGTTCCCCGGCGTGGATCCCGTGCTGGGCCCCGAGATGAAGAGCACGGGCGAGGTCATGGGCATCGGCGAGGGCTTCGGCGAAGCCTACGCCAAGGCCCTGCTGGCGGCGGGCATCCCCCTGCCGCTGTCGGGCACCGTGTTCCTCACCGTCAACGACCGGGACAAGGCCCGCCTGCCGGAGCTGGCCCAGAAGCTGGTGGCCCTGGGCTTCGGCCTCTGCGCCACGGAAGGCACGGCCCGTACGCTGGAGACCGCGGGCCTCAAGGTGCGGAAGATCTTCAAGGTGAACGAGGGCCGGCCGAACGCGGTGGACCTGCTGAAGAACGGCGAGGTGCAGTGGGTCATCAACACGCCCCTGGGCCGCGACGCCTTCTTCGACGAGAGCGCCATCCGCCGCGAGGCCCTGCGCCTGAAGATCCCCTGCCTCACCAACCTCAGCGCCGCCCTCGCCGCCTGCGAAGCCGTCGAGACCCTGCGCGGCGAGATGAAGGTCCGGGCCATCCAGACGCTGATCTGAAGAGCGGAACCGCGAATGGCGCGAATGGGGAGGCCCTCGCCTTCCCATCTTCGCGTCCATTCGCGCCATTCGCGGTTAAAGTCGTTTTTCCCGGAGGCCGCCATGTCCATCGAAGACCGCATCCACTCCTTCCTGGCCTCGGGTCCCTTCGCGGTGGTGGGCGCCAGCACGGACCGCTCGAAGTACGGGAACAAGGTGCTGCGCTGCTACCAGCAGCACGGGCACGAGGTCTATCCCATCAACCCCAGGGCGCCGGAGGTGGAGGGGCTGAAAGCCTACCCCTCGCTGGCGGCGCTGCCCGTGAAGGTGCCGGCCATCTCCATCATCACGCCCCCCGCGGCCACGGAGCAGGTGGTGCGCGAGGCTGCGGCGGCGGGCGTGAAGCACCTCTGGATGCAGCCCGGCGCCGAGAGTGACGCGGCCATCCGCACGGCGGAGGACCTGGGGATGAGCGTCATCGCCAGGGGGCCGTGCCTGCTGGTGGTGATGGGCTACCACGAGTGAATCCGCCGCGCGGATCCACATAGGCATTCGCGTATCGAATTCAGTCGCCTACGCCAGGCCCAGGCTCCGCCTCACTTCCAGCCGATCCGCCTCGTGGGCCTGGATCAGCTTGGGCACTTCGTTCCGCCACAGCTTCGACACATCGGCGAAGGAGATGGTCGGCTTCGCTTCGGCGCCAGGGGTCGAGGGTTCGATTGAGTCCTGCGAGAACATCTCGCGGGTACCAGGTTCGGGGGTCATGGGTTTGGATCCTCAGGAGAGAAAGGTAAGCGGTCTGGAGCTGGTAGGCAACCACGGAATCGACGGGTTTCGGGCGGGCCCGCACGCTGGCGATGGCTTCGTGGCCCGTGGTCATGAGATCCGGGCCCTCGTCGTCCACGCGCAGGTGGTAGAGCCGCAGGGAGCGGCCCGCACGGGGCGCGAAGCCGAGGAAGGTAAAGGGGGCCCAGGCGTGGGCCCGGGCCATGCGGTCCAGGGGCACGTAGCGGCCCTCACGCTCGGAGCGGGCCAGCATGGCCTTGAGGGCGCCGCCGGGATCCCGGTCGGTGTAGGCGAGATGGACCTCGTGGCTGCCCGCGCTCCGGATGCGGTCCAGGAGGAAGGCCACACCGTCGGGATCCGTGTGGGGGGCGTCGAACACGGCGCCGAAGGCCGGTCCCAGGGCCAGTGCGTTGGTGGTCTTCCCCGTCGCCTGGCCGCCCATGAGGATGATCACCGGCCCGCCCTGGGCATGGGCCAGGGCCCGGTCCCGCAGACGCTTCCCCAGGGCGTTCAGGTGCACAGCAGCCCGCCCCGCCGGGTCCTCCAGCGCTTCGTAGCCCTGGGTGGGGTTCTGGCGCAAGGTCGGCAGCAGGGTCGCGAGGACATCCCCGTTCACCAACTGCCCCGACAGGGTGCCG
Source organism: Geothrix oryzisoli (assembly GCF_022808865.1). GTDB lineage: Bacteria > Acidobacteriota > Holophagae > Holophagales > Holophagaceae > Geothrix > Geothrix oryzisoli. The sequence continues at coordinate 252,392 of NZ_JAKZLB010000005.1, forward strand.
GACCGGGCCGCATAGTCGTCGAGGGCCGGGCCCGAGCGGCGGGCCAGATCCGCCGCCTCGGCTTCCAGGGCCCCGCGCAGATCCTGCCGCTGCGCCTCGCCCAACTCCCAGTAGGAGCGGCGTTGGTGCCAGGGAACCTGCTGCCAGGGCAGCGGAGCCGGTGCGGGAAGGGGGGGCATGGCCCCCAGCCTACTGGATGGCGGGGATTCCGGCACCGTATGCTCGGTTCCATGCCTGATTCCCCGTCGACCCTCCTGTTTCCCGGCCAGGGCACCGAGGCCGCGGGCATGTCCCGGGGCTGGGACGCCCATCCCGCCTGGGTGGACACGCTGGCGGCGGCGGAGGCCCGCACGGGGAAGCCCCTGCGGCGGGCCATGGCCGAGGGGCCGCTGGCCCTGCTGCGCTCGCAGCGCTTGGCGCCCTATGCCGTGCTCGCGCACTCCGTGGGCGTCTACCGGACCTGGCGCGGGGCGGGGATGCCCCTTCCCGTGGCCGCGGCGGGTCACAGCATGGGGTTCTACTCGGCCCTGGTGGCGGCCGAGGTGGTCCCGCTGGAGGCGACCCTGGACCTCATCACCGCCGTGGAGGACCTCAGCGAGGCCACCTTCGGTGCGGGGACCATGGGCATGGCCTTCCTGATCGGCGTGCCGGAACTGGATCTTCGCCGGGCGCTCGGGGGCCAGCCGGACCTGGTGCTGTCCAACCGCAACGGCCAGGCCCAGTTCACGGTCTCCGGCCCCGTCCCCGCGCTCGAGGCTCTGGTCCGGGACCTCGGGCCCGCCGCCCTCAAGGCTGGCCTGCTGCCCGTCCAGCATCCCCTGCACGGCCCCCACATGGCCGCCCTGCTGCCCGCGATCACCCGCAGGCTGGCGGCGGTGACGCCCGCGAAACCCGCCTTCCCGCTGATCTCCCACTTCGACGGGCGCCTGCTCGAGGCGGGTGGGCCGGCCTGGGACGAAGGCCTCGCTTCGGTGGCCCTGCCCGTGGACTGGCTGGCGGTGGTGGCCCGGCTGAAGGCGCTGGGGGCCCCGCTGGCGGAATGCGGCCATGGCCGGCAGCTGGCGGGGCTGACTCGCTGGGCGGAGCGGGACCTGGTGGTGGCCTCGCTGCAGGAACTACCGGGTTCGTAAAAAACCGTCCCCTCTGCGGGGGTGCCACTAGATCTGCCGCCGGGGGCTCTGCCATGATGGGCACCCGAATCCTTCGGACTGGACGCCCCATGGCGGTTTCTCCTCTCATCCTCGGTGAAGCGCTGGCCAACCGGTGCTCCCAGGTGCTCTACCGATGCATGGAGGAGGTGGGCAGCACGAAGGGCGCCCTGTATCTCCGCGTGCCGGGGCAGGGCGGCTTCGAGGTCGTGAGCTTCTACGGATGGCCTCGGGGTACCCGCCCGCCGGTGTCCATCCCGGAGGGGCATCCGCTGCTCGTGAGGACCCAGCGGGCACGGCGGACCTACGTGGTGAACGACGCCTCCGAGTCGCCGGAGCTTTCGGCCTTCGGCCAGGGCGGCGAGTGGCCCCGCTACCTCATCACGCCGGTCTACCTCCAGGGCGACTGGATGGGCCTGCTCATCCAGCGGGACCGCATCAAGGGCGGCACCTTCGAGGCCGAACGGGATGAGCCGCCGACCCTGGCGATCTGCGGGGACCTGGTGGCGGCCCTGCGGGAATTCCATTTCAACGATGGGCCGCGTTCCGCGGTCCAGGCGCCACCCATCGGGCCCGGCCAGGTCCCGGAGGGATTGCCCACGGCGGCAGACCTCATCGGGGAGTTCGCCCCGGAGCCCGAGCGCCTCCTGCCTCCGGCCCGCACCGCGGCTGTGCCAGGGCAGGCCGCCAGGTCGGGCGTCCCGTCCGCGGGTCCCTCGCAGAAGGAGCGGCTCTACGGGTTCCCCGAGGGCAAGAGCGGCTACTCTTCCCTGCCTTGGGAGGCCGATCGCTCCCTCAGCGGCTGGGTGGCCCCTGCGGCCCCGAACTCCGAGCGCAAGAAGGGCATGGTGCCGCCCGAACAGCGGGCCTTCTTCTGGGAGATCGCGGGGCTCATCAGCCAGATCCTCCCGGCCACCGCCGTGGCGCTCTGGATCGAAGACCCCGAGGAGATCCGGCCCATCCTGGCATTCAGCACCCTGCCCCTGTCTCCGGACCTGCAGCAGCAGATCCTGGCCCACGCCACCTTCCACCTGCCCGCGGTGAGGGAGCCGGACCTGCGCCTCATCAGCCGGACGGAGATGCCCGAGATCCCACCCCTGACGGGCGCCTTTGCCACCTACATGCCCCTGCTCCTGAACGAGACGCCGAGCGGCCACGACCTGGTGATGGTGTTCCGCCTGGAGGACCACTCCTTCTCCCTCGCCGAGGTCGAGGCGATCCAGCAACTCAGCCGCGTGCTGGCGCTCCACCTCCAGGAGGCGCGCCTCCACGAGCGGTACCACCACGCCTTCCTCTCCGTGAGCCACCGCATCCTGCAATCCGGCGAAGGGCGGGTGCCGAGCCTGCGCCCCCACAGCTTGGCCACCGCGCGCCTGGCCCGGGACCTGGCCCTGATGCTCGACCTGCCCACCGAGGATGTGGAGGCCGTCAGCATCGCCGCCATCCTCCATGATGTGGGCCTGTTGCTGCTGGACCCCCAGATGCTCTCGAAGCCCACCCTGACCGAAGAGGACATGAAGAAGGTGCGGGACCACCCGGAACTGGCGGCCATCTTCCTCAAGGACCTGCGGTTCCCCTTCGATGTGATCCGCATCATCCGCCACCACCACGAGCGCTGGGACGGCCGGGGCTATCCCGAGGGTCTGCGGGAGACGGCGATCCCCATGGGGAGCCGTATCATCGGGCTCATCGAGGCTTACGAGGTGATGACCAGCGGCAAGGGCTACCGCCGGCCCCAGGGCTTCCGCCAGGCACTGGCGGAGCTCCGGAACGAAGCCGGTTCCCAGTTCGATCCGGCGGTCGTGGAAGCTTTTTCCGAGCTCCTGGCACGTAAGGATGAAAGGGCCTGATAATCGAGGCCCGGAGCATCCATGCGGTCCACCCCCCCATCCCGAACCCAGCGCGGCTTCACCATGGCCCTGGCCCTGGCCCTGGCCGTGGTGATGGGCGTGATGCTCATGCAGATCGGTCCCCGGCTGAGCGCCGAGGTCCAGCGGGAGAATGAAGCCGAGCTGATCTTCCGGGGTGAGGCCATCGCCTCGGCCCTCCGGACCTATTTCGCCCAGACCAAGCACTATCCTGCGGACCTGGACGAGGTGATGAAGGTCCGGCCGCGGATCCTGCGGCAGAAATACCTGGATCCCATGACCGGCAACGGCGAGTGGCAGTTCGTCACCCAGGTGCAGGCGGGAGCCTCCGGCGATACGCAGGGGCTTCCCATCGTGGGGGTGCGCAGCCGCTCGGACAAGGACAGCATCCACGTCTACCAGGGCAAGACCCTGGTGAAGGACTGGCTGTTCTCGGCCGACGAGAACCTCCTCGGGGGCGGAGCCACCACGGAGAACGAACGGACCCTGCGCAGCCTGCGGGGAACCACGCCGACTCCCCCGAAGCCCTGAGGTCCCATGCGGTCGTTTTTCCTGATTACCTCGATGCTGATGGCCGGCCTGTCCTTGGCGGCCCAGAGTGCCCGGACCTGGGCGCGGGGCCTGGAGGCCCGCGGGATCGCCGTGTCCGCTGGGATCTGGGACATCGAGACTGGCAAGGCGCTGGAGCTCTACGATGACGGGGTGGCCCTCGTGCCCGCCAGCACCACGAAAGTGGTCAGCACCTACGCGCTGCTGAAATCGCTGAAACCCGATGCCACCATCGAGACCGAAGTGTGGGGCGATCTCAGGGATGGCGTGGTCCAGGGGGACCTGGTCTTCAAGGGCGACGGCGATCCCCTCTTCACCAGCGAGCGCATCTGGATGCTGGCCCAGTCGCTGAAGAAGGAGGGCGTCCGGCGGGTCACCGGCAGCATCCGGCTGGACCAGAGCGCCTTCGACGCCCAGCCGGAGCCCCAGGGTTGGGAGAACACCTCCGCCGACACCCTGCCCGTCGTGCGGGCCCTGTCCGTGGACTTCAACCGGGACGAGAACGGACGCATCGTGGTCGATCCGGACCGCCTGGCGCGGGAGACCATCCTGCGGATCCTCCGGGAGACGGGCATCACCGTGGAAGGCGGTGGCAACGGGCCGGTGGTTCCGCGGAAGCTGGCGGCCTGGACCTCGCCGCCCCTGCGGGCCCTGGTGCAGGACATCAACAAGTGGTCCAACAACTTCATGATCGAGATGCTCATCCGCCGCTTCGGGGCGGGCTCCTGGCCCCGCGGGGTCCAGCGCGTGCAGGCCTTCTACCAGGCCGCCTTCAACCTGGGGCCGGAGGCCATCCAGATCACGGACGGGTCCGGTCTGAGCAAGGACAACCGCCTGTCGGCCCGCACCCTGGCCATCATCCTGCGGGGGGCGTACCACGACTTCGAGGTGGGCCCCGAGTTCGTCTCCTCGTTGAAGATCATCGGAGGCGAGCCCTGGCGGCTGAAGGTGAAGGATCCCAACCTCACCCGGCGGGTGCGGGTGAAGACGGGCCACCTCGACCGGGTCACGAGCCTCTGCGGCTACCTCCAGACTCTGGACGGGAAGGTGCGGGTGTTCGCCATCCTGCTGAACGGCCCCGCGCGGGACGAGGATGTCTGGGAGCAGATCTCCCGCTGGGCGAACTGATGCCGTTCAGCCCTTGCGCGTCCAGCCGCCCGGCGGCGATGCTGGATCCATGGATGGAACATCGGTGGGGACGCCGGATCCGAGAGGCCTGGCGGCCCTGATCCTCGGGGCTTCGCTCCTGGGGTTCGCGGCCATGCTCGTGCGCTGGGCCGCCCCCGCAGGGCCCCTGGCGGTGGGCTTCTACCGCATGGCCATCGCCCTGCCGCCTGTGGCCTGGCTGGCCTGGCGGGCCCGGGCCTCCGCGCGTCCCGGCCTCGGCCGCGCCCGCCTCTGGGCCGGCGTGGCGGGGCTCTGCTTCGTGGGCGACCTGTGGATGTGGCACTCCTCCCTGCACCACACGAGCGCCGCCAACGCCACGCTGCTGGTCACCCTGGCACCCATCTGGGTGGCCGTGGTCTCCGTGCTCTGGCTGGGGGCGAAGCTGCGGCGCCGCTTCTGGTTGGGCGTGGGCCTCGCCCTGGCCGGCGCCCTGGTGCTGGGCCTGGCCAAGGGGGCGCGCTGGGGTACGGGACTGGGCGAGCTGCTGGGAGCCCTGGCCTCCCTGGCCTACGGCGCCTTCACCCTGGCCCTGGGCCGCGCCCGCCAGGAGCTCAGCGCCCCGGAGGCCCTGTTCTGGGTGGTCCTCTGGTGCGGGCTGGGCTTCGGCCTGCTGGGCCTGGTCCAGGGCGAGGCCTTCACCGGCTATCCCACCCGCGCCTGGTGGGCCCTGGCGGGCCTGGGGCTGGGCGTGCAGGTCGTGGCCTGGTGGCTCATCACCTGGGGCATGGGCCACGTGTCCACGAACCTGGGCGCCATGGGCCTCATGACCCAGCCCGTGGCCACGGTCATCCTGGGCTGGTTCCTGCTGGGGGAATCCGTGAAGCCCATGCAGGGGCTGGGCACGCTCCTGGTGCTCGCAGGCATCGCCGCCTGCGCCTTCGCGCCACCCGTGACGGCGCCCGGGAAGGCCTGATCGCCGGGGCCGTGCCTTCCGGTCAGAGCTGCAGGTGGAGACGCAGGCCGCAGAGTGTGGCCGGGCCACGGTCGCGGTTGAAGGCGAGGTGCTCGAAGCGCTGGACCTCGAGGCTGAAGGAGCCGAAGGAGCCGAGGGCCAGGGCGTAGTAGGCGTCCAGCACGCGCTCGGCCCGATAGGCCAGGCGGCCGTCGCCCACCATGAAGCCGTACCCGCCGGCCGCCAGGTAGTCGCGGTGGTCCTGGTTGAGTCCGTTGGCGGCGAAGCCGAGGCCGACCCGGTCGCCCCCGCGGCCCCAGGCCCTGCCGCTGGCGGACAGGCCCATGGACAGGGTCCGCTCCACTTCCGTGAAGGCCCAGGATTCCGTCTTCCCGTCGTTCCAGCCGGCCCGGAGGAACAGGCCCAGGTCCGGGGTGACGGCCTGCTCGGCATTGAGGCCGAACCCGTGCTTGGCCCGGCCCGGCGTGCGAGTGGCCGTCACGTCCGGGGCCGCGGGCGCCAGCGCGAGGGCCTCCCCGTAGGAGCCCATGCGCGCGTGGTTCTGGAAGGCGAGCAGGCGCAGGGCGCCCTTCTGGCCGCCGAGCTCGTAATCGTGCTCCAGCTCGATGACCTCGCCATGCGCATGGCGGACATCGTGGTCCAGCTCCAGCTGGTTCGCCTCCCGCGGCTCCATGAGGGACCCGGCCCGCAGGGCCCAGTCGTCGTGGAGCCACTCCAGGGCTACGCCCCAGGTGTAGCCGCGCGTATCGGCCGGGTAGTCCCAGGCCGCGTTCGCCCACAGGCTCCAGTTGTTGAACTGGGTGCGGGCGTCATGGCTGTAGGTGTTCGCATCGAAGATGTCCGTTCCCGACAGCTTGCCGGCGGTGAGCACCACGCGGCGGCGGCTCTGGCGGGTGGCCACCTGGTTGGGGCCGTCCGCCACGGCCTCCGTGGGTTCGCCCAGGTTCCAGGTCTGGCGCAGGAAGAGCCGGGCCAGGCCCACCTTGAGCGTCGTGCTGTCCACGCGGTAGGTCTCCCCGTTCGGAGGGGCGGCGAGGCCCAGCACCCGGCTGACCCCGGCGCCCGCGAAGGCCTCGGCGTTGGTATAGAGCTCCGTGCCCTCCCACAGCCGACGGCCGACGAAGAAGGTGGTCGTGTAGGACCCCCGGACCTCCCGGCGGTCCTGGAGGCTGTTGTCGCCCTCGTAGGGAGCGGTGAACCCGCCGTGGCCCTGCAGCTGATAGGTGAGCTGGGCGTGGAGGGACCAGGGCTCCGGGGCGGGGGCCTCGGGGGCCTGGGCAGCCAGGGCCACGGGCAGGCAGAGACAGGCAAAGGGGAGCAGACGCTTCGTCATGGCGCGATCCGATCGGACTCAGGTTGGGGGCTGGCGCGGCTACTCCGGCGTGAGGACGCCGCGCTCCTCGCGGTAGGCGAAGAGTTCCCCGAAGCGGCCCCAGGCGACGAGCGTCTCGAAGGTCAGTTCCGGATTCTCCATGGGCAGGCGGGAATGGATCTCGGCCAGGACCTCCTCCCGCGCCAGCTTGCCCTCGTGGAACTCCAGCATGTCCCGGATGACGCGGAAGAGCTTGAGGTCCAGCAGGCGCTCCTTCCAGATCTCCTTGCGCTCCTCCATGCCGGCCCGGATGAAGCGGGTGCCCAGCGGCGTCAGCAGCACCATGCGCTTGGGCGTATCCACGAGATCGAGCATCTCCGCGGCCTTCACCGAGGCGAGCACCTTCTCGAACGGCACGTGGGTGGCGGCCACCACCTGGAACAGTTCCGAGCTGCCGCCCTGCGTCTCGAGGTACTCCATGAGGCCGAGGATGTCCGTGCTCTGGGAGTTCGGCAGGGGCTCGATCATGTCGGGCACCAGCGAAGGCTCCACGGTGCTCACCTGGATGTCCGGCAGCTCCGTGGAGGTGATGATGTCGTGCAGCTGATCCACCAGCCGGAGGAACTCGGGGGAGCGCATGTCCCGGGGGCGGGGCAGGGAGTTGTCCACGATGGTGCGCACCCGGCCTGGATTGGCCGACAGCACGGCGATGCGGTCCGCCATGTAGACGACTTCCTTGATGTCGTGGCTGACCATCAGGATGGAGGAGGGGTTGCGCTCGGCGTCCTCCCAGATGTCCAGGATCTCCGCCCGGAGACCCTCGGCCGTGAGGGCGTCGACCTGGCTGAAGGGTTCGTCCATGAAGAGGATCTCGGGGTCCACGCTGAGGGCGCGGGCCATGCCCACGCGCTGCTTCATGCCGCCGGACAGCTCGCGGGGGTAGGCTTCCTCGAAGCCCTCCAGGCCCACCAGCGTGATGGCGCGGTCGGCCCGGGAGCGCACCTCCTCCTCGGGCATGCCCTTGGCGCGGAGCACGGTGCGGACGTTCTCCTCCACGGTCATCCACGGGTAGAGGGCGAAGCCCTGGAAGACGATGGATACGCCCGGGTTCAGGGCGTCCAGCTTCGAGCCGTGGTAGCGGACGTCGCCCTTGGTGGGATCGATGAGGCCCGCGAGGATGCGGAGGATGGTGGACTTCCCGCAGCCCGAGGGCCCGATGAGGCAGAGCACCTCGTTGGGGCGGATGTCGAGGTTGATGTCCTCCAGGACGCGCAGCGTGTTGCCGCCGCCGCGGTCGAAGGACTTCTGGACGGCCTTGAGTTCGCAGATCGGAGCATCAGCCATGGCGCACCTATTTCGTCAGAGAGTAGCGGGTGGACGCGAGCTTGTAGCAGGGCTTCCAGACCAGTCGGTTGAAGACGACGACCAGCGTGGACATGAGGATCACGCCCGCCGCCAGCATGGGCAGGTCCTTGTGGTAGGCCGCGGCGCTGACGGTGGAGCCCAGGCCCCAGGTGCTCAGCACCTGCCCCTTGATCTCGGCGTACTCGGCCACGATGCTGGCGTTCCAGGCGCCCCCCGCCGCGGTCACCCAGCCCGTCACCAGGTAGGGGAAGATCGCGGGCAGGTACAGGGCCTTCATGCGCTGCCAGCGCGAGAGGCGGAAGCTGGTGGCCGCCTCCCGGAGGTCGCCGGGAATGGCCATGGCGCCCGCAATGACGTTGAAGAGGATGTACCACTGCGTGCCCAGGAGCATGAGCAGGATGCAGCCGTAGTTCAGGCCCACGCCAAAGGTGGCCAGCGCGGCGATGACCACGGGGAAGAGCATGGGCGCGGGGAAGGAGGCGGCCACCTGGACCACGGGCTGGAGGATCTTCGACAGGCGGGGCGACAGGCCGATGGCCAGGCCGGCGGGAACGGCCCAGAGGGTGCCGATGAGTGTGGAGATGAGCACTCGGGAGAGGGTGAGGCCCCCGGCCTTCAGCAGATCCCACCAGCGCATGGCCGGAATCGTGTGCAGGAAGCCGAAGAGCTTGAAGGCGGAGAGGACCGACAGGGCGGCCAGCACCGCCAGCGCCACGTTGGCGACCCACCGTCCCCCGCGCAGGCGCGGGGACATGCGCCGTTCAGGCCGGCCCGCGGGCAGGGGCATCGGCGGATAGACGCCCCGCACCAGGTGGGCGCGGCGGGCCTCCAGCCAGCGGATGAGCCTGGACCGGCGGATCAGCTTCAGCAGCCAGCTCCGGGGTGCCTCGGCCTGGCTGGTCTCCTCCACCCGGAAGCGCTGGGCCCAGACCACCACCGGGCGCCAGAGCACCTGATCCAGGAAGACGATCATGATGACCATGGCGAGGATGGCGTAGACCATCGCGGGCACGTTGCCCTGCTCCACCGCCACGCTCATGTAGGAGCCGAGGCCCGGCAGGCGGAAGTCCTTGTCGCCGAGCTTGAAGGCCTCGGTGATCATGAGGAAGAACCAGCCGCCGGCCATGCTCATCATGCTGTTCCAGACCAGCCCCGTGGTGCCGTAGGGCAGCTCCACCCACTTGAAGCGCTGCCACCAGCTGAAGCCGTAGACCGTGGCGGACTCCTGCATGTCCTGGGGCACGGATTTCAGCGAGTGGTACAGGCTGAAGGTCATGTTCCAGGCCTGCCCCGTGAAGATCATCACCACCGCGGCCAGCTCAAGCCCCAGGTTGCTGTGGGGGAACATGGCCACCAGGGCCAGCACCAGGCCGGGCATGAACCCCAGCACGGGGATGCTCTGGAGGATGTCCAGCAGGGGGATCAGCAGCTTCTCGGCGCGGCGGTCCTTGGCCGCCCAGAAGGCGTAGACCAGGGTGAAGGCGAGGCTGCAGATGTAGGCCGCCAGGCCGCGCATCATGGAGAAGAAGGTGTACTTGGGCAGGGCGAGGGGGGAGAGGTCGATCTCCACCATGGGACGGTGCTGGCCGGTCCACTGCCGTCCCATGACCACCAGGCCGTAGAGGATGGCGCAGCCTGCCAGGAGGACCAGGAGGTCCACCCAGCGGCGGCGCTTGATGGGGTACATGAGGGCCGTGGCCTGGCCCCAGACGGTGTCGAGCAAGCGGTGGATCATGGCCGGTCCGGAGGAGCGGATGGGGCGCTGCTGGGCGCGCCGCCATCCCGTTCAGGGGGCGGATTCAGGGGAGCCGGTAAAACGCGGGAGGGCCGCCTCAGCGGGCGGCGCGACACGACGGAGGTTCGGAAAGGTCGGATTGTCGTCCCATCGAACCTCCTTTCCGGCGCCAGGGCCATGGCCAGTCTGACCCCCGGCCCCGCCCCGGTCAACACGGGAAGCGCTTCACCTGCGGACTCAAAGGGGGCACCATGAACGGTTCATCGAGGAGCGGAATCGTGCGGAAGGGCAGCCATGGCCACCGCTGAGGAGCGGGTGCTGGCCTTGGCCGTGGCCCGCGGCTTCCTCGAACCCGGTGACATCAGCGGCCAGCTGGAGGACCTGGTGGCCTCGGGGCGCCTGGGCGAGGGGGATCGCCGCCTGCTGGAGCAGGAACTGGCCGACCTGGAGGCGGCGGAGGCGGACCACTGGTCCATGGAGATCACCGCGCAGGGACCCGGGGTGCCCGATGGACCGGCGACGGGCGCAGGGCCCCGGACCGATCCATCGGGACCCGGTCCAGAGGCGTCCATGCCTCCGGCCAGGCCCCGGCAGAGCGGGGTCTTCCGGGCCCGGACCCTCGACCGGTGGGGGCGGTTCGAGTCCCTGGAGCTGATCGGCGAAGGGGGCATGGGCCGGGTCTTCCGGGCCACGGACTCCCGCCTCCGCCGGGTGGTGGCGCTGAAGCTCCTCCGGCGGGGCGATCCGGCGCTCCTCCAGCGGTTCGTCCAGGAGGCCCAGCTCCAGGCCCGGGTGGACCATCCGAACGTCTGCCGGGTGCATGAGGTGGGCGAGTGGCGCGGCCAGCCCTACATCGTGATGCAGTTCATCAATGGGGAGACCCTCCGGAGGGCCGCGCCCGCATTGTCGCTGGAGGCGCTGCTGCGGCTCATGACGGAGGTCTGCGAAGGCGTCCATGCCGCCCACCGCGTGGGCCTCATCCACCGGGACCTGAACCCGGCCAACCTCATGGTGGAGCGGCTGGAGGATGGGTCCACCCGGGCCTGCGTGCTCGATTTCGGGCTGGCCCGGGGCCTCGAGGGCGGCCGATTCACGGAAACCGGCCAGGTGATGGGCACGGTCAGCTACATGTCCCCCGAGCAGGCGCGCGGGAAGGCGGCCCTGCTGGACCGCCGCACGGATGTCTATTCCCTGGGCGCCACCCTCTACGAGCTGCTGACCGGGGATCCGCCCTTCGGAGGGGAAGGGCTCGACTGCATGACGCGCATCGTGAAGGACGACCCGGTGCCCGTCAGGACGCGGGTACCCACGATCCCGGCCGACCTCGACACCGTGGTGCACACCTGCCTCCAGAAGGATCCGCGCCGGCGCTATGCCACCGCCCGGGCCCTGGGGGAGGACCTCCAGCGCATCCTCGAAGGTGAGCCCATCGAGGCCCGGGCGGCGACGCCGGTGGAGCGGCTGGTCCACTGGGCCCGGCGGCGCAGGGCCCTGGTGACGACTTCGGCCGCCGTCTGTCTTTCCATGGTGGTCTTCGGCGGGTTCGCCGTGCGGGAGCGGCTGCGGGCCCAGGCCCAGGCCGCCCACGCCCAGCGTTTCGCCCAGGCCGCCGAGCGCATCGAGGCCCTGGCCCGCTACCTGCGGATCCAGCCGGCACGGGATCTGACCCGCGATCAGGTGGACCTGAGGGCCCGCGTCGAGGCCCTGTCCCGGGAGGTCCAGGCCGCCGGATCCCTGGCCGAGGCACCGGGCGCCTACGCGCTGGGGCGGGCCCGTCTCGCCCTGGACGATCCCTCCGGGGCCCGGCTGCAGCTGGAACGGGCCTGGGCCCTGGGGTTCCGGGCGCCTGAGGCGGCCCATGCCGAGGGCCGGGCCCTGGCTGCGATCTACCAGGTCGAACAGGGGAAGGCCTATGCGCTGCCCGACCCGGACCTGAGGCAGCGGCGGCTGGAGGAGCTGAAGCGGACGCTGAGGATCCCCGCGGCCGACTGGCTGCGGCGCGGGGCCCAGGCCAGCCTGGAACCCCCGGCCTTCCGGACGGGGCTGCTCATGCTGATGGAGGGACAGCCCCAGGAGGCGGTCCGGCTGGCGCGGGAGGCCCAGACCCAGGCCCCCTGGTTCTATGAGGCCCTGCGGCTGGAGGCGGAGGCTTGGCTGGCCCAGGCGCGGGCCGCCCAGGAAGAGCAGGTCGCCCAGCCCGCCCTGGCGGCGGCGGGCCGGGCCCTGGCCCAGGCGGAACTCCGGGCGCCCTGCGATGTGGACCTCCTCCGCCTGGATCTGCGGCGCTGGCAGGAGGCCGTGGCGCTGGGCTGGCAGTCGGGGGCGGATCCCAGAGTCCCGGTCCAGGCCCAGGTGGCGGTGGCCGACCGCTGGGCCGCGCTGGAGCCCACCGACGCTGAACCTCTGGCTTGGCGGGCCCGCGCCAGGGGGGAACTGGCCCGGTACCTGACCTTCAGGGAAACCGATCCCGGGGTTTGGCTGACCCAGGCCCGGCAGGACGCGGAGGAGGCCCTGCGGCGGGACCCCAGTGAAGTCGAGGCCTTCGCGGCCCAGGCTTCGGTCCTGCGCACGGAAGGTTTCCGCCTGCTGAGCCGGGGCGCGGATCCCTCGCAACGCCTGCAGGAGGCCATGGCCACCGCCGACCAAGGCCTCCGCCTCGATCCCGGGCACATCGTCCTGATGAACATCCGCAATTCCGCCCTGCTGGCCTGGATCGATCACGCTCGCCTGGGCGGCACCTACCGGCGCGCCGCCGTGCTGCCCTACCTCCAGGCGGCCCGGGCCGAGGCGGAGGCCCATCCTGAAGATGCCTACTACCAGGCGAACCTGGGCGGGGTGGCCCAGGCCGTGGCGAAGGCCGAGTTGGCCTCCGGCCAGGATCCAGCCGCGGACGCGGAGGAGGCCGTCCGGGCCTATGAAGCGGGTCTGAGGCTCCAGCCGCAGCATGCCGGGCTTCACCGGGGCGTTCTCATCGCCCGGGCCGTCCAGGCCCGGGCCATGGTCCGGAAGGGGGGCGACCTCTCCATGGTGGTGGAGCAGGCCCGGGCTGCGTTCCGGCGGGCCCAGAGGGCCGACGTGCCCCTCTCGACCGTGGCACCGTTCTTCCTGGATGTCCTCACCTCGGCGGCGACCCGGGCCCTGGCGGAGGGCCGCGAGGCCGGCCCGTACCTGGACGAGGCGGGCCTGGTGCCCATCCAGCAGGACCGCAGCTCGGAGGATCCGGTGGAACTGGGCACGATCCGGCTGCGCCATATCGCCCTCAGGCTGCGTCTGGGTCGCCCCCAGCCGCCCTCCCTCCTGGAGACGGGGAATGCCATAGCCAAGGCCCTGGGGCGCCTCAAGCCCGTGGACCCGGACTTCTGGATGGCCCTGGCCCAGTTCCGGGAAGCCGTCGGCGACCCGGCCGCCGCGGCCCAGGCCCGGGCGCGGGGCAGGGCCCTCAATCCCAGGTGGCAGGCCTCCTAGCCGTCGGCCGGCCGGGGCCCGGTCAGGGCCGCGGCACAGCCTGGAGCAGCTGGGCGATGACCTGGTCGGTGGTGGCGCCGTCCGCCTCGCTTTCGAAGGTCAGCAGGAGCCGGTGGCGCAGCACGTCCGGCGCGAGGTCCACCACATCCTGGGGCAGCACGTGGTCCCGTCCCTGGAGGTAGGCCAGGGCGCGGGTGGAGGCCTGGAGCGAGAGCGAGGCCCGGGGGCTGGCCCCGCAGCGCAGGAGTTCCTTGCCCTTCCAGACCTTGCCGTGGCCGGGCCGGGTGGCCTGCACCAGCCGCACGATGTAGGTGCGGATGGCGTCGTCCAGGCGCACCTTCTGGGCCTCGCGGCCCGCCGCCAGCAGGAAGGGGCCGTCCACCACGGGGTTCACTTCGTCGCCGTTCAGGTGCGCGCGCCGGAGGACCTCCACTTCGTCCTCCTGCTTGGGGTAGTCCACGCGGAGCTTGAAGAGGAACCGGTCCATCTGCGCTTCGGGCAGGGGGAAGGTGCCCTCCTGCTCCAGGGGATTCTGCGTGGCCAGGACGAGGAAGGGATCCGGCAGGCGGAAACTCTCTTCGCCCAGCGTCACCTGGCGCTCTTCCATGGCTTCGAGGAGGGCCGCCTGCACTTTGGACGGCGCGCGGTTGATCTCGTCCGCCAGCAGCAGGTTCGTGAAGATGGGGCCGCGCTTGGGCGTGAAGGTGAGCTGCTTGGGATCGAAGACGAGGGTGCCCACCACGTCGCTGGGCAGCAGGTCCGGCGTGAACTGGATGCGGTGGAAGGTGGTGTGGCTGGCCGAGGCCAGCGTCTTGATGGTGCGCGTCTTCGCCAGGCCCGGCAGGCCTTCCAGCAGCACGTGGCCGCGGCAGAGCAGGGCCACCAGCAGGCGGTTGAGCAGCTGGGGCTGGCCCACGATCACCTTGCGGCATTCGGCAAGCAGGGGTTCCAGGGAGTGGGCGGAGGTTGCGGTCATGGGGTGTCCTGAAGGTCCACTCATCTTGACTGGAACCGGGCCGAACCGGAATGCCGCATTGACCCCTGGTAGGTCAGCATGACCCACGGTAAGTGCTTACGGGCTCTGTGGCCGGTGCTAGGCTCCTCAAAACCCAGATCCCAGTCACTTCCCCTTGGAGGACCCATGCGATCCGCAGTCATCGTCGAAGCCAAGCGCACGCCCATCGGCCGGGGCGTCAAGGGCAGCTATGCCGCCACCCGCCCCGAGCAGCTGGGTTCGGTGGTCATCGAGGCCCTCAAGCCCCTGCTGAAGGACTGGTCGGGCCTCGAGGACGTGCTCGTGGGCTGCGCCATGCCCGAAGGCGAGCAGGGCATGAACATGGCCCGGCTGATCAGCTTCCGCGCAGGCCTGCCCATCACCGCGGGGGCCGCCACGATCAACCGCTTCTGCGGCAGCAGCCAGGAGGCCATGCTCATGGCCGCCCGGGCCATCATGACCAACCAGGGCGACCTCTTCCTCGCCGGCGGCGTGGAGAGCATGTCCAAGGTGCCCATGATGGGCTTCAACCCCAGCCTGGACCCCTACATCAGCGAACACTACCCTGCCGCCTACTGCTCCATGGGCATCACGGCCGAGAACCTGGCCAAGGAATACAAGATCTCGCGCAAGGAGCAGGACGAGTTCGCCTACCAGAGCCACCAGAAGGCGGCGGCGGCCTGGAAGGCCGGAAAGTTCGAGCGGGAAGTGGTGCGCTTCGAGGCCAAGGGCCTGGATGGCAAGCCCGTCACCCTGCAGCAGGACGAGTGCGTGCGGGCCGACACCAGCCTGGAGAAGCTCGGCGAGCTGAAGGCCGCGTTCATGGTCGATGGCTGCGTCACCGCCGGCAACAGCTCTCCCGTCACGGACGGCGCGGCCTTCCTGCTCGTCATGGAAGAGGGGTTGGCCAAGTCCCTGGGCCTGAAGGCCCGGGCCCGCATCATCGGCGGTGCCGTGGCCGGCGTGGAGCCCGACCGCATGGGCATCGGCCCCGTGCCCGCCGTGAAGAAGGCGCTGGACCGCTTCGGCTTCAAGCTGGATCAGATCGACGCCATGGAGCTGAACGAGGCCTTCGCCGCCCAGAGCCTGGCCGTCATCCGCGAGGGTGGCTACGACATGGCGAAGGTGAACGCCTGGGGCGGCGCCATCGCCGTGGGCCACCCCCTCGGCGCCAGCGGCGCGCGCATCCTGACCACCCTGCTGAACCGCCTCGAGACCGACGGCGGCAAGTACGGCATTGCCACCATGTGCATCGGCGGCGGCCAGGGCATCGCGTCCATCATCGAGAAGCTCTGATCCAACCACGCGAATCGACATCAGGAGGTTGGACATGAACATCAAGAAGATCGGCATTCTCGGTTCGGGCGTGATGGGCTCGGGCATTGCGGCGCATGTGGCGTCGGCGGGCTGCCAGGTGGAACTGCTGGACATCGTCATCGACGAGGCGGCGCCGGACAAGCTGGCGGAAGGCGCCCTGGCTGCGCTGGCGAAGTCCAAGCCGGCCCTGGCCATGCATGCCTCGTACCTCAAGAAGATCCGGCCGGGCAACCTGCGGGACCACCTCGACCGCCTGGCGGACTGCGACTGGGTCGTGGAAGTGGTGAAGGAAGACCTCGCCATCAAGCGCGAGCTGTACGGGCGCCTGGAGCCCATGCTCAAGGCCGGCGCATGGGTCAGCTCGAACACCTCGGGCATCCCCCTGAAGCTGCTCGTGGAGGGCCGCAGCGATGCCTTCCGGAAGCACTTCGTCATCACCCATTTCTTCAACCCCGTGCGGTACCTGCGCCTGCTCGAGTTCGTGAAGGGCCCCGAGGTGGACGAGCAGGAGGCCCAGGCCTTCCGCACCTGGCTGGAGGAGAGCCTCGGCAAGGAAGTCGTGCCGGCCTACGACAGCCCGACCTTCATCGGCAACCGCATCGGCATCCACAGCATCATGGCCACCTTGCAGATGGCCCTGGCCGAGAAGATCCCCTTCGAGGTGCTGGATTCGGTGCTGGGCGATGCGGCCGCCCGGGCCAAGAGCGCGGCTTTCCGGACGGCGGACCTCGCCGGTGTGGACATCCTCGCCGCCACGGCGAAGAACGTCTATGACCTGTGCCCCAACGACGAAGTGCGCGAGGTCTTCAAGTTCCCCGAGTTCCTCCAGTACATGCTGGACAACAAGCTGCTGGGCAACAAGACGAAGCAGGGTTTCTTCAAGAAGGGGCCGAAGGACGCCAAGGGCAAGAAGTCCTTCCTGGCCCTGGATCCCGCCACCCGCGAGTACATCCCCCAGGTGAAGCGGGACTGGCCGATCCTGAAGGAACTGAAGGGCATCGACGATCCAGCGGAGAAGGTGAAGACCCTGCTCACCAGCGACACGGAGGCCGGTCGCCTGGCCTGGCGCTGCATCGCTCCCAACCTCACCTACGCCGTGAACCGCCTGGGCGAGGTGACGGACGGTCCGTTGAACGTCGATCGCGCCATCAAGAACGGGTTTGCCTTCGAACTGGGGCCCTTCGAGACCTGGGACACCCTGGGCGTCGAGCGGGTCGTGGCCCGGATGAAGTTCGAGGACCTGCCCATCGCGCCCCTCGTGGAGCAGATGCTCGCCAAGGGCATCACCAGCTTCTACCGCTGGGAGCACGGCGTCCCCGTGGCGCAGCTCAACCCCAAGACCCTCGCCTACGATGCGATCCTCGAAGACAAGCGCGTGATCATCCTCAAGCGCGAGGAAGGTCGTGGCAAGGTGATCGCGGAGAACGGCAGCTGCCAGCTCTTCGACCTGGGCGACGATGTGGCCTGCCTCAGCTTCCGCAGCAAGATGAACGCCCTGGATGACGGGATCATCATGCTCATGGAGGACACCATCCAGAAGCACGTCCCAGGCCGCTTCAAGGGCCTGGTGGTGGGCAACCAGGGCCAGCACTTCAGCGCCGGCGCCAACCTGGTGATGGTGCTGAACGCCGCCAAGGACAAGCAGTTCGACCAGATCGAAGAGGTCGCCCGGCGCCTGCAGTACGCCGGTCGCATGCTGACCTATGCCTCCTTCCCCACTGTGGCGGCGCCCTTCAACCTGGCCCTGGGCGGCGGCTGCGAGATGACCATGGCCTGCCAGCGGGCCGTGGGCCACGCCGAGCTGTACATCGGCCTGGTGGAAGTGGGTGTGGGCGTCATTCCCGCCGGTGGCGGCTGCCTCCAGATGCTCCTCCGCATGGAGGACGCCATGGCCGCCAAGGGCGAGCTGGGCCCCATGCCCAAGGTGAAGGCCGCTTTCCAGGCCATCGGCACCGCGAACGTGAACACCAGCTTCGACGAGGCCCAGCGGAACGGCTACCTGCGCCGGACGGATCGCCGCGTCATGAACAAGGCCTTCCTGCTGAACGAGGCGAAGCAGGAGGTTCTCAAGATGGCCGCGGACTTCCAGCCCGTGAAGGAGCGCACCCTGCGCCTGCCGGGCCGGGGCGGCAGCGAGGCCCTCAAGGCGGCCGTCCGCGACTTCCAGCTGCAGGGGCTGGCCAGCGAGCACGACGCCGTCATCATGGGCGAACTGGCCAACATTCTGTGCGGCGGGGACGTGAGCCTCGTCCAGGAGATCTCCGAGGAGCGCATCCTCGAGCTGGAACGGCAGGCCTTCGCCCGCCTCTGCAGCTACGAGAAGACCCAGGCCCGCATGGACGCCATCCTGAAAACGGGAAAACCGCTCCGCAACTAGACAGAACTTCATCCATTTTGTGACTTATGCCGCCTTTTTCGAGGCGGCATTTTTTTGGGTTGCCAGCGGATAGGCAGGTCGGAACACTTGGGGCGGTCGATATCCGAACCCCACAATCAGGAGGCACTGTGAGCGGCAATTCTCAGTCAACTCCACGCGTAGCGGCCATCGTGGGCCCCTACCTCTCCGGAAAGACCTCCTTGATGGAGAGCCTTCTCTTCGTGGCGGGCGCCCTGCCACGCAAGGGCTCCGTCAAGGAGGGCAACACGATCGGCGATGCTTCCATGGAGGCGAAGGCCCGGCAGATGAGCGTCGAGGCCAGCCTCGCGACCTGCACCTACCAGAACGAGACCTGGACGCTCATCGACTGCCCGGGCTCCGTCGAATTCCGGCAGGAATCGGTCCATGCCCTCATGGCCGCGGACATCGCGGTGGTGGTGTGCGATCCGGATCCGGCCCGCGCGCTGATGGCCGCCCCGGCCCTGAAGTTCCTCGACGACCACAAGATTCCACACGTCATGTTCATCAACAAGATGGAGGCCCCCGGCAGCGCCGGGAAGCTGAAGGACGTGCTCAATGCCCTGCAGATGATCTCTGAGCGGCCCCTGGTGCTGGTCGAGATCCCCATCCGCGATGGCGACCAGATCACCGGCTACGTCGATCTCATCAGCGAGCACGCCTACAAGTACGAGGCCGACAAGGATGCGGACCTGAAACAGCTGCCGGAATCCGTGCTGCCCGAGGAGCATGAGGCCCGCCAGCTGATGCTGGAGAAGCTTGCGGACTTCGATGACCACCTCATGGAGGAACTGCTCGGCGACGTGGCGCCCCCGCTGGAGGAGGTGTCCGAGGATCTGGCCAAGGACGTGCGGGACGATCTGCTGGTGCCCGTGTTCTTCGGCTCCGCCGACAAGGACGCCGGTGTCCGCCGCCTCTTCCAGGCGCTCTGCGACGAGGCGCCCCGGGTGGATGCCACGGCCGCGCGCCTGGGCATTCCCGACGGCAAGGACACCCTGGTGCAGGTGTTCAAGAGCGTCCATGCCCAGCACGTGGGCAAGCTGAGCATCTCCCGCGTCTGGCGGGGCGAAGTGGCCGACGGCGCCATCCTCGCGGGCAACCGGGTGAGCGGCATCAACCGGCTCTTCGGCTCCCAGCAGATCAAGCAGCAGAAGGCCGTGGCCGGCGAGGTGGTGGCCCTGGGCCGCATGGACGAAGTCCGCACCAGCGAAGCCCTGACTCCCGCGGCCAAGGTGGCGCTGGACTGGCCCGAGCCCCTCCAGCCCATGCTGGCCCTCAGCCTGCATACCACCAAGAGCGGCGATGACGTGAAGCTCTCGCTGGCCCTCCAGAAGCTCTGCGAGGAGGACGCCTCGCTCCAGGTGGAGCAGAACGCCGAGACCCAGGAGCGTGTCCTCTGGGGCCAGGGCGAGGTCCACCTGAAGTGCGCGCTGGACCGCCTCAAGAGCCGCTTCGGGCTCGATGTCCAGCAGCACCCGCCCATGGTCCCCTACCGGGAGACCTTCACGAAGGGCGCCAAAGTGCACGGCCGCCACAAGCACCAGACCGGCGGTCACGGCCAGTTCGGCGACGTCTGGTTCGAGGTCAAGCCATTGCCCCGGGGCACGGGTTTCCAGTTCGAGGAGCGCATCGTCGGCGGCGTGGTGCCCAAGAACTTCTTCGGTGCCATCGAGCACGGCGTGGTGGACTGGATGAAGCGCGGCCCGCTGGGCTTCCCCGTCGTGGACATCCACGTGGCGCTGGTGGACGGCAGCTACCACACGGTGGACAGCTCCGACATGGCCTTCAAGACCGCCGCCCGCATCGGCATGACCGAGGCCGCCCCCGTCTGCCACCCTGTGCTGCTGGAGCCCATCTCCGAGGTCCACATCAGCGTCCCCAGCGAGTACACGCCCAAGGCCCAGCGCCTGGTGACCGGAAGGCGCGGAGGCCAGGTCCTCGGTTTCGACGCCAAGCCCGGCTGGAAGGGCTGGGACGTGGTCTCCGCCTACATCCCCCAGGCCGAGATGAGCGACGTCATCGTGGAGCTCCGCAGCCTCACCATGGGCGTCGGCTCCTTCACCTGGTCCTTCCACCACCTGCAGGAACTGGTCGGCCGGGATGCCGACAAGGTGGTGGAAGCCCGCAAGCAGGCTAAGGCGGCTGCGCAGTAGTTTCCGGGGGTTCTCGCTCCGCTGGGCGAACGTCCCCGATTTCCCGAACGGGCCCGGCCAAGCCGGGCTCGCTCTTTGGTTCTTGCGTCAAGCCCACGGCGGCCTCAGCCTGGCGGGCCGGAGAATAGGGAAAGCCATAATCCCTTTGCAATGAGACAATCTATCTCCGGATTACCACAGGGAATCCGGAGGATGGAGCGTCCCTTTGGCCCAGAAAGGCGTAGAGATCATCGCGGTGGAACCGGACAGCCTGGCCGAGGAGGCTGGCATCCGCCCGGGCGACACGCTGCTGGAGATCCACGGCGAGGCGGTCCTGGATCAGCTCAACTACCAGTTCCTCATCACCCGCGAGGACGAGGCGGAGCTGGTCGTCCAGAGGCCGGACGGCAGCACCTTCAAGGCTTTCGTCGAAAACGGCGGCGAGGGCATCGGGGTGGACCTGGCCCAGGACGAGGTGAAGGTCTGCAAGCAGAACTGCGTGTTCTGCTTCGTCCACCAGATGCCCAAGGGCTTCCGGAAGTCGCTCTACCTCAAGGACGAGGACGTGCGCCTCTCCTTCCTCTACGGCCACTTCACGACGCTTTCCAGCAGCGACGAGGCGGAACTGGACCGCATCGTGCGCGAACGGCTGAGCCCCATCCACGTCTCGGTGCACGCCACGGATCCCGCGGCCCGCATCAAGGTGGTGGGCAATCCGCGGGAAGGCCACATCCTCCGCAAGATCGACCGGCTGCTGGAGGGCGGCATCGATGTCCACACGCAGGCCGTGGTGGCGCCGGGGCTCAACGACGGGGCCATCTGGCAGCAGACCGTGGATGACCTATGGGCCCGTCGCAAGGCGGGGCGGGGCAGCGTGCTGAGCCTCTCCTGCGTGCCTGTGGGGCTCACGAGCCACCGGGAGAACCTGCCTTCGGTGCAGGATGTGGACGCAGCCTTTGCCCGGGATTGGGTGGCCCGCTGGACCCCCGAGGTGCGACGGTACGCCAAGGCCAACGACGGCGAGCCATGGCTGCTGCTGGCGGACGAGTGGTTCACCCGGGCGGGCATCGAAGTGCCGGGCCGGGCCTTCTATTCCCGCTCCTGGGCCCAGCTGGAGAATGGCGTGGGGCTGGTGCGCCGCTTCCTCGAACACAGCCGCCGGTTCATCAAGAGCCCCCGGGCGCGGGGATTCGCGGGGCGGCGGGTCCTCCTGCTGACGGGCTCGAGCTTCGCGCCCACGCTGTCGCGGGTGGCTGCCGAGCTGAACCGCGCCGTGGGGAGCCAGTTGCGCGTGGTGCCGGCCCGGAACTTCAGCTTCGGGGACAGCGTGACCGTGGCGGGGCTGCTTTGCGGCGAGGACCTGAAGTACGCGGCGCACGCGGACCGGGACGCCAAGGGTGGCAAGCCCGACTGGGTGGACGCGGTAGTGGTGCCGTCAGCCAGCCTGCGCACGCATACGGGCCCCACGGACCAGTACACCCTGCGCGGAGTGGTGGTGCGGGAGGAGGGCACCTTCCTGGACGACCTGACGCTCACGGGCCTGGCTTCGGATCTGGGCGTCCCCGCGGTACCCAGCGGCGCCAACCTGTCCCACCTGCTGGATCATCTGGAGGCCGCCGACCGGGGCGCGTTCCGGGGCGGGGCTCTGACGGCCGCCTTCCACACCGCGGGCCTGAACCTGCCGCAGGGGGCCTACAACCCCTGACGGGCCGAGGGTTTCCAGGCAGGATGGAAGGCATGCCAGCCTCGATCGCC
The DNA here is from genome assembly GCF_022808865.1 of Geothrix oryzisoli. GTDB lineage: Bacteria > Acidobacteriota > Holophagae > Holophagales > Holophagaceae > Geothrix > Geothrix oryzisoli. Next base: position 274,507 of record NZ_JAKZLB010000005.1, read on the forward strand.
CTCCAGTCCCGCCGCCGCCTGGTGGCTCGCGTGGAGCTGGCCGGTTCGGCGTTCTGCTTCGGTCTCATGGCCATTCTGGCCCGGAAGCTCACGCTGCCGGGCCTGGGGTTCACGGCGGGCCATCTGGCCGTGCTGCGCTTCGTGGTGGGGGCCCTGGTGAGCCTCGCGGCCTTTGGCCTGATCCCGGGGCTCTACCGCCCCAGGCATTATCGACTGCTCGTGACGCGGGGGCTCTCCGGCGGCGCGGTGGTGGTGCTCTACTTCTACGCCCTGGCCCACATCCCGGCGGGGGAGGCGGGCATCCTCTACAATGTGTTCCCCGTGATCGCCGTGGTGATGTCCCTGGCGCTCTTCAAGGAACGCCCCACGATCCACCTCTGGCTGGCCATCCTGGCGGCTTCCCTGGGCGTGGTCATGGTGCTCGGCCAGGGCCACCTGGGCCTGGGTCTCGGCAGAGGGGAACTGGCGGCCCTGGCTGCGGCCGTCTTCGCGGCCACGAGCGCCAATGCTATCCGGGCGGCCCGTCACACGGAGAATGCCGCGACCATTTTCTTCTTCTTCTGCCTGGCGGGGCTGCCGGTGGTGGTTCCGTTCGCCCTCTCGCCCTGGCCCAGCCTCTTCCACGGGGGCCTCGGGGCCTGGGGCCTGGCGGTTCTCATGAGCCTGCTGGCCCTCGGGGGTCAGATCCTGATGTCCGAAGCCTACGGCACACTGTCCGTCTCTGAGGCGGCGGTCTGGCTCCAGCTGCTGCCGATCGTCCAGTATCTGCTGGCGGTGCCCATGCTGGGCGAGCGCGCGACGGGGGCCGGCCTGGCCGGGGTCCTGATCACGGTGGCGGGGGTGGCCTACGGCACCATCCTCGGGCACCGCCGGCGGGCATGAAAAAGGGCCCCGGGGAGGGGCCCTTTTCGTGGATCAGGTGCGCCTAGCTGACGGGCGCGGCCACGATGCGCTTCTTCAGGGACACGGCCACTTTCACGTCGCCGCCATCCTGGCCCTGGAACTTGTCGAGCTGTTCGAGGGACTTCTTCTTGGCCGTTTCCGAGGCGACACGGATGGCGTCGAGGACGTCCACCATGGCCTGGAACTTGACGTCCTCATCCACCTTCAGGAAGACCTTCCGGTAGTTGAGGGGCTGCAGCATCACGGCATCGGGCAGCTTGGCCTTGAGGCCGTCAGCATCGGTCTTGTCCTGCTGGAGGGTCATCGTGCCGTCCTGGTCCACCTGGATCAGGATGTTGTTCGGATCGGGCTTGGGGGGGGCGCTGGTCTGGACGACCTGGGGCACCACCACCTTCATGGCCTTGCTGAGGCCGGGCACCATCACGATGAAGACGATGAGGAGCACCAGCACGATGTCGATCAGCGGGGTGACGTTGATATCGGTTTTCGCCTTGCCTTTTGCGCCGCCGGCATCCATCAGTTACCCCCTTCCTTCTTGGTGTCCTTGTCCTCGCTGGTCACGATGGACGCCTCGTCGGCGCCACCCTTCCGGCAGACCTGGAACAGTTCGTTGATGTATTTGAAGGGAAGGTCGGCATCAGCCTTCACGAACACCCGCTTGTCGTTCAGCTGGGAGACGTTGCGGTTGATGTAGTCCTCGAGCTTCTGCCGCTGGCCTTCATCGTTGATGAAGAAGCGCTCGTCCTTGGCGTCCTTGTCGTCGATGAGCACGGCGCCGGGGCCGGTCACCTCGTACTTGTCGTTGCGCTTGGAGGTCAGCATGAGGGTCAGGTACTTCTGGCCCGCGTCCTGCTGCTGGTCCACCTTCGGGGCGTGCTTGGACAACGGCAGCTTCACGGCGTTGTTCACGGCAGGGGTGATCACGATGAAGATGATCAACAGCACCAGCACGATGTCGACCAGCGGCGTGACGTTGATGTCAGACTTCATCCCACCCTTGGAACCACCTGTATCCATGGTGTGTTCTCCTCAGAAATCGCCCGGGGGCTCGCGCCCCCGGGCTGGGTGGCGGTTCCTTAGTTCTGGCTCTCGCGGCGGATGAACTCGTCGATCATCTGGGAGGCCGCGTTGTTGATGTTGGTGACGACCACGTCCTGCTTGTTGGTCAGCAGGTTGTAGATCCACACGGCCGGGATGGCGACGAACAGGCCGAGGGCGGTGGTGGCCAGGGCCTCACCGATGGAGCCGGCCAGGGCGTTGATGTCACCGGCGCCCTTGGTCTTCAGGTCGGAGAAGACCTTGATGATGCCGATCACGGTGCCGAGCAGGCCGATGAAGGGGGCCAGCGCGCCGATGGTGCCCAGGCCGCTCATGCCCTTCTTGAGGAGCTCGACCACCTCGGCGGTGCCGCGCTGGATGGCGCGCTCGACGGGCTGGATGGCGTCATGGTTGGGGTTCATGGTCTTGAGCTGCTTCTCGTACTGGAAGATGTCCAGGCCGTGCTTCAGCACCAGGGCGATGTGGCTCTTGTTGTGGGTGGTCGCGGCGCGCTTGGCGGCCTCGAAGTCACCGCGGCGGAGCGTGTCCATGAAGAGCTTGAGGAACTTGTCGGAGGCCTGCTTGCTCTGCGCGTAGGTCACGAAGCGCTCGATGGCCACGTAGATCTGGTAGGCCATCAGGATGAAGAGGACCGAAATGATGAACTTGTTGGCGATGGACGCCGAGCGCCAGATCTCGGCGGCGGAGAAGCTGTCGTGGCCGCCTTCGGCAAGACCGAGCATCAGGGGGGTGGCAAGCAGGTTCATGAGGTTTCCTTATGGAATGAGGAGAGAGGGTTGGACGTGGGAAAGGGCGCTGGCTACCGGAGCCGGAACGGCATGGTGAGCTTGAAGCGCGCGTACTGAGGGGCGCCATTCAGGAGGGCGGGCTCGAACTTCCACTGCATGGCGTAGGCTTCGGCCGTGGGCCGCAGCTGGGGAGGACCTTCCTTCGCGACGGCCGAGGTGGGGATGCCATCGGGGCCGACCACGATCTCCACGACCACCGTGCCCTGGATCTTGGCGATCTTGGCGAGGGGGGGATAGGGCGGGGCGGGGGGCTGGTACTTCACCTTGATCTGGCTGAAGTCGAAGTCCACCACCTTGCCGGTGCCGCCGACGACGCCACCGACCACACCGCCGACCACGCCACCGATGACACCGCCGGGGACACCGCCGGGGACGCCACCGGGGACGCCGCCGAGCGAGTGATCCTGCTTCGGAAGCTCCTTGGGCGCCTGCTCAGGCACCACTTCCTGGCGTGGATCGATGGGGGTTGTGTCCACCTTGCCCGCGGACACGGCCATCGGCGGCGGCGGCGGCGGCGGGGGCGGGGGAG
>NZ_JAKZLB010000006.1 GCF_022808865.1 Geothrix oryzisoli
GGGATTTTAACGTCGCAGCGACCTACTTTTCCACGCCTGTGCGGCGCAGTATCATCGGCCCTCCAAGTCTTAACGGCCGTGTTCGGGATGGGAACGGGTGTGACCCTTGGGGAAAAGCCACGACGAAGGGGTAGAAGGGTTGAGAAGGGATTTAGGCGAAGCTCTGTTGAGCGTTCGTGGGTGTTGAAGTTGATGCAATTGATTGATGAAAGGTCAAGTCTGTGGACCGATTAGTATCGCTCAGCTGAAGCCGTCACCGGCCTTGCACATGCGACCTATCAACGTGGTGGTCTACCACGGGTCTCATAGGGAGATCTCATCTTGAGGGGTGTTTCGCGCTTAGATGCTTTCAGCGCTTCTCACTTCCCGACGTAGCTACCCAGCATTGCACCTGGAGGCACAACTGGAACACCAGAGGTCAGTCCATCCCGGTCCTCTCGTACTAAGGACAGGTCCTCTCAAATCTCCTGCGCCCACACTAGATAGGGACCGAACTGTCTCGCGACGTTCTGAACCCAACTCACGTACCACTATTGATCGGCGAACAGCCGAACCCTTGGGACCTGCTTCAGCCCCAGGATGTGATGAGTCGACATCGAGGTGCCAAACCTTGCCGTCGATATGAACTCTTGGGCAAGATCAGCCTGTTATCCCCGGCGTACCTTTTATCCGTTGAGCGATGGCCCTTCCATTCGGGACCACCGGATCACTATAACCTGCTTTCGCACCTGCTCGTCGTGTCTGACTCGCAGTCAAGCTCCCTTATACTATTGCGCTCTACGGCTGATTTCCAAACAGCCTGAGGGAACCTTCGTACGCCTCCGTTACGCTTTAGGAGGCGACCGCCCCAGTCAAACTACCCGCCTGACATTGTCTTCCACCCGGATCACGGGTGCGAGTTAGAGATCAGCGTTAAACAGGGTGGTATCTCAACATTGGCTCCACCGACCCTAACGAGCCAGTTTCATAGCCTCCCACCTATCCTGCACAGTCCAACGCCAACCTCAATGTCAAGGTGTAGTAAAGGTGCACGGGGTCTTTCCGTCTAAGTGCGGGTAACCGGCATCTTCACCGGTGCTACAAGTTCGCTGAGTCTCTGCTGGAGACAGTTCCCAGATCGTTACACCATTCGTGCAGGTCGGAACTTACCCGACAAGGAATTTCGCTACCTTAGGACCGTTATAGTTACGGCCGCCGTTCACCGGGGCTTAAATTCGCAGCTTCGCTTGCGCTGACCGCTCCTCTTGACCTTCCGGCACCGGGCAGGTGTCAGCCCCTATACCTCCTCTTTGGAGTTTGCAGAGACCTGTGTTTTTGTTAAACAGTCGCCTGGGACATTTATGTGCCACCACCTCGGGCTATGAACCCTACCGTGGTACCCCTTCTCCCGAAGTTACGGGGTTAATTTGCCGAGTTCCTTCAGCAGAGTTCTCTCAAACGCCTGAGGATTCTCTCCTCGACTACCTGTGTCGGTTTGCGGTACGGACACAAGCACCTCTCCTTAGCAGCTTTTCTCGGCAGTGTAGGATCAGGACTTTTCGTCAGAAACCTTGGACTTGTGGCGCCCGGACTTCCCTAAGCGCCATCCTTGGATCCTTTCGCAGAACATTCCATAGCCCTGCGTCCCTACCTTCCTGCGTCCCTGCATCGTACAAACGAGATGCTCATGGTGCTGGAATATTAACCAGCTTTCCATCGCTTACGCCTTTCGGCCTCAGCTTAGGGCCCGACTAACCCAACGCGGATTGACCTTGCGTTGGAAACCTTAGTCTTACGGCGGACGGGGTTCTCGCCCGTCTTTACGCTACTTATGCCGACAGAGTCTCTTCCCATGTCTCCAGCTGTCCTTACGGTCAACCTTCACAGACGTAGGGAATGCTCCCCTACCACTTACGTTCGCAGCTTCGGTAACATGCTTTAGCCCCGTTGAATTGTCGGCACAGACCCGCTTGACCAGTGAGCTATTACGCTTTCTTTAAAGGATAGCTGCTTCTAAGCTAACCTCCTGGCTGTCTAAGCACATCCACATCCTTTTCCACTTAGCATGTATTTTGGGACCTTAGCTGGCGATCTGGGTTCTTTCCCTCTCGACTACGGATCTTATCACCCGCAGTCTGACTGCCGGACTTCACGGCGTGCCATTCGAAGATTGGTTGGATTCAGTAAGCTGGTAAGCCCCCTAGTCCATTCAGGTCTCTACCTGCACGACGAAACATCCGACGCTAGCCCTAAAGCTATTTCGGGGAGAACGAGCTATCACGGAATTTGATTGGCCTTTCACCCCTATCCTCAACTCATCCAAGCGGTTTTCAACCCACACTGGTTCGGACCTCCATCCGGTGTCACCCGGACTTCATCCTGGTCAAGGATAGATCATCCCGTTTCGCGTCTATTTCCAGCGACTGTCGCCCTATTCAGACTCGGTTTCCCTACGGCACCGCCTCTTCGGCTTCGCCTCGCCACTGAAAATAACTAGCCGGCTCATTATGCAAAAGGCACGCGGTTCCCCTGGTAAACCATAGGGGTTCCACTGCTTGTAGATTGACGGTTTCAGGTTCTATTTCACTCCCCTCATCGGGGTTCTTTTCGCCTTTCCCTCACGGTACTGGTTCACTATCGGTCAGATGAACATATTTAGCCTTACCGCATGGTCGCGGCAAATTCTGTCAAGGTTTCTCGTGCCCCGACATACTTGGGAACACCACTCAGAGTCCGATCGGCTTTCACGTAAGGGGCTATCACCCTGTCTCGCCGGCCTTTCCATGCCGTTCCGCTAACCGTCGGTTTTGTAACTCTGTGCCAGAGGGCAGCTCTGGCCTGTAGGTCCCACGACCCCCCCTACGCAACGCCTGCCGCTTACACGTAGGAGGTTTGGGCTCTTCCGGTTTCGCTCGCCGCTACTCCCGGAATCACTGTTGTTTTCTGTTCCTGTGGGTACTGAGATGGTTCACTTCCCCACGTTCGCTTCTCAAAGCCTATGAATTCAGCTGAGAGATGACTGAGCTTTCACCCAGCCGGGTTTCCCCATTCGGACATTCCCGGATCACCGTTCGCGTGCAACTCCCCGAGACTTTTCGCAGCTTACCACGTCCTTCATCGCTGTCATCTGCCAAGGCATCCACCGTCAACCCTTTGTAACTTGGCCTTCCATCAATGAATTACATTGACTTCAGACCCACGAGAGTTAATTGATTTCGCTAAACTTGCCTCGCCTTAAGCCCACGGCGTCACTTCAACGCCATGGATCACCCTTCTCTATTCCTTCTATTCAACTGTCAAACAACTGCTGTCTTTTTCAGACGCCAACCCTTGAGCTGGATTCAAATCCCTCAGGATCTCAACTCAACTCAAATTGGTGGGCCTAGGTGGATTCGAACCACCGACCTCACGCTTATCAGGCGTGCGCTCTAACCAGACTGAGCTATAGGCCCCTGTTCGTGCTCCAGCAGGCGCTGGTGGACCCGACCGGGATCGAACCGACGACCTCCTGGATGCAAACCAGGCGCTCTCCCAGCTGAGCTACGGGCCCGTTACACGCCCAAGCACGCTCGTCAAAGATTGCCCGAGCGTCTTTAAAAACCGGATAGAAATTCGATCGGAAGCGTTGACCTTTCGTCGCTCCTAAAAGCGACTCTCCTTAGAAAGGAGGTGATCCAGCCACAGGTTCTCCTACAGCTACCTTGTTACGACTTCACCCCAATCACCAAGTTCACCATTGAGACCTAGCCCCCTTGCGGGTTACCACAGCCTCTTCAAGTGCTCCCGGCTTTCGTGATGTGACGGGCGGTGTGTACAAGGCCCGGGAACGTATTCACCGTATCATTCTGATACACGATTACTAGCGATTCCACCTTCATGTAGTCGAGTTGCAGACTACAATCCGAACTGAGGACGACTTTCTCCGATTAGCTCCATCTCGCGACTTTGCAACGGTTTGTATCGCCCATTGTAGCACGTGTGTAGCCCTGGACATAAGGGCCATGAGGACTTGACATCATCCCCACCTTCCTCCCGGTTAACCCGGGCAGTCCCCGTAGAGTTCCCGCCATGACGCGCTGGCAACTACGGGTAAGGGTTGCGCTCGTTGCGGGACTTAACCCAACATCTCACGACACGAGCTGACGACAGCCATGCAGCACCTCTGCAGCAGTTCTTGCGAAAAGGCACATCTCTGCACCGGTCCACTGCAGTTCAAGCCCAGGTAAGGTTCTTCGCGTTGCGTCGAATTAAACCACATGCTCCACCGCTTGTGCGGGCCCCCGTCAATTCCTTTGAGTTTCAGCCTTGCGACCGTACTCCCCAGGCGGAACACTTAACGCGTTAGCTCCGGCACGGAAGGGGTCAACTCCCTCCACACCAAGTGTTCATCGTTTACAGCGTGGACTACCAGGGTATCTAATCCTGTTTGCTACCCACACTTTCGCGCCTCAGCGTCAGTTACTGTCCAGGTGGCCGCCTTCGCCACTGGTGTTCCTCCTCATCTCTACGCATTTCACCGCTACACGAGGAATTCCACCACCCTCTCCAGTACTCTAGCCTTCCAGTCTCAGATGCAGTTCCCAAGTTGAGCTCGGGGATTACACATCTGACTTAAAAAACCGCCTACGCGCCCTTTACGCCCAATAATTCCGAATAACGCTTGCCCCCTCTGTATTACCGCGGCTGCTGGCACAGAGTTAGCCGGGGCTTCCTCTCCAGGTACCGTCAAGCGCACATGCTATTAACACGCGCACCTTCGTCCCTGACGACAGGGTTTTACAGTCCGAAGACCTTCATCACCCACGCGGCGTTGCTGCGTCAGACTCTCGTCCATTGCGCAAAATTCCCCACTGCTGCCTCCCGTAGGAGTCTGGACCGTGTCTCAGTTCCAGTGTGGCCGATCACCCTCTCAGGCCGGCTACTGATCGTCGCCTTGGTGGGCCATTACCCCGCCAACTAGCTAATCAGACGCAGGATCCTCTTTTTGCCCCAGGCCTTGCGGTCCCCAGGTTTCACCTCCAGCATCCCAGCCAAAGGTCTCATGCGGTATTACCACTCCTTTCGGAGCGTTATTCCCCACAAAAAGGTAGATTCCCCACGCGTTACTCACCCGTCTGCCATGCACCTTGCGGCACATCCGACTTGCATGTGTTAGGCACGCCGCCAGCGTTCATTCTGAGCCAGGATCAAACTCTCAAGTTTCATTCTGAACTCTTCACCTTCAGGACTCTCATCCCTCGGGCCAATGTTCTGGTCGTTACTTCTGAATCCCATGAACCGTCCTAGAACGCTCCATGGAACCCTCAAAGGCTTCCTATCTTCTATCCGGTTTTCAAAGACGCCCACCGCGCTTCCGCACAGTCCGAAGTCGCCTCTCGGCCCCTTCCAGCACCCCGCAGCCTCAACTGCGCAGGAC
>NZ_JAKZLB010000007.1 GCF_022808865.1 Geothrix oryzisoli
GTTAGGTGTGCTACCCATCATGAGAAATCAACTGGGTTCAATCTTCCTCGCTGTGGCCATGCTCCTCGGTGCTGGGTTGAACGCCATGGCTTTTTCGCCACTCCCTCCGGGTACGAGGGCTGATCTACTCGTCGTGGAGAAAGCAAAGAGAGTCCTGACTGCCTATTCCAATGGCAAGATCCTTCGCACATACCAAGTTGCACTCGGCCGCGCTCCTGTCGGCGAGAAGGAACGCGAAGGCGACAATCGCACTCCTGAAGGCGAATTCATCATTGATAGCCGTCTTGAAAAGAGTGGCTACCATCGCGCTCTCCACATTTCCTACCCAAGGCCCTCCGATATCGCCAGAGCCAAGGCTGGCGGCTATCAACCAGGTGGGGCCATCATGATTCACGGCATTAAGAATGGCTTCGGCTGGCTCGGCAGCTTGCATACCAAATCCGATTGGACTCGTGGCTGTATCGCAGTCACCAACCCAGAAATCGAAGAATTGTGGCGAATTGCCCCAAACGGAACACGGGTTCAAATCAAGCCATGAGCTCAGCACACCTAACCCTCCGCTCAACTCGGACCCCGCCTGCATTGCCTCCCGCTCTCTCTCAGCTTCTCGCTTCCCCGGCTCCGCTCATCGCCTCGGTGCAGGCGGGGCCGGTTAGCTTCATTCGTTAGGTGTGCTACCCATCATGAGAAATCAACTGGGTTCAATCTTCCTCGCTGTGGCCATGCTCCTCGGTGCTGGGTTGAACGCCATGGCTTTTTCGCCACTCCCTCCGGGTACGAGGGCTGATCTACTCGTCGTGGAGAAAGCAAAGAGAGTCCTGACTGCCTATTCCAATGGCAAGATCCTTCGCACATACCAAGTTGCACTCGGCCGCGCTCCTGTCGGCGAGAAGGAACGCGAAGGCGACAATCGCACTCCTGAAGGCGAATTCATCATTGATAGCCGTCTTGAAAAGAGTGGCTACCATCGCGCTCTCCACATTTCCTACCCAAGGCCCTCCGATATCGCCAGAGCCAAGGCTGGCGGCTATCAACCAGGTGGGGCCATCATGATTCACGGCATTAAGAATGGCTTCGGCTGGCTCGGCAGCTTGCATACCAAATCCGATTGGACTCGTGGCTGTATCGCAGTCACCAACCCAGAAATCGAAGAATTGTGGCGAATTGCCCCAAACGGAACACGGGTTCAAATCAAGCCATGAGCTCAGCACACCTAACCCTCCGCTCAACTCGGACCCCGCCTGCATTGCCTCCCGCTCTCTCTCAGCTTCTCGCTTCCCCGGCTCCGCTCATCGCCTCGGTGCAGGCGGGGCCGGTTAGCTTCATTCGTTAGGGTGCATCCATGAATGCTATCCAAATTGCGCGAGTAACTACCCTTCCCGATTCTGAGTTGGATGAGCTTGTCATGGAAAGCGAAGCAGAGGGATTTGGGTTTGTTGCTCGCTTACGGGA